>CAWJXV010000009.1:0-1802248 GCA_963846915.1 uncultured Actinomycetes bacterium | reverse complement strand
CCTCGAGGCCGATGATCTTGTCGACGTCCTCGTCCCGCGCGGTCAGCATCAGGATCGGCACGTCGGAGGTCTTGCGGATGCGGCGACAGACCTCGATGCCGTCGATGTCCGGCAGCATCAGGTTGAATATCGTGGTAGCGACGGCGGTCTGACGAAGACCTGGTCGAGCGCCTCGGCTCCTTTGCCGACCGTGCGCACGGAGTACCCCGTGTTCTTGAGGTAGAGAGCGACGAAGGACGCGATCGAGCTCTCGTCCTCGACGATCAGGATTGATTCGAGAGGTCTGTGCCATCCCTAGCGAGGATGCCAGAAGACGGGGACTACCCCGCGACCGGACTCGAGATCGAGAAGCGGGCGGGCGTCAGCCGCATCCGGCCCTTTAGTCGCTCCCCGCAGAAGCTCGAGGCGTCGACGGAAAACGATCCCGCGATGGTCTGGTCGAAGTTCGCGGCAGAGAGAACGGCCGAGCCCCGGCCGGCCACGCTCAGATCGATGAACGTCGCGTTGACGGTCAGCCGGGTCGGCCCGGTCGCACGGAAGCGGAGGTTGTCCGCAGGTCCGTACTTCCAGACGTTGTCACCGAGCTTGACGGGAATGACCTGCCACACCCTCGGGAGGCTGGGTGTGCCGCCCTGGTCGTTGTAGGACAGCGACCCGGACTGGAACCGCCCGAAGATCACACCCCGCGTGAGCGTGACCGTGATCTTCCCGAAGCCCTGGGAGACGACGAGGCAACCGTCCCCCGGCGTGCTCGAGCGGGCGTCACCGCTCGTCGCGGCAACACCGGCGACGAGGCCGGGAGACGGCGATCGCAGCTACCAGAAGCAAAGGGCGCACGAACTCAGGCTATCGCCGCGCGGTGTGCCGACCTTGAGCGGAATGTAAAGAAAGTGTGGTCGAGGCAGGAGCTGAGCCCGTCACGGCGACGCGTGGGCGAGCGCTCCGTACGTGTAGATGCCGGTGGGATTCCAGAGCAGGAAGCCCTTTGCGTGCATCACGCGGGCGGCGTCGATCTGCTCTCCGACCTGGTCGAGCCGTAGTCGACCTTGATCGTGAAGTCCTGCAGCCAGGGCACGATCCTGACCTTCTCACCGCGCGTCTGGCGGTTGAAGTCGCGGAGCGAGTGGACGACGGTGGCGTACGGGAACGCCTCCGGGTCGATCAGGTCGAACTCGCCCGGGTTGTAGTGCGACGGGTAGACCATCGGGTAGATCGCATCCAGTACCCGGCCGATCCGGTGCGGGGCCTGTCCGATCCCGAGGTCGCGCGAGGCGGAGAGGCCGAACACGTCCGCCGACACGCGCACGCGAAGCGGATGGAGGCGCCCGACGGCGTACTTGAAGAACCTGTCGATCGTCGTCGACCGCGGCTCGGCGTGCTTGTGCGGGTAGACGATCGCCGCGACGTCGCCGTCGGTCGGGAAGCGGACATAGTCGAACTGGATCTCGTCGAACCCCGCCTTCGCCGCCGCGACGGCGATGTCGGTGTCGTACTTCCAGACGCGCGGGTCGTACTCGTTCGCCCAGCCCCAGCCGCTCGACGTCTTCCAGACGCCGCCGTTCTTGCTCTGCAGGCCGAGCGCGGGCTCACCGGTCGTGAGCGTCGGATCCTGGAACACGACGACCCGGCCGATCAGGTAGATGCCGGCGCGATGCGCCTCCCCCGACCATCTTCTTCGCGTCGTAGTACGGACGCGCGGCGCCGACCTTCTTCGCCAGTGCCGGGGGTATCCGCGTCGACGAAGCCGACGTAGCCGTTCTCGTCCTCGACGTCGAGCTCGACCGTGTTCAGGCCGTGTGACGCGAGGGCGAAGTAGGTCTCGATCTTCCCGGGGATGGAGGCAAGCCCCTCGGTGATGTGAACGCCGCGGATCTCGGCCGGCAGCCGCGCCTTGAACGCGCTCGTCGCGTGGGCCTGCGTGGGGTCTTCGGCGTCGCTTGCGCCTTTGCGGCACCGTGGCCGCGCGAGGAGAAGTACGTCGCTCCACCCGCGACCGCCGCCACCACCGCGGCGATCAGGAGAAAGGCGACCGCCCTCCTCTGCCGGCGACGTCGGCGCGACGCGTCCCGCCGCTCGCGAAAGCGGTCGTTCGGGTCGATTTGGTCGTGGAGAAACATCCGGAGGCGACCTGAACGCTATGTCCTCGCGGTGCGACTGGCAACCCGGTCCGGGTTCCCAGTTGAAGCCGGTCGTCGAGGGGGCCGGGGCGAGCGGCGTCGTCGGCAGCCCCGGCGCCGGCACGGGATCGTTGAACCCGCCGGGTGCCACGTCGTTCGGAGCGTCGGAGCTGAACAGCGAAGCCAGGTACTGGATCTGTCCGCGTCCGGGGCCGAGCTCGAACTGGCCGCCACCGTAGACCGTGACCGAGCGCTCGCGGCAGTAGTCGTAGGTGTCGAGCAGCGCGCGCAGGCTGCCGAATCGGGACGGCTTCACGTTCAGCCCGCGGGGCGGGAACGGCAGCGCCTCGACATCGGCGACCGAATGGATGATCGCGTCCCAGGTGATCCGGTCACGGTACGGCTCGAGCGCCGCGTCCGCTTTCGGGTCAGACAGGTCGGGGTCCTCGATCCACGCGCTCGGGAAGCCTTCTGCGACGAGCCGGTAGAGCTCCGTGTCGGCCGGTTGGTCGACGATCGTGCCGCGGTAGGCGCCCTTCAGGTCGACGGTCTCGACGGCATCGAGGGCCGCGAGCTCGCGCACGAGCGCTTCGTCCCAGTCGCTCGTCGGGTCGAGCTTGAAGCGGCTCCCCGGGTACGCGGCGAGCAGGTCGAGCACGCGCCCGGTCGCCGGTGGGTCGCCGAGCCGCATCGAGACGACGAACGTGACCGGCTGCGGCTCGACTCCGAGCGCATCGGCAAGCGAGCCGCCGGCCTGCCTGAGGGCGAGGTCGAGCGCCGCGCTCTCGAAGGCCCAGCGCCGGTAGTGGCGCCATCCGTCGACGCTCGGCGCCGCCTCAGGGAAGAGGTCGAGCGAGCCGACGAGCTCCGAGAACGTGTCGATCGTGTGCGTGCCCGCGAGGTCGTGTACCGGGCCGGCGTGCTGCAGGCGCTCCTGCTCGCCGGCGTCGTACGTGACGTCCTCGCCCACTCCCGTTTCGCCACGCCCGTGGAGCGAGACGACCGTCGTTCGCCGCGTGAAGTCGCTCGAGACGTCGCGCTCGAGCCCGTCGAGCGAGTAGCCGTCGACCTCGAGCTGCAGCCCGCCTAGAAGGTCGTAGGTGCTCACCTGGTCGCAATCACCACCGCGAACGCTACGTACATCGCAACGATCACGGCGCCCTCGGAGCGACGAACTCCGTGTCCCGCGTAGCTGAGCACCACCGCGACGAGCGTCATGCCGACGAGCCACCAGACCGCGAACACCTCGACGCCGGTCGCGGTCCCGATGGCGAGGAAGAGCGCCGGAATCGCGACGCCGGCGAGGATGTTGAGGCTGTTCGAGTTGAACGCCTCGCTGACCGTGGCCGACCCGCGGCCGTGCAGTGCGAGCCGTACGGCCGTCAGCAGATTGGGCAGGCTGGTCAGCGCCGCGAGCACGAGCGTCCCGATGACGACGTCGGAGATGCCCCAGCGGTGCCCGAGGTCGGTCGCAGCGCGCACCATGCCCACGCTACCGAGCACGATCCCGGCGAGCGAGACGGCGAAATCCACGATGTCCCGACGCGTCGCCTTCCGCGGCGCCTCCCCGGTTCGGAGGTCGCTCACCTCCTCCCGCACAGCCATGACAAGGAAGGCGCGAATCGGCGCCACGGGCACGAGCCTCCGTATCCGCCCCGGCCGGATCGAGAGTAGGAAGACGTAGGGCCCGAGCACGACCAGGAGCAGGATCGTCGTGACGACCGGCCCGATCGCGCCCAGCACGAGCGCCGCCCCGAGGGCAGTGACCGCGAGCGCTATCCCGCCGTTCAGGAGCAGGCCGTGCCGGTGGATACGGACGTAGCCGGCGACGAGCGCGCTCAGCCCCAGCAGCGCCGCGAGGTTGAAGACGTTCGAGCCGATCACGACTCCGACTCCGATCTTCGATTCGCTGGCCACGAGTGCGGCGACCGCCGTCGCGATTTCGGGAGCGTCCGCGCCGAGCGCCGTGAGGATGCCGTGCAGGCCCTCCGACACACCGAGCCGCTCGCTGGCGCGGTCGATCTGCCGGGCGAAGGCGACGGTGGCAATCAGCGTCAGCGCGAGGCTGACCCAGAAGACGGGGATGGCGAGCCCGGTCGACACCCGCGCGGGCGGGCGCTACCGCTCGTAGGCGTAGAAGCCGCGGCCGGTCTTGCGGCCGAGCAGGCCCGCCTTCGCCATCGCCACGAGCCGTGGCGGCGGGGCCATGCGAGGCTCGCGCAGGCTCTCCCACAGCGCCTCGGAGGCGTGGACATGCACGTCGATGCCGATCAGGTCGACGAGCGCGCAGGGCCCGATCGGCCAGCGGGTCCCGTGGAGCATCGCCTTGTCGAGATCCTCCGGCGTCACCCCCGCCTCGTCGAGCACGCGGACGCAGTCGTTCAGGAGCGGGATCAGCACGCGGTTGACGACGAAGCCCGGCGTGTCGGAGCAACGGATCGGCTCCTTCCCGATCCGCTCGGCGAACGCGTACGCCGCATCGTGGACGGCCGGGTCGGTCAGCTGCGTGCGCACGACCTCGACGAGCGGCATCACTGGAGCCGGGTTGAAGAAGTGCATGCCCACGACGCGCTCCGGCCGTTCGATCGCCGCCGCGATCTCGGTGACGGACAGGGCCGACGTATTCGTCGCCAGGATCGCCTCGTGTCGAACGACGCGCTCGAGTGCAGCGAACAGCTCCTTCTTGGCCTCGACCTGCTCGACGATCGCCTCGATCACGAGGTCGCAGCCGGCGAACTCCTCGAGGTCGGTCGCGAGCCGCAGCCGGGCGAGGGCCGCGTCCATTTCGTCCTGCGTGAGCCGCCCTTTCTCGACACCGCGTGCGAGGTAGCGCTCGACCGTGCCGCGGCCCCGCTCGGCGAGTTCAGGCGTCACCTCGCGCCCGACGGTCTCGACGCCCGCCTGGACGCAGACCTGGGCGATGCCGCCCCCATCGTGCCGAGCCCGACCACGCCGACGGTCTTGATCTCCATCGGCGCGATCCTATCCGGCGGCCTACCCGCTCCTCGCAACGCCGCGGAACCCGGACGTTGCCCGATCAGCGAGGGAACGGCGGTTACGCGTGCCGCGGGCCGTGCAGGACGGCGATGCGGCGGCGGTGCCTGCGCCGGAAGAAGCTGAGCACGAACGTCGTCATGCCCTCCTCATCGGCAGCAAGGGCAAGGCACTGAAGGCTCGGACGAGGGTCGTAGCAGCCTTCCGCGGTAGCGGTTACCTACACTCCGGAAACCGCGTGAGCCCGATCTTTCGACGTCACGGACACCGGGCGAGGAGCACGATCCCGCCTGCCGGCGTGCTGCGCCGCGAGCGGCGCGCGCTCCTGAAGTTCCGCGAGGAGCGCCTCCGCGACCTGGGCGGCCTCCTGCTCGAGATGTTCCGCCGCGACCGGTTCCGCGAGGACCTGGTTCGCGAGCGCTGCCAGGAACTGCTCGAGGTCGACGACCACCTGGCGGCGCTCGACTCGCTGCTCGGGCTTTCGTGGGCGCTCCCCGAGCCGGCCCGCTGTACGTGCGGGGCGCCACTCGGCGAGGAGGCCCTCTTCTGTGCGGCCTGCGGCCGGTCGGTCGGGCCGGCCGCACGCCAGTGCGCCGCCTGCGGGAACGGACTGACCGAGGACGCCGCCTTCTGCACCCGCTGCGGCCTACGGACGGATGCCCGTGCGGTGCGCCAGACGGGGCCTGCCCCCGAGATCGAGGCCGGCGCTCCCGAGCCCGGGGCCGAGCCCGAGCAGGAGCCCGCGGCCGAGGCCGCCGAGAGCTAGTGGCGCTTCCTCCCGTTTCCGTGTGCCGCACGTGCGGCGCTCCGGCCGAGCAGGACCAGGAGTACTGCCTCGAGTGCGGCAACCGACTCGTGGCGGCGCGGAGGGCGCCCGCGGTGGCGGCCTGGGTCGTTCCCTCGGTCATCGCCCTGCTCGTCGCCGCCGTCGGCGCGGCCGCGGCGATCGCGGCCACAGGCGGCTCGACGGAGAGCGGAACGCCTGCGCTCGTCGCAGTCTCCCCGCTCCGGCCCGCTCCGGCGGCGCCCAAGCCACGACCCACGAAGCCGTCCGCCACTCCGAAGGGCCGTCATCTGATCTCCTGGCCGGCGGGCAACGGGTACACGATCGTTCTCGCGACGCTGCCGCTCGCGCAGGGAGCCGCGGCGGCTCGGGCGAAGGCTCAGCTCGGCTCCGTCGGCATCTGCCGCAGGTGGGTGTCCTCGTCTCGTCGAGCTATCCGAGCCTCCATCCGGGCTACTACGTCGTGTTCAGCGGCGTCTACGCCTCCCGCGAGGAGGCGCAGGCCGGCCTGCCCGTGGCCCGCAGGACCTTCCCGGGAGCCTATGCAAGTCCGGTCGTACGTTGAGGTGTTCTCTTCGTAGCAAACGGCGGCGTCGGACTTTGTAACAACGGTGAGAAAGGGGTAGGCTGGGCACGAGGAGACGACCGAGGCTGGTTAACCGCGGCTTAATCAGGCTTTTCCGGCTGTTAACAGGGAAGCGAGATACTGAGGATGATGGACGACCAAGTAGTCGAGATCCGGGCTGGCATGTATCAGTACTCGAGAGCGATTTATCGGTCGATCAAGGACCTGACCGATCCGTACGTCGACCCCGTCACGCAACTCGAGTACCGCCGATCCGTGCTCCTCTCGTGCGAGCAGACCATGGAACGCCTGGCAACGGATCCGCACTACTTCGCGAACCCTGATCGCACGCTCTTCCAGGACATTCGCCGTTACTTCCCGATCACCCATCAGGCGCAGGTCGCCTGGGCCGTGACTCAGGTCGTCGAGGCAGCGTGCAACTTCATCCGGGAGCAGATCGAAGCCGGGGCCTTCGACGGCGGCGTTGCTCGCTGCCGGGCGACGACGCGGAAGGGCAAGCCCTGCCAGCGCACCCCGCTTCCCGAGCGCGAGTACTGCCCTTCACACCAGCACCTCGAGCAGCGCTCGAAGGTCGCTGCCTGACGCGCGTTCGCACCTCGAGCCAGGAAAGTATCGCGAGCGCCGCGTTCGGATCCATCCGCGGGCTGTAAGCTCGCGACTGGATGTCGCATGACACCGACAAGCTGATCCGACAGCTCTCGCTGGTCGCCTTCCTGATGGCGGACCGGCGGCCCATCACGGCTCGGGATGTCAAGCAGAACGTCGAGGGCTACTCGGAGATGTCGGACGAGGCGTTTGCCCGTCGCTTCTACTCCGACCGCGCCGAGCTCGTCTCTCTCGGCGTGCCGTTGCAGTCGCAGCGAGACGAGTTCACGGGCGAGGAGCTCTACACGCTTCGCTCCGAGCGCTACTTCCTCCCGCCGCTCGAGCTCACGGACGAGGAGCTCGCAGCTCTGCAGACCTGCCTCTACCTGCTCGAGGGGCAGTTCGCCTATGCGGAGCCCTTCCGGCTCGCACTGCAGAACCTGACGCTCGGCCGACCGGGGTTCAGCGACGCGCCGACGGAGATCGCGGAGCGAGTCGAGGTGCGCGACCCCGACTACTCGCCCGAGCTTGCAGGCAGGCTGAGCAAGCTCGAGACGGCGATCTCGAAGCAGCGGACTGTCAAGTTCACGTACTGGTCGATCGCACGGGACGAGACGCGCGAGCGCACGATCGACCCGTACGCGCTGCTACCGCACGAGGGGAGCTGGTACGTGATCGGCCGCGACCACGGGCGAGACGAGATCCGCACGTTCCGTGTGTCTCGGATCCGTGGCGAGATCCGCTTCGCGACGCGCCGTGAGCGTGACTTCCGCCTCCCTGCCGGTTTCAGCGCCGCCAAGCACCGCCCTCCCCCGCCATGGCAGATGGGCGAGACAGTCGGCGAGGCACGGATCCAGCTCTCGGGCGATACGGCGTGGTGGGTCGAGCGCACGTATCGTCAGCACGGGAAGATCGACGACGGGCTGTTCGTGACGCCATACGCCGACCTCGAACATCTGGCGGCGTGGATCCTGCGCCTCGACGGAAGGGCCGTGCCGGTCGAGCCGCCCGAGCTCCGCCGGATCGTCGCCCGAGGGCTCCGGCGCGTCATCAGCGGCCACACCGACGCACCGCCGACCGCGGCCGCGCTCAAGCCTCGCGGAGCCGAGGACGTCCCGGAGCGGCCAGCCGGTCCCGTGAACCCGGAGCGGTTCGGCGTGTTGCAGGCCCTCCTCGCCTACCTGCTCGCAGCCTGTGGCGAGGAGCCGCAGGCCGTGATCCAGGCGAGCGACCTCGTCGCTCGCTTCGCCATCCCGTCCGAGTTGCTCGAGGAGCACCTCGCCCTGCTCAACCTCGTCAACTTCGGCGGGGGCTGCTACGCCGTGTACGCAGAGCTGCGCGGCGAGCAGGTGCACGTCGACAAGGAGCTCTTCGGCGACACGTTCCGATCGCCGCCCAGGCTGACGCCGCTCGAGGCGCGGGCGATCAGGCTCGCGCTCGAGTTCGTCGGGCCGATGATCGCTGCCGAGGCCCATCGGCCACTCGACAAGGTGCGTCGCAAGCTCGAGGAGACCTTCGGGGAATTCGACCTCGAGCAGACCGCCTCGCCCGCAGCCGACAAGGCCGAGGAGACACTGATCGCGACCCTGAGCACGGCGATCAAGAGCCGGAAGCTGGTCGAGCTCGAATACTGGAAGGTCGGCGAGGAGCAGGCGGTCACCCACCTCGTCGAGCCGTACGTGCTCGAGCGGCAGCTTCCGTACTGGTACGTGCATACGTTCGACCTGACCCGCGACGCCCAGCGAAGCTTCCGCATCGACCGCATGCGGAGCGCGAAGCCCACCGGCGAGACCTTCGAGCCCCGCGAGGGCTTCGAGCCCGTACGGCTTCGCGACGCACGCGTCGCGCGGATCCTGTTCTCGCAGGCCGTCGCGCGCTGGGAGGTGGAGCGGGGGGCCGAGGAGCTGACCGACGGGACCGCGCTCGCCGACCAGAAGGTCGGGAGCCCGGAGTGGCTCGTCAGCGAGATCATCCGCTTCCTCGGCGAAGCGGTCGTCATCGAGCCCGCCGACTTGCGCGAGCTCGTCGCGGCACGAGCGCCGCGCGCTCCTCAGCTCGCTCGGTCTGTCGCGGATTCGCGCTCTCGCGTAGCGCGCTCCCGGATCCGCCCGGCCGCCCACACTGCATATTCAGCGAGGAACGGGTCGTCGACGTGCGCCTCGATCGAGCCGAGGTGGTCCTCTCCGCCCGAGTTTCCCAGTGCAACGAGTGCATTCCGCTTGAGAAAGCGTCCGTCGTTTCGGGGCACGTAGAGGCGGTCGTACCGCCGCGAGATCATCGTCGGCGGCCCGCAGCCAGTCGACAAGCGACACGACGGGCTCGGCGGCCGCCGGAAGCGCCTGGCCATCGCGCCGCTTCTCGATCCCCCGGTTCCAGGGCATACGTCCTGGCAGATGTCGCAACCGTATGCCTGGTCGCCGAGCTCGTCTCGATACACCTCGGGGATCGTCTGGCGCGCCTGCGTCCAGTACGAGAGGCATCGGTCGAGTCGAGCACCCGGGCTCGTCGAGCGCGTCCGTCGGGCATGCGTCGATGCAGAGCGTGCACTCGCCGCAGTCGAGCGTCGAGCGGCGCAGCCGGCTCGATCTCGAGGTCGGTGACGAGCGTCCCGAGCACGACCCACGAGCCGTGGCGCCGCGTGATGATCATCGTGTTCTTCCCGTAGAAGCCGACGCCGGCCCGGGCGGCAGCCTCACGGTCGACGTGCTGGTTCTCGTCGACGAGGACGCGGTAGGAGCCGCCGAGGCGGTCGCCGAGCCGCTCGAGCTTCGCGCGCAGCTCCGAGTAGGCGTCGCGCCACGCGTAGCGAGGGAGGCGCCCCTCGCCCGCGCCCGGAGCCGGGCCGGCACGCAGTAGCAGAGAGCCGCCGAGACGACGGTGCGGGCACCGGGAAGGAGACGCTCCGGGTGGCACGAGACCTCGGGCTGCGCCATCGTGAAGCGCATGTCGGCGAACAGGCCGCGGGCGCGGCGCTCGCGGATGTGCCTCTCGGTCTCCACGTAGGGCTCCGCCCGCGCGGCGCCGATCGCATCGATGCCGAGCTCCTCTGCAAGCCGCTCGAGCTCGTCTCTGCCGGTCCGGGTGGGGGTCATGCGAGGATTGTGCCCGTGCCTCGCCGGAGACCGGTCGCGATTCCCCCCAGGACCCCGCCTCCGACCCGCCCCGGATGCACGTCCTCTTCGACCTGATGGCGGCGCTCAACGTCTCGGGCACCTACGTCGAGGACTTCCTCGGCGACCCGAAGCTCGCCGACAGCTACGGGCTCCTCAGCCTGATCGGCGCCGCCAGGTCGATCACGCCGACGGACGTCGCCGCGCGCCTTGGCACGGCTGTGACGACCGCGTCCGACCGGATCCGCCGACTCGAGGAGCGAGGCCTCGCGGAACGTCGGCCGAACCCCGCCGACGGACGCTCACACCTCGTCTCACTGACCGCCGAGGGCCAGAAGGCGTTCGAGAGCAGCTGGCCGGCATGGCGGCAGGCGATCGTCACGCTCGAGGACGAGCTCTCGCTGCCGTCGACGCAGATTGCGGAGGCGATTCGGGAGCTCGACCGCGCCATGCGCGCCGTCATCGCCCGCCGGGCCGCGGCCCTCGACGAAAGTAGTCCGAAGCTGTAGTATTTAGTCCGACTTCGGACTTCCTACACATCGAGGTGACACGATGCGCCTGACGGTTGCCCTGCTCGCCGCTCTCCTCGCTTTTCATGACTGCCGCGGCTCTCGCGGCCACCCGCGGCGCACCACGTGTCGTCGCGAAGATCGCCACCGGACAAGCCCCGTGCTCGGAGGCAGGCGGCTACGGCGCGGTCTGGGTCGGCAACTACGGCTCGAGCGACGTCGCCCGGATCGACCCGAAGACGAACAGGGTCACGAAGCGGATCCCCGTCGGGACGAGCCCGTGCGGCATCGGGATCGGCGCGGGCGCGGTCTGGGTCGACGGCTGGGGAACGGGCTACGTCGAGCGCATCGACCCGCGCAAGCTGAAGGTGACGAAGCGCGTGCGCGTCGCCGCCGGGAACACGCTCTGGGACGTCACCTTCGGCGGCGGGGCCGTCTGGGGGACCGACTACACGGGCGGCGTCGTGATCCGGGTCGATCCGCGCACGATGCGGGTCGTCAAGCGGATCAAGGTCGACGGCCGGCCGTCGAACCTGCGCTTCGGCGCCGGCTCACTCTGGGTCGGATCCCAGAGCGGCACGTCGATCTTCCGGATCGACCCGGCCACGAACGCGGTCACGACGATCGACGTCGGCCACCCGAGCCCCGACTCCCCGGCGGTCTCGAGCACCGCCGTCTGGGTCTCGAACCGACTCGACAACTCGGTGTCGCGGATCGACCCGGCGACGAACACCGTCGTCGCCACCGTCCCCGTCGGCCAGCACCCGTCCAATCCGGCCATCGCGCCGAACGGACTCGTTTTCGTCCCGCTCAAGGGCGAGAACACGGTCGCCTGGATCGACCCGAAGACGAACACGGTCGGCGGCAAGCTCCCCGCCGGCCCCGGCCCCTTCCCGGCCGCCGCAGCCTTCGGCGACATCTGGATCCCGGACAACCTCGGGACGCAGGTCTTTCGCATCCGCCCCTCCTAGCCCCTCCGGCCGAGGCCCGCCCGTGTCCGACTCCGCGTGGGCGGGCCTGGACGGCCACTTCGAGACCCGGGCAGAGCGCTGTACGATCGCGGCTCGTGAAGGCGATCCGGATCCACGAGGACGGCGGGCCCGAGGTGCTGCGCTACGAGGACGCGCCCGATCCCGAGCCCGGCGCCGACGAGGTGCTGATCCGGCTCGCGGCCGCGTCGCTCAACCATCTCGACGTCTGGGTGCGCAAGGGCCTTCCGTCCGTGCCGAAGCCGCGGATCCTGGGCGCCGACGGCGCCGGCGTCGTGGAGGCCCTCGGACCGGATGCGTCGGGCCTCGAAGCCCGGGCAGCGGGTCGTGATCAACCCAGGCGTGATCTCGAACGGCCGCATGCACGTCATCGGCGAGGCGATGGACGGCACGCACGCGGAGCTGGCCGCGATCCCGGCGCGGAACGTGTACCCGATCCCGGACGAGCTCTCGTTCGAGGAGGCGGCCGCGTTCCCGCTCGTCTTCGAGACGGCGTACCGGATGCTCGTCACGCGGGCGCGCCTGCAGGAGAGCGAGACGGTCTTCGTCTGGGGCATCGGCGGCGGCGTCGCCACGGCCGCGCTCGCAATCGCGAAATCGCTCGGGGCACGCGTGATCGTCACGTCCTCGAGCCCGGAGAAGCTGGCGCGGGCCGTAGAGCTCGGCGCCGACGCGACGATCGACCACGCGAGCGAGGACGTGCGGGCACGCGTCAAGGAGCTCACGGAAGGCCGAGGCGCCGACATCGTCATCGAGACGGTCGGAGACGCGACCTGGAAGACGTCTCTCGAGGTCGCGGCGCAGCGGGGGCGGATCGTGGTCTGCGGGGCGACGACCGGGCCCAATCCTCCGGCAGGCCTCCACCGGATGTGGTGGAAGGAGCTGGACGTCTACGGCTCGACGATGGGCTCGGCCGGGGACTTCGAAGCCTGCCTCGACCTCGTCACGAGTGGCGCCGTGAGGCCCGTGATCGACCAGGTGCTGCCGCTGGCCGACGCCAGGACCGCGCACGAGCGGCTCGAATCCGGCGCTCAGCTGGGCAAGATCGTCCTGCGCATCCCCGAGTGAGCGGCGGCCGGCGGGGGCGATCGCCCCCGCCGGCCCGAACCGACTAGTGGCAGAGCGAGCTCGGAACGCTCGTCTGGCAATGGTGGCCCGAGAAGGTGTTGATGCCGAAGCCGTCCCAGTACAGGTCGGGCGAGTTGTGGAGCGCGGTGTTCCCGGTGATCGTGTTGTGCGACGCTGGCGTTCCCGCCTCGCCGGACACGAGTACGATCCCGCCCTGGAACACCGAGAAGTCCGACGGCACATTGAACTGGACGTTGTTGTTCCGGACGATGGAATGGTCGGCGCCCGCGAGCACGATCCCCGCGCCCGACACCGGCCCCGCGTCGTCGCTGAAGCAGAACGCCGTGTTGCCGTTGACCGTGTTGGTCTGGATGGTCACCGCACTCGCAGGCCCCGGCGCGTCCGTGACCACGAGCAGCCCCGCGCAGTTGTGGCTGAGCGTGTTGTGCGTGATCGACCCGCCGCCCGAGTTCCGGTAGAGGACGCCGAACGTGTTGTGCTGGGCGAAGTTGTCGTGCACCGAGACGCGTGAGTCGGGTCGCGCCGGCAACGCGAGCCCGCCGTTCGGGGGACACGAACCTCGTGGCGAAGGATTGCCGCAGGAGCGCCCGTGTCTCCTGCTTTCGGCGAGCACGGATCTCCTTGCCCTCGGATCGGCCATACGACTTCTGTTCCCGGTCTAGGCCGGACCGCGGGGGGCCGAAAGCGCCGCGACCAACCAGCTTTTCGGCTGGTCTCTACCCGAAGCCGAGGATGAACTTGGCGTCGTCGGACATCCGCTCGGGAGTCCACGGGGGGTCCCAGGTCAGCTCGAGCTCGACGTTCTCGACGGTCTCGAAATTGGAGCGCACGGCCGAGTCGATGTCCTCCTGGATCATCGGTCCGGCAGGACAGCCCATCGATGTGAGCGTGTGCGTGACCTTGACCTTCGGACCCTCGATCTCGACGTCGTAGACGAGGCCGAGCTCGACGATGTCCATCCCGAGCTCCGGATCCTCGACCTGGTGCAGAGCCTCGAACACCTCTTCGCGTGTAGGCATGCCCCGAGTCTAGCCGCGACGGGTCTACTCGCCCTTCGTCGTGTTCCCGCCTGGATGCGTGCGCGTTCTGCCGGCGTTCGCGCCGAGCGCGCGGGCTGCGATGCGCCGGACAGCCCTCGCCTCGTCCGCAGCTGGGAACACGCCCTTGTCGCGGAAGAAGGAGAGGATCACGAACGTGCGCCCCGCGAGCACGTAGACGTCGTCAGTCGTCTCGACGTGAGTGCCGCCGGTCTCGCGCCACTGCTCGGCGAAGCGGCGACCGACGATCCTGCTCCCGAACGGCGCGGCGGGGGGCGGCAAGGCTTCGACGGCGATCCGGCCGTGGTCGAAGTGGGAGAGCGCAGAATGTGCGATGCGCAGCAGGCAGCGCAGGCGCGTCGAGCTCGTCACGCGGCGGAATGCCGTCGCCGCCTGCGCCGGTGTCTCGTACACGTCTACCTCGCCGAGCACGTAGCCTGCGGCGCCCTTGGCCACGAACGGCGTCGAGCGGTCGACCGCCGTCAGCGTCAGCCCGCCCAGGTCCGCGGCGCACCTCTCGCGGCCGCTCAGCTGCGAGCCTGCCGGGCGATACTCGAGCGGCACGTCTGCCTGCTGGACGTCGACGAGCTTCGCCGTCTGCCGGTCGGCCTTCGTGAACGCGTGCGTCGGGGCCTTCGGATCGGGTGTGCTGGTGCCGCAGGCCGCGAGGAGCAGCACCGCCGCGACGAGGAACCCAGCGCTCGCAGCGCGGCTCAGGAGCACCGGCTCAGCGGCCGGCGCCGCCGGCGACGCCCTGGCGCGCCTCGACGCTCGACAGCACCAGGTCCATCACGGCGGTGATCGTCCACTCGATGTTGCGGTTCTCCAGCACCGGCACCCCGTGCCGGTGCGCGCGCTCGACGATCGAGGACTGGATCAGGCGGATATCCTCGAGCGCGTCGATGTAGCGCTGTACCGGCCGCAGGCCCTCCGAGGTCGCGTCACGGATCCAGAAGTGGGCGGCGTGGGCGTCCGGATCCTCGATGTGGAGGATGCAGTGAATCGCCAGCGCGCCCTCGATCGACGGCAGGAGGCCGGGTACGAGGTGCACGCCCTCGAGGACGATCGACCAGCGTTCGGCAAGCGCCCGCTCGATCACGGCGCCCATGCCGACGAGCACGTTGCGGGTCTGGTCGAGGAACCCGGCGACCACCTGGTTGCCGTCCTCGTCGCCCCTGTGCGCCCGACCGGCCTCGAAGCTCGAGTAGTGGATCGTCGGCATGAACTCCTCGGAGAAGAACGCCCGCATCGTGTGGCGGATCACGTCCGTGGACGTGACGCGCGTGATCCCGAGGCGGTGCGCGACCTCGGTGGCGACGCTCGACTTGCCGCTGCCCGTACCCCCGCCGATCATCACCACGATCGGCAGGTCGAGCCGCCTGAACTCCCGGTAGAGCCTGAGCTTCCGCACTGCCGCCGCGCCTTCCTCCTCGCCGACCACCGAGCGGGCGAGCTCCTCGAGGTGCTCGAGCTCGAGCGCCGAGTCGCCGTAGACGGCGAGATCCTGCTCCACGCGCAGGGCGAGCTCGTACGCACGGGTGGTCGGCAGGCCGACGGCCGTCAGTGCCCGCGTCAGCATCGTCTTCGAGTACGGCGGCTCGACCGGATGCATGTCGCTCATGCGACCGCCGGCTCCTTGACCGCCGCCTCGACGAGCGCGGCGAGCTCGGCGTCGAGGTCGGCCTCGCCCGGAAGCGGCACCGGCTCGTTGTCGGCGAAGACCACCGCGGCGCCGCGCGCGCAGGCCGTGTCCGCGACGACGTCGATCCCTGCGGCCTTGATCTCGACGAGGTAGACGTCGGCGTCGACCGCCCTGAGCTCCTCGCGCAGCGCGACGCGGTCGGCGAGGCTCGCCGAGGCGTGGACGATCTCGCCGTCGAGATGCCCGGTCGGGGCCGGTCCGGCCGTGAACACGGCGGTGCGCCTCCCCGCGAGCGGCTCGAGCGGCCGCAGGCGCAGCTCGCACGCGACGACGGGCACGCGCTTCACCTCCTGGATCCGGCGGCGGAGCTCGGCGCTGTCCGCCCCGGCCATGGTCAGGACGACCAGGTCGGAGACGAGGATCCGGTAGGCGTTCAGGTAGCCGGCGACCACGTCCGCCCCCTGCAGCGCGGAGGCGACGAGCACACGCGCGTCGGCGGCGACGGGCGGGAGCGCGGCACCGCTGCCGTCGCAGACGAGGAGCTCGGGCCGACGGGCTGCGGCGACGGCGAGGCCTTCGAGGACGTTCGACACCCAGGTCTCTCCCGCGAGCCCGCCGCCGCAGCGCCGGCAGCCGACCGTCACGACGCCGGCGACGATCGCCGTCTCCAGGTAGTCGGACGCGGCATGCGCGCCGGCGCGCGCGCGAGAGACGAGCTCGTCGACGGACGGCGGCGACTCGACGACCTCGGGCTCCGGCGGTCCGCCGCGGCCCATCGAGACGACGACGACATCGCGCTTTCGTGCCGCGAGCCTTGCGAGCTTGCCCGTCACTGCGGTCTTCCCGACGCGCTTGCCCGTTCCAGTCACGGCGATCGCCGGCACCCCGACGGGGGCGAACACGGGCGGGTCGAGGCGGAAGTCGGCGCCCACGTAGGGCACGCCGAGCGCCAGCACGCGGCTCGCGAGCCGGAAGCGCTCGACGGGGCCGAGCACCGGCTCGTCCGAGAGGTCGACGACGACCTCGGGGCCGTGCTCGGCGACCGCCTCCTCGACCCCGGGCGCGAGCGGGACGCCGTAGCCCTCGCCCCCGCGCAGCTTCTCCTGTCCGCCCACGAGCACTGCGGCCACGAACTCGTACGGAAGCTCCGCGAGCGCCTGCCGCACGACGTCCGGATAGTGCTCCCCGTCGATGATCGCCAGCGCCCTCATGTGCGCGGCGTGATCTCCGAGTCGATGCCGGCCACGTGCTTCTCGTACCTGAGCGTCTCGGTCGAGAAGCGAATGATCAGGTCGCGCCCGTGGTACGGATACTGGCGCCAGACCTCGACCTGCGGGCCTTCGACATGGACGACGTTGTAACAGGGCCTCGTGTTGCCGCGCAGGCGAAGCGAGGAGACGGTGCCGGTGTTGACGATGAACATGTCCTCGAGCCGCCACGCGTACGGCACGTGCTTGTGGCCGCAGAGCACGAGGTCGACGCCGGCGCGCAGCAGGCACTCGATCGCATCGCCCGCGTCGTACACGATGTTCCGCTCGCGACCGGTCCCCGGCACCGGCAGCAGGTGGTGATGGAGGACGAAGATGCGGAGCGCGGCCGGCCACGAGAACTGCTCCTCGATCCACGGATAGCGGCCGCGGCCGATCTCGCCGTGGTCGAGGTCGGGCTCGGTCGAGTCGACGGCGACGACGGACACGCTCCCGACGTGCAGCACCGAGCTCCGGTCGCCGAACATCTCCTCGAAGTGGACATAGCCGACGTTGCGCGCGTCGTGGTTGCCCGGGACGACCACGAGCGACTCGCACTCGATCTTGTCCAGATAGGACTTGGCCTGGACGTACTCGGGCTTGAACCCGAACGTGGTCAGGTCGCCGGAGCAGACGACGAGATCCGGCTGCATGTCGTTGATCTCGCTGATCGCCCGCTCGAGCAGGGTCGGGACGAAGTGCGGCCCCCCGCAGTGCAGGTCGGAGATGTGGGCGATCCTGAACGAGCCGTCCGCGGCGCCCGGCATGGCCGGAAGTGTAGAGACCCGGTTCGTCGGGGGGTTACGCGCCGTTCAGGCCGTAGATCGCGCCGAACTTCTCGTTCAGATAGCGGAGGAGCGGCTGCGGGTCGAGGCCGCCGCCGACCTCGCGCTCGAGGAGCTCGCGCGGCATGTACGTGCGGCCGTGGCAGTGGACGTGCTCGGCGAGCCAGGCCCGCAGCTCGCCGAAGTCCGCGTTTCGCACCTGTTCGGCGAGATCGGGCAGCTCGCGCTGCATCCGCTCCCAGAGCTGCCCCGAGATGACGTTGCCGAGTGCGTACGTGGGGAAGTAGCCGATCGCGCCGCCCGACCAGTGCATGTCCTGGAGGACGCCGTCGGCCACGTCGGGCACGTCGATCCCGAGGTACTCCTCGATCTTCGCGTCCCACGCCTCGCTCGCGTCCGCCGGCGCGAGCCCGTCGCTGACGAGATCCTGCTCGAGCTCGAAGCGGAGGATGATGTGGAGGTTGTAGGTGATCTCGTCCGCGTGGATGCGGATCAGCGAGGGCTGGACGCGGTTGACGGCCCGGTAGAACCCCTCCGCGTCGAGGCCGTTCACCTGGGCCGGGAAGGCGTCGCGCACGAGCGGGAAGAAGTGCTCCCAGAACGGAAGGCTGCGCCCGACCATGTTCTCCCACATCCGGCTCTGCGACTCGTGCACACCGAGCGACGCACCGCGACCGAGCGGCGTGCGGTAGAGGCTGCGGTCGACCTGGTACTCGTAGAGCCCGTGCCCGAACTCGTGCATGCAGGCGAAGAGCGACGTGAGATTCTGGTCGCGATGGTGCGTGGTCAAGCGCACGTCCTGCGGGCCGCCCTTGGAAGCGAACGGATGCGCGGTCTCGTCGACGCGCCACTCGTCGTCGGAGAAGCCGAACGCGCGGAGGATCGTGCCCTCGACCTGCTCCTGCTGCGCGACGGGGAAGTCGCCGGTGAGCGCGGAGTCGTCGACCGCATCGACCCGTTCCGCGATGGCGGCGACGAGCGGAACGAGACCGGCCTTGAGCTCGTCGAACACGGCTCGCACCTCGGCCGTCTTGACGCCCGGCTCGAAGTCGTCGAGGAGGGCGTCGTAGGGCTCGTCGACCGGCTGGAAGCAGTCGATATACCGCTTCTTGAGCTCGACGGCATGCTCCAGATGGGGCAGGAAGAGCGCGAAGTCGGACGTGGTCCGGGCTTCTCGCCAGACGGGCTCGCCGAGCGCCCCGGCCCGCGCCATCTCGGCGCGAAGCTCGATCGGGACGCGTCGCGCCTTGTCGTAGTCACGACGGGCGACGCGGATCACGCTGGCCTCGACCGAGCCGTACTCGAGCGACTCGCCCCACGGTCCGAGCTTCTCGAGCATGCTGCCGACCTCGTCCGACGTGAAGCGCTCGTAGACGAGCCGCGTCAGCGTCGAGAGCTGGTCGGCGCGGGCCTGCGCGCCGGCCGCAGGCATCTTCGTGCGCTGGTCCCAGCCGAGGACGCCGGCGGCGGCAGCGATGTCCTGCACCTCGCCGAGCCGCTCGACGAGCTTGCCGTAGGTCTCCTCCATCGCGCGTGATCCTAGCCCGCCGGTTGCGGTTTCCGGGCGCAGGAGGCGACGGCGCGAGGCGCGGCCGCGTCCGAGCCCGGTGCTAGCCTTGACTCGGTGCCATTGGAAATCCCGGATTTCCAGGCGTATTGCGGGGGATCTCCGCCTCAGTTCCAGAACGAGGCGGAGCTCGAATGCGCCAAGATCCTCGACTACTACGCTGTCCCGTGGGAGTACGAGCCGCGCACGTTCGTGCTCGAGCAGGACGAGGACGGGCGCATCACCGAGGCGTTCACGCCCGACTTCTTCCTCCCCGAACAGGCTCTCTATCTCGAGGTGACGGTGATGAAGCAGTCGCTCGTCACTCGCAAGAACCGCAAGCTGCGCAAGCTCCGGGAGCGCTATCCCGACGTCAACGTCAAGCTGTTCTACAAGCGCGACATCGAGCGCCTGGCCCAGCGATACAGACTCGACCTCGCCTCCTAGCGGCCGAAGCGGGCGATTCCACGCCCTCGTTCGCCGACCCCCGGATCGGCGAGGTGTACCTCTCCGCCGACGAGATCGGGTCGCGTGTCGCGCAACTCGGCGCGCAGATCGGCGAGGACTACGCCGGCCGAGAGCCGATCCTGGTCGGCTGTCTGAAGTCGAGCTTCATCTTCCTCGCCGACCTGTCGCGGGCGCTGCCCGTCGTCCATCGTGTCGATTTCGTCGAACTGGCGGGGTACGGCGGCCGCGAGACCGGCGGCTCGCGCGCGATCCGACTGCTCAAGGACCTCGATCTCGACGTCGTAGGGCAGGACGTCCTGCTGGTCGAGGACGTGGTCGACACGGGCCTGACGCTGCACACGCTGAGCAGGACGCTCAAGCTCCGAAACCCGCGGTCGCTCGCGGCCGTCACCTTCCTCGACCGGCCGTACCGGCGACTCGTCGAGGAGTTGCCGGTGCGGTACGTCGGCTTCACGGTGCCGGACGAATTCTTCGTCGGCTACGGCTTCGACCTCGACGAGCGTTACCGCAACCTGCCCGACCTCCACCTGGCCACGACCGGCAACGGCAGCTAGAGCCACGACAGCCCGGAACGGCTGTGGGCGAAGAATCACGCTTCTGTTGCACCTGGGGCACAGCGTGGTGCGCCCTCGGCCGGTAGCGTCGACGCCGGGTGGCGGGTGGACGACTCCCCACCCTGGGTGGGGATGTGGGCCAGCTGCGCCTCCGGGTCGCGGCTCGACGCCGGGCACAAGGCAGATTTCGAGATAGCTAAAAAAAAATTAGAGTCGTCTAAATTACGCTAGACTACGGGCATGATGGCCACGCGGACTGAGGCACTGCCGCGCTCGCTGGGCGCGGGCGAGCGAATCCTCCGTGGCCAGAAGCGCGCGAACCTCCTGCCGTTCCTCGGCCCCGCGTTCATCGCCTGCGTCGCCTACATCGACCCCGGCAACTTTGCGACCAATATCGCCGCGGGCTCGAAGTTCGGATACACGCTGCTCTGGGTGATCGTCGCCGCGAACCTGATGGCGATGCTCATCCAGACGCTCTCCGCCAAGCTCGGCATCGCGACCGGCCGCAACCTGCCGGAGGTTTGCCGCGAGGAGTTCTCCCACCGTGCCACGATCGGTCTCTGGCTCCAGGCGGAGGCGATCGCAATGGCGACCGACCTGGCCGAGTTCCTCGGCGCTGCGATCGGCTTCCACCTGCTGTTCGGCATCGGCCTGTTCCCGGCCGCCGTGCTCACCGGGATCGCCGCCTTCCTCATCCTCGGCTTGCAGCGGTTCGGATTCCGGCCGCTCGAGGCCGTGATCGGGGTGATGGTGGTCGTGATCGGCTTCTGCTACGTCGCGGAGCTCTACTACGCGCATCCGCCCTTTGGGATCGCCGCCCGGCACGCCGTCACGCCGCAGTTCGCGAACAGCGAGGCGCTCCTCCTCGCCGTCGGCATCATCGGCGCGACCGTGATGCCGCACGTCATCTACCTGCACTCCGCGCTGATGCAGAACCGCATCGTCCCCGAGTCCGACCACGAGGCGCAGCGCCTGTTCCGCTACACCCGGATCGACGTCGTGATCGCCATGACGATCGCAGGGCTGATCAACATGGCGATGCTGATCATGGCCGCGAGCGTCTTCTACAAGAGCGGACTCCTCCACATCGACGCGCTCGACACGGCGCACAAGACGCTGCAGCCGATCCTCGGCGGCGCCTCCGGCACGCTGTTCGCCCTGGCTCTCGTGGGATCCGGGTTGTCCAGCTCGGCCGTCGGGACCCTTTCCGGACAGGTCGTGATGCAGGGGTTCATCAAGCGTCAGATTCCGATCTGGATCCGGCGGCTCGTCACGATGCTGCCTGCGTTCGTCGTCATCGCCGTGGGGCTCAACCCCACACGGACGCTCGTGCTCAGCCAGGTCGTGCTCTCCTTCGGCATCCCGTTCGCGCTGATCCCGCTCCTCCTCTTCACGAGCCGGAAGCGGCTGATGGGCTCGCTCGTGAACACACGCAGGACGATCGTGGCGGCAACGGTCGTCACGGTCCTGATCGTCTCTCTGAACGTCTTCCTGCTCGCGCAGGTCTTCGGCGGTCTCTAACCGTCGAGCGCCCGCAGCGCCTCGGCGGCCTGGCGGCGAAGCGGGCCGACGAGGGCGCGATAGTCCTCGTCCGAGACCTTCCCCGTACGGTGGTCGAACTCGAGCTCCTTGAGCGCGGCGAGCGAGCGGTCCCGCTCCTCCGCGAGCGACAGCCGGCGGCGCTCGGCCGCGTCCGGCTCGTACAGGCGGTCGGCGTCGGCCGCCAAGGCCGGCTCCCGGAGGAACGGCCGCGACACGAAGACGACACAGGCGATCGCGAGCCCGGCGCCGAGGACGAGCGCGAACGTCGTCATGCGCGCGCCATCGCTCCCGCCTCGCCGTAGCGCTCGGCCAGGCGTCGCTCCTCGCGCGCGTCGGGCCAGAGCGTGATCAGACAACCGGCGACGAAGACGAACCCGGCCAGCCAGATCAGGTTGATCAGCGGCTTGACGAGGATCTTCACGAAGACGCCGTTCGTCTTCTTGTCGACGCCGCCGAGGATGACGTCGCGGTCCTCGCCGGTCAGCCAGCTCGACGCGATCGACATCTCGCTCGAGGTCTGCTGCTCCCGGAAGTAGAAGTTCTGTCCCGGGCACTGACGGCCGAGGAAGCTCGACCCGCGGTAGACGTCGAAGCAGGCGCGGAGCTCGCTGTGGTTGCCGGCGTTCGGGGTGCTCGTGAGCTGCCGGAAGGCATACGTGTAGCCGGCGACCTCGACCCTGTCGCCGGGTCTCAGCGCCCTCGTGCCCGTCTCGTAGGTCGACTGATAGGCGCTCGAGCCGGCGACCCCGATCGCGAGGAAGACGATCGCGGCGTGGACGACGTAGCCGCCGTAGCGCCGCCGGTTCCGCGCCACGAGCTCGAAGAAGGCCGGCGCGTAGCCGCCGCCCGCGACCGCCCGCCGCGCCGCCGTTCCGCGCACGAACTCGACAGCGATCGAGGCGAGCACGAACGCCGCGAACGTGTACGCAAAGAGCCCCGGCAGCGACGAGCCCGCGCCGAGGGCGATCAGGATCCCGCCCACGACGAGCGCGACGAGCGCCGGCACCGCCAGCACGCGCCGCACCGAGCTCCACGACGCCCGCCGCCACGCGATCAGCGGCCCGATCCCCATCAACAGCAGCAGCGGCAGGCCGAAGACGCGCAGGAAGAAGTCGTAGTACGGCCTGCCGACGGTCACCGACTGGCCGCGCACCGCCTCCGTGACGAGCGGGTAACAGACGCCCCAGAGAATCGTCAGGCACAGCGCGACGAGCAGCAGGTTGTTGTAGAGGAAGGTGGCCTCACGCGAAACGACCGACTCGAGCTTGGTCTTGGCGCGCAGGAGCGGCAGGCGGTAGTAGACGAGCGACAGGCTCCCCGCCGTGATCAGGCAGATGAACCCGAGGAACCACGGCCCGATCGAGCTCTGCGTGAACGAATGGATCGAGTTGATGATCCCGGAGCGGGTCAGGAACGTGCCGAAGAGCGACAGGCAGAACGCCAGGACGACGAGGAGCATGTTCCAAACCTTCATCATCCCCTTCTTCTCCTGCACCATCACCGAGTGCAGGAACGCCGTCGCGGCCAGCCACGGCATCAGCGCGGCGTTCTCCACCGGGTCCCAGGCGTAGTAGCCGCCCCAGCCGACCTCGACGTAGGCCCAGTGCGCACCGAGGAGCTGGCCGACCCCGAGGAACGTCCACGCCGCGAGCGTCCAGCGGCGCGTCGCGACGATCCAGCGCTCGTCCGTGCGCCCCGAGAGCAACGCGCCCATCGCGAAGGCGAACGGCACGGTCAGCCCGACGTAGCCGAGGTAGAGCATCGGCGGGTGGATGACCATGTACGGGTTCTGGAGGCTCGGGTTGAGACCGAGGCCGTCGCCCGGCGCAGCCTGCGTCTGGAACGGGCTCGCGACCGAGACGAGCAGCAGCGCGAAGAACGACGCGACGAGGCCGAGCGTCGGCACGACCCAAGCCATCACCTCGCGCGCTGCGACCCGGTTGAAGTAGACGGCCGCCGTCGAGTAGGCGAGCAGCACGAAGAGCCAGAGCAGGAGCGAGCCTTCCTGCCCGCCCCAGAACGCCGACAGCGTGTAGAGGGTCGGCAGCTTGCGGCTCGTGTGGTCGGCGACATAGGTGAACGAGAAGTCGTGCCTGGCCAGCGCGGTCAGCAGGACGGCGGCGGCGACGGCAGCCGCGCCGAAGGCGGCGATCAGCGCGTTCTGCGCCGAGACGGCGAGGCGGCGCCGGCGCTCGTGGGCTGCCAGCGCGCCGGCGAACGTCGCGTACAGCGAAAGGCCGAGACAGAGAACGAGCGCGGCGCGGCCGAGCTCAGGCATCGAGCGTCAGGAACTCTTCTTCGGAAGGTACTTCGAGGGGCACTTGGTCAGCATCGAGTCGCGGTCGGCGACGAACACACCGTTCCGGAGCTTCCCCGTGACGAGGATGTGCCGCCACGTGCCGAAGAGCGTGCCCTCGTCGCCCCGGTACACGATGGAAACCGTCTCCGACACCTTCCCGCCGATGTCGCGCATCCGGAAGTGCTGGCCCCCTGCCGAGTAGGGGCTACCCGTGACCGGGCCGATGACGGTACCGACGATCTGGACGCGGCCCGTGCGGCTCGTCAGCTGGCTCGGCTTGATCGTCGCCGTCCCCTGTCCGGCGATCGCCGTGTAGAGCAGGAAGATCGCGAGCGCGCCGGCGATCGACAGCGCCACGATCAGACGCGCTGGGGCGCGCTTGGAACGCACGACGCGATTCTAGCCCGGGCTCGTCGCGGGACGCGCCGTACGCCGACTACGCCTGCGTCTCGGCCCGCCGCGGAGGCACGCGATACCCGTGCTCGTGGCAGAGCTCGCCCGGAGACTCCTCCGTCAGCGCGTCGCAGTAGCCCTTGCCGTACGCCGCGCGCATGAACGCGGCGACGATCTCGATGTTCCACTCGGTGATCTCGTCTGCCTCGCGCCAGAGGTCGGCGAGCCGGAGGTCGATGTCGAGCTCCAGGAGCTCGATGCGGGAGGGTCGTTTGGCCATGGATTCAGCGTAGAACGGCGGTCGGACGGAGCTTCCGGGCCGGCCGCCGCCGCTCCGCTAGCGTGCCAGTCGATGACCCGGATCCGCATCGGCCCCGCGCGAGTGCCGTCGCGCGAGAGCCCCGAGGACGCCGTTCGACTCCTCGTCGAACGCGGCTACACCGCCTGCGAGATCGACTGCGAGGGAGGCTTCTGGATCGGCTACCCGTTCGCGGAGCGGCTCGGCGAGCTGGCGCGCGACGCGGACATCGCGCTCTCTGTGCACGCGCCGATCGCGGCCTTTCTCGGCCATCGCGACCGCGAGAAGAAGTACCGCATGGCGGTCGGCATGCTCGACCACTCGGCGGGGATCGCCGTCTCGGCCGGCGCCGAGCTCGTGGTCTTCCACCCGGGATTCCTGCTCGAGCGGCCGCGCGAGGAGGCTCTCGAGGCCGTCGTCGACCAGCTCGGCGACCTGCGCGAGCGGCTCGAAGGCAAGGATCGCGCCGTCCCCTTCGGCGTCGAGATCATGGGCCGCGTGCGCGACTTCGGCACCGCCGAGGACGTCCTCGGGATCTCCGCGCAGCTCGTCTGGGTCAGGCCGGTGCTCGACTTCGCGCACCTGCACGCGACCTCGGACGGCGCGTTCACGACGGCCGACACCTTCGCCGAGGTCCTGGCCGCCGCCGACCGGATCCAGGAGCCTGCGACGCCGTTCCATATCCACTTCTCGGACATCGCCTACGCGAACCGCAACGAGACGAAGCACCTTCCCTACGGCGAGGGCACCCTCAGAGTTGGCCCACTGCGCGAAGCGTTAACCCGCTTCCAGCGGCCTGCGACAGTGATCTCCGAATCCCCTGACGAGGAGTCCAACCAGATGATCCGTGCGGTGCTGCTCGGGGAGAGAGAGGATCTGCCCTGACCCGTTTCGCGCTGCGCGTGTCTCAGATTCGGACTCTCCGGACTCTAGGGTGCGATGGCGATGCCGAAGGGGTAACTGCCGTCGTCGTTTGCGCCGACGCAGGCGAAGTGCAGCCTGGTGGTGTCCGTGAACTTGTGGAAGGCGAGGCTTTGGTAGACATCGTCGATCAGGAGGGCGCCGCCGGGTTTCAGGATCTTCGAGGCTTGTGTGATCTCGAAGCTGGTATTGCGTCCTGTGTGCAGGCTGTCGTGGATGAACAGGTCGACGGCGTCGAGGCCTGCGAGCAGGCGCGGTAACTGGCGTCGGGAGGTGCCGCTGAGGGTTGTCCAATCGTGTCGAAGATGCTGAGGTACGGCGATCGCGATCTGAGCGTGGAACTGCGAATCAACCGCGGGAAGGTCGACGCTGCACAGGCGCCCGGTGCCGTTTCGGGCGAGTGCTTCCAGCACCAGACGCGACGTCACGCCTCGCGCGATGCCAGTCTCGACGACCGTGATCGGCCTCAGATGTGTCGTTAGACACCAGGCCGCCTTGGTAAAGCCTGGGCCGCCGTCGCACCAGTTCTGGTAGTGATCGGGCAGGCCTTTCGCGGCAAACAACGCCATCACCTCGGCATGCAGCCGTTCTCCCTCTGCAAGCGTCGGGCAGGGCCAGGGCCATCCCAACGCCTCGTGAAGATGCTCCAGCCAGAGGCCGTCAACCGGATAGATCTCCTCGATCGAGAGCCCGCATGCCCGAAACGCGTGGGCGTCACCGCGCCGATCGATTCTCCCCCGCACCCGCTCAACGCCCGACACCGGATCTCTGACCATCACCGCCGTCGCGCGCGCGACATACTTGAACTGCTCAACGATCTGTCGGGATGACCCCGATCGTGCCCGCCGCCGATAGCCGCCTCGGCTGGCGATACTCACCTGAACCACTCCTCTCAGCGCCGGGACTCAAGAACGTCTCCGGACCGCTGTGCCGCAGCGAAGGTCCTGCCTGGGTTCGATTGTGACAGCCACAACGAGCCTGTCAAGCAGCTCGGGCTTCTACTTGCACTTCTCGGACATCGCCTGCGCGAACCGCAATGAGATTGGGCTGAGCGTCAGGCGATTCGCTCGGCGTTGCTCGCGAACGCCGAGCCCATGGCGGCCGCGGGCGCGAGGACCGCGAGCCGCTCGGCGACGAGCGAGTCGACACGGTCGCGCTGGCGCAGGAACTGGTCGAGCCGCTCGAGGACGAAGATCTCCAGCGACCGCCAGCCCGTCTCCTGCACGGCGTCCCAGGCTTCGCGCAGCAGCCGCTCGGCCTCCTCGTCGCGGTGCTGCGCGGCGCGGATGGCCGCGAGCGAGATGCGGGTCGAGGCCTGGGAGGAGACGTCGTGCACGCCGACCGTCTCCATCGCCTCGAGGGCAACGCGCTCGGCCTCGTCCAGCTTGCCCTGCGCGGTCAGCACGTCCGCGAGCGCGCGCTGGCTCTCGCAGAGCGTGCCGCGGTCCTCGATCGTCTTCAGCGTCCGGATCGACTCGCGCAGGAGCTTCTCGGCCGGCCGCTGCTGGCCCTGCTGCGACGCGAGCTCGGCCAGCCGCATGAGGGTGCGGCCCAGAGGCAGCGTCGCGCCGGCCTCGGCGAACAGGCCCCGGGCGCGCTCGAGGCAGGCCTCGGCCCCCTCGAGGTCACCTTGCTGCATGCGTATGTGTCCCGATGCAGCCAGCGCGTAGGCGCGCGCGACGATGCTGCCGCTCTCCTCCGCCAACTCGAGCGCGCGCTCGGCCAGCCGACTCGCCGCGTCGAAGTTCCCGGAGGCCAGCTCGGCGTCGGCGAGCTCGCGCGTCGCCTGGGCCTCGAAGTCGATCCGGCCGATCTCCTGGGCCAGGGCAAGCGCCTTGCGCATGTAGAGCTGCTGCTCGTCGAACTCACCCTGCCAGCGGGAGATCATCGACGAGACCATCAGCGCTCGGAACTGCAGCGGCTCGTCCAGCACGTCGAGGGCGCGGTCCGCGAGCTCCTTCGCACGCGGCACGTCGGCGTCGCGGTAGAGCGCCACCTCGGCGAGCGCCGTGAGCGCCTTGCCTTCCGTCGCCTGGTCCCCCTGCTCGACGGCCTCGGCGGCGACCCGCTCCATCTCGGCCGAGACGGCGGGCAGATCCTGGAGCCTCCAGGCGGCGCGGGCGGCGTCGTAGCGGCGCTCGAGCGTCGGCTCGATCTCGACGGCGCGGAGGAGCAGCTTGCGCGCGGAGCGGTTCGCTTCGCGCGAGAGCGCCCGCTGGCCGGCCTTGGTCAGGGCCATCGCCGCCTCGCCGGAGAGCTCGGCCGGCGACTCGCCGTCGAGCTCCTCGAGCAGCGTCACCGCGTGGTCGAGGTGGTAGGCGCGAATCTCGACGAGCTCTTCGCCCGCGTGCTCCTTGAGCCAGCTCGCGAACCGGGCGTGGTGGTCGGCGCGAGCCGACTTGGACAGGCCTGCGTACGCCACCTCGCGGATGAGCACGTGCTTGAAGCGGAACGCATCCTCGCCGCTGATCGATGAGCGGGACTCGGGCAAGAGGAAGTCGCGGAGGAGCAGGTCGTCGATCGCCTCGCCGACCTCCTTGATGTCCGGCGACAGGTACTCGATCGCTCCGGCCCAGAAGACGCGGCCGATCACGGCCGCCCGGCGGAGCACCGAGCGGTGGCTCGGCGGCAGCCGATCGATCCGGGCACCGATCAACGCCTGCAGGGAGTCGGGGATCCGCTCGACGGTTCCGTGGCCGCCGCGCTCGAGCACCATGCGGATCGTCTCCTCGACGAAGAGCGGATTGCCTTCCGTCTTCTCGAGCAGCGCGCGGCGCAGGTCGGGCTCGAAGCCGTCGGCCTCCTCGGACAGCAGCGCCTCGACGAGACGCTCGCTTTCGGGGCGGCCGAGCGCTTCGAGCTCGATCGCGGTCGCCCGGACACGGCCTCCGCCCCATCCGGGATGGTTGTCGAGCAGCTCGGCGCGCGCGAGGCAGAGCTGCAGGAGAGGCGCCCGCACCCAGTCGGCGAGGTGCTCGACCAGGTCGAGCAGCGGCTCCTCCGCCCAGTGGATGTCCTCGAAGACGAGGACGACGGGCTGCGTCTCGGCGAGCTTCTCGACGAACGCACGCGCCGCCCAGGCGATCTCCTGCGGCGAGCGGTCGCCCTCGAGCGCCTCGAGCACGCCCGACGCGAGGCCGAGCAGGTCGGCGACCGCCTCGTCCTCGCAGCAGGCCTTGAGCTTCTCGAACGCCTCCTCGATCGGGTCGTCGTCCGAAATCCCGGCGACAGTCTTGACCATCTCGGCGAGCGGCCAGTACGTGATGCCCTCCCCGTACGGGAGAGCGCGGCCCTTCAGCACCGTCGCGCCCTCGAGCCCGTCGACGAACTCGCGCGCCAGGCGGCTCTTGCCGACACCGGCCTCGCCGTAGATCGTGAACAGGTTGGCGCGCCGGTCACGGACGGTCCGGTCGAACGTGTTCGTCAAGAGCTCGAGCTCCGACTCGCGGCCGATCAGCGGGGCGCGGATGCTCGAGGACGAGCCGCCCGACCCTTCGGTGGCGCACGTCGCCCGCCACACCGGAATCGCGTTGCGCAGGCCCTTGAGCTCCTGGGGCCCGATCTCCTCGGCGTCGACGGCCTGGAAGGAGAGGCCACGTGCGACCGGGCCGATCAGGACCTCGCCCGACCCGGCCTGCTGCTGAAGCCGCGCGGCGACGTTGACGGCCTCGCCCGTGACGAAGGTGGATTCGGCGCCGTCATCGACCACGACCTCGCCGGACTCGATCCCGATCCGGGCCTCGAGGCCCAGCTCGCGCACCTGGTCGTGGATCGCGAATGCCGCTTTGATCGCGCGCTCGGCATCGTCCTCGTGCGCCTGCGGCACGCCGAATGCCGCCAGGACTGCATCGCCGGCGAACTTCTCGACCACGCCCCCGTGCGCCTCGACCGCGTGCGAGACCTCCGCGAAGTAGCGGTTGACACGGCGGCGCACGACCTCAGGGTCGGCGCCTGATACGAGCGCGGTGGATCCGACGAGGTCCGCGAACAACACGGTGGCGAGCTTGCGCTCCATGTACTAAGTGTAGAAACGACCGTGGAGGGCTCGAACGTCCCACGTGCAGCACCCTTTCCGTACGATTCGCCCCCGTGCTCGATCCCAGGGTGTTCAAGGCGTACGACGTGCGCGGCCTCCACGGCAGCGAGATCGACGAGGACGGCGCATATGCGGTCGGACGGGCCTATGCGGAGCAGTTCGAGCCGCGGCGCATCGCCGTCGGCCGCGACATGCGGGTTTCCTCGCCCACGATGGCCGCCGCGACGATCGAGGGCGCGCGCGACGGCGGCGCAGACGTCCTCGACATCGGCCTCGCCGGTACCGAGATGGTCTACTTCGCGGTTGGGTCGCTCGACCTCGATGGCGGCATCGCCGTCACCGCCTCGCACAACCCGAAGGAGTACACGGGGATGAAGATCGTGCGCGCCGGCGCGCTGCCCGTCGGCGGCGAGTCCGGACTCCTCGACGTGCGAGACCGGGCGCTCGCCGGCTTCGGAGCGGTAGCCCGGAGAGGCGACCTGTCGGAGCGGGACATCTACTCCGAGTACGTCGACCGGGTGCTGTCGTTCGTGGACGTGTCCGCGATCGCCCCGCTCCGGATCGTCGTCGACGCGGCGAACGGGATGGCCGGCGCGATGCTGCCGCCCGTGCTCGAGCGTCTACCGGTCGAGACGGTGCGCTGCTATTTCGAGCCCGACGGGACGTTCCCGAACCACGAGCCGAACCCGCTGCTGCCGGAGAACCGCGAGTTCATCGTCGCGAAGACGCTCGAGGAGGGCGCGGATTTCGGCGTGGCGTTCGACGGCGACGCCGACCGCTGCTTCTTCGTCGACGACGCGGGCGAGTTCGTCCCCGGGGACTTCGCGACCGCGCTCCTGGCCGACGCCGTCCTCGAGCGGGAGCCGGGCGCGAGGATCATCTACGACGTCCGCGCGAGCTGGGCCGTCCCGGAGACGATCGAGGCCGCGGGCGGCGTGCCTCTCGTCAACCGCGTCGGCCATGCGTTCATCAAGCACCGCATGCGCGCGGAGGACGCAGTGTTCGGCGGCGAGGTCTCCGGCCACTACTACTTCCGCGACTTCTGTCAGGCCGACTCGGGAGTCGTGCCGTTTCTGCTCATGCTCGAGGTCGTCTCGAAGAAGGGCAGGAGGCTGTCGGAGATCCTGCAGCCGTTTCGCGAGCACTACTTCATCACCGGCGAGCTCAACACGCCCGTTCCGGACGTGGAGAGCAAGCTGCGCGAGCTCGAGGAGCGCTTCGGCCCCGAGGGCACGGTGTCGCATCTCGACGGGGTCTCCGTCGACGCGGACGACTGGCACTTCAACGTGCGGCCGTCGAACACGGAGCCGCTGCTCCGTCTCAACCTCGAGGCGCGCTCGCAGGAGCTGATGGAGCAGAAGCGCGACGAAGTGGTCGCCGCTATCCGCGGCTGAGCCGGACCGCCTCTGCCACGCGCTCGACCGAGGCCACGGTCGCCGGCTGCGGGAACATGATCGCGTGCCCGAAGCCGAGGCGCTCGTAATCGCCGAGCGCCGCGGCGATCTCCTCCGTCGTTCCCGGATATGCGGCGCGATCCTCCTCGTCCGGCTCGTCGGGGTCGACCATGATGATCCCGACCGTTCGCTCGAGGTCGGCCGGGTCGCGTCCGGCGGCTGCGAGCGCCGCATCCATTCCCTCGACGCGCTCGCGGAAGCGGTCGTCCGGCAGGCCGTACCAGGCGGTGTTCCACGAGTCCGCCCACTTCGCCGTCAGACCGTGCATGCGCGGCTGGTGCGACGCGACGAGGAGCGGGATCTTCCGCTCTGGCGCCGGCACGAGCACGGCGTTCTTCGTCGAGTAGTACGTGCCGTCGAACGTCACCTGCTCGCCGCGGAGGAGCCGCGCGACGATCTCGACCCACTCCTCGAATCGGCTCACCTTGCGGTCCGCGGGAAAGCCGAAGGCCTCGTACTCGGGGTCGTGCCAGCCGGCTCCGACACCGAGCGTCAGGCGACCGTTCGCGACCAGGTCGAGCGTCGCGGCCATGTTCGCGACGAGGCCGGGGTTGCGAAACGACGCGCAGAGGACGAGCGGCGCGATCTCGACACGCTCGGTGACGGCGGCGAGGGCGCTCATCAGCGTCCACGCCTCGTGCATGCCCTTCGCCTCCCCCTCAGGCGGCTGGTAGAGGAGGTGATCCGCAAGCCAGACGGAGTCGAGGCCGTGCGCCTCGGTCGCCTGGGCAAGCTCGCTCAGCGTCGACCAGCCGGCGATCCCCCCGTCGCCTTCGTGCATCGGCAGCATGATCCCGATCTTCACCGCGCGCAAGTCTACGGGCGGTCCGGGTTACGCTCCGCCGATGGCGTCGACCCGCAAGCCGCCGTTCAAGCTGTCTGCCCGGACGCGCGTCGGCTTCTCGGACACGGACGCGCAGGGGATCGTCTACTACGGTCGCTACAACCCGTACTTCGACCTGGCGCGCGTCGAGTACCTGCGCGGGCTCGAGCTGCTCCAGCGGCGGGAGGGCGAGGAGTTCGTGATGCGCGCGAACGTGGTCGAGTACTTCGCGCCCGCGATCTTCGACGACGAGATCGAGGTGTTCTGCCGGGTTGCGAGGATCGGGCGCACGAGCATGACGTACGAGTTCGCGGCCTACCGCGAGCGCGACGACGTGCTCATGGTCACGGCCACGCAAACGCTCGTCCTCGTCGATCTCGCCGGGCGGCGCGCGCAGGAGATCCCAACCTGGATCCGGGAGCGGATCGCCGCGTTCGAGGAAGACGACGTCGACGTCTGATCCCTCGGACGGGTTCCCCCGTTTCAGTGATGACGCGCCTGCAGGAATGCCAATTGGCGGGGCCGATCCCTCGAACGGGTGACCCCCCTCTCCGGCCGACTCGACCCCCAACCGAGGGATCTTCGCGGGGATCCCCCGAACGAGTGACCGGGGGACGGCGAAGTCGCGTGCGCAGCAGCGTAGATCCGGTCGCCGTACGCGGCCGACTCGTGAGCCCCGTCTACGTGCCGGCGTCGACCCTTTCTGCCAGGTACACGTCGGTCGTGTACGGGATCGAGATCGGCTCCGGAAGGCCGTCCGCGGCCTCCAGCACCTGGCTGAGGACTTCGGCGCGCGCATCCGGGTCGAGGATGGCGATGTAGCTCGTCGAGGAGATGCGATCGACGAGATGCGCGCGAGAGAGCCGCTGGACATACGGCCACGAGCGGTGCTCGACCGGCCCGAAGAGACCGCCGGCGAGCAGGCTCGGCGGATCGATGTCGCGGTGCGAGCGCACCTCGGCGCCGTGCGGCGCCAGGATCTCCTGCACGCGCGCCTGTAGCGGGTCGGAGAGGTCGCGAATGTTCCAGATCAGCGCGATCGAGCCGCCCGGTCGGAGCACGCGGTGGATCTCTTGAACGGCTTCCGCGGCGCGGAACCAGTGGAACGCCTGCGCGCAGGTCACGGCGTCGACGCTCGCGTCCGGGAGCGGGATCGACTCGGCGGTTCCGTCGAACGCGTCCACGTCCGGGAGCGCTGCGAACAGCTGCTCGCGCATCTCGTCGATCGGCTCGACGGCGATCACCTGGGCGCCGGAGGGGACGAGCGCGCGGGTCAGCTTGCCGGTGCCGGCGGCGAGGTCGAGCACGTTCCGCCCCGGCTCGAGCCGCAGGCGCTCGACGATCCAGGCGATCGCCTCGTCGGGATAGCCCGGCCGGCCGCGCTCGTACGCGTCCGCGGCAGCCGAGAAACCCCGCGCGGCCGCCGGATGGATCTCGCTCACGGGCTGACCGGCCCGGGAGCGTGTGGAGGGGTCAGAGGCGAACCGGGAGGTTCCCCTGGCCAGGTCGGCCCTTGGAAGGAGGGGGCTCGTGCGGGAAAGCTGGTTTCCCCCACGGGAGCGAGCCGAGGGCGAGCGACGCTCACGACGGCGTGACGCGGTAGGCGTCGAAGACGGAGTCGATGTTGCGCAGCGCGTTCAGGAGCGGCCGTAGCGACTTCACGTCGCCGATCTCGGCCGTGTACCAGTTCTTCGCGAGCTGGTCCTCGACCATGCCGCCGTAGGCGACGATGTTGGCGCCGTGCTCGGCGAAGGTGCGGGCAACGTCCTCGAGGAGCCGCGGCCGGTCCCACGACGAGACCGCGATCTGGACGCGGAAGCTCTGCGCGGCGTCGCCGTCCCACGATACGGGCGTGATCCGCTCGGCGTTCCTGCGCAGCGCCTTCACGTTCGGGCAGTCCTCGCGATGGATCGTGATGCCCTTCCCGAGCGAGATGTAGCCGATGATCGGGTCGCCGGGCACCGGCGTGCAGCATTTTGCGAGCCGCACGAGCACGTCCTCGACCCCGGAGACCTTGACGCCGAACGCCTGGCTCGTCGCCGGCTGCGCACGGGTCGGCTTGAGCGGAAGCGACTCCTCTTCCGCGACCTCGTCCGTCTTCAGCCGCTGGATGACCTTGCGGACGATCTGCGACGGCTGCAGCTTCCCGGAGCCGAGGGCGATGTAGAAGTCGTCGGCCTTCTTGAAGCCGGTCTCGCGAATCACCTGCGCGAGCACGGCCGAGCCCTGCAGCTTCTTGATCGGCAGGTTCTGGCGCTTGAGCGCCTCCTCCAGCGCCTCGCGGCCCTTCTGCTCGGTCTCCTCACGCGTCTCGCGGGAGAACCACTGACGGATCTTGTTGCGCGCCCGTGACGACTGGGCGAGCGAGAGCCAGTCGCGGGACGGCCCGCGACCCTGCTTCGATGTCATGATCTCGACGAAGTCGCCGCTCTGCAGCCGGTAGTGGAGCGGGACGATGCGGCTGTTCACCTTCGCGCCGGCCATGCGGTGGCCGACGTCCGTGTGCACCGCGTACGCGAAGTCGACGGGCGTCGAGCCCGCGGGCAGCGTCTTCACCTCGCCCTTCGGCGTGAACACGTAGACCTCGTCGTCGAAGAGGTCGGTGCGGAAGGTCTTGATGAACTCGCGCGGATCGGACTCGTCGGCCTGCCAGTCCATCACCTGCTGCACCCACGTCGTCCATTCCTCGTCGGCCTTGCCCTTGCGACCGCGCTTGTAGATCCAGTGCGCGGCGATGCCGAACTCCGCCTCGCGGTGCATCTCGCGCGTCCGGATCTGGATCTCGAGCGGCTTCCCCTCGGGCCCGACGACGGTCGTGTGCAAGGCGCGGTAGCGGTTCAGCTTCGGCATCGCCACGTAGTCCTTGAAGCGGCCGGGCATCGGCTTCCAGAGCGAGTGGATCAGGCCGAGCGCGCCGTAACAGTCGCGGGTTCCCTCCTCCCCGTCGCGCTCGACGATCACGCGCATGGCCGTCAGGTCGTAGATCTCGTTGAACTCGCGGCCCTTGCGGACCATCTTGTCGTAGATGGAGTAAAAGTGCTTCGGCCGGCCGGCGATGTCGGCAGGGATGTCGGCCTTCTCGAGCTCGCGCGTGAGGATCCTCGACGCTTTCTTGACGTGCTCCTCCCTGTCGCCCCTGCGCTCGGCGACCATGGCGGTGATCTCGGCGTACTTGCGCGGGTGCAGCGTCTCGAAGGCGAGGTCCTCGAGCTCCCATTTCATCGCATGGATGCCGAGGCGGTGCGCGATCGGCGCGTAGACCTCGAGCGCCTCCTTTGCCTTCTGGATCTGCTTCTGCTTGCCGAGATACTCGATCGTGCGCATGTTGTGGAGCCGGTCTGCGAGCTTGATCAGGATCACGCGCGGGTCCTGCGCCATCGCCACGATCATCTTCCGGTAGTTCTCGGCCTCCGCGTGCTCGCGGCTCTGGAACTGGATCCGGGTCAGCTTGGTGACGCCGTCGACGAGCTTTGCGACCTCGTCGCCGAACTCGGCGCGGACAGTGTCCGTGTCGACGCCGGTGTCCTCGACGACATCGTGCAGGAGCGCAGCGGTCAGCGTCTCCTCGTCGAGGTGGAGCTCGGCGAGGATGGTCGCGACCGCGAACGGATGCTCGATGAACGGCTCCCCCGAGCGCCGGGTCTGCCCCTCGTGCGCGCGCGCCGCGAAGGCGAAGGCCTTCTCCAACAGCTCCCGGTCGACGTCGGGCTTGTACGTCTCGACGTCTGCGATCAGCTGGTCGAGGAGATCCTGGTGCTCGGCAGACTGGACGGCTGCCATGCCTCAAGTGTACTTCCGCCCCCAAACGGAGGATCAGGCCGAGGGCGAGCATTGCCGAAGGAAGTCGCGGGTAGGGCTCGAACATGGCCGTCTTGATGACACGACTCGCAGAACGGCGCCGTCGGCGCCAACTTCGCCGCGTTGCGCGGCTGCTCGTAGAGCTCGACGCGGCCGGCCTGCGCTCGCGCGGCCGCCCCCGTCACGTGCTCAGCGCGTCCATCCGGACCGACTAGGCCGCTTCGGCGAGTGCGGGTTCGGCCTCGGGCTCGAGCAGGGCGCGAAACGTGGCGGATTCGAGCAGGCTGCGCCAGCCGTTCTCCTCGAGGCCGAGCTCCTCGAACACTGCTCTCTCGGTCTCGCGCCAGTGGTCGGGACCGGCGCGCCACTCCGCCGCGAACTGTGCGCGCAGGACGCGGTAGCGCTCGGGCGACTCGAAGATGCGCCTGACCACGAGCTGTGGCGCGGTCGTCCCGTTCCAGGTGTTCGCCTCGAGCCTGAAGGCGACGTCATACGTCCCGGGTCGGCGCCAGCGGTCGAGTTGCGTGCCCATGCCGAAGGCGATCGCGCCCCCCGCCGGGCCGCCCTCGTCGGCAGCACGGAAACGAAGGTGCTTGCCCTCGCCGACGGTCTGCAGGTCGGTCAGCTCGCATCCCGCGACGAGCAGCATCACGCCGGGGTTTCCGAGCCCGAACGGCGCGAGCCGACGGAGCTCGTCCGCGAGCGCGAGCGTGCACGCGCGGCCGGGGACGACGGCGTCGACGAGGAGCGGCGGCGCCAGGTCGTCGTCGGTCAGTGCCGCGTCCGCGTGCGAGGCGAACGCCGCCGCGAACGCGTCGACGTCGTCGGGCCGGATCGAGAGGCCTGCGGCGGCGCGGTGACCCCCGAACCGTTGGAGGTGGTCGGCGCAGTCGGCGAGCGCGCCGTGGAGGTCGAAGCTCGAGATCGAGCGGCCGGATCCCTTCCAGTCGCCACCGACGTTCGAGCCAGCAGAGCTGCCGGCGATCAGCACGATCGGGCGGCGATAGCGCTCGACGAGCCGCGACGCGACGATCCCGATCACGCCTTCGTGCCAGCTCTCGTCCGCGAGCACGTAGCCGCGCTGCGCCTGCCGGGCGGGCGGCCAGGAATCGACCTGCTCGACGGCCGACCGGAGGATCCTGTCCTCGACCGCCTGGCGGTCACGGTTCAGCTCCTCGAGACGTTGTGCGAGCCGAGCGGCTTCGTCCCGGTCGTCGGTGAGCAGGAGTTCGAGCGCCGCCTCGGGGCGGCACAGGCGCCCGGCGGCGTTGATCCGCGGCGCGAGCCGGAACGCGACGGCACCCTCGTCGACCGTAGCCGGATCGACGCGCGCCGTCCGCATCAGGGCCGCGATCCCCGGCCGCCGTGCCAGCTTGAGCTGCGCGAGCCCCGCGATCGCGAGGGCGCGGTTCTCGTCGACGAGCGGCACGACGTCGGCGATGGTCGCGAGCGCGACCAGGTCGAGCTGGTCGTCGAGGCCGGGAGCGCCGAGGGCCCGCGCGAGCTTGTAGGCGACGCCGGTGCCGCAGAGCTCCGGGAACGGGTACTCGGACGGCCGCGTGGCCACGATCGGGCAATCCGGCAGCTCGTCGCCGGGCCGGTGATGGTCGGTGACGATCACCCGGAGGCCGAGCCGCTTCGCCTCGGCCACCTCCTCGGCCGCGGTGATGCCGCAGTCCACGGTCACGATCAGCCCGTATCCCTCCTCGGCCAGCCGGGACATGGTCTGCCCGGAGAGCCCATAGCCTTCCTCGAAGCGGCTCGGCAGATGCCAGCCGACGTCCGCGCCGAGCGCACGGAGCGAGCTGACCGCGAGCGCGGTGGCGCAAATGCCGTCGACGTCGTAGTCGCCGTGGACGCAGATGCGCGTCCCCGCGGAGATCGCGTCGCGGATCGTCTCGCAGGCCGCCTCGACGTCGCCGAGGAGCCGCGGATCGTGCTCGGGGAGGGAGCCGTCGAGGAACCTCTGCGCCGCGTCGGCGTCCGCGTACCCCCGGCGCACGAGCACGCGGGCGGTCGTCTCGCTGACGCCGAGCGACTCGGAGAGCCGGCGAGCCTCGCCCGGAGAGCCGGTGGCGACGGTCCACTGCATCGCGAGCCACGCTACGGCGCGCGCCGGACGGAACCAGCCGAAAGGACGCGGCTATTCTGCTTCGGCGTGACCGAGACCAACTACCGCTCCGGCGAGGACTACGAGGTCGAGTTCCTCTCCTACCGGTTCCAGTTCAATCGCGAGGATTTCGAGGAGCGGGTCGTCGCGGCAGCGGTCAGGCTGGGCCTGCTGGACCGCAACGAGCTGGACGAGGACGAGACGTCGGATCTGGTCGAGCTCGCCGCCGACGGCCGGATCGAGGCTCCGCGCAGCGGCCTCGGCTGGTACCTCGTCCGCCACTGGGAGCGCGTGTCGCTCGTCGAGGGCGAGTCGCTCGTCTACTGGCTGCGCAAGCTCGTCTTCCGCGGCGCCTGGCTCGACCATCGCGTGAAGGAAGGTCGCCTCGAGGTGGCCTGGGACGACGCAGCGTCGGACTTCGCATACCGCGATCCGCGGGGCGACCGGGCCCTCCTCGAGCTCGCGCCCGTCCCCTCCTGGCACGAGCTCCAGTTCCGCCGCTGACGGCGCCGGCTAGGCCGCGGCCGGCTTCGAGAAGCCGAACGGCGGATGCTGCTCGGGAAGGCCGAGCTGAAGGCGGGCGATCGCGCCCACCGGGACGACGACCTCCTCCTTGCGGCGGCCGTGCGGCCTGAGCGTGATGAAGCCGTAGCCGGGATCTGCGAGGATCGACTCGAGCGGGATCACCGAGCCGTCGCGGAGCTCGATCTCGACCTGCACCTCGCCGCCGAGCTCCTTCGCGAAGCGCTCGATCTGCGTCAGGATGCGCTCGACCAGCGCGTCGCTCGAGGCCTCGGCCGACCCCGGGACCCACAGCTCGGGCACTAGAACAGCGATCCGCGCTCGGCCTCGGGCCGCGCGCCGGCCGTGCCCACATGGGCCCGGCCGAGCTCGGTGACGATCCGGCCTCGCGGCGTGCGCTGGATGAACCCGAGCTGGAGCAGGTACGGCTCGTAGACGTCCTCGATCGTGTCGGGCTCCTCGCCGAGCGCGACTGCGAGCGTCGAGAGGCCGACCGGGCCACCCCCGAACTTCTCGACGATCGCCTCGAGCAGCGCGCGGTCGGAGCGCTCGAGCCCGTGCTCGTCCACCTCCAGCAGGTCGAGCGCCTCGTAGGCGATCCCGGCCGTGACCGCACCTTCGTGGCGAACCTCGGCCACGTCACGCACGCGGCGCAGGATGCGGTTGGCGACGCGCGGCGTGCCGCGCGAGCGCCGGGCGATCTCCTCGGCGGCCTCGTCGGCGATCTCGACGGCGAGGATGCGCGCGGAGCGCCGTACGATGCGGGCGAGCTCGTCGGGCTCGTAGTAGTCGAGCCGGAAGGTCATCCCGAACCGGTCTCGGAGCGGCGTCGTCAGGAGACCCGTGCGCGTCGTCGCGCCGACGAGCGTGAAGGGCGGCAGGTCGAGCGCGAGTGTCCGCGCCGCGGGGCCCTGGCCCATGACGATGTCGATGCGGAAGTCCTCGAGCGCCGGGTAGAGCATCTCCTCGGCGGCCCGGTTGAGGCGGTGGATCTCGTCGATGAAGAGCACGTCGCGCTCCTCGAGCGACGTCAGGATCGCCGCCACGTCCTTCCGTTCGAGCGCCGGGCCGGCGACGGTGCGGAGGCCGACGCCGAGCTCCTCGCGCACGACGTAGGCGAGGCTCGTCTTGCCGAGGCCGGGCGGGCCGGCGAGAAGCACGTGGTCGAGCGCCTCGCTCCGCGAGCGCGCGGCCTCGAGGGCGATCGAGAGCTGCTCCTTGATCCGCTCCTGCCCGACGAAGTCGCGGAGCTTGCGCGGCCGCAGCGAGCGGTCGAGCTCCTCCTCGTCCTCCTGGAGGACGGGCGCGAGGAACTGTGAGCTCACGCGGCCCTCCGCAGGGCGAGGCGGACGCGCTCCTCGGCAGGCAGCTCCGGGTCGACGTCGGCGAGCGCCCGCTCGGCGTCGACGAGCGAGTAGCCGAGCTCGACGAGGGCGTCCCGCGCGACGAGGTCGGGCGCGCCCCCGGCGGCCGGCTCGAGCGCGGCGGAGGCGAGCTTCTCCTTCAGCTCGAGGACGACGCGTTGCGCGGTCTTGCGGCCGACGCCCGGGATCGCCTCGAACCGGGCCGTGTCGTCGAGCGCGATGGCGCGGCGGAGCTCGGCGGGCCGCGACCCGGACACGATCGCGAGCGCGACCTTCGGGCCGACCCCGGAGACCGAGAGCAGGTGCTCGAACAGCTCGCGCTCCTCGCCGTCGGCGAACCCGTAGAGCTGGAGCGCGTCCTCGCGGACGTGGAGGTACGTCTCGACCGTCAGCTCCGCGTCGCCGGCCGCCTTGAGCACCGTCGGTGTCGCCTGCACGAGGTAGCCGACCCCGCCGACATCGAGGACGAGAATGTCCCCTCGCCGGCCGGCCGGGACGCCGCGGAGCCGTCCGATCACGACGCCGCCCGTTGGAACGGCGCGGCGTGCGCGTGGCAGATCGCGACGGCCAGCGCGTCGGCGGCGTGATGCGGGCTCGGCAGGTCGCGCAGCCCGAGGATCGTCTTCACCATGCGCTGCACCTGGTCCTTCTCGGCACGTCCGTAGCCGCACACCGACTGTTTGACGGTGCTCGGCGCGTACTCGCGGCAGTCAACGGCTGCGAGCGCGCAGGCGACGAGCACGGCGCCGCGCGCCTGCCCGACAGAGAGCGCGATGCGTGCGTCGGCGCCGACGTACGACTCCTCGAGGGCGACGGCAGCCGGCGCGTGCAGGTCGATGAGGTCGCGCACGCCTTCGAAGACCGTCCTCAGGCGCTGCTCCGGCCGCTCTCGGGCGCTCGTGCGCCACCACCCGAAGTCCACGGCCCTGAGGCGCCCGTGGTCTTCGTGGACGATTCCGTATCCGCATGCAGCAGTTCCCGGGTCGATGCCGAGGACTTTCACGTGCAGAGGTTAGGCGGGACGGCGGACGTTCCTTCCGCCCCGGGACCAGGCGGTCAGGCGACCGAGATCGTCACCGTGCGGCGCAGCGTACGCGCCCGCCCCGCCAGGTCGGTGGCCGTGACCTGCGCGCTGTAGCGGCCGGGGTCGGTGTACACGTGGGAGGTCAGCTTGCCGCTTCCCGTCCTGCCGTCTCCGAAGATCCAGTGGATCGACCCGACGGCGGACCACACGTCCCTGGGCGCGACGGAGAAGGTCAGCCGCTTGCCGACGACGCCCGTCGCGGGCACCGACAGCTTGTCGAGGACCGGCCCGGCGCCGTCGTAGCCGGCGCCCTGGATCACGAACGTCCTGCCGTCGTAGCGGGCCCAGACCACGGCGCCGTCGCCGTCGGGATCGAGCGCCACCTGCGCCGTCAATGCATCCCCGCCGGCCTTGGAGAGCGTCCGCGGCGGCGACCACGACGTTCCGGTCGCTGCCAGGCTCGCCGCCTGGACCCGCGACAGGCCCGAGATCGAGGTCGCCCACACCGCGACCGCGGCACCCTGCGCGTCGAGCGCGACCTGCGGCCCCGAGCCCTTGGCCAGGGTCTTCGGCGCCCCCCACGCCTTTCCGGGTCGCCTGACCGCTGCCTTCACCACCAGGCCGGCCTTGGTCGAGCTCGTCCACACGATCACGCCGTCGCCGCGCCGGTTCGTCGCGATCTGAGGCGCAAACGCACCGACCTCGCCCGGGAAGACCTGCTGCGAACGGCTCCACGCGCCGGTGGCGGCGCTCCGGGTCGACAGCTCGGGCACGATGATCGCGCCGACCGACCTCGACCAGACGGCTGTGACGTCGTTCGAGCGCTCGAGTGCGAGCTGCGGCGCAAGCGATCCGCTCGGATCTGCATCCGAGAGGGAGACCTCCTTCGTCCAGCTGCCGTCGGCCTGCCGGGAGGAGGCGTACACGTGCCAACCGCTGCCCGTCGTCGCCGTCCAGACGGCGGTCGCGACGCCTGCGTTGTCGACCACGACGTCTGGCGCAGCCGTTCCGACCTGCGGCGCGTCGAGCACCGCGGTCGGGAGCCACGATCCGCCGCCCGGCCGGTACGCGGCCTGGATCGTCCAGCCCTGGAGGCCAACGCTCGCCCACACCGCCGCCGTGTCGCCGCGCGCATCGATCGCGATCCGCGGCGCCTGCGCGTCGCGACCGCCTGCCGAGAGCGAGGTTGGAATCCCCCACGTGCCCGTCTTCGGGTCGCGATCAGCGGTCTGCGCGATCAGGTTCTTGCCGTCGAAGCGCTCCCACACGGCGACGACGTTCGTGCCGGCGATCGCGACCTGCGGCGAGGCGACGTGATTGGCGGGCACGGACAGCCCCCGGGGCAGGCCCCAGCTCCCGCCCGCCGGCCGGTAGACGGCCTGGATCGTCCAGTCGCTCCCCCTGGCCTGCGCCCAGGCGACGACGGTGTTGCCCTTCGCGTCGGTCGCAACGGAGGGAATGACCGCGTCGGCGCCGCTCGCGGACAGGTTCCGCGGTGTCACGAGCTTCGGCGGGAGCGGCGAGGCGGCAGGCGCAGACCCGACGGCGAGGACGAGCGGCGTCGCGGCGCTCGCAAGGACGAGCACCTTCACGGGAATGCGCCTCGGGCGACGGCGCGCGCGACTGAAGAGGCCGGCCAAAGCCTTGCTCAGTGTAGGCGCGTGGGGAAAAACCTGTTCGCCCAACCGGGACGTTCTTGGGACGCGGCCGTCTCGAGGGCCGCCTCGGGATGTCGAGGTTCGCGTCGCGACTCAGGAGGCGACGGTTTCGAGGACGGCGTCGGGGATGTCGAAGTTCGCGTAGACGTCCTGGACGTCCAGCATGGGGGAAACCAGGTTTCCCCCATGCGCCCCCTTCTTCGTCGTCGCGAGTGCCCGGCGACCTGAGCTACGCCGGGGCAAAGCCCCGACTTCGCCGCGCGTCGCACCGCGTCGCTACTCAGGAGGCGACGGTTTCGAGGACAGCTTCGGGGATGTCGAAGTTCGCGTAGACGTCCTGGACGTCGTCGTTCTCCTCCAGCGCGTCCATCAGCCGGAGGATCTTGCGAGCGGCGGCCTCGTCCTCGACCGTGACGTTCGTCTTCGGGACCAGGGCGACCTCGACCGACTCGACAGGGAAGCCCGCGCCGACGATCGCTTCCCGCACGCCGGAGAGCGCCTCCGGTGCCGAGCTGATCTCGAAGGTCGAGCCGTCGCGCTCGACGTCGTCGGCGCCTCCGTCGGCCGCGGTCAGCGTCAGCTCGTCCTCGTCGACGCCTTCGGCGCCCACGAGCACGATGCCGCGCCGCTCGAACAGCCATGCAACCGAGCCGGATCCGCCCAGGTTGCCGTCGTTCTTGTCGAAGATGTGGCGCACGTCGGCGGCGGTGCGGTTGCGGTTGTCGGTGAGCGCCTCGACGATCAGTGCAACGCCACCCGGACCGTAGCCCTCGTAGACGATCGGCTCGTACGCGTCGCCGTCGCCTTCACTCCCCGCCCCGCGCGCGATCGCCCGCTCGATGTTGTCCTTCGGCATCGAGTACGAGCGCGCCTTCTCGATCGCGTTCTGGAGCGCGAGGTTGGCCGCGGGGTCGCCGCCCCCCTCTCGGGCCGCGACGATGATCGCCCGCGCGAGCTTCGAGAACAGCTTGCCGCGCCTGGCGTCGGCGGCGCCCTTCTTGTGTTTGATCGACGACCACTTGCTATGCCCGGACACGGGTCAGATCGTAGCGACGGGCGGCTCGTGCTCTCCGTCGGAAAGGAGGCGCGCGACCTCGTCGACCTCCGGCCAGGCGAGGGGCTCGCCGTGCGAGTCCCAGACGCCGTCGCCGTCCTCGACGCGCCCGATGTCGGCGGCCTGGTGGTCTTCGCGTGCGAACGCCTCGAGCGCGTTCTTCGCGATCCCGGGTGGAAAGGTCGCAAGCAAGGTGCCGGACGCCAGCGTGCCCCAGGGATCCGCCCGCACGGCTTCGCAGACGGCGAGGCCGGGCCGAAACCACAGGATCGCCGAGCGGTCGACGACGAGGCGTAGACCCGCCGCGCGAGCCATCTCGTGCAGCCCGCCTGCGAGGCCGCCCTCGGTGGGATCGTGCAGTGCCGTCGCGCCGAGCGAGGTCGCGAGGAGCGCGGGCTCGACGACCGATATGCCCGGCCCGTCGAGCGCGCCTCGCGCCTGTTCGAGCAACTCCGGAGAGACAGTCGTGGATCCGTCGACCACCTCCCGCGCGAGCACGGCTGCCCCCTCGATCGGTGCCGGTCTGACCTGGACCACGACGTCACCCGGCCCGAACCCGCCGGTCTTCACTGGGTCGCCCGCGGCAATCCCGAGCATGTGTCCGACCACGACCGGCCGCGTCACCGCGGGCGTCACCTCCGTGTGCCCGCCGACGAGATGGGCGCCGACCTCGGCCAGCGTCCGCCGGATCGAGCTGAACAGCCCGTGGAGCTGGCCGTCCGTCGTCCCGGGCGGAACGAGCACGACTGCAAGGAACCACCGGGGGCGCGCACCGCTGACGGCGACGTCGTTTGCGTTGACGAGAACGGCCAGCCGCCCTGCGTCCTCGCTCGTCAGCGTGATCGGGTCCGCGGCGGCGATCAGGACCCCCTCCGGAACGTCGATCGCGCATGCGTCCTCCCCGATCCGCGCGCCCAGACGGAGCTCGGGAGGAGGCGTGGGAAGTTCGTCGAGCAGCCGGCTCAGGAGCTCGAGCGGGATCTTCCCGGCAGCGAGCGGCCGTCCTTGGTCGTTCCCGACGCCCACCTACCGGAGACTACGCAGCCGACGGTGGAGCGAGGCCGAGGAAGTCGCCGACGACTGCCGCGAACTGCTCCGGCTGCTCGACGAAGACGAAGTGCCCGCAGTCCCCGAGCAGGCTGAGCTGTGCACCGGGGACGCTCGCGGCGATCTCGTGCGCGCAGACCGGCCCGCAGATGAAGTCCTGCTCGCCCGTGATCACGAGCGCCGGCGCCGTGATGCGGGGCAGCTCCGGGCGCAGGTCGAACGTCGTGAAGACATCCTCGTTGAACAGCTTGAGCGCGTCGCCGCAGAGGAGCTCGCCGTCGAGGAGCTCGAGATGGCGGCGCTCACGCTCGCCGAAGCGTGCGAAGTAGAACGGCATCTCCCGAAGCGCGATCGCCCCGAGCTCCTCGTCCGATCCCCACTCGCCGGCCTGCTCGGCGCGAAGCGCCTCCATCGCGTCCTCGTACCACGGCTCCCCCGCCTTCGATTCCAAGCCCGCCTCCATCGCGGCCTCCTGCTCGGCCTGGAAACGGGCAAGCGTGCTCGCGAGGACGACCCGCTCGACGCGATCGGGGTGCTGCGCCGCGTACGCCTGGGCGACGACCCCTCCGTGCGAGTGGCCGAGCAGCAGCATGCGCTCGAGGCCGAGGTGCGTGCGGAGCTCGTCGAGGTCGGCCACGTAGTCCCCGGTCGTATACGCGCGCGGGTCGGCCGGCCGGTCGGAGCCCTCCGTCCCGCGCGGGTTCAGCATCGCCAGCGTGAAGCGCTCGCCGAGCCCGGCGAAGTCGCCGAAGTACCGTGAGGAGAAGCCCGGGCCGCCGGGATGGCAGACGAGCACCGGGCCCGAGCCGAAGAGTCGGTAGGCGAGCTTGCGCCCGTCGGCTGTCGTCAGCGCGTCCACGCGCGGGCGAGCCTATCTAGTCGGAGCCGGTGACCTCGCTGATACGAGCGCCGAACGGCTTCGTCGGATCGCCGGTGTCGAATCTGACGAGGTTCGTGATCCAGACCATGTAGCGGCGGCGCGGACCAGGGACGTGCAGCCTGAACGTCGTCGTGTCGCCGAGCGTCTGCGAGGAGGAGACGACCGAGAACCGGCCGCCACCGGCCGCCGCCTCGACGACGGCCGTGAATCCGGGCGTCGGAGTGCGAACGGTCAACGACCCGAGCGCGACCGGTGCCGAGCCGGTGGAGAGGACGAGCCCGACTCCCTTCTTCAGGTTTCCGAACGCGGCGGTCGTGTAATGCTCGGTCTGCCACGACGTGGCCGTCGAGCCGTCGGTCGCGAAACCGACGAGATCGTTCCGCTCCTGGCCGTCTCCGGGCGGTGGATCGAACGCGGACGACGCGTGGAGGGCCACCGGCACGGCCGCCGACGGCTTCGCGCTCGGCGGCGTGCTCTCGTGGCCGCGGCCGAAGGCGAGGTAGGCGCCGGCAGCGATTCCCGCCAGCACGAGCAGGACGGCGAGCACCGGCAGCGCCCGCGACCGCCGTCGCGACCGCCCGTACCGAGCGGGATCGGCCGGCGCCGGCGCATCGGCGATGATCATCGTCTGCGCCGACTCCGGAGCGGGCAGCTCGTTCCGGCAGGCGACGAGCTCGGCCAGGAAGGCGTCCATCGACGCGAACCGGTCGGCCGGGTCCTTCGCCATCGCGCGCTCGACGGCCGCGGCGAGCCGCACGGGCGTGTCGGGCCGGGCGGCGAGGACGTCCGGGACGGGATCGGTCGCGTGTCGCGTTGCGGCGGCGACGGCGCTGTCCGCCGGATAGGGCACGCAGCCCGTGAGCAGCTCGTACAGGAGCGCGCCGAGCGAGTACACGTCGCTCCGCTCGGTCGCCCGTTCGCCGCCCGCCTGCTCGGGCGAGATGTAGTCGCCGGTCCCGAGGACCGTGCCGGCGGCCGTGCTCTCGTCGCCCAGCGCAGCGTCGTCGGCCCGCGCGATCCCGAAGTCGGTGACCTTGGCGACGGCGTCGCGCACGAGCACGTTCTGCGGCTTGACGTCGCGGTGGACGACGCCGTGCGCGTGGGCGAACGCGAGCGCCCGCGCGATGTCGATGCCGAGATCGAGCACGCGCCGGGGCGGGAGCGGCCCCGTGCGGCCGACGAGCTGCTTCAGGTCCTCGCCCTCGACGTGCTCGAAGACGATGTACTGGCTCCCGTCGGCCTCGCCCCGGTCGATGACGGTGACGATGTTCGGGTGGGTCAGTCGCGCGACGGCGCGTGCCTCACGGCGGAAACGCTCGACGTGCTCCGGATCGTCCGCGAAGCGTTCGTGCAGGATCTTGATCGCGACCAGCCGGCCGAGCTGTCGGTCGCGGGCCCGGTACACGCGCGACATGCCGCCGGAGCCGCTCAGCTCCTCCAGCTCGTACCGCCCCGCGAGCAACTCGCCGACCACGCTCACTGAAGCTTGCCCGTTCCGGGCAGGGGCTACGCGCGGCCGGTAGTCAATATATGATCACCGCCGGCGCGCAGGGGATCATCGCCACCAGTCCTGTTCGTTACCTGGCAAGGAAGGGGGGTGTAACTGGATGAAGCGTTTTGCGATCCTGCTGGCTCTCGTCGTCGTGGCCGCTGCCATCTACGTCGTGACGGCGTCGGCAGCCATCGTCGACTCGGGCAACGACGGCTGCAAGGTCTACCACGCCGGTATTCACCAGCCGGTCTTCGTGAACTGCGGGGACGACTAGATCGCCCTCGGGTGGGGGCGGGACCGAGGTCTCTCCCCCACCATCCCCTCCGACTCTCTAGGCCTGCTCGGGCCTCTGGACCTCCGTTTCCAGGTCTCCCTGGGCCGCGCCGGAGCCGGACCGGCCTCCTCCCGAACCTCGCAGCACGTAGGCGAAGCCGACCGCGATCGCAGCACCCAGCAAGCGGACCGACGACGTAGACCCAGTAGTCGGTGAACGTCTTCCCGACGAGGTCGGGCCCGAACGTGCGGGCCGGGTTCATCGACGCACCAGAGATCGGGCTGCCCCAGAGACCCGCGAGCGCGATGTAGGCGCCGACGCCGATCGCCCCGAAGATGCCGATGTTCTGCGCGCCCGAGGCAGTGCCGAGGATCACGCTCACGAGCCCGAGCGTGAGCACCGCCTCCATCAGGAGCGCCTGCCAGCCCGAATAGCCGTGGGCAGGATAGTTCGCTCCGTACTTGGCCGAGACCTTGATCACGCCTCGAAGAAAGAGAGCCGCAACAGTTGCACCGGCCAGCTGAACGATGATGTAGCCCGGCACGCGCCGCCAGGGGAAGTCGCCGCGCAGCGAGAAGGCGAAGCTGACCGCCGGGTTCAGGTGCGCGCCCGACACCTTGCCCATGAACATGATGATCCCCATCACCATCAATCCGGGCGCGACGACGGCCGCCGTCCGGGTGATCGTGTTCGGGAACGCCTGGCCCATCATCCCGCCGCCCGCGGCCACGAGCACGAGGAAGAACGTCCCGTAGAACTCGGAGAACAGGCGGCGCCACTCCTGGTTCGGGTCCTGGAAGTCCGCCATCGGGCCCGTGATGTCCCTGTCGATCCAGCCGAGTACCCCCGCCTCGGCCCGCTTGAGGTCCGTGCTCACAGCCCCGCTCCTCTCATGAGACGACTCCGCCGATCATCGCGGCGAGGCTACGAAGGCTGCCCTTCCGGAACATCACCCCGTCTGGGTGAAGCTCGGAACACGACCCACACCCAGGAGGGACTCACGAGACGTCTAGCGAAACGCCGCCGACGACTTCCTTCGGGTGGCGGAGGTACGCTCCTGGACCTTCGGGATCCCGTCGCCGTCTCGACGAGTCCCTGATCACTATCGGAAGCGAGAACAGCGTGGAAGAAGAGGGTCAGCCGGAGGCGCATACGGCGCCGTCGACAGGGGCTACACCGAGTCCCGCCGAGCTTCTCCGGAGCCGCTCGTACGTCGTGCTGCTCGTGTTCGGCGCGATCATCGGTGTGCCGGTGGCGGCGGCCGCATACTTCTTTCTCGAGGGTTTCACCAGGCTACAGCACTATCTGTACGGCACCCTGCCCGGCGACCTCGGCTTCGACAGCCAGCCTGTCTGGTGGCCGATTCCGCTGCTTGCGCTGAGCGGCCTGCTGGTGGCGCTCACGATCCGGCACCTGCCGGGAACGGCAGGGCACAAGCCGGCGGAGGGGTTCAAGTCATCCGGCCCCGTGCCGCCGATCGAGCTCCCAGGGATCGTCATCGCCTCGTTCGCCACGCTCAGCCTCGGGGTCGTCCTCGGCCCGGAGGCGCCTCTGATCGCGATCGGCAGCGGCCTCGGAGTCCTCGCCGTCCACCTGGTCAAGCGCGACGCGCCTGAGATGGCCAGTGTCGTGATCGGCGCCGCCGGGAGCTTCGCCGCGATCAGCACGCTCCTCGGCTCGCCTCTTCCGGCCGCGTTCCTGATGATGGAGGTGGCCGGGATCGGCGGCCCGATGCTCGGAGTGGTGCTCGCGCCCGGGCTGCTCGCTGCCGGTGTCGGCTCGCTGATCTTCATCGGGCTCGACAACTGGACCGGCTTCGGCACCTTCTCGCTCGCGGTCCCGGACATCCCTCCGGCCGGCAGCCCCCGTGTGGCCGAGTTTCTGTGGGCGATCGTGATCGGCGTCATCGGGGCGATCCTCGGCGCCGCCATCAAGCGGCTGGCGCTGCTGCTCCAGCCGATCGTCGAACGCCGAATGGTGCTGCTGACACCCGTTGTCGGCGTCGCGATCGGTGTTGTCGTGCTGATCTTCGTCGAGGTGACTGGGAGAAGCTCGGCCGAGGTGCTCTTCTCGGGGCAGGATCAGCTCCCGGGCCTGATCGAAGGCGCCGCCGGCTGGACCGTGGGCGCGCTCCTGATGGTTGTCCTCTGCAAGGGCCTCGCGTACAGCTTCTCGCTGAGCAGCTTCCGAGGCGGCCCCATCTTCCCGAGCATGTTCATCGGCGCTGCCGGCGGCATCGCGCTCTCCCACCTTCCCGGCCTGCCGATGATCGCGGGTGCCGCAATGGGTATCGGCGCGACGATGGTCGCAATGCTGGGACTGCCCCTCACGTCCGTTCTCATCGTGAGTGTCTTCCTCGAGGCCGACGGCCTGACCCTGATGCCGCTCGTGATCGTCGCCGTCGTGGTCTCCTACGTCGTCTCAGCCCGGCTCCCTTCTGCCCGCGGGTCCGCGGCCCATTCGTAGGCAAGCTGCGTCCAGAACGAGCTGCGCGACAACCAGCGGAGGCTGCTCGCGAGCTATCGCGCGGAGGACTCGGGCCGGGCGAGCGTCATCACGGACGGGAGCTCGGCGAGGAGCGAGGCCACCGTGTCGAGCAGCGGGTAGGGCAAGAGGAACGGGCTCCACGAGATGACCACCCACACGCCGCCCAGCCACCAGCCGGCGAAGACGAACCAGATCACGCGAACCGTCATCGACACCGGCCGACCGCGCCGCTCCAGCAGCCCCGGGGGCGAGTAGGGCCGGATGCGCTCGAAGAGCGGCTTCCTCTCCGAGCCCTGCGCCCGCGCCTCGAACTTGTCCTTTCCCGGTGGCTCCTGTCCCATTGTCGAGGTCCAGATCCCGAACCGGTAGCAGCGCCGTGCAATCGGCGCGCCGACGAGCGTGATGTGCACGAGATAGCCGGCGAGGAAGATGACGAGCGGCAGGATCGTTCCGAGCGTCATGAACCAGCCGTACCCGGCCCAACGCTCGCCGGAGCTGACGGCGCCCTTCACTCGCGACCTCGTCACGGGGACGAACCTCACACCGCGGCGCGAGCTCCGCATCGTTCTCTCTGGATGAAGCGGAGCGGGTCCTCGCCGTCGACGCTGCCGGGAGCGGCATGAGCAACGTTCTCCAGGTCCTCCTCTACGGGTTGCTCGCCGCCGCGAGCCCCGGCACCGTGGTCGCGACACTCGCCGTCCTCGGAACGAAGCGGGCGCGGGTGAACGGCAGCGTCTTCGCGGTCGGCTTCGTCCTCGGCCAGTCGCTCGCGCTCTTCTTCGTGATCGCGATCGGCTCGGTCACGACGCCGAGCGGGGGTGGCAGCACGGCCTCCGCGGCCCTGGAGATCGTCGTCGGAGTGCTGTTGCTCGTCACTGCCGAGCGGGCGCGCCACCTCCCCGACGCGCCGAGAGCCGTGGCCGGCGGATCGCGAGCCCGGCGCGTGCTCGACCGGCTCGAGCGCGTCACGCCCCGCACCGCCTTCTCGGTCGGCGTCACCCTCGGCATCGGCCTGAAGCGGCTCGTCATCACCGTTCTCGCCGCGTCCACGATCGCACTTGCCAACCTCGGGCGCGCCCAGGAGCTCGCGCTCGGCGCCTTCTACGTCCTGCTCGCGAGCGTGCTCGTGTGGGCGCCGATCACCGTCTACCTCGTCGCGGGGAGCAGAGCCGACGAGCTGGTCGCGAAGTCGAAGGAGCTCCTGGCCGTCAAGCAGCACCAGGTCACCTTCTACACCTCGCTCCTCTTCGGCGTCTTCTTCCTCGTCGCCGGCCTCGTCCAGGTCGTCTAGGCGCTCCTGGCTAGAGCCCTGTCTGCGCGGTGATCCGGCCCGACTCGACGGCCTGCTTGAGCGCGTCGTAGTCGCGTTCGTTCTGGTCCGCGTAGGTCTCGGCGAACGCGGCCATGGCCTTGTCGAAGACGTCGCTCGTGCCGAGATAGCTCGCCATCGCGATCGCGTCGCCTGAGCGGGCGTGCGCCTTCGCGAGTGTCCAGCCGCACAGGTGCGCGTAGGTCTCCAGGAGGTTCGGCTCCATCAGGTCGACGAGCGCCGAGCCCTTCCCGTCCCAGAGCTGGCGGATGTAGAAGTCCCGGTCCTGGCCGTCGAGCGAGAGCCCCTTGGTGATGCGGATCCAGCCGAGCATGATGTCGCTCGCGGACTGCATCAACCGCTGGCCCTCGACCACCCGCTGGCCGTGGTTCGCGTAGGTGCTCTTGCCCAGATACGGCTCGAGGACCGACGCCTGCGCCTCCTTTGCCTGCAGGAACAGCGGATCCTCGTTGTCGCGGCCGAGCATGAGGAGAATCCACGCCCGGGTGCCGACGCTGCCGACGCCGACGACCTTGCGCGCCGCGTCGACGAAGCGGTAGCGCTCCAGCAACCGGCGGCGGTCGCCCGCGAGCGTGCGCCGGTATGAACGGATCAGGCCGGCCAGGGATTCGCTCAACGCCTCGACCTGGCCCGGCTCGCCGAGGTCGTGCAGCCGGACGATCAGCGGCGGGTCGCTGACGATCTGCGGCTCGTCCGTCGACGACCTCGGTCAGCTTGCCGAACGCTTTCAGGCTGTCCTTCGTGCGCGCGTGTGCGAGGTTCTTCTCGGCCCGCTTTCGCTGCTCGGGGGTCACCTGCGAGCGGAACCGGGCGAAGACGTCCTCGACGTCGAGGCGCGCATACCAGAGCTCGAGGTTGCCCATCGTCGCGAACTCGCGCATCGCCTCCCGGTAGGAGCGGCCGACCATGGCGTTGATGCCGGCGCGAACCTTCGTCGAGAACCCACGATCGCGGCCGGCGACGGCGAAGCTCGCGACGAGGCGCTTCACGTCCCACTCGAACGGGCCGGGCAGCGACTCGTCCAGGTCGTTGACGCCGAAGATCATCCGGCGGTCGGGTGCGGCGAAGGCGCCGAAGTTGGAGAGGTGGGCGTCGCCGCAGAGCTGTGCATGAAGCCCCGTGCGGGGTGTGCCGGCGAGGTCGGACGCCATCAGCGCTGCCGCACCCCGGTAGAACGTGAACGGCGAGACGAGCATGCGCCCGTAGCGGATCGGCACGAGTTCCGGTACGCGCGTTTGCGCCTGCTCCTCGAGCAGGTCGACGGGATCCGGCCGATGGGGCGACGACTCCCACTCGCCGTGGACGCGACGCGGGACCTCGGCCCGCGCAGCCTTGCCGCGCGCAGCGCGCTCGTCAGGGGTGAAGTGCTCGACCTTCGGAGCCGTTGCCGTCGCGGCGGTCGACTCGGTCGCTGTGTCCGTCTCCTTGATGCTCATCGCTCTCCTCCATTCGCTGCGACAACCGCTGGTGCCCCCTAGTTAAGTCGTTTTGCCGGAAACGTGCGCCATCCCATCGGGATGACGCCGACGCCGGGGCTCCAGGAGGCCGTCACGACATCGCGGGCTCGCCGCCGTCGTCGCAGAACCACCTGTCATTCAGACGGCCAGGAGGAGCCTCGCACACTCGATGTGGCCGCGCTGGACGCCACCGGTGTCGATTCCCCACGCCAGTGCGCGCGCAATCCCCCAGCCACGCATGCGCTCTCGTTCGAGCCCGAGCTCGCCGCAGAGCAGGTCGAGCCGGCGGCGCATCCTGCGGTGCGGGTGCGGGTCCGTGAGGATCGATGCGCGCCGGTCGCGGAGCAGCCAGGCAGTGTCGAACGCGCGCTCGCCGACGAGGGGCTTCGGGTCGATCGCCAGCCAGGGCTCGCGCGTTGCCCTCAGGATGTTGCCGCCGTGGAAGTCCTGGTGGCAGACGACGGCCCCCTCCTGTGCCTGCCCGAGCTCCCGGTAGGCAGCGACCCCGGCGTCGAGGAGCAGGCGCTCGAACGGACGGCCGAGAGCGTTCCAGCGCGCGGGGAGCTCCTTCACCCGACGTGCCGCTTCGTCCGCCAGCAGGCCGAACGGGTGAGACTTGGGCGGAGGGCGCCAGATGCTCGCCAGAACCCGAGCGGCTGCAGTGTTCGCTTCGTCCTCGTCCGCCACGTCCGAGAGCTGGTTGCCCGGGTCGCAACGCTCGATCAGCAGCGCACAGAGCTCGTCGTCGAGCTCGAGGAGACGCACCGCGCCGATGCCACGCCAGAGACCGAGCGCGATCGCCTCGTGCTCAGTGTCGCGGTCCGGGAAGTTGATCTTGAGGACGGCCGGCGATCCGTCGGAACGCTCGACCCTGAGTGCGAGCCCGACCTTGCCGCCGTTGTATGGCTCCCCGAGACGCAAACCCCAGGCGTCGGCGCACGCCTGAACAACCTCCGGGAGGCGGTCGAGCCATTCGCGCCCGCCGGGCACCGCCCGCCACCTGTCGAGCGCCGGCGGTACGCGCAGATCCTCAGCCCCGCTCGACCTCGCCCAGGAACGGAGCTCAGCAACCAAGCTCCGAACGCCTGCCACCCGACGATTATCCGCGGCAAGCCCGAAGTGAGTCAAGACAAAGATTCGCAGGACGGGAAGCCCCGATTCAGGCTTCCCGTCCTCGCCGAACACGGCCAGACTCGACGGCTAACCCGGCGTCGAGCCCGATTCGCCTTCAGACAGTGCCTGGCTGCCCGCGGTCACGGCCCGGTCATCCTCTCGGTCCGAAGGGCAAACCGTTCGGTCCGAACAGCCACAACGCCAGCAAGCCAACACCGATCGCTATGGCGATCGAGATCGCCAGCCACACAGCCTGACGCGCCCAGAAGCCTCGACCTTGCCGCTCCATGTCCAGAGGGTAGGCACCGAAGACTCCCGTTTCAAACGGCACGCTGAATGACCGGTTCACCTTCGTACGGGCGTCGGCAGTGTCTGAGAGGGGAAGATTCTTCGCTGGCAGCCTGTCTAGGAGGCACGAGGGAGAGGGCGTGAGGAAGCGCCCCGTATCCCTTCGGGAGAGGCCGCACTTCGCTGAACCGTTGCGTGGACTCTGCCTCTGTGGAGGCGAGCGGGCTCGGCACACCAAACGCCGACCCGTCTCGCCGCCCTCGCGACGTCACGATCCGGCAGACTGCTCGAGACGCTCGGGCCCGGCGACTTCTTCGGGGAGGCGGCGATCCTCACGGGCGAGCGACGAAACGCGAGCGTCACCGCCGCCTCCGACGCCAACCTGTTCGTGCTCTTCGGGACGGAGTTTCGCGTCCTCGAGCGCGACTATCCGGATGCGGCCGAGAAGATCACGCAGAAGATGCTCGAGCGAACCGCCGACGCGCCGCAGACCTAGTCAGGCCCGCCCGCGAATCTGGCGTCCGGCCCCCCGTCCGCACCGAGCCGTCAGTTGATCGTGAAGCGGAACCCCTTGGTCGCCTTGAGACCGTGCCACGTCACCTGGATCGAGCCGACGAAAGCCTGACCGTGCGTGCCTGCCGGAATTCTCTGCCACTCGCACAGCCATCCCTTGCCGTACCAGCGGCTTGCGATCACGTGCTGCGTCCGTCCCCCGATCGATGCCTGACAGGTTCCTTTCCCCGTCGGATCGAAGGCTCTCGGTGGGTCTCCGGTCTCGAGAATCTCGACGCCCACCGCGAGGTAGAACGGCGATCCGATCCGAGGTTGTGACGGCGACGGCGACGTGCCGACGACATGCAGGCGTTGCGGCGGGGGCACGACCTTGAGCCTGAACGACTTCTGGACGGACGATCCGCCGTCTCCGAACACCTGGATCGTCCCCGTCAGGAACTTGCCGACTGCCGACGCCGGAATGTCCCAGGCGCAGAAGGCATGGCCACGTCGCGTGTAGTCGGTTCCGGGGAACGACGCGGCACCGAGCTTGCCTTTGCAGGTAACACCACCGTAGACGGATTTGCCGGTGCCGGCATCGACCACGTCGAGCGCGACGACGAATGTCTCACCAGCGCGCGGCGATGAGGGGCTCTTCGCGAAGGCCTTGATCCGGAGCCGTTCCGCAGGTGGTACAGGCGGAGGAGGCGGCGGGGGCGGAGCACCGATCACGACGTCGTACCTCCACACGCTGGAGTCGGGAGCACGATCCTCCGTGTCTCCGCGGAAGGCGGCCACCCAGAAGTTGAACGCCGCCGAGCCACCGAGGTCGGATTGCTTGATGTCGATTCCGACGTGATTCGAGCCGTAGGACGCCGTCAACGACGCCGCCGGCGGGTCGACGTAAGAGAAGCTCGACCCGTCCCACTTCCTGAGTCCGACGGTGTTGTCGGGGAAGTTGAGATCGATGGCGTTGTCGGCGCCGGCGGAAGCGCCTCCCGTGTTCGGGTTGGCGTCCGTGTCGATGAAGACGATGATCTCGTCGGTCGATGTCTGGATTGCCGTCCCGAGGTTGACATCGATGTGAATGTTCGGCTGGTCGTCGTTGGACAATCCGACGCTCGTCACGTCGAGCGGCCCGTCGCCGCTCTTGTCCGTGAAGTTCGCCGAATTGGTCGTCTTCGCCAGCGGGCGCGAGGCGGCTCGGGCCGTCTTGCCGAGGGCACTCGTGGGCTGCGCTCCCGCGGCCTGAACCGCCGCGCCTGCCGCGACGAGCGCGAGCACCAGAGCGAGACCGACGACGGCCCAGCGCGAGAAGCGTAGGGACAGACTTGGGTGCATCGTGATCCTCCTCGGGTCGCGGCTCATTGCGGCACGGGTGTTGGAAGTGGCGTGGACGCCGGCGGCGGCGGCGGCGCAGGTGGCGCTGGCGTGGGAGTCGGGGACGGCGGCGGGGATGCAGGCGGTGCCGGCGGCGCAGGCGGGGGGCTCGGAGCCACGGAGCGCGGGACGCTTGCCGGGAACCGGAACGATGCCGCGTGGCCCTCGGAGACGACGTGGAGAAGAAGCAGCAGCCGGCGGCCCGATGCGTTCGAGGGCACGGTCCAGGCGCACCTGACGCCGCTCCCGGAAAGCGTCGTCGTGCCCCGGGTAAAGGCTCGTCCCTGCGCACGTGCGCGACAGGTTGCCGTCGTGGTGGCCGTGGGCAGCGACCGGCGCTGCCCGAGGCTCTCGAGGCGTAGCGGGAAGTCGACCACGAGCACGCGACCGGCTTTGGGGCCGGAGGCAATCACGGGCGCCTTCGTGAGAACGACCTTTCCGGGCGAAGGGTTGACGCGGAGCGAGAACCCGCGGCTGACCGACACGTGGCCGCGTCTGATTGCCACCGTCCCGGCCAACGTTCGCCCCGCGGCCTGCACGGGGACCTGCCATCGGCACGTGCCCACGCCGCCGGACACGCTCCGGGTGGCGGCGATCGGACGGTCTCCGATCGCACCGCGACAAAGCACGTTCGCAGCTGCCGATCGGGCAAAGCCCGACTGACGGACCGTGAGCAGTGCCGCCAGGGAGCCGCCGGCCACGGCACGGCCCACGTGGAAGCTCGCGACCGCGAGCTTGCCGACGGGTGGCGACCCCGGCGGAGTCGCGGGCGCCGGCGGAGCACCGGACGACGTCTTGGAGCCGGAGGAGGACGACATCGCGATCGCGATTGCGGCTCCGGCTCCGATGAGCACGATGAGGAGGAGGACGGCCGCGACGACCTTGCGTGACGGCCTTCGCTTCCGCTCGAGGCCGGCCGCGGGAACCGTCGGCGGCGGGACGTCGCGAGGCGGTTGCGCGGCGGGAGGCGTGTCGACAGCCGGTTCGCGATTGGCGACCGGCGTGTCCGCGGCGGTCGGCCCTTGCTCGACGACGGTTGCCGGCGTCTCCGCGGACGTTTGGGCCACGGTCGCGGCGGAGGTCACGATCGGGGCGACCGGAGTCGGCTCGGTCGGCGGTACGGCCAGCCGGCGCGACCGTTGGCGGCGAGGATCCGGGATCGACAGCAGTCGCGCTCTCCTCCACGACCACCGTCGCGGCGAGGGCGCTCGACCAGGCTGCCGTTCGGGTCTGGCACGCCGCACGCACCTCTGCGATCAGCTGTGCACACGATGGCTGGCGCTCGTCCGGGGACTTTGCCATTCCCCTGGCGATCGCTGCATCGAGGTCGGGCGGGAGATCGCCGCGAACCTCCGAGAGCCTGGGCGGGGGCTCGGTCACGTGGGCCCAGAGCAACGCGACGTCGTTGTCCCTCTTGAACGGCGGCGAGCCGGCGAGCATCTCGTACAGCACGCAGGCCGCCGCGTAGAGGTCGGCCCTGCCGTCCACCGACTTGCCCTCGATCTGCTCGGGCGCGGCGTAGCTCAGCGTGCCGACGAACTGTCCCGTCGCGGTCAGGCCGGAATGCGAGCCGACCCGCTTCGAGACGCCGAAGTCGGTCAGGTACACGTGCTCACCGAAACTCGACGCGCCGCCCTTTGCGATCAGAATGTTCGCAGGCTTGACATCACGGTGGATGAGGTTGCTCTCGTGTGCCGCGTCGAGCGCGCTCCCGACCTGCGCGAGAAGATTCAGCGCCCGCTCGAGGTCGAGCGAGCCGGTCTCCTCGAGCAGCGTTTTGAGGCTCGGCCCGTCCACGTACCGCATGGCGATGAAGGCGCGTCCGTCGGCCTCGGCCGCGTCGTAGACGGGGATGATGTTCGGGTGATCGAGCGCCGACGCCATCTGGCTCTCGCGGACGAACCTGTCCCTGAAGCGCTCGTCGGCGGCCAGCTCGGCGCTCAGCAGCTTCAGCGCCACCTTGCTGCCCAGCCTGGGTCGCTCCGCGAGATAGACGATCCCCATCCCGCCGCGGCCGATCAGGGCCTCGATCCTGTACTCGCCGAGGACTGACCCTGGCGTGAGCAGGCCGTCCGGGAGCAGTGTCGCCTTGCCGGGGGCGCCGTTGCCGAGAGCACTTGCGGGCAGAGAGGTGACCGATCCGGCCGGTGTGACGGCGGTTCGGAGCGCCTCGACGAACTCGGCGCAGGACTGGAACCTCGTGTCGGGCGTCTTGGCCATCGCCTTCGCGACGACATCGTCCAGCGCCGGCGGGAGGTCCTCGCGAACGGCGCTCGGCGCCGGAGGGGCTTCGTTGAGGTGCGCATACATCACTTGCACCTCGGTCTCGCGCTCGAACGGCGTCCGGCCGGTGAGACTCGTGTACAGGACGCCGCCGAGAGCGTAGATGTCCGCGCGCCCGTCGATGGCCTTGCCCTCGATCTGTTCCGGCGAGGCGTAGTCGAGGTTGCCGACGAAGTAGCCGGTGCGGGTCAGACCTGTTGCCGCCGTCGCCCGAGCCACGCCGAAGTCGGCGAGATACGCGCGATCGGAAGCCGCGACCAGGATATTGCGGGGACTGACGTCTCGATGCACGAGGCCCGCGGCGTGTGCCGCGTCGAGCGCATCTCCGATCTGCTCGAGGATGTGCGTGACCCGGACGGGCTCGAGCGCACCCTGCGCCGCCACGACCGTTGCGAGATCGGCTCCGTCGATGAGCCGCATGACGATGTAGAGCCGACCCTCCGCCTCACCGGCATCGAGGATCTCGACGATGCTCGGGTGCTCGATCGCCGCCGCCAGACGCCATTCGCGCTCGAACCGCTCGCGGAACTGCCTGTCCTGGGCCAGGTGCGGCGGAAGAAGCTTCAGCGCCCGAAGCTTCCCGAGCTGCTCATGGCGAGCCCGGTAGACCACGCCCATCCCGCCTTCGCCAAGCCGTTCTTCGATCCGATGCCCGACGATCGTGGACCCGATCATTGCGTCAACCCTCACGATGCGGGACCCTAACCGACCTGCCCGACACGATAAAGCCGCCCGCGACTCTTGACCTGTCCTCGAGAGTCCCATTTAATCGCCCGATCGTGTTGCGGCTCACGATCACCGCCGGCCTCGAGGCCGGCACCTCGGTCGAGGTCGACAGCAGCCGCTTCGTGATCGGACGAGGCGACGACTGCGATCTCGTCGTCGACGACGAGAAGGTCTCCCGCCATCACGCCGCCCTCGAGCGGAGCGCCGACGGGGTGCTGACGATCAGCGACCTCGGCTCGAGCAACGGCACGTTCGTCAACGCGAGGCGCATCACCGAGCCGGTCACGCTGCACGGCGGTGAACACCTCCGGGTCGGTGACACGGCAATCGTCTTCTCGCTCGACGACCCCGAGCCGGATCCGGACGCGACCAAGCTCGCCCCGGCGATGGTCGAGTCGGCGGCGGGGACGCAGCCGGAGCCGACACTCCAGGGCACGACCACCCCGCCGCTGGGACGCTCGACAATCGCGCGCATCATCCAGAAGGAGGTACACGAGGAGGTCGCGGCGGAGGAACGAGACCTGCGCCGGACGACGCGGCTGGCGGTCGTGCTCGCCGCAGTCGCGGTCGCGGCTGCGGCGGCCATTGCGGCCCTGTTCGCGACCGGCACGATCGGCGGGAGCAGCAGTAGCCAGAGTTCGGTCACGCGCCTCGAGCGCGCGACGGTGCTGATCAGCGGGCTCGACGAGAAGGGCGAGGTGGCCTACATCGGCTCGGGCTCGATCGTTCGCGCAGACGGCTACATCCTCACGAACGCCCACGTCGGCAAGCCCTCGGCGCCCGGACTCGCCGTCCAGTACGGCGTCGGCCAGACCGAGCCGGACCCGGCGCGACTCGAGGTGTCGCTGTTCCAGGGGGAGGCGAAGCCGGCGAAGCCTGTCTACATCGCCAAGCCAGTGGCGTACGACGGCTACGTCGACGCGGCCGTCCTCAGGATCGTGTCGACCCTCGACGGAAAGCCGGTGGGCAAGCTCGACCTACCAACCGTCCCGATCGGGGACTCGGACCGGCTTCGCGACGGGGAGCCGGTGACGGTCGTCGGCTACCCCGGCGTCGGCGGGGGGTTCGAGGGCGAGATCAACGTCTCTCGCGGCACCGTCTCCGGTTTCCAGAAGGACGCCCACATCGGCTCGGTGCGGGGCTGGATCAAGACGGATGCGGCGATCGCACACGGGAACTCGGGCGGCCTCGCAGCCGATTCAAAGGGGCGACTGATCGGGATTCCCTCAAGGTTCCAGTGCGGATCGAGCCTGTTTGTCGCCGGCTGCAACTCGTCGGACGACAAGCAAGGCAAGATCCGGCCGATCAACCTCGCGCTTCCGATTGTGAAGGCGGCGGAAGCCGGGCGGTCGTGGAAGGACCCGTACCTCGTCCCGAACACGGGGCACGAGCGCTTCACACTCCTTCACTTCGCCGCCCACGAACCCGACAACTCCTGCAACTACCGACCGGTGACGAGCTATCCGGCCGGGGCGCCCGTGTACGCCGTGTTCCGGGTCTCAGGCCTGGCGGGCGGCGAGGACCTCGCCCTCCTCACGGCCTATCGAGCGAGCACAACCTCGAGCCCGAGCGTCGACGAGACGCTGGAGTCGTGGTCGAAGTCGTACGGAACGAGCTCGACCTGCTACTGGATCAGCATTCCGACCGGACAGGGCAACGGCACGTATTCGCTTCAGATCTTTGCCGGCCCTTCGCTCGTCAAGGCCTCGAACGAGGTGAACGTGCGGGTCGGCGCCTAGGATCCCCGGACGAGGCGAACGAGGCCCAGGCGTCTCGCCGCGTCAGCCGTGCACTCAGTCTCCTTGAACCGGCTCGATCTTGGCCGGAATCCGCAGGGCCGCGACGAGACCGATGAGCCCGAAGCCGGCGAGGGTAATCATCGCAACCGCGTAGGACCGGGTTCCGAGCGCGACGACAGAAATGAGGATCGTCCCCGCGATCGCAGTTCCGAAGGACGAGCCGAGGTTGGAGATGCTCCGCGAGAGGCCAGAGATCTCGCCCTGGAGCTCCTCGGGGAAACTCGACTGTACGACGTTGACGGAGGGGGTGAGCATCCCGCCGAGGCCGAGGCCGATCAGCAGAAGGCCGGGCACGAACGCGACGACTCTCGACGAGTGATGGACGAAGCCGAGCAGCAGTGCGATGCCGGCGAGCGTGACGAGGAAGCCCGAGACGATCAGCGTTCGTTGCGCGTACTTCCTGGCGAGACGCTGCTGGGCGAAGGACGAGACGAGGACGCCGACCGTGGCAGCGGTGAAGACGACGCCGGTCCCGATCGCGCTGTAGCCGCGAACCTCCTGGAGGAAGACGGAGACGACGAACGAGACGCCCATGAGGAGAAGCCACTGGATGTTCTGGGTCACGAGGGCGAGGTTGCAGGTCCGGTTCCGGAACAGGCCGGTCGACAAGAGCGGCTCCTTGCCCGCCCGCTCCTGTGCGCGGATGTAGAGGTAGAACCCGATCAGGAACGCCACTCCCAGCACGACGCACACGACGAACAGCACGTTGCGCGTCCCGGCCTGCAGGATCCCGAAGACGACGAAGAACATGCCCACGGCCGAGAGAACCGCCCCGACGGCGTCGAACGGTCGCGTCGGGTCGGGCGGGAGCGGGTCGACGAGCCGGCGGCTGAGCAAGATGATCGACGCGACGACCAGGGCCTGGAAGACGAACGCGGCCCTCCAGCTGATTCCGGTAGTGATCACGCCTCCGATCAGTGGCCCCGCTGCCGCCCCGACGCCGCCCAGGCCGCTGATCGCCCCGAAGGCCCAGGCCCGCGAGGTCGTGTCCGAGAACCACAGCGTCGCCAGGATGTACACCGGCGGAATCAGCAACGCCGTTCCGACCCCCTCCAACACCGAGTTCCCCAGGATCAGGACGGCGAGATTCGGAGCGGCCGCGCTCAGCAAGGCGCCGACCCCGTACAGCGTGAGACCCCAGACGAAACACCGCTTGCGTCCCCAGCGATCGGTCAGCTTGCTGCACGGGATCATCAGGATGGCCATGATCAGCAGGAACAGCGTGATCGCCGTCTGCACACCCTTGACAGTCGTGTCCAGATCGTCGCTGATGTCCGTGATCATCACGTTCATGTTCGAGCCCGCGAAGCTGCAGATGAACTGGGCAAGCGCGAGCGGAAGAATCAGCCTCCGTGGAGACACCATGGGCGAAGCAGCGATGACGGCCTCGCTTGCCACGAGGTCAGATGCCCGCTGCGTCTCGAATCACATCGATGCCTTTAGTCGGCAGTGCCCGCAGTCGCGTCCGGCGTCTTGGAGGCCGATCTCCAGGATCTTGCGCATGCTCCGCTCCCCTCCGTCAACCGACGACCGTCGGCATGCGAACGTGGCTTCGACGGCGCATCGTAGGTCGCGCCGGCGGCTCGCACGTCATCCGAAGGGGACGATCGCCGTAGGAGCACACGCACCCCTCGCGCACTCGCGCCCGCGAAGGTGATGGCTTACCGTTCCCTCTGCTGAGATGAAGCGGTTCCTAGGCTGGGCAGGCTCCTCCTGGGGTCTGAGCCTCCCTGGGGGCAACGCCACAAAGGCCGGTTCGTGGAGCCTCGGGGGACACGAGAGCCGCCGTTGGCAGACCTGTTCCCCGTCCGGAAGTACTATCCGCCGCGAGGCTTCGGGGAAGCGGTGCCCCGCCAACTCCTCCGGAAGGCATCGGCTCGGAGCGATGAGGGGGCACGACCCATCAACACACCCGAAGCTCATCGACAAGGGAGCAACCATGTGGTGGTTCTGGTGGTTCTTGATCGGAGCACTCGCAGTCCTGGCAGTCATCAGCGTCGCCATCTACACGGTCGTGAAGAACCGAAAGGAAGAAAAGATCTTCGACGAGTAACTACCGGGCGACTAGAGGCTTGATGTGAAATTGAGCCGACGTCGGGGGCGCTCCAGGCCAAGCCGGGCGGTGTGGCCGGTCCGCGTCGCGTAGCAGCGCTACGTGTCGCGACCGGACGCGCCGATCCGGCGCCGTGCGTGGGGCGTCATCCGATCCGGTGGAATCTCACATCAAGCCTCTAGTCCATCGAGCCCTCCTGGGCGGGAGGACGAGGCTGGGCGTTTCGGCTTGCTGGAGGAGTGTCAGGTATCCCCGGCGGACTACTGCCGGTGGGAAACGCGGTGCGGTATCGCCTGCGGCTCGGCCGGCCGGGCGCGTTCACGCCTGCCCGCGAAACGCAATCCACTCAGTCGACGACGCTCGTAGGAACCCGAGTAAGTCCATCGCACCTACGAGAGGAGGGAGTCATGCGGAAGCCACTCGTCCTGCTGCTCGGCTTCGCGGTCGCGACTGCGCTCGTTGCGCCCGCACTGGGTATCGGCGGTGACGACGGCCGAAAGGTCGTCGACGCGAAGGTGCTCGCTTCAGTGAGCGGGCCCTACGTTGGAACGGCGAACCCGATCCGCGGCGTCGCCGGAGGCGGTCTCCCGTGGGAGATCGGCTCGGGAAGCGCCGACCTTCGTGCGAGCGGGAAGCTACACGTCGAGGTCGAGGGCCTCGTCCTGGCCCGGCGCCCGCCTGTTCCCGCGAACCTGCAGGGCACGAACCCGATTCCACAGTTCAAGGCGATCGTCAGCTGTCAGACCACGACCGCCGGGGTCGCGACGATCTCGAACGTCTCGACCGCGCTCGTCCCTGCGAGCTCGTCCGGAGACGCGGAGATCGACACCACGGTGGCGCTGCCGTCGCCGTGCTTCGCGCCGATCATCTTCGTCACATCGCCGGGGAGCGCCTGGTTCGCCGTCACCGGTCGCTGAGCGACTCGGCCTCGTTACACAGGAGCGCAGAGAGGCGGCCGGCTGCGGGAGCGGGCCGCCTCCCTCCTCCGTCAACAGTCACTCGACAGACGGCGGTGTCAGCGGCGATGTCAGCGGCGCCGTCGGCCTCGAGCGCAGCAATCGTCCCCGCCTGGCAGATCACCGTCCAGATCGGGGTCGGGCTCAGCGTTAACCAGGCGGGCTTGTCCATCCGCGAGATGCCGCGGCTCGGGCTCCTGGACACTCGACTTCTGCGTGCTGGTCGCCGCGGAGGCGCCAGACCGGTATGAGCGGGTGGCCCGTCGATGGCTCGGACCCCAGCACCGTCCGGCAACGCCGCGAGCAGCTCCAGCAGCTGCCACGCGGGACCTGTCCAGAACCGCCGCGGTTGCTCCCGGCGGGCGGCCCGACCGCCTCACCGCGTCAGTGTCTTCGGTGACGGTGATGTAGTCGGCTGCACCAGCTTTGCGGAAGCTGGCACCTACGCGGTCGAGTTCGGCCCGGGCAGGCGACGGTTCGGCGGCCACAGGACGCGGGAGTCACTGAGAGGGCGACGCTATGCGTCTACGTCGGGAGAGTGGTCCAATTGCTGGCGGAGGTCTGTCTCGCGCTGCTCATTAGCCTCTTTGTCAGCAACCTCGGGGGAGATTGGCGTGGTGAAGTCGACAACGACCTTGGCGATGGCATCGGGGTCGATGTAGATCCTGCGCGTCCCATCGTGCTCGGCTCTGACTTCAACCCAAGCCTTGCTCCAACGACCCTTTCGATTCCTGAGGTTCTTCCATTCGTCGCGACTGGAACGGCCCTCCAAGTCGACTTCGATTGGCGTGTCGCTGCCAAAGAGGAAGATCGTCAACGAATCGGCCATGAGGTACGAGTCTAAGCCACCCGGAGGGGCTGGTTTCTCATCCCTAACCTGCCACACAGGATTTGCACGGACGGGCAAGTGGTCGGCTGATCTGTCCGCGACTTCTCGCCACCGCGGAACGGCGTTCCAGCTGTGGAAGAGTGCCGTTGCAGGGCGAACGAGGCTCGGGCTTTCCGGGACTGCGGACGTGCCAAGCGGCGATAGCTACGGCTTGCAAGATCCGTGACCAAGTACGAGCCTAGCCGGTGTTAGTCGCGTGTTACCGGCTGTTCCTACCGTTTCTGTGATTGGCCGATCCAATAGAGGGAGGCCTGTCTAGCAGCTCGCAAGTGCGTCAAGCTACACGTCTACACAAGGGGGTGGGAGCATGAAACGACTGGCGCTTTTCGCTATTGCCGCCTGCGCAGTGCTTGCGGCTTTGACGGCCGGACAGAGCTCGGCCGCTTCAGGTGGCACGGCGCCTGTGTACCGCAATACCGGCCACGACTGCGCCTTCGGCGCGACTGATCCATTCGACCCGGTGGGGCACTTCACCGCCTTCGGTCGCGGCGCGACGCTGCACGGGACCGTCGAACTGGACACGGTGGCGCCGTTCTCGTCCTACTCGATCACGCTCGTCCAAAACCATCCGTGCAAAGCCATGTTCGTCGGGACATTGCAAACCAACTCGCATGGCTTCGGCACCCTCACCTTCCAGGCGCCCATGGTTTCGAGCGCAGGCGAAGATGCGTTTGTCCTCACCAGCCACAACGACCACCAACTGGCCAGCGGCGCCGTGTTCCTGAGCGGCTAGCAAAGTCGCCGTTGCTCACATGCGCTGGGGGAGCGGAAGCCCAAGCCCCGCCGCCGCTCCCCCAACACGCTCGGCTCTGCCAACAAAACCTCGCATCACACTCGGTGCTCCCGCGACCCACGCCCAAACGCATTGAGCGCATTCACCCAGCGACCCGCCCGAGCGAGAGCGCATTCCCCCTCCCCCGCCGGCCCCTCGCGTGCGCAGGCGCGTGTTCTCGACATATCAGCGGTATGGCGCTAGGGTCGTCCACGTGCTTGGTCGCGGGGCGATCATCGGGGTCATCATCGCTGCCTCGGCTGTCGCGTGGACAGGAGGTGCGCCGTCGGTCTCCGCGCTCTCTGCCACTGGCACTCCCACTCTGAAGGTCACCGTCTTGGGTAGGGGCACGGTTACGAGTAGCCCGGCCGGCATTAACTGCCCGAAAACGTGTTCAGCGCACTTCTCAACTAACTCCCGCGTGAGACTGACTGCGCATCCAGCGGCTGGGTGGAGCCTGTTTGCCTGGTCAGGCGGGTGTCGAGGCCACCGCGCCTGCGTCGCGAAGCTTGTTTACCGGGAATTCGTTCAGGCGAAGTTCCTCAAGGTTCCTTCGTCCCGACCGTCTAACCCAGGTTAGGGTTCATTCCCAGGACAGGTCCCGCGTGGCAGCTGCTCGAGCTGCTCGCGGCGGTGCCGGACGAGGCTGGTGTGCAGGCGGTGTGGTGGGCGCTCAACGAGTAGCGCGTCCGCCGCCGGCGGATTGGGTGTACAACCCGTACGCATTGGCCGACGCGTGGCACACCGCCCTCGTCCACCACCCAGGTTCGAACATCCAGGTGGTGCACACGATCCTCGAAGCCCCACGATCGGCGCTCTGATCCGGTTCGTGGAGATGGACTAGATCGCCTTTCTCGTGAAGGACGTGCGTGTCTGTGACGAAGAATTGAACGGCAGGCCGTACAAGTTCGAGATCTGGGTTGACGCCCGACCCGACGAATGACGCCGGCGCTTCACGACACTCGGCCAGTAAACCACGGCCAGCTCGATCAAACCTCGCCGAGGGACGCCTAGTCTGTTACCCCGGCTCACCGACCTGTCGGTTAGGTTTGTGACCCCGAGAAAGGAGCCCGCAATGCCGTATTCGCGCGTAGCCGACTTCGAGGCCGACGACGCCGCGATTGACGCGTTCGTCGAGATGGTCAAGGCGGATCCGAAGCCGCCCGAGGGCGTGCCTGCCACCGGAATCAACGTGCTCGCGAACCGCGAGAAGGGCAAGATGCGCGTCGTCGTCTTCTTCGCTACTAAAGAGGACCTGGACGCAGGCAGCGCAACCCTCGACGCGATGAGCCCGCGTGAGGACATGAGCATTCGTCGCACGAACGTCGAGACCTTCGAACTCCTCGTGCAACAACAGGCGTAGCGGCTCAAGCCAAGCCCTGGGGTCCGTCCGCGCCTGGGAGTCCCGTCGCCTCATCCGATCCTGGAGGGGGTGGGCTCCGGTCGGGCGGAGCGATTGCGATACCCGACAAAACTCGACGAACTCGTCCCCAGTCCGCCACGGTCTCGTGCGGGATCGGACGACCGACCCCCGACCCCGGGGCGCTCGCGTTCTCTTAGTCGGTCGTGGAGGGAGGCGATGCATGCCACCTCCCTCCACGATGGCCGAGAGATCTGGTGTTCAGGCGGGCGCTGGGGCGTTCGTCGCCTCGCGCGCATGAGCGTCGGCTCGAAGGATCGGGGACGACGGCTTGAAGCCCTTCACGGTGCAGTAGACGCCGAGCGACAGCTCCCACAAGAACTCCGGGATCGTCGCGATGCCCTGTAGGGTGCCGCCCTTGTCGGCGGCGCCGAACATGACGAGGGTGCCCGACAGGATGATGAGCGGCCCGCCGACGAGGCCGAGCCAGGTCATTTTTCGCGGCACCAAGCCGGAGCTGTACATCAGGTAGCCGAGGATCAGTCCGTTCCCCCAGCCGACGACCCAGCCCGGCCCGAGCTGGAACGTCCAGTCCTTGATCGCGGCGAGGGTGTAGGCGACCGTGCCCTCGGACGCGCCCGCAACCTCTTGCTGCAACGTGACGATCCCCAGGACCGCGACGATGCCGACGAGGATGAACGTGCACTCAAACAGGCGGGCGGTGACGTACCCGAGCGCGAGCTCTTCGCTCTGACGCCTGACGATCGGGAAGATCACGACCGCAGTACCGATGTTCGCGATGATCAGCAGCAGCTCCAGGAGCGCGCCGAAGAAGATCCGGTTGCTCTGCCCACCACCCGCGATGTAGCCCGCCGGGTCGTCGAGCACCGGCTGGTAGAGCCACAAAGCAAGTATCGACGTGACGAATGTGACGAGGAAGAGCACACCGAAGACCCGTGCCATCTTCTGGTCCCGACTCACGCCCCCGACCCCTTCCCCCGGCCCGGTGGTGAGCAGGCGGATTCCCACCCACCCTGACCTGGTGCCAAGCGAACTTATAAGTGCGGGCCGAATTTTTCTAGAGGCCGAAAGGCGCCCGAGTCGAGCGCGACCGCAACGAACGAGTGCCGCAGGGCGAGGAGGCCGACCGACTCCCGTATCGTCGCCGTTCAGGCCGGACGGCTACTCACTCGCCGGAAACGAGAGCGGGGTACGGCGCGTCGGCGTGCCGTGCTCCCCGCAGAAGGCGACAGCGAGGCCAGGACGACCTCGACCGCTTCCCGATTCGCGTCCGTGATCGGCCGGAGAGAAACCACCACCCGAGACTAGATTCGTGGCCGGCACATCCGCAGCGGGCTGCGGCGACTCAACCGCCGCCGCAGCCCCGTACCGGAGGGTCAGGCGCGAGCAGCAGTCGTCATGACCGGCTGCGGGGCTTGGATGACCTCGCCGGCGGAGTTCCGGGTGTCGAGGATGAGCAGCGTGAGGTTGGCGCCGAGGGCCGCTCCGACGATCGTCGTCACGACCGCCATTAGCCCGTTCGCTGCCTGGAACCCCAGCCAGGCGCCGAGGAGCGCGCCTGCCGCAGCCGCGGTCAGGCCGATCATCCGCTTGGGCCGATCGCGGTCGAGCCACGCGAGGTAGATCCCTAGTCCGACTGGAATGCCGATCGAGAGGACGGCGAGGAGCGGATCGTCTAGTGGCACGGTCGGGAATGCAAGCAGCACGGTCAGGAGGCCGATGAACCACCCGCCCAGGCCGAGCACGAGTGTGAACAACGACCGGAGCATGGCGCTCGCCCTGCGGCCGAAGCGACCCCGCTTCCGTGAGCGGTGCCACATCAGCAGCAGGGAGACGACGACGATCGCCGGCAAGGCCAGCATCGTCGCTGCCAAGCCCTTGCCCAGAGCGGTCTGGCTGATGTCCGGCGTGAAGTCGACTTTCGCGGGGGTGTAGAGCGACTGGTCGACCTTGCCGGTGTCGAGGAAGGTGTTCAACAGCCGGGCGCTTGCTTTCGGCTCGTAGCTCCAGAACGAGGTCGTGTGGCCGACACCGGCCAGCACGACCTGGTGACCGTTCGGGAGGTGGGGGAGCAGTTCGCGTGTCGCAGCTTGAGGCGGGGTCGCGAAGTCGAGCTCGCCGCTGACGAGAAGTGTCTGCACCCTCGAAGTCCGAACCTGGACGTACTCGTTCTCGGTGGGGTTCGCCGGCCACGAGTTGAGGAGGCGGCCTCCGGCGAAAGCGAAGTCCGTCCCCGGGCTGCCGATGATCGAGTCGGCGTGCGTTCCCGACGAGAAGTAGCCTTTCGCCGCCCGAGTGTCGGCGCGGGCGACAGCTGCGACGTCTCCCCAGACGAACGAGGTCGGGAAGGCGAGGGTCGCGAGCAGCGACTCGAACCAGAGCCCGCTGGCGTCGCCGTGTGCTGCCGAGATCCACGCGTCCAGCGTCATCGGGGCCGAGAGCGGCGCTGCCTCCGACGTCGATTCCATGAGGCCGTAGAAGGAGGCGATGCGTGCGTTGCCTTTTCTGATCGGCAGGAACCAGAAGCTGGCGGGCGCGTGGGCCTCGGCGTGCTTCAGCGTCCCCGCGAGGTCGCCCGTCCGCCGGCTGCAGGTCGCGTCTTCAGCGCACAGCCGGGCGTAGCGGCGGATCTGCTCGTCGGTCGTCTTCGGGTACCAGAGGAAATGGCCGGGTGGGTTGACGCCGATCATCACCGAGCGGTGGATGCTGCGCGGGTAGCGCCAGGAGTAGATCATCGCGGTGCGTGTTCCGACGCTCTCGCTGATCAGGTCGATCTGGTGGTAGCCGAGCGCCTTCCGTGCCGCTTCGAGATCGTCGACCCGCTGAGGGAGGCCGTAGCCTGCGAGGTCGACGCCGTCCGCCTGGAGGCGGTTCGCGCACGAGCGAAACGCCCGCGAGTAGGCACGAGAGGACGCCTCGCCGAGGAAATCGGGAGAACGTTTCAGCGCGTTGACCACCTCGGGACAATCGAGGCGGACCGAGCCGTCGATGCCTCGGTAGCCGACCAGGACGACGTCGTGACCGTCGGCGATCCGGCTCGCCTTCGAGAAGTGCATGTTAGTGAGCCCAGGGCCGCCCTCGAGCCGGAAGACAGGCGTTCCCGGGTGCGCAGAGCGAGCGCGGATGCGAGTGATCGGCAGCGCGATCAACCGCGAGCCACGCTTCGCGCGGTTCTCGGGGACGACGAGCGTCCCGCAGTCGGCGGCGTAGCTGCCTTTCTCGGTGCCGTAGCTGCACGGATGGAGGATCAACTGACCAGCATGCGCACCTGCGGGCACGGAGACCGATTCCGCGTCGGGGGCGAACCGCAGGTACGCGAGGCCGAGCGCCAGCACCCCGATGAGGACAAGGGCGACGATTCGCGAGCGGGTGAAATTGGGTTTCGACTTGTTGGCGTTGGTGCGGAACATCTCTTCCCCTCCTTGGGTCATGGGATCTGCACCTCGCTGACGCGAGCTGCCGTGGTGCGCTCGGCGACATAGGACGGGAGGAGCCCGAGCGCGGCCTCCTCGGTTGCCGCTTCGACCGTCCACCAGATCGAGTGGCCGCCGGAGCGGCACGACGCGATAGTCGACTGGTGACGAAGCGGGCTCTTGTGCCCCTTGAACGAGGCGAACACGACGCCGCACTCGTGCGGCTCGTGGCTGTGGTGGAGCAGGTAGCGGGTCATGGGCCGAGGTTGCCGCCGGCCGGCCGCGCCGACATCAGGGGGACACCCTGATCCCGCACCCCGATCGGAAGGGTCGCGCCGTTCTAGGGTTGACCCGTGCGAACCGCCTTCGTCGGACGCAAGCCCGAGCTCGACATCGTGGACGGCCTCGTCGGCGCGCTCGACGCCTGGCACGGAGGCGCACTCGCGATCGTGGGCGAGCCCGGGATCGGAAAAACACGCCTCCTTTCAGAGCTGGCCGAGCGTGCCGACGCTCGCAACTACCTGGTGCTCGCCGGCAGCGGCTCGGAACTCGACCGGGACGTCCCGTTCTGGGTGTTCGTCGACGCCTTGGATGAATATGTCCGCGGACTCGACTCGAGACTGCTGGCGCCGCTCGGCGACGATGTCCTGGCCGAGCTAGCGTCCGTGCTACCCGGGCTAGCGGGTGTCGCCAGCGGCGCACCAGCGCTCACGCACGAGCGTTATCGCAGCCACCGGGCGGTGCGCGTGCTGTTCGAGCGCCTGGCCGCAAACCAGCCGCTCGTGCTGGTTCTCGACGACCTGCACTGGGCCGACGCGGGCTCATGGGAGCTGCTGCTGGCGCTGCTGCGGCGGCCGCCGGCGGCCGCGGTCCTGATCGCGTTCGCGCTCCGCCCGCACCTCGTGCCGGAGCGCGTCGGGCATGGGCTCGAGCGCGCCCAGCGGAACGGGACGTTGACACGGCTGGAGCTGCAGGCGCTTGCATTCGACGAAGCGCGCGAGCTGCTCGAGGGATCCGACGCGGCAATCAACGCGCTTTACGCAGAGAGCGGGGGCAATCCCTTCTACCTCGAGCAGCTCGCCCGGTCGCTCGGACGCTCGGGCAGCACCGCGACCGGGAGAGGAGGCGAGCAGCTGCTGGCCGGGGCAGAGGTGCCGGCCGCAGTCGTGGCGACGCTGACCGAGGAGATCGCCGGGTTGAGCAACGAGGCACAGCTCGTCCTGCGGGCCGCGGCCGTCGCGGGCGACCCGTTCGAGCCGGAGCTCGCAGCCGCAGCGGTGCCAATGGACGAGGAGGTGGTGCTGGCGTCGCTCGACGAGCTGCTCGCGAGCGATCTCGTCCGGGCGACCGAAGTGCCGCGCCGATTCCGCTTCCGTCATCCACTCGTTCGACGCGCCGTGTACGAGACGGCGCCGGGCGGCTGGCGCCTCGCGGCGCACGAACGCTGCGCAGCGGCGCTTGCCGAGAGCGGTGCGCCGGTGGCGGCCCAGGCGCAGCACGTGGAGCTCTCCGCCAAGCAGGGCGACGCGCAGGCCGTCACGGTACTGAGCAAGGCTGGGGAGGCCGCTGCCCTCCGAGCGCCGGCGACGGCCGCGCACTGGTTTAAAGGAGCGCTCCGCCTGCTCTCCGACAACGCGCCCCCCGAACAGCGAGTCGAGCTCCTGCTGGCGCAGGCCGGTGCGCTCCTTGCCACGGGTCGTTTCGACGAGAGCCGTGCGGCACTGGTCGAAAGCATCCGCCTCGTTCCCGACGCCGCGTTGGCGTTGCGCGTCCGCCTCGTCACGAAGTGCGCCGTCGTCGAACACCAGCTCGGGCGGTACACCGACGCGGCGGCCCGGCTGGAGGGCGCGCTCGAGGCACTAGACGACCAAGGGTCGCCGGAGGGGGTAGGTCTGATGATCGAGCTCGCGATCAACAAGCTGTTCCAGGCCGACTTCGAGGCGATGAACCACTGGGGAGGCCGCGCGATCGCAGCAGCTGCGCTCCTCCACGACCCCGCCCTGCAAGTGACTGCTCTCTCCGTTCAGGCTGCCGGGGCGGCGATGATCGGAGCTTCCGGCGCCGGCCTCGTGCAACGAGAGCAGGCCGCGAAAGTGATCGACGTTCTCCCAGACGATGAATTGGGAGAGCATCTGGACGCCCTCGTACACCTCTCCCTGGCGGAGATGTACCTGGACCACTACGAGAACTCGAGGCGCCACGCAGAGCGAGCAATGGCGCTCAGCCAGGTCACCGGCCAGGAGGACTACCTGGGCCCGATCACAGCCATGCTCGGCACCTGCTCGTGGGTGCGCGGGCGACTTGCAGACGCCCACGAGGTGCTCGAGGGCGGGGTCGAGGCGGCACGCCTCATGGACGACGTACAGGGCCTTTGCTGGACGCTCTTCAACCTGTCGGACGCAGCGTCAGCCGCGGGAAATCTCGAGCTTGCGCTGGAGACGGCCGAGGAAAGCTGGCAGCTCGCGAAGTCGCTCGATTCAGGCCCGCTCCCTGCGCACGCGGGCAGCGCGCTCTCCCTCGCCCTGTTCAACAACGGACAGGCCGGACGCGCGGCAGAGCTGTTAACTGAGGCAGCCGGAGGCGAGGAGCTGCGAATGATCGGCGGAGCGTGGCGCGGCCGGTACCTGGAGCTCCTCACCCAGTGCTTCCTCGTCGCCGGCAAGCGCACGGAGGCCGAGCGCGCCGCCGTGGCTGCCCGGGTGTGCGCCGACGAGGTCGGCTTGCCGTCGGCTCACGCTATGGCCGACCTGGCAAGGGCCAGGCTCGAGCTCGCCGATGGCGACGGCGACAGCGCCGGAAAGAGCGCCTTAGCCGCTGTCGCGGCGCTCGAAAGCGTTGGCCATGCGTACGGGGCTGCGCAGGCCCGGGTGGTCGCCGGCCGGGCCCTCGCACTCGCAGGGAAGAAGGAACCGGCAGCCGCCGAGCTGGAGCGGGCCGCGGCCGACTTCGGCTCTTACGGCGCACCCCGCTACCGCGCCGAGGCCGAGCAGGAGCTCCGGAAGCTCGGCCGCCCTGTCTATCGCCGGAGCGCCGCCGGCACAGCCGGAGGCGGCGTTGCGTCGCTGACCGAGCGCGAGCTCCAGCTGGCGCGGCTTGTCGTCGACCGCAAGACCAACCCGCAGATCGCCGCCGAGCTCTTCCTCAGCCAAAAGACCGTCGAGACGCACCTGCGCAACATCTTCCGCAAGGTCGGCGTGACGTCCCGCGTCGAGCTCGCCCGCGCAGTCGAACGCGCCGACCGCGACCGCGGCTAACGCAGGGCCAAGCGCAAGGCGGCATCCATCGCCTCTGCCCGCTCGTGGCCGGCGAGGTGTCGGGTGACGTACGCCTGGGCGACACCGAGCACCGGATCGGCCATCCCCAGGGAGCCCCCAATGCCGCCCATGCCGAACCCGTCGGAGTCGACCCACACGCCGAGGCCCCACGTCCGCTCTTCGTCGAGCAGGACGTCCCGGGCGGTGAGCTCGCCGCGTGTCATCTCCGCGACCGTGTCCGGCGAGACGAGCCGAACGCCGTCGAGTTCGCCTCCCCCAAGAAGCCCTGCGTAGAAGCGGGCGACACCCTGGGCTGTGCCGTGGCCGTTCACCGCCGGAATTTCGGCCACGCGCCAGGCTTCGCCGTTCACGACGGACAGGTCGAGCAAGCCCGGCGGGTTCGTGAGCGCGAGGCGTCGTACCTCACCGTCACCGACCGTGAGCTCGCCGTCGAGGTCGACGGTGCGGACGAGCTCATCCACCCCAAGACCGACATGGAAGTCGAGCGACCACGGCGCAGCCACCTCTTCGCGCCAGAACCTGCCGAGCGAGCGTCCGTCGGTGCGCCGGACAAGCTCGCCGCAGATGTGGCCGTAGAAGAGCGCGTGCTCGCCATGACCCGCGCCCGGCTGCCACCACGGCCGCTCCGCGGCAATCAGCCCGCACATGCGCTCCCAGTCGAACAGCACCTCCGCCGGCTGCTGCTCGCGTAGGGCGACGAGCCCGGCCTGGTGGCTCAACGCCTGCCGGATCGTGACGTGCCCCTTCCCCGCCTGCGCGAACTCGGGCCACCAACGGGCCACCGGCTCGTCGAGCGCCAGCACGCCGCGATCGACCAGCACAAGCACACAGAACGCCGCCATCGGCTTCGTCACCGAGTACACGTGGACGAGGGAGTCGCAATCCAACCCCTCGCCGCCCCAAAGGTCGGCCACGGCGCGCCCGTCCCTGATAGCGACGTACCTCGCCCCGGTCTCACCCAACTCGCCGAAGCAACGCTCGAACGCCTCGCCGACACCCTCGAACCCGCCCGCCACCACGCCGTGAATCACCCGACAGAACCTAGCGCGACTGACGGAATCCCTCGCGACCGGCGACGCAGATTAGGCCTCAGGTTCTGACCACCCGATAGAGCGCTGTGTGGGGGCGGAAGTCGGCAAGACCCCCGGACACTTCCTTCAAGCCCGGAGAAGCGCTCAGCGCGCCATCGCCCGCCGCACCGCCTGTCGGTGCGCTGCCGGTCGAACAGCTGGACGTAGCGGCGCTCGGTGATCGTGCTCGACTCGTGCCCCATCAGCGCGGCCAGCACGGTCGTAGAGATGCCACGGTCGATCATCCGCGAGGCAATTGGCCTTCTGCGCTCAGCGTTGAGTTCAAGGTGAGTAGGCTTGTGCTTCGTTTCGGCGGGGGGTGCTCCCTCGCCTTACTGGTGTTCTAGGTTGTGGGGGTTGATGGGCGTCAGCGTGAGCAGGAGGGTTGTGGTCACGGGTGTTGGTGCGGTGACGCCGTTGGGGAACGATGTCGGTTCGAGTTGGGATGCGTTGCTGGAGGGCAAGTCGGGGGCGGCGCCGATTACAGCTTTCGATGCTTCCGGTCATTCGGTCACGTTTGCGTGTGAGGTGAAGGGGTTCGAGCCGGGTGAGTGGCTGGAGCGGCGGCAGGCAAGGCGGATAGATCGGTTCGGGCAGTTGGTTGTTGCGGCTGCTGTCCAGGCCGTGCGTGATTCGGCTCTGGTAATCGCAGAGGAGCCTGACCGGGTCGGCGTGTCTGTGGGGACAGGGATGGGCGGTCTGGAGTCGTTCCAGGGGATGTGTGACACGTTCGCCGAGCGTGGGTGGGAGCGGGTCAACCCGTTCTCGGTCCCGGCGCTTTTGCCGAATATGGGCGCGGCTTGGGTGTCGATGCAGTTGGGGACGCAGGGGCCGCTATGTTCACAGTGCACCGCCTGTGCGGCGGGCAACATGGCGATCGGTGACGGCTTGGACGCGATCCGTCTGGGCCGGGCGGAGGTGATGTTGGCTGGCGGTGGCGAGGCGCCGATCACCCCTTTGGGCGTGGCGGGGTTCGCGGCGATGCGCGCGCTGTCGCGGCGAAACGACGCTCCAGAGCTGGCGAGTCGGCCGTTCGACGCCGACCGCGACGGGTTCGTGATGGGTGAGGCGGGTGCTGTGCTCGTGCTCGAGGAGTTCGAGCATGCGAAGCGTCGCGGCGCCAGCGTCTACGCCGAGGTGGCCGGCTACGGTGTCTCCTCTGATGCCCAGCACATCACCGAGCCTGACCCGACCGGCGAGAACCCGGCCCGCGCAATGCGAATGGCGCTCGAAGACGCCGGCGTTTCACCCGACGAGATCGATTACATCAACGCCCACGGGACCTCGACGCCGCTCGGCGATGCGAGCGAGACGCGCGTGATCAAGAACGCGCTCGGCATCGACACGGCCCGCAAGATCCCCATCTCTTCAACCAAGGGCAGCACCGGCCACTGCCTCGGCGCCTCCGGCGCGGTGGAAGCGATCTTCTGCGCACTGGCGATCCGCGCCGGTTCGCTGCCGCCCACGATCAATCAGGAGCAATCCGACCCTGACTGCGATCTCGACTACATCCCCAACCAGCCACGACAGGCCGACGTCCGAGTCGTCGTCTCGAACTCGTTCGGCTTCGGCGGCCACAACTCATCGATCGTGCTCCGTCGCATCGAAGAGTAGTCAGCGTGCTCAAACATCCCGCCCGCGACCTCCGCGGCCCCGGTAGGTACGGAGAAGCACTCGTGTATGGCGACGTCTGGCGCTACGCCTGAGCGTTGCTAAGCGAAGAGCACGACCGACGACCGCCCGTTTGGAGGCGTGTGGTCGCCGGCTTTGGCGAGTCGCCGGCCAGACTGGATGTTCCGGGTCGGGACTAGTCGTTCCAGCTGCCGTTCCAGGCGCCGACAGCGAGCGTCAATCGAGCCCCGGTCCTGAGGTCCACCCGCACGAGATCGGTTGGCCCCGACGAGTTCTGGCCGTTGCCGCAGATGTCTCCCCCGCTCGAGATCAGTGCGTAGCGGCCATCTCGAGAGATTGCGTTCGGCATCATGTCCCCAGCCCCTGGAGTCGGCTTGCCGACCACCGTTTCTTTGCCACTTGCGTCCACGACGTACGCAACACACGTCCCTTGGCCTGATCCTTGGGCGAGCAGCGTCCGGCCGTTGGCCGACCAGGCCGTGGGTGTCATTTCGCCCCAGCTGGGAGGAGTATTTGCCCAGCCGGGAGGAGGTGGAAGGGGCGGCGAGGTGAGGTGGCGCATCGCCTGAGTCCGCGGGTTGAGGATCCAGATCACCCCCGGTTGAACAACCGGAGCCGCAGCCGAGAACGCGATGCCCGCCGGACCCCAAACGGGGTCCGTGGCGTGCCCGCTATCCGTTAGACGCCGAGGCCCCCCGCCGCGCTAGCCCGGTCTGATAGATGTCCACGAAGCCCCCCGGGTTAGGCTGCCCGAAGGAATAGGCGAGTTGCTTCCCATTCGGGGAGAAGCTGACCTGTGGGTACACGCCGGGCGGCCCGACGACCACTCGCTTCCCCGAACTCACACTCGCAATCACGAGTCGCCCCAGCGGAGACGCTGGCTGAACCAACGCCACGTGGTCCGAGTCAGGCGCCCACGCAAGCGGGGTTCCTGCAAAGACCCGCTGCCTCCTTCCTGAGGCTGCATAGATCGCTGCCGCTCGACCCGTGTCCACCGCCACCCAACGACCAGAGGGCGACACCAAAGGGCTGGCGCCGTGCGCGAGCAACCGCTTGTCAGTGCCATCGGACTTCTCGAGCCACACCTCCAGGTTCCCGATCCCCGAGGCATCGTTGTAACCCTTTGGCTCCTTGTTGAAAGCAACAAGCCCCGACGCCTCAGGCGACGTTCTCACCGTTGCCCGGGCCGGCCACCCGGCTCCGGACGCCAACGCGGCCACCGGCCCGGCAACCAGCAAAAACAGAACGAAACCCACCCGCGGCGATCCAGAAGCCGCCATCACCAAAACAGCATCACACCAGACAGGCACGCTTTCAAGTCCGGAAGGGGTCAAGCCCGTCGTGGAGCAGCCCGCCGGTCAGGTTTTGGGGATCTTGAGCTCGCGTCCGGTGTAGAGGCCGGAGCGTTCCTCGATCAGGAATGGTGCCATCGCCTGGCGTCGTTCTGTCTCGGCTTCCGAGCGGCGGAAGCGGTCCCATGACTCGGGTGAGTCCCAGATCGCGATGCCGACGACCTCGTTTCCGTCGGGGCTGTAGCACTCGTAGGCGCGCAGCATGCCCTCGGGGAACGCTTTCGGTCGCCAGGCTTGGCTGAACTGCTCGCGGGTGCCCGGCTTCAGACGCCGGGTCGTAATCCAGACGTAGCTCTGGTCGAGCTCCATGACCCCTGCCTTCCTGTTCGAGAAGGGTAAGTAACCACCGTATCGCCGCGGTGTACTGTCGGGCATCTTGCTCGACGAGGTGGGGGCGCCTGTGACACCGGCGGGCCGCGATACGGAATACTTGGGCGAGAGCCTGACAAGGGTGCGGCACCAACCGTGGGCGTTGGCGACTCGATTGGAGACAGCCGATGCAACAACACGAGAGCAAGCCTCCTCCCAAGTGCATCTACCCGCAGTCGAACGCGACCGCGCGCGACATCCAGACCGAGATCGACGCGATCGCCGCGAACCAGGGCCAAGAAGGGCACTTGCACCTTGTACTGCGCCGTCCATCCAACGACCATGACAGGCAAGTTCAAAGTCACCTAGAAGCGACCGAGGGCGGCAGCGGCTACCGCCCTCGCCACCTCAGATCACCGTGGCGCCTCGTAAGCGGTCTCGAACCATTCATCGAAGCGCTGCTGCAGCCGGAGATCGCCTAGCGCGGCCCATGCCTGCACTGCACGCCTGCCGGTGATCAGGATCGTTCCCTTGCGGGCGACCTCGAGCCAATCCTCCTCAGGAGTCGTCTCCCTCTTGTTGTGCGGCCAGAGTACCGACGACTGTTTGATTGCCCAGAGCAGCCAGTCGTAGAGCGTCTGCTTCACGACCGCCGCCATGAGGAGCTCGGGCTGATGGTTCACGGTCTCGTGCGGGATCGACGCGAACAGCTCGAGTCCGTGCCGCCGGCCGTTCTCGTGCAACAGCTGCTTCACCGCCGCGGAGAGCACAAGCTCGTCCTGCCACGGTTCCAGACGCGCAACAGCCAGATGTGCATGGCATTCGTTCCACGCGCAGAGGTATCCGTGCTCTCCGAGGTCGAGCAACTGCAGGCCTGCCGAGAACTCGATCGGCGTGCCCCGCAGCCAACGAAACGAGACGATCTCGACGAGCCGCTCGCCCAGCACCTCCTCGAGGCTCTCGGGCCACACCGGCAACCTCGCCCGCTCCTCTCGTCCCAGATCACGCTCGAGCGCCACACCAACGTGCTCACACAGCGGCAACGGCATCTTCCGCCAGACGATCCTCGCCTCGCCCAGCCGCCTCGGCCTCGCCCTGAACTGCCTCGCAAGCCGAGCCTCCAGCCTCTCCAGATCCATCCTGGTCTCCCTTCCCAACGTTGCCCCTAGCGGGGCCGCATCAATTTGAGCCACCGTGCGTTGGAGCCGGTTGGCGGCGGCCAGACGACCGCACTCGCGATGCACACCTCATCCTACGGTGCAGACTCGACACTTGCCGGGGGAGGGAGCCGCATGCGTCTCGGGTCGCGGTAGGCGTGTCAGGTTCCTTGGCTCGCCGAACCCGCGCCACGCCGGGAGGCTTTAGCCTTGGCGGGCCGTGGCGCACAGGCCCGCAGGGGAGTCGGCGGTCGCATTCGCGGCCGGGCCGGTCCTGACCGTCGTCACGCTGAAGTGTGCGCTTGAGTTTGCCGTCGCGGGACGGTATGGCTGGCACCGCGATGAGCTGTATTACGCGGTGGCCGGCCTGCATCTTCAGGGCGGGTATGTCGAGTTCCCGCCAGTGACGGCGCTGCTCGCGGCGCTGGCGCGGGAGTTGTTCGGCTGGTCGCTTGTCGGCCTCCGTGCGTTCACGATCCTCGCGGCCGCTGGGACGGTGTTAGTTAGTGCCCTCGTTGCCCGCGAGCTGGGCGCGACGCGACGTGCGCAGACGCTCGCCGCGGTGATGGTCGGGTTTGTGCCGGGGATGCTCGGAACCAATCTGCTCTTCCAGCCCGTCGCGTTCGACCAGCTGGCGACGATGGTCGTCCTGTGGCTCGCATTGCGGCTCGCACTCGGGCGCGGCTCGTGGCCGCTGCTCGGAGTCGCCGCCGGTATCGGACTCGAAACGAAGTACACGATTGCGGTCGTCCTCGTCCTGCTGATCGCGACCTTCCTGGCCTGGCGCCGCGACGTCCTGCGCTCATGGGGCTTCCCGCTGGCCCTCGCGATCGCGGCCGCGTTGCTCGTCCCTAACCTCGTCTGGGAGGCCGGCCACAGCTGGACGAGCGTGCACTGGTTCCTCCACCCTCCCCCCAGCGGCAGCGACGAGACCCGGCCGCAGTACATCGTCAACCTGATCCTGCTCACGGGGGTGGCGCTTCCGGTCGCCGTCGCCGGAGTCCTATCGCTCATCCGTGATCGCGCACTCAGACCGTTCGGCTGGACGGTCGTGGGCACCGTCATCGCCTACTTCGCGCTCGGCGGAAAGTCGTACTACGCGCTGCCGGTGCTTCTGTTCGCGCTCGCCGCCGGCGCAATCCCGCTCGACCGCTGGGCAACACGCCGACGCCTCCAAGTAGCCGGCGCCGTGTTCGTCGCGATCGGCCTCGTGACCCTGCCACTCGCCCTACCAGTGCTGCCGCTGCACACGGCCGTCCGGCTCGGAGTCGTCAAGGCCCGAGACGACTATCAGTCGGAGGTCGGCTGGCCCGCGTACGCGCGCCTCGTCGAGTCGCACGCGGGCGGCGCGAACGTGATCGTGACCGACAACTACGGCGAAGCAGGAGCGCTCCAACTCTTCGGCCACGGCCTCCCACCCGTCGCATCCGCAGACGTCACCATGCGCTACTGGCGCCCGAACGTGGCGGGACGGCAGGCGCTCGTGATCGGCTACTCCCAACGCGCCGCCGGCTTCTGCGACAACTATCGCATCGTCGCCCACATCTCCGCCGCCAACGACAGCAACGAGGCACACGAGCCAATTGCACGCTGCACCCTACGCGGCACACTCGCCAAGCTCTGGCCGCGCATCAGCCACGGCTAGCCCCTAAGCACTCGAGCCCACACGCCTCTCGCACCCGCGCGCGCGCACGTAGTCCGCGACCGCCCCCGAGGAGGGAGAACGGTGTGGCGGTCAACCGAAGCACGCACGCCTTCTCGCCCGCACACTCGCGTGCGCGTGAGGGCCGGGGCCAAAGCGGACGCCCTCGACGACACCGACCGAGCAGCCCGCAGGAGCCTCGACGAGAAACCCATCGCAGCGGGTCAACCAGTAGTCGCGGTCTGAGGGTGGTGTCGAACGGACCGTGATTACGCTCCGGCGCGGAGGGTTGGGTGATTGCTCGGGAAAGGGGTCCTGTAGGTATCGCACTGAGTCTCTCCGCGACTCGCTGAGAGCGGACGTTGTCGGACGAGATCGGGGCACCTTGACGACGCGACACGTTGGACGCAAGCTACTGGCGTGAGATCGGGGTTGCCTGTTCGCCAGCTGCTTGTCGTCTACGCCGGGCTCTGGGCGCTGCTCGATCTTGTGGCCTTGCTTCCGCAGAGCAACCCCAGCTTCTCCTCAAACTGGGGAGTAGTCGCGAGCGTGTTCATCCAGTGCCTGCTTGTCTGGCGGCTTTCCCTCGGCTCGGCGGTCGCCTGGGGGTTCGGGCTGTTCATGGCGCTGGGTTCTGTCGTGTCTCTTGCTCTCATGGACGCGACGCGGATCGGCGTGAGCGAGAGCCTCTTCGTGGTGCTATGCCTAGCACAGGCGGGCGTCCTCCTGACACCAGCTGTGCGCCACCTAGTTCGGTCTCAGCACAAGACACCATCGGCAGCCGCTTAGAGCCTGACTGCGAGACGGCGCTCGGCTGTGCAAGCGTTCTGTCGCTCGAAGGCAGTCAGGGGTAAAGACAACTCTGTAGTCACGCCCAGGACTCTCGTCTGCGCGAGTGGGCAGGAATGTCACTTGAGCGGTCTGCTCGTGGCGATACTCCAAGAGTGGAGCGAACCGAGCACCGCGTGGCGATCGTCTTAGACCCGAACTACGGGGAGCGGATCATCGAGCTAGCGCGCGAATGTCACGTGTGGCTCGTGAGTTCGGCTTCGAACTATGCGGCGGCCCAAGCACTTTGGCAGAGCGACCCCGAAGTCCGATGCAACGAGAACGAGTTATTAGAGCCGTCCGCTGCGGATATCGACGAACTCGATCTGTACGAGTACCACCACTTTGAACCGTCCAAGAACGGCTTCGTCACGCGACGCGCACCTGCATAGCAGGGATAGGAGGCAGAGCGGCCTCAGCAGCCTCATCGGCTGCGGCGCTGAGAGTCGGCTGCGCGAGCGTGCGGGAATGATCCCCGAGCGGCTTAGCCGCCTCCTCTATACCTCCCAGGCTTCGAGACGCGCACGGATCGCCTGGACCGCGGCCTCCCAGAGCCGGCTTTCGTCTTCCGGTGACCGCTGATAGAGGCCGCCGAACGAGCCATCGCCGAGGGCTTCCCTCCACGCCCTCGGATTTCCGTTCTCAGGCCACACGACCGGCGGCTTGCGCTGTGCAGGGATCACGACTCCCGGAAGCCGCGTCCACGGGAAGTTCTCCGACCACGACGCATGGTCGTAGTCGGGATCGATTGCGGCGGCGATCTCGTCCGGTCGCCCTTCCCAAAGCTCATGCCAGACAACCGCCGTGCCCGGCTGGCGTTGTGTCCACACTCTGCCCGACTCGGTGTTTCCGCCATGACCGTTCACAACGAGGACCCGCGCGAACCCCTGGCCGACCAGCGAATCGACGACGTCCGAGAGGAGTGCGACAAGCGTGGACTCCCGGAGCGTGGGACTGCCTGGGAACGCGGCGAAGCCGTTCACCCCGTATGGCAGAACCGGCAGCACCGGGACGCCCAGCGGCTCGGCCGCCTCGGCCGACGCACGCTCGGCAAGGATGTTGTCGGTCTCGAGAGAGAGGTACGCATGCTGCTCGGTCGAGCCGACAGGGAGCACGATCCGGTCGTCTCCACGCAGGTAGGCCTCGAGCTGCATCCAGTTGAGGTCGCGGACCCTCACCGTGACACGCGAAGGCTAGCGCCGAAGCCGAACCCTCGGCTGCGCACCGCGGCCAGTAGCGCCCGCCGGCACGGCGAGTCAGACTTCCGGCATGCTCGGCGACTGCGACCCTCGAGGAGGCGCGAAAATGACGATCCCCTCGGCGGCGCCGGGCACTTCCGCTGGTTCGGGGGCGGGCTGATCGGCCTGCTCGTCCTGTTCGCGGCCGTCGTGCTTCTCTTCACCCGCCGCTACCCACGCGACATCTTCGAGCTCGTGCTCGGCATGAACCGCTGGGTCTTCCGCGTCGTCGCTTACGCGGCGTTGATGCGCGACGAGTACCCACCCTTCCGGCTGGGCCTGTGAGCGACGGACGTTCGTAGTAGATAGGCATGGAGCCGGGCTGGTCGTGCCTCAGACGGTGATGACGACCCTCCCCCGGGCCACCCTCGCGTATGTGCGGGGAAGCAGTGCGTGTGCGCTCGCATGCCTTCAGAAGATGCCTCGGTCTTGGCGGCGTTGACGAACCCGATTCAGGCGGCTTGCCTTCGCTGGTATCCAGCGGTGACCGGTGTTGAGGATGTTCAGGCTTGGCCTGCCGTTGTGCGACGATTCCAGATGAGCTGCGTGTTCCTCTCGGTGAAGAGCAACAGGTTCCAGAAGGGCGATATCGTGCGCTTCCCGTTCGGAGAGGCTGGTGGCAGAGCAGAGGGCACAGTCATCGCGACCGGTGTCACTTTCGGCTTGCGGCGGAAGGTGCGGATTGAGACGGTCGCCGCGCAATTCGAGATTGATGAAACCGACGTCAAGTTGGTGTCACGATCGTCCTCCGGCCAAGCGTGAAGGCCAACCTGTGCAACCAACGCACCGAGCCTGGTACAGGGCTGTCTCGCTCTAAGAATCAGAATGGGTGGCGCAGCACTCGTCCTGGGAGTCTCGTCCGGGGAATCCCGTCGCTCGAGCCTCGCTCACTCACAGGCCCGGGGAGTCCCGCGCGGCGGACTGAGTTCAGGGGGGAGGGCTACCTGCTGTGGGAGGCTCATCGCTCCGATCCGGTCCCGGAGGGGTGGCCCCTCACGGGTGGGGCCCCTGTGGGAGTCCCATCGCTCGATCCGGTCTAGTTACAAACCCGTCGCCTGCGCGAGTGCTCGGGAATCTCCCCTGGCTCTCGCGTCCCGGCAGCGACTGGGTCGGCTAGGAAACGGTCGCTTTCTGAGACCGGCTCCGGGTTAGAAGATGAAGGGCACGAGCATCTTGGTCGAGCGCTTGTACACGGGGTAGTCGTCTGGGAACTGCTCGGTCAGGTAGCGCTCTTCGACCGTCGCGCTGTAGAGGAAGTAGATCCCGGCTAGGGCGACGGCGGTTAGCCACAGCCAGTTCAGCGCCACGGCGGTGCCGGCGCCCGCGACCAGGATGCCCGAGTAGATCGGGTGACGAACAAGGTGGTAGGGGCCGCTGGTCACCAGCTCTGGGTCGTTCTTCTGCGTCATCGGGGTGCCCCAGTTGCGCCCGATGTGGATGCGGGCCCAGATCGCGAAGCCCAACCCTAGGGCGAAGAGGACGAGCCCGATGCCGGCACGCCACGGATCGGTGTTGAGGCCGTGGCCTCGAAACGCTCCGAAGCGAATCAAGAGGATCACGACGACAGCGATCACCGCCCTGATACGCAGCTCGCGCGACCAAGAAACGCGGCCTCTCTTCATAGAAAAAGCTGCCACGAGCCAGTACAGCCAGAACGCCGCCCACCCGACGGCAAAGAGCAGCTCGACCGCTCTCATCGCGACTCATACTTCCACTCGCGTCGCGGCTGCGAGCGTCGCCGCGGCAGGGAGTCTCGTCGTTTAATTCGATCCCGATGATTCCGGTCGGGAGTCCCAGCAGGGAGTCCCGTCGTCCGCCGATCCCTTCTCGGAGGATTGGGCTCTCCGGTCAGGCAGACCTGACCGCGAAACCCGACAACTCGACGAACTCCCCGGCCCCCTCGCGCGTACGCGCTCGGGATGTGCGGAGGAAGCAGTTTGTGTGCCTCGCGGCCCCCAACCGCACTACGGCGGGGGACGGCAGGTGCTACCCGCACTAGCGGACGCCTGGCAGCACGACCGCGATCGATGTGTCACTCCGACAAGGTCTACGCATGGTGATGGAGTTCTGGTCACGCGGACATGCGCAAGCGGCGCGAATCCCGGCTCCGCTCTGGAGCGTGCTCAAGGCAGGCGCCGGTGCAGCGCTGATCGTGATCGCGGTCCGTCAGATGCCGTCGCTACAGCACACAATCGGCGAGCTCGGTCACCCGAGCCTGATCCTGCTGCTCAGTGCGATCGCCGCGCAACTGCTGTCGCTGCTCGCCTACACCCTGACCGTCAGCAGACTACTCGCCAGAAGCGGCGTCCGCGTTGGCCAACGTCCGCTGCTACGGATGACGGTCGGCGGCATTGCCATGTCCGCCTCGTTGCCGGCTGGCGCGGCCGCGTCCGTCGTCTACTGGTACCGACAGCTGCTCCGCGAAGGGGCGAACGCGAGTGCCGCGGCGTCAGCGATCTTCTGGTCGATGATCGCCGGCATCGCCACACTCGGCGGCCTGCTCGTCGCCGGGGTCGCGATCGCGGGGGACCACGGCCCGCTCGCCGGCGCCCGCCTGCCGATCTTCGCCGCAACCGCGGCGACGCTCCTTGCCACCCTGCTCGCTGGGAGCCACCCGCGAGGCGGGCTCGCGCGTCTGACACGCCGCTTCGCACCACCCGTCGCCATCCCCGGCGCCACCCCGCTCCAGCGAACAGTGATCGAGGTCACCGCCCTCGCGGTTGCCAACTGGCTACTCGACTTGGCGACGCTCTACCTCTCCCTCCGAGCCGTCGACGCCGATGTGCCACTCACCGGTCTGCTGCTCGTCTACGCCCTCTCGCAGGTCGTCCAGAGCCTACCGCTGCTGCCCGGCGGCGGAGGTACCGTCGAGGCCAGCCTCTCCCTGGGCATCGCCGCCTTCGGACACACAACAGGCAGCGTCATCGCCGGCGTCCTGCTCTACCGCCTGATCAGCACCTGGGGCCTCGTCCCACTCGGCTGGACGGCAATCGCCCTCGACTCCCGACACAAATTCATCAACAAGATGCCACGACCGAAGCACATTCACGCTTCTCGCGCACACGCACGCGCATAAGCAACGCGCACGAGACTCGCGAACGTGCCCGCCGACTTGGGCGCCGCAGTGATCTGTGAGCTCGCTCACCCTGTCCCCCGCCCCTCGCGCGTAGGCGCGTGCGCACCGGAAGTCGCGAGCATGCTTCGGTCGACCCCGGGGCAGCTACGCATCAGGAGAACCCGTATGCCCTCACGCCCTCACGCCCTGCCCTACGGCCTCGTAGCTCGTGCTCTGCTTGAGAGCAGCGGGTTTGAAAGTCGCTTCCGGCTGCGTCATCATTCGTGCTGGCGTTCCTCCTGCGGTCGCGCCGTTCCGGTGCCGGGCGTCACCCGCGATTTTCAGAACGGCGTCTCGGAGAGGAGGAACCGTGGTCACGGAGCAGCGCAGGTTGCCGTGGTCGGTCGTGGCCGTCTTCGCGTTCGCTGTCTTCTTCGTCTTGGTGGCCGTGGCAGCCGTCGCTATCGGCCTGCACGACGTGTCGCTAAGCCAGGCCGGCTTCGGGGTGACTGCCGGCGGCGTCGTGCTTGTCGCAATCGGTGTCACGCTCTTGGTCGCGGCCTACTACCTCGTCCAGCTCGTGCGTTCGCGCCCGTGGGCGAAGCGAGGACGGCCGCCGTGCAAGGTCGTCGTCCTCGCCGCGTTCTTCGTCACGATGCTTCTCGGGCTCTACGTCTTCTTCGTCGCAATCGGCTCGGCGAGTGCGCAGCGCCCGGTGGTGCTCGTGGTCGGGCTGGCGTTCGTCGCCGTGTCACTCCTCGGAATGCGCTTCTTCGCGACCGACGCCCAGGTGACGCTCCCGAAGGTGGGGGCAGCCGTCGCGCTCGGGGTCGTCGGGACGACGATCGGCGCATGGGAGTTCTGGTACCAGAACCAGTACATCCCCGCACACGCCGGTCGTGCCGTGGCGCTCACCGTGGCGCTTCACCCCGACGGTCGGCAGGGAGATTTCGACGTAGTCCGGGCGACGATCGGATACCAGAACGCTGGTGCCAAGACTGTCACCGTGCTCGGCTCTACGTACACACTCACGGGTTCGCGCGTGGTTCGATGCCCACAGCTCGCTACGACCGCGCGCGTGCAAGGCTTCTTCGACTACTTCCTTACCGATCCGCAGCGGACCCGATACATGGCTGACGTGTGGGAGGAACGCCCGGCAGCCGTCCTCGCCGCCGGGAAGTTCGTCGGCGACGGCGAGCGTCTGGACTCGAGCGTGGCCTTCAGCCGTGACCTCGTTTTCTTCGTGCCGCCCGACCGCTACCAGCTCCTGCGGCTCCGCGCCCAGGTCTTCGCGGTTCCCGGTTCGGTGAACGTCTCCCAACGGAAGGTCCCGCAGTACGCGACGTTCGTCGGCGACAACGAGCTGTACGCGTTCTGGCACATCGATGACGACAGCTGGTTCCACGACCTCGTCGAGGGGCGCGAGCGCTGGGTTGTCCTCCGCTACGAGCTCGTCGATCCGAGCAGGAAGTCTGTGGCGCGGACGTCGCCCGATCTGCGCGTCACGGCCCGGTTCCCCGATCCGACCTGGAGCCAGGGACGGCCGAGCGAGGCGACCGTCGAGAGACTGTTCAGCGGTCAGAGCCCGCCCAGCGCCGCCAGCGAACCGTTTGCGGACACCGAGTTGACGCTCGGACCCGTCGCCGAACCGACCGCTCGTGACGCACGTCGTCTGCCACGCTGCCGCGCCGGTTAACCCCGGCGCGTCTTCTTGACGGGATCCCGGGGCCTTGGGGAGTCCCGTCGCTCGAACCGTTCTCGGATTGGTGAGCTCCCGGTCGGGCGGCGTGCTCGCCTGCCTTTTCTCGGCGGGAGGAGTCTCCTGCCTGGCAAAGTCACAGAGAGGCCCGCAAGCTTAGCCCGAGCGACGACTCCTGTGTTCGTTTCACCCTCCTCCCCCGGCCCCTCCTCGCGCGCGTAGACGCGTGCGTGCGCACGGAGAGCATGAACATGCTTGGGTCGACCTCTCGTCGTGCTTGCGATGAACGGCTGGGACGAGGGCCATCCCTCGTGGTGGCTCAACCTCGAGGCGCACCCGGATGCTGTTGTTCGCCTGGAGGGCCAGCATGCGCGGCCGGTGCGCGCGCTCCCGGTCGGGGGGAGGAGCGTGATCGACTGTGGAAGCGCTGGGTCGCGGTCGAACCGAAGCTCGACGGCTATGCCGGTCGGCGGTCGACCGAGACGCCCGTGATCGTCCTCGAACCGCGCCACGGAAGCGCTTGACCGGCTCATCCAGGTCGGCGCCGACCTCAACGCGACCCATACCGCGGGACCCCGCTCACCTGGGCGGCAGCAAACGGCCGCACGGCGGCGATCCGTCATCTCGTCGAGCTTGGCGCCGACGTGAACCGACCCGGGAGGTTCGGCGGCCCCGACCACGGCCAAGGCGTGACGGCCCTCCATCTTGCCGCCCAGTCCGGCCAGGCCGCGGCGGTCGAAACACTCCTCGAGTTCGGCGCCGACCCGGCGATCCAAGACGTCATCCACGGCGGCATACCGGCAGGCTGGGCACGCTCGTGTGGCCCTGACCTATTGCGGTGAGGGCCGCCACGATCCGTTGCGGCTGCGAGCGGATCTGGCGGGGTTCTTTCGCTGCCTGCGTGAGCGCCTGGCGTCGGGGCCATGAGGTGGCCGGGATGATCGCCTTTTGTCGGCGCGTCCGGTACCGCGTCTCGGTCGATCGCGGCGTTCCGATAGGCCACCGCGGCGATGTAGCCGCTGGCGCCGGCGACGATCGCTTCGATCACGCGGTTGTGTTCGGTGCGGGTGAGGATCAGTGTGCGGGAGGTGGGGGCGAGCAGGGCGAGCTGCTCGATCGCGTGCACGCCCGAGCTGTCGGGAAGCCGGAGGTCCATGAGCACGACGTCGGGGCGGACGTCAACGACGAGCCGGATGGCGTCTCGCGCGTTGGCCGCTTCGCCGACGAGGCAAAGCCCGCCGCCTGTTAGCGTCTGAGCTCGGGTGAAGGCAACCATGCGGCCGTTCGCGGACAGTGCCGGCCCGAAGTCAGAGCGGTGAGTCAGGTTACGCCTACCGGTTCCGTTCGACTTGATCGAGACAATCCCCGACGTTCCGTTCAGCCGGTCGGCAACGAACACGATCCGTCCGTTGCGAATCCCCGACGCCCCGAAAGCCACGGGCACGACAACGCACGCAACCAACGCCAAGCCAAGAAGCGAACGCACCACCCGGCCACGCTAACCAACCGCTGTTAATCCCCTGTTTGCAAGGCCACCGGCAAAGGGCCGGGCGCTTCGGCCGGTGGCGACGGCGACCACGACGACAGTGCACCTCGCGCTGGTCGCCGACCGCGTCGGCCTGTCAGCCGGCGACGTCACACGGCTGCTTGAACCGCTCGCCGGCGTCACCATCGACGGCGACCTCGTCCACGTCGAGCCGGACGTCCTCGCCGCGGTCGCGTTCGAACACGGCGCGCTGCTCCCGCCGGCCGAGCTCCTACACCGGGCGCGCGGAGTCGTGTGGGCGTACGACCGACCCCGGGGTGCACGGCGAGCGTGCGGGACGGGCTGAAGTCGAGCGCGAGCTCTCCGCGGAGCACCGGGTCGGCCAGCTCAGGCGCGTGATCGAGCACGACGCCCGCCCGTGTGACGTGAGCCGCCCAGTTACTCGGAGAACTTCGGTTATCCCCCGGCTAGCCGGGTCGCCAGCCTGCCGCGCGCGTTGACGATGCCGACCCACCCCCTCTGAGACCTTGACGAAACCAGAGAGCGCTAACGCGGTCGCCACATGATCGTGACGATGCCGCCCGCCGTGATCCCGACGCCCACCAGGAGGATGAGAAGCCCAGCACCGGCAAAGGGATGGCGGTCGACCGAGGCACGCTCTTGCTCTCCGTGCGCACGCACGCGCCTACGCGCCAGGGGTGTGACCGGGGGGCGACAGGGTAAACACGCTCGCGGTCATCGCGCTGGCGCTCACCGGCTGTAAAGCGCATGCACGTCGTTCCCCGCGCACGCGCGGAACTTGAACAAGTAAGAAGAAGGGGCTTGCTTCTCGCGTGTGGCCCCGTCTGTGGCCCCCTTGACCATGGTGCGTCGCGCCAGAGAGGAGGAAGCCTTGCATTTGCAGGGCTTCCTCCTAAGGGCCCGCTAGGACTCGAACCTAGGACCGGCGGATTATGAGTCCGCTGCTCTGACCAGCTGAGCTACGGGCCCGACCCGGGGGAGGCTACCCAAGCGCCGCCCCGACCGACGCGGCACACCCACCCACACCGGCACTCACCAAGCGCCGCCGCAACCGACACGGCGGGCGCGGCTCACCCACGCCCGCACCCAAAGGCAAGGCGGCTGGAGGCTTGCGACCAGCCGGCAAAGTCCGCTGCTCTGACCAGCTGAGCTACGGGGCCGGACGGCAGAAGCTAGCGCGCAGGTGACACCGGCCCCGCGAATCGTCAGAATGTCGGCCGAGAGCGACGAGGAGGAACCGGAGTGAAGGTCTTTCAGCGCGAGACGCACCTTCGGACCGTGGGCTGGCTCGCGGTCCGCGACATCACCGACGAGGTCACGGAGGCGGTCAGGGAAAGCGGCGTACAGGACGGCATCGTCTGCATCTACTCGCCGCACACGACCTGCTGCGTCCGCGTGAACGAGTTCGAGCAAGGCTTCCTCGAGGACTTCAGCGGGCTCCTTCGCCGGCTCTGCCCTCCTGACAGCTACTACGCGCACGACGACTGGGATCGCCGCACCGAGAACATCTGCCCGGAGGACATGGACAAGGGCAACGGCCACTCGCACTGCATGGCGATGCTGCTCGGCGGCGCGGGCGAGTCGGTGCCGATCCGGAATGCCGAGCTACAGCTCGGCGAGTGGCAGCGCGTCCTCTTCATCGAACTCGACCGCGAACGCGACCGCCGCTGGATCGTCCAGGTCGTCGGCCACTGAAGCGACGAGGCCCGGCGAAGGAACGAGCTAGATGAGCCCGCACCACCTGGCAGTGTTCGGCCACGGGTAGAAACCGCGCCCCGACTCGAACGCGCGCTCGGCCACCCAGATCTGCTCGAGCGGCGTCCAGCGGTCGGCCGTGCCCTTGTGGCGCAGGAGTGTGGGGCCGTATGCCTGCATGAACGACCGGTCCATCTGCAGCCCGCCGTAGTACGGGGCGTTCGGGTCGTTCCACGCGCCCTCGTAGTGGTGAATGCAGAGCCACTCCTTGAGCCGCGGCGGATTCTGCGCCGTGCGCTGGACCGCTTGCGCGCGCGTCGTCCAGAGCCCGAGGCACCATCCGGCGATAGGCGAGGCTCGGCGAATGCTCGGCGGACGCCACATACCGCGACCTCGGCGTCGACATCACGTCCTGCCAGCGCCACGCCCGATCTCGGGCGGCGTGGATCCCGCCGAGCGTCTGCTGCAGCTGCGCCACGACCATGATCCGGCGCGCCTTGCTGGCGTGCCTGATGACGGTCGCGTGCTTCACGACACTCGCCTGCCTGGCGCTCGACCTGTTGGCCTCCGCCTGCTGTGGCGCGAGTACCGCTGCTGCCGAGAGTGCTCCTGCCAGTCCCACGACGGCGACAAGCAGCAGCGCCCGTGATCTGCTCACGTGCACACTGCCTCCTCTTGAACACACACCCTCGCGACGACCCGGCTCCGGCCCACCAGACCGGTGCAGCCGCCGCTAGTTTTGTCACTTGCTTGTCGGCACCGTAGCAGCGGGACCTGAAGTCACTGTCGGAGAAGGTGCAAAACGCTCCTGCAAATTGCGGGAATCGCGCAGATTAAGGGAGCGTTGCTTCTGGTATGTGTTGTGTTACAAAGTCTCGCCCAGCGAGGCCGCGACGCGCTCCTGGAAGGCGCCGATGAGCGACTCGCTGTCGAGCAGCAGCCGTCCCCGGTCGATCAGCCCCGAGCGGAGCCCCCGCTGCACGGTTTCGACGAGCTCACGGTCTTCCAACCCCACCTGATCGTCGAACTCGATCAGCTCGCGCTGGGTCTGCTCGGCAACGTCGGCGCCGAAGAAGTAGTCGAGGAAGCCGGCCGAGCGCTCGGTGCCTTCCGGCCACACAGGGCCGAGCGAGAGATTCGCCGCGCCGGGATAGACGATCACCTTCAGCGCCGGCCAGACGAGGTGGAACTGGCAGGCTGTGTCGCTGCCGTCGTCCGGGCCGTTCCGGCGCGCGCCGTACTGGCTCAAGAGGCCGTCGGCCGCCTCGAGCCGGTAGGAGTCGGGATCGACGTCGACGAGCGCGGTGAAGGCCTTGTGCGCGACGGGGCAGTGGTAGCACTCGAGATAGTTCTCGACGGCCACCTTCCAGTTCGCCTCGAGGGACGCCCCGACCCGCTCGCGGAACACGAGCCCGTTCGGGTCGATCAGCCCGGGCAGCGCCCCCAGGCTGTCTGCGAGCGGCGCCGCGGAGAGATCCGTGTTCACGAACACGAACGGCCCCCAGGTGTCGACGAGCACCGGCCGTAGCGAGAGCTCGCACGGATCGAAGTCCACTTCTCGCTCCGACCGTGGCGCCGAGCGCAGCGACCCGTCGAGACCGTACGTCCAGGCGTGGTACGGGCACTGGAGCGTCTCGCGCCGCCCGCGCTCCTTGACGATCACGGAGCCGCGGTGGCGGCAGACGTTCAGGAACGCGCGCAGGGTCTCCCCCCGGTCGCGGACGACGATCACGGGCGCCTGCCCCGCCTGGCACGGAAAGCGGTCGCCCGGCTCGGCCGCCCATTCGAGCGGCCCCGCGTAGTGCCATGCGTCGCGGAAGACGAGCTCCTGCTCGCGGCGGAGCACGTCGGGCGACACGTACCACTCCCACGGGAACGTCCGGGCGTGCTCGGCGCGCGCGATCGTGCTCACCTCGCGATTGTGACGCCTCGGCTAGCGTCCGTGTGGTGGAGATCCGCGCCCGCGACCGCGCCGAGCCGTTCACGACCAAGGATGGGAGCACGATCCGCGAGCTCCTCGGGCTGACGACGGCGCCCGTCCGCTCGCAGAGCCTCGCCGAGGCGACGCTCGAGCCGGGCCAGGCGACGGAGCGCCACTACCACGTGGAAAGCGAGGAGTTCTACTACGTGCTCGAGGGCGCGGGCGAGATGGAGATCGACGGCGAGCGCGTGGCGGTCGGCGTCGGCGACGCGATCGTGATCCCGGCGGGTGCCTGGCACCAGATCACGGCCGGCCAGGCGGAGCTTCTGTTCCTCTGCTGCTGCTCGCCGCCGTACCGGCACGAGGACACGTACTTCGCCTGACCGGACGGCATAGGTAGCGTTCGCGCCCGTGATCCGGGTCGGGGTAGCGGTACGGCCGCAGCACGGCGACTTCAAGCCGATGCGCGAGGCCTGGCTGCGCGCGGAGGATATGGGCGCCGACACGCTGTTCACGTGGGATCACTTCTTCCCGCTCTTCGGCGGCGCGGACGGCAAGCACTTCGAGTGCCTGACCCTGCTCGCCGCGATGGCGGAGGCGACCGAGCGCGTCGAATTCGGCGCGCTCGTGATCTGCAACGCCTACCGCAACCCGAACCTGCTCGCCGACATGACCCGGACGATCGACCACATCTCGGCCGGCCGGCACTTCCTCGGGATCGGCTCGGGCTGGTTTCAGCGCGACTTCGACGAGTACGGCTACGACTTCGGCACCGCCGGCAGCCGCCTGCGGGCGCTTGACGCGGCGCTGCCCGTGATCAAGGAGCGCTTCGGGAAGCTCAACCCACCGCCGACTCGCCGGATCCCGATCCTGATCGGCGGCGGCGGCGAGAAGGTGACGCTCAGGATCACGGCCGAGCACGCGGACGTCTGGCACGGGATCGGCGACCTCGAAACGATGCGCCACAAGTGCGCCGTCCTCGACGACTGGTGCGCGAAGGTGGGACGCGACCCGAAGGAGATCGAGCGCTCGACGTTCGTCCACGACGCACTCGACAAGCTCGACGACTACGTCGGGATCGGCGTCACCCATCTCGTCGTCGGCGCGGGCGGCCCGGACTTCGACCTCGAGCCGCTGCAGAAGCTCGTCGAGTGGCGCGACCAAAGACGGAATCGGGGACAGACTTAAGTCTGCTCCGATTCAGCTCTTATCTGCCCAGGGAGACGTACTCGTCGTTCGGCCGCCAGCCGAGGCCGCTCGCGAGCCGGTTCGTGAAGTTGAACATCGCCGCCACCTCGGCGATGTCCATCACGTCCTCGTCCGTCCAGCCCGCTTCGCGCAGCGCTTCGACATCCGCCTCGGTGCACGACGACGACCGCTCGGTGAGCTTGACCGCGAAGTCGAGCATCGCGCGCTCCTTCGACTCGACGCGGGCGTACGCATGGTTCGTGGCGAGCTGCTCGACGAGCAGCGGATCGCCGGTCAGCTTCCGCAGGGCGGCGGAGTGCGAGACGATGCAGTAGTGGCAGCGGTTCGTCGTCGAGACGACGACCGCGATCATCTCCCGCTGCGCCTTCGTCAGGCCCGACTCGCCGCGCATCAGGTCGTCGTAGAACGCGTTCCAGAGCTGCAAGTGCCGCGGTCGGATCGCGTAGACGCGGAGCACGTTGGGAACGAAGCCGAGCTTCTCGAGCGGCGTCGCCCAGAGATCGGTGACCTCCTCGCCGACCTCGTCCTCGCCCGGTACGTGCAGCCAGCAGATCGGCTCGGTCTCGATCGCCACGCGACGAGTGTAACCGCACCGCTTCGGCGGCTCTGGCGAAGATAGGGCATGGGGACCGAGCAGCTCGCAACAGGCGCTGCCATACGCGTGACCGGCGACGGAGCGCGGGCCGTCGTGTGCGTGAACGGCGGGCAGGCGCACGAGGTGCCGGGCACGTGGAGCGCGACGCTCGAGTGGCTCGTGAAGCGGCTCGCGCCCGAGCTCCGCGGGCTCCGGTTCGGCGAGGTCCGCTACCGCGTCAAGTCGTGGAAGCGGCTCGACCTGTGCATCGACGACGCGCGGGCCGCGATCGAGCGCCTCGGCGGCGAGCGGACGCTCCTCCTCGGCTTCTCGATGGGCGGCGCCGTCTCGATCGCCGCAGCCGACGAGCCCGAGGTGGAGGGCGTGCTCGGCCTCGGGCCGTGGATCCCCGACCGGCTCGACGTCTCGACGCTCCGCGGCAAGCGTCTCGATGTCATCCACGGAGCTCTGGACCGCTGGCTCCCGGGCATCCCGGGCGTGAGCCCGTCGAGCTCGCGCCGCGGCTTCGACCGCGCCCTGGCCGCGGGCGCCGAGGGCTCGTACACGACGATCCCGGGGGCGGTCCATGGACTCGCCGTGCGCTCTCCCGGGGGTGGGGTCGTCCGACTCCCGCGCGCCCACCGCTGGACCGAGCTCGTCGGCGACGTACTGCGGCGCTTCGAGACGCCTAGCTAGGCCGGTTCGGCTCGGCGGCTCATCTGCTCTGCCGTGGGAAGCCGCACGTCCCAGACGAGCCCGAGCTTCTCGAGGCCGCGGATGATCCACCACGACAGGTCGTACTGCCACCAGGCCAGGCCGTGGCGTGCGGACGACGGGAACGCGTGATGGTTGTTGTGCCAGCCCTCGCCGAAGACGAGGAACGCGACGAGCCAGTTGTTCCGCGACTCGTCGCGGGCACGGTAGTCGCGGCGACCGTACATGTGGCAGATCGAGTTCACCGAGAAGGTCGCGTGCTGGTAGAGGAAGATGCGGATCAGGCCGCCCCAGACGAGTGCCTCGACGCCGAGCGCCGTCCCGCCGATCGCGTAGCCGATCGCGAACGGGATCCCGAGCGTGAGGACGACCCAGAGGAGGTAGAGCCGGTCGATCGTGCGGATCAGGCGGTCCTCGTACAGATCCTTGCCGTATTCGCGCCCCTGCTCCATGCCCATGTTCGAGAACATCCAGCCGACGTGCGCGTGCACGAAGCCGGTGAACGCGCCCCAGGGCCCCTCCGGGTGCCCCGCGTGCGGCGAGTGCGGGTCGCCCTCCTTGTCGGAGAACGCGTGGTGCTTGCGGTGATCCGTGACCCACTGTGTCAGTGGGCCCTGGACGGTCATGCAGCCGAGGATCGCGAGTGTGGCCTTGACCCCGGAGCCGGACTGGAAGCTCCGGTGCGAGAAGTAGCGGTGAAAGCCGATCGTCGTCCCGAAGGCGCAGATCACGTAGGTGACGACCAGCACCGCGACGTCGACCCAGTGAAACGCGACGCCCCACAGGAGGCCCATCGCGAGGAGGATTCCGAGCGGCGGGACGAGCACCGCGACGAGGGTGACGAGCTGGCTGATCGTGCTCGTTCCCTGGCGAACGGTGCCGACGCGCGCCTGACTCTGCTCTGCGATCGCCACGGCGGGTCCAGTGTACGGATGGGAGACGATCTTCCAGGCCTTTGACAACCGATGTTCGAACTCGGTCGAATAGCGGTTCGACATGCGAATTGCCGTAGTCGGATCGGGCGTGGCGGGGCTGGGCGCTGCCTATCTCCTGTCGCGCGCGCACGACGTCGAGCTGTTCGAGCGCGACACGCGGCCGGGCGGGCACGTCAACACCGTGCAGCACCGCGGGCTCGGGCTCGACACCGGCTTCATCGTCCACAACGCCCCGAACTACCCGTACCTGGGCCGGCTGTTCCGCGAGCTCGGGATCGGCGTGCAGGACTCGGAGATGTCGTTCTCGGTCGCCTGCGGCGACTGCGGGCTCGAGTGGTCGGGCCGCCGTCCGTTCGCGCAGGCGCGGAACGCGGTCAGCCCGCGCTTCCACCGGTTCCTGCTCGAGGTCACGCGCTGGCTCCGAACGGCCGCGTCCACGCTGGACACGGCCGAGGGCCTGTCCCTCGGACAGTACGTCGAGAGACACGGCTATTCGGAGCGGTTCCGCTCGCACTTCCTCATGCCCCTTGCCTCCGCGCTCTGGTCGACCGCGCCCGACCGGGCGCTCGACTTCCCGGCCGCGTACGCGATCCGGTTTTTCGACCACCACGGCATGCTCGGCTTCGGGCGCTTCTCCTGGCGCACGGTGACGGGCGGGAGTCGCCGCTACGTGGACGAACTGCTCGCGCAGCTCCGCGGGACGGCGCACGTCGGGCTCGGCGTCCGCGCACTCCGCCGCCACGCCGACGGCGTCGAGCTGGCGACCGACGACGGCGAGACTCGCCGCTTCGACAAGGCCGTCGTCGCGACCCACGCCGACCAGGCGCTCGCCCTCCTTGCCGATGCGTCGCCGGCGGAGCAAAGCGCACTCGGAGCCTTCCGCTACACGGCCAACGAGACCGTGCTGCACACGGACGCTCGCTTCCTCCCCCGGTCCCGTGGCGCCCGTGCCTCGTGGAACTACCAGGTGAACGGCGCGCTCAAGCCGACGGTCACCTACTACCTGAACCGGCTCCAGCAGCTCGACGCCGACGAGCACTACTGCGTCACGCTCAACCGCGTCGAGGAGATCGACCCCGAGTGCGTGATCATGCGCACGGTCTACGACCATCCGCTCTACACGCTGGACACGCTGCGCGGCCAGCGCGAGGTCGAGGCGCTCACCGGGGCCGGGCATACGCTCTACGCCGGCGCGCACCTCGGCAACGGCTTCCACGAGGATGGGCTCGCCTCCGCCGTCCGCGCCGCCGCCGCGCTCGGAGTCGACTGGTGAAGTCGGCGCTCTACACCGGCACGCTGATCCACTCCCGCCGCGAGCCGGCGCGGAACACGTTCCGCTACCCGATCTCGTTCTTCGTCCTCGACCTGGACGAGCTGCCCGAGCTCGAGCGGGGGCTGGCACTGTTCTCGGTCAACCGCCCCAACCTCGTCACGCTGCGCGACGCCGATCACTTCGACGGCACGCTGCCCGTGCGCGAGGCAGCGACCCGCTTCTGCGCCGAGCACGGAGTCGAGGTCGAGCGCGTGTTGATGCTGGCGCAGCTCCGTGTTCTCGGCTACGTCTTCAACCCGGTCAGCTTCCACTGGTGCTACGGGCCCGACGGGCAGCTGGCCGCGATGATCGCCGAGCTCAGCAACACCTTCGGCGAGCGGCTTCCCGAGCTCTTGCACGGGCCCGCACTGACCTACGAGCACGAGAAACGCCTGCACGTGTCGCCTTTCTTCGGGCTCGACCAGACCTACGGGTACGCGTTCTCGGAGCCTGAGGAGGAGGTCTGGGCCCGCGTGCACGTGCGCGAGAACGGCCGCGTCCCGCTCAGCGCCGTCCTCCACGGGCGCCGCGAGGAGCTGACAAACACGAGCATGGCGCGCGCGCTCGTCCGCTACCCGCTCATGCCGATGCAGGTCACGGCGCTGATCCACTGGCAGGCGCTCAAGCTCTGGGCGAAGCGCGTGCCGTTCCACCACAAGCCCCCGTTCGTCCCGGGCAAGGGGTCGGTGCGGCTGTGAGCACGGTCGAGCGGACGGTCCGGGAGATTCCGCCGACGCGGGGAGCGGCGCTCGAGGGCATTGCGGTCAGAGTGCTCACGCACGCGCTCGGCGGCCTCCACGAAGGCACGCTCGTCGCGCGGCTGCCTGACGGAAGCGAGCGGACCTTCGGCGCCGGCCCGGCCGAGACGATGGACATCGTGGACGTCCGCGGCCTGATCCGCCGACTGGCGACACGCGGGACGATCGGACTCGGCGAGTCGTACCAGGCGGGAGAGTGGACGAGCCCCGACCTCGTCGGCTTCCTCGAGCTCCTCTACCGCAACGCCGAGGCTGCCGCCGAGCGGCACCCGCGCCTCGCCCGCGTGATGAAGGCCCGGCCGCGGCCCAACCGCCGCCAGGGACTGCGACGGGCACGCACCAACATCGAGTACCACTACGACCTCGGCAACGACCTCTTCCGGCTGATGCTCGACGAGACGATGACCTACTCCTGCGCGATGTTCGCGCATCCCGACGAGGAACTCGCCGACGCGCAGCGGCGCAAGCTCCGGCGCGTCTGCGACAGGCTCGCGCTCACGCCAGACGACCACGTGGTCGAGATCGGCTGCGGGTGGGGCTCGTTCGCGCTCACCGCCGCCGGCGAGTACGGCGCCCGCGTGACCGGCCTCACGCTCTCCCCCGCCCAGGCGGAGCTCGCGCGCGAGCGCGTGTGCGCGGCCGGGCTCGACGACCGCATCCGCATCGTCGAGGAGGACTACCGCGTGCACCAGGGCTCGTACTCGAAGCTCGCGTCGATCGAGATGATCGAGGCGATCGGCGAGAAGCAGTTTCCCGTCTTCTTCGCCGCCTGCGACCGGCTGCTCGCATCCGGCGGCCGCGCCTGCATCCAGTCGATCCTGATCCCCGACCATCGCTGGAACCGCTACCGCCGCTCGCCCGACTGGATCGAGCGCTACGTCTTTCCCGGCTGCCTGATCCCGTCGCTCGCCTCGCTGACCGGCGCGGCGGCCGCGGCATCACGGCTCACGGTCACCGGGGTCGAGGAGATCGGCGTCGACTATGCCGCAACGCTGCGCCGCTGGCGGGCGACGTTCCTCGGGCGGCTCGGCGACGTGCGCGCGCTCGGCTACGACGAGCACTTCCTCCGCACCTGGGACTTCTACCTCGCCTGCTGCGAGGCCGGCTTCCGAACGAGGGCGCTGCGCAACGCCCAGATCGTCCTCGAGCGGTGAGCCTCTACCCGCTGATCGACCGGCTCACGCGGCCGTTGATGCTGCGCGCCTACAAGATCCACCATCTCGGGCTCGAGCGCGTGCCTCAGACAGGCCCCGTCGTGCTCGCCGCGAACCACGAGTCGATCCTCGATCCCTGGTTCCTGGGAACGGTCACGAAGCGCCCCGTGCACTACCTGACCAAGGCAGAGCTCTTCCGCTACCCGCTGCTGAGACAGGTCCTCGAGGGCCTCGGCTGCATTCCCGTCCGCCGCCAGGGCGACCTGGGCCGCGCAGCCGACGCCGCCCGCAGCGTGCTCGAGCGCGGCGAGATCGTCGGAATCTTCCCGCAGGGCACGTGCCTTCCGTACCGCGACCGCCGCTACAGCCGCGGCGCCGCGCGGCTCGCGCTCGCCGCCGGCGCGCCGCTCGTGCCGGTGTTGCTCGTCGGCACCGAGCGCTCGATCCAGCCGCGCACGCACCGGATCGGGTTCCCGCAGGTGACGATCGTCGTCGGCGAGCCGCTGCCCGTGGCGGGCGTCGAGCCGACGAGGAAGGCTGCCGTTTCGCTGACGACGCAGCTCGAGGAGTCGATCGCCTCGCTCCGCGAGCCCTACGGCGAGCCGGATCACGTGTGGTTCGGCTGAAACCGCGCGGCTGACTCGTCGCGCCGGTGCTACCCTGGCGACCGAAATGGCTACCGGCGTCGTCAAGTGGTTCAACAACGCAAAGGGTTACGGCTTCATCACGCCCGACGGGGACTCGAAGGACGTCTTTGTCCACTTCTCCCAGATCGCCGGTGACGGATACAAGTCCCTGAACGAGGGCCAGCGCGTGGAGTTCGAGGTACGCGAGGGCGCCAAGGGCCCTGAAGCGACGAACGTGGTCGCCGTCGGGGGCTCGTAGCCATCGCCGGCAAGGAAGAGAAGGTCGAGCTCGAGGGCGAGGTCGTGGAGGCGCTTCGGAACGGCATGTTCCGCATCGCTCTCGACAACGGCCACGAGACCCTCGGGTACACGGCAGGCAAGATGCGCCGCTACCGGATCAGGATCTTCCCCGGCGACCGCATCCGGGTCGAGCTGTCGCCGTACGACCTGAACCGCGGGCGCATCGTCTACCGCTACCGCTGAGCGTCCCGTCGCGATGACCGCCAGGATCTCGGCGGCCGTCGCAGTCCTCGTGGCTGTTGCGGCCGTCGCAGCCGGCTCCTCGGATGCCTGGGTCGTCGACGGGAAGCCGTGGCCGCACGGCGTCATCCCGATCTACAACGCCACGCCGCACTACGGCGGCGCGACGTTTCGGGCGGTCCGCGCCTGGAATCGAAGCGGCGCGCAGGTCCGGTTCGTCTACGTGCCGCGACCGCACGCCGGCGTCGTCGTCACGACGCACGGCCTGAGCTGCAAGGACGCGGACGGCTGCGCGTATGCCGGCTACCTCGGCATCACGAGCGTCGTGTGGATCGCTCCGGACCTCGACCGGTACTCGGCAGCGCAGGTGATCGCACACGAGCTCGGCCACGTGCTCGGGCTCGGACACACGACGGTTCGCTGCGCGGCGATGAGCGCCGGCTGGTACTGCCCCGACGCGCCCCCGGGCGAGTGGCGCTGCCGGCTGCTCGAGCGGGACGACGTCGAGGGCGCCGTGCACCTGTACGGCGGCACCGTCAGGCCGCTTGGCCCCGTGAATTGCCCGATTCCGCCTCGTCGCTGACAGCGAGGCCGGACGGCTCTAGCCCTGCCTGCCGAAGCGCGGGAGGCCGACGACGAGCGCCGTCCGCGAGATGCGGTTCCCGTTGATGTCGTTGATGTCGCTCAGGTACACGCGGTAGCGCGCACCCGGCCGCACGAGCCGGATCGGGAGCGGAAAGACCGCGTAGCCGTCGATGGTGATGCGGGCCTCCGGCGTCGCGTGGCCGACCCGCCGGCGGCCCGAGTACACGGAGATCACCGAGCCGATCCTCGCCCCGGCACCGTCACGGATCGCGAGCTCCCAGACCGGGATCCTGAGCAGCGGCCGGGACGTTCCCGCCCGCACCGTCAGCAGCGGATCGCGCGCGTCGAGCGGCGCGGCCGCGTCTGCGAAGACGTCGAAGCTCGGCTTGTGCGCGCCGGTGTCCCCGATCAGGCCGCTGTCCCACGTCGACATGGACGGGTCGTCGCGGAGCACGAACCAGATGAACATCTGCACACGCGGGTCGGCGGCCGCGATCGCGAGCGACTGCCTCACGTACGCGGCCTGCTGCGCCACGGACACGCCGCCTGCCCGACCCGGTCGCGTCTCGAAGCCGTACTCGCTGATCCAGATCGGGATGTCGGCGCGGTGGAACCAGAGGTCGAGCTTCTGCTCGAACGTGTGGAGCGTCGCCAGGTTCACGTTCGGGAAGCGGTAGCGCTGGAGCGGCCCGAAGCCGAGGTCGGAGTACGGGTGATGCGCCCACGCGTCGAAAGGCACAGCCGGCGTCACCTCCGCGAGCAGCCGCGCGAACGTGCCGGGCGCCATCGAGTCGGCTCCGTGCCGGCCGCTCTCGCTCCCGCGGGAGGCCGTCTGGCCGATCGCGACGGTGGCGAGGGAATTGCCCTCCTTGAGGCCCGCGTAGGCGGAGCGGCAGATGCTCGCGTACGTGTACGGCGACACCGGGTTGCCAGCGTCGTCGAATGCAGGCGCGAGGAACCGGGTCGAGTTGGGCTCGTTCCAGACCGTGTAGTAGCCGACGAACGGGAAGCCGGGGTGACGGCCCGAGTAGCGGTCGGCGATCGCGTGCGTGAAGTCGCGGAGATCGCCCATGCGGTCGGGAGCGACGTTCGGCGGCTTCTCGCCGTTGGCCCACGAGGGCGTGCCCCAGATCGTCAGCATCACCGTGATCCCGCGCATGGCCGCGCTCCGGATCAGGTCGTCGAGGTCGGTGAACTCGTACGCGGGGTCGAAGGGGTCGGTCGCGTTCTCCGGCCGGACGGGCGCGATCTGCCACCAGTTGGCGGTCGCGCGGATGATCGTCGCGTGGGCGCGGGCGGCGCTTTCGAGCGTCGCCTGCCGGTGCGAGCTCCAGCGGAAGCCGGGATCGTCCTGGAAGCCGACGAGCATCGGCCGCGCAGCGTGCGGCGCGGTTGCGACCGCCGCGGCTGCCGCTGCCGCGAGCGCCGCGGCGAGCGCAAGCAGGCGCACGCCGCGCGAAGGGTAGGCCGACCCTTTCACCGGCTGACCCTAATGGGTTGCCGGGCGCGAGTCCAGAGGCACGAGGCTCTTGCCAACCCACCGCAGGGAAGAGAATCTCGCCGGGGCTGAGCTACGCCTCGGGGGTCAGGCCCCGAAGCTTGTCCGGGTCGGCGACCAGATCGATCGCCGCGATCCGGCCCTGCCTGACGGTGAAGCTGACGACGGCGAACGGTCTGCCGCCGACGTTCACGACCGCGCCCGCGCCGCCGTTGACGAGCGCCGGCCGCGCCAGCGGCGCGAGCGGCGTGCCGCGCGCGAGGATCTGGCGGGCCACCGCCTCCGCGCCGACGAGCGGCGGGCGCGCCGGCGGTGCGACGCCGCCCGTGTCGATCCGGAACACGACCTCCGGGTCGAGCACGGCGATCAGCGCCTCGAAGTCGCCGGCCCGGGAGGCGGCGAGGAAGGCGTCGACGACCTCGCGTTGCCGCGCCACGTCGGAGTCGGGCTGCGGCGCCGCGCCGCGCACTCTCCGTCGCGCGCGGCTCGCGAGCTGGCGCGCAGCCGCGGGCGAGCGGTCGACGATCTCGCCGATCTCCTCGAACGGCACCCCGAACATGTCGTGGAGCACGAAGGCGAGTCGCTCCGCCGGCGTCAGCGTCTCGAGGACGACGAGGAGCGCGAGCCCGACCGAGTCCGCCAGCAGCGCCTCCTGCTCGGGATCGGCCTCCGCGTCCTCGCTGACGATCGGCTCGGGGAGCCAGCTCCCGACGTAGTCCTCGCGGCGCGCGCGCCGTGAGCGCAGGAGGTCGAGGCAGACCCGGGCAACGACGGTCGTCAGCCAGCCGCGCAGGTTCTCGAGCTCCGACTCGTCGCTGCGGCCGAGTCGGAGCCAGGCCTCCTGCACGGCGTCGTCGGCCTCGGTGACCGACCCGAGCATGCGGTAGGCCACCGCCCGCAGGTGCGGTCGCGCGTCCTCGAACTGGCGGGCGAGCAGGTCACGCTCGGTCACGGTCACATCCTTCCGTCGGCATCCGTCATAGCAGTGACGAACCGGAAGCCAACGATGTGACGGAGGAGGACTCGTGCACGCGATCGAGGTGATCGGACTTCGCAAGACCTATCCCGGCGGCGTCGAGGCGGTGAAGGGAATCGACTTCGACGTCGCCGCCGGCGAGGTGTTCGGGCTGCTCGGCCCGAACGGTGCCGGCAAGTCGACGACGGTGGGCATGCTGACGACGACGATCGCGCCGACGGCCGGGACCGCGAGGCTCGCCGGGTTCGACGTGACGGAGCAGCCGCTCGCGGCGCGGCGGATCTCGAGCGTCGTCTTCCAGGAGGCGGTCGTCGACCGCGGCCTCAGCGGCCGGCGCAACCTCGAGCTGCACGGACGGCTCTGGGGCGTCGAGCCCGACGTGGCGGCCCGCCGGATCGCGGAGCTCGTCGACGCCTTCGACCTCGCGGAGCTGGTCGAACGCCCGGTCTCGACCTACAGCGGCGGCGAGCGGCGGCGGCTCGAGATCGCGCGGGCGCTCGTCTCGAAGCCGCGCATCCTGTTCCTGGACGAGCCGACGGTCGGGCTCGACCCGCGCGTGCGGTACGAGCTCCTGGACGTGATCGCGGGCCTGCGGGCACGTAGCGAGGTGACGATCCTGCTCACGACCCACTACCTCGACGAAGCCGAGCGGCTCTGCGACCGCGTCGCGATCGTCCATTCCGGCCGGATCGTCGCGCTCGACAGGCCGGCTGCGCTGCTCGACGGCCTCGGCCGGGAGCTCGTGGAGCTGCGCGTGGACGGCGAGCCGGCGACGGCGATCGAGGCGCTGCGCGAGCACCGGATCGCGGACGCAGACGCGTTCGCGGTCGGCTCGACGCTGACCGTGCCGCTGCGCGAGCGCTCGGCCGCCGAGGCGCTGGCCGTGATCGACGAGCTCGCGCTCGGCCACGTGCTCGCGACGAGGCGCCCGACGCTCGACGACGTGTACCTGCGGCTGACCGGCGACCGGCTCGCCGAGGCCGCCTGAAACCGACGGAGGAGAACGAATGACTGCCATCGCCCCCAGCCTGTCCCTGCCGAGGCGCCTCTCGCCCCGCGACGCGCTTGCCCCGCTGGCCACGCTCGCGCGGCGGCGCTTCCAGCTCACGACCCGGACGCCGCGCGAGCTCGTCGTGCCACTGCTGACGCCGATCATGTTCGCGCTCGTGATCGCACCGGCGCTCAAGCAGGCGCTGCACGCGGGCAGCGCGTACGAGTCGTACGTCGCGGTCGGGACGATCGGCCTCCTGATCCCGCTGACCACGATGTTCGCGGGGCTGAGCGTGATCGTCGATCGCGAGAGCGGCGCTCAGCGCGAGTTGCTGGCCGCGCCTGTGCCGCGGGCGCTGCTCGTGCTCGGCAACCTCATCGTCGCCCTCGGCGCGGCGGCGCTTCAGATCGGCGTCCTGATCGCGGTCGCGCGGGCGCGCGGGATCGAGTTCGACACGTCGGCGACGGGCGCGGCCTGGTTCCTGGCAGCCGCGGCCCTGTTCACGGTCGGCATGTACGGGACGGCCGAGACGCTCGCGAGCCGTGTCCCGAAGCAGGAGGAGTACATCGCGCGCGTCCCCGCGATCGCCATCCTGCCCTGGTTCCTCGCCGGCTCGCTGTTCCCGATCGGTGCGCTGCCCGGGTTCCTGGAGTGGATCGCGCGCTTCCTGCCGCTCACACACGCCCTGGCGCTGATGCGCTACGGGCTGCTCGGCAACGCGGCCGGACTGCACGCCATCTGGCAGGGCTCCGACCCGACGGTGATGGCGGCGCTCAGCCTCGCAGTCGTCGCGGTCTTCGCCGCCGCCCTGGCGGCGGTTTCGATCCGTGTCTTCACCCGCGCGGCGCTGCGCTGAGCCGCGCCTGGCACCGCCTCCGGTGCGATTCCGCGCTGAGCAGGGAAAACCCGTTGGGGACAGCGTCTGCGAGGTCAGGCCCGGCTGGGCGGTCGCGACCGCTAGAGCTTGCGCGCTGCGCGGTGGCCTTCGAAGACGGCCTCGTACGTCGTGCGCGGGGCGATCGCGTCGCCGATCGCCTCGACGCTCGTCCCGCGCTCGCGCAAGAGATGGTAGAGCCCGTTCTCGGACTGGCGGCCCGTCGCCATCACGATCCAGTCGGCCTCGATCGTCGTCACGCGGTCCGGCATGTAGACGTTGATCAACGTCACCTCGCGGCCGTCGATGCCGGTCACGAACAGATCCGGCTCGACCGCCACGCCCGCCTCGTACAGCTGGGTCCGCACCCAGAGGTAGTAGACCTCGGGGATCGTCTCCATGCCGATCATCGGCCACCGCGTCACGAGCCGCACCGACGCGCCGTCTCCGGCCAGCTTCACCGCCGTCAGCGGCGCAGCCGCGTCCTGGAGGTCGTCGAGGACGAGGACGGAGCCCGTCGGTGCGACCTTGCCGGTCACGACCTCGTCCCAGCTCGCGCACCGGGCCGTCTCCCACCCGGGGAGCGGCGAGGCGGTCTGGCCCTGCCAGCCGTCGCGGCGGTACCGCGAGCCGGTGGCGACGACGACGTGATCGGGCCGCTCGGCCCCCAGAAGCGCGTCGACGCCGTCGGCGGACACGTCCTCTCCGGTCCGGATCGTCGCCCCGTTCCCCTCGGCCTGCGCCCGTAGCCAGCGCGCGATCTGACCGTACTCCTTCCGGCCGGGCAAGAGCGACTGCCAGCGCACGTGCCCGCCGACCTCCTCCTCGCGCTCGACGACGACGACCTCGTGCCCACGCGCCGCCGCGACCCGGGCGTACTCGAGCCCGGCCGGCCCGGCGCCGATCACGAGCGCGCGTTTCCGCTCCGACGCCGGCACGAGCGTCCCCGAGCCCCAGCGCGCCTCGCGCCCGACCTCCGGGTTGTAGACGCACTGCACGCGCCCGCCGCGGATCACGCTCCGCCAGCAGTAGTTGGCGGCGACGCAGCGGCGGATGTCGTCGGCACGGCCGTCCCGCGCCTTCACGCCCCACTCCGCGTCCGCGAACAGCTGGCGCGCGAGCAGGATCGCGTCCGCCTCGTCGGCAGCGAGGATTTCCTCGGCCACCTTCGGGTGCGTGATCCGGCCGACGAGCATCACCGGCTTCGACGACACCTCCTTCACCGCCTTCGTGTAACCGCGCTCCCATCCCGGCTCGTACGTCATCGGTGTGTGGATGTACGAGTGGTGGACGCCGGCCGAGAGGTTGACGTAGTCGACGTCCGACTTCGCTTCCAGGTCGGCGACGACCCGCTTCACGTCGTCGAGCTCGAGGTCGCCGGGCCAGAACGACGTCGAGTTGATCCGGTAGCCGAGGAAGGCGTCGTCGCCGATCGCAGAGCGAACTCTCGCCATCGCCTCGAGCGGGAATCGCAATCGGTTCTCGTACGAGCCGCCCCAGCCGTCGGTGCGGTGGTTGTACAGCGGAGACAGGAACTGCCAGGGCAGGTAGCCGTGGGACATGTGGAACTCGACGCCGTCCAGCCCGGCCGCGATCGCCCTGCGCGCCGACGACTCGTACGCACCCAGGATGTCCTGGATCTCGTGCTCCTCGAGCTCCTTCGGCATCGGCGCGTTCGGGTACTCGCCGGGCGGGATCTGGCTCGGCGCGACCATGTACCACTCGGCGTCGAAGTCGTAGGCCGGATCCTTCTTCAGCACCGGCATCGCGCGCAGGCCGACGTGCAGGAGCTGGCAGGCGAGCTTGCAGCCGTGCTCGTGGACGGCGTCGGCGACCCTGGCGAGGCCTGCGATCTGCGCGTCGTCCCAGAGGCCCGGGAAGTTGAACTCCGAGTAGAGCGCCTCCTTGTGGACGATCGTGCCGCCGATGATGATCAGCCCGCAGCCGCCCTTGGCCCGCTCCTCGTAGTACGCGACGGCCTGATCCGTGAAGACGCCCTCGTAGGGATCCGCCACCCAGGTCGGGCAGGTGGGGGCGAAGACGATCCGGTTCGCGACCGTCTGCCCACGGATCTGCCACGGGGAGAAGAGATTGGGGTAGGCCGCTTCCCCCGGGGCAGTCATGGCTCAGCCGGCCGTGATGTAGTCGGTCAGGTACTGGATCTCGAAGCTCTGCTGCTTCGACTTGAACTTGACGATGTCGCCGATCGACACCACACCCACGACCTCGCCGCCCTCGACTACCGGCAAATGGCGGATGCGGCGGTCGGTCATCACCGCCATGCACTCGTCGATCTCCGTGTCCGGCGTGACCACGACGAGCGGCGCGGACATGATCTCGCCGACCGCCGTATCGTGGTCGGTGCGCCCTTCGAGGGTCACACGCCGCAGGTAGTCGCGCTCCGTGACGATGCCGGCGATGTCGCCGCCATTGGTCACGAGCAGCGAGCCGACGTTCGCCTCCACCATCTGCTGCACCGCCTCGAACACCGATGCGCCTGCGTCGATCCGCAGGACGTCGCCTCCCTTGTCGCCCAGGATCTCGGACACCGTGCTCATGTCGCCTCCTTCTGTGAGCGCCTGCCGCTCTCGCCGGTGACGATAGCGCGCCCGATACGTCGAGCACTGGATGGTTGATGCCACGAGATCGCGCACCTCGGGGCGCAGGCTGGCTGCTCTGGGGCGCGACGACGTGGCGTTGCCGATACGCGGGCGTATCGGTGACGACGCGGCGGCGTGAAGCGCACGCCCGGCGGGGGCCGGCTCCGCCGGGCTCTGCCGGGCGGAAGCGGCCCGGACATGCCAGACCGCGCAGCCGAGCCACGAGATCGTGGCATCAACCATCTAGTCTTCGGGCCGATGAGGTACGTCGGCGCCGAGGAGCGTTACGAGCGCATGCTCCACCGGCGCTGCGGGCGCAGCGGCCTGCTGCTGCCGGCGGTCTCGCTCGGGCTCTGGAACAACTTCGGCGGCGACCGTCCGCTCGAGACGAGCCGCGCCATCCTGCGCCGCGCGTTCGACCTCGGCATCACGCACTTCGACCTGGCGAACAACTACGGGCCGCCCTACGGATCCGCCGAGGAGAACTTCGGCCGGCTCATGGCGCAGGACTTCCGGCCCTATCGCGACGAGCTGGTCATTTCGACCAAGGCCGGCTACGACATGTGGCCCGGCCCCTACGGCGAATGGGGCTCGCGCAAGTACCTGCTCGCGAGCCTCGACCAGAGCCTCGGGCGCATGGGTCTCGACTACGTCGACATCTTCTACTCGCACCGCTTCGACCCCGACACGCCCCTCGAGGAGACGATGGGTGCTCTCGACACCGCGGTGCGGCACGGAAAGGCCCTCTATGCAGGCATTTCCTCGTACTCTGCCGAGAAGACGCGCGAGGCGGCCGCGATCCTCCGCGACCTCGGCACGCCGCTCCTCATCCACCAGCCGTCGTACTCGCTGCTGAACCGCTGGATCGAGGACGGCCTCCTCGACACGCTCGAGGAGGTGGGCGCGGGCTGCATCGTCTTCTCGCCGCTGGCGCAAGGGATGCTGAGCACGAAGTATCTCGACGGGATCCCCGAGGGCTCGCGTGCGAGCCGGCCGAGCCCGCTCTCGCCGAGCATGATCACGGACGAGTCGCTCGCGAAGATCCGGGCGCTGAACGAGATCGCGGCTGCGCGGGGCCAGACGCTGGCACAGATGGCGATCGCGTGGACGCTCCGGGACCCCCGCGTCACGTCGGCGCTGCCGGGCGCGTCTAGCGTCGAGCAGGTGGAGGAGAACGTCGCCGCGCTCGACCGGCTCGACTTCGCCGACGAGGAACTGGCGGAGATCGACCGCCACGCGACCGAGAGCGGCATCAACATCTGGGCCAAGTCCAGCGCCGTCTAGACGAACACCGTCTAATCAGGCTCCTACACTCGTCGCATGCTCGGGAGGATCCTCCTCGTCGTCGTCGTCTCCGCAGGCATCCTCGCCGGTGTGTTCTTCGGGCTCACGAAGCGCTACACGGTTCCGACGCGGGCGATGGAGCCGACCGTCGCGAAAGGCGATCACGTCGCCGTGTTCCGGTTCTGGAGCACTTTCTCGAGCCCCGAGCGCAAGAACGTCGTCGTGTTCACACCGCCGGCTTCCGCCGCGAAGCAGTGCGGAGTGAGCGGTAGCCAGGTCGAGCGCGTCATCGGCCTCCCCGGCGAGACCGTCTCCGAGCAGACGGGCCGCGTCCTGATCGACGGCAAGCCGCTGAACGAGCCCTACGTGAAGCCGGCCAACCGGGATTCCCAGACCGCCGCGTGGCATGTACCGGCCGGCTCGTACTTCCTGATGGGCGACAACCGCGCGCGGTCCTGCGATTCGCGAAAGTTCGGCTCCGTGGCGAAGCAGGCGATCGTCGGCAGGGTCGTGCTGACCTACTGGCCGTTCGACCGGATCTCCGCCGGCTGACGCTCGGGCAGCCCGGCCTCCGGCTCGAAGAGACAGCACTCGTCGAGGCTCGGGCACTCGCAACGCGCGGCCGCCTCGAGCCAGCGCCGCACGAGGACGGCGCGCTCGATCGTCGCCTCGAGCTCGGGCAGCTTCCGCTCGGCGATCCCGCGCAGCTCCTCGATCGCCGCCGAATCGTCCGGCGCCGCCGTCAGCAGCGTGCGGATCTCGCTCAGGGTCAGCCCGGCCCGTTGGGCCGTGTCGACGACCGTGAGCGTCCGCACCGTCTGCTCGGGATACCGCCGGCGCCCGCCGACGCGCACGGGCTCGGGGAGCAGCCCGATCTCCTCGTAGTAGCGGATCGACGACGTGCGCCTCGCGGTTCGGCGCGCCAGCTCTCCGATGGTCAGAAGCTCGTCGGGCACTTGACATCAAGTCGGCTTGAACTCTCATCATGCCTGGCACACCGATTTAAGGAGGGTGTTGCGATGGGAACCGGCGACGTGGTGGTGGCGTGCTCACTGAACAAGGCTGAGATGACGGAGCGCGGCGCGCGCTGGCGCGACCTCGCGGGAGCGCTGGTCGAGCGGACGCCGTCCGAGCGCGGGCAGCGACTCGTCTTCCGGCGCGAGGCGGGCATCGAGGACGAGCTACGGAAGCTCGCGGAGCTCGAACAGGAGTGCTGTGACTTTGCCGAGTGGGCCGTGAGCGCCGACGACGGTGAGGTCGTGCTCAACGTCAGCGGCTCGACCGACGAGGGCGTCGCGGCCGTTCAGGCGATGTTCCGAAGCCTCGACTAGACGGCGGGGCGCGTGTCGCGCGCGACGCTGAGCAGGTCGGACGCCAGGCGGATGTCCACGTCGGGCCGGACGGCCAGCATCAGCGAGCGCACGGTGTCGTGGCCGGCCTCGGTCAGCTTCCTGAAACGCCACAGGAGCAAGGTCGCGGCCTCCTCGACGTCGAGACGCTCGAACTGTGCGGTATCCATCAAAACTCCCCTCGATTCGACTACGGCGGGTGCCGAGTCGAATGACGCATCGGCAATCCACGACGGCGGCTTGAGCCCGCTTGTGAGGGCCGCTGCCGACGGCCTAGACTCGCGCGGTGAAGCGGAAGGTCGCATTCGTGCTCGGCGGCGGCGGCCATGCGGGCGCAGCGGAGGTCGGCATGCTGCACGCCCTCCTGGAACGGGGTGTCCGGCCCGACCTCATCGTCGGTACCTCGGTCGGGGCGCTGCACGGCGCGATGGTCGCGGTCGACCCGACCCTCGCCTCCGTCGAGAAGCTCGAGGCGGCCTGGAAGGAGCTCGCCGGCCTCGGCGTTCTCGGCCGCTCGTGGTTCGACGACGCGGTCAGCCTCCTGCGAACGCGGACGCACGTGCGCTCGAACGTGCCGATGCGACGGCTCGCCGAGCGCCTGCTCGGCGTCCGGACGTTCGGAGAGCTCGCCGTCCCGTTCCAGTGCGTCGCGGCGTGCATCGAGCGCTTCTCGGAGCAGTGGTTCGACTCGGGACCGCTCGTCGACGCGATCCTCGCCTCTTCGGCGGTGCCCGGGATCCTGCCGCCGGTCGAGATCGGCGGCGAGCACTACATCGACGGCGGGATCGTGAACAGCATCCCGATCGACCGCGCCGTCTTCCTCGGCGCGAGCGAGGTGTACGTCCTGCACGCCGGGCGGATCGAGCAGCCGCTCGCGCCGCCGCGGAGCATGCGCGACGTCGGCTTCGTCGCGTTCGAGATCGCCCGGCGCCACCGCTTCGTACGCGACCTGGCCGCGGTTCCCGAGGGCGTGACCGTGCACGTCCTCCCCACCGGCGACCCGGCCGCACCGCGCTACAACGACCTGTCCCAGCTCCGCTTCCGCGACTTCCGCCGCGTCGACAACCGCATCGCCTTCGCCTACGCGGCGAGTGCCGAGTACCTGGACGCACGGGCTTGACCGACCCGCCGCCGCTGCTCGCCCGGCGGCTCGTCGTTGCGCCGCTCGTCGTGCTGATCTGCGTCGCGCTCACCCTGCTCTCGCCGCTCCTGCTCCTGGCCGCGCTCGTCGCCGACACCCTGCGCCGCCGCGGTCTCGGGACGACCCGGCTCACGGCGTTCAGTGTCGTCCTCGTCGCCTCGGAGGCGGCGATGATCCTCGCGCTTCTCCTGCTCTGGATCGCCTCGGGCTTCGGCCTCGCCCTGCGCACGCGCGCGATCCAGTCCGCACACTACGCCTTGCTCCGCGGCTGGCTGCGCTGCCTGTCCGCGGCGGCGACCGCGCTCCTCGGCCTGGAGATCGAGGTCGTCGACCCGCCCGAGCCGCGGCCCGGTCCGCTGCTCGTCTTCGGCCGCCATGCGGGCGCCGGCAACTCGCTGATGATGATCCGGATGCTGATGCTCCGCTACCGTCGCCGGCCGCGCGTCGTGATGCTCGCCTTCCTCCAGTGGGACCCGGTCATCGACGTCGTCTGCCACCGGCTCCCGAGCCTGTTCATCGAGCACGACCCCGAGAGGAGCGATCACTTCGTCCAGGCGATCGGCGCCCTTGCGTCGGGGATGGGGGACATGGACGCGTTCGTCCTCTATCCGGAGGGCCACGACTTCACCGAGCGACTGCGCCTGCGGGCGATCGCGCACCTGCGCCGCCTCGGCCACCACCGGGCAGCCGAGCGCGCCGAGGCGATGGAATACGTCCTGCCGCCGCGTCACAGGGGACCGCTGGCCGCGATTCTCGCCGCGCCCGACGCCGACGTCGTCCTCGTCGCCCACACCGCGCTCGAGGAGCTCGGCTCGTTCCGGGAGCTCCCGTCCCGAGTGCCGCTCGAGCGCCCGATCAAGGCCCGGTACTGGCGCGTCCCGGCCGCCGAGGTGCCGCACGAGAGCGACCCCCTGATCGCCTGGCTCTACGAGTGGTGGCAGCGGATCGACGACTGGGTCGAGGAGCACGCGTCGACTCGCTAGCCCTGGCCGCATTCACGCCGGGTCGGGGCACCACGACGACTCGAGGTCGCCGCGGTTCCAGCCGGCCGCGTCTGCGCCGGCCTCGTACGCGCTCTCGAGGAACGTGAGCAGCGTCGCCCGCGGATCCTCGGCGGTTCGCACATCGTCGTACGGCAGCAGCGCCATCGAGCCCGTGACCTGGTCGACCCAGGCGGCTCGCTCCGGCTGCAGCACACCGTCTCGCAGGCCGGGCGGCTCGGGCGCGACGTACGAGTAGTACGCCGGCTCGCGGAGGTTCGCGTCCCCGGCCCAGAAGCCGAACGACACGACCTCGTGCGAGTAGGCCTCCTGCGTGACGGCGTCCGCATCCGGCATCGCCGGCGCGCGCTTGCCGCCGAAGCGAGTCACCGCGAGGTCGAGCGAGTGCCAGAACAGGTGCACCGGACTCGTCTTCCCGCAGAACCAGCCCGCGAACTCCTCGAACACGCCGTCCGACCAGTCGAGGATGCGCCAGAAGCGCTCGACGGCGTCCGGGTCGTACGAGGCGTGCTCGCGGTCGTCCGGGAACGGCGTCGTCATCGGGACGCCGAACGGGCTCTCACGGATCTCGACGTCGATCCCGAGCCCGGCCAGCGTCGCGTGCAGCTGCCGGTCGAAGTCGGCGACCGAGAGGCCGTCGACAAGGGGGAACGATTCCACCTCGCCGCGGCTCGTGCTGACGACCAGGCGATGGTCGACGAAGTCGAACGCGATCTCGAAGCTGACACCGTCGCGCGAGTGCATGCGCCGCGTCGTCAGCCCGCGCACGTCCACGTAGAGCGGCACGTGCCACCAGTGGTTGCGCGGCGCCGTCGACGCCAGGCGGATCTTTCCGACGATCTGCACCCAGAGGTGGAGCGTGTTCTTCGTCGCCTCCCACTCGGTCAGCGGGAGCTCGGGGAGCGTCACTCGCCCTCGCCGGGCGCGACGACGAACGCGACCTCGTCGACGAAGCACCAGCTCCACTCCTCGCCGGGTTCGGCCGAGCGCGCGATCGGATGGTCGTCCTCGCCCGCGTGCCGGCTCGCGTGGCGGTTCGGCGACGAGTCGCAGCAGCCGATCTTCCCGCACGTCTGACACATGCGCAGGTGCACCCAGCGGTCGCCGGTCTTCAGGCACTCCTCGCAACCGGCGATCGAGTCGGGGAGCTCGACGAACGCGACGCGGTCGAGATGGCTGCAGACGGGCGCGCTCAAGAGCCCGCAGGCTAGCGGAACAGGTGCCGCCCGAAGGACGCACGGAACGACGCGGCGAGCTCGCGCGCGTACGCCTGCGAGATGTGACCGAGGTCGACGGCGGTGATCGCCGTTTGCTCCGGATCGAGCCAGACACCGATCACCAGGGCGGTCGGGCGGATGGGGCTCATCGGCTCCGCCCAAAACTCTGGACGCGCGGTAGGGTGCCGACGTGGACCCGGAGCGTGCACGCGAGCTGCTGGAGGCCGAGCGGAAGCGGATCGAGCACGCGCTCGCCCACCTCGCCCGCGAGGACGACGCCGAGGAGGCCGACGAGATCGACCCGGCGAACCGGGCCGCCGACCTGGCTCAGGACGAGCTCGACGAGGGTCTTGCGGACGATCTTCGCGAGCAGCTCGCCGCGGTCGAGCGTGCCGAGGCGCGCCTTGCCGCCGGCACGTACGGCCTCTCGGTCGAGAGCGGCCAACCGATCCCGGACGAGCGCCTCGAGGCGCTCCCCACGGCCGAGCTGACGACCGACGAGGAGCGCGCCTAGGCGAAGCGCTTTACGAACTCGAGCGCCGTATCGGCGACGTCGCGCCAGCCGCTGTCGATCGTCAGCGCGTGGCCGCGGCCGGGCACGGTCACGAACTCGGTCACGGCCTTGTTCTTCCGTTCCTTCTTGTAGGACGCGCTCGCGATCGCCGGCGGCACGGTGTGGTCCTTCTCGCCGGAGATGATCAGCATCGGGCCGCGCTTCGGGTTCTTCGTGTCCACCTTCGCCTCGGTCCACGGATTGAGGTTCGCGTTCGCGGCCTGGAAGATCGGCTCGCCCGAGCCGGGCACCGAGTACGCCTCGTACAGCTTCCTTGCCTCGTCCTCGTCGACCGCGTTCGCGAAGCCGTAGCGGAACTGCTCGTAGGTGAGAGGGATCGCGCGGTGCTTGTTCTTTGGGTTCTTGAGCACCGGGCTCGCCGAGCGAAGCGCCGAGATCGGCAGGGGTAGCACGCCGCGGAAAGGCGCCGGGCTGATCGCGACCGACACCTTGGCGCGTCCGCGGCCGGCCAGGATCTCGGTGAGCAGGCCGCCGAACGAATGGCCGATCACGGCCGGCTTCCTGTCGAGCTTCTCGAGGATCGCCTCGATGTAGTCGGCGACGTCGCCGACGCTCTTGCCCGCGAACACCTCGGGCTGGGCCTTCGCCTCCTCGACCGTCTCCGGATCGTCCGGCCAGCCCGGCGTCAGCGCCGTGTAGCCGGCGTCCTCGAACACCTCGACCCACGGGTCCCAGCTGCTCGGTAGCAGCCACAGCCCGTGGACGAACGCCACCGGCGTCTTCCCGGACGCGTTCGCGCGCCCGACCTGCTCCGTCTCGTGCTCGGTCATCCCCACTGGAGAGCTCCTTTCTAGCGGCGCTGCCGCGCCGTGGGTGAGGCTTCCCAGAACTCGTCGATCTTGTTCCCGCGATCGTTGTCGTTCCGGAGCGACACCGCCCACATCTCGACCGGCTCGTCGCCCTCGTTGCGGTGCGACCGGGGCGTCTGCGGCGGAACCCTGACGACCGAGCCTGCCTCGACCGCCTCGATCTCGTCGCCGAACCGCATCGTCAGCGTCCCGCGCGTGATCAGGTAGATCTCCTCGATCTCGTCATGCGTATGGCCCGTGCCCTGCTCGAAGTCGCAGTGCGGCGGGACGCGGATCAGCGTCACGGCGAACTGCTCGCTCTCGAGCGCCTGCGTGAGCGATCGAAACTCCCCGGGGACGTCCGTGCCGGCGTAGAAGTCGTCGACGTCATCGGCCCGGACGATCGTGCGGTCGCCGTCCATCGGCGCAGACTAGATGGTTGCGCTAGTCGAGCACTGCGACGAGGGCCCGCTCTCCACCGTGCCACTCTCCGCGGATCTTCGTCGCGGAGCGGGAGAGGAGCGATGCCACTTGCCTGCTGCTACCGGTGACCGTGGCATGAAGCTCGACGATGCCCGCCGCCCGCGCGTCGTCGGCGAGGATCTGCGCGAGCGCCGACCCGATGCCCCGGCCCTGGTACTCGTCTGCGACCGCGAAGGCGACCTCGGCGATCCGTCCCTGCCGGACGAGCCTCGCGATCCCGGCAGGCCCGGCGTCGCCCGGCACGTAGGCGACCAGAACGTGGTGCCGCGCGTCGACGCGGGCAAGCTGCTCGAGCTCGTCGTCGCTCAACCGCGGCTTCGCGCCGCCGAAGCGTTTGCGCCGCGACTCGTCCCCCAGGCGCGAGAAGACGGCGCACACCGTCTTCGTGTCGCCGTTTCGCAGCGGCCTGATCGTGACCCCGTCGAGGTATCGCGAATGCATCTCCCCATGGTCAACGCCCGCCATGCTCCACCGCTTCCCTTTTACGGGCCATCTTCTTGACATGGCCCGATCGGGCCATCTAGCCTCAAGGGCCATGGAACAGGAGATCCGGTTCAGCGAGATCGACGGAAAGCGGCTCGCGTACTCGACGGTCGGCGACGGACCGCTGCTCGTGTTCAGCGCCCGCTGGGTCACGCACCTCGAGGACGAGTGGGAGCTGCCGGAGGTGCGTCGCTTCTACGAAGGGTTCGCGCGCACGCACCGGGTCGTCCGCTACGACCGCATCGGCGTCGGGCTCTCGGACCGCGACGCCCCGTCGCCGTCGATCGAGTCGGAGGCCCGCGCGCTCGGTACCGTGCTCGACGAGTGCGGCGCCGAGCCGGCGATCGTCGTCGCGTGCTCGTGCGCCGGCCTCGCCACGGCGCGGTTCGCGCGCGACCACCCCGAGCGGATCAGCAAGATCGTCTTCTTCGGGAGCTACGCGGCGCGCGACGACATCCCCGACGCGACCCGCGTGTCGCTGATCGACTTCGTCCGGACGAACTGGCTGCTCGCCTCGCAGATGCTCGCCGGCCTCTTCGCGCCGCATGCAAGCGGCGACGAGATCGCCGCGCTCAGCGCGCACAAGCGCCGCGCCGCCAAGGCCGACGTCGCCGCCGCGTTCCTCGAGCTGGACCTGACCGCAAACCAGCGCGACCTGCTGCCTCAGGTGACGACGCCGTCGCTCGTGCTGCACCGCCGCGGCGACCGTGCAGTCCCGATCGCGCACGGCCGCGAGGTCGCCTCGCTGCTTCCGAATGCCCGCTTCGTACCGCTCTCCGGCGACGCCCACCTCCCGTGGGTCGACGACCAGCGGGATCTCCACCGCGCGCTCGCCGGCTTCCTCGACGACGCGACGACCACGCACGTGAACGGCGACTCGCCCTTGACGCCGCGCGAGACCGAGGTGCTGCGGCTGGTCGCCTCCGGCCTCTCGAACCGCGAGATCGCGGGCTCGCTCGTCCTCAGCGAGCACACTGTGCACCGGCACGTCGCGAACATCCTGCGCAAGCTGGCCCAGTCGTCGAGGGCGGGCGCGACGGCGCACGCGACCCGCGTCGGCCTGATCTGAGCGGCAGGAGCACGATGCCCGATACGCTCGACGGCGGGATCGTCCGCGTGACGATGCCGATGCCGTCCAAGCCGGGCCACGTGCACGGCTATCTGCTGCCGACGGCGGAGGGCTGGACGCTCGTCGACACCGGCCTCGGCCTCCCCGATGCTCGGGAGCGCTGGGCCGAGGTGCTCGCGCGGCTCGACCGCCCTGTCGCCCGCATCTTCATCACCCACTTCCATCCGGACCACGTCGGCGCGGCGGCCGACCTCGCCGAGCTCACCGGCGCCCCGGTGTACCAGGGTGCGCTCGACTACCGGCAGTGCGAGCAGACGTGGGAGTCGCCCACGAGACAGGAGGTCACCTGGGCCTGGCTCCGTGCCAACGGCGTGCCCGCCGAGTGGGAAGAGGACATGCGCGTGTTCGGCGGCATGTTCCAGCAACTGACCCGCTACGCCCGCGATCCGGTGCTCGTCGAGGCCGGCGACCACATCGACGGCTGGGAGCTGGTCGCCGCACCCGGGCATGCCGACGGCCAGCTGATGCTGCTCCGGGACGGTGTCCTCGTCGCCGGCGACCACCTGCTCCAGCGGATCTCCCCGGCGATCGGCCTCTGGCCGGACAGCAATCCCGACCCGCTCGGCGACTATCTCGACGCCCTCGACCGGGTGGCGGCACTGTCCCCGCGCCTCGCCCTGCCCGGACACGGCGACGTCCTCCTTGATCCCTCAGGTCGGGCGGCCGAGCTGATCGAACATCACCGCGAGCGGCTCGACGCTCTCGCGGCCGCGCTCGGCGACTCGCCGCGGACCGCCTACGAGCTGTCTTCGGCGATCTTCGGAAACGAGCTCAGCCCCGCCGGCCGCCGCTTTGCCACCACGGAGACTGCCTCCCACCTGGAACGGCTCGTCCGCGAGGACCGGGCCGCCAGGAGCGACGACGAAGAGCTCATCGTGTACCGCGGGCCGGCCCGCTAGACCGTTTCCTTGGCTACCTGACGGGTTAGCGCCAGATCGACGAGTACCGCCCCATGATCCACCCTGTCGTCGTCGGATCCGGCAAGCGGCGGTTCGACGATGTCGGCACGGCCACGCCGCAGCTCGCAGAGACGAGCACGACCGGCCCCGGCGTCGCCGTCCTCACGAACACGAGGGCTGAAGGATGACCAGAGCCTGGTCGGCGACGTCGTCGACCCTCTCCGTCGCCGCCTCCGCCTCGATCGACTCGCGCACCGCCACGTCGAGCTGCTCGTCCAGCGCGGCCACGGTGGCAGCGAACGCCTCGCCCTCGATGCCCTGGAGGCGGACGCCCATCTCGTCGAGCGCTGCACGGCTGACGACGAGCAGCCGGTGGGCGAGCGGGGCGTCGCCATCCGCAAGGGCGAACTCGGCGGCTGCCTCGACGCAGTTGGCAATCACCTCGCGGTAGCCCACCGAGCGGCCGTAGACGAGACTCTCGCCGAACGTCTGCCTCGCCGCGACGTCGTCACCGAGCAGCTTCTGGATGCGGCCGAGCCCGTAGAGCGCGACCGCCAGGCCGTCGCGGTCGCCGACCGCGCGGCCGTTCGAGACCCCTTGCTCCGCGTATCGAAGCGCCTGCTGCAGCTCGCCCCGCATGACGAAGACCTCCGCGAGGTTGCTGGCCACGATCGCAAAGCGCATACGATCGCCGACCTCCTGGAAGCGCGCGCCTGCCTCCTGGAGGAGGGCGGTGGCGCGCACGAGGTCGCCTTCGGAGAACGCGAGGACTCCGAGCTCGCCTGCGCACCTCGCAATCGCATCCGCGTCGCCCGAATCCCGCAGGAGCTCGAGCGCCTCCTGCCACCAGTCCTTCGCGGTGGCGAGATCGCCTTGCCGATAGGGGAACGCGCCCCCCTGCATGCGTGCCTCGGCGCGGAGCCGGGGATCGCCGGCGGCTGTCCTCTCGACGGCCGCGGCGAAGAACCGCCTGCCCTCGCTGAGGTAGCCGCGGACGATCCAGAACTGTCGCAGCGCGGCCGCCAGTCGCACCTCGAGCTCGACGTCCCCATGCTCGCCGGCCCACCCGAGCGCGGCCCGCAGGTTCTCGTGCTCGAGGTCGAGCGACGTGTACACGGCCTCGTCCGCCTTCCCGCTCGAGAAGAGCTCACGAGCCTGCTCGGCGACGGCGAGGAAGTACTCGGCGTGGCGGCGCCGCAGGAGCTGCTCCTCGCCACTCGCGACGAGCCTCTCGAGGGCGTACTGCCGGATGGTCTCGAGCATCGCAAATCCCTGCTCCCGCCCGCCGCCGCGGCGGCGCAGCAGGCTCACGTCGACGAGGACGGAGAGCGGCTCGAGGGGGTCGCCGCCGTCGTCGGCGCAGACGGCCGCCGCGGCGTCCAGGGTCCACCCGCCGGCGAAGACGCTCAGGCGGGCCAGCAGACGGCGCTCGGGAGCTTCGAGGAGCTCGTAGCTCCAGTCGAGCGTGGCGCGAAGCGTCTGGTGTCGTACCGGCACGTCTCTCGGCCCGCCCACCAGCAGCTCCAGGGAGGGGTCGAGTCGCGTCGCCAGGGCGGCGGGCGACAGAATCCTCGTCCGCGCAGCCGCGAGCTCGATCGCGAGCGGCAGCCCGTCCAGGCGCCGGCAGATGCCGGCGACGTCCCGTGCGGCCTCCTCCGTGAGCTGGAAAGACGGATCGACGGCTCGGGCCCGGGCCGCGAACAGGCGCACCGCGTCGGTGCGAACGAGGTCTTCGAACGGCAGCGACCCGTCCGGAGCCGGAAGCGGCGGCACCGGGTACTCGTGCTCGCCGGAAAGGCGGAGCGGCGCCCGGCTCGTCGCCAGCACGAGCAGGCGTGGGACAGCCGCGAGGAGGTCCGCGACGAATCCCGCGGCGGGCAGTAACTGCTCGAGATTGTCCAGCAACAGCAGCGGCGCGCGGGAGCGCAGGTGAGCGGCGATCGCCTGATCGAGCGGCAGCTCGCTCTCGTGTACGCCGAGTGCCTCGGCGATCGTCGACGCAAGGAGCTCCGGATCGGCGACGGGCGCGAGGTCGACGAAGATCGCCCCCTCCCGGAGCTCCCGGCCAAGCTCGTCCGCCACCGCCAGCGCCAGGCGCGTCTTGCCCGTGCCGCCCGGGCCGGTGAGGGTGACGAGCCGGGCACCCTCCCCGCGGAACAACGCCGAGACGGCCGCGATCTCGAGCCGGCGTCCGACGAGCTTCGTCGGCGCGACCGGCAACGGGGCAACGACGCGCGGTTCGGGCCTGTCGACGAGTAGACCCGGCTCCTGGCGAAGGATCCGGCGCTCGAGCTCCTGGAGCGCCTGGCTCGGCTCGACCCCGAGCTCCTCGACCAGCGTCTCGCGCGCGGCGCGGTAGGCCTCGAGCGCATCCGCCTGACGCCCGGAGCGGTAGAGCGCGAGGATCAGCTGCTCGCGGAGCCGCTCCCGGTAGGGGTGGGTCGCGACCAGCGACTCGAGCTCGGCCACCAGCCGCTCCTGCCGTCCGGCGGAGAGCTCGACGTCGTTGCGCAGCTCCAGCGCAGACAACCGCAGCTCCTCCAGCGCCGCGGCCTCGACGGCCAGCGGCTCCTCATGCGTCAGATCGGCGAGCGCCGGTCCCGCCCAGAGGGCGAGCGCCGAGCCGAGGTCGTCGGCCGCCGCTTCAGGCTCGCCCGCCGCGAACGCCCGCCGACCGTCCTCGACGAGCCGTCCGAACCGGTCGAGATCGAGCTCGTCCGGCTCGACCCGTAACCGATAGCCACCGCCGTGCGTCTCGATCCGGTCGGCACCCAGTACGCGCCGGAGCCCGTGCACGTAGACCTGCAGCCCGGCGACGGCCGTCCTGGGCGGGTCGGCTCCCCAGACGACGTCAACCAAGCTCTGCCGTGGGACGACCTCCCCCCGGCGCAGGAGGAGGAACGCGAGCAGGGCCCGCTGCTTGGGAGCCCCGAGCGGCAGCGGGCTTCCCCCCGACAGCACCTGAACCGGGCCCAGGACGCAAAAGCGCAGTCTGCTCATCCTCTTAAGTCGACCCCAAGCCAATCTTAAGCACCCCGGCCGAACCTCCCGAGCACAACGCCGCGCTGCACGACCGAACCCCGCGGCCCACACCGAGGAGGTAGAGATGATCGAGGCAGGAGACACGATCGAGAACCCCGTCACCGGCGAGCGCATCGTCTTCCGGAAGACGTCGAGGGAGACGGGCGGCGAGGCGGTCGTCATCGACACGTACGTCCAGCCGAACGGCTTCGTGGCCGCAGCCCACGTGCAGCCGGGCCAGGAGGAGCGCTTTCAGGTGCTGCGCGGGACGGTCGGCTTCCGGATCGGCCGGCAGAAGCTCGTCGCCGGGCCGGGCCAGCGGGTGACCGTTCCCGCCGGGACGCCGCACAGGTTCTGGAACGCCGGCGACGAGGTCGCCCACTTCGTCTGCGAGGTGCGGCCGGCCCTGCAGTTCGAGTCGCTCGTCGAGACGATGTTCGCGCTCGCGGCCGACGGCAAGACGAACCGCAAGGGCATGCCGAACCTGCTGCGGCTGGCGGTGATCGCGCACGCGCACTTCGACACCGTCCGGCTTCCCTTCCCTCCGGCCATCCTCCAGCGGCTCGCACTTGCACTGGTGGCACCGATCGGCCGCGTACTGGGCTACCGGCCCACCTACACCTCGGCCGCTCCTCAGCTCCCGGCCGTGACCGCGTGACGATGCGGCGGCGCCTCTATCTCACTGCGCTCGTCGCGGCGCTGCTCGTGCTCGCGTTCGCCCGGGTGGTGATCACGACCACCGTCGCGATCTCCGCCTGCGCCCGCAGCCACCGATACCTACTCCGACCAACCTCACACGAAGGAGCATCCAGATGACGTTCTCGACCTTGCAGCGCTTCAGCCCGCTCACCGGCGTCCTCGCGATCGCCTGCTGGATCGTCGCATTCGCGGTGGCGGGCGGCAATCCCGACACCGCCGACTCGAACGCGAAGATCGTGTCCTATTACCTGAGCAGCGCGAACCGGCGCGACCAGATCGTCTCATTCTTCGTCTTCACCGCCGGCGTTCTCCTCTTCCTCGCGTTCCTCGCGGTACTCCGCGGGCGCCTGCGTAGCGCCGAAGGCGAGACTGGTGGCGTCACCGCACTCGCCTTCGGTTCGGGTATCGCGAGCACGGTGCTGTGGTTTCTCGCGATCGCCTTCTTCGTGGCTCCGGCATTCGCGGCCAACGACACGAGCAGGTTCAGGCTCGACCCGAACTCCTACCGCCTCTTCAGCGACCTCGGCTACGGCATCTGGGTAGGCGCCGTCATCGTCGCAGCAGTAACGGTCTGGGCGACGTCCGTGATCGCACTCCGCGCAGGCGTTCTGCCGAAGTGGTTCGCCTGGCTCGGGATCGTCGCCGGCGTGGTCCAGCTGTTCGCGATCTTCTTCGTGCCGGCGTTCATCTTCTGGGGCTGGGTCCTGCTCGCCTCGGTGCTGCTGTTCGTCCGGCCTCGGCAGGCAAGCCGGACGGTCCCGACACCGACCCCGCAGACCGCCTGACGTTTCACCGCGCGAGGGGCGCCACGGCGCCCCTTGCGTTTTCCTTGATGTATGTAATCTTTGCGCGATGCAAGGAAAGGCAGCTGCGGAGCTCGTGACCGAGCTCGAGGCGCTGTTCTCGCTCCTCGCGCGCACCGGCGGCGGCCTGAACGACGGCCCGGCGCTGACCTCGACACAGCGCGTGGTGCTGATCGAGCTCGTCTCGGCCGGGCCTCTGCGGCTCGGGACGCTCGCCGCGCGCATCGGGCTCGGCGACCCGACCGTGAGCCGCGCCGTCGACGGCATGGTCGAGGCCGGGATCGTCGAGCGGAGCTCCGACCCCGACGACCGGCGGGCCGTGCTCCACGTCGCGACCTCGAAAGGCCGTGAATGGGTCGAGCGGCGCCGGCAGGAGGTCGAAGCCGCGCTCGCCGAGGCGCTCGAGAGCTTCTCCACGAACGACCGCTCGAGCGCGCAGCGGCTGATCGCGAAGCTGAACGATGAGCTGCGCGCGGCAGGCAGCAAGCGACCGGCCCTGTCCGCGGCCCTCCTGGCGACCCGGTGAGTCCTTCGATGCCCCGCCGCGGCGACCCGCGAGTCACGCTCGCCGTCCTGTCGATGGCCGGCCTGGCCTACGCCGTCCTCAGCTCATCGGTCGTTCCGGCGCTGCCGACGATCCAGCACGACCTGAATGCCTCCGAGACCGGCGTCACGTGGCTCCTGACCGGCTACCTGCTGTCCGCGTCGGTCGGCACGGCAATCATTGGCCGTCTCGGCGACATGTACGGAAAGGAGCACGTGCTCCTCTGGACGCTCGTGGTCCTGGCCGCCGGGACGCTGCTCGCCGCCGTCTCGCACACGCTGGCGCTGTTGATCGCGGCCCGCGTGATCCAGGGCGTGGCCGGCGGCATCTACCCGCTCGCGTTCGGGATCATCCGTGACGAGTTCCCCCGCGAACGGGTCGCCGGGAGCATCGGCTTCATCTCCGCGATCCTCGGGATCGGAGCCGGGATCGGCATCGTCTCCGGCGCGATCGTCGTCGAGCACCTGAGCTGGAACTGGCTCTTCTGGCTGCCGCTGGCCGTGGTCGTCGCGGCCGGCTTCTGCACCTGGCGGTTCATCCCCGAGTCTCCCGTGCGGGTTCCGGGCCGCATCAACTGGCTTGCCGCGGCGCTGATGACGATCGGGATCTCCACCGTCCTGATCGCGATCAGCGAGACGACGACCTGGGGCTGGGGCTCGCCCCGCACGACCGGCCTGCTCGCCGCCGGGCTCGCGGTCTGCACTGCCTGGGTCGTGGTCGAGATCAGAGCGAAGGAGCCGCTGATCGACATGACGATGATGCGAATCCGCGGCGTCTGGACGGCGAACCTGACCGCGTTCCTGCTCGGCGCGGGCATGTATTCGGCCTTCATCGTCTTTCCGCAGTTCGCCCAGCTGCCGACCAGCACGGGCTTCGGCTTCGGCGCGTCCGTCGTCGCCTCGGGGCTCTATCTCCTGCCGTCGACGATCGCGATGATGGTCGTCGGCATGGCGGCCGGGCCGATCGCGGCCCGCTTCGGCTCGAAGGCGGCCGTGATCGTCGGCTCCATCTTCGCGGCGGCCGCGTTCGGCCTGATCGCGGCGGCCCACGACCATCCCTACGAGATGCTCCTGAGCGCCGCGCTGATGGGGATCGGCATCGGCCTCGCGTTCGCTGCGCTCGGGAACCTCGTCGTCCAGGCCGTGCCCGCGCACCAGACCGGCGCCGCCGGTGGCATGAACACCGTCATGCGGACGATCGGCGGCGCCATCGGCGGCCAGCTCGCCGCCACGCTGATCGCCGACAACACGGGCGCCGACGGCCTGCCGGCCGTCACGGGCTTCACCGAGACGTTCGTGATGGCGACCGTCTTCCTGATCGTCTGCGCGCTGACCGGGCTGCTGATCCCGGGCCGCCGCCCGGCCGCCGCAGCGACGGATCTCGAGCCTGCGCTCGCGCTCGCGGACCCCTGATCGGCGTCGGTCAGCCGGCGCGGGCCGGAGCCCCACCGGAGGCGTCCGGCGTGGCCGCGGTCGTCGTTCGCAACGGCACCTCCTTGAGGAGCCAGGAGAGTCCGAACGGGACGATCGAGAGGATGAGTCCCCACAGGAAGGCCCCGTGCAGCGCGTGCGAGAACGCGTTCAGGAAGTCCTGGTGCACCTCGGGAGGCAGGCTCTTGACCTGCTCGGGGTTGAGGTGGACGCCGTTTCCGAGTCCGGCCGTCACGCGCGGCGGAAGCTTGGCGAGCGCGTCCGTGAGTCTGCTCGCGAAGATCGCCCCGAAGATGGCGACGCCGAAGGCGCCGCCGACCGACCGGAAGAACGTCGCGGTGGAGGTCGCGACGCCGATGTCCTGGGGCCGGACGTCGTTCTGGACCACGAGCACCAGCACCTGCAGGACGAGGCCGATGCCGACGCCGACGACCGCCATGTAGACGGACGCGAGCCACGGTGCGGTCCCGACGCCGAGGAGCGAGAGCAGGTACATCCCGCCGGCGAGAACCGCTGTGCCGGCGATCGGGAACGCCTTGTACCGGCCGATGCGGGTGATCATTCGGCCCGACCAGACCGCGGCGACGAGCAGGCCGGCCATCAACGGCAGCATCCGCAGCCCCGAGCTCGTCGGGCTCGCTCCGTAGACGACCTGCAGGAAGAGCGGGATGAAGATGATCGCGCCGAACATCGCCATGCCGATCAGGAACCCCATCGCGTTCGCGACGTCGAACACCCGCGAGCGGAAGAGGCCGAGCGGCAGGATCGGCTCGGCGGCCCTGCCCTCCCACCAGAGGAACACGAAGACGAGAACGGTGCCGACCACGCCCAGGGCGATGATCATGTGCGAGCCCCACCCGTACTCGTTGCCGCCCCAGGTCGTGAGCAGGATCAGCGCGCTGACCGCCGAGGCGAGGAGCGCGGCGCCGAGCCAGTCGACGCGGTGGCGCCGGTGCGGCGTGTGCAGGTGCAGGCGGGTGGCGACGATCAGGACTGCGATCGCGCCGACCGGCAGGTTGACGTAGAAGACCCACCGCCACGACAGGTTGTCGACGAAGAAGCCGCCGAGGAGCGGCCCCGCCACCGAGGCGACGGCGAACACGGAGCCGATCAGGCCCATGTAGCGCCCGCGCTCGCGCGGAGAGACGATGTCGCCGATGATCGCCTGGGCGCCCACCATCAGCCCGCCGGCGCCGATCCCCTGGAGCGCCCGGAAGCCGATCAGCTCGCCCATCGACTGCGAGAGGCCGGCGAGCATCGAGCCCGCGAGGAAGATCAGAATCGCAGCGAGGAACACCGGCTTGCGGCCGATCATGTCGCCGAGCTTCCCGTAGAGCGGCGTCGAGACCGTCGAGGCGAGCAAATACGAGGTCACGACCCAGGACAGGTGGTTCAGGCCGCCGAGGTCCCCGACGATCGTCGGCAGCGCGGTCGAGACGATCGTCTGGTCGAGCGCGGCCAGAAACATCCCCAGCATCAGGGCCAGGAACACCGTCCGGAGCGCTGCCCCGGAGAGGCGCTCGTCCTGCGTCACGCCCGGCCGTTCTTGGCCGTCGTCGCGCGCGAGAGCTGCAACGGCGTCAGCGGCGGACGCGGCAGCGGCGTCGCCGACTCGGCGCGGAGCCCGTCGAGCGCGAGGCCGAGAAAGCGGCGCCAGTAGCCGGGGGCGACGCTCTCCGTCGCCTCGATCACGCGCCCGCTCGTCCAGAAGAGCAGCGGCACGTCCTCTACGGCGAAGTCGGCGCGGAGGGTGCCCTGCGCCTGCGCGCGGTCGACCATGACCTTGAGCAGCGGCCGGATGCGGGCGCGCATCGCCTCGCCGCGTTTGCGGCCCCGCTCGGTCTTGGCGAGCGCGTCCTTGAGGCTGCGGTTCGAGGCGTGGAGCGCGAGCGCCTGCTCGAGGAACCCGGTGAAGCCGGCCCAGGCGTCCTCCGCGGCGGCGGCCTCGTCCGCGGCACGGATGAGCTCGTCGAACTCGTACTCGAGCACGGCGTCGACCAGGTCGGCCTTGGTCGGGAAGTGGCGGTAGAGCGTGCCCATGCCGACCCCCGCATCGCGGGTGATCTCCTCCACGGACGCGTCGAGGCCGTCGCGCGCGAGCAGCGCCCGCGCAGACGCCAGGAGACGCTCGCGGTTGCGCCGCGCGTCGCTGCGGAGCTCTCGTTCGGTCACGACCTGGACGCTCATCGCTCGAGTATGCCACAAAGCGGAGCGATCACTCCGCTTCGCGGAGACGGGGTCGGTCCGTTCGGGAGGAGAGGCCACCTTGCGCGGTTTACGCTGGCCCGGTGAGCCGTCCACGCCGTCTGCACCGCGTGCACGCGTACGACGCGGTGCCGCGCTCGCCGGCGATCGACGCGGCGCCTCCCGTCTCCCCGAACATGGCGCGGGCGCCCGAGGTCCAGCAGATCCGCTCGAATTTCCTCGAGACGCTGATCTTCAAGGGTCTGGCCTCGCCGATCGCGCTGATCCTCGTCGTCGTGCAGGGTCGCTACCTGCACACCGGAGGCCGCGGGTCGTTCGTGCTCGTCGTTCTCAGCGTGACCATCCTGACGCGGCTCCTGGGCCAGCTGGGCTACGCGGTCACGAACCGGGCGCAGAAGCAGGACGTCCAGTTGCGGCCGCTCGTCCAGGCATCGTTTGCGATCGGCCTCGCGCTCGGCGTCCTGGGCACGGCCGCGATCGTCGCCTGGGGCGCGGCCACGGCCGACATCGGCGTGAAGCTCGCCGCGATCGCCGCGGCGTCTCTTGTCCCGCAGGTCGCGTGGCAGGGCATCTGCGGCGTGCTGCTCGGCCTCGACCGCGTCCGGCTCTGGAACGTGATCCAGACGCTCCCGCCGGTGCTCACGCTCGTGGGCGTGCTCGTGCTCGTCGTCGGCCTCGGCGAGGGCGTGACCGGCGCCGTCCTCGCCTGGACGATCGCGCATTTCCTCACGGCCGCGTTCGCCCTCGTCGCGACCCGCTTCGTGTGGGTGCCGATGCCCTGGCGAAAGGTGCTCGACCTCTTCAGCTTCCCGCTCGCCCAGCTCGCGCTGACGATGGGCGCGGTCCAGGTCGTGAACCTGATCAGCTACCGCATCGAACTGCTCGTCCTCAACCATTACCGCGACATCGACCAGGTCGGTGTCTACTCGATCGCCGTCCAGACGGCGGAGATGCTCTGGCTGATCGCGGGCTCGCTGGCGACCGCGATGACCGCGCCCTGCCTCCACGAGCCCGAGGCGGAGGCCGCCGCCCTCGTGCGGCGCTCGTCGATCAAGACGCTCGTCTACACCGCGGCCGCCGCCGTCGTCGTGGGGGCGATCTCGCCCTTCCTGATCCCGGCGCTTCTCGGCGACGCGTTCAAGGGCGCCTCGACGCCCCTCGCTCTGCTCCTGCCCGGTGTGACCCTGTATGCCCCCGTCACGATCCTCGTCGTCTATCTATCCGTGCGCCGGGGGAGGCCGCACCTGAGCCTGGCGGTGTCGGTGGCGGGGATGATCGCGACCCTCGTCGCCGCGCTCGTGCTGATCCCGAAGTACGGCTCCTCGGGCGCCGCGCTCTCGAGCACGATCGGCTACGCGATCGGCGTCGTCCTCGCGTGGGCGCTCTTCGAGCGCGTGCGACACGAGACGACGAGTACGGACGCCCCGAGCACGGGCGCAGCCCCCGGCTGAGCGGGGGCTGCGGCGAATACGCCGATGGAGAGTTAGGCGTCTGCGGGGCGGGGAGGCGCGGACGGTGCGGCGACCGACTCGCGGGAGTCGTGGCCGAGGCTGGGGAGCCACTCGAGCCAACTCGGCAGGTACCAGTTCCAGTCGCCGAGCAGCTTCATCGAGGCCGGCAGGAGCACTGCCCGGACGATGGTCGCGTCGAGGAGAACGGCGATCGCGAGGCCGACGCCGAACTGCTTCAGGAACATGAACTGGAGCGTCGCGAAGATCGCGAAGACGCCGAACATCACGAGGGCTGCGCTGGTCACCACACCGGCGGTCGACTTGATCCCGTCGGCAATCGCGTCCTCGGTCGACATACCCCGGTCGAACGCCTCGCGGATGCGGCTGATGATGAACACGTGGTAGTCCATCGAGAGCCCGAACAGGATCACGAACAGGAAGATCGGCAGGAAGCTGACGATCCCGCCCGTGGCCGAGAAGCCCAGCAGGCCCTTGCCCCATCCGTCCTGGAACACGAGCACCAGCACTCCGTAGGCCGCCGCGACCGAGAGCAGGTTGAGCAACACGGCCTTGGTCGCGATGACGACCGACCGGAACGTGAGCAGCATCAGCAGGAACGCGAACCCGAGCACGAACGCGAACACGAACGGTGCGGCGTGCGCGAACTGGTCGTTCGAGTCCTTGTCGTTGGCCGTCGCGCCGGTGACGCCGACGTCGGCGCCCTCGAGCGTGCCCACGGTCGCGGGAACGACGGTCTTGCGCAAGGTCGCGAGCGCGGCCACCGACTTCGTATCTGTGCCCTTGCCCTGCATCGCGAGCGAGACGACGGCGATCGTTCCCTGCGGGTTGATCTCGATGTCCGTCGGGGTCGAGAACTGTCCGGTTGCGATCGCGGTGCGCTTCAGGTCGGCGATCGCCGCTGTGACCGCCGGGCGCCGGACGTCGTCGGTCTTCACGACCACCTGGGCGGAGTTCGCCTGGCCCGGGAACGCCTTCTGCAGCTTGTTGTAGGTCTGCACGGCAGAGAGGTTCTGCGGCAGCGTCTCGATACCCGGCGTGGCGATGTGCAGATGGAGCGCCGGCACTGCGAGCGCGAGCATGAACCCGCCGGCAAGCACGGCCGAGACCACCGGCCGGCGCAGGACGCGATCGAGGATCGCACTCCACATCCGACCCTTTCCGTCCGCCCGGCGGAACCTGTGCCCGAACGGAACCCGGAGCCTGTCGACGTTGTCGCCGAGCGCTGCGAGCAGGGCAGGCAGAACCGTGAGCGACCCGAGCACAGCGACGGCAACGACGATGATCGTCGCGATCCCGAACCCCATGAACGTCTTGTCGCCCGTGAACAGCATTCCGCCCATGGCGACCATGACGGTCAGTCCGGAGGTGAGCACCGCTCGGCCGGACGTGGCCGCCGCGATCTCGAGCGCCCTGCGCGAACTGTGACCGGCGGCACGCTCCTCACGGTCCCGCTTGAGGTAGAAGAGCGAGTAGTCGACGCCGACAGCCAGGCCGATCAGGAGCACGACTACGCTGATGTCCGCGTCGAGCGGGATCAGGTGGCTCGGAATCGCGAGCAAGCCGAGCGTCGCGAAGACGGCGCTGAGCCCGAGCAACAGCGGCAGACCTGCCGCCACGAAGGCGCCGAACGCGATCACGAGGATGATGAGCGTGAGCGGAATCGAGAACGCGCCGGCCTTCTTGAAGTCACTCACGACCGCGTCGTCGATCTGCTTCTCCGCGTTGACGCCGAACTCCTCGATCGCAAAGCCCGGGTGCCGGGCGGCAGCGGCGACGAGCGCCTTCTGGACGTGGACGTCGAGGGCCTCCGCCTTCGAGAGGTCGGTCGTCCGCAGCTCGAGCGTGACGAGCGCCGAGTGGCGGTCCTTCGAGATCTGCCCCTCGCGACCGGGTACGAGCGGCGAGCGGGTCTGCTTCACCTGCTGAAGGCCGGTGATCGTCCGTGTGACGTCTCCGATTGCCGAGCGGAAGCTCGAGTCGTCGACAGTCCGGCTCGTGCTCTGGATCAGGATCGAGTCGCCCTGAGCCTGTTTGAACTCGTCGGCGAGCACGGCGTTGATATGGCCGGCCTCGCCGCTGCCCGCTTTCTTCTGGTCGAGCTTCTTCGTTGCGACGGCGTTCCCGAGCATGAACGCGGCGGCGATGAACGCGAGCCAGCCGAAGATCGCAGTCTTCTTGTGGTTCGCGCTCCAGCGACCCATCCGGGCTGCGAGGTTCCTCGAGCTCCTGGGCGCTTCGACCGTCGTCTCGACGATCTCCGTGCCTCCGGCCGACTGCTCCGGCTCCTTCTGGATGATGCGAGTTTTCATGGCCTCTCCCTCCGGGGTTGCGTGACTGACGCAACCTCGCAGCGGCGGGGGCGCGGAGGTAGCCGGGAGACCGGTGTCTTCGGGGGCCGGTTTTCTGGTGTATCGCGGTGCGCGTTTGCGTCAGGAGCCCAGGAACAGCAACACCGCGAGGACGCGCCGGGACTCGCTCCCGGTCGACGGCAGGCCGAGCTTGCCGAAGATGCTCGAGACGTACTTCTCGACCGCCCGCACGGTGATCACGAGCTTGTCGGCGATCCCCTGGTTCGAGCTGCCGGTCGCCATCAGCTCGAGCACCTCACGCTCGCGCGCAGTCAGGCGGGCCAGCGGATCGTCCGGCCGCTGCCGCGCAAGCAGCGTCGAGACGATGAGCGGATCCAGCGCGGAGCCGCCGTCCGCGACCCGTCGAATCGCGGCGACGAACTCGTCCACGTCGCTGATCCGGTCCTTGAGCAGGTAGCCGACCCCCTCGGCCGAGCTCTCCAACAGCTTGAGAGCGAGCCCGAGCTCGACGTACTGCGAGAGGACGAGGACGCCGACAGACGGGTGTTGGGAGCGGATCTCGATCGCGGCACGCAACCCCTCGTCGTTGTGCGTCGGCGGCAGCCTGATGTCGACGATCGCGACGTCGGGGGAGTAGCTGCGAACCTTCAGGAGCAGGTCATCTCCCGTCTCGCACTGGGCGACGACGTCGAAGCCCGCATCGCCGAGCAGGCGCGCGAGCCCCTCGCGGAGCAGGACGCTGTCCTCGGCGATCGCTACCCGCACGGCATCTCCGCCCGCAGGCGCGTTCCGCCGCCGACCGGGCTCCAGACGCGGAGGCGGCCCCCGTGGGCCTCGACGCGGTCGGCCAGGCCGCGGAGGCCGGTGCCGTGGTCGGTATCGGCGCCGCCGACGCCGTCGTCGACCACCTCGACGACCAGGACGCCGTCCTCACGGCCGACGTCGACGCTCACCGACTTCGCGCGAGCGTGCTTACCGATGTTGGCCAGGCTCTCCGAGACCACGTAGTAGGCGGCCACCTCGATCTGCTCCGGGAGGCGGTCTTCGAGCGCCACGGTGAGTCGCACGGGGGTCGTCGACTGCGCAGCGATCGACTGGAGCGCCACGTCGAGCCCGTGCCCGCTCAACACCGCCGGATGCAGGCCGCGCGCCACCGCGCGCAGCTCGTCGAGCGAGACCGCGATCTCGCGCCGGGCGCTCTCGAGCCGCGTCGCCGCGGCGGGATCGTCCTCGAGTTGCTTCTCGAGCAGGCTCAGCTCGAGCGAAAGGGCGATCAGACGCTGTTGGGCACCGTCATGGAGGTTCCGCTCGAGCCGTTGCCGTTCCTTCTGGCCGGCCTCGATCACGCGCGCCCGCGATCCCTTCAGCTCCTCGAGATGCGCCTGCTGCTCGGCCTGCAGCCGTCCGTTCTCGAGCGCGATCCCGGCTGCAGCGCCGACCGCGGCAAGGAGCTCGGGCTCGTCCAGGAGCTCGGGGTCGTGCACGATCGCGGCCAGGCGAGAGCCGTCCCGGTCGATCAGCGTCGTGGCCCGGCCGCTCCCTTCGTCCGGCAAGTCCACCCGCCGGCCGCCGATATCGGACCAGCTCTCGAACTCGGGCAGCCAGTAGGCGAGGACGACCGACGGATCGCGCAACGCCCTCGCGAGTGCGTTCTCCAGCCCTCCCGGCGACGGATCCGCATTCAGCTCGACGAACAGGTCTCCTACGCCCGAACGCGCAAGACGCGCGTCGAGGAGCCCGATCAGGAACGCGAACGGCGAGATCCCGATCACGATTAGCGTCGCTCGCTGGACCTCCTGGAACGCGGGCCCCTCGAACGCTCCGAAGGCGAACAGCACCGCGATCATCACGAGGCCGAGGGCGAACGAGTCGATCAGCAGCCCGACCGGTCGGCGAAGCGGCCGTCCCGAGTCGCGCCGCCGGACAGCCAGAAGCACCATGCCCGCCACGCACGACGCGCTGATCCAGAGCAGCTGGACCTGCTCGACCGTGCGCGCGGTGGTCGGCTCGGTCGTGATCTCGAGCAGGTTCTGCGGCCCGACGCCACCCAGAGACATCTTGACGAGCTGAAGACCGATTGCCGCCACCCAGCCGGCCGCGACGAGCACCCGCTCGAGGCGCGACCGCAGGCGCCCGTCCGGGAACGCGAGATAGACGTGCAGGAAGAGCACAACGGGCAGGACGTCGAAGACCAGTCCGAACGTGTGCGGGCCGGAGAAGCGCGCGAAGGCAAGTGCCGAAAGCCCGGTCGCGAACCCTCCGGCGATCATCAGCACGCCCAGCCGGCTCTCGGGCCGGCGCCACCAGGCGACGAGGCCCGCAGCGATGTACGGCACCGTGATCCACTCGAGCAGGGCGACCTGCACGGGGCTCACATCGTCGTTCGTCAGCCCGAGCGCCAGCGACCCCGCCGCCGTGACGAGCCCCGCGGTCGCGACGGCGAAGAGCGCCCACGGCCCGGGCGGACTGCGCGCGCAGACCGTGTTCGCAACCGCCGGCGCTGCATAAGGCGTAGCCAATGGCGACTCCGTTCTTGGTCCGCGGTTTCCGTGCGGGACGGAACCTCTCAGCCCCTACCCTGCCGGTCGCACGAGCGGATGAAAGGAGGCGTCTCGCGGAGAATACCCTTGCACGATCCGGCACGAGCGATCCGGCCGCCGGACGCGCGACGGCGAACACGCTCGGACCGTCTGGCTCAGCCCCCGCTGATCGCCGTGATCACGTCGAGACGCGAGCGCGCGTCGATGGGCGTGTCGAGCGACGCGCGCTCCTGGTCGACGTAGACGTGGATGTGCTGCCGCAGCGCGGGGCCGGGCTCGCAGAGGCGGTCGCGCATGCCCGGCCACGACTCGTCGAGCCGGCCGATCGCGCCGTCGACCGTCTCGGCGTCGATCTCGAGGTGACGCGGGAGCCCGGGGAAGAGCGGCGGCAGCGTCGATGGGAGATGAACGTTGGCCACGGCTAGTCGAGGACCGCGACCTCGACGGAGGAGATTGCCGGCAGGTAGCCGGCGATCTCGCTCCAGTTCTCGCCCTCGTCGGCGCTCGCGAAGACCTGGCCCGTGCTCGTGCCGAAGTAAAGGCCCGGCGCGTCGTGGCCGTCGATCGCCATCCCCTCGCGCAGCACGCCGACGTAGGCGCCCTCGGCGGGCAGTCCGCGATCGAGGCGCTGCCACGTCCCCCCCGCGTCGCGCGTCCGCCAGACTGCCGCGTGCCCGTCGGGCATGCAGCGCCCGTGGCCGGGGTCGAGCGGGATGACGTAGAACGTGTCGCGGTCGTGCGGATGCGTCGCCGCCGCGAACCCGAACTCGGTCGGCAGCCCTTCCGTGATCTCGACCCAGCTCTGGCCGGCGTCGTCGCTCCGGTGCATGCCGACGTGGTTCTGCTGGTACATGCGGTCGGGATCGACCGGCGAGCGCACGAACTTGTGGACGCAGAAACCGACCTCCTCGTGCGGGCGCGGCCAGTCGGCACGAAGACCACGGTTCCTCGGCGTCCACGACGTTCCGTCGTCCTCGGTCTCGAACAGGCCCACCCCCTGCACGATCGCCCAGAAGCGGGACGAGGTCTCGGTGTCGAACATGAGGGCGGAGATGCCGAGGTGGCCGGGCGGCTGGTTCTCCGGATCGTCCCAGAGATCGCTTCCCGGCTCGCCCGCGAGCGTCGACAGCATCGACCAGCTGGCTCCGCCGTCGCTGCTCTGGAAGATCCCCGGCGCCTCGACGCCTACGAGCACGCGGCCGTCCTTGACGGCCAGCGTGGAGACCTTCGACAGCTTGCGCTCGCCGTCGGCCTCGTAGGCGAGGCCCTCGCTCGACTGCGTCCACGTCTCCCCGAGGTCGGGGCTGCGCCAGATCGTGGAGCCGTGCCACTCGCTCGCGGCGGCGGCGTAGATCGTGCCAGTCGCAGAGTCGTGGACGGCGTGGTAGATCGGCCACGCCTCGCAGAAGGGGCCGCGCAGGTCCCAGTCCTTTCGATCTCCGTCGCTCTCCAGCACGAAGCATCCCTTTCGGGTTCCGACCAGTAGCAGCGTCCGTGACATCGAGTCGCACCTCCGTGTCGAGATCTCTCCTGTATCCCATCAGACTGCGCCGACTTCGAGAAGTCATCGGTCACGATTTTATGGGAACATGTGTTCGTGTCGTCGGCGACCATTCTGCATGCCGATGCGGACGCCTTCTTCGCGTCCGTCGAGCAGCGCGACGCGCCCGCCCTGCGCGGACGCCCGGTGATCGTCGGCGGCGGCGTCGTGCTCGCGGCGAGCTACGAGGCGAAGGCGCACGGCGTGCGGACGGCGATGGGTGGGCGGCGGGCGCTCCGGCTCTGCCCGGACGCGATCGTCGTCCCGCCTCGGATGGCCGCCTACACCGAGGCGAGCAAGGCTCTCTACGCCCTGTTCGAGGACACGACGCCGTCCGTCGAAGGGCTGTCGATCGACGAGGCGTTCCTCGAGGTCCGCGGCATGGAGCGGATCGCCGGCACACCGAGGGAGATCGCCGTCCGCCTGCGGGAGCGGGCGCGCGAGAGGATCGGGCTGCCCCTCACCGTGGGCATCGCCCGCACGAAATTCCTCGCCAAGGTGGCGAGCGCCGTGGCGAAGCCGGACGGACTCCTCGTCGTTCCGCCCGAGCGCGAGCTGGTGTTCCTGCATCCGCTGCCGATCGAGCGCGTGTGGGGGATCGGGCCGGCGACAGCGGAGAAGCTCCATCGCCGCGGCATCGTCACCGTCGGAGACCTCGCGCGGGTCCCGGAGCCCACGCTCAGCGTGATGCTCGGCCGCGCGGCCGGGAGACACCTCCATGCCCTCGCCAACAACCGCGATCCACGGCGCGTCCTCCCGCGCCGGCGCCGCCGCTCGATCGGGTCGCAGCACGCGTTCGGGCTCCGCCGTGCGTCGATCGACCAGCTCGACACCGAGCTCGTCGCGATCGTCGACCGCGTCACGCGGCGCCTGCGCGCGGCCAGGCGCGTCGGCCGCACCGTCGTCCTGCGGCTGCGTTTCGGCGACTACACGCGGGCGACCCGCTCGCTGACACTGCGTCACCCCACTGCCCGGACGCCGACCGTCCTCGCCGCGGCGCGCAGCCTGCTCGCGGCCGCACAGCCTCTGATCGCGCGCCGCGGCCTGACGCTGATCGGCCTCACGATCGCGAATCTGGACGACGACCTGCCGCTGCAGCTCTGCCTGCCGCTCGACGCGGCCGACAGCGGGCTCCTCGACGCGGCGCTCGACGAGATCCGCAACCGCTACGGCGCCGCGGCCGTGACCCGCGGAGTCCTGGTCGGACGCCGTCCCGAGCTGACGATGCCACTGCTCCCCGACTAGCGATTTACCGCCCGCTGGCCGCGGCGGCGCCTCCGCTTTACAAAGCGGTCGTCTCAGGCTGTACAGGAGCGGTGTGGCTCCGATGCCGAAAGGGCGGAAACTCGGTGCGCGCAGGACGACGGTTTGGGGGCCGGGCCGGAAGGCTCGCGGCGCCGCGCCGCGCGTCGGTCGCGCTTCTCGTGACGATCCTTGCGGCAGGCGTGGCGGCGGGACAGGTGCGGACCCAGCGGGCCGCTGCGGCGGTGCTGCCCGATACGGGCGCCGTCACTGCCTACGACGACGGCGGCGCCTTCCTGCTGAACGGGCAGCCGTCGTTCCCGATCGCCCTTTCGAACCCACCCCCGCTCGACGGCAAGACGCCGTCGGGCGGCGACGGCCTGGACGAGGTCGTCCGGTCGGGGGTGACGATGTTCAGGGTCGGGCCGCTGTCGGAGCCGTGGATGGCGAGCACGATCGCCTACACCGAGGCGTGGGACCAGGCGGCCCTCGACCGCAGGGTGCATACCTGGGTGAGCCTGAGCAACGTCAGCACGGCCAGGCCGGGAGCGCGGTCCGACCTCGTCCTCGCGAAGGTGGTGACGGCGCTGCTCTCCGATCGCTCCGCGGGAGGCATCGGGATGTGGAAGGGCGCCGACGAGCCCGGCTGGGGCAGGACGCCGCCCGCGGATCTGAGGTTCGCGTACTGCCGCGTCACCTCCCGTGGCCCCGCCGACTGGTGCGCCGGCGAGCAGCCGCTCGATCGGAACCACCTCTGGGTGACGATCGAAGCCCCGCGCGGGACGCCGTCCAGGCTCGCGGGCTACAGCAGCGTCACCGACACACACGGTGTCGACGTCTACCCGGTCTCGATGACCGCCGCCGATCCCGATCTCCACCAGGTCGGCACCTGGACGCGTGCGCTCGCGGCGATCACACCCAACCGCTCGGTATGGACCACGCTCCAGATCTGCTCCAGCGGCAGCTACGACCGCACCGGGGACTACATCGTCCCGACCCGACTCCAGGAGCGGTACATGATCTACGACGCGATCATCAACGGCGCCCGCGGCCTCTCCTTCTTCGGCGGCGAGAACCCCGCCTGCTGGGATCTGAGCGACAAGGAGACGGGGTGGAACTGGACGTTCTGGAACACGACCCTGGCCCCGCTGATCAAGGAGATCAAGGCGCGGAGCCCACTCGGGCCCGTCCTCAGGAGCCCGGACTCGACGCGTGACCTGTCCACCGCCGACCCGACGACGGAGGCGATCAGCCGTACCGTCGCGACGCCGGCCGGCCCGCAGCTCTGGGTCATCGCCGCCCGCAGCGGTCGTGGCGCACGCCCTGTGACGATCACGGGGCTGCCCCGGACTGCGAAGTGGGCGAGCGTCTACGCGGAGAACCGAGCCGTCCGCGTCGTCGACGGCACGCTCACCGACCGCTTCGCGCGCTGGCAGGTGCACGTCTACCGCTTCGCAGTGAGCCCCGCGGCCGCCCGCGCCGACTGACCTCCTGCGATCGGCGATCCGCGAGATGATGCCGCGCGGCTAGACGATCCTCCGCCCGGCCGATTGCCGCGACGATCGGCCGCACGCAGAGTTCGTCCCGGTGCCGAAGCGCCCCGTCGCGGCAGTTCTTCTCGGGGTGGCGATCGCCGCCACTGCGGGCGTCGGCCTGGCGGGGCCTGCACACGCTGCGGGGACACGGTGGCTCGAGATCCGCTTCCCGGGCCCCGGGGGCCGCCGGGACAGCGCTGTCGTCGGGCTGCCTTCCTGGTACGGGCCGCGCGACGATCCGCGCCTGCCGCTCGTCGTCTCGCCCCACTCGCGCGGCCTCACGCCCTGGCAGGAGGCCCGCCGTTGGGGCGACCTTCCCGACCGCTTCCGGTTGATCGTCGTCGATCCGGGGCTGCATGGACGTGTCATCGCGCGCCGCTCCTGGGCCTGGCCGCCGGACATCGCCGAGATGGCGGCGCTGCCGAGGATCCTCCGGCGGCGCATTCCGTATCTCCGCTACGACCCGAGCCGCGTCTACGCGGCCGGAGACAGCATGGGCGGCCAGGAGACGCTGATGCTCGTCGCGCGGCAGCCGGATCTCTTCGCGGCAGCGGTCGCAGCCGACCCGGTGACGAACTTCGTGCGGCGCTGGTACGAGTTCCCCGTGTCCGGGGAGAGCTGGCACGAGCAGGCCGCCGCCACGCGCGAGGTGGGCGCGACTCCGCGGCGCGCGCGGTGGCTCTACATCCGCCGCAGCCCGCTCTTCTTCGCGCGGACGTTCGCCTTCTCGGGCGTCCCGCTGCAGCTCTGGTGGAACCCGCGGGACACGGTCGTGATCCGGGAAGGGCCGGCCCAGTCAGGGGTGTTCTATCGCGCGGTCAAGCGCCTCAACCCGCACGCGCCGGTCTTCGCGCGCCTCGACCACGAGATGCACGGCTGGGCGTTCAAGTACGACCACGGGCTTCCGGAGATGGTCCGCTTCCTGCTCGCCCACCGCAGGCACGGCCCGCCGGCCGGAGGCTTCGCCTACTCCTCGTGGGAGCCCCGCGCGACGGTCTGGGGCTGGCACATCCGCGCCCTCGACCCCGGAAGGAGCCTCTGGTCGATCTGGGACGTCACCCCCGCCGGCCTCGACACCGCCGCGCGCGTTGCCCTACTCGTCCGGCCCCCTGAGGGCGCCGCGGTCTACATTTCTGCAGGCCGCCACCGTGTCACGCTCGACTCAGCCTCTCGACCGGTAGGGATAGTGACTCGACTTGTCGCCGGCGTCCCAGGCCTCGCGGAGTCCGGGCGACGACAGGTCCCAGTCCGGGCGGATCTCGCTCGTGACCGCGCGTAGGTCGCGACGGAGGTCCTCCGTCGACGGCCGGCCCCAGAACCAGTAGCCGTTGTAGATCGAGTGGATCACGAGTCCGGGCTTCAGTACGAGCGTGTGCGGGATCATCGGGTTGTGGTGCGGATCCGTGTACTCCTGGATGTCGAGGTCCTTCTGCACCTTGCGGCCCGCGTCGGAGAGGAACGTCCACTGGGCGCCTACCGCCGCACGGAACTCGTTCAGCTCGAGGATGTTGTCGGTCGCGATCGTGACGAGCTGCGTGTAGGCGACGTTGATCCGGGGGTAGAACGCCGCGAGCTCGAGGTGCTGCTGATGGTCCTTCGGGCAGAAGTGGCCGCGCGAGAGGAGCAGGATCATGGGATCGTTTCCCTGCAGCTCGCTCAGCTTCCGCCGTGTCTTCGTGTGGTCGGTCAGCTGGTAATCCGGAAACGTTGCTCCGGGGACGATGTCGGGACGCATCAGCTGCTCCTTGTCCGGGTGCGGGCGCCTGCCCGGCGATTGTCGCAAAGGAGGCGTCGACGCCGACCTCTCAGTCCTGCTCGAGCCGGCGGCGGAGAAACTCACGCTCGACGTCGCTCGGCGCGAGGTCTGCGGCGCGCTCGTAGGCAGCGCGGGCCTCGCCCGCCCGTCCGAGACGACGGAGAAGGTCCGCCCTTGCTGCATGCAGGAGGTAGTAGCGATCGAGACCGTCGACGGCGTCGATCAGCTCGAGCCCCGCCTGGGGGCCTTCGGCCATGGCGACGGCGACCGCTCGATTCAGCTCGACCACGGGCGAGGGCGTGTACTCGGCCAGCCGCTCGTACAGACGCGCGATCGCCGGCCAGTCCGATTCGTCCCCGCTGTGGGCGGCGGCAATCCCGGCCTGCAGCTGATACGGCCCCGGGGCTCGAAGGGCGAGCGCACGCCGCAGCGCGGTCTCTCCGGACGCGATCTCGCCACGATCCCAGAGCGACCGGTCCTGGTCGTCGAGGAGCACCAGCTCGCCGTCGCGCAGGCGGGCCTCGCGGCGAGCGTCCTGGAACAGCAGCAGGGCGTGCAGGCCGTGAACCTCCGCCTCGTCCGGCATCAGGTTCGCCAGGATCTGCACGAGCCGGATCGCCTCGGAGGCCAGGTCGCGGCGCACCGGCGGCCCGTAGCCGGCGTTGAAGATCAGGTAGACGACTTTCAGAACCGAATTGACCCGCTCGGGCAGCAGATGGTCCGGCGGGACGCGGAACGGGATGCCGGCCTCGCGGATCTTCCGCCTGGCGCGAACGAGCCGCTGGGCCATCGTCGCCTCCGGGACGATGAAGGCCTGGGCGATCTCCTCGGTCTCGAGACCGCCCAGGGACCGGAGCGTCAGGGCCAGCCTGGCCTCGACGGCCAGGGCCGGATGACAGCAGGCGAAGATCAGGCTCAGCCGTTCGTCGGGAATCGCGGTCGCCTCGTCCATCTCCCCCTCCTCCTCCTCCTCCTGGCCCGGCCGGTCGACGTGCTCGAGCCGCCCGAGGAGCTCCGTCTTGCGCTCGAGGTTTCGCTCACGGCGGATCCGGTCGATCGCCCGGTTGCGGGCGACCGCGACGAGCCAGCCGGCCGGGTTCGCAGGAGTCCCGTCGCGCGGCCAGCGCTCCATCGCCTCCTCGACCGCATCCTGAAGCGCGTCCTCCGCGAGATCGAAGTCGCCGAGGGAGGCAATCAGGGTGGCGAGCACGCGGCCATGCTCCTCGCGGAAGAGGCGGCCGAGGCCGGCGGTGTCGGCCGGCGCGGCTATGCCGACGACACCTCCGCGGGCACCGGCACGATCGGTCGGACCTCGACCGAGCCGTAGCGGGCGGTCGGCACCCTCGCCGCACACGCCTGCGCCTCCTCGAAGGAGCCGACGTCGATCAGGAAGAAACCGCCGAGCTGCTCCTTCGTCTCGGCGAACGGGCCGTCGGTGACGATCATCTCTTCGTCCCGGACACGGACCGTCGTCGCCGATTCCGTGGAGCGCAGCGGCGCGCCCGTCACGTAGCCGCCGCTTTCCTGCAGCTCGTCGTGGAGGGCGTAGAACTCGCGCGTGATCGCGGCCCGCTCATCGTCGGACAGGCTCTCGCGCCACTGCTCGTCGGCATAGAACAACAGCAGGTACTGCATCTCTCACCTCCTGGTCTGCGTCGCGCTCGTCACGCGGGCCGGGTCGGGATCGGCAGGATCGGGCGAACCTCGACCGAGCCACGTCGAGCCGTGGGGATCCTCGCGGCCCATTCGAGTGCCTCGTCGAGCGTCTCGACGTCGATCAGGTAATAGCCGCCGAGCTGCTCCTTGGTCTCGGCAAAGGGGCCGTCCGTGACGACGACGTCCTCGCGGTCGCGAACGCGAACGGTCGCGGCGGTCGCGGTCGGAGCAAGCCGGTTGCTGCCGACGTACGCGCCGCGCTCCTCGAGCTCGGCGGTGAGGGCGAGGTACTGCTCGACGACGTCGCGCTGCTCCTCGCCCGGGAGATCGAGCCAGTTCTGCTCGTCGTCGTGGATCAACAGCAGGTACTGCATGTGTGCCTCCTCGTTCTTCGCTGACGGAGTACGACGAACGGGCCTCCGCCAGATCGACACCTTTCTCGAACGTCTGTCGATTCGTCTCCCTTCCGTTCGTCGTCCCTGATCACCACGACGAAGGAGAGAGCGATGAGTCGCCCAGCACCCATTGCAGCACAGACCCCTCACAAGGCATGGACGCTCGTCCTGGCCTCGTTGGGGCTGTTCATGGTCGCGCTCGACACACTCGTCGTCACGACGGCACTGCCCGTGCTCCGTGTCGATCTCGGCGCGAGCCTGTCCGACCTCGAGTGGACGGTGAACGCGTACAACCTCGCGTTCGCCTGCTTCCTGCTGACGGGCGCCGCCCTCGGCGACCGTTTCGGGCGCAGGCGGATGTTCAGCATCGGCCTGTTCGTGTTCACAGCCGCCTCGGCTGCGGCAGCCGTGTCGCCGACGGTGACCGACCTGATCGCCGCCCGGACCGTTCAGGGGATCGGCGCCGCGATGGTCATGCCGCTGACGCTGACCCTGATCAGCGAGGCGTTCCCCGCGGAGAAGCGAGGCGCGGCGATCGGCCTCTGGGGCGGCATCTCGGGGCTTGCCGTCGCGGCCGGGCCGGTGGTCGGCGGCGCCGTCATCGACGGCATCGACTGGCACTGGATCTTCTGGCTGAACGTGCCGATCGGCCTCGTGCTGATCCCGCTCAGCGCGACCCGCCTGACGGAGAGCTTCGGCCCCCGGCCCCGGCTCGACCCGATCGGGCTCGTGCTCGCCGGCACCGGTTTCCTGAGCATCACCTGGGGACTCGTCCGCGCCAACGCCCTCGGGTGGACCTCGACCGAGGTCGTCGTCACGCTCGTCGCGGGCCTCGCGTTGATCGGCGCCTTCGTCGCCTGGGAGCGCCGCGCACCCAGCCCGATGATCCCATTGCGACTGTTCCGCTCACGCGGCTTCTCGGCGGCGAACGCGGTCAGCTTCTTCATGTACGCGGGCCTGTTCGGTGCCGTGTTCCTCATGGCCCAGTTCCTGCAGATCGGACTCGGCGACTCGCCGCTCGGCGCGGGAGTCCGACTGCTGCCCTGGACGGCAACGCCGATGATCGTCGCACCGATCGCCGGCATCCTCGCGGACCGCTTCGGCAACCGGCCGTTCATGATCCTCGGCCTGTCGATGCAGGCGATCGGGCTCGGCTGGGTGGCGATGATCGCGGGCAGGCACGTGAGCTACGCCGAGCTCGGCGTCGCACTCACCGTCGCCGGCGTGGGCACGTCGTTCTGCTTCCCGACCGTGGCCAACGCCGTGCTCGGCTCCGTGCCCCTCGAGGAGGCAGGCGTCGCGTCGGGCACGAACAGCTCCTTCCGCGAGCTCGGCGGCGTCTTCGGTGTCGCTGTTCTGGCAGCCGTCTTCACGCATCACGCCGTCTACTCGTCCGCGAACGCGTTCTTCGACAACTTCGGCAAGGCGCTGTGGGCCGGGGCCGGCTTCTCGGCGCTCGGCATCGTCGCCGCCCTGCTCGCCCCCGGTCGGCGCCCGGAAGCGAAGATCGCCGGGCAACCGGAACTCGCCCTTGCGGACCTGGCGGACTGAGCGTTGCACACGCGGCCGGCCGGGGCGCCCCCGGTCGGCCGCCTCAGCCGTCCGCGGCGGCGGCGGCGCTCTCCTGCTGGAACGCGCAGTGCGGCAGATGCTGCCGCGCGAGCTCGCGCAGGAGGGCGTGGAGCGAGGCCCGCTGGCTCTCGTCGAGGCTGGCGAGGAAGTCGTCCTCGAGCTCGACGGCGAGGGCGCGCAACTTCGCGAGGGCGCGCTTGCCGTCGGCCGTCATCCGGACGGACTGCCTACGGCGGTCCGACGGGTCGCGCTTGCGCTCGACCAGCCCGCGGTCCTCCAGCTCGTCCAGGAGGCCGACGAGCTGGCCGCGGTCGTAGCCGAGGGCGTCCGCGATCGCCCCCTGCGTCTCGCGGGAGCCCTCGTCGAGGACAGCCAGCACGGCGTAGTGATACGGGTGCAGCCCCGTCTGGTCGTACGCCTCCAGCGCCTGCTCCTTGGCAGCGAAGCCGAGGCGCTTGAGCAGGAACGTCGTCGAGGAGGCGAGCTCTGCGGGCAGCCGTGGAGTCGAGGCTTCAGGCGAAGTTTCCGTTGTCACAGGAATAGCGTAGCGCAGTCAAGCGTTGAGTCGATATAACGTTGGTCTAGTCAACGATTAAGGAGGTCAAATGCGACGAGAGATCAAAGGTAGGGCCAACGGCCGCTGGAGCGCTCTCGCTCTGATCGTCACCGCCCAGTTCATGGTCATCCTCGACGTTGCCATCGTCAACGTCGCCCTCCCGTCGATCAAGACCGATCTCGGTTTCTCGGAGACAAGCCTGCAGTGGGTGATCTCCGCATACGCCCTGCTCTTCGGTGGCACGTTGCTCCTCGGTGGGCGACTGGCCGACCTGCTCGGGCGCAGGCGGTTGTTCCTCGCCGGGCTGGCGCTGTTCTCCATCAGCTCGCTCCTGTGCGGGCTCGCCTGGTCGGAGGGATCGCTGATCGCGTTCCGCGGCCTCCAGGGCCTCGGCGGCGCGCTGCTCGCCCCCGCCGCGCTGTCGCTCCTGATGACGACCTTCGCGGAGGGCCGCGACCGCAACGTCGCGCTCGGGATCTACGGCGCCGCGTCGGGCAGCGGCGCCGCGGTCGGCGTACTGCTGGGCGGCCTGCTGACGTCATACCTGAGCTGGTCGTGGATCTTCTTCATCAACGTTCCCGTGGGCGTGGCCGCGATCGTGCTGACGCCGCTGCTCCTGCGCGAGAGCAAGGCCGACCTGCCGCATCGCCACTTCGACTTCCTCGGCGCGGCCACGATCACCTCCGGGCTGATGATGCTGGTGTACGCGATGACGCGGGCGACCAGCGACGGCTGGGGCTCGCCGGGGACGCTGGCGCTGCTGACCGGCTCGGCGGCGCTCGTGCTCTCGTTCGTCGCTGTCGAGCTCCGCTCGCGCTCGCCGCTGCTCCCGCTGCGGATCTTCCGGCTGCGCACCCTGTCGGCGGCGAACGCGACGATGGCGATCGTCGGCGGCGTCGCCTTCTCCGAGTTCTTCCTGCTGACCCTGTACCTCCAGGACGTCCTCCACTACTCGCCGGTCCGTGCCGGTACTGCCTTCGCCGCCTTCGCCGGGACGGTCGTGATCGTCTCGAACCTCGCCCAGCCGATCGTGGCGCGGTTCGGCGTGCAGCGGACGCTGACCGCGGGCCTGCTGCTCTCGGCCGTGTCGGTGGCGCTGCTCACGCGCCTGCCGGTGGACGGCGACTACTTCGTCGACCTGTTCCCCGCCTTCGTGCTCGGCGGCGCCGGGATGAGCCTCTCGTTCGTTCCGGTGACGATCGCGAGCCTGAGCGGGGTCGAGCGCGCCGACGCCGGCGTGGCCTCGGGTCTCGTGAACACGAGCCGTCAGATCGGCGGCGCGATCGGCATCGCCGCGATCAGCGCGATCGCCGCGACGTCGGCCGGCAACTACGTCGACTCGCACCCGGGAACCGTCGCGTCGAGCGGCCCCGCACTCGACCACGGCCTGCAGACCGCGCTCTACGTGCTCACCGGACTGCTGATCGCAGGCGCGGTGCTCGCCGCGACGCTCGTGCGCCCGGCACCGGCACGCGTGCCGGCCGAGGTGATGGAGAACGTCGAGGAGCCCGGGGTCGCGCTCGAGAAGGCAGCGTGACGTCTCCGGATCAGGCTCCCGTATAGGCCTCGTCGTAGCGCGGCAGGCCGTCGTCGGGAAGCTCGTCCCACGCGGCCCGCGAGGCGACGAACAGGTGGAACTCCGGGCGGAGGCCGGGGTCGCCGTCCAGCGCACCGAGCCGGACGGCGACCTCGTCGCCCTCGGGCCATTCGCCGCCGAACAGGCTCGAGCCACAGATCGAGCAGAAGGCCTTCACGCGCCCGTCCTCCGGCCGGAAGACGCTGATCAGCTCCTCGCCGGCGAGCAGGCGGAAGCCCTCCCGCGGAACCCTCCCCTGCGTGCCGCCGAACGCGCCCGAGTGCTTCCGGCAGCGCGAGCAGTGACAGTGATTGGCCCAGAGGAACGGCGCGGTCACCTCGAAGCGCACGCCGCCGCACAGGCATGAGCCGTGGAGCGGATTCTCGGGGCTCGGGTGTGAGGTCACGTGAGTGGCTGAGGGTAGAGCACGCTGCGCCGGTCCGTGGCCGTACGGCACCTCTACACTCGCTCCGATGAGCGGTGCGCGGTCGCGCACCAGGACTGGGGGGATTCCGACTTCGATCCGATCCGCGACGAGCCGGCCTTCGAGGAGCCGGTGGGACGGGACTAGAGCGGCGAGACCGGGAGGCAAACAATGCAGGTCACGAGGAACAGCATCGAGACCGTGGCAGGCCCGCGTGACTGGTTCACCGGCGCGGTCTCTATCGACCAGGTCGCTGCGCCGTCGAACGGGTCACGGTTACACGCGAGCAGCGTCCACTTCCCGCCGGGCGCGCGTACGGCCTGGCACGTCCACCCGAACGGCCAGACGATCTGGGTGACGGAAGGGATCGGCCTCGCGCAGCGCCGCGGCGGGCCGATCGAGGTGATCCGTCCCGGAGACCGCGTCTTCTTCGAGCCTGGCGAGGAGCACTGGCACGGCGCCGCGCCGAACCGGTTCATGACCCATCTCGCGATGCTCGAGGTCGGCGAGGACGGCCACCCAGCGATCTGGGGCGACCACGTCACCGACGACGAGTACGCGGCGGCCCCGTCGCTGGAGGGCTGAGCCATGCGCGCATCGATCAAGGTGAGGGCCGAGCCCTGAGCCGCGCGCGCCAGCGCAGAGTCAGAGCAGCAGGCCCATCTCGAGGGCGTCCCACAGCTCCCCGTTCGCACGCCGGAAATGCTTGACTCGACGGCCCTCTTCGACGAAGCCGAACTTGAGGTAGAGCGCGATTGCGGCCGTGTTGTGGGCGAAGACCGTGAGGGTCAGCTTGTGCAGGCCATGCTTCCGCGCCCACTCGATCGCCGCGGCGACGAGTGCCGAGCCCACGCCGCGCCCGCGCCACTCACGCGCGACCGCCATGCCGATCTCGCCGAACCCGAACGGGGTCTGCTCGACACGCAGCCAGCCGATGGCTTCGTCGCCGGCGACCGCGACCAGGGCCCCGTCGAGCGCCCAGCCGGCAGCGCGCGCGTTCACGTTCACCGGCGGCTCCGCGCCGATTCCGTCGCGCTCCTCCGCAACGGCGGCGAACAGAACCGCGAGAGGGAGTCGATCCTCGTCCCGCATCGGACGGACCTCGAACCACGCATCCACGAGACGCAGTCTAGGAGGCTCCAATCCCAGCGCTTTCCCGGGCTCTAGGCTGCGCGAACGGCGTCGCCGAGCGCGAGCCCGAGGAGCGACCAGATCGCCACGTAGGGGACCGCATAGGCGACGGATCCGAGGAGGATTCTGCGCCGACCGACAGGCTCACCACCCACTGACCGGGCGAGAGCGACGATCAGGATCGGGTTGGCGAGCGCCGCTGCAAGTGCGTACCACCGGTCCGAGCCGCGCTGGATCCACGCCACCGGATGCATCATCAGGCGGTTCGCCCGCATCGTCTCCAGCTTCTTCTCGATCCGCTTGCCGTGCCCGGTGAACCAGTCGTCCCATCGCCGGTCGACCCAGCTACAGCAGCCGATGCTGAGGAAGCTGACGGCAATGGCCGCGACGACGAAGACGAGCAACGGTCTGAGCGAGGCCGCCGCGAGCAGCGCGATCGGCGCGCCGATGAAGACAACGTCGAAGAACGCAAAGGCCGCGACGATCGTCCCGACGAGGCCGGAACGCGCCGCGCTTCCGGCACGCCGCGTTGCACTGGGCGGGGAGGCCATCTCGACGCGTATCGGCACGAGACGGGGGTTCTGAGAGCCTCTCCTTGAGGATGTGCCCGAGCGAGATCGGGGCCGGTCCGTGCAGCCTTCGTTTGTCGCCGATTCTCGTTCTAGGCCGTCGCGGCCAGTTGCTCTTCGATCCAGGCGTCCGCGTCTACCGGGTGGAGATCGTGCGCGAGTCCGATCTCAGCCGAGAGAAGCCTTCGCGCTCGTATGTAGAGATCCCTCTCCCCCGTCGACAGCCTCGACCCGTTGTGTTTCGCGATCAGTCTCCGTTCGCGGAGTGCGCCGTCACGCACGACCTCGGCCAGTTCGAGCGGGTCGCCGCCGGACAGCTTCACCTGCGTGTCCTTTCTCCGTTTCAACCAGACGTCGTCGCTGGGCGCGTGATCCTCGCGAAGTGTCTCCTGCACCCGGCCCAGATCCGTCTCGCTGAGCAGCGGTCGCAGCAGCCCGCGGGCGCGTTCGATCGGCAGCGTTACGGAGAGGCCGTCCGGGAGCTCGAGCACGAGAACGTCCTGCGTCGCACCCTGAACCACCCGCGTTTCGCGGGCCACCACGCGACCCACCCCGTGCGCGGGGTACACGACCGCGTCTCCGACCGCCAGTCTCACACCCCCAGAGTAGCTCTCTCCCACGACATTCCCCCGGCGCCGGAGTTGAGAGAGAGTCGTGATCCTCGTGGGAGACGTACCACCGCGGGTGGAAACGCACGTAGGATCCGTTCCGGATTCTGGGGATCTCATGACCGCAGCAATCGTCGGCATCGTCGTCGTCTTCGTCTTGGCGCTGCTCGTGCTGTTCTCGTCGATCAAGATCGTCCGGGAGTACGAGCGCGCGATCTTCTTCCGCCTCGGCCGGTTGCTCTCTAAACCCAAGGGGCCGGGACTGTTCTTCCGCATCCCGATCGTCGACCAGGTGATCAAGGTCGACCTGCGCACGGTCACGCTGATGATCGAGCCTCAAGACGTGATCACCAAGGACAACGTCCCGGCAAAGGTGAACGCCGTCTGCTATTTCCGGATCGTCGACCCGACAGCCGCGATCGTGCAGATCGAGAACTACCTGGTCGCAACCTCCCAGATCGCACAGACCACGTTGCGCTCCGTGCTCGGCCAACACGTCCTCGACGAGCTCCTCTCAGCGCGCGAGAAGATCAACGCGATCCTGCAAGGGGTCATCGACGAACACACAGCCCCCTGGGGGATCAAGGTCTCGAGCGTCGAGGTCAAAGACGTCGAGATCCCCGACAACATGAAACGGGCCATGGCCGCACAGGCAGAAGCCGAGCGCGAACGACGAGCCAAGGTGATCAACGCCGAAGCCGAGTTCCAAGCAGCCGAAAGACTCAAAGACGCTGCGCTCGTCATGGCAAACCACCCGATCGCCATCCAACTCCGCTACCTCCAGACGCTGCTCGAAATCGGCGCCACCGACTCGTCCCTCCTCGTCTTCCCCGCCCCGATCGAACTCCTGAGACGCTCCCCCACCGAGCCCGACAGCAAGACCGCCGAGTAGCACTCCAGGCGGGCTGCCGGAACTCGAGTGGAGCGGCGCCGCGGGTAGTTGAGCCTGTCTACTGCAAACGGCAATAGACGAGCGCGACCGCGCGGCCGGCCATCACGTTCCTCGGAGACGTCAGCGCAACGCGGGTCACGAGAACCGTCTCATCGGCGAGCTCGATCACGTCACCCGCGACGGGCAAGGCCCGCACAAGCCGCTTGTACATCCGCTCGTCCCCGTGTGCCGGGTCATCAAGCATGATCTGACACCAGGGCACACCACCGAGCCTACCCGGTTACGCGAAGAGCCGGAGCCGCTTCGCAGGCGCGTCAGGGAGACGAACTCGGCGACCTCTCGCGGGGGCGGTAGAGTCGGCGGGTGACTTGGGGCAGCGCGAAACGTCGGGAGGAGGCCGAGTTGGCACTCGACAACCCCGGCGTGGCGTCGTGCGGTGTTTGCGGTCGACGTTGGGAGCGACCCACGCTGCGGTGGGCGGTTCGCGAGTTCGAGGAGCACGATTGCCCGGCGGGCGAGGCGGCGCGCACCCGGCGGACCGTGAAGGCGGCCGAGCGAGAGATCGCCTGCGAGGCCTGCGGCTGGGTCGCGGTCACGGAGAAGTACCGCGGCCCGGCTCTCCTGGCCGAGCACCGCAAGGTCTGCCCGAACCAAGCGGAGGCTTCCGAGCCGGCCTCTGCTTAGCCGCTAGTAGCAAGGCCAGGCGACCGAACTGGTCAGAGGCGCGCAGGGCGGTCGACGACTCGGGCGTGTCCGTGCCGCTCTGCGTGTTCCGGTCTAGCCTTCCATCCCTGCCTGGGCTTGCGAGACCGGCCTTGAGCTCCTTGGCGCTCGTACGTCGATCTGGGCGTACCGTCGATCTGAGCCACAGATTTCTTGACGGCGTTGGCGAGCGCGGCGTCGACCGCCTCGTGGCCGTCGGAGTCGTAGACCACTCCCGCGATCAGCGTCCGTCTCGTCTCGTCGGTCTAGAGGGCAGTCCAGTCGCGCGGACTGATAACCACCACCGGCACGGATTCGCCTTCGACATCGTGCGGCCCCTCTACCACTTCCCAACTGAGCCCGTCTCCCTCATCGAGTGGCCAGTTCTGGCCTTCGGTGAGCGGATCACCGTCGTATGGCGTCTGCACTTCACGGCCATCGAACCAACGACGGATCAGCTTGTACTGAGGCAAGGCGGTCGGATCCTAGTCGACGACCGAGATTGTTGCTTCTGGCGCGAATCGGGGTTAGATTCGCTGTTTCAATCCGCACGATGGCAGTGTTCATCATGGGCAGGCATTGGCGCAGAGGCGCCTTGGCGGTCGTCCTCGTGACTTGCATGGCCGTCCCCGTTACCAGTGCGATCGCACGAGCAACCAAGGCGGCTTCTTTGCCGTACTACCTACCCCCGACGGTCGTCGGTGCCTGGAACCGAAATGTGACCCAGGCCAACTGGAGCAAGTACAAGCAATCCGGCTTTCCAGTCGGAGTCTGGACGATCGTGGTCAGCAAGGGCGGCGGCGTCGAGGTGTACACGCCGGGCGGCTACAGGCCAGGATGCATCGCAACAAAGACCTGCATTCCCGACTTCTCGACCAGCTTCTTCATCATTCGCAGCCTGACTATCGCGTCGGTGCCTGTCTGCACCACGAAGGGCACCTACGGCTGGAAGGCATCGGGACGATCGCTCACGCTCAAAGCGATCGCCGACAGGCAGTGCGGGCCACGCGAAGCACTCTTCACCGGCGTCTGGAAGCGCAAGAAACCCTAGAGGCCGGGCGAGGCCGTCGCTTTCGACGCGTCACCGGAGGCCAACGGATGCACAACGCCGGCCTCGATCACCACGACGGACGACATCCACGTGATCCGGGATTTGGATCAGCTGGCCGAGAGGATCGATGGGTTCGTCTCCATTGGCGTCGTCGCTCGCGCGATTGTCATCGCGCCCTCGGCGCGCAGATCGGCGGATTGTTCATCCCCAGGGGGTGATGCTCGACGCGCACCCCGTTCCTAGGCTCGCGGGTTCCAGGGAAGGCGAGTCGGGAGGTTTCGGTGAATGCGCAGCGCACTCGGCATCTTCGGAGCGCTCGGCGTCGGCGGCTGCATCCCGCTCGCCCGCCCGCACGTTCGGCCCCGATCTCGTCGGGAACGACTGGACGGCCTACCGGGCCGACGTCGTCGGCCCGCTCCTTGGGGCCGTGATCGCAGTCGCGTTCGCCTACGTCCTCCGCGGTCCGGGAGGTGGGATGGCCGGCTCGGCTGCGGCTCAGCGCGGGATCTATACGGAGGCCAGGAGACCGGGCCAGGGCTGAACGATCTACGCCACCACGAACAGTCCAAATTGAAAGGAGACCATTGACGCCCGCACCCGACAGGTCCCACGCGCTCGACAACATCGTGGTCGTGCTGTTCGAGAATCGGTCTCTCGACAACGTGCTCGGGCATCTGTACGGCCCCGGTGACGGCAAGACGTTCGAGGGCGTGGTCGGCAAGGAGCTGAGTAACCCAATCCCGGACTGGGCCGAGCACGGTGCCGAGCGGAAGGTGGTGCCGCACACGGTCACAACGGACATGGACGCGCCAAACCCCGACTCGGGTGAGGAGTGGTACCACACGAACACGCAGCTGTTCAACGTCCTTGACGAGCACAACCGCTTCAAGCTGGGAGAGGAGGTGACGGAGCCGTGGAACGCGCCGCCTGCGGGGGCGACGCCGACGATGGACGGTTTCGTCACCGACTACATCTCCACCTTCACCGGCGAGATGGGTCGCCAGCCGACCTTTGACGAATACGCGCAGATCATGACCGGGTACACGCCGGAGCAACTGCCTGTGCTGAACGGGATCGCGCGTGATTTCGGGGTCTTCGACCACTGGTTCTGCGAGGTGCCTTCCCAGACGTTCATGAATCGCTCGTTCTGGACAGCGGGGACATCGTCCGGCTTGGTCGTAAACAGCCCTGCCCGGAAGTGGTTCACGAAGAACGACGCCGAGACGATCTTCGAACGCCTCGAGACGCACGGAAAGACCTGGAAGATCTATGTGATGGAGCCGATGCCGCTGTCGTTTCACGGCGTCATCCACTACTCCCGCCTGAAGGACCGGCTGGCGACGAACGTGCTGCCGTTCGCCGAGTTCGAACGCGACGCGGCCGCGGGCACTTTGCCCGACTTCTCGCTGATCGAGCCGAACCTGATGGGCGGGCACGGCGACTACCACCCGGCCTTCGGCCGGGCACTAGGCACCAGCGTCGACGCCCGGGCGCTGGACGCTCCGTCCTCGCTTCTGGGCGGTGAAGCCTTCCTCGAGCGGATCTTCAACGCCTACCGCACAAGCACGTCCGAGTCGGGCTCGAACGTCTGGAACACAGCCCTGCTGATCGGCTGGGACGAGCCCGGAGGCACCTACGACCACGTCCCTCCCGGCCCGGTACCCCCGCCCGACAAGGACGCACCCGCCGGCGAGTTGGGCTTCACGTTCGACCGATCCGGCTACCGCGTTCCCGCGATCCTCGTCTCGCCCTGGATCCCGCAAGGCTCCGTCTTCAACGACGAGTACCGCCACACCTCGCTCATCGCCACCCTGCGCAAGGTCTGGAACCTTGGCGAGCCCCTCACCCAGCGAGACGCCTCAGCCCGCACCTTCGACAACCTCTTTACCCTCGACAAGTCCCGTAACCCGGAAACATGGGCGACGATCACCGCCCTCCCCGTCCCTGAATGGCACCTTGACGAAGACGCCCTCAACAAGGGGCTCAGCGGGCTCGGCAAAAGCATCGGCCCAGGCATCATCGAACACGCCAAAGACCTCGGAATCGAACTCCCACCGCAACTCGACGATCCCAACACGGAACTCACACCGTCGGTGATCGTCGATGTCATCAGGCGCGCCGCCTGGCACTACTTCCCCCGCCTCGCACCCTAGGGGTCAGTCACGACAGCGTTTCTGTCAGTGGAGCCTGTCTGCAGTGCGAGCGACAGTTGTAATAAATGCAACGAATGGAGGCGGGGGGAATCGAACCCCCGTCCGCGGTCGCACCGTACTGAGCGTCTACAAGCGTAGTCTGCGGTTTGATCTCGCCCGGCGGCCGGTTCGCAGACGACCTACCGACGGGCCAGCCGATCCTGTGGTCTCGCCCCTCCGGCGATCAGCGCTCCTTCGGGGCCAGCCCGCTGTCTGACGCCGCTACCCGAACCGCGGGCAAATTCGGAGCGACGCGTCACCTAATTACTTAGGCGGCGAGTGCGAGATCGTGATCCGCACTTGCATTGTCCCGGTGGATTAACGAGGCCGACCGGGGACCTCGGCTTGCAGCTCAGCCGGAGAACCGACCACGTCGAAACCTGGTCGCCCCCGTATGTTTGTTCCCCCACATTGTAGCCCGGGCCTCTAGTGACCGGAGATCGCGTGGGGCACGTACGGCTCCTCGAGTCGCGTGATCTCGTCCTCGCTCAGCGTGAGCTGCTCGGCGGCGAGTGCGTCGTCGACGTGCTGCGCCCTGGTGGCGCCGACGATCGGCGCAGTCACGCCGGGCTTGTGCAGGAGCCACGAGAGTGCGACCTGGGCCTGCGGAACGCCTCGCTCGGCCGCGATCTCGGAGACGCGCTCGACGACGTCGAAGTCGACCTCGGGCGTGTAGAGAGAGTCGCCGAACGGGTCGGTGCCCGCGCGGGTGGTCAGGGGCTCGCCCTCGCGCGTCCGGTTGCCCGCCAGCAGGCCGCGCGCGAGCGGGCTCCACGGCAGGACACCCACGCCCTGGTCGATGCACTGCGGGATCATCTCCCGCTCCTCCTCGCGGTACACGAGGTTGTAGTGGTTCTGCATCGACACGAAGCGTGTCGGCGCGACCGACTGCGCCTTCGCGAGCTGCCAGGCGTACATACTGCTCGCGCCGAGATACCGCACCTTGCCGGCCCTGACGACGTCGTGGAGTACTTCCATCGTCTCCTCGATCGGCGTCTGGGGATCCCAGCGGTGGATCTGGTAGAGGTCGACGTAGTCGAGCCCGAGCCGCGAGAGTGAGGCGTCGATCGAGGCCAGCACGTGCTTTCGCGAGAGGCCGCGGCCGTTCTCGCCGGGCATCGTCTCCATGCACACCTTGGTGGCGACCACGTACTCCTCGCGCATCCCGAACAGCTTCGGCAGCAGCCGGCCCGTCAGAACTTCGCTCTCCCCGCCGTTGTAGACGTCGGCAGTGTCGAAGAAGGTGATGCCGCCCTCGACGGCCCGGCGGACGATCGGCTCCGCCTCCTCCTCGCCGAGCGCCCAGGGGCGGCCCTCGAAGCGTCCGAAGCTCATCATCCCGAGGCAGATCCGGGATACCCGCAGGCCGGTGCGACCGAGGTTCACGTGTTCCATGAGGCCAAGCCTAGTCGCCGGCGATCGGGAGCCGCTGCTTCCCGAGCAGGACGTGCCAGCGCTCGACCGAGACGTTTCGCAGGAGGCCCATCGGCTCCCAGGGATCGGCCTGGAGGCGCTCGAGGATCCGTTCCTCGCTCTCGCCGACGACGACGTGCATCACCCGGTCCTCGCCCAGCGGCCCGCCCAGCACGATGAAGCCCTCGTCGGCGAGCGCCTGCATGAAGGCCGCGTGCTCGTCCCAGGCGTCCTGCTCTCGCAGCCCGCGCGAGGCATCCCATCGCGGCCCCCGCTCACGGGTGAGGACGAAGATGGGCACCGAGGGGAGCCTACTCGCGCGGCGTAAGGAGGTTTCCTCCCGAGTGCGCAAAGCCGGAGAACACCATCTGGTCGTCGCAGAGCTGTTCGCTACGTCGCTCTGCCTGCGTCCGCAGATCGTCAGGCTGCGGCTGCGATCCGGGGAAAGCCGCCGGTGAACAGCACGGTCTCGTCCCCGAGTATCGACATCGCCTCGTAGCCGCGGGGGAGACGTGCCGTCCAGTGCGGCCCGCGCGCACCCATGGCGAAGGCCGCGGTCGCGTAGGCGTCGGCGGTGCCGAGATCGGGCCCGACCACCGTCACGGAGAGCAGGCCTTCGGGCGGACGGCCGGTGTGCGGATCGAGGACGTGGTCGCCGCGTGCGGCGGTTCCCGAGGTCGCAATGGCCACGTCGGTCAGCTCGACCACCTCCGCCACGGCGTCCCGCCTCCCCGGATGCTCGACGCCGATCCGCCAGCGGGAGGCGGGAAGCGCGCCGCCGCGAACCACGATGTCGCCCCCTGCGCTGATCGCGAAATTGGACGAGCCGGCGCGTTCGAGGATCGCCGACGCCCGCTCCACCGACCAGCCCTTCACCAGGCCGGAGGGGTCCACTACCCGCGACGCCGCGCGGACGTCGAAGTAGCCGGACGTCTCGACCCGCAGCCGCTCGGAGCGCTCGAGCACCTCGCGAACGTCCGGGTGGGCGGCGTGCAGCTCGAGCTCGCCGCGGTTCAGGCGCGAGATGTCGCTGGCGTCCCTGTAGGTGCTGAACACGGCGTCGACGTGCCGGAGCCAGTCGAAGAGCTCGTCGATCGCGTGCTCGCCGACGTCGTCGCGGACGTCGACCACGATCGGCATGCCCATCACGTGCTCGACGCGCAGCGTGCCGACCTGTGCGGACATCAGACCCTCTTCGCCTTCAGCAGCGCTGCCTGGAGCGACTGGATGAACGCCTGGCTCGTGTACGTCGCGCCCGAGATCATGTCGATGTTCGAGTCGTACTGCGCCTTCAGCACCTCGCCGATCAGCATCGGGATCGCGTTCTGGCTGATGAACACCGAGCGCCCCGTGTGGTCGGGGTAGACGGGCACGGGCACCCCGGTGATCTTCCGCGTCACCTTGGTCTTCGAGCCGGTCGTCGTGGTCGTCTTCTTGACGACGAGCGTGACCTCGACGTAGCCCCAGCGGTCGGCCTGGGCCTGGGGGCCGGCCACCTTCTTCCAGACCGTCTTCTTCTTCACGGCGGTCACCGTTGCCGACGCCGCGCGCGCGGCCGTGTTGGCGAGCGGGAGGGCGATGACGGCGACCGTGGTGAGGGCTCTGGCAGTTCGGCGCATCGAGTTGTCCTTTCGTCAGAGAGCGAATCGCTCGGCGTGGATGTGGTGGTGCGAGACCCCGGCTCGCCGGACGCTCTTCACGAGCGCGTCCGTCATCGCCGGCGGCCCGCAGACGTACACGTCGCGGTCGTCGAGATCAGGGACGAGCTCCCGCAGGTGGTCGGGTGAGAGCAGCCGCGCGCCCTCGGGGGTCGCGTGGTCGCCGACGACGAGCTCGAGCCGGATGCCGCGGTCCCGCGAGAGCGCCTCGAGCTCCTCGCGGAAGACGACGTCCTCCTCGCGCAGGACGCGGTAGAGGAGCACGACGTCGCCGTCCATCCGCTCCGCGAGCGCGCGCACGGGCGTGATGCCGATGCCGCCGGCGATCAGCACCACCCCGTCTCGCAGCCGCGCGTCCTCGGTGAAGTGGCCGAGCGGCCCTTCCGCGACGACGCGCGTGCCCGGAGCCACGGTGCCGAGGTCGCCGGAGAAGTCGCCGAGCGCCTTGACCGTGATCCTGAGGCTGCGCCCGTCGGGCGCGGCGGAGAGAGAGAAGGGATGCGCGGCCCACCAGCGCCCCCGGTCGAGGAACCGCCACAGGAAGAACTGGCCCGGCCGGGCGTCGAGACGGTCGAGCCTGCGCCCGGTGATCCGCACGGAGACGACGCCTGACCCCTCGGACTCCACCGACGCGACTCGGAGGCGGTAGCGCAGCGCGTTGACGAGCGGCTGCGCCACGCGGAAGACGACGAGGAAGGCGAGCGCCGCCGCGTACAGGCCGCGCCAGTAGTCGGCCGCGGCGGTGTCGAGGACGAGCTCGTTGCCGGTCGGGATCTGGTGGAACCAGGCGAGCGCGATCGCCGCGTACGCGGTGAAATGCACGGCATACCAGGCCTCGTAGCGGAGTCGCCGCTTCACGATCACGGCCGAGCTGGCAGCGACGGCGATCAAAAGCCCGGTCCCGACGGTGGCCGTGATCATCCCGGGATAGATGCCGCTACCGAGCAGCGTCGAGATCTCCTTGCCGAGCGAGTAGCGGTCGAGCCGCGCGTAGCCCCAGACGGAGAACACGACGTGGGCGATCACGAGGTCGAGGCAGAGCCAGCCGTTGTAGCGGTGCCAGACGGTGAGCCGGTCGAACCCGGCCAGCCGCTCGAGCCACGGGATCCGGGAGAGCAGCACGACCTGGACGAGCGCGAGGTATGCGCCGAGCAGGCCGGTGATCCGTGCGACGCTCGTCAGCGCGTCCGCCTCGGTGTGGACGCCGCTCACGTTGCCGCCGTGCCACCACAGCCAGACGATGACGGCAGCGTTTCCGAGGAAGAACCCCCAGACGGCGACGGCGGTCAGCCACCAGCCTCTCCGCGCGGCGAGCCGCGACGCGCGCGAAGGCGCCCGCGGGCGCGTCTCGACCCCGACACCCACGTCAGACATCTACGAATCCTGCCTCGCGAACATGAATCAATCGTGAGTGCTCTCTGAGAAAGACCTGTGAGATCGGCCCCGTCGTCAGGTGTCGCGGCGGACGAGCAGGACGGCGGCAATGGCGAGCGAGAGCGCCGTGTAGCCGCAGAAGAGGGCGAATCCCGGCCACGGGGCGAGCGTGTCGGAGCCGTGGGTGAGCGAGAAGATCGCGTTCCCCGCAGTGCTCGGCAGATACGGGTTGATCGCGTTGTTCCAGTCCGAGGGCAGGATGTTCAGGAGCGGCGGGATCACGAACATGATCGCGGCGAAGGTCGCGATGCCCCCGGCGGTGTTCCTGAGGATCGCACCGAGCGCCCAGCGCGAACACGCCGACGAGCGTCAGGTAGACGGCGCCCCCGAGCACCGTGCGGGCAACCCCCGGATGCGAGAACGAGAGCTCGAGGATGTGGTGGTTGCGCAGGATCGCCTGGCTGCCGAAGAACCCGATCAGGACGGCCGGCACCGTCAGGGCGAGCGTGACCGCGGCGTAGACGATCGCCTTTGCCCACAGCACCGGCAGGCGCTTGGGCACTGCCACGAACGTCGACCTGATCATTCCGGTCGAGTACTCGCCGCTGATCAGGAGGACGCCGAGGACGCCGATCGCGAGCTGGGCGACGTTGACCCCTGACAGCGCGACGTCGAGGGGTTGGCGATGGGCGCGCTCGCGCGGGCTCAGGTGACTCCAGCGATTGGAGAGGATGGTGGCGAAGAGGAGCGGGAACCCGACGGTCAAGAGGCCGGCGACGAGCAGCGACCAGCGTGACGAGCGCAGCGAGTGGAGCTTCGTCCACTCGGAGAGGACGACCCGCAGCTGCGTCACCCGCCCGGTGCGCTCGAGGCGAGGCAGCGCGGCCGCGGCTCCGGCCGTCGCGCTCATACGGCTGCCTTCTCGCCGAGCGGGACGACGTCCATCGCCTTGTACTCGACCTCCTCGCGGGTGAGGTCCATGAACGCGTCCTCGAGCGACACCTGCACGGGCGTGAGCTCGTGGAGCACGACGTGATCGGCGGCCGCGATCTCCCCGACCTGCTCGGCGCTCAGCCCGCTGATCTCCAGCGCGCCGCGCTCGTCGGCGGCAACGGAGACGCCGGGCCTGCTCAGGAGCTCCCGGAGCCGCGCGGCGTGCGGCGAACGCACGCGGACGAGCTTGCCGGAGGCCTGGCGGACGAACTCGTCGACGTCCATGTCCGCGATCAGGCGGCCGCGGCCGATCACGATCAGGTGGTCCGCCGTCATCGCCATCTCGCTCATCAGGTGCGACGACACGAAGACGGTCCGCCCTTCGGCCGCGAGGCCCCTGAGCAGGTTCCTGATCCACTGGATCCCCTCCGGGTCGAGCCCGTTCACCGGCTCGTCGAGGAGCAGCGCCGCGGGATCGCCGAGCAGCGCCGCCGCGATCCCCAGCCGCTGGCCCATTCCGAGCGAGAACTGCCCCGCACGTTTCCGGGCGACGTCGTGCAGGCCGACCAGGTCGATCAGCTCCACCACCCGGCGTTTCGGGATGCCGTGCGTCTGCGCCAACGCGAGCAGATGGTTGTAGGCCGACCGGCCCGTGTGCACCGAGCGCGCCTCCAGCAGCGCACCCACCTCGTGCAGCGGGGCCGCGAACTCCCGGTAGCGCCGGCCGTCGACGGTGGCGCTCCCCGCGGTCGGCGCGTCCAGGCCGAGGATCAGGCGCATGGTCGTCGACTTCCCCGATCCGTTCGGGCCCAGGAACCCGGTCACGAGCCCCGGCCGGATCGTGAACGTCAGGTCGTCGACTGCACGCTTCGCACCGTAGTCCTTGGTCAGGCCCTCGACCTCGATCACGTCACGTCGAGCCCGATCCGCCTACCTTCGCCGCGGTGCGAGGACATACGAGGATCGTACGCCGCCGCCCGACGTTCGCCTGCGGACTTCACGCACTCTTATCGAGTTCTTATCGCGGAGCGGCCACAATGCCGGAGTCGTGCGGGTGCGGTCTCGACTTCTCCCAGGCGGTCCCGAGGGCAACGACCACCTGACGTCGACCGTCGGGCTCGTGCTCGGCGTCCTGCTCGTCGTCGAGGCCGCGACGACGCTCTCGCTCCACGACTACCTGTCGGTGCACCTCTTTCTGGGGCTGCTGCTGATCCCGCCGATCGCGCTCAAGCTGGCGAGCACGGGCTGGCGATTCGTCCGCTACTACACCGGCAGCGAGAGCTACCGGGCGAAGGGGCCGCCCGAGCTCCTCCTGCGCGTGCTCGCGCCGCTGCTCGTGGCCTCGACCGTCGTCCTGTTCGGAACGGGGGTCGCGTTCCTGGTCGAGGGGCACGGCGGCGGCCTCCTCCTGACCGTGCACGCGGTCAGCTTCGTCATCTGGGGCGTCCTCATGGTCGTGCACGTGCTCGCCTACCTCCCTCACGTGCTCCGGCACGGCCTCGCGGACTGGCGGCCCCGGGCTCGATCGCCGGCCGGGGTGGGATTGAGGCGATACGCAGTGGCGGCCGCGCTGGTAGCCGGGGTCGTCGTCGGTCTCGGGACGTACTCGGTGCAGACGTCCTGGCTCTCACGGCGCCACCACCACCACGAGCACGACTTCCGCGCCGCAGTCCGTCGTTAGCTCTACGAGTCTCCGAGCTGCTTGGCCATCCAGACGGCCGACTCGGCGTAGCCCGGCGAGCTGCTTTGAGGGGCACCGCGGCAGACTACGAGGCAGGCGCCGCCTCGGGCTCGGGAACGAACGTCCGCGCGTCGTAGTTGCGGAACGCAGGCAGCAGGAGGGCTGCAACGCCGACGCCGACGATGCAGAGCACACCGCCCGATACGATCGAGGCCCTCACGCCGACGAGCGAGCCGACCACGCCGGCCTCGACATCGCCGAGCAGCGGGCCTGTCGAGTAGCTGACCTGCTCGATCCCCGCGAGGCGTCCGCGCAGCCGGTCGGGGATCGTCTGGTTCCAGATCGTCGAGCGGAAGATCCCGCTGACCATGTCGGCCGCGCCCGCGAACGCGAGGGCGGCGAGCGCGAGCGGCAGGTTCGGCGCCAGTCCGAGCAGGAGGATCCCCACCCCCCACGCTGCGGCGGCGACGATCACCGCCAGGCCGTGCCGGTGTACACGTTTCGTCCAGCCGCTCGTCGCGGTCGCGATCAGCGAGCCGACGGACGGCGCCGCGTAGAGGAGCCCGAGGACGCCGGGTCCGCCGAACTCGAGTGCGAATGCCGGGTAGAGCGCCGTCGGCATCCCGAAGAACATCGCCACGATGTCGACGCCGTACGTGCCGAGCAGCTCCGGCCGCGAGCGCGCGTAGCGGAAGCCCTCGGCGATCCGCCGCAGACTCGGCCGCTCGGCGTCGGGCGGCGGTGGGACTGCTCGCATCATGCCGAGCGCGACCAGCGAGACGAGGAAGGTGGCGATGTCGATCCCGAACGCGCCCGCGACTCCGACCGTCGCGATCAGCAGGCCGCCGATCGCCGGGCCTCCGATCAGGCCGATCTGGAAGCGGAGCGAGTCGAGCGCGCCGGCGGCGGTCAGCTCCTCCCGGTCGACGAGGCGCGGCGTCAGCGCGTCGAGCGACGGCCGCAGGAAGCCGCCGAGGCCGGCCGCGAGTGCCTCGACGACGAAGAGCACCCACACCTGCGGGCTCGGCAGCAGGGCGTTCACGAGCAGCACGGTCGAGCACAGCGCCATCCCGAGCTCCGTGATCCGCACCATCCGCCGCCGGTCGACCGCGTCCGCGAACGCACCGCCGACGATCGCCGACAGGAGGAGCGGCACGAGCGCGACGAGCGCCAGCAGGCCGACCACGGCCGTCGAGCCCGTCAGGTGGTAGACCTGGTACGGGACGGCGACGAACGCGATCTCCGAGCCGAAGAACGAGACGGCGAGCCCGAACCAGAGCAGGCGGTACTCGCGGTGTCGGCGGAGCGGGCCGAGGTCGATCGCCGCGAGCCCGACGAGCCTGCGCGCGCCGCTCTCCGGGACGGGCGGCGCCGGGCCGAGGCGCTCGGCCTCGTGGAGCTGCTGCTCGTCGGGCACGGCTAGCGCGAGCGCCTGGACAGCGCGCGCTCGATCTGCCTATCGGCCTCGCGCTTCGCGATGTCGCGCCGCTTGTCGTGCAGCTCCTTGCCCCGCGCGAGCGCGAGCTCGACCTTCGCCCGGCCGTCCTTGAAGTAGAGCCGCGTCGGGACGAGGGTCAGCCCCTTCTCCTGGACGCGGCCGCGCAGCCGGTCGATCTCGCGCCGGTGCAGGAGCAGCTTGCGGTCGCGCTCGGGGTCGTGATTCGCGATGCCGCCCTTGTCGTAGGTGGCGATGTTGGCGCCGACGAGCCAGATCTCGCTTCCGCGAACGTCGGCGAAGGCGCGCTGGATCGTCGCCCGCCCTTCGCGGAGCGCCTTCACCTCCGTCCCCTTCAGGACGAGCCCGGCCTCGATCCGCTCGAGCAGCTCGTACTCGTGCCTGGCACGGCGGTTGTCCGCCACCAGCTTCTCTCCACGCGGCTTCGCCACGCGGCCAAGTGTAAGCCGGGTGGACGGAGGCTCAGCGCGCGCGAAGCTCTTCGGACAGGCGCCGCGCCAGCACGGGCAGCATCGCGACCGCGATCGAAGGCTCGGTGTCGAGCAGGCCCGCAAAGTCGTCCCGGCCGATCGCCAGGCAGCGCACGTCGGTCTCGGCACGCACCCGCGCGGCGCGGACGCCCTCGGGGATCAGGAGCGCCAGCTCGCCGAAGAACTCCCCCGGACCGAGCTCGACCTCGCGGCCCTGGCTGAGCTCGACGACGACGCGGCCTTCCTCGACGACGAACATCCCGAGCCCGGGGTCGTAAGGACGGATCATCACCTGGCCGGCCGGGACCTCGACCTCCGAGGCGATCTCCGCGATCGCCAGAAGCGTGTTGTCGTCGAGCTCCGCGAAGAGCGGGATCGTGCGAAGCCGGCCGGGAGTCGTGTTCGGCACACCCCGTTCATATCACGTCGTTCCCCTCTTCGAGGGTTCCTCGGCGGTGTCGGGCGAAGGGCGTGGCGCCCCGCCGCCGTTGACGCGCTTGGACCCCGTCAAGAACCGCGACCGGCGAGCGACAGCTCCACCTTGCCGTCGGAGCGCTCGATCTTCTCGACCCGCACCTCGATCGCGTCGCCGAGCCTGAAGCGCCGCCCTCCCCGCCTGGCTTCCAGCGCCGTTCCGAGGACGTTGAGCTCGTAGTAGCCCGGAAGCCGTCGCACGGGGAGGTAGCCCTCGAAGACGTCGCCGAAGCGGACGAACAGGCCGGAGCCGATGAGGCCGACGATCTCGCCCTCGAACGCCGTCTCCCAGCCGCGCTCGAACAGCGTCGCGTCGAGGAGCCACGCCAGGCAGATGGCGTCGGCGGCGTACTCCACGTCCGCCGCAGCCCGCTCGCGCGCCGACAGGTGGTCGGCCAGCTCGGGGAGGTCACCCGGAACCGGCTCGTCCGCTGCGCCGAGCTCGCGGAGCAGCGCCCGGTGGACGACGAGATCGGGGTAGCGGCGGATCGGCGACGTGAAATGGCAGTAGGCCGTGCTCGCCAGGCCGGAGTGGCCCAGGTTGCGGGGGTCGTAGCGGGCCTGCTTGAGCGAGCGTAGGACGAGGGCAGGAAAGGCCTCGACTCCGCGACCCGACCGGGCGGTGTAGGCCGTCACGCGATCCGAGATCTCGCCGACGAGCTTCGCCGCGCCGGCGCTCATGAGCCGCTCTGGATCGGGCGCCGGCGGCGTCGGCACGTCCAGGTCGGCGAGCACGGAGAGCAGCCGCTCGACCGATTGCGGATCGGGCGGCTCGTGCACGCGGTAGAGCGCGTCGCGACGGCGCCCGGCGAGGAGCGCGCCGACTGCCTCGTTCGCGAGGATCATCAGCTCCTCGACGAGCACGTGGGCGTGTGGCTCGCTCTCCGACCAGGCTCGCTCGACGCCGCCCCGCCCGTCGAACGCGAAGGTGATCTCACGCGTCTCGATGTGCAGCGCCCCGCGGGCGAACCGCCTGCGGCGGAGTTCGGTCGCGAGCCGCTCGGCAAGCCCGAGCCCCTCCTCGATCTCGGGCTCCGCCCGCTCGGTGCCGGCCAGGATCCGCTCCGCCTGCCCGTAGGTGAGCCGCGCCCGACTGCGAATGACCGACCGGTAGAAGAGCGGCTCCCCGGCTCGTAGGTCGGCGTCGAACGGGACCTCGACCGTGACCGTTAGCCGGTCCTGGTTCGGACGCAGGCTGCACGCGTCGTCGGCGACGTCGTGCGGCAGCATCGGCGCTACCAGCCCCGGTACGTAGACGGAGAAACCGCGCTCGGCGGCTCCCCGGTCGAGCGGCGTGTCGGCATGGACGAAGAAGGACACGTCTGCGATGTGCACGTACGCGCGCAGCCCGCCGCCCTCGGCCCGTACCGAGATCGCGTCGTCGAAGTCCTTCGCCGTCTCGGGGTCGATCGTGAACGTGGACAGCTCGCGCAGGTCGACGCGGCCCTCGAGCGACGGCTCGGGGATGTCGTACGGCTCGTGCGCCCCCTCCTCCCCGCGCGCGACCAGGAGCGCCGCGAGGACGTTCCCGATCCGGTCCGCGCGCCCGAGGACGCGCTCCACCCTGGCACGGCCGCGACCGGTGCGGACGACCGCGAGGTCGCCCGGGCCGGCTGCGCCGAGCCCTTTGCGGTCGACCACGACCGGCACGCCTGGGTCGAAGAACGGCTCTCCGACGACGAGCTTCCCGCGCGAGCCGATCTCGACCACGAGCCGTCCCGGCCTGTCTCCTTCGGCGCTCACGGCTGTGGATTCATCGTCACGCTCTTGTCACACCCAGGTCTCACCTGGGCGCGCGTTTCGCCGCTACGGTCCAAACCGGGGGGCCAGGGCCGAAGGCCCCGGGGGAAGCCAGTACGGAGCGACGGGCGCGCGTCCGCGGTCAGACCCGCAGGAAGCGGCGGACGGTCAGCCCGGAGCCGGCGGCGCCGAGCATCAGGCCGGCCATGATCATCAGCAGCGCGATCAGCTCGAAGCCCATCGCGTGTACGTCCTTCGAGCCCTTGATGTGGCCGAGGATCGCCGGCAGCACCACCGCCTTGCCGATCAACAGCAGGACCACCGCGAGCAGCGCGCCTGCGACGCCGCAGAGCAGGCCCTCGACCATGAACGGACCGCGGACGAACCAGTTGGTCGCGCCGACGAGCTTCATCACCTCGATCTCGCGCCGCCGCGCGAAGATCGAGAGCCGGATCGTGTTCGCGATCAGCAGCGTCGAGGCGACGAGCAGGACGATCAGGCCGACGAGGAAGACGATCTCGATGATGCTGCCGACACGCAGGATGCGCCGCGAGGTCGCGCCACCGTCGTTGACGCTGTCCAGGCCGGCCGGCTTCGTCCCGGCGGGCCCGGCGTGGAGGATGTCCCTCGAGATGCCGGCGTTGTACTCTGCCCTCGTCGGGATCACGTCGTACGAGGCCGGGAGCGGGTTGTAGGAGAGACCGCGCGTGAGGTCGGGGTACTTCTTGCTCATGATCTTGAGCGCGCAGTTCGAGGAGCAGTACTTGAACGTCTTCACGCGTCCCGCGGTCTGCTCGCGGACGAGAAGCGCGCGGACGCCGTTGACCTGCTGGGGCTTCACGTCGAGCGTGAAGTAGGCCTTGACCTCGAGCTGGTGCTTCACGTGGTCGCTCCACGACAGCACCCAGGTGCCGAGCGCGATCGACACGCCGAGCACGAACATGCCGATCAGCACGGTCAGCGTCGCCGCGACCGTGGTCGACATCGTCGCGCCCAGGGAGCGCACCGCCTCGCCGACGATCGTCCGCAGCTTCATTCGTAGCCTCCGCGCCGCTCGTCGCGGGCGAGGCGTCCTTCGTCGAGCGCGATCACGCGCTTGCGCATCTTGTCGACCATCTCGCGGTCGTGAGTGACCATCAGGATCGTCGTGCCGGCGCGGTTGATCCGGTAGAGCAGCTGCATGATGCCGACGGACGTGTCGGGGTCGAGGTTGCCGGTCGGCTCGTCGCAGACGAGGAGGGGCGGATGGTTGACGACGGCGCGCGCGATCGAGACGCGCTGCTGCTCGCCGCCCGAGAGCTCGTCGGGAAGCGACGCGCCCTTGTGCGCGAGACCGACGAGGCCGAGCACCTCCGGCACCTTCTTGCGGATCGAATCGCGGCTCTCGCCCTGCACCTTGAGGGCATAGGAAACGTTCTCGTACGCGGTGCGGTTCGGCAGAAGCTTGAAGTCCTGGAACACGCACTGGACGTTGCGGCGGAGCATCGGCACCTTCGAGCGCGGCAGCCGCCCGAGGTCGCGTCCGCCGACGATGATGCGCCCGCGCGTCGGCTCGATCTCCTTGAGCAGCAGCTTGATGATCGTCGACTTGCCCGAGCCGGACGCACCGACGATGAACACGAAGTCGCCTTTTTCGATCACGAACGAGACGTCGCGGAGCGCGGTCACGTCCGGCTCGTAGACCTTCGTGACGCCGTCGAACACGATCATCGCTCCCGGCCCGGCCGAGGGTCTCGGCGAGTCGATCTCAGCGATGTCCTCGGTCGCGGGCGCCGGCGGCGCTTCGGTTTGGAGGTTCAACTCCTGCAAGGCGAGGGACGGCGGTTCACGCCGGTTGCGGGGATTTTAGCCGATCCCCTAGACAGCCTTCCCGGTAGCGCGCGCGAGAAGGTAGGCGTGGATGAACCCGTCGAGGTCGCCGTCGAGGACGCCCTGCGCGTTCCCGGCTTCGTGATCGGTGCGATGGTCCTTGACGATCTGGTAGGGGTGGAGGACATAGCTGCGGATTTGACTTCCGAAGCCGGTGTCCTGCACCACGCCCCTCTCCTTGGCCATCTCCTCCTCACGCCGCTCCTGCTCCACCTCGGCCAATCGCGACTTGAGGACCCTCATCGCGGTCGCCTTGTTCGAGGACTGCGAGCGCTCGTTCTGGCACTGGACGACGATGCCGGTGGGCACGTGCGTGATGCGGACGGCCGAATCGGTCTTGTTCACGTGCTGCCCGCCGGCGCCCGACGCGCGGTAGGTGTCGATGCGCAGGTCGGACTCGTCGATCTCCACGTCGACGTCGTCCGAGACGAGCGGGCTGACGATCACCTGCGCGAACGACGTGTGGCGGCGATGGGCCTGGTCGAACGGGGACAGGCGGACGAGGCGGTGGACCCCTCGCTCGGCCTTGAGCGCTCCGTAGGCGTTCTCGCCCTTGACCGTGAACGTGGCCGACTTGAGGCCGGCCTCTTCTCCCGGGCTCGCCTCCAGCAGTTCCGCCTGGAACCCGCGCGCCTCGGCCCAGCGAAGGTACATACGGACCAGGATCTCGGCCCAGTCCTGCGCGTCGGTGCCGCCCGTCCCGCCCACGATCGTGACGATCGCGTCGCCGGCGTCGTACTCGCCGTTGAACAGCGCCTCCTCCTCGAGCCGGCCGAGCTCGCGACGGAGCGGGCGGATCGACTCGGCGATGTCGGCGTCCATGTCGCCGTCCATCGCCGCGAGCTCCTTCGCATCGTCGTACTCGCCGCGCAGACGGTCGTAGCGCTCGAGCCGCCGCGTCAGGCGGGAGTGCTCGGTCGAGACGGAGGCCGCATGCTGCTGGTCGTCCCAGAAGCCGGGCCGCCCCATCTCGCCTTCGAGCTCCGCGATGCGGGTCTTCAGGCCGTCCGGGTCAAAGGTAATCACGGACCCAGTCGAGCTGGACCCCGATCTCCTCGAGCTGCTGCGCGAGCGGCTGCTGCTGCTCCCCGGCCATAGACGCATCGTACCGGGGTGGCCGGGCCGCACCGCTATGCCATTCGCCTCCACTGGCGGCGGAGCCGTGGCTTCGCCGCGGCGTAGCTCAGCAGAAGTGGGACGGGACCCGCGGGGAAGGGGGCCTACAGGGAAACCGGCCGTTTCCCCCGTGCCACTAAGAGCTCCTTTCGTAATAAGGCAGGGACTGTCCGCTGACGACGGACTCCGTCGGCATCCTCGTCGAGCTGGGAGCGTGCTGATGGCCCGTCGCGGGTCGCGACGATCGCGCGGCCGATGGGCGCCTTTCAGTTCTTGCCGTCGGCCTCAATCGTTTTGAGGAACGTCAGCACGTGCTCGGTGAGCAACGCCGCGGCGGCGGGATCGTACGCGGGGAGCGAGGAGTCAGCGAAGAGGTGTTCTTCCCCTGGGTAGAGGAACAGCTCGGCCTGGTCGGTCGAGGCGACGAGCGTCTGTGCGGCCTCGAGGTCTTCGGCGAAGAACGGGTCGGCGTCCTTGCCGTGCACCTGCACTGGGACGCCTTCAGGCCATACGGCTCCGAACTCCGAGACCGGGAGGCACGAGTACATGAGCAAGGCCCCACGGGCGCCGGGTCGGGTCTGCGCGAGCTGCTGGGCAACTATGACCCCGAACGAGAAGCCGGCGTACACGGCCTCGGGGCTGATCCCCTCGGCGGCGGCCACCCCGCGCTCGGCCAGCGCGCCGAATCCCGCTTCACGCGCGAAGGCCATGCCCTCCTCGATCGTGTCGAACGTGCGCCTGTCGAACATGTCGGGTGTATGCACGGTGTGGCCGGCCTGCCGTAGCTCGTCGGCGAACGACCGCACGCCCTCGGTGAGTCCCTGGACGTGGTGGTACAGCACGACCTCGGTCATCGCGGGATCCTCCTCTTGATTGATCCAATAAGTTGGAACATTCGGCAATGTTAGTCTATTCAGGTCATGGCGGGCAACCCATCTCCTCCCGACTACGACCTCGCCGACAGAATCGCGCTCACCGAGCCCTCCCAGGTGAAGGCGATCAGCCATCCCCTGCGCAACACGATCCTAGGCCTGCTCCATGAGAGGGCCGCGACGGTGAGCGAACTGGCGGTCGCGCTCGACCGGCCCAAGAGCACCGTCGCCCACCACGTCAAGGTGCTCACCGATGCCGGACTGGTTCAGGTGGTGAGGACACGCCGCGTACGGGCGATCGAGGAGCGCTTCTACGGCCGCACAGCACGGATGTTCTACGTCGCGATCGAGCGGAGCCCGGACGGCGACCAGCTGCCTCGGGACTTCAACGACTTCGAGGTCGCCGCCCACGAGTCGGCCGCGGCATACCGCGACGGGAAGCTGTGGGGTTTCATCCGGCACGCCCGCATCACGGAACACCAGGCGTCGGAGTTCTGGGAGCGGATGGCGGAGCTGGTGGCGGCGTTCGACCAGCTTCCACGGTCAGGCGACACCGTGTTTGGACTCGCGGTCGGCGTATACCCCACCGACTATCCGAGCCTACCGCGCGACTAAGAGTTGCTCTTACATGAGCTGTTCTTGAGCCGCCGGTAGCAAACGATGCAGCAGCCGAGCGCGAGGAAGGCTTCGTGGATGTCGGCGCGGCGCTCGTAGCGGACGAGTAGTCGTTTGAATTGGTGCAGCCAGGCGAAGGTGCGTTCGACGACCCAACGGTAGCGGCCGAGCCCGGAGCCGTGCTCGGTGTTGCGTCGTGCGATCTCGGCTTTGATGCCGCGCTGGCGGAGCTGTCGGCGACGGCTCGGGTAGTCGTAGGCTCGGTCGCCGGTGATCCGGTCGGGGCGCTGGAGCGGCCGGCCGACCTTGCCGTGCACCGGCGGGACGCGGTCGAGGAGCGGGATCAGTTGTGTGCTGTCGTGGCGGTTGCCGCCCGTGAGCGCCCAGGCGAGCGGGAGGCCGCCGCCATCGACGAGGAGATGGTGTTTGGAGCCCGCTCTGGCTCTATCAACCGGGCTCGGGCCCGTCGCGGAGCCCCCTTTTCGCCTGTACATGGCTGGCATCGACCACTGCTCGCGACCACTCGATCTCACTCGCGGCACGCAAGCGGGCAAGCAGCAACTCGTGCAGCCGCTCCCACACCCCTGCTTTCTGCCACTCATCGAGGCGCCGCCAGCAGGTCACCCCGGAGCCGAAGCCGAGCTCGACTGGCAAGTGCGTCCACGAGATCCCCGTGTGCAGCACGAACAAGATTCCTTGCAGCGCCTGCCGATCCGGCAAGCGCTTTCGCCCCGGGTAGCGGAAGCGCCGCTCCCTCACTGGCAGCAGCGGCGCGACCAGCCCCCACAGCTCATCCGACACGACCCACGGCGCAACAGCCATCGACACCCCTCCCAGCTTGACGACGGATGCCGACCGCCTTCTTCGTCAAAGGACGGGTCCCTGCCTCATTACGAAAGGAACTCTAAGCGCCGTGGCACTTCTTGTACTTCTTGCCCGAGCCGCACCAGCACGGGTCGTTTCGGCCGACCTTGTCGCGTTCGGAGACCTGCCGCTGCTGCGGCTGCGTCGGGCCGGCCGGAACCGGCTCGGCGCTCCCGGCGGCCGCGATCGCGTCCGCACCGGCGAGCGACTGGTGCTCGTAGCTGAGCGAGCCGTTGCCGCCGTCCTGGCCGTTCAGTGAGAGATCGGCCGCCTCCTCGGGCGCGAGCTCGGCGTGGAAGAGCGTAAAGACGACCTCCTCGCGGATCGTCTGCGACAGCTCCTCGAACATCTTGTGCCCCTCGGCCGTGTACTCGACGAGCGGGTCCTTCTGCGCCATCGACCGCAGGTGCACGCCCTCGCGGAGGTAGTCCATCGACTCGAGGTGCTCGCGCCAGCGCGTGTCGACGACCTGGAGGATGACGAAGCGCTCTAGCTCGCGCATGAGCTCGTCGCCCAGCTGCTGCTCCTTCTCGACGTACGCCTCCTGCGCGTCCTCGCGGAAGTCGTCGATCAGCACCTCGCGCTCGAGGCGCCCGCCGTAGTCCTCCCGCAGCTCATCCCCGGTCACGTCCGAGCCGTACAGCGTCGTCATCGCCAAGCAGAGCTGATCGAGGTCCCAACCCTCGCCCGTGTCGGTGACGAAGAGGTCGACGGTGTGCTCGATCATCTCGTCGATCCACTCCTTGACCTCTGCGGACAGGTCCTGTCCCTCGAGCACCTGGCGGCGCTGCTGGTAGATGACCACGCGCTGCTTGTTCATGACGTCGTCGTACTTGAGGACGTTCTTGCGCATGACGAAGTTCTGCTCCTCGACCTTCTTCTGCGCGTTCTCGATCTGGCGCGAAAGGACCTTCGCCTCCATGGGCTGATCGTCCGGCACCTTGAAGCGGGACATGATGTTCTTGATCCGGTCGCCGGCGAAAAGGCGGACGAGCTGGTCCTCGCCGGACAGGTAGAAACGCGTCTCGCCGGCGTCGCCCTGGCGGCCCGAGCGGCCGCGGAGCTGGTTGTCGATCCGCCGCGCCTCGTGCCGCTCGGTGCCGACGACGTAGAGGCCGCCGAGCTCGAGCACGCCCTCACCGAGCTTGATGTCGACGCCGCGGCCGGCCATGTTCGTCGAGATCGTGACGGCGCCGAGCTGCCCGGCGTCCTTGATGATCTCGGCCTCGCGCTCGTGCTGCTTGGCGTTCAGGACGTTGTGCGGGATGCCGCGGCGCTTGAACATCTCGGAGAAGAACTCCGAGGTCTCGACGTCGATCGTCCCGACGAGCACCGGCTGACCGGAGGCGTGCCGCTCGACGATGTCGTCGAGCGCTGCCTGGAACTTCGCCTCCTTGGTGCGGAAGATCAGGTCGTTGCGGTCGTCGCGCAAGACGGAAACGTTGGTCGGGATCTCGACGACGTGCAGGCCGTAGATCTCGGTGAACTCCTTCTCCTCGGTCTTGGCGGTTCCGGTCATGCCCGCGAGCTTCTCGTAGAGGCGGAAGTAGTTCTGGAGCGTGATCGTCGCCATCGTGACGTGCTCCTCCTGGATGTCGACGCCCTCCTTGGCCTCGACCGCCTGGTGGAGGCCCTCGCTCCAGCGACGCCCTTCCATGATCCGGCCGGTGAACTCGTCGACGATCTTCACCTCGCCGTCCTGGATGACGTAGTCGATGTCCTTGTGGTAGAGGGCCTGCGCCTTCAGGGACTGCACGAGGTGGTTGACGAGCTGGACGTTGCGCGGGTCGTAGAGGTTGTCGATCCGCAGCGCGCGCTCGACCGCGTGGATGCCCCTGGGGAGCGGCGAGATCGTCTTGAACTTCTCGTCGTACGTGTAGTCGACGTCCGGCTCCTCCTGCCGGTCGATCTTCGACGGCGGCTTGTACGGGACGCCCTCGAGCCCCTTGACGATGCGGGCGAAGTCGTAGTAGGTGCTCGCAGCTGTCTCGGGCTCGCCGGAGATGATCAGCGGCGTCCGCGCCTCGTCGATCAGGATCGAGTCGACCTCGTCCACGATCGCATAGGCGTGGCCGCGCTGGACGACGCCCTCCATCGACACGGCCATGTTGTCGCGGAGGTAGTCGAAGCCGAACTCGGAGTTCGTGCCGTAGGTGATGTCGCAGTCGTAAGCATGCGTGCGGGTCTCGAAGGGCATCATGTTCTCGATGTAGGCGACCGACGCGCCGAGCCGCTCGAAGACGCCGCGGTTCCACTCCGCGTCGCGCTTCGCGAGGTAGTCGTTGACCGTGACGAGGTGGACGTTCCGCCCCGAGCAGGCGTTGAGGTAGAGCGGCAGGCTGGCGACGAACGTCTTCCCCTCGCCGGTCTTCATCTCGGCGATGTCGCCCTCGTGGAGAACGATCCCGCCCATCAGCTGGACGTCGAAGATCCGCTGGTCGGACTCGCGCTTGCGCGCCTCGCGGACGCAAGCGAACGCCTCGAAGAGCATGTCCTCGAGCGACTCGCCGTTCTCGTGGCGCTGCCGGAACTCGGCCGTCTTCCCGCGCAGCTCGTCGTCGGAGAGCGCCTCGAACTCGGGTTCGAGCGACGTGATGTAGGCGGCCTGCTCGGCCAGCGTCTTCAGCCGTCGGCCTTCGCCTGCCCGGAGGACCTTCTCGAGAGCGCCGTAACCCTGCGGCATCGTTACAGGGTACCGCCTCCGGTCCGGCGGCCTGCGCGCGCAAAAGTCACAGAATCGGCACACCCCGGCGCGTTCCCGGCTGCTACTTGTTTCGAGCAGTAGCTGCTCCGTCCCGAACCCCCACCCACCCGGGGCGAGACACGGCCGCAAGGGCGGCGTGACATTTGCTGCGTGGCGCCGCTTCGCGCCGGCGCGACGCTAGAGGGGCGTCACCTCGACCTCCCACATGCTGTCCGCGAGGCGCACGGCGCGGACGACGAACGCGTGGCTACGCTCTGCCCCCAGCCTCTCGAGGGAGCGCACGCTCCCGAACGACGGCTCGCCGTCGACCACGAGCGACCGGTGCCCCTCGGCGACCGAGAGCACGACCTCGTCGCCCGGGACGTCCTCGGGCAGCTCGGCGACGACGATCCGGCGCGCTGCGACGCCCCAGCTCGAGCCGCCGCGCCAGACGGCGTGAGCCCGGTACGGCGGGTGTAACTGCGCCTCGAGTGCGGTCGCAAGCGGGTCGAGCGATCCGGGCTCGAGGTCGAGCGAGTCGTCGACGACGAGCGTGCCGTCCGGCAAGACTGTGAAGTCGAGCTCGCCGATGCCCAGCCGGGGGGCCTCCGTCGTGACGACCAGGTCCCACTGGCGCAGCCGCGGCACGCCGTGGATTCCGACCTCCTGCCACGCGGGCGGGCGGCCGACCAGCGGCTCCTCGGTCAGGATCCCGGCGTCGCGCGCGAGCCGGGCGTGCAGCGGCTCGTCCCGCCTGAACAGGCTCACGCGGGCTCCTCGCCGAGGAGCCCGCTATTCAGGCTCGATCACCCCGTAGTCGCCGTCGCGGCGGCGGTAGACCACGTTGATCTCGCCCGAGCCGGCGTTGCGGAAGACGAAGAAGTCGTGGCCGATCAGCTCGAGTTGCTCGACCGCCTCCTCGGCGGTCATCGCGTTCAGCACGAACTGCTTGGTCTTGACGATCATTGCTCCCTCCCGAGGAATCGAGGCCGGCGCTTGCGCGCCGCCGTTCGCCCGCTCGTGCCGCTCGTGCTCGTGCCGCCGCTTCTCCTTGTACCGCTTGACCTGCCGTTCGAGCTTGTCGACGAGCAGGTCGATCGACGCCTTCATGTCGCTCGAGGCCTCGCGCGCCCGCAGAACCGGCCCCTTCGTCCAGATCGTCGCCTCTGCGACGTTGTTGTCCGCGATCGACGGGTTGCGCTCGACCGCCAACTCGAGCTCGACGTGCGTCGGCTCGGCGAGTTGCTTCCCGAGCTTCCCGAGCTTCCGTTCGGCGTACTCGCGGATTGCGTCCGAGACCTCGACGTTCTTCCCCTTCACGTGCAAACGCATAGCGCCTCCTCGCTCCGGGTCTCACATACGTGCTCCATCCAAATCTATCTCACGGCGCGGGACTGTCTAGGCCGCTGAGCTCCGCGGCGGAGGCCGGCTTCGCCCGGGTGGAGCTCAGGCGAGTCGGCACGCGCTGCGGACGGGAAGGGGCACATGGGGAAAACCGGCCGTTTCCCCCATGATCCTCGCACCACGATGATCGCCGTCTGCACCTGGCGGCTCACTGAGGACAGTATCGGCCGAGGAATTCGCAAGGACGATTCGTGCGCCTGAACCCGATCGCGAGTCGTCCTAACGGACAGCGCGGGCGAAGCAGACGACCTCGACGCGACGCGCGCCGGCCTTGCGAAGCGCCTGTGCGGCAGCGCTTGCGGTCGCGCCGCTCGTGTAGACGTCGTCGGCGAGGCAGATCACCGGCGGCGGGGCACACGTGCCACGAAAAGCGCCGCGCACGTTGCGCCGTCGCTCGACGAGGCTGAGCCCGCGCTGACGCCGCGGCGGACCGATGCGCTTCAGCAGGAGCTCGACGGGCAGCTCCCAGCGGCAGCCGAGCTCCCGGGCGAGCTGCTCGGGGGATGATGGCCGCGCCGCAGTCGCCGGTCGCCGTCAGGGCGGCACGAAGGTGAGCACGTCCACCGCGGGCCGAGGCACCGCGTCGGCGATGAGCGCCGCCGCTTCGGCCGCGAGCCGGCGCAAGCCCCGCTCCTTCCAGCCGCCGACGATCCGGCGCACGGCGTCGTCGTACTCGACCGCCGCCCGCGCCGTCGCGAAGCCGAGCCGCCGCCCCGCGCACTCCCGGCAGCGCTCGACCGGCCACACGGTCGGCGCACCGCACCGCGCGCAGAGCGGCGGCACGATCGCGGGCAACCGGTCGCGGCAGCGCGCGCACAGCTGGGTGCCAGGCCGTCGGCACGCGAGACAGCGCTGCGGGAAGAGGAGATCGAGCAGGGTCTGACGCTAGCCGCGTCGGCCTGGACTCACCGTGCCGACTTCGTGTCGAAATCGGCACGTTCGGCTCTACATGCTGGCTTCCGCGGTATACCGGCGGTTCCAGACACCACCCAGACGCCACCAGGCCAGCTTCAGTCGCCAGCACCTAGCGCTGATTCGATCAGCAATTCTGTCCGCACCCGGACGTCTACGGCCAACTTTCCCCGCCAGACCCCATCGCTCCCTGACGCCCGTTATTGCTCCCTCGGCGGTCGCGTCATCTGGCCACAGTGAGGACAGATCAACGGATTGGAAGAAAGCGCTTGTCCGCACTTAGGGCATGGGGGGAGTTGCGGCATGGAAACACCCGCGTGTGTCGCTTCCGCGGATGTCGGTTGCTGAGGGAGTGTGACCGCGTATGCCCAGAAGGCCACATAGTTGACGAACGGAATCAAGAAAGGGAGCGTCCACCAGCGGCTCATTCCGTGGCGGACAGGAACCGTGAACGCTGCCCAGATCGCGATTGTCAGATTGGCGAGCGGGATGACGACACCGATGGCTAGCCACGCGCTCGTTCCGATTGAACGGAAGATCACGATCCAGGCCCCCACAAAGGGGATGAACGCAAGTCCGGGATACGAGACGCCCCGTCTGATAGCGACAATGAACGCCGGGACAGGGAAGATGACCAACAGAAACACGAGATAGACGACTTCGGTGCCGTTGGTCGTGGCCGCAACCACTGCGAAGACGAGTCTAGACCGCTCCAGCTGCTACCGGGCGTTTACGGATCAGCCCGGGGATGTTCACCTCCCTTCGTCGACCAGGACGGGCTGTACGTGTCGAGCGTCAGGCTGTTTCGCGAGTGCTCGAGCTGGGCCGCCACGACCCTCACCGGGTCTCTCGGAGAGCCGCGCCAGCTCGAGGTGAGACACTGCCCTAGGTGTAACTCCCAAGCAGGTTGGCCGGCGGAGCGTATGACGACCAAGAGAACTAACCTCCGGGTCCTGGCTCACTGACGAGATCCTCACGCCGCACCCGAGTAGGATCCGCTTCGTGGCGACAGTCGCCGAGATCATGGCCCGCGACGTCCTCTGCGTTGGCCCTCGAGCGTTGCTGGTCGAGACCGCGCAACGAATGCAGGAGCGTTACGTCGGCTCTGCGCTCGTCCTCGAGGAAGAGCAGTTGCGTGGGATCCTGACTGAGCGAGACCTACTCAGGGCGGTGGCGTCGGGCAGGATCGAGGGTGAGACGGTCGAGGACTGGATGACTCTTAACCCCGAGACGATCGAGCCGTCGGACGAGACCGGGTACGCCGGCACGCTGATGATCCACGGCGGTTTCCGGCATTTGCCGGTGCTCGAAGGCGGCCTCGTCGTCGGCATCGTCTCGATCCGCGACCTGATGCGCATCACTCTCGACGATCAGTCACCGCGCGGCGCCTAGCGGCCCAGACCGACCAGGGTGAATCCGGCGAGGTGGGAGCAGGCCCCGGATGCCAGACTCGAACTGGGCCTGTGTCCTTCCCGGAACCCGCTCCGACTGACCTTAGGCGCAAGTGCATGATCTGCAACCACCGTTCGGCTCCGAAAACCGCCTCGGATACTCCTGGCCCCAACGAGCGAACACGCGGCGAGCCCGTTCGCCCTCCCTCGCCGGCGCGCGCCAATCCGCCGTAGACACGCTAGGCAACGATCGCGAGACACCACCGGGACACCACCAGCACAGCATCTAGCTGCAAGCACAGCAGGGACAACCCGCATGGTTGAGCCAAATCCGCATGCCTGCTAGGGCCTGCGATTACGTGTCGAAATCGGCACGCGCGGATTCGAGCTGCTCCGGGGTGCCGATGTCGTACCAGGCACCCGGAAGCTGCCACACGTAGACCGGCATTCGCTCATAGAGCCATTCGACGAGGCGGCCCGGCTGGTCCGGGTTGGTCGTCTCGGCCAGGTACGTGTGAATCAGCGGGAGCATCTGCCGCGGATACCAGTAGAGCGCGATCCCCGCCAGCGTCGACCTCGCCCGCTCGGGCTTCTCCTCGAAGTACGTGATCCGGCCGTCCTCGTCCGTCTCGACCGTGTTGTACTGGGACATCAGCTCGCGGTCGCCGACGTCGTGCACCGCGAGCACCGGCCGCTCGCGCTCCCGGCCTTCGGCGACGAAGCCGTCGATCGAGCCGGTGAAGAGGTTGTCGCCGGCGACCACGATCAGGTCGTCGTCGACCTCCTCGCTGTCGAGGACAAGGCCGATGTCGCCGATCGCCCCCAGCCGGTCGTCCTCGCTCGTCGTCCCGTCGTCGATCACCTTCACGGCCGGCCCCGGGCGCTGCGCCGCCCACGCCTCGAAGGCAGGCGCGAACTTCCCGTTCGTCACGAGGTAGATCCCGTCGAGCCCGTCGAGCGGACCGAGCCGGTCGAGCACCCAGTCCACCATCGGCCGGCCGCCGACCTCGAGCAGGTGCTTCGGCGTCTCCAGCGTGAGCGGGTAAAGCCGCGTCGCATAGCCGGCGGCGAGGATCAGCGCCTTCACTGCCCGACCTCGACCGGCCGCGGCAGGGACTCGTCGTAGGGCGCGCGATGGACGCCGCGCTCGGTGACGATCGCAGTCACGAGCGCCGCGGGCGTCACGTCGAACGCGGGGTTCCGGGCCGGAAAGCGAGGCGTCACCTCGGAGCCCGCGCGCTCCTCGATCACGATGTCGCTCCCGGAGGAGGTGTCCGGGTCGATCGTGGACGTCGGCGCGACGACGTAGAAGGGAAGGCCGTGGTGCGCTGCGAGCACCGCCAGCGGGTACGTACCGACCTTGTTGGCGGTGTCGCCGTTCGCCGCGATCCGGTCTGCGCCGACGAGCACGCAGTCGACCAGCCCGGAAGCCATCAGCCCGCCTGCCGCTCCGTCGACGATCACGGCGTACGGGATACCCAGCTCGCCGAGCTCCCATGCCGTCAACCGTGCGCCCTGGAGCAGCGGGCGCGTCTCGTCGACCCACACGTGTTCGACGCGGCCCTGCTCGTGGGCCGCGCGCACGGCCCCGAGCGCTGTGCCGTAGCCGCCCGTCGCGAGACCACCGGTGTTGCAGTGCGTGAGAGCGCGACTTCCCGGGTCGATCAGCTCCGCAGCGTGGAGCGCCATGCGCCGGCAGCGCTCGACCTCGTCGCGGTGGATCTCACGCGCCCGCTCGGCCGGATCGTCGGACGAGCGCACCTCCTGGAGCGCCCAGGTGAGGTTGACGGCCGTCGGCCGGGAAGACGCGAGAACGGCCGCAGCCCGATCCGGATCCTCGCCGTTCGCCACCGCGAGCGCGTAGCCGTACGCGGCGGCGATTCCGATCGCCGGCGCGCCCCGTACGGCGAGCGTGCGGATCGCATCCGCGACCTCTTCGGACGAGCGGCACTCGAGCTCCACCTCCTCGTCGGGCAGTCGCCGCTGGTCGAGCACGACGACGCGGTCCGGCTCGAGACGGACGATTCGCTCCGGCTGCAGTTCCTCCCCCACTCGCAGCAAGCCTAGGCGATGCGACGGCGCGGCCCGAAGAGGCGCTAGCTCGCCTGGAGATACGCGCAGCGTCGCGGATCAGACGGGAGCGGCGAGCGTCCGACCCGGGTGACGACGTACTCGACGCCGTGGAGCTGATGGCGGTCGCCCACGCCCGGCATGGCCCCGGAAGCAGGCACGAGCCGATAGCCCTTCTTCCCGGGGGCGAAGCACAGGTAGTCCGCGAAAGACGGCTGGTCCAGGTCACCGGCCGCGGCTCCTCGAGCGGCCAGCTCGGCGCGCGCCAAGGCAAGGACGCTTCGCGTCTCGGCACTCGCTGCCAGCTCCTCGGCCAGGCGGGCATCGAGAGCCGCGAGGCGCGTCTCCGCAACCGCAGCTTGCTCCTCGGAGAGCCGCGCGGCCCGGACGGCGATCTCGGCGCTCGCTGCCTCGGTGTCGTGAAGCTTCGCCGTCGTCTTCGCCAGGCCGGCGATCGTCTCGTCGAGTTGCTCGCGGGTCGCTGCATGGTTCTCGCACTCCTCGCGAAGCTCCGACTCGACCGCCTCGACGCGATCTCGGAGGGCGACGATCTCCGCGTCGAGCTGCCCGGTGGCCGCCTCGGCTGCCGCCGGCCGCTCCTGGAGCTCGTGCTCGAGCTCCGCGACTCTGGCCGTGCGTGGGTCGAGATCGTGGCTCATCGAGTCGAGCTCGGCCCGGACCTGCTCGCCCGCCGCTTGCGCGGCCGCCTCCTGCTCCTCCTCCGAGGCCCTCAGGGAGGCGATCGTCGCGCTGATCTCCGTCAGCTGGCCTCGCATCTCGGCGAGGCACTCGCGCATGGCCTGGACGTCGTGGCGAAGCTCCTGCCGGGCCTCCGTCTCTCGGCCGAGCATCTCCCTGCGGGCGTCCACTGCGGCTCTCGCGTCCTCGAGCTCGCTCGTGAGCGCATCGATCGTGGCCTCGTGAGCCTCGAGCCGCCGGCTCATCGCCTCGAGCTCGGCCCGTGCCTCGTGCGATGAGTCCTCGTGCTCCACTGCCGGCTCGTCGAGCGCGAGCTCGGTGCTTTGCGCCTTCGCAGCCCTCGCCGCGAAACTGTCTCTCAGGGCGGGACCAGCTGAAGCCGGCTCGTCGTCCTCCACGAGTGCGAGCGCTGAGGAACCCTCGCCCCGGGCGGTGCGCCGCTGAATCTCGGACCAGAGGCCTGACCCGAAACCGTCTTCCTTGGCCACCTGCCGCCCCAGCTGCTCCATCAGCGTCTGTGTCAGTTCGGGCGACGAGACCAGCTGCCGATCGACGAGGATCTCGCCGAGGCGCTTGCCGCTCGCGGCCTGCTCGGCCAGAGCTTCCTCGAGCTGGTCCTGCGTGATCACCCCGCGGGCGACGAAGAGCTCGCCGATCGGGCGCCACGGAAGGCTCGCCGCTTCCATGGCGACTTCATCGGCCCGTCTCCATTGCCACTTGACCCTCGCCCGGAGGTCGGTTACGACGTGCCGCTACGTGCCTTCGTTCCAGGAGTCGAGGTACTTCGCCTGTTCGTCGGTGAGCACGTCGATCTCGATGCCCATCGTGGCAAGCTTGAGGCGCGCGATCTCGTTGTCGATCTCCTCGGGAACGGGATACACGCGACGTTCCAGCGAGGCGGCGTTCTGCACGGCGTACTCGGCCGAGAGCGCCTGATTGGCGAAGGACATGTCCATCACCAGGGCGGGATGCCCCTCGGCGGCCGACAGGTTCACGAGCCGGCCGTCGGCGACCAGGTAGAGCCGCCGGCCGTCCTCGAGGAGGAACTCCTCGACGAACGCGCGCGCCTCGCGTGTCTCGACAGCCATCGCCCGCAGGCCGGGGATCTCGATCTCGACGTTGAAATGGCCCGTGTTCGCGAGGATGGCGCCGTCCTTCATCGTCGCCATGTGCTCGGTGCGGATCACGCTCTTGTCGCCCGTCGCCGTGCAGAAGATGTCGCCGATCGCCGCGGCCCGCGCCATCGGCAGCACCTGGAAGCCGTCCATCACGGCCTCGATTGCCGGCATCGCGTCGACCTCGGTGACGACGACCTGCGCCCCCATACCGCGGGCGCGCATCGCCACACCGCGTCCGACCCAGCCGTAGCCGGCGACGACGAAGGTCTTGCCCGCGAGGAGCACGTTCGTGGCCCGCACGATGCCGTCGATCGTCGACTGGCCCGTGCCGTAGCGGTTGTCGAAGAGGTGCTTCGTCTTCGCGTCGTTGACGGCGATGATCGGGAAGCCGAGCTTGCCCTCGCGCTCGAGCGCCTTCAGCCGGATGACGCCTGTCGTCGTCTCCTCGGTGCCGGCGACGATGTCGCCGAGCTGCTCGCGCCGCGCGGCGTGCAAGACGCCGATCACGTCTGCGCCGTCGTCCATCGTCAGCTGCGGCCGGTGGTCGACCGCCGCGTCGATGTGGGCGTAATACGTGTCGTTGTCCTCGCCCTTGATCGCATACGTCGCGATCTCGTGGGCTTCGACGAGCGCCGCGGCGACGTCGTCCTGCGTGGACAGGGGATTCGACGCGCAGAGCACGACGTCGGCGCCGCCCGCCTTGAGCGTGCGCATCAGGTTCGCGGTCTCGGTCGTCACGTGCAGGCAGGCCGAGACGCGGTAGCCCGCGAGCGGCCGCTCGCGCTCGAAGCGCTCCCGGATCGCCCGCAGCACGGGCATCTGCCGGTCGGCCCACTCGATGCGCCGTACACCCTCGGGCGCCAGCGCCAGATCCTTCACGTCGTATCGCTGCGTCGTGGCCACTCGTTACCTCTCCCTCGTCTCGGTCTCGTCAGGTTACGCGGCCAGCAGCCGCTCGTGCTTTCGCTGTTCCCACTCCAGCGCGTCGAGCTCGGTGCCTGCGAGCCAGGAGTCCACGGCCTCGCGAAGGGTCGCCTCGCGCCGCAGCCGGGCGGCGAAGGCGACGTCCGAGAGCTCGATCGTGAACCGGTCGAGCAGTCCGCGGAGCGAGCGGAGCTGGTTGACCTCGCGCAGGCCGTACCGGCGATAGCCGCTCCCTGTCCTCGCAGGGACGACGAGGCCGATGCGCTCGACGTAGCGAAGCATCCGCGGCGACCAGCCCGACTGCGCGGCCGCCCGGCCGACGTTCATCCCGTCCACGGGCACAACCTTAACACACACGTGCCAATGTTCTAGGGCGCCGAGGTGCCTTCGCGCCCGTAGTCGTCTGCAAGCCGGACGACGTCGTCGAGGTCGGGCGTCGACACCTCGACGATCAGCGTGTCCTCGAGCGCGCGCACGCGGTGCACCGTGCCGGGCGGGAAGTGGAACGCGTCGCCGGGGCCGATCTCGCATTCCTCGAGCGCGCCGTCGACGGCTCCGAGCTCCAGGGCGGCGCGGCCTTCGCGCACCAGCCACGACTCGTCCTTGCGCTCGTGGTACTGGAGCGACAGGGCCTCTCCGGCGCGGACGAAGAGGAGCTTTCCGCAGTAGCGGTCGGTGAGCGCCCAGATCAGCTCCCAGCCCCAGGGTTTGTCGACGCGCTCCGCGGCATGCTCGAAGCGCTGCTCGTTCACGCGGCGCCCGGCCAGCCGGGGTTCGCAGCCACGTGCTCTGCCGCCGCCCGCAGGTCCTTGGGGGTGTTGACGGTCAGCCACAGCCCCTCGTGCCGGTAGGCGAGGAGCTTGCGCTCGGCGGCGAGCGTCGGAAAGGTCGTCGTCTCGTGGTCGCCGTGCTCGGGCAGGCGCGCGAGCGCCTCCTCGCCGAGCACGTAGACGCCGCAGCTGACCCAGTGCGGCAGCCTGGGCTTCTCGCGGAACCCGAGCACCGAGTCCTGCTCGTCCAGGTCGACGATGCCGAGGTGCGACTCGAGCGGGACGACGGTGATCGTCGCCGCCGCGCCGCCGCCCCGGTGGTGGTCGGCCAGCGCGCGCAGGTCGAGGTCGACGAGCTCGTCGCCGTTCAGCGCGTAGACGTCGCCCTCGTCGCGCCGCGCCGCCGCGGCGAAGCGGAGGCCGCCGCCCCGGCCGAGCGGCTGCGGCTCCTCGACGGGCACGATCTTCGCCCCGAGGCCGGCGAGCTCCTCCTCGAACAGCGGCCCCTGGCCGGCTGCGCAGCTGACGATCACGCGGTCGACGCCGGCCCGCACGAGCAGCCCGACCTGATAGGCGAGGAGCGGCTCGTCTCCGACGAGGACGAGCGATTTCGGCCGCCCGCCGCCGGCCTCGCCCAGCCGCTCGGCCTTGCCGCCGGCGAGCACGATCGCCTCGCGGATCGTCACGGCGTGACGGCGTCGGGCTCGGGCGCCGCCGCCGGCGTCTGGGACGAAGGCGACGGCCTCCCCACTCCCTCGTACCGGAACCCCGCGGCACGCGCTGCGGCCGGGTCGAGCAGGTTCCGCCCGTCGACGATCAGCGGGTTCCGCATGGCGTCGCGGGCCTCCGGCGCGAGCAGGCCGACGAGCTCGGGCCACTCGGTGACGATCACAGCGGCATCGGCGCCCTGCACCGCCTCCAGGTAGGACTCGCAGAACGTCACGCCGTGCAGGAGGTGGCTCGCGTCGGCGACCGGGTCCCAGGCACGCACGTCGGCTCCCTCGGCGAGCAGCCGCGAGGCGAGCACCAGGCTCGGCGCGTCGCGCAGGTCGTCCGTGCCGGGCTTGAACGCAAGCCCGAGCACGGCGATGCAGCGGTCGCGCAGCTTGCCGAGGTGCTTCTCGAGCTTGGCGGCGACGCGCCGCTTCTGCAGCTCGTTCACCTCGATCACGGCCGACAGGAGCTGGAAGTGGTAGCCGGAGTTGCCGGCGAGCTGCTTGAGAGCCGAGACGTCCTTGCCGAAGCAGCTTCCGCCCCAGCCGACCCCGGCGCGCAGGAAGTGCGAGCCGAGCCGGTGGTCGAGACCGACGCCCCTGGCCACGTCCATCACGTCCGCGCCGACGAGCTCGCAGACGTTGGCGATCTCGTTGATGAAGCTGATGCGCGTCGTCAGGAAGGCATTGGCGGCGAGCTTGATCATCTCCGCCGAGGCGACGTCGGTCGTGACGATCGTCGTCTCGATGCCGTCGTAGAGCGCTGCCACGCGCGCCCCGTGCTCCGCTTCGAATGCTCCGACGACGACTCTGTCCGGGCGCGTGAAGTCGCTGACGGCGGTGCCCTCGGCCAGGAACTCGGGGTTGGAGACGTAGCCGATGCCGCTGAGGCCGCGCGCGTCGAGGTTCGCGCGCACCTTGTCGCCCGTGCCGACGGGCACGGTGCTCTTCATCACGAGCGTCAGGGCGCGCTCGAGGCGGGGCAGCTCGTCGACGACCGTCCACACCGCCGACAGGTCGGCGTCCCCCGAGTACGTCGGCGGCGTGCCCACCGCGACGAATGCGAACTCCGCGCCGTCGAGCGCCTCGCGGACGTCGAGCGTGAACGTGAGGCGCTCGGCACTCCGCTTCAGCAGGTCCTCGAGACCCGGCTCGTGGATCGGGACGCGCCCGGCGCGCAGGTCCTCGATCCGCTCCGGGAGGATGTCGCGCACGACCACCTCGTGGCCGAGGTCGGCGAAACACGCTCCGGTGACGAGGCCGACGTAGCCGGCACCAAAAATGGCGATCCTGGACATCCTCCGGCCCCTGTTCTCCTCGCCTACGTCTTCACCTTCGTCCCTGCTTTGCCGAGCGGCTGCAGGCCCTTCGCGATCGCGAGCATCGTCTCGTTCGAGAGCGAGTCGACGAGCGTGTTGACGACCCAGTAGCCGGTCTTCCCGACGTGCAGGACGACCATGTGCAGATGCGTGCCGTGGTAGTAGAGCGAGTAGGAGCGGCCGCCGATGAAGCGGTGGAAGCTGCGCTCGGCGAGCACCGGCGCGTCCTGCCAGTCCGTCTCCTCGATGCCCCAGTACTCGTTGACGCCCCCTCGGCGGAAGACGAGGCGAACGGCCTTCTGCTTGTCGGAGACGCGGTAGACGCGGATCGGCACGTCCGGGCTGACCGTGTCGGGACTCGACGACGACTCGATCACGTTCGGGACCATCAGCGGGAACGGGACCGTGCGCTGCGCATCGTGGACGAGCCCTTCGGTCGCGGAGCGGTCGAAGAAGACGCTCGGCGCCTGATGCTTGATCGTCGGCTGTGCCGGAGGCTGCGGCGTGATCGAGTTGTGGTACGTCTTGCCCACGACGATGCAGAGCATCGTGCCGCCGCCGCAGACCGGGACGAGCGCGCGCGGGAGCGGAGCCGTGTCCGCCGGAGCCATGACCGCGGCGAGCGAGCCCGCAGCCGCCTTCGCACGCTTGATCCAGGACTGGTAGTACACCTTCGTGTGGAAGTAGTCGAACGTCGGCGCGTTCGGCTCCTTCCCGTTCGGCGGCTCGAGCATCCGGTAGCCGCGCTCCGCGAGCCTGATCTTCGCGTCGCTCGCGGAGCCGGCGACGCCGTTCCCGTTCAGGGCGACGATCGATGTCTGGGCCGGTTTGGGGATGGTCTCCTTCACGTGGCCGCCGAACGCGACCGTGTTCGCGTCCTTCTGCTCCTTGATGTTCGGTGAGAGGAATTCGTGGATGGCGGCCGTGATGTTGCTCGTGTCGGTCGTCAGGTCGCTCGCACCGGTCAGATTGGCGATCTTGGCCTGGAAGAAATGCCCGGAAGGCAGGTCGCGCGCGAAGCCGGCGTAGCCGGCAAGGAGCCCGAGTGACAGGTGGTGGCCGCCGCCGAGACCGATCTTCACGTTGTCGCTGACAGCGCCGACGAGCCTCGGAATGTCGCCGACCGAGAAGGAGCTGGCGAACTGCTCCTTCATCGCCTGGACGAACAGCTGCTGCCTCGCGACCCGGTAGATGTCCGAGTCGGTGTGCCGGAAGCGGACGAAGTCGAGCGCCGAGCCGCCGGTCAGGCGCTGGTAGCCCGGCTGGAGATTGATCTTCGCGTACCCGTAGGGACCGCCCTGGTTGTTGAAGTAGCGGCGGTCGACGTCGACCCAGACGCCGCCGAGGATGTTGACGATCTTCTTGAAGCCGCGGAAGTCGACCGTCATCAGGTAGTTCACCGGCAGGCCGGTCAGCGCCTTCACCGTCGCCAGGCTGCCGGCAGCGCCGCAGAACGAGTAGGCGGCGTTGATCTTGTTCAGTCCCAGGTCGCCCTTGCTCGGGCACTTGATGTCGACCTGGAGGTCGCGCGGGAAGGACAGCATCGAGATCGTGTTCGTGCGCGGGTCGGCGCGGAGCAGCATCATCGTGTCCGAGCGCGACGGTGCGGAGCCCTGCCCGGTGCGGTGGTCGTAGCCGAGGACGAGCGCGATCGTCGGCTGGTGCGGGAGCGTCGGCGCAAGCTGCGGGTCGACGTTTCTCGCTTCCGGCCCTTTGAGCTCGATCGCCCCGACCGCCTCGTGCAGCCACAGGTAGACGCCGCCGCCCAGCCCGGAGGCGACGACCACGAGGCCGAGCAGGATCCAGCCGAGCACGCGACCCGTGCGGCGCAGGCGACTCTTCGGCGGCGGCGGCTCCGCGGCGTACAGCGTCATCGCGCTGAGAGCGTCAGGCGGAAGCGTCGCGCGGCCGGAGCCGTTCGAGTCGAGGGCCGTGCGGCCGTGTCCTCGTTTGAGCGTCGTACGCACGAGCTGGGGGAAGGCGCAAAACCGCCTCCGGGGCATCCGGAGGCCGGTCAGCCAGGATACCGGGCGGGTGTACGGAGCAGGTTAGGTCTTGGCGCGGGCGGCGACCCGCCCGACCACGTGCTGCTCGAACTGCGCCGACCACGGCGTGCGGTTGGCGGTGAAGAAGAACGCGATGTCGGCCTTGCCGCGGTTGACGGCGACGATGTCGACGATGACGGGCACCTTCGTGTTGCCGCTCTTGACCGTTACGGATACACGGTACGCCGCCGACTGGTCTCCGTACTTCGGGATCCCGAGCGGAGCCGACGAGCGAACCGCGATCTTCCCGTTCCCGGACTTGACCAGGAGCTGCGCCAGGCAGCGCGGCAGGTCCGGCTGGACGACCCGCTTGTACGCGGTCGCGCCCTGCGAGGCCGAGAGGAAGATCCCGACGGTGGACGACACCTCGGACCCGTCGGGCGACGAGAACGTCTTCGAGTCGGCGTCGCCGTTCTCCGTCAGGTCCGACTGGTCGGGGTCGTAGAAGGAGCACGTCGGCGTGTCGCCCTTCTTCGGGGAGGGAGGCGACGACTTCCATCCCTTCCCCGGCAGGTCGCCGCGCTGGATGTTGATCGCCTTCGCCTGGGCCTGGACGGCCGGCTTGATCGCTTTTTTTGGCTCCTTCGCGCTCGCGGCCACGGCCACTCCGGCCACAGCCAGGAGGAGCACGATCACGATGGGCAGCCTGCGCACGGGCGTCATCCTACGGCGACAGGCTCGGGCGTGACGTGCTGTCGGAGCCAGCGCTCGGCCTCCTCGAGGGAACAGCCCTTGCGGGCCGCGTAGTCGTCGAGCTGGTCGCGGCCGACGCGCCCGACCGAGAAGTAGCGCGCCTCGGGGTGATGGAGGTAGATGCCGCTCACGCTCGCCGCCGGGAGCGTGGCGCACGACTCCGTCAGCTCGAAGCCCTCCCGCTCCGCGTCGAGCAGCGCGAGGAGCGTGCGCTTCTGGCTGTGGTCGGGGCAGGCCGGATAGCCGAAGGCCGGGCGGATGCCGCGGTAGCTCTCGGCGACCAGGTCTTCCTTCGACAGTCGCTCGGCCGGCGCGTACCACTCTCGCCGCACCTTGGTGTGGAGCCACTCGGCAAACGCCTCGGCGAGCCGGTCGGCGAGCGCCTTGACCATGATCGCGCGGTAGTCGTCGAGCTCGGCCTCGAAGCGCCCCGCGAGGTCGTCGGCGCCGTCGATCGCGACGGCGAAGGCGCCGAGATGGTCTCCCGACGGCGCGACGTAGTCGGCGAGGCAGCGGTTCGGCCGCCCGTCGTCGTTCGCGGCCTGCTGGCGCAGGAACGAGAAGCGCGTGCCATCGGCCAGCACGACGTCGTCGCCCTCGGCGGCGGCCGGCCAGTACCCGTAGACGCCATGAGCGTGCAACCGGTCGTCGCGCACGATCTCGTCGAGGAGCTCGAGGGCATCGTCGTACAGCTCCCGCGCGGCCGGCATGTCGAGGATCGCCGGGAAGCGGCCCTTGAGGTCCCAGGCGTGGAAGAAGAACGTCCAGTCGATGCATTCGCGAAGGTCGGCGAGGCCGGGCGACACGGTTCGGCGGCCCGTGAACGGCGGCGCCGGGAGCTCCGAGAAGCCGACGCGGTGACGGTTCGCCCGGGCCTCCTCGAGCGTGCGCAGCGGCTTGCGGACCTTCTCGGCGTGCTGCACGCGGAGACGCTCCTGCAGCTCTCGGTTCTCCGCGTCGAGCGCCTTGCGGCGATCCGGGTCGAGCAGGTCGGCGACGACGCCGATCACGCGGGAGGCGTCGAGGACGTGCACGGTCGGCGCGCGGTCGTAGGCGGGCGCGATGCGGACGGCCGTGTGCTGCTTGGACGTCGTCGCGCCCCCGATCAGGAGCGGCAGGTCGAGTCCGCGGCGCTCCATCTCCGAGGCGACGTTGACCATTTCGTCGAGCGAAGGCGTGATCAGGCCGGAGAGCCCGACGATGCTCGCACCGGTCTCGGCGGCCGTGTCCAGGATCCGCTCGGTCGGCGCCATCACACCCAGGTCGATCACCTCGTAGCCGTTACAACCGAGCACGACGCCGACGATGTTCTTGCCGATGTCGTGCACGTCTCCCTTGACCGTGGCCATGACGACCGTGCCGCGTGCGGGCATCGCTGCGCCGGCCTCCCGCTCGGCCTCCATGAACGGCTCCAGATAGGCGACGGCGCGCTTCATCGCCCGCGCGCTCTTCACGACCTGCGGCAGGAACATCCGGCCCGATCCGAAGAGGTCGCCGACGATGCTCATCCCGTCCATCAGCGGGCCCTCGATCACCTCGAGCGGCCGGTCGTAGCGGCGCCGCGCCTCCTCGACGTCCGCCTCGATGTACTCGACGATCCCGTGGACGAGCGAGTGCTCGAGCCTTTTCTCCACCGGCCGCTCGCGCCACGAGAGGTCGACCTCGCGCTGGGTCGCCTGCCCGGTCGACGTGCGGGCGTACTCGACGAGCCGGTCGGTCGCGTCCGGCCGCCGGTCGAAGATCAGATCCTCGACGAGCTCGAGCAGATCAGGCTCGATGTCCTCGTAGACGACGAGCTGGCCGGCGTTGACGATGCCCATGTCGAGCCCCGCCTGGATCGCGTGGAAGAGGAACGCCGAGTGGATCGCCTCGCGAACGTGGTCGGAGCCGCGGAACGCGAAGGACAGGTTGGAGATGCCGCCGGAGACGCGCGCGCCCGGGCAGCGGTCCTTGATCTCCGGGGTCGCCTCGATGAACGCCCGGGCGTACCCGTTGTGCTCCTCGATGCCGGTGCCGACCGCGAGCACGTTCGGGTCGAAGATCAGATCCTCGGAGACGAACCCGGCGCGCTCCGTCAGCAGCCGGTAGGCGCGCTCGCAGATCTCGACCTTGCGCGCGACGGTGTCCGCCTGCCCGCGCTCGTCGAACGCCATCACGACGACGCCGGCGCCGTAGCGGCGCACACGGCGCGCGTGCTCGAGCAGCGCCTCCTCGCCCTCCTTGAGGCTGAGCGAGTTGACGATTCCCTTCCCCTGCAGGCACTTCAGGCCAGCCTCGAGCACGGACCAGCGCGAGCTGTCGACCATGATCGGGATTCGCGCGATCTCCGGCTCGGTCGCGATCAGGTTGAGGAAGGTCGTCATCGCCTGCTCCGAGTCGAGCAGGTCGGCGTCCATGTTCACGTCGAGGATGTTGGCCCCGCCCTGAACCTGCTCGAGCGCGACCGCGACCGCCCCCTGGAAGTCGTCGGCCTCGATCAGCCGGCGGAACCGCGCGGAGCCGGTGACGTTCGTCCGCTCGCCGATCATCACGAAGCCCGTCTCCGGCCCGATCTCGAACGGCTCGAGGCCGGAGAAGCGCGGCGCCGGCCGCGGCTGCGTGACGCGTCGGAGGGGTACGCGCTCGGACACCGCCTCGTCGACCACGGCCCGGATGGCCGTGACGTGGTCGGGCGTCGTGCCGCAGCAGCCGCCGACGACGTTGACGAGCCCGCTGCGGACGAACTCGCGAAGGTGGCGGGCCGTGTCCTCGGGAAGCTCGTCGTGGAGACCGAGCTCGTTCGGCAGCCCGGCGTTCGGGTGGCAGGCGACGTAGGCCGTCGAGACGCGAGAGAGGCTCTCGACGTAGGGCCGCATCTGCGCGGCGCCCAGCGAGCAGTTGACGCCCACGATCAGCGGGTCGGCGTGCTCGACCGAGAGCCAGAACGCCTCGACGGTCTGACCGGAGAGGTTTCGTCCCGATGCGTCGATCGCCGTGTACGAGATCCAGCGCGGGATGTGCGGCGCGACGTCGAGGGCGGCGGCGATCGCGGCCTTGCCGTTCAACGTGTCGAAGATCGTCTCGATCATCAGCAGGTCGACACCGCCGTCGGCGAGCGCGGCGATCTGCTCGGCATAGGCGTCGCGCACCTGGTCGAACGTCACGGCGCGGAAGGCTGCGTCCTCGACGCGTGGCGAGAGCGAGAGCGTCACGTTCAGCGGCCCGAGCGTGCCGGCAACGAAGCCGCCAACCTCGTCCGCGGCCCGGCGCGCGAGGCGCGCGCCCGCCAGGTTCATCTCGTAGACGTGCTCCTCGAGCCCGTAGTCGGCCTGGCCGATCGAGGTCGCCGTGAACGTGTTCGTCGTGGCGATGTCCGCGCCGGCCGCGAAGTAGTCGCGGTGGATGCCGAGCACGACATCCGGCTGCGTCAGGTTGAGCAGGTCGGGATCGCCGGCCACGTCCCGCCCGTGGTCCCGGAAACGCCGGCCGCGGTACGCCTCCTCCCCGCGCACGTGCCGCTGGATCAGGACGCCCCAGGACCCGTCGAGCACGAGGACGCGCCGGTCGAGTACCTGCTTCAGCGAATCCGCGACAACCATGGGCCTCCGTTCTCCCGGAGCCACAGGGCTCGCGGGCTCTTTAGGCGTTTGGTAACCCGGTCGCCAAGCTGCCTTTCAAAGCTCTCCGGGGACTCTCACTGTAGCTGACCGGCTCGCATTCGCAACCCCGGCCGGGCGGTCACGGCTCGTACGAGATCAGCTCGAGCAGGCTCCCGTCCGGATCGCGGAAGTAGACGCTGCGGCCGCGCCCGAGCACGCCCTGCCGCTCGACGGGCCCCTGCTCGACAGCGACTCCGTGCACGGCCAGGTGCTCCTGCGCGCCGTCGATCGGTCCCGGCCAGCGGAAGCAGAGATCGGAGTTGCCCGGCCGCACCGGATCGGCCGCGCGCGGGTGCGGCGTCGAGCCCGGCCCGTGCACGTTCAGCTGCTGCTCGCCGAGGCGATAGGCATAGCGGCCCTGCTCCAGTTCGACGATCTCGGCCCCGAGCACGTCGCGGTAGAACCGGTTCGACCGCTCCCAGTCGGAGACGGCGACGACGCAGTGGTCGAGCTGCATGGGCTTCACGTCGTCCTCCGCCGCCGAGCGAAGTCGCGAACCCGCACGAAGCGCTAGTCGGCCGCGGGAGCGGCGACCACGCGAGAGCTGACGGCCGGGCCGCCGGTCGCGACCGCGAGCTGGTTCTCGGCGTGACGCAGGCGCTGCTCGAGCTGCCAGCGGTCGGCCTCCGACTCGCCTGCGTCGAGCCGCTCGAGCTCGGCCTGGGCTTCCTCGAGCTGCCGCTGGGCGCGGTCGGTGTCGATCTCGCGCGCGTCGACCGCGTCGTCCACGAGCGCGAGCGCACGGTCCTGCTCGACCTTGAAGAAGCCGGGGCCGGTCGCGAACTCGAGCACCTCGTTCCCCTGAACGTGGACGCGCGTCGAGCCGGCCTTGAGCATCGCGACGAGCGGAGCGTGACGCGCGAGGACGCCGATCTCGCCGGCCGCGCCGGGCACGATCAGCATCTCGCACTCGCCCTCGAAGGCCGCGCCCTCGGGGGTGACGAGCGACACCTCGAAGCGGCGGCGTTCGTCGGCCACGTGCTACGCCGCGACTGCGGCGGCCCTGGACTTCTCGAGCGCGCCGTCGATCGACCCGACCATGTAGAACGCCTGCTCCGGCAGCTCGTCGTGCTTGCCCTCGATGATCTCCGTGAAGCCCGCGATCGTGTCCTCGAGCTTGACGTACTGGCCGGGCGTGCCCGTGAACTGCTCGGCGACGAAGTTCGGCTGCGACAGGAACCGCTGGATCTTGCGCGCCCGCTGGACGGTCAGCTTGTCCTCGTCCGAGAGTTCGTCCATGCCGAGGATCGCGATGATGTCCTGGAGGTCACGATAGCGCTGGAGGACCTCCTGTACGCGCGTCGCCGTGTCGTAGTGCTCCTGCGAGACGATTCCGGGCTGGAGCGCGCGCGAGAACGAGTCGAGCGGGTCGACAGCGGGGTAGATGCCCTGCTCGACCAGCGTCCGCGTGAGCACGACCGACGAGTCGAGATGCGCGAACGTGTTCGCGGGCGCGGGGTCGGTGAGGTCGTCGGCGGGCACGTAGATCGCCTGCACCGACGTGATCGAGCCGGTGCGCGTCGACGTGATCCGCTCCTGCAGCTGGCCCATCTCGGTTGCGAGCGTGGGCTGGTATCCGACCGCGCTCGGCATGCGGCCGAGCAGCGCGGAGACCTCGGAGCCGGCCTGCGTGAACCGGAAGATGTTGTCGATGAAGAGGAGGACGTCCTGGCCGTCGTCGCGGAAGTACTCGGCCATCGTCAGTCCGGAGAGGCCGACGCGTAGCCGGGCGCCGGGCGGCTCGTTCATCTGGCCGTAGACGAGCGCGACCTTGTCGAGCACGTTCGACTCGGTCATCTCGATCAGCAGGTCGTTCCCCTCGCGTGTCCGCTCGCCCACCCCGGCGAAGACGGAGACGCCGCCGTGCTCGCGCGCCACGTTGTGGATCAGCTCCTGGATCAGCACCGTCTTGCCGAGACCGGCGCCGCCGAAGAGCCCGACCTTGCCGCCACGGATGAACGGTGCGAGCAGGTCGACGACCTTCAGGCCGGTCTCGAAGACCTCGATCTTCGGCGACAGCTCGCTGAAGGCGGGCGGCTCGCGGTGGATCGACCAGCGCTCGCCGGCGTTCTCCGGCACCGGCTTGTTGTCGACCGGATCGCCGACGACGTTCCAGACGCGGCCGAGGGTGCTCGCGCCGACCGGAACGGTGATCGGCTGCCCGGTGTCGACGACATCGGTGCCGCGGGCGAGGCCGTCCGTCGAGTCCATCGCCACCGCGCGGACGCGGTCGTCGCCCAGGTGCTGCTGGACCTCGGCGATCAGGTCGAGCGCCGGACGACCGTCCTGCTCGGGGACGGAGATGCGGACGGCGTTGTAGATCGCCGGCAGGCGATGGGGGAAGACGGCATCGAGCACGACGCCCTTGATCTCGACGATCTTGCCGACGTTCCCGGCTCCTTCGTCGCCGGGTCTCGTGCGCCTCGCAGCAAGATCGCCAGCCGTGCTGCCGTTTTTCTCCTGGCAGCCAAGTTCTGACCGTTCTCGTCCGCGCTAGACATGTGGCTCTGAATGGGTCGAGCACGACGGACGCCGAGCGCGCAGGCGCGCTCTCAGCGCCTCGAGTCTACCCGACCCGGGAACGCCAGTGGCGCTTCGGAAGATCGCGGGAGAGCTCGTGCCACCGCTCCGCACGCCGGGCGGCGTGGTCGAGGCCTCAGGAGTGGGGACGCGAGCAGCGTATACTACCGTCCGTCGCGGCGGGAGGCGTTACGGATGCTTTCGGATCGCGCGCTCGGAGGCTGCCGACCGAGTCACGCGGAACGTGCCGACGTTCTGGTCGGCGGTCGGCAGGCTGCCGCGCTGCAGGCCGTTGGTATCGCCGCGAGCGCTCAGCTGGGGCGAGACGCGATCGACGCGCAGCGGCGGAGCCGGAGCGTGCGTCGTCGACGGTCCGCGCAGGCCGATCGCGAGCGCGAGGATCGAGGCCGCCACTGCCGCCGTCGAGACACCGAGCGCCGGGCGGCGCCACGAGCGCCTGGCAGGGAGGGTCACGGAGTGCGAAAGACGCTCCTGCGTAGTGCCGCGAAGCGCTTCCGTCTGCGCAGCGGCGTCATCCGCAGCGGCAATCCCCGCACACGGCCATGTGCGCGCCGAGCAGGACGTGCTCGAACGTCGACAGCTCGTCGTCCATCCGGAGCGACACCCAGGCGCGAGATCTGTCACAAGCCGCGGGCCTCATACCTCTTGTGACGGGCGTAAACGCCTCGGTTAGCGGTTTCGTCTGTAAAACGGCATCAGAAGAGCTTGTGCGTCGAGTCGGACGCCACGCCGAGGATGATCAGGCCGAGGCCGAGCACGACGAAGAGGACGGAGATGTTGATCGCCTCCTCCGCTCCTCGAGCGTCGCCTTGCGCACACCGCGCGGTATCAGCGTGTAGGCGCTCTCGTCGTCGCCGTGGTCGTGACGCAGGGGGCCGCGGTTGCCGACGAAGAACCCGAAGATGAGGATCACGGAGCCCACGAGGTAGAGCCCGACGGCGATCGAGCGGGAGAGCGGCGCCTTGGCGAGCGCGCCGAATGCGAGCGAGAGGACGACCGTGAGCCCTCCGATGCCGCCGAAGAGGATCGCGAACCGGCGGAGAGCCCCGAGGAGCATCGGCACCGCTACGAGGCGGGTGCGGCCGCCTGCTGCTCGGGCGACGCGCGCCGAATCTCTTCCTCCGTCATCGGCCACTTCTCGAGCGGGAAGTGGCACGCCGTGACGTGGTCGTCGCTGGTGCCGGGTGGCGGATCAGCAGCGGCTCGTCGACGTCGCAGGTGCCCTCGACGAAGCGCGGGCAGCGGGTATGGAACCTGCAGCCGGGCGGCGGGTTGATCGGGTTCGGGACGTCGCCCTCGAGGACGATCTGCTTGCGCTGGCCGGCCGAGCTCGGGGTTCGCGATCGGGACCGCGGAGAGCAGCGCCGCGGTGTACGGGTGCTTCGGCTCGTTGTAGAGCTGCGCCTTCGTCGCGATCTCGACCGCCTTGCCGAGGTACATGACCATCACGCGATCCGACATGTGGCGGACGACGTTGAGGTCGTGCGCGATGAAGATGTACGTCAGCCCGAACTCGGCCTGGAGGTCCTTGAGCAGGTTGAGGATCTGCGCCTGGACCGACACGTCGAGGGCCGACACGGCCTCGTCGCAGACGACCAGCTTCGGGTTGACGGCGAGCGCGCGCGCGATTCCGATCCGCTGGCGCTGACCGCCCGAGAACTCGTGCGGGAAGCGGTTGTAGTGCTCGGGGTTGAGCCCGACGATCTCGAGCAGCTCCTGCACGCGGCGCTTGCGCTGCTCGGGCGTGCCGATCCCGTGCACCTCGATCGGCTCGCCGACGATGAAGCCGACGCGCTTGCGGGGATTGAGCGACGCGTAGGGATCCTGGAAGACCATCATCAGCTCGCGGCGGACCGGCCGCATGTCGGCGCGGGAGAGCTTGGTGATGTCGCGGCCGTCGAAGATCGACCTTGCCGGCCGTCGGCTCGAGCAGCCGCATGATGCAGCGCCCCATCGTCGACTTGCCGCAGCCCGACTCGCCGACCACGCCGAGCGTCTCGCCCTGGCGGACGGTGAACGAGACGTCGTCCACTGCCTGCACGGCGCCGACCTGCTTCTGGAAGACGATGCCGCGGGTCACCGGGAAGTACTTCTTCAGGTTCTCGACGACGAGCAGCTCCTGGCCAACGGCCGTTCTGGCTCGCGCCCGCTCCGCAGCAGCAGCGGCGGTCGGGTCGGCGCCGCCGTCCCGGGCCGACCTGCCGCTCACGCGACGGTCATCTCCTCGCCGATCGCCGCGCGCTTGCAGCCCACGCCTCGACGCGGGTCTGCTCGTCGAGGTGACAGCGGAACGGTGGTCGGGCCCGTGGAAGTCCTCGAGCTCGGGCATCGCCTCGCGGCAGATGTCCATCGCGAACTCGCAGCGCGGGTTGAACGAGCAGCCCGGGGGCGGTCGCAGCAGGGACGGCGGCTGGCCCGAGATCTGCTGCAGGCGCTCCTGGATCACGTCCACCCGCGGCAGCGAGCCGAGCAGCCCCCACGTGTACGGCATCTGCGGACGGTTGAACAGCTCGTCGACGCTCGCGCGCTCGACGATGCGGCCGCCGTACATCACGAGCACCTCGCTCGCGGCTCGGCGACGACGCCGAGGTCGTGCGTGATCATCACGATCGCCATGTGGAACTCGCGCTGCAGGTCCTGCATCAGGTTCAGGATCTGCGCCTGCGTCGTCACGTCGAGCGCGGTCGTCGGCTCGTCGGCGATCAGGATCTCGGGATTGTTGATCAGCGCCATCGCGATCATGACGCGCTGCCGCATGCCGCCCGAGAACTGGTGCGGGTAGTCGTCGACCCGCTGGTCGGCACGCGGGATTTCACGCGCCCGAGGATCTCGATCGCCCGCTGGCGTGCGACCTTGCGCGAGACGTCGTTGTGGACGAGGACCGCCTCCTCGAGCTGCCAGCCGATGCTTTGGACCGGGTTCAGCGAGGTCATCGGGTCCTGGAAGATCATCGCCATCCCGTGCCGCGGATCTCGCGCATCTCGACTTCGAGGTCGCGTGCAGGATCTCCTTGCCGTCGAGCTTCACCGACCCGTCCTGATCGGCTTCCGCTTGTCGACGAGGCCCATCACCGTCAGGCAGGTGACGCTCTTGCCGGAGCCTGACTCGCCGACGATGCCGAGCGTGCCCGACTTCTCGAGCGAGAAGCTGACGCCGGAGACGGCCTTGACGACTCCATCGTCCGTCCTGAACCTCGTCTGCAGGTCCGTGACCTCGAGCAGCGGCATCAGGACCAGTACCGAGCCGGATTCTGGGGTCGAGGAACGCGTACACGATGTCGACGATCAGGTTGAAGACGATCACCGCGCATCGTGGCGAAGATGACGATGCCCATGATCACGGGTAAGTCGAGCTGGTTGTACTCGGTGAGGAATGCGGCCGAGGCCGGGGAGGCTGAAGATCGACTCGGTGAAGATCGCGCCGCCGAGCGCGAGGCCGATGTCCATGCCCGAGGATCGTCACCACCGGAAGCATCGCGTTCCGCAGGATGTGGTGGATGAGCACCGGCGCTCGGCAGCGCCCTTGGCGCGGGCCGTGCGCACGTAGTCCTCGCCCAGCGTCTCCATCACGTTCGCGCGGATCATGCCGACGTAGATTGCCGCGAAGAGGAGCAAGAACGTGGTCCAGGGCAGGATCATGTGGTAGAACCAGTCGACGGGCCGCCGCAGTTGGAGCCGGACGGCGGGCTGAACACGTTGCAGTAGCCCGCGTTCGGCAGGACCCCCACTTGAAGCCGAACGAGTACTGGAGGATGAGCCCGATCCAGACCACCGGGCGCGAGATGCCGATGAGCACGAAGATCATCGACGCCCGGTCTAAGAGCGACCGCGGGCTGAGCGCCGACAGGATGCCGACGGGAAGGGCGATCAGCATCCACAGGATCGCACCGCCGATGACCAGCGACGCCGTGATCGGAACGGACTCGCCGATCATGTCGTTGACGTTGCGCCGGTTGACGAAGGAGCGTCCGAGCGACCCGTCGACGACGAGCCGCTTCAGGAAGAGGAGGTACTGCATCGGCACCGACCGGTCGAGGCCGAGGAAGTGGCGCGCGCGCACGATATCTTCCGGTCTCGCGCTCCTGCCGGCGGCGAGCGTCGCCGGGTCGGCCGGGATCACGAAGAAGATGACGTAGGTGATCATCGTCACGGCGATGAAGAGGAAGACCGCCCAGAGAAGGCGCCTGACGATGTATCGGAACACTGATCGCGAAGGGTAGCTGAGAGGCTTTTGAGACGTGGAGTCGGGATGGCGCGGGCTCTCGCCCGCGCCATCCCGTCTGGGTCAGACGGTTAGTTCTTTTTGAGCGCCGCCAGGTCGACCTCGAACACCGGGTTGTACGTGAAGTTGCTGATGTGCGAGGACACGAACTCGCGGTTGAGGCGGTTGAGGATCGGGGCCCACGGGGGATCGCTCTTCATCATCGACCTGTCGAGGACGTCGTACGCCGCGTCGCGCTTGTCCCCGAACAGCAGCGCCGCCCTGGTCATCTCGGCGTTGAACTTCGGGTTGTTGTAGTACGCGTCGTTGTTGTTCGCCGTCGGGCCGATCGACTTGCCGTCGAGCAGGATGTTGATGAAGTCGAACGGATCGTTGTAGTCCGCGCCCCACGCCGACCAGTTGATGTCGTACGTCGCCTGGGAGCGGTTCCTCGCAGTCGTGAACTGCTGCGCACGCGGCAGCAGCTTGATCGAGACGTTGATTCCGATCTGCTTCAGGTCGTACTGCACGATCTGGGCCTGGAGCTGGTCCGGGGCCCGAGTTCGGCGCCCACATCTCGGCCTTGCCGTTGCCCGTGTGGCCGGCGGCGAGCTTCTTCCCCTGGGCCACGGCCCCCGCCGAGGCGCTGATCGGATAGCCGCCCTTCAGGACCTCCGTCTTCTTGGTCACGCCCGCCATGCCCGGTGGCAGGATGCGGTTCGTCCGGGCGCCGGACAGGAAGCCGCGCTGCGCGGTGTACGCGTGACGGTCGACGACGTAGTTGAGGGCCTTCGCCAGCTGGGGATTGTTGTGGAACAGCTTCCCCGGGTCGTGGTTGAGGGCGAGGTAGTCGACCTCGAGTGTCGGCCGGATGAAGAACTGCTTCTTGTTGATGCCGTACTTCTTGGCGACTCCCGCATAGAGTGTCGGCGTGATGCCGTCCTCGGCGTAGTCGGTCGTCCCCTTGACGACGTCCTGGTAGATGACGTCGGGCGAGTTGCCCACGTTCACCTGGATGCCGGCCGCGTTGTGCGGGCGCGAGCCCTTGTAGTTCGGGTTCGCCTTGAGCGTGATCGACCGGTTCGGCGTCCGGGCGGAGATGTAGTACGGACCGCAGCTCGGGTACGCGTTCACGCCCGCCGGGTCGCGGTTCGCGGCCAGCGTCGTGTCGATCGCTCCGAACGGCGGCGTCGCCAGGCGTGCCAGCAGGTCCGGAGACGGATGGATGAGCTTGATGGTCAGCTTGTTGCCCCTGGCGATGACGCCCGACGTGCTCGAGGTCTTGCCGTTGAGCTCGTCCTGCGCGCCGACGATGATGTCACTCGTCAGGAACGAGGTGGACGAGGCCATCTTCGCGGAGTCGAGACGGTCGACCGCCCGCTTGAAGCTCGCAGCCGTCACGGGCTGGCCGTTCGAGAACTTGAAGCCAGAACGGATGGTGAAGGTGTACGTCTTTCCGTCCTTGGAGACGATCGGCAGGCCCGCCGCCACCTCGGGCTGCACCTGACCGCCCGCGGGAGCCTCCTTGTCCGGGTAGTTCATCAGCTTGCACGAAACTGCGTACATGATCTCCCACATCGGGGAGTAGTACGTCAGCTGCGGGTCGGTGTAGTCGACATCCGAGTTCAGCTCGGTGACGATCGTGCCTCCCGCAACTTTCTTCACCGCCTGCGCGGGCGCAGCTGATTTCGCAGTCGCGCTCGCGGCGATCAGGCCGGCTCCGATGGCCAGTGCAAGTGACCGTGAACCAGAGCCTCTTGTGCATACGGTCTCCTTTCGAAACGACACCCTGCACATCCCTGTCGGGTGTGCAGCTTCCTCCGCTCCTTTGACGAAGGGCTGGGAGGATAGTTAGTGAGTCGTGAGCGTCGGCCGCAGGCCTGGGGGCGGCCCGCGTCGGCCTCGCGCTAGTGCCGGGTGCTGCGGGGGTCGACGGCGTCGCGGAGACCGTCGCCGAGCAGGTTCAACGCCAGCGTGGTCAGGACGATCGCGATGCCGGGCCAGAGCATGAGCTGGGGCCGCGTGGTGAGGTAGTTGCTCGCGTCGGCGAGCATGTTCCCCCAGCTCGCGGTCGGCAGCTGGATACCGAGACCGAGGTAGGAGAGACCCGCCTCGGCGAGGACGAAGATCGCGACGTTTATTGTCGAGAACACGATCAGCGGGCCGACCAGGTGCGGCAGGATGTGCGATCGGATCGTCCGCCAGTCGCTCGACCCGACCATGCGGGACGCCTCGACGAACTCCTTCTCCCGCAGCGACATCGTGATGCCGCGGAAGACACGCGCGGGATAGAACCAGCTGAACAGCCCGAAGACGACAACGAGCGTGACCACCCCCTGGCCGAGGAACCCGAAGGTGATGGTGTTGAGCCGGGTGCCCAGGGTGGACGCGAGGGCGATCACGAACAGCAGATACGGGAAGCACATCGTGATCTCGATCAACCGCGAGATGGTCGTGTCGGTCCAGCCGCGGAAGAAGCCGGCTATCGTCCCGAGCAGGAGCCCCAGGGTCATCGTGATGATGGTCGCGCCGACGCCGACCTCCAGCGAAACCTGAGCGCCGTAGAGCAGGCGGAGGAACTCGTCCCGGCCGAGCGTCGAGTCGCCGCCCAGGATCAAGAGCTGCTGCTCGGTCCCGGTCGCCGTCAGCACCTGGACGTGGGACATCGCCGGTGCAGGCTGCAGGTTCGCGTCGACCCCGCCGTTCGAGAAGAACGGCACGTTCGGGCCGTGGCCGAGCAGATTCGCCGCCAGGGGCGCACCGGCGAACGCGACGAAGAACAGGAAGATGATGAAGGCGCCACCGACGAGGGCGAGCTTGTCCTTTCGCAGCCTCAGCCAGACGCTCTCCCAGTAGCCCCGGGCACGAATCCCGCCCTCCTCGCCCGCGGGCGGCGCGGCCTCGCTCGGGGCGATGAGCTCGTCCGCCTCGACGGCGCCCGGGAAGCTCGTGTGTTTCTCGAGGTCAGTGGTCATGCCGGCGCGACGGGAGCATAGCTGCGGCTGCCGCTCTCGGCTACAACGGACGCTTCCAGGACACGTTTTGTTAGGTCGGGCACGGACGAATCGCGTCGTCCAGGCGTCACTAACAACGAGGGGCAGGTGGCTGTCTAATATGGAAGCAATGATTGCGAGAGTCACCGAGACGATGCGCGGGCGCCCTTCCGGGCCGTTTTGGCGGCTCGCTCCGTGGTTCGCGGCGCTGGTTTTGATCGTTGGCATTGTCATGCTGATCGTCGAGCTGACGCCGTCTCCGAGTTCGTCGTCGTCCACGCCGGCGTCGCAGTCGAGCTCTCCGCCGGCCGCGCCCGCGAAACCGAAGTCCGTTCCCCTGAGCGCCACGGCGAAGAGCGTGGCGCGGGAGTTTGTGACCACGGCGGTCGCGCGCAAGAACCTCGCGGAGGCGTGGAAGATCTCTGGCCCGAACATCCGCGGCGGGCTGACGTACGCGGAGTGGAAGACCGGCAACATCCCCGTCGTGCCCTACCCGACCGGCGACGTCCAGTACGGGGCGCCGTTCAAGATCGACTACTCGCTTCCGGACGAGGCCCAGATCGAGGTCGCGCTCCTGCCGAAGCCGAAGGTGAAGATCAAGCCCCAGGTCTTCGCCCTTCTGCTCAGGCGGCTCCGGGGGGCCGACGGCAAGCGGCACTGGGTCGTCGACAGCTGGGTGCCGCGCAGCTCCGTCCCGCTGCCGACTCCTGCCGGCGGCTAGCGACGTCGGCAGATGGTGGGCGGCAGGAAGCTGTCGTATCGCCGGAGGCGTCGACTCCTGGCGTTCGGCGGCGGCGTCGTCGTCGCAGGCGGGATCGCGACCGCCGTCCTGCTCGTACCGTCGGTCAAGAACGCCGACGTCACGCCCGCGGGCTCATCGACCTCAGCGACCGCACCGCCCCCGCGGACGCAGCCGAAGCCTGGGCCGCGGCCGCACAGGACGCGGCTGACGGCCGCCGAGAAGCGCCGACTCCTCTCGTCGATCTCGCTCTTCGTCACGACGGCGGTGGCCCGCGAGCATCCCGAGCGTGCCTGGCCGATCGTCGACCCGAGCCTGCGCGAAGGCCTCACCAAACGGGAGTGGGCGACCGGAAACATCCCGGTCGTGCCCTACCCGGCGGTCGGCTTCGACCTGATCAGGCTCCAGTCGCTCGTCGGCAGCGCAGCCCTCGTGGAGATCATCCTCGTGCCGAAAGCGAACTCGCGCCTCGTCCGGAAGACGTTCGAGATCCAACTGCACCGACAGCCCCGCCCACCGCATCTCTGGGCCGTCTCTTCCTGGGTGCCCGAGGGCGTCTCGCAGGCGCAGATCGACCTCAATAAGCCCTCGTCGCCGAAGGTGATCGCGGAGGCGTCGCATCCGACCCACCTCTCCGCGGTGTGGATCTGGGTCCCGCTGGGCGCGCTGCTCGCGGGAGTGATCCTCGTGCCAGCCTTCGTTCTCACCCGCGACGCCCGGCGCGCCCGCCGTATCGCGCGGCGGTACGGATGAGCTCGCGGCCCCGAGGCTACCTGCATCCGGGCCGCGGCTCGGGCTACTAGGCCGTCAGCGCGTCGGCGCCGGCGACGACCTCGAGGATCTCCTGCGTGATCTCGGACTGGCGGGCGCGGTTCATCGCCAGCGTGAGCGAGTCGATCAGCTCGCCGGCGTTCTTCGAGGCGTTTCGCATCGCGGTCATCCGCGCGCCCTGCTCGGACGCGGCCGACTCGAGCAGCGCCCGGAAGAGCTCCGTCTCGAGGTAGAACGGCAACAGGCGCGCGAGGATCTCCTCGGGCTCGGGCTCGTAGATGAAGTCACCGAGCACGGCCTTCTCCTCGGCGGTCTCCTCGTCCGCGCCGTGGAGGATCTCCTCGGGGATCGGCAGCACGTCCTGCTCGACGACCGTCTGGACGAGGGGCGAGACGAAGTGGTTGTAGACGACGACCACGCGGTCGACCTCCTCGGCGACGTAGAGGTCGGCGAGCTTGTGCGCGATCGCCTGCGCGTCGTGGTAGGTGGGCCGGTCGCTGAACCCGGTCCAGGACTGGTCGAGGTCGTAGCCTCGGAAGCGAAGGCTCGACGCGCCCTTGCGCCCGGCGACGAGCCAGCGCACCTCCTTGCCCTCGCCGCGTAGCGTCCGGTCGAGCGCGAGGGCGTGCCTGAGGATCTGCGAGTTGAACGGCCCGGCGAGGCCGCGGTCGCCGGTCAGCGGCACGATCGCCACGGTGTGCTCCTCGCGCCGTTGCAGGAGCGGCAGGCCGTGGACCGAAGTTGCCGCCCGCGCCGTGCCGACCATCAGCTCCAGCATCCGGTCCGCGTACGGGCGCATCGCCTCGATCCGCGCCTGCGCGCGGCGCAGGCGGGCGGAGGCGACGAGCTCGAACGCCTTCGTGATCTTGCGCGTGTTGCGGACGGAGCGGATCCGCCGCCGGAGATCCTGGACCGAGGCCATGCTGTCTAGACGGCGGCCTTCTCTTCGACGTAGAAGCCGTCTGCGAACTTCTTCAGCTCGGCGTTCAGCTTCTCGAGCAGCTCGTCGGAGAGCTCCTTCTTCTCGCGGATCTCCTGCAGGATCGCCTGGTCGGTGTGCAGGTGCTCGCGGAGCTCTTCGTGGAAGCGCGGCACCTCGGAGACGGGCACCGCGTCGAGGTAGCCGTTGACGCCCGCGTAGATCGCCACGACCTGCTCCTCGAGTGGCCACGGCTTGTACTGGGGCTGGTTGAGCGTCGCCACCATCCGCTCGCCGCGGGCGAGCGAGTGCTGCGTCGCCTGGTCGAGCTCGGAGCCGAACTGTGCGAAGGCCTCGAGCTCGCGATACTGCGCGAGCTCGAGGCGCAGACGTCCGGCCACCTGGCGCATGGCCTTGACCTGGGCGTTGCCGCCCACGCGCGAGACCGAGATCCCGACGTTGATCGCCGGCCGGACGCCGGAGAAGAAGAGGTCGGCCTCGAGGAAGATCTGCCCATCCGTGATCGAGATCACGTTCGTCGGGATGTAGGCGGCCACGTCGCCCGCCTGGGTCTCGATGATCGGGAGCGCCGTCAGCGAGCCGCCGCCGAGGTCGTCGGAGAGCTTGCACGCGCGCTCGAGGAGCCGTGAGTGCAGGTAGAAGACGTCGCCGGGGAACGCCTCTCGGCCCGGCGGCCGGCGCAGGAGCAGCGACATCTGCCGGTAGGCGTCTGCGTGCTTGGAGAGGTCGTCGTACATGCACAGCGCGTGCTGGCCCTTGAACAGGAAGTACTCGCCCATCGCGCTGCCCGCGTACGGCGCCATCCACTTGATCGGGGCGGCCTCGTGCGCGGGAGCGGTGACGATGATCGTGTACTCCATCGCGCCCGCGTCCTTGAGGCGCTCGTAGACCTGGGCGACGGTCGAGGCCTTCTGGCCGATCGCGACGTAGATGCAGATCATGTCGAGCCCGCGCTGGTTCAGGATCGTGTCGACGCAGATCGCGGTCTTTCCGGTCGAGCGGTCGCCGATGATCAGCTCGCGCTGGCCGCGGCCGATCGGGATGATCGAGTCGATCGCCTTGATGCCGGTCTGCAGCGGCTCCTTCACGGGCTGGCGGTCGACGACGCCGGGCGCCTTGAACTCGAGCGGCCGCGTCTCCTTCGCCTGGATCGGAGGGCCGCCGTCGACCGGGTTGCCGAGCGGGTCGACGATGCGTCCGATCAGCTCCTCGCCCACGGGCACGCTGGCGACCCGGCCGGTCCGGCGGACGGGCTGGCCCTCTTTGACGAGCGGCCACTCGCCGAACAGCGCGGCGCCGACGTTGTCCTCCTCGAGGTTGAACGCGAGGCCGGTGACGCCGTGCTCGAGATCGAGCATCTCCATCGCCACGGCGTTCTCGAGCCCGTAGACGCGGGCGATGCCGTCGCCGATCTGGAGGACGGTGCCGACCTCGGACAGGTCGGTCTCGACGCTGTACTCCTCGATGCGCTGCTTGAGGATCGAGGTGATCTCTTCGGGGCGTAGCTTCAAGGTGGCTCCTTAGGTTCTCGTCACGAGGTCTTGTCGGAGTCGGTTCAGGCGGCCGCGCACGCTGGCGTCGAGACGGAACGAGCCGGCCTGGAGGACGATGCCGGCGATCAGGTCGGGGTCGACGGAGCGCGTGGCCTCGACCTTGCGGCCGGAGGCCTTCTCGATCTGGCCGACGATCTGGCTCGCCTCCGCGTCGGAGAGCTCCTGGGCGGTCGTCAGCTCGACGCTGAGCTGGCCCTGCTCGCGCGCGATCAGCCGGTCGAGCTCGCGCGCCATCTCCTCGACCTCGGCGATCCGGCCCTTCTCGTTCAGGAGCAGCAGGAAGTTGCGGACGATGTCGTGGGCGCCGCCGGTGATCGCCTCGAGCGCCGAGGCCTTCGCGCGCGGATCGATCTGCGGGTTGCGCAGGACGGCGCGGAGCTCCGGCACGTCGCGAACGGCCGCGGCGAAGTCTCCGAGCTCCTCCTGGACCTCGGCGACGATCCCCCGATCCTGGGCAGCCTCGTAGAGCGCCCGCGCATAGACCCGATGGACGACGGCCATCCCTGACTACGCCGTTTCCTTCTCCAGCACGGAGAAGTCGAGGTCGCCGATCGCCTCCTCGATCAGGCGGCGGTGATCCTCGTCGTCCAGGACCTTGCCGGTCACCTTCGAGGTCGCCTCGAGCGTCAGGTCGGCGACCTCGCCGCGGATCATCTCGATCGAGCGCCGGGTCTCGGCCTCGATCTCGCGGCGCGTCTCCTCGACCCGTCGTGCGCGCTCGACGTCGAGCTCCTCCTTCAGGCGGTCCCGCTGCGAGTCGGCCACCTTCCGCGACTCGGCGAGGATCGCCTCGGCCTCGGCGCGGCCCTGCGCGACGAGCGCGTGGTGCTCCTCGAGCAGCTTCTGCGCCTCGGCGCGCGCCCGGTCGGCCTCGTCGATCGACGCGCGGATCTTCTCGCGCCGCTCGTCGATCGCCTTCTGGATCGGACCGAACGCGTACCGCCTGAGCACGAAGAAGGTGATCCCGAACGCGATCAGCGTCCAGATCATCAGTCCCGGAACGACCTTGATCAGGTCGGACGAGGCGAGGAGCGTTTGCGGACCCGGCATCAGACGAGCACGTAGGCGAGCAGACCGCCGATCAGACCGTAGAAGACGACGGCCTCTGTCAGTGCGAAGCCGAGCCACTGGATCCCCTGGAGCTCGCCGCGAAGCTCGGGCTGGCGTGCCACCGACTGGATCATCGAGCCGAAGATGTTGCCGATGCCGACGCCGGCGCCGAGCGCGCCGAGCCCGATTCCGAGGGCGAGGGCGATGGCCTTTCCGGCCTTCGTCACGTCACCCGACGTGGCAACGATCAATGCACTCACGTGTTCCCTCCTTAATGCTCCGGCTCGATCGCCGAGCCGATGTAGATGGCGGACAGGGCGGCGAAGATGAACGCCTGGATCGAGACGACGATGATGACCTCGAACAGGTAGAACGCGGTCGCGAACGGTAGCGCGAACACCGCGACGGCCACGTTCTCGAGCACGAAGATCAGCCCGATGAAGACGAGGATCAGCATGTGGCCCGCGAGCATGTTGGCGTAGAGACGCACCGACAGCGAGATCAGGCGCATGAACTGTCCGAGGATCTCGAGCGGCACGATCAGCGGGAGCATCGCCTTGGGCACGTCGGGAATCCAGCTCCTGAAGTACTTGCGCGCGCCGTTCCAGCGGATGCCCTCGTAGTGCTGGAAGACCCAGGTCATCAGGGCGAGCGCAAGCGTCACCGAAAGCGTCGAGGTGGCCGCGTAGATGGCGAAGGTCGGAAAGGCGATGCCGCCGATGTGGATCTTTTCGCTCGAGATCGGAAGCGGGATGAACCCGAGCAGGTTCACGACCCAGACGAAGAGCATCAGGCTGGCCACGTAGGGGAACCACCGGCCGATCGCCTTGGTGGGTAGCCCCTGCTCGGCGACCTGCACCTGGGCGATCTCGTAGATCGTCTCTCCGACCGTCTGGCGCCGACCGGGTATGCGAGACAGGCGGACGCGCATCAGGACGATGCCGAGCGTCATCGTGAGGACGGCCCCGAGCAGGAGGTACACGACCGCCTTGTTGATCGAGAGATCCAGCGGCCCGATGTGGATCGAGATCCAGGGGTCGAGGTGCCATTCGTCCTCGGGGTGGAACACTCCGCGCGCGAAGGCTGCGGGCGGGGCCGCCAGCGCGAGGACGATCGCGAGCGGGACGAGGCGGCGGAGCTTCATCTCGCCTGCGCTCCGAAATAGGTGTAGAGCGAGATGCCGAGCTCGGCGGTGTAGGCGAGCCCGAAGACGATCGCGGCTGCGACGGCGGTATGGGGGTGCGAGCTGGCGACCGCGATGAGAACGATCAGGACCGCGAGGGCCTTGAACATCATCCCGAACGCGAGCAGGCCCGAGGCGGCGGTGTTCTCACCCGCGCCCTTGACCCGGTCGAGCAGGAGGCCGATCGCCCTGACCCCGACCCAGAGCAGCGTCCCGAGCGCCCAGCCCGCCACGCTCCAGCCGGCGACGACGAAGATCGGCAGCGCGAGGACGAGGACCAGCGACGCGGCGAGTGCGGGCAGCAGCTTCGGCGGGACGGGTCGCGGTGTCGAGAGGACGCGGTCGAGCATCAGAGCGTCCCCCGGTACTGCCAGTAGACCGCACCGACGCCTGCCGGCACGCCTGCGATCGCTCCGCACAACACTCCGTACCCCACGTTCCCGGCTCCCCATCCGATCAACGCGCCGACTCCGATGCAGGAGACGGCGACGCTCGCCAACAGTACGCCCGCGCCCGCTGGCTCGAAGTTGGCGCGGCCCTGCTCCATTTCAGTGCGAGCATACCAGAGTAGGCGGCATGTTTGTAACACGCAAAAACCGCGTTCCTAGGCGGTTTTTGCCGGTGTTTGTTGCGATTCTCAACAGGCCCTCACGCGGTGCGCCGTTCGCGCTCGCGACGCTCTGCCTCGCGTCGTTCGGCGGCCTCGCGGCGCCGGATGCGCGGATTCGCGAGCTTGACGATCTCGAGCAGGTAGATCACGTAGATCGAGGCGCCGATCGCCAGCGCAGCGAGCGCCGCGGCGGCGACCGCCGGCCAGGTGTGCCAGCGCCCATGCTCGTGGATCGGCAGGAACCGCGTCCCCAGCGCCGCGATCGCCAGCGCCCCGCACCAGAGCCAGATCGTTACCGTCGCACGGCGCTGCGAGAAGCCGATGCTCAGGAAGCGGTAGTGCAGGTGCTGGGCGTCCGCCTGCCAGGGCGCCTGCCCGTACTTGAGCCGGCGTGCGACGACGAATCCGGTGTCGAGGATCGGTACGGCGAGGACGATCAGCGGGAACGTGAGCGCGACGGTGGCGGCAGTCTTCAGGAGACCCTCGACCGCGACCGTGGCGAGAACGAAGCCGAGCAGCATCGCCCCCGAGTCGCCCATGAAGATCCGTGCCGGATAGAAGTTGTGCCGCAGGAAGCCGATGCAGGCGCCGAGCACGACCGCGGAGACGATGGCGGCGTTCGGCTTCTCCAGCGACAGCGCGATCACGCTGAACGTTCCGCCCGCGATCGCGCAGACGCCCGCCGCCAGCCCGTCGAGGCCGTCGAGGAAGTTGACCATGTTCATGATCGCCACGATCCAGGCGACGGTCAGCGGCTTGCCCACCCAGGGCGAAAGTTCGTGGACACCGACGAACGGGAGCGTGAAGTGGTCGATCCAGATCCCGAACGAGACCGGGATGATCGCCGCCGCAATCTGGCCGCCCAGCTTCTCCCAGGGCCGCAGGCCGCGGAAGTCGTCGATCGCCCCGACCAGGGTCGCCACGGCCATGCCGAGCAGGAGCCCGCGCGTCTCGGAGGTCAGCTTGAGGAAGGCGAGCGACGGCACCATGACTCCGAAGAAGAGCGCGAGGCCGCCGAGGCGCGGGATCGGACGGGTGTGCAGGCGGCGGCCGCCGGGCTGGTCGACGGCACCGAGGAGCCGGGCCATGCCCCCGACGGCGGGCGTGAGCAGGACGACGATCACGAGCGCCAGGATCGCGCCCCAGATCACCTCGGGATGGTCGGACAGCTCGTTCCAGAAGCTCGGATGTCGCGGCAGGGCGGCGAGGACGCTCAACACGCGCACGATAGCGAGGCTCCTGGCCGGCCACAGCCGCCGCGCGCAGCGCGAACAGACGGCCGGACCTGTCGGGCTCGACAGCGCCCGCCTCCCGGCGGTTCGATGGGCATCGCCGGCCTAGCGCGTCGCGTACAAACGGTCACCGGCGTCACCGAGGCCGGGGACGATGAAGCCGTGCTCGTTCAGCCCGCGGTCGATCGAGGAGACGACGATCCTTACGTCGGGGTGGTCGGCGAGGACGCGCTCGATGCCCTCCGGCGCGGCGATGATCGCGATCACCACGATCGACGTCGCGCCGGCCGCCTTGATCGTCTCGATCGCGGCGGCCGTCGAGTTGCCGGTCGCGAGCATCGGGTCGAGCACGATCACGTCACGCTCGGCGATGTCGTTCGGGAGCTTCACGAAGTACTCGACCGGCTGCAGGGTCTCCTCGTCGCGGTAGAGCCCGATGAAGCCGACGCGCGCGCCGGAGATCAGCGAGAGCACGCCGTCGAGCATCCCCACTCCGGCGCGGAGCACCGGGCAGACGGCCACCTTCTTCCCGGAGATCCGCTCGACAACCGTCCGCTCGAGCGGGGTCTCGATCTCGACCTGCTCGACGGGGAAGTCCTTCGTCGCCTCGTAGGTGAGGAGCAGCGTCAGCTCGTCGACGAGCCTGCGGAAGTCGGCGGTGCTCGTCGTGCGCTCGCGGAGCAGGCCGAGCTTGTGCCGCGCGAGTGGGTGCAGGACCTCGGTGACGTTGTCCGCTGCGACACTCACGCCGCGTACGACGTCCAGCCGCGGAAGCCGGGGTAGAGCGGCCGCTTGTCGCAGAGCGCCGAGCTGCGCGACGCGAGCGCCGGCAGGTCGGGATCGGGGCCGAGCGCCTGGCAGATCACGTTGCCGACCTCCTCGAAGTCGTCCTCGTCGAACCCCCGCATCGTCGCCGCGGGGGTGCCGATGCGCACGCCCGACGCGACCGTCGGCGGGCGCTCGTCGAAAGGCACCGTGTTCCGGTTGACCGTGATCTTGACCTCGTCGAGCCGTTCCTCGGCGTCCTTGCCCGTCCAGTTCGTCCGCCGCAGGTCGACCTGCAGGAGGTGCGTGTCGGTGCCGCCCGTGAGCACGTCGAGACCGCCGTGGTCGAGCGTCTCCGCGAGGCGGTCGGCGTTGGCGCGCACCTGCAGCTGGTACTCGCGGAACGGCTCCGAGGCTGCGATCTTGAAGCAGGCGGCCTTGGCCGCGATCGTGTGCTCGAGCGGCCCACCCTGCATGCCGGGGAAGACCGCGCGATCGACGGCCTGGGCATGCTCCTCGCGGCAGAGCACGAAACCCGCCCTCGGCCCGGCCAGCGTCTTGTGTGTGGTCGAGGTGACGAAGTCACAGTGGGGCACGGGGTTCGGGTGGACGCCGGCGGCGACGAGCCCGGCGAAATGGGCCATGTCGCAGAGAAGCAGCGCGCCGACCTCGTCCGCGACCTGGCGGAAGCGGTCGGCCTCGACGCGTCGCGGGTAGGCCGAGCCGCCGCAGACGATCAGCTTCGGCCGCGTCTGCTTCGCGATCGCGAGCACCTCGTCGTAGTCGACCATGTTCGTCTCGCGGCTGACCCCGTAGTGGGCGATCGTGTACAGCCGGCCCGAGAAGTTGACCTTGAGCCCGTGCGTCAGGTGGCCGCCGTGAGCGAGCTCGAGCGACAGGATCGTGTCGCCTGGATCGAGGCAGGCGAAGTAGACGGCCATGTTCGTCTGCGCGCCCGCGTGCGGCTGGACATTCGCGTGGTCGGCGCCGAAGAGCGCCTTGGCGCGGTCGATCGCGAGCTGCTCGATCTCGTCGACGATCTCGCATCCGCCGTAGTAGCGCTTGCCCGGATAGCCCTCCGCATACTTGTTCGTCGGCACGCTCCCGACGGCCTCGAGGACGGCGGGCCAGGTGAAGTTCTCGGAGGCGATCAGCTCGATCTGACCGCGCTGGCGTTCGAGCTCACGGCCGAGAAGAACGGCGATCTCGGGATCGACGTCAGCGAGCGCCGCAGCCCGGAGCTCGTTCAGCGACTGCTGGACGACCGCCACGGGCAGGATGGTACTGACGGCGACGGAGCGCCGATACCGCGGAGGCTAAGGTGATCCGGTGACGAAGCGCACGCCGGCCGCGGCGGCCGGGGCCCTCGTGAGCCTCGCACTCGCGCTCACGGTCGCGGCCCCGCCCGCCCATGCGCTCGAGCCCTGCCTCGGCAAGGGCATCCACGTCGCGCAACGCGGCTCGCTTCCCGTGGCCGTGCTCGGGACCGGGTCGCGCGGCGTCCTCCTTTCCAACCAGAGTGACGAGGATCTCTGCGCCTGGCTGCCGCTCGCGAGGACGCTCGCGCGGTCTGGCTTCCGCGTCGGCCTGTACGACTACTCCGGGACGGCGCCGGTAGCGGACGCGCTCAGCGCCGCCGCGGAGCTTCGGCGGCTCGGAGCCGCGCGCGTGGCGCTCGTCGGCGCGTCCGAGGGGGCGAAGGTCTCGATCCTCGCCGCCGGCAAGGTCGGAGCAGCGGCCGTCGTCAGCCTGTCCGCGGAGCGCACCCTGGTCGGCTACGGCGACGTCCTGCCCGCCGTACACCGGCTCGCGTCGCCGGTGCTGTACCTGTACGCGCGCAACGACCCGTGGTCGGAGAGCGACACGCCCGCGCTCTTCCGCGCGACGCGCGGACACGACAAGCAACTCGTCGCGCTTCCGGGCGCCGCGCACGGAACGGCATTGCTCCGACACGCAGGCGTGACGAGCCGGATCGTCGCGTTCCTGCGCGCCCATCTCTCGCCGCGGCGGACGAGCAGCCGCTCGGTCGCACCGCCGCCGTCGCTCGCGAAGCGCTGCGGCAGGAAGGTCGCCGCGACGACGTTCTGGTTCAAGACCGCCGACGGGGCAAAGCTCGACGGCGCGACGCTGGGAACAGGCCCCACCGGCGTCGTGCTCGCAACCGAGTATCCGAGCGAGCTCTGCCAGTGGCTTCCCGAGGCGCTCGTCCTCCGGGCCTGCGGCCTGCGCGTGCTCCTGTTCGACTTTCGCGGGCTCGGCCTCTCCCCCACGCCGGCGCACGTGAGGGCGCAGCTCGATTACGTCCAGGACGTCGTCGGCGCGGCGCGCGAACTCCGCGTCCGGGGCGCGACGCGCGTGTATCTGATGGGCGCGTCGCTCGGCGCGACCTCGTCGATCGTGGCCGCGGCGCGGATCCGGCCCGCGGTCGCCGGCGTCGTCAGCCTTTCCGGCGAGGCGGATCTCTCCGGGACGTTCCCCGGCTCTGGTCTCGACGCCGTCGCGGCGGCCAAGCGACTGAAGGTGCCGGTGCTGTTCGTGGCCGCGAAGCAGGACAGCCTCGTACCGGCAGCGGACGTTGCCCGCATACACGCCGCGCTCCACTCGAAGGGGAGCGAGGTCGTGATCTTCCCAGGCGGGTACCACGGGTGGGACCTGCTCTACCTCGCGCCCTACCGCGCGAAGGTCGCGGCGCTCGTGAACGGCTTCGTGCGTTAGCCGGCCACGCGGGCGATCGCGTCCGCAGACGAAGCTGCGCCTTCGCGGATCACGCGCGGCTCGCCGGGGGTGAAGTCGATCACGGTGGAGGCCGTGCCGGGGAGCTCTCCGCCGTCGACGAGCAGGGCGACCGCGCGGATCTCGGCGGGCACGTCGCCGAGGGTCCGGGGATCGGGGCCGCCGTGGAGGTTCGCGCTCGTCGCCGCGACGGGGCCGGCCTGTTCGAGGATCGCCCTTGCTGCGGCGTCGAGCTCGGGCACGCGAACACCGATCGACCCGGTGGTCTCGCCACACAGCCAGGAGAAGGAACCCCCAGGGTTACCGAGGACAAGCGTGTAAGGACCGGGCAGGAGCGTGCGCGCGATCGTGGCATCGCGCGCGTCGAGCGCCGGCAGCGCGCCGAGCAACTGGTCGACGGTGGCGGCGAGGAGCGCGATCGGCGTGGCCGGCGGCTTGAGCTTGAGCTCGAGTAGGCGCCGGACAGCGTCCTCGCGACGAGCCGTGGCCGCGAGGCCGTAGACGGTGTCGGTCGGGAGCACGACGAGCCCACCCGCTTCGAGCTCCGCGACCGCGTCGTTTACGACTCCCATCGCCCCTCGACGACGCGCTCGCGGAGGGTCAGATCCGGCGTTCGCACGACACGCTGGAAGCCCGCGTCCCTAAGCAGCTCGGCCACCGCCGAGGCTGCGCCGTCGCCGACCTCGAGCACGAGCTCGCCGCCCGGCCGCAGCACGCCCGGCGCCGCGGCCACGATCGCCTCGGTCGCGCCGCGGCCGACGAGCGCCGTCCGCGGCTCCCAGTCGCGCACCTCCGGCTCGAGCGTCTCGATTTCCTCCGGCAACACGTACGGTGGATTCGAGACGACGAGGTCGTAGGGTCCGCCGGGCAGGCCCGTGAGCAGATCGTGCCGTCCGAGCGTGACGCGGTCGGCGAGCCCGGTACGTTCGGCGTTCTCGGCCGCGAGCGCGAGCGCATCCTCGGACGCGTCGATCGCGACGACGTGCACGCCGGGGTGCTCGGATGCGATCGCGAGCGCGATCGCCCCCGAGCCGGTGCCGACGTCGAGCACCTCGGGGGACCCGGCGCCATCGAGGAGCGCCAGGCAGCGGTCGACCACGATCTCCGTCTCGGGCCGCGGGATCAGCGCGCGCCGGTCGGTGGTGAGCGTCAGCCTCCGGAAGTCCCAGTCGCCGAGGACGTAGGCGAGCGGCTCGCGCGTGCCACGCCGCCGCACGAGCTCGCGGGCGGCAGAGAGCTCGGCGTCCGTGAGCGCGCCGGTCGTGCTGGAGGTAGAGATCGAGGCGCGACAGGCCGAGCGCCCGGGCGACAAGGTGCTGCGCGTCGACGCGCGGGCTCGGCACGACTTTGCGGGCCAGGTACTCCGTGGACGCCTTGAGGACGTCGCCGACGGTCAAGAAGCGACGGTCTCGAGCGCCCGGCGCCGGCCCTCGGATGCGAGCGCCGCCGTGAAGTCGCCGAGATCGCCCTCCAGGATCTGGTCGAGCCTGTGCTGCGTCAGCTTGATGCGGTGGTCGGTGACCCGGCCCTCGGCGTAGTTGTAGGTGCGGATCTTCTCCGCGCGCTCGCCCGTGCCCACCTGCGCGCGGCGCACGTCGGTCAGCTCCGCTTGCCGGCGCTCGCGTTCGAGCTCGTACAGCCGCGCGCGGAGGACGCGCATCGCGCGCTCGCGGTTCTGGAGCTGTGAGCGCTCGTCCTGCATGGACACGACGATCCCGGTCGGAACGTGGGTGATGCGGACAGCCGAGTCGGTCGTGTTGACGCTCTGGCCACCGGGGCCACTCGACCGGTAGACGTCGATCTTGAGGTCCGACGGGTCGATCTGCACCTCCACTTCCTCGGCCTCCGGCATGACCGCGACCGTGGCGGTGGAGGTGTGGATCCGGCCCTGCGACTCGGTCTGCGGGACGCGCTGAACCCGGTGCGTTCCGCCCTCCCACTTGAACACCGAGTAGGCGCCGTCGCCCTTGACGGCGAACACGATCTCCTTCATCCCGCCGCCCTCGTTGGGGTTCGCGGAGATCGTCTCCCACTTGTAGCCCGCACGCTCGGCGTACTTGGTGAGCATGCGGAACAGGTCGTCCGCCCAGAGGGCGGCCTCGTCGCCGCCGACGCCGGAGCGGATCTCGACGATCACATCCTTGCGGTCGGCGGGGTCGGATTCGACGAGGGCGAGCTTGAGCTCGTCCTCGAGCTCGTCGAGACGGGTCTCGAGCTCCGGCACGAGCTCCCGGAGGTCGCCGTCGCCGAGCGCGTCGGTGAGGTCGGCCCGCACGGCGCGCCACTCCTCGGCCAGCTTGTAGGGCGCCTCGAGGTCCTTGAGCCGCCGGCCGGCCTCCGCGGCCTCGCGACGATCGCCGTAGACGGCAGGGTCGGACATTCGCTCCTGCGCGTCGCGGTAGGACCGCTCCAGCTCGTCGACGAGGACTTCGAACTCGGCCATGGGGACAGGGTAACGCCGCGGACGGGACGAACAGCTGCTCGTTTCGGACACCCCTCGGTGCCAGGCACGTGTCTGGCACCGCTCCGTAGCAGTGTCCGACACCAACGCGGAGCGGCGTCTGACCCTGCCAGTGGCGCTCGACGCAGAGACCGCGCCCGAACGGCGCGCTACGACGCCAGCGTGGCGACGACGCCGACCGCGGCGCTGCCACGGATCAACGTCGAGATCGGACAGCCTGCGTCGGCGCTCTCGACCGCGTCTCGAAAGGTCGCCTCGTCGAGGCCGGGCACGTCTGCCTCGACACCGAGGTTGGACGCGACGACGAGATGCCCCCTGCCCTCGACCTCGTCCATCACGCACGTGGCGGTGACGGACAGGCGGCGCGGCTCGAATCGGAGCTTCGACAGCTCGGCCGCGAGCGACATCGCAAAGCAACCGGCGTGCGCGGCCGCGACCAGCTCCTCCGGGCTCGTCTGCCCTGCCGGGTCGCCCACGCGCGTCGGCTCGCTGTACGCGAGGTCGAACGAGCCCGACGAGCGGCCGGCGATCGTGCCCGACCCGCTGGCCACGCGGCCCTGCCAGACCGCCTCGGCGACTCGCTCGATCCGCGGCACCGGCGGAGCCTACGCCATCACTTCGACGCGGGCCGCGTCGGGGGCGGCGTGCTCCTCGCGCGCGAGCACGTCCTGCAGCGCCTGGATCGAGACCTCGATCTGGTCGAGCGTCGGCTGGCGCGTCGTCAGCCGCTGCAGCCAGAGGCCCGGCGCCAGCAGCGCCATCACGTACGTGTTCGACTGGTGCTTGCCCGCGAAGCGGATCAGCTCGTAGGCGATCCCGGCGATCACGGGCAGCAGCAGGATCCGCGTCGCGATCAGCCAGTACCAGGGCGGCCGACCGAAGAACGCGAACACGAAGATCGCGATCACCATCACCCAGAGCAGGAACGCGGTGCCGCAGCGGGGGTGGATGAGGCTGAACCGCTGCACGCGCTCCGGCGTCAGCTCCTCCCCGGCCTCGTAGGCGTTGATCGCCTTGTGCTCGGCGGCGTGGTACTGGAAGACTCGCTTCAGGTCGGGGAGCAGCGAGATCAGCGACAGGTAGAGGATGAAGATCCCGACGCGGATCAGGCCCTCGACGACGACGAACGCCCCGGTCGATTTGAACCCGATGCGGCTCGTGATCAGCGCCGGGCCGACCTTAAAGAGCATCACGGCGAACCCGATCGAGATCGCGAACGCGAAGATGAGCTGCCCGCGGGAGAGCTCGGTCTTGACCTCGCCGTCCTCCCCTTCCTCCTGCGCGGCGTACTGGGCCGAGATCGCGAGGGCGCGGAACCCGATCGCCAACGACTCGCCGAGCGCGATCACGCCGCGCACGACCGGCAGGCGGTAGATCCACCGCTTCGACATCGGCGAGGTGATCGGCTTGCAGACCGCAGCGATCGCCCCGTCGGGCTTGCGCACGGCGACCGCCCAGCTGGACGGGCTGCGCATCATGACGCCCTCGAGGACGGCTTGCCCGCCGACGTTCATCGGCCGAGGAGCCTAGCTCTTGCCGGCGCGTTCGAGCCGGCGCTGGAAGCGCTCGACGCGACCACCGGTGTCGACGAGCTTCTGCTTGCCCGTGTAGAAGGGATGGCAGGCCGAGCAGATCTCGACGTGCAACTCGGGCTTCGTCGACCGTGTGACGAACTCGTTCCCGCAGGAGCAGTGAACGGTCGCCAGGACATACTCGGGGTGAATGTCAGCTTTCATCAGCTTCGGCCAAGATAGCAGAGGCAACTTTCGCGGCCGCATTGCCGCCCGAGACGATCGCGACGACCGTGGAACCGGGCTCGACGGCGACCTTCCCGGCGAGCAGGGCGGCTGTCGCGGCCGCCCCGGACGGCTCGCAGGCCAGCTTCGCGCGCTCGTAGAGAAAGCGCATGCCCTCGGCGATCTCCTTCTCGGTCACGAGCACGACCCCGTCGATCCGCTCGCCCGCAATCGCCAGGTTGAGCTCGCCCGCGAACGGCGGGGCGAGGCCGTCGGCGTACGTCGGTTGCAGCTCGATGCGGACGCTCTTGCCCGCAGCGAGCCCGGCCGTGAACGCCGCCGAGAGCTCGGGCTCGACGCCCACGATGCGCGTGTCGACCGCCGTTGCGATGCCGGCGACGAGACCGCCGCCGCCGATCGGGCAGACGATCAGGTCTGCGTCGGGCACGTCCTCGGCGATCTCCAGCCCGACCGTACCCTGGCCGGCGATCACGTGCGGATCGTCGAACGGCGGCACGTAGGTGCGCCCGCTCTCCTCGATGATCCCGAGCAGGCGCTCGTACGCGGCGGTGTGCTCGGGCGCCTCGAGGTCGACGACGGCGCCGTAGCCGCGCGTCGCGGCGACCTTGCGCGGGTTGGCGCCGGCGGACATGACCACGAGGCAGTCGATTCCCTCACGCGCGGCCGCCCAGGCGACCGCCTGTGCATGGTTCCCGGCCGACCAGGTGACGACGCCGCGCGCCTTCTCCTCGTCGCTCAGAGCCGCCAGCTTGGTCAGCACCCCGCGTGGCTTGAACGAACCTGTCTTCTGGAACAGCTCCGCCTTCAGAAAGGCGCGCCCGCCGATCCGCTCGCCGAGTGTCGCCGACGTGAACGTGGGCGTCCGGTGCACGCGCCCGGCGATGGCCTCGCGGGCTGCGAGCACGTCATCGCGGGTCGGCAGCTCGAGCGTCATCGAGCCGAGGCTATCTGTCGCGTTCTCTCACCTTGGCCTCGAGGCCCCGACCAGTCGACCCCTGACGGCCGGTCTAGGTGAGCGTGTACTCCGGCCCGGCGCCGCCCTCGGGCGGGGTGAGGCGGCCGCCCTTGGCGGTGATCGCGCCGCACTGGACGCAGTTCGACGGCGTGACGACGACCTGCACCTTGCCGGCGTCCGCGGGGCCGATCTCGTACACCTGCGCGGGACACATGCGCACCCAGAGCTCGGCGACCTCGCGCGGGACGCGGGTCTCGATGCGGATGTGGTTCGGCGCGTCGTCGCGCGTCTTGTTGCCGCTCAGGTAGACCGACGAGAGCTTGTCGAAGGTCAGCTTCCCGTCCGGCGCGGGATAGCTCTTCGAGCGATCGGTCGAGATCAGCTCCTGATCGGCATCGCGCTCGCCGCCGACGCGTCCGTGCGGAACATGCCCGAGCGAGGCAGTGGCGGCGCCTGCCATGGCCGCACCGCGGACGAAGCCCTTCTCGAACACCTGGCGCATGTTGCGGACGCGGTACAGGTCCTTGCCGATCAGCCCCGAGCGCACGGCCTGGTCATACGGCGCGAGCGCTCCCGGCCGCCAGACGACCTCGCCCGGCTGGAGCGCAGCGAAGATCGCCTCCGCCGCCAGCATCCCCGACTCGACCGCGTAGTGGATGCCCTTGAGCGCGGGCACGTTGACCGTTCCGGCCGCGTCCCCGGTCAACACGAGCCCCGGCGCGTGCATCTGCTTCGGCAGCGCGTACCAGCCGCCCTCGGGAATCGTCTTCGCGCCCCACGCGACCCGCTCGCCGTCGCGCAGCAGGCGCGTGATCTTCGGGTGCGTCTTCAGCTCCTGGAGCAGGTCGTGAACGGAGAGCTCGACGTCACGGTAGTCGAGGCCGACGACGATGCCGATCGTCAGCATCTCGTCGCCCATCGGGTAGATGAACGAGCCGCCGAACTCTCGGTACTTGGCGCCGCCGCGAAGCGGCCAGCCCATCGTGTGGATGACGTGGTCGAGCGGCTTCGCGACCTTCCAGACCTCTTTGACGCCGAGCGCCCACACCTGCGGGTTCTCGCCCTCGAGGCCGAAGCGGGAGATCGCGGCCCCGCTCAGATGGCCCTGCGTGCCCTCGGCCAGCACCGTCACCTGGCCGATCAGGTCGCTGCCCGGCTCGAACTTCGGGAGGGGCTCGCCGTCCTTGCCGCGGCCACGGTCGCCCGTGCGCACGCCGCGGACGCGGCCGTCGGTGACGAGCAGCTTCTCGCCGGAGGTCTCGGGGAGGATCGTCGCGCCCGCCTCCTCGGCCTGCTCGGCGAGCCAGCGGCCGAGCTGCGAGAGAGAAGCGACGTAGTTCCCGTGATTCCGCATCGTCGGCGGGGCCGGGATCCGCAGCGCCTTCTTCCTGGTCAGGTAGTAGACCGACTCGTGGGACACGAAGCCGTGGAAGGGCATGTCCGCGATCCGCTTGCGATCGCCGAAGAGCTTCTTCAGCGAGACGGGGTTGACAACGGCTCCGGAGAGCAGGTGGGCTCCCGGTCGGGAGCCCTTGTCGATCACGGCCACCGGCACGTCGCCGAGCCGCTCCCGGACGGCGGGGGCCGAGTCGAGCAGCTGGCCGAGCCGGATCGCGCAGGCGAGACCGGCAGGCCCGGCACCGACGATCAGCACGCCGACTTCGATGGGATCGGCATCCCCCGGCGCGGCGATCACCTCGGCCGGGTCGAACGGCGGCGGATAGTCGGACGGGCGCACTAGGCCTTTCGGGCGCGGACCAGCTCGGTCAGCTTCGGGACGATTTCGTTCACGTCGCCGACGACGCCCAGGTCGCAGAACTCGAAGATCGGCGCGTTCGCGTCCTTGTTGATGGCGACGATCGTCGACGACGCCTGCATGCCGACCTTGTGCTGGATCGCTCCCGAGATGCCGCAGGCGATGTAGAGCTTCGGCGAGACGGTCTTGCCGGTCTGACCGACCTGCGAGGGGTACGGGTACCAGCCCGCGTCGACGACCGCGCGCGTCGCGGCAACGGCGCCGCCGAGCGTCTTCGCGAGCTCCTCGAGCATCCCGAACCCCTCCGGCTTGCCGAGGCCACGGCCGCCCGCCACGATCACGTCGGCGTCCTCGATCGACGGCCCGCTCCGCTCGGCATGCGCTTGCTCGAGCATCACGGCGCCGGTCGAGTGCTCCTGCAGCGAGACGGCGACTTCCTCGACCTCCGCGCTGCCGCCCGTGGGTGCCGGGTCGAACGCGGCCGTGCGGAACAGCGCCAGGCGCGGCTCCGACGTCCAGCCGACGTCGACGACGACGGAGTCCGCTAGTGCGGGCCGCGTTCCTACGAGCTTGCCGTCCTCGAGCCGGATGTCGGTGAGGTCCCAGTTGAGCCCCGCGTCGAGGCGGGCGGCCAGTCCCGAGGCCAGGTCGGCGGCGAGCACGGACTGGCCGAAAAGGACGGTGTCGAAGCCCTTGTCCGTGACGAGCGAGGCGAGCACGTCCACGCGGGGCTGCGGCAGCGGCGAGGCAAGAGCCGGATCGTCGGCGACGTAGACCCGCGCGGCCCCGTGTTCCCCCGCCTGCGCGGCGAGGTCGCGCACGCCCGACCCGGCGATCACCCCCGCGACGTCGCCGCCGAGCGCGGCCGCCTTCGAGAGCACGCCGAGCGAGTTGCGGACGAGCTCGCCCTCGTGGTGCTCGAGGAAGACGAGAGTCGCCACTAGTGCTCCTTCCAGTGATGCCGCCGAGCTGCTGGGTCGTGAGCACCAAGCGATGAAAGGACGCAGGGAGCGCTCGTATTGGCAAATACGGGCGCGACTGAGGACGCCGCAGCGCGCCGCGTGATCGCGGGCCAGAAGCCGGCATGCATCGCTGGGAGGAGCACCTTAGAGGAGCTTCCGATCGGCGAGGAAGTCGACGATCTTCTCCGGTGCGGCGGCGTCTCCCTCGATGCGGAGCGAGTCGCCGCGCGGAGGCGGCGGCTGGAGGGCGTAGACCTCGGTGCGGGAGCCTGCTTCTCCGGCACGGCCCGCCTCGGCGCCGACGTCGGCGAGCGAGAGCGTTTCCTGCGGCTTCGACTTCGCGCCCATGATCCCTTTCAGCGACGGGTAGCGCGGCTCGTTGATCGCGTCCGAGACGGCGACGACGGCGGGAAGCGGCGCCTCGATCCGGTCGTACCCGAACTCGGTCTGCCGTTTCACCTGCACCTTGCCGCCCTCGACGGTCAGCTCGGACGCCTGAGACACGAGCGGCCGGCGGAGGCGCTCGGCGACGGCGGCCCAGAGGACGGCGCCGTCGGAGTCGCTGGCCTGCTGGCCGAAGAGGACGAGGTCGGGCTGCTCGCGCTCGAGCGCGGCCGCGAGCACGTAGCTCGTGGCGACGAGGTCGGAGCCGGCGGCCGCGTCGTCCGAGACGAGGATCGCCCGGTCGGCGCCCATCGCGAGGGCTTTGCGCATCGCCTCGAGCGCGCGGGCGGGACCGACCGAAACGAGCACGATCTCGCCCTCGCCGGCCGCCTCTTTGATGCGAAGCGCCTCCTCGACCGCGTTCGCATCGAAGGCGTTCAGGCCAGCCTCACCGGAGCGGTCGAGACGCTTCGTCTGCGGGTCGATCCGCTTGGAAACGCCCGCCTCGGGCACCTGCTTGACGCATACGGCGATCTTCACGGCCGACGAGAATCTATCGAGTCGCGGGGGACGGCTCGCCGGGAGGGCTGCTAGGGTCTTGCCTCCGAAGCGCGAATCCGTGCGTGTGACCTTCCGCCGGTCGACAGCCCCAGGCGTCGCTTTCGTCGTCGCCCTTGCAACCGCCGCAGCGCTGGCTGGGCCTGGTTCTGCGACCCCGAAGGGCGCCGTGCCGCAACTTGTCTTCCCGGTCGTCGGCCCCGTCACCTATCGCGACGACTTCGGCGAGCCGCGGGCCAAGTGGCCGCACCCGGGGAACGACCTGATGGCCGAGAAGCGACAGATCGCGGTCGCCGCGGAGCCCGGGAAGATCATGTTCTGGACCCACTCGGCGACGGCCGGCTGCATGCTCTATCTCAAGGGCAAGAGCGGCACGACGTACCAGTACATCCATCTGAACAACGACCTCACGGACGGCAACGACAACCGCGGGAAGTGCGTCGCCGGCACCGCTTACGCGCCCGGACTGAAGGACGGCGCGACGGTGCAGGCGGGCCAGCCGGTCGGCTTCGTCGGCGACTCCGGAGACGCCAACGGCATCCATCCGCACCTCCACTTCGAGGTGCACCCGAACGACGGGCCGCCGGTCGATCCCTATCCGTTCCTTAAGAGAGCGGTGCACCTGCTGGTCCCCGTGGATCCGAAGACGACCATGTCGCTCTCGGTGGAGGGTCAGGTCAAGAGCACGACCGCCAAGCGGCTCACCCTGGCGGTCGGCTCGCTGACGCTCTTCCCGGGCTCGCAGCGGCTGACCGGCGTGGCGCGGACGATCGTTCTCTCCGTTCCGGGCACGGCACAGATCGACGTCGGGAACGGGACGATCGGCTCGGCCGACTCGACCGCGCTGACGGCGCTCGACGGCAGGAACGTCGTCATCCTGACCTCGCCGGCGAAGGCGACACTCGCGGTCGCGCTCGCCAAGCCCGGCGCGATCAGCGCCTCGAGGATCGCCGCGGTCACGCAGGGCCCCTCCGGCGGACCCTGATCCGGCTCAGCGGCCGGTGAAGCGCGGCTCGCGCTTCTCGACGAACGCGGTCATGCCTTCCTTCTGGTCCTCGGTCGCGAACAGTTCGCCGAAGCGATCGGCCTCGCCGATCAGGTTCTCGACGTGGTCGCCCTGGAGCGCGTGGTTCACAGCCGCCTTCGCGGCGGCGAGCGCGAGCGGGCCCTTCGCGGCCAGGGCGCGGGCCGTCTCGGCGACGCGCTCCATCAGCTCCCCGGGCTCGTAGACCGCGCTGACGAGGCCGATGCGCAGCGCCTCCTCGGCGTCGACGATGCGGCCGGTGAGGATCAGGTCCTTCGCCACGCCGAGGCCGCAGACACGCGCGAGCCGCTGCGTGCCGCCCCAGCCGGGGATGATCGCCGAGGTTCGACTCCGGCTGGCCGAGCTTCGCGGTGCTCGACGCGTAGCGGAGGTCGCAGGCGAGCGCGAGCTCGCAGCCGCCGCCGAGCGCGAAGCCGTTGATCGCCGCGATCGTCGGCTTCGGCATCGTCTCGAGCAGCTGACCGCAGTTGTGGCCGAGCCCGCCCCAGGCCTTGCCGCCCGTCGACGTCGAGGCCGCTCATGTACTTGATGTCCGCTCCGGCCACGAACGCCCGGTCGCCGGCGCCCGTGAGCACGACGGCCCGCGCCGACGGCGTCGTCGCGAGCTCGCTGAGGCGGTCGCGGAGCTCGGTCAGCGTCGGCAGGTCGAGCGCGTTCAGCGCGTCCGGCCGGTCGACTGTGACGGTGGCGACCGCCTCCTGACGGGCGACGGAGATCACTCGGCGAACCCTAGTGCTTCGCCGCGTTCACGACCGACGCCGGCACCTGGTCGACGATTCGCTGCTCGAGGTACGTCGCCTGTCCCACGACGGTGCCGACGGGATAGCCGCTCGAGTTGCCAGCCAGCACCGTGGTCTGCTCGCCGAGCAGTGCGTGCGTCGCGGGATCGAAGAGGAGCACCGACCTCGCCTGGTTGTCGCCGTTCTCCATCCCGACTGCGAGGGCGGGGCGGCCTGCCCCGTCGACGGTGCGGCCGGCGAGCTCGATGCCCGCGAGCCGTGCCGTCACCTCGTAGAGCGCCGCCCGCTGCGCCGGCGTCGTGTAGTTCTCGCGCAAGGCGTCGCCGACCAGCGTGAACATCTCCTGGAACGTCCCGTTGCCGTTCCCCTCCGCCTCTCTTTTCAGCGTCGCGTAGAGCGCGTCCGGATCGGACGGGAGGTCGAGTGAGGACATCTGCCCGGTGGCACCCGGCGCGCCTGCAAGGCGCGTGTCCGACGGGCCGCTGCCGAGATCGGGGCGCCCGTCGGCGATCCACGCCCGGCGGTCGCGCTCGCTGAGCCAGACCGGTTCCCCTCCGGTCTCGTGCAGCCAGCCGGTGTCGTTGCGGTCGAGCCAGATCTCGCGCGTCGTCGGCAGCAGCACGGAGTATTCCCACGTCGTCCCGTCCGGCCTGGTCCCGCCCGTGGTGCTCTCGTACGCGTCGACCGACTTCGTGTACAGATACTGACCGGGTGCGAGCGTCGCGACCGAGGGATCGTTCCGGGCCGCACGCGCCGCCTGGTGGAGCACCCGGGCGGCCGACGCCGAGACCGTTGCGTTCGTGCCGCCCAGCAGGACGACTGATGCGACCGCGGCCGCAGCGGCGACCACGATCGTGCCGACCGCCGGCACGAGCGGGCGGCGCGTGAGCCGCCGTTGACGGCGGACCGCGTGGGCGGCAACCGCGGCACGGACGCGCTGACGCGCGCCGTCGTCGGCTCCGCGGTCGGGGAAGAGGTTCCGGACGAGATCGAGGTCAGACATTGAACGACTCCTTGCCATCGGACGACGACGGACGCGTCAACGGCCCGTCCGCGACCATGCGACGGACGCGCTCCCGCGCGCGGGCCAGCCGAGACCGGACCGTGCCGACAGGAACGGAGAGCGCGACCGCGATCTCCTCGTAGGAGAGGTCGGCGACCGCGAACAGGAACAGCGCCTCCCGCTCGTCGCCCGAGAGCGCGTCGAGCGCGGCGAGGACGTCGATCCGCGGGACCTCGTCCGGGTGCGACGCGCTCCGCTCGGTCGACCTGGCGTAGGCGGCCAGCCGCCGCCGCTCGGTTCGCCAGTGCCGCCGGAGCAGGTTCGCCGCGATGCCGAACAGCCACGGTGCCGCGTCGTGGCGGTCGAAGTCGAAGGTTCGCCTGCGGTCGAATGCCTGCGTGAACGTCTCGGTCGCGATCTCCTCGGCGAGCTGTCGGCCGACGCGCTTCGCGGCGTAGCCGAAGAGCGTGTCGAAGTGCCGCTCGAAGATCGCTTCGTACGCCCGCGAGTCGGCGAGCGACCGCTGCAGCAGGCGTCCGTCGGACACCGTGTGGGGAGTTGACCTGCCGTTGACCATGCCCATCATTGCCCGCACGGGCTCGGAAAGTTCGTTCGCTACGAGGGAACCTTCTCGTGCAGGAAGTCGACGATCGCACCTGTCGGCGCGCCGGGCGTGAAGATCTCCGCCACGCCCTGTTCCTTCAGCTCGGCCGCGTCGTCCGTCGGGATCGTGCCGCCGACGAGTACGAGGACGTCGTCGACCTCCCGGTCGCGCAGCAGCTCGAGGATGCGCGGGATCAGCGTCATGTGCGCGCCCGAGAGGATCGAGACGCCGACGGCGTCCGCGTCCTCCTGGATCACGGTCTCGACGATCTGTTCCGGCGTCTGGTGGAGACCGGTGTAGATGACCTCCATCCCGGCGTCGCGCAGCGCCCGGGCGATCACTTTCGCACCGCGGTCGTGACCGTCGAGCCCGACCTTCGCGATCACCACACGTGTCTTCCTTGCCACCGGGGCGGCAGTATATGGCCGTGCGTCTGACCGTCGTGGGCTCCTCACCCGCCTGGCCGAACCCCGGCGGTGCGCAATCCGGCTACCTGGTCGAGGACGGCGGAGGCCGTCTGCTCCTCGACTGCGGGCCCGGCGTGCTCGGCCGGCTGCGCGAGCTCGACGGCGGCTGGCCGCGGGTCGACGCGGTCGTGATCACCCACTGGCACCTCGATCACTGGGGCGATCTCGTCCCCTGGGTGTGGGGCACGCTCAAGGGCCCGGGGCACGACGCCCGGCACCCCGAGCTCTGGCTCCCGCCCGAGGGCCGCGAGCGGATCCGCGACTTCGGCTCACGACTCGGCTGGGACGACATGTTCGACCAGACCTTCGAGCTCCGCGACTACGCCGGCGACGAGCCGTTCCGGGCCGCCGGCTTCACCGTGCTCGCACGGCGGCTGCCGCACTACACACTGCTCACCTTCGGCCTGCGGGTCACGAACGACAGCCACTCGCTCGTCTACTCGGGCGACACCGGGCCGGACGCCGCGCTCGCCGAGCTCGCGCACGACGTCGACCTGCTGATCTGCGAGGCAACGCTCGAGCACGGCGACCTCGACGGCACGCCTCGTGGACACCTTTCCGCCGAGGAGGCGCTGGACGCGTTCCACGCGTCGGGCGCGCGACGGCTCCTGATCACGCACCGACCCGGCGAGCTGCCGCTCGAGAGCGACGTCGAACTCGCCCACGACGGGCTCGTGATCGAGATCGGCTGAGGGTGCTCTTGACCGCTACTGCGTGAGCGGGACCGGCGGCTTGTAGTCCGGCTCGAAATAACTCACGAGCCACTCGCCGTTCTTCCGGTCGTGAGCGCGCCGGAGCGCGATGTAGAACCGCAGCGGCCTGGTACCGGCGTAGACCGCATGCACCTTGGGCACGAGCGCGACCTCGAACTCGACCTCGCGCTGCAGCGAGAACTGCGGGATGAACGCGGTCGTCTTGACGTTCTGCGCGTCATAGGGGATCACCGGGATATCGCCCTTGTCCCACTGCTGCCTCGACATCCGACCCTTGAGGTCGACATGCACGTGGTCGTACGCCCAGTCCAGGTTCTTGCGCTGGACGGCCGTGAGCAGGAACTGGCGCCCGATCTTGATCGCAGCCGGGTCGACCTTGGCGGTCGGGTCCTTCTTGACCACGTCGGCCGGCCGGTTCGAGATCGGCGTGTCGAGCGCGTGGCTCTTGCTCGGCAGGATCACGGTCACCAGCAGCGCCACGATCCCTGCAGCGAGCAGGGCGAGGCTTCCGAAAAACGCGCGCCGCTGCAGCCGCGGTGAGTTCTTGAAGTTCTCCAGCACCTGTCCGATGAGACTGGCCGACGAGTCGAAAGTTAGACAAGACGGTTGCTTCGAAACAACTCTTAGGGGACTCTCAGAAAACGGGCGTTTCGCGCCACACTCCCCACACGTCGCGGAAGGCGTCGCAGATTTCTCCCATCGTCACGTAATCGCGGGCCGCGTCGACGATCGGCGGCATCAGGTTGACGTCCTCACGTGCGGCGGCCCGCTTGAGCTCGCCGAGGCGGCTCTCGACGGCGGCCGAGTCGCGACGCGCCTTCAGCGCCTGCACGCGCTCGATCTGCTCGCGCTCGAGGGCCGGGTCGATGCGGAGGATGTCGAGCTCGGGCTCGTCTTCGAGCTGGTAGCGGTTGACGCCGACGATCACTCGCTCCTCGCGCTCGACCTCGGACTGATAACGGAACGAGGCGTCGGCGATCTCACGCTGGAAGAAGTTGTCCTTGATCGCCGCGACGACGCCGCCCAGCTGGTCGATCCGCTCGAAGTACTCGTAGGCCTGCCGCTCCAGCTCGTTCGTCAGCGACTCGAGGAAGTACGAGCCGCCGAGCGGGTCGATCGAATTGACGACCCCGGACTCGTGCGCGATCACCTGCTGCGTCCGCAGCGCGATCCGGACGGCGTTCTCCGTCGGCAGCGCCAGGGCTTCGTCGAACGAGTTCGTGTGCAGCGACTGCGTCCCGCCGAGCACAGCGGCGAGGGCCTCGAGCGCCGTACGGACGATGTTCACCTCCGGCTGCTGCGCCGTCAGCGACACGCCGGCGGTCTGCGTGTGGAAGCGCATCAGCCACGAGCGCGGATCCTTCGCGCCGTAGCGGCCGCGTAGCTCGCGCGCCCAGATCCGCCGGGCCGCCCGGTACTTCGCGATCTCCTCGAAGAAGTCGAGGTGCGCGTTGAAGAAGAAGGAGAGGCGCGGCGCGAAGTCGTCGACGTCGAGCCCGCGCGAGACGCACGCGTCGACATAGGCAAAGCCGTCGGCGAGCGTGAAGGCAAGCTCCTGCGCCGCCGTCGAGCCGGCCTCGCGGATGTGGTAGCCGGAGATCGACACCGGATGCATGCGCGGCAGCTCGCCCGAGCAGAACTCGATCATGTCCACGACGAGCCGCATCGAGGGCTCCGGCGGGAAGATGAACTCCTTCTGCGCGATGTACTCCTTGAGGATGTCCGTCTGCACCGTCCCGCGCAGCTGGTCGCGCGGCACGCCCTGCTCCTCTCCCACGCAAACGTAGAACGCGAGCAGGATCGCCGCCGGCGAATTGATGGTCATCGACGTCGACACCTCGCCGAGCGGGATGCCGGCGAACAGCGTCTCCATGTCGTCGAGCGAGTCGATCGCCACGCCCTCCCGGCCGACCTCGCCCAAAGAGCGCGGATGGTCGGAGTCGTAGCCCATCAGCGTCGGCATGTCGAACGCCGTCGACAACCCCGTCTGGCCGTGCTCGAGCAGATAGCGGAACCGCTCGTTCGTCTCCGCCGCCGTCCCGAAGCCCGCGAACTGCCGCATCGTCCACAACCGGCCCCGGTACATCGACGGATACACACCACGCGTGAACGGAAACTCGCCCGGGAACCCGAGATCGCGGCCGTAGTCGATGTCGACGGTGTCCGGAGTCGCGAGCGCGTCGAGCTCGATGCCCGAGATCGTCGAGAGCGCCTCGTCCCCGCGCTCCGGCGCGGCCGAGTAGCGGTCGCGGAGCCAGGTTTCGGTGGCGTCGGCCTTCGGCCTGTCCTCCGTCGTAGCCATGTTCGGATTGTAGGGACGGTCGTTGCGGCTATCGGTGGCGAAGCAGGTGCCAGGCCTCGCACGCGACGAGCGTGGCGGCGGAGATGCCGATCTGGACGCCGATCAGCTCGCGCGGGCTTCCGTGCACGGCGGCGAAGATCGCGAGCTGCACGGCGAGGATCCCGGCGAGGACGAGGGCGAAGCGCGAGCGTCCGAGCGAGAGAAAGTGGTACAGGTAGACGGTCGCGAGCGCGTACAGCGACATCGCCACGCTGAGCGGCCCGAGCCATGACGCGGCGTCCTCGTACTTCGACCCGAAGGTGGCGTCGATCAGAGGCCCGGCGAGGGTCCACAGGATCGTCGTCGCGATTGCCGCCGTGACGCCGACCGCGAGCAGGCCGGCGAGCAGATGCGTCCGCTCGCGCTGCCGGTCGCGCAGCGTCGCGACGCGCGGGAAGAGCACGGTCGTGACGGCGATCGGGATCAGCAGCAGCACGCGCGCGCCCACCGACGCGGCCGCGTAGTCGCCCGCCTCGCCGCTCGGAAACGCGAGCTTCGCGACGAGCAGGTCCATCGTCGCCAGCGCGGTGAGCGCCGTCAGCCCGACCGCGGCGGCCGCGTTCGGGATCGTCGCGAGGCGGCGGCGCGGCAAGCGCACGTCGCCGCCGTGGGCGAGCAGGCCGCGCAGAGGCAGCAGCGAGGCGAGCGCAGTCAGGGCGGTCGCGACCGCGATCCCGAGCATGATCGCGCCGACGCTCCCGCCCGCGACCGCGATCACGAGGCCGACGGCGAGCCGCGTCCCGGCAAACAGCATGGTCGCGCCCGAAAGCTCCCGGAACTGCCCCGCTCCCTGCAGGCCGCCCCAGACGACGGGGATCACGAGCGCGATCGCGATCGTGGCGGCGGTGGCCCCGATCGCGAGCGGGTTCGCGAGGCCGAACGCGGCGCCGATCGGGACGAGGACTGCAGTGAGAGCGAGCAACGACACCGTCCAGAGCAGCACCGACTGCAGGGTGCCGCGAAGATAGATCCCGGCTCCACGATCGTCGCCCTCGGCAAGGCTCGATGCGACCGAGCGGGCGGTCGTCGCCTGGAACGCGAGCGGCGGGACGGCGCCGATCAGGACGACCGCGAACAGCGCCGCGAGGAGCGAGTACTGCCCACGTTCGAGCACGCGCGCCGATCCGAACTGGAACACGGCGTTGAGCGCGTTCGCGAGGCCGACCGCGAGCGCCAGCAGGAGTCCCGACCCGATCAGTGCCCGCCGCGCGCCGGCCTGCTCGGCGGCCCGGTCGACGGTCACCGACACCGAGGGCTTGCGCGTAGCGGCGGGATCAGCGATCTCCGCCCGGCTTCCAGAGCGGCTCTGCCCGGCCGTCCGCGGCATTGGCCGAGCGGGCGAGGATGAACAGGAGGTCGGAGAGCCGGTTCAGGTACACGAGCGCGAGCGGGTTGATCTCCACCTGCTCGGACGCGGCCAGCGCTTCGCGCTCGGCGCGCCGGCAGACCGACCGGGCCACCTGCAGCCGGGCGGCTGCCTCGGTCCCACCGGGCAGCACGAAGCTCGTGAGCGGCTCGAGCCCGGCGTTGAACCGGTCGCAGTCGGCCTCGAGCGCGTCTACCGTCCCCTGCTCGACGCGCAGCCGGTCCGCGACCTCGTACGGCACGGACAGGTCGGCCCCGAGGTCGAAGAGTTCGTTCTGGACGCGCTCGAGCGCGGCCCGCAGATCTGCGTCGTCGGCCGCCGCGAGCGCGAGCCCGATCAGCGAGTTGAGCTCGTCGACGGCGCCGAGCGAGGCGATACGCGGATCGAGCTTCGACGCGCGCGAGCCGTCGCCGAGACTCGTCTCGCCGGAGTCACCCGTGCGCGTGTAGATGCGCGTCAGGCGCACCGGCTCGTCGCGCTTCCGTGGCATGGCTCAAGATTACGGCGATGATCCGACGCGCGACCCCGAACGATCAGGCTGCGATCTCCCGCGTGTTCGTCCGCGCGCGCGACGAGATGACCTACCTGCCCCGGATTCCCGATGACGTCCGCCCGGCGCTCGGCCGCCGAATCATGGAATGGGCAGAGGTCTGGGTTTCCGAGGCAGAAGGCGACACGACCGGCTTCCTCGGACTCCGCGAGGAACTCGTAACACACCTGTACGTCGAGCCCACTGCGCAGGAAGGTGGGATCGGATCCGCGCTTCTCGACCATGCCAAGAGCGTGCGGCCGGAGCGACTCGAGCTGTGGGTGTTCCAGAAGAACGACGGCGCGCGCCGGTTCTACGAGCGGCACGGCTTCCGGCTCGTCGAGCTGACGGACGGCGACGGCAACATGGAGAAGGAGCCGGACGCCCGCTACGAGTGGCGACCGGCCTAGCCCTGCGCGAGCGGGGACTGCTTGAGGCCGAGGATCGAGCGGGCGATGACCAGGCGCTGGATCTCGCTCGTTCCCTCGTAGATCTCGGTGATCTTCGCGTCGCGGTAATACCGCTCGACGGGGAACTCCTTCGTGTAGCCGTAGCCGCCGAGGATCTGGATCGCCTCACCGGTCTGCCGGCGCGCAACGGACGAGGCGAACAGCTTCGCCTTCGCACCCTCCTCGGTGTGCGGGCGGCCGGATTGCTTCAACCACGCGGCTCGATGGACGAGCAGGCGGGCGGCGTCGATCTCGGTCGCCATGTCCGCGAGCTTCCACTGGATCGCCTGGAACTCGGCAATCCGCTTGCCGAACTGGCGTCGCTCGAGTGCGTAGGCGCGGGCGACGTCGTAGGCGGCCTGCGCGATCCCGACCGCCTGGGCGGCGATCCCGATTCGGCCGCCGTCGAGCGTCGCCATCGCGATGCCGAAGCCCTTGCCCTCCTCGTCCAGCATGCGGTCGCGGCCGACAGGCACCCCTTCGAGCCGTAGATCGACCGTCGACGACGAGTTGAGGCCGAGCTTCTCCTCCTCGCGGGTGACCTCGACCTGGTCTCCGTCGAGGACGAACGCGGAGACACCGGCAGCGCCCGGCTTCGCTGCGTCCGTGCGCGCGAAGAGCAGGATCGTGCCGCCGAAGCCGCCGTTCGTGATCCACTGCTTCGTGCCGGTGATCGTCCAGCCGTCGCCGTCCGGCTCCGCGGCCGTCCGCAGCGAGGCCGCGTCCGAGCCGGCCTCGGGCTCGGTCAGCGCGAACGCGCCGATCTTCTCGCCCCGCGCGAGCGGCGGCACGAAGCGCGACCTCTGCTCGTCGGTGCCGAAGGCGAGGATCGGCAGCGTGACGGCGCTCGTGTGCACAGCCACCGTGACGCCGACCCCCGCGTCGCCCCGGGACAGCTCCTCGAGCACGAGGATGTACGAGACGAAGTCGGCGCCGGCCCCGCCCTGCTCCTCGGGCACGCAGACGCCGAGGAGGCCGAGCTGACCGAGCGCGCCCAGCAGCTCCCGCGGGAAGCCGTGCGCGCGGTCCCACGCGGCGGCCTCGGGGACGATCCGCTCGTCCGCGAACTCGCGCGCGAGCGCCTGGATCTCGCGCTGGTCGGGTGTCAGCTCGAAGTCCACTAGGCGTACTCGTAGAAGCCGCGGCCCGACTTGCGCCCGAGCCTGCCCGCCTGCACGTACTGGCGCAGCAGCGGGCAGGGCGCGTACTTCGGGTTGCCGAGACCGGCGTGCAGGACCTCCATGATCGCCAGGCAGGTGTCGAGGCCGATCAGGTCGGCGAGCGCCAGCGGTCCGATCGGATGGTTGAAGCCGAGCCTGGCGATCGTGTCGATCGACTCGGCGTCGGCGACACCTTCGAGCAGGGCGTACGCCGCCTCGTTGACGAACGGCATCAGGATCCGGTTCGAGGCGAAGCCGGGCAGATCGCGCGCCTCGGCCGCGGTCTTGCCGAGCTCTTGTGCCAGCGCGACGATCGCCGCGGCCGTCTCGTCCGAGGTGTCGAGGCCGCGCACGACCTCGACGAGGCCCATCAGCGGGACGGGGTTGAAGAAGTGCATGCCGATCACGCGGTCGGGGCGCCCGGTCGCGGCGGCGAGCGACGAGATCGGGATCGACGACGTGTTCGAGGCGAGCACGGCTTCGGCCGGGAACAGCACATCGGCCCTCCGGAACACGTCCTCCTTGACCACCGGGTCCTCGACGACCGCCTCGATCATCAGATCGGCCGCGACGAGCTGATCGACGGGAGCGATGCGGCCGAGCACCTCGTCGGGATCCGCCCCGCCCTTCTCGACCAGTCGCGTCAGGCTCTTGCGCATCGCGCCGAGCCCGCGCTCGACCGCGCCCGGCGCGGCGTCGTAGAGCGACACACGGCGGCCGGAGCCCGCGACGACCTGAGCGATTCCGCCGCCCATCTGGCCTGCACCGACGACGAGGACGTGCTCGAACGTCACGCTCGGGAGGCTAGCGCCGTCAACGCGTACAGGGCGTAGTCGGCGCGGCCGCCGCCGTCCGGCATGTACGCACGCAGGGTGCCCTCGAGCTCGAAGCCGGCCTTCTCGAGCGCCCCGCGCATGGCGCCGTTGGCGACGTGTGTCGAGGCCTGGACGCGATCGAAGTCGCCCGCGAGCAAGTGGCTCGAGAGGAGCGCGACCGCCTCGGTGCCGAGTCCTTGCCCGCGGACGTCGGGCACGAGCTCGATTCCGATCTCGCACACCCCCGGCGGGAAGTTCCCGTCGCCGGAGCGCGCTTCGATCGAGCCCACGAGCCGCCCGCCGCTCTCGATCGCGAGGTCGAGCCGACCGTCGACGAGCCGCCCCGACCTCGCGACGCGGAGCTGGAACCGCTCGAAGGTCAGCGACCCGACACGCGCCGTGCTGGCGCGCGCCTGTTCGTAGGCCGTCGCCATCTCGTCCGGCGTGAACGCGCGGAGGACAACCCGCTCGCCGCGCAGCTCGATCGGCTCGTCGCCCACCACGCGACGTTAACGCGTCAGGGCGCCCTCGACCACGGGTGAACCCATGGTTCCCCCGTCTTCCCCTCCTTTCCGCAGCGCAACTTCGGCCGCTCGGGCTCCGCGCCGGCTAAGCCGGCACTCCGCGGACAAGGACACCGCGTGGCTTCGCTCAGACTTCGATCAGCAGCGCGTCGCCCTGCCCGCCGCCGGAGCAGATCGCTGCCAGGCCGAGGCCGCCCCCGTTTCGGCGGAGCTCGTGCACCATCGTGCCGACGATGCGGCCGCCGCTCACCCCGATCGGATGACCGAGCGCCACGGCGCCGCCGTTCACGTTTGCGATCTCCTCGTCGGCGCCGAGCATCCGCACCGAGTGGAGCGCGACGGACGAGAACGCCTCGTTGACCTCGACCCGCTTGACGTCGCCGATCGACTTGCCCGCCTTCGCGAGCGCCTGCTCGCCCGCCCGCGCCGGGGTGCGCGCGAGATACGCGAAGTCGTCCGCCACGTAGCCCTGCGCGAGGATCGTCGCGAGCGGCTCGAGGCCCCGGCGGCGCGCGAACTCCTCGGAGCAGACGACCACGCAGGTGGCGCCGTCGTTGACGCCGGGCGCATTGCCGGCGGTCGTCGTGCCCTCCGGGTCGAACACGGGCTTCAGCTTCGCGAGCGACTCGGCGGTCGTGTCGGCGCGCACGCTCTCGTCGGCGGCAACGTCGCCGACCGGGACGATCTCGTCGTCGAAGCGGCCCGCCTGCTGTGCCGCGGCTGCGCGCTGGTGCGATCGAGCCGCCCAGGCGTCCTGCTCCTCGCGCGAGATGCCGAGCTCCCGCGACACCTGTGCGTTCTGCTGCACCATGTGCAGCCCGTCGAACGAGGAGGTGAGCCCGTCGAAGACCACGGAGTCGATCAGCTCGCCGCTCCCGAGGCGGTAGCCGAACCGGGCCTTCGCGAGCAGATAGGGGGCGTTCGACATCGACTCCATGCCGCCCGTGACGACTAGCTCGTGCTCGCCGGCGCGGATCATCAGGTCGGCGATCTCGATCGCGCGGATCGACGACGCGCAGACCTTGTTGATCGTGTCCGCGGGTGTCTCCTTCGGCAAGCCCGCCGCGACCGCCGCCTGTCGCGCCGGCGCCTGCCCCACTCCCGCCTGGAGCACCTGGCCCATGATCACGTACTCGGGCTCCCCGGCCTCGAGTCCGACACGCTCGAGCCCCGCGCGGATCACGTGCGCGCCGAGCTGCGTCGCCTCGAAGTTCTTGAGGCCGCCTCCGAGCTTGCCGAACGGCGTCCGGACGGCGGCGACGATGACGGAGCGGGCCATGGATCCAGCTTATCCACGCGCCAAGGGTACGCTCAGGGCGGTGGACGACTACGACCTGATGACCTACGGACAGCGGATCGCCGGCGTCTACGACGAGTGGTATAGCGAGGCCGAGTTCCTCGACACGGACGCGGCTGTGACGGCCCTGGCCGAGCTCGCGGGCGACGGGCCCGTGCTGGAGCTCGCGATCGGAACGGGACGGGTGGCGCTCCCGCTCGCGGCGCGCGGCCTGCAGGTGCACGGCGTCGACTCGTCGGAGGCGATGGTCGCGAAGCTCCGCGAGAAGCCGGGCGGCGACGTGATCGCGGTGACGATGGGCAACTTCGCCGACGTCGCCGTCGAGGGTCTCTTCTCGCTCGTGTACGTCGTCTTCAACACCCTTTTCGCGCTCGACTCCCAGGACGAGCAGGTCCGCTGCTTCGAGAACGTCGCGGCGCGGCTCTCGGACGACGGCGTGTTCGTGATCGAGGCGTTCTTCCCCGAGCCCGAAGGCCACGACCGCAAGGTCAACGTCGGGAAGATCGGCACAGACACCGTGCAGCTCAACATGTCGCTCGTCGACCGCGCCGAGCAGCGCAGCGAGTCGCAGCACGTCGTCCTCACGCCCGAGGGAGCGACGTTCTACCCGGTGCGCGTCCGCTGGGCCTACCCGCCGGAGCTCGACCTGATGGCCAGGCTCGCGGGGCTGCGCCTGCGCGACCGTTGGTCGGGCTGGGGCAAGGAGCCGTTCACGAAGAGGAGCCAGCAGCACGTGTCCGTCTACCAGCGCGCCATCTAGACGCGCAACGGCGTCGTGACGAACGGCGTCGACTGGCCACAGGGATCGCGCCACGACCACGACGTAGCGGACACGCCGCCCGTGAGGGGCGGGCGGAGTGGTCGAGCTGCCAACCGAACGAGCGGGGCAGGGCGTTCTCGCGCTACCCCACGGAGCCTGCTGAAACCGAGAGAGCCGAGTGCAGGCAAAAAGGCCGATTCGCCACTACATTTCGACGCGATGGGTTCAGCACTCCCTTCACGTTACGTCGGTTCCGAGCGGATTCACCACGCGGAGACGACCGATGTCTACTCCGCGCTCGACCGCCAGCTCGGACGCAAGGTGGCGATCAAGATCCTCTCGCCGCATGCCGCGCGGGACGAGCAGCGGCGCACCCGGCTGCGGCGCGAGGCGATGGCGATCGCGCGCCTCTCGCACGTGCTCGAGGTCGTCAGCGTGTACGACGTCGGCGACTGGCGCGGCCGACCGTACATGGCCATGGAGTTCCTCGGCGGCGGCAGCCTCGCCTCGCGCGTCGAACGCGGCCGCGTCACGGGCGACATGGCGCTGCGCTGGCTCTGGCAGGCCGCCGTCGCCCTCGACGCCGCGCACGAGCTCGGCATCGTGCACCGCGACGTGACGCCGTCCAACCTGCTCCTCGACGTGCGAGACAACGTGCGGCTGACCGACTTCGGGATCGCGACCTCGCTCGACGGAGCGGCAGGCGCCGTGGCGGACGACGACCTGATCGAGGGCACACGCGGCTTCATCGCGCCCGAGCACCTGGCGGGGGAAGCGGCGACCCCGGCGAGCGACGTCTACGGGCTGGGCGCCGTCGCTCAGACGCTGCTGGCCGCGACGCCCGAAATCTACGACGCGGCGCCCGAGGTGGAGCTCGTCCTGTCGCAGGCGACGGCGGCGAAGCCCGCCGACCGTTTCGGAAGCGCTCGGGAGTGCGTCCAGGAGCTGGCAACGGCGCTCGTCCCGGACCACGCGTCGACGCAGGTCTTCCACGGTGCCGCAACGGAGGTGTTCACGCGGCCGACACGCGTCTTCTCGGCGCCGCCCAGGCTCGAGCCGAAGCCGGTCGTGAAGACGAGCCCGATTCTGCCGCTCGTCGCCGTCGAGCGACTCGTGCGCGCCGCCGTGCTGATCGCGGTCGGGCTCACCGCGATGCTCCTGCAGAACCATCGGGAGTACTCGATCCGGTCGACAGCGCTCCGTCTCGATCTTGCGCTGAACCCGCTCCAGCACTTCTACGACGCCTTCTCCGGCGTGACGCAATGGGTCAGCCCGCACGACTTCTTCGTGATCGGCGTCGTCGCGTTCGTGCTCGGCGGGCTGTACGCGATCGAGGCGATCGGGCTCGCGTACCGCGCGCAGTGGGCCGTCTTGCTGACGGTGGTGACGACGGTCGCTCTGATCCCCGTCGAGATCGGATGGCTATGGCACCACCCGGGCCGGCTGAAGGAGGTCGCGCTCGCGGTCAACGTCGCCGTCGCCGTCCTGCTGGCGGGGACGGTCGTCCGTGCCCGCTTCGCCGCCCGCCGCGCCCGCCGTCACACCACGGCGGCGGCCCGCGTGACCGCCTAGCACTCGCCTAGTACTCGCCGGGGGGCGGCTCGGGCGGGCGGCGGGCATGGCCGCCGTCGTCCTGCGGCGGCGGCCCGGCCCGCGCCCCCTCGTCCTCCCCCGGCGCCGGCCCGTCCCCCACGCCGGCCTGCCACGACGCCCACAGCCGCGCGTAGTGAGACTCGCGCCGCAGGAGCTCGTCGTGCGAGGCGACCTCGACCAGCCGGCCGCCGTCGAGGACGGCGACACGATCGGCGCGCTCGGCGGTCGAGAGCCGGTGCGCGATCGTGATCATCGTACGCCCGTCCGCAACGGCGGCCAGCGCGCGCTCCACGAGCGACTCGGTCTGCGGGTCGAGATTGGAGGTGGCCTCGTCCAGCACGATCACCTCCGGATCGGCCAGGGCCACGCGTGCCAGGCCGACGAGCTGGCGCTCGCCCGACGAGAGCCGCACTCCCCGCGTCCGTACGTCCGTTTCGAGTCCGTCGGGCAGCGCGGCGAATCGGTCGTAGACGCCGATGCGAGCGAGCGCCTCGGCGACGTCCTCGTTGCTCGCGTCCGGGCGGCCGAGTCGGATGTTGTCGGCGATCGAGCCCGAGAACAGATGCCCTTCCTGCGGAAGGAAGACGATGCGACGGCGGAGCGAGGCGTGCGTCGTGTCGCGGAGATCGACGCCGCCCAACGCGACCTCGCCCGCCTTCGGGTCATAGTGACGCGTCAGCAGCTTCGCCAGCGTCGACTTGCCGGCTCCCGTCGGGCCGACGAGCGCCAGGTGCTCTCCCGGCTCGAGCCGTAGCGAAACGCCGTCCAGCACGCTCGCCGACTCCGCGTAGGCGAAGCCGACGTCCGTGCCCGCCAGCTCACCGCCGCCCGGGAGCGACAGCGCCTCCTCGGCGTCGGCGACCGTGACCGGCGTCTCGAGCAGCCCCACGATCTTCGTCAGCGCCGCGCGGCCGGACTGGAACTCGCTGAACCAGTCGCCGAGCCGTGCGATCGGGTCGAACAGGCTCGACAGGTAGAGCGCGAACGCGACGACCGTGCCGGTGCTCACCTCGCCGCGAGAGTGCAGCACGCCGCCCGCAGCGAGCACCGCGGCGGCTGAAATCGCCTGAGCGAGCGAGATGACCGGGAAGAAGCCGATGTTGACGAGCGAGACGCGTCGCCAGGCCTCGACGTTCGCGTCCGAGCGCAGACGGTAGAGGCCGAACCGCTCGCGCTCGCGCCCGAACGACTGCACGACGCGGATCCCGCCCAGACCCTCCTGCAGCGCCGTCAGCGTGTCCGCCACGCGATCCCGCAGCGCCAGATAGGCCGGCCGCGAGCGGCGCTGGTAGCGGACGACGGCGAAGACCAGCGGGGGCACCGAGACAAGGGTCACCGCGGTCAGGATCGGCGAGAGCACGAGCATGACGCAGAACGTGACGACGAGCAGGAGCAGGCTGCCGACCACCTCGATCAGCACCGTGCGCGTGAAGGTGGTCAGCGTCTGGACGTCGGCGGTCAGGCGCGAGACGAGCACACCGGCGCGCTCCACCTCGAAGAACGGAAGCGAGAGCTGCTGGAGCTTGGCGAACGCCGCCACGCGCAGGTCGCCGAGGAACCGTTCGCCGGCGCGCGCGGCCGCGAGGACGATCGCGCGCTCGCAGAGCGGCCGCAGGACGACGAGGCCGAGATAGACGAGCGCGACCTCGTTGACGACGCTCAGGTCGTCCTTCTCGATCCCGTTGTCGATTGCGTAGCGCACGAGGAACGGCCCGGCGATCGTCACGAAGGTGGCGCCGACGATGCCCGCAGCCGCGATCGCGACCTGCTTGCGGTAGGGCCGCAGGAACGCGAGGGTCCGGCGGCGGATAGTGCCTTTCGGCAGCTCGGGCGTCACGCCGCCGCCTCCCGATCAAGCGCCAGCAGCGTCCGGTAACGGTCCGAGCTCGCCGCGAGCTCCGCGTGCGTTCCCGTCTCGACGATCCGGCCCCCGTCGAGCACGGCCACGCGGTCCGCGAGCGCGACCGTCGCCGGCCGGTGGGCGATCACGAGCGTCGTCCGGCCGTGCATGACGGTCGCGAGCGCAGCCCGGATCTCGTGCTCCTTCGTCGCGTCGACGGACGAGGTGGCGTCGTCGAGGACGAGCACGCGCGGGTCGGCGAGGATCGCGCGCGCGAGCGCGAGCCGCTGCCGCTGACCGCCTGAGAGCGAGAACCCGCGCTCCCCGAGCACCGTGTCGTAGCCCTCCGGCAAGCTGAGCACGAAGTCGTGCGCCCCGGCCACGCGCGCGGCGTGCTCGACGTCCTCGCGGGACGCGTCCGGTCGCGCGAAGGCGATATTCGCAAACACCGTGTCGCTGAACAGGAACGTCGTTTCCGGCACGAACGCGACCGCGTGTCGCAGCTCGTGCAGCAGCAGGTCGCGCACGTCGACGCCGCCGACACGTACTGCGCCCTCCTGGACGTCGTACATCCGCGCGAGGAGCGCGGCCGCGGAGCTCTTCCCGGAGCCCGTGGAACCGACGAGCGCGATCGACGTGCCTGCAGGGATGGACAGGTCGAGCCCGTTCAGCACCGGACGTGCCGGGTCGTACCCGAACCGGACGTGCTCGAACGAGACGTCGGCGGCGCCCTCGGCCAGGTGCCGCGGCGAGCCCGGCTCGACGACCGCCGGCTGAGCTTCGAGCACCTCGTCGATCCGGCCCGAGGCCGCGACGGCACGCTGCACGGTCCCGATCCTCTGGCCGAGCGTGCGCAACGGCCACACGAGCATCGCGACGTACAGGTTGAACGCCGTGAAGTCGCCGATCGACAGCTCGCCCGACACCGTCAGCCTGGCCCCGTACCAGAGGACGGCCAGGATGCCGATCAGCGGTAGCGCCTCGAGCGCAGGCAGGAAGAGCGCGTCGACGTCGGCGACCGCCAGCGCGCGCGCGACGATCCTGTCGCTCGCCGCGCGGAAGCGCCGCTCGAGCTCCGGCCCGGCTCCGAGCCCCTTGACGACGCGAATCCCGGTGATCGTCTCCTCGGCCAGCGCCGTCGAAACGGCGAGCTCCTCCTGCAGCATCCGCGTCCGCTCGGCGTAGTGGGTCGAGTAGCGCCAGAAGCCGACCGACAGCAGCGGCAGCGGGATCAGGACGACGAGCGCGAGGCGCCAGTCGAGGATCGGGAGAACGATCGCGACCGCGAAGACGGTCACGAGGTAGCCGACCGTGTGTCCCGCCGAGTCGAGAACGCGCGCGACGAGCTCCGCGTCGTTCGATGCGCGGCTCATCAGGTCGCCCGTCCCGATGCGGTCGTGGTACGCGACGTCGAGCTCGAGCGAGTGCCCGTAGATCCCGTCGCGGACGTACGCGTCGCCGCGGGCGCGGTTCTTGATGGCGAAGTAGTGCCGCACGGCGCCGCCCACGGCCTCGACTGCCCCGACGGCGAGGATCGCGCCGCACCAGGCGTAGAGCGCGGTCCGATCGCCGCCGACGACCCCCTCATCGATCGCCTGCGCGACGAAGAGGGGCGCAGCGATCGCCGCCACCTGCCACGCGGCACCGGCCAGGACAGCCCAGAAGACTCCGCTGCGCTGCGCCTTGATCGCGCCCAGCAGATATCCCCAGGCGTCCCGGCGCCTTTCGGCGTCCGTTCGCTCGCCCACGCTCCTACCGTACTAGTCCCGGGGCGAGCCCCGGGACTAGCCGGCAAGAAGGATCAGGCGGCGTTGGTGAGGTCCTCGTCTGACGCGACGAGGCCCTCGAGCTGCACTGCCAGGCGACCCAGCGCCTGGGCCTCAAGCTGGCGCACACGCTCGCGCGTGAGGCCGAGCTCCTTGCCGATTGCCTCGAGCGACGTCGGCTCGCCGTCGAAGCCGAAGCGCAGCTCCAGCAACCGGCGCTCACGCTCCGGCAGCCGGCCGACAGCGGTGCGAACGGACTCGCGCCGCAGCGCCTCGCCCGCGACCTCGGCCGGATCGTCGGCGCTCGAGTCGGCGAACAGGTCGCCGAGCTCGCCGCCGTCGTCGTCGCCGACCGACTGGTTCAGCGAGACGGACGCCTCGACCGTGCCGAGGGCCTCCTCGACGTGCCGAAGCTCGAGGCCGGTCGCGGCCGCGAGCTCATCGTCGGTCGGAGCCTGGCCGGTCTTGGCCTCCAGCCGCTGCCGCGCCCGCGCCAGCTTGACCTGACGCTCATGGACGTGTGCCGGCACTCGGATCGTGGCCGACTGATTCGCGACTGCGCGCTGGCAGGCCTGGCGGATCCACCAGGTCGCATAGGTCGAGAACTTGTAGCCGCGCCTCCAGTCGAACTTCTCGACGGCGCGGTTCAGCCCGATCACGCCCTCCTGGACGAGGTCGGCCAGCGGCAGGCCGTGGCCCTGGTAGCGCTTGGCGATCGAGACGACGAGGCGCAGGTTCGAATTGATCATCCGCTCCTTCGCGGCGCCGTCACCACGCTCGACGCGCTTCGCGAGCATGACCTCCTCTGCCGCCGTGAGCAGCGGGTAGCGCCCGGCCGCGTTCATGAACAGCGTCAGCGAGTCGGTGGTGCCGGTCGCCTCATGGGTTATTCGCACCGGCGCGACGGCGTCCTCGTCGGTGTTGTCGTCGGTCGACGCGGTGTCGACGAGCTCGACTCCGCGCGCCTCGAGCTCAGCGCGCAGCGCGCCGATCTCGTCCTCGTCGAGGTCGTGCTCGGTCGCGAATGCGTCGATCGCGAGCTCGTCGACCAGGCCGAGCTCCTCGGCGTTGTCGAGGAATGTCCGGGCATCGATTTCCAGCAAATTGCTCAGTTCAGTCACTCCTTCGCTTTGGTACAGCCCCGGCGTCGTTACGTCACCGGATCGTCGTTCGTCACAGAGGAAAACGACGCGGGGCTGCTCGAGATTCCGCTCCTCAAATGTAAAGACCCTGCAAATTCCAGACTTAATCATACATGCTCCTTCGGATGCGCGCCAGGTGAACCGTTCGTCCGTGTCCACGAGCGCCAATCCCGCACCGCCCCCGGTAGCGTGCCGCGCGCGAGGACATCCTGTCCGCGCGCGCCACGCGGGCGCTCCTCGCTAGACCCTGACGACGAACCACCGGTCGACGTTGTCGCAGAGCACCTTGTCCGGCCCATCGTGGACGTAGGCGTAGAGCGCGAGGCCGTTGTAGGCGACCTGCAGGCGCCCGTCCGGACGCTTGACGACGCCGAACGTGCCCCTGGCGCCTGCGACCTTCTTCGCCACGGCCGCCCGCGACTTCACGATCAGCGGCGGCCAGAGCGCGAGGCAGCTCCCCGTGCAGACGATCTTCCGCGCCTGCTTCTCGACGCCCCAGTAGTAGAGCGGCTTGTGGCCGCGGGTGAGCAGAACCCGCCCGAAGGTCGCATCCTTGCGGACGATCACCGGGGCGGACGCGCTCGAGCCGGCCACGGCTCCGGGCGTCATGACCGCGACGGCCGCGACGGCGGCGAGAGCGAGGCGCATGGTCTGCAGTCGTCCGTAGGCGCGAAGCGTTACAGCGGCCGGCCGCCCCGCGCGCAAGGCGAGGCAGCCGGTCGCGAGAGAGCTACGACTGGGGCTCGGGCTTGATGATCCCGAAGACCGCGCCGACGGGATCCTTGAGCACGGCGATCCGGCCGACCGCCGGGATGTCCATCGCCTCGATCACGGTGGAGCCGCCGAGCCCCTGCGCCTTCGCAACGGTCGCGTCGACGTCCTCCGTGGCGATGTAGGGAACCCACATCGACGGGATCGACGGGTCGGGCATCTTCATCAGGCCGCCGACGCCCTTCTCGCCGAGGTTGAAGGTCTTGTAGCCGCCGTACTCCTCGCCCATGTCGTTGGTCGTCCAGCCGAAGACATCGCTGTAGAAGCTCTCGGCCCCTTCGACGTCCTGCGTCCCGAGCTCGTCCCAGACGAACACGCCTGCGCCCGCCGGGCCTTCGCCCGCCGGCTGGAAGGCGACGATGATCGCCCCCTGGGGATCCTTGACGACGGCGTAGCGGCCGACCTCGGGAATGTCCATCGGGCCTGCGACCAGATCGCCGCCGGCCGCCTTCGCCTTCTCGATCGTGTCGTCGGCGCTGTCGACCTGGACGTTCGAGACCCAGTGCGGGGGCGTTCCCTCCGGAACGGTGGGGAAGCCGCCGTGCATCTGGCCGTTCGCCACGATCATCGGATAGTCGAACTCGCCGGCGGTGAAGTGCTCGATCTCCCAACCCAACAGCTGCGTGTAGAAGTCCTGCGCGCGCTGCGGGTCGCTGGAGACGTTCTCGCGCCAGACGAACGTGCCGACGGCCGTCGTGACGTCGGTGCTCATCGCTGACCTCCTCGCGTGGGGTACCTACCGAGCCTAGCGAAGCGATACCGGGCTACGCGGGGACGAACGGTCAACAACTGGTGACAGTCATGGGTGCGGCCGCAGCCGCCTGCTTGCGCACGTTCCGGCGGGGGATCGAGAGCGCCGACGCCGGGGAGATCAGGACCGGCAACACGAGGTCAACGGCGGCGACGATCAGCAGGTTCTGGAGATCGGGCACGGGTAGAACCCGAACCTTTCGTCGCCACGGCCGCCGCTACATCGGCGACGGGCGTAACGCGACCGCCACTCCGGAGACTGTCGAGCACAACCGAAACGAGATGGGAGCTGCGACATGGTGGAGACATTCGACGTGGTCGTCCTCGGCGCGGGCCCGGGCGGCGAGGTGGCGGTCAACACATTGCTGAACGCCGGCAGGTCGGTGGCGCTCGTCGAGAACGAACTGATCGGCGGGGAGTGCACGAACTGGGGGTGCATCCCCTCGAAGACGCTGCTGCGGGCGACCGACCTGAAGGGACAGAGCGCCCGTGCCGCAGGCGTGCGGCCGGCGGAGCTCGACTGGCCGACGCTGAGCGACTACCGCGACTGGATGGTCTCCGACCACGACGACTCGCAGCGTGTCGCGGGCTACGAGGAGCGCGGCGTCACCGTCGTGAAGGCACGTGGGCGCATCACACGCCCCGGCCGGGTCGAAGTGGCCGGCCGCACGCTCGAGGCAGATGCGGTCGTCGTCTCGACGGGCGCCGACGCCGTCATCCCGCCCATCACGGGCCTCGCGGACGTCCCCTACTGGACGAACCGCGAGGTGACGGCGACGAAGGAGATCCCGGCGAGCGCGGTCTTCATCGGCGGCGGAGTCGTCGCGGTCGAGCTGTCGCAGTTCCTCGCCCGCTTCGGCACGAAGGTGACGATCGTGCAGGGGCCGCCGCGCCTCGCCGATCGCGAAGACCCGCAGATCAGCGAGCTGCTCGGGAAGATCCTCGAGGAGGACGGGATCGAGCTCCGGCTCGGCCGCCGAGCCGTCGCCGTGCGGGAGGAGGCGGGCGAAAAGATCGTCGAGCTCGACGACGGGACGACGGCGTGCGGCGCGGAGGTCGTCGTCGCGACCGGCCGCAGGCCGCGGACGCAGGACATCGGCCTCGAGACCGTCGGCATCGAGCCTGGCCAGCGCGGGATCGAGATCGACGAGCGCTGCCGCGCCGCGGACGGCGTCTGGGCGGCCGGAGACGTGACCGGCGTCGCCATGTTCACGCACGTCGCCAAGTACCAGGCCCGGATCGCGTGCGCCGACATCCTCGGCCGGGAGGCGTACGCCGACTACCGCGCCGTCCCGCGCGTCGTCTTCACCGATCCCGAGGTCGCCGCCGTGGGCATGACCGAAGGGCAGGCACGGGAAGCCGGCATCGACGCCGTCACGTCCACGATCGACCTGCCGACCTCTGTCGCGCGCTCCTCCACCTACGAGCGGGACGCGCGCGGGACGTTCAGCGTCACTGTCGACCGCCAGCGCGGCGTTCTCGTCGGCGCGTGGGCGGTCGCGCCCCTCGCGAGCGAGTGGATCCACACGGCCGTCCTCGCGATCCGCGCCGAGATCCCCGTCGCCGTCCTCAACGACACGATCGCGCAGTTCCCCACCTTCTCCGAGGCGTTCGGCTACGCGCTGCGCGCCCTGCCCGACGAGGACCTGCTCGTCCCCGCCGACTTCTGCGCCCATCGGATGCTCGCCCCGAGCGCATGAGCGCCGGCTGAACGGGGACTCGGCAACGTGTTTTGCAACGTGCCCGGACGGGGACAGGAGGCCGGTCAAACGGACGCACGTTGAAGGAGGCCGAAGATGGGCTTCGATGTAGGTCTGATCCTGACCGCGGCGGACGCGATTCCGCCCCGCCCCGGCGGCGGCGCCGGATCATCGACGAGGACGTCGCCTAGCCCGAGATGGCGGGCGGCCCACGTCACGTGATGAGCCGACCGGACGACCTGAAGCGCGCGCTCGATCGCTGGCAGCGGCGCCGTCGGCCGGTCGGTTTCACGCTGGCCGTCTTCCGGAAGTACTCGGACGACAACGGCTCGTTCCTGGCCGCGACGATCGCGTACTACGCGTTCTTCTCGATCTTCCCGCTGCTGCTCGTGCTGACGACCGTGCTCGGCTTCGTCCTCGACTCGAACGGGAGCGTCTACAGGTCGCTCGTCGACTCGGCGCTCGGGCAGCTCCCGGTGATCGGACGGCAGCTCAAGACGCATTCGCTCTCGGGAAGCGGCATCGGGATCGCCGCCGGGATCGTGCTCGGGCTCTGGGCGGGAACGAGCGTGTTCCTGGCCGCCCAGAACGCCATGAACCAGCTCTGGAACGTCGCCTACACGCGCCGGCCCGGGTTCCTCGCGGCGCGGTTGCGGGCGCTCGGGCTGCTCGGCCTGCTCGGGGGTGGCCTGGTGGCGACGACGATCCTCGCCGGCTTCGGAAGCCTCGGCGGGAGCTATGGCCTCGCGTGGAATATCGGCTCGGTCGCACTCTCGACCGTGCTCAACATCGGCCTCTTCTGGCTCGGGTTCCGGCTCCTGGTGGCGAGTGACGTGTCCTGGCGAGCGCTTCGGGGTGGCGCGATCGCGGCCGCGGTCGGCTACGAGCTGCTCCAGGCTCTCGGCGGCTTCTACGTCGGGCACGTCCTGACGAGTGCGAGCGACACGTACGGCACCTTCGCTCTCGTGATCGGGCTGCTGTCCTTCGTCTACCTGGCCGCGCACGTCACGCTGCTGGCCGCAGAGGGCAGCGTCGTCGCGGCCCGCGGGCTGTGGCCGCGGAGCCTGACGGCGACCGAGGGCCCGCCGACGGAGGCCGACCGCCGGGCGCTGACCGAGCTGACCCGCGCCGAGAAGCGCCGTCCGGGCCAGACGATCGACGTCGAGTTCGCGGGCAACGGTGACCGCTCTCGCGAGCCGCAACGCGATCGGGCATAGGCGGCTCGCGGCGCCGCCGGGCGCGCGCGGGATACTTCGTGCTGCATGGACCGGCTTCCCCACCGGCCGCTCGGCACGTCCGGGGTCGACGTCTCCGTCCTCGCGCTCGGGTCGTGGCGAACGTACGAGCACATCCCCAGGGAGCGGGCCGTCGCCGTCATGGTGGCTGCCCGGGAGCAGGGCATCGCCTTTCTCGACGACGCGCGCTACGACGACCGGACGGGCCGGGCGCCGATCCCGACCGGCTGGTCCGAAGTGCTGTTCGGCGAGCTCTTCCGCGCCGCGGGCTGGAAGCGCGACGAGGTCGTGGTCTCGAACAAGCTCTGGTGGGAGTTCTGGCCGGAGCAGTCGGCCGCGGAGGAGCTCGAGGCGTCGCTCGGGCGCATGGGCTTCGACCATCTCGACCTCGTCTACTCGTGGCTCCCGCCGGAGGGGCTCGGCGTCGCGGGGGTCGTGCGGGAGATCGGCCCACTGATCTCGGCCGGCAAGGTGCGGGGCTGGGGCGTCGGGAACTGGTCGGCGGACGACGTGGCAGAGGCCGTCCGGGTCGCGCGGGCGGAAGGGCTGCCCGAGCCGTGCGCGGAGCAGGTTCCCTACAGCCTGCTCGACCGCGACTGGGTCGAGGGCCGCGAGGCCGGGACGTCGGTGGTCGCGTCGGCCGTGCTCGCGTCGGGCGCGCTCAGCGGGAAGTACGCGGCGCACGGTGCCGGCGGGCGGCTCGCGGGGCAGCTCGACGATCCGCGTTACCGGGCGGCGCTCGGTGCGGCGGAGCGGCTTTCCGGCCTCGCCGACCGTCTGGGCACGGCGTCGGCGACGCTCGCGATCGCGTTCTGCCTCGCGAGTACGCGCGTGGCGAGCGTCCTCTTCGGCGCGACCACCCCCGAGCAGGTCGTCGAGAACAGCCGGGCCGTGGCGCTGCTCGAGCGGCTGACCGGGGCGGACCTCGCCGAGCTCCGCGCGATCGGTGGGGACGCCGCGCCCTGAGCCCCTCCCGGATGCGTCGTTTGTCGACGTCCACTCCCGGGAAGGGCAAGGACATGCCTGAACGTTCGATCGGCTCGCGCGGCGCGGGGCGTGGCAGCGCCGCACGTAACGCGTTCGTCGTCACCTCGGTGGCGGTGCTGACGGTCGTCGGCTTCGTCGCGATCTGGAAGCTGAAGATGCTCGTCGCGCTGCTCTTCCTCAGCTTCATGCTCGCCTCGGCGATGCGTCCGGGCGTCGAGCGGCTTGCCGCCTACCGCGTCCCGCGCACGGCCGGGGTGCTACTGCACTACGCGGTGATCGCCGTGCTGATCGGCCTCCTGCTCTGGCAGGTCGTGCCGAACCTGCTCAGCCAGGTCGAGCACGCGATCGGCAACGTGCCGCAGACGCGGCAGAACCTGAAGCAGGCGGCGAACAACTCGACCGGGATCAAGCACGACATCCTCGTCGGCCTCCAGAACGAGCTGAAGAAGCTGCCGAAGGCGGGGAGCGTCGTGCACACGGCCCTCGACGCGGGCAGGAAGGCCGTCGAGATCCTGGTCGGCGTCTTCTTCGTGCTCGCGAGCGCCGCGTACTGGATCCACGAGCGCGAGCGCGCCGAAGCTCTCGTCGTGTCGCTTCTGCCCCGCGCGAGGCGGCAGCACGTGAAGGACATCTGGGATCTCGTCGAGCTGAAGCTCGGCGCCTACGTGCGCGCATCGCTCCTGCTGATCGCCTTCGTCGGCACCGTGCTCTCGTTCGCCTTCTGGGCGATCGGGCTGCCGTACTGGCTGCTGCTCGGCATCGTCGCCGGGCTCGTCGAGATCATTCCCGTCGTCGGGCCGCTGCTCGCCGGCGTCGTCTCGGTCGGGTTCGCGCTGACCGTCTCGATCGAAGCCGCCGTCCTGACAGCGATCGCCGTCTACGGGCTGCGCCTGCTACAGGACTACGTGATCCAGCCCAAGGTCATGGGCGGCGCGGTCGGCATCGCCCCGCTGGCCATCCTCGTCATCGTCACGGGTGTCGGCCTCCTGCTCGGCGCCCCCTACGTGCCGCTCGCGGTGCCGTTCACCGCCGTGGCTGCAACACTCGTCGACGTCCTCGTCCGCGGCAAGTCCCCGGCGACCGAGGAGGTCCCGACAGTGCTCCTCCAATCGGGCGACCTGAAGGAGTACCAGCGCAGGGTCGGGACGAAGTCGCGCCGCCGCGTGGGCGCGCGCAGCAAGTAGCGGCAGGACCGATCCCGGCGGGGAGTGTCACGCGCGGGCCTGCGCCGCGAGCAGCTCTTCGAGCCTGCGCTCGTCCGAGCTCGAGCCGCGGCGCACGCGGAGGATCTCGGCCGCGGACCAGGCCTGGAACGGGCACCCGGTCGCCGCGTGCGGAGCGGCACCGTCGGCGGTCTCGGAGATGGAGCCGAGCCCCCATTCGCCGAGATGGGCCTCGATGCCGGCGAGTACGCCGCCGACCGGCACGTTCGCGCGCACCGCCGCGTCGACGTACGGACCGAGCAGCCAGGGCCAGACGGTGCCTTGGTGGTACGCGGCGTCGCGCTCGGCCGGGCCGCCACGGTGGTAGAAGCGATAGCGCGGGTCATCCGGTGCGAGCGAGCGGAGACCGAGCGGCGTCAGCAGCGCGTCCCGGCATGCGACGACGATGCTCCGCGAGAGGCCGGCGGCGAGTGGGCTCCCGGGCAGCGAGGCGGCGAGCAGCTGGTTGGGGCGGACCGAGGAGTCGTCGCCTTCCGGACCGTCGACGACGTCGAGCAGACCCCCGCCGTCGGGCCTGGCGAAGCGTCGGACAAAAGAGTCGGCGGCGAGCGCATGGAGCGACCGGCAGCGATCGCTCTCTCCGGAAGCAAGGCTCGCGACCACGTCGAGCGCGCGCAGCCAGAGGGCGTTGACCTCCACCGGCTTGCCCGCGCGCTGGGTCACAGGATTGCCGTCGACCCGCGCGTCCATCCAGGTCAACGCCAGGCCGTCCTCCCCCTCGCGCAGCAGGCCGTCCGCCGGGTCGACGGCGATGCCGTAGCGCGTGCCGTCGACGTGGTGCTGAACGATCTCCGCGAGCACCGGCGCGAGCTCGGCCCCGAGCTCGGCGTCGCCGGTGACCGACACGTGGCGCCCGACGGCGTGGACGAACCAGAGCGTGCCGTCGACCGTGTTGTACTCGAGCGAGCCGGTGTCGGCCGTGTTCGCCAGCATCCCCTCGGAGACGGTCGCGGCCGAGGTGCGCAGCACCTCACGGCCCTCGTCGTAGCGGTTCGTCGCCAGGTAGATGCCCTCGTACGACGTCATCAGGTCCCGCGACCACTCGCCGAACCACGGATAGCCCGCGACCGCGGTCGGGCGGCCTGCGGTCTCGATCGCGAACTGGTCGGCCGCGAGCAGGAGCTGTCCGTCGATCTCGTCCCGGGCATGTGCCCGCGCGAGCAGGTTCCGCGCGCGGCTCCGTGCGCCTGCGACGATCTCGGCGGCCGCAGGCAACCGGCCGTCGAACGATCCCGCCGCCGCGGTGAGCTCGTGGCAGCCGCCGGGCTCGAGGTCGGCCCCGAACGTCCCGGCCGCCCAGAGATCCTCACGGTCGCCGAGCCCACGGGCCGCCTCCTCGCGCGCGCGGACGTCGCGGTACCACTCGCCGCCCGTTCCCCACCCTGCGCCGGCGAGACGGTACGCCCCCTCGAACACGAAGCCGTCCGCGGTCGGCTCGATCCCCGGATCGCCGTTCGCGTGACGCTCCCCGTGGACGCTGCGCCAGGTGCAGAGAGGCGTCAGCTCGAGCCGCACGGGCCGATCGGCCGCGACGAGCCGGTGGACGACGGCGACCGTCGGGGATCCGTGCGCGAATGCGATCTCCCGCTCGAGCACGAGGCCGCCGACCTGCCAGCGCCAGCGCGGGACACCGTCCGCGAGATCGAACGAGACGAGCAGCTCGTGTCCGCGTGGATCGACGGTTCCGCTCGCCCACTCGTCGGTCGCGAGCCGGATGCGGGCGTCGCCGACGACGAGCACGGGGTCGAGCGCGGCGAGGCCGAGCATCCGGCTCCCCGGACCGTCGACCGCGACGGCCAGGAGCCCGTGGTAGCGCCTGGTGCGGAGCCCGGCGACGGTTCCCATCGCATAGCCGCCGACGCCGTCTGCGACCAGCCACTCGCGATTTGCGGCCTCCTCGAGCGTGCCGCACGCCTGTGGCCCGAGATGGATCGTCACGTCCGGGCCTCCTGCTCGGTCATCAGCTCGGTCAGCGTCGCCTGCGGCACGCCCCGTGCGCGAAGAATCAGCTCGGCAACGAGCCCCGTCCAGCCGGTCTGGTGGCTCGCGCCGAGGCCGGCGGCGTTGTCGCCGTGGAAATACTCGTTGAAGAGCACGTTGTCCTTCCAGGCAGGGTCCTGCTGCATCCGCTCGACCCAGCCGAAGCACGGCCTCCGGCCGTCGGCGCCGACGACGAAGATCGAGATCAACCGCTCCTGCAGGTCGGCGGCGATGGCTTCGAGCGTCGAGTGCCGGCCGGATCCGGTCGGGTACTCGACCTGGAGATCGTCGCCGAAGAAACGCGCGTAGCGTTCGAGCGCTTCGACGACGAGGAAGTTGACCGGCATCCAGAGCGGCCCCCGCCAGTTGGAGTTGCCGCCGAACATGCCCGTCGTCGACTCTGCCGGCTCGTAGTCGATCGTCGCGTGCATGCCCTCCACGTCGAGCGTGAACGGATGCTCGGCGTGGATGCGCGACACCGCGCGCAGCCCGTACGGCGAGAGGAACTCGTCCTCGTCGAAGAGCCGCGTCAGGAGGCGCAGGAAGCGGTCGACACCGACCACGCCGAGGAGGAGCCGGCGCTCGCCCAGCGCGCCGCGAATCGGATGCGCGGACGTGAGCAGCCCCGCCGCGCGCTTGTTGACGCTCTCCGCGCGCTCGACGACGTCCTCGTCGATCGCCGCGACTCCGAGCAGCGGGAGGACGCCGACGATCGAGCGCACCTTGAGCGACTGCATGCGCCCGTCGGGAAGGCGAAGCCGGTCGTAGAAGAACCCGTCCTCCTCGTCCCAGAGCCCCTGCGACTCGAGCGCCTCGGAGATGAGCGCGAAGTGCTCGAGGAACTTCAGCACCAGGTCGGTCGCCGGGCGGCCGCGGACGTTGAGGATCCCCGCGATCGCGGCCATGGTCAGCGAGTAGAAGCCCATCCAGCCCGTCCCGTCGGACTGCTCGAGGAGCCAGTTGGGCGGGAGGTGAGAGCGGTCGAGCGGGCCGATGTTGTCGAGGCCGAGGAAGCCGCCCTCGAAGACGTTCGAGCCGTCGCGGTCCTGCCGGTTGACCCACCAGGTGAAGTTGACGAGCAGCTTGTCGAAGATCCGGCTCAGGAAGGCCGTGTCGCGGCCGCCGTCGATCGCGAACACCTCGAGCGCCGCCCACGCCTGTACCGGCGGGTTGACGTCGTCGAAGGACCACTCGTAGGCGGCGAGCGCGCCGTTCGGGTGCTGGAACCACTCCCGGCAGAGCAGGATCAGCTGGTACTTGGCGAAGGCCGGGTCGACCCGCGAGAGCGCGACACAGTGGAAGGCCAGGTCCCAGGCGGCGAACCAGGGGTACTCCCATTTGTCCGGCATCGACATGATGTCGAAGGCGTCGAACGTCCTCCAGCGGGTGTTCCGGCCGCCGAGCCTCGACGCCGGCGGGGTCGGCTGCCCCGGGTCGCCGTCGAGCCAGCGGGCGACGTCGTAGTAGTAGAGCTGCTTGCTCCACAGCATCCCCGCGAGCGCCTGGCGCAGGACGAGCGCTTCGTCCACCGACGACTCGGCCGGCGTGAGCTCGGCGTAGAACTCGTCGGCCTCGGCGACACGGGTGGCGACGACGCGGTCGAAGTCGGCCCACGGGTCACTCTCTGCCGCCGGCCGCAGCCGCAGGCGGACGGTCGCCGTCTCGCCCGGCTCGACCTGCAGCTCGTACCAGAATGCGGCCTTCGTGCCGGTGTCGGTCGCGACGGTGTCGGCACCGGAGACGACGTGGTCGTTGATCCCGTCCTTCGGGGGCGCAGTCGGCGGCGCGGAGGCGTACAGCCGCTCCGCGTTCGTCTCGTTCTCGCAGTAGAGCACGGTCGGGGCGCCCTCCCCCACGAGCTCCAGGCGGCCGAGGAAGGGGTGGTCGGTGACGACGCGCGACGCGCCCCCCGACCGGAGCGCAGGCTTCACCTCGTCGAGACCGAACGCCCAGGTGTTGCGGTACCAGGCGGTCGGCAGCACGTGCAGCGTGTCCGCTTCCGGCCCGGCGTTGGTGACGCGGACGGTCATCAGGAGGTCGTGCGGCTCTGCCTTCGCGTAGTCCACCTCGACGACCCAGTAGCGGTCGTCGTCGAAGGCGCCCGTGTCGAGCAGCTCGTACTCGGGGTCGAGCTTGCCGCGGCGGGCGTTCTCCTCGACGAGGTCCTCGTACGGGAACTCGGCCTGCGGATAGTGGTAGCGCCAGCGGTTCCAGGCGTGGCTAGGGAGCGCGTCGAGGTACCACCAGTACTCCTTCGCGTCCTCGCCGTGGTTGCCCTGATTGCCGGTGAGGCCGAAGATCCGCTCCTTCAGGATCGGATCGCGGCCGTTCCAGAGCGAGAGCGCCAGGCAGAGGCGCTGCTCGACGTCCGAGAAGCCCGCCAGCCCGTCCTCGCCCCAGCGATAGGCACGCGAGCGCGCGTGATCGTGGGGCAGGTACTCCCAGGCCGTCCCGCCCGGGCTGTAGTCCTCGCGAACAGTCCCCCACTGCCGCTCGCTCAGGTACGGGCCCCACTGGTACCAGTCGCCCGCCTGGCGCAGACCGTTCTCGAGGTGGCCGAAGGTCTCGACCCGCTCGCGTTCAGCACTCATCCGCCCCTCCCGGTCGGAATCTGCAGGCTATTGTCGCCACCACGCCGTGCCTCATCCCACCCGGGCGAAGTGCGGCGTGATCCCCCACGTACCTGCGTGCGACTGGCCGGGCTCGAGCCGGATCAGCGCGTCGCCGGTGCGGAGGGCATTCGGTGGACAGGTCATCGGCTCCACGGCGAGGCTGCGGCGGTTCACGTCCGGGAGCGGGTCTCCGGTGAAGACCATCAGCCACGGGTAGCTCTCGTCCGCCCAGATGGTCACCCCCGCGCCACCGTCCCGGTCGTTCAGCTCGACCCGCACGAGGCCGTCGTCGCCGTCCTGAAGATCGGTGAAGGCGTTGTCGAGTCTCGTACCGCCGATCGTCCTCGGCTGGCGGAAGTCGAGGTCGGTGCCCTCGACGGGCTCCGTTCCAGCCGGCAGTCCGCGCTCGTCAGACCGGAGCACCGTCGCGGCCGGCAGGCCGAGCACGAGCGGGTCGACACGATCCGTCCCGAGCCGCAGGTACGGGTGAGCTCCCGCGCCGTAGGGGCAGGGCTCGTCGCCGACGTTCGTCGCGGTTGTGCGCACCGTCAGCCCGTCCTGCGCGAGCGCATATTCGACGCGGAGCACGAGCAAGAACGGATAGCCCGGCCGCGGGTGGAGCAGGTGCTCGAGCACGGCGCTGTGGGACTCCCGCTCGACGACGGTCCAGGTCGCCCAGCGGACGAGCCCGTGGATCGCGGTGTGCGTGGAAAGCTCGTCGAGCGGCAACTGGTGGCGGCGGCCGTCGAACTCGAAGCTCCCGTCCTCGAGCCGGTTCGGCCACGGCGCCATGATCTGCCCCCGGCCGGAGAGGCGCATCTCCTCGGGTCCGTAGCCGTCGAGCAGCTCGAGGCCGTCGACCGAGTACGTGCGAAGCCCGCCGCCGACCTCGACCACGACGACGCGCTGGTCGCCGAAGACGAGCTCGGTCTGCTCACCGGAGGGAGCGATTCCGGCGGTCACGTCGAGTCACGACGTTGGCTGGCCCCCGACTGCGGGTGTCTCCACCCCGAGCCGCTCGAGCAGGTGGTCGCCGACCCGGAGGGAGTTCGCCATCGCGGTGAGTGCGGGATTGACTGCGCCGATGCTCGGAAAGACGCTCGTGTCGACGACGTAGAGGTTGTCGAACTCGTGCGCGCGGCAGTCGACGTCGAGCACCGACGTCGCCGGATCGGTGCCGAAGCGGCAGGTGCCGGCCTGGTGCGCGACACCTGCGACCGGGATCTCGTTCTTCATGTAGGCAAACCGCTTGAACAGGTGACCCTCGTTCAGGTCGAGCTTGCCGAGCAGCGACTCGAGCTTCCCGAGCAGCTTCTCCTTCGGCACCTCGTTCGTCGGCGCGTACGCGAGGGTCAGCTTGCCGTCGCGGTCCACGGTGACGCGATTGTCCTGGCGTGGCAGGTCCTCGGTCGAGAGCCAGAAGTCGATCGCGTGCTTGGCGACGCGCTCGAGCGTCCACTCGGGGGCCAGCTTCGACTCCCCGGGCTTCTCGCCGCGATACATCTCGGCCTGGGACTTCCCGACCATCTGGATGTTCCCGAGCGGGTAGTCGAACTCGGCGTTTGCCAGATAGAAGTCGTTCAGGCCGAGCGTCTTCTGGAAGATCGTCGGGTTCTCCTCGCGCGAGATCGCGAGCACCGCCTGGCTGTTGTGGAACATGTAGTTGCGGCCGACCTGGTCGGACCCGTTCGCGAGCCCGTTCGGATGCTTGTCGGTCGCCGAGCCGAGCAGGAGCTTCGCCGTGTTCGCGGCGCCGCAGGCGAGCACGACGATGTCCGCCGTGTAGCGCTCGTCCTCGCCGCCGCGGTCGACCACGACCCCGGTCACGGACGATCCGGCGGCGTCCGTCTCGAGCCTGAGCACGTGCGCGTTGGTCAGCAGCGTGACGTTGTCGTGCTCGAGCGCAGGCCGCACGCCGAAGACCTCCGCGTCCGACTTCCCGTGCACGACGCAGGGGAAGCCGTCGCAGTTCTGGCAGCGGACGCACACGGTCGACGGCAGGTCCCGCTCGAGCAGGCGGATGCCACAGGGCGCGTGGAACGGGTGGTAGCCGGCCTTCTCGAGGTCATCCGAGAGCTGCTGGATGCGGGGCTCGTGCGACACCGCCGGGAACGGGTACGGCGCGCTCGCGGGCGGCTCGGTCGGATCCTCGCCCCGGGCCCCGTGCACCTCGTAGTGCTGCTCGGCGAGCGTGTAGTACGGCTCGAGCTCGTCGTAGGAGATCGGCCACGCGGGCGAGATGCCGTCGTGGTGCTGCAGTTCGCCGAAGTCCTCGGCGCGCAGCCGGTAGAGGGCGGCACCGTAGAGCTTCGTCGCGCCGCCGACGAAGTAGTGGATCTGCGGCTGGAAGGGCTTGCCCTTCTCGTCGTACCACGTGTCCGGCGACACGTAGCGGTTGTCGACGAACACGTCGTGGGCGAGCCAGTTCGCCGGCTCGCGCGGGAGCCAGTCGCCCCGCTCGAGCAGGAGGATCCGCTTGCCGGATGGAGCGAGGTGCCGGGCGAGCGTGCCGCCGCCCGCTCCGGTTCCGACGATGATCAGGTCGTAGGCATCCATTAGTCCTCCGCGGTCGGTCGGTAGTCCGCCAACATCTCGGGCACGATGATCCGCGTCGCGGCGTCCAGGAGCGCGAGGTGCGAGAAGGCCTGCGGGAAGTTGCCGAGATGCCGGGCCGTCTCGGTTTCGAACTCCTCGGCATAGAGCCCGAGCGGAGACGCGATCTTGAGGAGGCGCTCCATCAGGTCGCGGGCCTTCTGCAGCTCGCCGACGATCGCGAGGGCGGAGACGAGCCAGAACGAGCAGATGAGGAAGGTTCCCTCCTTGCCCGAGAGGCCGTCGTCGGTCTCGGCTGTGTGGTACCGGAGGACGAAGCCGTGCTCGGTCAGCTCCTCCTCGATGGCCCGGACGGTCGCTCGCATGCGCTCGTCGTTGCCGGGCAGGAAGCCGAAGATGGCCGCGAGGAGGACGGACGCGTCGAGCGCATCCGTGTCGTAGTGCTGGCGGAGCACACCTCGGCTGTCCACGCCGTGCTCGAGGATGTCGGCCCGGATCTCCTCCGCCGTCGCGCGCCAGGTCTCGGCCATGTCGGGGTGGCCGCGGATCCCGGCGAGTTGCGCGGCCCGGTCGAGCGCGACCCACCCCATCAGCTTCGAGGAGACATAGTGCTGCGGCTTCCCCCGCGCCTCCCAGATGCCCTGGTCGGGCTCGCGCCAGACCCTCGTGGCGCATTCCGCCTGCGACTTGACGATTGGCCACAGTCGCTGGGGCAGCCGCTGGGCGCGGCGCGTGTGCAGCAGGATCGAGTCGAGCACGGCGCCGAAAACGTCGTTTTGCTTCTGGTCGAAGGCGCCGTTCCCGATCCGCACCGGCTGCGCGCCGGCATAGCCCGAAAGGTCGTCGCGGGTCGTCTCGGTCAGGTCGCGGCGGCCGTCGATGCCGTACATGATCTGGAGCGACCCGTCCTCGGTCGCTTCGACGTCGGCGATGAACTGCATGAACTCGTCGGCTTCCCAGTCGAGGTTGAGCCAGTGCAGTGCCTGCAGCGTGAAGGTCGTATCGCGCATCCACGTGTAGCGGTAATCCCAGTTCCGCTCGCCGCCCGGCGTCTCCGGAAGCGACGTCGTGAGCGCGGCGACGGTGGCGCCGGTGGGCATGTAGGTCAGACCTTTGATCACCAGGGCGGACCGCTGGACCGGGTCGCGGAAGCGATGGTCCGGGATCCGCGCCCGCCCGAGCCAGGCGCGCCAGAAGCGGATGGTGGCGGCGATCCTGGCGTCCGCGTCCTCGAGCGTCTCGGGTGCGGCGAGCTCCTCGGCCCACGAGAGCGCGCAGTACGCCTGTTCTCCCGCTTTGAGCACGTGGCGGCCGCGGACGCGGTTGCCCTCGATGCCGAGCGCGAGATCCGACCGGAGGCGGATCGTCTGGCCCGCACCGGTGGCGTCGGCCGCATGGCGGTCGCTGCCGACCAGCGTCCACTCCGCGGGGGTCCGGCCGTAGTCGAAGGCGGGCTCGCAGACGAGCTCGACCTCGACCTCCCCGTAGATGCATTCGACCTGGCGGACGAGCATGTGGTCGGCGTCGTCGTCCGCCGGCGGTCGCGTGTGCGGGGTGATCTCGTCCTCGTGATCGCGCGGCCCGATGGTCAGCGCGTCGCGGACGAGGAGCCATCCGCCCGGTGTCTTCCACGTCGTCACCAGGACGTTCGTGCCCGGCTCGTACGCACGCGTCGTCGGGTGGTTGATGCCGAACGGCCCGAGCCGGAGGAACCCCGCCTGGCGGTCGAGCAGGCTGCCGAAGACGCTCGGGCTGTCGAAGGCGGGCACGCACAGCCAGTCGATCGCCCCGTCGGGCGCGACGAGCGCGCCCGTGTGGCAGTTGGACAGAAACGCGTAATCGGCGATCGGCGGAAACGGCGAGGGTGCCGCCGCATTCGGATGGGCGGGCTGGACCGCCTGTGCGTCCGTGCTCACGGTGCGATCCAGGGTCCGTGCCAGCCGTGGCCGGCGACGAGTGCGTTCGCCTCCTCCGGCCCCCAGCTGCCGGGCGCATACGGGTGCACCGGCGGCGGCGAGTCGAGCAGGGGCTGCATGATGCGCCAGCACTCCTCGACGCCGTCCTGGCGGGTGAAGTGGCCGCTGTCGCCGACGAGAGCGGCGTGGAGCAGGACCTCGTAGGGCGTCGCTCCCTCGCCTCCTTGCTCGGCGAACTCCAGGTCGAGCTCGACCGTCCTCGACCCCGACGCGTCGGCACGGTGGGCCTGCACGAGGAACTGGAACCCGGTGCTGGGGTCGAGCTTGACGACTACCTGGTTCGGCTCCATCGGATGCTCGGCGAAGCCGAGCCGGGGCGGGCGATTGAAGATCAACCGGAGCTCCGTCTGCGTCACCGGCAGGCGCTTGCCGGTACGGATGAAGAACGGCACCCCGGCCCAGCGCCAGTTGTCGATCTCGAGCCGGAGTGCGGCGTAGGTCTCGGTGGTGGAGTCCGGCGCGACACCGTCGATCGAGCGGTAGCCGTCGTACTGGCCGCGGACGTAGTGAGCAGGATCGGCCTCGCGGATCGCGTGGAAGAGGGCGACCTTCGCGTTCTTGAACGTGTCGGCGTCGTCGCGGGAGGGCGGCTCCATCGCCGCCACGGCCACGACCTGCATCAGGTGGTTGACGACGACGTCACGCAGCGCGCCGACGGGATCGTAGAAATGGCCGCGATCCTCGACGCCGAAGTCCTCCGCCATCGTGATCTGCACGGCGGCGACGTGGTTGCGGTTCCAGACCGGCTCGAGGAGCGAGTTGGCGAAACGCAGCTGCAGGATCTCGTCGACGCCCATCTTCCCGAGGTAGTGGTCGATGCGGTAGAGCTGCGACTCGTCGATCGACTCGTGAAGCTCGGCGGCGAGTGCACGGGCGGATTCGAGGTCGTGACCGAACGGCTTCTCGACGACGAAGCGCGCGCTCTTCGGTGCGCCCGCCCCGACGGCACCCTTGACGACGGTCCCGAACAGGAACGGGGGGATCTCCAGGTAGAAGACCGGCTGCTGCTTCCCCTCGATCGCCTTGGCGACGCGCGCGTACGTCGCGTCGTCCGAGAAGTCGCCCGCGACGTACGAGAACCGCGCTGCGAGCCGGCCGAACACGGCCTCGTCGAGTTGCTCGCCGGTCCCCACGATCGAGTCCCGGGCGCGCTGCACGAGCTGGTCGAGCGTCCAGTCGTCGACTGCGACGCCGACGATCGGGCAGTCGATCAACCCGCGCTGCTCGAGCCGGTACAGCGACCGGAACGTCATCACCTTCGCGAGGTCACCGGTGATCCCGAAGATGACGAGGACGTCCGCCGGGGTCATTCCTGCACCGCCTCTGCCTCGTCTCCGCTCAGCGTGATCCGGCCCACCCGCTGGTGCGTGAGCCCCGCGCCTGCCCAGTCGACGATCGCCTTGGCGCGGTCCTCGTTCGTCGGCAGGAGCGCGAGGTGGACCGTTCCCCACGCGAGCTGCGCCCTTCTCCCTTTCATCGTTCGACCTCCCAGCATCTGCACGACGGCGGCGCCTCGCCCGATCGCCGCCATGGTGCCCTTGTCACGGTATGCGAACGGCTTCGCGGTCTTGCCCCCGATGCGCCTGGCGATCGCCTCACCGGCGTGCTCGCCGGACTGGAGCGCGACCGACCCGAGCTGCGGCAGCACCTGCTCCGTCTTCGAGTCGGTGATCGCCGCGATGTCGCCCACGGCGTAGACCTCGGGGTGGTCGGTGAGCGTGAGCTCGGGGCCGACGCCGATGCGGTCGCCCCGCTGCAGCTCGATCCCGAGTGAGCGGACGAGCTTGTTCCCCTGCAGGCCCGCACCCCAGACGAGCGTGTGCGCGGGCAGCACGTCCCCGCTCGCGAGTGCGACGCGCGTCGGCGACACCGACTTGACCGCCGTGCCCGTCCTCACCTCGACCGTCCGTTTCTCGAGCGCCGCCTGCGTGTATTCCTGCAGGTTCTCCTTGAACATCGCGAACAGCGTCGGCCCGGCCTCGACGAGCACGATGCGGGCCTTGTCCTCGGGGATACCCCGGTAGTCCTTGGCCAGGTTCGCCCGGTAGAGCTCGGCCAGCGCGCCGGCCGTCTCGACGCCCGTGGGCCCTCCGCCGACGACGACGATGTTGAGCGCGCCGTCGTCGACGAGCTCGGGGTGCTTGTCCGCCGCCTCCCATTTCCGCAGGACGTGGTCCTTCAGGCGCATGGCATCCGCCAGCGTGTACATGGGGAACGCGTGCTCGGCGGCGCCCTCGGTCCCGAAGAAGTTGACCGAGGCGCCGAGCCCGAGGACGAGATAGTCGTACGTGATCGGCTCGAGCTCCTCGAACCGGACTTCCCGCGCGTCGAGATCGATCGCCGTCACCGCGTCCTGGTGGACGGTCGCGTTCTCCTCGTGGCGCAGCAGGTCACGCAGCGAGTGGCCGACCGCGGTCGTCTCGATCAGTCCGGTCGCGAGCTGGTAGAGGAGCGGCTGGAAGGTGTGGTAGTCGTGGCGGTCGACGAGCACGACGTCGGCGTTCGCCTTCCCGAGCTTGCCCGCCGCGCCGACGCCGGCGAATCCGCCGCCGAGAACGAGAACGCGCTTCCTTTCGTCAGTGCTCATCTGCAACCCGCGCTCACGCTACGTCCTGAAGGGCGGCGGCGGATCGCCCAATGTGGACGATTCGGCGAACGGGCCATGCATCCAGTCTGATCCGCGCGCCGAGCTGTTCCGGTGACAAAGTGGTGACCCGCGCGTGACGATCCAGCGGCTCTCCACGAAGAAAGGCCCTGTCTCCAGGGCCTTTCGAGGTAGCGGGGGCAGGATTTGAACCTGCGACCTCCGGGTTATGAGCCCGGCGAGCTACCTGACTGCTCCACCCCGCGTCGCAGTGCCAAGTATAGCGTCGTGCAGGTGCGCCAGTAGCATTCCGCGCATGACGACGGGAATCTGGATCGGGCTCGGCATCTTCCTGTTCGCGGTCGTGGCCGGCACGGTCTGGGTCGGCTACCAGGTCGTCCGCAGCTGGAAGCACCTGCGCGGGCTGACGGACCTCGTGGACGAGGTCGGCCAGCTGAACCAGAACGTCATGGACGTCCAGCAGCGGGTGACGAGCGTCGAGGGCCGGGTCGCCGACCTGCAGCGCCAGGTCGACGGCCTGTCCGTGGCGCTGGCACGGGCCCGCGTGCTGTCAGGAGCGGCGCGCGAGGTGCGGGGCACCTTGGAGTCCGTGCGCGGGTTCCTGCCGACGAAGTGACGCGGGTCGCCGCGGTCGATCTCGGCACCAACTCGACCCGGCTGCTCGTTGCCGACGTCGACATGGGGCGGGTCGAGCCGATCGAGCGCCGGCTGGCGATCACGCGGCTCGGCGAGGATGTCGACCGGCGGCGCAAGCTCCTGCCGGTCGCGATCGCGCGCGTTCGCAACACGCTCGTCGAGTACCGCCGCGCGGCCGAGCAGCTCGGAGCCGAGCGCGTGCTCGCGATCGCGACGAGCGCCGTCCGCGACGCCGAGAACGGCGAGGCGTTCCTCGGGGAGATCGAGTGGAGCTACGGCTTCGCCACCCGACTGCTCGACGGCGACGAGGAGGCTCGGCTCACGTTCCGCGGGGTCGCCGCCGGCCGCGAGGTGGCGGACGGGACGCTCGTCGTCGACATCGGCGGCGGCTCGACCGAACTGATCGTCGGCGCGGCCGGCGGCGTCGGCTTCCATCGCAGCCTCGACATCGGCTGCGTTCGGCTCACCGAGCGCTTCGGGGACGACCTCGATGCGTCCGCCGCGCAGGTCCGCGAAGCGCTGCCAGAGCTGGACGTCGTGCAGGCGATCGGTGTCGCGGGCACCGTCACCGCGCTGGCGGCGCTCGACCTCGGCCTCGTCGAGTACGACGCCACGCTCGTCCACGGCCACCGGCTGACCAGGGCGGGCGTGGCGGTGCAGCTCGCACCGGCTCGCCGCGCTGCCGCTCGAGGAGCGACGCCGCTTGCCGGGGCTCGAGCCGGATCGAGCCCCCGTCATCGTCGCGGGAGCCGTGATCCTCCGCGAGGTGCTCGACTGCTACGGGCTGACCGAGATCGAGGCGAGCGAGCAGGACATCCTCGACGGCGCAGCGCTCCTCGCCGCGGAACTGCCCGCAGCGGCGGAAGGAGCCGCGCCGCCGGGGGCGTACACCTGCTGCTGACGGGCTCGAGAAACGCGAGGGAGGAGTGGGCATTGGCTCGGAGGTCGATCATGGTGGCCCTGGCCGTTTTCGGCGTGTCGGCGACGCTCGCTTCCGCCGCCGCCGATCCGTGGGCGGCCGCACACAAGCGGCTCAGCTATCCGATCTACGAGCCGATGCAGACCCTCGGCCACAAGGTCTCGAGCTTCGGCTACCAGCCGTGCCCGGGCGGCAAGTCCAGGTCCTCGATCTTCGCGACCTACGGGTCGTACAAGGGCGTCCTGATGAGCAAGACGAAGGGGTTCGGGATCTTCGAGGGCTCGCCTGCGATCTGCTCGGACCACGCCGAGTTCTGGCCTCAGGGGACGCGGACGATCGGCGGCGTGAAGGCGACTCTCGGCGTCTACTGCGACGTGCCGAAGCACTGCTCGCTCGCGCAGGGCGTAGCGAACGGCTACATCCTGCTCTGGAAGCGCGGCAAGACACGCATCCAGATGGATTCGGCCCACATCACGCTCGCCCAGTTCCTGAAGGTCGCGTCCAGCCTGAAGCCTGTCGCGTAGCGCCCGACGTCAGTCCGGCGCCGCCTCCGCGTCGGCCGCAGGCGGCTCGTCCTCGGCGAGACGGCGGGTCAGCGCGCTCCGCGAGAGCACGCCGACGAGGCGACCCTCCTCGGTCACCGGCAGGCGCTCGACGTCCTCGACCTCCATCAGCCGGTAGGCGTCCTCGACCGGCATGTCCGGAAGGGCCGTGAAGGCGACAGGCTCGGCGACGTCGCCAAGTGTCGTCACGCGCGGGTCGCGGCCCGCCGCCACGACGCGCTCCACCAGACCGTCGCACGTGACGACGCCGACGAGGCGGTCGCCGTCGACGACCAGTACGGCGCGCACCTCGGGCCGGGTGAGCAGCTCGCCCGCCTCCTGCGCCGTCGCCGACGCCGGCAGCGACTTCGGGTCGGTCAGCATCGCCTCACGGACGATCGTCATGGGTGGACGCTAGTCGAAAAACGGCGCCGATACTAGGGAAAGAGCCCGCGGGCGTCGAGCGCGGCCGCGACCTCGCGGATGCCGACGACGAGCGCGGCGCTCCGAAGGGTCAGTCCCTTCTGCTCGGAGAGGTCCCAGACGCGGTCGAAAGCGTCCGACATCTTGTCCGCGAGACGCCCCCGGATCTCCTCGCGACCCCAGAACAGCCGTCCGAGGTCCTGCACCCACTCGAAGTAGGAGACGGTGACACCCCCGGCGTTCGTGAGGATGTCCGGCAGCACGAGGATGCCGCGCTCACCGAGGATGGCGTCCGCCTCGATGGTCGTCGGGCCGTTCGCCCCCTCGGCGACGATCTTTGCCTGCAGGCGTCCCGCGTTCGCCTCCGTCACCTGGGCCTCGAGCGCGGCGAGGACGAGCACGTCGCAGGGAAGCTCGAGCAGCGCTGCGTTCGTGACGTGGTCGACATCGGGAAACTCGCCCACGGATCCGTGCTCGGCCGCCCACCCGGCGAGCGCAGCGAGGTCGAGCCCGTTCTCGCTGAACACGCCGCCGCCGTAGTCCGCGACGCCCGTGACGATCGCGCCGCGCTCGACGAGCTCGGAAGCCGCGACCCCGCCGACCTTTCCGAACCCCTGGACGATGCAGCGCTGCCCCGCGAGCTCGATCCCGAGCCGCTGGCACGCGCGCTCGATCACCATCACTACGCCGACGCCGGTCGCCTCGTGCCGGAAGACCGAGCCGCCGACGGAGATCGGCTTCCCCGTCACGATCTCGGGCGTCGCGTGCCCGACCTGCATCGAGTACGTGTCCATCATCCATGCCATCGTCTGCTCGTCGGTGGCCATGTCCGGCGCGGGAATGTCCTCCTGCGGCCCGATCACGCCCCGCAGCTCGCCCGTGTACCGGCGCGTCATCCGTTCGATCTCACCGAGGGAGAGCTCGCGCGGATTGCAGCGGATGCCGCCCTTCGCGCCACCGTACGGGAGCCGCAGGAGCGCGCATTTCCACGTCATCCACATAGCCAGGGCTGCGCACTCGGCGAGCGAGACGTGTGGGTCGTAGCGGACGCCGCCTTTCGTGGGGCCGAGTACCCGCGAATGCTGCACCCGGTACGCCGGGAAGACCTTGACCTCGCCCGAGTCGAGATGGATCGGGACGGCGACGATGACCGAGTGCTCGGGAACACGGAGCCGCTCGGCGATGCCAGCCTCGATCGCCGCGTGCGGGAGGGCCTGCTCGAACTGCGCGAGCGCGGTTCGCCAGAGCGACGCGTCCCACTCGAGCGGCGCCGTCTCGACCGCGATATCCGCAGCCTTCGCCATACGGGGAGGAGCGTACCCGGCTGTCTAGCGCGAGTGCCAGAGCACCGCAGCCGCGGCGCCCGCGTAGGCGAGGAGGGAGATCGCCGCGGCGATGTGGAGTGGCCGTCGCGTGCTCAGCCGGTCGCGACGACCGAGCGGCTGGCGATCCGAGTCGTTCGACATGCGCTGAATATCGTCCGCGCCGAGCCGGATCTTGAGCGTTCGTGGCGGTCGTCGCGTGCGTTCAGTCCCGGGGTTCACGCCGGGTCGGAGCTGTGCCCTCGATCCGGGCGAGCAACACCGCCAGCGGCATGCTCGCGAGCGAGTCGACCACGACGTCGGCGGCGTCGAGCCCGAGCCCTGCGGTGACCGGGTTCGGGACACCGACGCAGACGATCCCGGCCGCGCGCGCAGCCGCGATGCCGTTCGGCGAGTCCTCGAAGGCGATCGCCTCCGCGGCCTCGATCTCGAGCAGGCCGAGTGCTTCCAGATAGAGCGTCGGCCGGGGCTTCGCGCGCACCGGGTCGTGGTCGGCCGTGACGATCGCATCCCAGCCGTGGAGCCGTTCGAGCCGCCCGAGGTGCCGGTCGATCCACTCGCGCGACGCGCTCGACACGATCGCCTTCCGCAGGCCGAGCAGCTCGGCGTCGGCGAGATACTCGGCGATCCCCGGCCTGAGGAGCTCCGCTTCGGTCAGCGTGAGCTCGTGGTCGAGCCGGCGGTCGAGCACGTCCTCCCGGACCGGCTCGCCGCTGAGCTCCTGGAGGTGGGCGACGGGGTCGAACCCGTCGATCGTCCCGATCGCGGCCGACCAGCGTTCGAGCGTGAGCTCCTGCCCGTGCTCCTCGTACACCCACCGCCAGGCGGCGAGCGACGGCGACTCGGTGTCGACGATCAGCCCGTCGAAGTCGAAGAGGAGCGCCTCGACCGCCATGGGACAAGCGTACGGCTCCCTACACTTCGGAGCGGCATGGGACTCCGCGCCCGGTGGCACCGGTTTCAGAAGCACGAGGACGAGAAGGCACTCGAGCGCGCGTCGGAGCTTCAGCTCGAGAGCCACGAAGAACGGGAGATCTCGAAGGGCGACATGGAGGGAATGCTCGTCGACGAGATGGCAGGCAGATCACTCCACGACTCGTCGGCCGAAGAGCTCGCCGACGAGTAGCCCAGGCTCGTGGGATCCAGGGCAGAGCGCCCCGGCCGACGTCCTCCGCATGGTCTCGGTGGTGAGGAAGTACGGTAGACACCCCAACTCGGAGGTTCACCATGTGGGCAAGTGTGCGCCGCTATGAAGGCAACCCGGAACTGGCGGAGCGTCTCGCCGCCCGCGGAGACGAGATCAAGTCGATCATCTCCGAGGCTCCCGGCTTCGTCTCCTACTACCTGATCCACGACGGCAGCGACACCGTCTCCGTCACGGTCGCGCAGGATCAAGCCGGGGTCGATCGCTCCAACGAGATCGCCGCCGACTGGCTCCGCGAGCACGCGGCCGACATCCCCTCCTCCAGCCCACAGATCACCGAAGGCGAAGTCCTCGTCACCACATCGGGCTAGAAGCGCACCGACTCGAGCCCGCAGGCGGACCATTGAGCCTCCTGCAAGCTGCTCGCGGGTGCACGCTTTGTGCCAGTGCCGAAGCACCGCAATCGACGACGCGAAGAACCTGATTCCCGACCGAAAGGAAGCGCCATGTCCACGGAAACCGCCCCCAAGTCCTATCGTCTCGCATCCGGGGAGGGCCTCGCCGACGTCTGGTGGAAGACCGGCCGAATCACCGTCAAGGCGGGTCCTGACGAGACCGGCAAGGCGTTCTCGCAGTTCGAGGTCGACGACCCGCGCGGCAGTGGGCCGCCCCTCCACGTCCATCACAACGAGGACGAGACGTTCTACGTCCTCGACGGCGAGGTGACCATGTTCGTCGGCGACGAGCGGATCGACCTCGGGGCAGGCGACTACTGCTTCGGCCCGCGCGACATCCCCCACGCCTACGTCGTCCGGTCCGAGCGTGCACGGATGCTCGTGACGATCAGCCCGTCGGGCTCCGAGCAGCTCTTCGTCTCCCTCGGCGTCCCCGTCACGAGCGCCGATCCCCCAACCGACACGGTCATGCCGCCGATGCCCGAGATGGCACGCCTGTTCGCCGGCTACGGCGCCGAGATCCTCGGGCCGCCGCCCTCGCTCAGCGACCTGTCCTAGCCGGGCGGCGGGCGGTTCGCGACGAACCGCCCGCCGCCAGCACGGCGTTCGCGGATTGCTAACTGGCCACAGCCTCTCGAAGGCTCAGGGCGTATGAACGGCGTGGACCTGGATGATCTCTTGCTCGACACCCGGGACGTTGGGCGCCACGTTCTCGTCGAACCAGCGGTCGTGCTGCTCCTGGCTGTCCCAAATCTCGGAGACGGTGAACGTGCCATCCTTGTCCACGAAGGCGACGTGGTACCTGAAGCCCGGCTGGGTCTTCAGCTTCTCGACGAGCGGGGGTGCGATCTCGTCGTACTGCGACGGGGTCATTCCCGGGGTACGGTGCCGAATGAGTACGGCCATGGTTGCTCCCTCTGTTCGTTGGAGACCAACCCTGACAGGTTCGGGCGACCGGTGCGCACCGGCTCGAGGCGGTTGTGCGGCGCCGGCTCGCGCAAGTCCGATTCTTGCGGAGGCATAGCCTCGCATCAGCACCAGGCCGGGCTTGCGAGCTTCAGTCTCTGGGCCTGATCCGACGCTTTAGCGAGACCAAGAGCGATCAGCCACCGGCCGATGACCCGGCCTGGACAATCCGTTCGGACTCAACGGTCGGCTGCCGGCGACGACTCGACGGAGGCGGTGCCGTTCTCCACGCGCACGCGCCAGCGCCGCCCGAAGGCGGGGACGCATTCGAGCGTGAAGCCCTCGAGCCAGGCCGGGAGTGTGTCCGCGGTCACCCGCAGCGCGCGCGCATCCGGGTCCGGCTCGAGCCCGAGCTGCGCGCGGAGCAGGAGCAGAGGGGTTCCGGCCGACCACGCCTGCGGCCGCGCAGAGGTGGGCACGACCCCCGGCGCCTCGTCCCGTCGCCGCTCGCCGCCGGCGAAGAGCTCCGGCAGCCGGTACTCGAAGAAGGGCGCGCAGTCGAGGAGGGCGCGCACGACGCGCTCCGCCTCCTCACGTCGACCGGCCTGCGCGAGACCGAGCGCAATGAGCGAGTTGTCGTGGGGCCAGACCGTGCCGTTGTGGTACTCGAGCGGGTCGAACGCGGGCTCGTCGGCGGCGAGCGTGCGGACCCCCCAGCCGGACCAGAGCGGTCCCGAGACGAGCTTCGCGGCAACCTCCGCAATGCGGTCGGCAGGAACGATGCCGCTCCACAGCAGATGGCCCATGTTGGACGCGAGCGCATCGACCGGCCGCTTTTCGGCGTCGAGGCCGAGCGCATACCAGCCGCGTTCCGGAAGCCAGAACGTCGCGTCGAACCTCTCGCGTAGTGTCGCCGCTTCGGCTTCGAGACGCACCGCCGTCGCCTCGTCACGCCACACGCACCGGGCGAGCTCTGCGATGCGCAGCTTTGCGTCGTAGACGTAGCCCTGCACCTCGACGGGTGCGATCGGCGCGCGTGCGAGCGAGCCGTCGTGGAAGACCATCGAGTTGTAGGAGTCCTTCCAGTTCTGGTTGTCGATGCCGTGGCTCGCGCGGCGCAGGTACTCGACGAAGCCGTCGCCGTCGCGGTCGCCGAAGGAGTCGATCCAGTCGAGCGCGCGACGCGCCGCGTGCTCCAGCTCGAGCACGATCCCGTCGTCGCCGCTCCAGCGCCACTGCTCGGAGAGGAGGACGAGGAACAGCGGCGTCGCGTCGACCGTGCCGTAATAGCGGTCGGTCCAGATCCGGGCGGTCTTGCCGCGCCGCAACTCGTGCACGATCTTCCCGGGCTCGGCGTCGCGCTCCGGATCATCCGTCTCCGCCTGCGCCTCGGCGAGCGCGCGCAACGTGCCGGTGGCCGCCTCTGAACCGAGCAGCAGCTCCTGGAAGGCGGTGATCAACGCGTCACGGCCGAACAGCGTCATGAACCAGGGCAGCCCCGCCGCCGGCACCATGCCGCTCCGCGCCCATCGCAGCCGGAGCGCCGCCAGATCGGTGAGCGACTGCGCCCAGGTCCGCTCGAGCTTCGGTTCTGCGGGGGCGTGCAGCCGCGGCACCGAGCCCCACCAGGCGGCGAGCGACGCGTCCCGCTCGCGCCGATCGGCGCGCAGCCCGGCCTCGAACGCGTCAGCGTCCAGCTCCTGTGTCCCGTCCAGGAGCCACTGCACGGCGACGCCGAGCTGCCAGCGCTCGCCGGGCGCGAGTCGCAACCGGTAGCGTGCCGCGCCGCCGTCCGCCTCGTCGGGCGCGGGCGACAGATGTACGAGCGTCCGCGCCGGGAAGCCCTGGTCCGCGAACTCGACGGTGCGGGCCTCTGTCCAGTGCTCGGGTCGCGACGCCGCCACCTCCGACGTGCCCGGCGCGCCGAGGTCCTCGACGCGCTTGACCGCGAAGATGTCGGCGAAGTCGGATGCGAGCTCGAGCTCGAGCACCGCCTCCACCTCACGGTCGGACCGGTTCCAGACAGTTGCCGCCTCTTCGAGGCCGCGACCGACGAAGAGCTCGCGCCGCACCGCCAACCCGTCGTCCCACTCCAGCTCGAAGACCGCTAGATGCGGCGCGCTCTGCTCGAAACCGACCGGCTCACCGCGCTCGCCGTCGATCGTCAGCACCGAGCGCGACAGGAAGCGCGTATCCGCTGCGAAGAAGCCGGATGCTGCGGACACGCCGTCTACATCCCCACGCTCGTCGCAGACGACGAAGGTCGAGCCATCGAGCAGCGTGAGCCGCAGGTGCTCGGATCGCAGCGTCGCCTCAGCCACCAATTGCCTCGCCGCTGTCGAGATCGAAGAAATGGAGGTGGCGGACGTCGACGGCAAGCTCGATCGGCTCGTCGGGCCGGACCCGCGCCGACGCATCGAGCCGGGCGACGACCGTCGCGCGGGAGCCGTCGGCGTCGGTCATGATCGCCGCAAGTTCTTCGGCCTCGTCCACGTCGACGAGCCCCTCGACCACGTCTTCGACGAGCACGGGCTTGGCGTCGATCTCGATGTACACGAACTGCTCGGGGCCGAGCGCCTCGACGGCCTGGACGCGTCCGCGCAGCCGGGCTCCGTCGCCGTCGCTCCCGCCGCGCTCGTCGAGCGCTTCCGGCCGGATGCCAATCGCGATCGTCTTCCCCACGCTGCCCGCGAGCTCGGGCCGCGCGCTCTGCACCTCGGGCGGAAGCGCTAGCACCGCCGAGCCAACTCGGCATGTGAGCGCGTCGCCTGCACGCTCGAGCGATCCTTCGAGCACGTTCATCGCCGGACTGCCCATGAAGCTCGCGACGAAGAGGTTGCCCGGACGCTCGTACAGGCGCTGCGGCACATCGAACTGCTGCAGCAGCCCCCTGCGCATGACCGCAACGCGGTCGCCCATCGTCATGGCCTCGACCTGGTCGTGGGTGACGTACACCGTCGTGACCGCGAGGTGCCGCTGGATGCGGGAAACCTCGCCGCGCATCTGAACGCGAAGCTTCGCGTCGAGGTTCGAGAGCGGCTCGTCCATGAGGAAGACCTGCGGCTCGCGGACGATCGCGCGTCCCATCGCCACGCGCTGGCGCTGGCCGCCGGACAGCTGACGGGGCTTCCGGTCGAGGTGGTCGACGAGGCCGATGATGCGCGCGGTCTCCTCGATCCTCCGCCGGGCCTCCGCCTTCGGCACCTTCCGCATCCGCAGCGCGAAGCCGATGTTCTCCGCAACCGTCATGTGCGGGTAGAGCGCGTAGTTCTGGAAGACCATCGCAATGTCGCGCGCGCCCGGCGGCAGGTTGTTCACGACACGCTCGCCGATCCGGATCTGGCCGGCCGAGATCTCCTCGAGGCCCGCGATCATCCGCAGCGCGGTCGTCTTGCCGCAGCCGGACGGGCCGACGAGCACCACGAACTCGGCGTCCTTGACATCGAGGTTGAGGTCGGAGACGGCACGGTGTCCGTCGCCGTAGATCTTGGTCACGTCGTCGAAGGTGATTCCAGCCACGGCGAGCTCCCTATTCCTTCACCGCGCCCGAAGACGCGTTCATGACTTGCCGCTGGAAGACGAAGAAGAGGATCGCGACGGGGATCGTCATCAACATCGAAGCGGCAAGCTTCAGGGGGTAGCGGTTTCCGGAGCCGAGCTGCCCGGAGGCGAGCTGCGCGACTCCCTTCGTCAGCGTGGTGAGGCTCGCGCTCTGCGTCGAGATGATGAATTGCGTGAGCTCGTTCCACGATCCCTGGAACGACAGGATGAAGAGCGTGACGAGGGCGGGACGCGCCATCGGCAACACGATCGACCAGTAGATGCGGAAGAGGCTCGCCCCGTCGATCCGCGCCGACTCCTCGACGCTGATGGGGATCGACTCGAAGAAGTTCTTCATGATGAACACGCCGGCCGCGTCGACGAGCAGCGGGAAGATCATTCCGTAGTAGGTGTCGTAGATCCCGAACTGCCGGATGATCAGGAACTTCGGGATCAGAAGCACGACGCCCGGCACCGCCATCACGAGGACGACCGTCGTGAAGACCGCAGCGCGCCCGCGGAATCGGAGACGCGCGAGCGCATAGCCCGCAAGGCTGTCGAGGAACACGCGGAGGAACGTGACGCTGAGCGTCACGATCACGGAGTTCTTCACCCACAGGAAGAAGTCCTGGTCCTGGCGGAGATCGTGGAATGCGGCCGTCGTCGGCGGGTGCGGGACGAGGGCGAGCGGGTTGGCGGTCGCGTCCGGCTCCGTCTTGAACGACGTGGCGATCGCGATCACGAAGGGAAAGATGTAGACGACCGCGACCGCCAACAGGAAGCTGTATGTCATCACGCGTCCCACACTGCGCCCCCGCACCGCCCTCGCGTCGCTCGTTGCGTAGGAGCTGCTCACGGCGCGCTCCCGGGCGCGGCCGAGGCGACGCGCGACGCGTCCGGGTTGCCGACGCCCTGCGTCGGGCCGAAGCGGCGCCGTCGAGGAACGCGGTCCGGGTTGCGGGTGAGGAGCCGCGCAACGAGCGTGAAGAAGACGATGATCGCGAAGAGGATGAAGGCGATCGCCGCCCCCACGCCCCAGTTGTTGCTGTTGAACGAGGTGCTGAAGGACAGGAATGCCGGCGTCAAGGTCGTGTTCGACGGGCTCCCTTGCGTTCCGACGTAGATCTGGTCGAAGATCTGCCAGGTTCCGATGAGGCCGAGCGTCACGACCGTGAACAGCGTCGGGCGGATCATCGGCACCGTGATGTGGCGCAACTTGCGCCACTCGCTCGCGCCGTCGAGTGCCGCCGCCTCGTTGACCGACTCGTCGATGCCCTGGAGGCCAGCGAGAAAGATGAGCATGAACGTCCCCGACGTCGTGAACACGGCCATGACGATGAAGACGCACATCGCGATGCTCGGGCCGGACAGCCAGTCCCAGTAGCTCACGCCGAGGAAGAACTGGTTCGAGAGCGAGCTCGACTGCTGGACGCCGAGCTGGTCGAGGATGACGTGAAAGAGGCCGCGCGGGTCGTACAGCCACGCCGGCCCGGTCGCGCCGAAGAACGACAGGAGCTTGTTGATCACACCCGTCGGCGAGAAGAGGAAGAGGAAGAGGACCGTGATCGCCACCGAGCTCGTGACCGACGGGAAGTAGAACGCCGTCCGAAAGAACCCGACCCCCTTCAGGCGCCTGTTGACGAGGACGGCCAGGAGGAGCGAAATCGCAGTCTGGATCGGAACGACGAAGATGACGTAATAGAGGTTGTTGCGCAGCGACGTGCCGAAGTTGCTCTGATCGAGCCCGGGCGTCGTCAGCAGATGGCGGTAGTTCTGAAGGCCGACGAAGTGCGCGTTCGCACCGAACGGGCTGCCGTTACCGTTCCAGTCGGAGACGCTCACCCAGGCCGCCATGGCGATCGGCACGAAGAGGAACACGCCGAGGATGACGACCACCGGCGCGAGGAACAGCCAGCCCGCCGCCGCCTGATGACCGCGGATCCCGGGCTCTCGCCAACGCCACCAACGGCCTCCCGCGACGCGCGTCGCCACCTCTCGCCTCCCTTCCTGGTCCATTGGACGTCGGGCCGCCGCCCGCCGGCGGCAATCGCCGCCGGCGGGCTTCGCGGTTCGTCGGTCGGGACCTTCTTACTTCAGGATCGACTGCAGCTCGCCGTTGACCCTGTCCAGGATCGGCTTGACAGAGGACTGCGGAAGCCCTTGCAGCTGCTGGTTGAAGTCGCCGAGCACGGTCCCGATGTCGGGAACCGTCGGGATGCTCTTCGAGTAGTCGGCACCGGCGAGGAATGCCGCGAACTGCGGGTAGAGCTTCTTCCACCTCGTCGAGGCCGACCTGACCGACGGCATCACGCCGAAGGCCTTCGCGTTCCCCAACTGGACCTTGGGCAGAGTGAGGTACGAGATCGCCGCCATCGCGGCGACCTTGTTCTTCGACGCGGCGGCGAGGCCCCACCCGCCGTCGTACTGGAGTGTCCCCTTCCCCGCCGGGCCGGCCGGGAGCTCGACGACCTTGTAGGAGACGGTCGGGTAGTCGTGCGTCATCGCGCCGGCGATCCAGTTGCCCTCGATCGTCATGGCGCACTCCTGCTTCCCGAACCCCTCGCCGCCCCAGCCGGCACCGATCTGGTTCGTGAGCTTCATCGAGCCGGCGTTGATCATCGACTTCACGAAGTTGAAGGCGACGACGTTGGCCTTGCTGTTGACGGTGGCCGTCTTCCCGTCCTTCGAGACGAGCCAGCCGCCGGCCTGGAGCATGAAGACGCCGAGCCGGTGGAACTCAGGGTTCGTGCAGAGGCCGACCTGGCCCGATCGCGTGAGCTTCTTCGCCACCGCGGCCAGCTGCTTCCAGGTCTTCGGGTAGTCCTTGCTCGTCAGCCTGGCCTTCTTCCAGGATGCGGTGTTGAGCACGAGCGCGAGCGTCGAGAAGTCCTTCGGCGCTGCGTACAGGTGGCCGTTGTACGTGTAGGCCGCGCGCAGGCTCGGATAGAAGGACTTGACGTTCTTCAGGTTGTCGAGCGACGCGAGGTCGCCTGCCTTGGCGTACGTCGCAACCTGGTCGTTGCCGAGGTAGAAGATGTCCGGCGGGTTGCCCGAGGCGAAGCCCTGGGCCAGCTGCTGTCCGAGGTCGGAGGCCACGACGACGTTCAGCTGGATACCGGACTGCTTGGTAAACGCCTTGGCGGCGGCGTTGACGGCGAACGTCTCCGCGGGGCCGGAGCTCCCGATCAGAGCCGTGATCGTCGTTGCCTTCCCACTCTGACGCGAGCCGAAGGCCGCGCCGGCCGTGACGGCGAGCGCGGCGACCATGACGAGCGCCAGCGATGTCCGCCAGCGGGCGATGTGGAGAATCCGATGCGCTTTCACTACAGAGTTCCTCCTTCGAGCTATCGAGAACGACTGGGAGTCGGTCGTGTGCTTGGCCGATCGGCTCCCCGCGGCGGTCACGGCGTCCTCCTGGTTGGAACCGCTTTCAGGAATACGGCGAGATTACGCCCCCATCCTGGGGAAATCAAGGGCACCACTCTCGCTTTCGACCGGCACCGCTCTTGACTTCGACGTTCCCCGCAGGCAAAAGTTAATACCGCATGGAAGCGGTTCCGAAACCACCGGCCCGCATCGCCGACGTCGCCGCGCGGGCGAGAGTCGGGATCGCCACCGTCTCGCGCGTCGTCAACGACCGCGGGAACGTCGCGGCGCCGACGCGGGAGCGGGTGCTCGAGGCGATTCGCGCGCTCGAGTACCGGCCGAGTTCGGTCGCCCAGAACCTTTCGCTCAAGCGAACCCTCGTGATCGGCGTCGTGCTGCCGTTCCTGACAGAGGCCTCCCCGATCGAGCGAGTCCGGGGCGTCGTGACGGCGCTCGCGTCCTCGCCGTACGACCTCGCGCTCTACGACGTCGAGTCTGCGGATCGCCAGCAACGCGCGTTCCGCCTGCTCGCCGACGCCCATCGGACGGACGGCCTGCTTGTCGTCTCCCTGATCCCACCGGACGAGGAGGTGCGACGGCTGCGCGCCGAATCGGTCCCGTGCGTGCTCATCGATGCGCGGCACGACGGGCTGCCGAGCGTCGTGATCGACGACATCGCCGGAGGCGAGCTCGCGACCCGACATCTGCTGGAGCTCGGGCATCGCAGCATCGCGTTCATCGGCGACAAGCCGACCGATCCCTTCCGCTTCCAGTCGAGCCGCGACCGGACGATCGGGTACGAGCGCGCCCTCGAATCTGCCGGGGTCCCGATCCGGCCCGAGTACGTCCGCGAGGGGACGCAGAGCCGCCACGTCGCGCGGAGCATCGCGGACGAGCTGCTCCGGCTCCCGAAGCCCCCGACTGCGGTGTTCGCCGCCTCGGACGTCCAGGCGCTCGGCGTGCTCGAAGCGGCGCGTGGCCTCGGAATCGATGTGCCCAGGCAGCTGTCGGTGATCGGTTTCGACGACATCGAGATCGCCTCGTACGTTGGGCTGACTACCGTCCGCCAGCGGCTCTTCGAGAGCGGCCGCCGGGGCGCCGAACTGCTCCTCCAGGCGCTCGCCGGCGAGCCGGCTCCCTCACGCGTCGAGACGTTGCCGGTCGACCTCGTCGTGCGTGGGACGAGCGGCCGCGCCGCCTGATCTCGTGTTGCCCTGCTCGATGCGTTGTTATTGGTAGTACTGGCAGACGAAAGTCAGCTCACGCGCCTGGGTGATCGCGATCCGCAAGGCCGAGTTGACTGGCGGCTGCCGCTTCGGGCGAGCCGGTAGCGGCTGGTGGTGCTGCTCCCGGCGCTGACGATCCGCCCCGTATGTGCGGTCGGTGGGGTCGTGCGGATTGACCCGCTTGGGTCATAGACCGCGCGTGTGCGCGGCGATATCGTCGTCTCGAGTGAAGTAGGAGGACCGACGACGTTCCGACCGTCGCCCGCGTCTCACGCGGGGCATCGGAGTCGGGCGTGGTGCGGTTTCAATCACAGATCGAAAGGAAGACGCATGAGGCGTCTAGTTAAGCGCATGCTTGTTCTGTTCCCCGTGCTCGGGGCGGCATTTGCTGTTGCCGCAGCGGTCGCGGTTGCAGCCCCGGCCCCGAAGGCGACGGGTGACTACGGGTACTCGTACGGCGGCGTCCAGCGCCACCTGACGTTCAACGCGATCCAGAGCATGACGGACACCTGCGGAACGTTCTGGAACGTCACGGGCGTCTCGCAGTTCACGTTCCGTCTGACGAACGACACGACGGACTACACGCACCACATCGCCCTGACGCAGAACGGTCAGACTGTCGGCGGCTCGGGCGGCTATCCGCTCACGGGTGGCGACCAGTACCACTGGAATGTCACGTCCGGCACCATCGTCGGCAATGCACTGAACCTGACCGCGCTCTACGATGTCGGAGCACCCGGGACCGTCATGCACATCACCGGGACCATCGCCTCGGACGGTTCGATCTCGGGCACGTGGGACGACAATTACGGTGGCGCTCGCACCGGAACGTTCAAGGCAACGTCAGGTTCGGCCACCGCTTCTGTCGCTTACTGTGGCAAGGGCAACGCCTTCTACATCGACGCGGCCGGTAACTGGTACTTCATGAACGTCAAGGCCGTGAGCGCCAGCGGAAACACGGCTTGGTACGCGGCGCAGATCATCGCGAGCAGCAGCAATCTCGCCTACGAGAACCAGCCGACCAACTACCTGTTCGTGAAGGTGACCGACAACGGCGAGCCTGGCATCGGCAAAGACGTCACGTCTGGCGACCTGATGACACCAACGGACGCCCTCGCAGCAGTCGCCACTCACGCAACGCCGTCGGCGAGTGCGACCATCAACCAAGGCAACATTCAGGTTCACTAGCCAAAACGACTCAACAAGACAGCGCATCACGGAGGGCCGGGAAACCGGCCCTCCCACTCTCTGCAGCGGGCCCTGCGTTCGCCGCGCCTGAGGCCGTGGGTCTAGTCGATGACTTCTTCCGCCCCTGCGAGGAACGATTGTTTGCCCTGGCGTGGAGCGGTCGAGGCCGTCGGGGTCGCCTCCGCCCGGAATAACTTGATCGTCGTTCCCTGTGAGTCCGGCCCGATCTCATATCGCTTCGCGGCTGCCGTCGCACACCACCCGTTTCGGCTTGAACTCAGTGCCGGGGGAGGGAGTCGAACCCTCATGCCCCCAGAGGGGGCACCTGATTTTTAAGGCAGTCGGTGGCCGTGTCGGCCCGTGCCGCGGCGTGGCTTCCGGGCAAGTGACGGCCCCCTCCCGTGACGCTACGTATCGCCCCTGCTACACCGTTCGCCTACAGAGGCGCCTGCAGTGTCGGCGGAGGCGCGCCATCGGAACCGCCGCGGCGCGTGTCCTCGGCAACGAATACCGAGGCCATCGCGCCCTCACCGAGGGGCGATTCGATTCGAAAGCCCGCCAGAACGGCGCCGGTGGCGATCCGAGCCTGCACTGGATCGTGATCAGCATTACAAGTCGGGGTTGGAATCACAAGAAACCGCTGCGGGGACGGCCCGAGCGGCGACTCATACCTCCGTTTCACCCTCCTCCCCCGGCCCCTCACGCGTACGCGCGCGAGTGTGCGGGCGAGAAGGCGTGGATGCTTCGGCCGACCGAGCCCGCCGATCCCAACCAGTGCCCCGGACTGGCCCTCCAGTCCGCGGCAGCGCCTGCACGTACTCCTCCAGCGACGCCGACCGCGAGACGTACATCGACTCGGATGCGTCCGTCGGCGAGAACGCTCGCAGGCGGGCCGACTTCGCGGCCACGTCGCCCCAGACCGCGCCCTGCCCGAGCCGTGTTGCCTTCCGCAGCTGCGGGTAGGCGGCCTGGGGCGCCGGCGCGAAATGCTGCGAGCGGCGCGCCCAGCGGCCCCGCTCGACGCACTTCGCCGGGATTTTCAACGACGAGCCGGGGCCCGCGAGGATCGTCTGTTCGATGATCCGGTTCTGCTTGGCGCCGACCAGCTCCTCGCCCTCGTACAGCAGCACCAGCTCCGAAGCAGTTGTGGCGGCTGAACGAGATGGGTCGTCTGCGACTCGCTGACGACGCCGATGCCCCTCCGATCGGCTCGAACGAGGCGAAGATGCCGATCGCGGCTGAGTTTGAGAAGCTCACCGAAACCGCGCCCACTGGCGCATCCACTGGCGCGAATCGCTTCTGAGCGGCTTGGTTGAGCCGAAAGAGCCCGGTCTGCAAAACCAGTCAGGCGTGGCAGCCCCACGCTGGGTCGGTTCGACTCCTGCGCCGCTCCGTTGAGTCACGTACCCGAGAGCGCGTGCCGACAACGCGCCCGAAGTCTTCTACGACCTTTGCGTGTACGCCTCGACCAGCTCCTGCGCCCTGGCGGCGTAGGAGTCCATACCGAGCTCGCGGTAGGTGGCGAGCGCGGCGGAGATGAGCTCGGAGCCGCGCCCGCTGTCGCCCCGCTCCAGCAGCATGCGCCCGAAGTCCTCCTGGGTGTGCGCGAGCCAAGGCCTAGCGCCCATGCGCTCGTTCATCGCCAGGGCGTGCTCGAAGTGGCGGGCGGCGTCCTCCCAGCGTTCAAGCCCAGAGGCAACGGCGCCAAGGTAACGGTCGATGGAACCGAGGCACAACTCGGGAGGGCTGACGACCGCCATGCCGGCGTAGGGAGCGAGCTCGATGTAGAGCTCCTCGGCGGCAACGCGCTCGCCCAGCCCGACGGAGACCTCAGCGAGCAAAGAAAGAATGAACTGCCACTCGAGCTCGCGAGGGACGTCTCGGAAATCGGCTGCCGCGAGTGCTTGCAGCTCGGCCCGGGCCTTCGCCTCGCGTTCAAGCTCGAAGTCGACGACGATGCGCAGCCACGTGGGAGTGGAGTCCGCTATCCCCTCGTCGAGGTCACCCAGCCGACCCTGCTCGCGGTGGAGCACGAGCAGCTGGTGCCGGACCGCATTGAGCGCATTGTGGCGCTGGACGCGCTCGCCGAGCTCGCGAAGGTGCGGCACGCGCTCCTCCGCCTCGTGAAAGCGACCTGAAAGGAGCGATTGCAGGCCCCGGTTTGCGGCTACGAGCCAGAGCTGCGCCGGCTGCCGAAGCTGCTCGGCGATGCGCGCCCTCCTCTCGAGCTCCCCGTACGAGGCAGCGACCTCGCCGAGCTCAAGGAGCGCGTACATGCGGTGGCCGAGTCCGAAAAAGGCCCGTTCCTCGTCGCCGATCGACTCGGCCAGCTCGATCAGCTCCGCGGCCAAAGCGAGGCGCTCCTCGTGGTTTCCAGGCCACCAGATGGCGCCCAGCCTGCCATCGAGCGTGTAGGCGAGTGTGGACGGATCTCCCACCCGGCGCGCGATCGCGACGGCCTCTGCGCTCAGCGCAGTGCGTGGCCCGCGATCCGGCTCATGGCGCAGCGCGTTAGCCAAACGGGCGAGAACCCTAGCGCGCAAGGCGCTGTCTGCCTCTCCCACGGTCCTGGACGCCTCCTCGAGCAGCGAGATGAGCCGTGCATCCTCGGCCGCGGACTCGCTCACCTGCCGACCACCGTAGCCAAGGGCGGCGAGCGCAAAGGCCGCGGCGTCGCCACGTTCCCTTGCCAGCTCTGCGGTCACGACAAACGTCTCCTTTGCCTCTGGTGAATCTCCAGCTCGAGCCTGAGCATCGCCGAGGGCAAGAAGCAGCTCACAGCGCGTGCCTTCGTCCTCGACGAGCTCGAGCGCCGTCTCGTACAGCTGGACGGCCTCCTGGAAGGCGAGCTGGGCAACTGCTCGGTCGCCTGCGCGCCGCGCGTACTCGATCGCCTTTCCGCGGCTGCCGGCGGGCACGGCCAGTGGGAAGTGGTACGCGAGCTCGGTGAGGTGGGGCTCCAGGTTGGCGGCGTACACCTCTTCGAGCACTTCCGCCACGCGGCGGTGGAGGCGCATGCGGTGTGTCGCCGGAATCTCCTCGTAGAGAACGTCGCGGATGAGCACGTGCGCGAAGCGCAGGTTCCCCGGAGCCCCGGGAGCGTCCGAGACGACGCCGGCAGCCATCGCCTCGTCCAGCGTCTCGAGCAGCTCGTCCTGGGAGAGGCTTGCGACACGGGCGAGCGCTTCAAGGGCGAACTCTCGTCCCAGCACCGACGCGAGCACTAGCGCCCGGTTGCATTCCTCCGAGAGGTGGCGAAGCCGGCGCACGATGACGTCGCGGACGCTCTGCGGGATCGCCAGCTGCGGCGTCTGGGCCTGAGCGATACCGCCCTCAGCCGCGAGCAGCCGCACGATCTCTCCGACGAACAGCGGGTTGCCGGCAGTTTCCTCGTGGATCGTGAACACGAGCTCTTCTGCTGGGGCCTCGCCCGAGGTGAGACTGATGAAGCGAGCGACATCGCGCTCACTCAGACCTGCCAGCACAAGGGTTCTGGTCACCGGCTCCCGGGCGAGCTCGGTCAGAACCCCCGTCAACGGATCCCTCGGGGTGGGATCGACGTCGCGATATGCGCCAACGACAAGCAAGCGGCTCCCTCCGAGCTCGCGGGCAAGGAACTGCAGGAGGAGAAGCGACGGCTCGTCCGCTGCGTGCAGGTCATCAAGGACGAGCACAAGCGGCCGGACCTGGGCTGCACTCGTGAGGAACGAGGAGGCAGCCTCGAAGAGGCGGAAGCGTGCGCCCTCCGGCTCAATCACCGGCGGCTCGCCCAGATCAGGGAACCGTTCGCGCAGCTCAGGAAGAAGCTGCGCCAGGTCGACGGCGCCCGCACCGAGCTGCGAGCGCAGCGTCTCCGGCTCTGCCTCGCGGACATAAGAACGCATGGACTGCACCCAGGGCCAGTAGGCGGGTGCGCCGCCCGCCTCCCAGCAGCGACCGACCAGCACCCGCGCTCCACGCTCCCGGGCTCGAACGATCAGCTCGTCCGCCAGCCGGCTCTTGCCGATGCCAGGCTCGCCGACGAGCAGGAACAGGCGCCCGTGTCCGGCCACAGCGTCGTCGAGCCCGGCGATCAGCTCCGCCAGCTCACCCTCACGACCGACGAACGCCCCCCGGCCTGAATCGCGCTCAGGAGCAGGTGGGGCGACCAGGTCGAGCGCCGGATCCTGGTTCAGGATCGCCTGGTGGAGGTCGCGCAGCTCACGTGAGGGCTCGATCCCGAGCTCGTCCACGAGGGCCGTTCGCGCCTCCTGGTAGGCGTTGAGCGCCTCCGCCTGCCGACCGGAGCGATACAGCGCCAGCATCAACTGCCCGCGCAGACGTTCCCTGAGCGGGCGGTCGGCAACGAGTTCCTCGAGCTCGCCCACCAGGTCGGCCTGAAGCCCGGCCGCGAGATCGAGCTCGATTCGCTCCTCAATGCAGACGAGACGCTGCTCATCCAAGCGCGCGATCTCCGCCTGGGCGAACTGCTGATAGGCGAAGTCGCCGAGCGGCGGACCTCGCCAAATCGCCAACGCCTCGTGCGGCCGCTCCTCGACGCGCAAAGTCCGGAAACGCGCCAGGTCGAGCTCTCCCTCATCGACCCGCAGCAGGTAACCGGGAGGCTTCGTCTGCAGACGCTCCCGGCCGAGCAGCTTGCGCAGCTGTGACACGTACACCTGCACGGCCTTCTGGGCCGTGTCGGGCGGCTCGTCCTGCCACAGCGCCTCGATCAGCCGATCCGAGGAGACAACCTCATTCGCGTGCAGAAGCAGAACGGCAAGTAACGCGCGCTGCTTCTGCCCGCCCAAATCGAGCACCGTCTCATTGGAGACGACCTCGAGCGGGCCGAGAATCCGGAACTCCATCACATACCCCGCGGCGACGCTAGCAGCGCGGGCTGAGCCGTCAAGGAGTGTTTTGGGGGGGCCTTTACCGGCGACTAACCGGCGCTTAGGCCGCCTGCGGTCAAGTAGGCGAGTCGATCGCGCCAGGCGGTCGCAGACCCAAGGAGGAAACAGATGAACGCCAACACCCACACGATCAAGCGCCTGATCACCGGGCTCGTGCTGGCCACTGCCCTGGCCGCGCTCGCCGTCCCGCAAGCGCTCGCCGGCAACAGCTCCCGCTACGGCGCACCCGACGGCTGGTACTCCTACATCGTCTCGCTCACCAACGCCAGCACCACCTCCCACTACGGCCCTCCGGACGGCTGGTACCCGTATGCCGTCTCTCTCACAACAGCGAGCCACACAGCCGTCCTCGACGGCCGCTCACCCGACACCAAGGACGCTGGTTTTGCAGCGCAGCAGCAGGCGCTCGCCCTGGTGGACGGCCGCTCCCCTGACACCCAGGACGCGGCGCAGACCGCGCAAGCCAACCTGCTCACCCCTGTTGACGGCCGCTCCCCCGACACCATCGACGCCGCCACCCAGGCTCACATCCCCGTCGTCACCGTCATCCAGACACCCAGCTTCCAGTGGGGCGACTTCGGCATCGGCGTCGCAGCCGCCCTCGGCCTCATCTGCCTCCTCGCCGTCTCGATCCGTTTGCTGACGGCCCACAAGAGCCGCAAGCAGCCAGGTTCGGTCGCAACCGCCTAAGCCTTCCTCCTTTGGCAACGCGACCGAAACACGAGGGGCTCCGCAGCAACGGAGCCCCTCAACCACGCCTCGCCCGCCGGAGCGCAAACGCGATCAAAGCGTTTACCCTCCTCCCGCTACCCCTCGCGCGCGTAGGCGCGTGCGTGCGCGGGGGAGGGCGAGCATGCTTCGGTCGACCCCGCAGCCCAGCAACAACCACTGCCGGCCCTGCCCCCCTCACCAGCCGAGTAGCGCTCGGCAGTCACAAGACTCCACACCTACGTCCCTCGCGCACCCGCGCACGTACGCCCGCGCACGGAGTCCGAACCCCGGCTGGGAGGGAGAATGAGCTGCGGGAGTCTGGCTCGCTGTTGATCGAGGGAAACGATGGAACCGTCAGAAGTCCAACGAGCACTTGAGGCGGGGAGGTCGACGGCCTCCGCCCTAGGCCTCCGAGTCGATGATGGAGTCGTTGTCCACAACTCGAACCGCATCGCCGTGCGCCTGACCCCTTGTGACGTTCTCGCTCGGGTGGCGCCTGTAGCGCATCAGGCAGGCGCTGAGTTCGAAGTCGAGGTCGGTCGGCGGCTCGCCGAAGCGGGCTGCCCGGTGGAAGAGCTTGAACCTCGGGTCGAGCCGCGCGTCTACGTGCGTGACGGCTTCGCGATCACGCTGTGGACCTACTACGAGGCGGTGCCGTCTCCAGACGTCGCGCCAGCCGAGTTCGCGCAGACGCTCGAACGGCACCATACCGGCATGCGCCAGACCGATCTGACGGCGCCGCACTTCACTGATCGAGTCGCGGAAGCCCAGCGGCTGGTCGGCAACCGCGCCCAGACACCGGAGCTTGATCACACGGGACGGAAGCTTCTCAGCAACACGCTACGGGGCCTGAGGCGCGCGATCGTCGATCGGGGAGCACCCGAGCAGCTGCTGCACGGCGAGCCGCACCCGGGCAACTTGCTGAGCACGAAGAGAGGGCTGCTGTTTATAGACCTCGAGACGTGTTGCCGCGGACCTGTCGAGTTCGACATCGCCCATGCACCCGAAGAAGTCAGCGACCACTATCCGGCTGTTAATCAAGACCTGCTTCGCGAGTGCCGGGTGCTCATGCGTGCGATGGTCACAGCTTGGCGCTGGGATCGAGACGACCAGCTCCCCGATGGGCGCTACTGGGGAATCGAGGGGCTCAACCAGGTTCGGGTAGCACTCGATCGCTTCGGAATGGATGTCGCTGACTCCGCACTCCCGTCGGCATAAATCGGGCGAGACTCAGGGACTGAAACTTTCATGAGTTCGGCTGGCGCGGTCTCAGGCACGTTGCCGTCCGGGCACGGCGAGCCCCCCGAGTCAGATTGGGTGGTGGGCCGCGAACTTTTTTTCGCGGTTGGCTGTCGCGGAGGCTGAGCGAGGGCGCCGCCGGGCGATGCCCCCGCCCGTGAAGCTAAGCCCCTAACTAGATGACTTGCCGTTCAGCGCCCGCCAGACGGCCTGCACGCCAGCCTCGTTGCCGCCGGTGCTTGACGTTACGTGGAAGCGGTTGCATGCTGGTCGGCGGGCTGCGGCGAGTCCATCGGCAGGCGGAGAGGAGACTGCGATGAGCAGGCTTCGGAGCCTCAGTCGCGGCGGCCGACTGCTACTTGCGCTAGTGGTTGGTGGGGTTGTGTTCGCGATCGCTTCGGCGCTGCAGGCGAGCATCCCGGACGCGAACGGCGTGATCCATGGCTGTTACAACACCAGCCTGGCGCACGGGAGTCCGACAGGTGCGTTGCGAGTGATCGACACCGCCAAACCGAACGGGAACTGCACGTCCTGGGAGACGCCGCTGAACTGGAACCAGAACGGCGTCACCGGACCAACCGGCGCGACGGGGCCAACCGGGCCGACGGGACTCACGGGGCCGACCGGCCCTACCGGGGCTAGGGGGCCGACCGGGGTGACAGGTCCCGCTGGGCCGAGCGGACCGACAGGCCCGAGCGGGGCGGCCGGCGTTTCTGGCTACGAGACCGTACAGGGAGTGATAAATCTCACAGCTGGCCAGAACAGCAGCATTACCGTCCCCTGCTCCTCGGGCAAGAAGGCACTAGGAGGCGGCTACCTCGGCCTCACGGGCGTTGAAGTGTACGAGAACGGCATAGACGCAAGCGACACCGGATGGACGCTAGCGGCTGTGAACCACAACGCCAGCTCGGTGGGATTCGGCGTGACGGTGATATGTGCTGCCGTTCCCTAGCCTTCGGCCGACACAGAGGCATGGCGACCCGGGAAGGAGGCTGGTCGTCTTCTTTTGAGGAACGCCAACTGGTGAGCGCTACGAGCCCTGGGACCGCGGGCTGTTCGGTGGCGAGCCGCCCACTCCGCGATGCGCGATGGTGCCATCCGATACGCCGCCCGCCCCGTAAAAGTTCAAGCGTCTCTTGGGTCCGCCCGAGGCCCGGCGGTCGAAGGTTCAGCCGGCCGACGCTACCCCGCACTGCTTGGCATCCGACCCGACCCTAAGAATTCCAGGAACAGCGGCTGCTCCGAATCGTCCCCGGGACCAGTTCGGAGCAGTCGTTTCTGTTCTCCGCAGCCAGCCCGGCTTCGGGCCGATGCCCTCGCTCTCGCCGAACTTCGCGCTGCCAGCATGCGGCGCAGTAGACGATTGGCTCGTCGTCGCACGTGAGCTCGAGCCGCAGCTCCGGGCTGTCGCCGGCCAGTTCAAGCCCGCACTCCAAGCACGGCACAGTCACCGGCTCGAGTCGCTCGACGTCCACCAGGCGAACGTAGCCGCTCGACGCGCTCACCGCTAGATGTCCGAAAGGGCTGGTTAACTCCCGCGTCCCGTGGGCGCCGACCCGTCACCCATCCGCCTCGAGCTCGACCGCGTAGGTGCCAGCTTCCGCAAAGCAGGCGCCGCCGACTACATCACCGTCACTGAAGACACGGACGCGGTGAGGTTGGTCCCCGCCCCGTGAGCATCCGCGGCGGTACTGGACAGGCCCCGAATGGCACCTGCTCGAGCTGCTCGCATCGTTGCGGGACGATGCTGGGGTGAAGGCGGTGTGGCGGGCGCTCTCGACGTAGTGCGCCAGGTCGACGCCCGCAGCTAGCCCATGATGTAGACCCGCGGGATAAGCACCCCCGTCGCACGGTCGGCGTCGACGTTGCTCGCGGCCTTTCGGTGAGGTGTCCTGAGTTGTGTATCCGGCTGTTGGTTTCCTGAGTCGAACTGGGCTTTGACGCTGCCGGTCGGCGATCTACAGACTGGGTGGCGATTCTGCGGCCGATTCTGCGGCAGACAGGAGGGAGCGTGATGGATCGACGGCGACTCGGCCGAAGCGGACGGCTCGTGTTCGCGCTTGCTGTCGGCGGGGCGGTGTTCGCGATCGCTGCCGCCGTTCAGGCGAGCATCCCGGACGCGAACGGAGTGATCCACGGCTGTTACAACACCAGCCTGTTGCGCGGCAACCCGACCGGTGGACTGCGCGTGATCGACACCGCCAAGCCCAGCGGCAACTGCGCCAGCTGGGAGACGGCGTTGAACTGGAACGCCAACGGTGTCACGGGCGCCCGCGGGCCAACCGGGGCTCCGGGGCCGACCGGCCCGAAGGGTGCGACCGGCCCGAAGGGGCGACCGGCCCGAAGGGTGCGACCGGAGCGAACGGTGCGACCGGAGCGAAAGGGCCGACCGGTGCGAAGGGCGCGACCGGTGCGACGGCACGACCGGTGCGACGGGCACGACCGGTGCGAAGGGCGCGACCGGGGCCACGGGCACGACGGGAGCGACTGGACCCGACTTCCTGACCGGGCACACAATCGGAATGCCTTCACACACCGACAACACATACGGGACTGTCGTCGGGATCGCTAACGCCAGTGCCACGCAACCGCCGGTCGAGGTGCTCTCGCCGGATCACGACACCACGGCGACCAAAGTGACGTTCATCCCGACCGGTGCAGCAGCGGACTTCAACATCTATTTCGTCGTCAACGGCACGCTCACCACCCTGGCTTGTCATGTGTTTGATGCGAGTGGATGTACCACCACAGCCAGCTTGGACGTGCCAGCGAACAGCAGGTTGGCGGTCATAAGCGAGCTCGCCCACTACCGCGATGCGCGTGGTGACATCCGTGACGGCCGACCTGCACCGTAACCAGATCGAGCGTCGGTGCGTGAGACTCGATCCGAGGCGCGGCGGTTCGAAGGTTACGAGCCGCCCGCTCACTGCCCGCGCGGACGATGTCTCGCGCTTCCGACCAGCGGCGCGTGAGCGTCTCCCGGATCTGAGGTCTTCTCGCGGATCGCCATCTCGGCCTGAGTTCACGCTGCGGATCTCGATCGATCCGGCGGAAGCGGGTGACCGGCGAGCCGTCCGACGTCATGCACCAGGCTAACGAACGCGTGTTCGGAGTGACTTGCGCAGGCTCGCGATTCAGTCATTCAGGCGACCGAGCCCAGCATCAGCGGGCAACAGCGTAGAGGTGCCATTCGCCGGGGATGCCTTTGAGCTTGTGCCGGCCGCGGTCGTGGAAGGCGAGCTCTGAGCCGGCGACGAGGTCCTTGACGGTGCTCGACACGAGGATTTCGCCGGCCTGGGCTTTGGCGGCAACGCGCGCTCCGATGTTCACGGCAATCCCGCCGAGCTTTTCACCGATCGTCTCGCACTCGCCGGTGTGGAGACCGGCTCTCACCTCGAGTCCGAGGTCTCGTACGCTGTCTTCGATCGTGGTGGCGCAGCGGATCGCGCGGATTGGGCCATCGAACGCGGCGAAGAAGCCGTCTCCTGCGGTGTCCAGCTCGCGGCCGCGGAATCGATCCAGCTGCGTGCGAACGACCGCATGATGACGCTGAACGAGGTTCGCCCATGCCTTGTCCCCCAGTTCGACTGCCTTTGCTGTCGAGCCGACGATGTCCGTGAACAGAATGGTGGCGAGCACAGTCTCCGGCTCGGGCTCGCCCCAGACGCTCCGGGCGAAGACGACGATCTCGTCCGCGAGCCCCTGCGCCGCCCAAAAGAGCGTGTCCGGGCCAGGGATCTCGACCCGGCGGGCGTCCGGGATACGTTCGGACACGTACGCGGCCTCGCCGCACGTGAAGTCGCGGTACGCGACCAGCGTTGGGACGCGGATCGCGGGCAGCACATCTCGGACGTCGATCGACATGACCATGCGCTGGATGACGACTGCAGCGCCCGGACTCGCGCCGAACCGCATCACTCGAGCCCACCAATCCTGCATCTCCGGATCGTCGGCGAAGCTCGGCGCGAACTTACGGAGGTCGCCAGCCGCGAAGTCGCGCTCTCCCCAACGCGTACGGATCTGCTCGATCGAGCGCGCCCACTCCTCCTCAGACAACCCCCACGGATAGTCCGGTGAGCGGACACCTTTCGCGGTCGGGCAGTAGACGACAAGCCCGGCGACGCGCTCGGGGTATGTCGCCGCATACACCATTGCCATCGCCGCGGCCTCGAACGTCGCGACAATCACAGCGCGCGGCGACCCGGCGGCATCCATCACGGCCCGGACGTCGTCCATGCGCGCCTCCAGCGTCGGAACCTCGCGTGGTCGGTCGGACAACCCGGTCCCTCGCCGGTCGAACCGGATCACACGACCCAGCTCCGCGAGCCGCTCGAAGAACGCACGGTCGCCCGGATTCTCCGCCTGCACCTCGAGATGGCTGACAAAACCATGAACGAAGACGATGTCGATCGCGCCATCGCCGATCACCCGGTACGCAATCGAGACATCCCCGCTCATCGCGTAACGCGTCTCCGACTGCATATGAACAGTCTCACCCGTCATCGGGTTTCCCGCTACCGATGGGCGGGCTTTCCGTCTCGCAGACGGTGGTGACAGCGGGGAAGGGGGTTGAGTTCTCGACACCGAAGACACGCAGCGGCCGTCGGGTGGTCGCGATCGACTCGGTGACGGTGGAGGCTCTCCGGCAGCACCGGCTAAGGCAGTCGGAGGAGCGGCTCGCCCTCGGGCTCGGCCGTTCACCGGAGGACGGGCTGGTGTTCTGCCACGAGGACGGGTCGCCGCTGCGTCCCAACGCCGTGTCGCAGATGTTCAAACGGCTGGTCAGGTCGTCCGGTGTCCGCCGCATTCGTTTCCACGACCTACGTCACACATGGGCGTCGCTCGCCCTCGCGGCCGGAGTGCACGTGAAGGTGGTGCAGGAGCAGCTCGGGCACTCGACCAGCGCGATCACGCTCGATGTGTATTCGCATTCGATCCCGGCGATGCGGGACGACGCAGCGGCGCGTGTAGCCGAGCGTGTTCTTGCCGCCTCCGAGCCCTCCGTCGGCCCGTCCTGAACCGCTGAGACCGCTGGGCGGCCGGTAGGCCGCCCAGCGCCGAGGTGGAGCGGGCGGCTCGTCACCGAACCGCCCGCTCGGGTGAAAGCCTTGGTTGGGATCAGCAGATGGGGGCCCAAGTGATCAGGCCCCCATCGCCTCGTCGTGGCAGGGCTTTTCGGCCCTCAGGGCGTGCGGCCACTACTCGGTGCCGCCGCCGCCGTCTTTACTGCTGCTGCGCCTGCGCCGATCGTGACGAAGCTCGCGGGCACGCAGTTCGCCCAAGCCTCGACGCTCTGAGTGCTCCCGGTCTCATTGGTGTTCTCAACGACCCATATCTGGTTGGTGCCGAGACCGGCGGGGAAAGTCTGCGGGTACATGTCTTCGATTTGGACTTGGGCCTGGGCCCCACCCGGGTTGTTCACGTCACCGCCCCCGATGGCGACCATTCCGGTCGGACACGTGACGGTGGCAACGCCTTGCGCGCCGGCGGCGATCGTCACTGCCGTACCTTTCGCGAGGAAGAAGCTCGCCCCCGGCCCGGTGGGACCCTTCGGCCCCGTCGACCCCTTCGCGCCGGTCGGCCCCTTCGGGCCGGTCGGTCCTGTTGTCCCCTTCGGCCCCGTCGGCCCCGTTGGGCCCGTGGCCCCCGTCGGGCCACTAGGGCCAGCCGCGCCCGTACCGCCCTGACCCCAATTCAACGCCGTCTCCCAGGACGCACAGTTCCCGTTCACCTTGGCGGTGTCGATCACCCGCAACGCCCCGGTCGGGTTGCCGTGAGCCAGGCTGTTGTTGTAACAGCCATGGATCACCCCACTCGCGTCCGGGATGCTCGCCTGCACAGCGGTCGCGATCCCGAACAGCGCCCCGCCAACAGCGAGCGCCAACACGAGACGCCCGCCTCGGCCGAGGCTTCGAAGCCGAGGCGTAGTGCTCCTTTCCGTCTGGGCGAGATGGCTTTCGCCGCGTCCGCCCGAGTTTCCTTGATGGGGCGGCTGGCGTCAAAACGGCGTCGCGGTGTTCGGCTCGCCCGTCGGGCCTCGCGCCTGCACGGCGCCTGCACGGCGCCTGCCGAGCACCCGACAGGCCCGCGGGCCAGGGGGGCCGACTGCCCGCCAGCCCGCTCCCGACGCGGGCTTGGAGTGCCGGGGGAGGGAGTCGAACCCTCATGCCCCACGGAGGGGGCACCTGATTTTAAGTCAGGCGCGTTTGACCGATTTTCGCCACCCCGGCGCAGCCGACAATGCTAGACGCCGTGGGCTACCTGCGAAGTCGTAGCTCGACGGGATCTTCGCCGGCGGCGTCCCGACCGACGATCGCGATCTCCTGGTGGTTCTCGAGCACGAGCTTGGCCGGGATTCCGCGATGCGCCTGACCCCGTTCACGTACCACTCGAGGTTGTCGCAGCCGCCGTTGAAGTCGCCGAGGCACTGCCCGGTCAGGCGCACGCCCCACTCGCCGAAGAACTGGCCGAGCAGGTACCTGAGGTTCTCCGCAGACTCGACGTGGACGATCCCGAGCGAGTCTGTGCGTGTGGAGCTCGGTGATGAACTGCGGCTGACCGGTGCTCGGGTCGAGCCCGAAGCCGATCTCCTGCGGAACGGTGACGTGCTTCCCGTTCACGAAGATGTCGAGGTGCTGATGGATGTGGAACGCCAGCTGCCTCCTGCGAGAGCGCGTTGAGCCCGAGCGCGCCGAGCCGCGGGACAGCGAGCGTCGACCGTTGTTCGCCCACGGCGGCGGCGCCGGTCTGCAACCCCGGGAGATCCGACCAGACGATCGGCTTCTTGAGCGCGAGCGGCGCCTGTTGGCTCGGACCGCTCGACGAGCTGCGCGTCAGCGCGATCCCGAGCGCGACGCCGACGATCACGAGCGCGACGACGGCGGCGGCGGTCGGCCAGAACCACCTGTAGCGCGCCGTGGTCGAGGCGGCGGCCGGCGTCCGCGACGAGCCGGTCCGCCGCTGCGGCGCCTGAACCTGGCGGTTGTTGCCCGACCGCGGACGGGCGCGGAGGCTTGGGAGTGCGCGCTTTCTTGGCCACCGGCGGCCACGTTACCAGGCTGCTGCGGGCATCTCGCCGGAGAGGAAGCTCTCGACCGACGCCCGCTCGGTCACCACCCGGCAGGGCGGCAGCGCCTCGAGGAACGTCCGTCCGTAGGGACGTGTCCTCACCCGTGGGTCGAGGATCGCGACGACGCCGCGGTCGCGATGCGTGCGGATCAGCCGGCCGAATCCCTGCCGCAGCTGGAGGACGGCTGCAGGCAGCGAATAGTCGCGCGAACCAGTCGCCCGCCCTCGGCCGTGATCCGCTCGCAGCGCGCCTCGACGAGCGGGTCGCCGGGAGCGGGGAACGGCAGCTTGTCGATCACGAGCAGCGTCAGCGCCTCGCCGGGGACGTCGACGCCCTGCCAGAAGGTCGCGGTCGCCACGAGCACGGAGTCGACCTCGCGCCCGAAGCGCTCGAGCAGTCGCTCGCGCGGCGCGTCGCCCTGGACGAGCACCTCGTGCGGCAGGCGACCGCGCAGCCGAGACGCGATCGCGTCGAGCGCGCGGTAGGAGCTGGTCAGGACGAGCGCGCGCCCGCGACGAGAGGGCGCAGAGCGCTGCCGCCTCCTCCGCCACGAGCTCGAGCGCACCCTCGGAGCGCGGGTCGGGCAGTCCGTCGGGGAGATAGAGAAGCGCCTGCTCCTCGAACCGGAAAGGCGAGCCGACGCGGAGCTCGGTCGCACCTCGCAGGCCGAGCCGGTCGCGCACGAAGGCGAAGTCGTCGCCGGTGCCGAGCGTCGCGGAGACGAGGATCGCGGTCGGCCCGGCGTCCCAGAGCCGCTCGCGCAGCGGCCGGGAGACGTCGACCGGCGCCCAGGCCACGGCGTCGGGCTCCGCCCAGACGACGCGCTCGAGCTCGCCCGGGTCGAGGCAGGCCTGCACGTCCGCGACGGCGCCCGCAGCGCACGCGCCGCCAGCGCGTCGAGCTCGTCGTTCTCGCCGGAGAGCGCCGAGGCGAGCTCGGCGAGCCGCTCCGCGAGGGCACGGAAGACGACCACGGGCGGCCGGCGGAGCCGCACGCGGCCCGTTCCCGGGCAGACGGCGTCGAAGAGCTCACCGCGCCGCACGCTCGACCCGGTCGAGCGCCCGTGCCGGCGCCGGCACGCTCGCCTCCCGACAGGCCCGGTCGACGTCGCGCGCGAGGCGGTGCAGGCCCGCGCCGGAGACGCGACCGCCGAGCCAGGTCGCGGCGGTCTCCTCGAGCCGATGCGCCTCGTCGAAGACCACCGCGTCGTGCTCGGGCAGCACGCCGGCCCCGTCTCGCCGCTCGCGCAGCCCGAGGTCGGCGAAGTAGAGCGCGTGGTTCGACGATCACGAGGTCGGCGTGCGAGGCCCGCTCGCGGGCCGCCTCGGAGAAGCAGGTGCCGACGTGGGGGCACGTTCGCCCGAGGCAGCGGTCGGATCCGACCGCCAGCTCGCGACCACAGCCCCGCGCGACGGCTCGACCTCGAGCTCGGCCCGGTCGCCGGTCTCGGTCGAGTCGATCCAGTCGCGCATCGCGTCGAACGCGCGGCCGTCCTCGGGTCGCGCGAACAGCGAGCCGCCGAGGAGCGCGAACCCCTGCAGACGGTTCCGGCAGAGATAGTTCTGCCGGCCCTTGAGCACGGCGACGTTCACCTCACGCCCGAGCGCCGCCGCCGCGAGCGGCACGTCCTTCGTCAGCAGCTGCTCCTGCAGGGCCTTCGTCGCCGTCGCAACGACGACGCGCCGTCCCGACGCGAGCGCCGGCACGAGGTAGGCGAGGCTCTTTCCGGTGCCCGTGCCCGCCTCTGCGAGCAGGTGCGTGCCGTCGGCGAGCGCGCTTGGAGACGGCGTCCGCGAGCTCGGCCTGCTCCTCGCGGGCCTCGTAGCGATCGAGCACCTGGGCGAGCGACCCGCCGCACGCCGAAGACGTGACGCACGACCTCGAGCTTAGGGATCGCGACGGCCGTGGGACGAAAATCCGCTCCGAGCGGCTTTTTCCGCATCGTCACCACTTGACGACCGGCTCGTCACCGTCGTATTGTCCTCCCTGTCAGATCCGGTCGGCTTTCGGGCCAGCCGGATCTGGCGTTTTTATTGGGTTTTTTTCGACCCCGCCGCCCGCTTTCGAGCAAGGCCGTCCGACGACAGTCCTACTGTTCGTCGGCTCATGATCGCCGTCGGCTTCATCGTCGGGCTCCTGGTCGGCTCCGTGGCCGTCTGGCTCGTCATGCGTGTACGCGCCACGGCGGCGCGCGCAGCGCAGGCGGAGCTCCAGACAATGTTCCGGGCGCTGTCGTCCGAGGCGCTCCGCACCAACAACGAGGAGTTCCTCCAGCTCGCGACGACGAAGCTCGAGGGCTTCCAGCGGGGCGCTCGGGACGACCTCGACCAGCGCCAGAAAGCGGTCGAGCAGATCGTCGCGCCTCTGAAGGAATCGCTCGAGAAGGTGGACACCCAGGTGCGATCGCTCGAGGCATCGCGCCAGAGGGCCTACGGCGCGCTGTCGACCCAGGTCGAGGCGCTGACGGAGAGCCAGGACAAGCTGCGCACCGAGACCGCCGGCCTGGTCAAGGCGCTACGCTCGCCGAGCGCGCGCGGCCGCTGGGGCGAGATGCAGCTTCGCCGCGCGCTCGAGATGGCCGGCATGCTCGCCCACTGCGACTTCGTCGAGCAGCCGACGGTGTCGTCCGACGACGGGGTGCTCCGCCCGGACGTGGTCGTCAAGCTGCCGGGAGGGAAGAACATCGTCGTCGACGCGAAGGTGCCGCTCGAAGCGCTCCTCGACGCCTTCGAGACTGACGACGATGCGATCCGCGACGCGCGTTACCGGGATTTCCTCCGCCACGTGCGCGACCACATGGGCAAGCTCAGCCTCAAGGCGTACTGGCGGCAGTTCACCCCGTCGCCCGAGTTCGTCGTCATGTTCCTGCCGTCCGAGAGCTTCTACCGCTACGCGGTCGAGCAGGACGCGGGTCTGCTCGAGCTCGGTCCGAGCCAGCGCGTCATCCTCGCCAGCCCGACGACGCTGATCGCTGTGCTCTTCGCAGTTGCCGCCGGCTGGCGAGAGGAGACGCTCGCCGAGAGCGCGCGGCAGGTCAGCGAGCTCGGTCGCGAGCTCTACGAGCGCCTGTCGACGATGGGCACGCACGTCTCGAAGCTCGGCAATCGCCTGGACAAGGCCGTCGAGGCGTACAACGAGGCCGTCGGCTCCCTCGAGGCACGCGTGCTGCCGTCGGCGCGCCGCTTCCCCGAGCTCGGCATCCCGGCGACCGAGGAGATCGACCCGATCGTGCCCGTCGAGCGCATGGTCAAGCCGCTGACCGCGCCCGAGCTCGTGCCCCTCGTCGAGCTCGAAGAGCTCGGCGCCGACGCCGCGTAGCGCGCGACGAGCACCGCGGCCCGGCGTACCATGAAGGTCATGACGGACGCGCCGACGCTGGAGCTCCTCGACTGGGTGTCGAGCCGCCCGCGTACGTACGACGAGACGATGGACGCCTGGCGCAGCCATTGCCCTCGGCTGCTCGTCTGGGAGGACGCGCTGCTCGCCGGACTCGTGAGAGTCGTGCGAAGCGAGGGCGGGAGCCGTGTCGAGCTCACGACCGGCGGGCGAGGAGGCGCTCCGGGGCAGGAAGCGAGACCGGGTCCCGGTCGTTTGATCCAGTGAGCATCTTTTTCCCGCCATTTGCGGGTATGAACGAAGTTGGAGGAAACGTGACGACGAACGACGCACGCGAGCTGATCGTCATCGGAGGCGGCCCGGCCGGCTACACGGCTGCCCTCTACGCGGCCCGCGCGAATCTGAGCTCCGCTCGTGATCGAAGGCATCCAGTGGGGCGGCCAGCTGATGATCACGAGCGACGTGGAGAACTACCCGGGCTATCCGGAAGGCGTCCTCGGGCCGGCGATGATGCAGGACTTCCGCCGGCAGGCCGAGCGCTTCGGCGCCGAGTTCCTGACCGACGACGTGACGCGCGTCGACTTCTCCGAGCGGCCGTTCCGCGTCTTCGTCGGCGACGAGGAGCATCGCGCCTGGACGGTGATCGTGGCCACGGGCGCCAACGCGACGACAGCTCGGCCTCGGGACCGAGGTGGCGCTGCAAGGGCGCGGCGTCTCGTACTGCGCGGTCTGTGACGCGGCGTTCTTCCGCGACAAGACCGTGGTGGTCGTCGGCGGCGGCGACTCGGCGATGGAGGAGGCGACCTTCCTCGCGAAGTTCGCGACCAAGGTGATCGTCGTCCACCGGCGCGAGGAGTTCCGCGCCTCGCCGATCATGGTCGATCGCGCGCGGACGAACGAGAAGATCGATTGGGAGCTGAACGCCGCCGTCGAGCGAGTGCTCGGCGAGGAGACCGGCAAGGTCACCGGTGTCGTCCTGCGCGACGTCCACACGGGCGACACGCGCGAGATCGCCGCCGACGGCCTGTTCGTCGCGGTCGGCCACGACCCGAACACGAAGCTGTTCCTCGACTGGCTCGACCACGACGCCGCCGGATACCTGGTCGACGATGCCGGGCTCGACGCAAGACGAACATCGAGGGCGTCTTCGCGGCCGGCGACGTGCAGGACCACGTCTACCGGCAGGCGGTGACGGCCGCGGGCTCGGGCTGTATGGCGGCACTCGACGCCGAGCGGTTCCTGGCCGCCGAGCACCATCGCGAGCAGTCGCCGCAGACGAGGTCGCGGTCTGCAGGATCGACCGCGGTGCCGTACTTCATCTGCCCGAACTGCAAGAGCCGTTCGGTCGACCACGACCGGCGCGAGAGCCTCACCGACCCGACCGCGGTCGGCTGCCACAAGTGCGGCTTCGGTTTCCTGTTCGAGCTGATGGACGACTACTACGCCGCACCCGTGACGGGGATGGTCGTCTGCGATGCCGACGGCCGGATCCTCGCCGCCGGGCGCGGCGTCTTCGAGCTGACCGGCTACCAGGAGAACGAGCTGATGGGCCGCGACGGTCGTCGACGCGCTGCACCTCGACGGCTTCGAGAACGGCCAGAACCCCGTCGCGCTCGCGCTCGAGTGGGGCGTCCGCCGCCTCGGCGAGGACTGTCGAGCTGACCGTCCGCCACCGGCCTCCAGAAGGCCGTCACCGCCGACATCTTCCCGGCGTACGACGACGACGGCGGCCTGCTCGTCGCCCTCACCCCCCGCTAGCAAACGCGGGGAAACCCATGGTTCCCCGCGTTGCCCCCCTTTCCGATGGCGCATGGCCGATCGCTCGTGCGCTCCGGCGAGAGCGCGGTCTCGCCTCCGCGCGAGAGGGGATGCTCGTCTCGAACTCGCCTGCTTCTTCGCGTCCTCGACGCTTGCGTGCCAAGCAACCAAGCAACACTGTGTTGCAAAGTCAGACGCGGCTCGACGGGCACAGGTCCGTCAGCACGCAGTCCTCGCAGCGCGGGGCCCGCGCGATGCAGACGCGGCGGCCGTGCCAGATCAGGAGGTGCGGGAAGATCCCCCACTCCGCCCGCGGGACGAGCCGGATCAGGTCGCGCTCGATCTTCACCGGGTCCTCGTGGCGCGTGAGCCCGAGCCGCTGCGAGAGCCGGCGTACGTGCGTGTCGACGACGACGCCCTGCGGGTCGCCGAGCTCGGCCGCGACCACGTTCGCCGTCTTGCGGGCGACACCCGGCAGGCGCACGAGCTCCTCGATCCGCCTCGGCACGCGGCCGTCGTACTCCTCGATCAGCATCCGCATCGTGCCGCGGATCGCCTTCGCCTTCTGGCGGAAGAAGCCGGTCTGGTAGATGTCGCGCTCGAGCTCCTCGACCGGCACGGCGAGGTAGTCCTCAGGCCGGCGGTACTTGACGAAGAGCCGCTCGGTCACCTTGTTCACGTTCACGTCGGTCGTCTGCGCGGAGAGCATCACGGCGACGAGCAGCTCGAGCTCGGAGCGCGAGCGGAGCGCGATCGAGGCGTCCGGGTGTGCCTCCTTCAGCCGCTCGACGATCGGCCCGATCCGCTCCCGCTTCGGCCCGACGCGCCGCCGCGCCTCCTTGACGTAGCTACGCGCCACCGTGCACGGCGGCGAGCTCGGGCGCTGGCCTCGGGCCGCGACCCGGAAGCCGCGGGCCGGCGCACACGACGTCGAGCGCCGGGCATCCCGAGCAGGCGAACTCGCTCGGAGTCGGCTCGAAGACGCCCGACCGGATGCGCGCGATCGTCGCCGACAGCTACTCCTCGAGCCCCGCGACGATCCGCGCGCGTGAAGCTCGCGGACACCGGACTCGTCCGGCCGCTCGAGGAACACGTAGACGATCTCGACCTCGTCCGCCCCCGCGCGGAAGCAGGCGAGCGCGTAGACGAGCCGCTGCACGCGGTACTCGTGCTCGACCACCTCGGCCGGCGATCAGCTCACCGAGCGCGTTCGTCTTGTAGTCGACGACGAGCGAGCGCCCGCCCGACGCATGGAAGAGGTCGAGGAAACCGTGGAAGAGCACGCCGTCGTGCTCGAACGCGAACGGCCGCTCGGCCTTCACGCCGTCGAGATCGGCGACGCGCGCGGCGAGCGAGGAGGCGCAGTAGGCCTCGACGAGCCCCCGGATCGCGCTCGATCTCGTCGTCCGTCGCCTCCGGATACCACGTCCGCACCTGCTCGGAATCCGGCGGAGCAGGCGCAGTCGGATCGACGCTGCTCGAGCAGCCGGTGCACGGCGTCGCCGAGCTCGGTCGCGAGCAGGCCGCCTGCACCGTGGTCGTCCCCCTCGCCGGGAACTGCGACCGGCCGGCGCTCGCGCATCCCCGCGACTCGCTCGGCAAAGAAGCGGTAGGAGCAGCGCTCGAAGAGCGCAGATCGCGCTGTAGGAGAGGCTGCGAACGTCGTAGAGCGGCGGCGCGGGCAAGGGCTCGAGCGCGGGCAGCACGGGAGCGACGGGCACGCTGCCGTCGTCCTCCGCCTCGAACAGCGAGAGCTGCGTGGACTCGGCAGAAGCTTCCGTCTCGACCGGCGCCGCCTCCATCCGCCAGCGCCGGATCGTGCCGTTCGACCCTCAGCAAGAGGCGCGCGTCGCCCCGCTCGATCTCGACCGGCGCCGCCGCGGCGCGCGCGCAGATCGTCGCCCGGCTCGACACGCCGGAGGACCCAGCCGATCGGCGTCTCGTCCGCCTGCTCGGGATCGAGCGCGCCGGAGACGATCAGCCGGTCGATCGCACGCGTCATCGCGACGTAGTAGAGGCGCAGCCGCTCGGCGCGATCCTCCGCCTCGCGCGCGGCTCGCACCTCGTCGTACGCGAACGCTCCGCGCCGCTTGCTCGTGTACGGATCGGCGACCTTGAACCCGAAGCGGCCGTCGGAGAGCGCCAGGATCTCGTCCGCGGCAGGCGCCGGCCGGTCGCGACCGGCGTCGGCGACGATCACGACCTTGAACTCGAGGCCCTTGGCCGCATGGATCGTCAGGAGCCGCACCGCGCCCGTCCCCTCCTCCTCGGCGACGGCCTCGAGCTCCCGCGCACCGACCGCCTCCTGCTGGCGAACGAAGCGGACGAACCCTTCGCTGTCGCGCCCGCGCAGCTCCTCGTACGAGCGCGCGAGCCGCGCGAGCTTGCGGAGGTTCGCGTAGCGCCGCTTGCCGTCCCACTGGGCGAGCACGGCGAGGTCGTAGTCGTGGTCGGCGACGATCCGCTCGCAGAGGCGCTCGAGCGACAGGCGCGCGGAGACGGCCACGAGCCGGTCGTAGCGCTGGCGGAACGCGCGCAGCAGCCGCTCGTCGTCGCCGTGGAGGCCGGGCGGCAAGTCACGCTCGACACCGGTGAAGAGTGGTCGTCGGGGTGCCGCGCGCCGGATCAGCACGAGCGCGTCGTTCGAGACGCCGACGAGCGGCGAGGCGAGCACGGTCAGGAGCGCCTGGTCGTCGTAGCGGTTCTGGAGCAGGCGCAGATAGGCGAGGACGTCGACGACCTGCTGCTGGCCGAAGTAGCCGCGGCCGGTGGCGCGGTAGGTCGGCAGCCCGGCGCGCCGGAGCTCCTCCTCGTACCACTCGGCATCGGTGCCGGCCGCGAACAGCAGCACGATCTCCCCGGCCTCCGCGGCGCCCGTGTCGACGAGCTCGCGCACGCGGCGGGCGATGTTCCGCGCCTCTCCGCGGCGCCAGTGCTCGCCTGTGTCGGCGTAGCTCGCCTTGTCGGTGACGAGCAGCTCGACCGGGTGGCCGAAGACCGGATCGGGGAAGTCGCCCGAGGCCGCGAGCGGCTGGAACTCGTCGCCGAACTCCTCGCCGAAGAGGAAGTTGACGGCCGCGAGCACCTCCGGCCGTGAGCGGTAGTTCCGCGTCAGCGCGAGCCCGCCGCCTGCCCGCTCGCGCCGGTCGCGGAACACGGCCACGTCGGCATGCCGGAAGCCGTAGATCGACTGGAACTCGTCGCCGACGAAGAACAGCTCGCGCTCGCCGGGTCCTTCTGCCAGCAGATCGACGAGCTCGCACTGCAGGCGGTTCGTGTCCTGGAACTCGTCCACCATCAGCGCGCGGAAGCGGAGCTGCTCGCGCTCGCGGATCTCCGGATGGGCTGCGAGCAGGTCGCGGGCGGCGAGCTGGAGATCCTCGAAGTCGAGCGCCGACTCCCGCTCCTTCGCCCCCGAGTAGGCAGCGTCGAAGCGCTCGAGCAGCTCCTGCAGGAGCTCGCGGTCGCCGGCCGCGATCGTGTCGAGCGCCGCCTGCTCGACCCGCTTCCGCGCCTCCTCGTAGCTCGCCGCACGCTCGCCGCGGTTGCGGAACGCAGCCAGGTCGAGCAGCCGCTCCGGCGAGCGGCGCGCCCGTCGAGGAGTGCGAGGAGCGCGTCCGCAGTTGTCGCGCTGGGTCGGCGTCGCCTCCACGTCACCGACGAGGCAGCGCGCGGCCTCGCGGAGCTCGTCGATCCGCTCGTCGAGCGGTGCCGCCTCGCCGAGCTCGAGCACGAGCGGCCGGCCGGCAGCGCGGAGCGTCTCGTAGATGCCGATCAGCATCCCGCGCAGACGCGAGCCGCCGTAGGCGACGAGGAGCCGCAGCCGTTCCGGCTCGCCGCCCGCGCAGAACTCGGCCAGCGCCTCGTCGAACGCCTCGCCGCGCAGCACCGCCGCCTGCGGCTCGTCGAGCTCGCGGAACCGCGGGTCGAGCCCGGCCGCGAACGGATACGCGCGCAGGAGGCGGTTGCAGAAGCCGTGGATGGTCGAGATCCAGGCGCCGTCGAGCCCGCGTGCCGCGTCCGGGCGGCCGCGCGCGAGCAGCGCCTCGCGGATCCGCGAGCGGAGCTCGCCGGCGGCCTTGCGCGTGTACGTGATGACGAGGATCGAGTCGACGTCGAGCCCGTCGTCGCAGACGGCGCGCGCGAAGCGCTCGACGAGCACGGCCGTCTTGCCCGTGCCGGCGCCGGCCGAGACGAACACCTCGCCGCGCGCCTCGATCGCCGCGCGCTGCTCCGGATTCGGCTCCCAGCTCACTGGCGCCTGATCCGGCAGACGGTCCAGAGGTCGCACCACGACGGGCATTCGTCGCCGCGCGGATCGTGGCGAACGTCGCCCTCCTGGATCCGGACGGCGAACTCACGCGCCTTCGCCCGGGCCGCCTCGACGCGGCTCCAGAACGTCTCGTCGTCGACGTAGTCCTTGTCGGCGAGACCGGGGAGCCCGTCCTCGCGCGCGTCCTCGCGCAGAAGCCCGCGCATCTTGCGCGCGCCGGCGAGCGGCCGGTACAGCCCGCCGAGCGGCTCGATCCCGACGAGGTCGCGCAGCACGAGCATGTACAGCGGGATCTGCAGCCGGAGCTCCTTCTCGATCTCCGCCGCCGAGTGCGCCGCCTTGCCCGACTTGTAGTCGATCACGATCCCGCGCGCGCTAGAACGGGTCGACGTCGATCCGGTCGATCTTCCCGGACAGCGTGATGCCGTCGAGGTCGAGGCCGCGCTGGAGCTCCTGCGGCGACCGCTCCGAGCCGAACGAGACCTCGAAACGCCTGGGCACGAGCGGCAGCGGCGTCTCCGCCTCGGCGCGAACGAATGCCTCCAGGTCGCGCCACAGCGTCTGGTCGAGCTCGCGGCGCTGCAGCTCGGTCATGTCCATCCGCACGCCGCGCGAGCGCGTCGTCGAGGCAGACGCGCATGAAGCGCACTGCGTCCTCGACGCGCTCGGGCTCGACCCGGTCGCAGCCGACCTCCTTCGGCAGCCCGGCGAAGAACCTGTGCAGCGCCGTGTGCGCGACGCTGCCCTTCAGCTTGGCGTCGACCTCCGCGTCGATCGACCGCGGGTCGAGGTAGCGCTCGACGAACCACGCCGACGAGCAGTCGGCGAAGCGCTCGAGCTCGGTGACGCCGAAGGAGTCGCGCGAGCCCGAGCGACTCGAGCACGAGCGGGTGCGTGAGCCGCGTGCGCCGCGTAAACGAGCGCCGCGCGCGATCGAGCCGCCGGTCCCAGCCGTTCGCCTGCGCGAGCGCTGAAGCCTCGGCCGGCTCGGTCGCGTCGAGTCGCGCGAGCGCGCGGAGCCGCTCGCGCTCCGTTCGCGCGTCCTCCAGCGGCCGAGTGAGCGCCGAAAGCGGCCGGCGGACCGTCCAGCGGGCGACGTCGTCGGGATCGAAGACGGCGCGCACGTCCTCCCAGAACGGGCTCGCCTCGCGCGGCACGCCGTCGTCGCTCGCCGCCTCGCGAACGAGGTAGAGGCGCCGCGAGGCGCGCGCGCACAGGCCGTGTAGAAGAGGTAGCGGTCGCGCTCGACGGCGCTCGCGCGCAAAAGCCGGCCGCCGAGCCGGCGCCGGGCCGCCTCGTCCAGGAAGGGAGACTCCCGCTCGCGCCGCGGCAGCCCGCCCTCCTCGAGCCCGAGCAGGAAGGCCGACGTCGAAGCTGCCGCGTGCGGGCACGCGCGAGGTCGAGCACCGCGACGCGGCCCGACTCGCCGGCCCGCGCGCCCGCGACAGTCGCGTCCTCGAGCGCGGCCAGGACCGACTCGCGCGACAGCTCGCCGCCGAGGCGCCGCCAGCCGTCGAGCTCGTCGAGGAGGCGGTGGACGGCCTCGTAGGCGCGCAGGTCGAGACGCGTCTCGTCGGTCGCGACCGGCCGGAGCGGCGAGTGCGCGGCGGCGGTCATCGCGCGGGCGCGATCGCGCACGGCTTCGACCGGGTCGGGCTCGGAGCGAAGCGCCTCGACGTCGCGCAGCGCGCCGGGCCGGAGCTTCTCGGCCTCCTCCTCGACCCGATCGGCGGCGCTGATGCCGCGCCCGCGCAGGCGGCCCTCGACGAAGTCGGACCTGATGGCGCAGCAGCCCGGAGTACGGCGAGCGCAGGAACGCGAACAGCGTGGCGCGGTTGCCACCGAGCCAGGCGAAGCGAAGCAGGGAGCAGAGCGCAGCGCCGAACGCGGTGCGCGGAAGCCGGGTCGCACCCTCGAGCGCGTACGGGATTCCGGCCGCGCCGAACGCCGTGTCGAGCGGGCCGGCGAAGCGTTCGACGCTCGGGCAGATGACGGCGATCCGCTCGGGAGCCGTCCCGCCGCGGACGAGCTCGAGCACCTCGTCCGCCACGAGCTCGAGCGCGGCGCGCGTCCCGGCGCCCTCGAGGAAGCGAACCGCCCCGCCGATCGCAACCGGCGGCGGAGGCGCGTCGGAGAAGAGCGCGCGCTCGAGATGGGCAAGCGCGGGATGGGCGACCCTGGCGAAGCCGGGCTGGCAGCTCCTCGACCCTGCCTGCGGCGAGCCGGGCCAGGTCCTCGGCCGTCGTCTGAACGGCCTCGAATGCGGGCCGTCCCGGCTCGTAGGGGAGCGAGATCGTCACGTCTGTCCGCCCGGCGAGCGCTTCCAGCAGTCGCCACTCGGCTCCGGTCAGGTCCTCGAAGCCGTAGGCGAACACCGGCCGGCCGTGCCAGGCGTCGAGCTCCGACGCGATCCGCTCCGCCGCGCGTGCGCGTAAGAGGTCGCGGTCCCACAGGCCCAGCCGGTCGAGCTCGGCGCGATAGGCGGCGTAGAGCCGCCCGAGGTCGCCGTCGACGGCGTCAGGCTCGAGCAGCCCCGACTGCAGCTCGCCGAGCGCCGCGAGCAGCACGGGCACGAAGCCGTTTCGCTTTGCCGACGCACCGAGCCCGTTGAGGGAGACCGAGGCGAGTACCCGCTGCGCGATGAGCGTGCGCTGCGCGTCGGTAGCCACCGGGCGCGCGGCCTCGGAGCCGCGGGCGATCTCCCGGAAGACGTCGTCGAATGTGCCGATCGTGCCGCCGAGCAGAGCGCCTGCGCTGACGAGGAGCTCGCGCTCGACGCGGTCGACATCCGCCCTGTTTGGCACGATCAAGATGGGTTCTCGGCCGATCTCGGCCAGGTAGCGATCGAGGAGAAGGGCGACTTTCCCGGCGTTCGCGGGCCCCGCGAGCAGCGTCAGCGGCATCGCCGCCAGTCTACGGACGGGGCGGGACGATTCCCTGCCGGCGCCCCCGCAATGTCAGGAAAGAGCGTGAACGGGTGGACGGGCGGAGATTCGCCCGTCCACCCGTTGCCTGCCCTGGAGTTGATCTGGCTAGGAGACGGACTTCGGGCCGTCGGCCGCGACGGGCGACGGCGGAGCCGGGCATGCCGCCCGCGCAGCCGTCACAGAGGTCCGCTTGCTTGGAGCCGCGCCGCGCATCGGTGTAATTGAGGCGCATCACGGCCCCCTTGCCTTCACCGACTTCGGTGCCGCAGCTGTCGCACACCAAAACGGTCTTTCGAGCCACCTGCAGTCCTCCTTGTTCGGTTCGCCGCAGAGCGCAATAGCTTAGCGAAAGAAGGCGTGTCGAATCGAGTCGATCATTTCTCGACAGTTTTGCTTCGTTTAGTTCGATTCGACACACACGTAGAATCGCCGTCGATGAACGAGAACACGATCGTCGTGCTCGAAGGAGACGAGACCGGGCAGGAACTCCTGGAGGAGGCGCTGCGGGTGCTCGACGCCGATGTCGTCGGGATCCAGCTCGACTTTCCGCGCTACGACCTGTCGCTGGAGGAGCGACGGGCGACGCAGAACGCCGTCGTCCACGAGGCGGCCGCCGCCGTTCGCGAGGCCGGGCTGGGCCTGAAGGCCGCGACGATCACGCCGGAGGAGAAGGACGACGTCGGGACGCCGAACCGCATCCTGCGGGAGGAGATCGGCGGCCGCGTCATCGTCCGCACCGGCCGACGAATCCCCGGCATCGCGCCGCTCGGCGGCGTGCACGCGCCGATCTCGGTCGTCCGGATGGCAGTCGGCGACGCCTACGGGGCGAAGGAATGGCGCGAGGGCGACGGCGAGGACGAGGCTGCGTTCCGCACGGAGCGGATCGAGCGGCGGATCTGCCGCTCGGTTGCCGAGTTCGCGTTCCGTCTTGCCGAGCGAACGGGCGCGCGCGTCTTCGGCGGGCCGAAGTACACGGTCAGCCCGGTATACGAGGGGATGCTCAAGGAGGAGATGGACGCGGCCGCGGCGCGCCATCCCGACGTGACCTACCAGCCGCAACTGATCGACGCGACGTTCGCGCTGCTCCTCTCGTCGAGCGGCGATCCGCTCGTGATCCCGGCGCTCAACCGCGACGGCGACATTCTCTCCGACCTCGTGCTGCCGCTGTTCGGATCGATCGCCGGATCGGAGTCGCTGATCGTCGGCTTCGGCGACGACTACGTGCCGACGGTCGTGCTGGCGGAGGCCGCGCACGGCACGGCCCCGTCCCTCTACGGCAAGAACGTCGCCAACCCGATGGCGATGATCCTCGCGGCGCGGGTGCTGCTCTCCTACCTCCCGGGCGGCGAGGCGGCGTCGCGCGCGATCCGCGAGTCGTGCCTCGAGGCGGTCGGCGAAGGCACGCGCACCGCCGACCTCGGTGGCCATTCGTCGTCGAGCGAGTTCACGGACGAGGTCATCCGCCGCGTGCGACAGAAGCTCGAAATCTGGTCGGCCCTCTGACCGCCAAGTGGCAAGTTGTTACTTGGCTAGCCGGTGGCGGCGTGGTCGAGCCGGAGGGTCGCGTCGGTTAGGGTCCCGTCTCGCCAGGCCTCGACGAAGACGCGCACGATCTCCGGGTCGAACTGCGTGCCGGCACAGCGCTCGAGCTCGGCGATCGCCAGCGCCTCGGTCATTGCCCGGCGGTAGGAGCGGTCGCGTCGTCATCGCATCGAACGCGTCGACGACTGCGAGGACGCGCGCCTCGGCCGGGATCGCCTCTCCTTCGATGCCCATCGGGTAGCCGGTCCCGTCCCAGCGCTCGTGGTGGTAGAGGACGGCGGGCACCGCGAGCTGCAGTTCTCTGGACGACGCGCGACCATGCGGGCGCCCTCCTCTGGATGGCGGCGCATCTCGGCGACCTCGTCCGCGTCGAGCGGCCCCGCCTTGCGCAGGATCCGGCTCCGGGCACGCGCAGCTTGCCGACGTCGTGGAGCGCCGCGGCCATCCGCAGCACCTCGACCTCGGCCTCGTCCCAGCCCAGCCTCTCGGCGATCAGCTCGGCCATGACGCCGACGCGTGCAGCGTGCCCGGACGAGTGCGGATCCCTCGCCTCGATCGCCCGCGAAAGCGCGAGCAGCGTGGTGGTCATCGCCCGGCTGTAGTTCTCTACCGCCGCGCGTGCTCCTTCTCCGCCGACCGTCCGAGCTCGCTTGCATAGAGTTGCCGCGGCATGCGGATCGGCGTCCCGAAGGAGACGGCGACCGGCGAGCAGCGCGTCGCCCTCGTCCCCGAGGTCGTCTCGAGGCTCACCGGCTCCGGCTTCGACGATCCTGGTCGAGAAGGGCGCCGGGTCGAGGCGGCCTCCTTCACCGACGCCGCCTATTCCGAGGCCGGGGCGAGCCTCGTCGACGGCGTGCTCGGCCAGGCCGAGGGAATCGTCAAGGTGCAGAAGCCGATCCGCCGACGAGGCCGGGCGCCTACGCCAGGGCGACGTGCTGATCGGCTTCCTGCAGCCGCTCACCGACCAGGAGGGCATCGAGCGGCTCGCGAAGGCCGGCGTCGTCGCGTTCGCGATGGAGTCGATCCCACGGATCACGCGCGCGCAGCCGATGGACGCGCTCTCCTCCCAGGCGACCGTCGTCCGGCTACAAGGGCGCGCTGCTCGCCGCCGAGCGGCTGCCGAAGTTCTTCCCCATGCTGACGACGGCCGCCGGAACGGTGCCGCCCGCGAAGGTGCTCGTGCTCGGCGCCGGCGTCGCCGGCCTGCAGGCGATCGCGACGGCGCGCCGCCTCGGGCGCCGTCGTTTCCGGCTTCGACGTCCGCCCGGTCGTCAAGGAGCAGGTCGAGTCGCTCGGCGCGAGCTTCCTCGACCTCGGCATCCGCGGCGAGGAGACGGCAGGCGGGTACGCGACCGAGTTGACGCCCGAGCAGCAGGCGCAGCAGCAGGCCGAGCTCGAGAAGCGGCTGCCCGACTACGACGTCGTGATCACGACCGCGGCGATCCCGGGCCGGCCGGCGCCGAAGCTGATCCCCGCAGCCGCCGTCCGCGCGATGCGCCCCGGCTCGGTGATCGTCGACCTCGCCGCCGAGACCGGCGGCAACTGCGAGCTGACGAAGCCCGGCGAGGAGACCGTCGAGAGCGGCGTCACGATCGTCGGCTTCACGAACCTGCCGAGCACGATGCCCGCCCACGCCAGCCAGCTCTACGCGCGGAACGTCGCCGCGCTGCTCACGCACCTGGCCCCGGACGGGACGCTGGCGCTCGACTTCTCCGACGAGATCACGGCCGGCGCCTGCGTGACGAGAAAGGAGGAAGGCGCGTGACCACGTCCTTCATCATCGAGCTGACCATCCTGATCCTGGCGGCGTTCCTCGGCCTCGAGGTGATCTCGAAGGTGCCGACGCTGCTGCACACGCCGCTGATGTCGGGCACGAACGCGATCCACGGCATCGTCCTCGTCGGCGCGATCATCGTCGCCGGCGTCCCGGGCCAGCCGATCTGGCTCCACGTGATCACGCTCACCGCCGTCGCGCTCGGCACGGCCAACGTGGTCGGCGGCTTCGTCGTCACCGACCGGATGCTGGAGATGTTCAAGAAGCGCAAGCCGGAACCGGCCGCGGCCGAGCGCCGAGGCCGGAGAAGCCCGAGTGACGCTCTCCCTGCCGCTCGCGAGCCTGAGCCGCGGCGACTGGATCTCGCTCGGCTACCTCGTCGCGATCGTCTGCTTCATCCTCGCGCTCCGCTTCCTGTCCGATCCGGCCCGCGCGCGCAACGGCAACCTGATCGGCGCGTTCGGGATGGCCGTGGCGATCCTGGCCACGTTCTTCCAGCCCGGCCTGAAGAACATCGCGGCGATCGTGATCGTGATGGCGATCACGGCGCCGATCGGGGCCTACGCGGCACGCGCCGTGAAGATGACCGCGATGCCGCAGATGGTGGCGCTGTTCAACGGCGTCGGCGGCGGTGCGGCGGCCCTGATCGCGTTCGCGGACTTCCACCAGTCGGCTCCGCCGCCGGATCGGCTGTCGCTGAACGGCTCGGTCGGCGATCGTGCTCTCGGCGATGATCGGCTCGATCTCCTTCATGGGCAGCATGGTCGCGTTCGCCAAGCTGCAGGAGCTGATCGGCGGCCGGCCGATCCAGTACCCGGGGCAGAAGTTCGGGAACCTGGCCCTCCTCGGCGTCCTGCTCGGGCTCGGGATCGCGATCGTCGCCGGCTACGAGCACCAGTGGGTGCTCGGCCTGCTGATCATCGTCCGCTCGCTCGCCTTCGGCGTCCTCTTCGTGCTGCCGATCGGCGGCGCGGACATGCCGGTCGTGATCTCGCTCCTGAACGCCTTCACCGGCGTCGCCGCGTCGGCTGACGGGCTTCGTCCTCCACCAGAACGTGCTGATCGTGAGCGGCATGCTCGTCGGCGCCTCGGGCACGCTGCTGACGCTGATGATGGCCCGGTCGATGGGCCGCTCCGTCGTCAACGTCCTCTTCGGCGCGTTCGGGACGCTGCAGGTGACCGGCGAGGCGATCGAGGCCGTCGGGCGGCTCCGTGCGGCCGACGACGCCGGAGGACGTCGCGGTCATGCTCGCGTACGCGCAGCGCGTGTGATCATCGTGCCGGGGTACGGACTCGCGGTCGCGCAGGCCCAGCACGCTGTCCGCGAGCTCGCGACCGAGCTCGAGAAGAGGAACGTCGAGGTCGTCTACGCGATCCATCCCGTCGCGGGCCGCATGCCCGGGCACATGAACGTCCTGCTCGCCGAGGCGAACGTGCCGTACGACCAGCTCAAGGAGATGGACGAGGTCAACCCGGCCTTCGACCAGACGGACGTCGCGCTCGTGATCGGCGCCAACGACGTCACCAACCCGGCGGCGCGAAACGACCCCGGCGAGCCCGATCTACGGTATGCCGATCCTCAACGTCGACCACGCGCACAACATCGTCGTGCTCAAGCGCAGCATGAACCCGGGCTTCGCCGGGATCGACAACCCGCTGTTCGTCGACCCGAAGACGGTGATGCTGTTCGGCGACGCAAAGTCGTCGGTCGAGAAGCTCGTTTCGGCCGTGAAGTCCGTGTAGCGATGGTCCCGCTGTTCACGTCGGAGCACGTCTACGAGGCCGTCTCGCCCGAGCGGGCGGTCGATGCCGTACGCGACGCGTTCGTCGCCTACGCGCGCGGCGAGTGGACGATGCCGCCGAAGGTCTACGTCCCCGCGTACCCGGCCGGCGACTTCCGGGCCATGCCCGCGCACGGCGGCGGCTTCGCGCTCCTGAAGTGGATCAGCTCGTTCCCGGGCAACCCCTCCCGCGGCCTGCCGACCGTGATGGGCACGGTGCTGCTCTCCGACGCGTCCTGCGGCCGGCTGCTGGCGCTGCTCGACGCGGCCTCGCTGACCGCGCTGCGTACGGGGGCCGCCGCGGTCCTCGCCGCCGAGACCCTGGCGCGGGAGGACGCAGCGAGCGTCGCGGTCGTCGGCGCCGGCGTGAACGGCAAGGCGGTAGCGCGCACGTTCCTCGCCCGCGGACGCAAGGTCGCGATCCACGACGTCGACCGGGCGCGCGCCGAGGCCGCGGCGGGAGAGCTGGGCGTGGACGTCGCCGACTCGCAGGACGATGCGCTCGCGGCCGACGTCGTCGCGACGGTCACGCCGGGCAAGCACGTCCTCTTCCGCGAGGGCTCGCTCTCGCCGGGCCAGCACGTGAGCCTGATGGGCGCGGACGGGCCGGACAAGAGCGAGATCGCCGCGGCCGAGCTGGCCCGTGTCTCGGTCTTCTGCGACGACTGGGGCCAGGCGAGCCACGCCGGCGACCTCGCACACGCGGTCGAGGCCGGCCTGGTCGCGCGCGAGCACGTCACCGAGATCGGCGCGGTGCTGTCCGGCGAGGCGGCCGGGCGCCGTTCGGCCGACGAGGTCACCGTGTTCGATTCCACAGGGCTCGCGATCCAGGACCTGGCGATCGCGCTCGCCGCCTACGAGGTCGCGCACGAGCTCGACCTGCCGCAGGTCGACCTCTAGTCGCCGCCCGCCCTCCTGTACGTTCGAGTCGTCGACTCCGGCGTGAAGCCAAGGCCCAGATACAGCCCCCTGGCCGCCGGGTTCGCGTTGTCGAAGCCCACCTTCAGCCTCGTGCAGCCGCGCTCGGCCAGCCGATCGAGACCAACCGTGAGGAGATGGCGGGCGAGCCCGCGTCGCTGGTGCGCGGCCTCGGTGCGCACCGGCTCGACCAGGCCGACACGGGTCACCGGATCGGGCCAGAACAGGACGTAGGCGGCGACCTCGCCGTCCGGCGCTTGCACGAGCAGGTCGAGCTCCGGGTCGTAGATCGAGCACTCGGCCAGCCGCTCGGCGACCCGCTCGCCGTTCCGTCGCATCATGTGATGCGGCAGATCGGCGGTCTGGGCTCGCGACAGGAGCCGGTAGCCGGACGGGAGCGGAGCGATCGCCGGGCGTCGCGCCGCGTCGAGCCACGTCGTGGTTCCCGCATCGTCCGTCGGCGCGAACCCGGATGCAGCCAGCGCCTCCTGCAGCGTGGTGTCGTCGTCCCGCGGCGGGATTTCGACGGTGGCGAGCCCGAGCTCCGCGATCCGGTCGAGCGCCCGCTGCCAGACCTCGCTGAACGCCGGCTCGGCAGCGTCCAGTGCGACGATCGCGTCGCACGACCAGGCCCGTCCCCAGTCGGTGAGCACGACGGCCGCCGCCGGCTCGCCGCGCTCGTCGAGCCAGAAGAGCTGGCCGCAGCCGTCCGAGCTCCGCGGGCGGCGCCACCACCACTGCAGATCCGCAGCCTCCCACAACCCACCGGTCGGATCCGCAAGTCGGCATCGCCGGAGGAGCCTCGTGACCAGCTCGAGGTACTCAGCGGTTGCGAGCTCTTCCGGGGGCGGCACGACGGAGATCGATCCTAGGCGCACGCCGCGAGTCGCGGCTCCGACGGCAGGCAGAGCGCGACCCGCGGCAGCACTGCGGGCAGTCGGCTATCCCTCGTGCGCCGCTGCCTCGACCTCCTTCTGCACCTGCTTCGCCGTGTTCGCGATCGCGGTCATCGCCTCGACCTGGATGCGCGTCCGGTCGGCCGCCCGCAACCCCTTGGCCGACTCGTAGACGGAGAGCGCGGCAAGGAACGGATCCCAAGGCCCGATCGGGTGGAAGTGCCCGTTGACGATGATTCCTCCGCTGCCGTCGCGGGCCACGCCTCCGACGATCGTTCCGACGATCCCCTCTCCCGACCTCGGAGGCTTGAAGGGCACGTGCGGCGGGATCCTGTACGTCGCGACGGCGATGCCGTTGTCGCCCTGCGGGACGTCGAGGACGTCACCGGCCGGCATCGCGGCGCCTTCGAGCGCGTACCACGTCTCGAAGTGCTCCGTCGCGTCCACGACGCTGTCGCGGGCCGTGACCTGGCACGACTGGTCGTCGGTGAACACGAACTCCTGCACGTCGGTGGGGTCCCACGCGGCGGGAGGCGCCACGGACGCGATCGGTGTCGGCTCGACGAACTGGTTCTGGTCGACGAGGAAGGCGTCGGTCTCGAGCTCGTGACGTCCGTTGCCGTTGCCACCTCCGCCTCCCCCGGCGAAGATGTACCAGGCCGTCATCGTCACCGGATCTCCGTCGGTATGGACGGTCACGGGGTTCCCCGGAGTTCCCGGCCGGCTCGTGTACTCCCCGTCGCTCGAGCCGATGATGCTCCAGAAGGCGAAGTTCGCCGGCGCATTCGGACTGCCGGCGTTCGGGTAGTGAAGATCGATCGTGTCCGGCGCCGTCGCGTGTGCATCTCCGGACACGAAGTTCACGGACGCGGGGACCAGATCGACGGCTGCCCCGCCGCCGCCGATTCGCCGGCGCCGAGGCACGAACATTCGGTACTGCGTCGTCACGTTTGGCACGAGAGTCTCCCCTCTCTTCGTCAGAAGCGATGACGTTGATACCCACCCAACTCGTTCGCGCACGACGGATCAGCTGCGCGGCGACACGAGCCGCCGTGTGCGGCGCGGCGACGAGCGGAATCCGACCCGCGACCTCCTTTCAGCGCCCTAGCCGGGCGCGTCCGGGCCGCAGAGACGCTCCAACCCGACGAGTCTACAAAGGGAGCCCGGCGAGGACAGGCCTCCCCGCCCGCAGCCCGTGCCCTCGCTTCCGAAGCCGTCAGAGGAGGCGCGCCGGGTCGAACAGGTCGAGATCGGGCGCCTCGCGGCCGAGGATCGCGTTCGCGACCAGCTCGCCGCACATGAACCCGAGCACCATTCCGTGTCCCGAGTACCCGCCCGCGACCCAGAGCCCGTCCGCGCCCGGCACCGGCCCGACGACCGGCATCAGGTCGGGGACGAACCCGAAGAGGCCCGCCCACCGGTGCGTGACGACGACCGGCCAGCCGACCAGATCCGAGACGAAACGGTCCAGGGCTGCCTGGATCTCCGGGGTCGTCTCCTCGCTCGACGTGAACTCGGTCGCGAGCGTCGTGTCGCGGAACCCGCCCGCGAGGATGCGGCCGTCCTGGCGCTGCTGCCAGTAGTCGAAGCCGTGGCGGCTGTAGTGCGGGCATTCGAACAGGCGCTCCGGGATCGGCTCGGTCGCGACCATCTGCGCCGCGAGTCGGGATGATCAGCCCCTCCAGTGGTCCGAGAAGGCCGCTCGGGTAGCCGTCGGTCGCGATGACGACCTGTGCCGCGCCGAGCTCGTCGACGGACGTGACGCGGCTGCCCTCGCGGATATCGACGCCCGCCGCCGCCGCGAGCGCGCCGAGCCGCCTCGCCCACCGGGCCGGCTGGAGCGCGGCGTCGACAGGATGGAAGATCGCAGCGGCGAAGGTCGCGTCGACCGGATGCGCGAGAGACTCGCGCCATTCGACTGCGAAGCCGTCCTCATCGAGGAGCTCGAACTCGGCGCGCAGCCCGTCCCGCTCTTCCTCGTCGGCCGCGAGGCGCAGGCTGCCCGTGCGCACGAGAGCGTCGCCTGCGAGTGCCTCCATCCGCTCGAGCGCGCGCTCGGTCGAGCGCCAGTAGCGTGCGGCCCGCTCACGTCCGATCGCCTCGGCGCTCACGTCGTACGCTGCGGCCCCGCCGCGTAGAGCGAACCCACCGTTCCGGCCGCTCGCGCCCCAGCCGACCGGCCGCTCGTCGTGGAGCCTCACCTTCAGGCCGGCCTCGGCGAGCAGGCGGGCACACGCGCAGCCGGTCACTCCGCCCCCGACGACCGCCACGTCCACGGGGCCGTCCAGCCGCCGCCCGGGCCACTCCTCGAGCGGCTCCTCCAGCCAGTACGGCGTGGTCACGCGGTGCGTTCGTAGAGGTCGACGAGGGCGCCGATCGGATCCTCGTCGATGTAGCCGCCGTGCGACAGGCAGAGCAGGTCGACCTCGAGGTCGAGCAGCTTCTCGAGGCTCCGCCTCGCGATCCCGGGCGCGAGACGGGGGGCGTCGGGCGACAGCACGAGCGGGCTCGACAGGTCGCGGCGGGTGACGAGGTCGCCGACGAACAGGATCGACGGCTCTCCCGGCCGGTACAGGCAGTGGTGTTCGATCTCGGGGCCCGGGGTGCGGATCGCCCTGAAGTCCGCCGGCAGGCGCGTTCCCTCGACGTAATGCTGGTCGGGATCGGGGAAGTACGTCCAGGATCCGCGCGGGGCCACGATGCGGGCGCCGTGCTCGCGGCGGTACCGCCACGACGAGCGCACGTGGCAGCCCCGGGTGAGGAGCGCGTACGAGACTGCCGGGAAGCGGTCGGCGGCCGCGTAGGTCATCGGCAGAGGGTCGACGAAGATCGGGCCCGCCCGCGTGTAGACCGAGTACGAGTCGCTCTGCGCGCCGCCGATCCGGTCGTCCGAGACGAACCAGTGCTCGGTCATCGGCGCGATCCACTTCGAGATCCTCGCCCGCTCGGTCGGCTCGTTCACGGGGAACATCCTAGGGGCCGTGTGAGGCGAAAGAAACCGTCTCTTTCGGCCACGGCTCCTGCGAGCTCGAGCTCCGTCAGGGCGGCCGAGAGGGCGCCCGGATCGAGCTCGAGCACGCGTGCGAGCACGTCCGCGGACGAGGGCTCGACCCCTAGCCGGGCAACGATCCGGGCGGCCGTCTCGCTCAACTCGGGCAGCGGCCCGGGCGTCCCCGGCTCGATTCCGAACGCCTCCAGCGCGTCCGCGACCGCGGTCAGCGGCGTGGCGCCGCTGCGCAGGAGCCGGTTGGATCCAACCGACAGCGACGACGTTATCTCGCCCGGGACCGCGAAGACCTCGCGGCCTTCCTCGAGTGCGAGATCGGCCGTGATCAGCGCGCCGCTCCGCTCGCGGGCCTCGACGACGATCGTCGTCTGCGCCAGGCCGGCGACGATGCGGTTGCGGGCGGGGAATCGCCAGGGCGCGGGCTCGACGCCCGGCGCGTACTCGGAGACGATCAGGCCCCGCTCCGCGATGCGCGTCGCCAGCTCGGCGTGGGCGGCGGGATAGTCCCGGTCGACGCCGCAGCCGAGCACGGCGACGGTGAGGCCACCGGCGTCGAGCGCGCCCCGGTGCGCGTGGCCGTCGACCCCGCGTGCCAGGCCGCTGATCACCACGAGCCCGGCGGCGGCGAGCTCGCGGCCGAGCATCCGCGCGACCTCGGCGCCGTACGACGAGCACGAGCGGGCGCCGACGATCGCGATCGCGGGGCGGTCGAGGACGTCGAGCTCGCCTTGCCCGCGGACGAACAGGCCCGCGGGCGTGTCGAAGATCGCTCCGAGGGCGGGCGGAAAGCACGGCGACGAGCGCGGCAGCCAGCGCAGGCCGCGCTGCTCGAGCCCGGCCAGGTAGGCGCGCTCGTCGAACTCTCGAGCGGAAGCGCGCGTAAGCGCTCGCTCCGCGGCGCGTCGATCAGATGTGAGTCGGTGTGCGCCGCGAACGCGGCCAGTGCGAGCTCGCTCACTTCGCCTGCAGCTCCGATGGCGTGCGGTAGGAGAGCGCCTCCGAGACGTGTTCGGGAAGGACGTCGTCGGCGCCCGCGAGCGCGGCGATCGTCTGCGCGGTCCGGGCGACACGTGCCCGGCCGCGGCCCGAGAGCGGCAGGCGTTCCACGGCACGAGTGAGCAGCTCGTCGGCCGCGGCATTCCGGCGCGGCACCCCGGCCCGGAGGTGCTCTCGCGCTGCGCATACCCGCTCGCGAACCGCCGCGGACGTCTCGGACGGGCTCGCGGCCAACTCGACGCCTCGCGGCCGCGGAACGGTGACGACCAGGTCGAAGCGGTCGAGTAGCGCCCGCGAGAGCTTGTCGCGAAAGGCGGCCAGCCGCTGGGGCGAGCACGAGCACTCGGCGCCGGGGTCGCCGCGCGCGCCGCAGGGGCACAGGTTCATCGTCGCCACGAGCTGGAACCTCGCCGGGTAGAGCGCCTGCCCGGCCGCGCTGGCGATGCTGACGACGCCGTCCTCGAGCGGCTGGCGCAGCGACTCGAGCGCCGGCCGCATGAACTCGGGCAACTCGTCCAGGAGGAGAACGCCACGGTGCGCGAGGCTCGCCTCGCCGGGTCGCGGTCCCGGCCCGCCGCCGACGATCGCAGCGGTCGAGGCCGAGTGGTGCGGGGCGCGAAACGGCGGCTCGGCGATCAGCGGCCGGCCGGGGTGGACGAGGCCCGCGACGGAGTGGATCCGCGTCACCTCGAGCGCCTCGTCGGGTGCGAGCGGCGGCAGGATGCCGGGGAGCCGCCGCGCGAGCATGGTCTTCCCTGTGCCCGGCGGGCCTGCGAGCAGCAGGTTGTGCGCTCCGGCGGCGGCGATCTCGAGCGCGCGGCGGGCGCGCTCCTGCCCGCGGACGTCGGCGAGGTCGGGCTGCGCAGGCGCCGGTGCGCGCCCGTTCGCCGGGGGCGTGTACGGCGGCGGCTCCCCCTCGCCGCGCAGGTAGGCGACGGCCTCCGCCAGGTGGCGGAGCGGGACGGCGTCGACGCCGGCGAGCTCGGCCTCCGGCGTCGACTCGGCGGCGCAGAGGAGGCGCGTGAACCCGGCCCGGCGCGCGCCCTCCGCGGCCGCGAGCACCCCGCCGACCGGCCGGACGCGGCCGTCGAGGGCGAGCTCGCCGAGCGCCGCGTGCCCCGCGAGCGCGGAGGCGGGGATCTGACGCGAGGCAGCGAGGATGGCGAGCGCGATCGGCAGGTCGAAGCCGGATCCCTCCTTCCGTAGGCCCGCGGGAGCGAGGTTGACGGTGATCCGACGGACGGGCCACTCGAGCTCGGCCGACGCGATCCCGACCCGCACGCGCTCCTTCGCCTCCTGGCAGGCGCGGTCCGCGAGGCCGACGATCGCGAAGCCGGGCACGCCGAGCTGCAGGTGCGCCTCGACCTCGACTCGGCGGGCCTCGAGGCCGACGAGCGCGTGCGTGACCGTCCGCGCCGAGCACGGTTCGACCGTAGCCCGCGACCTGTGACGTGTCTGGATCGAGAGAGTGCCGTTATTCGGGCACGACGACGAGGACGTCCTCGAAGTACTCGCCCGCCCGCCGACCGGTGCGGCGGTTCACGTGGCGGCGCAGCCGTCCGTGGAGCCGAGGCCTGCGCGCGCGAGGATGTCCGGGTAGAGGTCGCGCCGGTCGTTGACGACGATCAGCACGGGTGCGCCGGGATGGAGCGAGCCCGCTGCCCGCCGCAGCGTGCCGGCAACGCCCTCGATGTACGCGGCGAGGGCCGCCTTGCTTGTCCCGGCCGCGGCGGCGCCGATCTCGTGCTCGCGCCGGTCGTCGAGCCCGAGCAGCTCGTAGGCGTAGCGGTGCTGCTCGTGGTAGTCGATCAGCCCCGGATACGGGGGCGAGGTGATGACGGCGTCGAAGCGCCCGTCCCATTCGAGCTCGCGCGAGTCGCCGTGCCGGACGAGCGCCTCACGCCCGCGGGCGCGCACGCGCGCGAACGCCTTGATCCGCGCCAACGTGTCCAGGGCATAACGGCTAAGGAAGTGCGACGCATGGTCGACCGGCGTGCACTCGCGCCGATGCTTGTAGCACCAGTACGGGTCGCGCTGCGGCGTGCGCGGGAAATCGAGGTCGAAGTGGGTCGTCAGCCGTGCCGAGCGTGCGGCGCGGGCGAGCACGACGCGCATCACGTCGGCGTGCTCGTACTCGTCGACGAACGACCGCCAGGCAAGCAGTTCGGCGCCCGCGCGCGGCGCGAACCACTGGCTCGACATAGCCACGTCCCAGGGACAGGCCTTCGGACGCGTCCGGAAGAGACTCGAGCCGGCGGACCGCGTCCCGGAGCTCCGTCTCGAGGACGAACTCGTTGTATCGCGCGGTCTTGACGCGCATGAGCAGGCAGTTGAATGCGGCCAGGTCGGCGCCGGCCGCGTCGTGGCCCGACTCGAGCGCCTGAACGAGCGTCGTGCCCGAGCCGGCGAACGGGTCGAGCACGGTGCCCCCGGGCGCCACGTACCGCTCGAGCAGCACCTCGACGAGCTGGGGGATGAACTTGCCGAGGTAAGGATGGAGCCGGTGGACGTGCTTCGTCCGCTCGCGCTCCGGCAGCTCGCCCTCGGACCACGACAGGTCGAGATCGATCCCGGCGTAGAGAGCGTGCTGCGTCTGCGCCACCGACATGATCTTCGGCGGCGCAGGCGCGAGTCCTGGCTAGCGGCCTCTAGCCGTAATGGATGCCCTGGGCGGCGTCGTACTCGCGCAGACGGCGGATCCGCTCCGCGAGCGGCGGATGGGTCGAGAACATGTTCGAGAGCCCCTGACCGGGGCGGAACGGATGGACGATGTAGAGCGACGCCGTCGCGGGGTTGACCTGGAGCGGCGCTGCCTGCACGCCCTGCTCGAGCGACTCGAGCGCGTCGGCGAGCGGCTTGCCGGTCCCGAGCAGGCGAGCGCCCGTTGCATCCGCGAGGAACTCGCGCTGCCGCGAGACCGCCATCTGCAGGAGCGCGGCGGCGATCGGCGCGAGGATGATCGTCGCGAGCGCTCCGATGAAGCCGAGCGGGCTGTCCTCGTCGTCCGAGAAGCCGCCGAACAGGAACGAGAACTGCAGGATGTTGGCGACGGCTGCGATCGCCCCCGCGATCATGGCCGCGACCGACGTGACGAGGATGTCGTGGTTCTTCACGTGCGAGAGCTCGTGCGCGAGCACACCGCGGATCTGGTCCTCGGGCAGCAACTGCATCAGCCCTTCGGTGACGGCGACGGCCGCGTGCTTGGCGTTACGGCCCGTGGCGAACGCGTTCGGCTGCTCGGACGGGATCGTGTAGACGCGCGGCATCGGCAGCTCGGCGCGCTCGGTCAGCTCGCGGAGGATCTTGTAGAGCTGCGGAGCCTCCTGCTCCGAGACGGGTTTCGCGCGGCTCGCCCTGAGCGCGATCTTGTCCGAGAACCAGTAGCCGGCGACGTTCATCACGACTGCGAAGATGACGAAGATGTAGAGGAACTTGCCGCCGATCAGCGCGCCGATGCCGATCAGCAGCGCGGTCAGGCCGGCTACCAGGATCCAGGTGCGCAGCTGCGACGTGAACCTCGCCTGGGTGATGCTCATGATGTGGGACTCCTTTCGACTGAACGTCAGATTCAACGAACAGCCGAAGGTTTCTCCCGCCTCAAAGGCCGACGCACCCGGGCAACAGAGCCTGCCGTTCTGACGAGTTACGTCCGTTCGGGGATAGTGCCCCTCGGCACGCGAAGAGTAGCGGACAGGGTCGGCTAGGCGAAAGCGTCGCGGATCCGCTCGAGCTTGCCGTCGCGCACGGCGACGACGTCAAAGGTCGCCTCCAGGCGGGTGAAGTCCGGATTCATCGCAAGCCAGGCTTCGGCTGCACGCCGGAGTCGCCGCTGCTTCTCGGGGCCGACCATCTCGAGCGGGTCGCCCCGCCCGACCCCGCCCTTCGACTTGACCTCGCAGAAGATCGAGCTTGCCGCCGCGGCGCGCGATCAGGTCGATCTCGTTCCCGCCAGCCCAGACGTTGGTGCCGAGGATCCGGTAGCCGCGAAGCCGGTAGTGCCGGACGGCCCGCTCCTCGGCTCTGTTCCTCACACCGCGTAGCAGAGCGCCTGGAACGAGCGGCGGTGCACGTCGGACGGCCCGTGGAGCCGCACCCGCGACGAGTGCTCGGGCGTGATGTACCCCACGTGCGAGGCGAAGCCGTAGGCGGGATAGAGGCTGTCCATGCGGTGCATCAGGCGGTCGCGGACGACCTTGGCCACGATCGAGGCGGCGGCGATCGCGGCGCTCCGCTCGTCCCCGTCGACGACGGCCGTGTGCTCCGGTGCGGCGGGGCCGAGCCGGAAGCCGTCGACGAGGCAGACCTCGCCGGGCGGCGTCAGGGCATGCAGGACGGTGCGCAGGCCCCGGAGGTTGCAGACATGTAGGCCGTCGCGATCGATCCTGGCCGGCGAGAAGGCCTGGACGCTGATCCGCTCGGCGCAGCCGACGACGGCCCGGAACAGCTCCTCCCGCTGCGTGCCCGTCAGCTGCTTCGAGTCGTTCAACAGCGCGAGCGGCCGGACCCTCGAGCCGCGGAGCGCGTCGTAGTCGAGGAGGACGCCGGCGACGAGGAGCGGTCCTGCGAGGGACCCGCGGCCGGCCTCGTCGGCGCCGACGACGTAGCGCGCGCCGATGCTCCGGTCGAAGCTAAGAAGTCTCTTGCCCGTCCGCCTCGGCGGAGACGGGCTCTTCGGGCTTCGGCTCTGCTCCGGGCTGCTCGTCGGCGGAGGCGACTGGCTCCTCGGCGACGGGCTCCTCGGCGGCCTCGATTTCCTCCTCGGGAGCTTCTTCGGAAGCTTCCTCGGCGGGCTCGTCGACATCGGGCGAGAGTACCTTGCCTCCGTACTGCTTGGCCCTGACGCGCGCCTTCTTTCCCACTTTTTCGCGCAAGTAGTAGAGCTTTGCGCGGCTCACGTCTCCGATCTGGACGACCTCGATCTTCTCGATCTTCGGCGAGTGGAGCGGGAACGCGCGCTCGACGCCGACGCCGAACGACTGCTTGCGGACGGTGAAGGTCTCGCGGACGCCGGCTCCCTGCCGTTTGATCACGATCCCCTCGAAGACCTGGACGCGCGAGCGCGTGCCCTCGATGACCCGGAAGTGGACGCGAACGGTGTCGCCGGCCTTGAACCTCGGCAGACCCTTGCGCAGCTGGCGCTTTTCGATCGTCTCGATGGCGTTCATCACGAAAGAGGAGCCCGGCGGGCCGACCGACAATGCTAGCGAAACACGGCCGCTCCTCCGGAGGACTCTCTTCGCGTCGCCGCGATCGGCGTGACGAGTGCCCCCGGTCAGCGCAGCGCCGGATTGGCGCTAGCGAAAGCCAATTCGATTTGGCGGCCAGTAGTCGAAGAAGACCTGGCCGATCAGGTTGCCGCGCGGGACCGAGCCCCACTGGCGCGAGTCGCACGACTGGAGGCGGTTGTCGCCCATGAAGAAGTACTGCCCTTTCGGGACCGTCCACCTGCCGGTCTGCGTGTCGCGACGCCCCTTCTGGATGTAGTTCTCCTTCAGGGGCTTACCGTCGATATAGACGTAGCCGGCCTTCTCCTCCACCGTCTCGCCCGGGAGGCCGATCAGCCGCTTGACGAAGGTGCCTCCCTCACCGCACTTCTCGGCCGCGGCCGGGGGTGTCTTGAAGACGATGATGTCCCCCCGCGACGGGCTGCTGAAGTCGAGGCAGATGCGGCACGCGAGCACGCGATCGGAGAAGTGCGCCTCGCAGCCCGGTCCGGGCCGCGCGCAGTGGAGCGTCGGCTCCATCGAGGAGGACGGGATCCGGTACGGGTTGACGATCCACTGCTTGAGCGCGAGCACGATCAGGATCGCACCGATGATCGTCACCGCCCAGTCGATCGCGATCCGCCACGGTTGTGGCAGGTTGCGCGTCATCCGGTCGATCGGGTTCCACGTCTTGCGCCGCTTCCCGTCCGTCCTGTAGGCCGACTCCTCGCCCGTGCGCGCCGTGTCGTACGCAGCACGGCGCTCCGGGTCGGACAGCAGCCGATACGCGGAGTCGATGCGATGGAGCTTCTCCTCCCGGCCCGGGTCGCTCCCGAGCCAGAGGTCGGGGTAGCGCGCGAAGCGGTCGTAGGCGGCGCGGATATCCTCGGGCGAGGCGTCCTTGGTGACGCCGAGGATCTCGTACGGGTCCGCGGACCCGATCGACGGCGCCGGCGGCGCGGCTGTCACGGGAGGTGCGCCCTCGGCGGCGGACGGCGCCTGCGCGTCCCCGGGCGTCTCTGGCCCGCGCTGGCCGAGATCGCTCACGGGGCGCTCCGCAGGCGGCTCTGGTCGCGGCGCCACTCGTCGATCTGGGCGTGGTGGCCGGACAGCAGCACGTCGGGCACGTGCCAGCCGCGGAACTCGGCCGGCCGCGTGTAGTGGGGGTACTCCAGCCCGCCTTCGAGCTCGGCCGAGAAGCTCTCGATCCGCGGCGACTCCTCGCTCCCTGTCGCGCCGGGCAGGAGCCTGGCGACGGCGTCGACGACGACCATCGCGGCGAGCTCGCCGCCCGAGAGCACGTACGGGCCGATCGAGATCGCGTCCGAGCAGAGATGGACGAGGATCCGCTCGTCGAATCCCTCGTAGCGGGCCGAGAGCAGCGTCAGCCGCTCCTCGCGCGGCCAGCTCCTCGACCACCTGCTGGTCGAGCGGCCGACCCTGAGGTGTCAGAGCGACGACGCGGTGGTCGGGCACGCCGCCGTAGACGCCGTCCAGTGCCGCGGCCGCAACGTCGACGCGCAGGAGCATCCCGGCTCCGCCGCCGTACGGCTCGTCGTCGACCTGACCCGCGCGGAGCGGGCTGAAATCGCGGTAGTTGAGGAGGCGCAGCTCGAGCTCGTCACCCAGCACCGATGCCAGCGGGCGCTGCTCCGTCAGCCATGCGAAGGCGTGGGGAACGAGGGTGAAGACGTCGAGCTGCACTCAGTGAGGGTAGTCGGGGTCGGCGAAACCGGGCGCGACAACGATTGTGCCTGCCGCGAGGTCGACGTCGCGGATGCAGTCCTCGTGCATCGGCAGGGCGAGGCCGGAGTCGAGCTCGAGCACGTCGTTCGCGACGCCCGGCTCGACGGCGACGCACACGCCCGAGCGTGCGACCTCCCTCCTCCTCCACCGCGAGGCCGACGAGCTCGAACACGTAGTAGGAGCCTTCCGCGGCGGGCGGGAGATCCGAGACGGGAACGGTCAGCTCGGCGCCGCGGTCGACGCGGCGGTCGAGCCGGATCACGGGCCGGCCGCCGGCCCGCTTCGACGCGACGACGCGTGCCTCCTCGCCGCCGACGACGAGCACGGCGCCGACCGCGAAACGGCCCGGATCCTCGCTCGCCTGCTCGACGAAGAACGAGCCGTCGAGCCCGTGCGGTTTGCCCACGCGGCCGACCTTGACGAAGCCGTCGCCCGCCGCCGCGTTACTCGGCAATCTCGAGCAGCACGCGGCGGTCGGACCGCGCTCCAGCCGCCCGGGCGAGCGTGCGCAGCGCCTGCACCATCCGCCCGCGCCGCCCGATCACCTTCCCGCGATCCGCCTCGGCGACGTGCAGCCGCAGCAGCAGGTCGCCGTCCGAGTCGAGCTCCTCGACCCGAACCGCGTCCGGCTCGTCGACGATCTTCTTCGCCAGAAAGCAGACGAGATCGGCGGGAGCGGACACCGTGCTACGCGCCGATGTTCTTGGCCTTGAGCAGGCGCGCGACCGGCTGCGAGGGCTGCACGCCCTTCGAGAGCCAGTCCTTGACCTTGGCCTCGTCGAACTCGATCAGCGACGGATCGGGCTGCGGGTTGTAGCGGCCGACGATGTCGATGAACTTGCCGTCGCGCGGCGAGCGCGAGTCGGCGACGACGACGCGGTAGATCGGGTTCTTCTTCGAACCGACCCGCGTCAACCTCATGCGTACTGCCATTCCTCTCCTCTCGTGCTGTTCTCAGCGCTTCCCGGCGACCGGGAGCGAGGGCATCTTGCCCTTGCCATCTGTTTCATCATCTTCTGCATCTGCTTGCGGGCGGCGAGGAGCTGGTTGACCTGCTGCACCGTCGTCCCGCTGCCTTTCGCGATCCGCTGCCGCCGCGAGCCGTCGATCACGTGCGGGAGGCGGCGCTCCCGCGGCGTCATCGAGAGGATCATCGCCTCGACCCGGGCGAGCTCCCGCTCGTCGACGTCGACGTCCTTGAGCTGCTGACCCCATGCCGGGGATCATCGACACCAGGCTCTTGAACGAGCCCATCCTGCGCATCATGCGGTAGCTCGCCAGGAAGTCGTCGAAGTTCAGCTCGCCCGCCATCATGCGGGCCTCCATCTCCTTCTGCTCGTCCTCTGTCGCTGCGGCCTCGGCCTTCTCGATCAGCGTCAGCACGTCGCCCATGCCGAGGATCCGCGACGCCATGCGGTCGGGATGGAAGACCTCGAGCTGGTCGAGCTTCTCACCGACCGACGCGAGCTTGATCGGCTTGCCGGTCACCGCCTTGACCGAGAGCGCCGCGCCGCCGCGGGCGTCGCCGTCGAGCTTCGTCAGCAGCACGCCGTCGAACGCGACGCGCTCGTGGAAGGCGACCGCGACGTCGACCGCCTGCTGGCCGGTCATCGCAGTCGAGCACGAGGAGCACGTTCGTGCGGCTTCACCTCGCGGTGGATGCGTCCGAGCTCGTCCATCAGCTCCTCGTCGATCTGCAGGCGGCCGGCGGTGTCGACGATCACGACGTCGTTCCCCTGCGAGCGGGCCTGCTCGAGCCCACGCTTGGCGGCCAGCACCGCGTCGTCGCGCTCGCTGCTCGCGACCGGGATCTGAATCTGCTTGCCGAGCTGCTCGAGCTGCGTGATCGCGGCCGGGCGCTGCAGGTCGGCGGCGACGAGCAGCGGGCTCTTCTTCTCCTTGCGGAGCATCAGCGCGAGCTTGGCCGCGGCAGTGGTCTTGCCCGAGCCCTGGAGGCCGGCGAGCAGGATCACGGTCGGCGGCCTGCCCGTGAACGCGAGCCGCGAGTCGGCCGAGCCCATGATCTCGCGTCAGCTCCTCGTGGACGATCTTCACGACCTGCTGCCCCGGCGTGAGGCTCTTCATCACCTCCTGGCCGAGGGCGCGCTCCTTGACGGCGGCGGTGAACTCCTTGACGACGGCGAGGTTGACGTCTGCTTCGAGCAGCGCGAGCCGGATCTCGCGCATGAGCCTTCGAGATCGTCTCCTCGTCGAGCTTTCCGCGCGAGCGGAGGCCGCCGAGGATCGACTGCAGCTTGTCGCCGAGAGCGTCGAACATCGCCGGACAGTGTACGGAGGTCTATTCCGCGTCCGAGCCGACGAGAGCCCTTGCGAAGTCGGCGGGATCGAACGGCTGCAGGTCTTCGAGCGCCTCCCCCACGCCGACCAGCTTCACGGGCAATCCGAGCTCGACCGCGACGGGCAGCACGATCCCGCCCTTGGCCGTGCCGTCCAGCTTCGTCAGGGCGACGCCGGTCACGTCCACGGCCTCGCCGAACAGCCGCGCCTGCTGCAGCCCGTTCTGGCCGGTCGTCGCGTCGAGGACGAGCAGCGTCTCGTGCGGCGCGCCCTCGATGCGGCCCGCGATTACGCGCCGGATCTTTCGCAGCTCCTCCATCAGGTTCGTCTGCGTGTGCAGCCGGCCTGCGGTGTCGACGAGCACGACGTCACGGCCGCGGCTCACCGCCGCTTCGAGTGCGTCGTACGCGACGGCCGCCGGGTCGGCTCCCTTCGTCGAGCCGACGAAGTCCGCGCCAGCCCGCTGCGACCAGATCTCGAGCTGCTCGTCGGCGGCTGCGCGGAACGTGTCCGCGGCGGCGACCAGCACCGAACGGCCGTGCTCGGACAGCCGGTGGGCGAGCTTGCCGACCGTGGTCGTCTTGCCGGTGCCGTTGACGCCGACGACGAGGACGACCGCCGGTCGCTCGCTCAGCGCGAGCGTGCCCGGCTCTCCGAGCAGAGCGGCGATCTCCGCCACGAGCGCGTGCTCGAGATCCTCGACGTCGCGGCGCTTGCGCAGCCGCTCGACCAGCTCGTCCGTCGCTGCCATGCCCACGTCGGCCGCGATCAGCGCCTCCTCGAGCGCCTCCCAGGACTCGTCGTCGCGCGGGTCGAACTTCCCGAGCGGCAGGCGGATGACGTTGCGCGTGCGACCGAGCGAGCTCCGGAGCCGGCCGAGGAACCGGCGGCGCTCCTCGGCCGAGTCGTCGCCCCCGTGCTCGTCTCCGAGCAGCTCTGACCAGCTTCGCGCCATCGGGCGCGCAGGATAGTCAGGCGCGGGGCATGCCCGGGCGCCGCGCCGAAACCGTCACACCCGCGTTTCACACGCGTGGCGATTTCGACGCTACGCTCAAAACGGGGGGTCAGGGCCGAAGGCCCCGGGGGGAGCAGACGGACAGACGGAGCAGCGACGCGCCGCGGCTCAGGCTGCGGCTTCGGCTTCCTCGCGCGGGAGACGGCGCGAGACGACCTGCGACACGCCGTCGCCGCCCATCGTGACGCCGTAGAGGATGTCCGCCGCCTCCATCGTCCGCTTCTGGTGCGTGACGACGATGAACTGGGCCCGCGTCGGCAAAACGCGCGCAGGAGCGCGACGAAGCGGCCGATGTTCGTGTCGTCGAGCGCCGCCTCGACCTCGTCCAGCAGATAGAAGGCGCACGGCCGAGCGAGGAAGAGCGCGAACAGGAACGAGATCGCCCCGATCGCCTTCTCGCCGCCCGACAGCAACGACAGGCGCGTGATTCGCTTGCCCGCCGGGCGCAGCTCGACCTCGATCCCGTGCTCGGACTCGACCGTCCTCTCCCTCGCCCGCGCCCTCGGTCAGCCGCAGCCGGCCCTCGCCGCCGGGGAACAACGTGCCCGCGACCTCGGCGAAGTTCCGCTCCACGGCGGCGAACGTCTCCGCGAACCGCCGCTCCACCGTCTCCGTCAGCTCCCGCCGGAGCTTGTCCAGCTCGTCGAGCGAACGTTCGAGGTCGGCCCGTTGCGTGCGCAGCTCCTCGAGATGCTCCTTCTCCCGTTCGTACTCCTCCTTGGCGAACGGATTGACGCCGCCGAGCTGCTCGCGCCGGCGCTCGAGGCGCTCCACCTTGGCCAGCAGCTCGTCGCGCAGGCCCTCCGCGGGCTCCGCGTTCGCCTCGGCGAGTCGGCGTTGCGCCTCGGCCGATTCGGCCTCGAGCCGGGCCAGCTCGACCTCGACAGCGGATGCTCGCTCGCCGGCGCCGGATGCCTCGTGCCGGATCTCGGCCTCCGTGGCGCCGAGGCGACGCAGGTCGGCAGCGAGCTCGCCCGCCCGCGACGACTCCGTTTGCGTCTCGACGTCGAGCGGCGCCTCGCGGCGCCGGCCGGCCTCGATGCAGCGTCCGAGCTCGGTCTCGAGACGCTCCGCGAGCTCGATCACACGCGGATGGGCGTGCCGGACTCGCGGCTCGGCTGCGCCTGCCCGCGCCCCCAGGTCGCGGGCCTGCGCCTGGAGCAGCCGAAACTGCGCTTCGAGCTCGAGCTGGATCGCCTCCGCCGCCTCGCCGACGAACCACAGCTCGCCGCGAGCCGGGTCGTAGCCGATGCCCTCCTCGGTCACGGCTCGGGGCAGTCGAACGGAGCAGGTCGCCGAGGGGGACGACGGGCAGCTCGGCGACGAGCTCCTTCGGGCTCGCGGCCGACGAGGACGACGAGGTTCCCGAGGCCGGACGAGCGTGCGTGCTCGACGAGCTCGAGACCACGCTCGGGCGGTCGGCGCGAGCACGGCCGCGGCGCGATGTCCGAGCGCTGCCGCGACTGCACGCTCCGCTGCCCGGCTCGACGTCGAGCTCTCCGAGCGCCAGCCGCTCGCCACGCTCGGACAGCGCCCGGGCCGCCGGAGGCAGGCCCTCGCGCTCGTCGAGCGCACGACGGAGCGCCGCCGCCCGCGCCTCGACGATGCGCGCCTGCTCGAGCAGCTGCTCGCCGAGGTGCTCGACGATCGGCTCGCGCAAACGGCCGAGCAGCTCTCCGGCCGCCTCGCGGCGGAGCTCCAGCCGCTCGCGGCCGCTGCGCAGCCGGTACAGCACCGCCGCCGCGCCCTCGCGGCCTCCGGCCACGGCAGCCAGCTCCTCCTCCGCCCGCTCCCGCTCGCGCAGGAGTCGCCTGCAAACGCTCGTCGAGCCGGTGGCGCTCCTCGACGACGGCGCGACCGCGCCGCTCCGCGTCGGCGGTCCGCGGCGGCGAGCTCGGCGAGATCGATCGTCGCGATCCCGGCTCGCAGGCCGGCGATCTCCCTGGCGAGCTTCTCGGCCCGCTCTGCCGCAGTCGCCTGGAGCGCGAGCGGGCGCAGGCGCTTCGCGACCTCGGTCTCGAGGTCACGGGCGCGCTCGACCTGCTGCGCAACGCGCGCGAGCTTCAGCTCCGCGCGGTGGCGGCGCCGCTTGAACCTCCCGAGGCCCGCGGCGTCCTCGACCAGCGCGCGTCGCTCGGACGCGCTCGACGTCAGGATCGCCTCGACCTTCCCCTGGCTGACGATCGACCCGGCCCCGGCGCCGAGACCGGCGTCGGCGAGCAGCTCGACGATGTCGACCCGCCGCACCTGAGCGCCGTTCACGAGGTACTGGCCCTCGCCGCCGCGGTGCAGCCGGCGCACGATCGACACCTCGGAGAAGTCGAGGCCGGGCAACGCCTGGTCGGCGTTGTCGAACAGCAGCTCGACCTCGCAGAAGTCGGCCGCCGCACGTCCCGCCGAGCCGCCGAAGAGCACGTCGTCGGGCTTCTCCGCCCGCAGCTCGCTGGGTGCCAGCGACCCCGACGCCCAGACGAGCGCATCGGCGATGTTCGACTTCCCGGAGCCGTTCGGCCCGACGACGACCGCGACCCCCGGCTCGAGCCGCACGTCGACCTCGTCGGGGAACGACTTGAACCCCCGCATGCGAACGGACTTCAGGTACACGCGGAGCAACGCTAACGATCCGCGCGGATGGCCCGGCTCAGGCCTCGGGCTCCTCGTCGGCCAGCCAGTCGAGCGCCTGCAGCGCGGCCTCCTGCTCGGCCTCTTTCTTCGTCGACCCGCTGCCGACGCCGCGCTGCTCGCCGTCGACGAGCGCCGCGCAGGTGAAGCGGCGGTCGTGCGCGGGCCCGTGCATCTCGACGACCGTGTAGACGACCTGCTTGCGGATCCGCGCGAGTTCCTCCTGCAGCTCGGTCTTGTAGTCGACCGAGTGCGTCGCGGCGTACTCGATCTGCCCGCGAAACGCGTCGACGATCGGCGCCTCGACGGCCTCGAACCCGTGCTCGAGGAAGACCGCGGCGAGCGCCGCCTCGAGCAACGCGGCGAGCACGTTGCGGTTCGCCGCCAGGCGCGTCAGCTCGTCCGGCTGCGTCGTCGAGCCCGCGCTCGAGCAGCTCGGCGCCGAGCCCGAGCTGGTCCGCGATCAGCGCGCAGGCGCGGCGCGAGACGACGTGCGAGCGGATCTTCGCCAGCCGCCCCTCGGTCAGGTCCGGGTAGCGGTCGTACAGATGCCGTGCGACGGCCAGCTCGAGCACGCTGTCGCCGAGGAACTCCAGCCGCTCGTACGACGACGCGCGGTCGGGCGCCCAGGACGAGTGCGTGAAGACGTGCTCGAGCCGGTCCGGCGGCAGCCTGCGGATCAGCTCGGCGAGCCGCCGAACGTCGCCAGCCTGAATGTCGCTGCTACTGGTGCGTCGAGACGTAGTCGACGGCCTGTCCGACAGTCGTGATCTTCTGGGCGTCTTCGTCGGAGATCTTGATCCCGAACTGGTCCTCGAGCTCCATGATCAGCTCGACGAGATCGAGCGAGTCGGCGTCGAGATCCTCCTGGAATGAGGCCTCCTCGGTGATCTCGGACTCGTCGACGCCCAGCTGCTCGACCAGCACGTCCTTGACTCGCTCGAAGACTTCTTCGCGCGAAGCTGCCATGTCACCTCTCTTGCGGGTTGGATTCGGAAAGCGCGCGGATGCTAACACGGGCCTCAGCACGTTCCCCGGCCTCCTTGGCCATTCGCTCGCCGAGCCGCGTGACGACACCGTGCTCGATCCCGTGCGCGGCGTGTCTGATCGCGTTCGCGATCGCAGCCTGGGACGAGTTCCCGTGGGCGATCACCGAGAGGCCGCGCAGGCCGAGAAGGTAGGCGCCGCCGTACGTGTCCGGGTCGAGATGGGCCCGGAGACGGGCAGCGGCCGGCTTGATCAACGCGCCGCCCGCCTTGCCACGGGCGGTGGCGACGATCTCCGAGCGGAGCCAGTCGAGCGTCGTCCGGATCGTCCCCTCGAGCAGCTTGAGCGCGACGTTCCCCGTGAACCCGTCGCAGACGACGACGTCGGCCGCGTGCGCGAGCAGCCAGCGGCTCTCGACGTTGCCCTGGAAACGGAGGTCGCTCGCCGCGAGCAGCTCGTGCGCCTCGAGGGTGAGCTGGTTTCCCTTCTCGGGCTCCTCGCCGATCGACAGGAGGCCGACCGTCGGGCGTGAGATGTCGAGGATCTCCTCGGCGAAGATCGAGCCCATCAGCCCGAACTGGAGTAGATGCTCGGCCCGGCAGTCGGCGTTCGCCCCCGCGTCGATGAGGACGGACGGCCCCTTCGGCGTCGGGATGACGAGCGCGATCGCCGGGCGCAGCACGCCACGGAGACGACGCACGTAGACGAGGCCTGCGGCCAGCATCGCACCGGTATTCCCGGCCGAGACGACCGCCTCGGCGGAACCCCCGTGGACAGCGCGGCAGGCGGCGACGAGCGAGCTGTCCGGCTTGCCGCGAACGGCGTCGGCCGGCTTCTCGTCCATCGCGATCTCCTGCGTCGTCTCGACGAGCTCGAGCCCATACGTCTCCAGTCCGGCCGGGCCGAACAGCATCGGCTCGATGGTCGCCGAGCGTGCCGCGACTGCGCCCGCGACGATCTCCTCGGGCCCGCGGTCACCGCCCAGCGCATCGACCGCAACCCGGATCGGGCCTGTCATTGGCGCTGAGTCTACGACGCTACGGGGTCGGGGTGCGAAGCGGCTCGACTTCGCGACCGCGATAGGTCTTGCAGTTCGGGCACATCTCGTGCGAGCGCTTCGGCTGATGGCAATGCGGGCACACGCTCAGGCGCGGCGCCTGGATGCCGTGTTGCGCGCGACGCTTGTCGCGGCGGGCCTTGGACGTCTTTCGCTTCGGGACTGCCATGCGGCCGCGCAGTATAGCGGCGGGCGGTGTTCGGCCCTCGTGGGGTAATCGGCGTCGGCGCCGCTACAGGCTGATCGTCCGCGTCGCGCCGAAGCGCTCCAGGAAGCGACGGTCGTGCGTGACCAGCACCACCGTTCCGTCGTAGTCCCGCAGCGCCGCTTCGAGCTGCTCGACCGCCTCCAGGTCGAGGTGGTTCGTCGGCTCGTCGAGCACGAGCAGGTTGACGCGGCGGGCTTGCAGCTCCGCAAGCTGCGCACGCGTCCGCTCGCCGGGCGAGAGCGACGAGCCCACGCGGCCGATGTGCTCGGGGCCGAGGCCGAACTTCGCGAGCAGCGTCCGCGCGTCCTCGGCCCGCAGGCCGGCACGGCCCCGGAACTGCTCGAGCAGCGGCTCCTCGGATGCGTAGACGCCGCGGCCCTGCTCGAGCGTGCCGACGACGGTGCGCCGACCGAGGGTGCGCGAGCCCTCCATCGGCGGGAGCTCGCCGAGCAGCAGGCCGAGCAGGGTCGACTTGCCGCTGCCGTTCCGGCCCGAGACGAGGACGCGCTCGCCCGGCCCGAGCACGAGATCGATCGGGCCGAGCGTGAAGGCCCCGCGCTTCACGACGGCGCCGTGCAGCGAGGCAACCCTGTCGCCGGGCCGGTCGCCCGACTCGAGCACGAGGTGGAGCTCCCAGGGCTCGAACGGCTTCTCGGGCCGGTCGGCACGCTCGAGCGCGCGCTCGGCCTGCCGCAGCTTGCCGCGGAGCGCATTCGTGCCGCGGCGATCGGCGCCGCCGGTCTTCTCGCCGAGCTTGGCGCCGCCGCGGGCCTCGACGCGCCGCCGTACGACGAGCGCCTCGATCTCGCGCCGCCGCTCCTCGGCCAGCTCGAAGCGCGCGTAGGCGGATGTGCGAGCCGAGTCGCGTGCCGCCTCGTACTTGCTGAATCCGCCGGCCCACTCGCGCACACGCCGCGAACCCGGCTCGATCTCGACGACTCGCGTCACCGTCCGGTCGAGGAACTCCCGGTCGTGGGAGACGACGACGAGCCCGCCCTCGCGCGACGCGAGGTAGCGCTCGAGTCGGTCCAGCCCGTCGAAGTCGAGATCGTTCGTCGGCTCGTCGAGAAGCAGCACGTCGTAACGCGAGAGCAGGATCGCGGCCAGCGCCACGCGTGCAGCCTCGCCGCCGGAGAGCGCCGTCGTCGGCCGGTCGAGCGAGACGGGAAGCCCCAGCTCGGCCGCGACCGTACCTGCGCGTGGCTCGAGGTCGCCGCCGCCGAGCGCGACGAAGCGGTCGAGCGCGGCCGCGTAGCGGTCGTCTGCGTCCTCGCCGGCGGCGAGCGCGACAGAGGCCAGCTGGAGCTCGCGCTCCGCCGCCGCCACGCCGGTCCTCCGCGCCAGCGAGTCGAGTAGCGTCTCCCCGGCGCGCCGCTCGTGCTCCTGCGGCAGATAACCGGCGGTCAGCGTCGACGGCGTTCGCGTAACCCGCCCGGCGTCGGGCTCGTCCAGCCCGGCAACGAGACGGAGCAAGGTCGACTTGCCGACGCCGTTCGGACCGACGACGCCGAGCCGCCGCTCCGGCGTGACCGAGAGCGTGACGCTGTCGAGAACTGTCCTGGCGCCGTGATGCTTCGAGACGCCGTCGAGTGAGATTCGCACGGCCGAGACCTCCGAGAAATGCAGGCGCGCCCCTAATGGCGCGCGAGAGACGTGGATGGCTCGGTCAGTCCGTCATCGTGCGGCGCGGAGGCGCCGGAAACCAATGCTACAGGCGCTCTCTGAGCTCGGCCAGCGCGGCCCAGCGGGGATCCTGCTCCTCATCCTCGTGCTCGTGCGGCTGCGCGTTCAGGTCGACGCCGCAGACGGGACAGAGGCCGGCGCACTCGGGGCGGCAGAGGATCTTGTCCGGCAAGGCCAGTACGAGCCCGTCGCGCGCCCACGCCGAGAGGTCGAGCCGGTTGTCCTTGACGTACGGCGTCGTCAGCTCCTCCGCGCCGCCCGGGCTCTCGGCCTGGTACTCGCGGAGCGAGAGGTCGTCGTCGAAGACGGCGTCGCCGAGGCAGCGAAAGCACGGCCCGTGCAGCCGGACGTGGAAGCGGAGCTCGTACACCGTGCCGGTCGACGCGCGCGTGACCGTCACCTCTGCCGGTACGTTCTCGGGCACGACGAGATAGCGCTGACCACCCAGCTCGATCGGCGCGATCTCGACCTCCTGCTCGTCGCGAAGCGACTCGCCGGACCGCAGCCGGTACTTCCTCAGATCCAGCGTCGTCACGCGTCCAGACTAGCTAGCGGCCGCGGACCGGAACCGGCGCCGGCTCGGTAGCCCGCTCGCCCTTCGGCGGGGTGACGATCAGCGCAACCGCCGCCAGGATCACGATGCCCGCGACGACGGTACGGGCACTCACCGACTCGTTCTCGACCGCCCAGCCGAGGAAGATGGCGACCAGCGGGTTGACGTACGCGTAGGTCGACACGAGTGACGTCCGCGTCTTGCGGAGCAGCCACGAGTAGCACGTGAACGCGAGCCAGGACCCGAACACGATCAGGTACAGCAGCGCCAGGATCGAGGTCGTCGAGACGTCGTGCACGTCCGTCATCTCGCCGGTCGCCGCCGCCGCGATCGCCAGCAGGATTCCGCCGGCGAGCATCTGCATGCTCGCGCTGACGAACGGCCGGCGGGGGAGCGGCGCGCGGCGCGAGTACAGCGATCCCGCCGCCCAGCCCGCGCCCGCGACGAGCAGTGCGATCGCGCCGCCGACGTCGATGTGGCTCGGCCCGCTCGGCCAGGCGAGGAGCGCCACGCCGCCGAACCCGAGCGCGAGCCCGATCACGGCAGTCCGGCTCAGGCGCTGACCGCAGACGGCCCGATCGAAGAGCGCCATCCACAGCGGCACGGCGGCGATGATCAAGGAGGCGACGCCGGTGTCGACGCGCTTCTCGGCCCAGGCGACTCCGGCATTCCCGACCAGGAACAGCGCCGCGCCGACGACGGCCGCGGCAGCCCACTCCCTGCGACCCGGCCGGTCGCCGACCGTGTCTCCGCGCCGGATCGACCAGGCGTAGAGCAGCCCGCCCGCGATCGTGAAGCGCAGAGACGACATCACGAACACGGGGAGCGTCCTGCTCGCGATCAGGATGAAGAGATAGGTCGAGCCCCAGACGACGTAGACGACCGCGAGCGCGGCCCAGATGCGAGCAGGGCTCGCCGGGCCGCTCACGGCAGCGCTACTGATAGTTCCGCCAGGAGCCTCGCTTGTCCCGGTAGCGCAGGTCGCGAGACCCGGCCAGCGGGGCGAGCACGATCAGGGCGAGCGGTACGAGAAGCCAGATAGCTGTCATAACGTTCCCCACGATGCCAGTCGAAGCTTGATTAGCACAAATCGTGTTAGTATTGAACTCCATTATGCAAGCTGATGAATGGATGGGCCTCGAGCTGCGGCATCTGATCGCGATCAAGGCCGTTGCCGAGGAAGGCTCGTTCGGACGCGCGGCCAAGCGGCTCGGCTACACGCAGTCGGCGGTCAGCCAACAGATCGCAGTGCTGGAGCGGATCGTCGGGCAGCGTCTCGTCTACCGCCCCGGCGGCCCCAAGCCGATCTCGCTCACCGAGGCCGGGCAGCTCCTGCTCACCCACGCCGACGGGATCACGGCGCGCCTCCGTGCGGCCCAGGCCGATCTGAGCGCGCTCGGCGCCGGGGACGCGGGCCCGCTGCGGATCGGCACGTACCAGAGCGTCGGCGCGCGGGTCCTCCCAACGCTGCTGCGCAGCTTCCGCGGGGAGTGGCCGAAGATCGACGTGTCGCTCGTCGAGTCGACCGACGACCGCGAGCTCCTCGCGCTGATCGAGAGCGGCGAGGTCGACCTGAGCTTCGTCGTCTTCCCACTCCGGCCCGGGCCGTTCGATTCGGTCGAGCTCATGCGCGACCCCTACGTCCTGCTCGTCCCGAAGGGCTCGCCGCTCGCCGACCGCGACCGAATTCCGACGCTCCGCGAGATCGTCGAGCTGCCGCTGATCGGCTACCGCTCGTGTCGCACGACGGAGCAGGTCGAGGAGCGCCTCCGCGTCGCCGGCCGCGACCCGCACGTGGTCTTCCGCTCGGACGACAACTACACCGTGCAAGGCATGGTCGCAGCGGGGATCGGCGTCGCGCTCGTGCCGCTCCTGACGGTCGACCCGAGCGACGACCGGATCGTCGTCGTCGATCTCGGCGACCGCGTTCCGGCCCGGCTGATCGGCGTCGCCTGGCATCGTGACCGGCTGAGAACACCCGCCGCGAGCGCCTTCGTCGGAGCCGCCGAGGCCCTCTGCGAACGCTTCGACAGCGAGTCCCGCGCCGCCTGATCAAAACCGGAATATCGGGTTCTCCGAACGCGTTTCAAGAAGCGTGAGAACACTGAACGACATCCGAGCCGAGATCGAAGCACTGACCGAGCGGCGCGCGCAACTCCTGCGCGTTCTGAGCGAGCAGCACGATGCGGCTCTCACCGCCGAGCACGCGAGCCTCGAGGACGAGATCGCGAAGCTGTGGGAAGAGCACCGGATCGAGCGAGCTCGCATCCGCTTCGGCGAACGTGACGAGATCATCCAGCGCGCCCGCCACGAAGAGCGGCTGGAGCGCGCCGCCTAGCTAGGGTCCACCCCCCGAACCCGTGATGCCGCCCCGTCTCTCTAAGATGGGACGGCTCCGGGTTGGCAATTCGGGGCGTTAGCTCAGCTGGGAGAGCGCCGGCTTTGCAAGCCGGAGGTCACCGGTTCGATCCCGGTACGCTCCACACAGAAAGGCCCTGGAAACAGGGCTTTTCTCTTTCCGGTGGCGTCTTCATCCCGACGCAGCTGCGCGGTTCTGGAAACCGTTTGGAAACGGGAGTCGGGACATGAGCCGCCGCAGGGATCGAGTCGGAGCACGATGAAGCCCATAACCGTCGGGTGAGAGCAAGGCTGCGGCCCGGGCTCGATGTTGGGGCCCATTGCCCGCCCGATCGCAGGGTGGTAGTCACCGTGGCCAGCGATGAAGTTCGGCTCGATGAACGAGAAATCGGGCAGCGTTCCGGCGGCAGAGTCCCTCTCGAACTCGGCGAACGGCACGAAATGCGTCGCCAGTCGGTCCTTCAACCGGGAATGGTGCATGAGTCCGGCGAACGACAACGGCATCGGCTCTAGCACGTAGACCCTCCAGGTCTTTCCGTGCTGTTCGAGCCGCTCGAAGATCGTCTCCGTGTCGTTCTTCGTGAACCACTTTTTCGCGGGGCTGTTCACGACCAGCCCTGACGAGGTCGCCGCCGTCCAGAACGACCGGTTCATGAACGTCTGCGACGGCACTTCGCAGAACCAGTGGTCGAACACCCCGAACTCGCGCGCGATGCCGTTCAGCACCGGCACCTGCTCCGGTGTGTACCCCGTCATGATCTGCGCGTACTCCTCATAAGTCGGCTGACGACCCATCTCCCCGGTGAACGTGCTGATGTAGTCAGTCACGAACCCGTCCATCGTGGGCGTCGCACCCGCAGGCGGCGCGTTCCACGGCTCCGTCACGCCCTCCCCGATCTTGAACCGGTTGTGCTCGTTGAGGACGTTGAACAACTGCGTGTTCGTGTGGTACCACTCCTCACCCGAATCCGGGTTCGGCGAATCCATATCCGTCGCAACCGAGTACGGCACCACCTTCCGGTCAGCGCCGTGCTCAGCCCACTCCGGAGTCGGATTACTCAAGCCCTTCCCGATCACACCCTCAAACGTCTTGCCATCCTCCGGGCCATACAGATGCCCGAGAACGTTGTCGAGAGATCGATTCTCGAACAGCACCACCACGACGTGGTCGAGCGCGTTAGCCCGAGTGACAGAATCGACATCTACTCTCGCCCCTGGGTTCAGGGTCCAGCCGACTCGACGGTCGCTGCGCTGGTTGGTACCTCCACCCACGGCAGCGCAGAGCCGTCCAACAACGGAGCGACCGCCTCGGCCCCGTAACGGTCGGCGAGTACTTCGTATGCCTGGTCGAGTCGCGGCGGGCGTCGTGCCCGGTGTCCGTCCGAGGCGATCAGCGCCACGAGGCCCTCGTCGAGCAGCCGCCACAGCAGCTCCTCTGCTGCCGGCCCGTTGTCGCCGAGCGCCGAATCACCGTTCGGACAGAGCAGGCAACCCCGATCGCCCAGCGCCCTGGCGACAGCGAAGTCCGTCCGAAGCCCGATCGACCGTTCCGGGTGCGCGACGACCGGCACCAGCCCCGCGGCGACTATCCGGTCGGCCGCCTCGAGCGTGAGCGAGCTGTCGTCCTTGAACCCGAGCCAGTGGCCGGGGAACTCGATCAGGACGGCCCGGGTCCCTTCCAGCACGAACTCGTCCGGGTCGGCGTCCCGGAGAACCGTCGGGAACACCTCCCAGCCGCGTCGAAGCTCGAGCCCGAGCTGTCCGGCTGCCGCTCGAACCTCCGGGAACGACTCCGCGAACAGCCGCTCCCGCTCAGGCGTCCGCGGGTGGTGATCCCACGCGGCGTGCGCGTGCGGGGTCGCGAACAGGACCCTTGTGCCGGTGTCGGCCGCAATCCAGCACAATTGTGCAGCCTCCTCGAGCGTGCGCGCCCCGTCATCGCCGGACGGGACAGTATGCGAGTGAACGTCGACGAATCCGGCCACAGCCTCAGTGTCTCAGCAGTCCGTCGAGCCGGCTGCATTCCGGAGACGGTGTAAGACTCTTCGCGTGGGCGGGGTAGCTGGCGGCGGGTTGCGTGAGGTCGACGTTCAGGCGCTCGACGCAGCGCGGCTGGAGCCGCTGATCGGGCCGGACCGGATGGCCCGTTTCGAGGCGGTGGCCGAGTCGACCCGTTCGGCCCTCGAGGGGCGGACGGTGATCAACGTGAACTCAACCGCGACCGGCGGCGGCGTGGCCGAGATGCTCCAGACGCTCCTCGCCTATGTCCTCGGTGCAGGGATCGCGGCGCGGTGGCTGGTGATCCGGGGCGATCCGCTGTTCTTCGCCGTCACGAAGCGAATCCACAACGGCCTCTACGGCTCACCGGGTGACGGCGGCCCGCTGGGGCCTGCAGAGCGGCGGGTCTACGAGCAGGTGCAGCGGGCGAACGCCATCGAGTTGCTCGCGCTCGTCCGGCCCGGCGACATCGTCATGATCCACGATCCGCAGCCTGCCGGTCTTGCGGCGGCTGTGTGCGACGCCGGAGCCATAGCGGTCTGGCGCTGCCATGTCGGCCGCGACGAGCCGAATCAGTGGACAGAGCGATCGTGGGGCTTCCTCCGTCCCTATCTCGAGCAGGTAGACGCCGTCATCGTCTCGCGGGCGGCGTTTGCGCCCCCGTTCGCCGACCCGGAGCGAACCTTTGCCATCGCCCCGTCAATCGACCCCTTCTCGGCAAAGAACGAGCCCATGTCACATCGAAATGCCCGTGTCGTCCTCGGCCACGTGGGCTTGCTCGACGGCGACGGAGCCGTCCCTGCTGTGCCCTTCACGCGTCGTAACGGATCGACCGGTCGAATCAACGGCCACGCCGATCTGCTCGAGACGGGACCGGGAGCTCCTCCCGAGGCGCCGCTCGTCCTGCAGGTCTCCCGCTGGGACCGGATGAAGGACATGGAAGGTGTGATGCGCGGTTTCGCCGAGCACGTCGATCCCTCCCTCGGCGCACATCTCGTCCTCTGCGGGCCGGAGGTGTCGGGCGTCTCAGACGATCCGGAGGGAGCCGAGGTACTGCAGGAATGCATCGACGCCTGGCGCACGCTTCCGCACGCCGCCCGGAATCGCGTCCATCTCGCCTGCGTCTCGATGACCGACGCGGACGAAAACGCAGCGATCGTCAACGCCTTGCAGCGCCACGCGTCGGTCGTGGTGCAGAAGAGCCTCGCGGAGGGGTTCGGGCTCACCGTCGCAGAGGCCATGTGGAAGGCGCGACCCGTGATCGCCTCGGCGGTCGGGGGAATCGTTGACCAGATTCCGGACGGCGATTACGGAGTGTTGCTCGACGACCCTAACGATCTCGTCTCATTCGCAGCCGCCACCGAGCACCTGCTGCGCTTGCCGGAGGAAGCCGCACGGATAGGCGCCAACGCGCGGGCCCGCGTCACCGAAGAGTTCATCGGCGACCGCCACCTCGAACAGTACGCCCAGGTGTTCCAACACCTCCTCTGACCGCCCCTGTTGGAGTCCCTCGCGCGAGCAGTTGCTCCTCGACAGAGATGACGTTCGTTACTGCCGAGCAAGACCCGCGGCCGAGAAACAAGGGAACAACGAGTGTGCCGCGGGCGGCTCGCAGGCTCCCGAGCGGCCGACCCAAGTGATCGTTTTCGCCCGCCTGGGCGGCCCCTCCCACGCGGAGGCGCGACGTGTGCGCGAGACACATGAGAGTGCTTCGGTCGACCCCCACCTCAACCACGTCGCCGCCATACTCGACAGCTACGGCGTCCGTACGCACTCACTCACGATCCACGCGACTACCGTAGCCGCCGTCCTCGAAGCAGCAGACAAGGCGGACGCCCCAGCCGGCTCGGCCGTCAGATCGTGCCGACCACACCGTTTCGCGATCCCTGCATATGTGGTCGCGTACGGGGACGGTCGCACCCGGAGGGCTAGGGAAGTGCGAGCAGGATGTATGCGTCGAGCGCATCGTCTCTGCCTTTGATCCTCAATCCAGCCCTCGCCTCGACCACCGCGCCGTCCGGGAGCTGTTCGTATGTCTCCGCACCGACGAGCACGCCTCCGGGAGGGGCGAGACTCTCGAGACGCGAGCCAGTGTTGACCGTGTCGCCGACCAGGGACGCTACATGCCCGTCGCCTCCGATCTCCTGAAGCACCGCTTCGCCGCTGTTGACGCCAATGCGCATCCGCGGCCAATCCGGATGTTGGTCGGCAAGACCGGCAAGCTCGTGCTGCAACGCCAAAGCGGCGCGAGCAGCCCGCAGGGCGTGATCGGGCTGGTCCCCTCGTTGAAGACCGCGGCGATGCTGTCGCCAATGAACTTTTCCACGTCGCCTCCGAACTGACGCGTAATCAGCGGGGCGGCACGGGATAGCCTGGGGACCGCGCTACAGCCGGAGTCCGCCACTACCCATGCCGAGGGTACGGATCGCGACCACAGCCGGATTTCGTTCCCCCCTAGCGAAATCAAGCCCCTAACAGATTCGCGGCAGCGGGTCTCCGACGAGCATGTCGACGATGCGACGGCCACCAAGAGACGTCTCGAGCAGGACAAGCGCTTCCGGCTCGTCGGCTATGACGCCGACGATGGCAGCGCGGCCGCCGAGCGTGCTTGCGTGAAGCGATTCGAGCGCTGCCTCGGCGGCCTCTGGCGAGACGATCGCGACCAGCTTCCCCTCGTTGGCCACGTACAGGGGGTCGATGCCGAGGATCTCGCATGCGCCGGCAACCTGCGGCTGTACGGGCAGCGCCTCCTCGGTCAGCACTACCGCGATGCCCGCATCACGCGCCAACTCGTTCAGCGCCGCAGCGATGCCGCCCCGCGTCGGATCTCGCATCCAGCGGACGGCGTCGCCAAATTCGAGCAGTGCAGCCGTCAGTTCGTGGACGGGGGCGGTGTCGCTCTCGATGTCGGCCTCCAGTTTCAGGTCGCCGCGCGCGATCATCACCGCCATGCCGTGGTCGCCGAGCGTGCCAGAGACGAGCACCCGATCGCCGGGCCGCACGTTCTCGGCCCGCAGGTCGACACGGGGAGCGACGAGCCCGATCCCGGCTGTGTTGACGTAAACGCCGTCGGCGTTCCCGCGCTCGACGACCTTCGTATCGCCGGTCGCGATCGCCACGCCTGCAGCGTCGGCCGCACGCGCCATGTCCCCGGCGACCCGCCGAAGGTCGGCGACGGCGAACCCCTCCTCGATCACGAAGCCCGCGGAGAGCCACTGCGGCACGGCGCCGGAGACCGCGAGGTCGTTGACGGTGCCGTTGACCGCCAGGTCGCCGATCGATCCGCCCGGGAAGAAGATCGGCTTGACGACGTACGAGTCGGTCGTGAAGGCGAGCCGCGACCCGTCGAGGTCGACGATTGCCGCGTCGCCGAGCGGCTCCAGCGCCTGGTTCCGGAACGCCTCGAGGAACAGTCCTTCCACGAGCGCGCGCGTCGCCTTCCCGCCGGCGCCGTGCGCGAGCGTGACGACGTCGTCGCGGAGCTTCACGCCCGGAGCGCGAGGCGCCCGTAGTTGTAGTAGGCGGCGCAGGCGCCCTCGGCGGAGACCATGCAGGTCCCGATCGGCCGCTCCGGCGTGCACGCGGTGCCGAAGACCTTGCACTCCCACGGCTTGATCGCGCCCACCAGCACCTCGCCGCACTGGCACGCCTTCGGGTCCTCGACGCGGTTCCCGGGGAGCTCGAACCGCGCCTCGGCGTCCCAGTCGGCGAACTCCGGCCGCAGGCGCAGCCCGCTCCGCTCGATCCAGCCGAGCCCGCGCCACTCGAACGTCTCGCCCAGCTCCATGGTCTCCTCGATCGCCGCGATCGCCCGCGGATTGCCGTCGCGGCGCACGACGCGCGTGTACTGGTTCTCCACCTCGCAACGCCTGTCGCGAAGCTGGCGGAGGACCATGACGACCGCCTGCAGGATGTCGAGCGGCTCGAAGGCCGTGACGACGACGGGCCGTGCGTAGTCGCGGACGATGAAGTCGTACGTGCGCGTGCCGATCACGGTCGAGACGTGACCGGGCGCGATGAACGCGTCGAGCCGCAGGCCGGGCGAGTCGAGGATCGCCTTCAGCGGCGGCCCGATCGTGACGTGGTTGCAGAAGACGCTGAAGTTGCGCAGTCCGGCCTCGCGTGCACGCAGGAGCGTGAGCGCGGTCGCGGGTGCCGTCGTCTCGAAGCCGATCGCGAAGAAGACGATCTCGTTGTCGGGGTTCGTGCGTGCGAGCTCGAGCGCGTCCAGCGGCGAGTAGACCATGCGCACATCGGCGCCGCGCGCCTTGGCCTCGAGCAGCGAGCCGCGGCCGCCGGGGACGCGCACCATGTCCCCGAAGGTCGTGAACGTGATCCCGGGCTGCTCGGCGAGGAAGATCGCATCGTCGACCCGGCCCATCGGGATCACGCAGACCGGGCAGCCTGGGCCGTGCAGGAAGTCGACCTCGTCCGGGACAAGATCTTCGAGCCCGTGCTTCGAGATCGCGTGCGTGTGTCCGCCGCAGACCTCCATGATCCGCACCTCGCGGCCGGGCTCGACCAACGACTCGATCTCGTGCGACAGCTTCGCCGCCAGCTCACCAGAGCGGTACTCGTCGACGAACCTCACGCGGCCTCCATCTTCTGCAGCGCGATGCCGGCGTGGCAAAGCAGCGCCTCGCCCGGCTCGACCGGCGAGACGAGTTCGATCCCGACCCGCTCGCGGCGCCCGTCGACCTCCACGGTGGCCGTGTCGCCGCTGACGGAGACGACCGTGGCCGTGACGGCGACGTCGCCGCAGGTGATGCAGTGCTCGACGTCGAGGCTCATGCGCCTGCGCTCGCCCGGATCTCGCCGACCTCCTGCTCGTACGCCTCGCCCATCTGCTCGAGCAGCGCCAGCGTCTCCTTCGCCTGCTCCTCGTCCATCGTCGCCAGTGCGAACCCGACGTGCACGAGCACCCAGTCGCCGACGCCGGCCTCGGGGCAGAGTGCGATCGAGATCTCCCGGCGCACGCCCGAGATCTCGGCCTTGGCGATGCCGGCCTCCGAGTCGATGAGCTCGACGATCTGCGCCGGGATCCCTAGGCACATGCCGCGATCCTCGCAGCTGCGACCGCCGCCTGCCCGTAGCTGATCCCGCCGTCGTTCGCCGGGACGAGCCGGTGGGTGAGGACACGGAAGCCGAGCTCCTCGAGCCGCCGACGCGTCGAGGCGAGCAGGCGCCGGTTCTGGAAGCTGCCGCCGGAGAGCACGACGAGCCTCGGTTCACCCGCTTCGGCGCAGGCGGCCGCGGCCCCGGCCGCCACGGTCTCGTGAAAGGCAGCGGCGACCTCCGCCCTGTCGCGACCCGCCTCGAGCGCCAAGTAACACTGTGTTGCTAAGTCCACGGTGTCGCCGAAGCGCCAGGCGAACGGTTCCGCCGGCAGCTCGCCCGCCAGGTGCTCGAGCTCGACGGCGGCCTGCCCTTCGTAGGTCACCTGCTCGCGGACGCCGAGCACGGCCGCGACGGCGTCGAACAGCCGGCCCATCCCCGAGGCGAGCGGCGCGTTGACCCTGAGGCTCTCGCGCACGATCGGCCAGCGTTCCCAGGGGACGTCGAGGCCGCCGAGCTCGAGGCAGACCGCGGCGAGGCGCCACGGCTCGCGGATCGCGGCCTCGCCGCCGGGAAGCGGCACGGGCTCGAGGTTGGCGAGCCGCTCGAACGACCGCAGGTCGCAGCGCAGGAGCTCGCCTCCCCACAGGGTCCCGTCCGTCCCGTAGCCCGTTCCGTCGAAGACAAGCGCGAGCGCGGGACCGGTCTCGCCGTGCTCGGCCAGGCAGGCGGCGGCATGGGCGTGGTGGTGCTGGACGCCGACGAGCTCCGTCCCCTGCTCGAGCGCCCACTTCGTCGCCAGGTACTCGGGGTGCAGGTCGTGCGCGACGACCTCGGGCTCGACGCCTAGCATTGCCAGGTAGAGCTCGAGGTCGGTACGGAAGGCGCGAAAGGCGGGCTCGCAGTCGAGGTCGCCGAGGTGCGCGGAGAGGAATGCCTCAGGCCCGCGCGCGACGCAGAACGTGCTCTTCAGCTCCGCGCCCGCTGCGACGATCGGCCTGACCGCAGGGACGGGCAGCGGCAGCGCCGCCGGCACGTACCCGCGCGAGCGGCGGATTGGGGCCTCGGCGCTCACGACCGAGTCCTCGCAGCGGCGATGGATCGCGCGGTCGTGGCTCAGGAACGCGTCCGCGACGGAGGCGAGCCGGGAGCGCGCGTCGTCGTCCTCGAACGCGATCGGCTCGGCGGACAGGTTGCCGCTCGTCATCACGAGCAGCCCGTCGGCATCCGCGCAGAGCAGGTGGTGGAGCGGCGTGTACGGAAGCATTACTCCGAGCCGCGGTGAGTCGGGCGCAACCGACCGCGCGACATTGCAACACTGTGTTGCAAGGCGTGGGAGGAGCACGATCGGGCGCTGGGGCGAACGAAGCAGCGTCCACTCGTCCGCGGAGATCTCGGCGAGCCGCTCCGGCGATGCGGTCATGATCGCGAACGGCTTCTCCTCACGGCGCTTGCGCGCCCGCAGGCGGGCGACTGCCTCCTCGTTCGCGGCGTCGCAGGCGAGGTGATAGCCGCCGAGGCCCTTGACGGCGAGGATCGCGCCTTCCCGGATCAGCTCGACCGCCTGCCCGAGCGGCATCGACAGCTGCGGCCCGCAGGCGGGGCAGCAGGTCGGCTCCGCGTGGAAGCGCCGGTCGGCGGGGTCCTCGTACTCGCTCCGGCAGTCGGCACACATCGGGAAGGCCGCCATCGTCGTCGCGCGCCGGTCGTAGGGAACGCTGCGCACGATCGTGAACCGCGGCCCGCACTGCGTGCAGTTCAGGAAGGGGTAGCGATAGCGGCGGTCGCGCGGGTCGAACAGCTCCCGCAGGCACTCGTCGCAGGTGGCGACGTCGGGCGGGATCAGGGCGGTGCGGCTGCCGGCGCGGCTCTCGACGATCGCGAAGTCGGTCTCGCCGAGCGGCTCGATCTCCTGCGTGCTCAGCGAGGCGATCCGCGCGAGCGGTGGTGCCTCGCTGACGAGGTCGGCGGCGAACCGGTCGACGTCGCCGCCCTCGGCCTCGATCAGCACGCCCTCCCCGTCGTTGAGAACGAAGCCTCCGAGCTCGTGGCGACGTGCCAGTCCGTACACGAACGGCCGGAACCCCACGCCCTGCACGACTCCGCGGACGCGAAAACGGCGACGCTCGGTCGTCGGCATGGCTTGTAGGATCGCGAGCAGCCCGACCAGGCGCAACCGCAGATCACAACTGCGCACCTGCGGCAAAACCGCAGGCCGCAGCGGCACCGCACCGATGCCCCCGACCCCGCCATCGGTCATGCTCGAGACGCTGTGACAGCTCCCGCGACAGCCGTCGTCGGCCCGGACGCCCTGGAGGCGCTGGTCGACGCGTTGCGCGCCCGGGGCTTCCGCGTCCTCGGCCCGACGGTACGCGACGGCGCGATCGTCTACGACGATCTCGAGTCGGCTGCCGATCTCCCCGTCGGCTGGACGGAGACGCAGGATGCCGGCACCTATCGCCTCGAGCGGCGCGGGGACGACGCGCGGTTCGGATTCGCCGTCGGGCCGCATTCCTGGAAGCAGTTCCTCTTCCCCGCCCGAGTCAGGCTCTGGCGCGCCCGGCGGCAGAACGGCGGCTTCGAAGTCGAGGAAGAGTCCCGCGACGAAGACGCACCCCTCGCGCTGATCGGCGTGCGCTCGTGCGAGCTGCACGCGATCGAGATCCAGGACCGCGTCTTCCTCGGGGGCGCCTTCACGGACGCGGACTACGCCGCCCGCAGGCGCGACCTGCTCGTGGTCGCCGTCAACTGCTTCGAGCCGGGCGGCACCTGCTTCTGCGTCTCGATGGGCACCGGCCCGAAGGCGGAGAGCGGGTACGACCTGGCCCTGACGGAGATCCTCGACGGGGAGCACCGCTTCCTCGTCGAGACCGGCTCCGATCGCGGCGCCGAGGTGCTCGCCGGGCTCGAGTCCCGCGAGGCGACCGACGCCGACCTCGACGCCGCCGGCCGCGCGGTCGCCGGCGCCGCCGAGCGCATGGGCCGCACGTTCGACGCGACCGACCTTCGCGGGCTGCTGGCACAAACGCTCGAGCACGAGCGCTGGGACGAGGTCGCCTCGCGCTGCCTGACCTGCGGCAACTGCACGCTCGTCTGCCCGACCTGCTTCTGCTCCTCGGTCGAGGACACGACCGACCTCACGGGCGAGCACGCCGAGCGCACCCGCAGCTGGGACTCGTGCTTCTCGGTCGAGCACTCGTACCTCCACGGCGGCAGCGTCCGGCCGTCCGGCCGCTCGCGCTACCGCCAGTGGCTCACGCACAAGTTCGGCACCTGGCACGATCAGTTCGGCAGCTCCGGCTGTGTCGGCTGCGGCCGCTGCATCACCTGGTGCCCTGTCGGAATCGACGTCACCGAGGAGCTGACCGCGCTCCGCGGTGGTGAGGAGGCGACCGATGCGGACGATTGAGACCCTGCTCCAGGACGTGCCGATCTTCCAGGGCATGTCCGACGAGGCGCTCGAGCTGCTCTCGGGCTGCGCGGCGAACACGCGCTTCGCCGACGGCGAGATCGTCTTCCGTGAGGGCGACGACGCGGACACGTTCTACGTGATCCGGCACGGCCGGGTGGCGCTCGAGACCTTCGTCCCCGCCCGCGGCCCGGTCACGATCGAGACGATCGACCCGGGCGAGGTGATCGGCTGGTCCTGGCTGTTCGCCCCTTACCGCTGGCACTTCGACGCGCGCGCGCTCGGCCTCGTGCGCGCCACGCAGTTCGACGCCGCGTGCCTGCGCGAGAAGTGTGAGCAGGACCCCGCCTTCGGCTACGACCTGATCTCCCGGTTCACGCAGGTGCTGATCGAGCGCCTGCAGTGGACGAGGCTCCGGCTCCTGGACCTCTATGGCGACGGTCGCTGAGCGCTCGCCTGTCGCTGGGCCGATGGCGCCGCGGCCGTTCCGCGTCGCCCGCCGCCGCCGCGAGACCGCCGACACGTGGACGCTCGAGCTCGAGCCCGTCGAAGGCGCGCCGCTCGACTTCGCTGCCCGGCCAGTTCACGATGCTGTACGCGTTCGGGATCGGCGAGGTGCCGATCTCGATCTGCGGCGAGCGCGGCGGCCCCCTCGTCCACACCGTGCGCGCGGTCGGCGCCGTCACGGAGGCGATCTGCGCCTCCACGCCGGGCACCGTCCTCGGCGTCCGCGGCCCGTTCGGCCGCGGCTGGCCCGTCGAGGAGGCGCTCGGCCTGGACGTCGTCGTCGTCGCGGGCGGGATCGGACTGCCACCCCTGCGACCGGCGCTGTACGAGTGCCTGCGGAGGCGCCAGGAGTACGGCGACGTCGTCCTGCTCTACGGCAGCCGCACGCCGGACGACCTCGTCTATCGGCGCGAGGTCGAGCGCTGGCGCAGCCGCTTCGACGTCGAGGTCGACGTCACGGTCGACCGCGGCGAGAGCGGCTGGCGCGGCAACGTCGGTGTCGTCCCGAAGCTGATCGCGTCTGCCCGCTTCGACCCGGCGGCGGCGCTGGCGATGATCTGCGGGCCGGAGATCATGATGCGCTTCGCCGCCGAGGCACTCCTCGACCGCGGCGTGCCCGCCGACCGGATCTGGATCTCGATGGAGCGCGACATGAAATGCGGCCTCGGCTGGTGCGGGCACTGCCAGCTCGGCCCGACCCTCATCTGCCGCGACGGCCCGGTCTACCGCTGGGACGAGCTCGAGCCGCTGATGGAGGTGCGAGAGCTGTGACCCGGACGCGCAAGCCCAAGCTCGCCGTCTGGAAGTTCGCGTCCTGCGACGGGTGCCAGCTGTCGCTGCTCGACTGCGAGGACGAGCTGCTCGCGCTCGCAGGCGAGGTCGAGATCGCGTACTTCCTCGAGGCGAGCCGCGCCACGGTCAAGGGCCCCTACGACCTGTCGCTGGTCGAGGGCTCAGTGACGACGCCGCACGACGCGGAGCGGATCCGGCAGGTCCGCCGGCGTCTCGCGGCATCTGGTCACGATCGGCGCCTGCGCGACGGCGGGCGGCGTCCAGGCGCTCAAGAACTTCGGCGACGTGAACGAGTTCGTCTCGATCGTGTACGCCTCGCCCGACTACATCTCGACGCTCGAGACGTCGACGCCGATCTCGGCGCACGTCCCGGTCGACTTCGAGCTGCACGGCTGCCCGATCGACAAGCGCCAGCTGCTCGAGGTGATCAAGGCGTTCCTGCACGGCCGCCGGCCGAACATCCCGTCGACGAGCGTCTGCATGGAGTGCAAGCGCCGGGGCAACGTCTGCGTGATGGTCGCGCACGGGACTCCTTGCCTCGGCCCGGTCACCCACGCCGGCTGCGGTGCGCTCTGCCCGTCCTACGACCGCGGCTGCTACGGCTGCTTCGGGCCCATGGAGACGCCGAACACGGTGTCGCTGACCAGGCAGCTGAAGGTACTGGGAATGCGCGAGTCGGCCGTCGAGCGAGTGTTCCGCACGTTCAACGTCACCGCCTTCGAGGAGGCGAGGAAGCCGTGAAGCCCGCGAGACCCGCGGGACGGGAGGCGGCTCGGCATGGCTGAACGGCGCACGATCAAGACCGATTACCTCGCGCGCGTCGAGGGCGAGGGCGGCATGACCGTGAAGATCGCGGACGGCCGCGTGACCCAGGTGGCGCTTCGCATCTACGAGCCGCCGCGCTTCTTCGAGGCGTTCCTGCGCGGCCGTGCGTTCACCGAGGCACCCGACATCACGGCGCGGATCTGCGGCATCTGCCCCGTCGCGTACCAGATGAGCTCGGTCCACGCGATGGAGCAGGCGTGCGGCGTCGAGGTCGGCGGCCAGCTGCGTGCGCTGCGACGGCTCCTCTACTGCGGCGAGTGGATCGAGAGCCACGCCCTGCACGTCTTCATGCTCCATGCCCCCGACTTCCTCGGCTACGAGAGCGCCGTGCACCTGGCCCGCGACAACCCCGAGATCGTGGCCAAGGCGCTCGAGCTGAAGAAGACGGGCAACGAGGTGATGACCGTCGTCGGCGGACGCGAGGTGCACCCGGTCAACGTCCGCGTCGGCGGCTGGTACCGCGCGCCGCGCAAGCGCGAGCTGGCGCCGCTCGTCGAGAAGCTCGAGCGCGCGCGCGAGATCGCGCTCGAGACCGTGGCCGTGACGGCCGGGTTCGACTTCCCGGACTACGAGCAGGACTACGAGCTCGTGGCGCTCTCCGAGCCCGGCGAGTACCCGATCGACCTCGGGCGCATCGTCTCCAACCGCGGCCTCGACATCGACGTCTCCGAGTACGAGGAGCACTTCGTCGAGGAGCACGTCGCCCGGTCGAACGCGCTGCACTCGAGGATTCGCGAGCGCGGCTCCTACCTCTGCGGCCCGCTGGCACGCTTCGCGCTCGCCTACGACCGCCTCTCTCCGCTCGCGCAGGAGGCTGCGGCCGGGGCTGGACTCTCGCCCTCAGAGCGCAACCCGTTCCGGAGCATCGTCGTGCGTGCCGTCGAGCTCGTCTACGCCACCGACGAGGCGCTGCGGCTGATCGCGGAGTACGAGGAGCCCGATGCCCCAGCGGTCGAGGTCGAGCCGCGCGCCGGCGTCGGCCACGGCTGCACCGAGGCGCCGCGCGGGATCCTCTACCACCGCTACGAGCTCGACGACGACGGGACGATCCTCGACGCGAAGATCGTGCCGCCGACCTCGCAGAATCAGCGCGTGATCGAGGAGGACCTTCGCGGCGTCGTCGAACGCTCCCTCGACCTGCCGGACGACGAGCTTGCCCTCCTCTGCGAGCAGTCGATCCGCAACTACGACCCCTGCATCTCGTGCGCCACCCACTTCCTGAAGCTGGAGGTCGAGCGCTGCTGACGGTGATCGGGGTCGGCAATCCGTGGCGGGGGGACGACGCGGCCGGGCTCGCCGTGGCGCGGCGCCTGCGCGAAATCGCGCCCCCGGGGGTGGAGGTGCTCGAGCGGGAGGGCGAGCCGACCGGGCTCCTCGACGCGTGGGAGGGCACCGATGCGGTCTGGCTCGTCGACGCCGTCGTCTCCGGGGCGGCGCCCGGCACGGTGCACCGGCTGGACGCGAGCGCGGAGGAGCTCCCGGCCGAACTGGTCAGCGCCTCGACGCACCATCTCGGGATCGCCGAGGCGGTCGAGCTCGCCCGCGCGCTCGGCCGGCTGCCGGCCCGGGTCGTCTTCTATGGGATCGAGGCGGCCGGCGCCGAACCTGGCGACGAGCTGTCGCCCGAGGTCGAGGCCGCGGTCGAGCGGGTCGCCGCCGCCCTGCGAGAGGAGGTCGCGGGATGCACGAGCGCAAGCTGATGGAGGACCTGATGGCCAGGATCGAGACCGAGGCTACGGCCGCCGGCGCCACGCGCGTCACGCGCGTTCGCGTCCGGCTGGGCGCGCTCTCGCACTTCACGGATGCGCACTTCCGCGAGCATTTCGCCGAGGCGGCACGCGGCACCGTCGCCGAGGGCGCCGAGGTCGAGACCGAGCTTCGCGTCGACCCGACCGAGCCCGAGGCGCAGGGCGTCGTGCTCGACGAGATCGACGTCGAGGTCGGCGACTGAGCCGACGTCAGTGAGAGATCGGCCTGGCGGCCGGGCGCGCGTGACGGCGGCTACCGGGCTCCGGGAGCCGCAGCCTGGCCGTCAGGCTCCTGAGCCCACCCCGGCGCGGAGGAGGTGAGGGCCGTCTCGGCTCGAGCTCGCGCCGGCGACGCGGCCCACGGCCAGGAGCGGCGGTCGATCGCGTCGGCGACCGCGCTGATCCGGCTGCACAGCTTCTCGCTCTCGCGGACGCCGCGCACGGCACGAAGCACCGCGTCGCGGTATCGGAGCAGCGGGTCCGGCTCGCGGAAGTGGTCGGGGAAGGCGAGGCGCTCGGGATGCCGGATCCCGCGCCAGCGCGGATGCGCCTCCAGCACCTCCAGGTTGTGCGCGGCGCGTTCGGCGCTCGAGTGCCGCGCGTCCTCGCCGGGAGGCGGCAAGAGTGCGGAGCGCCCGATCGCGGGCATGACGTCGAGCTTCGAGTAGCGCTTCGGCGGCGGAAACGGGATCAGGTCGGGGTGACGGACGCCGTGCCAGCGGGGATGCGCCGCGATGATCGCCGCGTTCCGTTCCAGCCTCCTGGCGGCTACCGAGCCCGGCGCGCTCACGAACGGGTCTCCACGAGGCGATCTCGCTCGAGCAACGTCAGCTCGGCGATGGGCTGGAGGACGTCTTCGATCGTCGGCCGTCCGATCTCCTCGAGCTCGTAGCGGACGTGCCGGATCGGATGGCGGCAGTCGATCAGCCGGCCGAGGTCGATCGGCGTGCCGGTGACGACCACGTCGCACTCGGTCGCGTTGATGGTCGCCTCGAGCTCGGCCAGCTGCTCGTCGCCGTAGCCCATCGCGGGCAGCACCGGCCCGATGTGCGGATAGGCGTCGTACACCTCGCGCGATCGAGCCGACGGCGGTCGGCCGCGGGTCGACGCGGATCCGGGCACCTTCCCGCTCGGCGGCGATCGCCGCCGCTCCGAAGGGCATGCCGCCGTGAGTCAGAGTCGGGCCGTCCTCGACGCAGAGGACGCACAGACCGGCGATCGGCGGCCCCTCGTCGAGCGTCACCGGCGACGCGGCGCGCACGACGGTGGCCGTCGGATTGGCGAAGGCGATGTCCGCGAGGACGCGCTCGAGCGCGTCGGCGCCGGCGCTGTCCACCTTGTTCACGACCACGACGTCGGCCATGCGCAGATTGGTCTCGCCGGGGTGGTAGTGGAGCTCGTGCCCGGCCCGCAGCGGGTCGAGCACGACGATCAGGAGGTCGGGACGGAAGAACGGGAAGTCGTTGTTGCCGCCGTCCCAGACGATTACGTCCGCCTCCGACTCGGCCTGCTCGAGGATCGCCTCGTAGTCGACGCCGGCGTAGACCGTCATGCCCGCCTCGACCGGCGCCTCGTACTCCTCCCGCTCCTCGATCGTCGGGTGCGCGGCGTCGATGTCGGCATGGCTCGCGAAGCGCTGGACGCGCATCGACTCGAGGGCGCCGTAGGGCATCGGGTGGCGGACGAGCGCGACGCGCAGACCCGAGTCGAGGAGGATGCGGCCGACGCGGCGGCTGGTCTGGCTCTTGCCCGCACCGGTGCGTACGGCGCAGACCGCGACGACGGGCTTCGAGGACTCGATCATCGTCGTGCCCGGTCCGAGCAGGCGGAAGTCGGTGCCTGCGGCGAGTGCCGTCGATGCCTTGTGCATCACCTCGTCGTGCGAGAGGTCGGAGTAGGCGAGCACGACCTCGTCGACTCCGTGGTCCGCGATCAGGTCGGAGAGCCCGGCCTCGGGGACGATCGGGATCCCGTCCGGATACAGCGGCCCGGCCAGCGCGGCGGGATAGCGGCGATGGTCGATGCCCGGGATCTGCGTCGCCGTGAAGGCGACGACGCGGGTCTCCGGATCGTGTCGGAACCGAACGTTGAAGTCGTGGAAGTCGCGCCCGCCGGCGCCCATGATCACGACGGTCTTCATCGGAAAGCCACCTCCACTCGTGAGGGCCCGACGCAGAGGTCCGGGTAGTCCGCGACCGGCTCGAACCGGCCGAGGAAGAAGCGCAGGTGCTCCGGCTCGTAGCTGAACGCGAGGCCGGGAATCTCGGGAGCGCGGCGGCAGACGCCCTCGACGACGTCGGCGACGTAGGCGAGGTGCTCCGACGTGTACACGCGTCGTGGCAGTGTCAGGCGCACCAGTTCGAGCCCGTCGTAGGGCTCGTCGCCGTGCTGGCCCGAGACGATGCCGCGCTCCATCGAGCGGACACCCCCCGCGAGGTAGAGGGCCGCGGCGAGTGTCTGCGCCGGCAGCTCTGCCTGCGGCATGTGCGGGAGGATCCGCTTCGCGTCCAGGAAGACCGCGTGGGCGCCGACGGGGACGACGGTGGGCACGCCGCGCTCGGCGAGCAGGGTGCCGAGGTACGCGGCCTGTGAGACTACGTGCCGCACCATCGCCTCGTCGGCGGCCTCGCGGATCCCCTGGGCGAGGGCTTCCATGTCGTGACCGGCCATGCCGCCGTAGTGGGCGAAGCCCTCGTAGACGACGAGGACCTCGCGCGCACGCTCGGCGAGCACGTCGTCGTTCAGGGCGAGGAAGCCGCCGATGGGGACGAAGTGGTCCTTCTTCGACGAGAACACGGCGCCGTCGGAGAGGCTCGAGAATTCACGGATCAGGTCGCCGAAGTCGCGGCCCGCCTGCCCCGGCTCGCGATCCTGGACGAAGACGGCGTTCTCCGAGAGCCGCGTCGAGTCGAGGATGAAGGGGACGCCGTACTCGGTCGTCAGCGCTCGGACGGCCCGTAGGTTGTCGAGCGAGAACGGCTGGCCGCCGGCCATGTTCAGGCACGCCTCCTGGCGGACGAACGCGATCCGCTCGGGGCCGACCTCGTGCAACACGCGCTCGAGCGCGACGAGGTCGATGTTGCCCTTGAACGGGAACGTCGAGGCCGGGTCGCTCGCCTCCGGCACGGACACGTCGCGCCAGACGCCGCCGGCGAGCTCGACGTGAGCCCGTGAGGTCGTGAAGTACAGGTTGGAGGGGACGACCGAGCCGGGCTCGACGAGGATCTTCGCCAGCAGATGCTCGGCTCCCCGACCCTGGTGGGTCGGGATCAGGTGCCGGTAGCCGTACACGTCTCGCATGGCGGCTTCGAGCCGGTAGTAGCTGCGCGAGCCGGCGTAGGCCTCATCGCCGAGCTCCATCGCAGCGCGCTGCTCCTGCGACATCGCGGACGTGCCGCTGTCCGTGAGCAGATCGACGAAGACGTCCTCGGAGCGGAGCAGGAACGTGTTCCAGCCCGCCTCCTCGATCGCCTCCCGCCGCCTCACCGGGTCCGGCAGCGAGATCGGCTCCACGACTTTGATCTTCCAGGGTGGGGGTTTCATGGCTCCATCCTCGTGACGGCCCCGGGGAGCGGCATCCGCAGACCTGCCGATCAGGCGATGTGGAGAAGTACCGAGCCCGTTACGCCGCTTCGTGCAGGGCACGGAGGCGGGGCTCGCGCGCGAGGCGGTGCAGCGCCTGCCGCTCCAGGCGCGTGGCCTCGCCGCGGGAGATACCGAGCCGGCGGCGCGCGGCCTCGATGCTCGAGGGGTCGTCGTCGACGAGCCCGAAGCGGACCTCGATCAGCCGCCGCTCGCGCTCGGGCAGATGCTCGACCGCGTCCCTGACCGCGGCGGCGGCGAGCCGGGCCTCCACTTGCTCCTGGAGGTCCGGCCCGTCGTCCGCGATGGACAGTCCCAGGGCGGAACCGTCCGCATCGCCACGCCGTCGGTCGAGGCTGTCGACGACCCTCGCCGCCTCGCGCAGACCACGCAGCTGGTGTCGTGACACCCCGGCGACTCTGGCGATCGCGTCCTCGTCGACCTGCGCCTCCGCCGCGTTCAGCGTGCGCTCGGCGCGGGCGACGCGCTGGGCGCGCTCCGACACGTGCGTGGGCAACCGGATCAGGCGCGAGCGGTTGTCGACGCCGCGGCGGACGGCCTGCCTGATCCACCAGGTCGCGTAGGTCGAGAACTTGTTGCCGCGCCGCCAGTCGAACCCGTCGACTGCACGGAGCAGCCCGAACATCCCGTCCTGGATCAGGTCGAGCAGCGGCACTTCGTAGCCCTGGTAGCGCTTGGCGATCGAGACGACGAGCCGCAGGTTCGAGTTGACGAGCAACTCGCGCGCTTCGGCGTCGCCGCGCTCGATGCGCCGCATCAGCTCGACCTCCTGCTCGCGGCTCAGGAGCGGGAAGCGGCTGATCTCGGCCAGGAAGCGGGTGAGCGAGTCGAAGCCGCCTGGTTCGTCGTCCCGGGAGGCCATGACGTCCGCTCAGTCCATCCTGGCGAGCGCCCGCGCCACGTCGAGCGTCGAGAGCACGCCGATCGGGCGCTTGGACCGGCGTTCGACGACGATCAGGTGCGAGAGCTCGTGCTCGACCATCAGCTGCACCGCGCGGTCGAGGCTCTCGCTGCTCACGACCGTCATCGCCGGCGTCGCGGCGAGCTCGTGGGCCGTCTGCAGCTCGAAGTCGGAACCTCGTGCGGCCTGGAGCAGGTCGGTGTCGGAGACGACGCCCCAGAGCATGCCGCCTGGCGCCTCGTCGCCCTCGTGCGCGAGCACGACCACGGCGTGCACCCGGTAGGTCGCCATCATCCGCGCGACCGTCTGCAGCGACGTCTCGAACGGGCACGCGATCACGCCCGGATGCATCGCGTCGACGACGCGGAGCTTCTGCAGTACACCGGCCGACTGTGTCTGGGTCGCCATCTCGAACACCTCCTCGTTGAGACGGGTCCCAGCATCCGCCGGCCCCGGGAGGGAGGCATCAGGGAGCGGCGCAGCCCGGATCGGGGAATCCACTGAGTTGCGCCAGTAGCGTCCGGGCCTAGGCTGAGGCGACGATTCGATCGACCCGAGACAGAAGGTGGCAGATGACCACTCCGCAGACAGCGTCCAAGACTCTCCCCGGCGACGTGGTGATCGTGGAAGGGCACCGGGTCGGCGAGGGCCGCCGGATCGGCGAGATCCTCGAAGTGCTTGGCGAAGCCGGGCATCAGCACTACCGCGTGCGCTGGGACGACGATCGTGAGAGCGTGTTCTATCCCTCCTCGGACGCGGTGATCCATCACTCCACACGAAGGCGACGGGAGAGGAGCGTCAGATGACACTGACGCTTGACGTGAAGACCCGGAACCACCTCGAGTGTGTTCGAGACGGCGTCGCGCGCGAGTTCGAGCGGCTTCCCGAGAGCGAGGTGAACGAGCGCTTCGACGCGATCGTCGCCCAGCTGCTCAGCGAGGCCTCGATCCCGGACTACGTGCCGGTCCTCGCCTGGCGCTACTCGCGCGAGACGCTGAGGTCCGACACCCCGCTCGGGCTGCCGGCCGAGTTCCGCACCGACACGTAGTTCTCCGCGTCCCCTTGCGGCGTGTCACCGATGCGCCCGGGCGCCGGCGGAGCCACCGTCGGGCACATGGCAGAGAGGCCTCACAGGTGAATTCCCGTCAGGTCGACGCGGAAGCGCGGAGGGTGCACGACCTCGGCGCTCAGGGGGTCGAGGACCTCGTTCTGGCGGTCGTCGCCACCGGGCTGGCGCTGACCGCGACCCAGGTCCGGCCGACGCTCGCGATCCCATTCCTCCTCGGCGCGTTCGGCGTCGGGTTCCTCGGGGTGCGGGCGATCGTGCTCCGGATCTTCCTCGTCGAAGACCTCGCCGGCGACAGGGACGCCTACTCGATCCCGGCCGTCCGCCGCTTCGCCCTTCGCGCGACGGCTCCGCAGCATCGGCACGACCTCGCCCACTCGATTCGCATCGCGCTCACCGGCTCCTCCGGCGTAGTGGCGGACCGCTTCCGGGCCGTCCAGCCCGAGCTCGAGGAGCTGGTCACCGTCCTCGAGAACGACGATCGCCCGCTCGATCCGTACGCGATCGTGACCCTCGAGCACTGGCTCAACGACCCGTGCGGCTCGTTCCGCGATCCCGACGCCCCGGTCGCCGAGCTGCGCTCGCGCCTGCGCTCCGAGCTGATCGAGCTCGGCCGGCACGCGATTCCGTAGATCCCGCAGCGTCGCTGCAGCCTCCCGGCTCGGTATCGGACGGCCTCGGTCAGCCTGAATCCGTCGACGGTGACAGGGGCACGTCCGCTCAGGGCACGGTGACGCTCACCGGCTCGGCGCCGGCGGGCGGGGCGGTCGTCGGCCTTACCAGCAGCAACTCGAACGTGGCGATCCCGCCGCCGATCGTAACCGTGCCCGCCGGAGCGACCTCGGCCGAGTTCACGGTCACAACGACGTCAGTGGGGATCACGTTCAGCGTGACGATGTGCTGGCTGTGCTCGTCTGCCAATCCGGTCTGGGACTCCGACTCGTACCTCCTATCGCAGCTCGATTACTCCCTCGATCGAAAGGCAGGCATACCCCATGAGGTTCAAGATCGTTGTTGCCGGCGCCGCAATCGCGATGGTCGCCGTCGCCGGCGCGAGCGGCGCGCTTCAAAAAGGCGGGAACTCGCTGCACGCAACGCTGAGCGGCAAGGTTGAAATACCCAAGGGTGACCCGGACGGCAAGGGCACGGCCGAGGTGAAGATCAACGGCACGTCGGTGTGTTGGGAGATCAAGACGTCGAAGGTCTCCAAACTGCTCGCAGCGCACATACACAAGGGGCGCGCGGGCGTGGCAGGCCCGGTCGTCGTTCCGTTCGGGAAGGCCTACAAGGCCAAGGGTTGCATCACAGTTCCGGCCGCGGTCGCAGCGGCGATCGAGAACAACCCGAGCGCGTACTACGTCAACGTCCACAACGCGAAGTACCCCGGCGGCGCTCTCCGTGGCCAACTCCGAAGCGACGGCTGAGCGGCGTTATTGAGCAGCGAGCGGCTCGACCGAAGCATGCTCGGACCCTCTCGTGCGGACGCACGCGCCTACGCGCGCGAGGGGGGTCGGGGAGGAGGGTAAACGCGTTGATCGCGTTTGCGCCGCGGTTCCGTACTTGTCCGCACGGGAATCGCGGCGGACGCTGATGCTCTCGCACCGAGTCGGGGCGACGATCGAGCCATGCAGAGCGCGATTCGACACAACCACTACGAACCGGTCGAGTTCCTGCAGGCGAGCGTCGCCGACGTGATGACCGAGGGCCTGATCAGCTGCGCCCCCTCAACCCCTCTTCGCAGCGTGGCCCGGCTGATGGCCAGCCATCGCGTCCACTCCGTCTTCGTGTTCGACTACGGCGACGAGGACGACGAGACCACCGAGCTGTGGGGGATCGTGTCCGACCTCGACCTCGTCGCCGCCGCCTGGGCCGACGTCGACCTGCACACGGCCGGGGAGAGCGCGGTCACGCCGCTCGTCTACGTCTCGAAGCACGACGACCTCAGGCGGGCGGCTCAACTGATGGCCGAGAGCGGCGTCTCCCACCTCGCCGTGGTCGACCCGATGACGGATCGACCGGTCGGCGTGATCTCGACCATCGACATCGCCCAGGCGATCGCGGGCTGAGCGCAATGACTGCACTGGCCGAGGAGCTTCGTCCCGCGCTCACCCGGGAGGAGGCGCTCGTCGAGGCCGACCGTTGCCTCGAGTGCGGCGGCCCCCACGCCCCCGCTCCGTGCCTCGTCGGCTGCCCGGCCGGCGTCGACATCCCCCGCTTCGTCGCGCAGATAGCCGCCGACGACCCCGGCGCGGCCGCGACCACGATCTTCGCCGAGAACGTCCTCGGCGGCACCTGCGCGCGCGTCTGCCCCGTCGAGGTGCTCTGCCAGCGCGACTGCGTCCTCATCCACGAGGGCCGCCCCCCGATCGAGATCGGCGCGCTCCAGCGCTACGCGACCGAGTGGGCCCACGAGCACGGCGTGCCCCTGCGCGAGGCCGCGACAGCGAACGGCCGCCGGGCCGCCGTGATCGGCGCCGGGCCGGCCGGACTGGCCGCGGCGGGCGAGCTCGCCGCGCGCGGCTACGCGGTCACGGTCTACGACGAGCGCGAGGAGGTCGGCGGGCTCGTCCGCTACGCGATCGCGCCCTACCGGCAGACCAACGAGCCGCTCCCCGACGAGGCGCGCCTGCTCGAGGAGCTCGGCGTCGACTTCCGGCTCGGGACACGCGTCGACGCTGCGCGGCTGCAGGAGCTCGAGGACGAGGTCGACGCGGTCGTACTCGCCGTCGGCATGGGCGCCGACGCGGACGTCTCCTACGTCGGCGACGACCTCGAGGGCGTCTGGGAGTCGCTGCCGTTCATCGAGGGGCTGAAGACCGGCGAGCCCCCACCCGTCGGGAGCCGCGTCGCCGTGATCGGCGGCGGGAACACGGCGATCGACGTCGCGGTCGAGGCGAAGCGCCTCGGCGCCGACGTCTCGCTGCTGCTCTACCGGCGCACCGAGCAGGAGATGCCCGCGTACGAGCACGAGGTCGAGCTCGCGCGAGCCGAGGGCGTGGAGATCCGCTTCCTCGTCAGCCCGGTCGCGCTCGTCGGCACACGCCGCGTCGAGGGCGTGCGGTGCGCGCAGATGAGACTCGGCGAGCCGGACGAGAGCGGGCGCCGTCGGCCCGAGCCCGTCCCGGGCAGCGAGTTCGTGATACCGGTCGACACGGTCGTGAAGGCGATCGGACAACGGCCGCGCGAGGAGTTCCGCGCGCTGCTCGAGTCCGTCGACGAGGACGGCTGCACATCCGACCCGAAGGTCTTTGCCGCCGGCGATGCGATCAACGGCGGCGCGAGCGTGGTGCAGGCGGTTCGCGAGGCAAAGCGGGCCGTCGTCGCGTTCGACGGAGGCCGGCGATGACTGGGCTGACCGAGATCCGCTGGCACGCGCGCGCGGGACAGGGCGCGAAGACGGCGGCGCAGCTTCTCGCCCTTTCCCTGCTTCGCGCCGGCAAGAGCGTCCAGGCGTTCCCCGAGTACGGGCCCGAACGCCGCGGAGCGCCGCTGCGCGCGTTTACGCGCGTGTCCGACCGGCCGATCCGCCGCCACGACACGATCACCGATCCGGATCTCGTCGTCGTCCTCGAGCCGTCGCTCGTCAACGAGCTCGACGTCGCCGACGGGCTCGATCCGGACGGGCTCGTCCTCGTCAACGCCGAGGAGCGGCCGGAAGAGCTGGACGGCGTGCCGGTCCGCTGCGTCCCGGCGACGCGGCTCGCGGCCGGTCACGGCTCGAGCTTCGTCAACCTGGTCATGGTCGGCGCTGCCGGCGCCGCGCTCGGCGAGCCGCCGCTCGAAGACCTGCAGGACGCCGCCGCCGAGCTGCTCGGCCGCAAGGCCGACGCGAAGGCGGTACGCGAGGCGGTCGCGGAGGGATACCGATGGCGCGGCTGAGCACCTGGCAGGAGCTCCCGGCCGGCGGGGTCGTGACCCCTGCCGAGGCCGAGCAGCCCCATACCGGCGGCTGGCGCACCGGCCTCAAGCCGGAGGTCGACCTCTCCAGGTGCGTCGACTGCCTGCTCTGCTGGTTGTACTGCCCCGACTCGGCGATCAGGCTCGACGGCGCGGCCTTCGACGGCTTCGACTACGACTTCTGCAAGGGCTGCGAGATCTGCGCCCAGGTCTGCCCGGTGCAGGCGATCGAGATGGTGGCGGAGTGACGCTCCGGCTCCTCACCGGCGGCGAGGCGGTCGCGCACGCGATGCGCCAGATCGACCCGGACGTCTTTCCGGTCTATCCGATCACGCCGCAGACGCCCATCATCCAGAGCTTCGCGAAGTTCGTCGCGGACGGGAGGGCGCACGCCGAGCTCGTCAACGTCGAGTCCGAGCACTCGGCGATGAGCGCCGCGATCGGCTCCGCGCTGGCAGGCGCGCGCACGATGACAGCCACGTCCTCGCAGGGGCTGGCGCTGATGGCGGAGGTCGTCTACATCGCCGCCTCGATGCGCGCACCGATCGTGATGGCGCTCGGCAACCGGGCGCTCTCCGGCCCCATCAACATCCACTGCGACCACTCCGACTCCATGCTGATCCGCGACTCCGGCGTCGTCCAGCTGTTCGCCGAGAACGCGCAGGAGGCGTACGACCTGACCGTCCTCGCGCCGCGGATCGCCGAGCATCCGGACGTGCTGCTGCCGGTCCTCGTCTGCCTGGACGGCTTCACGATCACCCATTCGGCCGAGCCCGTCGAGCTGCTCGCGGACGGCGATGTCGCCGCCTTCGTCGGGACGTACACGCTTGCGCATCCCGTCCTGGACGTCGCACACCCGGCGACGCAGGGCCCGTTCGCGATGCCGGACTACTACTACGAGTTCCGGCGCCAGCAGTCCGCCGCCATCGAGGCCGCGGTGCGGGTGCTCGACGGGCTGGCCGATGACTTCGAACGCCTCTCCGGCCGCCGCTACGGGCCGGTCGACGCGTACCGGCTCGAGGGCGCCGAGCGCGTAATCGTCGCGCTCGGCTCGACCGCAGGCACGGTCAAGGACGTCGTCGACGAGCTGCGCGAGGAGGACGAGGCCGTGGGCGTGCTGAAGATCGTCTCCTACCGTCCCTTCCCGGCCGTGCTCGTCCGCGAGCTGCTCGCAGGCGCCACGTCGGTGATCGTCCTCGACCGCGCCGACTCGCCGGGCGGCAGCGCCCCGCTCCACGCGGAGCTCGCCGCCACGCTCTACGGCAGCGGCACCGAGCTCCACGGCCACGTGTACGGGCTGGGCGGCCGCGATCTCCACCCGGAGGACGTGCGCGAGATCTTCGCGCAGCACGTGCCCAGGTACGTCTCCGTGCGAGGTGAGCCGTGTCCCGTCTGAAGACACTCGTCCGCAACCAGAACGGCGTCCAGCCGCTGCGCGGAGGCCACTCGCTCTGCCAGGGCTGCGGCATCCCGATGGTCGTCCGAACGGTGCTGAGCACGATCGACCGGCCGACGGTCGTCGTCAACGCGACCGGCTGCCTCGAAGTCGCGACCACGCGCTACCCGACGACGGCCTGGAACGTCCCCTGGCTGCACGTCGCGTTCGAGAACGCGGCCGCGGTCGCGAGCGGCGTCGAGAGCGCGCAGCGTGCGCTGCGGCGACGGCACGCGCTCCCCACCGGCGAGGACGTGGCGGTCGTCGTGTTCGCCGGCGACGGGGGCACGTACGACATCGGCTTGCAGGCGCTGTCCGGGGCGCTCGAGCGCGGCCACCGGTTCCTGTTCGTCTGCTACGACAACGAGGCGTACATGAACACGGGCGTCCAGCGCTCGGGTGCGACGCCCTTTGCCGCCGCGACGACCACGAGCCCGGCTGGTGTCGAGAGCTTCGGCAAGGCACAGCGGCGAAAGGACATGACGGCGATCGCGATCGCCCACCACGTGCCCTACGTCGCCCAGGCGGTCGCCGTGCACTGGCACGACCTGAGCCGGAAGGTCGAGCACGCGGTCGCCGCGGACGGGCCCGCGTTCCTCAACGTGCTTACCGACTGTCCGCTCGGCTGGGGCCACGAGCCCCGGCTCTCGGCGCGTGTGCTCAACGCGGCAGTCGACACCCGCTTCTGGCCGCTGTACGACGTCGTCGACGGCACCTACCGGCTGAGCTACCGGCCGGAGCAAGCGGAGCCGATCGAGAGCTGGCTCGGCCTCCAGGCGCGATTCGCGCATCTGCTCGCCGACGAGAACCGGGAGCTGGTGGCGGAGATCCAGCGCCAGGTCAACGTGGACTGGGCCGAGCTCCTGGCGCGCTGCGGGGCCGACGTGCCGCGCCCCTCGGGGGTTTCCGGGTCACAGAGGTCGCCGTCTCGCGTCGCCGTATCGTCGCCCTAGACCCGGACGGGAAGACCGCTGATGGAGCCGGTCACGATCGACCGGCCCAGCCGCAGGCTGATCCGGACGCGCAGGACTCGGCCGGGTGAGATCCGGACGTCGCTCAGAATGTCCGTCTGCTGGAGTCCGGTAACGGTTCCCGACGACCATCTCCGGGCGCCGACCGGCAGAAGACCAACGACGCTGTCCGTCATCTGCACGCCGCCGCCGTCGAGCGGATACCCCCTGAGCGCGATGTGGAAGCGGCCCCGAAAGCCTCCACGCGCGATGCCGTCGATCGTCACCACGACGAGCCCTTGCCCGGTGGGCGCTTCGCCGATGTGACCCTTGAGGAGACCGGTGAAGCTTCTTGTCGGCAGAACGGCGGCGTGCGGCGTCGTCCTCGGATGAGCGTGTCGAGGCGGGCGAATCGGTGCCGCTCTTCGGGCCGCCGACTGCGGAAGAAGGCTCTGCGGCGTGCCGGCTCGCGCCGCCCAGCCGTGCTGCAGAGGACCGCTGCGCACCCAGACCAGCAGCCCGACGAGGACACCGATGGTCGCCAGCGTCGCACCGGCGCGCACAAGCGGGAGCGCGTCGCGCGCGGCGAGGAGCCGCCACATGACCGCCGCCAGCACGCTCAGGCCGCAAGCGACTCCGAGGAAGAGCATCCAACCCGCCCGCGCGTCGCTTCCTGTCCCGAAGGTGTGCAGAAGCGCGACCGGCCAGGCAGCGTACGCGAGCCAGTGGACCGCTCGCCAGAGGCGCGTGCCGATCCTCCGGCGGAGGAAGCTGGTGACGATGAGCGCCAGCAGTAGGTCGAAGGCGACTGTCCCCAACCCGAGCCAGAACGGTCTGTACGGAGAGAGGAACGGGATGAATGCATCGATGACGGCGATCGGCGCGAAGGAGTCGACGATCGTGGTCAGCACGTGTACGACGGTGAACGTGAGCGCGAGCAGCGTGACGTTCCGATGCAGGCCGTAGACGATGAATCGGGGCCAACGATCGGTCTTCCAGCGCGTCGTGTTGGCGACGCCGAGCAGCACCGACACGGTCAGGAGGAGCAGGGCCACCGCTCCCGAGCCGCGTGTCAGATACCAGAGTTCCTTGCCGTTGTTGGACGCGGCGAGGACCAGGCTCATGCGGCTGACTCCACGGGCCAGTTGCAGACCGAGGAAGCGGAGCCGGTCTCGGAGACGAGCCGTGCCGGCAGCCTGCGCTCGGCGAGCCAGGCGGGCGCATTCTCTCCGAGAACGAGTGCCGCGGTGCTCGCGGCGTTGGCGTCGACGCACGTCGCCCCGGCAACGGTGATCGTTCGCCACGGCGTCGCGGCCGGCCGTCCGGTGCGGGGGTCGACGATGTGGTGAAGCTCCGAACGGCCGGCGCGCCACCGGCGAACGGCGGTGCCGGAGGTCGCGAGCCCCCCCGACGAGATCGAAACCACGGGGCCAGGCCCGTCGAGCGGCGCTGCATGGTCGTCGGAGATCCTGATCGGCCAACCGCCCGGCGGAGCGGCGCCTGACACCGCGACATCTCCTCCGAGAGACACGAGAGCTCCGCAGCCGGTCTCACTCCCGATCGCCGACGCGCTCCGGTCGGCGGCCAGCGCTTTCGCTGTCGCGCCCAGATCGAGCTCAACTCCGGGCGGCAGCCGAACCGTGCGTGGCCCTGCATCGACCTCGACGGTCTGCCAGCCGGGAGTCGCCACGAAGATCGGCCCCTGCCGCCGACCCGCGCGGACATGCTCGAAGCTGCGGTCGTACCCCGCGAGGCGCAACGACCGGCCGACGGTGGGATCGACGAGGCCTTGCGTGGCGGCCGCCACCCGGAGCGCGACGGCGATCGCCTCGAAGAGAGCCTCACCGACCTGAATCGCGGCCCCCGCACCGGCGTTCAGACGCACGAGCTCCGAGTCCGGTCGGAAGCGGCTGCAGGCCCTGTCGATCGCGGACAGCTCGCGCTCGAGCGCGACGCGCGCATCGGCGAGCGCGGCGGCGTTCGTGACGCACACGACCGCGGTCGTGCCGAGCGCTGGAAACGAGCTGGACGTCGGTGTCACGAGCCTCCGGACACGGCCACAGGCGGTGCCTGGGCTTGCACCGGAGGCTGTGGCGGCGGCGAGGGACTCGGAGCTGCTGACGACTCCTGCCCGCCTGTTAGCGGCGGCAGGGAAGGAGGCGGCGGGATGCGATTCGACCTCACGCGCGAAGTCGTCCCGTCTCGTGGCGGCGGCAGTGCGTCCGGCGGCTTTCGATGATGACCGGAGTTGCCCGCCGCGGCAAGCCCGGTGAAGACCCCTGTCAGCACGGCGGTCGCGATCCCGACGCGCTTCGTCAACGAGCGCAGCCGCTGCAGCCCCGCGTTTCGGGCATGCATTCGCGTTCGCCTCTCCCGCGCCGAGGTCACGCCGCAACTCCAGCACGGCCAGATGAAGGGCTGATGAGCCGCCGCTAGGTAGCGGCGGGAACGGCGTCCGAGCTCGGCTCGAGTTCGATCGTCGTGCGCGCCGGGTGGAGCGCGATCCACACGTCGGCCCCGCCGCCCCGCCGCTCGGCGATTCCGGCGCGGCCGCCGTGTGCGCGGGCGATCACGTCGACGATCGCCAGCCCGAGCCCGGTGCCCATCCGGCCTCGGGCCTCGTCGCCACGGCTGAAGCGATCGAACGCGCGCTCCGCGAAGCCCGGGGGGAACCCGTCACCCTCGTCCGCCACGTGCAGTTCGACGAGCCCGTCTCGGTCGCACGCGAACAACCGGATGGCCCCTGCGCCATGCGTCAGGGCGTTCTCGACCAGGTTTCCCAGCGCCTGCTCGACACGGACGCTGTCCGCGAGGATCGAGATCTGCGCGTCCGTCGAGCAGGAGATTTCCCTGTCGGTGGAGGCTGCCCGTGCCGAGAACCGATCGGCGGTCTCCTGGAGCAGTCGCCCGGCGTCGATAGCTGTGGGTCGGACGGGAAGGCCGCTCTGATCGGTGTAGGCGATCAGCAGCAGATCCTCGGCGAGCGCGGTCAGGCGCTCCGTTTCCTCGGTTGCGGAGCGGAGCGCCGCCTCGAGTTCGGCCCGGCTTCGCGGACGCCGCAGCGCCAGCTCGAGCTCGGTCCTCAACAGCGCGAGCGGGGTCCGGAGCTCGTGGCTCGCGTCGGCGACGAAACGCCGTTCGTGCTCGATCGACGCCTCCAGCCTGCTCAGCATCGCGTTCAGAGTCTTGGCAAGACGGCTGATCTCGTCCCGGCTCGGGGGCACCGGGAGCCGGAGCCCGGGCGTCTCCGCCGACACGGCTTCTGCCCTGCGCCGCATCGACTCCACGGGCCGCAGCGCCGCAGCGGCGAGTGCGTACCCGGCCAGCGAGGCCAGCAGCAAGGCGACCGGGCCTGCCACCGCGAGCTCGAACAACAGGCGGTCGAGCGTGTCTTCGCGGGCAGACAGGGAACTCGCCTCGAGGAGGACGAGCTGTCGGCCCTTGCGGGTCACGGGGAGCGCGAGCACGCGCCACGCCGATTTGCGTCCGCGTAGGCCGGTTGTCGTCAGGATGCGGCCCTGTCGGCCGGCCTCGTCGATCAGATGACGGCCGACGAGCGGCGGGAGCCCCGACGGCGTCGAGCGAAGGACGCGTCCCTGCGCATCGAACAGTTGCCCAAGCGTCTCCCCACGCGCGTTGTCGGGATCGACGAGCGAGAAGTCCAGCTCGTGGCTCAGGTCGGCGCGGGCGAGATGCGCTGCCGTCTCGGACGCGCCGGCGCGAAGGCTCTGGTCGACTGACGTGAGCAGTGCGCCGCCGACGCGCGAGTAGACGAAGAAGCCGAACGCGGAAAGAACCACCGCCATGACCGCGGCGAACGCGACCGTGAGCCGCAGACGCAGCGACAATCGGCTCATCCGGCGTCCTCTCGCAATCGGTAGCCGACGCCTCGCACCGTCTCGAGCGCATGACGCCCAAACGGCCTGTCGATCTTGTCGCGCAGTAACCGGACGTAGACGTCGACAAGGTTCGACCGCCGCTCGTAGCCCATGTCCCACGCCGCATCGAGCACGCTCGACCGCGAGAAGATCTCGCCCGGCCGGCGCATGAATGCTTCGAGCACGGCGAACTCCTTGGCGGAGAGCGTCAACTCGACGTCGCCGCGCCACGCGCGGCCCAAAGCCGGGTCGAGCCGCAGGTCGCCGACCGCCAGTGCAACGGGCCGCTCAACAGGGCTGCGCCGCCGCAGAGCCCGCAGGCGCGCGAGGAGCTCGGAGAACGCGAACGGCTTCAGCAGGTAGTCGTCCGCGCCGGCGTCGAGGCCGGTGACCCGGTCATCCACGGCTTCCCGCGCGGTCAGGAGCAGCACCGGCGTCCATACGTCGTGTTCGCGGAGGCTCCTGCAAACCGAGAAACCGTCCCCCCCGGGAAGCATCACGTCGAGCACGATCGCGTCGTACGGGTTCGACCTTGCCATCCAGAGAGCTTCCTCGCCGCGACCCGTGACGTCGACGGCGTGACCTTCCTCGCGCAACCCGCGGGCCAGAAGGTCGGCCATCTTCGTCTCGTCCTCGACCACCAGCAGACGCATCACAATCATTGTTCCCTGTGGACATGAGCAGTCGGTGAAGCGCTCTCATCGCTGCTTCATCCAGGAGTGCTCCAGTTGGTCGATGCCGCAACTCGGCGGGTCCGAGGGAAACGCACAGCTGACGAGCATGACCGCCGTCGCGCTCCTCGTCCTGCTCGCGCTCGAAGGCGTCACGGTCCTGTTCATCAGGCCGTTGATCTCGGTCCACGTGTTCGTCGGTCTCCTGCTCGTGCCGCCTGTCGCGTTGAAGCTCGCCAGCACCGCCTGGCGATTTGTCTCGTACTACGCGGGCCGCGCCGACTATGTCGCCAAGGGGCCGCCGCAGATCGTGCTGCGTGCGGTTGTGGCGCCTCTCGTCGTGGTCTCGACGCTCGTCCTCTTTGGGACAGGCATTGCCATGCTCGCGGTCCATCCTCGCAGTGGATCACTGGTCGGGCTCCACAAGGCGAGCTTCATCGCCTGGCTCTCCGCAACCGCCATCCACGTGCTCGCGTACCTCCCGCGTCTCTGGAGCCTGATCTCGCGCGGCGTCGTCGCGGCGTCTCGACTCCCTTCGGCCAAGCTCCGACTCGGGCTCGTCGCAGCCTCGGTCGCCGCAGGCGCCCTCTTCGCCGTCGGGTTATTCCACTTCGCCTCGCCCTGGCTCGACTGGGTGCGAAACCGCCGTTGAGCCGCCGGCACCCTCTCGATCAGGTGCCCGCGAGCGCGCAGCAATCGCGCTGCGACGAGGGCTAGTCCCATGGGTGCTTCGCGGACGAGGCGGCGGCGTTCGAAGGTGATACGTCGTCGCCGGAGGGTGGCCGCGTGCTCGGTGCTCGTCGTGATCGCCGGTGCCGGAGCCGCCGGAGCCGTCGTCACGAGGGCCAGGGGCCACGTCAAACGACCCGCCGCTCCCGCACGCCACACCACGAGCCGCCTCCGAGGAGATGCCCGCATGCGAACAATCCGAAGAGGGCCGCTTCCAGGCGCTCTGCTGATCGCCGACCGGGGAAACAACAGGATCATCCTCGTAACGCCGGGCCGCCGCTGGCTCTGGCACTTCCCCACGAACGCCGATCTCGCACGCGGCATCCACTTGCGGTTCAACGACGACGCGTTCGTCGCTCCCGGAGGACACTCGATCGTCGCCAACGAAGAGGAAGCGCACACGATCGTCTCGATCGACATCCGGACCCACGATCGGGTTCACCTGTATGGCCAGCCTGGCGTCAGCGGCTCGACGGCGGGCCTGCTCAATACGCCTGACGACGCGTACCCGCTCCCGGGCGGAGTCGTCTCGGTCGCAGACGCGTACAACTGCCGCGTTCTCTACATCCGGGACCACAGGATCATCAGACAGCTCGGCGAAACCGGCGTCTGCAAGCACGACCCACCGATCAGCTTCGGCGACCTCAACGGCGACACGCCGCTGCCCGATGGTGGCGTGCTCGTCAGCGAGATCACCGGAAGCTGGATCGACGCGATCAGCGCGTCGGGCCGTCTGCTCTACGCCTTCCAGGCTCCGGTCGGCTACCCGTCGGATCCACAGCCTCTTCCGGGCGGCCGGATCCTGATCGCCGATTACTCGCGGCCCGGCGGGCTCGTGATCGTGAACCATCGGGGAGCCGTTCTCTGGAGCTACCGCGTGACCAGCGGCTGGGGAGAGCTCGACCACCCCTCGCTCGCGATCATGCTTCCGAACGGCAACATCGCGGTCAACGACGACTACCGCGACCGTGTCGTCGTGATCGACCCTGCGACGAACCGCATCGTGTGGGCGTACGGTCACACGGATCGTCCGGGCGCAGCTCCCGGCGATCTCCGGACGCCGGACGGGATGGACTTCGTGCCCCTCGACCCGTCGGGGCGCCCGGAGTGGGCGCAGGCCAGCCATCGTTAGACCTTCTCAACGCCGCGGAACGTAGACGAACGTCACAACGGAGGACGCCACGCGAAAGCGCGCGTCGAACGCGAACCGGCGGCGAAGGTTGTACTCGGCGACGTCGAAGGTCCCATCAGAGCGTACGGCCATGACATAGCCGAGATGCCCGAAGGGCCGTGAGAGCCGCGGCCAGACCGCCACTGCGCCGACGCGCGGAGAGCGCCCGACCGGGATCCCGCTCATTCGGGCCACCTTCGGCCAGTTGTGCGCGTCCATCTCGCCGAGCCTGAACCAATCCACTCTCTGCCCGTTCGCGGCCAGCGCCCACGCTGCGTACGAGGTGCAGTTGCACGTGTTCATGTGCCACCGATCGCTTCGGTCCTCGTATCCCGCCTCCGGGCACTCTCGCGCGTACGGATAGCCCAGGACAAACGGTCGTGTCGCGTTCCGCATGCCCGCGGCCGCCGGAACCGTCGCCGCGGCTGCGAGCGCAAGGGCGAAGACTCCGACGCCGCCTTTGCCGATCACGGCCACATGTTGCACCACGGCCGCCTTCGAGCGCCGCCACGTGCGCGGCCATTCGAGCACGCGGCGATTCTCTTACGGGCCTCACAGCCGAATCACAGTCGAAACATGCAACGATCGGCGCATGCCGCTCACTGCGGGAAACGGGACACCGGGGCGCCGCGTGCTCATCGTCGACGACGAGCCGGCCCTCGTCGACAGCCTCGCTGCGGCTCTGCGCAACGAAGGCTATGCAGTCGCAGAAGCCGCAACCGGGAGGCAGGCGGTCGCCATGCTGCAGTCCTTCGAGCCTCAGCTGATCGTGCTCGACTGGCTGCTCCCGGACTTCGACGGCATCGAGGTCAGCCGCATCGTCCGGCGTTACCGCTCCTCGGTCGAAACTGCGATCCTGTTCCTCACCGCCAGGGCATCCGCCGACGACATGGTCAGCGCCCTCAAGGGCGGAGGGGACGATTGCCTCAGCAAGCCTTTCAGTCTCGAGGAACTCCTCGCCCGCATCGAATCGCTCCTGCGACGAGTCCACGACGACTGAGCGCCGTCGTACCCCATCGGTAAGGGAACGCTGTTCCGGCGCCGCTCGACGACTGCCGCGTCGTCGTCACCGGCGTCGACGCGGCGGCCGTGCCCGTCGTGCGCTGAGCACGGCCGCATGAACGCCTCGTCCGCTGCTCAGCTGGCTGCGAGCACCGGCTCGAGCACACGCTGGGCCAGTTCGACGAGCCGCGTCGAGTAGCCCCACTCGTTGTCGTACCAGGCCACCACCTTCACCTGCGTCCCGTCGACCACCGCCGTCAGGCCAGCGTCGAAGATCGCGGAGTACGGCGACCCGATCACGTCGGACGAGACGAACGGCTCGTCGGTGCTGGCGAGGATGCCTTCGAAGGCGCCGGTGTCGGCGTGGGCCCGGAACGTCGCGTTGATCTCGTCCACTGACGTCGAACGGGCGGACTCGACCGTGAGGTCGACGAGCGAGCCGGTCGGCACCGGGACGCGGACGGCGTAGCCGCTCAGCCTGCCGTCCAACTCCGGGATCACGAGCCCGATCGCCTTCGCGGCGCCGGTCGTCGTCGGGACCATGTTCAGCGACGCCGCGCGCGCCCGGCGGAGGTCCTTGTGCGGTAGGTCGACCAGCCGCTGGTCGGCCGTGTACGCATGCACCGTGGTCATCGACCCGTGCCGGATACCGACCGCCTCGTGCAGCACCTTCGCGACCGGCGCCAGGCAGTTGGTCGTGCAGGACGCATTCGAGATCACGTCGTCGCGCTCCAGGTCGTACGCGTCGAAGTTGACGCCGAGGACGAACATCGGCACGGCGTCCTTGGCGGGCGCCGAGATGATCACCTTCTTCGCGCCTGCCTCGAGATGCCGGGAGGCGGACGCACGCGTGCGGAACCTGCCGGTCGACTCGACGACGACGTCCACGTCCAGCTCGTCCCATGGGAGCGCCTCCGGATCCTGCTCGCCGAAGACGGGGATGTCGAACCCGTCGACGACGATCGAATGCTCGGTCGCCTCGACGTCGGCCGGGAAGCGCCCATAGACGGTGTCGCGGCGCAAGAGGTGCGCCAGTGTGGCCGGGTCGACGAGATCGTTGATCCCGGCCCACTCGATGTCGGCTTCCCGCTCGTAGGCGGAGCGGAACGCCGCGCGACCCACGCGGCCGAAGCCGTTGATCGCCACTCGTGTAGGCATTTTGGACTCCTTTCGCTCGACCACGACGCTAGTGGCCGGGCGGCGATCCACCATCGGCGTTCGGGCGCATGCTTGCTGCGGCTTTCCACGCAACCGCCGGAGCTCGCCGGCCGGCTCGGGCAAACCCCGATCGCGCGTACGCGCTTCTACCGATCCCGCCCGGCGCGGCGAGATGTACGTTCAGGTCATGAGGCTGCTGATCGTCGAGGACGAGGACGCGATCGCGGACCCGCTGGCCGAAGGGCTGCGCCGCGAGGGCTTCTCGGTCGACCGGGTGTCGACGGGGGAAGCGGCGCTCGAGGCGCCGGAGCCGGATCTCGTCCTGCTGGACGTGGGGCTCCCGGACGTGGACGGGTTCACCGTCGCCCGGACGCTGCGCAGCCGCTCCGACGTGCCGATCATCATCGTCACGGCGAAGAGCGAGGAGATCGACCGGGTCGTCGGCCTCGAACTCGGCGCCGACGACTACATCGTCAAGCCGTTCGGGTTCCGCGAACTGCTCGCGCGCATCCGCGCCGTGACCCGACGGACGCACGAGCGCCCGGCACTCCGCAGCGCCCGCATCGGAGCCCTCGAGCTCGACGTCCGCGGGCGCCGGGCGCGGCTCGACGGGCGCGAGCTCGAGCTGACGCCGAAGGAGTTCGACCTCCTGGCGCTGCTGGCCCGCGAGCCCGGCGCCGTCGTCTCCCGCTCGGAGATCCTCCAGGAAGTGTGGCAGACGACCTGGTACGGGAGCGCGAAGACGATCGACGTCCACGTCGCCTCGCTGCGCAAGAAACTCGGCGACCCGTCCTGGATCGAGACCGTCCGCGGCATCGGTCTGCGGCTGCACATCCCCGACGGCTAGCGGGCCGGCGATGAGCAGGCGCCTGCTCGCCAGCTACATCACGTTGACGATCGTCGTGCTCGCGGCGCTCGAGATCCCGCTCGGGATCCAGTACGGGCGCAGCGAGAAGCGCGACTTGACGAACCGGATCGTTCGCGACGCGCTGATAATGGCCACGTTCGCCGAGGATCCCCTCGAGCGGGGGGTGACGACGGCTCCGCCCAAGCTCGTCAAGGCGGCGAGGGACTACCAGCAGACACCGGGCGGCCGGGTCGTGGTGGTCAACGGAAAGGGCATCTCGCTCGTCGACACGCGCGACCCGATCGGCCAGAACATGCGTACGCCGGGACGCCCCGAGATCGCGCAGGCGCTCCGCAACAGCGTCGCCACCGGCACGCGGCACTCGAACCAGCTTGGCACGGACCTGATCTACGTCGCCGTTCCGGTCGCGTCGGGCGGTCACGTCCGCGGTGCGGTTCGCATCACCTACCCGACGTCGGAGCTGGACGCGCGGGTGAACCGCTACTGGCTGCTGCTCGCGGCAATCGGGGGCATCGTGCTCGCGGCGGCAACCCTGATCGGCATCCGCTTCGCCCGCACGCTGACGCGGCCGCTCTCGGCCCTGGAGCGCGCGGCGGCCGAGGTGGGGAAGGGCGACCTGACGGCGCGGGCGCCCGAGACCGGGCCGCCTGAGATCCGCGCCCTTGCGACGCGCTTCAACGAGACCGTGGCGCGGCTCGACTCGCTCCTCGACTCGCAGCAGGCGTTCGTCGCCGACGCGTCGCACCAGCTGCGGACGCCGCTCGCCGCCCTTCGCCTGCGACTCGAGAACCTCGAGCGTGACGTCGAGCCGGCCGGAAGGCACGACCTGGACGCCGCGCTCGCGGAGGTCGAGCGCCTCGCCCGACTCGTCGACGGCCTCCTCACACTGGCGCGCGCGGACGCTGCAGCGCCGGCGGCGGAGGCGGTCGACCTGCACATGCTCGTCGGGACGCGGATCGACCACTGGACGGCGCAGGCCGGGGAACGCGGCGTCGCGCTCGAGGCCGGCGTGCCCGCGGAGCTCCGCGCCCTCGCGACGCCGGGCGCGCTGGAGCAGGTGCTCGACAACCTCCTCTCGAACGCGATCGCCGTGTCGCCGCGAGGCTCGACGATCGCCGTCGAGGCGCACGCTGACGCCGACGGGATCGAGCTTCACGTCGTCGACCAGGGGCCTGGGATGACGGCGGAGCAGCGGGCGCGCGCGTTCGACCGCTTCTGGCGTGCCGGGCCGCCGGGCTCGGGAACCGGGCTCGGGCTGGCGATCGTCCACCGGCTCGTCAGCGCTGACGGCGGCACGATCGAGCTTCGCGCGCCGCCCGGCGGCGGCCTCGACGCGGCGATTCGCCTCCGCGCAGCGATGCGGCCGATTCCTAACCCGCGTCTGGCCCGCGCTTAACCCGGCGCCTCCTACCTTCGGGAGCGAACCCAATCCCGGAAGGAGGAGCACCATGCCTCGCACGCAGACCCTCATCGTCGCGCTCTCGCTCGGCCTCGCCGCCGTCTTCGGCACGGTGGCGCTGACGAAGACCGTCCATCTCGGGCGGGCCGCCGCGGCGGCCAAGCCGGTCTCGAAGACGCTGGTCGCGAAGCGGACGGCCCAGCTCGACAAGTTCGAGGCCGCGCTCCGTGCAGAGCTCCGGAAGAAGCCGCCCGCGGTGCCGAAGGTGCCCTCGACGCCCATCGCCACGCCAACCGCGTCGGCTCCGGCGCCCGCGGCCGCGCCGGCACCGGCCGCCGTGCCGGCCGCCACCCAGCGAGTCGTCTACGTCCGACCCGCGCCGATCATCGTCCACAAGCACCGGCCGGGCGGGGGCGAGCACGATTCCGAAGGCTCCGACCACGGTGACGGCGGCGGTTCGCAGAGCGGAGGCGGCGGCAATGACTAGCCATCACGGCCGTCTCTACGTTCTCGCCGCATCGGTTCTCCTCTTCTTCCTCGCCTGGGCGCTGATCGCCGCACACCCGTGGGCGAGCGCGAAGGCGGCGAGCCGTGATCCCAGGCTCGTCGCGCTGGCGCAGCGCGAGCACCGGCTGCGCAGGGAGGCCGGGCTCGTCCAGAAGGTCGTCGCCAGGCGTTACGCCGACTACCGCAGGAGCTTCGCGGCGTACAAGGCCTCGCTCGCCCGCAGGCAGGCGCAGATCGTCGCCGAGCAGAAGGCGGCGGCGCAGCAGGCGGCGCAGCTCGCGTCCGTCCAGCAGGCGGCACCCGCCGCGGCTCCGTCCGGCGGCGGCTCGGTTCGCGTCGTCACGCTGCCCCCGCTCGTGATCACGAGGACTTCGTGAAGAGCGATCCGACCTTCTGGATCCTCGCCCGGGCGAGCGGCCTGACCGCGTACCTGCTGTTGACCGCGTCCGTCCTGGCTGGTCTCGTGCTCAAGTCGCGGCCGTTCCGCGGGCTGAAGCCGGCAGCGGTCACGGACACCCACCGCTTTCTCGCCCTGCTCGGGCTCGGGGCAATCGTGCTCCACGGCACCGCTCTGCTGCTCGACCACACGGTGCACCTGACGCCCGTGGCGCTGCTCGTGCCCGGGGCGTCGCCGTACCGTCCGCTGCCGGTCGGGATCGGCGTACTCGCGGCCGAGCTCATGCTCCTCGTCTATGTCTCGTTCGCCCTTCGCCGGCTGATCGGGACGAGGAACTGGCGGCGCCTGCACTGGGCGACTTACCTGATCTTCGGCGCGGCGACCGTCCACGGCCTCGCGGCCGGCACAGACACGCCACAACCGTGGGCGTTCGCGGTCTACCTCGGGGCGATCGGCTCCGTCGCGGCCGCTACCGCCTGGCGCGCCTTCGCGCCACCACTCACCCAACCAAGGAGGACACCAGCATGACCGTCTACCGCATCGAGATCGACCGCTCACTCTGCTCGGGCTTCGGCGCCTGCGTGGAGGAGGCGGGTGAGGCGTTCCACCTCGAGAACGGCATCGCCGTCGCCGTCACGACCAGCACCGACCCCCGCGTGCTCGCTGCCGCGGACGCGTGCCCGATGGGCGCGATCACCGTCGTCGAGGTGCAGGTCGAGGAGGCGGCGTGACGTGAACGACACCGTCGTCATCGTCGGCGCCGGCCTCGCAGGTGCCCGCTGCGCGGAGGCACTCCGCGCAGATGGATACGAGGGGCGCGTGCTCCTCGTCGGCGCGGAGCACGCCCCGCCCTACGAGCGGCCGGCGCTCTCGAAGGAGTACCTCACTGGCACGAAAACCGCCGAGTCGCTGCTCCTGCGCCGGGCCGAGTTCTGGCGGGAGCAGGAGATCGAGCTCGTGACCGGAGTTACCGTCACGCGCGTCGACGCCCGCTCCCGGATCGCCGTGACCGCAGACGGGCGGATCCTCCCCTGGACAAGCCTCGTGCTCGCGACGGGCGGCGGCGCGAGGACGCTTCCCGACCTGCCACGCGGCGTGCACTCCCTGCGCACGCTCATGGACGCGATCGCACTGAAGCGGAAGCTGCGGCCCGGCCGTCACCTCGCCGTCGTCGGCGCCGGTTTCATCGGCGGCGAAGTGGCGACGTCGGCCACCTCGCTAGGCGTCGAGGTCACCGTGATCGAAGCCGCCGAGGTACCGTTCGAGCGCATTCTCGGCCGGGAGGCCGGCCTGCTGATCGCCGAGCGCTACCGCGAGCGGGGCGTCGAGCTCCGGCTCGGCGCCGGGCTCGCCTCGTTCCGCCGCGGGCCGGATGACCGCGTTCGCGGCATCCTGCTCGCCGACGGGACGGAGATCGCGTGCGACGCGGCGGTGCTCGGCATCGGCGCCAAACCGGTCGCGCCCACCGGCACCCCTGCGGGCGCAGGCGGCATCCCGACGGACGCGAGCGGGCGGACATCCCTCCCCGGCGTCTACGCCTGCGGCGACGTCGCCTCCACCTACCGTCCGAGCCTCGGAAGGCGAATCCGCGTCGAGCACTGGACGAGCGCCGCCGGCCAGGGCACCGCGGTCGCGGCCGCGATCCTAGGCCGAGACGAGCCGCACGACGACCCGCCCTTCTTCTGGTCCGACCAGCTCGGCCTGCGCCTGCAGTACGTCGGTCACGGCGAGGGCTGGACGCGCGTCGAGCTCGACGGCGATCCGGGCTCGTTCCGCGTCCGCTACCTCGCGGAGGACGGCCGGCTCGTCGCCGGCCTGCTCGCGAACCGCCCGCGCGAAGCGGCTACGCTCCGGAAGGAGCTCGCCGCGTGACCTTGCTCAGAGTCGGTCTCGTCCTGGCGGTGGCCGTCGCGGCGGCCGTCGTCGCCAACGTCGTCCTGCTCGGCGTCGCCACCGGCTCGGGCGGCCCGGGCAAGCTGAGCCCGCACGCGATCCTCATCCAGCCGACCGCGCCGGTCATCCACGTGACGCCGAAGCCTGTTCCGCCGGTGCGGCACGGCGAGCGCGAGCGCGGCGACGACTAGCCCTTACGCGCTGCCTCCGAATCGTGGCGCTCGCTTGGCCCGGCCCTAACCCGGGCGGGCATAGAACTGAAGCGTCATGAATCGCGAGAAAGGAGCAGCAATGAAGACTCGTCGGCAGGCCCTCGCACTCGCCGGCGCGCTGACGCTGACCGTGATCACCGCGGTCGGCGCGGTCGCCGGCATGTCGCGAGGCGCGTCCACGAAGCCGGCCGTGCCGGTTGTCGCCTCACAGGTGGCACCCGCGACGGGCGCGCACTACTCCGAGCGGGGTGACGACTGATGCGCCGCGTCTGGGCCACCGTCGTCAGCGTCTGGGCGGTCGTCGCGATCGTCGCAGTGCTCGCCTGGACGCGTGCTCAGGCCCCGTCGCCCGTCACGGGCGCGACGCCGACCGTGATGGTCGTGAAGGGGAAGAACGGCAAGCAGCAGCTCGTCGTCGTGCAGCCCGCGGGCGGCGCGCACGCGACCACCCAGACCTCGCCCGCGCCGCCGGCATGATCGGCCGGCTGATCGAGCGTCCGTTCCGGGCCATGGGCACGTCGTGCACGCTCGCCGTGACCGTCCGCTCCCTGGACGATCGCGGCGCCGAGCAGGCGCTCGCCGCCGGGCGGGCCGAGGTCGAGGCGTGCGAGCAGGCGCTCTCTCGCTTCCGCGAGTCCAGCGATCTGTCCCGCCTGAACGCAGCCGCCGGTGAATGGGTCGAGGTCGACGCCCGGCTCGTCGACGCTCTCGCCGCCGCGCTGCGCGCCCGCGAGGACACGGGCGGCCGCTACGACCCATCGATCCTGCCGGCGCTGGTCGCCGCGGGCTACGACCGGACCTTCGACGAGCTCGACGAGCGGCCGGCCCGCGCAGCGAGTGGCTGGTGCGCCGGAGCCGAGGTCGAGCTCGATTCCGACCGGGGACTGGCGCGCGTCGAGCGCGGCGCGGCCGTCGACCTGGGCGGCATCGGCAAGGGCTTCTCCGCCGGACGGGCTCTCTTTGCCATGCACTGGGCCTGGCCCGGTCTGCCGGGGGCGCTCGTCGACCTCGGCGGCGACGTCGCCCTCGCCGGACGGACGCCGGACGGCGGCCCCTGGCGGGTCGCGATCGCCGACGCTCGGACGCCCGGAGAGTCGCTCGTGACGCTCGCGATCGTGGAGGGCGGCGTCGCCACCTCCGGGCGCGATCGCCGGCGTTTCGGCCCGGGCCGGAGCCTCCACCACCTGATCGACCCCGCCACGGGCGCACCGGCGATCGTCGGCCCCCTGGCGGTGACCGTCGTCGCGCCCGACCCGGCCGAGGCCGAGGCGCACGCGACCGCGCTCGCCGTCTCGACGCTCGGCGACGCACGCGCCCACCTCGAGGCGTTCCCGCACCTCGCGGCGCTCTACGTCCCCGGGAACGGCGAGCCGGTCGCACTCGGCAGGTTGCCGCTGGCGGAGGCGGCGGCGGCATGAACGCGTTCCTCGCGCACGCGCCCGTAGCGTGGTACGTGGCCCGGGCGGCGGGGCTCGTCGCCTTCGGCCTGCTGACGCTGTCGGTCTGGCTCGGGCTCGCGATGAGCACGCGACTGCTCGGGAACACGAGGCAGAAGCTGCTCTTCGGCTGGCACCAGACTCTGGCGTGGACGGGGCTGTCGATGCTCGGCCTGCACGCCGGCGCGCTGCTGTTCGACCCAACGCTGCACTTCGGGCTCGCCTCGGTGCTCGTCCCCTTCGCCTCACCGTGGCGCCCGGCTGCCGTCGCCGCCGGTGTCGTCGCAGGCTGGCTGACCCTGATTCTCGCCGCGTCGTTCCGGATGCGGAAGCGGATCGGACAGAAGGGCTGGCGGCGCCTCCACTACGCGAGCTTCGCCGCCTTCTTCCTCGCGCTCGGCCACGCGCTGACGAGCGGAACCGACCTCCAGGGCGGCGGCGGGCCGATCCTCGCGGCGCTCGCGGCCGGGCCGGTGATCTGGCTCACGATCTACCGGATCCTGATGCCGAAGACGACGGGCAGGGCACAAGCAGTGCGGAAGAGTACGGCCTCGGTCGCGCGAAGCGCCTGATGCTCGGCCGATCAAAGGGATGCGCGAGAGGGAAACCGGCTTTAAGTGCCGCCTCGCCCGCGCGAGTGTGGGCTGAAAGTGCGTGCCGGTGACGCCCACGCTTGCGTAGCGGCCCTTACTCAGGAAGCTTGTGCCGCTGGTTCTGTTAAGAGCGTTGACCGGGATGTCTTGATCTGTGGAGATGATGAAGTTGCTGTTTCGGCATCCGGAGCAACTCCAGCTGACCCTGGAGTCGTGCGTGAGCACGAACGGCCGCAGGTTCTGCGAGTCGATTCCGGTGAGTACGTAGGTACGCGCCACGTAGGTGACTCGGCGAGCCGTGCGGGATGTTTATGCAAAGCGCAAACGGAAAGGCGCAACTGGACGTCCTGAATCTCTCGAAAAGGCGGTGCAGCATGGTGGTTACGACAAGCGGGACACCAGTGCTGGGACACGTCGAGGACGGCTGGGGGAAGGTGGCCGATACGTTCCGGGCGAACTTCGACGGCAACCCCGGCGAGGTCGGCGCGGCGTGCTGCGTCTACGTGGGCGGTCGCCCCGTGGTCGACCTGTGGGGCGGCCTCGCCGATCGCGACGCGAACCGAGCGTGGCGCGAAGACACCGTGGCCCTGGCCGCATCCACGACCAAAGGCGCTACTGCGATCTGCGCACATCTGCTGGCGCAGCGCGGCGAGCTCGATCTCGACGCTCGGGTGGTCGAGTACTGGCCGGAGTTCGGCGCTGCGGGCAAGGAGCAGATCCCGGTGCGCTGGCTGCTCTCCCACCAGGCCGGCCTGCCGGGCATCGACGGCCCGCTGACCTTCGAGGAGGCCTGCGCCTGGGATCCGGTCATCCGGGCACTCGAGGCGCAGAAGCCGTGGTGGCAGCCAGGCACCGAGCACCTGTATCACGCAGTTACCTACGGGCACCTGGTCGGAGAGCTCGTGCGGCGCATCACCGACAGGTCGCTTGGCACCTTCTTCGCCGACGAGGTCGCTGCCCCGCTCGGGCTGAGCGCCTGGATCGGGCTGCCCGAGGAACAGGAAGAGAAGGTGGCCCGGATCGAGCATGCCCCATTCAACATTGAGGAGCTCAGCGCCGGGATGATCGAAGCCACCGGCCTTGATGCGGACACGGTCGCCGCCTGGATCGGCACGATGTTCGCGCCGGACTCGGCAGCCGCACGCGCCGCCGCGCTTGGCGGGGCCTTCGATCCCTCCAGCGACCACTTCAGCACGCGTGCCTACCGTGCGGCAGAGTTCCCCTGCTGCAACATGTTCACGGACGCGCGATCGGTGGCACGGATGTATGCGGCCACGGTGAGCGAGGTCGACGGCGTGCGGCTGCTGGATCCGACGACGGTCGAGAGGATGACGGTCGTCCAGACGGACAAGACGCGGATGCACGGGCTGCCGCCCGGACTGGACATTCCGCCCGATCGCTCCTTCTACATGTCGCTCGGGTTCTGGCGGGCCTGCCCGCCGATGCCTTGGGTCGGGCCGGCGTCGTTCGGCCACCCCGGGTCCGGCGGATCGGTCGGCTTCGGCGAACCCGATGCCGGTGTCGGCTTCGCCTACATCCCGAACCTGTGGTCGTGGAACATCGCCGAACCGCGGGCGAAGAACCTGGCCGCGGCGGTCGCCGCCTGCCTCGAGTGACGGAAGCCTCACGCGACAGAACTTCGTGAGGTTCTGGGGGAGCTGGTAGGGCGGCACGGGATCCCGTCGCCGAGGCGTTGGTGAGGTCCAGGAGAACTCCTAGAGGTTGATTTCGGAAGCCGGTGCGCTACGCCGTAGTAGGCGGTCCGAACCAGGTGGTCAGCGCGTCAGGGAGCCCCAGGTTGGTGTGATCTCCGACCCAGGCGACATATCCGTCGGGCCGAATCAGCACGGCGGTGGGGGCGGTGACTTCTCCACATGCGGGAAGCTCCCACGTACCACCGTATGTAGCGTCGGTCCGCTGGACCCGATCCGTCCATGCGTTGATGTCGATGCCGCCGGGCTCGCCGAGGTCGAGCAGCGCCGGCCGGGCGTCGTGCAGGAGGCTGAAGACCCGCAGCGGGCCGTTGGCCGTGACTAGATCCAGATCGGGCATGCGGCGCCCGAGCAAGGGGTGGCCCTCGCCGAGGTCGTAATGAATGTCTAGACCGGACATCATCGCGGCGAACCGTTTGCGAGGCTCGTCCAAGCTGAGGAGCTCGGACATGGTGTCGCGCAGGGCGGTCGTGCGTTCGTCGGGGCGGCGAAGCGCGACTGCCGCCATGGTGTTGCGCAGCACCCGGGCGGCGACCGGGTGGCGCTCGGCATGGTAGGTATCGAGGAGGCTTTCTGGCGATGTCCGGTTGACTACCTGGGCGAGCTTCCAGCCCAGATTCACCGCGTCCTGCACGCCGATGTTGAGGCCCTGTCCACCGTCCGGGGCATGCACGTGTGCGGCGTCGCCGGCCAGCAGGACCCGCCTGTCGCGGTAGGCCGCGGCCTGCCGGGTCATATCGGTGAACCTGGAAATCCAGGTGGGATTGTGGATCCCGTAGTCGGTTCCGTAAACGGCGATGAGCGCCTCGCTGAGATCGCGCAGAGTCGGCTCGTTCGTCCCTCCGACGTGCGGTTCGGTGACCATGACCCGTACCGGCCCCTCATCCTTGTAGACCACCTCGCCGTCGCGGATCTCGTACTCCACCCGACCGATGGCATGAGTGCCGCGGGTGTCGTGGCGGATTCCCAGTTCCGGCTCCTCGGTCATCTCGGCCTCGGCGATCAGATTGCTGGTTGTCGGATCCCACCCGGGGAACTCGATGCCGGCTGCTTTACGGATCAGGCTTCGTCCTCCGTCGCACCCGACGAGATACTCCGCCCGCAGCGACTCGCCGTCGGATAATTCGATGTCGACGCCGGTGTCGTCCTGGACAAAGCCGGTCACCTCAATGCCGTAATAGAGCGGCACCCTCAGCTCGTCGACCCAGCCGGCCAGGATGCGTTCGATGTGGTTCTGCCACAGCCCGAGCCCGTAGTTGTGCCGGGTGGGAAAGTCGCTGATGTCCAAGGAGGTCCCGGCGAACGCCGCGACCTGCGCCGTCTGCCCCTCCGCGAGGAACCGATCGGCGATTCCGCGTTGATCGAGAACTTCGATCGTGCGTGAGTGCAGACCGCCCGCGCGCGAGCCGGGGAGATCCTGGCCGGCGCGCCGCTCGACAACTGCAACGTCGACCCCCGCCAACGCCAACTCACCCGCCAACATCAGCCCTGTCGGACCTCCCCCGACGATCACCACCGAGTGCTCGGTCATAGCCCTGGACTGCAGGGTAGTCGCGCGCGTTCAGCCCGCTCCAACGCGATGGCGAGCGGCGCACGCCGGCGCCGCTCGCCATACCTGACAGCTGGAGCTGTCGAACCCGCTCGGGTCAGGCTGCCTCTCTGTCGCTCCGGCTTTGGGCAACCCACTCGCCCACCCAGTCTCCGCTGATCTGCCTCGTGGTGACGTTGAGGCGATTCCAGGTGTTGATCGCGGCGATCGCGAGCACGAGCGCGGCGAGCTGCGGGCTGTCGTAGTGGTGCGCGGCGTCGTCCCAAACGTCGTCCGGAACGGGGTCCGGGTGGTCGGCTAGACGGGACACGCTGAAAGCGTGGTGAGTCCCCGGAGGATCCCGCGGACAGCGCCGCGCTGACCGAGGGCCATCGCAACGGCATACGAGCAAGCGTCTCGGGGAAGTGGCCTAAGACGCCACGGAACGACAGCGATGGCTGCTGGCCGCGGCGTTGGAGGTTATGTAACTTGACGGTTACGTAACCGTCGTGATACGTTTCCCCGGCATGGAGGCTGTTTTGCGGGCAATGGCAGACGAGGGTCGGCGGACGCTGCTGGAGTCCCTAGCCAACGGGCCGGCAACCGCTGGCGAGTTGGCGGCGCTGCTGCCGATTGCTCGCCCAGGTGTATCGCGGCATCTGCGTGTGCTGCGGGAAGCAGGGCTGGTCGAGGTTCGCCAGGAGGCGCAGCGGCGGATCTACGCCCTTCGCCCTGAACCGCTCGCAGAAGTCGATGAATGGCTCGGCCGGTATCGGCGCTTGTGGGAGCAGCGGCTCGATGCGCTGCACACCGAGGTGGCCCGGGGAAAACGCGAACAAAGGAGCAGCAGATGAGCGGCAAGGCAAGTTCGGATACCCGCATCCTGGGCAGACTGCGATCGGCAGAAGGCGTGGGCGTCGTGCGGATCGAAGATCGCTACGACACCGATATCGACGACCTGTGGTCGGCAATCACCGATCCCGACCGGCTCGCCCGCTGGTTCGGCGAGGTGGATGGCGAGTTTTCTCAGGGGGGCGAGTTCCGTGTGCACATCGCCGACGCGGGAGAGCGCACAGGGCAGGTGGAGGCGTGCGAGCCCCCACAGCGGGTAGTCGTGACGACCAGGGAAACCGATGAGTCCTACCGCAGAGGGCAGGGTGTGCCGCCGTTCGACGCGGTCTGGGAAATCATGCTGACCGCCGACGGCGACCAGACGATCCTGGTCATCGAGGTCAAAGGCATGCCCCTGGACAAGATCGCCTTCTACGGAGCCGGGTGGCAGATCCACGCCGAGAACCTCGCCGCCTACGTCGCCGGACGAGAGCCCGACGACATCGAGACCCGGTGGGACGAACTCGTACCTCCCTATCAAGAGTTGGCAGCCACCATCAGCTAGAGGCTTGATGTGAAATTCCGCCGGATCGGATGACGCCCCACGCACGGCGCCGGATCGGCGCGTCCGGTCGCGACACGTAGCGCTGCTACGCGACGCGGACCGGCCACACCGCCCGGCTTGGCCTGAAGCGCCCCCGACGTCGGCTCAATTTCACATCAAGCCTCTAGTCAGACACTCGCCTGCGCGAGAGTGCTCTCGCTCGATGCCAGTGCCGGGGCGACGATCGGGGCTGGGCAATAGTCGTCGCCGTGTCAGCATCGTGTCAGCAACTTCCGTCCGAACGGGGCGAATCTCGTCCACTCGAAGGCTGCCGAACACTCCGCAGACCCGCGTGAATACACGCCTGTCCGCTCTCGGCCACTGACCAAGCGCGCTTTGCAAGCCGGAGGTCACCGGTTCGATCCCGGTACGCTCCACAGGAAAAGACGCTGGAAACAGCGTCTTTTTCGTTGAGCCAACCTCGCGAGGCGTGCCGGTGGAGGCGCCGCCGTAGCCGTCAGTCCCTGACGAGCTCGCGGAAGCCTGGCTCGTCCCGGATCGGGTCGAAGTCGGTGTCCTCCTTCGCGAGGTCGCGGAAGCTGGGTCGCATCTCGATGGCGGCGCGCAGGTGCCCGATCGAGTCCTTCGTCATCCCCGCCAGCGCCTCGCAGCAGGCGAGGTTGTACGTCGGCGCGGCGTACTGCGGGTTCGCCTCGACCACCTTACGAGCCATTTCCACGGCGCCTGCGTAGTCGCCCGCCTCGTACAGGTTGTGCGCCGGCGCCCAGATCTCCCAGCCGCTCGGCTCGTAGGCCTTGCCTCGGGTCGCGCCGACCGCGAGCACCGCCGTGCCTGCCTCCTCCGCGAAGGCGGTCCGCGTCGTCTCTGGCGAGACGAACACGAGGGTGCCTGCGGGGGCGTCCACCGTGTCCTGCCCGAGCTCGAACCGCGCCCGACCCTGCACGACGACGTAGAGCTCCTCGTTGCCCTCGTCCTCCTCGTGCTCGGGAAACATCCGGTCGCCGACCTTCTCGGCCGTCCAGGCGTTGGTCCCGAAGGCGGTGATCCCCAGGTGGTGCCGAACAGGGTGCATCCGCGTTTGCTGGCGGTAGTCGACGCCCTCGATCTCGTCGATTCGAGCCACGTTGTAATCGCTCATCGAACCTCCTTGACGGATGTCCTGACGCTAACAGCCGCAGCCATACCTTCGCGCCCCGTCGGCCCGAGCCGACGCGGGCGACATCGCGACTCCCTTCCCCGCGCATGTGCGCGTACCCCCACGACATGGCTGAGAAGTGCGGGCTGCCCACGAGGCGGCTAGGTTCTTGGCATGTTCGTACTCCTCGCGATCGTCCTCTTGCTGTTGCTCCCTTCGCCGTGGAACCTGGTCGGGTTCGTGGTCTGCCTCGTGCTGTTTCCCGGCGAGGTGTACGTCTGGCATCGAAAGGTGCGAGGAAACCGGAAGGTGGTTGGCGCACAAACCCTGATTGGGGCACCAGGGACGGTCGTCTCCGTCTGCAGGCCAGACGGTCAGGTGCGGGTCCGCGGAGAGATATGGGCAGCTCGTTGTGACCAGGGTGCTGACAGAGGCGACCCGGTCACCGTTGTCGGGCGTGACGAACTGACACTCATCGTCGCTCGATCCGAGCAAGCCACATGAGTGTCCGATGTTGCGACCAAGATGGCGATGGGCATCGGCACGAGAGGCGGCGTTAGCGCGCTTCGGAGACCGGCCGTGCGGCGGCGCGCCGCGTGTCCTCGACCTGGATCCTCGGCATCCACTCGAGCCACCTCGGCAGGTACCAGTTCAGGTCGCCGAGGAGCGTCATCGCCGCCGGCAGCAGCACCGAGCGGATGATCGTGGCGTCGATCAGCAAGGCGACGGCTACGCCGAACCCCATCTGCTGGAACATGACGAGGTCCCCGGTGGCGAAGCCGAGGAAGACCACGACGATGATCAGCGCTGCGCCGGTGATCAGTCTCGCGGTCGAGCCGACGCCGTCCTCGATCGCGGCTGCGGTCGACTTCGTCTCGTCGTACCGCTCCCGGATCCGGCTGAGCAGGAAGACCTGGTAGTCCATGGACAGGCCGAACAGGACCGAGAACAGGAACAGCGGCACCCAGGCCTCGATCGTCGAGCTCTCCTGGAAGCCGACCAGGCCGGCGCCGACGCCGTGCTCGAAGACGAGCACGATCAGGCCGTAGGCGGCGCCGACCGACAGCAGGTTGAGGACGATCGTGGTCGCGGCGATCACGATCGACCGGAAGACCAGCGTCAGCAGCAGGAAGCTGAGGCCGAGCACGAAGACGAAGACGTTCGGCAGCCAGTCGTTCATGGCGCCGATGAAGTCGACGTTGTCGGCCGTGTCGCCGCCGACTAGGACGTGCACGCCAGAGCCCGATACGCCGGCGAAGGCGCGCGGAGCGTCGACGGCGCGGAGGTGGCGGACGGCACTCAAGGCCCGCGGTCCCGTCTTGTCGCCGGCGACCGCGGTGCTGATGGCCGCGAGGTCGCCGGAAGGCGCGATCCGCAGGTCGCCCGCGCCGCCGAACGCGTCGTTATCGGCCAGGTCGGCCCGGAGCCTGGCGATGCCGCCCTTGACCGCCGCCGAGTCGACGTTCCCCTGGACGACGATCAGGACGGGGCTCGAGCTCTGCCGCGGGAAATCCCTCGAGAGCGCCTCGTAGCCCTGTTTGCTGAGCAGCCTGTCGGGCAGTGTGGCGACACCGCTCGCGCCCAGGTGCAGCCCGACGACCGGGGCCGCCGCGGCGAGGAGCAGCGCCGTGAACACGGCCAGGTAGGTGGCGGGCCGGTGCATGACACGTCGAACGATCGCCCCCCAGAAGCGGCTCTCCTGCGCCTGCTGCGTCCCGACGTTGCGGCCGATCCAGGGTACGCGCAACGCGTTGACGCGGTCGCCCAGCAGCGAGAGCAGGGCCGGGAGCAGGGTCAAGGCGGCCAGCACGGACGTGATGCCGACCGCGATCGCGCCGACGGCGAGGCTCCGCATCACGTTCGAGGGAACGAGGAGCATGCCGCACATGGCGACGACGAAGGTCGAGCCGCTGAACAGCACGGCGCGGCTCGCGGTCGCCCCCGACGTCGCGATCGCCTCCTGCTCCGCCGCGCCGGCGGCGCGCTCCTCGCGGTAGCGGGAGACGACGAACAGCGAGTAGTCGATCCCGAGCGCGAGCCCCATCGCCGTCAGCATGTTGACGACGAAGACCGACAGCGTGAAGGCGTCGGCGACGATCGAGGTCAGGCCGAGCGCGACGACGATCGCCAGGATCGCCATCAGCAGCGGCACCAGCCCGGCGACCACCGTCCCGAAGACGAGCAGGAGGATGATCAGGGCCGCCGGCAGGCCGATGCCCAGCTCGCCCGACTTCAAGTCGTGCTGGGACAGGTCGTTGAAGTCGTGGTCGAGCGTGCCTTCGCCGGTGATCGTGACGCGGAAGCCGTCGCGGCCGTTGTTCTGCTTCACGATCGGAAGCAGCGGGTCGACGTCGCCGGAGCGCTGGATCCCGATCAGCGTCGCGTGCCGGTCGGCCGAGACGAGGCTTCGGTCGCCGTTGCGGTAGTAGACGAACGCGTTCGCCACAACGCTCGTGGCGGCCCCCTGCTCGAGGAGGCGGCCCACGAAGCTCTTGAACGGCCGCTGGTCGACCGTATAGCGATCGGAGCGTACGACGACGAGTTCGTCGACGTTGTTCTTGTCGGGCGGGAAGTTCTGGAAGTACGCCCGCTCCGCGCGCTCCGACTCGGGGTTCCCGCTCAGGTGGCCGTTCGAGGTCAGGTTGCCGGGCAGCAGTATGGCGACCATTCCGAGCGCAACCACGATCGCCGCCACCCACGCCCCGACAGTGCGCCACGGGTGCCGGCCGCAAACACGCGCGAGCCGTTCCGTCAGCCCCACGACTCGAGGATACGTGCTCGGGGCGAGACGGCCCGGGTCGGTGCCGATAGTGCGCCTACTCGAGCACCGGCCTGCCTGACGCGCTCGTCTTCGGCTAGAGGCCGGTTTCGGCTGTGATGCGGCCGGTGTTGACGGCGTTGACGAACGTGGTGTAGTCGCGTTCGTTCTGGTCGGCGTATGCGACGGAGAAGTTCGCGATTGCGCGGTCGAAGGCGTCGCCTTTGCCAAGGTAGGTGGCGATCGCGATCCGGTCTCCCCAGCGTGCGTGTGCGCGAGCGAGCGTCGCGCCGCACAGTTCCGCGTACAGCGTCGCCCCTGGAACGCGGAAGGTCTCTACCTGGGCGCCGCCTTTCCAGTCGTGGAGCTGGCGGGAGTAGTAGTCGCGGTGCTGTCCGTCGGGGCCCTTGACTCGCCACCAGCCGAGGAAAATGTCCGTCGCTGCCTGCATCAGGTGCTGGCCGACGACAACGCGCTGGCCGTTGTTGGCGTAGGCGCTCTTGCCGAGGAAGCGCTCGAGTACCGAGGGCTGGGCCTCCTTGGACTGCAGGATCAACGGGTCGGTGTCGTCCCGGCCGACGAACAGGTGGATCCAGGCGTGCGTGCCGACGCTTCCCACGCCGACCACCTTGCGTGCAGTGTCGAGCAGGCGGTACTCCTCGATCGGATGGTGCTCACGCGCCAGCGAACGCCGGTAGGCGCCGACCAGCGACTGGATGATCGTCTCGAGCTCATCCCGCCCGGTCCCCGCAGGGGCGAGATCATGAATCGGCACGATCAACGGAGGATCCGCGACGAACCGCAACTCGCCGTCGATCTCGTCGGCCCGCTTTGAGAACGCACGCACGTGATCCCGCGTACGCGCCTTCGCAACATCCTCCGCCGCCTCCCTGGCTTCGGCCTTGCCCAGCCGCTTCTCCTTCACGGCAGCCTCGACCAGACCGAGAATTCCGTCGACATCGACATGGTCGTACCACGCATCGAGGACACGCATCCTGGCCGCACGCCGGATGGCCTTGCGATACGCCCTCATGCACGCGATCACGACCGCGCGCCGATCGGAGCGCGCTGAAACCGAGATCACGCCCTGCAACCTCGAAGCTCGCAGCAAGCCGCTTCACGTCCCACTCCCACGGACCCGGCAGCGTCTCGTCGAAGTCGTTGATATCGAACATCAGCCTCCGCTCCGGCGATGCGAACACCCCGAAGTTGGACAGGTGCGCATCCCCGCACAGCTGAACGGTGATCCCCGCGCGCGGCGTCAACGCGAGATCACCCGCCATGATCAGCGCCGCACCCCGAAAGAACGTGAACGGCGACTCCAGCATCCGCCCGTAGCGGACAGGAACGAGTTCTCGGACGCGGCTCTCCCCCTGCTCCTCCAACAACGCCACCGGATCCGGTCGGTCCGCCGCCGGCGCCCACTTGCCATGACTCGACCTCGGCGCCACCACACGCGCGGCCCTTCCTCTCGCAACCCGCTCCGGAGTCGTAAGAGCCTGACCACCCGGCCCCCTTGGCCTCCGCATCGGCACCGGAACCCCGCTCATGCGCCCCTCCTACACGCCACGCACTCCCACCTCCGCGACGCGTCGTGGGCATTACGGGAGCTCACGATCGAGAGGTTAACGGGCTGGTCGACGATGGATCGTCCGGGCGGCTCGTCAGACGATCAACGCTGCCTGACGAAAACCGAGTGTGGCTAGGAGTCCGCGAGGTCGGCGAGGACCTGTGCTTTCGCCACCGGGTCGAGGTCGTCTAGCGCGGCGTGGACGGTGGTCTTGGCCGCCTCGACCTTCTCGTCACGCTCGGTGTACTTCTTGCGCGCGTAGAGAGCGCTGCCAGAGGCAACCGCCACGAACCCGAACACGCGTAGCACCCACGAGTGGCGCCTCCATCCGACGGCAAGGGCGAGGAGCCCGCCGCCCACGATCGCCAGGGCGGCCTTCTCGCTGTGCCGGGGATCGACAGCGTGAAGTTGTTCGCTCACGACAGCACCGTAGCAAGCGGTCATTGTCACGACTCGACGGCCGCAAACCCGCGCGGTCGCGGGTGGTAGGCTCGGGCCTCTCCGGGAAAGGGGGACGACCAGTGCCGCAGTACCTCATCGTGGGCCAGCACCCGCCCGACCTGTGCCCGTCGGCCAACGAGACAGTTCGGAAACTCAGCCAGGAAGGCGCGGGCGAGATACCAGCCCTGGCCGAGAAGCTGGGCGTCAAGCTCACCGCGACATACGTGCCGATGAACAACCACATGGTCTTCGCGGCCGCCGAGGCCGCCGACATGGACTCGGTGCGCGAGTTTGCGTTCCAATCCAGGCTTGGCCAGTGGAACACGATCGAGATCTACCAGGTCTCGACGTTGGAGGAAGCTCTGACGAAGATCAACGAGCTGCCGACGATCTACAGCTAGAGGCCTGATGTGAGCTCGCGCCGACGTCGGGTAGCACGGTTTGACGATCTTCGGCGTCGAGTCGATTTGATGCGAGGGTGTTGAGGGGCTGTTGTAGCGACAGGAGGGAAGCCCAACCGCTTCGGTGACAGGTGTGACGGCTGAGCCAGGCCCGCAAAAGAGGCCCCGGTAGGAGGAAGGGACCGTCCGCGAGTTGTCGCGGGCGACGGTGACGAACTCGGGCGGCGATTCGGACTACGTGTGCGCGAGGCGCGTGTGTGCCTGGACCTCGCCGACCAAACCGCGCTCGACTCGCGCACCTATCCTCCCGTGACACGACCAAGGAGGCTCTCATGCTCAGAAGGACAGTGGTGGTCGGGCTTCTTCTCTGCGCTGCGGTTGCGGGGTACGCGGCGTTGGCAGGAGCGACGACGACACGCAACGACCGGTTCAGGGCGTCGCTCGACCGCCGCCAGGAGGTACCCTCGCCGAAAGGCGTCGCCGTGCTCGCGGGAGGCAAGTTCACGGCGACCCTGAGTGGCTCGAAGCTCAAATGGACGCTGACGTTCAAGCATCTCACGGGCAAAGCCACAGCCGCACATATCCACTCGGGCAAGCGCGGCAAGGCGGGAATCGTGCTGATCCCACTCTGCGGCCCCTGCAAGTCGGGAGTGAGCGGGACCGCTGTCGTCACCTCCCAAGAGGTCGACGCGATGAAGAAGGGCAACCTCTACGTCAACGTGCACACGGTCAAGAATCCGGCCGGGGAGATCCGGGGACAGCTCCACGGTTGAGCGAGCTTTCGTCGGTGTAGCCCACCCCGTTGGCGGGCCAGGCAGGGGAGCGGGCCGGCCGGCTGAGTCGGAAAGAGGTCGTGCTCGCCGCACTCGGCATGTACGCGCCAGAGCGGCGAAAGGAGAGCGGGCGGTTCGTGATCGAGCCGCCCCGCTCTCTGCTGCGCGGGTCGTCAGGCGCTCTCTCCGACGGTCGGCGGTGGGCTCGGCCAGAAGCCCTCGGCCAGATATGCGTGCGCGGCGACCGCGGCCGCCGCGCCCTCGCCGCTCGCGGCAGCGGCACGACCCGCCGCACCGCTGCGGACGATCCCGGCCGCGAAGACGCCTGCCGCCGAGGTTCGTAGCGCACGGTCGGTGAGCACGGCGCCGTCCGTGTCGACCACCACGGCTGCAAATCGCTCGGTCGAAGGGCGCAGTCCCACGTACGGGAAGACGCCGCCCACCTGGAGCTCCTCGACAGCGTCGGTCGAGAGATCTCGGACGCGCAGCGCGCCGACCGTCTGCTCGCCGAGGATCTCTTCGACGATGGTGCTGTAGCGGACCTCGATCGTCGCGCACTCGGCGACCCGCACGCGATAGCTCGCCTGTCCGCTCAGCCTGTCGCCGCGGTGAAGGATTACGACCCGGTCGACCGAATCCGCGAGCGCCAACGCCTCCTGCAGCGCCGAGTCCCCGCCGCCGACGACCGCGGCGGTCTTGCCGCTCATGAGCGGCCCGTCGCAGCTCGCGCAGGTGCTGACGCCGTGTCCCTGGAGCCGATCCTCGCCCGGTACTCCGAGTCGACGGAAGCAGGCCCCGGTCGCGAGAATCACCGCGCGGGCGCCGACCGATCCTCCGGCGGTGCCGATCACCCAGCCGCCGTCCGACGATTCGAAGGAGTCGAGCTCGATGTTCGCGATCTCCGCGCCTTCCTCGTCTGCCTCCGCCTGCAGGCCCGGGCAGAGCTCGTAGCCGGCGACGCCTTCCGGGAAGCCGGGCAAACCCTCGATCCGCTCGATGCTGAGCAGCAAGCCGCCGGGGGCGGCCCCTGCGAGGACGAGCACGCTTCGCCCGAGCCGGACAGCGGTCAGGGCCGACGTGAGACCGGCGACCCCGGCTCCGACGACGACGATGTCGTAGTCGTCACGCACCCGGCGAGAGCATAGGGCGTCTCGGTCTAGCGCCAGGCGTCGATCGAGACCGTCGCGTTCTGCCCCTTGTTCGTCCGGAACTTCGCGCGCATCGGCCCGCCCATGAAGATGCTGAAATGCCCGTTCGTCTCGCCTCCGGCGACGACGATGTTGATCCGGTTCGGCTCGAAGACCGGGATCAGCTCGTCAGGCGGCGCCTTCCAGTAGCCCGCGAACGGCTCGACCCCCGCCTCCACCTCTTCGTGGATCAGGTTGAGCATGACGTGGTCCCAGTAGCGGCGCTGCGGAATGCGCGCGTTCTGGTGGATCCACTGGACGATCTTCTCCTTCGTGTCGAGCCCGCGTTCGCAAAACTCGCGTGCCACGATCGGGTCGAGCACGAGCGTGCACCCCATCCCGGGCTCGAGACCGCAGATCATCGCCTGCAGCTTCTCCTCCCAGTAGGTGCGCAGGTACTCGGCCCAGACGTTCCCCCAGATGTACGACACCGTGACGGCGCTCTCGTTCTCGTCGAGGCCCCACTGCACGTGGTACGGCTCCCAGGGGCTCGCTTCCTCGTTCTCGGCGAAGGTGATGCAGTTGTACGAGAAGTTGCAGCCCTGCGAGCCGGCGTAGGAGACGTTCGGTACCGAGCCGCCCTGGAGGTTCTGGGAGAGCAGTCCAAACGCCCGCCCGATCGCAGAGTTCGCGTAGTTGTACGGCCCCAGTGCGCCGACGCCGCTGTTCATGCCGATCTCGTTCCGGATCGGCCCGTTGACGACGACCATGTTCCCCATCGAGGACATGCTGCTCTGGCGCCCGGTGTCCCCGCTCGACGCGAGCGCGAGGATGACCGGGAGATGCTCCGGCGCGGCGCCGGCCATCACGGCGTTCACCGCGACCTTCTCGACGTCGAAGTGCCAGTACTCCATGCCGATCGTCGGACGGAGCTTGCCGACCATCTCGTCCGGCGCGTGGCTCGTTCCCGTCAGCATCCGCTCGACGCGCTCCTCGGTCGGCAGGACGATCGGCAGGAAGTCCGTGTAACGGCGCTCCAGGAAGAGTGCGTGCATCTCCTCCTCGCCGTCCGCTTCGACGTAGCGCGGAGTCGACCGGTCCCAGCTCTCGCCGCGCAGCTCGTCGGCGGGAACCGGGCGCGTGAGCTGGTCGAAGACCTCGGCCATGAACGGCCGGCCGTGAATCGGGTCGTTGCCCTCGACGTACTCCCGCAGCCCCTGAGGCGACGTGTTCATCAGCGGCGTGGGTACGAACGCCTGGCGCGCGCTCGGCATCCCGCTCGCCTTCACGGTGTTGCGCACGAGGCGTGCGAACACGTGGACGTGCACGCCCACGGTCGGGACGCCGTAGTTCGATTCGAGATCGACGACGTGGCCGGAGACCTCCGGCGCGCAGCCCGGTCAGGTGCCGACGCCGAGAATGGCCGCGTCGCCGTCGGCCTGGATGTGCTCGCAGAGCTCGGGGTCCGGGATGTGCTGGTTGCGCCACCGGACGACCTCCGTGCGGATCGTCGGCCGGTGCTCCTCGAACCAGCCGTGCAGCTGGGCCATGAAGTTGTCCGAGTTCGCGAAGCCGACATCGACGAGGAAGAGCTTCCTCCCCTCGAGCGTGTCCAGGCTCGGGGCCATCCCGCGCGCGCTGACCTTCGGCGGGTATCCCTCGGGGTTCAGCACCCTGAACATGGCCAACTCGCCTCCTCGAATCGGGCCGCTGATCCTACCAAGCGACACACGCCTCTCTAGCTCGCCGAGGATCCGTCCGTGGCTGTCGCGGTACCGCCGCCCGGGACCCGCTGCTCGCCCAGGTAGCTCGAGATCAGGAGCTCGCGGTCGGCGTGCAGCACCTCCGCCCGGTCGTGGAGGACGATCTCCCCGTGGGAGAGCACGTATCCCCGGTCGGCGATCTCGAGCGCGAGCTGGATGTGCTGCTCGACGAGCAGCACCCCGCAGCCCGAGTCGAGCGCGTACTGGTTCACGACCGGGAGCAGCGCCTCGACGATCACGGGAGCGAGCCCGAGCGAGAGCTCGTCGAGGAGGAGCAGGCGCGGCCGTCGGGCAAGCCCGCGCGCGACCGCGAGCATCTGCTGCTCTCCGCCGGAGAGCAGTCCGGCCCGCCGTGTTCGCAGCTCCCTGAGCTTGGGGAAGTACTCGCAAGCAGCATCCTCGTCCGGGCGCTGGCCGTGGTAGCCGAGCCGGAAGTGCTCGGCGACGGTCAGTCCGTAGAAGAGCCCGCGGCCCTCGGGGACGTGCACGATCCCCAGCCGCGCCCGCTGCGTGGGCGACGCGCGTGCGATGTCCCGGCCGGCGAAGGTGACACGACCGCTCATGGGACGGACGAGGCCCGAGATCACCCTCAACGTCGTCGTCTTGCCGGCGCCGTTGGCACCGAGCAGCGCGACGACCTCGCCCGGGCCGACGGTCAGGTCGAGGTCGCGGATCACAGCCGCCCCGTCGTAGCCTGCGGTCAGACCCTCGATGGTCAGAAGCGCGTCGCTCATGATGCGTCGACCGCCGGCTCCAGCTCGGCGGCCGCGCCCCCCAGGTACGCCTTGATCACCTGGGGATCGCGGCGAACGACCTCGGGTGTCCCCTGCGCGATCACCTTGCCGAACTCGATCACGACCACGTAGTCCGAGATTCCGAGCACGAGCCCCATGTCGTGGTCGACCAGGAGCATCGGCGTGCCCGCGTCGACGACCGAGCGCAGCCGTCCCCCCAGCTCCTGTCCCTCGAGCGTGTCCAGGCCCGCCGCCGGCTCGTCGAGGCAGAGCAGCCGAGGCTCGGCCGCGAGCGCGCGCGCGATCCCGACCAGCTTGCGCTGGGCCTGGGAAAGGTCCTCCGGCATCGCAGTCGCCAGCGTCCCGAGGCCGAGCAGCTCGAGTGCCGCATCCGCGTTCTTCGTGTTCGTCACCGGCCTGGACAGCGACTCCTTCACGGTCGCCCAGGCCGAGGGGCGGTAGGACGCGACCGCGAGGTTCTCGCGGACGGTGAGGTCGTCGAACAGTTCGATCGACTGCCAGGTCCTGGCCAGGCCGCGCCGCGCACGCGCATGCGCTCCCAGCCCGTCCAGGCCGTGCCCGTCGAGCTCGGCCCGCCCCCGGTAGGGCACGAACCCGGAGATGGCATCGATGAACGTCGTCTTGCCCGCTCCGTTCGGGCCGATGAGCCCGACGAGCTGGCCGTCCCCGACCGTGAGGTCGACTCCGTCGACGGCGCGCAGGCCGCCGAACGAGACGGAGATGCCACGTGCGGAGAGGACGGCGGCGCCCGCCAGCTTGCGCCGCTCACGACGGACAGGCGCGGCGGCGACCGGCGCGCGAGGGGCAGGCCTCTCGGACGTAGCGGCGAGACGCTTCTTCTTCTCCTTCTGCCGCTTCTTCACGTAGCCCGTGCCGGCGATCCCCTCCGGGTTCACGAGCAGCGTGATGATCAGCGCGAAGCCGCCGACGAGCAGCGCCCAGTTCCCGGACAGGCCGAACCACTTGTCGAAGACGTGCGGGAAGAGGCCTTCCGTCGCCCCGATGCCCGCGATGATCGCTCCGGAGACCATGGTGATGCCGCCGAAGTAGGCGAACGCGATCAGGCCCAGCGCCGCCAGAGCACCGAAGCGGCTGTAGCTGACCGAGCCGAAGTTGTAGGCGTAGAGCGCGCCGGCCATCCCGGCGACGAACGCCGCGATACCGAAGCCCGCGAGCTTCGTGTTGCGAACATCGATCCCGGCAGCCGCCGCGGCGCGCTCGTTCGAGCGCACGGCCAGCATGCGCTGGCCGAGGCTTCCGCGCCGCACGTTGGCGACGAGCAGGCCGAGCAGGATCGTCACGGCGAGGACCAGGAAGCCGAAGACCGGGCTCGGGATTCCGCCGTCCAGGCCCCGGAAGTGCGCGCCGGGAGAGAGGTCGAACCCCCCGAGCTCGGGCTGCTCGACCGGCGAGCCCTGATCGCCCCCGCCCCAGCGGGCGTTGAGGAAGCCGAACTGCTCGAGCGCGACCGCAGCGGCGAGGGTCACGACCGCGAGGCTCACCCCCCGGACGCGCAGCGCGGAGACCGCGATCAGGAGCCCGACGATCGTGGCCACGGCGGCGCCGATCAGGAGCGAGATCGGAAATTTGGCCCAGACGCCGCCGACGTCCGTCGTCAGGTGCGACATCGTGAAGCCCGCGACGCCCGCAAGAGCGAGCTGCACGACCGAGATCTGGCCGACGAAGCCGACGATGACGACGAGCGAGAGGCAGATGACGACGCCGAGCAGCGAGTTGATCAGGGACTGCCGGAAGTCGTAGGGGAAGACGATCAGGCAGACGACGCCGATGACCAGGGCGAGCGCGCTCGGACGCAACAGCCGCTCCGGACGGGGCACGACGGGAAGCCGCTTCTCGACCAGCTCGCCGCGGCCGGGCAGGCTCGCCCCGCGCAGGAAGAGGGCGACGACGATGACGAGGAAGACGAAGAGCTCGGGGAGGCCCCTGAGCGGCGCGCCCCCCGAGTCGGTCGGGAACCAGCTCTGTGTGCCCCAGTAGATGAGGAGCGACTGCATCACCCCGATCGCGAGGCCGGCGAAGCAGGCGATGAAGAAGGACGTGAACCCGGCGAGGAGGGCGGCGCCGAGTGCCGGCACGACCTGGAAGGCCAGCGTCTGTGCGTCGAGGGCGATCAGCGGGGCGACCAGCACCCCGAGCCCCCCGGCGACGATGCAGGCCAGGCACGTGTTCAGAACCGCGAGGCGGTTCGGAGACAGGCCGGCGAGCATCGCCGACACCTCGTCCTCGGACGCCGCTCTCGTAGACAGACCGAAGGGCGTCCAGCGATACACCGCGGCCAGCACCGTCGCGACGGCGATCACGATCCCGGCAAGCAGGAACCGGTCGATCGGCACGATCCGCTCGAAAATCGTCGTCGTGTCCGACGGTAGGACCGACGGCGCCGATTTGAGGCTGTCGCCGAAGATCACGATGACGCCGGACTCGAGAACCAGCAGGAGGCCGAGTGACGCGGCCAGCTTGGCGAGCGGGGCCGTGTTCCGGAGTGGGCGGAAGATGGCCAGCTCGATCACGATGCCGAATCCGGCCATGCAGGCCAGCGTCAGGACGAAGGCAGGTGCGAACGAGAGGTGGAAGCCGAAGTAGCCGGTCCTGAGCGCCCAGAAGATGTACGCGGCGAGCATCGCGATCGCGCCTGTGGCGATGTTGATCACTCCCGAGCCGCGGTAGATCAGGACGACTCCGAGCGCGATGCTGGCGATCAGCGCGCCGGCGCCGAGGCCCAGCGCGCCGTAGAGGAGGACGTCCTGCATCCGAGTTCAGTCTCTCACCGGGCGGCGGGCCCGGCAGCTGCCGGGCCCGCCGCCGCGTTCCGTTGTCGCCTCTACTTCACTCCGGGCGGCTTCAGCCAGCCCGTAGCGACCTTCCACTTGCCCTTGCCCACGTAGTTGTAGAACTGGGTCTCGTTGCCGCATGCGGCCGGCTCGCCGGGCGAGACCTTGCCGCAGGCGACGTTCGGCGCCGCCAGAATCAGCGGACCGCGGAAGGCCTTGAACCCGGCACTGATCGTCGCCGGGCCGAGCTTCGAGAACGGGATCGCGTTCATGATCTTCACGGTTGCGAGCAGCTCCTCCCAGGAGGTCTCCGAGAAGACCCAGAGCATGTCCGGCACGGTCGCCCCGTACTGGAGGCCCTTCTTGAGGTAGAGCTTCGACTGCGGTCCGGGCAGGTTCACGAGCGTCTGGGCGATGCCGTACGTCCACTTCGGGATGTCGTGGTTCGCGTACGCCGCTCCCGGGAGGAACGTGCAGATCGGCGTCGAGAGCACCGGCTTCGAATAGTGGATCTGGTCGATCGCACGAGCGAAGGGAACGCAGGTCGTGAAGCCCAGAGCGGCGACGATCATGTCGGACGAGCTCGCCTGCGTCGCGGCTCCGAGCAGGTCGGTCGAGAGCGGCGGCACCCCGATCACCGTCGTCTTCAGACCGATCTGCACCATGGCCTTCTTGAGGGCGAGCGCGGCGGTGTCGGCGCCCGGATCGGTCGGATAGACGATGGCCACGCTCTTCACCTTCGGCAGGAACCTCTTCGTGTAGGTGCCGAAAGGCCCGAGCACGCTCGTCTGGCTGCCGTTCAGGAAGTACGCGTTCTTCGCCGTCGGATCGGCCGGGTTGGCCGTGACGCCGGCGATGATCGGCTTCGTGCCCTTGACCGTCGAGTAGATCGACTGGTTGCCGACGGTGACGAACCCGAAGAGGATGGCCTTCGTGCCCGCGTTGTTGACCATCTGCTGGCCGCAGCGCACGCCCTCCTCCTCCGCCTGGGCCCAGAAGCACTCGTTGAGCTTGAGCGGGTGCCCGTGGACACCGCCGAGCTCGGCGTTCACCATCTTCACCCCGGCCTCGGTGACGTGCGTCCCCTGCGGGAAGTTGAAGTTGGGCGGGCCGCCCTGGCCGTTGATGTAGCCGATGGTGACGGGCGACAGCTTCGGGTTCGCCTTGCCCTTGCCCCCGACGTAGAGCTGGTAGTTGAGGACCTGTGGCGGCGGAAGTGCACTCGTTGCCGCGACGGCCGTGGCGGTCGCCACGAGCGCCGCCGCGACGGCGAGTCCGACGATTGCGGGTCGCCGCCGGAAGAGGTCGACGATGGTAGCAGGACGCATTCCTACCTCCTTCGGTAGCTACGGCATGCTCGTCGAAGTGCCCCGTACGTGTGCCGGCCGTACGATCGAGCGAGACTAACCGGCTCGCGAGAAATCTGTCAATCCTCTGTTCCGCCCTGCGGAACACTCACGCGGATCGCCGATCGAGCACCTCGCCGAAGATCGGGTTGGAGAGCAGGAATTCGATCGCCTCCGCCCGCTCCTCGTTGCGCGGCTCGTCCGGGAACGAGGCGAGCATCGCCCGGAAGCGCTCGTCGGCGCCCTCGCGGAACTCGCGGTGCGTGAAGATGTACAGGTCGTCGTTCCGGATGCCGGCGAGCACGCGCTCGCCGCACTCGATTGGATCCATCCAGAGCGGTGAGTTCGGCCGCTCCTCGAGCTCTCGCTCCAGCTCGACATACCCCGAATCGCCGTAGCGCTCCGGCCGCATCCTGCCGCCCTCGCGGATGTTCGTCCGCACGGGCCCCGGGCAGAACGCCGAGACGCCGATCCCCTCTCCGGCAAGCTCGCTGCGCAGGGCCTCGGAGAGGCCGATCAGCGCGGCCTTGGCCGTGATGTAGATCGCGGCGCCGGGGATCGGGAGGACGCCGGCCATCGACGAGGTGTTGACGATATGCCCGCCCTCGCCGTGCTCGAGCATGCGCGGCACGAACGTCTGGATCCCGTTGACGGCGCCGCCGAGCAAGACGCCCAGGCCCCAGTCCCAGTCGTCGTACCGGGCGACAGTGACCGGCCCGAGGATGCCCATGCCCGCGTTCGAGCAGAGGACGTGCACGTGACCGAAGACACGCTCCGCCTCGTCGGCCGCGCGAGTGAACCCCCCGCGGTCGGTGACGTCCAGCTCGATCGCGTGCACGGGCTCACCGGCGAACGACTCCACGGCCAGGTCGATGTGGTCCCGGCGGAGATCGGCGATCACGACGTTCATGCCCGCGCCGACGAACGCCTTCGTCATGCCGAGCCCGATCCCGCTGGCGCCGCCGGTGACGAATGCCGTCTTGCCCTCGACCTCCTGCATCAGTCGCCAGGCCAGGAGGCGAGCGCCCGAATCTTCCCCGCACGCCGGCCGTCCTCGACTGCGAGTCGGTCCGCGGGCACAGGCTCGTCGGGGAACGCGGCGATCGTCTCGTCGAAGATCTCGCGCAGCTCGTCGCGGTGGTCGGGGTGCGTAAAGACGTAGAAGTCGTTCTGCCGGATCGCACGGAGGACCTTCTCGCCGATCTCGTCCGGCTCCATCCCGGCCTCGTGCAGGCCCGGCAGGATGCGCATGAACTCGGCGTCGGCAGGCGTCACGTCGGTCGAGAGCTCGGCCGGCCTGACGAGATCGCTCTCGTAGATCTTGCTCTTGACCAGTCCCGGGCAGACCATCGAGACACCGATCCCGTGTGGCCTCAGGCTCCAGCGCAGCGCGTCGGACAGGCCGTGCACCGCGAACTTCGCCGTCGTGTAGATGCCGGCGCCCGGGCCGGCGACGAACGCGGCCATCGACGCCGTGTTGACGACGTGCCCGCGCTCCCCGTGCGCCTTGATCCTCGGCACGAAGGTGACGACGCCGTTGACGACGCCGCCGAGGTTGACGCCGAGCACCCAGTCCCAGTCCTGGTAGGTGGCGTCTGCGACGTCGTTGAAGAGGTTGATCCCGGCGTTGTTGCAGAGGACGTGGACGTTGCCGAGGATCTGCTCGGTCTCGTCCGCCGCGCGCGCGAACGCCTCGCGGTCGGTGACGTCCAGCTGGATCGCGTGCACGTCCCCTCCGAGTTCGGCGGTCGCCGCCTCGAGGTGGTCGGCGCGGATGTCGGCGATCACAACCTTCATCCCCGCGCCGAGGAATGCCTTCGCCATGCCGAGGCCGACGCCGCTCCCGCCGCCGGTGACGAAGGCCACCTTCCCCTCGACGTCCTTCATCCCGTGACCTTATAGTCGCGGCCGAGATGGCCATCCGCGCGGACGTCGTCGGCAGCCTCCTGCGACCCGAGTACCTGCGTGAGTCGAGAGACGCCGCGCGCGCCGGGACGATCGGCGCGGACGAGTTGCGCGCGGTCGAGGACCGGGCCGTCCTCGAAGCAATCGCCCTGCAGGAGAGCGCCGGGATCGAGGCAATCACCGACGGCGAGTATCGCCGGACCGGGTGGATCGCCTTCATCCCGATGATGGACGATCCGCTGTTCACGGCGCCGGTGAGCGGCTTCGAGTTCCTCGACGCGGAGTCCGGCTGGCGCGGCCTCTGGAAGACGGGCGCGGGCGAGCCGGCCGATACGTCGAGTCTGCCGCCGGAGGAGCCGTTCGTCACACGGCGCCTCCAGGTCGAGCGCGACATCGTCGGGGACGAGTACTCGTTCCTGAAGGCGAACGCCGGGGCACGCACCAAGTACACGATCCCGGCACCCAGCTGGAGCCGGATCTTCTGGCACCCCGACTACTCGACTGCCGCGTACCCGACCTCGGACGACTTCATCGAGGACATCGCACGCCTGACACGCGAGCACATCGTCGACCGGCTGGTCGAGCTGGGCTGCGACTACATCCAGCTCGACGCGCCGAACTACGCCCAGTGGCACATCGACCCGGAAAACCGCGCGGCGTTCGAAGAGCATGGGCACGACATGGCACACGAGCTCGTCGCGGACGCCGAGTTCGACAACATGGTCTTCGAGGGCCTGAGCGGCGTCACGCGCGCGATGCACATGTGCCGCGGGAATGCTCCCGGCGGGATGTGGGCGGCCACCGGCGGTTACGAGGTCATCGCGAAGGACGTCTTCCCGCGTCTGACCAACTTCGACCGACTGCTGCTCGAATACGACAGCGATCGCGCGGGCGGCTTCGCGCCGCTCGGCGACATTCTGCCCCACCACGAGGTCGTGCTCGGTCTCGTGACGACGAAGGACGGGAAGCTCGAGGAGCCGGAAGACATCGTCTCGCGCGTCGAGGAGGCGACGCAGTACGTGCCGCTCGACCGCCTGGCCATCAGCCCCCAGTGCGGGTTCGCGTCGGGCGAGGTCGCGCGCACGATGACGATTTCCGAGCAGGAGGAGAAACTGCGCCTGGTCGGCGAGGTTGCGCGCCGGCTCTGGGGGTAGCTCTCGCCGGCATCGAACCGACCTGGTCGGCGCCCAGCCCCTTCAGCCGGGGACCGCTAGAGTCGCGGCGTGGGCGAGCAGGGGCGGACTCTCGATCTTCACGACGGCGAGACTGCCGGGCTCGCGATCGTGGCCGGCGGTGTCGTCGTCATCGTCCTCGGATGGATCGCCCATTCACGCGCGCTGCGGGCGATCGGGTTCCTCGCGGCGGCGGCCGGCAGCGGGCTCTACGCGCGCAGCAAGATCTCCGAGTGCGGCGAGAAGATCGACGCGGCCGAGAGCCACATCCGCTCGAAGCTCGACGACCTCGACCCGATCGGGAAGGCCGAGGACATCGTCGAGCTCACAGAGCCGCCCGAGTAAGGGCTATTGCGCCGAGGGCCGCGGCGGCTCGCGGTGGCCGCAGAAGTCGCAGACCCACTGGTCGTAGGCGATCGCGCGCTCCCAGCCGCCGATCCCGCCCGCGTGGACGACCCGGCGGCGATCGATCCGCACCTGGTGGATGCGCATCTGGTGGCCCCGGGGACAGCGCGGGTCGTCGTCGTCGACTACAGGGCGATCTTGACTGCGAGCTCGAGTGGACATCCGTTTCCGATCAGGGTTCGAGTGAGGTGCAGGTCAACGTCGGAGTTGGCGAGGAGGATGGCCTGCACCTCGTCGTAGCCGAGCAGGCAGAACTGGTCGAAGCGCCAGTTCATGACGGCCTCCTCCATGTCGTCAACCCATGTGGGCTCGGCGCCTGCGGGATGGTGAGCCTGCACACAAGGTGAAACGTGGCGCCCGGCGTTCGGTTGTTGAGCGGGCGTAAGTTCTCTGTTCAGGAGCGTTAACCCGGAGTCGTTCGCTCGTAGGCTCTCGCTCGACGACGAGAGCCGGCACCAGGCCGGCTCTCGAAGGCGCGTGCCGCGGACGGGCCTAGCCGCCGAGCTTCAGGCAGGTCTTGTCCTTCTTGGCCGCATCGTTGAGCGCTTTCGTCGAGTACTTGTTGAGCGTCTGGAAGGCGGCACCGATGCGGTTCGTGCTCGACTGGATCGTCGCCGCGAGGGCGGTGGCGCCCTTCGCGAACGCCTGCTTGCTCGCGATCGACAGCTTCTGCGCCGACTTGCGCGCGTCGTCGAACGCCTTGGCGAGCTGGGAGAACGCGCCCAGCACGCCCGCCTGGATCTTGTCGCCGTTCTTGACGTCCGGCGCTCCGACTGCCCTGACCTTGGCCGTCGTCGCGCGCGTCGACCTGACGATGTCGGTGAGGAAGGTGACGAGCTGCGCCCTGGCGGCAGGCAGCTTGGTCGCCCCGCTCTTCTTCTGGACCGCGAGCGTGCTCTCGAGCTTCGCCACGCGCGTCTTCACCGTGTGCTCCCAGGTGACCACCGACCCGCAGAAGACGGAGACCCACTTCGTCGGGCTCGCATTCTGCGTCGCGCCTGCCGCGACACCGCTGAGGACGAGGGCGAGCAGCAGGCATGAGGTGACGGCCACGGACTTGGTCGTCGATCTCAAGATGATTCCTTTCCGTTCGAGGACTTGGCCCGGCGAGAGCCTGGTTCCAGCTTAGCCGGGGCTGTCCTCGGATCGGCAGACGCTGCGGCCTCGGCCTCGCGGTCCCGCCTGGCCGCGCGCCAGAAGACCCAGCCGACGATCGCGAGCGCGATGAAGGCGAAGACGATCACCGCGGCCGCGATCACCGACGTCGCTGTCTCCTGCGACACGGCGAACAGCGTCGTCATGGCGCGACGACCTCCCTGCCGCGACGGAGCGCGCCGTCGTCGACGGCGCCGGTGACGGCGTCGCGCCCGAGGCCGGCGAGCGCCTCACTCTGCCCCGGCGTGAGCCTCGTCGGCGCCGCAGGCGTCGCGAGCTCGGCGGCCCCGGCGCTCAGCTTCGCATGCTGCTGCACGTTGAAGGTGACCGCGACGCGCACAGCGGGACCGTACCCGCTGCACGACGGGCCTGCGCCTGCTCACCGTGCGATTCTCAGCGCTTCGCGCGGACGTCGAGGCGGCACCTGACGAAGTCGCGCGCGGCGTTCGGGGCGGCTCTCGCGAACCGCGGTCGCGGGTCCGCGGACGGGATTCTCATCTCAGCACACCGCGATGTACGCGTCTGCGCCGACTCCCTCACAGAACTCAGACGTGGAGCGGGATCGACTGCTTGAAGCGGAAGACGTTGCCGGGGTCGCGCGCGCGCTTGATCGACACGAGCCGGGGGAAGTTCGATCCGTAATAGGCGCGCGGCCGGCCGGCGAGATCGGGATCGATGTAGTTGACGTACGCCTCGCCCGAGACGTAGGGCCGCATAGCGGCGTAGAACGCGCGGAGCCAGGCGAGGGCCGCCGCGGCCTGCGACGGCGCCCCCCAGTAGGTCAGGTACTGCAGCGAGCAGAGCATGTCGCGGTGGACGAACGCGGTCGCCGCCTTTGGGATGCGGTTGAGCGCACCGCCGTAGGAGTCGAGGAGGAGCGTGCCGCTGCCCGGCGCGCGCCGGATCGCCGAGACGATGACGGCGGCCGCGGCCGGGGGCAACGGGTGGCGAACATAGTCGGACTTGGCCGCGAACGTGGCACGGGTGAGGTTCCCGAACGGCTCCAGCTGGCACTCGGAGACGGGCCCGCAACCGGCCCAGTACTGAACGGCATTCATGAACGGCCGTGGCTTGACGCTCAGGCTCTCCGGGTGGACGGCGGAGACGAGCGGCCCGAGCAGGGTCTGGAGGCGGGTCGGCGTCCCGATCAGCTGGCCGGAAACGCGGACCGTCGGCGAGCCCCCGCCCGAGCCGAGGTTGCAGACCGAGAAGAGCTCGTCGGGCGCGTGCGGCGCCCATGCCTGCCACGCCGCGATCACGGCCTTCGCCTGCGCCCAGCGCCACGAGGCCGAGAACGTCGAGACGGTCGAGATCGCGGTGGTCCGGAAGCGGTACTCCGTAGCAATCCCGTAGTTGCCGCCTCCGCCGCCCCGGCTCGCCCAGTAGAGGTCGGCGTTCTGCGTCGCAGAGCAGCGTCCGTGCATGCCCGTCGGCGGTGACGAGCGTCAGGCCGAGCAGGTTGTCGCTCGTCGTCCCCAGCTTGCGCGAGAGGAAGCCGACGCCGCCGCCGAGCACTTGCCCGCCGATCCCGACGGTCGCGCACGAGCCGGCCGGAATCGCCATCCCGTGGGCCGCCAGCCCGGCGTAGACGTCGATCAGCTTCGCGCCCGCTCCGACGGTCGCCCGCCGGCCGGGGTGAACGGTGACCGCCGCCAGCCTCGAGACGTCGACGATCACGCCGCCCGGGATCGACGAGTAGCCGCCGTAGCTGTGCCCGCCGCCCCGCGCCGCGATCCTGATGCCGTGCCTGTGCGCCCAGGCGATCGTCTTCTCGACGTCGCCGACGCTTTCGCAGTAGGCGACGGCCAGCGGCCTGTAGGCGTCGAAGCGCGTGTTGTAGAGCCGGTGCGCCCGCGTGTATCCGGGGCTCGTGCGAGCGACGACCGAGCCGTCGATGTCCCGCTGGAGCTCGGCGAGCGGCGGTGGCAGGCTCGAGCGCGAGCCGGTCGGCCGGAAGCGAGGCAGGAGCGCGACGGCGCCTGCCTGTCTGAGGAAGGCGGCGCGGTCGAGCGCGTCCACGGAATCGAGGTTACTGGAAGCCGAACGTGCGTTTGAGACGCGAGAAGAAGCTGCCGCTCAGAGCCTCGTCGCGCGAGCTCTCCCACGCGGGCTCGGCGACCGCGGGCTCGGGCTCGGCAGCGGCCTCGGTTGCGGTCGCGGCAGGCGCCGCCGGTGCCGGCTTCTCCGCAGTCGCGGCGTCGAGCTTCTGCTGGAGCTCGTCGACCTCGTCGGCGAGCATCAGGATCGCCTTCGCTGCGGCGCGCGTCTCTTCGTTCGTCCCGCGCTCTTCGAGCGCTCGGGCCCAGGTCCTCAGCTGGACGAGGCGGTCGTCTTGCACGCCTGCAGTATCGACCCAACGGCGCCCAGACTCAAATCCCGTTTCCGCAAAGCGCTGCGGCGCCTTTCGGCGCCGCAGGAGCAAAAGCGTCGTCCGCCCGGAGGCGTTCGGGGTCAGTCGCCCCAGTCGAAATCGCGGGAGCGGCCCCACATGCCGTCGTCTTCCGCGGCCGGAGCAGCAGCCACGGGCTCGGGCTCCGGGGCGGCGTGCACGGCAGCAGCCTCGGTCCAGGCCTGGAGCGCTTCCTCGGGCTCGACGGTCTCGACCAGCTCGGAGACGGCCGGCTCGGTGCCGTCCATCGTCTCCTCGAGGCGGGCCTGCTCCTCTGTCTTGAACAGCGGATGGTTCTGGAACGGGTCGTCGTTCACGTACCGCGAGAGCGGTAGATCTCCCTCGAGCTCGGCGTTGCGTCGCTTCAACTCGAGGTGCTCTTCGATGATCTTGGAGAAAATCGAGGGTGTCTCCACCGGCATCCGTACCTCCTGGCGCGGTTTGAAGGCCCGCCGATTGTAACGGATGGATAAAGATTCGTTTCGAGAGGTGTCGGTCCTCCGTGCGTCAGCGGACGTCCAGCGCGGAGAGGGCGACCTCGGCCTCGGCGAGGAGCGTCGTCGCGCCCATCCGCGCGCACTGCTCTTCGGCAAGACGCAGCTCGGCGGAGGCCCACTCGTCCTCGCCCACCCGCGCGAGCGCCTCGCCGATCGTGATCCGGGCCCGTGCGAGCTCGAGCGGGTAGCCGAGCCGACTGTGGATCTGGAGCGCCTCCTCGGCGCGGACCTGGACGAGATCGGCATCGCCCGCGGCCGCGGCCACGCAGGCGCCGGCGACGAGCGCAACGGCGCGCGCCTGCGGATCGCCCTCCGCCGCACGGGTCAGGGCCGTCTCGTACGCGGCCGCGGCCTCGTCGATCCGGCCGAGCCGAGCGAGCACCTCGGCCAGCGCGGCGTTCAGGTCGGACACGAGCCAGCCGCCGGACGGCGCGGCGAGCTCGATGGCGGTGGCGAGCCGGCGCTCGGCTTCGACGGCGTCACCCCGCGCGAGCGCATAGGTGGCGAGCCAGCGCAGGTTCTGGATCCGGAAGTAGCTGTCGCCGGTGCGCTCGAACCAGTCCTGCGCCTCGAGCGCGAGCCGCTCCGCCTCGCCCGGGCGGCCGCGAGAGAAGGCCGTGACCGCGCGCAGGAAGGTCGCCCGCGACTCGTCGCGCCGGCTCCCGAGCTCCGACCCGATCTCCGCGCTGCGCGCGAGCGCGTCCTCCGAGCGTTCCAGCTCGCCGGCCGAGAGAAGCGCGAAGCCGAGTCGGAGCTCCCCTTCGGCGAGCAGTGCGCGGTCGTCGAGCGTCGCAGCCAACTCGATCGCCTGCGTGACCTCCTCGATCGCGAGGTCGAGCCTCCCCTGGAAGTCGCGGTTCACCTCCGCGAGCTCGAACAGCGTCGCAACCTGGAGCTTCGTGTCTGCCGTCTCCTCGGCGATGGCCTTCGCGTCCGCGAGGGGGAGGAGGGCGTCTTCGCCGCGCCCCTGCTTCTGGAGCGCGTTTCCGAGCCCGACCAACGCGGCTCCGCGGAGGTCGGAGCGCCCGAGCGCGCCGGCGTCGAATGCGACGGATTCGAACCGGTCGACCGCGTCGTCGAGCCTGCCGAGCCCGGCGAGCACGCGACCGCGGCGCAGGCGCAGCTCGACCGCGATCTCGGGGTGGCTCTCGTCGACGAGCTCGAGCGCACGCTCGTAGAGCCGGTCGGCCTCCTGCAGGCCCTCGCGCCGCTCGGCCTTCTCCGCGGCCGCCCGCAGCCGTTCGGCCGCCGCGACGACCGGCGCGGGGATCGGGCTCCGCTCGAGCGCCGCGGCCAGGCGGCATGCCTGCTCGAGGTGGTGGGCGCTGATCTCGACGAACTCGTCGCCCTCCTGCCTCGCCGCGATCCAGTGGGCACAACGGACGTGGAGCTCGGCCCGCAGTCCTTTCGGGAGACGCCCGTACGCGACCTCGCGGATCAGGTCGTGCTTGAACGCGAATTCCCGCTGGCCGCGGATCGTCGACGGCTGCCGCTCCTCGGCGACGTCGAGGCGGGTGAGCGCCTCGAGCGCCCCTTCGACATCGTCGACCACGCCGTCCAGGCTCGCGACAGCGTCCGGCCAGAAGGAGCTGCCGACGACAGCGGCTCGAAGCGCGAGGTGGCGCTCGAGCTCCGGCAGCCGGTCGAGCCGCGCGCCGATCATCGAGCGGAGGCTGGGCGGGGCCGGGAGCAAGCCGCCGGCGAGCGGGCCTTCCCGCGTCAGCATGTGCACGGTCTCCTCGATGAACAGCGGGTTCCCCGCCGCCGCGACGAGCACCGCGTCAAGCCCGGCCGGCTCCTCGCCGCCGCCGAGGAGCTCGGCGACGAGCTTCTCGCTCTCGGCAGATGTCAGCGGCGGCAGTGACATGGCCAGCCGGCGGTCGCTGCGCGCGACGAGCGACGGGTGCGAATCGGCGACCTCGGGGCGCGCGGAACCGAGGATGAGAAACGGCCGGTCGGAGGCCTCGAGCCGGCCGAGCAGCTCGACGAGCGCCGGTCCGGCCCAGTGCAGGTCCTCGAAGGCGAGGATCGTCGGAACCTCCGTCGCGATCTCGAGCGCCCGTCTGATGCCCCAGTGCAGCTCGCCCTGGGTGATCTCCTCTGCCGCGGCCCCGGAGCCGAGGACGGCATCGAGAGCGGCGGCGATCGTGCGCAGTCCGTCGGTCTCACGGGAAGCTGCGGCCACGGCCTCCTCGCTGCCGGCGGCCGTCAGCAGCTCGGCCACCGGCGCGTACTGGCCTTTCTCTCCGTAGGACAGGCAGCGCCCCCAGTGGACGGGGGCGCCCGCCTGCTCCGCGAACGCCGCGAGCAGGCGGGTCTTGCCCGTTCCGGCCTCCGCGAGGACGACCGCCGTCGCGGGACGGCCGTCGTCGCACACCCGCCGCCACTGGTGGTCGAGCAGGGCCAGCTCGCGCTCGCGGCCGACGAACGGCGCGTCTGAGTGCCGGCGGGCCGGAGCTGCCTTGAGCCGCGCCGCCTGCCAGAGCTCGACCGGCTCGCTCTTCCCGCGCGCCGCGAGCGAGTCGACGGAGTCGTACTCGACTGCGTGCCGCGTCGCCGCGTGCGTGGGCCGGTCGACGAGGATCGCGCCCGGCGACGCGGCGGACTGGATTCTCGACGCGGTGTTCATCACGTCGCCCATCGCCTGGGTCTGACCAGGGATTGCCGCTGCCGTCCTGACGAGCGCCTCTCCCGTGGCGACGCCGATCCGGACCTCGAGCGCGAGCCAGGCGTCGGCGGCGTTCAGCTCGGCGATCGCGGTACGGATCGCGAACGCGGCCCTGAGCGCCCGCTCTGGGTCGTCCTCGTTGCCGATCGGCGCGCCGAAGAGCGCGACGACCGCGTCGCCGATGAACTTCTCGACCGTGCCGCCGAACAGCTCGAGCTCGGCCCGGAGACGCCCGTAGTAGGCGACGAGCCGGGAGCTGACGTCCTCGGGGTCGAGCTGCTCCGCGTGCGCCGTCGAACCGACGAGGTCGACGAACACTGCGGTCACGAGCCTGCGCTCCTCGGCCGCCGCGCCCGGCGCGGCGTCCTCGAGGGCAAGCCCGCAGGCGAGGCAGAACCGGGCGCGAGGCGGATTGTCCTCGGCGCAGCGAGGACAGCGCGTCATCGACTCAGCAGCACCTCGGCAGCGACCCGACGTGACCCGGTCCGAACACCGTCGACTGGACGATCGGACCGCCGATCTCCCCGGACGGGTACGCCGTCGTGTCGATCTCGACGAACGTCCGACCGCTGGTAATCAGGAAGCCGGCATCCGGGTCGACGGGCACCACGCCTCCGAGGTGGCTCACGGCCAGGCCGGAGCGGCCACGTCCCGCTGAAACAGGGTGACAGGTGTCGCAGAGCACGGCCAGGGTCTTGCCAGTCGCCCGCGACCTGACCGTGACACGGAGGGCGAAGCCGTTCAGCCCCTGGTAAGAGAGCGAGTAGGCGACGCGCGAACGGGCCGAGTTGAAGGTTCCATCGAGCTCGCCGTAGACCTCGACAGGATGATGGGCGCTGCGACTAACGCCCGGCCGCAACGTCAGGAAGGCTGTGAGACTCGTGATCCGTCCGCTTCGGGCGCCGACCGACGACGCGACGACACCGAGCACGACGACGGACGCGAGCACGAGCGCGGCGATCGCCTTCGTCTTCATTCGACACCTCCCAAGGGACAGGCCTGCGCGCGGAAGCGTACGGCTAGCGCGACGCGGGTGCAACGCCCAGGGCGTCGCGGACGATCCGGTCCTGCTCGGCCAGGTGCGCGGTCGGATACCCCTCGCTCGGGCTCGCGCGCCAGGGGCGGCCGACGTAGCGGAGGTGGACGCGACGGGCAGCGCCCTCGGCGAGCGCGTCCTCGAGCCGGTGGCGGATCGAGCGGTAGGCACCCATGTTCAGCGGCTCCTCCTGCGCCCAGACGAGCTCGGCGACCTCCGGATACGACGCGATCAGCGCAGCGACCTCCCGGAGCGGGAACGGGTAGAGCTGCTCGAGTCGCGCGATCGCGACGCCGGCCGCGCCGGGCCTCTCGTCGTGTCCGGCGAGGTCGTAGTAGATCTTTCCCGAGCAGAGGACGACCCGGCGCACGGAGCCCTTGTCGGCGGAGGGGTCGTCGATCACGGGCGCGAACGACCCGGCGTCGAGGTCGGCGAGCGTCGCGGAGGCATCCTTCAGCCGCAGCAGACCCTTCGGGGTCATCAGCACGAGCGGTCGCGGCGTCGCGTCGAGGGCCTGCCGGCGCAGCAGGTGGAAGTACTGCCCGGAGGTCGTGACGTTGGCGACACGGATGTTGTCCTGGGCGGCCGACTGGAGGAAGCGCTCGAGCCGCGCGCTCGAGTGCTCCGGTCCGTTCCCTTCGTAGCCGTGCGGGAGCAGCAGGACGAGGCGCGAGGTCTGCCGCCATTTCGACAGGCCGGAGACGAGGAACTGGTCGACGATCACCTGCGCGCCGTTGACGAAGTCGCCGAACTGCGCCTCCCAGAGGACGAGCGCCTCCGGGGCCGCGACCGAGTAGCCGTACTCGAACCCGAGCGCGCCGAACTCGGACAGCGGCGAGTTGTGGAGCTCGAACGCCGAATTCGCCCCGGCGAGGTGCTGGATCGGTGCGTAACGCTCGCCCGTCTCGGCGTCGTGGAAGACGAGGTGGCGCTGCGAGAACGTGCCTCGCTCCGTGTCCTGGCCCGTCAGGCGGATCGGGATGCCGTCGACGAGCAGGCTGGCGAACGCGAGCCCTTCGGCATGGCCCCAGTCGATGCCGCCGCCTTCAGAGCCGGCATTGCCGAGGGCTTGCGCCCGCCGCTCGAGCTGGCGCGCGAGCTTCGGATTGACCGTGAAGCCGTCGGGGATCGAGACGAGCTCGGCGTCCAGCGCGCGCAGGCGGTCCGCGGAGACGGCCGTGATCACGTCGGCAGGCCGGGCGCGCGCCGGCGTCGGCTCGACTGCGACGGGCTCGGCGAGCGCAGCCTTCAGCCCCTCGTGCGCGGCGCGCAGCTCGCCGAGCGGCCCGTCGAACATCTGCTGCGCCTCCTCCGGCGAGACGACGCCTTCGGCGACGAGCCGCTCCGCGTACTGCTCGCGTGCGGTCGGCTGCTCCGCGATCCGCGCCGCCTGGAGCGGCTGCGTGTAGGCGGGCTCGTCCTGCTCGTTGTGGCCGAAGCGGCGGTAACCCACCAGGTCGACGACGACGTCGTGGCCGAAGCGGCCGCGGTAGGCGAGTGCGAGCCTGACCGCTGCGATCGCCGCCTCGGGATCGTCGGCGTTGACGTGGACGATCGGGGCGTCGAAGCCCTTGGCCAGATCCGACGAGTAGCGCGTCGAGCGCCCGTCGACGGGATCGGTGGTGAAGCCGACCTGGTTGTTCGTGATCAGGTGCAGCGTCCCACCCGTCGAGTAGCCGCTCAGGCCTTCGAGGTTGAGCGTCTCCGCGACCACCCCCTGGCCGGCGAAGGACGCGTCGCCGTGGATCAGCACCGGCATCGCGACCGAGGAGTCGTGGATGCCCTCGCCCGAGGAGCGGTCGGTCTGCTTCGCCCGGGCGAAGCCTTCCACCACCGGGTCGACCGCCTCCAGATGGCTCGGGTTCGAGGCCAGCGTGACCGCGATCTCGCCCGCAGCGGTCGGGTGCATGCCCTCGGCACCGAGGTGGTACTTGACGTCGCCGGTGCCGCCCTCGGGGTTGCCGACGACTGCGGCGATCGTCTTCTCGCCCTCGAACTCGCGCAGGATCTCCTCGTACGGCTGGCCGACGATGTGCGCGAGCACGTTCAGCCGGCCACGGTGCGCCATGCCGATGACCACCTCGTGGGCGCCGCCGGAGGCGGCCAGCTCGACCGCCTCGTCCAGCATCGGCACCATCACGTCGAGGCCCTCGGCCGAGAACTGCTTCTGCCCGAGGAACGCGCGGCGCAGGTACAGCTCCAGCGCCTCGGCACGGGAGAGCCGTTCGAGCAGCACGCGTTTCTCGTCGGCCGAGAGCGACTGACGGTAGCGGCCCGACTCGATCACGCGGCGGAGCCAGCGGCGCTCCTCGTGATCGGAGATGTGCTCGGTCTCGTAGGCGAGCGTGCCGCAGTAGGTCGCGACCAGGTTCGGCAGGGCGTCCGCGAGCGTCTCGCCGGGCACGTACAGGCCGAGTGCCGAGGCGGGGATCTGCGCCTGCAGCTCGGGGGTCAGCGGCGGCTCGGAGTGTTCGGGCTCGAGCGACGGGTCGCCGACGGGCTCCGTGCCGAGCGGATCGAGCCGCGCGGCGAGGTGGCCGTGGCGGCGATATGCCCCGACGAGCCTGGTAGCGGCGGCGACGGCGCGCAGGAGCTCCGTGTCGGGCCCGGCCGGCGCAGCCGCCGGTGCGGGTGCAGGCGCGTGGGCGGCGGCCGGAGGCGGGGGCGCGGCTACCGACGCCGCGGGGTGCCCGTTCCCTTCGGCGCGCAGCGTCTCGAGCAGGCGCGCAAGGCCGGGGTGCGTGGCGACGAGGTCGCTCGAGCCGCTCTCGAACAGTCGGCGCCACTCCACCGGAACAGCCTCGGGGTTCTCGAGGTACTCCTCGAGCAGCGCCTTCGCGTAACCCGCGTTCAGCTCGTCGACGTCGTGCATCGCTCCGACTCTTTCTAGCACCGGCCCCCGGGCTCCTGTCGCCCGGCCGGCGACGGGACGCCTACCAGAGAGAGTGGCCGGTGACGATCGCGATCACCATGCCGGCGACGAAGCACGTGGCGGAGACGATCACGGCGGCGAAGCAGAGCGTCTTGTGGCGGGAGCTCATTCCGCTCGCGACGAGAGCGAGCAGCGCCGAGGCGACCGAGAGCGGCACCGGGTGATACGCGAGCGCGACGAGGCTGACGAAGAGCGAGGCGGCGGCGAAGAACCCGGCCAGCGTCTCGGCCGTGTTCCGCCGCGCTTCGGCGACCGGGTCGTACTGCGGGACCTGATCCTCGAACGAGCTCACGCCTCAGGCGCCTTCCAGCCCTCGGCGAGCCAGCTCGCCGGAACCGGCGCGCGGCGGTAGGCCCGCTGTGGCGCCCCGTGCCGCCCCGGCCGCGGCTGCGCCGGGCGGCGCCGACGCAGGAAGCGCCAGCCCGGCCTCGGGTCGGGCTCGACCGGACTGCGCACGAGGGCGGGCTCGAGGGGCTCGGGCGGAGCGGGCTCGGCCCTGATCGCCCACCAGACGACGGCGCAGAGATAGACCATCGGGATCTTCAGGATCAGGAGCAGGAAGATGATCTCCCAGACCATCCGCGCAGTGTACGCAATGGCCTGACGTACGACGCAAGAGCGAGGCGGCAGGGCTCGAGCGCGCCTAACCCTCGCCGAAGCCGCCGCCGCCAGGGGTCTCGACGCGAATCACGTCGCCGGCCCGGAGCTGCCGCGTCGCCTTGGGCGGGAGCTCCTTGCCGTTCAGGAGCGTCCTCCCCGGCGCGCCTTGCCCGCCGCCCGCGGCGCCCGCCGGACCGCGCGTACGGCGCTCGGAGAGGAGCGACAGCCGGCAGTCCTCGAGCACGCGCAGCTCGCGGACGACGCCGTCGCCGCCTCGGCGCCTTCCCGCCCCGCCCGACCCCTCACGCAGCGAGTAGCGCTCGACACGCAGCGGATAGGAGAGCTCGAGCGCCTCGACGGGCGTGTTCAGCGTGTTCGACATGGCGACGTGGACGGCGCTCGGGCCGTCGGAGGTCGGACACGCGCCCTGGCCGCCCGCAATCGTCTCGTAGTACGTGAAGCGCCGGTTTCCGAACGTGACGTTGTTCATCGTCCCCTGCCCCTGGGCGGCCACGGGGATTGCCTGCCCGAACGCGGCAAGGACCGTGTCGACGATCCGGCTCGAGGTCTCGGTGTTGCCGGCCACGACGGCGGCAGGCGGCTGCGCGTTGACGAGCGAGCCCTCGGGCGCGAGCACGGTGACCGGCGCGTAGGCACCGCCTGACGAGGGCAGATCGGGCGCGGTCAGGCAGCGGACGACGAAGTAGCAGGCCGAGCGCGTGACTGCGGGAGGGCAGTTCATGTTGCCGTCGTGCTGCGGGGAGGTGCCGGTGAAGTCGATCTCGACCTCGTCTCCCGCGATCGTGACCGCGGCCCGGATCTCCAGCGTGCCTTCGAGCGGCTCGAGGACGTCGGAGGCCTCGTAGCGCCCGTCCGGGAGCTCGGCGAGCGCGGCGCGGACGACGCGGTCCGAGTAGCGGTAGAGCTCGTCCATCGCGGCCGCAACGGTCTCCTCGCCGCGTCGCCCGACGAGCTCCTCGAGCCTCCGCTCCGCGAGCATGTGCGCGGCGATCTGGGCGCGCAGGTCGCCGCGGCGCTCGTCCGGGTTGCGCATGTTCGCGAGCAGCAGCGTCAGCACCTCGTCATCGAGGCGGACCGGCGGGATGATCACGCCCTCCTGGTAGAGCTCGCGTGACTCGGCGGGCAGGCTCGCCGGCTCCATGCCGCCGACGTCCGCGTGGTGCGCACGGGAGACCGCGAACCCGCACGGCACGCGCGAGACGATCGTGATGTCCGGAAGGTGCGTGCCCCCCGTGTAGGGATCGTTGAGGACGTAGAGCTCGCCCGGCCCCGGATCGCGGGCCTGCACGGCGGCGACCGCCTCGGGCATGGCTCCGAGGTGGACGGGGATGTGCTCGGCCTGCACGATCATGCGGCCGCGGTCGTCGAAGAGCGCGGTCGAGCAGTCACGCCGCTCCTTGATGTTGGCCGAGAAGGCCGATCGGACGAGGACGGCGCCCATCTCCTCCGCCGCCGCCCGCAGGGCGGCACCGATCACCTGGAGCTGAATTTCCACGAAACCGTCACACCCTCGTGATCCGGAGCGTGCTACTTGTTCCATCACTGCTGGTCCCGTCCCGAGCCCCCACCCACCCGGGGGCGATCCAGCAGGTGGCACCGTCCAGCTCGAGCAGGGCCGGGCCGGACACCTCGAGCGGCTCCGCGGGCGGGAGGTCGAGGTGCGGGCCGGGGCGGACGTCCGCCGTCCGCACCGCCACGAGCTCGATCGCACGCCCGGGATCCGCGTAGCCGTAGCGATCCTCGTGAGCACGGTGGAACCGCTCCGCGAGCCCGTCGCCGAGCGCCACCGTGAGCTCGAACGACTGGCCCCGGTAGCGCAGGTCGGCCTCGCCCTCGCGAGGGAGCTCTCCGGCCTCCGCGAGCAGACAGACGTACGACTTCACGCGGTCGCGCCGCTCCTCGCTCGCGACCAGACCGAGCGCCGAGAGCACACCGGCCGCGGCGGGGACGAGCACCGTCGTGATCCCGAGCTCCTCGGCCAGCGCGCAGGCGTGCAGCGGGCCGGCGCCGCCGAACGCGACGAGCGCGAAGTCCCGTGGGTCGAGACCGCGCTCGACGGAGACGACGCGCAGCGCACGCAGCATCTCGGCGTTCACGATCTCGACCACGTCCTCGGGTTCGACCCCGTCGAGCGCCCTCTCCGCGGCTTCCCGGTCGAGCTCCACGCCGCCCGCGAGCCGCTCCGGCAGCCGCCCGAGGAGGAGGTTGGCATCCGTGACCGTCGGGCGCTCGCCGCCGCGGCCGTAGCAGGCTGGACCCGGCGTTGCGCCGGCGCTCTCGGGGCCGACACGCACCGCGCCGCCGGCGTCGCGCCAGACGATCGAGCCGCCGCCGGCGCCCACGGTGTGGATGTCGACCATCGGCAGCTTGATCGGCAGGCCGCCGACCGACCGTTCGAGCGTGCGCTCCGCGCGGCCGCCCGAGATCAGGCAGACGTCCGTCGAGGTCCCGCCCATGTCGAACGAGATCGCGTTCTCGACACCGGCCAGCTCGGCGACCCGCGCCGCCCCGACGACTCCGCCCGCAGGCCCCGAGACGAGCACGAGCGCCGCGTGCTCCGCCGCCTCGTCGGTCGTCGCCACGCCGCCGGAGGAGCGCATCACGAGCGGCTCGGGCAGACCCGCCTCCCGGCACCGCGACGCGAGCGAGCGGAAGTAGCGGGCGCAGACCGGGCCGAGGTATGCGTCGGCCGCGGTCGTCGATGCACGCTCGTACTCCCGGAACTCCGGCGCGACCTCGTGCGAGGCGACGACGTGCACGCCCGGGTGCCGCCGCCGCAGCTCCTCGGCCACCGCCTGCTCGTGCGACGCGTCCCGGAACGAGAACAGCAGGCAGACAGCCACCGCCTCCGCATCACCGATGTCGGACAGCGACGACAGGTCGAGCGGCGCGAGCACGCCCTCCGGGCCGATGCGCTCGCGCACACCGTGGCAGCGCTCGAGCGGGACGAGCGGCGACGGCTGCTCGTCGCAGAGCCGGTAGAGATGCGCCCGTGTCTGACGGCGGAGGTGGAGGAGGTGCTCGAAGCCCTCGGTGGCGACGAATGCCGTCCTGGCGCCCTTCCGTTCGAGCAAGGCGTTGGTGGCGATCGTCGTGCCGTGGGAGAAGCGCTCGACCTCCACGGCCCCGACCGCCTCGGCGGCCGCGACGACGGAGTCCTCCTGCGCGGCGGCCGTCGGCACCTTGGCCGTCACGAGCTCGCCCTCGCGGAGCAGGACGGCGTCCGTGAACGTGCCGCCGACGTCGATGCCGAGAATCGCCACCGCCCGACTCTAAAGCCGGAGGGATGCGCGAGGCCGGGACCCCCGACCCGGCCTCGCGCAAGGCGCGTCGGTGTTGCGTACTAGGCGACGCGCACGGAGACGAGGCGCCGCGTGGAGACGCCGGCGAGGATGTTGTCGCCGGGCTCCCGGGCCCTCACGAAGATGGCGCCCTCCCGGAGATCGTGGGAAGCGAGGTGTTGCTCGCCGCAGATTTCGCGCTCGCGCCGGCCGTCCGCGTCAAGCCGACGAACGCGGCGGCGACGAGCAGGCCGAGAGCGAGCGCGGCGCGGGTGAGTCTCGAGGTGCTGTTTTCGTTCCAAGGAATCGACCTCCTGGCGAGGGTTGCCGTTCAGGTGGATTCCCCTCGCGTGCAGGCAAAAACCCCGCACGGAGCGATCTTCACGGGATGCTTGCGAATGAATTACGGCCGGATTACGCCGTCTGCAGCGGCTCGCCGAGCCGCCCGGCGCGTTTCGACCTGCCGGCAGCGCGCTGCGCGCGGGCGTAGGCCTGCGAGACCGTGGCCGCGCCCGCCATCACCTCGCCGGTCGAGCGCATCTCGGGGCCACGGTCGCCGGCAGTCGCGAACCGGTCGGACGGGAACACCGCCTCCTTGGCCCAGGCCCGCGTCGGCGCAGCCCGTTCGGGAAGATCGAGCTCGGCCACGCTGGCCCCGAGCATCAGCCGGCACGCGTGCTCGACGAGCGGCATGCCGGTCGCCTTCGCGACAAAGGGGACGGTGCGGGACGCGCGCGGGTTGGCCTCGAGCACGAACACCTCGCCGCCCCTGAGCGCGAGCTGCATGTTCAGGAGGCCGCGCACCCCGAGGCGGCGCGCGAGCGCTTGGGCGAGGTCGGCGATCTCGGCCTCGAGCACGGCGCCCACCGACGGCGCCGGAATCACGCACGCGGAGTCTCCGGAATGCACGCCCGCAGCCTCGACGTGCTCGAGGATGCCGGCGATCCAGGCCGTCTCACCGTCGCAGAGCGCGTCGACGTCGAGCTCGAGTGCGCCCTCGAGGAACTCGTCGACGAGCGAAGGCTCGTGGATCACGAGCTGCTCCGGCGCTCGCGCGACGTGCATGCGACGGCCGCCGAGGACGTAGTGCGGCCGGACGAGGACGGGGTAGCCGATCTCCGCGGCGACCGCGAGACCCTCCTCCTGCGTGGCCGCGACGCCCCAGCGCGGCGCGCGTAGGCCGAGCTCGGCGACCACCTCGCCGAACCGGCCCCGGTCCTCCGCCGCAGCGATCGCCGGCAGCGGGTCGCCGAGGAGCGGCACGCCTTCTGCCGCGAGGGCGTGGGCCAGCCCGAGCGGGGTCTGGCCCCCCAACGTGACGACGACGCCGAACGGGCGCTCGAGCGCGCAAACGTCGAGGACGCGCTCGAGCGTCACAGGCTCGAGGTAGAGCCGGTCGGACGTGTCGTAGTCGGTCGACACCGTCTCCGGGTTCGAGTTGACGAGGACGGCCTCGTACCCGAGCTCGCGAAACGCCTGCGCCGCGTGGACGCAGCAGTAGTCGAACTCGATCCCCTGGCCGATCCGGTTGGGTCCGGAGCCGACGATCACGATCGGGCCAGGTCCGAGGGCCTGTCGCTCGGACGTGTCCGGAACGTCCGAGGGCTCGTAGGACAGGTAGTAGTACGGCGTCCGCGCCTCGAACTCTGCCGCACAGGAGTCGACCGCGAGACGGCCGGGAAGCGGACGCCGGGCACGAACCTCGCTCTCCGTGACACCGAGCGCACGGGCGATCCACGCGTCGGGCAAGCCGAAGCGCTTCGCCTCGGCGACGTCCTCGGTCTCGCGCAGGCGGCGCCCGGCGTCGCGGATCGACGTGAGCTCGGCGAGGAAGTACGGGTGGGCACCATGGAGCTCGGGGAGCTCGAGACCCTGTTCGCGGCCCTCGAGCGCCTTCAGGAACGCCTCCGGGAACGTCCGCCCGAGGCCGAGCGCCTCGCCCGTCGAACGCATCTCCGAGCCGAGCTCTCGCGACGCGGCCGGAAACTTGTCGAAGTCGAAGCGCGGCGCCTTGACGGCGACGTAGTCGAGTGCCGGCTCGAACGCTGCAGTGGTCTTGCCGGTGATGTCGTTCGGCAGCTCGTCCAGCGTGTACCCCACGGCGAGGAGCGCGGCGAGCTTCGCGATCGGGAAGCCGGTCGCCTTCGACGCGAGCGCCGACGACCGCGAGACGCGCGGGTTCATCTCGATCAGCGCCAGCTCGCGCGTGACCGGCTCGTACGCGAACTGCACGTTGGCCCCGCCGGTCGCGACGCCGACCGCACGGGCGCATGCGAACGCCGCCTCACGGAGCCGCTGGTACTCGGCGTCGGGGAGGGTCTGCTGCGGCGCGACCGTCCACGAGTCGCCCGTGTGGACACCCATCGGGTCGACGTTCTCGATCGAGCAGACGACGACGCAGTTGCCGGCCGCGTCCGACATGACCTCGAGCTCGAACTCCTGCCAGCCTTCGAGCGAACGCTCGACCAGCACCTGACCGGTCGGGCTCGCCCGGAGGCCGTGCTCGACCCGGCGTCGAAGCTCCTCTGGAGTGCGCGCGAGCCCGCCGCCGGTGCCGCCGAGCGTGAACGCCGGCCGGACGATCGCGGGTGCCGGGAACCCGTCGAGCTCGGCGACCGAGCCCACGACCACGCTCTCGGGGACAGGAAGCCCGGCCGCGCGCATCGTCTCTCGGAACGCGAGGCGGTCCTCGGCCCGGCGGATGGCATCGACATCCGCACCGATCAGCTCGACGGCGAACCGGTCGAGCACGCCCGCCTCGTGGAGCTCGACCGCGATGTTCAGCGCCGTCTGGCCCCCGAGTGTCGGTAGCAGCGCATCTGGCCGCTCCCGCTCGACGATCTCGGCCACGGTCTCCGCGTCGAGCGGCTCGAGGTAGGTCGCGTCCGCCCACTCGGGGTCGGTCATGATCGTCGCCGGGTTCGAGTTCACGAGCACGACCCGGTACCCCTCGCGCCGCAGCACCCTGCAGGCCTGCGCGCCCGAGTAGTCGAACTCGCAGCCCTGGCCGATGCGGATCGGCCCGGAGCCGACGATCAGGATCGAGCGAAGGTCGGTGCGCGCCGGCATGCGGCCGCGATCTCCTCGAAGAAGGGAAGGGCGTCGAGCGGGCCGGGCGCGGCCTCGGGATGGAACTGGACGCTGGCGAAGCCCTCGCCGGCCAGGCCCTCGACCGTCCCGTCGTTCAGAGACACGTGCGTGACGAGCTCGGCGTCGGCGGCGGACACGGCGTAGCCGTGATTCTGGACGGTGACGAGCACGCGGCCCGAACGCAGATCGCGGACGGGATGGTTGGCGCCGCGGTGACCGAAGTGGAGCTTGAACGTCTCCAGGCCGAGCGCGAGGCCGAGCACCTGGTGACCGAGGCAGATGCCGAAGAGCGGCACCCGGCCCAGCAGCCCCCGCACCGTGTCGATCGGCCCGTCGAGCACGGACGGATCGCCCGGGCCGTTGCCGACGAGCACTGCGTGCGGCTCGGTGGCGAGAATCGCGTGAGCGTCCCAGTCGCCGGGCACGACGTGCACCTCGAGCCCGGCCGCTGCGAGCCGCCTGTGAATCGAGCGCTTGCAGCCGAGGTCGACCAGTGTGACGCGCGGGCCCACGCCGACCGTGAACGGCACGAGCGTGCCGACGCGCCGCTCGAGGGGACGCCCGTCGATCGGCGGCTCCGCGAGCGCGCTCGCCAGGAGCTCCTCCGGGTCGGCCTCCCCGAGAGCGCAGCGCAGGACGCCGGCATCGCGGATCCGCCGGACGAGGGCCCGCGTGTCGACGTCGTCGAGCGCAACCGTCCCCTGCTCGGCGAGCCAGCCCGCGAAGCCCGGCCTGAGCGTGCGCGCCACGACGCCTTCGCACTGCACACGCTCGGACTCGTGCCTGGCCGGATCGACGCCGTAGTTCCCGATCAGCGGGTAGGCGAAGCAGAGCACCTGCGCGACGTAGCTTGGGTCGGTGACTGACTCCTCGTAGCCCGCCATCGCGGTCGTGAAGCACGCCTCTCCGGCGGCCACGCCGGGGGCGCCCGCGCACCGGCCGGTGAAGACGGTGCCGTCCTCGAGGACGAGATGTGCTGAGCGGTGCTGCATAACTAGCTCTAGTTTGGCATAATAGGCGCTAGATGGTCGCAACCGCCGTCATCGGATGCAACGGGTACGCGGGTCAGGAGACGCTCGACCGCGTGCTCGCCCACCCGCAGCTCGAGCTCGTCGCACTCGGCTCCGACTCGCTCGCGGGCAACAGCGCCTCTGCGCTCGACGTGCGCCTGAACGGATCGCTGCCCGCCTTCGTGACGAACGAGGATGCGCTCGCGAGCGGCGCCGAGCTCGTCTTCCTCTGCATCGACCACGCGGAGTCCGCCGCCGTCGACCCGCCGCCGGATGCCGTGGTGGTCGACCTCTCGGGCGCGCACCGGCTCGTGGACGTGGACGAGGCGACCGACTGGTACGGCGTCGCGCCGGGCGCATGGAGCTACGGATTGCCGGAGCTCTACCCGCCGTCCGGCTCACTGATCGCGAACCCCGGCTGCTACGCGACCGCCGCGCTCCTCGCCCTCGCCCCGCTCCTGGAGGCGATCGACCCGGCCGGCGTGGTCGTCGACGCGAAGTCGGGCGTCTCCGGCGCGGGCCGCACGCCCAAGCCGGGCTCGCACGCCGGCCTCGTGCTCGAGAACTTCGCGCCCTACGCCGTCGGTGCGCATCGCCACGCGCCCGAGATCGCGCAGCAGCTCGGCTTCCCCGTGTGCTTCGTCCCGCACCTCCTTCCCGTGCGCCGCGGCCTGCTCGCGACCTGCTACGTCCGCTCGGACGACGACCTCCGCGCGCTGCTCGACGCCGAGTACGCCTCGAGCCCGGTCGTCCGCGTGCTGCCCGAAGGCGTAACGCCCGAGCTCCAGCGCGTCCAGGGGACGGACGCGGCGGAGATCGGCGTCTTCGAGGACTCGGCGACCGGCACTACGATCGTCATCTGCGCCCTCGACAACCTGGGCAAGGGCGCCGCGGGCCAGGCCGTCCAGAACGCGAACCTCGTCCTCGGGCTCGACGAGACGCTCGGGCTTCGCCTGCAGGGAGTCCTCGTATGAGCGTCACGGCCGCGAAGGGATTCGCCGCCGGCGGCGTCCACGCCGGGATCCGGTACTCACGCCCCGACCTCGCGATCGTACGCTCAACGGCGCCCGCCGTCGGCGGGGCGATGTGGAGCCGGAACCGCGTGCAGGCCGCCTGCCTGCTCGTCAGCCGCGAGCACCTCTCGCTCGCCGAGCCGCAGGCGGTCGTGATCAACTCGGGCGTGGCCAACTCGGCCACCGGCGAGCGCGGGAAGCTCGACGCGCTCGCGACGTCGGCCGAGGCGGCGCGGCTGCTCGACCTCGACGCCGAGGAGGTGCTCGTCCTCTCGACCGGCGTCATCGGCGTCCCGCTTCCGATGGGCAGGCTGCTGCCCGCACTCAAGCCGGCCGCGCAGGCGCTGTCTCCGGACGGGGGGCCGGATGCGGCCAGGGCGATCATGACCACGGACACGCGCCCGAAGGAAGCCGTCGCGACCGGGGCCGGATTCACCGTCGGCGGGATGGCGAAGGGCTCCGGGATGATCCATCCCGATCTGGCGACCATGCTCGCGGTCGTCACGACCGACTATCCGCTCGAGCCCGGCGAGCCGATCGAGTACCTGCGTCCGGCCGTGGAGGAGACCTTCAACGCGATCTCGGTCGACGGGGACTGCTCGACGAACGACGCCGTCATCCTGCTCGCGAACGGAGCCTCGGGGGTCGAGCGCACCCCCGCGACCGACCTTGCGTTCGCGGCCGCACTGCGCAAGACCTGCCGCGACCTGGCCGAGCAGATCGTCGCCGACGGCGAGGGCGTGACCGTGCTGGCCGAGATCGCCGTGACCGGCGCGGCCGACGACCCGCAGGCCAAGGCGATCGCGCGGCGGATCGCGACGTCGGCGCTCGTCAAGACGGCGCTCTTCGGCAAGGACGCGAACTGGGGCCGGGTGCTGATGGCGGCCGGCTCGGCTCCGTACAACGGCGGCTACGCCGAGGTGGACGTCGACCGGATGACCCTCTCCTACAACGGCTCGGTCGTGCTCGAGCAGGGTGCCCCGTCGGGCCTCGAGCCCGACGTCTCGGGCGCGACCTGCAAAATCGGGCTCGACCTCGGCCTCGGCTCCGGCTCCGCGTCGTACCTGACGAGCGACCTGTCGTACGACTACGTCCGCATCAACGCGGACTACCGGACATGACCCGCGCCGTCGTCAAGGTCGGCGGCGCGGTCGCCTCGACGGTCGCCGGGCAGATCACCGACCTCGCAACAAGTTGTTGCGAGGTCGTGGTGGTGCACGGGGCGGGGCCGCAGATCTCCTCCGAGATGCGGCGGCTGGGGCTTCCGGTCGAATTCGTCGGGGGACGGCGGGTGACGACCGCGGCCGGGCTCGACGTCGTGCGGGCGTCGTTCGCGGCCGTCAACGCGTCGCTGTGCCGGGCGATCGGCCCCCGCGCAGCGCCGTTGTTCGGCGACGAGATCGGGCTCGTAGCGCGGCAGGTCCCGGAGCTCGGACTCGTGGGAGACCCTGAGCCGTGCCGCCCGGCTCCGATCGAGGCCGCCCTCGCCGCGGGCCTGATCCCCGTCGTCGCCCCGCTCGCCGAAGGCCCGCTGAACGTCAACGCGGACGAGGCCGCATCGGCGCTCGCGATCGGCCTCGCGGCCGAGAAGATCCTCTTCCTCACGGACGTGCCCGGCCTGTTGCTCGAGGGCGCCGTCGTCCCGTCGATCGACGCCGGCGAGGCGCAGGGGCTCCTCGACGCCGGCGAGCTCGAGGGCGGCATCGTCCCCAAGCTCCAGGCCGCGGTTCGCGCCGCGAAGCTCGGCGTCCGCGCTGAGATCGGCGAGACGGCGGTGCTCGCGTGAGCGCACCAAGCAACACTGTGTTGCAAAGTCGCGAGAGCGTGCTGCCGACCTACGCGCGGCAGGACGTCACCTTCGTGTCCGGCGAGGGCTCCTGGCTCACCGCCGACACCGGCGAGCGCTACCTCGACCTCGTCGCCGGCATCGCCGTCGTCGCGCTCGGCCACTGCCATCCGGCGCCGCTGGCCGCCGCACAGGAGCAGCTCGACCTGCTCTGGCACGCCTCCAACCTCTACTGGACGGAGCCGATGGCAGCGCTCGCCGGGCGGCTGTCCGACCGTCTCGGCGGCGCACAGGCGTTCTTCTGCAACTCGGGCGCGGAGGCGGTCGAGGCGGCGCTCAAGTACGCGCGCAAGGCGACAGGCCGGCCGGGGCTCGTCGCGCTCGAAGGCTCCTTCCACGGGCGCACGATGGGCGCGCTCTCCGTGACCGGCCAGCCGGCGAAGCGCGAAGCGTTCGGGCCGCTCGTCCCCGGCGCCACCTTCGCCACGCTCGACGACCTCGAGTCGCTCGTCGCTGCCGCGCGGCCGGACACGGGCGCGATCCTGATCGAGCCCATCCAGGGTGAGGGCGGTGTGCGTCCGGCGGCAGCCGAGTTCCTCGCGGCCGCGCGCACGCTCGCGGACGAGCTCGGCGCATTGCTCGTCTTCGACGAGGTGCAGACCGGCGTCGGCCGCACGGGGACCTTCTTCTCCTTCGAGCAGAGCGACGTCCGGCCGGACGTCGTCACGCTCGCCAAGGGCCTCGCGAACGGGCTGCCGATCGGCGCCCTTCTCGTCTCGGACTCCGCCGCAGGCGGCTTCGAGCCCGGCGACCATGCGAGCACGTTCGGCGGCAACCCGGTCGCGTGCGCGGCCGCCTGCGCCGTCGTCGACGAGCTGACCGAGGAGCTGCTCGCGGGGGTGCGCGCGAAGGAAGCGCTGGCCCGCGACGTGTTTCCGGCGCTTCGCGGCCGCGGGCTCCTTCTCGCGCTCGACGTCGACCGGCCGGCCGGCGAGGTCGTCCATGCGGCCTTCGAGCGCGGCGTCCTCGTCTGCACCGCCGGCCCGGAGACGATCCGACTCACTCCTCCGCTGACCATCGCTCCCGGCGAGCTCGAGAGCGGCCTCGCCGTCCTCCAGGAGGTGCTCGGGTGAACAAGTTCGATCGGCAGGGCGCGATCCTCAGGCTCGTCCAGGAGCGGCCGCTCGCGACGCAGGCCGAGGTCGCCGAAGCGCTGCGGGAAGCCGGGATCGAGGCGGTGCAGACGACGGTCTCCCGCGACATCGCCCAGCTCGGCCTCGTCAAGGTCCGCGCCGCCGACGGCCGGCTCGTCTACGCGCTTCCCGGCGCGGCCGACCTCGACCGGCTCTCCGAGCTGACGACGGCGCTTCGTCGCTGGACCAGCTCGATGGCGGCAGCGAACGGGCTCGTCGTGATCAAGACGCCGCGCGGCTACGCGACGCCGCTCGCCGACGCGCTCGACGCGTCGGGGCTCGGTGACGTCGCCGGCACCGTCGCGGGCGAGAACACGATCTTCGTCGCGCCGCGCGACGGCGTCCGGGGCGCCGAGCTCGAGGAGCTCCTGCGCCATCACCTGGAGGGCGACACATGACACGCGACGGCCATGTGATCCTGGCCTCGCTGCCCATCGGCGAGCGCGTCGGCTTCGCCTTCTCCGGCGGGCTCGACACGTGCTGCGCGCTCGCGTGGATGCGCGAGCACGGGGCCGTCCCGTACGCGTTCACGGCCGACCTCGGCCAGTACGACGAGCCGGACGTCTCGGCCATCCCGGAGAAGGCAGCCCAGTACGGCGCCGAGGAGGCGTTCCTCGTCGACTGCCGCGAGGCGCTCGCCCGCGAGGGGATCGCCGCGCTCCAGTGCGGCGCCTTCCACATCCAGACGGCCGGCAGGCGCTACTTCAACACGACCCCGCTCGGCCGCGCGGTCACCGGCACGCTGCTCGTGCGCGCGATGCGAGAGCACGGGATCGAGATCTGGGGCGACGGGTCGACCTACAAGGGCAACGACATCCAGCGCTTCTACCGCTACGGACTGCTCGCCAACCCGCGCCTCGAGATCTACAAGCCGTGGCTCGACGAGACCTTCGTCTCGGAGCTCGGCGGACGGCGCGAGATGAGCGAGTGGCTCGCCGCGCGCGGCCTTCCGCACGGGGCTTCGGCAGAGAAGGCGTACTCGACGGACGCCAACCTGCTCGGATCGACGCACGAGGCGAAGGACCTGGAGCAGCTGTCGACGAGCATGAAGATCGTCGAGCCGATCATGTGCGTCGCGCACTGGGACCCGACGGTTGCGATCGAGCCCGAGGCCGTCGTCGTGCGCTTTGACGAAGGTGTTCCAACGGCGCTCAACGGCGAAGAGCTCCTCGACCCGGTCGAGCTCGTCCACCGCGCGAACGAGATCGGCGGCCGGCACGGACTCGGGCTCTCGGACCAGATCGAGAACCGCGTCATCGAGGCCAAGAGCCGCGGCATCTACGAGGCGCCGGGGATGGCGCTCCTCCACGTCGCCTACGAGCGGCTCCTGAGCGCGATCCACAACGAGGACACGCTCGACCGCTACGCCGTCGAGGGTCGCCGGCTCGGGCGGCTGCTCTACGAGGGCCGCTGGTTCGAGCCGCAGGCGCTGATGCTCCGCGACGCGTTGCAGCGCTGGGTCGCAGCCGTCGTCACGGGCGAGGTGGCGATCGAGCTGCGTCGCGGCGACGATTACACGATCCTGGACACGACCGGCGAGTCGCTCTCCTACGACCCCGAGCGCCTGTCGATGGAGCGGAGCGCGACCGCCTTCACCGCCGCAGACCGCATCGGGCAGCTGGCCGTCCAGGTGAACGACATCGACGACACGCGGCGGATGCTCGCCGCGCAGCGCGCGCTCCGCCTCGGCGAGGCCGCAGGGCCGCTCGACCCTCTGGAGCTGGAGCCCGCCCGGTGACGCTCTGGTCCGGACGCGTCGGCACCGGGCTCGCACCCGAGGTCTGGTCGTTCCTGAGGGCCGACGACTGGGAGCTGTTGCCGTACGACTGCCAGGCCACGTTGCTCCACGCCGAGCGGCTTCGTGCGGCCGGACTGCTCACGGACGACGAGCTGTCCGAAGCCCGCGAGCTCCTCTCGTCGATCGCGCAGAGCGCGAGAGACGACGAAGACGAGGATGTCCACTCGGCGATCGAGCGGCTGCTCGGCCCGGTCGGTCGCAAGATCCACGCAGGCCGCTCCCGGAACGACCAGGTCGCGGCGGCGTTCCGGCTGTACGTCGAGGACGCGTCGCGCGAGGCCGTGGAATGGATCAAGCGGCTCGCGAGCGCCGTGCTCGATCGCGCCGAGGCCGACGCGGACACGCCCATGCCCGGCTACACCCACCTCCAGCGCGCCCAGCCCGTGACCGTCGGGCACCACCTGCTCGCCTGGGCGGAGATGCTCGAGCGCGACCGCGAGCGCTTCCGCTTCGCCGCCGCGCAGGCCGCCCCGTCGCCGCTCGGCGCGGGCGCGCTCGCCGGCTCGACGCTCCCCCTCCCCGCTCCACCCGGCCAGATGCGGAACTCGCTCGACGCCGTCTCCGACCGCGACTTTGCGCTCGACTATCTCTATGCCTGCGCGGCCTGCCACTCGCATCTGTCGCGGATCGGCGAGGAGATCTGTCTCTGGGCGACGAGCGAGTTCGGCTTCGTACGCCTGCCGGAGGCCGCGGCGACCGGCTCGTCGATGATGCCGCAGAAGCTCAACCCCGACGTCGCCGAGCTCGCCCGCGGCAAGGCGGGGACGGCACTCGGCCGCCTGACCGGGCTGCTCGCGGTGCTCAAGGGCCTCCCGCTCGCGTACGACCGCGACCTGCAGGAGGACAAGGCGCCGGTGTTCGCCGCCCGCCGCGACCTCGCCGGGACGCTCGCCGCGCTGACCGTGCTCGTCCAGGAGCTCGAGCTCGACCGGGCCCGGCTCGCGGCCGCAACCGCCGATCCGCTGCTCCTCGCCACCGACGCCGCCGAGGCGCTCGTCGGCGAGGGGATCCCGTTCCGCGACGCACACGAGCAGGTCGCCGCTGAGGTCCGGGACGGCACGTTCACCGCGCCTGCGGCTGCCCCTCGCCCCGCTCCCGGCCCGGGCGGCGTGCACGACGCGCTCCCCGCCGCGCGGGCACGCTGGTCGGGCTAGCGTTCTGCTTCACTGGGCGCCATGAAGATCAGACTGATCGCGCTCGCGGCAGGTGCGGCGCTGATCGGGGCAGGCGTCGCGACGGCGTCGGGCTCGATCACCGGCATCTACGTCACGACCATCAACGGGAAGACGCCCTCGTCGCTGAACGGCGACTGGGCCATCCGGTTCACGAAGTCCGGCGAGTACGAGATCCAGAAGCACGTCGGGAACGGCGGGCAGCTGCTCGTGACCGGCCACGGAAAGCTCGCCGGATCCACGTTCACGTTCCAGAAAGAGACCGGCCCGGCGGCCTGCAAAGGCTCGCAGGCGGTCGGTCGCTACGGCTGGTCGCTGAAGGGCAAGACGCTGAAGCTCACGCGCTTCTCCGACAAGTGCGTCGGGCGCCGGACGGTGCTCGGCGGCACGTTCACGAAGGTCCGCTAGCGACCGGTTCCAGCTCGTCGATCCTGGCTCTGTCGACCGGCAGCCGGACGGCGAACGTCGTCCCGCGCCCGACCTCGCTGTCGACGGAGACGGTGCCGCCCATCCGCTCGGTCAGCTCCTTGACGATCGCGAGCCCGAGGCCAGACCCGATCCGGGCGCGGCCGTCCGGATTGCGGTCGTGGAGGTAGAAGCGCTCGAACGCGTGCGGCACGTCCTCGGGTGGCAGGCCGACGCCGGTGTCCTCGACGACGAGCAGGCCCGAACCTGCGCGGACGTGGACGCGTCCGCCTGCGGGTGTCGACCGGAGCGCGTTCTCGACCAGGTTCGAAACGACCTGCAGCACGCGGTCCATGTCGGCCACGGCCGGAGCGGGCGACTCGGCCTCGCACTCGAGTTCGACGTCTGCGGCCCGGGCATCGGTGTCGTAGCGACGCGCGACCTCGCGCGCGACCTCGCCGAGGTCGATCCGGTCGTGGTGGACGACGAACTCGCGCCGGTTCATCCGCGCCAGCTCGAGCAGATCGCGGACGAGCCGCTCGAGCCGCCGTGCCTCCGCACGGATCGTCGACGCAGCCTCGTCGCCCGTGAACACTCCCTCCTCGAGACCCTCGGCGTAGCCCCTGATCGCCGCCAACGGGGTCTTCAGCTCGTGACTGACCGAGAGCAGGAAGTTGCGCTCCGCCTCGCGCGCCTGGTTGAGCTGTGCGGCCATGTCGTTGAAGGTCTGTGCCAGCATCGCGAGCTCGGCAGAGCCGCCGAGCGGCACGGGATCAGGTGAGACCCCCTCCGCGAGGCTGCGACTCGCCCGGGCCACCCGCTTCACCGGCCCGGCGATCCAGCGCGCGAGGATCGCGGAGCCGACCGCGGCGAGGGCGGCGCCGATCGCTCCCGCGATCAGCAGCGCGCGCAGGAACGGCCCCCAGCCGGACGCCTTCAGGCTCGAGGGTCGGAGCAGAAGGAAGGCATGGCCGGGCCGGTTCTTGATCTCCGCGGCGGCTGCGTCGATGTAGCGCGTGCCGTCCTTCGTGACCGTGCCCTTAGCCGACTTCGCATCGAGCAGGTCGGCGTACTGCGACTCCGGCAGGTAGAGCGGCGGCTGCTTGAGCGGGAACACGGTGATCAGCTCGTGCTGCCTGGCGAGAAACGAGCGCAGCCGGCTCAGCCTGGCGGCGCTGAACGGGAGGATGGCGCTCTCCTCCTGGTTCTTGATCAGCTCGGCCTGGCGGTTGAGGCCGTCGATGTTCGCCGTCTCGACCGCGTTCCGCGTCAGCAGGACGCCGACGCCGAACGCGATCCCGATCGAGGCGATCACGATCAGGACGGTCGACAGAAAGATGAGCCGCCACAGCGGCGGATAGGACTTCCGCCGGGCGCTCGGCCTCACGGCCCGACGGCTTTGTACCCGGCCCCGCGCACGGTGCGGATCAGCTCCGGCCGGCCGAGCTTGCGCCGCAGCTGGCCGACGTGGACGTCGACGGTGCGGGTGCCGCCCGGGTAGCTCATCCCCCAGACGCGGTCGAGCAGCCGGTCGCGCGAATGGACGATGCCCGGGCTCTCGACGAAGTAGGTGAGCAGGTCGAACTCCTTCGCGGTCAGCTCGATCTGGCTGCCGTCGACGGTGACTTCGCGGCCCTCGACGTCGATCGTCACGTCGCCGAGCGCGAGCATGTTCTCGCGTGGCGCCGGCTCCGCGCGGCGGAGGATCGCCTTGACGCGAGCCAGGAGCTCACGCGGGGAGAACGGCTTAGGCACGTAGTCGTCCGCGCCGATCTCGAGGCCCGCGACGCGGTCGGGCTCCTCGTCACGAGCGGTGAGCATGATGATCGGCACCGCCGACCGCGCCCGCAGGCGCCGGCACACCTCGAACCCGTCCACGCCCGGAAGCCCGATGTCGAGGACGACGAGCCGGACGGGGTGGCGCGTGAACTCGGCGAGCGCCTCCTCCCCTGTCCGCACCCAGAGGACGCGGAACCCGTTGCGGTCGAGGTAGGTGCGGACGAGCGTCCCGACCGACTCCTCGTCCTCGACGAGCATGATCATCCCGCCGGTCGCGCGGTTCGACGGCATCGAACGCCCGCCGATCAGCGTCTGGCCCGACCCGCCGAGGGTCACCGGCCGAATCCCCCGGGCCCGGCGGCGAGGTAGAGCTGCTCGGCCGGGCCGTCCCCCTCGCGGACGGCGATCGCCGCAAGGCCTCGAACGATCGCGGTCGAGTCGACGATCTGCCCGCCCTGGGTGACAGCCGTGGACGATGCGATCGCGATCACCTGACGGGTGCCGTCGCGTTCGAGGAGCGTGATCGACCCGGGACGGACGGCGACGACCTTGCCCTCGTCGATCCGGATGTCTCGCAGCGTCCCTGCCGCGTAGGTCACGACTTCCGCCCGGACGAGCGCGACACCGAGCAGGCTCTTGCCGAGCTGTCGCGCGGTGCCGGACGGGCGGACCAGCGTCGCCGGCCCGTCGTTGTCCCTCAGCGTCACGACGCGGGTGCCGCGCAGTGCGAAGGGAAGGCCACCCACGCGCCCGCCGAAGAACTGCGTCTGGCGCCCGACGGCGATCGTCTGACGGGTGCCGTCGCGCTCGAGCAGGTCGATCGCGCCGGGCCGAACTGCGGTGACGCGGCCTTCGTCGATACGGAAATCGTGCACGACGCGGCCGACGACGGACACGACCTCGGCCCGGGTCAGGGTGTTGGAGAAGTAGGCCTGCGCCAGGTCACGGGCGGTCGCGGGAGGCGCGCCCTTCGCCGCCAATGCGCCGGCCGATCCCGTCAGCCCGACGACGAGCATCGCGGCGCAGACGAGCATCGTCCGGGCATGCGCGAACCGTCGGCGGCGTGCGCTCATCCTGTCTCCATGGTCGTTACCACGAATCAACTCTGGATATTCCCAGTGTAAGCCGGGAGTAAAATCGGCCTGGTAGCAGCAAAATCGCCTGTGATCGGGCGCCCCTGGCGTGGCCGAACGAGCTCCGCGCCCGCGACGAGCCCCGCGACGGTCTCCGCCAGGTCGAGCCTGGCCTCGAGCGTGCTCAGCTTGTCGGGCGCCGCCCGCGTCTCCGCGAGCGGACTCGCGAAGAGCGTGCAGCAGTCCTCGGCCGGGAGCGCGGAGACCGCATACGTCCCGATCTCCTTGGCCTCCCTGACGATTTCGGCCTTGTCCCAGGCGACGAGCGGGCGCAGCACGGGCAGGTCTGCGGCGCGCTCGACCACCCCCATGTTGTGCAAGGTCTGCGAGGAGACCTGGCCGAGAGAGTCGCCCGTGACGAGCGCCTCGCCTCCCTCGCGGCGCGCGAGCTCGGAGGCGACCTTCATCATCAGGCGCCGCTGCGTGAGCAGCTGCAGGCGACCCGCTCCGGCTGCTGCGATCCGGCGCTGGGCGACGCCGAAGGGGACGATGAAGAGTCGCGAGCCGCCCTGGAAGCGGTCGAGTGCGGCGACGTGGGCGTAGGACTTGTAGATCGACTCGGGGCCCGTGTACGGCCGGCCGCTGAAGTGGACGTAGTCGCAGCGGAGGCCGCGCTTCATCGCCCTGTAGGCGGCGACCGGCGAGTCGATCCCGCCCGAGAGGAGCACGAGCGCCCGCCCCGAGACGCCGACCGGGAGGCCGCCGCGGCCGGGGATCTTCTCCGTGAAGGCGAAGATCTCGCGCTTGTCGACCTCGACGAAGATCTCGAGGTCGGGGCGGGTCAGGTCGACCCCGAGCCCGAGTTCGTCCTGGACGGCGCGGCCGACGGCGGTCGCGAGCTCGCGCGAGTCGAGCCGGAAGCCCTTGTCGCGCCGTCGAGCGCGCACGGCGAACGTGGCTCCCGGACGGCCGCGCAGGAGCTCGACGGCAGCGGCGCACGCAGCCTCGGGCGTCTTCTCGAGCACCAGGGCGGGGTGCAGGAGGCTCGCGCCGAGCAGGTTCCGTGCCCGATCGACGAGCACGTCCGAGGGCGCCGGCGACAGCACCGCGAGCGCACCACCGCGCTGACGCAGCTCCAGCGGCCCGAGATCCCTGAGCAGCCTGACGACGTTCCGGCGGAGCCGCCCGTAGAACAGCGAGCGGTTCCGGCCCTTGAGCACGATCTCGCCGAACTTGATCAGGACGCAGCCACGCACCGACCAACACTTTAGGCGGTAGGGAGGTGGGCTCCGCAGGCACGTGCCGCGGATTCACGCCCACCGGCGGCCGGCGCGGCGCCGTTCGCTAGTCGCGGCAGTCGCGACGGGTCAGCCCGGCGAGCTCGCGTGCGCATCTTCCGCATCGGCCGGTCTTGCGCGGCCGCGGCTAGGCTGCCGCCGTGGCCGCGACCGACCGCTTCCTGCCGCAGGCCGACGAGACGGTGACGGAGCACCTCGTGGTGGCAGCCGATTCGGCCCGGACGTACGCCGCGATCGGCAGGGCGGACATCTCGTCCGACCGCTTCGTGGGACTCGTCGGCGGCCTCGACGACGCCCGGGTGCGACTCGCGGGCGAGTCGCCGGCGCCGAGGACGCTCGACCGCCTGCTCGCCGCAGACGTCGGCCCGGTCGAGCTTTCCGCCGAACCGGGAGTCCGGCGCGTGATCGGCGTCGCGGGGCACTACAACGCGGCCGAGCGCGGCGTGGCGCATCTCCGGGCCGAGGACTTCGACGCCTTCGACGCGCCGGGCTCGCTGAAGGCGGTCGTCGAGTTCACCCTCACGCCGCAGGACGGAGGGCGGACGCTGCTCGGTTGCGAGGTGCGGGTGCGCGCGACCGACGAGGACATGCGCTCGACGCTCGGTATGACCTGGTTCGCCGTGCGCGTCGGGCTCGGCCTGGCGGTGCGGCGGCTGCTGGCGGCGATCCGGGCCGAGGCGGAGGGCGGCTCAGGCGCGAAGCCCGCTCAGGACAGCGACACCGACGGTGATCACGACGATGCCGGCGACCTGCACCCGGCTTAGCCGCTCACGGTAGAAGACATACGCGCCGATCGCCGAGAGCGCGGCGAACTGGGACGCGAGCACGGCCGCGATCGCGATCCCGTGCCTGGCGCCGACGGCGTAGCACGCGAAGCCGGCCACCTCCGCCAGGCCGGTGGCGACGACGAACGGGGCAGCCGAACGCGTCAGCGGGAGCCGCCGCATCGCGGCCAGCGGCAGCGTGATCAGCACCGCGCCGACAACACGCGCGGGCAGGATCGCCCAGGCGATCGACAGCTGCTGGCTCACGCGGCCGGTGGCGTAGATGCTGACGCCGAAGACGAGCGCTGCGCCGCAGGCGAGAGCGATCGCGACCGGGGACGTTCTACCCTCGGTGCCGCGCGCGGCGGCGGCGAGCGCAACGCCGACCACGACGACGCCGAGGGCCGCGCCGACGCCCGGCGAGAGCTGCTCCCCGAGCGCGACGGCGAGGACCGCGGCGACGGCCCCTTCGGTCGACGCGATCGGCGCGACGATGCCGACCTTCCCGCGCCGGACCGCCGCGTAGACGAGCGCGAGCCCGGCCACGTTGCCGAAGCCCGAGACGGCAAGCCAGCCGATCGAGCTGCCGTGCGGCGCGTCGCCGCCCGCGGCGAGCACCGCCGGGACCGCCGGTACGAGCCCGACGAGCATCACCCAGCCGAGCGTGGGGAAAGCGCCGATCGTGCGGCTGGCGCGCGTCGAGCAGAGCGTCGTCGCCGCCCAGGCAAAGGCAGCGCCGAGCCCGCCGACGATCGCGATCACAGGCGGCTAGTCCGGAGCCGTCACGAGTGGATCACGCGAAAGCGAAGCGGTCGTGGCCGTCCTTCATCAGGCGCCGGACCATGTTCGCGCCCAGCAGCCCCAGTCGGATCATCCCGAGCTGCATTCCACCCTCCCGTCTATCGTTCGTTGCTCGTAAGGTAGTCGGGCCGCGGACAAGAGCGTCTCAGAGGAGGAGCGGATCGCCGTGAGCAAGCGCGACGACACCGAGCTTCATCGCCGGCTTGGGGTCGAGCTCTTCAACAAGGTCTGGGATCTGCTGGGCATCGAGGGGCGAACACCGGCGCAGGAAGTCGAGCTGATCCACACGGCCCACGCGTCGCGCTACCACTGGAGCCAGGTCGAGCACGGGCCGCGGAGCGCGCGCGGCGAATGGCTCTGCTCGTGGGTCTACTCGGAGCTCGAGCGCCCCGAGCCCGCCCTCTACCACGCACACCGCTGCGAGGAGATCTGCAAGGAGTTCGCGTCGGAGCTCGAGGACTTCGACCTGCCCGCCATGCACGAGGCGTTCGCCCGCGCGCAGCTCGTCGCCGGCAACCGCGAGGAGGCCATGCATCGGCTCAGGCTCGCCACCGATCTCTGCGCCCGGATCACCGATCCGGAGGACCGCGAGATCATCCAGGCTCAGATCGACAGCATCGTCCACGCAGCCGTGTGAGCGATCCCGAGCTGCATGGCGTCGGAGTGCTCGTGCTGCGCAACGGCGAGGTGCTGATGGGCCGACGCCGCTCGCCCCACGGGCGTGGGACCTGGTCGCCGCCCGGGGGCAAGACCGAGCCCGGGGAGACCGACGAGGAGGCGGCACGACGCGAGCTGGTCGAGGAGACCGGACTCGTCGGCGCGGTGCCCCGCGTCGTCGCGGAGACCCTCGACACGTTCTCGAGCGGCGAGGCCTGGCGGACGCGCTGGGTGCTGATGGAGTGGGTGAGCGGCGAGCCGCAGGTGGTCGAGCCGGACGAGCAGGACAGCTGGGGCTGGTACACGTGGGACCGGCTGCCGACGCCCCTCTTCCTGCCGATGGCGTCGCTCGTCGCGAGCGGGTTCGACCCGTCGAGGTAGAACCCGCTCGCGAGCGATTTGCGTTAGCGCGCCGGCGGCACCGGATGGTTCGCGAGAAACATCTCGCCCGGGTCGTAGGCCGCCCTGATCCGGCGCAGCCGCCGGTAGGTCTCGGCCGTGTACAGGCGGGCCGGATCGACGCGCTCCTCGGCGAAGTTCAGGTACGTCCGCTCCGACTCCCACGGCGCGAGCGCAGCCTTCGTCGCCCGGACGGCCTCGCCGACGGCAGCGCCCATCTCGGGCGTCATCGCGATGCCGACTGCGTAGACCGCGTAGCCCGCATCGATCGACCCGACCGCACCGTGAGCGGCCGAGGGCTTGGCGAGGGCGCCGCCCAGCTGGCGTACCTCTAGCGACAGCAGCGGCGGCACACCGGTCGCGACGAAGGCGTCGACGGCCTTGGTCGTGAGGTCGTCGAGGAACATCCCGTCGCCGACGCCCGGCACGGGCTTGGGCGGATCCATGTGCAGGTGCGGCAGCGCCGCCGGCGGCACGGCCGCGAAGGTGTCCATCGCGGGGCCGAGCTCGCGCAGCGGCGCTACGAGCGCGGCACCCTCGCCCGCCGTTCCCGTGAACACGGCTTCGACGACGACGAAGCTGTTACCGCGCAGAGGCTCGGGGACGTCCGGGAACGGCGGGAGGTGCAGGATTCGGCCGAGGGAGGTGACCGTGTCGGGAACGTTCTCGACCCACTCGCGCCAGGCATTCAGCACCTCGCCTGCGCGCTCGACCGGCCAGAACATCGCGCCGGCGTAGAGGTCGGGGGTCTCGAAGAGCTGGATCTCGAGCGCGGTGACGACCCCGAAGTTCCCGCCGCCGCCGCGCACGGCCCAGAAGAGGTCGGGCTCGTCGTCGCGGTCGGCCCGGACGAGACGCCCGTCGGCCGTGACGACCTCGACGGCCGTGATGCTGTTCGCCGCCAGGCCCCGACTGCGCGCGAGCCAGCCCATGCCGCCGCCGAGCGCGTAACCCGCGACGCCGACGTCCGGCGACGAGCCGTGGAGGACGACGAAGCCCTGCTCGGCCGCGGGCTCGACGACGTCGGCCCAGACCGCCCCACCCTCGACGCGTGCGCGGCGAGCCGCGGCGTCGATCTCGACGCGACGCATCCGCTCGGTCTTGACGAGGATCGCGTCCTCGAGCGAGGCGAGCGGCGCTGCGCCGTGGCCCGTGCTCTGGGGTGCGACACGGAGCCCGTGGACGCGGGCGAACTCGACAATCGCAACGACGTCCTCGGCGGACTCGGCGAGCGCGACCGCGAACGGCCGCTGGTCGACGGCGAGGTTCCAGGCCAGCCGGGCGGTGTCCCACTCGGAGTCGCCCGGAAGCACGATCTCGCCCGTTACACGGGCGCGAAGGGCGCGGATGTCGGCACCGCTCGGCGGCTGGGTGTCGATGCTCAGGATGGACATCAGGGACTCCTTTCGATTGCGTACCGAGGTTGTAGTCCCGGAAGACCCGCAGCACCGTGCGGCCTCCCGGCATCCCACGGTGCGGCTGTCCACACCTTTCGGGCGGTCGGCCTGAAGACGCCGAGCACGTCGACGTGGAAGGGATTCACGTTCCGCAAGGACTTCCAGTCGTCGGAGCTGGCGGTCTGCTACGGCGGCATCAACACCCTCGTCAACCTCGACACGGAGAACCGGATCATCCGGCGGATCGCGATCGGCTTCGCGTCAGGGATCTGCCCGGGCCTGACGCCGAAGCAGCCGCTGACGGCGGCCGACAAGGCGGCGATCACCACCGTGATCCAGAAGCTGTCGAAGCCTGCCACGGTCAAGGCCGGCCACTACAAGGTCGCGATCGACTCGAAGGAATGGGCCTCTGCGCTGATCACCGGCAAGGATCCGCAGGGCCATGCGATCCAGCCCGGCTTTGCCGTCTTCCACCACGGCACGACCTGGACGCTCGTCGACATCGGCACCGACGCAGTCGGCTGCGGGCAGGTGCCGATCAAGCCGCTGACACAGATCGGCGGCGACTGTCCGGGATAGATCACGGAGGAAGCATCGGCCGGCTGAGGGTTCGATCTCCGCCCTCGGCTCGGCCGAGGCGGGCCGCGGCGTTCCGGATGTCACAAAGGGCTCTAGACTGGGGCGGTTCGTATGACCGAGCCGCCGACTGGGACCGTGACGATGCTCTTCACGGACATCGAAGGGTCGACGCCGCTCGTCCACACGCTCGGGGACGACTACGGTGCCGTCCTGGGGCAGGAGCGGCGTCTGCTCCGCAAGGCGGTGACGGACTCGCGCGGCTATGAGGTCGACTCTCGGGCCGATGAGTTGTTCGCTGTTTTTCAGCGGGCGGAGGATGGGGTGGTGGCGGCAGTCGCGGCGCAGCGGCTCTTGTCTGCGCATGCCTGGCCGGAAGGGAGCCCGGTGCGTGTGCGCATGGGTTTGCACACGGGCGAGCCGGGAGCCGAGGGTGGCATCTATCTGGGTCTCGACGTCCACCGTGCCGCGCGTATCTGCGCGGCCGGGCACGGCGGGCAGATCCTGCTCTCACAGGCGACGCGTGACCTGGTCGCCGACGGGTTCGAGGTCAGGGATCTGGGCAGCTACTCGCTGGCAGGGTTGCCCGTGGCGGAGCGGATCTTCCAGCTGGCGGCGGCAGGGTTGCAGTCGGCGTTTCCGCCGCTACGGGTCGCGAGCAGTGAGCGCAGACGGATGCCCGCCAAACTGGCCAGCCGCCGCCCCCATCAGCCGACGCTCGTAGACGCCGCCTGGCACGTGCGACAGCTGCTCCCTGGTCTCGCCGCCCGGCTGCAAACGCCGCTAGCCGAGCTGGGCGGCGCCCTGTTCACAGCAGACCGGGCCCTGACCAGAGCCGACGGCCTCCTCGAACGAGTCGACCACCAGCAGCTCACACGGAGGCTCGCCGCACAACGCAAGGCAGGTGTCGTACTGCAGCGAGCGCGCGAGGAAGCCGAGAAGCTGCAGGCACGGATCAGCTGCGTCGAACAGCTCGAAGACCGCCGCCACGCGCTCACCAGCATGACGCCTCAGCTCCCCGAAAGGCTCGACGCGCTTCGAACAGAACAGGAGATCACCCAGCTGCACGAACGAGTAACGACCGCCACCGACGAGCTCGACCAGGCCCTCACCAGCGCCGCCCGCGCGCTCGACCCGCTGAGCTTCAAACTCACACGCACCCGCTGGCGTGGCATCTACCGATCAGGCCGCCGGTACATCGTCCCCTACACCGACCAACACGGCCGCGACCGCCACCGCGAATTCGAGAGTTCTCCGGAAGCCCGCAGCTTCCGGCTCAGCGTTCAGACAGCCGAGCAAGCCAAGAAGAGAGACGTAGCGAATAGGGCCCCTTGGGATGCAGCCGGGGATCAGGTTTTGCGGTCATATACACGGGACGAACCGTTCGGGAAGCACGGCCGTCCGCGCTAACGGGCGAGGTGCCTCCCGGGGACTGACAGACCAGTGCCATCGAGTGGAGCTGATCGGGGACCGAATCAGCCGGGTCGACGCGCGGCTCGGTAGCGCCTGATCAGGGCGTTCGTCGACGAGTCGTGGTCGAGGTCGGGCTCGGCGCCGGCCTCCAGCTCGCCGGCGACCTTCGTCGCGAGCACCTTGCCGAGCTCGACGCCCCACTGGTCGAACGAGTCGATCTCCCAGATCGCCCCCTGGGTGAACACCGAGTGCTCGTAGAGCGCGACCAGGCGGCCGAGGGCGTGCGGGGTCAGGCGCTCGAGCACGAACGTGTTCGTCGGCCGGTTGCCCTCGAAGGCGCGGTACGGCTCGCCGGCCGGCGCCTCCTTGCCGAACGCGAGCGCCTCCGTCTGCGCGAAGACGTTCGCGACGAGGAGGTCGTGGTGGCGGCCGAGGGGGTTGAGCGGCTGCTGGAACGCGATGAAGTCGCACGGGATCAGGTGCGTTCCCTGGTGAATGAGCTGGTAGAAGCTGTGCTGGCCGTTCGTGCCCGGCTCGCCCCAGAACACGGGCCCGGTCGCGTAGTCGACGCGCTCGCCGCGGAGCGTCACCGACTTGCCGTTCGACTCCATCGTCAGCTGCTGGAGGTAGGCGGGGAAGCGCTTCAGATACTGCTCGTACGGAAGCACGGCCTGCGTCTGGCAGCCGAAGAAGTCCGTGTACCAGAGAGTCAGCAGGCCCATCAGCACAGGCAGGTTCTGCGCGAACGGCGCCGTGCGGAAGTGCTCATCGATCGCGTGGAAGCCGCCGAGCAGGTCGCGGAACGCTTCGGGCCCGACCGCGATCATCGTCGACAGGCCGATCGCCGAGTCCATCGAGTAGCGACCGCCGACCCAGTCCCAGAAGCCGAACATGTTCTGCGGGTCGATGCCGAACTTCGTCACCTCGGCCTCGTTCGTCGACACGGCCACGAAGTGCTTCGCGACCGCGGCCTCGTCGCCGAAGGCCGCGAGAGCCCACTCGCGGGCGCTGGACGCGTTCGTCATCGTCTCGAGCGTCGTGAACGTCTTCGAGGAGACGACGAAAAGGGTCTCCGCCGCGTCGAGGTCGCGTGTCGCCTCGACGAAGTCGGTGGCGTCGACGTTGGAGACGAACCGAAACGTCATGTCCTGTCGCGAGTAGAAGCGGAGCGCCTCGTAGGCCATCACCGGGCCGAGATCGGAGCCGCCAATGCCGATGTTCACGACGTTTCGAACCGGCTTGCCAGTGTGGCCGGTCCAGGTGCCGCTTCGCACCTGCTCCGAGAACACGGCCATCCGGTCGAGCACCTCGTGCACCTCGGGCCGCGCGTACGGCGATCCCTCGGGCGCGCGCAGCGCGACATGGAGCACGGCGCGATCCTCCGTGACATTGATGTGCTCTCCGGCGAACATCGCGTCGATCCGCCCGCGCAGGCCGCACTCCTCGGCGAGGCGCACGAGCAGTTCGACGGTCGTGTCGGTGATGCGGTTCTTCGAGTAGTCCAGGTAGACGCCTTCGGCTTCGACGGCGAGCCGCTCGCCGCGGCGAGGATCGGATGCGAACAGGTCGCGAAGGTGCTCGCGCTCGATCGCGCGGTGGTGCTTCTCGAGCGCCTGCCAGGCGGGGCGCTCGCGCAACGGCGGCCGGCTCACGCGTCGCATCGTACGCTGCGCGGGATGAAGAACCCGCTCCTGATCGCGGCCGACAAGCTCCGACACGCCTGGTGGTTCGTCGCGCGGCCGACGTCGGTCGGCGTGCTCGCGCTGGTGGTCGACGACGAGGGCCGCATCCTCCTCGTCCAGCACACCTACCGCCGCGGCTGGTACCTCCCCGGCGGCGGCGTCCATCGCCAGGAGCCGCTCGAGGACACGCTCAGGCGCGAGCTGCGCGAGGAGGTCGGCGTCGATCCGACGGCCCCAGCCCGGCTGCACGGCACCTTTTCGAACTTCTCCGAGGGCAAGTCGGACTACATCGTCCTCTTCGTCGTCGAGCAGTGGGAGCGGCGCCCGGTGCGCAGCTTCGAGATCGAGGACAGCCGCTTCTTCGCGCCGGACGAGCTTCCCGAGGACGTCTCAGGGTCGGCGCGCAGGCGGATCGCCGAGTACGCCGCCGGGACGACCGGCGTGTTCGGGCCCTGGTGAGCGTCAGGCGGCCGCGTGCGCGCGGCGGCGGCCGAGGCGCCGCAGCGTGGGCAGGCCGGCGAAGGCGGGGATCACCGGCAGCCAGAGGTTCATCACGCGGTAGACGAGCACGGCCAGCACGGCCGGGGCGAGCGCGATCCCGACCCAGCTCAGCGAGAGCGGGAGCAGCGCGTCGACGATGCCGGCGCCGCCGAGCGGGAGCGTGCGCCGCGTCAGCGCGTACCCGGTCGCGTAGCCGACGACGAGGAGCGCGACCGGCGGCGGCTCCGCGAAGAACACGTGCAGCGCCGCCCACAGGCAGGCGATGTCGCCGAGCCAGTAGAGGGAGATGCCGACGAACGCGAGCCAGTACGGGTACGGGCGGACCAGGCAGCGGACGAGGCTCAGCGCCTCGGCGGCGTGGGCGACGTGGCGTCGCCAGCCGTTGCGGAGGTCGAGCCGCTTTCGGAAGAACAGCAGCGCCCCTGCGGCCGCGAAACCGAGGGGGACGCCGACGATCCACGGGAACGTCAGCCCCACGTCGAGGTCGGGCCGCGCGTTGATGACGATGTACAGCGCGGCGGCCATCGCGGCCGGAGCCAGCACGACGTACTCCAGTACGCCGAGCCCGAGCACCCGGTGCCGCGCCTCGCCCGCCGGGACACCGGTGCTCTTGAGCACCGCTTCGTCGAAGGCGAAGCCGCCCGCGGCGACGAAGACGCCGAACCCCGTGGCGACCGCTGCGGCCGTGCCCGAGAGCTTCATCTCGGCGCCGTCCTCGGCCCGGGTCACCTGGCGGTAGGCGACGACGTAGCCGAGGTAGCTGACGATCTCGGCGCCGAGCGCGATCGGCACCCAGATCCAGTGGATATGGAGCAGGCGATGGAAGACGGTGGTGAGGCCGGCCGACCATGCAACGCCGAACAGGGCCCCGAAGGCGAGCACAGCAGCGACTGTCAGCACCATGGCGACCCGGTGCTTCTTGTAGAGGTATTCGATCGCCATGCACGACCACCTTACCCGCCGCCCGGACGGCAGAAACGGCTCGACTGCTGGTTTGGCCGAGCCTTAACCTCCGCTCGGGCCCTCAGCGCCGCGGGCGCTCGGCGAGCGCTTCGAGCACTCCGACCTCTTTCTCGAGCCAGGCGAAGACGTCGTGGCGGTCGATCCGCTGGGCGAGCCGCGCGATCCGGTAGCGCCGGTCGTCCTCCTCCAGCTCCAGGGCGAGCTCGATCGCTCCCGCGAGCCCTTCCACGTCGAACGGGTTGCAGGGCAGCGCTTCGCGGAGCTCCTCCGCCGCGCCCGCGAACTCGCTGAGCAGGAGCACGCCTGCGCCGCCGACGGCGTCCTGGGCGATGACGAACTCCTTGGCGACCAGGTTCATCCCGTCCCGGAGCGGCGTCACGAGGCAGACGTCGGCGACGCCGTAGTGCGCCAGCAGGCGCGAGGCGTTGATCCCGCGGTACAGGTAGTGGACGGGCACGTCCTGGCCGGGCGAGGTGAAGCGGCCGTTGATCCGGCCGACGACCTGCTCGACCTCGGCGCGGAGCTCGCGGTATTCGCGGATGTCGCCGCGGCTCGGCACCGCGATCTGCAGCACGGCGACCCGCTCGCGCAGGTCGGGGCGGCGCTCGAGCAGGAGCTCGACCGCGCGCAGCCGCTCCACGATCCCCTTCGTGTAGTCGAGCCGGTCGACGCCGACGAGCACGCGGCGGTTCGCGAACTGGGCGCGAAGCCGGGCGAGCGACTTCGAGATCTGCTCGCTGCGGGCCCTGTTCCGGAAGCCCTCGGTGTCGATCGAGATCGGGTGTGTCGTCGTCAGCACCGTGCGCCCGTTCGGGAGCCGCAGACGGGGGCCGTCGACGATCACGTCTTCCTTCAGGCGCAGGCATGTCCGCACGAAGTTCTGTCGGAACTCCTCGGTCTGGAAGCCGATCGCGTCCGCGCCGAGCATCCCGTCGACCAGATGCTGCCGCCACGGCAGCCGGGCGAACAGCTCGGGCGCCGGGAACGGGATGTGCAGGAAGAAGCCGATCGGCTGCGTCGCGCCTGCCCGTCGCAGGAGTGCGGGCACTCCGAGGAGCTGGTAGTCGTGGACCCAGAGGAGCGAGTCCGGTCTCGTCGCCTCGAGCGCGTGCTCCGCGAAGCTCTCGTTCGCGGCCGTGTACTGGTGCCACCAGCGGCGGTCGATCACGACGCGGTCGGCGAGCCCGTGGAACAGCGGCCAGAGCGTCCGGTTCGAGAAGCCGTGGTAGTAGCCCTCCACCTCGGCCTTGCGGAGCGAGACGGGGACGAGCCGGACGGCGAGGTCGGCGAGCGTGTGCGGGACGCCCGGCGAGCCTCCGTCCCATCCGACCCAGGTTCCGGGGCGCTGCTCGAACGTCGGCCGGAGCGCGGCGACGAGCCCCCCGTCGGCCGTCCGCCAGCCGCTCCGCGTCTTTACGACCGGCAGCCGGTTGGCGACCGTCACGATCGGCGGCAGGCGACCCTCGCCCGGCAGCTCGCCCGCGGGCGCCGACGGATCTGCCCCGAGCCCACCGTGACCCTGCCGGGGCTCCCGGCCGGGACGGAGGCTGATCATCCCGGCCTCGTTTTCGTTACCACCGCCATAGCGAGTTTCCGTTCCCCGGCGGGGCGAAACGCCCGCCGTGTTTCAGAACCGGCCCGAGGTGCCACCAACAGGATATGTCTCTGACCGGGTCAGAAGTGCTCACGCTCGCGAGCTCGACGTGCGTGCTGGCCGCCATGATCGTCCTCGGCGTCTCCAAGGGCGTGCTCGACCGCTCGCGGCTCCGCCTGTGCCCGTCGTGCGGACGCTACGTCCGCGCCGGCACACGCTGCGGCTGCACGTAACCGCCTCAGCGGCCGTTGCTCGACAGCGGGTGCAGCCGCCGCCGGAGTCGGACCTCGGTGCCGTCCTCCTGCGTCGAGACCTGGACGTCGTCCATCAGCGCTTCCATCAGCTTGAGGCCGTAGCCGCCGCTGTCGCGTGCCGGGTCGGGATCGCTCCACTGGCCGAAGTCGCGGACGACGACCGAGATCTCGCCGTTCGAGCGCGTTCCCGTCAGCTCGAACTCGGGGGAGGCCGGGTCGACCGCATGGACGATCGCGTTCGCGCACGCCTCGGAGCAGGCGACCAGGATGTCGTTCGCCTCCTCCGGCTCGACGCCGCCGACGTCGAGCCACGAGCGGAGCTCGCGGCGCATCTCGGCGAGCGAGGACGGTCTGGCCGCGAGCCGGAGCGCGAGGCTCGGGGCGGGCAGCCAGCGGATCGCGACCAGCGCAACGTCGTCCTGGCGCGTGTCGACCGCGAGCTGCTCGCCGATGTAGTCGAGCATTCCGTCGAGCGACTCCGGCCCGTTTTCGACCGCCTCGCACAGCCGGTCCATGCCCTCGTTCAGCGTCATCGTGCGGCTCTCGACGAGGCCGTCCGTGTACAGCAGGAGCAGGTCGCCGGGCTGGAGCTCCACCGAAGCCTGCCGGCCGCGCGTGTCGAGCCCGATGCCGATCGGCGTCGTACGGCCGCCTTCGAGATACACGGATGGCCAGCCCTGCCGCAGGTGGAGCGGCGGCGGATGACCCGCGCTCGCGTAGCGGCAGGTGCCGCGCTCGGTGTCGATGACCATGTAGGCGACGGTCGCGAACGGCGCGCCGACGGTGCGGGCGAGATCGGCGAGGCGGCTCAGCACCGAGCTCGGCTTGAGGCCGTCGAGCGCGTAGACGCGCAACGCGTTCCGGAGCTGCGCCATCGCGGCCGCGGCGATCACGCCCTTGCCGACGACGTCGCCGACGACGACGCCGACGCGGTTCCGGCCGAGCTCGATCACGTCGTACCAGTCTCCGCCGACCTCGAGCTCGTTCCGGCCGGGGAGGTAGCGCACGGCGACGTCGAGCCGGTCGATCTCCGGGAGCTGCCCCGGCAGGACGCTCTGCTGGAGCGTGACGGCGATCTCGTGCTCGCGCTCGTACATCATCATCCGCTCGAAGGCGAGACCGGCACGGTCGGCCGCGAGGACGAGCAGCTCGAGGTCGTCCTCCGTGAATGCGTCCGTGGTGAGGCTGCTGACGTGCATGACGCCGAGGATGCGGTCCTTGACGGTGAGGGGCACGCCGATCAGCGAGCCTCCCGCGTCGCGCAGGTAGGCGCTGACGACGTCTTCCTTCGTCAGGTCGCTGATGATCCGCGGCTCGCCCGTGACCGCGATCCGACCCGCGATGCCGTGGCCGAGCGGGACGCGGACGGTCTTCTCGACGTCTGCGCCGATGCCTTCGGCCGCCCGGATGTGCAGGGCGCCCTCTTCCTCGTCGAGCGTCAGGATCGCGGCGCGATCGGCGTGGAGGATGCTGCGCAGGTGCTTGAGGAGGTCGCGGAGGAAGTCGTCGACCGACTCCGCGGACAGGCTCGTCTCGACGATCTTCTGGAGGTGATCGAGCCGCCTGCTCGCGTCCTCGGCGCGGCGCCGCTCGGCCTGCTCGCGCTCGTAGAGCCCGGCCCGCTCGAGCGCCTGCCCGCATTGCTGCAGCAGCACGTCGATCAGCGCGCGGTCCTCCTGGCTCAGTCCACGCGGCCGGTCGAAGCTCACGGTGAGGAGGCCGAGCGGCCGCTCCCGGCCGATCAGCGGCACGAATCCGACCGCCTCGAGCCCTGCCCGCACCTGCGCGTGGTCGGGATAGCGCGCTGCCAGCTCTTCGGCCGACTCGAACCAGAGCACCTCCGCCGAGCGGACCGCCTGCACGGCCGGCACCTCCTGGTCGGTCGAGAGCCGGCCGTACCGCTCGAGGAGCTCGGACAGATGGCCCGTCGCGCTTGCGAGCTCGAGCGCCGAGCCGTCCTCGGTCAGGAGCTGTGTCGCACCCGCGTCGGCGCCGAAGGCGGCGGCGCCCTCGACGGCGATCGCACGCGCGACCTCCTCCGTCGTCACGGCCTGTGCGAGCGCCGCGGTGATGCGGTGCAGATGCCCGAGCCGCTCCGATGCCTGCTCGGCCGACGCGCGCGCCTGCCGCTCGCGCTCGTAGTCGTACGCGTTCGTGAGCGCGAGGGCGGCTCGGCTCGCGAACTCGTGCGCGAGGTCGAGGTCGCGGTCGGAGAAGGCGCGGTCGCCCGTCGTCGCGAGCGTGAGCACGCCGGTTGCCTGACCGTGCGCGACGAGCGGCAGCGCGTGCCAGGAGCGCATGCCCAGCGACTCGAGCGTGCGGAGCTGCGCCTCGTCGAGCGCCAGCGCGTCCAGGAGCTTGGAGTCCAGCCGCTGGATCGCGACCGACTCCTTCGTGCGCACGACCTGCGCCAACGCGCCGTCGGGCTCGGCGTCCATGTCGAACCGCACGCCGCGCAGCTCGCGCATCAACTTCGTCTTCGCCGGGTCGACGTTCACCGAGGCCGCGCGGCGCAGATAATGGTCGTCCTCGACGAGGAAGAAGCTGACGGCATCCGCGAGGCGGGGCACGGTCAGAGACAGGAGCGTGTCGAGCATCTCGTCGACCTCGAGCGTCCCGGCGAGCGTCTGGGAGACCTCACTCAGGAACTGCAGCTCACCGCGGTGCTGCTCGGCGGCAGCGCGAGCCTCGTGCTCGCGCTCGTAGAGCTGGGCGCGCTCGAGCGACTGGCTGCACTGCCCCACGAACGACGTGATCAGCGCCTTCTGCTCGGCGGTGAACGCTCGCGGGCCGTCGAAACGCAGGGCCAGAAACCCGAACGCGCGGTCGGCCGACGTGAGCGGGACGGCGGCAAGCGCCTCGCCGCCGGTCGCCTGCGCCGCCTCGGCGAACTCCGGATAGCGATCCGAGGCCACCTCCACCGACTCCACCCACATTGGCTCGCCCAGCCGCGCGGCCTCGGAGACGGCGAGGCCGGCATTGATGGGGATGCGCCGGTACTTCTGGGCGAAGTCCTCGCGGTAGCCGCTCGCGGCGAGCAGGCGCAGCTCCTCGCCCTCCGCGTCCAGCACGCTCACCCAGCCGGCCCGGGCACCGAGCACGTCCCGGCTCTCGCCGACGATGATCTGCGCGACCTCCGCCGGGGAGACGGCCGCCGACAGCCTGGCCGTCAGCGATTGCAGCCGCTCCATCCGCAGCGCCGACGCCTCTGCGTCCTGGCGTGCCTGCTGCTCGTCGCGGTGCAGCCGTGCGTTGTCGATCATCAACGCCGCGAGCTGCGCCACCTCCTCGACGAAGTCGAGGTCGCCCTGGTCGTAGCGCCGCGGGGTCTCGGCCGCGATCAGAGTCAGCGCGCCGATCGTGTGGCCGCGAGCCCGCAGCGGCGCGACGATCGCCGAGCAGGGATCGAGGCGCCTGTACAGATCGAGCTCCTCGGTCGACCGCGTCGCCTCCTGGAGCAGATGCTCCGATATCTCCGGGTAGAGCTGTGACCTGCCGCTCGAGACCACGGCCGCCGCGCCGTACGGGTCGTCGGCGGCGACGGGGAAGCGGCGCCGTAGCTCTCTGGCCACCTCGCCCTTCGCGGGATCGCTGTGCTGCGTGACGACGCTGCGGATGCTCCCGTCTTCCTCGACCAAGTCGATCCAGCACCAGTCGCCGAGCTCGGGAACGGCGAGTCGCGCGAGCTCCGACAGCATCCCTTCATAGTCGGGCGCGACGGCGAGCGTGCGCGTCAGGCCGCCGAGGAAGCGCTCCCGCTCGGCGCTACGCCGGCGCGCGGTGACGTCCCGGGTCAGCCCGGACACACGCTGGCCGCGCAGTCCGCGGGCGACGCTCCCCTGCAGCTGGATCCAGCGCCAGCCCTTGGCCGTCAACGCCGTCCGCACCTCGACCTCGAAGCTCGACCCGGTTGCGAGCGCCTCGGTCACGGCCGAGCGGAACCGCTCGCGATCGTCGGGGTGCATCCGCTCGACGAGCTCATCGAAGGTCTCTGCCCGCCGCAGCCACCCGAATCCGTGGCCGGGCGCGTCCTCCGACCAGCGGACCCGGTCGCGCTCCACGTCCCACTCCCAGATCGCCATGCCGGCCCGATCGAGCGCGTCGTTGACCTTGCGCGCGCCCGCGGAGATCTCGCGCGCCCGCTGCTCACGGGAGACGATCCAGGCGACGAGCGCCACGCCCAGCCCGAGCACGAGCAGCGAGACGATCTGCGACGACTTGACGTCGAACGCCTCGGGACGGTTGAGGAAGAAGTAGATGAAGGCGGGGTAGGCGAGCAGGCCGGCCAGAAGCCCGCACTCGAAGCCGGCGATGCTGGCTGCCGCCGCGGCGAACACCACGTAGACGACCTGGGCGCCGGGTTTGGTCTGCAGGTCGAGCCCGAGCGAGATGCCGGTTGCGATGCCGGCCGCGACGAACGCCGTGCACACACCGAGGACGACTCGGTTCGGGCGCAGTCGGCGGTCTCGGAAAGAGGGCATCAGCGTCGAGACTCTCGCGGGCAGTGTAGACACGCTTCTCTCGCGTAGCCATTCGCCGATGCGGAGGCGTTCACCTCTCTGAGCAGGGGAAAAAACCGCGCCGCAAAGACGTCAGGCGGCGCGATCGGCGGCCTCGGCGCGGAGGATCGACCCGATCTCCGCCGGAGAGCTCGTCCCGAGCGCGTCGACCGGCACGCCGTAGCCGCGCAGGTCGGCCGCCAGCTCGCCCGCACCTGCAACGTGCGCCCGGCCACCGCCGTATGCGGGCTCGAGCACGTAGACCCGTGCCGGGTAGGCATAGGCGGCCCGCCAACCCTGGGTGCAATCGACGACCGTTCCCCAGAGCGAGACGAGCCCCAGCGCCGCACCGAGGACCGGCCGGCCGAGGCAGTCGCGGAACCGGGCGGTCGCGCAGTCGGCGATCTGGGTCGCGCGGTCGATGCTCCGGGCCGCATAGATCCCGCAGCTGCAGTCGAGCGAGGGCGCGACGTGGTCGGCGCGGAGCGGCGGCCCCGAGCCGTTGTGGAAGCCGCGGCCGCAGCTGGCTCGAAGGCGCTGGCGCCGGGGCCAGAGCGCCGGAAACGAGACGCTCGCGAGGCGCGCTCCGTCGTGTCCCTGGACGACAAGCCATGTGCGCCAGCCGCAGACCGGGTCGATGAAGTCGGGCGCGCCGCTCGGCTCGTCCGCTGCCTCGCGCAGCAGGCTCAACTCGGGACGAGCTCCGGCGTGGGCTTCGACGGCTCGCGTTCGGGCGCCACGGGGGCCGCGGGCTCCTCGGGGGACTCGCGCGGTACCGGCTCCTCGAGGGGCTCGATCACGTACTCACGTCGAGGAAGACCGATTTCCATGGAAAGCGGGTTCCCCCGCCTTCCGACCTTGAAACAGGACCATGGGGGAAACCGGCCTGTTCCCCCCATGAGAGAAGACGGACGGCCGGACCACGTCAGGGAGGGCATGTGTGCTGAACGTCGGGCCGCCAACGTGTCCGGCGACCCTCAGGCTCGGCTCGCTCGTCGAAGCGAGGCCTACCCAGGCGCGGCGGGGTCTAAACCAGTCGGGTCAGGCGTGCACGTGCTCGCGGTCCCGGACCACCGGCGTCTCGCCGTCGTCGGTCGGGGCGGGCCGGCGATACGCGGCGGGTGCCGGACCTGGGGCTGCTGCGGGGGCCGGCCGGCGGATCGCGCCGGGCGCGGAGGCGAGCAGCGCGCCGAAACCAAACGCCATCACCGTGACGTAGGTCGACATCGAGGTCACGAACCCGCGGATGCCGAGACCGCCCGACCACGAGAACACGTGATCGCGGAACCAGTTCGCGCCGGGCTGGGCGGCGATCGCGAGCCAGAGGATGCAGATCGCAGCGACGACGAACGAGATCAGGAAGCCCAGCGGCGTCACCTCCGCCCACGCGCCGTAGGCGGTCCGCTGCGTGAGCGCGAACACGAGCCCGGCGCCGGCGAGGAGGCCGAGCGTGGCCCAGAAGCGCCAGGTCGTCGTCTCGCCGACCCTGGTCGCGAGCCAGATCAGCGCCCCTGCGGCGGCGATTCCGAACAACAGCGTGTACGTACGACCGGCTCTGGCGGTCATCGCGCACCTCCTTGAACCTTCTTCACCTCGCGCTCGAAGCGCGCCTCGGCGCGCACGCGGCTGAGGATCCGCTCGCGCGAACCGGCACGGACACAGGCCCGGCGAGCACGAGATTCCGCCCACAGGCGGTTGATCCGCTCGGAGAGCGCCTTCACATCGGCGGCGATGCGAGGGTTGGGATTGGCGGACTGCTCGTGCCAGAGCTCCGTGCGCCGGAGCATCGCGGCCTCGAGCTCGGCTTCCACGTCCGAAAGCCGTTCGGCGGCCGCGACGCGCCGCGCTGCGTCGCGCAGCTGCTCGGGGCGCCGTCGCTCCTGGATAGTCGCCACGAGACCTTGCTACCCCGCTCCTCCCCGGCCCAAACCGCCGCTGCGAGGATTGGGAATGGGCGAAACGCGGTATCTCATTCAGCGAGTCGTTCGAGCGTCGCCCAGCCCTCGCACGAGTCGTCACGTCACGACGGACCGCGCCCGCCCTCGGGCTGCCGGAGGTGAGACCAGATGGAAGCGAACAGCATTCCAGCGACGAAACCCATCCTGCTCTTCTTCACGAGAAGGACGTCGGGGCCCGCCCGGCGCATGGAGAGTCTGATCGCCCACGTGGCCCGCAAGGAGCGCCGCCGGCTCACCGTCCTCAGCGTCGATGCGGACGAGAACGCCGAACTGGCGGAGCGCCTCGACGTCGAGGAGATCCCGACGCTCGTCCTGGTCAGCGGCCGCGCGCCGGTCGCCCGCCTGGAAGGACGCGCGACCGGCGGCCAGATCGATGCCCTGATCGAGAGCATCGGCTGACAGGAAGGCAACGGCATGCCGCCAACAGGAGTGATGCGCGGCGAGTCGGGCCGGAACGCCGCCCGCTAAGGTGCTCGCCGTGTCCGAATCCGCCGTCGGAGACCGCGTCGCGCTCACGCTGCCGGGAGAGCGCCGCTCGATCGGGATCGTGCGCCTGTTCGTAGGCGGGCTGGCAGCGCGACTCGGCCTCGGCTACGAGGCGATGGACGACCTCCAGCTTGCGCTCGAGAGCGTGCTCCTGAAGGCGGAGCTCCGTCCTGAGATCACGCTCGAGGCGGCGATCGGGGAAGACGCCGTCTCACTGACGGTCGGTCCGCTCGCGCGCGATCCGCTTCAGCCGGACGCAGCCGGGCCGGACGAGCTCGATCTCGATCACCTCCTCTCGGCGCTCGTCGCCCGCGCCGAGTCGACCACGCGCGAGAACGGCTGCTGGCTGCGCCTCGACGTGCTGGTCCCGGCCGGCAGCGGCAGCAGAGTGAGCCAGAGCTCGTAGTGAGCCTCAGCCCCAACCAGCTCGAGGAGAACGAGCTCCTCCGTGCCTACCACGAGCGCGGCGACCAGTCCGCGCGCGACAAGCTCGTCGAGGCCAACCTGCCGCTGGCGCGCGCGATCGCGCGCCGCTACGCGGGCCGCGGCGAGCAGCTCGACGACCTGGTCCAGGTCGCCTCGATCGGGTTGATCAAGGCGATCGACCGCTTCGACCTCGAGCGCGGGGTCTACTTCCGCACCTACGCGGTGCCGACCATCGTCGGTGAGATCAAGCGCCACTTCCGCGACCGCGCCTGGGCGGTCCACGTCCCGCGCCGGCTCAAGGAACTGAACCAGATGCTGTCGAGCCTGATCCAGGACCTGAGCGCACAGCTCGAGCGGTCGCCCACGATCGCGGAGCTGGCGGAGGCCGCGGGTGTCGAGGAGGAAGAGGTGGTCGAGGCACTCGAATCGAGCCGCGCCTACACGGCCGAGTCGCTCATGGCGCCGGCCGAGGAGGGCTCCGACCTCGACCGCCTGCAGACGCTCGGCGTCGTCGAGGAGGCTTTCGAGCGCACCGAGGACCGGCACCTCCTCGCGACCGGCCTCGAGGCGCTCGAGCCGCGCGAGCGCCGCATCATTCAGCTCCGCTTCCAGGACGGACTGACCCAGACCCAGATCGCCAACGAGCTCGGCATCTCGCAGATGCACGTCTCGCGACTGATCAGGCGTGCGCTCGAGACGATGCGGGAAGAGCTCGAACGAGGAGGCGTCGATGCAGAAGAGCGGTGACGGTTCGTACGTCGTGTCGCTCGTCATCCCGGCCGAGCCGCGATGGCTGGCACTCTCCCGGCTCGTGCTCTCGGGCCTGTGCCAGCTGGGCCGCGTCGACGAGGAGACGCTGGCCGACCTGAAGCTCGCCGTGACCGAGGCGTGCTCGAACTCCGTCCGCCACGCCTACGGCGAGGACGGCTCGGGCTGGATCGAGGTGCGCTACGAGCTCCGCCCCGACGAGCTCTCCGTCGAGGTCGCCGACGGTGGCCAGGGCTTCAGCTTCGACCGTGTCCCCGAGCTCCCAGCGCGACCCGACGGGGAGCTGCGCGAGGACGAGATGGGGCTGGCGATCATCCACGCGCTCGTCGACGACGTCGAGATCGGCGCCGGCCCGGAAGGCCAGGGCACGAGGCTCCGGCTCCGCAAGGATCTCGCGCCCGCGCCGGCCGGCCGGGCCTGACGCCTTCCCGTAGCAGTGTCAGACACCGTTACGGATCGGTGACACGCAGCGCCTGTCACCGACGGGCTAGGCCGACGCGGACGACGTCAGCTCGGCGAACGCCTCGTCGCGCGTGTCGACGATGGCGAACACGCGGTCGAGCAGCGTGATCTCGAAAATCCGGCGGACGTTGCGGTCCGGACAGACGACGACGACGGCGCCTCCCTCGGGCCGGACCCGCTTGACGACGCTGAGCAAAACGCCGAGCGTCGTCGAGTCGATGAACGTCGTCTCGGACATGTCGATCACGAGACGCGTCGCGCCTTCGCCGACGAGCCGGTGCAGCTCCTGCTTCAACTCGGGCGCCGTGTAGAGGTCGACCTCGCCGCCCAGGTAGACGATGTAGTCGGCCCCTTCGTCCAGCTTCTCGGTCGACAGGCTGAAGTTCACGGGCGCAGCAAACGGTCGCTCGTCATCGCGAAGACTGGTGTACCCCGCATGCGCTGCAGATTAAACGTGACCCACGACGGCGCGTCGCGTCGCGTTCCGCCTCCTCGGTCACAGCTCCGCTGTCGCCAGGTGCTCGAGTGCCGCGTCGCGCGTGTCGAAGATCGCGAACACGCGGTCGAGGAGCGTGATCTCGAAGATCTTGCGGATGTTGTGCTCGCTGCAGACGACGAGGAGCTCGCCGCCGCCCGGCCGCAGTCGCTTGCTGACGTTGAGCAGCACGCGCAGCATCGTCGAGTCGATGAACGTCGCGTCGCTGAGGTCGACCACGATCGACCGCCTGCCGTCCTCGACAAGGCGGAGCAGCTCGCGCTCCACGTTCGCCGCCGCGTAGAGATCGGCGTCGCCGCTGACGGTCACGACGCAGTCCGAGTTCCGCTCGACGTCCAGATGGACGCTCATCCGTTCCTCCTCGCCCACGACGTTACGCTAACCGCCGTCGACAGTCGGTGTGGCTGGTGCTTTCCGCGTTCAGGGCCGGACTAAACCTCGCACCGCGCGGCGGGGACGAACGGAGTGCATAGGATGCCTGCGGCTGCGCGCCCGTGCGCAGTCGAAAGGACTCGACCATCGAACCCGAACCGTTCGCGATCACGAGGGACACGCTCGACGCTGCCGAGGTCGTGACGATCGTGGGCGAGCTCGACATGGCGCACGCTCCGGCCGTCGGCGACCTGCTCGACGAGCTGGCCGGGAACGGGAATCCGGTCGTCGTCGACCTCACGGCGCTGTCCTTCATCGACTCGAGCGGCATTCACGCCCTGCTGCGGCCGCGGCCGCAGGAGGCGACGTTCGAGCTCGTCTGCCCGGCCGGGAACGTACGCCGGGTGCTCGAGGTGACCAAGCTCGAGCGCGTTCTGCGGGTGCACGACACGCTCGACGAGGCACTCGCCGCCGCCGCATGACGGACGCGCCGAAGCTCAAGCTCGGCGTTCTCGCCTGGAACCAGAACACCGATTGGCCGGGTCTCAGGGACGTGGGCGTGCTCGTGGACGACCTCGGTTACGACTCGCTCTGGACGTGGGACCACCTCTACCCGATCGTCGGCGACCCGCACGGGCCGATGTTCGAGGGCTACATGACGCTGGCGGCCTGGGCCGCGTTGACGAAGCGCGTCACGCTCGGGCTGATGGTCGGCGCCAACACGTTCCGCAACCCGGCGCTCGTCGCCAAGATGGTCACGACGCTCGACCACATCTCGGACGGCCGCGCCTACCTCGGCATCGGCGGCGCGTGGTTCGAGACCGAGCACACCGCGTTCGGGTTCCCGTTCGGCTCGAGCCCCGGCGAGCGTCTGAACTGGTTCGACGAAGCCGTGGAGCTCGTCCGCGGCATGCTCCACGACGAGGAGACGAGCGCGCGCGGCCGCTACTACCACGCCGAGAACGTCCGCAATGTCCCGCCCCCCGTGCAACGCCGTCTGCCGATCCTGATCGGCGGCTCCGGCGAGCGGAAGACGCTCGCGACGGTCGCCCGCTACGCCGACGCCTGGAACACGGGCGGGGGTCTCGAACGCGTCGAGCAGAAAGACGCCGTACTGCGCCGCTGGTGCGAGGAGGTCGGTCGTGACGAGTCCGAGATCGAGCGCACCCTCCAGGGCGGGTCGCCCGTGATCCGGGAGACCGTCGAAGAGGCAGAGCGGGCCGGACAGGCGATTGCCGACCACAACGGGTGGCCCGACCATCGCGGGCCCTTCGGGACGCCCGAGACGATCGCGGAGTCGCTAGTCCCGCAGGTCGAGCTCGGCTTCCACCATGTCTACTTCGACCTGCCGGCTCCGTACGACCGCGAGACGCTCGAGCGCCTCGCCGGCGAGGTCAAGCCGTTGCTCGAACGCGCGATCGCGAAGCCGACGGCGTAGCGACGGCATTCGCCGGCTTGCGGGCACGGAAGGCGATGTCGTTCGCGAACAAACGCTCGCTCAAGCGCACGAACCTGCCCGCGATGCAGCGGATCTCGACGTCGTCGAACGGCTCCAGCAGGCGGGCGATCGCATCGGGTTCGAAGAGGTGCAGGAGCGTCGGGTCGCTCTCCGGCTGACGGCCGACGAGGAAGCGGAGCCGCGTCTTCAGCCGGAAGCAGTTCGGGACGGAGCCGACGAGCAGGCCGCGCGGGCGCAGCACCCGCCGTGCCTCGGCGAGCGCGCGCTCCGGCAGGCGCAGGTGCTCGAGCACCTCGGCGGTGACGACGACGTCGAAGGACGCGTCTTCGAACGGCAGCGCGTCGTCGAGATCGGCCCAGGTCGTCTCGATTCCTCGCTCCGCGGCACGCGCGAGCGCGGCCCTATCGACGTCCACGCCGACGACGTCGTTCCCCTCGAGGTACTCGGAAGTGAGCGCGCCGTCTCGGCAGCCGAGGTCGAGCACCCGGAGCCCGGATCCGCCGATCCACTCGCGGAAGAGCGGGATCCGATCCGGGGCGCAGTACACGAACCCCTCGTCGCGGCTCGTGGCGTGATGGCGCCGATAGGCAGTCTCGATCGCCTCGCGTTCCCCCAAGACCCGACTCAGGCTAGACCCGCGACGCCGGGCCGTAGGTGAAGGTCAGGCTAAGAAATCCTAAGAAGCGGACTGGCCGCCGTCGACGATCAGGGTCGTTCCCGTCACGTAGCCGGAGGCCGCGGATGCGAGATAGACAACCGCACCCTTGAGGTCGTCCGGCCCGCCGTAGCGCCCGAGCGGGAGCCGCGAGAGCAGTCGCTCGCCGACTGCGTCGAGGGTGTGGGCGGTCATCTCGGTCGGAAACCAGCCGGGCGCGATCGCGTTGACGGTGATGCCGTGCGGCGCCCATTTGACCGCGAGGTCGATCGTCAGCCCGACGACCCCGGCCTTGCTCGCGTTGTAGGGGAGCGCGTTCATCGCGGCCTGCGGCGCTCCGCGGAACGCGGCGACCGACGCGACGTTGACGATCCGGCCGCCCTCGCCCTGCCTGATCAGGACGCGTCCGACACTCTGGGCGAAGAGAAAGGCGCCGGTCAGGTTGACGTCGATCACCTTCTGCCAGCCTTCGAGCGGCATGTCCTCCGGCGGCGATGCCCAGGCGGTGCCGGCGTTGTTGACGAGGATGTCGACGCGTCCGAATTCGTCGACGGTTCGCCGCACGACCGCGTCGATCGACCCGGGGTCGCGGAGGTCACAGCCGAGACCGAGGCCGCGCACGCCGGTGGAGGCCGCGAGCTCCTGCGACGCGTGCTCGCAGCGGTCCGCCCTGCGGGCGCAGAGGACGAGGTCCGCCCCCGCCTCGGCCAGCGCCTCGGCCATCTGCCGGCCCAGCCCGCTGCCGCCGCCGGTGACGATCGCGACCTTGCCGGTCAGGTCGAAGAGCTCCTGGACCTTCATCCCGCCACCGCCGCGATCGGCAGGTCGTGGTCGCCGGCCCAGCGCTCCCACTCAGCCGGCGTTCGGCCGCGGAAGGTGTCGGCGCCCGGCTCGTCGAGCTCGGCGACGAGCCGCTCGCGGAAGCGGGGCTCGAGCGCGGCCACCCCGATCCAGCCGCCGTCGGCCTCGTAGAGCCGGTAGAAGGGCGAGCCGCCGCCGAGCGGGCCTCCCTCGACCGTCAGGCCGTGCTCCCGGGGGAGCGCAAAGAAGGCCGCGCTGTCCGCGAGCGCCACCTCGACGTACCGTGCGGCTCCTCCCCGCTCGCGCGCGTGCAGGAGCGCGACCGCGGCCGTCACCGCCCGCTCGGCCCCGCCAAGGTCGGCGACCAGCGTCTGCGGCAGCCGCGGCGGCGACACGAGGCCATGCGCGGCAACGTAGGTGAGATCGTGCCCCGCCCGCTCCTGGTCGGGAGCGGCGTGCCCGACAATCGCGACGTGGACGAGCTGCGGACAGCGTGCTGCCAGCTGCTCGCGCGCCAGCCCCATGCGCGCGAGCGCGGACGGCCGGCTGGACGTGACGAGGACGTCGGCCTCGGCGAGCAGCTCGTCGAGTTGCGCCCGGCCGTCCTCGTGCTTGAGGTCGAGCCTGAGCACGGTCTGCCCGTCCGTCAGCCGCCCGTACAGCTGCGGGGAGACCACGCCGAGCGGATCGCCGGTCGGCGGCTCGACCTTCGTCACCGTCGCGCCGAGCTCCGTGAAGCGCGCTCCCGCCGCGGGCCCGGGGAGGTTGATCGCGACGCAAACGAGACGAACGCCGGTGAGCGGAGCCTGGTCGGCCATTCGCGGATCATCACATGACCGCGGACACCTGCGACGGGACTCGGAGAATCGCCCGCGTCGACTGGTCTCTCGCCGTCATCGAGTCGACGGCGCGCGTCTTCGGCGCACTCTCCCCCGGCTCGAGCTGTCGGTCGTGGGGCGCACTCATGGTCGGCAACCCCAAGGGCACCATCGTCTAGATGACCGGCAGGTGTGCTTCTAGTCCCGTTCGCGCCGGCGTCGGCGACATGCGTCGATGGCACTGAAGACATGAACACTCGCTCATATATACTTGAGCGATGGGTCACGGTGTCAAGGGCCGTCATGCGAAGCCCGCCGCGGTCGACGCTGCCACCGCTCGCGAGGTCGCTCAGACGATGGACGCGCTCTCGACACCGAGCCGTGTTCGCATCCTCGCGCGCCTCCGCGAGTCGCCCTGCTCGGTGAACGAGCTCGCTGCGGCGGTGGAGATGGAGCAGTCCGCCGTCTCCCACCAGCTCCGGATCCTGCGCCACCTCGGCCTCGTCGTCGGCGAGCGCGAGGGGCGCCGGATCGTCTACGCCCTCCACGACAGCCACGTGGGCGTTCTGCTCGAGGAGGCCGTCTACCACGTCGAGCACGTCAGGCTCGGCGCCGTCGATCACGCCCGCCGCGCCTCGTGAGCCACCACACCCACGCGCACGACCATCCCGCCGCCGGGCACCGACGCCCTCACTCGATACACGATCACCTTGAGGAGCACGGACATTCACATGGGCTCGTGGACCGCTCGATCGTCCGGTCACACGAGGGTGTCAAGGCCGTCTCGATCAGCCTGGCCGTGCTCGGGCTCGCAGCCGTGGCGCAGGTGGCGATCTTCCTTCTGTCGGGTTCCGTCGCGCTCCTCGCCGACCTGATCCACAACTCTGGGGATGCCCTGACCGCGATACCGCTCGGCATCGCGTTCTTCCTCCGCTCGTTCCGGGGCGAGAAGCTCGCCGGGCTCGCGGTGGTGCTGGCGATCTTCGTCTCAGCCTGCGTGGCTCTGTACGAGACGATCCAGCGGTTCATCCATCCGCAGCACCTCTCCCACCTCTGGGTGCTGGCCGCCGCCGGGGTGATCGGCTTTGCCGGCAACGAGATCGCAGCCCAAATACGCCTCCGCGCCGGCAGGCGCCTGTCGAGCCCGGCGATGCTCGCCGACGGCAACCACGCGCGAATCGACGGCTTCGTCTCCTTGGGCATCGTCGCCAGCGCGGTCGTCGTCTCGCTCGGCGCCCAGATCGGTGACCCGATAATCGGCCTCGTGATCACGCTCGTGATCCTTCGCATCACCTGGCAGTCGTGGAGGACGGTCTCGAGAACCGACCCGGGCGAGATGGTCGAACCCCATCGGCACTAGCCTTCGATCGCGAGACCCGGGCGGGTCTAGGTTCGGCGCGACGAGGTGCCGCTGATCGTCAGTAGGTGCTGCTCGCCCGCATGGTCGACCTGAAGCGTCGTGTGGTCGATCCCGAAGCGTGTGTGAAGCATCGTTTCCAGCTCCCGCCGGATGGCGTGGCAGTCGTCGCCCGGATGGACGAGCACGTGCGCGGAAAGAGCCGGGAAGCTCGAGCTGATCTCCCACACGTGCAGGTCGTGGACCGACGCTACGTGCGGGTGGTCGACAAGCGCCTGTCCGATCTCGTCCACGCTCATCCCTTCGGGCGCGATCTCGAGCAGGACCCGCCCCGAGTCCTTGAGGAGGCCGAAAGCGGCCCTGACCATGAGCACGGCGACGAACAGGGAGACGATCGGGTCTGCGCGATCGAATCCGGTCAGGAGGATCACGACGCCGGCGATCGCCGTCCCGATGAAGGCGTACAGGTCGGTGACGATGTGCTGGAAGCTTCCTTCGATCGCCATGTTCTCCCGGTTCGCTTTCGCGAGCTGGAGCGTCGCAGCGAGGTTGACGACGATGCCGACCAGCGCAACGATCAGCACCGTCCAGCCGTGAACGTCCAGCGGCGAGACGAGCCGCCGGATCGCCTCGTAGACGATCAGCACTGCGAGCACGAGCAACGTTGCGCCGTTCACCTGCGCGGACAGGATCTCCGCCCGCTTCAGCCCGTAGGTCAGGTTGCCGCCGGCCGGCCGGGCAGCAAGGTGCAGAGCGAACAGCGACAGCCCGATCGCCCCGGCGTCGGTGAGCATGTGTCCGGCGTCGGAGAGCAGCGCCAGCGAGTTGGCGAGGATGCCGGCGATCACCTCGCCGCACATGAACGCGACGATCAGGCCGAGAGCGATCGTCAGTCGGCGCTTGTTCGTCTGCTCGGTGACGCCGTGCGAGTGACCAGCGTGGGAGTAAGCATGGTCGTCTTCGTGCGCCGGGTGCTCAGCAGGCATCGCAGCAGCCCTCGCCGCGCCAACTCTCTCGCCCTTCCTTGACTGCGACGCCGGCGATCACGAGCGCAGCGAGAGGATCGGCCCACCACCACCCGGCGAGGGCGTTCGCCAGGAGTCCGACCAAGAGAGCGATCGACAGGTAGGCGCAGAGCTGGGTCTGGGACGCCTCCTTGACCGTCGCCGACGAATGGAGCTTCTGCGCGACCCGACGCTTGGCGGCAGCGAGCACGGGCATCGTCAGGGCGGTGAAAGCGGCGAGCGCAACTCCGACCCAGCTCGTCCCAGGGTGATCGCCCGCAATGAGTGTGTCGATTGCCTCGACGCTCACATAGGCGGCGAGGACGAAGAAGCTCGTGGCAATGAACTGTTGGGCGCGGCGCTCGGCAGTGGCGGAATGGAGGCGGCCACCGGTGAACAGCCATACCACCACGAAGCCTGCCAGCGCCTCGATCAGGCTGTCAGCGCCGAAGCCGATCAGCGCGATCGAGCTCGCCGCGATGCCGGCGCCGAGCGCGATCCCGAACTCGACGACATGCCAGGCAATCCCGCCCCAGGCCAGAACACGCGCGCGCCGCTCGAGGCTCACCCGTTCCTCCGAAGCTGCCGGGCGCTCGATCCGCCCGACCTGCACCAGCTCAGCCAACTACTCGCTCCGCTCGTGAGTGACGTGCTGGAGACCGACATCGAGCAACAGCCGGATATGGGCATCGTCGAGCGAGTAGTAGACATTCCGGCCCTGCTTGCGGTAGCGGACGAGCCGTCCCGAGCGGAGCAGCCGCAGGTTGTGCGAACAGGCCGTCTGCGAAAGGCCGGTCACGGCTGCGAGATCGCAGACACACAGCTCGCCCGCCTCGAGCAGCGCCGAGATCAGCCGCACACGGCCCGGATCCGAGAGAACCCGGAACGTCTCTGCGAGGTCCTGGAACACGCGCTCGTCAGGGAGACGCTCCAGAACGAAGGCCACCCGCTCGGGCTGCACGCACTCGATCTCACAGCGATCGAGTGGGACAACCGAACCAAGCGACGCTGGCGATCTCTTCACAGTCGTGAAGATGATACCGAGATGGCCGCTGAAGCCATCGCCTGCCGGGCACGGTCGTCCGCTGCCGGTCGCACAGATGTCTCGAACCCCTATGGAGCCGAGGGGATTCGAACCCCTGACCTAGCGGCTGCCAGCCGCTCGCTCTCCCAACTGAGCTACGGCCCCAAGGCACGCCAGTCTAGCGGCGAAGTCGAGCCGTCATGAGTTGGCTCGACGGCGTTGGTCGTACCCCGCGAGCGCGAACCTCAGCCGAATCTCGGAAAGCCGCTATGCGCTCGCGACTTCGACTGCGACCGACGGCACGTCGCCCCACAGCTCCTCGAGGCGGTAGTACCGGCGAGTCTCCGGCGTGAAGACGTGGAGGACGACGTCGAGGTAGTCGGCGACGATCCAGGAGGACTCGCGCTGGCCTTCGACGGAGCGCGGCAGCGTGCGCCCGTCCTTCTTCAGACGCGCGTGCACCTCGTCGTGGATGGCCTTCGTCTGCCGGGCGTTCTGGCCCGTGCAGATCACGAAGAAATCGGTAAAGGTGCAGACCGGACGCATGTCGAGGATGACGACGTCCTGCGCGAGCTTCTCCTGGGCCAGGCTGGCGATTCGGCGGGCGTTTTCGAGCGACGTCAGGTCGGATTCGTCTCCAGGAGCCGGAACGGGGCAATTCTAGCGGCGAGGGGCGTTGCTCCGGTAGAGCCCGACGCGTTCGATCTCAGCCGCGACTGCCCGCGGGACGAGCATGTCGATCGGCTCCCCGCGCGCCGCGCGCTCTCGCACCTCCGTCGAGGACACGTCCAGCGGCTCGATCTCGAAGAGCTCCACCCGCTCGGGGTGCGCGAGCGCCGCCAGCACCGGGTCGAGCACGGCGCGCGAGAAGCCGGGCCGTGTCGCGACGCCGAGTCGGGCCAACTCGAGGACCCCGTCCGGCTCCTTCCAGGCCAGGAAGTCGGCAAACTGGTCGGCGCCGACGAGGAAGACCGGGTCGTCGAAGCGACGCTCGCGGAGCATGTCGATCGTCCGCGGGTGACGATCGAGCTCCACCTGGTCGTCCGGGAACGCGAGCCGGGCGAGCGCGAGCCGCGTGGACGGATCGGTCGCGACCCGCTTGTGACCCGGGTCGGCAACCACGAGCACGACGACGCGCCCGAACCCGAAGTGCGCCCGCGCGTCCCGAAGCAGGGCGACGTGTCCTTCGTGCGGTGGGTCGAAGACGCTCCCGAAGACCCCGGTCACCGGTACTCGAACGCCTCGTCGCCGATCACGACCTCGTCGCCCTCGCGCGCGCCCGCGGCCTTCAGCGCCCCCGCGAGCTCGTCCTCGTTCGGAGGCCTGCCGACGACGCGGTAGCCGCGGTCGGTGCGCAGGATCCGGAACGCTGCGCGGCGCGGCTTCGGCCGGTAGACGAGGAAGTCGGGCACGGCGTGCTCGTCCACAGGCGCCTCGACCGGCTCCGGGATCAGCGCGAACAGCGAGCGGCGGAAGAGCTCGACCCCTTCCCCCGTCGCGCACGACAGCGGGAAGACGCCGAGGATGCGCTCGTCGTCGACGTCGAGCGTCGGGTCGGGTGCGATGTCGGTCTTGTTCAGGACGACGATCTGGGGGAGTTCGTCGAGCCCGGCCCCGTAGGCGGCGAGCTCGCCGTCGACGGCGCGGAACTGCTCGGCCGGGTCGGCGGCTGCCGCGTCGATCACGTGCACGAGCACGCGGGCCCGCTCGAGGTGCGCGAGGAACTCGTGACCGAGCCCGATGCCCTCGGCGGCGCCCTCGATCAGCCCGGGCACGTCGGCGGCGACGAGCTGGCGTCCGTCGGGCGCGTCCACGGTTCCGAGGATTGGCGCGAGCGTCGTGAATGGATAATCCGCCACCTTCGGCTTAGCGTTCGAGATGCGGCGCAGGAGCGATGACTTGCCCGCGTTCGGCTGGCCGACGAGGGCGGCGTCGGCGAGCAGCTTGAGGTGCAGCTCGGCATCCGCCTCCTCGCCCGGCATCCCGACCTCGGCGAAGCGCGGCGTCTGGCGCGTCGGCGTCGCGAACTGCTTGTTCCCGCGGCCGGGAGCGCCGCCGCGAGCGACGACGACCCGGGCGCCGGGACGGGCGAGGTCGGCGACGAGCTCGCCGGCGCCGTCGCGCACCTCCGTCCCCACGGGCACGTGCAGCTCCACGTCTTTCCCGGCAGCCCCGTGCCGGCCCGAGCCGCTGCCGTGACCACCCTTGCCGGCGGCGATCGAGCGACGCGTGCGGAATGCCGACAGGTCGCGCAGATCCGGGTCGGCGACGAGGACGACCGAGCCGCCGGAGCCGCCGTCGCCGCCGTCGGGACCGCCCCGCGGGACGTGCTTCTCACGGCGAAAGCTGAGCGCGCCGTCGCCGCCGCGCCCGGCGACGACGTGGATGCGGGCACGGTCGTGGAACATCGTTCACAGTGTGTCAGCGATGCCGCCGGTGGCCGACGATGCGATCGAATCGCTCCGGCGGAACGAGTTCACGGTCACGAGCGAGTGGGCGTATCTCGACCACGCGACCTTCGGCCCGCCGCCTGCAAGCCACGTCCGCGCTGCGACGGAGGCACTGGAGCGGACGTCACGCAACGGCTCGGGCGGCCTGAACGGCACCGAGCTCCTCGAGTCGGTTCGGGCCGAGGCGGCGGAGCTCTTGCACTGCTCTCCTCGCCATGTCTGCCTGCTGAAGAGCACGAGCGAGGGGCTCGGGCTGCTGGCCGAGGGGCTCGGATGGAGCCCGCACGACGAGGTCGTCGTCCACGAGCTCGAGTTCGAGGGGTGCCTGGCGCCGTTCCTGAACCTCGAGGCCCGCGGCGTTCGCGTGCGGGCCGTTCCCGATCTCCACGACCTCGAGCGCCGGCTCACGGAGCGCACGCGCTGCGTCTGTCTCAGTGCGGTCGACCGCGTCACGGGGTCGCGCGCGCCGCTCGAGGCGATCGGCGACCTCTGTCGCGCACGAGGCATCTGGCTCGCTCTCGACGCGGCGCAGGCGATGGGTGTCCTCGCACTCGACGCGTCGGCGGTCGGGGCCGACATCGTGTCGGCGCACGGCTACAAGTACCTCTTCTCGGGCTTCGGGCTGGCACCGACCTACTGCTCCGACCGCGCGATCGCGGAGCTTCGCGTCCCCCAGGCCGGCTGGAAGAACGCACGGGTCGAGCGTGGAACCGACGGCTGCTCGCTCGAGTTCGCCGACACCGCCGCCCGCTTCGAGTCGACGATGAGCTCGCTGCCGGGCCTCGCGGGCATGCGCGAGTCGCTGCGACTGCTCAACAGCGTCGACGACATCGAGCGTCGAGCTCTTGCCGCAACGCAGATGATCACTGACGGCCTGTCGGCACGCGGGTACGAGCTCTGCTCGCCCAGGCCCGACTCGGCGATCGTCTCCGCCCGCCATCCGACCGTCGCCGCGGACGAGATCGTCGAAACACTCCGCACGGCCGGCGTCGCGGCAGCGGCGCTCGAGGGCCGGGTGCGCCTCTCGACCCACTTCTACACGACGGGCGCCGACGTCGACGCGCTCTTCGCGGCGCTCCCCGACGACTAGAGGGTTGATGCCACGATCTCGTGGCTCGGCTGCGCGGTCTGCCGTGTCTGGGCCGCTCCCGCCCACCAGAGCCCGGCGGAGCCGGCCCCCGCCGAGCGTGCGCTTCACGCCGCCGCTCGTCACCGATACGCCCGCGTATCGGCAACGCCACGTCGCCGCGCCCCAGAGCAACCAGCCCACTCCCCGAGGAGCACGATCCCGTGGCATCAACCATCTAGGGAAGCGCCACCGGAACGCCGTCGACGACGAGCTCCGGCGCAGAGAAGACGCAGTCGACGTGGATGGCGGCGTCGTTGTCGCCGCAGTATGGGCCGAGGTTGTTTCCGATCGCCACGTGTGCCGTGCCGGCGGCCTTCTCGTCGAAGAGGACATGGCCGCGGGGGCGAAGCGCCGGATTGAGCCCGATCCCGAGTTCGGCGATCACATCTGCGCCGTGGCCCGCTTCCTCGACCAGGCGCCTGAGGGCATTCGCCGCGTCTCCGCCCTCGATCGACCTCGCGCGGCCGTCCTCGAACCGAAGCACGACCGGCTCGGGCAAAAGCTCTGCTCTCGGCCCCCACGGAATCGTCAGATCGACGACGAGCGCACCGTGGGCGCCGTCCGCGTGCGGGGCGATGCAGATCTCCCCGCCCGGGAAGTTGGCGACGCCGCCGGCCTCGAGCGGCAGGGCGTCGTCGAGCCACGGCCGGCCCTCTACCCGGAGGACGAGATCCGTCCCCGCCGCACCGCGAACCCGGAGCTCGCGTGCACCCTCGACCGCCGCCAGGAGCTCGCGCGCCCGGGATTCCATGTCCGGCATCGGCTGCGACAGCTCTCCGAGCAGCGTCGCGTGGTCGATGTCGGAGGAGCTCAGCGCGCGCCCGCCGTGCGAGAGCAGAGCGTCCAGCATCGCGCGCCGCGCCGGGAGCTCCTCGACATACGAATGGCGTAGGAGGCCGATCGAAACGTCCGCCCAGGCCGCGCTGTTCATGAGATCCGGCGTCGCCTCGAGCACGGGACGCTCCTCCGGGAACGCCGCGATCCAGGTCTCGGCCCCGGCCGCCCGCCCGGCCGCGGCGAGCTCCTCACCCTCGGCCGCGAACGGCGCGTCGACCACGACACGCAGGCGCTCGCCCCGGCGAACGCCGGCCGCGGCGAGGACGTTCTGACACCAGCCGGACACGAGAGCAGCGATCATAGGACGGCGTGGGCGCACAACCGTCGCGGGTCGAGCAGCTCGCCGAGCTGCTGGTAGGACGTTCGCTCGGCGTCGAGGCCGGCTGGCAGGTGATGGTCACCGCCACCCCGCTCGCGCGGCCGCTCGTCGAGGAGCTCGTGCGCGCGATCGGGCGACGAGGCGCCTACCCGCTCGTCCGGCTGTCGTTCACGGACCTCGAGCGCGTCCCGTTCGAGACGATCTGGGCCGAGGAGGCGCCCGAGGAGCTGCTGTCCGTCCCCGCGCCGAGCGACGTGCGGACGCGCAACGAGATCGACGCCCGCGTGATCCTCTTCTCCGCCGAGAACGTCTACGCGGGCTCGAGCCTCGACGCGCAGCGACGGTTGGCGTTGCGAACCGCGGCCCGCACCGCGATCGACGCCGCCGAGGACATGGCCAAGCCGTGGGTCTCGTGCCCGTTTCCCACGCAGGCGCTCGCGCAGGAGGCGGGGCTCACGCTCTCCGGCTACGAGGACGTCCTGTACGCCGCGTGCCTGCGCGACTGGGACGCGGAAGGCGAGCGGATGCGCCGGTACCTCGACCGCTTCGACGAGGCCGAGCTCGTCCGCATCGTCGGCCCGGAGAGCGATCTCACGCTCTCGCTGGCCGGGCGCGGCGGGCAGGTGGACGACGGCCACGTCAACATGCCCGGCGGCGAGTTCTTCTTCTCGCCCGTCGAGGACTCGGCCGAGGGCGTGATCACGTTCGGCGAGTACCCGGCCACGTACCTCGGCCATCGCTGCGAGGGCATCAGGCTGCGGTTCGAACAGGGCCGGATCGTCGACGCCTCGGCACGCGCAGGCGAGGAGTTCCTCCTGTCCGTGCTGGACACCGACGAGGGCGCGCGGCGGCTGGGCGAGCTCGGCATCGGCTGCAACCGCGGCATCCCCCGGACCGTCCGGCACATGTGGTTCGACGAGAAGATCGACGGGACGATCCACCTCGCGATCGGCCAGGGCTTTCCGACCGTGGGCGGCATGAACGAGAGCGCGATCCACTGGGACATCGTCAAGGACCTCGCGCAAGGGCGCATCGAACTGGACGGAGCGACCGTCCAGGAGCGCGGCGAGTGGGCGATCTAGCAGCTAAAGGCTTGATTTGAAATTGGGCCGCCGTCGGTGGCGCTCCAGGCCAAGCCGGGCGGTGTGGCCGGCCCGCGGCGCGTAGCAGCGCTACGGGTCGCGACCGGACGCGCCAATCCGGCGCCGCGCCTGGGGCGTGACCCGGCCCGACGGAATTTCACATCAAGCCGCTACTAGTCGTCGACTTCGACGAAGCGGCGCTCGCCGCTCTGCCGGAAGACGACCGTGCCGGGTCGCGTCGCGAAGATCGTGTGATCGCGGCCGAGGCCGGTACCCGCGCCGGGGCGGAAATGCGTGCCGCGCTGGCGGACGATGATCATCCCGGCCTTGACCTCCTGGCCGGCGAAAATCTTCACGCCCAGCATCTTCGGCTTCGAGTCGCGGCCGTTCCGCGACGACCCGAGTCCCTTCTTGTGCGCCATTACTCTGCCCCCTCGCTCTCGGCCTCCGGCTTGGCCGGGGTCTGCGGCGCGGCTGCCGTCGGCTTGGGCTTCGCCGCGGGCTTCTCGGCCTTCGGCCTGGGCTTCGGCTTCGCCACGGCCGCCTTGCTCGTCGCCGGCTTCGCGGCCGCGGGCTTCGCGGCGGTCTTCGGGCTCTCCGCTGCGGGCTTGTCGGCTGCCGGCTTCGAGGCGGTCTTCGCGCCGATGGCAGTGATCTCGATCTGGGTCAGCTTCGCCCGATGCCCGGTATGGCGTCGGTAGCCCGTGCGACGCTTGTACTTGCCGATCCGGATCTTCTCGCCGAGCGTGCCACCGAGCACCTTCACGGTCACCTGTGTCCCCCTGGGCGCGAACTCGGCCTTCCCATCGCCGCCGACGAAGAGGACGTCCGGATGGAACGTCTTGCCGTCGTCGTGCGCGAGCCGGTCCACGACCAGCCGCTGCCCCTCCTGGACGCGGTATTGCTTGCCGCCGAGTGAGATGATCGCGTAGGTCATTGCTCTTGCCCCTGGCTCACGCCGCTGTTCCTTGGCTCACGCTGCCTCTCGAGCGTGCAAACGCGGGCAGCGACCTGCCCGCCGGGCCAGTGTAGCTATTCGGGCGCCGACTCGGAGGCGGCCGCGGGGGTCGTGCGCCGCCGTCTGCCGCCGCGCGAGCCGCGGCGCGTTTTCTTTCTCTTCGGCTCGCCCTCGGAGGGCGAGTCCTGCTCGGGCGTCGCATCCGACTCCTGCTCGGCGGCCGGTCCGTTCGCGGCAGCTTCCGCGGCCGTCGGCCCGGCCGGCGCCGGGCGTTTGCGGGAGCGCGACCGGCTGCGCCGGCGGGCCGGCTGGTCGCCGTTCTCGGAGGATTCCTCGCCGCCGAGCGACGGGTCGGGGAGATGGATCCGCGGGCCTGCGTCGGCGTCGGCATCCTCGACCTCGGCGGCCTCGGTCTCGGCCTCCGCCCCGTTCTCCGATCCAACCGCGGCCGCCGCCGGCTTGCGGCGGCGGCGCCCGCCACGCGACCCGCGCCGCGTGCGCTTGCGAGGCGCCTGCCCGGTCGCATCCAGCTCCGACTCGGCCTCGGCCGATGCGGGCTCGGCGTCGGCCACTGCGGGCTCGGACTCGGACTCGGGCTCGGGCTCGACCGCCTCCGGCTCGACCGCCTCGCCCTCGGCCTCGACCGGCGCGGTCACAGTCTCTCCACCCTTGCGCCCGGTCGCCCGCGTGGGCTTCTCGGCGAGACCCTCGGCCGTGATCGGATCGGCCGCCTTCACCTGCTTGGCCGGAGCGACGACGAGGCTCGCGTAGATCGTCCCGTCGAGGACGCGCTCGACCCGGACCTTCACCTTCTTGCCGACGAGCCGGGCCGCGTCACCGACGCAGACCTCGTACCCGTCGACCTTGCCCATCGCAGCCTCGGAGTCGTGGAGCGCGAGCTCGCCGAGCCTGACATCGAGCTCCTGGCCGTCCTTGTACTGCGACTGCGGCGCGAGCTTCTCCACCGTGCCCTTGTCGAGAACGGCGAAGTGGTCGAGCGGTACGCCCTCCTTGCCCTCGGGGAGGAACACGCGCTTCGTCACGGCCTCGATCTCCTTCAGCCGCTCGGCGCCCGGGCCGATCAGCATCGCTGCGACATGGGCGTTGAGCTCGACCTTGAAGGCCTTCGTGCGGGGGCTCTGCGCCGCCAGCGCGCGCAGCTTCCGCTCGGCCTCGACGGCGAGCGACGTCTCGGAGACGACGATTCCGTCTCCGGCGCAGGTCGGGCAGCGCTTCGTCAGGATCTCGCGCGGCCCCTCGGTCACGTTCTGCCGCGTCATCTCGACGAGGCCGAGCGGGGAGATCTCGACGACGTAGGTCTTCGTCCGGTCGCGCTCGAGCTCCTGCTTCAGCTCCTCCTCGACCTGCTCCCGATTTTTCGGGTTGGCCATGTCGATGAAGTCGATGACGATGATCCCGCCGATGTCCCGCAGTCGGAGCTGGCGGACGACCTCCTTCACCGCCTCGAGGTTGTTCTTCGTGATCGTGTCCTCGAGCCGCGCGCCGGAGCTCTTCGAGCGAGAGCCGACGAAGCGGCCGGTGTTGACGTCGATGACGGTGAACGCCTCGGCGTAGTCGAAGACGAGGTAGCCGCCGGAAGGGAGGTCGACGCGGCGGTTGAGCGTCGAGCGGATCTCGGCGTCGACCCCGGAGGCCTCGAACAGCGGCTCCTTCTCGCGATAGCGGACGACCCGCTCGGCCATGTGCGGCGAGGTCTTCTTGAGGTAACCGACGATGCGCTTGTACGTCAGGTCGTCGTCGACGAGCGCCTTCTCGAAGTCGCCCGTGAACAGGTCACGGATGACGCGCAGCGGCAGCTCGGCCTCGTTGTAGATGAGCGCCGGCGAGGCCGTCTTCTTGGCCCGCGCCTGGATCTCCTTCCAGATTTTCTCGAGGAAGCGGATGTCGCGCTCGACGTCCTCCTCGGACGCTCCCTCGGCGGCGGTGCGGACGATCACGCCGCCCTTCGGCAGCTCGATCCGCTTGAGGATGTCACGCAGACGTGCCCGCTCGTCGTCGTCGAGCCGGCGTGAGACGCCGATTCCCTCGCCCTGCGGAACGTAGACGACGAAGCGGCCGGGCAGCGAGATCTCGGTGGTGAGGCGCGCGCCCTTCGTCTTCATCGGATCCTTGACCGCCTGGACGAGGATCTCCTCGCCTCGGCTGATCAGGTCCTGGATGCGGCGACCGTGGCGCTTGCCCTCGAGCTCGGGGCCGACGATCTCGTCGACGTAGAGGAAGCCGTTCTTCTCCAGGCCGATCTCGACAAACGCCGCCTCCATGCCGGGGAGGACATTGTCGACGACGCCCTTGTAGACGTTGCCGGCGATCGAACGGCGGCCGGGCCGCTCGAGGTAGACCTCGGCGACGCGGTCGTCCTCGAGCACCGCGACACGCTGCTCGCTCACGTTGACGGAGACGAGCAGCTCACGCTTCGCGGCCGGCAGGGGCCGGCGGGTCTGCTGGCGGCGGCGCGGCTCGGCGCGCCGCGTGCGCTGCTTGCCCGTTCTGGCGGCCTTCTCCGGCCTGTCCTTCTCCGCTTTCGCGGACGGCCTGGCGCGGCCGGAGGGCGCTGCCTGGGGCTCGGTCGCGGCGGTCGCAGCCGACGCTTCCGTGGTGGTGCGCTTCCGCCCTTTCCCGCCACGGTTTCCGCGGCGGCGCCGGCGACGGGCCGCCTGAGTGCTCTCGGCGGCGGAATCTGGCTCTGCTACAGCAGCAGGGCCGGTGTCCTTCGGTTCGGGGACTGTTTCGACAGGGGCCGTCTCGGAGCCCCGAGCACGGCGTCGGAACCAAGGCAATGGCAAGTGAATTCTCCTTCGTGGGAAGCGCGCGCGAGGCCGAAGGCCGTAACCAGGAGGGTTGTTGCGCGCAGCGCGTTCCGATCAGACAACAATGGATAAACCTCGCTCCCAGCGTAGCAGCGCCGGTCGGCGAGCCGGTTTCCGCGGCCCCTGCCCTTTCGGACACCTCCGGTGTCTGACGCCATTCCGGGTCGGTGTCTGGCACTCCTGTTACCCCACTCCGGAACAGTGTCAGGCACTGAACAGCGGCTGAGCAGGAGAAAGTGCCGAGGGACACGGGCCGACGGGGCGTGGCCCGGAGCGTCCGGCAAGGACAGGGCTCAGGCGGCCGTTGCGGGCTTCAGCTTCGCCCGGCGGGCGCCGAGGGCGCGGAGGCGCTGGTTGAGACGGGCCCAGGCCCAGGGCTCGACTTCGCGGTAGCGCGTCACCGACTGGTTCCGCGTCGCTTCGAGGTACTCGAACCAGGCATCGGCCTCCTCGATCTCGAGCAGCTCCTCCGCTTCCTTGATCGACCGGGCGAGAGCGTTGTCGTGATCGTCCACGGCCGCGATAGTAGGACCCGGGTCGGACGGCGGTGTACCTGGCCGAGCAGGGGCTGAGTGCCAGACTTCAGTCTGGCACCGCCTCCATACTTCGCGCAGTGGCAGACGATCGGTACGAACGTGGCTGGGAGCGCCTGCGCGAGCTGGCAGGCGAGCAAGGCGAGCGTGCGATCGAGGGTGTCCGTGACGTGTCCCCCGACCTCGCCCGCTACGTGGTCGAGTTCGGGTACGGGGACGTCTACCGGCGCGACGGGCTCGACGACCGGACACGACAGCTGGCGGCGATCTCGGCGCTGACGGCGCTCGGCGGCGCGGAGCCGCAGCTCGAGTACCACATCGGCATCGCGCTCAACGTCGGAGTCGAGCCCGGCGAGGTGGTCGAGACGATCATCCACCTTGCACCCTTCGTCGGCTTCGCGCGGACGCTCAACGCGGCCCGCTCGGCAAAACGGGTCTTCGCGGCGCGCGGCGTCTCCCCGCCAGGCCTGGACTGAGCCCTGCGCCGCAGCGCCGGCGCTCAGCGAGGGAAGACCGCGCGGTCGCCCGGAACCCGCGTGACCGGCGCCCTGGTCTCGAAATAGCGCCGCGCGGCCTCGCCGAGAGCGCGCGTGCCGCCGTAGGCGATGCCGCCCTTGACGGCCCAGCCCGCGACCGGGACGACGCCGAGCAGCGAGCGCGCGACGGCGCGGAGCCCGAAGCCGGTACCGATCACGCCCAGCACCTCGGGGATGCGATCGCGGTCGAGCTCGAAGCCGTAGGCGTCCGCGATCCGCATCAGCAGGCGGATCTCGTTCGCGGTCAGGACGGGCATGTCCGCGCCCGGCACGAAGACGGAGACGCCGATGATCGCGTTCTGGCGCGAGAACTTCCTGATCAGCCGGTCGACGACGGCGTCGCGCAGCACCGGCAGTCGCGCTGCGAGCGGCGTCGCGCGCTCGCCGAGCGCATGCGCGATCGCGCGGGCGATCTCCTCGACCGGGAACCCGGAGCCGGGCCGGGCGCGCACGACATGCTCTGCGAGCGCGTACGGCGGGTCGGGGTTGTTCTCGCCCTGCGGCCCTGCGAGCACGGCCACGATCGGCGTGCCGGCCAGGCTGGCCCGCTTCAGCACCGCCACGTCCGCGTCCTCGGGCTGTCCGGCGAGCACGTAGACGAGGAGCGCCGCTTCGCCGAGCGCGTCCTCCTCGCGCACGGAGCTCGCCACGCCGCCACGTGCCAGCTCACGGCGCAGCGCGGCTGCGAGCTCCGCGGACGCCGGCGACGACGAGCGGCCTGTCCTCGTCCGCGGTCTTGCGCAGCTCACGCACGAGCGTGAGCACCTCCGAGGGTGCGATCGGGAGCTTCGATCTGGCCGGGCTCACGCGCGCCGCTGACGACCGCGTGCGTGGATCCCCTGCAGCAGGCCGATCATGGCCATGCTGGCGATCAGCGACGAGCCGCCGACGCTCACAAAGGGCAGCGTGATCCCCGTCACCGGCGCGAGGCCGATCGTCATGCCCACGTTGACGAAGATCTGGAACACGAACGCGAACACGATCCCGGCGGCGACGATCGCGGAGAACCCGTCGCGCGCGACCGTGACGATCTTCAGCCCGCGCCAGACGACGAGCAGGTAGAGGAGCAAGAGCCCCGAGACGCCGAGGAAGCCGCGCTGCTCCGCGAAGGCGGCGAACGCGAAGTCGGTCTGCGACTCCGGCAGGTAGTTCAGGTTCGTCTGTGTCGACTGCGTCGTGCCGCGCCCGCTCACCCCACCCGAGCCGACCGCGATCAGCGCCTGGTTGATGTTGTACGTGTCGCCGCGCGGGTCGCTGCTCGGGCTGAGGAACCCGGTCAGCCTGTTCTTCTGGTACGGGTGCAGCACCTGGATGCCCGCGGCCGGAAGAAGCCAGAGGACGGAGACCGCGAGGAACAGGCCGACGCCGGCCAGCAGGCCGAGGTGCGACCAGCGGGTGCCGCTGACGAAGAGGCACGCGCCGAGGGCGGCGACGTACACGAGCGCGCTTCCCAGATCGGGCTGGGCGAAGACGAGGAGGATCGGCGGGACCGCGAGCGCGACGGCGGTTAGCGGAGTGCGGAAGTCCTCGACCTTGTCCAGCCGGTCGGCGAGGAACGCTGCCAGGAAGACGACGAGCATGAGCTTTCCGAACTCGGACGGCTGGAAGCGGAAGAACGAGACGTCGATCCAGCGGCGCGAGTGTCGCGACACGCTCCCGGCCAGGAGTACGATCGCGAGCGTCCCGAGCATCAGCACGTAGATGCCGCGCATCGAGCGGCGGTACCACTCCGGGTCGATCGCGATCGCCGCGATCATCGCCAGCAGCCCGACGGCGACGAAGACGAACTGCCTCGACAGGTAGTAGTTCGGGTCGCCCGGGACGACGTGCCGGGTGATGCCGGCGATCGCCCAGAGGCCGTAGGCGACGAGCGCGGCCGAGGCCAGCAGCAGCGTCCAGTCGAGCCTGGCGAGAAGCGGGGTGTCGTCGGCGCGGCCGACCGAGGAAGGACGCCGCCGCCTGCGTCGCGCAGTCGCCGCGGTCCCGATGTACTGGACCATCAGTGCCCCTTCCAGTGGTGCGCTGGACGGGGCACCTAGTCGCTCACCTTGCCGGCCGTCGGGGCAGGGACGTTGAAGAACTTCGCCAGCACCTGCGCGGCTGCCGGCGCGGCCGCCGTGCCGCCGTGGCCGCCGTTCTCGATCACGGCACACACGACGATCGTCGGGTGGTCGTACGGCCCCCAGCCGCACCAGAGCGACTGGTTCAGGGTCTGCGGCGGGTAGCCGTTGATCGTGACGACCTTCTCGGCCGTCCCGGTCTTGCCGGCAACCGGGATGGCGAAGTGCGCAAACGTCGACGACGAGGTGCCGAGCGGGTCGTGCGTCGCCTGGTACAGGCCGTCCCGGATCACCTGGAGGTAGGACGGGTCGACACCGGACGACTTCGGCAGCGGCGGCGCGAGCGGTTGCAGCACGGTCGCAGGACCCTTGCCGCCCGAGCTCGGCGCCTCGACGTCCTGGACGACGTACGGGGTCACGAGCTTGCCGCCGTTCGCGACCAGCGAGTAGAAGCGCGCGAGCTGGATCGGCGTGACGGAGACGTCCTTCTGCCCGATCGCGAGCTGGATCGAGTCACCGGGCTTCCAGGTCCGGTCGATCGCCGTGTGGAACGTCTGCTTCCGCCACTTGATCGTCGGGACGAGGCCGCTCGCCTCCGGGCCGAGGTCGATCCCCGTGCGCTTGCCGAACCCGACCTTCTCCGCCCAGGCCTGGAGCGGCTGGCCCTGGTCCGCGGGCAGATTGAAGAAGTCGTAGCCGAGCTGGTAGAAGTAGGTGTCGCAGGACTCCATGAGCGCCGTCGGCATGTTGATGTAGTTCGAGACGTTCGGGTTCCAGTTGTGGAAGACCTGGAGCGGCCCGCCGAACGGATTCGGAGGCGAGTAGGTCGCGGAGCAGAGCAGGGGGTCGTACGGGCCGATGACCCGCTGCTCGAGCGCAGCCAGCGCCGTCACGGGCTTCCATGTCGACCCCGGCGGGTAGGTGACGTCGATGGCGCGGTTGAGCACGGGGTAGTTGGCCGCCTCGGCCGCCTTCTGGTTGAGCAGCGGCTTGAGCCCGTTCGCGGTCGGATAGACCCAGACGCGCGGCTTGTAGGTCGGGTTCGACGCGAGCGCGAGGATCGCGCCGGTGTTCGGGTCCATGGCCACGATCGCGCCGCCGTCGGCGGCCCAACCGTCCTTCGTGCCGCGGGCGAGCTTGATCCCGTAGTCGAGGGCGTTCTCCGCCGCCCGCTGGAGCTTGACGTCGATCGTCAGCCGGACGGCGTTGCCGGGCTGCGGCGCCTTTGTCTGGCGAAGCTGGCTCGTCGGCCGGCCGCTCGAGTCGACGGTCACCTGCGCCGTCCCCGGGACGCCGTGGAGGTACTGGTCGAACGACGCCTCGACGCCGGCCTGGCCGATCCGGTCGTCGAGCTGGTACTTCTGCAGCCCTCCGACCTTGAGCTTGTGCAGCGCCTTGTACTCGTCGGGCGTGATCCGGCCGACGTAGCCCAGCGTCTGTGCGAGCAGGCCCTGCGAGTTGTAGTAGCGGAGATAGGTGGGCTTGATCTCGACGCCGGTGAACTGCGCCGAGTGCTCGTAGATGTACGCCGCCTGGTCTGAGGTGATCCCGACCTGGAGGGTGACCGGCGTCGTCGCGATCGGTCCGTCGTTCTTGTGCGCGGCGAGCTGGGCCGTGATCTCGCGCGGCCGCTTCTGGAGCACCTTCGCGAGCTGCCAGATCTCGCCGTTCAGCGCCTTGCCCTTCGGCAGGTCGGCGGGCCAGACGAGGACGGCGTTCGACACCGTGTTGACGACGAGCCGGCGGCCCCTGCTGTCGAGGATCGGTCCGCGCGGCGCCTCGAGCGCGATCTGGCGCACCTGGTTGTTCTGCGCCTGGCTCCGGTACTTCGTCGCTGCGAGCACCTCGAGGGACCACAGGCGCAGGAAGAGGACGCCGAAGGCGACGAGTACGACGGCCCCCATGATCGCCACGCGAAGCGCCATCTTCGGCGTCAGTAGATAGGGCTGTGAGACGCGTGGGTCGGGCGGGAGGAAGCGGCGGCTCCCGCTCGGGCGCTTGCCGTCGCTAGCCAATCGCCGGCGCTCCTTCCGCTCGCGTCACCCTGGCCCTCGGCGGTAGCAGGCGCCGCGCGATCGCGTACACGGGCAGGGTCAGGAGCAGGTTGAGGGCGATGCCCTGGAAGAGCGAGTCGAGCAGCACGAGACGGGCCGGTGCCGGCTCGCCGAGGACGAAGCGAAGCGCCAGTCCGCCGATCGCGTACAGGAACGTGACGATCGCGACCGAGAGGAACGGCGCATGCGTCCGGTCGCGGCCGGTCGTCTCGCCGTAGCGCCCGACCCAGTACCCGAGGAGCGTCAGGAGCAGCGAGCTGAGCCCGAGCGTCTCGAGCGTGGCCGTGTCGACGACGAGTCCCGCGAAGAACCCTGCACAGGCGCCGGTGACGGAGCCGCGGAGCAGCGAGATCGCGACGACGGTGACGAGCAGGATGTCGGGCTCGCCGCCGAGGATCCGCACGTCCGTGAACACGGAGACCTCGAGGATGGCCGCGACGAAGACGAGCACGGCGACCTTGAGCCCGTCGATCACTTGCCGCTCCCCTTCTTCACGAGCACGACCAGCGATCGCAGGCTCCCGAAGTCGACGCGCGGCTTGACGCCGATCTGCTTGTACGGGTCGATGTCCGTCTGGTTGACGCTCGAGACCGTGCCGACCGGGATGCCGATCGGGAAGATCGAGGTCAGGTTGCCCTGCTTCCAGCCCGCGGTCACGAGCCGGTCGCCCGGGTTGACGACCGCCGACTTCGGCACCTGGTCGACGATGATCGCGCTGCCGGGGTCGTTGTGGCGGAGCATGCCGGCGGCTCCGGTCCTCGGGTCGACCACCGACACGAAGCTCGACTCGTCGGTGATCAGCTTCACCTGCGATGCGTTCGCGAAGACGCGCGTCACGACTCCGACGAGGAAGCCGGACGGCGAGACGACGGGAGAGTTGGCGGTGACGCCGGCGCCGTCGCCGACCGCGACCACGACCCGCTGGTCGAACTGGCCCGGCGCCTGGGCGAGGATGCTGGTCGTGAGGGCCCGATAGTCCTGCGGAAAGCTCGGCCCGCCGATGTAGCGCAGCGTCGCCCGCAGGTCGGTGTTCTCCCGGAGCACGCTCTGGAGCTCGGAGAGCTGTGCCTCCTGCTTCGCGTTCTCGGCCTTGAGCTTGCGGTTGTCCGAGCGCGAGCTGGACAGGCCGCCGATCCACCCGGCGGCGTCGCGGAACGGCTGTGCGACGCGGTTGGCGGCGACCTCGAACGGCTTGAGGACGGTGGAGCCGGCGCTCTGCATGGAGTGCAGGCCCCCGTTCGACGACTCGCGGAAGTACACCGTCAGCAACGCGAGCGATACGAGCACGAGGACGGCGACGATCACGCGCCGGCGCAGAACGCTGGCAGCACGAGTCGACATCTGGGAGGAGGCGACGGGGCGCCCTCGCGCGCCGGCAAGCGTCGCGACCCGCACTGATCGGTTGCGAGGCACGAAGGCCCCAGTCTAGGCGACGTCGCGGAAACCCACGTTGGCTCCGCGTTAAGCGCGGTAGTTGTTGCGAAAGCGCCCCCGCCCGCGAACCTTTTGCGAGCGGTGGATGACCTCGAACTCCTCCAGGCTGCGGCCCGAACCGACGGCGACGCAGGTCAGCGGAGACTCGGCGACGTGAACGGGCATGTGCGTCTCCTGGCGAAGCCGCTCGTCGAGGCCGCCGAGGAGCGAGCCGCCGCCGGCGAGCATCAGACCGCGGTCCATGATGTCCGCGGCCAGCTCGGGCGGCGTCTTGTCGAGCGTCTGCTTGATCGCATCGATGATCTGGCCGAGCGGCTCGTCGAGGGCGTGGCGCACCTCGTCGGAGGACAGGATCACCGTCTTCGGCAAGCCCGTGAGGAGGTCGCGTCCGCGCACCTCGGCCTGGATCTCCTCTCGCAGCGGATGCGCGGACCCGATCTCGAGCTTGATCTCCTCGGCCGTCTGCTGGCCGATCAGGAGCTTGTACTCCTTCTTGACGTGGTTGATGATCGCGTCGTCCATCTCGTCGCCGCCGACGCGGAGGCTCTGCGAGACGACGATGCCGCCGAGCGAGATGACCGCGACCTCGCTCGTGCCGCCGCCGATGTCGACGATCATGTTCCCGGCCGGCTCGGCGATCGGCAGGCCGGCTCCGATCGCGGCCGCCATCGGCTCCTCGATCAGGTATGCCTGCCGCGCGCCCGCGCTGAGCGTGGCCTCCTCGACCGCGCGCCGCTCGACGCCCGTCACGCCCGAGGGCACGCAGACGACGACCCGCGGGTGCGCGAAGCGGTGCTGGTGCACCTTCTGGATGAAGTGCCGCAGCATCTGCTCGGTGACGTCGAAGTCGGCGATGACGCCGTCCTTGAGCGGGCGGATCGCGGAGATCGAGCCCGGCGTGCGCCCGAGCATGCGCTTCGCCTCGACGCCGACGGCGTGCACCTCGCCCGTCCGCGTGTCGATCGCGACGACCGACGGCTCGGAGAGCACGATGCCGCGGCCGCGGACGTAGACCAGCGTGTTCGCGGTCCCGAGGTCCACGGCCATATCGCGGCTGCCGAAGCCCGTGAGCGTGTCGAAGAGAGGCATGACCGGGCTTCGAGTCTAGCGGCGTGCCTCAGCCAAAGCCGTAGCGACCGGGGAAATGCCGAGCGAGGAGCCGGACGAGGAGCGGGGCGGGCAGTCCGACGACGTTCAGGTAGTCGCCGTCGACGCGCTCGACGAGCGACGCGCCGACGCCCTGGATCGCGTACGAACCCGCACGGCCCTCCCACTCGCCGGCGGCGACGTAACGCTCGACCTCGGCGGCGCCGAGCGGCCGGAACGTCACCGCCGTGACGACCCGGTGCAGCTCCTCGAATCCAGGGGCACGCAGGCAGAGGCCGGAGACGACCTCGTGGGTGCGGCCGGCGAGCTCCGTGAGCATGGCCGCCGCCTCGTCCGCGCTCGCCGCCTTGCCGAACCGGCGGCCTTCGACGAAGACGTCCGTGTCGACGCCGAGCACGGGCCTGCCCCCGCCGTCGATCGACCGGGCCTTGCCCGCCGCGTGCTCGACCGGGTCGTCGCCCTCTTCCTCGTAGTCCGGCGCCACGACGACGAACGGGACACCCAGCTGCTCCAGGATCCCGCGCCGCTGCGGCGACGTCGAGGCGAGAACCAGAGGAGGTGCTGTCGAGGCGTCAGTCACGCTTGCGCGCGACCCAGACATCCTCGCACGGCCACTTCTTCGCCCAGTCGACGGTCACGAAGTCGTAGTACGTGTGCGTTGCGCGTCCGTCCGGCGCCTGCAGCTCGTGGAGGGCCTCGACGTCGAATCCGTGCTCGCGCAGCAGGGCGATCCACTGACCGTGCGTCGGGTGATACTCGACACCCTCTTCGCCGGGCCACTCCATGCGGTAGAGACCCTCGAACTGCGGACGCATCAGCTGCTCCACGGCGGCGCCCTCGTCGGGTGAGCAGAGGATGACGAGCGGCGAGTTCGTCAGGAAGACGAGACGGCCACCGGGACGCAGGAGCCTGGCCGCCTCGGCGAGCCACCGCTCCGGGACCGCCCACAGCGACGCGCCGTACTCCGAGACGGCGAGGTCGAACGAGGCGTCGGGGAGGGGGACGGCCTCTGCCGGCGCCTCGACGAGCGGGAAGCTGATTCCGGTCTCCTCCTGCATCCGCCTGGCCGTCTGGAGCTGGGCGGGCGTGGGATCGACGCCCACCGGCCGCGCGCCGAGCTTCGCGAGCCACGCCGAGAAGTAGGCGGTCCCGCAGCCGAGCTCGACCACGTCCTTGTCCGCGACGTCTCCGAGCACGCCCAGCTCGGACTCCGGAACGCTGAAGACGCCCCAGTCGATCTCGGTCTTCGCCCAGGCGTCCGCCGCCTTCGCGTCGGTGTGGTCCGCGTTCGCCTTTGTCCAGTCAGCGACGTTGCGCGCGACGCTGTCCGGGAGCTCAGACGAGCTCATCGTCCGCGAACCAGAGCCCGATCTCGCGCGAAGCCGACTCGGGCGAGTCGGAGCCGTGGATCAGGTTGTCGGGCATCGCGAGCGCGAGGTCGCCGCGGATCGTGCCCGGCGCCGAGTCCCGCGGGTTCGTCGCGCCCATCGTCGTGCGGACGACGCCGATCGCGCCCTCGCCCTCGACGACGAGCGCGAGCGTCGGCGCCGAGGTGATGAACTCGACGAGCTCGCCGAAGAACGGCTTCTCGCGATGCTCGGCGTAGTGCTCCTCGGCGAGCGGCCGGTCGACGACGAGGAGCTTCGCCGCGCGCAGGACGAGCCCGCGCCGCTCCAGCCGCCCGACGATCTCGCCGGCGAGGCCGCGCCCGACCGCGTCCGGCTTCACGAGCACGAGTGTCCGCTCCGCTGCCACGGGGCGCGAGTCTACTCAGATGTCCGCTTGCGGGGCGGACGCCTGCGCGTCGGCCGCCGCTCCCGAGGCTCGGCGATCATCGTGCTCTCGAACGCCCCGGCAAGGTCGATCGGCGGGCGGCGGGTGACGGGCGTCTCGCAATGGGGGCACATCTGCCAGAGCGGCTCGAGCGGTGCCTTGCACGAGACGCACGCCTCTTTCAGCCGCGTCGTGCACACGGGACAGACGAGGAACGACGGCTCGACCTCGGCCCGGCAAACCGGGCACTCGCCGCTTCCGGACGCGAGCCGTTCCTCGATCGCCCGCATCTCGAGCTCGCGCTCGCGCACCTCGTCCAGGTACTCGGGCGGCCGGAACAGCATGTAGACCAGTACCCCGAGGAACGGCGGCACGAGTCCGACCAGCGTCGCCAGCGCGACGAGCCACGGGCTCTTGATCCGCCGGCGCGCGTCCTTGAACGTCCAGAATCCGATCGCGAGCCAGAACACGACCCCGGCCGCGATCAGGCCCGCGCGGGTCAGCGACCACGTGCGGGAGGCGAAGAAGTCAGCGAGCGGCAGACTGGCGAGAACGGACGGCACTACAACAGCAGTTTGCCTATGACGTAGCCCGCCGTGAATGCCAGGCCCACGAACGCCGCCAGCGCAACGGCGACGAACACGAAGACGCTCAGACGCGGACCGTGCTGGGCCACGGGTCAAGCGCCTCTCGCTGCGACCGGCGAACGGTTCTCCAGCATCCACTCGACTGCGTAGTCGACCAGCGCGCGCTGCGAGGCGAGGAGCGCCTCGGCCCGCCCCACCCGAGCCCGGCGCGCCCCGGCCACGCGCTCGAAGCTTTCGCCGATCAGCTGAAAGTCAGACGCGTCGAGCTCGATGTCCTCGAACTCCACCCAGCGGCGTACGCCGTCCACCACGAGCGGCGCACCGTTGCTGCCCGGCCGGGCTCGTCCGGACCTGTACTCGGCGAGGTGGAGGGACGTGTTCGAGTCATGGCCCACGCCGAGCAGGAGCACGTCGCCCTCGAGCTCGTAGATGCGGGCGAGCGGTGAACGCTCGGACAGGCTGTCGGCGAGCGTGTGCCCGCTCACGATCCGCTCCGCCTGCGGTCCACGCGCGGAGAACGAGACCTGCGGGTGCTCGCTTCGGATCACGCCGGGGCCGCGCCGGAAGCACTCGGCGACGGCGCCCATGCCCCGGGTCGGAGTCAGGTCGCGGTCGAAGAGCGGCATCGACTCCCGGATCGTGTCCCACCATTCGCGAGGCACGGGCGGGTTCTCCCATTTGGCCGGATCCGACAGATCGCTCGAGTGGGCAGGCATCACGAGCGTGCCCTCGTCCCCCACGGCCCGCTGGAGGGCGAGCACGACCGCGACCGCGCCGCCGCAGACCCACCCGAGGGAGCTGAGGGACGAGTGGGCGAGCACGACGCTTCCCTCGACGACCCCCAGCGCCGAGAGCTCGGCGGCCATGGAGTCGACCGTCGCAAGCGACGGCGAGCGGGCGACGGCGTCGGCCTCGGTCATCGACGGGCCCCGGTGGGCTCGTGCCTGGCGAGATCCGCGAGCAGATAGAGAGAGCCGGTCACGAGGACCGGCCGGCCGAGCTCGTGCGCGCGGCGGAGCGCATCGAGCGGGTCGTCGACGGCCTCCACGACGTCGAAATGGGCAGCGGCGCGGTTCGCCAGCTCGGCCGCGGGAAGAGCGCGCTCGTTCGTCGAGCTGGTCGCGACGAGCACAGGTGCCAGCCGCGCGAGCTCGGCCAGGACGGCGTCGACGGCCTTGTCGGCGAGGATCGAAGCGACGACCGAGCCGAGCCGCGGGAGCGAGAGCGCGATGTGGCGAACGGCCTCGGGCGTGTGCGCGCCGTCCCAGATCTCGTCGCCGCGGACGTCGAGCCGCCCGGGGAGGTGCACCTCGGCAGGCTCGACCGGCCGGCCGAGAAACGCTGACGCGGCGGCGCCACCGAGCGCACGGTTGCCGCCGGTCTCGACGACGACATGCGCAGCGCCGTTCCGACGGGCGAGCGCTTCCCACTCGGGCTCGCCGAGCACGACCGTGGCTCCGGGTTGGACGACGGCGAGCTTCTCGCCGGCGATCGCCTCGCGCGTCGAGCCGAGCACCTCGGTGTGCTCGAGCGCGACGTTGGTCAGCACCTGCACCGGCGAGCGGAGGACATTCGTCGCGTCGTGGCGGCCGCCGAGCCCCGCCTCGATCGCCGCCGCCTCCACGCCGGCATCGGCGAACACGGCCAGCGCGGCCGCGGTCAGCACCTCGAACTGCGTCGCCGCGAGCGCGACGGCCGCCGCCCGGACCCGACCGAGCGAGCGCTCGACGTCGACCTCCTCGCCGCCGACGCGGATCCGCTCCGCCCAGCCGCTCACGTGCGGCGAGGTGTACGCGCCGGCCGGCACGCCCTCGCGGAGGAGCGTCTCCTCGATCGTCCGCGTCGTCGTCGACTTGCCGTTCGTGCCGACGACGTGCACCGACGGAAAGGCGAGCTGCGGGTCACCGAGCCCGGCGAGGAGCGCCTGCATCCGCGCCAGCCCGAAGCCGTCGCGCGGCCACGGGCTCAGCGACTCGAGCCAGTCAACCGCCGAGGGCATCGAGCTCGCGCCGGTAGCGCTCGAGCTTCTCCCGCTCGGCCTCGACGACCTCGGCGGGAGCCTTGCTCGTGAAACCCGGGTTGTCGAGCATCTTCTCGGCGCGCTCGATCTCCTTGCGCAGCCGGCCTCGCTCGACCTCGACGTTGCCGTCGGCCTCCACGTGTCCGGGCTTGACGACCGCGTCGAAGATGCGCTTCTCGTCGTCCTCGAGCGGCGTCGACACGCCGCTGCGCCGGAAGCGCTCGGCCGCCTCCTGGACGCGGACGAGCGCGTCGGCCTCGGTCGTGTCGCCGGTTTCGGGCCAGGGAGCAACGATCAACCGGCTCTCCCGTCCCGGCAGGTTCGACCAGATCTCCTCCGTCACGTGCGGCATGACCGGGTGCAGCAGCTTGAGCAGCCGCTCGAGCGCCGCGCCGGCAGTGGCGAGCGCGTCGGTGTCGCCGCCGTAGATGCGCGGCTTGATCGCCTCCAGGTACCAGTCGCAGAAGTCGTCGAAGGTCAGGTGGTAGAGCTCGGCGACGAGGTGCGAGAAGTCGAAGCGGGCGAGGTAATCCTCGAGCGCGACCTGCGTCGCCGACAGCCGCGCGAGGATCCAGCGCTCCTCGAGCGACGAGGGGCGCTCCTCCAGCTCGGTCACTCCCGCCTGGATCAGGAGCCGGCTGGCGTTCCACAGCTTGTTCGCGAGCTTGCGGCCCTCCTCGATCGCGCCCTCCGAGAAGGTCACGTCCTGGGAGGAGGCCATCTTCATCAGGCCGTAGCGCGTCGCGTCCGCGCCGTGCTCGTCGATCAATGCCAGCGGGTTCATGCCGGTGCCGAGGCTCTTCGACATCCGTCCGCCGGAGGGCGCGTGCACGAGCGAGTGGATGACGATGTCGGAGAACGGGGCGTCGCCCATCATCTCCAGCCCGGAGAAGATCATCCGGTTCTCCCAGAGGCGGATGATGTCGCGGGCGGTCGTGTTCAGGCTGCCCGGGTAGAACGTCTTCAGGTCCGGCGTGTCGTCGGGCCAGCCGAGCGTCGCAAAGGGCCAGAGCGCCGCCGAGAACCAGGTGTCGAGCACGTCGGTCTCCCGCGTGAGCTCGGCCGAGCCGCACTCGGCGCACGCCGCCGGCTCCTCCTCCTGCACCGTCATGTGGCCGTCCGGGCAGTACCAGACGGGCAACTGGTGGCCCCACCAGATCTGCCGCGAGATGTTCCAGTCGGGCGCGCTCTCGAGCGAGTCGACGGCGAAGCCGTGCTGTGACTGGGGGTGGAAGGTGACGCGTCCCGACCGCATCGCCTCGAGCGCCGGCTTCTTCAGCTCCTCCATGGAGCACCACCACTGCAGCGAGGGGAGCGGCTCGATCCGCGACTTGCAACGGTCGCAGAACGCAACGGTGTGCCGGTACGACTCGCGCTTGACGAGCTGGCCGCGATCGCGCAGCCAGGCGAGGATCCGCTCCTCCGCCTCCTCCTGCGTCAGCCCCTCGTAGTCGGGCACGAGGGCGCCGTCCATGCGCCCGTCGGGGCGAACCGAGACGGGCGAGTCCAGGCCGTGGTCGCGGCCGAGATCGAAGTCGAGCGGGTCGTGAGCCGGGGTCACCTTCAGCGCGCCCGAGCCGAACTCGCGATCGACCCGTTCGTCGGCGATCACCGGGACCCGGCGCTCGATCACGGGCACGATCACCTCGCGGCCGATCGCGTCCGCGTAGCGCGGGTCGTCCGGGTGCACGGCCACGGCCACGTCCGCGAGGATCGTGGGCACGCGCGCAGTCGCGATCGTGACGCCGCCCTCGCCCTCCGCGAACGGGTAGAGGGCATACGTCAGCGCGTCGTCCGTCTCCCTGTGCTCGAGCTCGAGATCCGAAAGCGACGTCAGGTGGAACGGGCACCAGTTGATGATCCGGTCCGACCGGTAGATCCAGCCGCGGTTCCAGAGGTGCACGAAGAACCGCATGACGGCGCGGACGTACGCCTCGTCCATCGTGAACCGCTCGCGCCGGTAGTCGAGCGAGGCGCCGATCCGCCGGAACTGGAACATGATCTTCCCGCCGTACTCGCGCAGCCACTCCCAGACGAGCTCGACGAAGGCCTCGCGTCCGAGATCCTGGCGAGTCCGTCCCTCCTTGGCCAGGTGCTTCTCGACGGCGCTCTGCGTCGAGATGCCCGCATGGTCGTACCCGGGCTGGAAGAGCACGTTGTATCCCTGCATCCGCCGCGTGCGGACGATCGTGTCGGCGAGGGACAGCTGGAGCGCGTGGCCGAGGTGGAGATCGCCGGTGACATTCGGCGGCGGATGCGCGATCGCGAAGCTCGGGCGTGGATCCGAAGCCTCGGCGTTGTAGAGGCCCTCGGCTTCCCACGTCTCCTGCCAGCGGGATTCGACGCCGTGCGGACGGTAGAGCGGGTCCATAGGGCCATTCTACGAGCCGCCGCGAGCGGCCTCTCGGAGTTTATCGGATCCCAGATGTGGACATTTCGGATCCGAGATGCTACAAAACGAGGAGATGAACCCCAAAACGACGCCAGCATGGATCCCAGATGAGGAAGCGGCCGATCAAAGCGGGGTCGTCCTGACGACCGCCGAGCTCGCCGAGTGCACCTGCCCGGATCCCTGCGAGTGCGACCACGACAACTAACGCCGAGGAGGAGACTCACATGGGATCGAACGGCCGGGTGACACCGCACGTCGACCGCTGGCACGGCATCGAGCGCCCGTATTCGCCCGACGACGTCGAGCGGCTGCGCGGCTCGGTCGTCGTCGAGCACACGCTGGCGCGCCGCGGCGCGGAGCGGCTCTGGACGCTCCTGCAGACCGAGCCGTTCGTCCCCTCGCTCGGGGCGCTGTCGGGAAACCAGGCGGTGCAGATGGTCAAGGCCGGCCTCCCGGCGATCTACGTCTCCGGCTGGCAGGTCGCCGCCGACGCGAACCTCTCCGGCCACACCTATCCCGACCAGAGCCTCTACCCGGCCAACTCGGCGCCGGCCCTCGTGCGCCGGATCAACAACGCGCTGCTCCGGGCCGACCAGATCCACTGGGCCGAGGGCGACCGCGGGCGGCACTGGCTGGCGCCGATCGTCGCGGACGCGGAGGCCGGCTTCGGCGGGGCGCTGAACGCCTTCGAGCTGATGAAGTCGATGATCGAGGCGGGCGCCGCCGGCGTGCACTTCGAGGACCAGCTCGCCTCCGAGAAGAAGTGCGGCCACCTCGGCGGCAAGGTGCTCGTCCCGACGAGCCAGTTCGTCCGCACGCTCGCCGCGGCCCGGCTCGCTGCCGACGTGCTCGACGTGCCGACGCTCGTCGTCGCCCGCACGGACGCGCTCTCGGCCACCCTGCTGACGAGTGACGTCGACGAGCGCGACCTGCCCTTCTGCACGGGCGAGCGCACGCCCGAGGGGTTCTTCCGCATCCGGGCCGGGCTCGAGCCGGCGATCGCCCGCTCGCTCGCCTACGCGCCCTACGCCGACCTGATCTGGTTCGAGACCTCGACGCCCGACCTGGGCGAGGCGCGCGAGTTCGCGCAGGCGATCCACGAGCGGTTCCCCGGCAAGCTGATGGCGTACAACTGCTCGCCGTCCTTCAACTGGAAGCGACATCTGGACGACGAGCAGATCGCGGGCTTCCAGCAGGAGCTCGGGGCGCTGGGCTACCGATACCAGTTCGTCACGCTGGCCGGCTTCCACGCGCTCAACGCGGCGATGTTCGAGCTGGCGCGCGGCTACGCGGCAGAGGGCATGACCGCCTACGTGGAGCTGCAGGAGCGCGAGTTCGCGATGGAAGAGGACGGGTACTCCGCAACGAGGCACCAGCGCGAGGTCGGCGCCGGCTACTTCGACGCCGTCGCCTCGGCGGTCTCGGGCGGCGAGTCGTCCACGCTCGCGCTCGAGGGATCGACGGAGGAAGCCCAATTCGGAGCAAAGGAGGCGGTGTGACGATCGCGGTCGAGCTGACGAGAGAGGTCGACGGGCCGGAGGTGATCGCGGCGCTCGCGGCCGGTGGGGTCGGAGGCAAGCTCGCCGAGGGCGGCCGCGGTGTGATCGTGGACGCCGAGGACGGCGACCGGGTCGCACGGCTGATCGACGACTGGGCCGCCGGGCACGGGCTGCCGTTCATCCCCGTGCAGCTCGATCCGTCGAGCTACGCGCTCGTCCCGCCCGCCGGATAGCCGATCTAGACTCGGCGACCACGATGCCGTCGCTCTCCACGAAGGCAGACGAGATCGCGCTCGTCCTCGAGGACGAGATCGTCTCGGGAGCGATCGAGGCGGGCGTCGTCCTGCGCCAGGAGCAGCTCTCCGAGCGCTTCGGCGTCAGCCGGACGCCCATCCGGGAAGCGCTGCGACGTCTGGCCGCATTGGGGCTCGTCTCCTTCGTCCCCAACCGGGGCGTACGTGTGCGGACGCTGTCGCGCGAGGAGCTGCGCGAGGCTTTCCTCGTCCGCGCCGAGCTCGAGAGCCTCGCGACCGAGCTCGCCACGCCGCGGATGACCGCCGACGACCTGCGCCGACTCGACGAGGCGGAGCACCGCTTCAGCGTGCTCACGCTCGAGCTGCGCGCGAAGGCTCGCGGCGGCGTCGAGGACAACGCACTCGCGATCGAGTGGATGAAGGCGAACTACGCCTTCCACGACGTGATCTATGGAGCCGCCGGCTCGCCCTACGTCGAGCGAGTCGCCAAGGCGGCCCGGCGCACGTTCATCGGCCAGATCACCTGGGTGGCGCGCGCCGAGCTCGACGAGCTCTATGCGCGCAACGACGAACAGCACCAGGCGATCCGCGCGGCGATCGCGGCCGGGTCGGCGAGCGGCGCGCGCATGCTGGCGAGAGAGCACGTCCTCCACTCCTGGCGGCTGCTCGAGGCGATCCTCGCCTACGTCCGCGACCGCCCGCCGGTTACCCGCGCGCGCACGGCTTAGTTCGAACCGAAGGCGAGCACGAGGACGAGGAGCCCGAACGCCTCGAGTATCCCCCCGAGGACGACGGCCACCGAAACGACCGGTCCGCGAATTCGGCGCAGCGCCAGGATCGCGTACAGGAAGAACAGAAACGTCGCGATCACGATTGCGGCGATGTACAGATCATGCGCCGAACTGCCGCGCGTCTCCCATTTCGTCGAGCCGTTCGCGACGTAGCCGTCCTCGCTGAAGACGAACCACGTGGCGAGGCCGACGACGAGGAGCGTCATGGCGGCGGCGACTGCCGACGCGATCCAACCGGCCCGCGTCGCGCCCAGTGCCGCGATCGCTACGACGACGAGCAGGAACAGGACGAAGACGTCCACGAGCGGAACGCTACGCGGTTGTACGTCGAACGCCAGAAACCCGGAGACGCGATCCCCGTGCGGGTCTCGCGTTCCGCCCGCAGCGCCATGGCATCTCGATCGGCAGCGGAGCCTTGGCTTTGGCGCGGCGTACTCGAGCCGCTCGCTGGTGGACGCTACGAAAGAAAGGGGGTCATGGGGGAAACCGGCCGTTTGCCCGTGCTGCTAGGCGGATTCTTCGGCGATCTCGTCGTCGAACTCGCCGGCGACCGTGCCGCCCATCGTGACCAGCGTGGGCTTGAGGCCCTTGGAGATCGTCTCCTTCGTGATCACGCACTTGGAGACGTCACGTCGCGAGGGCAGCTCGAACATCACGTCCAGCAGGGCGCCCTCGATGATCGAGCGCAGGCCGCGGGCCCCGGTCTCGCGCTCGAGGGCGCGCTCGGCGATCTCCCACAACCCGTCCTCGGTGAAGACGAGCTCGATCGAGTCGTACGCGAAGAAGCGGTGGTACTGCTTGACGAGCGCGTTCTTCGGCTCGGTGAGGATCTTGACCAGATCCTCCTGCTGCAACTGGTGGACGTGCGAGACGACCGGGAGGCGGCCGATGAACTCGGGGATCAGACCGTACGAGAGCAGGTCCTCGGGCATGACCTCGCCGAGCAGCTCGGCGCTCTCGACGGAGTGCTTCGAGTGGATCTTCGCGCCGAAGCCGACGGCGTTCTTGCCGATGCGCCGCGCGATGATCTTCTCGAGGCCGGCGAACGCGCCGCCGCAGATGAAGAGGATGTTCGTCGTGTCGATCGAGAGGAACTCCTGGTGCGGGTGCTTGCGGCCACCCTGCGGCGGCACCGAGGCCACCGTCCCCTCGAGGATCTTCAGGAGCGCCTGCTGGACGCCCTCACCCGACACGTCGCGCGTGATCGAAGGGTTGTCGGCCTTGCGCGCGATCTTGTCGACCTCGTCGATGTAGATGATCCCGGTCTCCGCCTTCTTGATGTCGAAGTCGGCAGCCTGGATCAGCTTGAGCAGGATGTTCTCGACGTCCTCGCCGACGTAGCCGGCCTCGGTGAGCGCGGTCGCGTCGGCGATCGCGAACGGGACGTTGAGGATCCGGGCGAGCGTCTGGGCGAGATGGGTCTTGCCGCAGCCCGTCGGGCCGAGCAGCAGGATGTTCGACTTCTGCAGCTCGACGTCGTCGTCCGTCTGCCCCATCTGGACGCGCTTGTAGTGGTTGTAGACGGCGACGGCGAGGGTGCGCTTGGCCTCCTCCTGGCTGACGACGTACTCGTTGAGGTGCTCGTAGATCTCGGTCGGCTTCGGCAGCGTGTCGAGATCGAGGTGCGACGGAGCGGTCAGCTCCTCGTCGATGATCTCGTTGCAGAGATCGATGCATTCGTCGCAGATGTAGACGCCGGGGCCGGCGATCAGCTTCTTGACCTGCCGCTGGCTCTTCCCGCAGAAGGAGCAGAGCAGCTGGTCGTTTGAGTCGCTCGCGCGTGCCATTCGTCCGTTATCTCCCCCGCCCCACCGTCAACTTGTACATCGAATCGGCCATTCTGGCTAGCACTCGATCTAGCGATGCTCGATCACGGTGTCGATGATTCCGTAGTCCTTGGCCTCGGCAGAGGTCATGAAATAGTCGCGCTCCATGTCCCGGGCGACCTTGTCCAGCTCCTGTCCGGTGTGCTTGCCCATGATCTCTTCCATCTTGCGCTTGAGGGCGATCGTCTCGCGGGCGTGGATCTCGATGTCGGTGGCCTGCCCCTGGAAGCCGCCCCACACCTGGTGGATCAGGATCTTTGCGTTCGGCAGCGCCATCCGCTTTCCTTTCGCGCCGCCGGCGAGAAGGAGCGCGCCCATGCTCATCGCGATGCCGACGCAGATCGTCTGTACGTCCGGCTTGATGAACTGCATCGTGTCGTAGATGGCCAGGCCCGAGTAGACGGAGCCGCCCGGCGAGTTGATGTAGATCGAGATGTCCTTGTCCGGGTCCTCCGACTCGAGATGGAGGAGCTGGGCGACGAGCAGGTTGGCGATCTGGTCGTCGACGGGGGTCCCGAGGAAGATGATCCGCTCGTTGAGGAGCCGCGAGTAGATGTCGAAGGCGCGCTCGCCGCGCGAGGTCTGCTCGATCACCATCGGAATCAGCGGGCTCATCTGCGGCGCGGTGGCCGGGCGGCTGTAGTCCCAGCCGAAGCGATTGTCATGAGGGGTCATGCGGTTTTCTCCTCCTGGCCGGGTGTCCACAACTTCGTAGCGCCCTCCGGCTTCTCCTGCCCGGGGGTCCAGAGCTTTTCACGCGCCGCCGCGAGGTCGGCGGGGATGCGCGTCACCTCGGAGACGATCCGGTCGAGCGCCCGGCGGAGGCGGATGTCCTCGCGGAACTGCTCGGCTCGGCCGTCGGACATGAGCTGCGAGACGAGCTCGTCCACGTCCTCGGCGCCCTCGGCGGTCGCCTGCTCGCGGACGAACTCCTCGAGCTCCTCGTCGGTGACCTCGATCCCGAGCTTGTCGGCCGCGGCCTCGAGCACGAGCTCGCGCGCGAGCGACCGCTGCGCCTCGGCGACGACGCGCTCCTGCACCTGCTCGGGTGTCTGTCCGGACACGGCCAGATAGGCGTCGACTGAGACGCCGCGCCGCTCGAGCGACTGCACGAGGTTGCCGAGCAGCGCATTCGCGCGCGCCTGGACGAGCCCCTCGGCCGGCGTGATCTGCGACGCGTCGACGAGCGCGTCGACGGCGGCGGCGCGGAACTCGCTCTCGATCTCCTCGTCGAGCTGCTCACGCAGGCGCGACTCGATGTCGGTGCGCAGGTCGGCGAGCGTCTCGAACTCACTGGCCGTCTTCGCCAGCTCGTCGTCGAGCGGTGGCAGCACCTTCTCCTTGACGTCCTTGACCGTCGCGTCGACGGACTGGGTCGCACCGTCGTCACCGATCTCGAAGGTGATCTCGTTCGTCTCGCCGGCGGACATGCCGACGAGTCCCCGCTCGAGCTCCTCGACGAGCCGGCCGGCGCCGAGCTCGACGACGACGTCGCGGCGGGAGTCGCCGGACTCGCTGATGAGGTCGACGACGACGACGTCACCCTCGCCTGCCGGGCGACCCTCGACGGGAGCGAGCTCGGCGACGGCGTCCTGGAGCAACTCGAGCTCCCGGTCGACGAGCTCGGGCGGCACCTCGGCGGAGTGGACCGGCACCTCGAGCGTCGTCCAGTCGGCGATCTCGACCTTCGGCTGCACGTCGATCGTGGCCGTGAAGCTGAAGTCGCCCTCGGCCGACTCGGGCAGCTCGTAGTCGTACTCCGGCGAGGAGGCAGGCCGGACGCGGGAGTCGGCGACGGCCGCCCGGTACCAGCCGCCGATGTGGCTCTCGACCGCCTCGGCGTAGATGCGGTCCTTGCCGACTCGGGCGACGAGCACCGGCATCGGCACCTTGCCCTTGCGGAAGCCGGGGATCTTCAGGGACGCGGCCAGATCGGACGCGGCGTGCTCGACGGCGTGCTGCACGTCCGCGCTCGGGACGTCGACGCTCAGGCGCACCTTGTCAACCGCCAGCTCCTCGACCCGCGTCTCCACGAAGCCATTCAAGCAGACCTGTTCTGCGTGGCCGTCGAGGACGGCTGGGGACGACTTGTCACGGAATCGGCACGAACACGGCTCAGCTGCGTGCGTGGTCGAGCCCTACGATTCCGGCAGGTGGCAGTGCGGGCGAGAGGACTCGAACCTCCAGGGAGCGTCAGCCCCACCGGGACCTAAACCCGGCGCGTCTACCAGTTCCGCCACACCCGCGTGGACTGAGGCTACTCCTCCCAGCCGGGAAGCTCGTACGCCTGGCCCGGCGTGCCGCCCATCGCGAGCAATGTCGTCGGCGACTCGGTCGACTCGAGCTGACGCACGACCGCCGCCTCGCAGTGGAGGAACGAGCCGGACGGCAGCGAGACCTCTGTCCCGTCCACCGTCGCCTTCACCGCGCCCGCATGGACGAAGTAGAGCTCCTCCTGGCCCGACGCCGTCTCGTCATGCTCGGGGATCAGGACCTCGCCGGCGTCCTTGGTGACGGCGTTGACGCCGAAGCCACTGATGCCGAAGTGGTGCCGGACCGATTTCCAGGTCGCCGGCCAGTCGTCCTTGACGGGCGGGATCTCGTGCACTTCGGCGACCTGCCAGCCCTTTTCGCTCGCGGCCATTTGCTGCTCCTTCCGGGTCTTTTGGGTGAGCGTGGAGTGTTCTGCGCCTAGTGTTCGTTGTCAATCGCCCGTGACCGAGCCAGCCCGAACAGACGATCGCGCCCGGCGTCTGACGCTCGCCGCCACGGTGCTCGGATCGTCGCTCGCGTTCGTCGACGCGACCGTGGTCGTCGTCGCGCTGCCGACGATCCAGCACGACCTCCACTTCAGCCTCGTCGGCGAGCAATGGGTGTTCCTGGCCTACTCGCTCGCGCTCGCCTCGCTCTACCTCCCCGCCGGTGCGATCGGCGACCGGCGTGGCCGCCGCGAGACATTCGTCGCCGGCGTTGTCGGCTTCGCGCTCGCCTCCATGCTCGCCGGCCTCGCTCCGTCCGGCGGCGTGCTGCTCGCTGCGCGGGTGGTCCAGGGCGTGGCGGCCGCGTTCGTGACCACGAACAGCCTCGCGCTGCTGCGGGAGACGTACGGCGACGAGGCGGGGCGCGCGGTCGGGCTGTGGACGGCGTTTACGAGCGTCGCCACGCTCGCCGGCCCGCCGCTCGGCGGCGTGCTCGTCGAGTGGGTGTCCTGGCGCTGGATCTTCTTCATCAACCTCCCGCTCGCCGCGGCGGCGGTCGTGCTCGCGCACAAGGGCAGGTGCGCCAAGCGCGCCGAGCACCGCGTCGGACGCCTCGACGTTCCGGGCTCGGTGCTCGTGGCGCTCGCGTTCGGCATGCTCACCTACGGGATGGTGCAGGGCGCGGCGAACGGGTTCGGCTCGGTCTGGTGGTCATTCGCGGTCGCCGCCGCAGCGGCAGCCGCCTTCGTGGTCGTCGAGCGGCGCAGCGCAGAGCCGTTACTGCCCTTCGAGCTCTTCCGGCGGCGGAACTTCGCCTTCGCGAACCTGGAGACGCTCGTCGTCTACGGGGCGCTCGGCGGATTCTTCTTCTTCTACACGATCTACCTGCAATTCCTGGGGTTCACGCCGACCGAGGCCGGGCTCGCGCAGGTGCCGGCCAGCGTCATGATGATCCTGCTCTCGCCGCGCTTCGGGCGCATCGCCGACCAGCGAGGCCCGCGGGTCCTCCTGACCACAGGGCCGGTCCTGGTCGCGGCCGGCTTCGTGCTCTTCTCGTTCATGCGCTCCACGGCGGACTTCTGGCGCTTCGGCGTTCCGGGCCTGCTCCTCTTCTCCGTCGGACTGTCGATGGTCGTGGCGCCGATCACGGCCACAGCGCTCTCGTCGGCGCCCGAGAGCTTCTCGGGGATCGCGTCCGGACTGAACCAGACCGTGGCGCGGCTGGGCAGCCTGCTGACCGTGGCCGTGCTCGGGCTCGTCGTCCTGCTCGTCTACCGGTCGAGCGGCGGCTCGAGCGGCGTCCCGCTCGCACGTGGCCAGCACGACGAGATCCTTCGCGCCGCCTCGATGGATGCGTTCCACATCGCCGCGCTCGTTTCGGCGGGGCTGGCGCTGTGCGCCGCCGCCGTCGGGGCGTTCGGGATCTCCGACTCCGACGCCCGCCGGAAATGCGACACCGGCGAGCTCGTCCAGCCGAGCCCGGCGCAATGACGATCCCGCGGTCAGAGCATGTCGGGAGCCTGCTCCGCCCGCCGGAGCTCCTCCTCGCGCGCGAGCGCTTCGCCCGCGGCGAGATCGGCGACGAGGAGCTGCGCCACGCCGAGGACGCGGCCGTCGACGAGGTGCTCCGCCGCCAGGCCGACTGCGGCCTCGACGTCGTCACCGACGGCGAGATGCGCCGGCTCTCGTTCCAGAGCCAGATGGTCGAGGCGGTCGACGGCTTCGGCGAGTGGGATCTCGACGCCTTCCTCTGGGGCGACTGGAAGAGCGACGTCGTCGGCGACCGCAGCCTCGAGCGCCCGCCGCTCGCCGTCGAGTCGAGGCTCTCCCGCCGACGCTTCCTCTCCGCGCACGAGCTCGCCTACGCGCGCGGGCGCTCGGACAACCAGCTCAAGGTGACGCTCCCGAGCCCGGGCCTGTTCTCCCAGTTCTGGGATCCGGAGCGCTCCGCCGGCGCCTACGCGACGCTCGAGGAGTACCTCTGGGACGTGGCCGCGATCCTCCGGGAGGAGGTCGTGGAGCTGACGCGCCTCGGAGCGACCTACCTCCAGCTCGACGCGCCCCACTATCCGCTGCTTCTCGACGAGCGCTGGCGCGACTTCTACGAGGCGCGCGGCTCGGTCGAGACCTGGCTCGAGCTCGACAACTACGTCATCGACGCGGCGCCCGAGGGCGTCACGTTCGGGTTCCATCTCTGCCGCGGCAACCAGGGCAGCCGCTGGCTGGTCGAGGGAAGCTACGACGCGCTCGCCGAGCGGATCTTCCCGCGGATCCGCGCGCAGCGGCTGCTGCTCGAGTACGACGACGAGCGCTCGGGCGGCTTCGAGCCACTGCAGCTCGTGCCCGAGGACAAGATCGTCGTGCTGGGCCTCGTGACGACGAAGACGCCGCGGCGTGAGACGGTCGCCGAGCTCGTGGCGCGCATCGAGGAGGCCGCCGCGTACATTCCGCTGGAGCGGCTCGCGATCTCGCCGCAGTGCGGCTTCGGCACGTCGGTCGTCGGCAACGCGCTCTCCCGGGACGACCAGTGGGCGAAGCTGCATACCGTCGCCGAGACGGCGGCGCTCGTGTGGTCTTGATCTCGACGAGCGCGAAACAGAACGAGCATGGGGGACAGACTTCAGTCTGTCCCCCATCCCGTGGTGCCTTTGCGCGTCTGGTAATGGGCCCCGAACAGGCCCCGACGAGTGCCGCCGTCCGCGGAGCGCCTACTTCAGGTGGTTCGCCTTCAGGAAGGCCGAGGCGACGGCCTGCGGCGACTTCTTGTCGATCGCGACCGCCTTGTTCATCGCGATGATCGCCGGCAGGGTCAGCTTGGCCGAGACGGCGTCCATCGTCCGACGGAACTTCGGGCCGAGCGCCGACGCCAGCTTGGCGCTGACCTCGGGGACGACCGTCTGCGACCGCTCGCTGAAGATCTCCTTCGGGTCCGCGAGGACCGTGTACTTCGACGGAGAGGCGAGCTGCGGGTCGGTCGAGAACACGTCGCCGACCTTGCACTTCTTGGTGTCGAGCTCCTCGTAGACCGAGATGCCCGCAAGCGGCACGAACTTGGCGTTCTTGATCCCGTACGCCTGCTTCAGGCCCACGAGCCCTGCGTACCGGGTCTGGAACTCGGGGAACCCGCAGATCGAGAGGCCCGGCACCTTCTTCATGTCGCTGATCGTCTTCAGTCCGTACTGCTTCGCGACCGCGTTCGTCACACCCATCTGGTCGGTGTCGAAGAACGGCGTCGGCGTGAACAGCGTCATGCCCCGCTTCGCGTCGGCCGCCTTCGCCTGGGCGAGAGCGGCGGACGGCGACTTGGGTACCGACGTCTTGTGGAAGACGACGCTCAGGAGCGTTCCCAGGTACTCGGGATAGACGTTGATCTGCCCGCTCGTGAGTGCCTTGTCGATGACCTCCGTCGAGCCGATGCTCTCGTGGTACTCGACCTTGAATCCCTTCGCCTGCAATGCCTGCTTGTAGAGCTGCCCGAGGATGAACTCTTCCGTGAAGTTCTTCGTCCCGAGCTTCACCGTCGGCTGTGCTGCGGAGGCGCTCAGCGTGCCGGCGGCGAGAACTCCTAACAGGAGAGCGACGCCGAGCGAGATGGAGAAGGCGGCCTTGACGGCGCGCCGGGTCCGTTTCCTGATCACTGCCACTCCCTTCCTCGGGGCCCCGGCTGGGCCCTGGTCCGGCGAACCCTACTTGTCGAGCACCGGCTGAGAAGCCGTCCGATTGGCCGTGAACGGCGTCCGTGGGCGCAGGTTGCGCGGGCTTACCGCGTACTGGACTGCGCCGAGGCCGAAGTCGGCGAGCAGCGCGAGTGCGATCACGCAGTAGGCGGCGCCGAGAACGCCTTCGAAGCGGTAGCTCGCCTGGTTGACGATGATGTCCCCGAGACCGCCGCCGCCCGCGATGGCCGCGATGGTCGCGGTCGAGACCACGTACACGGCGGCCGTCCGCATACCCGCCGAACAGGAGCGGCAGCGAGAGCGGCAACTCGACCCTGAAGAGCACGTCCCGCTCGCGCATTCCCATACCCCTCGCCGCCTGGACGACGTCTCGGTCGACCTCGTCCACGGCGACGTACGCATTCGTGAGCATCGGCGGGACGGCGAGGATCACGAGCGCGACCATCACGTTCGTGAAGGAGATGCCGAGGATCGAGATCCCGATCGCGACGACGGCCAGACTGGGCAGGGCACGGCCGATGTTCGAGACGTTGATGGCGACGAACGACCCGCGGTGGTACGTGCCCGAGAACCACCCCGATCGGAATCGCGATCGCAATCGCCATGGCCATGTGCCGCGGCGGACAGCTCGAGCTGCTCGACCACCTTGTGCCAGATCAGCCAGCCGTTGTCGCCGATGAACTGGAACCCGTCCAGGAACGTGCCCGGCCCCACGCTGTCGAAGCAGGATCACGCCGATCTCGCCCTCGTCCACGGGGTCAGGAACCGCTGCACCAGCACGAGCCCGCCGTCGAGCGCGAGCGCGAGCAGCACCGCCAGGGCGCCGGCGGCGATGATCTCCGTCTTGAAGTAGTCGCGCAGCGCGATGAAGATCGGGTGCCCGAGGCCTTCCGGGATCACGAACGCCGCGATCGTGGCCAGGCTGACGATGGTGACGACGGCGATGCGCAGGCCCGCGATGATCGCCGGCATCGCCAGCGGCAACTCGACCCGCCACAGGATCTGGTGGCCGCGCAGGCCCATTCCGCGCGCCGCCTCGATCACGTCGTCGGGGACGGCGCGAAAGCCGGCGAGGATCGTTCCGGAACAGGATCAGGAGTGTGTAGCCGACGAGGGCGATCTCGACCGTCGTCTCGGTCAGCCCCGTGATCGGGACGAGCAACTGGAAGAGCGCGATGCTCGGAATCGTGTAGAGAAGTGCGCTGAACAGGCTGAACGGGTGCTCGACGAAGCGGAAGCGGCGCGCGACGATCGCGCCGGCGAGCGCGATCACGAAGCCGATCGAGACGGCGATCGCGGTCAGCTTGATGTGGTCGACGAGCGCCGGCTCGAGCGTGCTGCGCCAGTTGTCCCGCACCCAGTCCGTACAGAAGAGCTCGTTGTTCGTCACGCATTTGCTGGCGCTCCCGAAGTTCGGGATCACCGGCCCACCGCCGCCGCTCACGAGCTGTCCTCGTCGGCGAGCAGACGGCCGACGTGGCTGACCGAGAGCAGGCCTGCGACGTCGCCCGATTCGTCGACGACGACAAGCCGCTCGGCGCCCTCCGTGAGCATCAGCGAGAGCGCGTCACGGAGCGTCGTCTGCAGGCCGGTGCGAGGCCCGTCGAGCGGACGTCCGTTCGGCGAGTCGAGCTCGATCTCGTCGAGGCGGCGGAGCGCGAGCCGCTTGAGGCCGCGGTCGGCGCCGACGAAGCGTGCGACGAAGTCGTCGGCCGGCCGGGCCAGGATCGCGTCGGGCGTGTCGTACTGGGCCAGCACGCCGCCCTCGCGGAGGATCGCGATCCGGGTGCCAAGCTTGATCGCCTCGTCGATGTCGTGCGTGACGAAGATCACCGTCTTGCGCTCGACCTCGTGCAGCCGCAGGAACTCGTTCTGGAGCCGGTCGCGTGTGATCGGGTCGAGGGCGCCGAACGGCTCGTCCATCAGCATCACCTTCGGGTCGGCGGCGAGCGCCCTGGCCAGTCCGACACGCTGGCGCTGGCCGCCCGAGAGCTGCGAGGGATAGCGGTCGGTGTCGCCCGGCTCGAGTCCGACGAGCTCGACCAGCTCGGCGACACGGTCGCGGATCCTCGCCTTCGGCCAGCCGAGGAGGCGCGGAACGACCGCCACGTTGTCCCCGACGGTCATGTGCGGGAAGAGGCCGACCTGCTGGATCACGTAGCCGATCCCGCGGCGGAGCTCGGTCACGTCCAGCTTGCGGATGCTCTGCCCGTCGATCGTGATGTCGCCCTCGTCGAAGTCGATCAGGCGGTTGACGAGCTTCATCGCCGTCGTCTTCCCGGCGCCGGACGGCCCGACGAGCACGCAGATGTCTCCCGCGGGGACGACGAGCGAGAGGTTCCGCACGGCGGCGCTGTCCCTGCCCGGGTAGCGTTTCGTCACGTCGGTGAAGACGATCTCAGCGGCTGAGATGCTCATCGTGCGCTCCGATCCCAGCTGATCCTACGGAAGCCGGCCCGGACGCCGGACGGGGGCCGCTCCTTACACTTGCGCTCGATGACGGGCGCCGCCCTCGAAAGCGCCGATCTCAAGGAGCGGATCGCCTCCGAGCTCCACGCCGCGCGCGAGCGCACGCTCCGGCTGCTCGAGCCGCTCTCCGACGACGAGCTTCGCGCACAGTACTCGCCGCTCATGTCGCCGCTCGTTTGGGACCTCGCCCACATCGGCCACTTCGAGGAGCTCTGGCTCCTGCGGCGGCTGACCGGCGCCGAGCCGATCTATCCGACGGGCGACGACGTCTATGACGCGTTCGAACATCCGCGTGAGGAGCGTCCGTCCCTGGAGCTGCTCGACCCGGGCACCGGGCGGGCTTATCTCGCCGAGGTGCGCAGCCGGGTGCTCGACGTACTCGACTGCATCCAGCTCGATCCGACCGACCGGCTACTCCGCGGGGGCTTCGTGTTCGGGCTCGTCGTCCAGCACGAGCAGCAGCACGTCGAGACGATGCTGCAGACGATCCAGCTCTCCGGCCTCGTGCACGACGGCGGCGGCCCGGGTGCGCTCGGCCCGGGATCCGAGGCGCCCGTCGCGGGCGGGGTGTGCGTCGTCGGCGGCGACCACCCGTGGGCCTACGACAACGAGCGGCCCGTGCACGAGGTCGAGCTCCCGCCGTTTCGGATCGGCTCCCAGCCCGTGACGAACGGCGAGTACGCGGCGTTCCTCCGGGACGGCGGCCGGGTCGAGCCGCCGCTCGGCTGGGAGCGCGACGGCGGTGAGTGGCTGCGCCGCCGGTTCGGACGGCTCGGGCCGGTCGCGCAGGACGAGCCCGTGCAGCACGTCTCTTGGCACGAGGCCGACGCGTTCGCGCGCTGGGCAGGCCGGCGGCTTCCGACCGAGGCCGAGTGGGAGCATGCGGCTTCGGCCGGCGTGCTCGACGGCGTCGGCCGGGTCTGGGAGTGGACCGCCTCCGACTTCGCCGCCTACCCCGGCTTCGAGGCGTTTCCGTACCGCGAGTACTCCGAGGTGTTCTTCGGGCCCGGGTACAAGGTGCTCCGGGGCTCGTCGTGGGCGACCCACCCCGCCGTCGCGCGAACGAGCTTCCGGAACTGGGACCTCCCTGTCCGCCGGCAGATCTTCGCCGGCTTCCGACTAGCCGGAGACGCTTAGACGCTGTAACGGAATCGGCACTTAGGTCAGCTTCACATCTTGTCGGACGCCCGTGGCTCGCGCCGCTCGCTCGAGCCAGGGCTTCGCCTCGAGACGCACGAACACTTCCCGCGCTTCCGCGAGCAGGGGCTCCGCTTCCTCCATGCGTTCCTGGGTGGCGAGCCACTCGCCGTGTTCGAGCTGCGTGATTCCAAGGTAGAAGATGAGGGCCAGCTCGCGGAAGAGCCCCGTCGCTCGCTTGAAACGCCGTTCTGCTTCCTCCGCGTCGCCTCGGCCGGCGGCGAGCTGTGCCTGGAAGCGAGAAGACTGCGCCTGCAGGAACTGGGGTGAGCTCCCGGGTGGCAACGCCTTGACGACGGCCAGCAACTCCTCTGCCTTGGCCAGGTCGCCCAGGGCGAGTGCGGCCTCGACCGCCGTGACAAAGGATTGCTTGGAGTACTCCTGCGTGATGCCCATCGACTCGCGCTCGGCAAATGCCAGCTCGGCCGCCTCGAGCGCATGGGCCGGATCTCCCGCCATCAAGAGCAAGTCCGCTCGACCCAGGTGGAAGGCGGCGCGCTCCTGGTGGTCGGCCGACGACTCCATCTCGGCACAACGGCTGATCAGGGTCTCGGCGTCATCCGGTCTCCCTCGGAAGGCGTTGACGATCCCGCCGAAGAGGATTGCCGGCCACGCCTGCCGTACCTCCGACCAGTGCTCCTCGGGAATCTCGGCGATCATCGACTCGAGCTCGTCCCAGGCGCCAAGGGCGAAATGCGGATAGACCTGGCCGAGGAACTGCCACTCCTGCTGCCGGTTGCCGACGCGCCGCGCGAGCGCGAGTCCCTCACGGACGGCGTCTACGGCCTCCTCGTAGCGGTCGGCGTGACAGAGCGTGTCGGCGAGGTTGTAGTACGCGCGAAGGGAGGCCGAGGGCTTGTCGTTGTCGAGCGCGACCTGGAGTGCATAGGGAAGAAGCGCAAGCGCCTCGAGCTTCCGTCCGCGCGCGGCCAGGATGATCGCCTTCGTGTTCAAGGCCTGCGAGAAGATCTCTGGGACGCCGAGAGACTCCGCGATCTCGAGCGCCGCCTCGATCCGTTGCAGCGCGAGGTTGCCCTGACCCGCGAAGAACAGAAGGCGCCCGAGTTGCGCAGCCAGTGAGGCGAGGTCCTCGTCGGGTTCCTCCTGCGAGAGCACCTCGAACGCGCGTTCCATGCTCTCGAGGCCTTGCTCGAGGCGTCCTCGATCTTGCCAGAGGATCTCGGCGAGCATCGCCGAGACCCTGGCGGCGGGATGGGTGGCGCCCGCCGTCTCGAAGAGCTCGATCGCGCGCTCGAAGTGCGCTGACGAGTCGTCCGACCGGGCACCGGCTCTCGCCATCATCCCTGCTCGCTCGTGCAGTTCCGCTTGGATGCGCGGCTCGTCGGTGAGCTCGAGCGCCCGCTCGAACGCGCGCTGTGCCTCCGTGTTCGCCCCGAGGGAGGCGGCGCGCTCGGCGGCCCGGACGAGCATCTCTCGCGCCGTCGCACGGATCTCGGCGGCGTCCGGGTCGTCGGGGCCGGCGTGGTAGGCGTCGAGGTAGTGGGCGGCGACGACCTCGACGATCTCGTCCTCCTCTGCGCTCCAGACGGACGAAAGGAACTGCGCCGCCGCGAGGTGCTTCGTCTTGCGCTCCTTCTTCGAGATCGTCTCGTAGGCGACGTGCTTGACGATGTCCTGCAGGAAGGAGTACTGGCCGCGCTCGGGCGAGCGGGGGTCCGCCTGGATCGAGAGGATCTCCTTGCGGACGAGCGCGACGAGGAGCGGGTCGATCTCCGTATCGGCCAGGCCGGTGAGCGCCGCCAGCCCCGGCTTCGTGAACGTCTTGCCGAGCACGGATCCGTCCTGGACGAGGCGCCGCTCGTCTTGCGTCAGGCTGTCCAGGCGGGCCGCGATCAAGGCGTGGAGCGTCTCCGGCACCTCGAGTGTCTCGACGGGTCCCGCGGGACGGTAGACGTTCCCCTCCTGCGTGAGCAGGCCCCGGTCGAGCAGCATCCGGACGGTCTCGACCGCGTACAGGGGGACACCCTCGGCGCGCTCCAGGATCCGCGTGCGTAGATCATCGGGCAGCCCCGGGACGAGCCCGGCCAGGAGGTCGCCCATCGCCTCGGGGGAGAGCGGCTCCAGATAGAGGGAGGCGAAGTTGCGCTTCCCGGCGCCCCAGGAGGGACGCTTGTCGACCAGCTCCGGACGGGCGAGGACGAGCACGAACAACGGGTGACTTCGCGACCATTCGAGCAGGTATTCGAGGAAGTCGAGCAGGCTCGCGTCGGCCCACTGCATGTCCTCGAACACGAGGATCGTCGGCGACTTCTCCCCCAGGCGCTCGAACAGGATCCGCCAGGCCGAGAAGAGGTTCTCGTGGTCGCCGGCCGCCCCCTCCTCGAGTCCCAACAGATGAGCGAGGCGCGGCTCGACCCAGCGGCGCTCCTCCGGATCGGGGATGTGCTCCTCGATCGCCGCGTGCAGCTTCGCGAGCGCGAATCCCGGCTCCTCGTCCTCGACGATGCCGCAGCGCATCCGCACCATCTCCGCCAGCGCCCAGTACGCCACACCCTCGCCGTAGGAGAGGCAGCGGCCGCGATGCCAGAAGACGTCGTCCGCGAGCCCGTCGATGTACTTCTCGAACTCCCACGAGAGGCGCGACTTGCCGATGCCGGCGATGCCCGTGACCGACACGAGCTGCGCCTTCCTCTCGTCCGCCGAGCCGTGGAACAGCTCCTTGACGAGACGAAGCTCGCGATCACGACCAACGAAAGGAGCCTCGAGCCCGGACGAGCGCAGCGCCCCCCGAGTGCCCGCGACCACACGAAGCGCCCGCCAGAGCGGCACCGGCTCGGACTTTCCCTTCAACTCGTGGTTTCCCACATCCTCGTAGGCGATCGCCGCCTCCGACGCACGCTTCGTCGACTCGCCGACCAGAACCATGCCCGGCTCGGCCGCCGACTGGACACGCGAGGCCGTGTTGACCAGATCGCCCGCGACGAGACCCTCCGACACGCCGCCCGGCATCACCGCCGCCTCACCGGTGAGAACGCCGGCCCGGGCCTTCAGCCCAGGCGCCCCGACCTCCTGGCCGAGAGCGGACACGATCGCGACCAGATCGAGCGCGGCCCGCACCGACCGCTCCGCATCGTCCTCCTTCGCCACCGGCGCCCCCCAAACCGCCATCACCGCGTCACCGATGAACTTCTCGACCGTACCGCCATACCGCTCGATCACCGTCCGCGCCTGCTCGAAGTACCGTGAAAGGAGATCACGCACGTCCTCCGCGTCACGGGACTCCGACAACGGCGTAAAGCCGACCAGGTCGGCGAAGAGCACCGAAACGAGGCGCCGCTCGGCGGCAGGGGCCTCGCGAGCTGGGGCGGTAGGTGCCGCGGGGGCCACACCCTCGAGCGAGAGCGGAGCGCCGCAGTCGCCGCAGAAGCGCTCTCCGGGCTCGTTGGCAGCCCCGCATGCCTGACAGGCAGCGCTGAACGCACGTCCACACTCAGCGCAGAACTTCCGGCCTTCGCGATTCGAAGCACCGCAGCTTGGGCAGAGCGTCATACCGTGCGGAGCCTACTGCCCACGGCTCCGCCGCCAACGAGGACCAGCGCTCGAGATGAGGCGGTTTCTTTCACAGTCCGGGTCTGAAGCGGTCGATGACCGTCCGGCACTTCCCGCGCCTACGCGTCCCCTAAAAGCCTTGGCCCGACAGGTGGCGCTCGAACCAGTTCCGCGCGAGCTCTGCCGCCCGCTCGAGGGTGCCACGCTCCTCGAAGAGATGGGTCGCGCCGCGGACGATCTCGAGCTCGACAGGCGCCGCCGTCATCGCCTCGCGCGCCCGACGGTTGAGGTCGAGCACGAGGTCGTCGCGCTCGCCGACGACGAGGAGCGTCGGCGCGCGCACCTCAGCGAGCGCAGGCCCGGCCAGGTCCGGGCGCCCGCCGCGGGACACGACCGCGCGCACTCGCTCGGGCTCGCGCGCAGCCGCGACGAGGGCGGCCGCCGCGCCCGTGCTCGCACCGAACAGCCCGAGCGGGAGGTTGCTCGTGCGCGCGTCCTGCGCCGCCCAGGCAGCCGCGTCGAGCACCCGTGCGGCAAGCAGCTCGACGTCGAAGCGGAGCTCGCGCGTCCGCAGGTCGCGCCGCTCTTCTTCCCGCGTCAGCAGATCGACGAGCAGCGTCGCGAGCCCGGCGTCGGCGAGCACGCCCGCGACGTAGCGGTTGCGGGGGCTGAACCGGCCCGAACCCGAGCCGTGCGCGAAGAGGACGAGGCCGTGCGCGGCGTCCGGGACGACGAGGCTCCCCGCCGCCCCGCCCGCATCGACCTGCTCCTCGAGCGCCAAGGACAGCTCGCGCCGCACGTCGTCGTCCGAGAGCTCGCCGAAGTCGTCGTACCAGAGGCCGACCGCATGGAACGGCTCGGGGGCGATCAGGGCGACGACCTCGTCGGCCTCGACCGCGAGCATCTCGAGCGCGTGCGGAGGCGCGGTCGGCACGGCGACGACGAGCCTCCTCGGACCGCGGCTGCGCACCGCCTCGGCCGCAGCCCGCATCGTCGCCCCGGTGGCGAGACCGTCGTCGACGAGCACGACCACGCGGTCGCGCAGGTCGGGCGCCGGGCGGTCGCCGCGGTACGCCCGCTCGCGGCGCTCGAGCTCGACCCGCTCCCGCTCCGTCACCTGCTCGACCACGTCGTCGCCGAGGCCCAGCTCCCGGACGAGCTGCTCGTTGAGCACGCGCGTGCCGCCGCTCGCGATCGCCCCCATCGCCAGCTCGGGCTGCCTCGGATGGCCGAGCTTGCGGACGAGGAAGACGTCGAGCGGTGCTCCGAGCGCCCGCGCGACCTCGCGCGCCACGGGCACACCGCCGCGCGGCAGCCCGAGGACGACGACGTCCGCGCGGCCGGCGTATGCGGACAGCCGCTCGGCGAGCAGCCGGCCCGCCTCGGCCCGGTCACGGAAACGCCCGCCGCTCCTCATCGGCCACGAATCATGTATTGAACCGGGCATGGAGCGGGAGGATTGGGATCGCCGCTGGCGGGAGCGGGGCTTTCACTGCGAGGACGACCCGAGCGACCTGCTCGAGGCGGAGCTCGGCGGGCTCGTGCCCGGGCACGCGCTCGACCTCGGCTGCGGTGCCGGTCGCGCCTCGATCTGGCTGGCGAAGCGGGGCTGGCGCGTCACCGGCGTCGACTTCTCGATGAACGCGCTCGACCTCGCCCGCGCGAGCGGAGCCGACGTCGACTGGGTGCTCGCCGATCTGAACGGGTACGAGCCGGCGGTGGGCGCATTCGACCTCGTGCTCGTCCTGTACGTGCACTTCGCCGCAGCCGAGCGGCGCGCGCTCCTCGCCGGTGCCGCCAAGGCGCTCGCGCCGGGCGGCATGCTCCTCGTCGTCGGGCACGACGTGACGAACATCGGCACGGGCGCTCCCGGCCCGTCGAATCCCGACGTGCTCTACACGCCCGAGCTCGTAGCCGGTGAGCTGGCCGGGCTCGGCGTGCAGAAAGCAGAGCGTGTCGGCACCGAGGCGATCGACACCGTCGTCGTGGCCCGGAAAGCGTGAGGGCCCCGGGTCGGGGCCCTCAGAGACTGCGCGCGCTCGCCGCTAGGCCTTCCTGACGAACTCGTCCCCGTGCACGAACAGCGCGTACAGGATCGCGGCCCACATCGCAATCATGATCAGCGACCAGAACTCGTTCGCGCTCGCGAACATCAGCTGCGCGAGGATCCCGATGCCGGCGAGGACGATCCCGATCAGGCGGCCGGCCTCCTGCTGCGCCAGGATCGCGTACCCCGCGTAGATCCCGAGACCGCCGATGATCAGCATCACCACGCCCCAGAACCGGATGTTCGCGAACAGGCCGTAGTCGTGGTAGACGTGAGCCTTGGAGAGCGCCGAGATCCCGTCGATGACGTGGAAGATCCCGACGACGAAGAACAGATAGCCGCTGAAGGTGACCCAGCCCGACGCGGTCGCCGCGCTGAAGGTCTCCTGCGCCTTCTGCTCGTAATTCGAACTCGCCATTTCCGCCCGCTCCTTGTGTCGATGTAGACGCAGTGGTTTCGACACGCGGCACCAGACACCTTCCGACCGGCCGGGGCCACTATCCTCAACGTCACGGCCATGGCGATCACGATCTGCGACGTCGGGCCCCGCGACGGGCTCCAGAACGATCCCACGATCCTCGAGCCCGCGGTGCGCGCGGAGCTCGTCGACAGGTTGGCCGCTGCCGGGCTGCCGAGAATCGAGGCCGTGAGCTTCGTCAACCCGGCGCGCGTCCCGCAGATGGCCGGCGCCGAGGAGGTCGTCGCGGCGATCGAGCGCGTGCCGGGGGTCGTGTACGCCGGCCTCGCGCTCAACGACAGGGGCTACGACCGCCTTCGCGAGACGGGTCTCGACGAGGTGCACTTCGCGTTCGCGGCGAGCGCGGAGTTCAACCAGCGAAATCAGGGCGCCCCGGTCGAGGACTCGGTGCAGTCGGCTCTGCGGATCGTCGCGCGGGCACACGAGGACGGGATCCGCGCAACGGTGACGATCGGAACCGCGTTCGGGTGCCCGTTCGAGGGCGCGATCGACCCGGAGCGGGTCCTCGAGCTCGCCGCTCTGCTCGTGGAAGGTGGCGCGGACGAGATCGTCTTCGCGGACACCGTCGGCGTCGGCGTCCCGCGGCAGGTCAGGCAGCTCGTCTCCGCCGGCGTCAAGCTCGGCGCGCCGGTGGGCGTGCATCTCCACAACACGCGCTCGACCGGCTTCGCGAACGCGTACGAGGCGATCGCCTCCGGTGCGAGCGTCCTCGACGCGTCGGTCGGCGGGATCGGCGGCTGCCCGTTCGCGCCGAAAGCGACCGGCAACATCTCGACCGAGGACCTCGTCTACCTGCTGCACGGCGAGGGGATCGAGACGGGCATCGACCTCGAGGCGCTGATCGCGGTCGCACAGTGGCTCGAGGGCCTGCTCGGCCGGCCGCTCGAGGGCCAGGTCTACCGGGCGGGGACGTTCGCACCGGTGGCCGGCTGAGTGCTGACGCAGGACTCGCGGCTCCAGCGACGGCTCGAGAACCGGCGCCGGGCACGGAGGCGGCGGCTCGGCGTGCTGGCGCTGCTCGCCGTCGCGCTCGGGCTCGGGCTGTTCCTCGGGCTCCGTGGCGGCGGCAAGGCGGCCTCCGCACCCGAGCCGCACACGACCCCGCCGCCGACGCACAGGGCGTCACCCGCGGCGCCGCTCGCCCCGGCCCCGATTACACGGGTGGCCCTACCGGCGACCCTCCCCGCGCGGGCGCTCTCCGTCCCGATCCTGATGTACCACCGGATCGACAGGCTCCGACCCAGCCTGCCGGCAATCACGCGCTCGCTCACCGTCACCCCGGCCGACTTCGCGGCCCAGATGCGCTGGCTCCACGTACGCGGCTTCCACGCGATCACGCAGCAGCAGCTCTTCGCAGCGCTCGAACAGGGCAAGCGGCTGCCCGCGAAGCCGGTGATGATCTCGTTCGACGACGGCTACCGCGACGTGCTCGCGAACGCGGCGCCGGTGCTCGAGCGTCTCGGCATGGCCGCCACGGCGTACGTGATCACCGGGCGCATCTCCGGCTCGGACGTCAGCTTCCTGAGCTGGGCGCAGCTGAAGGCGCTGGAGCAGAACGGGGTTCAGATCGGCTCGCACACGGTCAGCCATGCCGAGCTCCCGCGGCTCACCGACCCCGCTGCGCTGCAGGAGCTGATCCAGTCGCGACTCGCGCTCGAACGCCACCTCGGCCACCCGGTGCAATGGTTCGCCTATCCCGCGGGCCGCTTCGACGAGCGGACGGAAGCGCTCGTCCGGCAGGCGGGATACGTCCTCGCGGTGACGACCGAGCCCGGCTCGGCGCAGCGAGCGCAGCAGCCGTTCGCGCTCCGCCGCTACGAGGTGCTCGACACGACCGGCGTCCGCGGGCTCGCGGCGCTGCTCCGCGGCTAGGGTTCGCGGCGAAACCGAGGAGAGGAGCAGCATGGCTGGAGAGATCGTCCACGTCGAGTTGCCCGCCGAGGACGCCGACCGGGGGCAGAGCTTCTGGAACGGCCTGTTCGGCTGGTCCTTCCAGGACTCCGGCATGCCCGGAATGGACTACCGCATGGCGCAGGCCAGCGAGACCATGGGCGCCGCCATCTTCGCGAGCGAGGATCGCACCGGCTATCCGAACTACTACTTCGCGACGGACGACATCGATGCGAGCTCGGTGAAGGTTCGCGAGCTCGGCGGCGACGCGGAAGGGAAGATGCCGGTTCCGGGGCACGGCTGGTTCGCGGCCTGCCACGACAGCGAGGGCAACGCTTTCCACCTCTGGCAGCAGGACTCGTCGGCCGGCTAGGCGTCGCAGCAAGACTCCGATCGAACTCTCAGGCGGCGCCCACGGATCGCTCAGCCCGTGGGCGCACGCTTGGGGTGCGTCCATTCCGGGCGCGCCACACGAAACGAAAGGAGTCCACCGATGGACACCAAGCGCAGGACGGTTCCGAGGAGCCTGATCGTCGGAGCCGTCGTCGGCGGCGTCGCCCTCGGGAGCTACGGCATCGCGAGCGCCGCATCCGGCTCGGGCTCGACCCCGAGCACCACGGCGTCGACCGCCCCCTCGACCGCGGCGCCGTCGCAGGCGCGCGCGGCCCCGCCGGGAGCAACCGCCCAGAACCCGTGGGGCGCTCAGCGGAGCGACGAGACGCTGCTCACGGGCGACACCGCGTCCAGGGTCCAGGCGCTCGCGGTCGCCAAGGTCGGCAGCGGCGCCACCGTCGTCCGTGTCGAGACCGACGCCGACGGCCATGCCGCCTACGAGGTGCACATGGTCAAGGCGGACGGGACACCCGTGACCGTCTACGTCGACAAGTCGTTCAACGTGGTCAGCGTCGAGACGCGCTGAGCGGCAGGCCGCGGCAGGGTCCCGCAGAGCCGGGGCCCTGCCTCCCGCCTCAGACGGGGATCGTCAGGCTCTCGAGATCGCTCGGGTAGTCGGTGAGGACGTCGATGCCGTCTTCGGTGACGACGACCGTGTCGGAGTGACGGAACCCGCCGAGCTCGCTCGCGTACACGCCCGGCTCGATCGTGAACACCATGCCCGGCTCGATCGTCGTGTGGTCGCCGATGTCGAGGAACGGCGCTTCATGGTTGCGCAGGCCGATCGCGTGGCCGGTGTGCTGCCGCCAGTTCACGAGCAGGCCGTTGGCCTCGAAGTAGGCGAGCACGGCGACGTCGACGACGGCGCAGGTCACGCCCGGCCGCAGCGTCCTGAAGGCCACCTGCTGTGCCTCGAGCATGTGGTCGAACAGGCGGCGCATCTCGTCGGTCGGCTCGCCGACGACCATCGCTCGCTCGAGCTCGGCGTTGTAGCCCCACACCGGGGCGCTCGTCTCGGTCACGAGCACGTCGCCCGGCCGGAACTCGATGTTGTGCGAGACGGCGTGGGCCCAGGAAGAGCGCACGCCGATCTGGCCGCGGTAACCGGCGGAGACGCCGTCCGACGACGCGAGCTGCCCCGCGTAGTCCGGTCCGAGCGCCGCGAGCATCGCGAGCGTGGACTCGTGGCCCGCGCGCAGCGCCGCCTCGGCCTCGCTCGCGCCCGGGCGAGACGCGTCCTGCAGCAGGCGGTGCGCGTGCGCGCACCAGCGGGCGCTCTCGCGGATCAGCTCGACCTCGGCCGCGCTCTTGCGTGCCATCAGGCTCTCCACGAACGGCGCGACGACCGCGACGCTGCTGGCCGTCGCCTCGCTCAACGCCGGCCCCGCGTAGCCGAGGATGCCCGGGTAGCCGTCCTGGTCGGCGGCGATCGCGCCGCGGATGCCCAGGTCGGAGAGCAGCGCGGCGAGGATCAGCATCGGGTGCTCGAGGCCCGGATACTCGGGGTAGGACTCGACGAGCTCGAAAGCCGTCTCGGCGCGGACGCGCTCGACCTCGAAGTCGGGGACGAAGGCCATCATCGCGCCCGCGCCGTCGATCGCCAGGGCGACCGGCCGCTCGGTGGCGAGGAACCAGAAGTTCGTGAAGTAGCGGATGTAGTGCTCGTCGAAGAGGACGCAGCCCATCAGGCCGCGGTCGCGGACGTGCTCGAGCAGACGCCCGCGCCGCGCCTCCAGCTCCGCCGCCGGGATGCAGAGAGCGGGCATGGCGGCGAAGCCTAGACGGCTTCGGCGTGCACCGGCTCCAACGTGTCCTCCGGCTGCGGACGCAGGATCACCGTCTCGCTGGGTGCGTGCGTGAGGATCCAGAGCAAGTCCCTGGGCGTGAACCCCGGCTCGCGCCCGGTCGGAGCCGGCACGACGATCCTGTCGAAGGACTCGGCGTCCCAGAGTCGCTGCAGCGCGTGGATGGGTGTACGGCCGCTCTCGATCCGCGCGTCGACGGGGACGCCGGCCTTCAGGGCCGCGTTCTCGACCGCCTCGAGGAGAGGCATCGCCATGTCGACCTGCTGGTGCATCGGAGCATCGAGCGAGAACTCGAACCGGGTAACGACGAGGTAGGCGGGAACGAGTGTCGCTTCCTCGGCCCGGGCGATGCGGATCGCGGCCGCGAGGACGCCGGGGTCAAGCCGCCCGCGGGTGAACGGGACGAGGACGCGCTTGGCCCCCGGCCGCGCGGCCTTCCGCCGGCGGAAGGGATTCACTCCGACACTCCCTCTCTCAGCGCACGATCGGTGACCACGCGGATGTCGATGCCGGGAAGCTCACGGACCATGCGCGAGAGCAGCGAGCCACGCAGGATCTCGACGCGTCGCCGCTCGTCGGGGGTGCCGACGATGATGTAGGTCGAGCCGCGCTCGTGCGCGAAGCGCTTCACCGCCTCGACGAGGTCGTCGCCCTCCAACTCGAGGAAGTGCACGCCGAGCATCGAGGAGAGCCGCCGGAGCGCGGCCAGCTGCGTCGCCTCCTCCTCGGTCGGCTCCCTCCCCGGCTTCCGCACCCAGATCGCGTCGATCTCGGCGCCCAGTCTCTGCGCGGAGCGCCAGGCGCGCCGGATGATCCGTTGCGACTTCGGCTGCGGCTCGACCAGCGCCAGCACGCGCTCCGCGACCGCCTGCTGGCTGAGCGGATCGAGCAGCGCCGGCCGCCGCCTCGCCTCGACGTCCTCGGCCAACTCACGCAGCGCCAGCTCCCGCAGCGCGCCGAGGTTATCGAGCTTGAAGAAGTTCTGCAGCGCGACCTCGGCGCGATCCAGCTTGTAGACCTTGCCGGCCCGCATGCGGTCCTGGAGCGACTCGGGGCTGAGGTCCACGAGCACCACCTCGTCGGCCTCGTCGAGGATCCGGTCAGGGAACGTCTCGCGGACGCGCACGGTCGTGAGCTCGAAGATAGAGTCGTTCAGGCTCTCGAGGTGCTGGATGTTCACGGTCGAGATCACGTCGATGCCTGCCGCGAGCACGTCCTCGATGTCCTCGAAACGCTTCTCGTGCAGCGATCCGGGAGCGTTCGTGTGCGCGAGCTCGTCGATCAGCGCGAGCCCGGGCGCGCGGGCGATCACCGCGTCGACGTCCATCTCCTCGAGGTCGAGCCCACCGTGCGCAGCCCGCAGACGCGACACCGTCTCGAGCCCTTCGGCGAGCCCCGCCGTCTCCGGCCGGTCGTGCGGCTCGAGATAGCCGATCACCACGTCACGACCCTCCGCCTTCGCCTGCCGCCCCTCCTGCAGCATCCGGTAGGTCTTCCCGACGCCGGGGGCCATTCCCAGCAGGATCCGATAGCGGCCGCGCATCTCTCCGCCACCCTAGTGGGCGAGTCTTTCGACGATAGGCTGGCGGCTGAGCGCGGGCAGGATCGGCAGCCCGCTCGTGAGCAGGACCACGGCGACGAGCTGTCCGCCGGCCTGGGCGCTCATCGCGGAACATCGAGCGCGGCCAGAGCCTCGGCCAGGGCATCGGGGAGGTGCTCGGCGCGATCCAAGCGGTAGAGCGGGCTCCTCGTCCCGTCCGACAGCAGCGCGCGCACGACCAGCATCCCGCGAGGAGAGATCGGGTGGGATGGGTCGCCGAGCCTCTGCTCGAGCCGGCGCAGGAGGAACAGGCTCTGCCGCGCCGCCCCGCGGTTCAGGGGTGTCCAGCGCGGGCGGGCGCGCCGGTCGGTCTCGCGGATCAGGTCGTGCACCCAGCCCGCGAGATTTCGGCGTGCGCGCTCCGAGGTGAGCTCCGCGGCGCGCCAATCCGCGAGCGCCGACGACACCCGCCCCCGCGGGTGCGTGAGGAGCAGCCGGTCGGCGAGGCGCCGGCAGCGCCAGAGGTCGAAGCGCAGGTGGCCGACATGACCCCCGGCCATGACTGCCAGCACGGCGCCGCTCACGATCGCCGATGCGGCCGGGATCGCCCCGGTCTCCCAGAGGACGAGCGGGGCGGCGCAGGGAATCGGGACGAGGAGCGTTGCGCGGAGGACGTGCGGCGGCCGGAAGACCTCACGACCCGGACGAACGTGATCGTGCCGAACGGTTTCTGCGGTCGATCCCGTCCCCCCGGCTTCCGCGTGGCCTCCGAACAGCTTCCGCAGGTCGTTGGACATGCGAGCTCCGCTAGGCGCCGAACACGTTGTGCACGAGCAGGTCGATCAGCTTGATCCCCATGAACGGCAGGATCACGCCGCCGAGCCCGTAGATGAGCAGGTTCCGGCGCAGCAGGGCCGTCGCGCCGATCGCCCGGAACTTGACGCCGCGAAGGGCGAGCGGGATCAGCGCAGGGATGATCAGCGCGTTGAAGATGACGGCGGAGAGGATGGCGCTCTTGGGTGTTCCGAGGTGCATGATGTTCAGGGCGTCCAGAGGCCCACGCTCGCCGGGATGGGCTGCGTAGGTGAACGCGAACATCGCCGGCAGGATCGCGAAGTACTTGGCGACGTCGTTTGCGATCGAGAACGTGGTCAGCGCGCCGCGGGTGATCAGCTGCTGCTTCGCGACCTCGACGATCTCGATCAGCTTCGTCGGGTTCGAGTCGAGGTCGACCATGTTGCCGGCCTCCTTGGCCGCAGACGTACCGGTGTTCATGGCCACGCCGACGTCGGCCTGCGCAAGCGCCGGCGCGTCGTTCGTGCCGTCACCGGTCATCGCGACCATGCGGCCCTTGCCCTGCTCGTCCTTGATCAGCGCGAGCTTGTTCTCCGGTGTCGCCTCGGCGAGGAAGTCGTCGACGCCTGCCTCCTGGGCGATGACGGCCGCGGTGACGCGGTTGTCGCCGGTGATCATCACCGTGCGGATGCCCATCTTGCGCAGCTCGTCGAAGCGCTCGTTCATGCCGCCCTTGACGATGTCCTTGAGGTGGATGACGCCGAGGATCCAGTTGTCCTGAGAGACCACGAGCGGCGTGCCGCCGGAGCGCGCGATCTTGTCGACCTCCTCGTCGAGGCGGGCGGGGGGGCGACCGCCCTGCTCCTCGACGAAACGCTTCACGGCGTCCGCGGCGCCCTTGCGCAGCTGGCGGCCGTCGAGGTCGACGCCGCTCATGCGCGTGGTGGCCGAGAAGGGGATGAAGGTCGCCTCGTGCGGACCGAGCTCGCGGCCGCGGAGCCCGTAGCGCTCCTTGGCGAGGATGACGATCGAGCGGCCCTCCGGCGTCTCGTCGGCGAGGGACGCGAGCTGTGCCACCTCGGCGAGCTCGACGTCGCCGACGCCGTCCACGGGCACGAACTCGGAGGCCTGACGGTTGCCGAGCGTGATCGTGCCGGTCTTGTCGAGCAGCAGCACGTCGACGTCGCCGGCGGCCTCGACGGCGCGGCCCGACATGGCGAGCACGTTGCGCTGGACGAGCCTGTCCATCCCGGCGATGCCGATCGCAGAGAGCAGCGCTCCGATCGTGGTCGGGATCAGCGCGACGAGGAGCGCGATGAGGACGGTCTGCGATTGCGGCGAGCCGGCATAGATCGCGTACGGCTGCAGCGTCACGACCGCGGCCAGGAACGTGATCGTGAGCCCCGCGAGCAGGATGTTGAGCGCGATCTCGTTCGGGGTCTTCCGCCGCTCGGCTCCCTCGACGAGCGCGATCATCCTGTCCAGGAACGACTTGCCGGGCTCCTGCGTGACCTCGATCACGAGCTGGTCCGAGAGCAGGCGCGTCCCACCCGTCACGGCGGAGCGGTCCCCGCCGGCCTCGCGGATCACCGGCGCCGACTCGCCCGTGATCGCCGACTCGTCCACCGAGCCGACGCCTTCGATGATCTCGCCGTCTGCGGGGATGATCTCGCCGGCGACGACGACGACGATGTCGCCCCTCTGGAGCTCCGGCGCCGGCACGTCCTCGATCCCGCCGCTCTCCGTGCGGCGCTTCGCGACGGTCGTCGTCCGGGTCGCACGCAGGGCGTTCGCCTGCGCCTTGCCGCGCCCTTCGGCGATCGCCTCGGCGAAGTTCGCGAACAGCACCGTCAGCCAGAGCCAGACAGCGATCGACGCGACGAACCAGAGCTGGAACGTCGTCCCCCGCGCGATGTCGAGGAAGAAGATGACCGTCGTGATCACGCTGCCGATCTCGACGATGAACATCACCGGGTTCTTGACCTGGCTCCGCGGGTCGAGCTTCGGGAACGCGTCGCGGATCGCCTGCTTGACGATCTCCGGCTCGAAGATGTTCGTATCCCGGCGCGCCATCTACTTCCCCTGGGCCTTGTCGAGTGCGAGGTTGAGCTTCAGGACGTTCACGCCCGGCTCGCCGAAGAAGCCGAGCGAGCGCTCGTCCGTGTTGTCGGAGACGAGCTTCTTCACCTGGTCGAGGCTCATGTGCCTGACCGCGGCGACGCGCCGCGACTGGAGCTGTGCGTAGGCGGGCGTGATGTCGGGGTCGATCCCGGAGCCGGAGGTGGTGACGGCGTCGACGGGGATGCCGTGGACCGTCAGACCCGGGTTGTACGGCCCCTCGAGCTTGAGAATCGCGGCGATCGCGTCGCGCACCTGCTTCTGGAGCGCGGAGCTCGTCGGGCCGAGGTTCGAGAAGGTTGTCCCGTCGGCGTTGTACGGAGGCGCCGTCGCCGACGGCCGCTCGTGGAAGTACTGCGGCTTCGTGAACCCCTGCGCGGCGAGCTCCGAGCCGATGACCTTGCCGTTCTTCGTGATCAGGCTGCCGTTCGCCTCGTGGTCGAAAGCCAGCTGCGAGAAGCCGGTCATCAGGGCCGGGAAGGCGAAGCCGAACACGAGCGTGATCACGACGATCGCGATCACGGAGCTGACGACGCTGCGCACGACCTTGTCCATCAGTGCATCAGCCCTTCGACGATCGGCCCCAAGGTCAGCGCAGGCAGGATCATCAGGCCGGCGGTCAGCGCGATCACCCCGACGAGGAGCACGACGAACGTGGCGCCGTCGGTGCGGAACGTGCCGGCCGAGGCCGGGACGATCTTCTTCTTCGCGATCGAGCCGGCGAGCGCGAGCGCAGCGAGCATCGGCACGAAGCGGCCCAGGTAGAGCGCCACGGTGCCGAACTCGGCGGAGAAGTTCGTCAGCCCGTAGCCGGCGAAGGCGCTGCCGTTGTTGTTCGACTGCGAGTCGTAGGCGTACAGCGTCTCCGTGAAACCGTGGACACCGGGGTTGAAGATCGACGCGAGGCCGGCCTTCGTCACGATCGCGACCGCTGCCATGGTCAGCACCATCGTCGGGACGAAGAGCGCGCCGAGCGCGGCGTATTTGATCTCTCTCGCCTCGATCTTCTTGCCCAGCCATTCGGGCGTTCGGCCCACCATCAGCCCTGCGACGAAGATGGCGATGACGATGTAGAAGAACATCCCGTACAGGCCTGACCCGACCCCGCCGAAGATCACCTCGCCGAGGAACAGGTTGATGAGCGGCACGGCGCCGCCCGCGGGCGTCTGCGCGTCGAAGCCGCCGTTGACCGAGCCGTTCGAGGCGTCCGAGGTCGCGGTCGTCCAGATCGCCGTCGAGGCGATCCCGAACCGCACCTCCTTGTCCTGCATGTTCCCGCCCGACTGGCCAGAGCTGTTCGTGAGGTTCACGCCGGACGAGCGCAGCACCGCCGAGCCGTGCTGCTCGGCCGGGTAGTTGACGCCGACGCCGATCGCGAACACGATCAGCATCGCGGCGAGCACCGCCACGGCATGCCGGCGCGCCAGCACCATCCTCCCGAACATGAAGACGCACGCGGCCGGGATCAGCAGGATCGCGATCATCTCGAAGAAGTTCGTGATCCCGTTCGGGTTCTCGAACGGTACGGACGAGTTCGAGTTGTAGAAGCCGCCGCCGTTCGTCCCGAGCTGCTTGATCGCGATCATCAGCGCGACCGGACCGCGGGCGATCAGCTGCGTCGCTCCCTCGACCGTGTGCGCGCTGGCGGCGCCGTTGAACGTCTGCGGCACGCCCTGGGAGACGAGGATCACGGCGAGGATCAGCGACAGCGGCAGCAGGACATAGACGAGCGTCCGGTAGAGGTCGGCCCAGAAGTTGCCGAGTTCGCTGCTGGTCCGACGGGCGATGCCCCGGATCACGGCCACCAGCACGGCGATCCCGACGGCGGCCGATACGTACTGCTGGACGGCCAGCGCCGCCATCTGCGTCAGGTACGACATCGTGTACTCGCCGCCGTAGTACTGCCAGTTCGTGTTCGTCACGAAGCTGGCGGTCGTGTTCAGCGCCAGGTGCGCCGGGACGCCCTTGAGGTTGTCCGGGTTCAGGAACAGGTGCCCCTGCAGGCGCTGGAACGCGTAGACGACCCCCGAGAAGAGAATGCTGAAGACGACGACCGTGAAGCCGTAGCTCTTCCAGTCCTGCTCCTTGCGCGGGTCGGTGCGGACGAGCCGGTAGAAGAAGGCCTCGATCGCGCGCAGGATGCGCGGCGCGCCGAGCGTGCTGTAGATCCGCGCCATGTACATGCCGAGCGGATACGCGAGCGCGATCAGGACGATCACGTATACGAGAACTTGCAGCGGGCCTTGAAGACCCATCTAGAGCCTCTCGCCGCGGAAGAGCGCGTAGACCAGGTAGACCAGGATCAGCAGCGAGACCGCGAGCCCGAATGCGTCGCTCGCCGACATCAGACGCGGTCCAGGACGTAGATGAGCGCGAAGATGACTGCGAAGCAGGCGAGCGCGATCGCGATTGCGGCGACGTCGTACATCAGCGGCCGTCCAGAGCGACGAGGATCTGCCGCACCGTCTCCGGCACCTCGTCGATGCGCGCGCGGTCGTAGAGCGGCCCGCCTGCGTCGGTCAGGAGGTTTTGCACGAGCTGGAGCCCGTAGCTGGACGCGGGCCGGTCGAGGTCGCCGACCCGGCTCGCGAGGGTCCGGAGCTCGGGCTCGTACAGCCACAGGCCGCGCCGGTTCAGCGGCGAGGCGCCCGGAAGACGCTTCGGGTCGAGGCTACGCAGGACCCTCCGCAGCGACCGCTCCAGCGACCGGCGCCGATGCACGGAGGGGATCTCGACATACCTCGCGACCCTCATGCGCTCCACGCTAGGTCCCGCCGGCTGAATGCCGTCTGAGGATTCCCGCGGGCGGTCTACGGAAGTTCTGAAGACGCCGTTTCGGCTCTAGCCACGGCTTGCAGGGTCGACGAGGCGGTAGCCGACCCCGGCCTCGGTCAGCAGGTACCGCGGCCGGGCGGGATCGGGCTCGATCTTTCGTCGCAGCTGCGACACGTTCACGTGGAGGATGTTCGTCGAGTCGCCGTAGCCGGGGCCCCAGACCTCCTGCAGGATCATCCGGTGCGTGAGCAGCTTGCCCTCGTTGCGGGCTAGGTAGCGCAGCAGGTCGAACTCGTGCGGCGTCAGATGCACCCGGGAGCCGGAGACGCGGACTTCACGACGCTCGAGGTCGACCTCGAGCTCGCCGACCGCGATCACGGGCTCGCCGGGAGGCCCCGCCCGTCGCAGGGCTGCGCGCAGCCGGGCGAGGAGCTCGTCGATCCCGACCGGCTTCGTCACGTAGTCGTCCGCGCCGGCGTCGAGCGCGGCCACCTTCTCGGCCTCGTCGCCCACTGCCGAGAGCACGATCACTGGCGCCGAGCTCCAGGTTCGTAGCTCCCTGGAAACGTCGATGCCGGACCCGTCCGGCAGCACGAGGTCGAGGATCACGGCCTCCGGGGGCCGCATGGCGGCGGCGGCCAGCGCTCCCTCCGCCGTGTCAGCGGTCTCGACCTCGTAGCCGGCGGCACGGAGGCTCGTCCGCAGCGCGCGCAGGATCTGCTGCTCGTCGTCGACGACGAGAATGCGCGGCCCGGTCACGAGACGGACTCGGCGAGCGGGAGCTCCAGCGTGAAGGTCGCGCCCTGGCCGTCCCTCGACTCGACCCAGACGCGCCCGCCGCTCGCCTCGACGAAGCCGCGCGCGATCGCGAGCCCGAGGCCCGCGCCGCGAACCGAGCCCGCGCTTCGCCCGCGGTGGAACGGCTCGAAGATCCGGTCGGCTTCGTCGCCCGCGATCCCGGGCCCGTGGTCGATCACGCGGACGACGCCGTACGACCCGTGGACCGCGACGAGCACGCGCACGGGCTCGTCCGCCGGCGAGTACTTGAGCGCGTTCTCGATCAGGTTGACGAGCGCGCGCTCGACCTGCGGCGCGTCGACCCGGGCAATCGCGGGCTCGTCGGGCAGTGTGACCTCGACCCGCGCCGCGCGTTCACCCACCTCCCCGAGCGCTTGCGCCACGAGGTCGTCGATCGCCCATGGCGCAGGCTCGGGGTGCACCGCTCCTGCCTGCAGCCGCGAGAGGTCGAGCAGGTTGCCGACCAGCCGATCGAGCCGCTCAGCCTCAACGAGGATGGTCCCGAGCAATTCGGTGCGGTCGCTCGACTCGAGGTCGAGATCGCGCCGGGAGAGCGCCGAGGCGGCGGTCAGGATCGCCATCAGCGGCGTGCGCAGGTCGTGGCTGACCGCCCGCAGCACGGCCGTCTTGAGCGCGTCGCTCCGCCGCAGCGCCTCGGCTTCGACGGCTTCACGCGCGAGCCGCTCACGGTCGACCGCGACCCCGACGAGCGAGCCGAGCGCCGGGAGTAGGCGCCGGCGCGCCGACGCGGTTCCGGCGTGCTGGCCTTCGAGCTCGATCGAGCCCACACGCCTGGTACCGGCGACGAGCGGATACGCGCCGTCCTCCGAGCCGGGGCCAAGCTCGATCCGTGCCCGATCGGCCTGCAGCGCCTGCGCGACCTCGGGTGAGAGACCTTCGAGCTGCTCCTCGAGGCTCCCGTGCGCGAGCAGCGACTGCGCGATCTCGGCCAGCAGGGCAGACTCGGTCGCGCGGCGGCGTAGACCTGCGGCGAGCTCGCTCACGACCACCGCCGTGACGAGGAAGACGGCGAGCGCGAACCAGTTCCGGGAGTCCGCGAGCGTGAGCGTGTAGAGCGGCGGCAGGAAGAAGAAGTTGAAGGCCAGCATGCTCTCGACCGAGACGGCGATCGAGTAGGGCAGCCCCCAGTAGACGGCGACCGGAAGCACGGCGAAGAGGTAGAGCACGCCGAGGCTGAGGACGGGCACGTGCGGCTTCAGGAGCTCGATCACGCCCGTGACCGCGAACACGAGCACGAGCCCTGCGGCGACGCCGCTCAGGCGCCGCGCCAGGTGAGCACGCTCGGTCATCAACGCTCATCATGCAGCGAGCGGAACCCTGGCGGGCGCTCGGAGCGTTAGATCGAGGCGAGAGCGACGGTCGCCGCCGGCACCGGCACGGCGTCGTCGCCCTGAAGCTCGCGGCGCCAGCCGGCGAGCACGGCGTGCACCTGGGCGGCGCCGACGATCGGCAGCTCCGGCGCCGAGAGCTCCGCAGGACGCATGATGAACGGTCGAGTCTGCAGCCCGCCCAGTCCCCCGTGGAACGAGATCAGCTCCTCGAAGGCGCAGCCCTCTTCCAGGTCGGCGTCGTAGAAGCTCCCGACCATGATGTCGGCGACGTGGGGGAAGCCGTCCGTTCGCAGCAGGTGGGCCGGTGCGGTCGGCGAAAAGTGGACGAGCGGATCGTCCCCCTCGACCCGTCCGTCAGCGAGGTGGCGAACGCCGCTCCCGCCGAGCGCGAGCGGGCCGTGCTCGGCCGAGCGGACGAGCAGCCAGGCGACGTGTGGATGCGCGCGGAGTGCCGAGATCAGCCGGGGGTGTCGCTCGTCGATCTCCTCCAGCGTGAGCCGCCGCGGCTCGTCCAGGAGGTAGACGAGCCCGAGGTTGCCGGAGCCGAGCACGACGACCCGGCCTCCGGAGACGCCCTCCTCCTCCGCGGGACCGCCGTGCTTCGCGCCCTTGCCGGTCGCCTCGGCCAGTGCGAGCGAAGCCTTCGAGCTCTGCTCGTCTCCGCCGGCGATGCCCTGCACCGTTCCTCCCTCCAGCGAGCGTTCGACGAGGTCTTTCAGCGAGTAGCCGTTCCGTTGCAGGAACGTGGCCCCCTGGGTCTGCCCGTGGTCGGAGAGCACCACGATCGAATACGGCCGGGCCGCGTACCGGCGAGCTTTCTCGATGCGCCCGAACTGCTGGTCGAGCTTGCGCAGCGCCTCCATCGTGTCAGGCCGCTCCAGACCGGAGTGATGCGCGACCTCGTCGTAGCTCGAGAACGTCGCGTACACCGCCGGGGTGCCGCGCATCATGTCGGACAGCACCCCGTACACGATCAGGTCGCGAACGACGACGCACATCGCCGCCCGCAGCAAGGGGTACACCCCGCCGCGATGCCCGCGCGGTCGTACGTCACGGCGAATCGCCCGCAACGCGGCCGACCACTCGAGGACGATCTCCAACGCGAAGAGCACGAGCGTGCGGGTGACGTTGAACCCGTTGGCGAAGAATGCGCGGTAGCCGGGATTGGCACGCTTCTCGGCACTGATCCGGCTCGACGTCAGGATCGTCTCCTCCGCCTCGCCGGAGAACAGGTTGGCGCGGCTCGACCCGCCGTTGACGAGGAGGCCGATCCCGGTCGCGTGCGCTTTCTCGATCTCGGCGCAGTCGGAGACGTCGGAGCACGCGATCACCCGCCCCGTCGGCTTGTCGACCCAGCGGAAGGCCGGGATGTCGTCGTTGGAGCCGAGCAGGATCCCGGCCTGGCTGGCGCCGGTCTGGGAGGAGAGATCGGGCTCCCACTCGACCAGGCGGTGCGTGCCGGACGCCAGCCAGGACGCCAGGATGGGCGCGCTCCCGTCGCGCATCGCGCGGCGGAGCACCGGCAGCGCGAGGCCGTCGATCTCGAGGAAGATGATCCCCGGGATGCCCGTTGTCGATCTGCCCTGCCGCCGCGCGATTCGCTGGACGACGCGGAGCGAGTACGTGTCGTCGTCGTTCGTCCCGAACACGACGTCGAGCACCACGCTGACGGCGGCCGCCAGGAGGGCGGTCAGGAGCGCTGAGCCGAAGTTGTCGACCGTGATCGCCTCGGGACTGACCTCGGATGTGACCAAGAGCATCGCGGCGTCCACGAGGAGCACGACGAAGAACCCGAGCAGCGCCATGAACGGGATCCGCAGCGCGGCGACGATCGGCGGCACGATCGCGTTCAGGACCGCGATCAGGAGCGACGCCACGACGGCCCCGCCGAAGCCGGGGACGGCAACGCCGGGGACGAGGTACGCGGCGACGAGCAGCGACGCGGCGGCGACGAGCCACGAGAGCAGGAGCCTGAACGGCCGCACACGGGGCCGCTCCGGCTTCCAGACCGGGCTCTCGCCGTGCGGGGCGGGGCCAGACATCGCGCCGGACGCTAACAAGCGACCGGGGCCGGGCATGACCCGAACCGGATGAGAGACCCTCGGCGTCTGTCGTACCTCGGGCACTCGACGACCCTGGTCGAGCTCGACGGGGTGCGGCTCCTGACCGACCCGCTGCTCCGCCATCGCGTCCTGCACCTGTGGCGCTCGTCACCGGTGCCCGAGCACGAGACGCCCGACGCGGTGCTGATCTCGCACGGCCACCAGGACCATCTCGATCTCCGGTCGCTCGACCGCCTGCCGAGTGACCTGCCGGTCGTCGTCCCACGCGGCCTCGGGCGGGTCGTTGCGGCGCGCGGCTTCCGGGACGTGCGCGAGGTCGACGAGGGCGACGAGGTCTCGTTCGGGCCGGTGACCGTCCGCGCCACGCATGCCGACCATCCGGGCCGCTCGTTGCCGGGCCGCACGGACGCGACGGTCGGCTACGCGGTGCTCGGCTCGGCTCGCGTCTTCTTCGCCGGCGACACCGGACTGTTCGACGGCATGGACGGTCTCGTCCCCGATCTCGACCTGGCGCTGCTGCCGATCTGGGGCTGGGGGCCGACGATCGGCCCGGGCCACCTCGACCCGCGCGGCGCGGCCGAGGCACTGACCCTGCTTCGGCCCCGGCTCGCTGTGCCGATCCACTGGGGAACGTTCCGCCCCTTCTACCACTCGAGCCGTGCCGCGTTCCTCCGCGAGCCGGCCGACGCCTTCCTCGCGGCGGCGCAGGAGCTCGCGCCGGAGGTCGCCGTGCACGTCCTCGAGCCCGGCTCGTCGGTCGACTTCTGAGCTGTTACACTGAACCATATGGTTCAGTATCAACAGCTCGACCGGACCTTCGCCGCCCTCGCCGACCCGACGCGCAGAGACGTGCTCGAACGCCTCGGCCGCGGCGGCGCGACGATCACCGAGCTCGCGGCGCCCTACGGAATCTCGCTCACCGGGATGAAGAAGCACGTTCGGCTGCTCGAGGACGCCGGGCTCGTGTCGACCGAGAAGGTCGGAAGGGCACGACGGTGCAACCTCGCACCGCGGCACCTCGAGGATGTCCACGAATGGATCGAGCTGCAGCGGCAACAACTGGAAGCACACCTCGACCGCTTCGGCGAGCTACTCGAACGCACGACGAAAGGAGACTCATGACCACCGACCAGCCGCGCGGCACGACCGTCACGACCCCGACCGACGTCGAGATCCGCGCCGAGCGCGTGTTCGCCGCGCCGCGCGACATCGTGTACGCGACCTTCGTCGATCCCGCGCTCATCCCCGAATGGTGGGGCGGCAACACGGCCGTCGACCAGATGGACGTCCGCGAGGGCGGCACGTGGCGCTTCGTCGGCCAGAACCCGGACGGGAGCGAGATGGTGTTCCGCGGCGACTACCTCGAGGTCAGCCCACCCGAGCGCATCGTCCAGACCTTCGAGCGCGAGGGCTGGCCCGGCCGGCACGTTCAGACGTTCGAGTTCGAGGACCTCGGGAGCCAGACGAAGCTCGTCACCACGATGCGCTTCGACACGGCGAAGGAGCGCGACAACCTGCTCGAGTACGGCGGCGAGGCCGGCATGAACGAGACGTACGCGCGCTTCGACGCGCTGCTCGCGAAGGTCGCGGCGAGCTGAGCCGGCTGGCAGAGTCTGCCCGTGGCGACGATGGCCGACCTCGACGAGCTCGCGCTCGCGATGCCGGAGGCGACAAAGGACGTCTCCGACGACGGTCGTCCGTCGTACCTCGTCCACGGGAAGATGTTCTGTTTCCACCGCGGCCGCCGGCCCGACGCGATCGACCCCGAGACGGGGGAGCGCCTGGACGACGTGCTCGTGTTCCGCGTCGCCGACGTCGACGTGAAGGAGCTCCTGCTCTCGGACGACCGCGGCGTGTTCTTCACGACGCCGCACTTCGACGGCTACGCCGCCGTGCTCGTCCGGATTCCCGACCTGGCCCGCCTCGACCGCGAGGAGCTCCGCGAGACCGTGGTCGAGGCGTGGCTGACACGCGCGCAGAAGCGCGTGGCGAAGGCCTGGCTGGCCGAGCACGACGTGGACTAGGGGCCGGTCGCTGCACCCGGTACCGCCGGGCCGGCGATGTGGAGCTTCGCGGCGAGCCACGCGAGCTGGTCGCGATAGGCGCGGTCGTTCAGTGCGTGGCCCGCGTCGTACCAGGCGATCCTGGTGCCGTTCGGCGTCGCGTGCCAGAACGTGAGCAGCGCCTTCCGCGGGACGATCTCGTCACGCCGGCCGTCCTCGAGGAACAGCGTCCCGTTCCTCGACCGGCGGAGGTAGCGGAGCGGGTCGATGCTGCCGAGGTAGCGCCGGATCGGCGCGCGGAGCGCGGGCCGGGCGAGCGCCGTATACGCCGAGACGGGCGCCACGCCTCCAGACATCAGCACGATCGCGCGGAGCCGCGTCTCGACGCCGGAGAGGATCCCGCCGGTGTGCGCACCCGAGCTCCAGCCGACGAACCCGATGCGCGCCGGATCGACGTCGGGGCGGTGTGCGAGCAGGTCGACGGCGCGTCGGACGGCGACGACGTCGCGCGCCTGGATCTGCGCCTGCCAGCGCAGGAACGGGACGCCTTTGAGTCCGGCCGGCTCGGGCACCGCCGTGGACGGCGCCGTGATCACGAGCGCGATCGCCCCGCGGGCCGCGAGCCATGTCGACGGGACGACGAGCTCCTTCCGGTCACCGCCCGCGCCGTGGAGGTAGACGACCGCGGCGAGTTTCCCGCGCGCCCCGGCCGGGTGCACGAGGAAGGCGGAGATGCGGTCGCGGCCGGCGGTGTAGGACACGTCGTCGACGGCGATCGGGTAGTGGTCGTTCACCCGCCCCCGGTCGACGAATCCGAGCGGCGTCGTCGCGTCGTAGGAGAACGGAGTGGGAGCAGAGGCGCGCGCACGCGCCGAGCCGCCGCAGCCTGCGACGACGGCGATCAGCGTGGCGAGCCCGAAAATCGCACCGCTCAGTCTTGACACCGGCAAAGACAGATCGCCGGTAACTGTACTAGCGCTCGGTCGCGGGATGCAGCTGCCCGAGTGCGAGCTTCAGCCAGGGCCCGGCCTCGCGCTGCCAGAGCGATTGCATGTGGCCGCCCGGGTAGAGCCGGAACACGTGCGGCACCTTGGCCGCCGTGAGCTCCTGGCCGAGGCGGACGTTCTCGGCCTCGAAGCGCTCGTCGCCCGTCCCGATGTAGAAGGCGAGCAGGGTCGGATAGCGCCGCACGGCCCGCCGCAGGTCGGAGACGAGCGTGTGCGCGCTCGCGTACGCGTCCGCCTGCGCGGAACCGAGCCTCAACGGCGCCGTGCCTTCCGGGTTGGTCGGATGGAAGTAGCCGCTCCACGACTCGACGACCGCGAACGACGGCAGGTGGTGCAGGGTGAGCAGGAAGGCTCCGTAGCCGCCGGCCGAGACGCCGATCAGGCCCCGGCCCGTCCGGCCACGGATCGTGCGGTAGTGGGCGTCGACGTAGGCGGGGAGCTCCTCGGCGATCGCGGTCTCCCAGTTGCGGCCCGGACCCCAGTCGAGGTACTCGGGATCGGAGTCCCCGTCCCTGGCTCCCTGCGGCGCCACCACGATCGCCCGCAGCTTTCGCGCCTCGAGCGTCGCCGGCACGAATCCGAACGCGAGGTATGCGCTCCCGGTCGCCGGCAGGCCGTGGAGGTAGTAGAGCACCGGGTAGCGGCCGCCCCTTTCGTACCCGGGCGGCAGGTAGATCGCGAACCGGAGCCGCCCGCGGACGGCCTTCGAGGCGAACGAATCCTCCTTGACGGTGCCCTCGAGCCCCGAGCCCGAGCTCAGCGCGAGGTCGGTGCCGACCGCGGCACCGACGGCGAGGACGATGACGAGCGCAGCAATCCGCACGGCAATGACCCAGTGTTGCGGACGACGAGAGTCGACGATCGGACGACCAGGCAGATGAACCGGCCATCCTCCGCACGCCTGTGCGTCGCCGCGCCGCTCCGCCTCGACGCTCGTCCAGCCGGACGATTGGCCGCGCGGCCGCGGCGGCGGAAGATTCCCTGGTGGCAGCCGCCGCAACGAGGGCCTTCGAGCAACTCCGCACGCACAGCCTCGCACTCTGGATCGGGTGCTCGGCGGTCGTCGTCGTCGCGCTTGGCGGCGGCCTCGTCGGCACGTTCCACTACCTCGACAACTACTGGCTCTACCGCGGGTTCGCACCGCCCAAGGACCCGGCGTACGTCGTCCAGAAAGGACGCCTGACCGGGTTCACGTTCGCGAGCGCGGCGCTCGGAGGCCGGCGCCAGCCTGTCGACGTCTACCTGCCGCCGGGCTACGCGAGCCACCCGGCCGACCGCTACCCCGTGATCTATCTCCTGCACGGCTTCCCGGGCGTGCCCTCGAGCTACTTCCGGGCCGGACGGATGGGCGTCGTCGAGGACATCCTCGTCTCCAAGGAGCGCTCGCGGCCGGCCATCCTCGTCGCGCCGTACGGCTCGACCGGGGCATTCACGGACAAGGAGTGGGCGAACGGCGTCCACCCGCACGAGGCCTGGGAGACGTTCGTGGCACACGACGTCGTCCAGGCGGTCGACGCCCGCTACCGGACGATCCGGGCAGGCTGGGCACGGGCGCTCGTCGGGCTCTCCGAAGGCGGCTACGGCGCGCTCAACATCGGCATTCACCACCCCGGCGAGTTCCACGTCCTCGAGAGCTGGTCCGGCTACGCGCTCGCCGACGACATCTCGTCGATCTTCGGGCGGCGCCGCGCGCTGCTCGAGTGGAACAGCCCGGCGCTCGCGCTGCCGGCGGCCGCGGCCGCCCTGCGCGCAGCGCACACGTACGTGTGGTTCTACTCGGGTTCGGTCGACAAGGACTTGCTGGCGCAGAACCGGCAGTTCGCCGAGGAGCTGCACCGGCTCGGAATCGGCTCGCACTACGTCGTCGTCCGCGGCGGCCACGACTGGGCCCTGTGGCGCGGGCAGGCAGCCAAGGCCCTGTACGTCGCGTCGGGGCGCCTCGTCCCGCCCTCCTCCGCTGCCGACGTCGTCCGGAAGGCCGGTGCGTAGCGTCCTCCGGATCGCCGCGATCCTCGCCGGCGTGGTCGTCGGGCTCGGCCTGGCCGTGTCGGCGACCGGCCTCCTCTACGCGCTGCACGGCCTGCCGCTCCCCGGCCCCGTCATCCGCGACGCGTTGCCGCTCGACGAGCTGCCGCACCAGGACGGCGTGCCGCTCCTGCTCTTCGTCGCGGTCTGGGGCGCGGTCGGGCTCCTGCTCGGCTGCCTGGCGCGCGCGCTGAGGGCCGAGCGCCTCACCGGCGCCGTCCTGCTCGCGCTCGGGACGTGGGGCTGGACATACGCGAGCGTCGGCGTGTCGCTCCTCGTCGTCCGGCAGATCCCCGCGCACCACGCGTTCCACGTCGCCACGCATCTCCGGTCTGTCTACCTGCCCGCCGCGCTCGCAGGCCTCGGGGGCGCGCTCGTCTGCCGGCGGCGCGAGGCACGCGAGCCGCCGGCACCGCTCCTGATCGCCTTCCTCGTCGCGACCACGGGCGCGATCAGCGTCATCGACGGCATCCTTCCGGCGCACCGGCACACGCTGCTCGCCGGGCTCTCGCTCGCGCGTGTGGCGCCGGTCGCGAGCGCGCTCGTCGCGCCGCTCGGGCTCGCGCTCCTCGTCGTGGCGCGCGGCCTCGCGCGCCGGAAGCGCCGCGCCTACCACGTCTGCCTGGCGCTGCTGCTGGGCCTCGCGATGCTGCACGAGTCGCACCGCTTCGACTACGGCGCCGTCGCGGCGGCGCTCGTCGCGGTCGTGCTCGTGGCGCGGCGCCAGGTGTTCGACGCGCCCGGTGACCCGACCGCGAGACCCAGGCTGGCGCTGCGCGCGCTCGGGTTGACGCTGGCGATCTACGTCTACGGCTCGGTCGTGCTCTGGATCAACCGCATCGAGGCCGACCAGCCGTTCACGCTCCGCTTTGCGGCGAGCGAGACGACGAAGGCGCTCGCCGGAGTCAGCCTCGGCGGCTCGCGGCACCTGGCGGACAGCTTTGGCGCCTGGTTCCCGATCTCCGTCTTCGCGGCCGGGATCGCGGCCGCCGCCTGGCTGCTGGCCTCCTGGCTCGGTCCGTGGCGCTACCGTCTGACGCAGGAGGCGCGGGAGCGCGAGCTCGCGCGCTCGCTCGTCGCCGCCTGGGGCGCGGACACCCTGGCGCCGTTCGCGCTGCGCGCCGACAAGTCGTACTTCTTCAGCGAGAGTGAGCGCGCCTTCATCGCCTACCGCGTCGTACAGGCCGTGGCGATCGTCTCCGGTGACCCGATCGGCCCGCCGGAGGAGATCGACCCGCTGCTCGACCGCTTCGTGCGCTTCGCCCGCGCGCGCGACTGGCGCATCGCCGTGCTCGGCGCGTCCGACCGCCTGCTCGCCACGTATGCGCAGCATGGGCTGAGCGCGCTCTACCACGGAGACGAGGCCGTACTCGACGTGGCGTCCTTCTCGCTCGAGGGCCGGCCGATCCGCAAGGTACGGCAGTCCGTGAGCAGGCTCCACGCAGCCGGCTACCGGGCCGAGTTCCTCCACCCCCGGGAGATCGACTCCGCCCTGCGCCGGGAGCTGTCGCGTATCGCGGACACGTGGCGAGGCGCCGAGCCGACTCGCGGCTTCGCGATGGCGCTCGACGCCCTCTTCCGGCTCGAGGACGAGGACGCGGTCTTCTGCGTCGGGCGCGACGTCTCCGGAACGCCGATGGGCTTCCTGCACTTCGCCGTCGTGAAGCCCTCGGCGTCGCTCTCGCTGTCGTCGATGCCCAGGCTGCGCGCGACGCCGAACGGCTTCAACGAGTGGCTCATCTGCGAGACCGTCGACTGGGCCCGCGCGCGGGGCGTTCGCCGCCTGTCGCTCAACTTCACGCCGTTCGCCGCCCTGCTCGCACCCGAGGCCGAGCTGACCGGCGTGCAACGCCTCCAGCGTCAGGCCCTGCTCGCGGTCAAGGGGCGCTTCCAGCTCGACAACCTGCTCCTCTTCAACCGGAAGTTCTTCCCGAGCTGGCAGCGGCGCTTCGTCGTCTACGAGCACCGGCGCGACCTGCCCAGGATCGGCATCGCGACGCTCGCCGCGGAGGCCTACCTACCCTTCTCCGGCCGGGATCGGGCGTGAGCCCGGGTGAGAGTGGCGGCCTCTGCCTGGCGATCGCGTCGGCCTGTTGCCTGAACGTCGGTTTCCTCTGGCAGCATGAGACGGCCTCGCAGCTGCCGGCCCTGTCGGTGCGGCGGCCGCTCGAGTCGCTGCGACTGCTGTTCGCGAACCTCCGCTGGTTGGCGGGGTTCGCCGTCGGGCTCGCGGGCTGGGCGCTCTACGCCGGCGCGCTGCGAGTCGCCCCGCTCTCGCTCGTCCAGGCAGTCTCGGCAGGAGGCATCGGCCTCCTGGCGCTCCTGGTCGAACGTACCACCGGGGCTCGGCTCGACTCGCGCGAACGAGCGGGTGTCGCGGCCGCTGTGCTCGGGCTCGTCCTGCTCGGCGTCTCGCTCTGGGGCGGCGACGCGTCGACCGGGCACCACGGGTCGCCGCGCGCCGTGGCCGCGTGGGTCGGCGCGTCGCTCGTTCTCGCCCTGCTCGCCGCCGGCCCGGGTGTGCGGCGGCTCGCCGGCGGCGCCGGGTTCGGGCTCGCGGCGGGCGTGATGTACGCGGCGGGCGACGTGGCGACGAAGGCCGCGGTCGCCGGCGGTCTGGCCGTGCTCTTCACGGCCGTGGTGCTCGTCTGCCACGGGCTCGCCTTCGTGGCGATGCAGCTCGGCTTCCAGCGCGGAGGCGCGCTCTCCACCGTCGGGGTGTCCACGCTCGCGACGAACGCACTCCCGATCGCCGCGGGGACCCTGGTGTTCGGCGAGGCCGTCCCGGCAGGTGCCATGGGGGCGCTGCGGCTGCTGGCGTTCACCGGGGTCGTGGCAGGCGCAGCGCTCCTCGCATCGTCGTCCAGCGGCGGTTCGGGCCTTGCCGGGCACGCGTCCGCGACGAGCGCCTCGGCCGCATCGTGAAGCGTCGGGTCACTCCACCGGTACGTGACGCGCGGCCTCGGCGTCCCGGGAAGCCCAGTCGGCGAGGTAGCCGTCGATGATGCGCTCCATCGACTCGCGGACGTGGGGCGCATTCTCGATCAGGTCGAGGAAGTGCTCGCGTGCGAGCGAGAGCAGCAGGCTCGGCGTCTCGGCCGTCACCGTCGCCAGCCTGTTCGCCTTGCGCAGCAGTGCGATCTCGCCGAAGTGATCGCCGTCCTCGTGGACGTTCACCTGCACGGGATAGCCGTCGGCATCCTTCCGGGTCGCGATCAGCCGCCCTCGCACCACGAGGTAGAAGCGTTCGCCCGGATCGCCTTCCCGGACGACGACGCGTCCGGCCGGGTAGCGCTCGCTCGTGAACCGCTGCGCGATCTGCGCGAGCAGCGCCGGCTCGACCCCGCCGAGGATCGGCACCTCGGCGAGCCGCTCGGGACTGACCACGGCCCGGTCGCCGTCGTCCTCGATCGTGAAGCCGCTCTGCCGCCGCCAGAGATCGCTGTAGGGGCCCGGGCTGGCGACGAGCTCCTCGTGGCTGCCGCTCTCGACGAGCCTCCCGTTGTCGAGCACGAAGATTCGATCGGCGTTCGTCGCGACGGCGAGCCGGTGGGTGACAGTGATCGACGTTCGGCCCTCGCTCACCCGCCGGAGCGTCGCGTTGATCGCGGCCTCCGTCCCGGGGTCGAGCGCAGACGTCGCCTCGTCGAGGACGAGGATCGCCGGGTCCCGGAGGATGGCGCGGGCGATCGCCAGTCGCTGGCGCTGGCCGCCCGAGAGCCACCCGCCGCGCTCGCCGACGACCGTGTCGTAGCCGTCGGGCTGCGCGAGGACGAACTCGTGGATCTCCGCCGCGCGCGCGGCGGCCTCGACCTCCTCGTCTCCGGCGCCCGGCCGTCCCATCCGGATGTTCTCGCGGACGGTCGTGTTGAACAGGAAGCTCTCCTGGAAGACGACGCCGAACTGCGAGCGGAGCGAGGCGTGCGTCACGGTCCGCAAATCGTGGCCGTCGATCGTCACCGAGCCCGACCAGGGGTCGTAGAAGCGCATCACGAGGCTGAGCGCCGTGCTCTTTCCGGAGCCGCTGCTCCCGACGAAGGCGACGGACTCGCCGGCGGCGATCCTCACGTTTAGATCGCGAAGGTTCGCCTCGGGCGCGGAGTAGCCGAAGGTGACGTCGTCGAAGCGGATCTCGTCGTGCAGGCGCGGCAGCGTCACGCTCTCCGCCGTGTCGACGACGTCAGGCTCGTGCTCCAGGAGCTCCGAGATGTGGCGGAAGCCGCCGAGCCCCTGGACGAGACCCGGCATGTACTGGGTCACGTACGCGAGCCCGTACCCGAGCGCCAGGAAGACGCCCTGGAAGGCGACGAGCTTCCCGATCGAGAGCGAGCCCTCGTACGCCAGCCAGGAGCCGATGCCGACGATCACGACGTCGAGCGCGAGGACGCCCGAGTACGCGGTTCGCTCGACCAGCGAGCTCAGGAAGGCGACATGCGCGGTGGTGTCCCGGAGGCCGGCGTTCCGCTTCCCGAAGCCGGCGAGCCACTCGTTCTCGAGCCCGAACGCCGTGACGACGGACTGGCCCGAGACGTTCTCCTGGACGACGCTCAGCGTCTGGGATTCGAGCCGCTTCTTCTCGTAGCTCTCGGCCACGGCACGAGGCGCGAAGTAGTGGGGCCCGATCAGCGCGATCGGCCAGACGAGCATCGCGAGGAGCGCCAGCCGCCAGTCGAGGACGAAGAGCACGACCGTGTAGACGCAGACGTCGAGCGCCGGCGCGACCGCCCAGGCGAGGGCGGAGTTGAACGCGCCTTCGAGCGCGACGAGATCGCCCGAGAACCGGGAGAGGATGTCCCCGAGCTGCATGCGCACGTAGAAGCCGTGCGAGAGCGTCTGCAGGTGCGCGAAGATCTTGAGCCGGAGGTCCCCGATCACGCTCGCGGTCAGCCGCGCGTACACCCGGTCGCGCCCGACGCCGACGACGCTCGTGATCACCACGCCGACGCCGAGCGCGACGAGCACGATCACGAGCACCTGCTTGTCCTTCGGGATCAGCGCCCTGTCGATCAGGATGCTGAAGCTCAGCGGCAGGAAGGCGTTGAACGCCGCCTCGACGAGCAATCCGAGACCGATGAGGACGAGCGAGCGCGGGTACGGACGGAAGTAGGGCACGAGGGCGCGAAGCGACTCCCGGATGCCCACGTCCTCCGCCGCCGGGCCGGGCACGCCGATCTGATCGTCGACGGGCGGAGCCTGACGCACGCGAAGGACGCGAAGAACGCCGCGCATGCTCAGAACCCGCTCTCCGGCCGCTCCGGGATCACCCGCAGCGCCTCCGCCGGCAGATGCACCCGCACCGGCACGCCGTGCGCGAACGCCTTGGGCCCTCCGTCGTTGACGACGACGGCCTGGAGGACGTCGCCCGTCGCCAGCCGGATCACGAGCTGGTCCACCGAGCCGAGGTAGACGACGCGCTCGACCATTCCGGCGATGCGGTTCTCTCCGCCCGGCGCGTACTCCTCGATCCGAACCCGCTCGGGGCGGATCACGATCCGCACCTCGCCGCGCGCCGAGGTCTCACCGCGGGCCGCGTGGAGCACCGACTCTCCGAGGCGCAGCCTGCAGCGGCCGTCGTCCTCCCCCTCGGCGGTCGCCGTCATCAGGTTCGAGATGCCGAGGAAGTCCGCGACGAAGACGGTCGCCGGCTCCTCGTAGATCTCCTCGGGCGTCGCCACCTGCTCGACGCGGCCACCCGACATGACCGCGATGCGGTCGGACATGGTCAACGCTTCTTCCTGGTCGTGTGTGACGTAGACGAACGTGATCCCGAACTCCTCGTGAATCGTCTTCAGCTCCAGCTGGAGAGCTTTGCGCAGCTTTGCGTCGAGCGCGCCGAGCGGCTCGTCGAGCAGGAGCACAGACGGCTCGAGCACGAGCGCCCTCGCCAGCGCGACCCGTTGCTGCTGGCCGCCCGAGAGCTGCGTCGGGCGGCGTTTCTCGAGCCCCTCGAGCCGCACGGCCCCGAGCACCGCGCCGACGCGCTGCGTGACCTCGCTCCGCGGCGCGTGCCGTCGCCGGAGGCCGAACGCCACGTTGTCGTACACGGACAGGTGGGGAAAGAGCGCATAGCTCTGGAACACCGTGTTCACCTTGCGACGGTGGGGCGGCGTCGCGACCAGGTCGACTCCGTCGAGCTCGATCCGGCCCCCGTCGGGCCGCTCGAAGCCCGCGATCAGCCGCAGGGTCGTCGTCTTCCCGCAGCCGGACGGGCCGAGCAGCGAGAAGAACTCGCCCGCGGGGATCTGCAGGCTGATCCCGTCGACGGCGACGACGTCCGCCGAAGCGCTTGCGCAGGTCGACGAGCTCGACCGCGCCCCCCTTCATCGGCGCTCTAGACATCGAAGGCGGCGATCTCGCGCAGGGACGAGTCGCCGCCGCCAAGGCGGGCTGTGAAGCGCCGGTGCAGGAAGAGCGCCAGCGCGAAAGCGAGCAGCGTCACGACGACCATCAGCGTCGCCACGGCGTTGAGAGCAGGCGTGCTCGTCCCGCGCACGCTCGAGTAGATCTGGATCGGCACGGTCTGCGTGGACGCGTCCGACGAGAGGTAGTCCGTGACCACGAAGTCGTCGATCGAGAGCGCGAACACGACGACCAGGCTGGCGAGGATCGCCGGCGTGAGCAGCGGCAGCAGCACGAGCCAGACCGCGGCGAGCGGCGAGGCGCCGAGGTCGGTCGCGGCCTCCTCGTAGTCCCTCCCGATGAAGAGCAGCCGGCCGCGCACGACCACGACGACGAACGAGACCGAGAACGTCACCTGCCCGAGTACCTGCGCCGTCGTGCCGAGGTCGATCCCGTACAGCGTCACGAACACGAGCAGGAGCGCCACCGCCAGCACGAGCTCCGGCATAACGAGCGGGAACAGCATCAGCAGGTTCGCCGGCCGCGAGCCGTAGCCGCGCCAGCGCGTCAGCCCGAGTGCGAGGGCCACGCCGAGCGGGACCGCGAAGGCCATGTCGAGCGCGGCCAGCTTGAGGCTCTGCTCGAGCGCTCCACGAAGCGCCGGGTCGTTCAGGACAGACCCTGGGTCGCCCCAGTACCACCGCGTCGAGAACCCCTGCCACACGCTCCGTGACTTGCCGGCGTTGAACGAGAACAGGATCGCGATCGCGATCGGGACGATCGACCACGCGATGTAGAGCCACGTGAAGGCGGCGAGGAAGCGCGGCCGTCCCCAGGGGTTCGACCACCACTCACGCACGAGGCTCATGCGACCGCCGGCTCTCGCGACGCGCGCGCGGTCGAGATCAGGTAGTAGGACATCAGCCCGGCGAGGAGCAGCGCGAGGACGATCACGAGCGCGGCACCGGTCGTGCGCTGAGGGCCGCCCTGGAAGAAGAGGTTGATCTGGTTGCCGATCATCGACGTGCCCGGCGAGCCCGAGATGACGTCGTTCGTGTAGTAGTCGCCGAACATCGGCAAGGCGATCAGCACGCAGCCGGCGAGGATGCCCTGCTTGCTGAGCGGGAGCGTCACGTGCAGGAACGTGGCGAACCGGCTCGCGCCCAGGTCGAGGCCGGCCTCGATCAGGTGCGGCTCGATCCGGTCGAGGACCGCGTAGAGCGGCAGGATCAGGTACGGCACGTAGCCGTAGACGAGCGCGAAGATCACCGACGACGGCTGTCCGTCGAGCCAGCCGTAGGGGTGGCTGAGGATGCCGAGGTGGACGAGCGTGCGGTTGACGAGCCCGTCGGGCAGGAGCAGCCCGATCCAAGCCAGCATGCGCATCAGGTAGCTGACCCAGAACGGGATGATCAGCAGCACGAGGAGCAGCATCTTCGTCCTCCGCGCGTGGCGGGCGAGGTAGTACGCGACCGGATAGCCGATGGCGAGGCAGCCGGCGAGCGCGATCGCCACGTACGCGAACGTGCGCACGGAGACCGTCCAGAACACCTCTCCGGGACGGAACCGCTCGAGGACCGAGCGCATCGTGTCGAAGTGCCAGTCCAGCGGGTTCCACACCGGCACCGGCCCCTGGAAGATCGGATCGACGGTGCCGAACGCGACCGACAGGACCGCGTAGAACGGGATCAGGAAGAAGAGGACGAGCCAGACGGTGCCCGGGAACGCGAACAGCGGCCAGAGGAACCGATGCCGCTCCATCGCCTGCCTCGGCGTCCCGGGTCTAGCCGCCGGCCTTGAACTTCGACCAGGCGTTCTGCCAGAGGATCTCGCCGGCGGTCGTCAGCGGCAGCAACGTGTGGTCGTGGCGGAACTCCTCTTCCCGGACGATGGTGGACGCCAGGTTCCTCGGCACGTACCCCTTCGCGATCAGCGACTCGGGATCGAAGCTCTTCTGCGGGGGCACGTAGCCGAGGTAGCCGAAGTTCTCGAGCGCGTGCTTCCGGTCGAGCAGGAAGTTCAGGAAGTGGTGCGCCAGGACCGGCCGCTTCGACCCGCGCAGCACCGTGATCACGTCGTTCCCGATCATCCCGCCGCGCTGCGGCCGCCAGAAGCCGACGACGCTCACCGGCACGCCCTTCGGCATGTAGTCGGCCGAGGTCACCATGTCGCCGGAGTAGGCCTGCGTGATCCAGGTTGCTCCCGAGGGGATGTCCTGGTAGTCGGTCTGGTTGACCTTGACGTTGACGCGCCGGGTCAGCTCGGAGAGGTCGGCGCCGGCCCGGCTGACGAGCTCCGAGTTCTCCGTGTTGACGTTGGCGACGCGACGCCGGAGCAGCGCCATCCCGAGCGCCTCCCGCTGGTCGTCGATCACGGCCACCTTGCCCGAGCTCCGGGGCGTCTTCCAGAGGATGTCGTACGGGTTCTCGAAGGTCGTCGGCCCCTTGACCTTGTCGCGCCGCCACGAGATGCCCGTCGTGTAGACGACGTACGGGACGGAGTAGCGCGATCCGACGTCGTAGTACGGGCTGGCGAGCGACGGCCAGACGTTCGCGCGCAGGTTCGGCAGGTAGCGGTGGTTGAGAGGCTGGATCAACTTCCCCGCGACCGACTTGCCCAGGTACTGCACGGTCCCGAACCACACGTCGAAGTGCACGGCACCGGTCGTCAGCTTCGAGAGCGCCTCCTCCTCGTTCTCGAAGCTCGTGAGGGTGACCGCGACCTTGTATTGCTTCTCGAAGGCCTTGATCACCGTCGGGTTGACGTACGCGCTCCAGGTGAAGACCTGCAGCGGACCCTTCTCCGGGCTCGCGCCGGAGTCGACCGGCTCGTTGTCGTGGTAGATCGGCAGCGTCACCGGACGGCTGCGCCGTGCGAGCGGGATGCCGCCCGGACCGAGCGGCACGCCTTCGGGCGCTCCGAGTGCCGTGCCGGCCCGAGCCAGCGCCGGCGCAGCGGCGAGCGCACCGGCTGAGGCGAGCAGGAATCGTCGCCTCGTCGACCTTCGTTCGCGCGGGTGCATCGGAAGATACTGACGTACGGGGCCGCGGGAGGTTGACGGAGGCGCCGCTACCGAGCCGGGCCGGGAGGAGCCTCGTGCCCCTCGACGCGGCGAATGATCTCGCTGGTCGAGACGGGCTCGCCCTCGACGAGGCTCGTGTACGGGACGACCGCGAAGCGACCCTGCTCGATCGGCACCGAGTACCAGTAGCCGAGCTCCTCGTCGCCGAGATCGTCCCCGTGGACGACCAGATCGACGGCGTGCTGATCGAGGAACGCCCCGGTCACCGGCATCGGCGGGTCGCCGACGGCTTCGTCCACGTACCGGCAGGCCTCGACGACGATCAGCCGCTGGGCCAGCGGCTGGACCGGGCGGCGCTTGTAAACCGCCGCGGCGGCGTCGCCCATCAGCCCAACGAGGAGGCGCACCTCGCTCGTGCCACTAGCGCCGGCGCGTTCCACGCCGAGCTTCCTGGCCTGGCGCAGGAAGCTGACGTGGCCCGCGTGGAACAGGTCCGCGACCATGTCCACGTACACCACGAACGGCATTCAGCCCTGCGCCGCGGCCGAGATCACCTGCACCACCGGCTCCGGTGGAAGCAGATCGCCCCCTCGCTTGACCGAGATCCAGAACAGGACCCGGTCCGAGTCTCCCTGGTTGGCGATGCCCCGGTGAATGGTCCCGAAATCCATCTTCAGGATGCTGAACGGCGGCGCCAGAAGCTGCCGCACGCTGACCCAGTCGCCTTCGCGGGCGAGCAGCCGCAGGTCGACGGCGTCGAGGTCCGCGGTCGCGCGACGGTAGACCGCGTCGGGAGTCCCGACCGGGAGGATCGCGTACTGCAGCGCGTTCTCAGGCCTCAGCTCGGTCAGGGGAATGAAGATCGTGGCGTAGTCGAGCGTGTAGTCGACGTGCCAGTCCTGAGCCGTCGACCCGACCGGATTGACGATCAGACCGTAGCCGTCGAGATCGACGTCCGGGCCGTAGTGCCCGGCCAGCTGCCGCGCCCACGCGTCGAGCTCCTCGCCGCGTTCGATCGGGAGCCGCTCGCCGTCGCCCGACCGCTGCCAGATGTTGATCCAGAAAACCGCCCGCCGCTCGAGGCTCACCTCCCATTCGCTCTCCATTAGTGCGACCGATTCGCGCCAGGCGCCCGTCAGGAGCTCCTGCTGCGGAGCGGGGACGATGCCGAGGTGGGTCATGCCCGCCGGCGAGTCGTCGTAGGGCACGGGCGTGCGCGGCGCTTCGCGCCATTCCTCGAGGATGAAGGCGACGTAGGCGAGCTCGCACCAGGCGTACAGGGCCGCCGGCGCCAGGAATCCCCACTCGAGCACGCTCAGGATCGTCCCAGGGACCTCGGGCTGCGGCGACCAGGCCAGGTCGACGCACCAGGCGAGCGCGACGATGGGATACGAGAGCCACAGGAGCGTGCCGAAGGGCGTGTACGAGCCGCCCTGCATGCACCACTGGAGGATCACGCGGAAGCCACGCTGCGGGCCGAGCTGCGGATACCGCCCGGTCGCCGTGGTGGCGAAATCGAAGATGCAGCACGTGAGCTCGATCGTCGTGACGGCCAGGATCAGCAGCGCCCACGTCGGCGACAGCCGGACGAACCAGGCGAGGATGACCACGTAGGCCAGGGCGTCGGCCAGCCAGTCCACGCCCGAGCCGAACACCGTGGACTGGTCGTACGCACGGGCCACGGGACCGTCGACCCAGTCGAGCAGGATCGAGCCGAGCAGCAGCCCCGCCGTCACGAGTGGGTGGGCGGTGGCGATGGTGGCCGCCGCCGCCACACAGAGGGCCACGCGCGCGTAGCCGATCAGGGTGGGGTAGTAGAACCGGATCTCCGCGAAGCGGGTGAACGTTCCACCGGGAGCGGGAGCCGGCACCCAACGACCGCCCTCGAAGATCAGCACGCCGGCCGAGCGCATCGGCCGACTATAGGCGGTCGGTTTGCGGCGTACGGAGTAACCGGCGGCACGACCGCGTGTGTGGCCGAGCACCAGGACGTGGACGGCTTGCGCGTCGACCTCGTCCGTCTCCGCAATCGTGAGCTCGTGGCGTACCTGCCGCGCTGGCAAGGGCTCGTGCCGCGGCCGCTGGTCAGCTCACGTAGCTCGTCAACTCGATCGTGTGCCCGTCCGGGTCCCGGAAGTAGAGCGAGTGCGCGTTGCCGTGATCCTCGAAGCGGAAGTCGACGCCGTGGCTGCGTAGGTGCTCCTGTGCGCGGTCGAGGTCGGCGACGACGAGCGCCACGTGGCGGAGGCCAACGGACTCCGACGGTCGCTCCGGCGCCGGCGACTGCGCCTGGAAGAGCGCGATGCACCTCCCGAACTCGCCCATGAACACCGGCTCGGCGTCCTCGCTCGGCTCGTTGCGCTGCTCGAGCCCGAGCACGTCGCGGTACCACGCGATCGACCTCGCCCGATCACCGACGTTCAGCGACACGTGGTCGAGTCTCTGCAACTCCAACGCGCCTCCTTCGACGTCCGGTCCCGTCCCTTTCACAGATCAGACCTGCGCAGGCTCGCGCGCTGCGACGAGCCTACCAGCGGACGTGAGCGGCGCCGCAGTTTCGTAGCTTTCGCGTAGCAGTGCTATCCCGTCCTCTGCATCTGCGCGGGCTCCTTTGTTGGAATGTGCCGTGTTACTGACGAAGCCGAGCTGCTTGGCCTGCAACGCGGCTGTCAATAAAGACAACGATTGGCCCCCGGGTGGAGTCGAACCACCGCACGCAAGCGGTCCGCCGCGGATGCTGGCTTCGCCGGCATCCGCCGCGACGGCAACTCTCGCCGCGCCTTTGGGGAAGGGGGGACACGGGGGGGAAACCGGCCGTTTCCCCCGTGAGAGCGAGCCGGGCGGCTCCGCCGCCGCGAGCGTTTGGCCCCGGGTGGAGTCGAACCACCGCACGCAGATTCGAAGTCTGCCGCTCTATCCGCTGAGCTACGGGGCCCCGCCGCAGTGTAGGCGGGGAAGCCGGAGCCCGACCGGCCCCTCGCAGGCCGGGCCCCCGTGCTGCGAACTACGCGTGTGCCAGGACGCGGACGACGGCGCCGTTCCGCGAGACGACGAGGGCCTTGCCCCCGACCGCCAGCTTGCCGCGGACGTGCACGCCGGTGCCGAGCGTGAACGTGACGCTCTTGCCGTCGGCGCGCTTGACCGTGAGCGACGTGCTCGACGAGGCGGTGACCTGCCCGCGGTCGAGGGAGGCCGTGCCGGTCGACCCGTCGGCGCGCACGAAGCTCGCCTCGAGGTGGACGACTGGCGACTTGTTGGCCGCCGGAGGCATGACCGGGGCCAGGCGCCGACCCGGCGCGGCGATCCGGAAGGCCACGCCGCTCCGCGAGAACACGAGCACCGGCCGGCCGGTCGTGATCGTCCCGCGGACGATCGTGCTCGTCGTCAGCGAGACCGTGACGGTCTTCCCGTCGGCGCGAAGCAGGCTCAGCGACGTCGAGGACGATGAGCTCGCCTTGCCGCGGTCGACCGCGAATGAGTCGGTCGTGCCGTCGGCGCGGACGAGGCTGACGTCGGCGTGGACGCCGGCCCGAACGAGCCGCTTGGCGACGTGGCGCTTGGCGGCCTTCTTGGCCGCCTTTCCGTGCGCCGCGTCGGCGACGGCGACCGCCCCACCCGCGACGATCAACGCCGCCGCGGCCACGGCGACGACGCCGAATCCTCGTTTCCATCCAATCTTCACTCTTCAGGCTCCTCTCATGGATTGCACGAACTCGAGTCAGCTTGGCCTGCGGCCGTAAAACGCTAGCCGCCCGACCGTAAACCGCCCGCAAAATCCCCGGAGGAACGAGGGGTGGCCGACGGGATTCGAACCCGCGACCACCGGGACCACAACCCGGGGCTCTACCAACTGAGCTACGGCCACCTCGCTGCGACCAGCATACCGGCCCGGCGGGTGAGCCCTCCTACCGGTTGAGCGGCGAGATCAGCTGGCGGTAGGCCGCGAGGGACTTCGGCTTCTTCGCGAGGTCGAAGACCGAGCCCGGGAGGCCGGAGTAGTAGGAGAGGAGGATCGTCCGACCGTGTGTCTTCACGAACGACGCCATGCGGGCGACGAACCCCGGGTCGTCGATGCCCCACGGCGCCCACTCCGGGAAGGAGAACGGCTTGCTCGGATGCGCCTGGTAGAGCGCCTCCGCGTCCTTCCAGTCGGGATTGAAGCTGATGTCGTAGAGATCGTCGCCGACGACATCGACGTAGCTGTCACCGGGGTAGTACGCAGCTGCCGAGTTACCGGCGAGGTCGGGGCTCCCCGCGCCCTGCGGGTTCCAGATCACCTGGACGTTCGGATTCGTGAACAGCGTCCCCTGGACCGGTGGCTGGCCCAGCTTCCGAAGGGTCGGCGCGACCTTCGGGCCGCCGTGGGCGATCAGGTACGTGCGCGCGAAGGCCGCCCGGAAGAGTGCCGTCGTATGACTCGAGTCGCGCGGCGCGCCGTTCGTGTTGTATGCGCTGTACGGGTTCCAGTGCCCGTTCATCTCGGCGTAGGGGCGGAAGAAGACCCGCTTGCCGAAGTCGTGGATGGCGTGGTTGACGGCGACGAGGTAGGCGTCGCCGGAGCCGAGCGCGATCTGCTTCGGCGTGATCTCCCCGCCGTGCTGGAGGCCGGTGGAGAGTCCGAGCATCGGCACGGCTCCCATCGTCTGCAGCAGCGCCGCGAACGGCGAGCCGTAGGTCGAGCCCTGCCCCCAGCCGACGATGCGGAGCCGCGTGTCGGCCACCTGGCCAGTCTGCTGCTGGAACCGGCCGGGATCGCCGAGGACGCCGAGCAGCACGCGTGGCTTCGCGGCGCTCGCAGCCAGCGAGAGAGCTCCCGCCGCGCCGACCGCGACGACGAACATGCCGATGCGGCCCGGCCTCATGCGCCGCTCGGGCCGTCGACGTCGCACGGTTTCAGGACGTGCCACCGAAGTCGACGTTCCTGGTCTCGACCGTTCCCCCCGTTCGCCCCGGCGCCGTCTCGTCCGTCCAGTACAGGTTCGTGTGCGTGATCACCTGATCCGGCGGCGGCGCCCCCCAGGACGTCTGGTCCTCGGTCGTGTGCGCGTCGCTGACCAGGGTCGCGTCATACCCCCTGACGAGCGCGCCGTGAAGCGTCGCGCGGATGCAGGCGTCGGTCTGTGCGCCGACGACGACGAGTCGCCCCACACCGAGCCCCGACAGCACGGTCTCGAGAGTGGTGTCCTCGAAGGAGTCGCCGTAGCTCTTCTCGACGAGCGGCTCGGCGTCGGCCGGTGTCAGCTCCGGGACGATCCGCCAGTCGTCGCTCCCCTTCGCAAGATGCTCGTCGGAGTGCTGGACCCAGACGACGGGGACCTGCTCCTGCCTGGCCTTGTCGACGAGGCTGCCGACATTCGCGACGACTGCGTCGCGCTCGTGAGCCCCCTCGACGACGCCGTTCTGGACGTCGACCACGAGGAGTGCGGTGTTCGGACGGTTCTCGAGAGTGGTCATGGTCTCCTTTCCGAACCGTCAATCCCGCCCGGCGGTCAGCGACTAGACCGGCGGCTCGGGATCGTACTGGATGTAGCGCCGGACGTCCCGGGCTCGCTGCTCGGAATGGAGGCGGCGCACCAGGTGAAGCGCCATGTCGATTCCGGCCGAGACACCGGCGGCCGTGATCACGTCGCCGTCGTCGACGAAGCGCGCCTCGCGGTCGACGTGCACGTCGGTGCCGATCTCCTCGAGCCTGTCGAGCGCGCCCCAGTACGTCGTCGCTGGCCGGCCGTCGAGCAGTCCTGCGTCGGCATAGACGAGCGAGCCCGTGCAGACGCTCGTCATCAGCGTGTCGCCCGCAGCGAGCGAACGCACGCGCTCGCGCACGCGCTCGTCGCCGAGCTGCTGTCTCGCCCCCAGGCCGCCCGGCCAGAGGACGACGTCCGGGGCCGGCGCATCGTCCCACGTGTGATCAGGCAGAACGCGCAGCCCCTTCGCGCACGTGATCGGAGCGATGGCGTCGGCGACGGTGTAGACCTCGACGCCGTCATCCGGGTACTGCTTCGCCCAGGCGGCGAGCACCTCCCACGGCCCGGCCCAGTCGAGCTCCTCCGCGTTCTCGAAGAGGACGATCGCGATCCTCACGCCCGGAGCCTATCGAGGGCTCCCTCAGTCGAGACTGGGGGCGGTTCGACGCGGCCGGCCCGTGCGCGCGAGCGCGTGCTCGAGTCCGCTCAGGCGCGCTGAGACCACGCTCTCCGCAGCACGCGTACTCGCGGCATCGCTCGTGACGGCGGCGAGGAAGTCGTCGCGCGAGAGCGCATAGAGGACGACCGGCTCCTTGGCCACGATCGTCGCAGTCCGGGGCACGTCGCGGAGGAGCGCGATCTCGCCGACAAAGTCGCCGGGCCCGAGGGTTGCGACGTGGCAGCCCTCGGCGCTGACGTCCAGCCGGCCCTCGGCGATGAGGTAGAAGAGGCCGCCCTCGTCGCCTTCCTCGATGATCGTCTCGTCGCCCGAGATCGAGCACGGGATCAACCGGGCGGCCAGCTCCTCCAGCATCGCCTCCGGATGCGGAGCGAACACCGGGCTTCTCCTCAGCAGCTCGAGCCGGTCGCGAGGGGGCCCCACTGTCACCGTCCCGTTCTCGCTCGAACGCGTGCCGACCGCACGGTAAAGCCGAACCGTCGTCCCTTTCTTCGTGGTCTCGAGCTCGACCGTGTCCATGAGGGCGTGCATGAGCTGCAGGCCCACTCCCGCGCCTCCGGCACTCCCGTTCCCCTCCCGCCAGCGTCCGTGGTCGCGGACGACGATCTCGACGAAGCCGTCGTTCCAGCTCGCGTCGACGCTGACCGCGATCGACCGGGGATGGCGCGCGTGGAGGAGCGCATTGCTGAACGCTTCGTGTGCTGCGAGCAGGATGTCGGCGACGTCGCTCTCCGTGGCCAGCCGGGCGGTCAGCCAGAGCCGCAGATGCGCCCGGAGCAGGAATGCCTGCGCAGGCCGAGGCGCGAGGCGAAGACTGAGCCTCGCTGGGTGCTCGCCGGTTGGGGCGGCTACGTCGACGGCATCCTCCGATTGCGGATCGTTGCCACGGAGTCGGACCGGCTGCTATCGGCAGCGTGCCCTCCGATCTTGAGGGCCGCGTCCCTCGATCGAGGGATCTCACCCGACGCGCCGCGGACACCACCCGAACGAGTGATTCCAGCTGCGGCACGGCCGGTTAGGGTGCCCGCACAAGCGACCAGGGAGACAAACGAGGGCACCCGGATGCAAGAGACACACGACGCTCAAGACCCTCGCGCCCCTGGCTCCCGATCCGACCGGCTGGTTCGCGACGTGATCGCGCTCGGGTCTCTCGACGCCGGGCGACCGACTGCTTCCGAGCGCCTCGACTCCGAGCTCGGCCCGGATCTCGTCGCGGCAATTCGAGCGGAGCTGGCCCGCTCGAGCTCCCGCAGGGTTTCACGCCGCCGGCGACGCGTCGCTTGACGCGGCCCTGCCGGAGATGCGCCTGGGAGGATTCGAACCTCAGACCCACGGCTTAGAAGACCGTCCCGGCGAGAACCCACGAACTGGCTTAAGGAGCCAAAACACCTGCAAAGGCTCGGCTAATAGCTTCTAGTTAGCGTTGTTGATTGGTGCTGAATAGTGGGCGAATGAGTGCAAGGGCTCATGCCTTCTGAGGTCGGCCCAGTCTTTTCGGGCGGGCGGTCGGTCGAGGGCGGGCCGCGGTTGGGATCGAACCAGCGACCTCCCGCGTGAGAACGGTGCGCAGATGGGGCCTGTGGGGGACTAGTGGCGACGGTTGAGCGGTTTACCGCCGCGCTAGAGGCCTCGGTTTCCCCTGGGCAACGGCGCCGTCGGAAACGCCCTCCCCGACATCTTCGTCATGAACGCCGACGGCACCAATATACGACCCCTCACGCGCACCAAAAACTTCGAAACCGGCGCCGACTGGGGGCCGAGCGCCCGATGCACTCTCCAACTTGGTTCACCAGACCGCAGCCATGCGACCGACGAGCGCGACACGCCTGCTCCCCGCCGCGACGACCTCCTCGGCGGACTGATTCACCAGTACCAACGCGCAGCGTGACCGGGTTTGCGCGTCTCTACGCCGCCGGCTTAGCGGTGTTACCGTCACGGGATGGCTGAGGTCGATGGCCGCGCGGCCGATCGGGATGCGACCCAGCTGAAGTCGGTGGCCTCGACGGATCGCGAACCGAATCGATGGGTGGTCCTGGCCCTGCTCGGCGTCGCGCAGCTGATGGTGGTGCTGGACGCGACGATCGTGACCATCGCGATCCCTTCGGCACAGGAGGCACTGCATTTCTCCACGGAGAGCCGGCAGTGGATCGTCACGGCCTATGCGCTGGCGTTCGGCAGCCTCCTGCTGCTGGGTGGCAAGCTCGGTGATCTGTTCGGACGCAAGTGGACCCTGATCGCCGGCCTGGTCGGGTTCTCGATCGCCTCGGCGATCGGCGGTCTCGCCCAGTCCTTCGGCGTGCTCGTGGCCGCCCGAACGCTCCAAGGGGCGTTCGCCGCACTGCTCGCACCCTCGGCGCTCGGGTTGCTGACGGTGACGTTCGAGGGGTCGCCTGACCGGCCCAAGGCGTTCGGGATCTTCGGTGCGATCGCCGGCGGTGGCGCCTCGTTCGGGTTGATACTCGGCGGCGCGCTCACCCAGATCCTGTCCTGGCGCTGGTGCCTCTACGTCAACCTCGTGATCGCCGTGCCTACGACGATCGTGGCGTTGCGCCTGCTGGTCAATCACCGTGCTCCTGAGCGGGAACCGATCGACATACCAGGGGTTCTCACCTCAGCGCTGGGCCTGCTCGCGCTGGTCTACGGATTCTCGAATGCCGCGACCCACTCCTGGACCGCCACCGCCACGATCGTGGCGCTCATCGCCAGCCCCGTGCTCCTGACGGCCTTCGTGCTGATCGAGCGCCGAGCCGAGCATCCGTTGCTGCCCCCGCACATCGTCTGGGACCGGGCCCGCGGCGGCGCCTACACCACGCTCGCGCTGGCCGGCGCGGGCATCTTTGCCGTATTTCTGTTTCTCACCTACTTCCTGCAACAGCAGCTCGGTTTTTCGCCGCTCACCAGCGGACTGGCGTTCCTGCCACTGACCGGTGTTCTTGTGGTCACCTCGACCACCGTGCAGACCCGGGTGGTCCAACACACCGGGGTCAAGCCGCTGGTACTCGCTGGCACGGCGCTCGGGGCGATCGCGATGTTCCTGTTCACGCGCCTGACGCCCGGCTCGAGCTACGCCAGCGATGTCCTTCCCGGTCTGCTCGTCCTCGGCGTCGGGATGGGCTGCATCTTCGCGCCGACGTTCTCGACCGCGACTCTGGGCGTCGAGGGAAGCGAAGCCGGGGTCGCCGCGGCGATGGTCAACACCTCCCAGCAGGTCGGCGGCTCGGTCGGCACCTCCCTGTTGAGCACGATCTTCGCCAGCGCCGTCGCCAGCTACACCGTCAGTCACCTCCACACCCCCGGCCTGGCTGACGCCGCGGCAGTTCACGGCTACACCACGGCCTTCTGGTGGTCGGTCGGAATCTTCGCCCTCGGCTTCCTTCTGGCGATGGTGATCCTCCCCGGCCGCACCAAGGCCCGCGTGCCCACCGCCAGGGCTGCGCTCGCCCGTCACGCGATCGGCAACTGCCACTACTTCGAGGCCGCAGATGGCGCCCAGCCTGGGGTTAGCGCTACGACGGGTGCTGCGGGGCGATGACCGGCGAGTGCGAACTCATCGACGGCAAGGTCGCAGGCATCGCCGTCCACACAGGCGCTCGCGTCGCCTCAAACGCACAGCCAGGAGAAGTACTCGTCTCCAGCACCGTCAAAGACCTCGTCGCCGGCTCCGGCATCACGTTCCAAGACCGCGGCCTGCACGAACTCAAAGGAATTCCCGGCGAGTGGCGCCTGTACGCGGTGGAGCGCTGATGTCAAACCAGGCCGGAGCCCCGGTACGAGCGGTCGTTGGGCGTCTTCGAAAACAGGCCCGGCGGGGTCGCGCCAGGCCCGTTTCTTGAGCTCTACTGGGGCGGGGGGTGTAGCCGGCAGCAGCACCGCTCAGCCCCCGCTGTAGCCACCCGCGAAGAAGATTTCGCGTAGGACGCGCCCCGCGGGCTTTCTACCGATGCGCAGCCACCCCGCCCAGGGCCACCCTGAACGTGTCCAAGCCGGCCCCCGCTGGGACACGGTTCGGCGCGGACACCTGGAAACAAGTGCGTCTGGCCCCGTGCAGGCACTGGGTCAGACGCATGCACACAAGCGGGGAGCCGCGTATCGTCGACTCGCCCCCTCAGCTCTTGCTAAGCCTTCCTCGCGAAAGTTTCGGTGAGACGGGTGGTTTCGAGCAGCCCGATCAGAGGATTCGCGTATACAGCTGGGTGCGATCAGGGAGAGACTCGAGTCGATGGGGCTCTACGCGATGCCCCCAAGCTGGGAGGTGCGTATGTTCACCTATGTCGGGCTCTTCAGGCTCACGCCGATCGCGCGCGAGCACATCGAGAAGACCCCCGAGTACTTCGAGAAGATCCACAAGATCGTCGAGGCCGAGGGGGGTACTGTCGAGCGGTTCCTGGCGGTCATGGGCCCGTGGGAGTACCTCGCCATCCTCGAGTATCCCGATCTCGAGGCCGCGTTCCGCGTCCTCGGCAAGATCGCCAAGCTCGAAGTGTTCGAGACCGAGACGTACCCGGCAGAGGACGTGAAGCTGTTCCTGAAGGCGCTCGTCTAGCGCCAAGCTCGCTCTGAAGGAATCGTGGAGGCCGTCCTCGTGGCGGCCTCCCGCGTTTTCAAGCCCGTGTCGCTCTAGTCCGGCTTGGCCCCGATCTTCTCCCGGAGACGGAGCAGGACAAAATGAGCTGGCGGTCGCGGACTCGGTTGCCGACCGCCCATTCCAGCGTGCGGGCAGCCGCCCCTGGGCAGACGGGCGCGGAGCCGACAGGCGACGGGGCCGCTCGGCTGGCTCTAATGAGAACGGAGCGGGCGGCTCGTCACCGAACCGCCGGCTGGGTCGCCGTACATCAGGGGTTCACCCCACCGGCGGTGAGGGCCAGCACGTAACAAGGCGCTCGACCGGGGCGAGCCAAGTCGAGCAGCCCGCCCGGCTGCTCGACTTGGCTCTAGCTGCTTCTGTTGCGGGGTAAGGCTACGTCTACGCGTCGTCGAGCAGTCCCTGGGCGATTGCGTAGCGGACAAGCTCGCTCCGGCTTTGCAGGCGAAGCTTCTGCATGATGTGCGCCCGATGTGTTTCGGCGGTGCGTCCGGAGACATGCAGCTGCGCCGCGATCTCCTGATTCGTATACCCGAGGGCGAGCAGGCGCAACACCTCGCGCTCCCGGTTAGAGAGCGGATTCTCCTCGGCCCGTCGCGCCGCATCGGCCTCACCGATAACCAGCCGCGCCCCGAGTTCGGAACTGACATAACGCCCACCGCGCGCGACCTCTCGCACTGCCGCCACAACCTCGATGTCGGCTGCCTCCTTGAGCACGTAGCCACTCGCCCCCGCGTCGAACGCCTCGCGCACGTAGCGCGGGTCGTCCAGCATCGACAGCATCAGCACCTTCACCGCCGGGTGCTCATGGAGCAGCATCGGCAGTACTTCGAGTCCGGACTGGTCGCCCATGACGATGTCCAACACGATCACGTCCGGCTTCAGATCCCGCGCCTGAAAGACCGCCTCCTGACCCGTCCCCGCCTCACCGACCGGCTCGATATCCCCTTCCAGTTCCAGCACCCTACGCAACCCCGAACGGACAACGGCGTGGTCGTCCACGATCAGAACACGAATCGGTGCCGCCCCCTTAGCCTTCGCCGTCACGCCTGCAGTCTGTCGCAACCAGCCTTCCGAGCCACGCTAACGAGCAAAGGTCGGCGCGGCGATCGTTGCAACTACGCGCAGCCAAAGGACGAGCGAATCGCGTTCAAGACGATCAACGCTCCGGCCGGAAGTACCGGGCGCTGATCGGCAAGTACCGCTGCCTCGTCGTCGCGGACGGGTTCTACGAGTGGACGCTGGGACCTGACGGAAGAAGCAGCCAATCCACTTCCGAATCACCGGCGGGGGCCTGTTCGCGTTCGCCGGGCTGTGGACGTGCCGAACCGACGATGCCGGCGAACTGGTCGAGTCGTGCACGATCATCACCACCCGGCCAAACGAGCTCGTGGCTCCCGTGCATGACCGGATGCCGGTGATCCTGCCGCGCGAACTTGAGGCGGACTGGCTCGACCTCAATGTGTCGAAGGAGCATGCGCAGTCACTGCTCGAGCCGTATCCGGCTGTGGAGATGGTGGCTCTTCCCGCCTCACCTCTTGTGAACTCGGTTCGGAACGACGATCCGGGCGTGCTCCTCCCGGACACGCTCGCCGCATAGCCAGCCGCCGCCCGGTCGATTTGTCCGCTACGAGCTGGCCGCATGCGGGACCACGGTGACGGTAGTGCTGGCCGTACCCGCGCTCTCAGGCTGGCCCCATAGCCGTGCGTGTGCGGCTCTGGGAAGCTGCGCGGATGCTGGCCGGGCCCTCCCCCTCCATCAGCCTGGCGAACTCGAGCGGCGACGTCTACGTTCTCGGCTACCGCGGGTCGTCGCATGTCCAGGACTACCGCGACTTCCTGGACAGGAACGGCGTCGCGCACGAATGGATCGACGTCGAGCGCGACGCGCTCGCCCAGTTCCTGGGCGCGCCCGAGGATCTCCGCGGCGTGCGGCTGCCGGTGTTCCTCTTCCCCGACGGCAGCCGACTCGAGCCCGTCGACGACAAGGACGAAGATCTCGCGTTCCACAAGACGCGGGCCGAGTTGGCCGATCGGCTCGGAATGCACACGCGCCCGTCGCTCGACCTCTACGACGTCCTGATCGTCGGCGCCGGGCCGGCCGGGCTTACGGCGGCGCTGACTGCGGCGTCGGAAGGGCTGAGGACCGTCGTCGTCGAGCGCCACGTCCCCGGCGGTCAGGCGGGGATGAGCTCGCGAATCGAGAACTACCCCGGCTTTCCGAATGGGCTCAGCGGCCGGGAGTTGGCCGAGGCCGCATACGCCCAGGCGGTGCGGTTCGGCGCCGAGTTCGTCGTGGGTGTGGATCTCGACCGCTTTCACTTCCACGGCTCCATGCTCTCCCTTTCGCTCGTGAACGGTGCGGTGCTGCGTGCCCGCGCCGGCATCGGCGCGACGGGTTTCACGTACCTGCGCCTCGACGCGCCCGGCGTCGAGGAGCTCCTGGGCGCCGGCGTCTACTACGGCGTCTCGCCGAGCGATGCCGTCTACCACCGCGGCGGGGACGTCTTCGTCGTCGGCGGCGCGAACTCGGCCGGCCAGGCGGCGCTGCATCTCGCCACGCATGCGCGGTCGGTAACGCTGCTCATTCGCGGCGAGTCGATCTACGCCGGCATGTCGCACTACCTCGCCGAGCGCTTCGAGCACCACCCAGCGATCTCCATCCGGACCCGCACGCGGGTAGTTCGTGCTACCGGGGAGAGCCGGCTCCAGAAGATCGTGATCGCCGACGACCGGACGGGCGAGGAGTCAGAGGTCCTAGCGGGGGCGCTCTTCGTCCTGATCGGCGGTGCGCCGAGAACGCCCCGCGCGGCCGGCCTGCTCCGTCGCGACTCGCGCGGATTCATCGCGACCGGGCCGGACGTGCTCGCTCCGGGCGCCGATCAGGACGGCGCACCGGCCTGGCCGCTCGAGCGCGCGCCGTTCTTCCTCGAGTCGAGCTATCCCGGGGTCTTCATGGCCGGTGACGTTCGGCTCGGCTCGAACAAGCGCGTCGCGTCGGCCGTGGGGGAGGGCGCGATGGCCGTCCAGTTCGTCCACCGCTATCTCGCCGAACTCGACGAGGGGCCCTCTTTCGCAGCGTCCGCAGCGTCTCGACCAAAGTGAAGGGATACTTAAGTCACGGCAAGCTGCCAGGAGTGCTGCGTCGAGCTCGCCGCCACAGCCCGCAGCTTCGGCTCGAGCTCACCTACAACGACGAGCCGATCGTCTACTGCGCTCAGTGCTGGCAGCGGGAGTTCGGCGACGAGGACGCGCCGAGACCGACCTAGGAGACTTCACGGTCGCGGCCGATGAACCAGCATGTCGTCTGGTCGATGGGTTTCGTGCGTCGGGTGCGGCATCGCGTTCGAACCGAGTCGCCCGCGTCGCGTACGAGCATGCTCGGCGGGACGTGCGGGATCGGTTTGCGCTCTGCCGTGGCAGCGGCGGGCCGTCGAGGGCGGCCGTCGAGCAGGCGAAGCGCTGGTGGCTCGAGCGGTTCGAGCTCGCGGAACTTCGCTCGTGGCCGCCGCTTTGAACTGTGACTCTCGCTGGATGGCGTCAATGACCTAGGTCAGGTCGAGAAGCTGGAGCCGGAGGAGGCGTTCCGGCGGGCGCGGGTTAAGAATCGTCGTTTGTGACGCGAGCGGAGCGAATGCAGTGCCCGCCGGAGGTCTGAAAAGTGACAGCGGGCGGCTCGTCACCGAACCGCCCGCTGCCCGTTACGTGCTGTTAGTTCAGTTACAGGTCCAGACGATGTTGCTGAAGAAGATGCCGTTACTGCCCGCGTCGGGCGGCACGGCCCAGGTCGTCAGAGGCAAGAGCACCAAGAAGAACGGAAAGGAGCAGGACCGTGCCGGCTGACCAGGCAGGAACGATCTACAAGACCACCCAGGGTTACGGGATCCGGTTCACCCGCGACGGCCAGCGCGTACAAACGGGCTTCTCGTCGAAGAGCGCCGCACGCCGGTGGCTTCAGACTGTCGAACTGCCGCGGCAGCGAGGCGAGATACTCGCGGACCGGGTAACACTCGCCGAGTTCACGCTCCAGTTCCTGGAGCGATACGCGACGGTGCGGAGCCGAAGAAGCGTGGAGACGCTCGAAGCGAGAATGCGAAGACCCCTAGCCGTGTTCGGCGATGTTCCGTTGATCGAGCTCCGAAACCGGCGAGATCGCCGCCTGGGAAGCGGGCCTACCCCCGCGCTACCGGCACTCGGTCATGCGCTCGTTCAGGCAGGTGCTGAACACGGCCGTCGAATGGCAGTACCTCCAGCGCAACCCGGCCAAGACCGGGGCGAACCCCGCGCCACCCGTCATCGAGCGGACCGTGCTCGAGCCGGACGAGGTCGAGGCGCTGGCGGAGGCGATTGCGTTCCCGTACGACGTCGCCGTGACTGTCGGAGCGTGGTGCGCGCTCAGGCCGTCCGAGCTGCTCGGCCTCGAGCGCCGCGACATCGGCGACGGTGTTCTGAATGTCCGCGGCACGAAGACACGACGGTCAGTCCGGCAGGTGCCGCTTCCAACCCGGGCGAAGAGCGCGCTAGCCTTGCTTCCGGCCAGGCTGGAATCGCGCCTCCTGTTCCCCTCCCGAGACGGGTTCCAGTTGAACCTGAACAACTGGGCCAACCGGCACTTCAAGCCAGCGGTGAGGCTCGTCGGGCTCGACGCCGTCCCCTACTCCCTTCGCCACTCTGGCATCTCCCGGATGCTCGCCGCCAACGTGCCCCCGCACGCTGTCGCGCGCTTCTGCGGCACGAGCGTGACGATGCTCGAGCAGACGTACGCGCACCTGCTCATCGACTCGCTGGAGAACGCACGCCAGCGTCTCGACGTTTTCGCGGATTCTGGCCAAGTTCTGGCCACGCGCTGAATCACCCCAGACAGCGCAGGAAAGACGAGAAACCCCCCGGCTTGCGGGGGTTTCTCACGATGCGCCTGGGAGGATTCGAACCTCCGACCCACGGCTTAGAAGGCCGTCGCTCTTCCGCTGAGCTACAGGCGCCCGTCGGTTCGCCAAGGGTACAAGCACCATCCGGCGTGTACGGTGCCGCCATGAGCGAAGCGACTCTGCAGACGAGCCATGGGGCGATCCGGATCGAGCTGTTTCCCGAGGACGCGCCCAAGACGGTCGACAATTTCGAGGACCTGGCCCGGAAGGGCTTCTACGACGGAACGACGTTCCATCGCGTGATCCAGGATTTCATGATCCAGGGCGGCTGCCCGCGCGGCGACGGCACCGGCGGGCCCGGCTACACGTTCGAGGACGAGCCGAACGACCGGCGCGTCGTCCGCGGCGCCCTGGCGATGGCGAACGCCGGCCCGAACACGAACGGCAGCCAGTTCTTCATCGTCACCGCCGACGAATGCTCCTGGCTCGACGGCAAGCACACGGTCTTCGGCCGCGTCGTCGAGGGGATGGACACGGTCGACGAGATCTCGCAGGTGGCGAAGGACTCGGGCGACCGCCCGGCGGAGCCGGTCGTGATCGAGCGCATCGAGCTCAGCGACTAGACGAGTCGAGCCAGTCGGAGACGATCTCGGCCAGCGCCGGGCCGCCGTCGGCGATCACGTCGTGCCCCGAACCGGGCAGCGGGACAGCCTCGGCGCTCCCGATCGCGCGCACGAGCCGCTGCGCGCCTGCTTCGTTCTCGGCCGCACGGTCCGCCGGCTCGGTCGCGTAGACGAGCAGCGTCGGGATCCTGTCGACGTCGATGGTGGGCCACGCCTCGCTGCTCCGCGCCCGCGCGAGCGCGCAGTAGACCGCCCCGCGGACCTCCGGCGTAGGGCCGTGGAGCAAGCCGTCGGGGTCCTCCACCATCCCGGCGAGCACGGCCCGCTCGTACTCGGGCGTCGTCCGCGTCGCGTCCTCCCGCAGCTCGGCGAGAAAGGCCTCGCGCGACGGCCACTGCCACCGCGTGCGGCCGGCGCGCTGGATCCAGGCCTCGAGCGGGAGGTCGGGATCGACTCCTGGCTGGTCGGGATAGTCGAGATGGCCGCTATCGAGCAGGACGACCGCGCTCATCCGCTCGGGCCGCGCGGCCGCGAGATGGCACGCGAGCAGGCCTCCCCACGAATGACCCATCAGCGCGGTTTGCTCGAGGCCAAGCTCGTCGAGGAGGTCGATGAGCCGCGAGACGTAGGAGTCGAGCTCGTACCCGGTCCACTCGAGCGCCGGGCTCGCGCCGAAGCCCGCCCCGTCGACGCCGATCACACGGCGACGAAGGAGCGGCGCGATCTCGGAAACGTAGCGGCCGCTCGTCCCCACTCCGAGCGCGTGCAGAAAGACGAGCGGCGGTGCGGCGGGGTCCCCGAGCTCGTGCGTGGCGAGCGTCACGGGCTCGATCGTATGCGCCGGCCTCTAGGCCGGAACCGCGGCCGGCGTCGGCGGCAGCGTCAGACGCGCCCGGTCCATGACCCAGAACGACGTCTCGATCGACGGCCCGATCAGGAGCGCGAACGCGACCGTGCCGGCGCCGATCGTCCCGCCGAGCGCGAACCCGACGGCGAGTGCGCACACCTCCAGCCCGGCGCGTACGACCGCGATCCGGATTCCGAGCCGCTTCGAGCCGACGACCATCAGCGAGTCGCGCGGCCCGGCGCCTAGCGCCGCGGCGAGATAGAGAGCCGAGCCGAAACCGGTCAGCAGCACGCCGGCGGCGAGCAGGCCGATCCGCACACCGATCGGGTCGTGGGCGAGGTCCTGGACAGCGCGGATCGACGTCAGGCCGACGACAAAGCCGCCGACGAGCAGGGCGTTCGCGAGCGTCCCGATCCCGATTTGCGCGCCGAGCAGCCACGCGATCGCCATCACGACGACGCTGATGACGATGGTCGCGACGCCGAACGAGATCGGCGTGTGCCGGGACACGCCCTGGTGCAACGTGTCCCAGGGAGAGAGGCCGAGCCTGGACTCGAGAAAGGCGACGATTCCGAGGGCGAACAGGAACAGGCCGCCGACGAGGACGGCCAGCCGCAGCGCGAGGCTGCCGCGGATCCTCGGTGGCGTCCGCATTCCGCTTAATCTACGGGGCGCGATGCGACGGCATTCGCACTCGGGCTCCTCGCCGGGCTCGCGTGCGCCGCGCTCGTCTCCCGCGATCTGACAGCCGCCCGCGCCGAAACCTGTTCCGCGCATCCGGTTTAGTTCCACACCCGTTGAGGGCATGCCGTGAGGGTTCGTTCGGCAGCTTGGAAAAGAGGGAGGGCAGACGCCGGGCTCGCGTCCAGCGGGAGCAGGCGTCCACCTGACCCACCCCGGATGTTCGCCAGAGTGAAACCCCACCGGGAAGCCCGGCTGCCCACCATCGCGACGTCCGCGTCAAGCGCGAAGAACGATGTGAGGAAGGGGTGACCATGAGGCAGAAGGCTTCAGAAGTCGGGAGAACCAGGCTTCGCTGGCTGGGAGTCGCCCTAGCGGCGGCGGCACTGGCAGGCGCTGCCGTTGCTGCCGGTGCGCTCGGCGGCACGAGGACGGCGGCGATCAGCCCACCACCGTCGTCCAACTGCCAGCTTGGGAACGGCATCAAGCACGTCATCGAGATCACGTTCGACAACACGCACTTCAACCGCGACAACCCGAACGTCCTGTCCGACCTCGAGCAGATGCCCGCCCTCAAGGACTTCATCACGCAGAACGGCACGCTGCTCTCGAACAACTACACGCCGCTGATCGCCCATACGGCGGACGACAGCCTCACGAACTACACCGGTCTCTATGGCGATCGTCACGGTCAGGGGCTCACCAATACCTACGAGACGTACGTCAACGGCGCCGTCACGTCGGCGCAGGCCAAGTCGTCGTTCGCCTACTGGACGGGTACGTACAACCTGGACCCGTTCCCGAACATGCCGTACTCGCCGACGGTGCCGGCCGCCGGCTCGCCGCCGAAGACGCCGCCGGCTCCCTGGGTTCCGTTCACGCGCGCCGGCTGTGACGTCGGCGACGTCTCGACCGCGAACATGGTGCTCGAGAACACGAATCCCGACCTGGCGAACTTCTTCGGGCCGAACTCGCCCGAGGTGGCGCAACTCAACGCCGATACCGCCGACCCCCGGTTCAAGGGCCAGGAGACCAACGACTACGTCGGCGTGGGCGTTCACTGTGCCCAGAACGACTCGTTCTGCTCGACGGCCATGGGGAAGCGGGGCAACGAGACCACCGTGTCCAACACGGCAGTGACCGACTCGCTTCCGGACGAGCCCGGCGGTTACAACAACTTCCAGGCTCTCTTCGGCCACAAGTACCTCACCCCCCAGCTCGCCCAGGCGGCGAACTCCGGAGGGGACCGCGTCGTCAACGGCCACCCGTACCACGTCTTCGACGCGCAGGGCAATCTCACCGACCTGGACGGCAACACGATGAAGGGCGCGTTCGCGGTCGACCCCTGTCCTCCAACTCCGCCCGCCACGTGCCCGCCTAACACGAACAGCAAGTTCACGCCCGGCTTCCCGGGATTCGGCCCGATCAGCGCCGCCCAGACGCTCGCGTACATCGCCGATATGCAGGAGGTCGGTGTTCCGATCACCTACGGCTACATCTCCGACGCCCACGAGAAGAAGAGCGCGGCAGGTGTGACCCAGACGGGCTGCTCGAACAGCGGCACGGCTCAGGGGCCTGGCGACCCCTGCTACCAGCAGAACCTGCAGAACTACAACATGGCGTTCAAGATGTTCTTCCAGCGGCTCGCCGACGACGGGATCGACAAGAGCAACACGCTCTTCGTCATCACCGCCGACGAGGGCGACCACTTCGCCGGCGCCAACGCAACCCGCGCCGTCCAACCCACCTGCGGCGCAGCGCCCGTGGGCTGGCAGAACAACAGCACCTGCGACTACTCCGGCGGGAACAAGATCGGCGAGATGCAGGTCAGCATCCACGGGTTGCTGCAGAACCAGCTGAGCAACACGACGCCCTTCTACGACGAGCCCCAGGGGAACTCGATCTTCATCACCGGCAACCCGGGGCCGAACGATGCGTCCACGCGTCAGCTCGAGCGGGACTTCTCGAATGCGACGGTGAACGATGTCTACGACGGGAACGTCCAGGAGAACCTGGCGCAGTACGAGGCGGATCCCACCGTCGAGCAGCTCCTGCACTTCGTCAACGCCGACGCGAACCGGACGCCGTCGTTCACGGTGTTCCCGAAGCCCGACTACTTCCTCACCGGCGGGATCAGCGACGGGTCCCCGGCTAACTCCTGCCAGTCAGGGGTGAACCAGGGCAATGCCTGGCAGAAGTGCACGACGATCAACAACGGCTTCGCCTGGGACCATGGCTACTACGCACCCGAGATCGACAACACGTACCTCGGGCTCGTCGGGCCCGGCGTCGCCCACAAGGGCGTAGACGGCTCGGCGGCGGACCAGGGCCCGAACTCGGACGGCACGGCCAACTCCAACCCGCAGCTCGTGACCGCGATCGCCAACCCGGGCACGTGGGCGGATCACACCGACACACGTCCGACGCTCATGGCCCTGACCGGGCTCAAGGACGACTACATCGACGATGGACGCGTCCTGACCGAGGATCTGACGATCAAACCCGGCCAGACCGGCGACAAGACGTTCCAGCCGCTGGCGGTCTGCTACAAGCAGCTCAACTCGAGCGTCGGCCAGTTCGGCACGGACGTGCTCGTCGCCGACACGGCCGCTCTGAAGACGGGGTCAGGCGCCAGCGACCAGGCGTACCAGGACACGTCGGCTCAGATCAAGAGCCTCGGCGCTGACCGTGACGCCCTCGCCACGACCATCAAGAACGACCTCTTCAACGCCGAGTTCAACAACGTCGCCATACCGAAGGGCAACTCGGAGGTGGCGCACTGCAACAACCTCCTCCGCTCAGCGGACAAGCTCCGTCGGTAGCTGCCGGACGAAGCTGTCCTTTCGAAGGGGTGCTCGGGAGACCGAGCGCCCCTTCGACCTCCGGATGTGAGCGGTTGGAGGAGGCCGGACCGGGGCGTGATCCGGTCGGCCCGAGAGCGAGTGAGATACTTGCACTATGAGTCGTGACGATGTATCGTTACGACTCATGGAGATCACATCGGCGACCTGGGCGGTGCTCGGGCTGATCGAGAGCAAGCCGCGCAGTGGGTACGACATCAAGCGCATCGTCGACCGCACGATCCGCCATTTCTGGGCCGCGAGCCCGGGCCAGATCTACCCCGAGCTCAAGCGGCTCGAGCGGGCCGGCTGGATCGCAGGCGACGACGAGCCGCGCGGCGGCCGTCGGCGGCGCGTCTACCGGATCACGCCGGAAGGGACGGCGGCGCTCCGCGGCTGGCTCGCCGGGATCGATACGCGCGTCGAGCTCCGCGACGAGTCGCTGCTCCGCATCTTCTTCGCGGACGCGATCCCTCTCGAGCACGGGCTCGGCCTGCTCGCCGGCCGCCGCGAGGGGTACCGGCGGATGCTCGAGTACCTGCGAAGCCTCGACGACGGCAGCGGCGTGCCCGACCCCCCTTTCGTCGACCTCGCCTATCGGTGGGGGCTCGACTACTGCCGATGGGGCGTCGAGTGGTGCGACGCGCAGGAGCAACGCCTGCGCCGGGAGGCGGCGTGAGCGAGCCGACCGCGCCGGCCGAGGAGGTGACCGACCTGCCCGAGCCGACGTGGCGCATGCTCCTGGGTCACGGCCTGCCGACGCTCGCGATCGAGGGCGTGCTCCCCGTCGCGGTCTTCTACGGCGTCTGGCGCGAGACCGGCCTCGGACCCGCGGTCGTGGCGTCGACCGCGGCGGCCGGCCTGGTCGTGCTCTACCAGCTGCGGCGCGGCATGGACGTCGCGCTCGCCGCCGTCACGTGCGTCTTCATCGGCATCCAGGCGCTCGTCGGCCTGGCGGCGCACAGTGCCACCGTGTACCTAGCGCAGCCCGTCGTCGTGAGCGGTCTCTGGGGCATCGCTTACCTCGTCTCCGTGGCGATCCGCAAGCCGCTGATCGGCGCCTTCGCGCGCGCCTGGTACCCGTTCCCGGCCGATTTCCGCGCGAGCGCGATCTACCGCCACGAGTTCGGGATGCAGAGCATCGTCTGGGGCATCTACTGCCTCGCCAGGTGCGGGCTCCGGCTCGGGGTGCTGCTGACGACCGGCGTCGGCGGGCTGGTCGTCGTCTCGACCGTGACCGGGACGCCAATCCTCGTCGCACTCGTCCTCTGGGGCGTCTGGCACGCCCGCCGCGTGTTCGGCGAGGCGGTCGACGCCGACACGTGGCGCTCACAGCCGGCGTGAGCGAATAGGCGGGCGCCCGTATCGTTCGAGCGGTGCTGCTCTTCGCGACTGACACGTTCACGATCGTCGGGCTCGTTCTCGGTCTCTGTCTCTGGCTGGGCCTCCTCGCAGCCGTCGCCCGCTGGGCCCCGGACCCCGGCGAACCGTCCACCGGCGACGGCCAGGGCGAGCTTCCCGACTCCTGAAGGTCGAAGGCGGCGGTGACGGTGGCGTCCGTACGGCGAGCCCGATACTGGGAGGCTGATGGCCGACAGCATCGGTAACCCTGCCCCGGTTGACTTCGTGATCGCGGTCGTGCTCGCGGCCGGGCTCGCGATGCTGGTCTTCCGCCACGCCGACAAACACCGGAGCCGCCACGCGACCGCCTGGGGCGTGTTCACCTTCCTCGTCGCCCTGATCGCGATCCCGCTCTACGTCCTCAGCTACTGGCTCGGAAAGAGCCGCGACCAATCCCGGCGCTAGCGTGGAGGAGTGATGCGAACGGAAACGCTCGCCCGACGTTCGAGGCATCTGCTCTTCCTCGCCGTCTACTACGGCTTCCTCCCGGTCGGCCATGCGCAAGCCTGGCTGGCTACCCGGATCCAGCAGATCGGGATCGAGCTCGCCTGGCCGCTCCTTATCCTCTGGTGGCCACTGCGGCAGATCTACGCCGCCGGCTTCAGACTCTGCTGGGCGCTTCGGCCCTGAAATCCCGTTCGGGTGATGCGCGACCGGCGGTCTGATTTTTGAGAGCGGGCGGTGGGAATCGAACCCACGTGGCCAGCTTGGAAGGCTGGGGCTCTACCATTGAGCTACGCCCGCGCAGGCGGCGCATCGGCGCCGCCCGAGTAGCGTATCGAGGGTGGTGGCGCCGTCAGACTGGAGCCTCGATCCCGACGGATTCGTCACCGCCGCCGGACTCGTCGTCCTCTACGCGGCAGCCAACCGCGTGTTCCCGGCGCCGCGCTGGCGGGTCCTCTGCTTCGCAGCCGGGGTAGCGGTCGTCTTCTTCACCCGGGTGACGCCGCTCGCGACGATCGCGAACCACTACCTGCTGTCGGCGCACTTGCTCCAGAACGTCGCGATCGCCGAGTGGGCGCCCGCGCTGCTCGTGCTCGGGATCCCACCCGCGCTCGGTGCGTTCCTCGCCCGCGCTCCAGGGGCGCGCATCATCACGTTCCCGCCGGTCGCACTCGGACTCTGGCTCCTCACGTACATCGTGTGGCACCTGCCGTGGGTGTACGACGCAGCGCTCGAGCATCCGCGCTCGCTGCTCCACCTCGAGCACCTGTGCTACCTCGTCGCCGGCATCGTGCTCTGGTGGCCCGTCTTCCAGGACGCGCCGCAGCGGCTCGGGAGCGGCGGCAAGGCCGTCTACCTGGCGGCGGCGTTCGTCTTCGCATCGCCGTTCGGGCTCATCGTCTCGCTGCTCGGCCGTCCGATCTACCCTTTCTACGAGCACGCGCCGCGCCTGTGGGGCATCGACGCACTCCAGGACCAGCGCATCGCCGGGGTCGCGATGACCGTCGAGGAGGCCGTGCTCTTCTTCTGCCTCCTCGCCGTGTACGTCACGCGCTTCTTCCACGAGGAGGAGACGCGCGACCTGCTGTCGACGGCCGGCCGGTAGTTCGCAAAATGCGCGAGATTTCGTTGCGCGGACCCCTTGCATCCGGGGCGGTCAGACCCTAGTCTCCCTCCTGCGCCGAGCACGGAGCGCAAGTAGACCGAAGCCCATCCGGGCGGCACTAGGCGGAAGCCGAAGGTCGGTGGGAAGGGTGGACGAAAGCGAAACCGGCTCGGCGAATTCTTTGGTCCAAGCGTTGCCAATTCTGACAAGAAATTGCTTGTCGCAAATTGCGGAAAGTTTCACTTTCGGAGCCCTTGCGCACCCGGCCCTCACCCCCTAGTCTCCCTCCTGCGCCGAGCACGGAGCGCAAGTAGACCGAAGCCCATCCGGGCGGCACTAGGCGGAAGCCGAAGGTCGGTGGGAAGGGTGGACGAAAGCGAAACCGGCTCGGCGAATTCTTTGGTCCGAGTGTTGCCAGCCTAGCGAACGGTGGGCAGCTCGACCCACGCAGGGAGCAGCTCGTCGAGCCGGACGCACTCATCGGCGGTCAGGCCGCGAAGTGGGCGCCGCACGTCCTCGTTGATCGCCACGCCCCGCGCTCTCAGGACATGCTTGAGCGCTGCATGCCTTGGGAAGGCCTCGATCGCGGCCCGCAGCTCGCCGACGCGGCGCGAGGCCTCGACGCGCTTGGAGCGCACGGCGTCGAGCACGAGCTCGGGGAACGCGGTCGCAAGCGCCGATACCGCACCGACGGCCCCTGCGGCCATGCCCTGCTGGATCAGCACCTCCGGCCCGACGAAGACGTCCAGGCCCTCGATCAGGTACGGCTGGAAGCGCTCCCACGGCGAGTCCGAGACCTTCATCCCCGCCAGATTCGGCGCCGCGCTTCGCAGCTCCTCGATCAGGTGCGGCGGCACCGCATACCCGCTCGTCCGCTCGAACTCGTAGACGTAGAAGGGCACGGGCGCGCATGCCCTCGCGGCGGCGGCGAAGTGCTCCAGCAGTGCGTGGTCATCGAGCGGGAAGTACGGCGGCGCGATCACGGCCACGGCGGCGACCCCGGCCTCGGCCGCGTGCGCGGCGAGCGCGACGGTGTCGGCGGTCGTCTGCGCGCCGCAGTGGGCCGCGACTCTGAGGCTTCCGGCCGCGGCCTCGAGGAAGCATTCCGTGACGCGCTTGCGTTCCTGGACGGAGAAGAGGATCCCCTCGCCGGTCGTGCCGAGCGCCAGGAGGCCGTCGAGCCCGGCGGCTGCGAGGAAGGAGACGAGGGGGCCGAAGCCGTCCTCGTCCAGCGCGGCGCCGTCGTCTTTGAGCGGCGTCGCGGCCGCCGCGAGCGCACCCGAGATCATCAATGCAGCCTAGCGCCCACCCACCGAGAAGTGCCGGTAGTCGCGGACGCTCCCCGACCAGCTTCCGCCCCAGCCCCAGCCGACCGACGCGAAGGAGGCGACGCGATCGAGCTGCGGAATGCCGATGGCGCTCCTCCGGCCCCGGGGGCGGGGGTGCCCTACGTCAATCGGGACGGGCGGATTCGAACCGCCGGCCTTCTGCTCCCAAAGGAAGTAGCGCCCGACGACAGCACGCGACACCCGACGACAAACACCCTGGTTACGCGGAATCTGCCCTGAGCATGATCGCCCCGGTGCGCCAGCAGGCGACAGCCAAGGCTGACTAAAAGGCTGACTAACCTCCGACCCTGGCGCTGGCCGCGCGTAGGAGCACGTCCTCCACGAGCGTCGCCTCGTCCCTACCGTCACGCGCGTACACCTTCAACGTGAAGCCAGCGTCCGCGTGGCCCGCCAGCCGGGCCAGCGTGGTTGCCGGGAGCTCGAGGTCGGTGGCGAGCATCGACAGACACGAATGCCGAAGCGCATGCCAAGAAAGCCGATCGGCAGTCATGTCCAACCCGGCAGCCTTCTTCGCGGCGTTCAGCGCACGACGAAGATCCCGCTCCTGGACCGACGTGGCATCCGCAGTCGCGATCACGAGATCGCGCATCCTCGTATGCGGAGAGCGCACCTTCCACGCAACCAGTTGGCGACGGAGTGCGGGCAGGATCGGGATCCCGCGGATCCCCGCCTCCGTCTTCGGTGGCTGAGGCACCCCCGCGGGACTCATCGCCTGCCGTACCGTCAGGCTCCCGGCTTCCCGGACGGCTCTAGTCCGATGCAACGAGAACGAGTTATCGGGTCTGCCAAAGTCCTTGGGCCGCCGCATAGTTCGAAGCCGAACTCACGAGCCACACGTGACATTCGCGCGCTAACTCGATGATCCGCTCCCCGTAGTTCGGGTCCCAAGACGATCGCCACGCGGTGCTCGGTTCGCTCCACTCTTGGAGTATCGCCACGAGCAGACCGCTCAAGTGACATTCCTGCCCACTCGCGCAGACGAGAGTCCTGGGCGTGACTACAGAGTTGTCTTTATCCCCGACTGGCTCTCGAGCGACAGTACGCTCGCCCAGCCGAGCGTCGACGACTTCGAACGGGTGATCTTGCCCAAGCCGCCGAGCGCGTTCCCGGCTACCGGGCCGGGTCGATCGTCGTCCGCATCACGGTGTGGTTCTTGCCCTTGGGCCGCACGTAGCTGAAACCGGCTTGTTCGAACAGGCTGCGGGTGACGCTGTAGAGGAACGACGCCGTGATCTTCTTGCCGCCGGTGTCCTGGGGATAGGCCTCCACCACGCCGCCGCCAGCCTTGGCGATCAGGTCCAGCGCGCCCTGGAGCGCCAGGGCCGAGACGCCGGCGCGCCGGTAGCGCTTGTCGACGAAGAAGCACGTCAGGCGGTAGTCCGGCAGGCTGTCGAGCTCGGCCTCGTACTCCTTGCGGTGCTTGATGTTCTTCAGCTCGTCCGGGCTTCCGAACTGGCACCACCCGACGGCGACGTCGCCGTCGAAGACCAGCGCGGCGTGGGCTCGGCTCTCGCGGACGAGTCGCTCCTTGAGTGCTCGATTGGCGTCGTACGAGAACTCCTTCTCGGCGTGGAAGGTGTGGAACCACGTACACCAGCAACCGCCCCACACGCCGTTGTGTCGTTCCGCGAGGCCCGCGAACGCGTCCCACGTCTCCGGAGTCAGAGGTCGAACGGTGAGGGTCGCGGCGGCGTGCTCGGTCACCGGCCGCAGCTTAAAGGAGACGGGGCCGTGCCAAGCTCAGGGTGCATTGCGGAACACTTGCCCATAGGGGCTACAAGCTCAGGGGACATTCCCGAACGCTGGCGCAGGCGAGCGTTCTCTCTCCAACTACGCAGCCGATTCTCCGAACTCCCGCTCCCGACACTCGCTGGCAGTAGACGATCGGCTCGTCGTCGCAGGTGAGCTCAAGTCGCAGTTCGGGGCTGTCGGCGGCGAGCGCAACGCGGCACTCCTGACACCGAGCCGTCACCTGCTGCGGATGTTGGCGAGTCTTGCACGGCGCATCCCTGGGAGAGCGAGTGGCCTCCGGGAGCCACGTCTCGTCGACGAGAACCTGACCTTGACCTCTTGCCTCGAATGGACGAGTGTGCACCTGTAAACCCCAGGGGAGGAGGGACAACCGAATGCATCGACTACGCGGTTTGGGCCGCGGTGGACGGCTGCTGCTGGCGCTTGCCGTCGGGGGCGTGCTATTCGGGATCGCATCCGTGGTTCAGGCGAGCATCTCCGACTCGGACGTCATCCATAGCTGCTACGCGACCAAGGACGGCAGCCTGCGGGTGATCGACCCGAGCGCCGGCCAAAGCTGCGACACCAAGAAGGAACAGTCGCTCAACTGGAATCAGACCGGGCCGAAGGGGACAACCGGGCCGAAGGGGACAACCGGGGCCAAGGGGCAGACAGGAGGAAAAGGCCCGACGGGTCCGAAGGGCGCAACCGGAACGGCTGGGGCGCCGGCCACAAAAATGTGGGCGGCGATAGACAGCGATGGGACGGTACTCGGCTCAAGCGGCGTCGTGTCGGTTCAGCACATGGGCGCCGGCATCTACCGAATCACCTTCCCGGAGAACGTCGAAAAGTGCGCCGCCCTCGCAACCAACAACGGCGGCGGGGTAGATTCGACGCTCACGGCCACTCGGGTGAACTTCACCCAAGTGGACGTCGCCGTCGTCAACCACAACATCTTCACCGACCAACCGGTATCCGTGGCCGTCTTCTGCTGACGGATCGCTCGGCGACAGCGCACACGTTCCTTGCGGGCGACTCGGTGACGAGCCGCCCGCTCACTGTCCGCGCAGGCGATGCCTCCTTGCAGGCGATGCCTCCTCTTGACCAGGGCGCGCAGCATCTCTCGGATCGGTTCGACGTCGCCGGCCGGAAGGCTTCGCAGACAGGCGAGCGCCAACTGCACGTCATCGAGAGTCAGGGACCCGCACTCGGCCAGGAGCAGGCCGAGCCAGCGGCGAGCCGCCGGGTCGTAGCGATCCGGTGCCTCCGCAGCGAGCAGCGTGCAGTAGTCGAGCGTGTCCAGCAGGCCGACGCGGGGCATTTCGCGGAGGGCCATCTCGGCCTGGGAGACGCTGCGGACCTCGATCGACCGGCGGAACCGCGTGTACGCCGTCCCGTCCGGGGTCATGCGGCACGCTAACGAACATACGTCCTGTACCTTCCGAGCCTGACTCGACGTCGCCGCCTGTCGGATCTAGATTGAGGGTGTGAGCAGCGAGCGAGTCCTAATCGACAGCAAGCAGGTGCGCCTCTTGTCGTTGTCGCGGCGCGCGCGGCTGGTGTGGATCGCTGTCGGTATGGCGGCGACGCTCGTGGTGTCGTTCTTCTCGATCTTCCGTGTCGACCTTGGCGGCAGCGGGGTGTCATGGCGGCACCCGGATCGGTACCAGGCAACCGAGGTGCTCCTGGTCTCGAAGCAGGGGGCAGCGCTCATGACTGGCAAGGCCGCAGCGCCGCCCGCTCTCGGGGCGTTCTTCGCGCAGATCGCGAACAGCGATCGGCTACACGGCCTCCTCCTGAAGTCCGGGCCCCTCCACGGCAGCTACGTCGCGTCCCAACTGATCGACCGGCCGAGAGTCACCAAGCTGCCGAGAGTCACCAAGTTGCCGAAGGACGACGGGACCCACGGCCGGTTTTACAGCTACCCGGCCGATGCGCTGAGACTGAGACGCCAACCGACCAGCCTGCCTTTGATTTCGATCGTCGGCAGCGCCGGAGACTCATAACAGGCCACTCAAGTCGCGACACGCGTCTCGAACACACTCATCGCCTACATCCGCGATGCCAGTCGGCAGAGCACCGGCCCGCCAGGGTCGACGTTCTCCCTTCTGCCGGTCTCACTCCCAACACCCCTCCCCGTCGGGGGGCACGAACTCGCCAAGCCTCTCCTCATCTTCGTTGCGCTGATCACGCTGCTCGCGGCGGCGGCGATCACCACGGCCCGAGCGTCTACGCCCAAACCCGAGAACTAGGTCGACTCGGGGACTCCGGCACGGCCTGCCACGCGGTCAGCCGCTCTACGCAGCGAGACTGGCCAAAACCAAGACGCCCGGATCGTCATTCCGAACCGAGTTCACCCGAGCGGACACCGCGGCGGACACCATCCCGTCAGTCGGGTACGGCTCGAGCAAAGACAGCACATGCGCCTTGCTGATCTCCGGGCAAGCCACTCTGACTCGAGACCCATAGGCAGGATCACCGGCATCCGGTCATGCACCGGCGCCACCAGCTCGTTCGGCCGTGTCGTGATGATCGTGCAGGACTCCACTAGTTCACCGGCATCGTCGGTCCGGCACGTCCACAGTCCCGCGAAGGCGAACAGGCCGCCGTCGGAGAGCCGGAAGTGGATCGGCTGCTTCTTCCCATCCTGGCCGACCGTCCACTCGTAGAAGCCGTCAGCGACAACGAGGCACCGGTACTTGCCGAGCAGCGACCGGTACGCCGGCTTCTCCGCCAGCGTCTCCGCCCTTGCGTTGATCATCTTGAACGCGATCCGCTCGTCATTCGCCCAGTGCGGCAACAACCCCCACCGGGCGAGCACCGCTTCCCGCTCCCTCTCATGTTCCCGAACGATGAGCGCGCGCTGCGTCGGCGCGAGGTTGTACCGCTCCGAGTAGCCGTCTGGCACCGTTATCTGGAAGCGCTCGGCGATCGCCGTGCGGGGCTGGCTTGAGGTGTGTCGGCCGCACATGAAGCCGGATCCTGACGAGCGACTCGGATGGCTCGCGATCCACATGCCTGCCAGCGTGCCGCGGACGCACGATCCGCGATGCACGCCTTACGCCCCCAGATCTCCACAACAAGCGGCTGATCGCCGGGCGCCTTGACGGGGCTTCAGCAGGCAGACAGAGTCACGCGCGCTCGCTGATGCCAGAGTGAACACCGGGAGGGGGCTGCGTGAAGGCGCGTGTTGAGAAGTATCGACCGACTTGTGGATCTGCAGATGGGGGCGGCGACTGCTTTAGACTGCGGCCCGCTCGTGAGGTTCAAGCTGAAGCTCAACCCGCAGAACCGCATGTTCTTCGACCTGCTTTCGCAGTCGTCGGCGAATACGGTCCAGATTGCACGGTTGCTTGTCGAGTTGCTCGATCGCTTTCCTAACGACGCCGGGTTGATTCGTCGTATCAAGGACGTCGAGCACGAAGGCGACCGGCTGACGCAGAACGTTGTCGACCTGCTCAACCGTACGTTCGTGACGCCATTCGACCGCGACGACATCTACCGTCTCGCGGGGGCCCTGGATGACATCTGCGATCACGTCGACGAAGCAGCGGACAACATCGGCTTGTACGGAGTTACCGTCATACCGCCAGAGGCGAAGGCGCAGGCAGCGGTGATCCAGCATGCAGCGATTGAGCTTGCCGAGGCCGTCGAGCTTCTCGACGGCTTCAAGGACTCAAGCCAGCACCTGGCGGAGCTGCGACAGCTAGAGGACGAGGGCGATCGGCTCCTCCGCGAGGCCGTGGCTGGACTCTTCCGCTCGAGCCACGACCCGGTGACAATCATCAGGTGGAAGGACATCCACGAGCAACTCGAAGAAGCCGTCGATGCCTGTGAGAACGCCGCCGACACGCTTGAAGCGATCTTCGTGAAGAACCGCTAGCGCGCTGCAGTGCAACTCGCCCTGGTCGTCATCGTCGTCGTGGTAGCCCTTGCCTTCGACTTCACGAACGGCTTTCACGACACGGCGAACGCTGTCGCGACCTCAGTTTCGACGCATGCGCTCTCGCCGCGCGTCGCAGTCCTGGTCGCGTCGGTGGCCAACCTCGTCGGCGCGTTCGTGACGACCGCAGTCGCGACCGTCGTCGGCAAGGGGATCATCGACACGAACCTTGCGACCACCCAGACGGTGTTCGCCGCGCTTCTCGGCGCGATCGCGTGGAACCTGGCCACCTGGTGGCTGGGATTACCCTCAAGCTCGTCGCACGCGCTGATCGGAGGGCTTATCGGAGCGGCGATCGCGCAGAGCGGCGTGAACGGCGTCAATTGGCACGGAGTCGTCCACAGCGTGATCATCCCCGGCCTCGTCGCACCGCCGATCGCCTTTGCGGGCGCGTTCGTCCTCCTGCTTGGCGCCTTCTGGCTTTTCCGGAAAGCTACGCCACGGCGTACCAACAGGGGCTTCCGGCTTGGCCAACTCGCCTCGGGAACGTTCATGGCCTTCACGCACGGCGCCAATGACGCCCAGAAAACGATGGGCGTCATCGCCCTCGCCCTCTTCTCCTACGGATCGATCAAGACGTTCTACATTCCCGACTGGGTCAAGGTGTCCGCAGGGCTCGCTATCGCCCTCGGCACTTACACCGGCGGCTGGCGCATCATGCGCACAGTCGGACAGCGCCTCTACAAGATCGAACCGGCGGCAGGCTTCTCAGCCCAGACCTGTGCCGGCCTGACGATCTACATCGCCACCCGCCTCGGGTATCCGCTCTCGACCACACATGTCATCTCCGGCGGCGTGCTCGGCGCGGGCTCGACGAAACGGCTCTCGGCCGTGCGATGGGGCGTAGCAGGCAACATCGTCTTCGCCTGGGTACTCACAATCCCAGCCGCGGCTCTCGTTGCGGCAGCGTTCTACTGGCCAATCCAGGCGATCTTCTAGCCGCACACGTCGTTTCTTGAGCGCACTTTCCAGGCTCGGGAAGCCATCAACTGCAAGACGAGGTTGTCCCACTTACGGACACCAAGGGCCCCCCTGTCTCTTTCTATCCCCAGTTCCCGCTATCCAGTGTGGAGTTCCATCGACTAGGGAGTCTCATGGGAACCTCCGTTGCGCCGACCTACTCTCAGCGCCGCACGTAAGCGCCCCCGCCGCGGCGAAGTCGATCGTCAGCACGTTGAACCCGAGCCCGAAAGCTGCGGCGCGACGGGTCTCCCATGGCAGCACCCCCGGTAGAAGTTTTTTTCGCGGGTGGCTGGCGCGGGGCTGCTTTGCGTCAAGATTTCGCACTATCGCCTCCCCCGGTGTTGAACGGTGAAGAAAGAGGAAAACGTTACGAGTCGAACGCGAGCCCGCTGGGGATAGCCGGACTCGCTTCGCACTTCATGCTTAGCACCGGAGATCCCCTCTCCTGGGGATCTTCGGTGTGCTCCTAGGGCACTGCGGGATCTATCACGTGCAAGTGCGCGCCCCCCGGTTTGGAGAAAGGGATCGGTGGAGAGCAGAAGAACAAGGAGATAGCGGCGACGCTCCCGCAGAGCGTCGGTGCGCTCCGCGCTTAGCCCGCAGTGTCCGCCGTGCCCTGTTGAGGCAGACTGCGGGCCGCAGTAGAAAGGAGGGCGTCTCGGGCGTATGCTTCGCCGGGCCGGGCTCGATGGCGCAGGTGTGAACCACCTGGCGGGCGAAAGCAGCGGGCGGCAGGCTCCTACCTCCTTCCTCTCTGCGGCCAGCCGCCGAGTCCGGCCTTCCTCTTCGGGCGTATGCTCCGGGTCGCTGGATCCGGTCGCTCTGATTGGAAGACTCCCTCCCTGCTTGGCTGCCGGCCGGATCCGGCCCTTCCGTTGTTTGTCGCGGCGAGCTGTCGCCTCAGCATCCCTCACGTGCGACGCCCCCGGGTTTATGCTTCGCCGAGCCGGGCTCGACCGGCGCAGGTCTGAACCACCTGGTGGGCGAATGGGGCGGCGGACATGCCCTCCTCCTCTGTGTCCAGCCGCGGGCCCGGCCAGCTGTCTCGGCGAGGCCAGGCCCGACGCGGCCGCAGTAGCAGCGCCGTGCCCGTCTCGCCTTCCTCGGGCTCACACCGGCTACGCCTCGCGAGGCCTGCCCCCGTATGGCGGCGGAGCGGGCGTTGCCCGGTACGACCGACCCCCCCGATTGAGACGTCGATTCCCTCGAATGGGCATTGACGGCCGGGTGTCGCGCGTGAAGGGTCTCCGGCGTCGTCTGTCTGCGTCGGTTTCGATCGGCGCACTGAAGAAACGGAGGGGAGTTCTATGCGCAAGCTCGCGCTTTTCGCGTCGGTCGTCGCTGTGATCGCGACGTGCGGCGTCCTGTTCGGCACTAGTGTCGCCGGTGCCGATCCCGGCAACGGGAACGGTGCCTCGGTCGTTCGCGACCCGTACGGCAACATCTATTGCAACACCTTCGACACCAGCTTCAATTTCTGGACCGGTCCGTGCGAGATCCACATCGTCACGACACCCCACGGCACGGTAAACGAGACGCTCAAGTTCACGGTCGACCCGGCGTTCAGCAGCGCGCTCCCGGACAAGGCGGTCCAGACCGGCACCGCCCTCACCGGCCAGCTCTGCGACACTACTTCTGGGGCGATCTACTACCAGGGGACAGTGAGCCCCAGCGGGCAGGTCAGTCTGAAGTGCACCAGCAACCCGAACGGCTAGACGCCGATCTCCTAAGCAGGCGTGGATTTGCGGAGGCCCGCTTCGGCGGGCCTCCCTGTCTCCGCCTTTGAAAGGCCAAGGCGAGACGTCGGGCCGCAGGCTGCTCGGCGTCCCGCTCTGCCTACCTCGCACACCTACTTCTGGATGCAATGCGCGACGGCGGGTGGAAAGGAGTCACCCGTAGCGTTTCTTGGAAGTGACCGCAGTCGGCATCTATGTGTTGTCCCCCGGTTGAAAGCGACCGCCCACTCACGCCCGTAGCGGCTGGCTGCGCCGGTGCGTCGGCCGCCGTCCGTGGCGCCGTGGCAGCGTCGGCAGGCTGAACGTGTCGTCTCGATGCTGGCGAGTCGATGGTTGCCGTTCAATGCCGGGTGGAGGTCGACGGTGTTCGCGAATCCTTCGCACCCGGGTAGCCGGATCGTGCAGCGGTAGCCGTCGAGTTCGAGCCGCTGCCGCCTGACCCGTTTCCAGTGGGTTGTGCCGTAGCCCTTGATCTTGTGCTGTGCGTCTTTGCGGACGCGGATGATGGCGTTGCGCTCTGCCTGGTGGATGGGGCAGCGGTTCTGCCCGGGTAGCACGGGGGTGGCGCACTGGACGCAAATGCGGATGACCGGGCTCACGTTCGGGTGATGCCGAGGCGGGCGAGCTGCTCGGCCGCTTCCGCCATGCCCTTGCTGTCTCCGCCCTTGTTGAACAACTGCCAGGAGCGGATGAGGTTTGCGATCGTCCGGTTGCGCTTCTCACCCTTGATGCTGGTGTGGTTGGTGGCGGTGCTGCGGAAGCGGACGCTGTCGGCGAGGCGGGCTCGCAACGCCAAGCCCTCGCCCTGGTCGTGTGCGAGCCGGACGGCGACGGTGGCGTCTCGTTTCAGCGCCGCGAGAGGGATGACGGGGCTGGTTCGGCTTCGTGACCGTCGGGCTGGCGTTCTTGTCTTCGTCGGTGGCGTCTTCTTGGGCTCGGTGTCGAGCAGGAACCGGCCGGCGGCGCGCTCGTCGATCGCGGCCAACTGCTCGAACTTCTCCCGCCGCTCCCGGTTCTTCCGTCGCTCGATCGCCCACACGGCCTCGCGCGCTCGTGTCAGCGACTCCTTCACGGCCTGGTCTTGAACGCTCCGCTGATAAGCGCGGGCCTCGGCAACAGCCGCCTTGCGATCGCGTGCTTCCTGCCGCTTCTCCTCACGCAACGCGGCCTGGAGCCCGTCACGGCCTCCGAACCGGTCGAGATACCGCTCCAGCGAAGCACGGCTGATCAACTGCCGGCCGCCACGGAACGGGCCGCCGATCCGCCCCTGCCCGAGCAGGCCGCTGGCGAGGCTCACGTCGACGCCGAGATAGTCCGCAGCCTCGCGAATACTGAACTCATGTCGCCCGGCTGTTACTGCCATGCCCTCGTCCTCTTCTCAGGGCCCTGGCCGTACACGAACTGGTGGAGCTCGTCGGCGTCGACGCGGATCGGTGCGCGCGGGCCGGTGCCGATGCGGACGGCGGGAAGCTCGCCGGACTCGATGCGCCGGTAGACGCTCCAGACGCTGACTTGCAGCCGTTCAGCCACCTGACAGGGTTTGAGCAACTTTTGCGCGGTATCGCTGTCGCTCTGCATCCTTTGCAATTCTGCCACTACGCTCGGGAATCGGTCTATGCTCCGGGGCGTGGCGAGCACCCGCTCGACGGGCTTCGACTGGAAGGGCTTTTGGGCGATGTGGGACGGCTTCGACGGGAAGATCGATTACCTGGCGCTGATGGCCTCGGACGCGAACCACGACATCACCGGCGATTGGCTCGAGCGATACCTACGTGACGAGATCGCACGGCGCCGACGGGACCGGGAGGCCGCGCCAGGCTCGAACGGAGCCGCGAAGGCTGACTAAAGGCTGACTTCGGCTCACCGGGTCCAACAGGGCCCCGGCCACAGAACCCGCCGTTTCCAGCGGGTTCCCCTAGTCGGGACGGGCGGATTCGAACCGCCGGCCTTCTGCTCCCAAAGCAGACGCGCTAACCAGGCTGCGCTACGTCCCGCTCAGCAGAGTGTAAGGCCGGGACGTGCTGTAGGTTCGGCGGCCCTTGACCGACGTGATCCCGATCCCCGGGGCAAAGCCGCTCCGCCGCCAGCCGCAGCCTGCGCTCGGCTACGTGATGGCGCTCGCCGCGGCGGCGCTCTTCGGCGTCAACGGGACCGTGGTCAAGGTAGCGCTCGATACCGAGCTTTCGGCCTATCGCCTCGCCGAGCTCCGCTGCATGCTGTCGCTCGCGATCTTCGTCGTCGTCGTCGCAGTGACCCGCCCGGACAAGCTGCGGACGACGCGCCGTGAGCTCGCCTACCTGGCCGTCTTCGGCGCGTGCGCTGTCGTGCTCACGCAGCTCCTCTACCTGCTCGCGATCCGGCGGCTGAAGATCGGTGTCGCGCTCGTCCTGATCTTCCTCGGGCCGTTGCTCGTGGCGCTCTGGTCGCACTTCGTCGGAAAGAAGCAGGTGCGGCCGCGGTTCTGGGCCGCCCTCGGGCTGTCGACCGTCGGCCTCGTCCTCGTCGTCCGTCTCTGGGACCGCTTCTCGCTCGACGGCCTCGGCGTCGCCTTCGCGCTCGCCGGCGCGGGCGCGTACACGCTGTACGTGCTCTACGCGGAGCATGCGGTCGGCAGGCGCGACCCGATCTCGCTGCTCTTCTTCGGCTTTCTGTTCGCGACGCTGCTGTGGACCGTCGTCCAGCCCTGGTGGAGCCTGCCCTGGGGCGAGCTGGCGACGGACGCCTCGCTCCAGGGCAACCTGGCAGGGACGTCGCTTCCGGCGTGGGCCCTCGTCGCCTGGATCGTCGTGCTGGGGACGGTCGTGCCGTTCATCCTCGTGGTGGGCTCGCTCGAGCACCTGCCGGCGACGAGGGTCGCCATCTGCGGGATGCTCGAGCCCGTCGTCGCGGCCGTCGTTGCCTATGCATGGCTCGACGAGACGCTGGCGCCGGCGCAGCTTCTCGGCGGCGTTCTCGTGCTGCTGGCGATCGCCGTGGCACAGACCGCGCGCTAGCTCTTTACAAAGTCCTCAAGACACGTTAGGTTCCGCATCACTGGGCGATGCGAACCGCGGTGCCCGGCGCAGTAGCCGCGGTGAGCAGTCGGAGAAGGCCCGCCGCACTCGACCCCCCAGGTGGCGGGCTTTCTCTTGGTCCTGAGGGAACTTCGAGGCGGGCCTGGCCCTTTCCCCGCCTCCAAAAACTCCGACGCAGCCGCGCCTGATGCGGATGCGAGGAGAACTGCCGCGTCCCAGGCAGGCTCCGAGCTAGCATGGTTTGCCGTGGTGAAGCGCGTGCTGCTCGCGGCGCCGCGCGGGTTCTGCGCAGGCGTCGAGCGGGCGATCGAGACGGTCGAACGGGCCTTGGAGCTCTACGGCCCGCCTGTCTATGTCCGCAGGCAGATCGTCCACAACGTTCACGTCGTGCGCGACCTCGAACGGCGCGGCGCGGTGTTCGTCGAGAGCGAGGCGAGCGTCCCCGAGGGCTCGATGCTCGTGCTCTCGGCGCACGGCGTGGCGCCGTCGGTGCGCGCGGCCGCGGCCGCGCGCGCGCTCGAGACGATCGACGCGACGTGCCCGCTCGTCACCAAGGTGCACGCGGAGACTCGCCGCTACGCGGCCGAGGGCTACACCGTCGTCCTGATCGGACACGACGGGCACGAGGAGGTCGTCGGTACACACGGCGAGGCGCCGGACGCGGTTCGCATCGTCGGCACCGTCGCCGAGGCCGAGGCGCTGACCGTCCCCGACCCGAACCGGATCGCCTACGTGACGCAGACGACGCTGTGCGTCGACGAGACGGCCGAGATCATCGCCGTGCTGAAGCGGCGCTTCCCGGCCGTGCGCGCACCGCGGCGCGAGGACATCTGTTACGCGACGACGAATCGGCAGGCCGCAGTCAAGGAGCTCGCCGCCGAGGTCGACCTCCTCCTCGTGATCGGGTCGCAGAACAGCTCGAACTCGAAGCGGCTCGTCGAGGTGGCGCGGGCCGCGGGCGTCGAGTCGCACCTGATCGACGACGAGACGGAGATCGATGAGCGCTGGCTCGAGGGCCGCGAGACGGTCGGGGTCACCGCCGGCGCCTCGGCTCCCGAGCGGCTCGTCGCGCGGGTCTGCGACTGGTTCCGCGCTCGCGGCGTGACCGACATCCGTCCGTTCGGCTCGCTCGTCGAGGACGTCTTCTTCCGGCTCCCGGTCGAGATCCGGCGGGCCGCGAGCACGACTGTCTGAGCCCTGACGCTTGCGGCCACGTCCTGCTTCTGTCCACTGCAGACCTGTTCATGGACGAACTCCCTGCTCAGACCGGGCTCCGCAGAACTCGCTGTCTGACACGGATTTTGGGAGGAGCCAGGTCCCGTGTGAACGGTCTAACGCAGTCGTGCGGCGAGCAGCCGGCGGGTGGGCGCGGAAGAACTCGACCAGCCTGGTGCGAAGCGGCGCCGCGCACCAGGGGCAGAAGCGGAACGCTTCGTCGAGCGACTCACCACACTGCCGACACGCCACGAGCGGCACGGCGCCGCCTTCCGCCGGAGCCTGTCCGATGCGTTAGAACACGCCCGTGAGCGCGACCGAGGGCACGATCCCGTTCAAGGGCCTCGAGACCTGGTACCGCGTCGTCGGAGACGGCGAGGAGCCTGGCAAGCTGCCGCTGCTCCTGCTGCACGGCGGCCCGGGCGCGCCGCACGACTACCTCGAGTCGCTCGAGGCAGTGGCCGGGACCGGCCGACGCGCGATCTTCTACGACCAGGTGGGCTGCGGGAACTCGAGCCGCAGCGACGAGTCGCTGTGGAACATCGAGACGTTCGTCGAGGAGGTCGGCGTCGTCCGCCAGGCGCTCGGGCTCGAGCGCACGCATCTGTTCGGCTCGTCGTGGGGCGGCATGCTCGCGATGGAGTACACGCTGACAAAGCCGAGCGGCCTTGCCAGCCTCGTGATCAGCTCCTCGCCCGCGAGCATCCCGCTCTGGGCCGAGGAGACGGGACGGCTGCGCTCCGAGCTGCCGGACGCGGTGCAGCAGACGCTCGACGAGCACGAGGCCGCGGGAACGGCCGACTCGCCCGAGTACCAGACCGCGATGCTCGAGTTCTACAAGCGCCACGTCTGCCGCCTCGACCCGTGGCCTCCCGCCGTCGCCCGCACCTTCGAGAAGATGGAAGCGGACTCGGACGTCTACCTGCACATGCAGGGGCCGAACGAGTTCGTGATCACGGGGACGCTCACGCACTGGGACATCACCGGACGGCTCGGCGAGATCGACGTGCCCACGCTCGTCACCTCCGGGCGCCACGACGAGTGCACGCCGAAGCAGGCCGAGATCGTCCACCGCGGCATCCCGGGCTCCGAGTGGGTCGTCTTCGAGAACGGCTCGCACATGCAATTCGCCGAGGAGCCGGAGCACTACCTCGACGTGCTCGACGACTTCCTGACCCGGGTCGAGGCAGCCGCCTAGATGGTTGATGCCACGAGATCGTGCTCCTCGGGGAGTGGGCTGGCTGCTCTGGGGCGCGGCGACGTGGCGTTGCCGATACGCGGGCGTATCGGTGACGACGCGGCGGCGTGAAGCGCACGCTCGGCGGGGACCGGCTCCGCCGGGCTCTGCCGAGCGGGAGCGGCCCAGACACGCCAGACCGCGCAGCCGAGCCACGAGATCGTGGCATCAACCATCTAGCTCTTGCAGATCTGCTGGTGGAGCTGCGCCGTGAGCGTGTCGATCCGCTCGGCCAGCTTCTTCGTCTCCTGTGTCAGAAGCGTGTTCTGCTCGAGCAGCGTGTGCAGTACCTCGCTCTGCCTCGCCGCCGTCTCCTGACGCTGGAATCCTTCGTCGGCCAGCGCCTCACGGTGCTCCGCGTCGGCCTCGGCGAGCACCTTGTCCCGCTCCGCCTGCCGTGTCTGGGCGAGCAGGATCAGAGGCGCCGCGTAGGCGGCCTGGGTGGAGAACGCGAGGTTGAGCAGGATGAACGGGTACGGATCGAAGTGGACGAGGATCGAGTACGCGTTGAAGACGATCCAGAAGATGACGACGACGGTCTGCCCGAAGATGTACTTCGGCGTGCCGAAGAGCCGGGCCAGCCGCTCTGCGAACTGGCCGAACCAGTCGTCGCCGAACACGGAGGTCGCGCTCCTGCGGGGAACGAGGAAACGGAGCGCGTGCTCGGGTGCCTGGAGCAGCTTTTCGGGCGCCGACTTCAACTGCTCGACCACGCCGCGAGACTAAACGCGGGACCGGCTAGAGCAGCCCGCGCAACGCCTCGAGCAGCACGTCGAGATCCGACTCGTCGTTGTAGCCCTGGAACGAGGCGCGGATGATCGGCCTCCCGTCGAAGCGATGGAGGGGGATCTCGAGCCGGTGCTCGTCGTAGAGGCGGCGCTTGAGCTCCTCGTGGTCGAGCTCCGGAAGCTCGGCGGTGACCATCTGCCCGAGCCAGCCCTCGTGCGGGGCGACCGGCTCGAGGCCGGTCAGCTCGGCGAGCCGAAGACGACCCGTCTCGGCGAGGACGTGGCAACGGCGGCGCACGTCATCCCAGCCGTGCTCGGCGAGGAAGTCGATCGCGGCCGGCACGGCGAGGAACGCCGCGGGATCGTGCGTACCCGGCCAGCGGAAGCGCTCCGCGAAGCCCGCGCCTGGCTTCGAGCCCCAGCTGACCACGGGCGGCACCATCGCGTCCTGGTGCTCGGGCCGAACGTGGAGGAAGCCGGCACCCTTCGGCGCACAGAGCCACTTGTGACAGTTGCCCGCGTAGAAGTCCGCGCCGACGGCATCGACGTCGAGGTCGAGCTGGCCCGGCGCGTGTGCGCCGTCGACGGCGACGAGGATGTCCTGGGCGTGAGCGCGGCGGCAGATCTCCTCGACCGGGAAGACGATCGCCGTGGCCGAGGTGAGGTGGCTGACGGAGATCACGCGCGTGCGCGGAGTGACCGCGCTCCACAGCTCGCCCACGAGCCCAGGGCCGGCACGGACGCCGGCGCGGACGAGCGTCGCGCGGGAGCGCGCGCAGACGTGCTGCCAGAGCAGGTCGACGGCGCCGTACTCGTGGTTCGAGACCAGCACCTCGTCGCCCGGACCGAGCGGCAGCGAGCGCGCGACCACGTTCATTCCCGAAGTCGCGTTCGTAACGAAGGCGAGATCGTCCGGACGCGCGCCGATCTTCGCGGCAAGCCGTGCTTTCGCCTCCTCGATCAGCCCGTCCAGCCGGCGCGCCAGGAACTCGACGGGCTGGCGTTCGAGCTCTCGCTGCCACCGCTGGTACTCGTCGAACACCGGCCGGGGACAGGCACCGAACGAACCATGGTTGAGGAACACGACCTCCGGGTCGAGCAGAAAGAGGTCGCTGAGCCCGTTCAGGCGACTTTCTCGATCTCGAGCGTGCCGCCGTCGATGCGGAGCTCCACCGCCAGCGTCTCCTGCTTGATCCAGTCGGCGTGCAGGTCGGCGAGGTCGGCGTCCGAGGATGCGAGCGTGACGACGATGCGGTCCGTGAGCTCGAAGCCCTGTTCCTTGCGGCGGCGGTTGATCTCGCGGATCAGGTCGCGGACGCGCTTCTCGAGCCGCAGGGCATCGTCGAGCTCGGTCGAGAGCGCGACCGAGACGACGTCGTCGGCGGCCATCACGAATCCGTCGACGGAGAGCCGCTCCCCGCGGAGCACGTCGTCGGGCCCGAGCTCCTCGCCCGCGGCGCGTACGCGCCCGTCGCCGAGCTCCTCGTAGTCGCCGGAGTCGAGTGCCGCCTTCACGTCGCGCAGCTTCGCGCCGAGCCTCGGGCCGAGCACCGGAAGGTTGGGCTTGAGCTGCACGCTCGCCACAGGGCCCTCGTCGAAGAGCACTTCCTTGACGTTCAGCTCGCCCGTGAGCTCGTCGACGTGCGTGCGGGCGAGCGTCGAACCGCGCACATACATGAGCGGCAGCGGCTGGCGCAGCGCGATGCCCGCCTCGCCGCGCGCCTGGTGGCCGAGCTCGACGATTCGGCGCACCTCCGCGACCTCCGTCAGCACGGCCTCGTCCGGCTCGTCCGGCTCGGGCCAGCCGGCGAGGAAGACCGACTCCGGCGCACCCTCGGAGGCGCCGCGAACGAGGTTTTGCCACAGGTGCTCGGCCAGGAACGGCGCCACCGGCGCGATCACGCGCAGCGACGTGACCACCGAGGCCCAGAGCGTCGAGAACGCCGCCTCGTCGTAGGAGTAGAACCGCCGACGTGACCGCCGGATGTACCAGGTCGACAGATCGACGACGTAGGCCTCGAACGCGTCCACGACCCGGTGGGTGAGGAAGTCCTCGTAAGCCTGCGTCGCGTCGGCGACCAGCTGCGCGGTGCGCGCGACGAGCCAGCGGTCGAGCGGCCGCTCCGCGCGAGGCGATTCTCCGTAGCGCGGGGAGAAGCCCTCCGTGTTCGCCGAGTCGACGAGGAACCTGACCGAGTTCCAGAACGTGAGCAGCCGTCGCTTGATCTCGTGCGCCGGCCCGTAGCCGAAGAGCAGGTTGCGGTCGGGCGGCTGCTGGCAGTACTGCCAGCGCATCACGTCGGCGCCCATCCGGTCGAACGCCTCCTCGGCGTCGATCATGTTCCCCCACGAGCCGTGCATCTCGCGCCCGTGCTCGTCGAGCATCTTCTCGTAGCCGAGCACGGCCTTGAACGGCGAGACGCCGACGAGCGCGACCGACATGAAGAGCTGTGAGTAGAACCAGAGCCGGATCTGCTCGCGCATCTCCGAGACCCAGTCGGCCGGGAACCACTCCTCCCAGTAGGCGTTGTCCGGCAGGTCGGCCCTCGACACGCGTGCCGAGGCGCCCGTCGCGTAGCCGTGCTCGATCCACTCCGGGTTCTGCCAGCCGAGCGTCGAGAACGGGACGATGCCTGCGTCGAGCCAGACGTCGCCGACCTCCGGGATGCGGCTCACCTCCTCCCCGCACTCGCTGCACGTGATCACGACCTCGTCGATCCACGGGCGATGGAGCTCTTCGAGCTGGTCGAGCCCACGCACGGCGCGCTCCTTCAGTTCCGCGCGCGACCCGATCACGTCCACGTGGCCGCACGCGCACGGGTAGATCGGCAGCGGCAGCCCGAAATAGCGTCGGCGCGAGATGTTCCAGTCGCCCATGTTGCGGAGCCAGTCGTCCATGCGCTTGCCGAAGTAGGCCGGCGTCCATTCGACGGTGGCGTTGGCCGCGAGCAGCTGCGGGCGCACCTCGTCGACGGCGATCAGCCAGTCGTCGGCGATGCGGAAGATGAGCGGCGTGTCGCAGCGCCAGCAATGCGGATAGGCGTGCTCGTAGAGACCGGCCTCGACGAGCAGGCCCCGCTCCTTCAGGTCGCCGACGATCTGGTCGGCGGCCTCGGCGGTCGACAGGCCGTGCAGCCAGCCGTAGGCGTCGTAGAAGCGGCCCGCCTCGTCCACGGGGGTGAGGACCGGCAGGTTCTCCACCTTCGAGAGCTCGAAGTCCTCGCCGCCGCAGCCGGGGGCGATGTGGACGATGCCGGTGCCCTGGTCGAGCGTCACGTCCTCCCACGGGATGACACGGTGCTCGACGGCCTTGCCGGGCTCGAGCGTGTCGAACGGCCCCTGGTAGTGGAGGCCGACGAGCTCCTCGCCGCGCAGCCTGTCCGTGAACCGCTCGTCCGGATAGCGCTCGACCGCGACCCAGTTCCCCTCGTCGGTCAGCCCGTACTCGGCCCCGGGCCGCACAGCGGCGGCAACGTTCGCGGGCAGCGTCCAGGGCGTCGTAGTCCAGACGACGATGGACTCGCCGCGGCGCTCGACGAGGGGCAGGCGGACGTAGAGCGAAGGGTCGGCGCGCTCCTGGTAGACGCCGGACTGCGAGAGCTCGTGCTGGGAGAGCGACGTGCCACAGCGTGGGCACCAGTCGGTCGAGCGGTGGCCGAGGTACAGCCAGCCCCGCTCGTGGACGAGCTTCAGGAACCGCCAGATGTACTCGATGTTCGTGTCCGAGAACGTCGCGTAGTCGTTGCCCCAGTCCATCCACTGGCCGAGCCGGATCGAGCCGCGCGTCAGCTCACCGATGTAGTGCTCGACGACAGCCGTGCACTCGCGCGTGAAGCGGTCGAGTCCGTACTCCTCGATCTCGCGCTTCGAGTTGAGGCCGAGCGACTTCTCGACCCCGACCTCGATCCAGAGGCCCTGGCAGTCGAAGCCGTTCTGGAAGCGCTGGTCGAAGCCGCGCAGCGCCTTGTAGCGCTGGAAGACGTCCTTGAGCGTCCGACCCCAGGCCGTATGGACCGGCAGCTTCTTGTTCGCCGTCACCGGGCCGTCGACAAAGCTCCACTTCTCGCCGCCGCGGATCTGCCCACGCAGCCTGGCGAAGGTGCCCTCGCGCTCCCAGAGGTCGAGGATCTCGAGCTCGAGTGCGGGGTGGTCCGGCTTCTCCGGGAGCGGCGTGAACATCCTCCGATTCTAGGCGGGCAGCGAGCGGGAACAGCGACGCCCGGCCGGCCGTTTACCTTCGTGTAGCACCGGAAACCGAAAGGAACTCATGGCAGACTCAGTTACACAGGACACGTTCGACGCAGAGGTGATCCAGAGCGAGACGCCCGTGCTCGTCGACTTCTGGGCGGAATGGTGCGGGCCGTGCCACGCCGTCGAGCCCGTGCTGAACAAGATCGTCGAGGAGCGCGGCGAAGAGCTCAGGCTCGTCAAGGTGAACATCGACGAGGAGCAGGAGCTGGCCTCTCGCTACGGGGTGATGTCGATCCCGACCGTGATCCTCTTCCGCGACGGCGAGCCCTCCGCGGCCGTCATCGGCGCCCAGCCGAAAGGCGCGATCGAGCGGGCGCTCGGCCTCGCAGTCGCCGTCTAGCCCGCCTCCCGCCTCCAGGCGCGCAGCACCTCGCGCACGTTCGGAAACCCGATCTCGCCGTCCGGCGGGAGGGCGTCGCGCGGAAACCAGCGGAGCTCGGCGGCGTCGTCGCCGGCGACGGGCTCGCCCCCCGTGACCCGGGCCGTCCAGTAGAGGTTCAGCGTCGTCGGGGCGTCGGGTCCGTCGCCGTAGCGGTCGATCCAGGCGCCGACGAAGTCGAGGGGGTCGACCTCGAGCCCGGTCTCCTCGAGGAGCTCCCGGCGCAGCGCGTCCAGCGGATGCTCGGCCTCCTCGAGGAAGCCGCCGGGCAGGTCCCAGGTGCCGCCGTAGGGGTCGTGGGCGCGCCTGACGAGCAGCAGCCGGCCCTCGGCGTCGGCGACGAGCGCGCAGGCGGTCGGCTCGGAGTTGGAGTGCGAGACGAAGCCGCACGCCGGGCATTCGACCCGTTCGAAGCCGCGCTCGAGCTCGGCAGTGCAGCGCGGGCAGTACCTCCAGTCGTCCACTCGGCCCACGAGGGCACAATAGAACGCGTGCCCAGGGACATCCCCGCCACCCAGCACGAGCTGAACCGCTGCTCGCTCCTCGCCGAGCTGCCGGGCGAGGTGCTGATGAAGCTCGCCGGGCGGATGCGGCGCGAGGACGTCGCGTCCGGCCAGGCACCCGTGGTCGAGGGCGAACCGGGCGAGCGGTTCTACGTCGTGCTCTCGGGGATGCTCGTCGTCAGCCAGCAGAGCATGGGCGCGCGGCGAGTGCTACGCCCGGGCGACTACTTCGGCGAGGTCGCGCTCACGATGGACATCCCGCGGACGGCCTCGATCCGGGCGCTGACACCTTCCGTCGTTGCCAGCTGCGACCGCGAGGCGTTCGACGAGTTCGTCCGGCCGCTGTTCGCGGCTGACGAGTAGCCGGGCGTCAGGCGACCGCAGGCTCGACCACGCGGCCGTCGCGCATCGCAATGCGCGGAGCGGCACGGGCTGCGAGCTCGGCGTCGTGCGTCGCGACGATCACGGTCGTCCCGTGCCGCCTGGCCAGCCCTGCGAGCAGCTCGACGATGTCGTTGCCGGTCTGCGAGTCCAGGTTCCCGGTCGGCTCGTCGGCAAGGATCACACGCGGCTCCTTGGCGAGCGCCCGCGCGATCGCGACCCGCTGCTGCTCACCGCCCGAGAGCTGACTCGGCAGGTGTTCGGCGCGCTCGCCGAGGCCCACCTCCTCGAGCAGGGCCGACGAGCGCTGCTCCAGCTCCTCGCGGCCGTAGCCCATCGGCGCCAGCCCGGCCTCGACGTTTTCGAGCGCGGTCAGCGTCGGGATCAGGTTGAACTGCTGGAAGACGAAGCCGAACGCGCGGAGGCGGAGCTCGGCGAGCTGCCGGTCGGGGAGGGCGCCGAGGTCGCGGCCGTCGAAGAACACCTGCCCGCTCGACGCGCGGTCGAGCGCCCCGAGGAGCTGCAAGAGCGTCGTCTTGCCGGAGCCGCTCGGGCCGACGAGCGCGACGAATCCGCCCGGCGGGATCGTCAGGTCGATCGAGTCGACCGCGGCGATCGTCGCGCTGCCGCGGCGGAAGGTTCGCGACGCAGCCTTCAGCTCGTAGAGCGTCCCGTTGCCGTTCCCGCCGGTCATTCGAGCTGCCTCAGCGCGTCGGCCGGGCGCAGCCGCGCCGCGCGCATCGCCCCGGCGGCGCCGGCGACGAGCCCTCCGAGCAGGGCGACGGCGAAGCCGATCACGATCAGCCAGACGGTCAGCGGGGCGTCGAGCGAGATGTGCGTGGTGGCCGTTCTCGCCGCGGCGGCGCCGAGTCCGAACAGGCCCGAACCGCCGCCGGTCGTCGACGAGGCGGTCAGTGTCGGCCCGAACGCGTCGACCGCTGCCGCCGCGGCGATGCCGAGGCCGATTCCGAGCACGCCGCCGAGCACGCCGACCGCGAGCGACTCGCCGACGATCTGCCGGACGACGAGCCTTTGCGTCCAGCCGAGCGCCTTCAACGTCCCGAGCTCGCGGACGCGCTTGCCGACCGAGGTCAGCGTCAGCAGCGCGGCGATCAGGAACGCCGCCACGGCCGCAACGATCGCGAGCACGACGCCGAGCTTGCTGGAGAGGTTCGACGCGTCGACGAGCGAGCCCGTGATCTTGTCGGCCACCTGCTTCGAGCTCGCCACCTGGGAGCCGCCCAGCGTCCGGCTGATCTCCTGCTGCACGCTGCCGACGGCCGAGCTCGACGTCGCCCGAACGAGCGCCACGTTCGCAAGCCCTTTCTCACCCGCGAGCCGCTGCAGCTGGGCGAGCGGCAGGTACACGTCGGCGGTCTGGCCTCCGAGCGGCGGCTGGACGACCCCGACAACCTTGAAGGACGTGCCGTTCAGAGACAGCGTCGAGCCGACCTTCAGTCCGTGCTTCGACGCATAGCTCGGTGCCACGAGGGCCTCGCGGCCGCCTGCGCGCGAGAAGTAGCGGCCCTTGATGACCTGGGCCGGTGTGACGAGGCCGATCGACGGGTTGGACGTCTCGACGCCGGCGATCGTGTACGGCTCGGTGGTGATGTTCGTCTGCGGAGGGTCGAGTACCTGGCGAAGCGTCTGGACAGGCGTCTGGAACCGCGTCCGGAACTGGCGCAGGCGGGCGGGCAGGCACTTCGCGAACGCGCCCCGCCCGAAGGCGCGAAAGCCGCCGCCACCCCCCTGGCCGCGGCCGTTGCCCTGCCCGAACCCGCCTGCACCCGTCGGGCCGGCGGGGGCAGTGTTCCCGCCGGACGACCCCTGGAGCTTCGCGATGCACTTCTGGATCGCCAGCTGCTCAGCCGCAGTCGGCGGCGTGATCCGGCGCTGGATGTTGAACGTCTGCCCGCCCGCCTTCAGGGTGGCGACGATCTTCGGCACCGTTCCCTCCTGGTGCTCGGCGATCAGCACGAGGCCCTCGCTCACCGCCGCGACACCGCCCAGCCTCGCGATCTGCTTCGCCTGGGCGGCCGGGAACGTGAGCTGGGTGCCGGGCAGGAAGAAGTCGTGGACGAAGTGCTGGCCCGGCTTGCCGAGCTTCGAGAGGTCGGTGATCACGGAGCTGTTCGCGGCCAGGAGGTCACGTGAGTTGCCGCCGCCCCCCGAGCCACCCCCGAACGGCCCGCCGCCGAATCCGCTGTTGTTCGTCTGCGCTGCGCGGGTCACGGTGAGGTCCGTGCCGATGCCCGAGAGCGGGTCGAGCGCCTTCTTCTGGGCGTTGTCGAGCCCGTGCGAGATCGCCGAGATCGCGACGACGAGCGCCACGCCGAGGCCCAGGCCGAGCATCGTCAGGACCGTGCGCGTACGGCGGCGGAAGAGCTCGTGACGCACGTAGGCGAGGAAGAACATCGCGCCGGTAGGAGACCAGCGACGTCTAAGAACGGGGTGAGGCTCGGCTAAGAATCGCGGCGGCTCACGCGACCTCCGCGAGCACGTCGTCCGAGAGGCGCGGCCAGGCTTCGAGCGCCCACGGGCCGAACTCGCGGTCGGTGAGGCAGACGCACGCGATGCCGGGCTCCGGGTCGACCCACAGAAACGTGCCGCTGCCGCCGAAGTGACCGAACGCCCGCGGCGAGGTCCGGCTCCCGCTCCAGTGGCCGTCCTTGGCGTCCTTGAGCTCGAGGCCAAGGCCCCAGTCGAGCGGGTCGTAGCGGCCGATCCCGGGGAGGATGCCGGCGAGGCCCGGGAACTGGACGGTCGTCGCCTCGACGAGGGTCTCGGCGTGGACGAGCGTCGGGGAGAGCAGCTCCCGCGCGAAGCGGGCGGTGTCGTCGAGCGACGCGTGGACGTCGGCCGCGGGCGAGCCGCGGAGCTCGGCGCCGAGCCCGAGCGGCGTGAACACGGCTGCGGCGAGGTACTCGGCGAACGGCATCTCCGCGCGGTCGGCGATCGCGTCCGCGACGACCTCGAAGCCGACGTTCGAGTAGATCCGGCGCGTGCCCGGCCGGGCGAGCGGTGGCCCGTCGCCCTCGAACGGGAGCCCCGAGGCGTGCGCGAGCAGATGGCGGATCGTCGATCCGGGCGGACCGGCCGGTTCGTCGAGGTCGACGGTGCCTTCCTCGGCGGCGACGAGGCACGCGAGGGCGGTCATCAGCTTCGTGACAGAGGCGAGGCGGAAGGTGCGGCGGCGGTCGCCGCGCGAGCCGAACTCGCCGCCCGGCCCGAGGACGGCGGCGGCTGCGTTCGGGACGTCCCACGCGTCGATCTGACGCAGTGCCTTCACGCGGTGATACTAGGGGCGTGGATCGCCAGGTCGTTTCCGCCGTGTCCCCGATGGCCGCCATCGTCGGCTACTCGCGGGGGGTGCGTGTCGGGAACGTCGTGTCAATCGCAGGCACGGCCCCGGTGATGACGGACGGCTCGGATCCCCCGACCGATGCGTACGGCCAGGCGAAGCGCTGCCTCGAGATCGTCGTCGAGGCGCTGTCCGAACTCGGCGCCCGGCCGGAGCACGTGGTGCGCACGCGGATCTACCTCACCAGCGCGGACGACTGGTCCGAGGTCGGCCGCGCGCACGGCGAGGTGTTCGGCGACTCCCGTCCGGCCACGACGATGCTCGCCGCCGCGGCGCTCCTCGACCCGCGCTGGCTGGTCGAGATCGAGGCGGACGCGATCGTCTCCTGAACCCCGGTGTCAGACACCGAGTTTCGCCCGGCCGCGTCGGGCGGCGCGCCCGATCGAGCACACACCGCAACCGCCAGAAGGCGGTCGAACTCCGCATGAATGCACGCAAACACCGGTGGATGAAAAGTCACAGCTTTGTTACACGCGGACACTTGACAGATTCGGTGTCTGACACTGCTGTTTGGCCACGCCGCCCGGAGACAGCCCGGCGCAGGCTCGTAGACGCGCCCGCCCTGCCGTAAAGTCCGCCCATGGACAGCGTCGTTCCTGCCAGCATCACGAGCAAGGGACTGGCCACACACGGCAGCGTCTACGAGCACGCCTTCGGCACGAGCGATCCGTACACGCTCGGCGTCGAGGAGGAGTACATGCTGCTCGATCAGGCGACGTTCGACCTCGTCCAGCACATCGACACCGTGCTCGCGGCCGTCGAGGGGAGCGAGCTCGAGGAGGTGATCAGGCCCGAGCTGATGCAGTCGGTGCTCGAGATCTCGACGCCGGTCTGTCGGAACATCGCAGACGTCGACCACCAGCTCCGCAAGCTGCGCTCGGCCGTGACGCAGATCGCGCGCGAGCGCGACATGCGTGTGGGCTCGGCGGGAACGCACCCGTTCAGCCTGTTCGAGCGGCAGCGCATCACAGCCCGCGACCGCTACCGCGCGCTCGTCGATCAGCTGCAGTACGTGGCGCGGCGCGAGCTGATCTTCGGCATGCACATCCACGTGGCGATCGACGATCCCGAGAAGGCGATCAAGGTCGTGAACGGCCTGCTCGTGCACCTGCCGCAGTTCCTCGGCCTCTCGGCGAGCTCGCCGTTCTGGCGCGGCGAGCCGACCGGGCTCGCGTCGACGCGGCAGCTCGTCTTCGCCGCCTTCCCCCGCTCCGGACCGCCTCCGCGCTTCCGCGACTACGCCGACTACGCCGAGCTCGTCGGGCAGCTCGAGCGCACCGGTTGCATCGCCGACTACACGCACATCTGGTGGGACATCCGCCCCCACCCGCGGCTCGGCACGATCGAGGTGCGGATCTGCGACGCGGTCACGCGCGTCGAGCACGCGGTGGCGATCACCGCGTTCTGCCAGGCGCTCGTCAAGCACTACAGCGAGCGCTACGACGCGGGCGAGGAGATCCCGTCCTACCACCGCATCCTGACCAGCGAGAACAAATGGCTGGCGGCTCGGTACGGGCTCGAGGCCCCCGTGATGGATCTCGCGACGGGCCGCCGGAACCGCGTGCCGGTCTCGCAGCTCGTTCGCCGGACGCTGCGTGACATCGAGCCCCACGCGCGGGAGCTCGGGTGCGAGCGAGAGCTCGAGGGCGTGCGCGAGATCCTCTCCCGCGGGGCGAGCGCCGACGGTCAGCTGCGCATCTTCAACGCCAACCGCGACATCGTCGAGGTCGTCGAGGCGATCGCCGACGCCACCGAGGCCGCGACGATCCCGGTCGGCTCGGCAACCTAGAGCGTTCCGGCTAGCGCTTGTCGCCCCAGTCGAAGACGGGGCCGCTCGACCAGACGTCCTCGAGCGACTCGAGGAACGTCTCCGCCTTCGCGCGTTCGCGTCGGTTGCCGGTCCGCCGGCCTTTCCACTCGGCCGTGTCGAACGCCGCGCCTCTCTCGCCGGCCTTGCCGGCCTCGCCGTCGAAGATCGGCCCCTGGGCCACGTAGTTCGAGATCGGCATCTCCGACTCGAGCTTGCTGTTGCGCCGCTTGAGCTCCTGGTGCTGCTTGATGATCTCGTCGAAGGACTCTCCCACGAGGCCTCCTTTCCCGACCGTCAGCCCTTGCCGGGAGGCCGGATCGTCTTGGCGTAGCCGGACAGGCGCGAGACGAACGCCTGCACCGTCTGCGAGTACGTGCCGACCTCGGCGGCAAGCGAGGCGGAGGCGGCCCCGACCTTGTCGAGAGTCGGCGTCAGGTACGCGAGCTGCGTCTTCAGGAACGCCGGATCGAGCGTGGCGCTGCTGGAGCCGCCGACGTAGTTCGTGAGACTCGCGAGGTCCTTGTTCAGCGTGCCGATCGCCGAGCTGAGCGTGCTCGAACGCTCGGTGAGCGAGCCCGCCTGGCCCTCGAGCGCGCTCGCGCTGGCGACGAGCGGCTGCGCGCCCTCCGCGAGCGCGGACACGACTGCGGTTCCCCGCCTCGCGGCTTTCCCCGCGGCGGCGGCGGTCTTCCTGCTGGCGTCGAGCCGGGACTGGAGGGCGGCGAGCTCCGCCCGCAGGTTCGCGGCGATGTCGCGCGACTCGCTGAGCTTCTGCTCGGCCGCCTGCCGGCCGGAGGCCTCGCGCTGCCACATGCTCGCGAAGACCGCAGCGCCGATTCCTGCTCCTGCGAGCAGCGCGGCCACGACGAGGACCGGCGTCGCCAGCCTCGCCGACGGCCATCCCGGCAGCCGGACGATGCGCGCGCCGCCGAGGAGCGGCCGGATCCTGACGCTCTTGCCGAGCACGGGAGGACAGCTTCGCCCTCGGGCGGGGCAACTCCTCCCGTCAATTTCGTCCGCGTCCTCCATGTCCTGCTGTCGTCCCTGTGGTCGCGCTCGAGCTGGCCGGCCGCCGACCAGTGGGCCTTCGTCCCCGCGCACGGAACGCGCGAGACGCGTACTCCGGAATCGCTCGCCAGTTCGGCGGCGGAAGCTTCCCGATGGTCTCCGGCTGGGTCGGCAAGTAGTCTCAGGGCCATGAGAATTGCGACCATCCTCGGTATGCTCGCGCTCTGGCGCGACGATCGTGTCGTTCTCGAGGTCGCCGGGCGCCTGGTATCTCGATGACACGACGACCAACGCGTTCGAGTCGTATCCCGCCGAGCGCACCGGAGACGATCGCCCGGCCGAACGGGCGGATCCGAGCGCGCACGTACGACCACATCGTCACCGTCCGGCTCAAGGGCGCCTGATGCTCGAGGTCGGCGACCGCATCCCACTCGAGGCGTCTGTCTGGCTGCACCCGAACGAGCGGCACACCTTCGAGGAGATCGTCGCGGACGGTCCCGTGCTGCTGTTCTTCTACATCTTCGACTGGACCTCGACCTGAACGAACGAGATGGAGATCCTGCGTGACAGGAGGGAGGAGTTCGACCGAGTCGGAGTGAAACCGATCGGTATCTCCCGGGATTCCCCGTGGACCCACATCTCATGGATGCAGGCATTGGATCTCACCTTCGGACTGCTCTCGGACTGGAACGCGGAGGCGGTCCGGGGCTTTGGCGTCTCGCGCGACTTTCGGGGCTTTCAGGACATCGCCCGGCGGACGGCGTTCCTGGTGGACGGGGAGGGGACGGTCCGGGCGACGTGGAGCTACGAGGACACGGAGGTCCCGGACTTCGACGACCTCATCGCAGCGGCCGGCGCGTTGTAGCCATCGCCGTCGCGATCTTCGCGGTCGCGGCGGTCCTGGCAGCCGTCCCCGGCATCGAGCACATCGGGAGCGAGTTCCTCGCCGGCGGCGCGCCAGGCTACGGGGAGGCGGCGCCCGGCGACCATCTGCAGACCTCGTACCACCTGTGGCTCTTCGGCGACCAGGTCGAGCACGGCCGCTACCCGTGGCGCGACCCGTACTCGTTCCGGCCGGAGGCGCAGCCGACGGTCAACCCCGCCGTCTGGCCGTACGGCATCGTCTTCTGGCCGCTCTACCACGTGTTCGGCCTCGTGCTCGGCTGGAACCTGTTCGTCCTGCTCACGTTCGTCGCGGCCGGCCTGATCGCCATGGCGTGGCTGCGCGAGCTCGGGCTCGCCTGGGGGCCGGCGATCGTCGGCGGGCTCGCGTTCGAGATCGCGCCGTACCGCGTGGTGCAGAGCGCGGGGCACCTGCTCGGGCCGATCTCGCTGCTCCTGCCGCTCTCGCTCTGGGCGCTCGAGCGAGGCCGCCGCGGCAACCCCGCCTGGCTCGTGCTCTCGGCCATCGCGATCGCGTCGATCCCGCTCTCGGGCCAGGTGCACCTGGCGATCGGGGCCGTGCCCTTCTACGCCGCGTACGCGGTCGCGCGGCTGCCCGGCGTGACGGTGCGGAGATGGCTCTATCTCGCCGGTGCCGGGATCGGTGTCGCACTGGCGATCGGCGCGGGGCTGCTCATCGATCGAGTCGTCGTCCAGGGCTCGGTGAGCGCGAACGGACGGTCGCTGAGCGCCGTGTCCGCCTACTCGGCGAGCTGGATCGACTTCTTCAGCCGCAGCCAGCGGCACGGGAGCGAGAGCTTCGTCTTCCTCGGCTGGCTGACCCCGCTCCTCGCGCTGCTGGGCCTGTACGTGCTCGTCCGGATCGGCCGGGCCTGGCTCGCGGTCGTGCTCGGGCTCGGGGCCACGATCCCGATGCTGCTCGCGCTCGGGACGAACACGCCGCTCTACCGCCCCGTGCACGCGGTCGTCCCCGGGCTCCAGTACCCGCGGGTGCCCGAGCGGCTGATGCCTGTCGCCTGCCTCGCGGTTGCGGCACTCGTCGCCTTCGCGCTCCAGCTCCTCGCGGACGATCGCATCCTCGGGTCGGGTCGGGTCCGCATGCCCGGCGTCGCCGGCCGGATCGCGATCGTCACCGCGGTCGCGGTCGTCGCGATCGCGGCCGACCTCCACTACGAAGCGCTGAAGGCGACCGCGGCCGACAGCGGGAACCGCGCGTACAAGGCGCTCGACGGCGGCAAGCGCGACTCGCGTCTCCTGGAGGTGCCCGTCTTCTTGCCGGACACCCACTACGGAAGCGTGTACCAGTACTACGACACCGTCCCGCGACGCGAACGGCCGGGCGGCTACTCGACGACCGCGCCGGTGATCGCCGACGTGACCGCGCGCCTGCTGCAGGGGATCAACTGCGGGGACTGGAGCTCGCGGCCGGGGCTCGTGCTCCAGAAGCTCGGCGTGCGCGAGATCGCGTTCCACCGCGGCCTGTTCGTGCTCAACCCCGCCGTTCCCGGGCGGTCCTGGTTCGCCTGGCGCGGGCTCGTCCAGCACGGCTACCGGCGCTGGGCGCAGGACGGCGCGATCACGATGCTCGACCGCCTGCACGGACACGGGCCGGCGCCGAGGGCGCCCGTCGAGGAGCCGCGCCGCGACACGGCGCAACTCTGCGCCGGCTGGTACGGCAACGACGGGAACGGCCGCGCGATGTCCGCCGGGCACGCCCCGCTGTGGGCCTACTCGAACGGTCCGGCCAGCTCGATCTCGCTCGTCATGCGCTCGTACGCGCCGGTCCCGGTGACGTTCTCCGTCGACGGCCGCCGGCTGCTGACACGTCGGATCTCGGCCCTCACCGAGGTGCGTGTCCCGCTCGGCGCCAGGGGCTGGCACCTCGTCGCGCTCGACACTCCGGTGCTGCCGGTGGTGGACGGTCGCCGCGAGGGCGCGCGGCTGATCGCCTACGTGCTCGATTGATTTCGCAGGCGCCAGCCGCTAGAACCCTGCCGTGCTCCTCGCGATCGCGACCTACGAGTGGCTGAAGTCCGCACACGTCCTCGCCGCGGTCCTGTGGGTCGGCGGGAACGCGATGCTGACGCTGCTCGCGCTGATGACGATCGGACTGCGCGATCCCATCCGGCTCGCCCAGTTCGTGAAGCAGGTCGCGTTCCTCGGCGCTGCCTACATCCCGGTCCTCTCGCTGATGGTGATCGCGTTCGGCTTCGGCATGGTCGAGAACCGCGACCTGGGCTACAGCGCCACTTGGCTCCAGATCGGCATCGCAGGTTGGGTCGCCTCGTTCGTCGTCGGCGCCGGCTACCTCGCGCCGACGTCGAACAAGGTGAGCAAGCTGATCGAGGCCGACGGGCCGGAGAGCGACGAGGCGCAGGCACTGATCCAGCGGCTGCTGTTCGTCGCCCGCCTCGACGTCGTGCTCCTGCTCGTCATCGTGTTCGACATGACCGCGAAGCCGTGGTCGTAACGGAGCGGCCCTGATCGCCGCGTCGCTCTTCGGCAGACCGCTCCCGGACGGTGGGACGATCGGCATCGCCTCGCCCGCGACCGGCGTCTTCAAGCGCTCCGAGGTCGAGCGTGGCGTCGAGTGGTGGGAGTCGCAGGGCTACCGGGTCAAGCTCGCCGAAGGCGTGTTCGCGAACGACGATTGGATCGCCGGCGCCCCCGACTCGCGTGCCCGCGACCTCGAGGTGCTCTTCGCCGACCCGGAGGTCGATGCCGTCCAGTGCTTCCGCGGCGGTTACGGCTCGGCGCAGCTCATCCCGCACCTCGCCTTCGACGTCATCGCCGCCAACCCGAAGCCGTTCGTCGGCTTCTCCGACATCACCGCGCTGCACACGTCGATCCGGCAGCGAACCGGACTCGCCACGTTCTACGGGCCGAACCTGACGAGCGTCGGCCACGCCGATGCGACCGAGCTGACCCGTCAGCAGCTGCTCGCGCGCCTGCGCGGCGCGGTCGGCGAGGTGCCGCGCGCGCCGGAGGACCCGTACCTCCGCTCGATCGCGGGCGGCCGCGTGACGTCGCCACTCGTCGGCGGCTGCCTCTGGCTGCTCGTGCAGACGATGGGGACGCCGTGGGAGTTCGAGGCAAGCGGTTCGATCCTGTTCTTCGAGGACGTGAACCTCCACACGTGGCACCTGGACGGCTTCCTGCTCCAGCTCATCGCCGCGGGGAAGCTCGACGGCGTCGCCGGGGTCGTCGTCGGCGAGCTTGCGGACTGCGACTTCCCCGAGCGGCGCTCCGGGTTCCCGCGCACCAAGTCGGTCGAGGAGGTGCTCGAGATCCGCCTCGGCAGCCTCGGCGTGCCGGTGCTCCACGGCCTCCCGCTCGGCCACGGGAGGCACCTGGCGACGCTACCCCTCGGCGTCACGTGCACGCTCGACGCGGACGCACGCACGCTCACGGTCGACGAGCCGGCCGTTCGCTGAGCCGCTCCTCTTGTCTTTCCCCCCGGGGCCTTCGGCCCTGACCCCCCGATCTGGACCCTAGCGGCGAGATCCGCGCACGTGTGGGACGCAGGAGTGACAAGGCACGCGCACAGGCGGCCGGGCTTTCGTTCCCACACCGTTCACAGCAAACTCTCAGGATCGCGCACGGAAATCTCAGGACGCTCACAGCATCACGTGAGACGGTGGGGCCATGAATCAGACAACGCAGGACCACCGAATCCTCGTCGTCGACGACGAGCCCTCGATCGTCGACGCCGTCGCCACCGCTCTCCGCTACGAGGGGTACGAGGTCGAGGAGGCCCGCAACGGGCGCGACGCGCTCACTGCCGTGACGACGTTCGAGCCGGACCTGATCGTGCTCGACTGGATGCTTCCGGACGTGGAGGGCATCGAGGTCGGCCGCCGGCTCCGCGACCGCGGCTACAAGACCGCGATCCTGTTCCTGACCGCGAAGGACGCGACCGAGAACAAGGTCGAGGCACTCCGCGCCGGCGGTGATGACTACGTTACGAAGCCGTTCAGCCTCGCCGAGCTCGTCGCGCGCGTCCAGGCCATCCTCCGGCGCACCGCCAGCGAGCTCCCGGGCGACGTGCTCAGCTTCGCCGACCTCACCCTGGACGAGTCGCGCCACGAGGTCTTCCGCGGCGAGACCGCGGTGCCGCTGACCGCGACCGAGTTCAACCTCCTGCGCTACTTCCTGCTCAACCCGCGCCGGGTGCTCTCGAAGGCACAGATCCTCCAGAACGTGTGGCGCTACGACTTCGGCGGCAACTCGAACGTCGTCGAGACCTACGTGAGCTACCTGCGCAAGAAGCTCGACTCGTCCGGCCCGCCGCTGATCCGGACGGTGCGTCAGGTCGGCTACATGCTCGACGTCGAGCAGGACTAGCCATTGCGCAGGCTCTCGCTCCGCACACGGCTCGTCCTGGGCCTGGTCGTCCTGGCCGCGGCCGGGTTGGTCGTGGCCGACGTCGCGACCTACAAGTCACAGGAGTCGTTCCTGTTCCAGCAGACGGACGACAACCTCCAGAACGAGCACCAGTTCGCCGAACAGGGGCGCGGTCCGAACGGTCCGGGAGGGCCTGGGCTTCCACCCGGCGTCTATATCGAGGGCCGGAGCATCCCCGACGGCAGGCTCCTGTTCCAGAGCCAGGGAGCGTTCCCGGGAGAGGAGGCGGTTTCGCCGCCGCGGCTGCCGAAGACGGTCGATCTCGAGCCGCCTTCGGAGGGTCAGCCCGATCGGGTCCGGTACTTCACCGCGAACGCGAGCAGGGGCGACGACCGCTACCGCGTGCGTGCGTCGATCGAACGCGGAAACCCCGGCGTCCTGCTGATCGTCGCGACCTCCCTGCACGACGTCGACGCGACGCTGCACCGGCTCTTCCTGATCGAGCTGTTCGTGACGCTCGCGGTGCTCGCGGCGCTGGTGCTGCTTGCGCTCTGGGTCGTGCGCATCGGCCTTCGTCCGCTCCGCGAGATCGAGCAGACCGCGGCCGCGATCGGAGCCGGCGACCTCTCACGCCGCGTCGACCGCGCCGAGCCGAGCACCGAGATCGGCCGCCTCGGGCTCGCCCTGAACGCGATGCTCGGGCAGATCGAAACCGCCTTCCGGGCCCGCGAGGCGTCCGAGGCCAGGCTCCGCCGCTTCGTCGCCGACGCCTCGCACGAGCTGCGCACGCCGCTCGCCGCCGTCCGCGCCTATGCCGAGCTGTTCCGGCGCGGTGCAGCGAGCCGGCCGGACGACCTCGAGCGGGCCATGGGCGGCATCGGTCGCGAGTCGGAGCGCATGAGCCTGCTCGTCGACGACCTGCTGCTGCTGGCGAGGCTCGACGAGGGGCGACCGCTCGAGCGGGAGCCCGTCCGATTCGACGAGGTCGTCGGCGAAGCGGTCGAGACGGCCCGGACGGTCGATCCGTCGCGACCGATCGAGCTCGACGCGTCGCCTGCCGTCGTGCTGGGCGATCGCGACCGGCTTCGTCAGGTCGTCGACAACCTGCTCTCGAACGTCCGCTCCCACACTCCCGCGGACAGCCCCACGCACGTCCGCGTCGGCCGCAACGGCACGAACGCCGTGCTGGAGGTCGAGGACTCTGGCCCGGGGCTGAGCGACGAGGAGCTCGAGCAGGTCTTCGAGCGCTTCCACCGCGGCGATCCTTCGCGCACGCGGTCGACGGGCGGCGTCGGGCTCGGCCTCTCGATCGTGTCCGCGGTCGCCGAGGCCCACGGCGGCAGCGCCTCCGCACGCTCGACTCCCGGGAAGGGCACGACGTTCGTCGTCACGCTCCCGCTGCTCGAAGCGGGGCAGGCGTAGCTACATGCCCATCGAGTGGAAGCCGGCGTCGACGTAGAGCGTCGTCGCACTGACGTTCCGGGCCGAGTCCGAAAGGAGGTAGGCGGCAGCGGCACCGACATCGTCGACGTCGATCTGGCGGCGCAGGGGCGCGCGCTCCTCGACGATCGCCTCCATCGTCGGGAATCCCGCGATCGACCGCGCCGCCAGGGTGCGGATCGGGCCGGCCGAGATCGCATTCACGCGGATGTTCTTCTGGCCGAGGTCCCAGGCCAGGTAGCGAACGGACGCGTCCAGGGCCGCCTTGGCCACGCCCATGACGTTGTAGTGCGGCACGGCGCGCTCGCCCCCGAGGTAGGTCATCGTCACGATCGAGCCGCCGCCGCGCGCCTCCATCAGCGGCTCCGCCGCGTGGGCGCACGAGACGAGCGAGTAGGCGCTCACGTCGAGCGCGAGCCAGAAGTTGTCGCGCGACGTGTCGGTGAAGCGCCCGGCCAGGTCCTCCGCGGCCGCGAACGCGACCGAGTGGACGAGCAGGTCGAGACCGCCGCCGAACGCCTCCCCCACCTCCGAGAACACGCGCGCGACGTCGTCGTCCGAGCGGACGTCACAGGAGGTGACGAGCGGGCTCGACACGCTCTCGGCGAGCGCGCGGACGCTGCCCTCGATCCGCTCGCCCTGGAACGTGAACGCCAGCTCCGCTCCTTCGTCGGCGAGCGCACGGGCGATCGACCACGCGATCGACCGCTTGTTGGCGACGCCGAGGACAAGCCCCTGCTTCCCTTCGAACCGCCCGGCCATGCGGGCGCGAGTGTACGCTAGGCGCCGCCCGTGCGCCGGTCCGTCCTCTCGATCGCGCTCCTCGCGGCGCTCCTGGGGAGCGCTTCGGCGTCCGCAGGGCTGGTCCCGCTCCGCCGTCATTTCGGGAATGTGACGATCCCGCGGGTCGTGCACGGCACCGTCGCGCTCCCGTCCGCGGCCGAGCGTGCCAGGGCGACGGTGATCGTCGGACTCGGCCTCGCGCCGCTCGCCCAGGCCTATGGCAACGGGCTCGGCTACCGCGTCGGGCAGCGACAGCTCGACGTGGCGAGCCGGTCGTCCCGGGCGTACCTGGCCAGGATCGACACCGCACAGCGAGCCGCAATCGCCCGCCTGCGCCGCGCGATCCCGCAGGCGAAGATTTCCTGGCACTACCGCGTCGTGCTCGACGGCTTTGCCGTGACGCTCCCGGCGTCGAAGCTCCCGCGCCTGCTGGAGCTCGGCTACGCGCACGTCTACCCGAGCTCGCGCTACACGCTCTCGCTGAACAAGAGCGGCAGCGTGATCGGCCAACCGCAGCTCGCGGCGGCGACCGGGGCAAGCGGGGCCGGGATCAAGATCGGCGTCGTCGACGACGGGATCGACCAGACGAACCAGTTCTTCAACCCGAGCGGCTTCGCGTACCCGCCCGGCTTCCCCAAGGGCAACACGGCTTTCACGACGCCGAAGGTGATCGCCGCGAGGGCCTTCCCCGGCCCCGGCTCCGGCACCGCCGGCACGCTGCCGCTCGATCGCCAGGCCTCGTTCCACGGGACGCATGTGGCCGGAATCGCCGCCGGCGACGCGAACACGACGGCGCCGCCCGGACGAGACCACCCGACGGTAACGGGCCTGTCCGGCATCGCCCCGCGCGCCTGGCTCGGCAACTACCGCGTCTTCAACGTCCCGGCGCCGCTCGTCGGCGGCGACTTCGCCGAGACGCCCCAGATCGTCGCCGCCTTCGAGAGCGCCGTCACCGACGGGATGAACGTGATCAACTTCTCCGGCGGCGGACCGGAGAGCGATCCGGCGAACGACGCGATGATCCCGACGATCCGCAACGTCGCCGCCGCCGGCGTGGTGCCGGTGATCGCGGCCGGCAACGACCGGGACGACTTCGGCCTCGGGAGCGCGGGCTCTCCAGGGTCGGCCCCGGACGCGATCACCGTCGCCGCGGTCACCAACCTCCACTGGTTCGGCCAGGCGCTGACCGTGGTCTCGCCCTCGATCCAGGGCCTGAACCCCTTCCCCGTCACGCCTAGCGCGGACGGCGTCCCCGGAGCGTGGGCGACGACGCCGCAGACGCTCGTCGACGTGGGCCGGCTGACGGTGAACGGCAAGCCCGCAGACCGTCACCTCTGCGGCCCGGCGTCCGACCCGGAACTGCTCAAGGCCTCGCTGCCGGCCGGCTCGCTGAAGGGGAAGATCGCGCTCGTCCAGCGCGGCACCTGCAGCTTCTTCTCGAAGGCGTACCGCGCCGCCACCGCGGGCGCGATCGGGATGATCGTGAGCGACAACCGGTCCGGCGATCCGAACGGGATCCCGATCGCGCCCGGCTTCCCGATCGAGATGATCTCCGACCTCGACGGGCAGCGGCTCGTCGCCGCGACCGCCTCGACGAGCGGGCAGGCGAAGATCACGATCGGCCGCGACGTCGCCGAGATCCAGACGGGCCGCTCGGGCATCATCACGAGCTTCTCGTCGGCCGGGCCGACCGACTTCGACCATCTGCTGAAGCCGGATATCTCGGCTCCGGGGGCGCAGGTGCTCTCCTCGACGCTGCCCGAGTTCGCCGGCTCGCCGTTCATGGTCTTGGACGGGACGAGCATGGCGACGCCGCACATCGCGGGCTCCGCAGCCCTGCTCCTTCAGCTCCATCCCACGTGGACGCCGAAGCAGGTGAAGTCGGCGCTGATGTCGACGGCCGGCCCGGCCTGGGCGAACACGACGAGGACGACCGAGGCCTCGGTGCTCCTCGAGGGCGCCGGGCTGGCGTGGCTGCCGACCGCGGCGACGCCGCTCGTCTTCACGGACCCGCAGTCGCTCTCGATCGGCGAGCTGAACGTGACGGCCGGCGCGCAGAGCAAGCAGATGCTCCTGAACGTCTCCGACGCGGGCGGCGGCGACGGCACGTGGCAGGTCGAGATCCATCCGCAGAGTGCCTCGACGGGGGCGTCGCTCGACGTGGCGCCGATGGTGATCGTCGCGCCGGGCGGCAGCGGCATGCTCACCGTGACCGCGCGCGCAACGGGCGACGCGGCCGCCGGCGACGACTACGGCTTCCTCGTCCTCCGCCGCGGCAGCGACACGCGGCGCGTCCCGTACGACTTCTTCGTCGGCCGACCCGCCCTCGCCGCCGACACGGCCGTCGCGCTCAAGACCGTACAGACCGGCGACACCCGCACGGGCTCGAACCGGGCATCCGTCTACCGCTGGCCGGCCGCGCCGTTCGGCCTGCCCGCGAACTACACGGGCCCGGCGATGAACGAGAAGGGCAAGGAGCACCTCTACGTGACGACGCTGACGAAGAACGTCGTCAACTTCGGCGTCTCGATCGAGTCGGAGTCGGCGGGCTCGCTCGTCGACCCGTGGCTGCTCTCCGGGCCGGACGAGAACACCGTCCAGGGCTACGCGGGCACCCCGGTGAACGTGAACGGGATCATGGTCGACTACCGTGCCGACGTCGGCGCCGCCGGTGCGGTGTTCGCGAGCCCGGGCCGCTACTACTTCTCCGTCGACTCGCAGAGCGACCCCGTGACCGGGAAGTCGCTCGCGGGCAGCTACGTGCTGCGCTCGTGGGTGAACGACCTGAAGCCGCCGAAGGCGACGCTCCTGACGACGCGCGTCGCGGCCGGGCGGCCGACGATCGCGCTCCGCGTCACCGACTCGCAGTCCGGCGTCGACCCGTTCTCCGTCGGCTTCGGCTACGGGCAGCAACTCCTCGGCGCAGCGGCGTTCGACCCGCTGACCGGCACGGTCCTGATCCCGCTCCCCTCGACGGCTTCGAAGCTCAGCGCCGGGCACCCGAAGGTGCTGCTGCTCGCCTCGGACAACCAGGAGTCGAAGAACGTGAACACGATCGGGGCGAATGCGCTGCCGAACACGACGATCAAGACCGTGACGCTGTCCGTCGTCGACGGCCCGGCGATCACGTGGATCACACCGCCGTCGAGCGCCTGCGCGGCGAAGAAGGAGACGCTCGGCGTGCTCGCGAGCGACACGTCCAGGATCACCGGCGTCGCATTCCTCGACGGTGCCCGCAAGGTGGGGACGGACAAGACCGGTGTGGCCGACATCTACACCGCGGCCTGGAAGACGAGCAGCCTCGCCCGCGGCCGCCATGTCCTGCACGCGGTGGTCACCGACCGCGCCGGGCACAAGACCGCGGCCATGCGCACGATTCGGGTCTGCTAGCGCCCACGCGGTGCTCCGCACCGCTCCGTGCAGTGTCAGACACCAACGCGGAGTGGTGCCAGAGAAGTGTCAGACACTGTTACGCATTGGTGACAGACACTGAACAGGTGCCCGTGGCCCAGATCGGCGACACTTCGGCGCAGGCCATGGAGCAGATCGCGGTCGTCACGGGCGGGTCGTCGGGGATCGGAGCGGCGCTCGCGCGCGCGCTCGCGGCACGGGAGTGGCGGTGCGTGCTGATCGCGCGGCGCGAGGAGCAGCTGCGTGCGGTGGCCGAGGAGGTCGGCGGCGAGTACGAGGTCTGCGACGTCGCCGACCGCGACGCGGTCGAGCGCACCGCGAAGGCCGTCCTCGAACGTCACCCGCAGATCAAGCTGCTCGTCAACAACGCCGGCGTCCCCGGCCGCACAGGCTTCGTCGACTCCGATCCCGAACGGATCGACCTCGTGACTCGCATCAACTACCTGGGCGGCGTCTGGTGCCTGCGGGCCTTCCTTCCCGGCTTGCGCGCAGCCGCGCCGTCGGACGTCGTCAACGTCGCCTCGGTCGCCGGAACGATCACGGCCGGGACGTCCGGCATCTACAGCGCGTCGAAGCACGCCCAGGTCTCGTTCTCGCGTGCCGTGACCGCGGAGCTCCGGCCGCAGGGCGTGCGCGTGCACACGATCCTGCCCGGCTTCGCCGAGACCGAGGGCTTCCCGCAGCGATCGGTCTTCCCGCGTCTCATGCACCCGCTGATCGCAGAGCCCGAGGACGTGGCCAGGGCGATCATCCATGCGCTCGACCGGGGCAAGCGCGAGGTCTACGTGCCCTGGTACTACCGCTTCGCGACGCTGGCTCAGGCCCTCTTCCCGGGCCCGGTCGCGCACACGGCCTCCTCCGGCCGCCTCAAGAAGCCGGCGTAGCGCCCTCGAAAGATCGAGGGTTTCCGGGATTTCGCTCCGGAAGGCTCCCGCCTACCGTCGTGTGCGGCAAGTAGGTCTCCATCTGCGAAAGGAGCGAGAGCATGAAGACACTCAAGCGCGGACGCCGGCAGGCCCTGATCGTGGGCATCGCCGCGGTCGCGTTCGCAGCGGCCGGAACCGTCGCCTACGCGTCGATCCCGGACGCAGGCGGCGTGATCCACGGCTGTTACAAGAACGGCAGCGGCGACCTGCGCGTGGTCGACAGCAGCAGCGACTCGTGCAAGAGCAGCGAAATCGGTCTCGACTGGAACCAGCAAGGCGTTCCCGGCACGCAAGGCCCCCAGGGGCCGCAGGGGCCACAGGGGCCGCAGGGACCCGAGGGAACGGGACACGCGTTCACGGCGACCGGCAACGTCACGATCCACGGGCCGACCGACGTGATCACGCTCGGCGGGCTCCCCGCAGGGACGTACCTGGTGTGGTCTCCCGTGGAGGTCGTCGGTGACAACGACGACGGCACCAACAACACCTGCTTGTTCGTGCTCAACGGCAGCACGCTCGTCGTCGGGGAAGGCGATACGTTCATGTACGACGGCAAGGACAACGGATTCGGGCGGGCGGACAACTTCGCCATCATCACCGTGCCCACCGCCAACAGCACCCTCGTGACCAGGTGCGACGCCAACACCGACGGCGCGCAGGAGTTCGGCCGCACGACCGCCCTCGAAGTCGGAGCGGTGAACTAGACCTAGACCCATCGCGGCAGCACGTCGAGCGGGCCGGGCGGCGCGAGCCCCCGGCCCGTTTGCCGGGCAGGGCCGACCTCTCGCGACGGGATCTCCACCGTCGGAGATCAGATCTGCCAGATGCCGCCGCGCAGGAGCGGGACGCGCTCCTGCGCGGCGCGAGTGATCCCGGTCACGTCGACGTGGTCGTCGCCGACCATGAAGTCGACGTGCGTGCCGCTGTGGTTGATGCGCGAGGCGTCCTCCGCGGAGACCGCCTCCTCGTACGCCGCGCCGAGCGCGATGTGGCTCGTCGCGTTCTCGTCGAGCAGGGTCTCGTAGAACACGCGGCCGAGCTGGCCGACGCGGCTCTCGCGGTCTACGAGCGCGACCTCGCCGAGCCTCGATGCCCCCTCGTCGAGCGAGGTTCGCACACGCATCACCTCGACACCTTCCTCGGCGTCGATCTGCACGGCGCGGCCGCCCTCGAAGCGAACCTCGAGCCCTCGCACGATCGAGCCGTCCACGAGGACGAGCGGCTTCGTCGAGCGCACGACGCCATCGACGCGCTCGGGATCCGGGGTCGTGAAGACCTCCTCGGTCGGCACGTTCGGCAGATGCTCGAGCCCGTCGATCGTCGTCGACATCGCGCCCATCCAGGTCGAGCTCGGCAAGAGGCCGACAGTCAGGTCGGTGCCTTCGCCCTCGAACTGCAGCGCGTCGAGCCCGAGCGCGTTCAGCCGTCCGCCGACTGCAGTCAGCTCGTCGCAGCGGCTGCGCCAGGCGGCCGCCGGGTCCGGCTCGTCGAGGCGGCAGACGTGCACGACGTCACGGTGCAGCTGCTCGAACGCCGCCTCGTCGTCGAGCTCCGGGTAGACGATGCGCGCCCAGGCCATCGTTGGGTAGGGCACGATCGTCCAGTTGACCGTCCGGTCGCCGAGGACGTCCATCCACTCGGCCAGTGCCGGCAGCTGGTCGCGGCCGAGCCGCTCAGGGTCGAGGCCGCTGAGCGCGTCGGGATCCGACGGCGCGGTCACGACCACGCGCGCCGAGTGGCAGCGCCCCAGCTCGCGGACGCGGGCGCCGTACCAGGGCGGGACGAAGCCGAGCGTCTCGCCGTCCGCGCGCTCGATCCTCGCCCGCTTGACCCGTGGGTCGAAATAGGTGACGTCGACGAAGCGCGCGCCACGCCGGTACGCGGTCGCCACGACCTCGCGTACGACCTCCTCCATGCCGAGGTCGGCAGTGACGGTGACGATCTGCCCGGGCTGGACGTTCGCACCAACCCCGACGGCGAGCTCCGCGAGTCGGCCTGCGAGCGGCGGCGGCGTCAAGCGGCGTGGACGGGAGAGAGCTGCCAGGCGCCGTCGCGCAGGACCGGCACGCGCTCGCCGTCCCTCGTCACTCCGGTGACGTCGACGTCGTTGCCGCCGATCATGAAGTCGATGTGCGCGACGCTCTGGTTGACGCGCGCACGGTCCTCGTCGGTCTCGACCGCCCAGGAGAAGCCGGCGCCGAGCGCGATGTGGCTGGCCGCGTTCTCGTCCAGGAGCGTCTCGTAGAACACGGTCCCGAGCTGGCCGATCCGGCTCTCACGGTCGACCAGCGCGACCTCGCCGAGCCTCGTCGCGCCGTCGTCGATCTGCACGCGGCTGCGCAGCACCTCAGCGCCCTCGGCGGCGTCGATCTCGACCGCTCGGCCTCCCTCGAAGCGGACCTCGAGGCCGCGGACGAGCGTGCCGTCGGTGAGCACGAGCGGCTTCGTCGAGCGCACGTGGCCCTCGACGCGCTCCGGGTCCGGCGAGGTGAAGATCTCTTCGCTCGGCACGTTCGGCAGGTGCCGGATGCCGTCGACCGTCGACCAGCGGGCCATCTTCCAGGTCGAGGTCGGCAGGAGGCCGATCGTGAGATCGGTGCCATCGCCCTCGAAGTGGATCGCGTCGAAGCCGCCGTCGTTCATCGCCTCGGCGGCCCGCTCGAGCGCGACGATGCGCTCCTCCCACGCCGCGAGCGGGTCGGGCTCGTCCAGCCGGCTCACGTGCAGGACCTCCCGCCAGAGCTTCGCGAGGGCCGCTTCGTCGTCGAGGTCGGGGTAGCAGAGGCGGGCCCAGGGGATCGTCGGGTAGGCGAGGATCGTCCAGTTGACCGTCCGCTCGTTGACGATCGTATTCGTCTCCTTGATCCGCGGCAGCTGGTCGCGCCCGGCGCGCTTCGGGTCGAGTCCGTCGAGCGCGCCCGGTGCCGTGGTGCCCCGGATGACGATGTTTGCGCCGCGTTGCCTGCCGAGCTCCAGGATCCGCTCCCCGTACCAGGGCGGCACGAAGTCGAGCGTGTCGTCCGCCGCGAACTCGATCCGCGCGCGCTTGACGAGGGGGTCGATGTACCAGACGTCGACGAACTTGGCGCCGCGGTCGTAGGCGCTTGCGGCGATCGCCCGCGCGAGATCGTGGTGCTCGAGCTCGGCGGTGACGCAGACGATCTGGCCCGGCTGGACGTTCGCGCCGACTGCGACGGCGAGGTCGGCGAGGCGGGAGAGATCGGTGTCGCTCACGCGCGAAGCCTACTGTTCACGGCATCGGCTTCGCCGCCAGATACCAGCCGATCGTGGCGACGATCTGCGGGGGCGCCACCGAGGCTGCGGTCTGGCGCGCATCGCCCTCGCAGCCGGCCAGGTCGAGGTAGCCGTCGAGGTCCCGCGACTCCTGATCGGCCCGCGAGGCGCGGAGGACGAGGCCGTTCGCCTCGAGCAGCGAGCGGACGTCGATTTCGGAAAGCAGCCGCGTGTGCGACGGGTCGCGGGCGCGCTCGAAGCGGTCGAGCTCGATCGCGGCCGGCGGATCCACCGGCGCGATCTGGTCGATCACCAGCACGCGGCCGCCGAGGCGCGTCACACGGGACATCTCGGAGACGACGAGCTCCGGCCGGGCGACGTGGTGCAGCGTCCGGTGGCAGGCGGTGAGATCGAACGCGTCCCGCTCGAACGGCAACGCGGCCGCGTCCCCCTTCACGAAGCTGACGTTGTCGACCCCGTCCGCGGCCTGCCGGCCGTACTCGAGGAGCTCCTCGACGATGTCGAGCGCGATCACCTTGCCGACGAGCGGGCCGAGGGCGAGCGCAAGCGCGCCCGTCCCGGCACCCGAGTCGAGAACGCGCTCGTTGCCGGCGAACGGCACGAACTGGCGCAGCTCCTCGCGAAGCGTTTCGCGTCGCGCGCGCTCGCGCTCGACCATGCGCGCGGCCGTGCGCGCAAACCGCTCCTGCACGGCTTCAGCGTGTGTGTCGTCTGACAAGGTCGAGCGCCTCCTCTCGGGAGGAGATCTTGCCTGCCGCCCGCTCCTCGGCGATCAGCTCCAGCAGCGCCCCGATCTCAGGCCCTTCCGGCAGGCCGAGCTCGTCGCCCCTGAGCAGCGGCTCGTCAGGGTCGGCCGCGCGCGACTCGGCGAGCGCATCGGCGAGGTCGAGCCGACCGTGGAAGGCGAGGGCGTGGTCGGCCCACGGCTCGGTCGAGCGGCGAAAGCGGTGCAACGAGCGCGGGGACGAATCGGACGGCGGCGAGCTGCGCAGCAGCGCGACGGCGTAGCGGCGGAGCTCGCGCGAGATCGGCAGCAGGCCGAGCGAGTCCTGGAGAAAGACGACCAGCCGGTAGTCCGGCGAATCGACGGCGACGGCGCGCTCGACGAGATCGAGCGAGCCTCCGAGAGGCGTCAGGAGCCCGAGCTCGTCGAGGCGCTCCCAGCCGGGGACGCCCAGCCGGTGCAGCACCTCGAGCGTCCGCTCGCCGGCCGGCCTCGCGACGAGCTTCGCGTGGTCGCGAAGCAGGAGCTCGGTGCGCCGCTCGATGACGAAGCCGAGCTCCTCCTCGAAGCGGACGGCGCGCAGCAGCCTGAGCGGATCAGCCTCGAAGACCCCGACGCCGACCGCCCGGACGATCTGATGCTCCAGGTCGCCCCGCCCGTCGAACGGATCGACGTGCTCGCCTCCCGCGAGCGGCCGCGCGATCGCGTTGATCGTGAAGTCGCGGGTGGCCAGGTCGTCCTCGATCGACCCGTGGAGCGGCGTGAAGTCGACCGTCCGGCCTTCGGAGAGCGCCACGCGCCAGCCCCCGTGGGCAGCGGAGAGCGGGAACGGCGCCCCGTGCGAGGCGTCCGCGTACGCGCGCGCGGCCCGCTCGGGCTCCGCGCACGCGATGTCCAGGTCGAGAACCGGCCGGTGAAGGAGCTCGTCGCGGACGGTGCCGCCGACGACATACGCCTCCTCGCGCGCGAGGATCTCGATCGCACGCTCAAGCATCGACCACCGTCCGGGTCGCGCGGGTCGCGACTGTGTGGATGCCCACGACGAGCTCGTACGAGATCGTGCCCGCGTGCCGGGCGTGCTCCTCGGCGAGCAGCCCGTCGCCGATCAGCGTGACCGGCGTGCCGGGCTCGGCGGGACCGGGGAGCTCGACGGCGAAGGAGTCCATCGAGACGGTGCCGATGACGCGCCGCCGAGCTCCCGCGACGAGCACCTCCGTGCCGGTCAGATCCCGTCGGAAACCGTCCCCGTAGCCGAGCGGCACGAGCCCGATCCAGGTCGCCCGATCGGCGACAAAGGCCCGTCCGTAGCCCGTACTCTCGCCCACCACCAGTTGCTTGACCTGTGCCAGCTCGCTCCGCCAGTCGAGCACCGGCTCGAGGCCGTCGTCCGCCGGGTCGGTGCCGAACGGAGAGAGGCCGTAGAGCGCGATGCCGATCCGGGCCGCATCCAGGTGGGACTCCGGCAACCGCAGCGACGCGGCGCTGTTCGCGGCGTGCAGGGTCAGCTCCGTGCCCACGGTTGCCTCGCGAAACCGCGACAGCTGCCGGCGGGCGAAGTCCGGGTCGGGGTCTGGGTCGGAGTCGGCCGTAGCCAGGTGGGTCATCAGGCCGACGACGTTGGCCGGGATCGCCGGGAGCTCCCTGAATCCGTACCGACCCATGCCCGTGTCGAGCTTGACGTGGACGGGCACGTCCGCCGGGATCCGCCCGTCGCCGACGACCAGCTCGAGCCTCGCGTCGCGCGCCTCGCGCACCTGGCTCGTCGGGCCGAGGACGATGATGCGCGGTCCCGGCAGGCCCTGTCTGAGGGACAGTCCCTCGGCCACGGTCGCGACGCACAGGGCCGTCGCGCCCGCGTCCACCGCGGCCCGGGCGGCGTCGGCCGCGCCGTGCCCGTACCCGTCCGCCTTGACCACGGCCCAGAGCTCCGTCGGGCCGAGGACGGCCCGCAGCCGCTCCACGTTGCGGCGCAACGCGCCGAGGTCGACCGTGATCTCAGAGCGAGGCATGCAGCACTCGCGGCAGCGCCTCGACGACGTCGCTCGCTACGAGCCCGTCGGCATGCTCGACCGACATCGCCGCGTGCGTATGCGCCGTCGCCGCCGCTGCCGCCGCCAGGCGGGCGTCCATGCCCTTGGCGAGGAACGAGCCGACGATGCCGGTCAGGACGTCTCCCGTCCCCGCCGTCGCCAGCGCCGGCCAGCTGCTGCTGACGATCGGCCCTTCCCCTGGTGCGCCGACGAGCGTATCGCTCCCCTTCAGCAGGACGACGCAGCCAAACATCTCGACCGCCTGCGCGAGGGCGTGCAGGCGATGAGCGTCCACCCACGCGGACTCGACGCCGAGCAGGCGGGCAAGCTCCCCCGAGTGCGGCGTGAGCACCGTCGGCGCCGCCCGCGAGAACGGCTCCAGCTCGAACAGCGCGTCGGCGTCGACGACGGCCGGCAGGTCCGTCTCTCGGAGCAACCTGCGCACGAGGGCCTTCTGCCCGTCGCCCCGCCCGAGGCCCGGCCCGATCGCGAGCGCGCCTGCTCGGGACGCGGCGTCGAAGACGTCGTCCAGCGGACGCTTCACTGCCTCGAGCACGACGGTCTCGAGGATCGGAATCGACTCGGCGGGGGCGGCGATCGTCACGTACCCGGCGTCGGCCCGGAATGCGGCCCGTGAGGCGAGCGCAGCAGCACCGGTCATCCCGCGCGAGCCGCCCACGACGAGAACGGATCCGGCGCTGTACTTGTTGTCGCGGGGCGAGCGGCGCGGGACGAGCTGGAGGATGTCGATGCCCGCGACCTTCTGCACCTGCGTCTCGAGCGGCTCCAGACCGATGTCGGCCACTTCGACGTAGTAGCCGCTGAAGAACTCGCCGGGACCGACCTGATGCCCGATCTTCTCGGCGTGGAAGGCGACCGTGCACGTCGCCTCGACAGCGGCTCCGGCCACCTCGCCGGTCGATGCGTCGACCCCCGAGGGCAGGTCGACCGCCACGACCTCGGCATCCGCCGCATTGATGCGCTCGATCAGCTCGGCCGCCTCGGCCCGCGGCTCCCCCGAGAATCCCGTCCCGAACAGCGCATCGACGATGACATCGGGCTCGCCCAGATCCGTCTCGCCCGCCTTCGCGTCCACGATCGTCACCTCGCGCCCGGCCTGCTCGAGGTAGCGCGCCGCCACGCGACCGTCGCCGCCGTTCGACCCGCCGCCGCAGACCACGGTGATCCGCCGGAGGTCGTCGAAGTCCTCGAGCACGAGATCGGCGACCGCCTTCCCCGCCCGGTCCATCAGCTCGGGCACCGTATCCGGGTAGCCCGGATACCGCTCCTCGGCGGCGCGCATCTCGGCCGCCGTGTACAGCGGCTCAAACATCCGAGGCGACCGCGACGGCGGCCGCGAGCTCCTTCGAGTGCGTCATCGACAGCTCGACCTCGCCGACCCCGAGCCGCTCGGCGCGCTCGCGCAGCCGCCCGGAGAGCTGCACCGACGGCTTCGGCCGGCCGACGATCTCGACTTCCCGCCACGCGAAGTTCACCGCGACTCCGAACCCGAGCGCCTTGCCCACCGCCTCCTTGCCCGCGAACCGCGCCGCGTAGTGCTGTGCCGGGTTCGGGCGAGAGTCGCAATAGGCTTGCTCGGCCGCCGTGAAGCAGCGCGCGCGAAAACCTGCGTACCGCGCGAGCGTCCGCCGCACTCGGGCGATCTCGATCAGATCGACCCCTACGAGCACCGGCCCGCAGCCTCTATGAGCAGAATTGACGCCATCGCGGGCGAGTCTAGTGAGAACCGGATCCAGGTCACGCGAGGCGTCTCGATCGGGCGCTCGGAGATCCGTTTTCGCACGTCCAGGTCGAGCGGGCCGGGCGGTCAGCACGCACAGAAGACGGAGACGCGGGTCGAGGCGATCTTCGACGTCCAGTCCTCGCCGTCCCTCACCGAGCAGCAGAAGCAGCGGGTCGTGACGCGCGCCGGACCGGTGCTGCGCGCCGTTGCCGAGGACGAGCGGAGCCAGGCACGGAACCGGGAGCTCGCACTCGAACGCCTGGTCGCAGCGCTCCGCGACGCGCTCCGCGTGCCGAGGAAACGCCGGCCTACTCGCCCACCCCGGTCCACCGTCGAGGAGCGCCTGACGGGCAAGCGGCGCCGGGGCGAGGTGAAGCGCAGGCGCGGTCCTGTCAGCGACGAGTAAAACCGGCGTTGAGAACGTTAGATGTCTGTTAGTAGCAGCCCGGTGCGTTCACAATCGCGGTAAGGTCTTTGGGCTCGCCCGCCGAGCCTGCCGCCTCATATGACACGAACCCGACTCCTCCTCGGCTGCTTGCTCGTGCTGGCCGCCGTGGCCCCCGCATCCGCCGTTGCCTCGCAGAGGATGCCCGTCGGATTCCAGGACGACCCGTCCTTCCGCTGGCGCGACGACCGGCTCACGAACTTCAACAACGCGGCCACGACCGGCGCCTCGATCGTCCGCACGACCGCTTACTGGTCGCAAATCGCGCCGACTCGCCCCACGAATGCCGCCAACCCGTTCGATTCCGGCTACCACTTCGAAGATCTCGACGAACTGCTGCGCAACGCCGGCTTCCGAGGCATGACCGTGCTGATCACGATCTGGGGCACACCAGGTTGGGCCAACGGCGACCAGGGCCAGAACCATGCACCCACGCGGATGGCCGATCTCCAGGACTTCTCCCGCGCGCTCGCCGCACGCTACTCGGGGCGCTATCCGGGTTATCCGTTCGTGGGCTACTACTCGGTCTGGAACGAGCCGAACCTGGCGGAGTTCCTCGCTCCCGCGTACAAGGCCGGCAAGCCGTGGTCGCCGCTCGTCTACGCCCGGATGGCGCGGGCCGCCTACGCAGGGATCAAGGCGGGGAACAGCAGAGCGCAGGTCGCGATCGGCGAGACCTCGCCGCGCGGTCGCCAACGGCCGCTCGGGTCCTCGACCACACAGGACACGATCGCGCCGGGTCTCTTCGCCAAGATCGTCTCGGCCGCTCCTGGGCCGCACGTCAGGTTCGACGCCTGGGCCCATCATCCGTACTCCGGGCTCGGGCAGGGTCCGACCGCCAAGGTCGCGTTCCCGAACGTCAACCTCACCCAGTTGCCGGTCTTCGAGAAGAAGCTCGATCAGTGGTTCAAGCGGAAAGGGATCCCGATCTGGGTCACCGAGTACGGCTTCGAGACGAAGCCCGGCGAGCCGAAGGGGGTGACGCTTGCCAAGCAGGCGTTGTACGCCAAGCAGGCGCTCGCGTACGCCCGCGACGACCCGAACGTGGACATGTTCATCTGGTTCATCTTCCGCGACGACCCGACGAGCACGTGGCAGAGCGGCCTCGAGACTCGAGAACAACACGCGGAAGCCGGCGTTCGCGACCTTCACCAAGGGGGCCAGAGCGCTCGATATCCGAAGCCCGCTCCAATACATGAAGCCCGGCGCGTCGAATCCCGTGCTCAGAATTCCTGTGTGGGAGTTCGCCGCTCGCGACGGTGTCGGAGCGAAGCTTGGCGCGACAGTGTCCGTGACCTACCGTGGTCGTTCGATCGCCGCCTCGCAGCCGACGTCGGCGATCGGGATCGACGGCTACGCGTCCTTCAAGATCCCGATCGTCAAGGCGCAGAAGAATGGTCTCTACGTGGTCTACCTCAAGATCGGCGACGCCAACGGGAACCAGGCGAACCGCGTGGCCGAGATCCAGTCCAGTTAGGCGGTCCCGGTGCGCCGACTCGCCGCGCGCATCTCGGCGAGGAGCCGGAGACGTAAGCTCGATCTCTTCCTCGAGGTGATGAAGCCGACGGCCGAGACCACGGTCGTCGACGTCGGGGTGAGCGACGGCGGCTACGGCGAGGACACGTACGGCACCGCGAACTTCTTCGAGGCGCTCTACCCCTGGCCGGAGCGAATCGTCGCAGTCTCGACCCAGCACCTGACCGTCTTCCAGCAGTCGTTTCCGAAGGTCACCGCGGTTCGGGCCGACGGACGGGCGCTTCCGTTCCTCGACGACGAGTTCGACATCGGCTTCTCGAACGCGGTCGTCGAGCACCTGCCCGACCTCGACTCGCAACGCGCATTCGTCGGAGAGCTCTGCCGGGTCTCCCGCCGGGTCTTCGTCACGACGCCGAATCGTCATTTCCCGATCGACACGCACACGCTCGTGCCGCTGGCGCACTGGCTTCCGGACGAGCGCCGTGACGCCGTCTACAAGGCCCTCGGGCGCGAGGAAGGGCTCGGGCTCCGGCTGCTGACGCCGGACGGGCTCCTCGGCCTGTTTCCGGCCTCCGCGAAGCCCCGGATCCTCCGGAGAGGCATGACGATCGTGGTCGTCGCCGAACCCTGACTCGACCGTCCCTCGGACGAGGGATGCTTCGACCCCCATCTCCGCGCCGATCCCTCTCATGAGCGACGACGTGAGCCGCGCGTGAGCCCGCAACAAACCAGCGATCAGCGCCCCGACAGCCCGGTCGAAGAGGTCGAGAAGGGGTTCGGCAGCGGCCTGCGCGCGCAACTCGAAAAGAAGGCCCCCGCCAAGAAGCGCGCCGCCACCCCGGCCGCGCAGCCGGCGGAGAAGCCCCGGAGGCAGCCAAAAGAGCACGTCGACGCCGTCGACGAGAAGATCGACAAGACGATCGACGGCGAGCTCGCAGAGTCGCTTGCAAAGCGGAGCGCGGAGATCGACGAGGTCGCCTCGCGGCAGGAACAGCGCGAGGTCGAGCTGGAGCAACTCCAGGCCGACAACGACGCGCGCGAGACGCAGCTCCGCGTCGACGAGGACACGCTCGACTCCCATCGCAAGGAGCTCGAGGCCGCCGCCGCGGAGTTCGAGGCTCGGGTCGCAGGAATCGACGAGCGCGACGACGCGCTGAACGACCGGGCCGTGGAACTCGAGCGCCGGGCAGCCGAGATCGAGCGCGAGGCGGAGCAGCTCGCCGGGCGTGAGGAGAGCCTGGAGGCCCAGACAAAGGATCGCTCGGAGCATGAGCAGCAACTCGACGCCCAGCTCAAGGAGCGCGACCGCCAGGTCGCCGAGCTCCAACGAGAGCTCGACGGCCGGCAACGCGAGCTCGAACGCGAGGCCGAGCGGCGCACGCGCGACGCCGATCGCGAGCTCGAGCGGCGGAAGCGCGAGCTCGAGCAGGAGGTCAACCGGGAGCGGCGCGCCATGGAGCAGGAGCTCGCCGGGCGACGGCGCGAGCTCGAGCAGGAACTGGCGGCCGATCGCAAGGAACTCACCGCCGACAGCACTTCGGTCGAGAAGGACCGCGACGCCCTGGCCGCCGAGCGCACCGAGCTCGAGGCCGAGAAGGACCGGCTCGCGAACGAGCGTGAGGAGCTGTCGAGGCAGCACGCGGAGCTGACCGAGGAAGAGCGGCGCGCCATGGAGCAGGAGCTCGCCGGGCGACAGCGCGAGCTCGAGCAGGAACTGGCGGCCGAGCGCAAGGAACTCACCGCCGACAGCACTTCGGTCGAGAAGGACCGCGACGCCCTGGCCGCCGAGCGCACCGAGCTCGAGGCCGAGAAGGACCGGCTCGCGAACGAGCGACAGGAGCTCACGAAGCAGCACGCGGAGCTGGCCGAGCAAGCGCGGATGCTCGACGCTCGAGGCGCCGACCTCTCCACGGAGGCGGCCGAGCTCAAGCGGGCCGAGGAGAACGTGCTCCGCGGACGCGAGCTAGGTGAGCTGCAGGCCGATCTCGACCGGCGCGCCACCGAGCTCGAGCAGCTGGCCACGGATTGTGTCCGGGGCCGCAATCTCGACTCGTTGAGCGAGGAGCTCGAGGATCGCGAGCGGATGCTCTCCGCCCGCGAGGCCGAGCTCTCGAAGGTCGAGGAGCAGATGGAGGGCGAGCGCTCGCGGATCGAGAAGCGCGCCGCGCGCCTCAAGTCCCGCCAGGCCGAACTCGACGCCCGCGCCGAGGAGGTCGACGAGCGCGAGGCCGCACTCTTCGACCGCGAGGGCGAGGCCGCCACCCATCGCGCCAAGGTCGAAGTCGACATCGAGCTCGAGACCGACCGCCTGGACGCGTGGGAGCAGGACCTGAAGGCCCGCGAGGCCCGCATGGCCAAGAAGGAAGGCGAGCTCGAGTCCTACATCGCCCGCGCCCAGGGCGAGCTCGGCAAGCGCGAAGCCGCGCTCCGCGTCGTCAACTCGTAGCCGGCCCCCTGCCCGAACCACCTTGCAACACTGTGTTGCAAGGAAGGCCGGTCTCAGACAGCCGAGGCGGCAAGGCGTCCGACCGCGGCAAGGCGCCCGAACGCGCCTGACTTGGCCGCACAGGCCGTGAGCGTTCGCCCACTTCTCGGCTATCGACCTGAAAGGGACACCTTTCCGGTACCTGCCGACGAGTCAGTCGGGGCGGAACACCCAGCAGCCACGGTCGTCACGCGAGACGATCAGCCGGCGGGAGCCGGAGCCCTGGCACCGGCGCAGCTCGGGCCGCGGGGGAACGCGCTGAGGCCCGGAAAGGGGACTCGTGGGGGAAACGGCCGTTTCCCCTACGGCTAATGGTTGCTGAAGAGGGCCGTGAGGGAGAGGAACGCGGGGCCGATCGTGACGATGAACATCGACGGGAAGATGAAGAGCACCGTCGGAAAGAGCATCTTGATCGGCGCCTTCATTGCCCGCTCCTCGGCCATCGACTGGCGCCGCTCGCGGGCGTCCGCGGCCTGCACGCGCAGGATGCGGCCGAGCGAGATGCCGAGCGTGTCCGCCTGGATCAGCGCACGGGTGAAGGCCGAGAGCTCGGAGACGCCGGCGCGCTCGGCGAGCTTGCGGAGTGCCTCCGGCCGTGCCTCGCCGACCCGGATCTCCGAGAGCGTCAGGTTGAACTCGTCGATCAGCGGTCCCTCGAGGCTTTCGATCAGCCTCGTCACGGCGCTGTCGAAGCCGAGACCGGCCTCAACGCTGACGGCGAGCAGATCGAGCGCGTCCGGGAGCTGGGCCCTGATCTTCTCCTGCCGCGACTTGATCTTCGAGTTGACGACGTAGTCAGGGCCGATGAAGCCGAGCGCGCCGAGGCCGACCACCATCGCGAAGGTCATCAGCGGGCTCATCGACGACGCGAGCAGCAGGCCGAGCAGCCCGAACGCGATCGGGAGGATCCCTTTCAGCGCCAGGAACGTCGTCGGCGAGATCCTCCGGCTGACGCCGGCCGAGACGAGCCGGTAGGCGACGCTGTCGGTGGTCGTCTTGGGATTGACCCTCAGGACAAGCTTCGCGAAACGCTCGACGATCGGCGTCACCACGCGGGTCTTCAGACTTTCCTCGGTCACGTCGAGGATCTGCCGCGTGCGCTCCTCGCCGTAGTCGGAGACATGCTTGATGAACCGCTGGCGCTCCTGCGCCGGCAGGGTGACGAGCTGGCTGATCATGTAGATCGCGCCGCCGAGACAGATGATTGCGAGGATGAGCAGGATCATTGACTACCCGTTGAAGCTCACGATTTTGCGGAGGATGAGCGAGCCGATCACCATGGCGACGAGGCCAACGATGATCAGCGTGTGTCCCGCCGAGGTGAAGAACAGCGGGGCCATGTACTTGTGGTTGATCGCGGTCATCAACAGCGCGAGGAAGATCGGCAGCGCGATCAGCACGTAGGCAGAGGCGCGGCCCATGGCGGTCAGCGCCCTGATCTTGCGAGAGAACTGCTGGCGCTGGCGGACCGTGTCGGCGACCATGTCGAACAGCCCGGCGAGCGAGCCGCCGACCTGATTCTGGATCGTCACCGCGGTGACGATGAACGCGAAGTTCTTCGAGCCGAGCCGTTCGGCCATGCTTGCGAGCGCCGCCTCGATCGGGCGGCCGAGGCTCGCCTCGGCGAGCACGCGCTGGAATTCCTTCTTGGACGGGTCCTGCGCCTCTTCGACCAGCGTCTGGATGCCCTGCTTGAAGCTGTGGCCCGCCTTGAGCGACGCCGCCACGGCCATCAGGAGGTCGGGAAGTTGCTCGTCGAACGCGCTCAGTCGCTTGCGAGCCTTCCGCCAGATGAAGCCGATGGGGAGTGAGGCGCCGAGGAGGAACGCGACCACGAGGAAGATCCCGTGGAGCCCCACGAGGGAGACGAAGAAGCCGAGTGCGAGGCCGCACAGCAGGATCACGTAGGCGAACTCGACCGTCTTCAGCGGAACGTCGGCGCGCTCGAGCAGGCGCGAGAGCGACGACCACTGCTTCGACTTGCCAAGGACGTGCTCGGTGGACAAGAACAGGCCTTTCAGGAGGCTGGACCGCTCGCGCTTGCGTTTGACCTCCTTCTGCTCCTGCGCGATGTGAGGCTGGATCCGGCGGCGCATCTCCTCGCTATTGCTCTTGCGGAACAGGAACCGGATCGCGAGCAGGACGAGCAGCCCGACGATCACCGCGAGGGCGAACGTGCCCATGCCGCTGAACGCAGACCCGGGAAGTGCACTCTTGGACGCGGCGACGTTCTCCTGCCTCACGAGCGCGGCCGAGGTGGATGCCGTGCCCTGTCCTGCGACAGAAGCCGTGACGGCGATCTTGTCGCCCGGACGCGCCGAGGTCAGGTACTCGACCTGCCAGGTGCGCGCGAGCTCGTCCGCGATACGACCGTAGATCGCGTGGAGGAAACCGGGCGAAGCAGCTGCGTAGTACCGCCCACCCGTGCCCGCGGCCAGCTTCTTGAGGTCGCCGGGCGCGAAGAGTCGGCTCTCGATGCCGATCACGTACATCGTCACGTGCGCCTTGCGGGCGGCCGTGATCACGTCGTCGAGGCTGGCGCTGCTCGACGTCTCGTTCCCGTCGGTGACGACGATGATGACCTTGCCCGGCAGGCTCTGCTGCTTCAGGCTCCCGACGCTCTGGATGAGGGCGTCGTACATCCGGGTCCCCTGGTGCGTGTCGACTGCGATCGAGCGCAGGGCCACGTCCGCGTCCGTCGTGCTGCTCGAGAACGGAGTCGGCGCAATCGCCTGGCTGGCAAACGACGAGACCGCGATCTCGTCGGACGCGGGCTTCCTGTCCGCGAACGCGCGGGCGGCCGCCACGGCGGTTGCAAGCGGCCGGCCCCGCATCGACTGCGAGCGATCGATCGCGAGGACGACGCTCTTGGAGCTTCCGAAGTTGACGGCGCTGGCCGCTGCGACCGGCTTCCCGCCCTCGCGCACGACCGGAGCCTTCCTGGACGGGAGGTCCGTGACGACGGTCACACGCACCCGCGGATAGCCCGTCGTGTCGATCGGGCGAACGTGAATCCCCGCGAGTGCGGCTGCCGGCGCGAGCAGGCAGAACAGCGCGACGACGAGCGGCAGCCGCCGGCTCATCGGCGGAAGGTCCTGCCGAAGTTGCCGGCCGCGAACCCTGCGCGACCGTTCTGGTCCTGTTCTTCGTTCTCGAAGAAGGCGGCCGGCAGCACGACGCCGTTGGTCGCCATCTTGTTCAGGAAGTGAGGCTTGAGGCCGCTGCACTGCAGCGCGCCCAGGAGCCGGAGCCCCTTCGTTCCCTGCGACGTCTCCTCGTCCGGCGGCTTGGCGAGGAAGATGTCCTGCAGCGTGATCGTCTCGCCCTCCATGCGCAGCGCCTCGGTGATGTGCGTGACCCGCCGCGAGCCGTCGACGAGACGCGAGATCTGGACGATCAGGTCGAAGGCGGCCGCGATCTGCTCGCGGATTGCCCGCAGGGGCAGGTCGACTCCGGCCGTGAGCACGAGCGTCTCGAGCCGGGAGAGCGCATCACGGGGCGTGTTTGCGTGAATGGTCGTCAGCGAGCCTTCGTGGCCCGTGTTCATGGCCTGGAGCATGTCCAGCGTCTCGGCGCCGCGGACCTCGCCGACGATGATGCGGTCGGGGCGCATACGCAGGGAGTTGCGGACGAGCTCGCGGATGCGGATCTCGCCCTGGCCCTCGATGTTCGGCGGGCGGGACTCGAGCGGGATCACGTGCTCCTGCTGGAGCTGGAGCTCGGCCGCGTCCTCGATCGTAACGATGCGCTCGTCGTTCGGGATGAACGCGGAGACGGCGTTGAGAGTCGTCGTCTTACCGGAGCCGGTACCGCCGGAGATCAGGATGTTCAGCTTGCCGCGGACGCAGGCGGACAGGAAGTGCGCCGCGCGCGGCGTGACCGTGCCGAACGTGATCAGGTCGTCCATCGTGTAGGGGTCGCGGGAGAACTTCCGGATCGTCAGCGTCGGCCCGCGCAGGGCGAGCGGCGGGATGATCGCGTTGACACGGCTCCCATCCGGGAGCCGCGCATCGACCATCGGCGACGATTCGTCGATCCGACGGCCGATCGGCGACACGATCTTGTCGATGATCCGCAGCAGGTGCGCGTCGTCGAGGAACGACGTGTTCGTCAGCTCGAGCTTGCCAGAGCGCTCGATGTAGACCTGGTTCGGCCCGTTGACCATGACTTCGGTCACTCCCGTGTCGCGGAGGAACGGCTCCAGGGGCCCGTAGCCGAGGATGTCGTCGGCGATCTCGCGAACGAGCTTTCGACGCTCTTCGCGCGTGAGCGGCGTCCGGTCGAGCGCGAGCTGCTCCATGACGGCGCGCAGCACGCGGTCGGCGATGTCGCCCGAGGCCTCGCTTGCGAACAGCTCGGGGCCGAGCCGTGCGATGCACGCGTGGTGGATCCGCGTCTTGAGCTCGGCGTACGGGTCCGCCCGCCGCTCGCCGTCCCGGTGGCGCATCGGCTGCGCCGCGGCCATCGGGCTCGGGAGCTCGGTGTCCTCGTAGGCGCCGCCGTTCTGGTGCTGCTGCTGTAGCTCGGCGCCGACCTTCAGGCGGTCCTGGAGGCCCATCTGCCTAGGTCCTCAGCCTGGACACGAGGGACTTGCGGGGCTCCTTGGCCTTCTTGTCCCTCGGGGCGCCGCCGCCCCTCGTCTTCGAGCTGCCGGCAGCGATCTGGTCGGCCAGGGCGCGCACGGCCTTCGAGAAGTCGCAGCCGGGCTCGGCGAGCGCCACCGGCTTGCCGCGGTTGACAGCCATCGGCACGGCGCGGTCGCTCGGCAGCTCGACGTGCACCTTCGTGTGCAGCGTGTCCTCGACCTCGCTCCGCTTCAGCCCGACGTTCGTGTTCGCGCGGTTGAGGATCACGCGGATCCGCTCGCTGGGGAACGAGAGGAGCTCGAGCGTCTGCAGACCGAGGCGGACGTTCTTGATCGTCGGAATGTCGAGCCCGCAGAGCAGGAGCAGGACGTCGGTGCGGTCGAGCGTCGCCAGCATCGGCCCGTGGAAGAAGGGCGACGTGTCGACGACGATCGTGTCGTATGACGAGCGGGCCACCTCGAGCAGTCGTGCGAGCTTGCCCTCGGTGACGAGCTCCGCGTCCTCCGGCCGGATCGGGGCCGGGAGGATGTCCAGCCCGCACGGATGGGCCGTCGTGTAGCCGGCCAGCTTCTCCGAGTCGAGCTCGCCCGGGGCGACGACGAGGTCGTAGATCGTCTTCTCGGGCTCGATCCCGAGCATGATCGCCGCATCCCCGAACTGCAGGTCGAGGTCGAGGAGCAGCACGCGGTTCTTGTGGTACTTCGCGAAGCTGGCGGCGAGGTTCGTGGAGACGACCGTCTTCCCGATCCCGCCCTTGGGCGAGAACACGGTCGCGACCCTGCCCAGGTGGCTCGACGAGCCGGCCGACCGCCTCTCGGCCTGGCAGGCCTTGCGGATCGCGAAGACGATGTTCTCCGTCAGCTGCGGCAGCGGGACGACGTCCGCGACCTCGGCGTCGAGCGCCTCCGCCAGAATGCCGGAGCATTCGCCGGAACACAGCAGGATCACGGGTGCGCGAGTGTACTCGCGGATCGCCGAGTACGCATCCTGTGGGAACTCGGCCCCGCGAGTCGCGTGGATGACTGCGTCCAGGTGGCCGCCGGTCAGAGCCGACGCCGCCTCGGGCACATCCTCGGCCATCCCGACGAGCTCGATGCCGCCGTGGATGCGCAGAGCATCGACGATCTCCGCCAAGCCCTCGCAGGAGCCGGTGAAGTAGACGCGCAGTGGCGCGCTGTTGCCGTTCTCACTCATCACTTACCTCCGGCGATGGCGAAGATGGCGTTGACGACGGAGCGGTTGATGCCGTCCACGAGGACCGACGCGGCGGTCTCGACGCCGTTCGGGCTGTCCTGGGACTTGATTCCAGGCCGCAGCTCGAGCGTCCAGTAGTCGCCCTTGGAGTACGCGAGTACGAGCTTCTGCGACTGCGAATCGGTCACACGGAGCATGACAGCGCTCTGATTCGTGCTGCCGCTGGTTCCGATCTTCCCCGCCGTCGAAGCGGCCTGCACCTGAAGGACCTTCAGGTTGCGGACGACGATTCGGCTGAAGGTGAGGTCGCTACCCGAAACTCCCGTTGACCCGCTGCCGGTGAAGTGCACCGTGGTCACAGCCTCGAAGTCGACGATGTCCCCGGGTTGCAGGATCCCGGCGAGCACCTGGTTCGCGTTGCCGGCGATCTGCACGGCGCGCTGGGTGCCGGTGATCTGACCGGCGAGACCGGTCTGGGCGATCGGTCCGAAGCGCTCGGCGGTGATCTGCTCGCCCGCATACGTTGGCTGCGTCGCCACCAGCGACTTGATCTGGTCGGGGCTCGAAATCGCGCCCGGCACGACTGCGCTACGCGGGATCTGGCGGGTGGTGAGCCAGTCCTTCGAAAGGACGGTCGCCCCCGGCGTGCTCACCGCGATGTCGTGCGCGGCGACCGGCACCGTGACCGTCGCCGACTGGTGCCGGACGCTGCTCTTGTAGTTGGAGACGTAGAACGTCACCAGGAGCGCCGCAAAGCCGGCGAGGGCGACTGCGATAAGGATATTCCGCATCCGGTACGTCATCGATTCAGCCTTCCTTCGTCGTCAGGTTCCTCGGAGGTGCTTGTCGCCTCCGGCGCTCTCTATCGGCGATAGTGCGCTTCATCTTGAGGAGAAAACTTTCTTCCCTCCGGAAGCCGTCTATTCGACCCGTTCCGTGGTCGTAGCCGTCATCGTTCCCGAGGCGACGACGACTCCCATGATGTTCACGGACCAGGGATAGCTGGCCTTCACCGTCACGTCTGCGCCTTGCGCCCATGTCGACGTCACGGTGACGCCGAGACTGGACTGGTTCAGATCAGCCGCCGAGTTCTTGACGACGTTGACCGTCGCAGTCGTTGCGTCCGGTGTGCATCCGGTTCTGCAGACAGCGCCTTTGCGGGCACCGGCCCGGGCGGCATCGGTGATCGAGACCCAGTTGTTGTAGACGATCCCGAGCTGCACAATGCCGAGCAGAATCGTCAGCAGAATCGGGACGATGATCGCGAACTCGACCATCGTCTGGCCCTTTTCCGATCGGACGTGGGCTCGTGTCAGTCTCATGGTCTCCGGTTTCTGCTGATCGAAGTGCGGGTTTCTCAAAGCTTTCGGGCCGGGACGCATCCGATGGCGGATACGCCCCAGCCCGCTGTGAGCGAGACCGCGGATGCGGTCTCGGGTGCTAGATCTTGCCCGTGACCGCGGTGATCGCGCCGTTGATCCCGCCGGCGAGAGCGGTGAACACACCGACGACTGCGAGCGTGATCACGCCCAGCACGACAGCGTACTCCGCCATCGTCTGACCCTCCTGGCGCTTGCGATACGCCTTGTACAGCTCCATGCAGTCGGAAAAAGTCATTGTCTCCATTACCTGTCACCTCCTCTCGGCGTCGGTCGAGGTTGCTACACCAATCCTCACTGCCCCCAGCATCGATTTTTTCTCGATGCTTTGTAATCCCCCGGAGGAGTGAAGTTCCCGTGATTCGACTCAACTCGCGCTGGTCACAGCGTTGATGGGGCACGCTGATGCCCGCCCGCGAAGCGGGCACCCCGATCACCGCGGGGGTGATCACGCCGACCACGACGGCGTACACCCATGGCCGTCTTCGTCGGTTCGCGTGCTCGCCGACTCAGCGGCTGCGCACCGCAGCTCGCTGTTTAGACCAGGCCGGCGACCGTGCTGACGGCCGAGCTGATCGTCCCCGAGAGGCTGGCGAAGGTGCCGATGATGGCGACCGTGATTACGCCGAGGACAACGGCGTACTCGACCATCGTCTGACCTTCAGAGCCGGCGAACACGGGGCGCCGGAGCTTGTAGGCGATTCCAGCGACACGTCTCCGCAGCAGGGTTCTCTGTGGGTAGTCGAATGGCATCGACCTTCTGATCGTCGGCTGTCCAGAGCGTCTCCATCCCCCGAATTGAGGTCCTGCGGGCGCCCACGGGTAAATCCAGAACATCATCGCCCGTTCGGGGGAGATGTGCGGTCTCGATTCGTTCGATGAGAACCTCATGGAGGCAGAGTTCTCGCGGGCGGGTCAGGTCCGCCCCCGTTCCGTCCTGCTGGTCGGGGCGTTCGTCGTCGGCTGGTCGATGGGCCGGACGATCGTCCGGCCGGCCGGTGAGACGCGGACCGAGCAGATTCCGACCGCGGTCGACGACAACACGGACATTCCGCCGCCCCTCGCGTCGCGGACAGAGGCGTCGGGACGACCCGGGTTTCGGCGGCTCGCGATTGCCGGAGCCCTCGCCGCGGTCGTTCTCGCCGGTACGGGCCTCGCTCTCTTGCCCGCCGATGCCCGAGCGCCGTTGGTCAGTCCGGCCGTCGCCGCTCGGGAGCGCGCTCGCGCCGCAAGGCAAGCCGAGTCGACGCGCCTCCACCTGCTCCGCCGGCTCGAGCTCGCCGGCATCACCGCACGTCGGGTCGGGCCGATCGATCCACCGCCTGCGCCGGTCGCCGCACCGGAGCCCGTCGTGCATCCGAGCGAGCGGGCGATCGCGCTCGACGACTACGTACAGGCGCTTGGCACCGAGACCATCCTGACCGGGCTCGACGCCTCGCGCGATCGCCTGCAGCAGCAGGTGCTGCACGACTCGCGCGTGCACATCTACCCGGCCGGTGTCGGCGACGTCACCTCGAACAGGCTCGACGTGCGTGTGTTGGCGATCATCGAGTATCTCGCCCAGGCGGACGGCGAGGTCAGCGTGTCGTGTCTCATCACCGGCCACTCGCTCTACGTGCACGGCCGTCCGGGAGTCGTTTCCGCTCACGTCTACGGACGCGCCGTCGACATCAGTGCGGTGGGAGACGTGCCGATCCTCGACCACCAGGGCCCCGGCACGGTGACCGAGAAGGCGATCGAGCAGATCCTGGCACTGCCTGCGTCGGTCGAGCCGGTGCAGGTGATTTCGCTCATGAGCCTCGGCGGGCCCTCGTTTGCGTTGCCCGACCACTACAACCACATCCACGTCGGGTACTAGCGGTGGCCAGGACCTTCTCCACCGTGCTGACGGGCGACGGGAACGTCGTGTGCGAGAACTGCCTGATCGCGGGGAGCCCGTGGCTACGGGCAAAAGGGCTGCTCGGCCGACGCGACCTGCCGGAAGGCGAGGGAATCTTGCTCCGCCCGGCGTCGTCGATCCACATGGCGTTCATGCGCTTTCCGATCGACGCCGTCTTTCTCGCGCGCGACCTGACCGTCCTCAAGGTGGTCAACGACCTCGCGCCGTGGAGGATGGCCTCGAAGCTGCGCGCGCACTCGGTGCTCGAGCTTCCCGCCGGCACGTGTGAGCGGAACGAGATCCGTGAAGGCGATCGGCTGGCGTTCGCGTGACCCTCGGCTTGGTTCTTCCCGCGTCCAGTCGTGCCTTCCCCCGTTGCAGGGATTCGGCCCCCGAGGCGCAGGGACGATGGATTGGAACACCCGGTAGGGCTGTCAGACCAAGGAGGTCTTGAGATGTTCATGAAGCCGTACTTCTGGCTCCTCGCACGGCAGGAGGAAGGCCAGACGATGGCGGAGTACGCCGTGGTGCTGGGCGTCATCACGCTCGCGGTCGTCGGTGTGTTCACCGCTCTCGCCGGCGGGATCAGCGGCGCGATCACCAGCGTCACCAGCGCCATCTAGGAACTTCAGGCGTCCCCTTTTACGGTCTCACCTGCGATTGCCGGCCGAATCGGTCGTCAGTCGCGGGTGAGCCCGACTCAGTTATTCGACAGCCGCGTTACTCGACGGTGACGGTCTTCGCCAGGTTGCGCGGCTGGTCGACCGGGAGGCCGCGCAGACGCGCGATGCGGTAGGCGAGGAGCTGCAACGGCATGACCGCGAGGATCGCCGACAGGAACGAAGGCGCCTTCGGCACGTAGATCACGTCGTCCGCATGGTGCTGGATATCCTCGTTGTCGTCGCTCGCGATCGCGATCACGTGCGCGCCGCGGGCCCGCACCTCCTGGATGTTCGAGACGAGCTTCTCGTACACCCGCTCCATCCGGGTCGCGACGACCACGACCGGCGTCGACTCGTCGAGGAGCGCGATCGGCCCGTGCTTCATCTCGCCCGCCGAGTACGCCTCGGTCGGGATGTACGAGATCTCCTTGAGCTTGAGCGCACCTTCGAGCGCCACCGGCAGCCCGATGTTGCGGCCGAGGTAGAGGAAGAAGGGCCGGTCGTAGAAGCGGCGGGCGATGCTGTCGATCGGCGGGCTCCCGTCCAGGAACTGCGTCATCTGTACCGGCAGCTGGTAGACGGAGTTGACGATGAACTCGAGCTCGCCCGCCGGCATCGTCTCGCGCACCTGCGCGAGCTTGAGCGCGACGAGGAAGAGCAGCGAGAGCTGGGCGGTGAAGGTCTTCGTCGCGCAGACCGAGATCTCGAGCCCGGCGCGGGTGTAGAGCACGGAGTCGACCTCGCGGGTGATCTGCGCGCCCATCATGTTCGTGATCGCGACAGTGTGCGCGCCCATCTGGCGCGCGAGCTGCATCGCGTTGATCGTGTCGCGCGTCTCGCCCGACTGGGAGATCCCGAGGACGAGCGTCTTCTCGTCGAGCACCGGATTCCGGTAGATCCATTCCGAGGCGATGTCGTGCTCGACCGGGATGCGCGCCCACTCCTCGATCGCGTAGCGCGCCGCGACGCCCGCGTGGTAGGCGGTGCCGGTCGCCAGGATGACGATGCGCTGCAGGTCGCGGAGCTTCTCGTCGGGCAGCCCGAGGCCCTCGAGGCAGAGCCGCCCGTGACGTAGGCGGTCGCCGATCGTCTCGGCGACGGCCTCGGGCTGCTCGTAGATCTCCTTGAGCATGAACGTCTCGAAACCGCCCTTCTCGGCGCCCTCGATGTCCCAGTCGAGCTCGACGAGCTCGTGCTCGACGGGCGTGCCGTCGATGCGGCTGAACTCGATGCTCTCAGGCGTGATCGCGACGACGTCGCCGTCGTTCGGGAAGTAGACGCGACGCGTCTCGGCGAGGAAGGCGGCGGCGTTCGAGGCCAGGAACGCCTCGCCGTCACCGACGCCCACGACGAGCGGCGTCTCGAGGCGCGCGCCGACGAGCAGGTCAGGATGGTCGGCGTGGACGGCCACGAACGTGAAGTGACCCTCCATCTCGCCGAACGCCCCGCGCACGGCCTCGACGAGGTCGCCCTCGTAGTGGCGCTCGATCAGATGCGACACGGTCTCGGCGTCGGTCTCGGAGGAAAAGGTGTGGCCCTCGCGTTCGAGCCCGTCCTTGAGCTCGCGGTAGTTCTCGACGATGCCGTTGAGCACGATCGAGAGGCGGGCGTCGTCGCAGCCGGTCAGCGGATGCGCGTTCGCCTCCGTGACGGCGCCGTGCGTCGCCCAGCGCGTGTGTCCGAGGCCCGTGACGGCGGGCGACGTACCGTTTCCTGCGTGCGCCTTCAGCTTGTCGAGCGGTCCGACCGCGCGGGCGTACTGGAGCTCGCCGTCCGCGAGCAGCGCGATCCCCGCTGAGTCGTAGCCGCGGTACTCGAGTCGCGCGAGGCCGTCCAGGAGGAGCGTCTTACACGGCCTGCTGCCGACGTACCCGATGATCCCGCACATTCAGGGCCTCCTCCCTCATGTCGGGGCTATGCGTTCCAGATGCACGACGAGCCCGGCCTGGCCGCCGGCCCCGTCGCCGACGATCAACCGAGCTCCGTGCTGACGAGCGAAGCGATGGTACCACAGAGTTTTCGCGCATCCTCCTCATTCTCGGCCTCCGCGAGCACCCTGACAACCGGCTCGGTGCCGCTCGCCCGGACGAGCACCCGGCCACGTCCCCCGAGCGCGCCGTTCGTCTCCTCGACTCGCGCCAGAATCGCCGGCGTCAGCTCCTTCACCGTCACGCGGACGTTCTCCTTCGCCTGTGGAAGCCGCTCCATCACGGCGACGGCTTCGGAGAGCTTGCGCCCGCGGAGGGCGCGGCAGAGCAGCAGGGCGGCGACGAGACCGTCGCCCGTGACGTGGCCGTCGAGATAGATCAGGTGGCCGGACTGCTCGCCGCCGAGCACGCCGCCCTCGCGCCGCAGCGCCTCGAGCACGTACCGGTCGCCGACGTCCGTCGTCACGACCCGGATGCCCCGCTCCTCGAGCAGCCGGTGCAGGCCGAGGTTCGCCATCGTCGTCACCGCGACGAGGTCGACGCCGAGCTCGAGCGCGAGGACGGCCAGGATCTGGTCGCCGTCGACAGCGTTCCCGAGCTCGTCGACCGCCAGCATCCGGTCGCCGTCCCCGTCGAACGCGACGCCGAGGTCGAGCCCTTCCTTTGTGACAACTTGTTGCAAGGCCCTGAGGTCGGTGGCGCCGCAGCCGACGTTGATGTTCGTCCCGTCGGGCTTGTCGCCGATCGCGGTCACCCGCGCGCCCAGCCGCTCGAAGGCAGCCGGCGCGATGCCCGAGTAGGCGCCGTTGGCGCAGTCGACGCCGATCCGGAGCTCCTCGAGGTCCTCGCCGAAGCGCTCGATGACGTGGTCGACGTAGCTGCCGTGGACGATGTCGAGGTTGTCGATCCGTCCCTCGTCGGCGTTCCGCGGCGCCTCGCCGAGGAGCGCCTCGATCTGCTCCTCGTCCTCGTCCGTGAGCTTCTGGCCGTTCCCGTCGAAGAGCTTGACGCCGTTGTACTCGGGCGGGTTGTGGGAGGCGGAGATGACGGCGCCGAGATCCAGTGCGAGCAGGGCGACCGCGGGCGTCGGCAGCACCCCGGCGAGCATCGCGTTGCCGCCCGCCGAGGCGACTCCGGATGCGAACGCGCGCTCGAGCTCGCGGCCGGACGCGCGCGTGTCCCGGCCGATCAGCACCGCCCCGCCGCCCTGCCAGAGCGTCACCGCCCGGCCGAGCCGTTCCACGAGCGCGGGCGTCAGATCGCGCCCGACGATGCCACGCACCCCGTCGGTGCCGAAGTACCTGCGCATATGTGCGCTCGAAACTAGCGCTTGGCCCACTGCGGGGCTTTGCGGGCCTTCTTCAGGCCGGCCTTCTTGCGCTCGACCGCGCGGGCGTCGCGGGCGAGGAAGCCCTCACGCTTGAGCGGGATGCGCAGCTCCGGATCGGCCTCGACGAGCGCCCGGGCGATGCCGTGGCGTGCCGCGCCGGCCTGTCCGCTCGGGCCTCCACCGTGGAGGCGGATGCGGACGTCGTAGGTGCCCTCGGCGCCGGCGACCCTGAGCGGGGCCTGCACCTGCGCGCGGTGGACGAGCCGCGGGAAGTACTCGTCGAGCGTCCGTCCGTTGATCCACCACGTCCCGTCGCCGGGGCGGAGGATGACGCGGGCGACGGAGGTCTTCCGCTTGCCCGTTCCCTGGTACGTAGCCAACTCTGCCGTCACGACCTCGTCTTCAGCTCCTTCGGTGCCTGCGCCGTGTGCGGATGCTCCGGCCCGGCGTAGATCTTCAGCTTGCGGAGCTGCGCGCGAGAGAGCCGGTTGCGCGGCAGCATCCCTTTCACGGCCTTGCGGATGACCTCTTCCGGCCGCCGGTCGAGCTGCTCTCTGAGCGTCCGGCTGCGGAGGCCGCCCGGGTAGCCCGAGTGCCGGTAGTAGCGCTTGTCGTCGAGCTTGTTGCCCGTGACCGCGACCTTCTCGGCGTTCACGACGACGACGAAGTCACCGGTGTCGACGTGCGGCGTGTACTGCGGCTTGTCCTTGCCGCGCAGCGTGTCGGCGATGCGCGTCGCGAGACGGCCGAGGGTCTGGCCCTCGGCGTCCACGAGCTGCCATTCGCGCTCGATCTCGCCGGGTTTCGCGTTCCAGGTCTTCATGTCAGACGTAAAAGCGGCGGACCGGGCGTCCGCCGACGGAGAAGTCTAGCCGAACTCGAACGAGGATCGGAGTCGCGATCAGGTCGCTACGACGCGCACAGGACCCAGACCGTGTCTCCGTTGAGGTTGCCCGTGTTGACGTGGACCCTCCACCCGTTCGGATTGGTCGTGGCGATCGTCGTTCCGGTCCCGCTGATCGGGAAGGAGTCGTAGGAAAGGTTCGCCCCGATGGAGATTCCGCCGGAAACCGCCTTCTGCGTGGAGGTCGTGCCGCCCGGACAGCTGACCGATTGGTCCTGGTTACCGGCGGCGATAGCGAGGGTGACCACGGTGAATGTCCCGCCGGCGATCGAGCCGGTCGGGCCCTTGGCGCCGGTCGGGCCCTTGACGCCGGTCGGGCCCTTGACGCCTGTCGGGCCCCTCGCGCCGGTCGGGCCGCGGACACCGGTCGCGCCCTTGGCACCGGCACCTGTGACACCCTTGGGGCCGGTCGGGCCCCTCGTGCCGGTCGCGCCCTTACCCCCGGTCGAACCCTTCGCGCCGCTCGCGCCCTTCGCGCCGCTCGCGCCCTTCACACCGGTCGGACCCTTCACGCCGGTCGGCCCCCTCGTACCGGTCGGGCCACGCGACCCGGTCGCGCCCTTGGCACCCGTTGTGCCCTTCGCACCCGTTGTGCCCTTGGCACCCGTAGTGCCCTTCGCACCCGTAGTGCCCTTCGCACCCGTCGTGCCCTTCGCACCCGTAGTGCCCTTCGCACCCGTAGTGCCCTTCGCACCCGTCGTGCCCTTCGCACCCGTAGTGCCGCGTCGCGCCCTTGGCACCGCTAGGACCAGTCGCGCCCTTCGCACCGGTCGGGCCGCGCGTACCCGTCGGACCACGCGCACCGGTCGCGCCCTTGGCCCCGCTAGGACCGGTCGCGCCCTTCGCGCCCGTCGCGCCCTTCGCACCAGTCGCGCCCTTCGCACCTGTCGCGCCCTTCGCGCCGCTGGGACCTGTCGCGCCCTTGGCACCCGTCGCGCCCTTCACACCTGTCGGGCCGCGCAAACCCGTCGGACCACGCGCACCGGTCGCGCCCTTGGCCCCGCTAGGACCGGTCGCACCCTTCGCGCCCGTCTGACCCTTCGCACCTGTCGCGCCCTTGGCACCGGTCGCGCCCTTGGCACCGGTCGCGCCCTTGGCGCCGCTGGGACCGGTCGCGCCCTTCGCACCAGTCGCGCCCTTCGCACCAGTCGGGCCGCGCGTACCCGTCGGACCACGCGCACCGGTCGCGCCCTTGGCCCCGCTAGGACCGGTCGCACCCTTCGCACCTGTCGCGCCCTTCGCACCGGTCGCGCCCTTCGCACCGGTCGCGCCCTTGGCGCCGCTAGGACCTGTCGCGCCCTTCGCACCCGTCGCGCCCTTCGCACCGGTCGCGCCCTTGGCGCCGCTAGGACCGTCGCGCCCTTCGCACCCGTCGCGCCCTTGGCGCCCGTCGCGCCCTTGGCGCCCGTCGCGCCCTTCGCACCGGTCGCACCCTTGGCGCCTGTCGCACCCGCGCCCGTCGGCCCGCGAGCTCCGGTCGGCCCCCGAGCTCCGGTCGGCCCCTTCGCGCCCGTCGCGCCGGCACCGGTCGGCCCCCGGGCCCCGGTCGGACCTGGCGGACCCGTCGGCCCCCTGGGCCCTGTCGGGCCGGTGCCGCCGCCGCCTCCGCCGGTCTGAGTCCAATCCACCTCCACCTCGAGCCCGTTACATGCCGCGGCGGGGTTCCCGTACGACGTCCCGTCAGGGTATCTCGCGGGGGCGTAGATGATCCTGACTCTGCCGGTGCCAAGTCCGACCCGCGTGATGCACGAGTGGATCTTGTCGAGGTCGTGCGCGGCGCGGGTCGCGCCGGGAGCGAGCGTAGCCGCCGACGCGCCAGAGACCGACGCAGCTGCGGCGACGAGGCCGCACGCGAAAACGCACAGCCCAAACCGGTGTCGCAGTGTTCTGCTCGCTGCCTTCGGGAACGACAAGCGCGCTCCTACCCCCCTGACACCGCAGTTCGCTTTAGAACAGATACGCGCCGGTACCCTATACAAACGCGGCCATCCGGTGTCAAGAGTCGCCCAAAACCGGAAGTTTCCAACGGCGATGCCGGCCGCGACGACCGCTCTCCTGCTCTACCAGCGCTCCCAGCGGACGACCTCATCGAGCGGCCTTCGACGGCGACGCACGGCTTCCTTCGTGCGCTCCGCCAGCGGTTCCGGGGCTGGATGGCCGACCGTCACCACGCCGACGATCTCGTAGTCGTCCGGAATCCCGAGCAGCTCGCGTAGCCCGTCGTTCCTGTCGCCGACCAGCCCGAAGAGCCCCGCGCCGAGCCCCTCGTCGATCGCCGCCAGCAGCAGCAGCATCATCGCCTTCCCGGCGTCGACCCACCACCACGGCACGCGCCACTCGAGCTCCACACCGTCTTCGAGCTTGTCCGGCTCGGTGTAGCGGTCGTGATAGTCGTCCTCGCGCATCGCGACGACGATGTGCACGGGCGCGCGCGAAATCCACGGCTCGAAGCCGCGCTCCGTGTAGTAGGGCTCGTCCGCCAGCTCGGCGACCCGCCGCCGTGTGTCGGGCTCGGTCACGACGACGTAGCGGACCCCCTGGCTGAAGCCGCCGCTCGGCGCCTTGCGACCCGCCCCGACGATGCGGTCGATCGCGGCGCGGTCGACGGGCTCGTCCGTGTAGTTCCGCACCATCTTCCGGCGCCTGAGCACCTCGGCAAAGTCCATGATCCGCACATGATCGCAACCCGGACGCTCACGGACGGAGGCCAGCAGCCGATCGAGATCGCCAGGCTCGTCGCCGACTTCCTCGGGCAGGCGCAGACGAGTCTCGACATCGCGCTCTACGACCTGAACCTCGGGCCGGAGACGGAGACGGTCGTGATCGGCGCGATCGAGGACGCCGCGAAGCGCGGCGTCGCCGTGCGGCTCGTCTACAACGCCGACTTCCGCGCTCCGATTCCGGTGCCGGCACCGCCGAAGGCGAAGCCGGAGGACATCGAGGCGCTGAGCGTGCCCACGCGCGGGATTCCCGGCATCCCCGACCTCATGCACCACAAGTTCGTCGTCCGCGACGGCGCCTCGGTCTGGACCGGCTCGACCAACTGGACGGACGACTCGTGGTCGCGCGAGGAGAACGTGATCGTCACCGTCGACTCGCCCGGCTTCGCCACGGCGTACACGCTCGCCTTCGGTCAGCTGTGGGACAAGCAGGACGTGATGAAGAGCGGCTTCGTCGAGCCGCGGCCCGTGGACGTCGCCGGCGACGAGGTCCGCCCCTGGTTCTGCCCGGGCTACGGCGACGCGCTCGCCCACCGCATCGCGAAGGCCTGCGGCCGCGCCCGCCGGCGGATCCGCATCTGCTCGCCCGTGCTCACGTCCGGGCCGATCCTGGGCGCGCTCGCCCAGATCGCGTCCGAGGGGAAGGTCGACCTGGCAGGCTGCGTCGACCAGACGCAGGTCGAGGAGGTGTTCTTCCAGTGGAGGACGAACGGCGTCTCGGCCTGGAAGATCCCGCTGCTCCAGACCGTGCTCTCGCGAGCCTCGTTCTCCGGGAAGCGCTCGACGCCGTACACGCCGACGAGCGTGCACGACTACATGCACGCGAAGCTGACGGTCGCGGACGACACGGTCTTCTGCGGGTCGTTCAACCTCTCGCGCTCCGGCGAGCGGAACGCCGAGAACATGGTCGAGTTCCACGACGCGAGGATCGCGGACGAGCTGGCCGCGTTCGTCGACTCGGTGCGGGCGAGGTATCCGGCCGCGGACGCGTCGGCGGCGAGCGGACCCGCGCGTGGCCCGCGGGCGCCTGTGTCTCATACCTAGCGCAGCTGCTCGATCCAGGCGTGGCTCGGGTGGACGAGCTCGAGCCAACCGGCCAGGCGCGCTCTCGCCTCGGGCTCCAGATGCGGCAAGGCCGCGTCGAAGTCGGCCTGGTCCTTCTCGCGCTCCACGTGCTTCGCCTTGTAGAGGAGGACGACCTCGGGCCGACCGTAGGGGATGCCGTCGTCCGTCCAGGCGATCACCTCGTCGTAGGGGAGGCGGATCCCCTCGTCGCGACGGCAGACCCAGGTCGTCTCGTCCCCGGGCTCGCGGAACAGGTCGAGCCGCCAAAGACCGGTCTCCGGCTCGCGGAGCCACGTCTGATGTGTCTCGGCGAGCCGGTCGCGCGCGTGCTCGAGCGGCGTCACGAGGCCGTCGGCGGGCACCCCGACGACGAACACGTCGAGCTCGCAGAGCGCAGCGACGACCTCGTCCAGCGCGCAGGCGGGGATCGCGAGCTCGAGGTCCTCGTGCTCGCGATAGCCGCCGCCGAGAAAGAGGTCGATCGCCCAGCCGGCCGCGACGTACCACGGCGCCTCCACGCCGGCGAGGCGCCGGGCCGCCTCCTCCGGCCGCCACGCGTCCCACTTCTCGACGTCGGGCTCGAAGCCCTGAGCGGCTACTCCCACTCGATCGTGCCGGGCGGCTTCGACGTCAGGTCGAGCGCCACGCGGTTCACGGCCGGGATCTGGTTGATGATCCGGCTCGAGATCGTCTCGAGCAGGTCGTAGGGCAGGCGTGCCCAGTCGGCGGTCATCGCGTCGTCGGAGGTGACCGCGCGGATCACGATCGGGTATGCATACGTGCGCTCGTCGCCCTGGACGCCGACCGAGCGGATCGCCGGCAGCACGGCGAAGCACTGCCAGAGCTCGCGGTAGAGGCCCGCGCGCCGCACCTCCTCGAGCAGGATCGCGTCCGCCTCGCGCAGGATCTCGAGCCGCTCGTGCGTGACCTCGCCGATGATCCGAATCGAAAGGCCGGGCCCGGGGAACGGGTGCCGCCAGACCATCTCCTCTGGCAGGCCGAGCTCCTCGCCGACGCGGCGCACCTCGTCCTTGAACAGCGACCGCAGCGGCTCGACGAGCGAGAAGTCCATCTCCTCCGGCAGGCCGCCGACGTTGTGGTGCGACTTGATCTTCGCAGCCACGCCGGCCTCGCCGCCCGACTCGATCACGTCCGAGTAGAGCGTGCCCTGGACGAGGAACGGCGTGCTCCCGAGCCGATCTGCCTCCTCCTCGAAGACCCGGATGAACTCCTCCCCCACGCGCCGGCGCTTCTCCTCCGGGTCGGTGACGCCCTCGAGGCGAGCGAGGAACCGCTCCTCGGCGTCGACGTGCACGAGCGGGACGTGGAAGTGGCGTCGGAACGTCTCGACGACCTGGGGAGCCTCGTCCTTTCGGAGCAGGCCGTGGTCGACGAAGACGCAGGTGAGCTGGTCGCCGACGGCCTTGTGGACGAGAAGGGCGGCGACGGACGAGTCCACCCCACCGGAGAGCGCGCACAGCACGCGTTCGTTTCCGACCTGCGCCCGGATCCGCTCGACCTGCTCCTCGATCACGGCGGCGGCGGTCCACGCGGGTGGCATGCCGGCGACGCCGTAGAGGAAGTTCTTCAGTACCTCCTGCCCGTGCGGCGTGTGCACCACCTCGGGATGGAACTGGACGCCGTAGAGCGAGCGCTCCGGGGCCTCGAAGGCGGCGACGGGTGTCGCGGGCGATTCTGCCGTGACGGTCGCGCCCTCGGGCGGCGCGGTGACCGTGTCGCGATGGCTCATCCAGGCCGTCTGCTCCTCCGGCAGCCCGGCAAAGAGGGCGCCGGGCGAGGCGCGGAGCTCTGTCTTGCCGAACTCCGAGACACCGGTGCGCTCGACACGGCCGCCGAGGTCGAGTGCCATCAGCTGCGCCCCGTAGCAGATCCCGAGCACGGGCACGCCGAGCTCGTACAGGCCCGGGTCGACCTTCGGCGCGCCTTCCGCGTACACGGAGGCAGGACCGCCGCTCAGGATCAGTGCCGCGGGCTTGCGCCGCCGGGCCTCAGCAGCCGTGATCCCGTGGCGGACGAGCTCCGAGTAGACACGGCAGTCGCGGACGCGCCGGGCGATCAGCTGCGCGTACTGGCCGCCGAGGTCGAGCACGAGCACCGGCCGGTCCTCGGGGCCCTGCCCAGGCTCCGGGAACGGGATGATCTCGGCGCCCAGATTTTCTAACACCGCGTCATGCCCGCCGATAGTTGGGCGCGTCCTTCGTGATCGTGATGTCGTGCGGGTGGCTCTCACGCAGGCCCGCTCCGGTGATGCGCACGAAGCGCGCCTGCTTCATCTCGTCGACCGTCGGCGCGCCGCAGTAGCCCATCGCCTGGCGCAGGCCGCCGATCAGCTGGTTGAGCACGACCGCGACCGGGCCCTTGTACGGGACGCGGCCCTCGATGCCCTCGGGGACGAGCTTGTCGACGTCCTCGACGTCACCCTGGAAGTACCTGTCCTTCGAGTAGCCGCGCGCCTTCATGGCGCCGAGCGAGCCCATGCCGCGGTACTCCTTGTAGCGCTCGCCCTGCGCGACGACCACGTCGCCGGGAGCCTCGTCTGTTCCAGCCAAGAGCGAGCCCGCCATGACAGTGTCGGCACCGGCCGCGATCGCCTTCGCAACGTCGCCCGACGAGGTGAGACCGCCGTCCGCGATGACAGGCACGTCGTGCTGCGCGGCAACCCGGGCGCAATCGTGGATCGCCGTGATCTGCGGGACGCCGACACCTGCGACGACGCGTGTCGTGCAGATCGAGCCCGGCCCCACGCCCACCTTGAGCGCGTCGGCGCCGAGGTCGATCAGCGCCTCCGCCGCCTCCGACGTCGCGATGTTGCCGACCACGAGCTCGACCTCGAAACGGCTCTTGAGCGTACGGGTCATGGTCAGGACGTTCTCGGAGTGGCCGTGGGCGGTGTCGAGGACGAGCACGTCGACGCCCGCCTCGACGAGACCAGCAGCGCGCTCGAGTGCGTCCGGGCCGACGCCGACGGCAGCGCCGACGCACAGCCGGCCTCGGGAATCCTTGGTCGCCTGCGGGTGCTCGATGCGCTTGGCGATGTCCTTGACGGTGATCAGACCGCACAGGATCCCGTCCGCGTCGACGACCGGCAGCTTCTCGATCTTGTTGCGGTGCAGGATCTCCTCGGCCTCGTCGAGCGTCGTGCCGAGGGGCGCGGTGACGAGGTTCCGCGCGGTCATCAGCTCGGCGACGCGCGCCGAAGGATCCTTCTCGAAGCGGAGGTCGCGATTCGTCAGGATGCCGACGAGCCGGCCTTCCTCATCGGTGATCGGCACGCCGGAGATCCGGTAGTGCGCCATCAGCTCGAGGGCCTGCGCGACGAGCGCGTCCGGCCCGAGCGTGACCGGGTCGACGATCATGCCCGACTCGGAGCGCTTGACCCGGTCGACCTCGGCGACCTGCTCGGCGATCGAGAGGTTCCGGTGCAGCACGCCGAGGCCGCCCACGCGCGCCATCGCCACCGCCATGCGCGACTCCGTGACCGTGTCCATCGCGGCCGAGACGACGGGGATCGCGAGCCGGAGCCCACGCGTCAGCCGCGTCGCCGTCGAGACGTCGTTTGGCAAAACGTGCGACTCGGCCGGCACCAGCAGGACGTCGTCGAAGGTGAGGCCCTCCCGGGCGAACTTGTCCTCGAGCGAGAGGAGCCGCTCGATCCGTCCGACGTCAAGCTCCGTCAACTGACGATCTACGTTACCACCGGGCCGGGACGACCTGGGCATGGGGGAAACAGCCGGTTTCCCCCATGGACCCCCTTCCCTTTCGCAGCGCGTGTCACGCGGCTCGAGCTACGCCCGGGCATAGCCCGGACTTCGCCGCAAACTGGCCAGATGGAAAGGTACGCTCGGATCCCGACCGCAATCCAACGGTCTTCGAAGCGGATCAGTGTTCCGCGGCGACGGAGGTGAGATCGGACACGCTCACGTCGTGGACGAGCCGGCCGGCTTCGCGAACCTCGAACTGGCCCGAGCCGACGACGAGTGTGGATGCCGTGCCGGCGGCGACGGCGCGGCGGAGAGCCTCGTCCGGCGGAAGCTTCTCGAGGCGCGCGGCGATGAAGCCGGCGAGGAGCACCGACCCGGCACCGACCGGTGAGACGATCTCGACCGCCGGCGCCTCGACGCGGAAGCGCAGCGGCCGGCCACGCTCCTTCTCGCGGCGCAGGTGCGCGAAAACGCCGCGGTCGTGCTTGACCAGCACGTTGCGCGCGCCCATCTCGGTGATCGTGTCGAGCGCGAGCGAGAAGTCGTCCTCGTCCGAGAACTCCTGGCCGACGAGCGACTCCGCCTCGAGCTGGTTCGGCGTCGCCAGCTCGGGCTCCGCCTCGACGCCGAGCCGCAGCGGCTCGCCCTCCGTGTCGAGCACGGTCGAGACGCCGTGGCGGCCGAGATCGCGGATCATCTCGGCGTAGAAGCTCTCGTCGACACCACGCGGCAGCGAGCCCGCGAACACGACCATCTCGGCGCCGCGGGAGAGGTAGTCGATCTTCTCGCGCAGGATCTCGAGCTCCTCCGGGTGGACGAGCGGGCCCCACTCGATGATCTCCGTGTACTCGCCCGAGGTCGGGTCGATGACCGCCGTCGACGTCCGCGACTCGTCCTCGATCCGGACGAGGTCGTTGAGCACCGCCTCTTCGTTGAGCTCCTCGAGGATGCGCCGTCCGTTGCGGCCACCGACGAGGCCGGTCGCGACCACGGGCACGCCGAGCCGCTTGAGCGCGCGCGCGACGATGACCCCTTTGCCGCCCGCGAGCGTCAGCTTCTCGCTCGCCCGGTGGCGCTGCCCGCGCTGGAAGTTCGGCACGGTCAGGATCCGGTCGAGCGCCGTGTTCATCGTGACGGTGACGATCAAAGAGACCTCCTAGCCGAACCAGCCGCCGATGTGGTCGAGCGTTCTCTCCGCGTACCAGCCTACGCGTCCGAAGGCGCCCGGCCGCGAGACCGCGCGGTCGGCGACGAGCGGCGCGCGGGCGACGACCTTGCCGCGGTCGTAGACGCGCACCTCGCCGAGCCGCTGGCCGGCCTCGACCGGCAGCGAGACCACCATCGGCGTCACGACCCGCTCCGTCAGCGGACGGCCGAGGCGTGTGACGCGGACGATCTCCTTCGCCGCCACGAGCCCGAGTGGGCGCTTGCCCCAGGGCACGCTCGCGGTCGCGTACACGCGCCCGGTCGAGACGACGGGGACGACGCGGTACTGCGCGAGCCCCCAGGCGAGGAGCTGCGCCAGGTCAGCGTTGCGCACCGAGCGGCTCGGCTCACCCAGCAGCGTCGCGTAGATCGTCACGCCGCGTCCCTGCGCGGCCGCGACCTCCGACCAGCCGGCGTCGTTCGTATGGCCGGTCTTGACGCCGATCAGCCCCGGGAAGGTGGCGAGCAGGTCGTTCCAGGTATGGAGCGTGCGGCCGGTGATGTGGGCGACGCGCTTCCGGACGACCGAGCGCACGAACGGGTCGTGCATCAGGATCTCGGCGAGCTTCGTCACGTCGCGCGCGCTCGAGTAGTGGCCCGCGGCGTCGAGCCCGTCCGGATTGGCGAAGTGCGTCTCCGTCAGCCCGAGCTCGTGCGCCTTCTCGTTCATCATCGCGACGAAGGCTGGAACGCTCCCGTTGCCGACGTGCTGAGCGAGGGCGACCGCGGCGTCGTTCGCGCTCTGGATCAGCGCCGCCTCGATCAGCTCCCGCACGGTCAGCCGCTCCCCGGCCTCGAGGAAGATCGACGACTCGCCCACCTCGGCGGCCTGCGCGCCCACGGTCACGACGTCGTCGAGCTTTGCGTGCTCGAGCGTGACGAGTACGGTCATCAGCTTCGTGATGCTGGCGATCGGCACGCGAGCGTCGGCGTTCCGCTGGAGCAGGGTGTCCCCGCTCGCGCTGACGACGAGATAGGCGCGCCCTCCGACGCGCGGTGCCGCGAGCGCCGTCGAGCCGAGCGCGAGCGCGGCGACGCCGACGAGGACGAAGCGGGCCTTCAGGCTCACCAGCCGGATGCCCGCCAGACCTCGTTGCGGAGCCGGGCCGCCTCGGCGGCGGCGGCGGTCCGCCAGTCGGCGCCGTCCCCCCGGAACGCGTAGTTGATCGACCGCGAGACGCTGACGAGCGCGCTGGCCGGGCCACTCGTGAACGCGCGGGCGACGTCGGCCGGGGTCGCGCCCTGCGCGCCGACCCCGAGGAGGAGCAGGACGGCCTGCGGGAGCAGCCGGCGCGCGTCGCTGACCGCGCGCGGATAGGTCGCGCCGACGACGGCGCCTATGCTCGAGAGCCCGCACTCGCCGACGACGCCCTCGCCGAGCTCGGCCACGAGGCTCGCCACCTGGTGCCAGACGAGGCTGCCGTCCGTCAGCTTCAGGTCCTGGACGTCGACGCCGCCGGGGTTCGAGGTCTTGACGAGGCAGAAGATCCCCCGGCCCGATCGCCGGCACTCGGCGACGAACGGCTCGAGCGAGTCCCGGCCGAGGTAGGCGCTGACGGTCATCGCGTCGACGAGCGGCTCCTCGGCGCCGTGGGGCTCGAGGTAGGCGGCTGCGTAAGCGCGGGCCGTAGAGCCGATGTCGCCGCGCTTGAGATCGCCGATCACGAGCAGCCCGGCCGTCCGCGCGTACTCGCACACGTCCTCGAACGCGCGCACGCCGTCGGCCCCGAGCTCCTCGAAGAAGGCGCTCTGGGGCTTGACCGCGACTGCATAGGGGCAGGTCGCGTCGATCAGGCCGCGGCAGAAGCGCGAGTACGCCGTCGCGGCCGCCTCGCGTCCGGTGTGGGCGTCGCCGCGGAGCTCGACGGGGAGCAGGTCGAGGCGCGGATCGAGCCCGACCACGAGCTGGCTGCGTCGCTCGACGACGGCGGCCGCGAGCCTGTCGGCGAACGCTCGGGTCGCCACAGCTGCCTGGGCCTCCATCAGGCCACAGGCTAGCGAGGGAAGCAGCTAACCCGTCCGTAAGAGAAAGGCGATGCGGTTCCAGCGATCGGTCTGGCAGGAGTCCGTTCGCCGGAAGCGGGCCCAGACCCGGCGGCCGCGGTAGGTGCCGGTCACGAGGGCGACCTGCGGCCCGGAGAAGATCTGCGAGCACATGACCCTGTCGGACACCGGGGCGAACGGCCGGTCGAGACCCGCCAGCTTCGTGCAGGCCTTCCCGGCGCCGGGCAGGGTGCCGCCGGCCGGGCCGCACGTGAGCGTCCTCGCAGCGAGGGGAGGGTCGGAGGTGCCGGTCGGCCAGACGACGATGCGAAGGTGATCGCGCGCCGCCGCGTGAGCGGTGCCGGATCCGAGGGCCAGGAGCGCCGCGAGTGCGAGCAGGGCGAGCCGCACTCCTCCAGGGTACGTGCCGCGAACCGTCCGGCGAAAGCGAGAGGGGCCCCGAAAGGCCCCTCTCGATCGGACTGCCGTCTTCCGACTTACAGGTGACGGAAGAAGCTGAAGCTCGTGCCCGTGCCGCCGGACGTGGTCACCGACCACTTGTAGCTGCCGGGGCTCATGGACGGGACGGTCGCCGAGATGCGGGCCGACGACTGCACCGTGAAGCTCGCCGAGACGCCGCCGAGCTTGACGGACGACACCCCGGTGAAGCCCGAGCCCATGATCAGGACCTGCGCCCCCGTCCTTCCGAAGCCCGGCGAGAAGCCCGTGACCTTCGGAGCCCCGCCGCCGGAGGCGGTGACGGTGAAGTTCGAGGCGCTCGTCCCGGTCCCGGCGCCGGTCGAAACCGAGATCTTCCCGGTCGTCGCGCCGGACGGAACCGAAGCGGTGATCTTCACGCTCGAGTTCACCGTGTAGTTCGTCGCGGAGGTCCCGTTGAACTTCACGGCCGTGACGCCCGTGAAGTTCGTGCCGTTGATCGTCACGCTCGTGCCGACCGGTCCGCTCGTGGGCGTGAACGACGTCACGGTCGGAGGCGATCCGCCGCCGCCCGTCACCGTGAAGCTCGTCGAGCTCGTGCCCGTGCCGTTCGGCGTCTGGACCGAGATCGTGCCTGTCGTGGCGCCGGCCGGAACGTGTGCGGTGATGTCGGTCGCGTTGTTCACGACGAACGTCGCGTCGGAGGTGCCGTTGAACTTGACGCTCGTCGCGCCGGTGAAGTTCGTCCCCTGGACGTCGACCTGCGTGCCCACGGGGCCGCTGGTCGGCGAGAAGGACGTGACCGTCGGCGGATTCCCACCGCCGCCACCGCCGGACGCGAACGCCGCGGTGCCGATCGGCGTGCCGAGGCCGGTCGGGCCGTCGAAGCCCGGCTTGCCGGTGCACAGGTAGGAACCGCTGCACGACCCGTTGCTCCCCGACGTGACGTCGAAGAGCGATCCGGTGTGCGAGTACGGATACGACGACGGATAGTCGGACGTCCCGCCGACGCCGGCGAGGGCGTAGACGGCGCCGATCAGCGGCGCGGCCAGGCTCGTGCCTCCGACCTGGATCCAGCCGCCCTGGCCGTACGTGTCGTAGACCGCCGCGCCCGTGTTCGGGTCGGCGTCGGCCGAGACGTCGGCGGCCGTCCGCTTCGAGCAGCCCGTGTCAGTCTGCCAAGCCGGCTTGGACTCGAACCTGCTGCAGCCGCTCCCCGCACCGTTCCACACGGTTTCGTTCGCGCGCGTGTTGTTCGCGTTGAGGGTGAGGCTCGTTCCGCCGACAGCGGTTACGTAACGCGAGGAGGGCGGATACTGAGTGAAAGTCCCCCAGTAGCCGGAGTCGCCCGTGGAGACGGTGATCGCGACACCCGGGTGGTTGAAGTGCGAGTCGTCCGTCGTTTCGCTGGCATACTCGCCGCCGCTCCACGAGTTCGAAACGATGTTGGCGTGTGCCGCGGCGTAGTCCTCGGCGGCGTAGAGGTTGCCGTTGCCGTTGTCGTTCGCCTCGACCAGCAGGATGCCGCAGTTGGGGCAAACCGCGTGCACGGTCTCGACGTCGAGCGCGATCTCGAGGCCCCAGCCCGTGTCGCCGGACGGAGGCGTGCTCCCGCCGGTCTGGTTCACCTTCTTGAAGCAGCCCGGAGCCGCTGCGCCGGGGCACGTCGGCAGGACCGAAAGGCCGAAGTTCGTGCTGTAGGTACCGAGATCGGCCTGCACGTTCGGGTTGTCGAATGCGTCGACGATCGCGACGACCTCGGTGGTCGACGCGGCCGCGGCGGCGGTCAGCCCGTAGGCGGTCTGGAACTGGACGGGGCCGTAGCCGCTGACCGCGTTCGGCGACGCGAGCGGCTTCCCGGCCTTGTTCGTGACGACGTATGAGTTGCAGCGAGCCTTCCCGACTGGGAACCGCGCCGCACACCGCCTTGCTGTAGGTGACGGGCGTGGTCGGCCCTGCGGCGACAGCGGAGGCGGCCCCCACGAGCGTTGCGATCAGGCCGAGCCCCAGTGCCGCGCGCAGCAGCAGCTTCCTCGACCCCCAGTTGGCATTGCGCATTCGAAGCTCTCCTCTCGGCGATGCAATTCGCGACAGCCGCGCACCTGCGCGGTCTGTGCCTACGTCTTAGACGGTGATCGGCTGCGGAGGCCCGCGATTAAAGCGCGCATCCCCCGACGGACGTCCCAACCGTGGGCTGGTCGCGCCCGGGCCGGTAGCGAGAACAGGGTGGAAATCGAGACGTGCTCGGCGCGGCGGCGCGAAGAAGGCCGAGACCGCGTCGGCGAGGACGAGGACGAGCCTGGCCGCGAGGAAGGCGATCACCGCGAACGGGAGCTGGAGCGCGAGCCCGTAGGCGAAGGCCGGGTGCGCGGCGACCGTCCAGCTGACGGCGCCGTGCCCGACTGCGTACTCGACGTACTCCTGGATCGTGAAGGCGACGAGCGGCAGCGCGGCGATCAGGAAGCGCGACGTCTGCAGGCTGCGGCTGTCGGCCGAGGCGGTGACGAGACCGGCGACGACGACCACCACGGCGAGCGCCAGGAACAACGGGAGCAGCGTTCCCGTGCCGACGCGCCCGTCGAAGAGCTCCGCCCCCAGGTAGCCCGGCGGCGCGACGAGGCCGAGCAGCGCATGCGCAGCCTCGCTGCCGATCGCCAGCAGCGGGAGGAGCACCAACCAGATTCGACCCCGGACCACCGGGCGTGAAATGTAGCGCGATCGCTAGTCGGATCGCCAATCAAGAAAAGCCGAGGGCCGCGCGAAGCGGCCCTCGGAGAAACCGTCTTGCCGGCCCGCCGTCAGCCGCCGCCACCCTTGACGGACGCCTTGAGCGAGCTGCCAGCCTGGAACTTCGGCACCGTCGCGGCCGGAATCTGAACCTTCTCGCCTGTGCGAGGGTTCACACCCATCCGTGCTGCGCGGCGCTGTGCCGAGAACTTGCCGAAGCCGGTGAAGTTGACCTGGCCACCGCTCGTGAGCTCCCTCGTGACCGTGTCGAGAAACGCTTCCACGGCCTTGCCGGCGTCGCTCTTGGACAATCCTGCTTGTGCCGCCACCCGATCGACGAACTCCTGCTTGGTCACGAACCAACCCTCCTTGAGATCAGGGACGGACCGCAGCGTAACAGGCGCATCGGATCCGCTCAACCATGCGGCTTTTGCGGGGGTTTTCCAGCGCCCTGGACATCGGCCGCGCTGAAGAGCGGCCACATTCTGACCGCGAGACGCGCGAGAGCGTCGATTCCGCCCTCCTCGCGGTCGACGACGCAGACCGCGTTTCGGCACTCGAGACCGGCCGCTCGGAGCGCCTCGACGGCGTCCGCGGCCGCGCCTCCGGAGGTGACGACGTCCTCGATCAGGCACACCCGGTCGCCGGGCTCGAAGGCACCTTCGAGCCGGTTGCCGGTGCCGTAGTCCTTCTCGGCCTTGCGGACGATCAGGAACGGCAGCCCCGCGCGGAGCGAGGTGGCCGCGGCGAGCGCAACCGCGCCGAGCTCCGGCCCCGCGAGCCGGACGGCGTCCGGCTCGACCTCGGCGACCCTGGCGGCGATCCGCTCGGCGAGCGCGCCGAGCAGGTCGGGCCGCGTCTCGAAGCGGTACTTGTCGAGGTAGTACGAGGAACGCCGTCCCGACCGGAGCAGGAAGTCGCCCTCGAGGTACGCGTGCTCCCGGATCGCCCCGAGCAGCTCGCGGTCGTCCATGCCGTGCCGCCGCTAGGCGCGCGCGGCGCGGAGAACGTCCGACGCGAGCGGCAGCATCCCGTCCGCTCCGTCCGAGCCCTGCTCCAGCGAGAGGAGCGAGCCGCTCTCGTAGTACAGGTCGACGCGCTCGCGCCTCGACGCGAAGCGCCGCCGGTAGAAGACGAGGCCCGCGAAGGCGACGCCGACGAGGAGCAGGAAGCCGAAGAGCCTGCGCAGCACTCTCACGTGGCCTTCGCCTCCCGCTTCTTGGCCTTCGGCCGCGGCTTGCCGTCGCCCTCGCCGGGCATGCCGGCGGCGCGCAGGCAGCTCTTCAGGTCGTAGAACACGAGCCCGACGGTGGGCTCCGGGCCGGTCGCAGCCGCGGCGGCGAGCTCGTCGTCGAGCACGACGAACACGCTGCCCTCGAGCGTCGAGGCCTCGAGCTGGGCGAGAGGGCCTGCATCGGCCGGGCGCGGAACGCTCGACGCGGCGTCGAGGAGCGCTCGGGCAGCGTCGACGAAGCGCCTCGTCGCGTCGTCGTCCGCGAGCGTCGAGGCCGCCTGCGACCCGCTCGCGTCGAACAGGCACGCCGCCTCGATCTGGGACGAGATCTCCGTCAGCTCCCTGAGCGCCTGCATCGCGTCCATCGGCAGCTGACCCTAGCATGGCCCGGTGTCAGGTCTCAGGCGGATCATCGTGAAGTTCAACGCGGACCGGGGGCCGCATCTGGCGGCGATGATCGCCTACTACGCGCTGCTCTCGTTCGTCCCGCTGACCTTCATCACGTTCGCGCTGCTTGGCTTCATCGGCCACGCCAACGAGTCGAGCTCGATCGTCAAGAAACTCTCCTTGATCTTCCCGGACAAGTCGCTTACGACGATCGCGACGACGGTCAACGGCCTGGAGGCGCACGCGACCGCGCTCGGCGTCATCGGCCTGCTCTTCCTGATCTGGACGTCCATCTCGCTGTTCAGCGCCCTCGAGTCGGCGTTCAACATCGTCTACGGACGCCCGAACCGATCGTTCCTGTCGGGGAAGTTCCACTCGATCGCGCTGCTCTCCGGCCTGCTCGTGCTGCTGTTCGCGGGACTCGCGATCGGCTCGTTCGGCTTCGGCGTGCTCGACCGGATCGCGCCGGAAGTCGGCCGCAACTCGGTGGTCGCGTACGCCGTGCCGGTCGTGGTCTCGGCGGTCGCCGTCTTCGGCTTCCTGCTCTGCGTCTACTACTTCCTGACGAACGTCGAGCACACGCTCCGGGACGTCCTGCCCGGCGCCGTGATCACGACGGTCGTGCTCGAGGTGACCTTCCAGGCGCTGCCGATCTACCTCCACCTGGCGCGCGGCTCGACGCCGCAGCGCGCGTTCGGCGGCCCGGTGATCCTGCTCGTCTGGCTGTACGTGATGGCGAACGTGATCGTGCTCGGCGCCGAGTACAACTGGTGGCGCGCGAGCCGGACCGCGCCTGCGCATGCCGAGGACGTCCCCGGCCTGGCCTAGTTCGCACGGGGAAACAGCCGGTTTCCCCCGTGAGCCCCCTTCCCCCGGTCGTCGCGTCTCGAACGGCCCGAGCTACGCCGGGGCCAAGCCCCGACTCCGCCAATGCTCCGGCCGTCAGGAGGATCGTGAAACCGGCTAGCCGAGCTGCGTCAAGAGCGCTTGCGCCGCACGGGCGCGGTGCGAGTGCTCGGCCTTCCAGGCGTCGCCGAGCTCGGCCACGGTCTGCTCCTCCCCGTCCGGGACGAACACCGGGTCGAAGCCGAAGCCCGCCGAGCCGCGCGGCTCCTCGGCGATCTGCCCTGTGAGCGTCCCGGTCGCACGCAGCTCGCGGCCGTCCGGTGCGAGCGCGACGAGCTCGCAGACGTAGCGGGCGCGGCGATCGTCCTTCGCCGGCCAGCGCCTCGAGGATCCGCTCCACGTGCCGGCCCTCGGCCCAGCGCGCGGTGTGGACACCGGGCGCACCGCCGAGCGCGTCCACCTCGAGCCCGGAGTCCTCGCCGAGGAACAACGAGCCGGCCGGACCGACCTCGCGCCCGTACAGCGCCTTGCCGCGCGCGTTCTCGAGGAACGTGTCCCCCGTCTCCGCGGGATAGTCGTCGGCGTCGAGGAGATCGACGGCGAAGCCGGGCAGCGCCGCCTGGAGCTCGCGCCGCTTGTTCTCGTTGTGCGAGCAGAGAACGAGCGTCGTCAGCGCGCAGCCTCGATGCCCAGGACCTGCTCCTCGCCGATCTGGCCGATCCCGAGCGTGGCCAGCTCCAGCAGCTCGTCGAGCTGCGCGCGGCTGAACGGATCGCGCTCGGCCGTCGCCTGCACCTCGACGAGGCGGCCGTCGCCGGTCGTGACCACGTTCAGGTCGACGTCGGCGGTCGAGTCCTCCGAGTAGTCGAGGTCGAGCAGCGACTCGCCGGCCACGACCCCGACCGAGACCGCGGCGACCGAGTCCCGGAACACCTTCGCGAGGCCGAAGCGGTCGAGCGCGCGCCGGGCGGCGACGTATGCGCCCGAGATGGCGGCGCAGCGCGTGCCGCCGTCAGCCTGCAGCACGTCGCAGTCGAGCCAGAGCGTCCGCTCGCCGAGCGCATCGAAGTCGCAGACCGCGCGGAGCGCGCGGCCGATCAGGCGCTGGATCTCCACGGTCCGGCCCTGCTGGCGGCCGGTGCGCGCCTCGCGCGCCGTGCGGTCGCCCGTCGACGCGGGAAGGAGGGAGTACTCGGCGGTCATCCACCCCACCCCCTTCCCAGACATCCACCTCGGCACGCCATCGTCGATCGTCGCCGTGCAGAGGACGATCGTCTTCCCCTGCTCCCAGAGCACACAGCCGTGCGGCTGTTCGAGGAAGTCCGGCGTCTGCTCGAGCGGCCGCAGCTCGTTCGCCCGCCGCCCGTCCGCCCTGCTCATGGCCTTCCTTGCAACACGGTGTTGCAAGGTCTCATGCGGCGGCCCGCTCGAGCTCGGCGAGCGTCACGACCTCGACCTGGCCGATCGGAAGCTGCAGGAAGCGCGCGCCCGTCTCGCGAAACTGCCCCGCGTCGCCCGTCGTCAGGAAGCGGTACGAGCCCTCGCGGTCCTCGTCGTTCTCGATCCTCTTGCGCGCGAGCGTCTCGGCCGCCTCCCGCGCCGTCTCCTCGGCGGAGAAGACGAGCGTCACGCCGCGGCCGAACACGCGCTGGAAAATCGGGCGGATCAGCGGGTAGTGGGTGCAGCCGAGGATGACGGTGTCGACGCCGGCGGCCCTGAGGGGCTCGGCATACTCGCGCACGGCGAGGGTCGTCGCCTCACCGAACGGGTCGTCGCTCTCGATCAGCGGCACGAGCCGAGGACACGGGACGGTCGAGACGCGCACCCCGGCGTCGAGTGCGCGGACGAGCTCCTCGTAGCGGCGGCTCGACACCGTCGCCTGCGTCGCCATCAGCCCGACCCGGCGGTTCCGCGTCGCCTGCACGGCGGCGTGCGCCTCCGGCGTGATCACGCCGACGATCGGCACGGAGAGCCGCTCCTGCAGCTCGGGCAGCGCGGCAGAAGTCGCCGAGTTGCACGCAGCGACGATCAGCTTCACGCCCTGTTCCTCGAGGTAGCCCGCGATCTCGCGGGCGAAGCGGCGGATCTCGTCGAGCGGCCTGGGCCCGTACGGCAGCCGGGCTCCGTCTCCGAGATAGACGAAATCCTCGTGCGGCATCGTCACCAGGCACTCGTGGAGCACGGTGAGGCCGCCCATCCCCGAGTCGAACACGCCCACCGGCCGCGAGTCCATCGGCGGATTGTAGGCTCGGGGGGTGGCGGCCACTGTCCGCATCGGCACCTGCAGCTGGGCCGACGACGGGCTCGTGAAGCACTGGTACCCCCGCGGCGTGTCGAGCGCCGAGGCCCGCCTGCGCTACTACGCGGAGCGCTTCGACGTGGTGGAGGTCGACTCGCCCTTCTACCACCTGCCGGCGCCGGAGACGGCGGCCCGCTGGGCCGAGCGGACGCCGGAGGACTTCGTCTTCCACGTCAAGGCGAGCGGCGAGATGACGGGCCACCGCGAGTCCGGGCTCGAGCCGGCGTTCCGGGACTTCCGCGAGGCGCTCGGGCCGCTCGAGGCGTCCCGGAAGATGCGCGGCGTCCTGCTCCAGTACCACCCGCGGGTCAAGAAGTCTCCCGAGGCGCTCGCCGAGCTGGCGCGGGTGCGCGGGCTGCTCGAGCCGCTCGTGCCGCTGATCGAGTTCCGCCACCGCAGCTGGGTGACCGAGGACGAGCTGGCGGACACGCTCCGCTTCCTCGAGCGGCATGGCCTCGCGTTCGTCTCCGTCGACTCCCCGCCCACCACGGCGACGAACGTGGTCCCGACGATCGCCGCCGCGACGCACCCGCTCGCCTACGTCCGCTTCCACGGGCGCAACTGGCGCACGTGGAACATCCGCAACGCGAAGAGCTCGGCCGAGCGCTTCGACCACCTGTACACGGAGCCCGAGCTCGCCGAGTGGGTCGAGCCGCTCGGGCGGCTCGCGGGCGAGGCCGAGGAGGTCTACGCGCTCTTCAACAACAACCGCGACGACTTCGCGCCGCGAAGCGCCAGGATCATGCGCGGCCTGCTCGACGAGGCCGGCCTGCCGGCCGCCGGCGGCCTCGAACCCGCGGGGGACGCGCAACTAGACTTGGGAGTGTGAACGTCCTCGCGGTCGTCCACGGTGAGGACGGGCCGCCGGGATCGTTCGGCGAAATGGTGACGGAGCGGGGACACGCGCTCGACACGTGGAGCATCGCCTCCGAGCCCGCGCCGCCGCGGACGGTCGAGGAGTACGGCGCGGTCATGCTGCTCGGCGGCGCGATGCATGCCGACGAGGAGCTGCGACACCCCTGGCTCGCAGACGAGCGGGTGCTGATCGAGCGCCTGCTCGACGCGGGAACGCCGCTGCTCGGCGTCTGTCTCGGGGCACAGCTCCTCGCTCAGGCGGCCGGCGCGACGGTGGCACCGGCGGCGCGCCCCGAGATCGGCTGGATCGAGGTCGAGCTCACCGCGGACGCCGCGGACGACCCGGTGCTCGGTGATCTCCCGTCTCGCTTCCCGGCCTTCCAGTGGCACTTCTACGCCTTCGCCGTGCCTGCCGGCGGCGTGGAGCTGGCCCGGAGCCGGGTCTGTCCCCAGGCGTTCCGGCTCGGCGAGTCCGCCTGGGGCGTCCAGTTCCATCCGGAGGTGACGGGCGAGATCGTTGCGAGCTGGATCGCGGAGTCGCCGGAGGAGGTGCCCGGCACTCCGGAGGCGCTCCTCGCCGAGACCGATCGGCGCATCGCCGGCTGGGTAGGCCTCGGAGGGACGCTGTGCGGCGGCTTCGTCGAGGTCGCCGAGCGGGTCGGCGCAGGCGCCTAGCGCTCCATCGGCAGCTCGGCGTGGCGCGACCACTCGTGCCACGAGCCGAAGTAGTTCTTCGCGTCGTATCCGGCCGAGCGGAGCGCGATCACCGCGAGCCCCGAGCGCGATCCCGAGTGGCAGTACGTCACCACGGACGCGGCGTCGCCGACGAGGGCCTGCACGTCCTCTGCCGGCTTCGGCACTCCCGGCGCGGCGAACAGCGTCGAGACCTCGACGTTCTTCGCCCCCGGAATGTGGCCCTGCCGCGGATCGCAGGGGTACCCGCCCTTGCCGGTGAACTCGTCGTCGCGACGAACGTCGAGGAACCGAGCGTCGGTGGCCGTCACGTCCCACAGCCCGAGCACCGCGCCGGGGTTCGGAACGAGCTCGACGCGGGTCTTGTCCACCTCGACCACTCCCGTCTCCACCGCACCGGTCCAGCCGGCCAGGCCGCCCGCGAGCACGGTGACGCGGCGATGGCCTCCGAGCTCCGCGACCTGCAGCGCGGCGGCTGCATTCACGCAGTCGCCGGCGTCGTAGAGAACGAGTCGCTCCTCGCCGGTGACTCCGTGCCGACGCAGTCGCAGCGCCGCCTCGGCCGCAAACGCAGCCCGAACCGCCTCGTCCGTGAACTGACCCGGCGTGCCGATCATCAGCGGGATCGAGCCTGCGATGTGGCCGCGCGTGTGCGCATTCGGGCCGCGGACGTCGGCGAGCACGAGATCGTCCTCGCCGAGACGCGGGGCGAGCCACTCGGCGTCGACGACTGCGGGGAGCTCGGTCGTCACACGCGCTCCAGGAAGGCGGCGAGCGCGTCGTTGAACGCATCCGGCCGTTCGAGGCTGACGATGTGGCCCGCACCCGGAACGATCACGCAGGCCCCGTCGGGCGACGCGTTCGCGAGCCCGTTCGCCGTCTCGACCGAGACCATCGGGTCCGAGTCCCCGGCGACGACGAGGAGCGGCACGCCGAGCGAGGCGACGACGGCGCGATCGTCGGGCCGGTCGCGAAGCGCCTCGACGATCGCGATCAGCTCGTCCGCGCTCGCCGGCGGGCCGTCGCCTGCCCAGACCGACGCGGCGCCCTCGGCCCGGATCTCCTCGATCATCTGCTCGCGCGCGGGCCGCCGCTCGGGCGCGTCCGGCCCCGCGTGCGCGCCCGCGAGCACGATCGCCTCCACGCGGTCCGGCTGCTGCCGTGCCATCGCGAGCGCGCAGCCGCCGCCCATCGACGCGCCGACGACGACGAACGAGCCGTCGAGCTCGTCCAGGAGCGACGTGGCCCAGCCGTCCATTGAGCTGCCGCGGCCGTAGAGCGAGGGGGCGATCGTCTCGTGCCCCTCGAGCGCGGGCCGCTGCGCGTCCCACATCCCCGGGTCGTACGGGAACGCGTGGAGGAGGAGGATCCTCACCGCGCGAGGGCGGCGACGACGTCGACCTCGCCCGCGATTGCCGGGCGCTCGCAGAGCTCGTCGAGCCGCTCGAGCAGCGCCGGGTAGGGCGACAGGTCGAACCCGAGCAGGTCGCGCAGGCGGATCATCCACGGCACGTAGGCGATCTCGGCCAGTCCGTAGCGGCCGCGCCAGCGGTCGAGGTTCCTCTCGAAGAACGAAAGGCAGTGCCCGAGCCGCTCCTCGGCGTGGTCCTCGCCGCGGCGGAAGGCGTAGTACGCGTCCCCGAGGTTGGTATCGAAGCGCTGGATCTGCAGGCGCACGAGCGCCCGGTGCGCGGGGTCGGGCGGCAGGAGGGCCGGCTCGGGATAGCGCTCCTCGAGGTACTCCATGATCACCTCGGACTCCGGGAGCAGGAACGCGTCCTCCTCGAGCACCGGCACCTTGCCGAGCGGGTTCTTCTCGTAGATCCAGTCCGGCCGGTCGGCGAGGTCGATCACGACGGTCTCGTACTCGATCCCCTTCTCGGCCAGCACGATGCGCGCGCGGGCGCAATACGGGCAGCGGTCAGCGTCGTACAGAGTGATCATTCGGCCTCCGATCCTACTCCCAGCACGTCGGCGAGCTGCGCGTAGAGGTCGTGCGGCGCCGGGAGATCCTCCACCGACCTCGCTGTCTTCGCGATCGAACGCACGCTGCTCCGGGTCGGCGCCGGTGAGCCGGTGCGCGACCGTCGGGTTGGCGCCGAGCGCGATCACGTCGCCCGGCGGGAGCTCGCCGTAGTACTCCGGGAGCGACGCGTACTCGTCCGCGACCGAGCCGCGCTCGAACAACACGTAGCGCACGAGCTCGCCCTCCTCGACGCCGAGCGTGAGCACGACGCCGCCGGTCCGGTAGGAGAGCTCCTGGCCGAGACGTCGCAGCGACTTCGGGTCGCGGCCGCAGAGCTCGTCGTCGACCTCGATCCAGCCGTTACGCGGCGCCGAGACCACGGTGCGGGCGGAGCGCCCGAGGCGGGGCACGAACTGCGCCACCGCGTGCTCGACCAGCGTCTCGTCGTCCGTCTGCACGTGGACACGCCCCATCGACTCCTCCCGCGGCTGCCTGCGGACGCGCTGGTCGAGCTCGTCGAGCGAAACGGCGAACCGCTTCTGGTACTCGCCGAAGCCGAGCCGCTCGTACAGCGCGACGGCGCCGTGGTTCGTGGTGAGGACGTCGAGCTCGATGTGCGTGTAGCCGTGCTCGCGCGCCGTCGCGGCTGCCTCCGCCAAGAGCGCAGCTGCGACTCCCCGGCGTCGGGCCTCCGGGTCGACGTAGACGCTCTGGACGTGCGCGATCTTCGGGTTCCCGAAGTCGAGCCCGAGCAGGCCGACCGGCTTCTCGTCGTCCTCGGCGAGGAAGACCGCCGAGTCCCGCAGGCGCCGCTCGACGTCGACCTTCTCCTCCTCCCACGTCTCGCGCACCCACTCGGGGCCGCCGATCTCGTCCTCCATCGCCTGCCACAGCGCGCGGATCGCGTCCAGGTCGGCGTCCGTCGCCTTGCGGATCGTCACGCCGCCGGCCCGGCCAGGTAGAGGTCGGCGAGGAGGTAGTGCGCGGTCAGGTTCTGGAACGGGGCGAAGCGTGCGCCGATCATGCGCACCTCCTCGATCGAGGGCAACGGGCCGTCACCATAGAACGCAGCGACGGCCTTGCGCAGTCCGAGGTCGCCCGCGGGCCACGCCTGCGGACGTGCGAGGTGGCGTGCCAGGTACCAGTCCGCCGTCCACTCCCCGAGGCCCCGCTCGGCGACGAGGCGAGCCTTGACGTCCTCGTCCGCAAGCCGTGAGAGCGCGTCGTAGTCGAGGTTGGCCCGGGCGAGACCGATCACGTACTCCGCCTTGCGGCCCGAGAAGCCGACCGCGGTCAGCTCCGCCGGATCCGCCCCCGCGAGCCGGTCGCGCGTCGGGAAGGCGTAGGCCCGAACGGCACGCTCGCCGAAGCGCTCGATCATCCGGCTGCGGATTGCGAAGGCCGAGGCGAGGGAGACCTGCTGCGCCGTGATCGAGGTGACCAGCGTCTCGAACGGATCCGGCGAGATCGGCGGCCGGTAGCCGCGCAACCGCTCGACGACTTCGGCGAGCTCGGGAGTGTGGTCGGCAGCGAAGGACTCGAACGCGGCCAGGTCGAAGCCGAGGCCGAGCAGCGTCGCGGCGACCGGCGCGATCTCCTCGTCGAGCGGCTCGACGTCGGCTCCTCCCGGCGCCGACTCGATACGCACCTCGCGCCCCGCGATCACGCGGTGGAGGCCGCCGTCGTGCCAGAGGTTCGCGAGGTCGGGTCCGAAGCGGCGGAAGCGCTCCGTCGAGAGCGCGAAATCGTACGGCTCGGGGATCAGGAGCAGCGGCACCGCTGTCAGCTCTCGAGCGCGCGAATGACGTCGAAGAGGTCGTCGAACGGCTCGAACGACACACCCTCGGCATCGAGGTACTCGGCCAGCCCGGCCCGCGCGAAGATCCGTTCCGCGGACAGGGCGGGGCAGCGGTCGGAGTAGCCGTCGCCCACGTAGACGAACGGCTGCGGCGGGAGCCCGGCGCGCTTGCACCAGTCACCGCACCTGTCGCACGGCCGCTCGCGGCTCCAGAGGATGCGCCACCCCTCGGGCCGCGGGTCGATTCGATTGGCGAGCAGCTCGACCTCGACGCCCTCGCGGGCGAGCAGCGGCCGGATCAGCTCCTCGAAGCCGCTCGACAGGACGAGCGGGTCGTAGCGCCGCACCAGCTCGTGGAAGCCGGGACGGAACTCGGCGTTCTCGGCCAGCCAGGCGTTGACGTCCTCGAGCGGCGCGTTTGTGATCGTCGCGAACTCGATCTCCATCGCCTCGCGCAGGCCCATCTCCCCGGCGCGCAGCTGCCCGCTCGCGCGGCGGAAGACGTCCTCGTCGCCGAACTCGCCGAGCACCAGCCAGAGCGTGTCGACGACGGTGACCGTCCCGTCCCAGTCGAGAACGAGCCTGGCCACTTCTGCACCGGCCGGGCGGGCCGGCTGTGGATCGATCGTCACGCTTTTGTCTCGCACGGGTCACCCATGCGTGCGAATTTCCTCGATACGCTCGCAGTGGGGAGGAGGTGGGGCACCGAAGGAGCGGCTGTTCGGGACAGGGCCCGAAACGGCAGGACTCAGAAGTGCGAGGTGACCCCGGCCGGGTCGTCGTCGGTCGTCGCCGCCGCCGTGCCGTCGTCGAGCCACGAGTACGCGTAGGTCCCGTCGTCGAGGTCGCGCGCGAACGTCGTCAGCCTCAGCGGCCTGAACGTGTCGCACATCACGGCCAGCTCGTGCGTCTCGGTCATGCCGATCGACTTCTCGGCCAGCCCCGGGTGCGGGCCGTGCGGGATGCCGGACGGGTGCAGCGTCACCGAGCCGACGTCGACCGCCTTGCGCGAGGAGAAGTTGCCGGAGACGTAATAGATCATCTCCTCCGAGTTCACGTTCGAGTGGTGATACGGGATCGGGATCGCCAGCGGGTCGAAGTCGAGCTTCCGCGGGCAGAACGAGCAGATCACGAAGTTGTGTCCCTCGAACGTCTGGTGCGAGGGCGGCGGCATGTGGATCCGGCCGGTGATCGGCTCGAAGTCGTGGATCGAGAACGTCCACGGGTAGACGTACCCGTCCCAGCCGACCACGTCGAACGGGTGGTAGTCGAGCACGTACGTCTGGTAGCCGTCACGGACGCGCACCCTGACGACGAACTCACCCTTCTCGCGATGCGTCGCGAGTGCCGTCGGCGGATGGATGTCGCGGTGGTAGTACGGGGCGTGTTCGAGCAGCTGGCCGTACTCGTTGCGGTAGCGCCGCGGGATCTCGATCAGCCCCGGCGACTCGAACACCAGGTGCCGCTGCGGCCCCTCGGGCGCGAACCGGTAGGTCGTGCCGCGGGGGATGACGACGTAGTCGCCCTCCTTGTACTGCACGTCGCCGAAGATCGTCTCGAGCGTGCCCGAGCCCTCGTGGACGAAGACGACCTCGTCGCCCTCGCCGTTCCGGTAGAAGCCCTGCATCCCATCGGTCGGGCGGCAGAGCGAGATCTCGACGTCCTCGTTCCACATCAGCAGCCGCCGGCCGCCGATCTCGTCGCCCCCGGGAGCCACGTCCCAGGTCCGGAAGTGGCGGTGGGCGTGGCCGTCGGGCACCCACTCGTCGCGCACGATCGGCTCGAACGCGCCGATCTCTCGGACGCGGCACGGCGACTGCAGGTGGTAGAGGATCGACTCGTTGCCGGAGAAGCCTTCGAGGCCGAAGACCTCCTCCGTCAGCAGCAGCCCGTCGTCGCGGAACTGCACGTGCCGCTTCCTGGGAACGTCGCCGAGTCGCTGGTAGAACGGCATGCCCGGAGGATATCGCCGCCTATGCCGCCGGCGGCCCGACCGTGTTGCGGAGGACGCCGATGCCCTCGATCTCCAGCTCGACGACGGCGCCGGGCCGGAGCCAGCGGCCGTCGCCGAGCTCGAGGATGCAGCCGGTGCCCACGGTGCCCGAGCCGAGGATGTCGCCGGGCAGCAGCCGGGTGTTGAGCGCGGCGTGATCGCGGATCGCCTGCCAGGAGTGGTGCATGTCCGCGACAGACCCGCGCGAGCGCTCCTCGCCGTTCACGCGGGCGACCATCGTCCCCGCGGTGCCGTCGAACTCGTCGGTGGTGACGACGACGGGCCCGAGGCTGGTCGCGAAGTCCTTGCCCTTGGACGGGCCGAGGCCGACCTTCATCTCCGCGCGTTGCAGGTCGCGCGCCGACCAGTCGTTCATGACGGTGAACCCGGCGATCTGCCCCTCGACGCCGATGACGGCCGCGAGCTCGAGCTCGTAGTCGAGCTCCTCGGTCCCGGCCGGGTAGGGGATCTCGTCGTCCGGGCCGTACACGGCAGCGGCGTTCGAGAAGTAGAAGACGGGGATCTCGTACCACTCGGCGGGAACGTCGAGCCCACGCGATGCACGGGCGGTGCGGACGTGCTGCTCGAACGCGTAGAAGTCGCGGATCGACGGCGGGTGCAGGACGGGCGGTCGAAGGACGACGTCCGCGAGCGCGAACTCGTCGTGCTCGCGAGCCTGGCCGCCGCCGGTGAAGAACGACTGCAGCGTCTGCGCGGCGAGCTGGATCACCCGGTCGCCCTCGATGCGCCCGGGCCAGCCGCGCTCGAGGTCGCGGTCCTTCGGGCTGAACATGCAGAGCTTCACGGCGGCACGGTATCGGTCGCCCGCTCAGGGCTCGGTATGGACGTGCACCTCCGCGATCTCGGGGCGCTCCCGGCGAATCCGCTCCTCGATCGCGCTCGCCGTGGCGTGCGCCGACTGGAGCTCGGCGTGCGGGTCGAGGGCGAGCGTCAGGAAGGCGACGAGGCCCGAGTCGGTCTCGAGGAAGCGCAGCTCTCGCGGCGAGCCGCCGGTCTCGTCGCGCACGATGCGCAGCACGGACGCCTCCTCGTTCTCGACCGCGCTTGCGGCGGGCCGATGGCCCTCGGCCACGTCCGCCAGCGGCTCGAGGTGCGTTCGCACCGAGTCCACGTCGGGGATCGCCGCCAGGATCGCCGCTTCGACCTGCTCGGCCGCTTCATGGGCCCCGTCGAGCGACAGTGTGCCGGGCAGCTTGAGATGGAGGGAGATCTCCGTCCGCCCACCGACCTCGATCACGTTCACGTTGTGGATCTCGCGGACGCCCGGAACCTGGAGCGCCGCGGCCTGCACCCGCTCGCGCAGGGCCGCCTCCGAGCCGGCCTGCGGCTCGACGTGGACGACGACGTCGGCCTCGGGAAGCGCGCGGCGAACGGCATCCTCGACCTCGTCGGCCGCGGCATGGCCCTGTGCGACGGCGGCTCCCGGCGGGACGCCGATCACGACGTCGACGAAGTGCCGGCCCGCGGCCTGCCGGAGGCGCAGCCGGCGCAGGCTGACGCCCGGGACGTTGCGCTCGATCGCCTGTCTCGCGGCCGCGGTCGCCTCCGCCGGGGCCAGGTCCATCAGCACGTCGATGTTGCGGCGCATCAGGCGCGTCGCTGCGACGAGCACGATCACGGCGACGACGAGCGCCGCGACCGGGTCGGCGTCCGGATACCCGGCACGGGCGAGCGCGAGCCCGATCAGTACCGCGACCGACCCGACGAGGTCGCTCGCGAAGTGGAGTGCGTTGGACTGCAAGGCGGCGCTCGAGTACCGGTTGGCGGCGCGCCACGAGACCACCGCGCGCGTGATGTCGATCAGGATCACGACGCCGACGACGACGAACGCGTACCAGGTCGGGTCGACCTCCGACGAGCTCGAGCCGGTCAGCCGTGTCACGGCGCTCCAGATGATCACGCCGGTCGCGAGGACGAGGACGGTCGCCTCCGCGAGCGCCGACAGGTGCTCGGCTTTCCCGTGTCCGTAGTGGTGCCCCCGGTCGGCGGGTCGCACCGAGTAGCCGACGGCGAAGAAGGTCAGGAGCGCGGCGACCAGATCGGTGCCCGAGTGCAGCGCCTCGGAGATGAGCCCCAGGCTGTGCGTGAGGAGGCCGACGGCGAGCTTGAGCCCGAGCAGCGCGGCCGCCGCGACGACGGAGGCGAGCGCGATCCGCCGCTGCGGGCTCATGCGGGAAGGCTACGGCCCGGGCCAGTCGCCGGGCTCAGCTGCGCATGAATCGTCACACCCGCGTGTCTCCCGCGCGACGAGTTCCCGGCTACGCTCAAACCGGGGGGTCAGGGCCGAAGGCCCCGGGGGCAAAGCAAACAGAGGGCGAGCGGCGCGGCCTAGAGGTTGCCGCGGAGCGCCTGCTCGCGCTCGATCGCCTCGAACAGCGCCTTGAAGTTGCCGTCGCCGAACCCGCGGGCGCCGTGGCGCTCGATTACCTCGAAGAACAGCGTCGGCCGGTCCTGCGCCGTCTTCGTGAAGATCTGCAGCAGGTACCCGTCGTCGTCGCGGTCGGCGAGGATGCCGAGCCGCTGCAGGTCGTCGTAGTCCTCGTCGATCTCCCCGACCCGCTCGGTCACGTCCTCGTAGTACGTCTCCGGCGTGTTCAGGAAGCGGACACCGCGCGACTGCAAGGTGTCGACCGTGCCGACGATGTCGCTCGTCGTCATCGCGATGTGCTGCACGCCCGGGCCGCCGTAGAACTCGAGGTACTCCTCGATCTGGCTCTTCCTCTTGCCCTCGGCGGGCTCGTTGATCGGGAACTTCACCTTGCCCTGCCCGTCCGTCATCACCTTGGACATCAGCGCCGAGTACTCGGTGGAGATGTCCTCGTCGGAGAAGTGGATCATCTCGGTCATCCCGAAGGCGCGCTCGTAGAACTCGACCCAGTGGTTCATCCGGCCGAGCTCGACGTTGCCGACGCAGTGGTCGATCGCGGTCAGGCCAACCCCCTCTCGGGGCTCGCCCTCGACCGCGCGATAGCCCGGCAGATAGGGCCCGGCATAGTCGGCGCGGTCGACGAAGGTGTGCACGGTCTCGCCGTACGTCGCGATCGCCGACAGTTCGACACGGCCGAACTCGTCCTCGACGACGTGCGGCTCGACGACGCCGCGGGCACCGCGCTGCACCGCCTGGCGGTAGGCCTCCTTCGCATCGGGGACGGTCAGCGCGATGTCCTTGACCCCGTCGCCGTGCCTGACGGCGTGGCGCGCGATCTCGTGCTCCTCCCGCAGCGCCGTCGAGAAGCACGAAGCGGATGTCGCCCTGCCCGAGCACGTAGGACGCGCGGTCGCGGACGCCGGTCTCCGGGCCTGCGTACGCGACGGGCGTGAAGCCGAACGCGTGCTCGTAGAAGTAGGCGGCCTGCTTGGCGTTCCCGACCCAGAGCTCGACGTGATCCCATCCGTCGATCGGCATGAAGTCGGTGGACACGTTCAGATCTTAGAACTTCCTCAGAACCGGAGCCGGCGGGCCGGCTGTACCTTGAGGCATCGTGCGGCGCCTTCTCGTGCTCGGACTGATCGGCCTCGGAGTCGCTGTCGCCGCGGCCGGCGCGAGTGCCGGGCACGTCCAGCGCGCGACGCGGTTCGAGCTCTCCGGCCTCGCCTCCGGCCCCGCGACCTTCAGGGACACGGTGCTCTCCGGCTCGCGCAAGCTGCAGGCCGCCGTCCGGTCCGGCGAGTGGGGCGGCAACGTGACGGCCAGCGACGGCGAGGTCCTGCAGCTCTTCGTCTCCGACGCGTATCCGGTCGACCCGACCGTGACGCAGAGCCTGGCCGAGTTCATGATCCAGCTCTACCACGGCCCCGAGCTCACGAAGGCGATCGTCTACGTCGCGCCGTTCGACGAGGTGCAGTCGATCTGCGGCCCCGGCGCCGGCGGCTGTTACAACCCGGATAGCCAGACGATCGTCGTCCCCGGCGACCCCTTGCCCGACGGGACGACGAAGGAGACGATCCTCGTCCACGAGCTCGGTCACAACCTGGCGCGGAACCGCCTCAACCCGCCGTGGTCGTCCGTCGACTGGGGCACCAAGCGCTGGGCGACGGCGATGAACGTCTGCGCGCGGACGGAAGCGGGCACGGCCTTCCCCGGGGACGAGGGCGCGAACTACCAGCTCGATCCCGGCGAGGCGCTCGCCGAGAGCTACCGCGTGCTGAACTTCCAGAAGCAGCAGTGGCCCAACTGGACGGCGCTGGCACCCCTCGTCGTCGACCCGAGCTTCGCCCCCACGCCGGCCGCGCTCGAGGCGCTGAAGGAGGACGTGCTCGAGCCCTGGACCGGGCCGACGGTGGCGACCTATGCCGGACGGGTCGCAATCGTCAAGCGCGCCGCCAGGCGCGTGATCGCGACGCCGCTCGACGGGTCGTTCAGCATCAAGCTGACCCGCGCTCCGCAGGGCGCGTCGATCTCGCTCGTCGACACGAAGACGGGCAAGGTCGTGGCGAAGGGCGCGCGCAGGGCCGCCACGACGGTCTGCGGCCGGCGCTCGCTGACGGTGCTCGTCCGCGGGGCGAAGACCGGCGCGTTCAGCGCAACGTACGCGACGCCGTAGCGGGCTCGCCCCGCCCTCGACCAGCTCGGCCACGAGCGTCGGCTCCTCGAGCCCCTTCCGGAGCCGCACCTCCCGACTGCTCCAAGCAGCAGTACCCGCCCAGGCGATGGACCTCACGCTCGGGCGCCGCAACGATCTAGCGGGTGGAAGACCAAAACGATCTAGCGGGTGGAAGACTAAGGGTCGTTGTGACCGAGGCAGTGAGAGTGGGGCTGGTTGCGGGGGCGACGCGCGGCGCCGGTCGTGCGATCGCGGTCGAGCTTGCCCGTGCAGGCTTTTACGTCTACGCGACCGGCCGCAGCAGTCGGACCACGGGGCCTTCGGAGATGGGCAGGCCCGAGACGATCGAGGAGACCGGGGACCTGATCGCGGCGGCGGGCGGCGCGGGGTCGGCGCTGGTGGTCGATCACGAGGACCCCGCCTCGGTTACCGAGCTCGTCTCGGCGATCGAGGGTGACCATGGGCGGCTCGACGTGCTCGTCAACGACATCTTCGGCGGCGACAGGTACATGGAGTGGGACAAGCCGCTCTGGGAGCACGACTGGAGCGGCGGGCTGCGGATGCTGCAGATGGGTGTGCACACGCACCTGGTCACCTGTCGTGCCGCCATCCCGCTCATGCTGCGCACCGCCGAAGCCCTGGGCACGCGGGGCCTCGTCGTGGAGATGACGGACGGCACCTCGCAGGCGAACGCCGAGTTCAGGCGGAATGTCGGCTTCTACTACGACCTCGTCAAGGCGAACGTCGAGCGGATCGTCAAGGGCCTGAGCGCCGAGCTCGGGGACAGTCCCGTGACGGCCGTCGGCGTGACTCCCGGCTGGCTACGCTCGGAGAAGATGCTGGAGAACTTCGGCGTCACCGAGGCCAACTGGCGCGATGCCTTGAAAGAGCGCCCTGGTTTCGGGATCTCCGAGTCGCCTACCTATGTGGCCAGAGGCGTTGCTGCACTCGCCGGGGCCGCAGACGCCGAGCGGTGGGCAGGCACCATCATCAGCGCCCGCCAACTAGCGGATACCTACGGCGTCACGGACACCGACGGAAGCCGGCCGGACTGCTGGGGCTATCTCGCCACCTACGGGTGGGATCAGGAAGACGGCCTCGGCGTCGACGAGTTCCGGTAACTCAGAGCAGAACAAACGGCCAGCAGCGGAAGGGACATCGCAACGGCTCCGGCTCAGGGGACATTCCCGAACACCGGCCCACGCGACGATGAACTCGTCGGTCGAAGGGAGGTCGACTTGGGCCGCGTCGCGTGTCACACAGAGTTGCGCTTACCCGGAATAACCGAAGCGACAGGACGCTCGCCCAACGGACGCTCTCGGCAAGTCCCCTCGCGACGGCGTTGGCCCCTGTTCGCGCTGCATGCGAGCATGGCGTGATGGAGTTCGCCCATCTCAGCCGTCTGGCGGCTGAGCTCGACGGGGTGACCGAGCGTCGTCGCGACGGCCTGCTCGACTGGCGATACCGCGGGCGCTTGGTGGCCCGGCAGCTCGACGACACCCACGTCGTCATCCGAGCATCTTTTGACTTTCGCGATCTCCTGCTCCAGTCGTTCCCCGATACGTTCTCAGTGCCCAAGCGCTTCGCCAGGCACATGATGATCGTCGCCGACGTCGAGAACGGGAATGCCGATGCCATTGAGGACGCCGTCATCGGCGCCTGGGAGCTGCAGTCCGGCAGGTGAAGCCGAGCCGGTGGTCGGCCGATCGGCGCTGGCCACGCTATGCGCCCGTGAACCGATACTCGGTCTTCCAGGCGTCCTTCGAGTCGGTGTGGGCGGTCCAGAAAAGCTCCGCGATGTTGTCCGGATCGAAGTCCGTCCCCGGCTTGACGGCACCGGCGATCGTGACGGTCGCGGCGTGGATGCCGTCCTCCCGGACGCCGGCGGCAATCAGCGTCTGCGCCGAGCGCAGGGCGGCCTTCCCGATCGAGAGGCTCGCCAGCGCGGGCACTGGATTGTCGGCGAAGCCGCCGCTGGTGACCAGCAGGGTGCCGCCGCCAGCTGCCCGCAGGACGGGCGCGGCTACCTGTGCCGCGACGACGGCGCCGAGGACATCGACGTCGTGGGCGGTTCGGAGCCGCTCGACGGTGGTGTCGAGGATCTCGCCTGGATCTGGCAGGGCAGCGTTGTACACGACGACACCGGGGGCTCCTGGGGCGCTGAAGATCCGTTCGAGCGTCTCGCGGTAGCCGTCCAGATCCGCGATATCCGCAGCGATCGCCTCTATCTCGAGGCCGCCGCTGCGCAGTTCAGAGGCGAGCTGGTCGAGCGTTGCGCCGCGGGAGATGAGTGTGCTGCGGAAGCCCTCGCGGCCGAAGCGCCGAACCACGCCGGCGCCGACTCCCGGTCCGGCTCCGATCAGCAGGAGATGATGGGGGTCAACACGCTCGGGCATCTACCACCTCCGAGTTGAGCTCTCGCCCGGCTATCAGCCTGGGCCGCTGTCCTTGGGGTCGAATCACCAGACTAACGTTCACCAGATCCGGTGAGACGTCATCACTGCATCACCCGCCTGGCGCGCGCCGTCCTCGTGACGCTCTGGCTCGCGTAAGTGCTCCGCGGCAGCCTCTCACCGTCGAGCCGCCCGCATCAAGGGTCATTCCCGAACACTGGCCCAGGCAGGGATCCTGCGCCCGACTGTAGAGGGTGCGTTTACCCCCGACTGGGCTCTAGCGACACACGCTCGTCCATACGGGCACGTTCGAGCAGCCTTTAGCGCCTATGCCGCGGGGGCGAAGAAGTCGATGAGCAGCTGGTTGACGCGTTCAGGCTCGTCGCGATGCACCCAGTGCGACGCGTCGGCCAGGCGCTCCACGCGGTCGAGGTTGGGCACGTCGTCGCGGTCGGGCTCGGCGAGGTCCGAGCCGAGGTAGGAATCGTGCTCCCCCCAGATGACCAGTGTCGGCGCCGAAATCGGGCGAAGCTTTGCCTCGGGCCTTCGAGCGCCATCAGAAGGCAATCGAAGCCGCCGCCGAAGGCGAGCCCGGACGCGACCTGGGTCCCGCGCGGGCACGGTCGCGCAGACCTCTGCCTTCAGCGAAGAGCTTCCTCGAACCGCGGGTCGTCGCGTACGGTGGCGAAGTCGTCGTCCTTGCGCGCCTGCTCGCGGAAGCGCGGCAATAGCTCGACGGACCGTCGGAGGTGGCCAAACGTCTCGTCGCTGGTATTGCCCGCGAGGGTCGCGAAGCACGCGTAGTTGTAATGGAGGCCGGGGTGGTCCGGTGTGCGCTCGAGGCCAGCGCGGACCGCTTCGAGCGCGTCGGCGTAGCGCTGCTCGCCGTAGGCACGCATGGACTCGTTGTGAAACGTCCACGCGTCACCCCAGTCGATCGCCTGGTACGGCTCGCCGGGTGTAGCGCCCACGGCGAGGACGGTTCCGTCCCCCGTCGCCTTCCGCCGGGACTCCGGCCGGACGAAAAGGAATGTCCCTGCGGGCGCGTCGACCGTCTCGCCGTCGACCTCGAACGTCGCGTTCCCGTTGAGCACGATGTACAGCTCCTCCTGACCCGACCCGGACTCATCGTGCTCGCCGATCAGCGTGCCGTCGTCGCCGGGCGTGAAGGCATTGACTCCGAACGCGTGGATCCCGAGGTGCTCGCGTACCGGGATGTCCCTGCCGCGCCGCTCGATGTCGTCGAGGCGCGCCACCTGCGTCTTCGGTTTGTTGCTCATTGGGACTCCTTTCCTAGGTTTCAGCAGAGGAGACGCCGGCGGCCTCCGAAAATCATCGCGGCGCAGCCCTGGCCGGAGCCTCCAGCCGATCTTCGCGGCGACTACAGAGTTGCCTTTACCCCTGACTACTCGCCCAGGCCGCAGCGCTTACCGTGATGTTGTGCCGTCCGGTTGAGGCGCCCAGTTCAGGGATGCGGGAGCGCTTGCGGTTCTACGGATAGGCCAAAGGCGGCTCCGGCGCGGCCGGCGCGGCCTAGCCAACACCGCTTCGGCATCACGCAGCTGCCGCCACAGTTCCTGTTTTTGCAGCGCCACCGAGACACGCTCGGCGTGATCGATAGCTCAACTCTGATAGGTGGGGATAGAGAGGCTCGGCATCCCCGCAAGCGTACGTATACCCGCCGAAGCTATGCAGGGAGAGCGAGCGCACAGCAGGAAACACGGCGGCGTACGCGACGATCGAGCGCCCTTGATCCGAGCGCCTGACGGGCCTGTCGTCAGCAGTTAAGCGTCGGGCCCGGGGGCTAGGCTGCGTTGGTGGGATCGGGGTACACGATTAAGGGTCTCGATGAGTCGAGCTGGGATGCGTTCGCCAGGCTGGTCGAGGCGAATAACGGCGTCTTCGGGGGTTGTTGGTGCATGGGCTTTCATCCGGATGACAGCCGCGAGCCGGCGTTGAACCGGGAAAGCAAGCTGGCACGGGTGCGGGCAGGCAGGGCGCATGCGGCCCTTGTGTTCGATGGCGATGACTGTGTGGGTTGGTGCCAGTTCGGCGCACCGGACGAGGTGCCGAAGATAAAGAACCGGGCTGCCTACGAGAGGAGCCTCACGACCTTGCCGGAATGGCGGATCGCCTGCAACTTCGTCGGCAAGAGGCATCGGCGCCAGGGCGTCGCCACGGCGGCGCTCGAAGGGGCGCTCGATCTGATCGCACTTCTCGGCGGCGGCAGGGTAGAGGGCTATCCCGAAGCCGCGGGTTCGGTTCCCGCCGGCTTCCTCTTCAACGGCGCCCTCTCGACCTACGAGAAGCTGGGATTCGTCCGTGACCGCAAGATCGGCAAGCACCGCTGGGTCGTCACCAAAGTCGTCGAGCCAACGCCGTAGGCGACCTCACGACGTTCAGGGGCCATTCCCGAACAGTGGCACCGCCCGGCGTCCCGCCGCTGACTACAGAGCTGCGATTACCCCCGACTGCGCTCGAGCTGGTGTTTGGGGGTAAACAGTTTCCAGTGCCCCTCGGTGACGACTTCGACGGTGTCGTCGACCACTTTGATGGCGGTCTCGTCGTCGATCGCGTACGCCGGACCCGGGATGCCGGACGCCCATCGTTCTGCGCCGGCCATGGAGTTGCCGGGCAGGCCCTCCTGAGCCAGGTGTGGGTAGATCGAGAAGTCGACGATGCCCAACGTGCTGTCGTCTCCGGTCGGCGGTCTCCACTGGACGAAGTCCTCCCCGATCCTGGGGGTCATCACCATGCTCCCGGCGCTCAGTCCCACCCAGACCGTCTCGCTCAGCGACGGAAGCAGCTCCGCCAGCCCGGACTGCCGCATCCAGTGGCACAGGTAAAGGGCATCGCCGCCCGCCACGAGCAGGGCGTCCGTCTCCCGGACCCAGGGGACCCAGCGCTCTTCGTCGATGCTGGGCAGCGCGGTGAGCTCGAGCACTCCCAGGGACTTCCACCCCAGCCCGCACATGGGGCAGCGGGGTTCTCGTCCGCTGATGAAACCCCATGCCATATCAGGACTGACCTGGGGGTGCCCGTACTGCGCGGTGGGGATACAGAGGGCGCTGGACTCGGCGATCGGTTTGCCCAGCAGGTCAACGAGCGCGTCGTGGATGCTCGTGTTCTTGACGCCGGCGGAAGTGAGAACAAGCTTCAAGACGCCTCCTGTGTCGATTTCAGCAAAGAAGACTCCGGCGGCCCCCGAAAATCATCGCGGCGCAGCCCTGGCCGGAGCCTTCAGCCGATCTTCTCGGCGACCACAGAGTTGTGTTTACCCTGACTACGCGGGACAGCATCCCTCATGCACGGCAAGGCGCCTAGTAGAGAGCTGTCCGTAGGATTGCGCCGTGCGGCAGATGAGGCGTTAGTACCGTCCCCAAGGTGTTGCCCGTCGACTTCGGGCAGGATGATGGGATCTCCCACTCGACCGACCTGCCCGCCAGCCTCGAGGAGTTCGTCTCGCGCGTCGGCTGGCGGTTCGCGTCGACGATGCCGGAGATTCCGCACGAGTACACCGTTGCGGGCAAGGCGACCGTCGGCGTCCCGCCGGTGCCGGACGCCTGGTACGTGTGGTTCGTCGCGCAGATCCGCGAGCATGGCTACCAGGCGACGTTCGGCGGCAGGACGTACACGTACTTACACGTGGACGGCTGGAAATACTGGTCGTTGTCCGGCTGCGACGGAGTCACGATCATCAACCGCGCACGGCTGCCCTCAACGCGCTAGAGGTAACGGGCGACCTCGTTCGTCGACGTGATCGACATCACCTTCGATTTCAGATCTGACACGCCGGGATATGGGAGGCCCCGAGCAGATCCGGACGCTTCCAGTCCAACACTCAGGAGGTATCACCAGCTCCTGTGGAGCAAGCAGTTGCCGAGTGGCACGCCATTCATGCTCGATGTCACCACTCCGGGGGCGTATCTACATCACCTCTCCGAGCTCGGCGGAGTTCTGGTTGACGAGCGATACGGTGATCCCGACCTGGTCGAAGTGGCGGAAGACGGCACACATCATCGATCAGATCCCAGAAGTAGAGCGCGAAGCGTTCACTAGCCTCACCTACACGATCGGCGGCGCGTACAGTCCGTGTTGGCAGTGCGGACGACCTACAGCCTCCTTGCCGTCATCGTCGGTTGGAGCGTTGCCGTGCCGTCAGCGCTCGCGCGCCCAGCGCGGACTCCGGGAGGGCCGTTCTTGCTGGTCGCTCTTCCTGCGTTGGGCACAGTCACGTGGAGATGCAACACGCATGACCCTGTCCGCAGCGGCCGTCATGCCCTCGGGTTTCGCGCTTTCAAGGACGCGGCGACTGAAGCGATCATTCTGCGAGTCGCCGGGCGCGCGGTCGTTGTCCATCGCCTCGACCCCGGTCGGTCTGTTGTCTTTCCGTGGGTGCGCCAGCGCCGGCTCGAACTCGATATCAGTCAACCAACCGAGCCGGGCACATTGCGCGCCACGGTCAAGGTCGATTTCGTGCCCCACCGGACGTACTCCTACTGCTGGTCTCATCTTCCCCCTCGCATTGACGTTCACCTGCTTCCTCGATGAGTCGTTGTTGCGTTCTGCTAGAAGTGCGACAGCGGACGGCATCAAGGGACATTCCTGAACGCTGGCCCACCCGAGCAGTCGGACGCGTCACTACGGAGTTGTCTTTAACCCTGACTGCGTTTCTGTGACAGTGCGCTCATCCATAGCAATGCTTGACGACCGAGCTTGGGCTACGAGAGCGGAGTTCGAAGCGATCGTCTTGTTGCCGAGGTTGACCTGGTTCGCCCTCGGGTGGACACTCAAGATCGAGCAGTGACTTCGAGTGGAGGTTCGGTCAGTTGCCCGACGTCTACGCGACGATTACCGAGGCTGAACCGGCCGTCGTCGAAGGGCTCGTCGACATCCTCGAGCTCCGAGCGTCCGATCCGCAGCAGTGTGAGATGCGGGAGGCGTACTTCGCGGATATCGCGTTTCCCGCTGGCGCGCGTGTCGCCGAAGTCGGCTGTGGCCCTGGGCCGGTGGCGCGGGCTCTTGCGTCCCAACCTGGTGTCGGGGCGGTTGTTGGCGTCGACCCGTCACCGATCTTCCTCGCCAAGGGCCGAGAGCTTGCGCAGGACCTCCCGAATCTCAGGTTCGTCGAGGGCGACGCGCGCGCGCTCCCGCTGGAGGACGGATCGTTCGATGTAGTCGTGTTCCACACCACCCTCTGCCATGTCCCCGGTCCCGAACTCGCCCTGACCGAGGCTTCACGGGTTCTCGTCGTCGGCGGGCTGCTCGCCGTCTTCGACGGCGACTATGCGACCACGACGTGCGCGTGCGGCGACTTCGATCCGCTACAGGCGTGCGCCGAAGCATGCGTCGACTCCCTAGTGCACGACCGCTGGCTCATACGCCGGCTACCCAAGCTCGTACGCGCCGCAGGCTTCGAGCTTGGGCGCTTTCGGAGTCATAGCTACATGGAAGCGCCGTCCTCAGACGGCTACATGCTCGCACTCGTCGATCGCGGGGCCGATGCCCTACTCGCCAGCGGTCGGATAACGCTTGACATGAGCAACGCGCTCAAGGCCGAGGCTCGTCGTCGGTCCGACGCCGGGGAGTTCTTCGGGCACATCGCCTACGCCAGCCTCATCGCGCAGAAGCCGGCGTAAAGGAGGCTCGCCGCAAGAGCGGCAGCCACCCGCGAAGATCCGCTGGCGTGGCTCGCAGCGGCATCCGTCGTGAAACTGCTGGGCCGATGATCGAGGCGGCGGCGAAGGCCGCGCCGATCAGCCCTGGTAGCGGCCGCGGTCGCGCAGCGGGACGATGTTGCCGACCGTCGCGATCGCGAGCGGGATCAGCCCGCCGGCGCCGAGCCCTGGACTCCGCGGAAGACCACGAGCTCGGTCATGTTCTGCGCCAGGCCGCAGAGGCCGAGCCGACGAGGAAGATCGTGATCGCGATCAGGAGCAGCGGCCGGCGGCCGTGGATGTCGCCGAGCTTCCCGTAGATCGGAACGGTGACGGTCGACGCGAGCTTGTAGTCGGTGAACACCCACGAGTAGCTGCCGAGGCCGCCGAGGTCGGAGACGACGTTTGGGAGCGCCGTCGCCACGATCGTCTGGTCGAGCGCAGCGAGCAGGAGCGTGACTAGTGTCGTGCTCCCGAGGCGCCGCACCAACCGACCCTGACGGCCGACCCTAACGGCCGATCTCTCTCGACTAGGCTTCACGCCGTGCGTGACGGGACACTGGAGGAGATCGACCGACTCGTCGGCTCGGCAACGCCGCAGTTCGCCTACCAGCTGCGCGCGCGTATCCGCGAGCTGATCGAGGGCCTCCCGCCCGACAATCCGACGCGGCGCTACGGGGAGGAGAAGATGGAGCTCCTCGACCGCCTCGGCCATGCGTCCTCGAAGGCGGAGGAGGGAACGCCGGAGCCGCGCACGCGCATCGGCTGGGATCGGATCCCGAGCTCCGCGCCCGCCTCGGACCCGCTTCCCAGCCGGCGATGAGCCTCGCGCGACGACCGTGGCGCGCCGCCGGCGGTGCGGGGACGGAGGGCACAGTATGAGGAATACGGGCCTGGAGAGCACCGTGCCGCCGGCGGTGCGAGGGGGGTGCGGAGGCCGGCTCCGCCGGCCGTGAGCAGCCCCCGGCTAGGGGCGTCACGCTTCGACGGCGCGTCGGTGCTCGTGACCGGCGGCTCCCGCGGGATCGGCCGGGAGATCGCGCGCACGTTCGCCGAGCGCGGGGCGGCGCGGATCGCGATCGGTTACCTGCGCTCCGACCGGGCCGCAGAGGAGACCGCAGCGGAGCTGCGCGACCTCGGCGCCGAGCCGGCCCTGATCCGCGGCAACGTCGCCTCGGCCCGTGTCGCCGACCAGGTCGCCGAGCTCGGGCCGCTGAACGTGCTCATCCATAACGCGGCGACGGGTGTGATCCGGCCCGCCGTCGAGGCCGAGGACAAGCACTTCGACTGGACGATGTCGGCGAACGCGCGCGCGCTGATCTCGCTCGCCCGCGTCGCGACGCCGAGTATGACCTCCGGCGCGTCGATCGTCGCTGTCTCCAGCCTCGGATCCGCGCGGGTGCTCGAGAACTACGCGCTCGTCGGAGCGTCCAAGGCGGCGGTCGAGGCGATCGTCCGCTACCTCGCCGTCGAGCTCGCGCCGCGCGGGATCCGCGCGAACACCGTCTCGGCCGGGCTCGTCGACACCGAGGCGCTCGACCACTTTCCGAACCGCGAGCAGATGCTCGAATCCGCGCTCGCACGCACGCCTGTCGGGCGGATGGTGACACCGCGCGACGTGGCCGACGCGGTCTGCTTTCTCTGCTCCGACGAGGCGAGGATGGTTTGCGGGCACACGCTCGTCGTCGACGGCGGCTACTCGCTGCTCGCCTGAGCGGCCCGCGACCATGGAGCCGACCGAGGAGAACCGCGCCGCCTGGGACCGCCTCCAGCGCGCGCGTGTCGAGCAATCCACCGAGCCGCCAGGCATCCCCCCGCAGATCCGGGAGCTCCTGACGGACATCGCCGGCAAGCATGTCCTGCACGAGCAGTGCGGCACCGGCGAGACGAGTGCCGAGCTCGCCGCGATGGGCGCGATGGTGACGGCAATCGACGTCGTCGAGCAGCCGCTCGTCACCGCCCGCGAGCGTTTCCCGGAGATCGTCTTCCTCCAGGCCGATCCGCAGGAGCTGCCGGTGAACCTGCGCCGCCGGCGTTTCGACGTCGTCTACGCGGCCGGCCTGCTCCCCTACCTGCACGACCTGAGCGCCTGGGCAGGCGAGGCCGCGGCGGCGCTGCGCGTCGGGGGCCGGCTGCTCGCGGTCGACCTCCACCCCGCGGGCGCGTGCGTGGACGCGACCACGCTCCGCTGGCGCGACGACTACTTCGGCGGTGAGCTCCTCGTCGGCCGGCGGATGCAACCGCTCGGCCGGCTGAAGCTCTGGACCCTCGCGGAGATCGTGAACGCGATCACCGCGACCGGCCTCCTCGTTCGCAGGCTCGAGGAGTTCCGGACCCTCTCGCCGATCCGCCGCCAGGACCCGCGGGTCCCCGGCGCCTTCGCCCTCGTGGCACAGAAGCCGGCCGAGGAGCCCGACAAGACGGGCTAGCGCTCCCGCATGAATCCCTGGCGCGCCGCGCTGACGAGGCCGACCGCCTCGGGGAACAGCACGCGCATCGCGTCGCGGAGGGCGATCGCCTGCTCGTCCGGACCGCCCGTGACCTGCATGCGCTTGAGTGCGGCGGCGGTCAGGTCGACGGCCGTGTTCAGGGTCAGCGTCGCGAACTGCTCCCGCTGGGCCTCGGCGACCGACTCCGCCTGCTGCTCGGCGAACTCGCGCAGCGAGCGCATCAGGTCGTCGGGGTTGCCCCCGAGCGGGAAACCGAAGCCGCCTTCATCAGCCATGCAGAGAGCGTAGCTGGCACGACGAGGGCTATAGTGACCGTGCAGCACGCGCGATGAGGCTCGCGCCTAACCGCCCTCTGCCGGCTACAGGCAGGGGCTGATGGCCTCTACCACTGACGTTCGATTCGCCGGAGGTAGAGATGAGCGACATCGCAGTAGCAGCACTCCTCGCAGCCACGATCCTCGTCGCCTCGATGGTGTCGATCGAGATCGGCATCTCGGTGGCGCTGATCGAGCTCGCCGGCGGCTTCGTCGTCGGCAACGCGTTCTCGCTCGACGTTCCCTCCTGGCTCAGCTTCATCGGCAGCTTCGCGGGCATCGTGCTCACGTTTCTCGCCGGGGCCGAGGTCGACGTGCCGCAGTTCCGCCGTGAGTGGAAGGCGTCGTTGTCGATCGGGCTGGTCTCGTTCTTCGCCCCGTTCGCGGTCGTCGGGCTGCTCTGCTACTACGCGCTCGGCTGGAACCACCGCCAGGCCGAGATCGGCGGGCTCGCGCTCTCGACGACGAGCCTCGCCGTCGTCTACGCCGTGCTCGTCGAGACCGGGCTCAACCGGGAGCTCGTCGGCAAGCGGATCATGTCGGCAACCTTCGTCACGGACATCGCCACCGTCGCCGGACTGACGATCCTCTTCATCACGCCGACGATCTGGATGATCCCCTTCGTCGTCGTCTCGGTAGCCGTTATCGCCGGCCTCCCGAGCATCGCGCCGTGGTTTTTCGGCCGCTACGGCGATCGGGTGATCGAGCCGGAGATCAAGCTCGTCTTTGCGGTTCTCTTCCTCCTCGCGTGGCTCGGCGATCGGGCGAACTCACAGGCCGTGCTACCCGCATTCGTCCTCGGCCTCGCGATGAGCGGCCACTACGCCCGGCACCGCCTGGAGCAGGAGCGAATGCGGGTCGTGGCTTTCGCGTTCCTGACGCCCTTCTTCTTCCTGAAGGGCGGCATGAACGTCTCCGCGCACGCGCTGTGGGCGAATCTCGGGGTCCTGGCGCTGCTCTTCGCCGGAAAGATGATCCCGAAGTTCGCGGGCGTGTACCCACTTGCCCGCCGCTTTGCCGCGCCTCACCAGACGTTCACGACGCTGCTGATGTCGACCGGCCTCACGTTCGGCACGATCACGGCGCTCTACGGGCTGAACGCCGGGATCATCGACCGGACGCAGTTCTCACTGTTGATCGCCGTCGTCGTCCTCTCGGCGATCGTTCCGACCGCAGTCGCGCAGCGCTGGTTCCAGCCGGGCACGAGCCGTGAACGCGAGCGTGACGAGGTGGGCGCGCCGATCCCGGCCTCGGCCGCACCGGAGGCCGCGGGCTAGCGAAAGCCGACGCGGCCGAACGGCCAGTAGAGCCCGACCACGGGGCCGACCAGGTTTCCGCGCGGCACCGTCCCCCACTCCCGCGAGTCGCACGAGGCGGCACGGTTGTCACCCATCACGAAGTACTGGTGCTCGGGGACGCGCGGCCACGTCTTCGTGAGCCGGTCGCGCCGGGACGGGTCGACGTAGCGTTCGATCAGCTTCTTGCCGTCGACGTAGACGACGCCGCGATGCTCCGACACGATCTCGCCGGGCAGCCCGATGATCCGCTTCACGAACGTGCCGCCTTCCGTGCACTGCGTCTTCGCCTTCGGTGGTGCCTCGAAGACGACCACGTCGCCTCGCGCGGGGCTGCGAAAGTCGTAGACGACCTTCGCCGCGAGCACGTGGTCGGACGACTTGCCGAGACAGCCGGGTGCCGGCGCCGCGCAGTGAAGAGTCGGCTCCATCGACGACGAGGGGATGCGGTACGGCTTCGCGACCTCGGTCTCGAGCACGAGCACGAGCGCGCCTGCGATGCCGATCGTCGCCAGCCAGTCGACGGCGATCCGCAGGGGTCGCGGCAACCGGTAGAGCGGCCAGCGGACGGCGTGTCGGTACTTGGTGAGCATGGATTGCGGCTAGGCGAGTTCGAGCTTGTAGTGCTCCTCGATATCGGCGGCCAGGCCGTCGATGGTTAGACCCGCGGCCTTCATCGCCTCCGAGAAGGGGGATCCGCCCTGCGCGCCCAGCGCGAGCTCGAGCTTGCGTGTCGCCGCACCGATCTCGTCCAGGTAGGCGGGCGAGGCGACGCGGAGCTCGCCGCCGACGGCCTGCTCGAGCGCGGCGACGGCCTGCTCGGCGTCCTCGATCCCGTCCGGGGCCTCCGTCTCGCGGAGCATCGCGAGCTGTGCCCGCAGCTCCGGGAGGCTGCCGCCGCCTGCCGTCTCCTCGGCGACCTCGCACATGCACGCGATCGAGACGGCGTCGCGCAGCACGCGACGGTCGCGGACCGGCTCGCCCGAGCGCGTCGAGCGCGATCCACGTCTTGGCCTCTCCGGCTACGAACGCACAGAGGTAGACGCGCTCGCCGCCCGCTGCCTCGGTCGGGATCACAGCCGAGAGCTCCTCGCCCGGAGCGGCGTAGACGACCGCGGCCTCGGCGATCCGGCGCAGGTCCTCCTTCAGCCCCATGCCCGCTTCGACCCCATGGCTGTGCCAGCATAGGCTCCGTGGCCGGCCTCTCGACCCGGCATCGCCAGGCGATCGAGCTCTTCGCGCCTCTCGGCCCGACGTACGACCGATACGCGCGTCTCCTGTCGCTCGGCCAGGACCCGCGCTGGCGCGCCTTCCTCGTCTCGCGCTTCGACGTCGGGGCAGAACACACCTTGCTCGACGTCGCCACCGGGACGGGCGCGGTCGCAGCCGCGCTGGTGCAGCGGACGGGCTGCGCGGTCGTCGGGCTCGATCAGAGCGCCGAGATGCTCGCGGAGGCGCGGCGTCGCGTCCCTCCCCGGGTCACGCTCGTCCTGGGCGATGCCGAGCAGCTGCCGTTTCCGGACACGTCCTTCGACGGCCTCGCGGTCACGTACCTGCTCCGCTACGTCGACGACCCCGCCGCCACGCTGCGTGAGCTCGCGCGGGTCGTGCGCTCCGGGCGGACGATCGCGTCGCTCGAGTTCGCCGTGCCGTCCGATCCGCTCGCGCGGGGAGCCTGGGAGGCATATGTCCGCGTCGGGCTTCCCGGCCTGGGCCGGCTGATCTCGCCTGGCTGGACCGGAGCGGGCGACTTCCTCGGGCGGAGCATCAAGGGCTTCTGGGCGGCGTACCCGCTCGAGCGGCAGCTCGAGCTGTGGCGCGACGCGGGCATCGAGGACGTCCGGCACAGGACGCTGAGCCTCGGCGGCGGGATTGTGATCTGGGGACGGCGGGCGTGAGGGCTGCGTTCTATGCGCTGCGACCGGGAGGCTGGCGCGACTACGTGACGCTCCTCCACTGGCCGTACACGCTCTGGAACCTCAGCTACGTCTGCATCGGCGCCGCGCTCGCGCCCGAGTGGCTGCCGCTCCGCCTCGGCGCCGGCCTGGTCGCGTTCTTCCTCGGCCTCGGGATCGCCGCCCACGCGTTCGACGAGCTGCAGGGAAGGCCGCTCGGCACCGAGATCCCGACGCCCGTGCTCTGGGGGCTCGCGGCCGGCTCGCTGGCGGGCGCGGTCGGAATCGGCATCGCCGCTGCGGTCGCGTGGACGCCGTGGCTCCTGGCCTTCGTCGCCTTCGGCGGCTTCATGGTCGTGGCGTACAACCTCGAGCTCTTCGGCGGGCGCTTCCACGGCGACTGGTGGCTCGCGGTCGCCTGGGGCGCGACGCCGGTGCTGGCTGCGTATTTCGCAGCAGCCGAGGAGCTGACCTGGCAAGCGCTCTTCGCCGCCGCGTTCGGCGTCCTGCTGATCCTCGCGCAGCGGCGCCTCTCGACGCCTGTCCGGGCGGTGCGGCGACGGCTTCCGGAGGTCGAGGACGCCGCCCGGGCCGCGCTCGTCCGCGGCGCGGAGGACGCCCTGCAGGCGATGGCCGGGGCCGTCGTCGCGCTCGCAATCGCCCTGGTGATCCTCCGCGCGCGGTGACTAGGATGGCTCGGATGCGCAGGAAGAACGAGAGCGCGGAGCAGACGTTCGAGGAGGAGCGCGCCAGGCTCGACGCGCTGATCGAGCACGAATACGAGGAGCGCATGGCCGAGCTCAAGCGCTCGCTCGCAGTCGTCCGCTCGGAGCTCGGGGGCATCCTCGCCGAGGAGGCCCGTCGGCTCGCGGAGGAGCGGCGCGAGGAGTTCGAGGAGAAGGAGCGCCGCGCCGCGACCGAGTACTCGATCCGGCTCCACAAGGTGCAGCAGAAGGTCGAGGAGCGGCTCGCCGGGTGGGCGCAGGATCTCGAGCGGGTCGAGAACGCCCTGGCGGAGGCGATCGGCAAGCTCGAGGAACGCCAGCGCGAGGCGTTGCAGGAAGTCGAGCGGCGCGTGCAACAGGAGATCGACGAGATCGCGCTCGAGGCTCGCGAGCACAAGGCGACGGTGCTCCGCCTCCGCGACGAGGCGCAGCGCGCCGCTCAGCAGGCGATCGACACCGCGACCTCCGACCTCGAAGAGACCGCGGCCGAGCGGCGCCAGGCGCTGCAGGAGGTGGCCGACCGACTGAGCGTGCGCGAGCGCGAGCTGCTCAAACGCATCGACCGCGAGGAGGCCGAGGCGACCACGAGGATGGAAACCAAGTTCGCCGACGTCGAGCGCCGCCAGGTCGAGCGGCTGCAGCGCTCGCTGGAGCACGAGTCCTCACGGCTGCTGGAGCACGCGTCAGGCGAGTTCCACAAGACCGTCCGGGCCGCACAGGAGGAGGCGGCGAGGCGTCTCGCCCGCGAGTTGGAGCGTGCGCTCGCGTCGATCTCGTCCGAGGGCGAGCGGATGCTGCGCCAGGAAGCCGAGCGGCTCCGCACGTAGGCTCGAGCGTCCCGAGACACCCGTAAATCCTTCGTTAAGACCGCCAACTGGCCGGGGCAGGGTTCGTCTACGTCAGGAAGAACAGGGGGCGATGCAGATGACGCAGACCGTCGAGACGTATGACGAGCGCGTGAAGGTCGAGACCTGGCGGCTGCACGTGCTGATGGAGGCCGGCTACCCGGTTCCGCTCGCCGAGCGGATCGCGCATTCGAGCGCCGATCTCCACCGGGCCGTCGAGCTCGTCCGTGCAGGCTGCGCACCCGAGCTGGCCGCCGAGATACTCGTCTGAATACGGGGGCAACGGCCGGTTTCACCTGTTGTGTTTCCGTCTGACCCGCCGGCCCGTCGGCGCGAGTAGCAGGACGCAATCGGTCCGGGTCATCTGCGGAACTCCGTGACTGCTCCACGACAGGGCAGCCACTACTCTGCGCACATGAGCAAGGTCGAGGCGATCGACTACGGCGACAGGCGGGTGTACACGGTGTCGGCGTTCAACCGCGGCATCGGCTCGTGGCTCCAGCGCCTGCCGACGGTCTGGGTCGAGGGCGAGATCTCGGAGCTTCGCCGGCAGGACCGCTGGCAGAGCGTGTTCTTCACGCTCAAGGACGCCGGCGACGGATCGCTCCTCGCGGGGCTGATGCCGCGCGGGCAGTTCGACGCGCTTCGGCTCGACCTGCAGAGCGGCGAGAGGGTTCACGTGTACGGACGGCCGGAGCTCTTCGAGCCGCGCGGCGAGCTGCGGCTGCGTGCGCTCGGGATCGAGCGGTTCGGGCTCGGCGAGCACCTCGCTGCGCTCGAGCGGTTGAAGCAGAAGCTCGCCGGCGAGGGCCTGTTCGCGCCTGAGCGCAAGCGTCCCCTGCCCCGCTTCCCGCGCAGGATCGGGCTCGTGACCGGGAACGACGCGGCCGCGAAGCGCGACGTGATCGCCTCCGTGCAGGCGCGCTTCCCACCCGCGCAGCTCCTCGTCGCCGAGACCTTCGTCCAGGGCCCGCGCGCCGCCGACGCCGTCGTCGAGGCGCTGCGGGCGATCTGCGCAGAGCCCGAGGTCGACGTCGTCGTCCTCGCTCGCGGCGGCGGGAGCTTCGAGGACCTGCTGCCGTTCAGCGACGAGCGCGTCGTGCGCGCAGTCGTCGGCTGTCCGGTTCCCGTCGTGAGCGCGGTCGGACACGAGCAGGACACGCCGCTCTGCGATCTGGCCGCGGACGCGCGTGCGTCGACTCCGACGGCGGCGGCGAGAATCGTCGTCCCCGACCTCGACGAGCTCGTGGCCTCGCTCGACCGGGCCAGAGCCGGGCTTGGGCGCGGTGCCCGCAGGTCGCTCGAACGCCGGCGCGAGCGACTGGTGGCGACGGGCACGAGGCTCGAGCGAGCCGCAGGGCTCCTCGTCGAGCGCCGGCGCGCAGCCCTCGACGGGTGTGCCGCCAGGCTGCGAACGCTCTCTCCGCTCGCCACACTCGAGCGCGGCTATGCGATCGTCCGGCACGAGGGTTCGGTCGTGCGCTCCGCCGCGGCGCTTGCAGGCGGCGACGAGATCGACGTCAGGCTCGCCGAGGGCGGCGTCTCGGCAACCGTGGGCGAGGCTCACGCGTGACCTTCGAAGAAGCGGAGAAAGAGCTGCAGCAGATCGTCGAGCGGCTCGAACGCGGCAACGTCGCGCTCGACGAGGCCGTCGCGCTCTGGGAACGAGGCGAGGAGCTGTACCGACTCTGCCGCGAGCGGCTCGATGCTGCGCAGGGGAAGGTCGAGGAGCTCGCACGGCGCGTCGAGGAGGCGCGGGCTACGCAAGCGCCGGCACCTGACTAGAATCCCGCGACATGGCCCTCGACCCGGCGGTTCTCAAGAAGGTCGACCTGTTCTCCGGCCTCGACGACAAGGAGGCCGGGAAGCTCGCGCCGCTCTTCAAGGAGCGCGACTACTCGTCCGGAGAGGTGATCGCCGAGGAAGGCAAGCACGGCGTCGGCTTCTTCGTGATCGAGTCCGGCCGGGCCAAGGTGACCGTCCACGGCGAGGAGCGCCGGACGATCGGGCCCGGCTCGTACTTCGGTGAGGTCGCGCTGATCGACGACGGCCCCCGGACGGCGACCGTCACCGCCGAGGACGCCGTCAAGGCGCATGTGCTCGTTGCATGGGACTTCCGCGCGCTCGTCAAGGAGGACGCCGAGCTCGCCTGGGGACTGCTGCGCGGCGTCGCCGGCATCCTCCGCGAGCGCGACGCGTAGCGCTACCCGGCGGCGAGGCGCTCGCCGAGCTCGACGAGGTCGTCGCGAGCACGGCCCGGGTCGCCTGACAGCGCGACCGTCTCGACACCGTCGAGCAGCTCGTCGACCACGCCGCCGAAGACGACGCAGCGGACGCCCGCCTCGCTGCATCGACGCGCCACCTCGCCGGGTGCCTTGCCGGTCGTGGTCGTGCGGTCGACCCGGCCCTCGCCGGTGACGACGACGTCGAATCCCGTCACGTCGAAGCCGGCGGTGTCGAGCACGAGCGCCGCGCCCGGCACGAGCTCCGCGCCGAGTGCGGCCAGCGCCGCGCCGAGCCCGCCGGCGGCGCCCGCGCCGGGAAGGCCGGCGAACGAGGCGAGCTCCTCCATGTCGGCGAGCCGCGCTGCGAGCTCCTCGATCTGCTCCGGCGTCGCGCCCTTCTGTCGCGCGTAGAGCCGCACCGCATCGAGCAGCGGCACGAGCGTGTCGCACGCGACACGCGTCGGCGCGGGGAGCTCCCGCAGCACCTCGCGGAACCCGGCGCCGCCGTCTACGGTCGCGGTGCCACCGAGCCCGACGAGGAGGCGCGCGGGCGATCCGGTAGCAGCGATCAGCTCTCCGAGCCCCCGGCTGGATGCGCGCATCGGATCGAGCCGCGCCGGATCGAGCGGGATCGCCTCGGCCGCCTCGACGACGGCGGTTCCGTCCGCAAGCTCGAGCCAGCGGGCCGTGTGCGCCCGGCCGAACGCGTCCGGCACGTCGGCCCGGTGCCACTCGCCGCCGAGCGAGTGCTGGATCGAGTCGAGCGTCCCCTCTCCCCCGTCGGCAACCGGCAGCTCGACTGTCTCGGCGCCGCCGGCCCGCAGCCCGGCGGCGAGTGCGGCCGCCGCCGCGGAGGCGTCCAGGACGCCCTTGAGGCTAGCCGGGCACGCGAGCGCGCGCACGCTGCTTCTCGCTCTGCGGCGACGGCTCGGCGGTCTCGTCCTCCTGCGAGGTTTCGGCGTCGGTCGCCAGCGGCATGCCTCGCAGGGTCGCGAACGACAGGCCCTCGTGCGCCAGGAAGAAGAGCCCCAGCCCGATCCCGACGGAAGCCTCGATCGCCTGCAGCCCGAATCCGAACGCGACCCCGTCCGCGTATGCCACGCCGTAGGAGACGAGCGGGATCGCGATCGCGACTTGCACGGCACCGACGTTCCCAGGCCAGAGCGGGATGATCGTCGCCACGTTCATCACGAGCAGGACGAGAGCCGCGGCGGGGATTCCCTCGTGGATGTCGAACGCCCGCATCGCCGTGAAGACCGCGAGCAGCTGGCAGATCCAGCCGAGCAACTGGAAGAAGATCGCACCCGCCGCCGGCCACGGCCGGTGCATGACTGCGAGCCCCTCGCGGGCCATCGCGATCACGCGCTTGGCCGAGCCCATGCCCTCGAGTCGCGTCCGCCCGGCCGAGCGGGCGCTGAACAGGGCGAAGATGAAGAGCGCCGCTCCGATCGAGACGACGGCGACGAGGCTCGAGTACGCCCAGGCCGGGATCTTGGCCGTGGCGAGGACGTAGAGGATGAGCAGGCCGATCGGGATCAGGTCGAAGATCCGGTGCGCCACGACGGTGCCGACAAGCATTGCCCACGCGCCGCGACGGCGCTCCACGTGCCGGTTGAGCACGCCCACACGGGCCAGCTCGCCGATCCGGCCCGGCAGCGCGGCGTTGCCGAGCATCCCGACGCTGAACGCCGAGAACACGTACCGGTAGCGCGGACTCGGCGGGGCAAGCGCCTGGTCGATCACGAACTTCCAGGCGAACGTCCGAGCGACGATCGAGACGAAGTTGAAGGCGATCGCGACCGCGACCCACTCCCAGTGCACGTTCTGGAACGCGCTGCCGACACCGTTCCAGTCGGGCGCGAGCCAGAGTGCGAGGCCGACGCCGACCACCGAGGCGATCAGAGCGGCGAGCCGCACCCAGCGGTTGTGCCCGATCCTGAGCAGCGACTCCTTCACGCTGTGACCGCCTCGCGGGCCTCGGGCACTCGGCTCCGGTGCCGTCCGGTGACGAGCCCGTAGATGTCGAGCAGCCGCTCGGCGATCGCGTCCCACGAGTAGCGCTCCTCGGCGGCGAGCCGGGCGGACGGCTCCCATCGCGCACCGCCGGGGCTCGTCCTCGAGCAGCCGGACGACCGCGTCGGCGAGCGCGTCCGGGTCGCCTGGAGGGACGAGCACGCCGGTCTCCGCGGTCACGACGTCGCGATACCCCGGGATGTCGGACGCCACCACCGGAAGCGCGCAGCCGAAGGCGCGTGCCAGCACCATGCCGAAGCTCTCCATGCCGAGAGAGGGCGCGACCAGCGCCTTCGCGGACAGGAGCTCGTCCGTGAGCTGCTCCTGAGAGAGGAGCCCGAGGACGTCGACGCTCCCGTCCGGCACACGCCGGCGGGCGAGCTGGAGGCGAACGGCGAGCGGATCGGCGCCGGCGACGCGAAGGCGTGCGCCGGTCCGCCGGTGGATCTCGGGCCAGGCGGAGACGAGCGCCGGAAGGCCCTTGCGCGGATCGTGTCGGCCCGCGAAGACGACGCGGTGCTCGCGGTCTCTCGGATCGGCCCGCGGCGGGATCAGCGCGCCGTTCGGGATTACTTCGAACGGGCCGGGGAAGGAGCGCTCGACCGAGCGCCGCGCCTGCTCGGAGACGGCGATGCGGTAATCGACGCGATCCATCAGGAAGCCCCAGAAATGGACGGCGCCGCGGTTCCACCGGAGGGGGCCGGCCGCGTGCCAGGTGGCGACGACCGGGCAGGATGCGTGGGCCATCGCGGCGACGCACACGGACGGCACCATCGGCTCGTGCACGTGGAGGACGTCGAAGCGCTCCCGCTCGAGAGCGCGGCGGATCTTGCGCGGCGCTGACGGGCTGAGCACGATGTTGGCGAGCGACCCGTTGGCCGGGACGATCACGGTGCGCCCGACGGGGATCACGTCCGCAGGCGCTTCGTCGTGGCGGCCGAGCCGAGGGTGCAGGAGGCGCGTGAACGAGCCCGGGGGGTCGTTGCCGATGATCGTGCGCGTCTCGACGCCCAGGCGTCCGAGCGCGGCCGCCTGCAGCTGGGCGTGCTCGCCCACGGCGCCCCAGAAGGACCACGAGAACGGGACGACGATGCCCACCTTCACGCGTCGGAGTCTATTTCGCGGTCCTGCCGCCCCGCCCGGGCGGGACGGCGCCGCGTGAGACTAGACGGAGGCCGTCTCGGGCCGCTGCTCCTTCAAGCGGCGGATCAGGTCGGCCACGTCCGCGACCTCCTGCTCGAGGTCACGCTGGTGTTCTTCCAGCTGCTCGAGGAGTTGACCGGCGTTCGGGACGCGCCCGCGGCCGAGGCCGTGGCAGCGCCGGCCGTGCCGGTGGCTGTGCTTGTTCTTGTGCATTACTCACCTCCCTTCTGATAGCGGTCGAGGAACGCGGAGATCTCCTCGCGCGAGCGCCGGAGCGCGTCGGCCCACTGGCCGAGCACCGCCACGCCGGCATCGGTGAGGCGATAGGTGCGCTTGGCAGGGCCTGGGAGGTCGCCGTCCCATGCGGACTCGACGATGCCCTCGGACTCGAGCGCGCGGAGGAAGCGGTAGAGGTTGCCGACGTCGATGCGGTCGCCGCCCGAGAGCTCGGGGACGAGCTCGATCAGCTCGTACCCGTGGCGCGGCCGCTCCCTGAGCAAGAGCAGCAGCGCAGGCTCGTGGAAGCGCTCGACGCGCGCGCGGACAGCCCATTCGTCCGGGCCGACGCGGCGCCGGCTACGGGATCCTCGGCCATGAGATCTCCGGTGCATGACGACAACATATGTTAAATACATCTATATGTCAATACTCGTCGACACTGGATAGGATCGCCGCGTGTTCAGGCGCGCCCAGCGGCTCCAGGCGGTGCGCGGATTCGGCATCGACCGGGTGGCAGCCGCCGCGGATGCGCCCGACCGGGACCGCCCCGAGTGGCCGGTGCTCCGGATGGAGAACCTCGACACCGACCTGCCCTTGCCGCCCGAAGCGGTGCCGGTGACCGCCGAGAACCTGACCACCGCGGCCTCGAACAGCTGGCTCCCGTTCACCGGCGACCTTGACCTTCGGGCGGCGATCTCCGAGTTCCTGGCCGCGCGTGCCGGTCACCGCTTCGACCCGGAACGCGAGATCGTGATCACCTCGGGCGGCATGGAGGGCCTGCTCGACGTTGCGCTGGCCGTCGTCGATCCGGGCGACGAGGTGATCGTCACCGACCCGACCTACGCGGGCATCGTCAACCGCGTCCGCCTGGCCGGCGGCATCCCGCGCTTTGCGCCGTTCCGGGTGGTCGACGGCGAGTGGCGGCTCGACCGCGACGCGCTCGCGGCCGCGATCGGGCCGAAGACGCGCGGGATGCTGTTGATGAGCCCGTCGATGCCGTCGGGCGGCTGGTTCGACGAGCAGGACTGGCAGCTGATCTGCGACCTCTGCTGCGAGCACGAACTCGGACTGATCTACGACTCGGCGATGGAGCGGCTGCTCTTCGACGGACGACCGCTTCTGCATCCGCTCCGCTTCGAGGGGATGGTCGAGCGCACCGTCGTCGTCGGCTCGCTGTCGAAGGAGCACCGGATGATCGGCTGGCGCGTCGGCTGGGTGGCCGGTCCCGCGGCGACGATCGAGGACGTCGGCTGGGTGCACGTCTACAACACGACCATGCCGACAGCCCTGTCGCGGGCTGCCGCGACCGCCGTCCTGCGCGGCGCCCAGGGTCATGTGCAGGAGTGCGTCGCCGAGCTCGAGCGTCGCCGCGATCTGCTTCTCTCGTCGCTTCCCGGGTGGCCGTTCGTTCGCCCCGCCGGCGGCTGGTCGCTGCTGCTGGACGCGGCCTCGCTCGGCCTGGAGCCCGCGGAGGCCTCGCGGCTCCTCCTCGAGGAGTCCGCGATCGCGGCAACGGGCATGAACGGGTGGGGCGACGAAGTCGCCGCGCGCTACGTGCGCTTCGTCTTCAGCGCCGAGCCCCGCGACCGGCTGGAGACGATCCCCGGGCGCGTAGCCGGCACGACGCTCGCCCTCGCAGTCGGTGCCCGAGCGGAGTAGTTGGTCCCTACAGAGATGTAGGTCCGGGCACCCGCCAGCCCCCGCCTACTGCCAATTCTATCGAGGAAGTTCGCGCGAATGGCGAACGCGTCCGTGTCGAAAGCGTGACGATTCCTCCACAGGGCTAGACTCGCGCGATGGACTTCCCGGGCGGTCTCGCCGAGCTCCACACGCACCTCGGCGGCTCGGTCGCCTCCGACGAGATGTGGAGCCTGGCCCACGAGCAGGGCATCGCACTCCCGGTCAAGGACTACTGGGAGTTCGACCGTCTGGTCACCGTTTCCGATCCGCGCGGCGTCGCCAACCTCGACGCGCTCGACGCGATCTACCACTGGACGGAGCTCATCCAGTCGAGCCCGCTCGCGGTCGAGCGCTCGGTGCACGGCGCGATCGGCGGGGCCTACCGCTCACAGGGCATCACGACGCTCGAGCTCCGTTTCAACCCGATGAAGCGAAACCGGGGCGGCGAGCGCGACCTCGACCACATCATCCTCGCCGCCATCCGCGGCCTCGACCGCGCCGAGCTCGAATACCCACAGGTGAAGGCGGGCCTGATCCTGATGATGGACCGCACCTTCACGGATGGGCAGAACGCCGTGATCGTCGAGAAAGCTATCCACTGGGCGGCGCGCGGAATCGTCGGCGTCGACATCGCCGGCCCGCGGCCGCGTGGCGAGCGTTACCCGTATCGCGACCTCGCCCCGCTGGTCGAGGAGGCGCGTGCAGCCGGGCTCGGCGTGACGATCCACGTCGGAGAAGAGGGCAGCGAAGGCATCGAGGAGATCGCCGAGGTCATCGAGACGCTTCGCCCGGACCGGATCGGGCACGGCATCCTCGCGGCGCACGATCCGTCGCTGATGCGCGAGCTGGCTTCCCGCGAGATCGTACTCGAGATCTGCCCGACCTCGAACCTGCTGACGAAGGCGCTCTCGGGGGAGGACGAGCTCCACGACACGATCGCCGCCTTCGTTCAGCATGACGTCCCGTTCACGATCGCGACCGACGGCCCGGAGATGATGCGCACACGGCTCCGCGACGAGTTCGAGCTCATGCTGCGAATCGGCGCGCTCGACGACAGCCGGCTCCGCGAAGCAAACGCTCGTGGGCACGAGGCGAGCTTCGTGAGAGGCGCGGCGGCCCGAAGCGTCGTGTAACACATCGAAGATACGTCTTTTGGTCAATAGCGCGGTCGGGTACGCGCTTGTAGCGTCAGCGACCATCATGTACGAGACCCTGAAGAGCGCGATTCCGGCGATCACGGCCCGCCAGCGGGAGGTCGTCGAGCTGATCGCGGAGGGCTGCTCGAACGAGGAGATCGGCGAGCGTCTCGGTATCTCCCCGAGAACCGCCAAGGCTCACTCGGACATCCTCCGCCAGAAGCTCGGCGTCACCCGGCGGCGCCAGATCCCGGCCGCTTACCGTGCCGCGACAGGCGACGACCCCCTCGCAACGCGGGTCGCAGCCCAAGCCGGCAGCAGCTAGTGACACGACCCCGGCGCCGGCGCTCAGTGCGAGCGTCGGCGCCGGGGGTCGTAATCGAGACGGAAACGCGGTACGGTGCGCGACGGGAGAAACGGCGTCGAGGTAGGCGATGAAGCTCGCGGCAGGCAATGCGGCAGAGGTCGGGCGCGATCACATCATCAAGCGCCCCCGTTTGACACGCCTACTCGACGAGACCGAAGCGCGAGTCATCCTCCTCGTCGCACCCGCCGGGTACGGAAAGACGACGCTCGCCCGCGAGTGGCTGGCCGACCGTCCGCACGGCTGGTACCGCGGAACGACGGCAACGGCAGACGTGGCAGCGCTCGCGCTGGGCCTGGCCAAGGCAGCGTCTGCGGTCGTACCTGGTGCCGGCGAGCGCCTGAAGTTACGCCTCCGCATCTCCCGAGCTCCGGCTCAAGAGGTCGAACGACTGGCGGAGTTATTGGCAGAAGATCTAGCTGATTGGCCCAGGCGCGCATGGCTCACATTCGACGACTACCAATTCGCATGCGACTCCGAGCCGCCGGAACGATTCGTCGAACACTTGGCGTCAAGTTGCGGAGTGCGGCTGATGGTTACTAGCCGTACGCGCCCTCGTTGGGCGACGGCTCGAAGAGTGCTCTATGGCGAGATTCTCGAAGTTGGACGGAACCTACTGGCAATGCATCCGGAGGAGGCGCAAAGCCTGCTTCCCGACCGCTCTGTCGATGAAACAAGTGCTCTGCTGTCTGTTTCGGATGGGTGGCCCGCACTCATCGGACTGGCAACGCTGTCCAGAAGCGTCAATGTCCCCGGCGAGGCGTTGCCAGAGGAGCTCTATGGCTTCTTCGCTGAAGAGCTTTACCGAGTAGCCGAGCCGGACCTTCAACAGGCCCTAAGGCGGTTTGCGCTCGCGCCCTACGTCACATCGGACATCGCCGAAACGATAGCTGGCGACCAGTCCGATGGTTTCATCGATGGCGGTCTCGAGCTTGGTTTCTTTCTGCCGGGCCGAGAACGGATGGAGTTGCACCCCCTCTTGCGTTCGTTCCTGGCGTCCAAGTTTCGGACGCGTCAGGACGATCCCACGGGTCGGATTGTCACTGACCTGGCTCGTGTTCTCATCGTGCGCGAGGAGTGGGATGACGTCTTCGAACTCGCTTCGCGTTTCGCCGACGATTCAGTCCTGATCGAACTCTTCGAGGCCTCGCTCCCTCAGATGCTCGACCAAGCGCGCCTTCCCACATTGGCACGCTGGATCGCTGCCGCACAGTCGAGAAGTCTCGACTCTCCTCTTGTCGATCTGGCGGAAGCGGAACTTGCATTCCGCAGGGGCGACCATCAGAGGGCTGAGGCATTGGCCTGTCAAGCCGCGCGCCGCTTTCCAGAGAACGACCAGTTCGCATCTAGATCACTCTGGGTCGCTGGGACTAGCGCTCATGTATCGGTCAAAGACGAAGCCGCCCTTGAGCACTTCTCTGCAGCGGAGCGAACCGCAACTAGCGACAGCGACGCCCGCTCCGCCGTGTGGGGTCAGTTCCTTGCAACAGAGGCGCTAGAGAGGGAGGAGGATGCAGAAGCGCTGCTAGACAGCCTGGCGACGCACTCCTCCAGTACACCAGACGAACTCCTGCGAATTGCGACGGGTCGTTTCCTCATGACATCCCTGCTTTGCGACGTCCAGCCGGCTATTGATAGTCAAAGCCTTGTGTCACATCTGGTCGACCGTTCACATGATCCGGTTATTCAGACCGGCTTTCTGAACGCGTACGCAGGGCTGCTCGCAGTGGCCGGCCAATATGAGGATGCTCTGAGAGAAGCGGAAAGACAAGCCTCGATCGCGCTGGAATACTCTCTTGACTTCGTCATGCCGTTCGCGCAACTCCACGCAGCCGCGGCCAGGTGGGGCCTGCGAAGCTTTCAGACATGCCGAGCCAATCTCGCGAGTTGCGAACGCTGCACCCATAACAGTCGGCTTCTCACGCATGCGGGACAAATCCGGGCGCGGATGTGCCTGGCAACTCAACGCCATGACGAAGCAATTGAGAGCCTAGATCGCGTCCATCACGCCGCGAAAGCTTCGCTGCCGATGCTCGCAGAGCACCTCGCGTGGTCGTCGCTTGCGCATGCTCTCGCTGGGCATCAGCGTGATGCTGTAAGTCTTGCGAGGCGCGCCGAGGCTCTGTCGCGCCGAATCGAAGTTTCGGCTCTGGTTCCGTGGACCAAGGCCATTCTCGCCTCCGGAAAGGCGACAGCTCGCCGTTCGGCTGGGGCCGCGTTCGACACTGCGATAGCCACTGGAAACATCGACGCGTTTGTCACTGCTTACCGCGCCTATCCGGACCTGTTGCGGATCCTTGCAGGAGACTGTAGCAAGCACGAGCGTCTCAGGATCATTCTCGAGCGGGCGCGAGACGACGGGTTGGCGAAGCAAGTTGGCCTTCCTCTCTCGAGGACGCGCGTCGCTGCCGGCGAAAGCCCGCTCTCAAGCCGTGAGCGAGAGGTCATGGAGCTTCTCTCCCAGGGGTTGCTGAACAAGGAGATCGCGCGCACGCTCTTCATTGCTGACGGAACGGTGAAGGCGCACGTGCGGAGCATCTGCCAGAAGCTCGGCGCGCGGACTCGCACCGAGGCCGTGATGCGAGCGGCCGAGCTGTCCGGCTAGGTCAGTGGCTGGCGGGGACTTCGGCGGGGCCTGGCTCGGTGCCGCGGCGGGAGCGGCGTAGCACAAAGCGGCTCTCCGTCCCGTTCAACAGCCGACGCACGTTCGCCCGGTGCAGCACGAGCACGCCCACGGCCGCCGCTCCGCCGAATGCGACCACCGGCCAGCCGTAGCCGAGTCCGTACGCCAGCGGCGCCAGCGCCGCCGCGGCCAGGATCGACGCGAGCGACGCGTACCGCGTCACGAGGAAGATCAGGATCCAGAGCGCCGCGCCGACGAGTCCCAGCACAGGCGCGACACCCAGGAACGCGCCGCCCGCCGTAGCGACCATCTTCCCGCCCTTCGCGAACTTCAGATAGATCGGCCGCGCATGCCCGGCCATCGCCGCGGCGCCGGTCAAGACGCCGGCGAGCTCCCCGGAGACGTGCGTCGCGATCACGACCGGCACGAACGCCTTGAGCACGTCGAGCAGCATCACCGGCAGCCCGTAGCGCCAGCCGTACGTCCGCCAGACGTTCGTCGCGCCGAGGTTGTGGCTGCCGACCGTGCGGATGTCGACGCCCTTCGTGAAACGCACGAGCCAGTACCCGAACGTGATGCTTCCCGCCAGATAGCCGATGACGATGAAGAGCGCGATCAGCATCGCGCCGGGCTCCCTGCTACCCCACAGCCATGGCTACGCCCGGATCCCGTAGCTCGCGATCCAGCCGTTCACGACGCCCCAGTCGAGGTTGCGGAAGAACGCCTCGATGTAGGACGCGCGGTCGGTCTGGTAGTCAAGGAAGTAGGCGTGCTCGTACACGTCGAGCGCGACGAGCGGGCTCGCGTTCCAGATCGGGAACGTGTTCTGCGCGTCGCCGATGTAGTTGACCAGCCGGCCCTCGTCCCAGTCGTAGGCCGCCCACGCCCAGCCACGACCCGCCATTCCCGTCGCCTTCAGATCGGCCTTCCAGGCGTCGAACGAGCCGAACCCCTGCTCGATCAGGCCGGCGATCGCCCCCGTCGCCGGGCCGCCGTCGCCGCCCAGGTGCTCGAAGTAGATCTCGTGGTTCTTGACGCCGCCGACGGCGAAGCTCAGGTCGACCTTCAGCGCCCGCACCTCCGAGTACACCTGGTTCGCGGCCGAGAGGTCGACCTCGGCCAGCTTGCCGAGGATCTCGTTGCGTTTTCCCACGTAGCCCTGGTAGAGCTTGTAGTGCGCCTCCACGGACTGGCGGGAGATGCCGTCCAACTCGTAGAGGCTCGGCTTCAGCTCACGCGGAGCGATCTCTTCGGCGTTGAAGGCAAGCGTCGCCAATTCAGGTCCTTTCGGTTTCGGGAGTCGAAGGCGGTGGGAGCATAACCTTCGCGCGCGCAGAAAATCCGTCCGGGGCGCGACGGCGTAAGACCTGGTGATGGCCACGCAGCTTGTCCTGGACCGCCCCTTCCGCTTGCCGACCGCCGCGAAAGCCGCGACCATCCCCGAGGTGAGCACGATCAACCCGACGGACGAGGAGCTGCTCCAGCGCGTCGGCCACCGCGACGGGGACGCGTTCGAGACGCTCTACCGCCGCTACTCGCGCTCCGTGCTCGGCCTCGCGCTGCGTCGACTCGGCGACCGCGGGCGCGCCGAGGACGCGCTGCAGGAGACGTTCACGGCGATCTGGCGCGCCGCGAAGACCTACCGCCCCGAGCGGGGGCCGGCGGCACCGTGGCTCTTCGCCGTCGCGCGCAACAGCATCTCCGACCGCGGCCGGGCGCGGCGCGAGCCGCCGGCCGAGGCGCCGGACGAGCCGTCGAGCGAGGCCGGCCCCGAGGAGCAGGCCGAGCATAGCTGGGTGTCGTGGCGCGTCCACAGCGCGATCGAGACGCTGCCCGACAACGAGCGCCGGCTGATCGAGCTGGCCTACTGGAGCGGCCTCTCACAGAGCGAGATCGCCGGCCTCGAGGGAATTCCACTCGGTACCGTGAAGACACGCACACGAAGCGCGCTCGCCCGCCTGGCGGACGCGCTCGAAGAGGAGCTGAAGTGACAAACGATCCCGATTTCCGCGAGCTCGTCGGCGACGACGGCGCGCCCGACGAGCTCGACCGGCTCCGCCAGGTGCACGAGATGATCGTCGCCGCCGGCCCACCGCCCGAGCTCTCGCCGGCCTACGAGCATGCACCAAAGGTCGAGGAGTCGAAGGTGTACGAGTTCAAGCGCCGGCGCCCGACGGCCGTGTTCGCCGTCGCGGCGGCCGTCGCGGCTGCCGTGTTCGCGATCGGCTACGGGGTCGGGAACCGCGGCACCTCGTTTGCCTCGGCGGCCGAGGTGCCCATGCACGGGCTCGGCGCGCAGAAGGCTGCCTCGGCGAGCATCAAGGTCGGCAAGCACGACACGGGCGGGAACTACCCGCTCGAGATGAGCGTCAAGGGGCTGCCCGACCTGCCGAAGGGTGGCTGGTACGAGCTGCTGCTCTCCAAGCAGGGCAAGCCGACGTTGCCCTGCGGCGACTTCGCGGTCGACGGCGGAACGACGAACGTTCGCATGTCGGTCCCGTACGACCTCACCGAGCTGCACCAGGCGAAGCTGTACGACGGCTGGGTCGTGGTCAAGCACGTGCCGAAGCAGAAGGCCGCGCCGATCGTGATGACGACTGCGTAGCGGCTACGGGGCGACGCGCTCGTTGGCCACGAAGGCCGCGTGCGTGACCGGCATCTTCTCGGCGAAGAATCTCTCGACGGCCTCCGCGTAGCGGCGGATCTCGCGCTGCGCGTTCTCGTGCGCCCGAAGGCCGACGAAGTTCATCAGTGCCCGTGCATTGACCGTCCAATAGAACTCGGTGTAGGCGCCGACGGGCATGACGGCGCGGGCCAGCTCGCGCGCGACTCCCGCCTCGACGAGGCGCTCGTACGTCGCGAACGCGTGCTCGTAGACCGCCTGCAGCTCCTCGCGCGTCTGCTCGGCGAGCTCTGGCGAGACGGGCTCGAACGAGTATGCGCCCGGTTTTCCGACCTGCGTCCGCACGTCCTCGGCCTCGGGCACGTAGAAGTCGTCGGTCGCCCGCGCGTAGCGCATGCTGAACTCGTTGAAAGAACCGACCCGGTGGCGGAACCACTCGCGCGCGACGAAGATCGGGCACCGAACGTGGAACCGGAACGAGTTGTGCTCGAAAGGCGTTCCGTGCCGGTCGCGCATCAGAAACCGGATCAGCCCCTCGTCCGACTCGTCCATCTCGGTCTTGCGGCGGCCGAACGAGACGCGGGCCGAGTTGACGACGGACAGGTCGGTCGCCATGGCGTCGTCGAGCCGCACGAAGCCGTGGTCGAGCACCTGGATGGCGTTGTCGGGGGTCACGTCGGTCACGATGGCCATTGTCACGACTCTACTGAGGCGGCCCGACGGCGAGCAGGTTCTCGGCTTCGGCAAGCCCTGCCCGGTGGCCCATTGACGCGAACAGGTCGTGTGCCTCGGCGAGCGGTTCCTCCGCGCCTCGCTTCTCGAGCGAGATCAGACAGCGGCCCTGGCCGAGGAGCGCCTCAGCCCGGCCGGGGGCGCATCCGAAGTCTTGCCAACGCTTCGCCGCCCGTTCGAAGAGGACGAGCGCTTCGGGTACTCGTTTTTCCGCTTCGGCGAGGACGGCGGCCGCGGCCGTCCGGGCGCTCCCGACGCGGCCGAGGTCGACAGTCAGCCCGTCTGCCAGCTGACGAGCAAGGTCAAGACCGTCCGCCGCAGCGCACGTTCGAGTGATCTCAGGCAGGAACAGCGCGCGATAGCGATCGGATCGGCCGCGCGTCACCTCCTTCAACTCGTGGACGAGGTCAAGCGCGCGGCTGTTGTCGTCTCGTGCTTCTGCAACCAGTGCTGCGACCGCAAGGGCCGGTGCGAGGAGCTGGAGGTCGGCTGACGCCCTCGCGCCCGGCAGGACATCCTCCACGACTGCGCTGGCTCCGACCGGGTCGCCCCTGCGCTCGAGCACGAGCGCGCGGTAGGGCAGCCCTAGCATCCGCGCTTGCGCGGCCCCGACCTCTTCGTCCACGGCGGCGAGTTCGTCGGTGATCGCGAGGATCTCGTCCCAGCGGCCCAGGTCGAAGAGCATCCAGGTCGACTCGGCTCTCGACCACATGGCCGGGCTTAGCAGCCCGTGCGACTCGTCGAACGCCTGCGTAGTGGCGTGGAGGTCGAGACCCTCCTTCGCCCCGATCGACATCCACGTGGCATCGGCGAGGTTCAGGTAGCCGATTCCCGTCGAGAGAGCCTGTGCGGCCTCGAGGTTGCTCTCGATCGACTCCCGAAGATCGTCGAGACCGCCGAGGTCTCCAAGGTCGATGCGAGCGACGCCGCGGTACTGCAGTGCCCTCCTGGCGCCGTCCCTCTCGCCGAGCCGGTTTGCCAGCGCGATCGCCGCGTCGGCGCTCGCTAGGGACTCGGCGGCCCGGCCAGCCTGCATGTCGGTCCCCGCCTTTGTCTCCAGGAAGAGGACGAAAACACGGCCGGGTGGATGGCGCTCGACCAGGCGCTGCGCCTCCTGCAGGTGCTCGAGCTCCTCCGCGTCGCTGCCTCGATACCCCACGTAACGAGTGAGGTCGAGCAACGCCTCGGCAGCGCCGAGCTCGTCGCCGGTCGAGCGATAGAGGTCGGCCGCACGCCCTGCGTCTATCTCCGCCTGAATCCCCGACAGCGCGGAAGCGATCCGTGCAGCTCTCAGCAGCAAGGGCGCCTGGGCCGGGTCATCCTGCTCGTAGAGCTCGAGCGCCCGGCGATAGAAACCGTCGGCCTTCGCCTGGTCGAGCGACGCAGCACGATCACCCGCGAGAATGAGCAGCCGCCGGGCATCGGGTAACAGATCGCTCGCGAGCGCGACGTCCCCGGCGGCGCGAGCCAATTCGAGCGCCTCCTGATAGTGGTAGGCCAGTACGTCCGCCAGGTCCTCCACCCGTTCCCCGGCCTTTGCCTCTACCCACGCCGCAGCGGCCCGATGCTTCCGGGCGCGCGCCGCCCTAGGGATCTGACCGTACGCGACATCGCGAACGAGCACGTGCCAGAACGCGTACTCGGTCTCGCCCTCCATCGAGCTCCGGCGCGCCGGACGGACCAGCTCCTTCCGCGAGAGTTCGTGGAGAGCGAGTTCGACATCGCGCTCATCCTGTTCCGCCATCGCGGCGAGCGCGCCCGCCCAGAACACCTTGCCCACAACCGCCGCGTCCTGCACGAGGCTCTTGCGTTCGGGCGAGAGCGTGTCCAGGCGCGCAGCGATTAGCGCCTGCACGCTGTCCGGGAACGCGAGCCCGTCGCCCGTGTCGCCTAGCCCGCGGTCCGCGACCAGGCGAACGAACTCCTCCGCGTAGAGAGGGTTGCCACCGACTCGCTCGAGGATCGCCTGCCTCACCTGCTCCGACACCGTCTGCTCGAGCAGCCCCTGAACGAGCTCGCTCGTCTCCTTCTCCGAGAGCGGGGACAGATTGATCGTGTGCGCATTCCGAGTGCCGGCTCCCCAGTTGGAGTGCGTCTCGAACAGCTCCGGCCGGGCGGTGCACAGGAGCAGCAGTGGCACGCCCTCGGCCCACTCGGCCAGGTAGGAAAGGAACTCGAGCAGCGCCGCGTCCGCCCAGTGCAGATCCTCGACGACGATGACCGCAGGCCCGTCCGCTGCGATCGACTCCACGAAGCGCCGCCACGCCGAGAACGATTCCTCGCGCGACGCGGACTGGCCGGAGTCGATCCCGAGCAGCGGCAGGAGCCTGGCTCTCAGCCAGTCTCGCTCCTCGACATCGGGCAGGATCTGCTCCAGCTTCGCCGCCGCCACCTCCGCGGAGTCCGACTCGAACACTCCGGCATGGGACTTCACGATCTCACCGAGCGCCCAGAACGTGATCCCCTCGCCGTACGGCAGGCAGCGACCCTGCCGCCAACGAATCAGCTCGGTGCGCTCGTCGATGTAGCGGAACAGCTCCGCACACAACCTGCTCTTGCCGACTCCGGGCTCTCCCACCAGTGTCACGAGCTCGAAGGCCGAATCGCGCGCGCAGCGGTCGAACAGGCCCTGCAGCAGCGTCTTCTCCACCTCGCGGCCGACGAACAGGGTCTCCTGCGTGCGGATCAGGTCCGAGCCGAACCGCGCCCGCGCCTCGACTGCTCGATACAGATGCACCGGCTCGCTCTTCCCCTTTACCTCGACCGGCGCCAACGATTCGTAGACGAACACCCGCTCCGTCTGCCCGAACGTCTCCTCCGACACGGCCACGCCGTTCACCGGCGCCGCCGACTGGATCCGGGCCGCCGTGTTCACGACATCACCGGCGACGATCCCCTCCCCCTGTTCCGGCCGCGCATGCAACGACACGACAGCCTGACCCGTGTCGATGCCGACCCTGACCTGAAGCCTGAGCTCCGGCTCCTGCTCGTTGAGTTCGGCGATCGCCTCCAGGATCCGAAGCCCCGCTCGTACCGCACGCTCGGGATCGTCCTCGTGCGCGACCGGCGCACCGAATACCGCCATCACCGCATCGCCGATGAACTTCTCGACCGTGCCCCCGTAGCGTTCGAGCTCATGACGGAGACTCGTGTGATAGGGGCGAATGCGGGCGCGAACATCCTCTGGATCGGCCGCCTCCGAAGCCGCCGTGAAGCCGACGAGGTCACAGAACAGCACCGACACGATCTTCCGCTCTTCACTCGTCGCAGCGGACGCGATCTGCAGCGGAGCCGCACAGTCGTTGCAGAACTTTGCGGCGTCCGCGTTCTCGATACCGCAACTCGGACAGATCACGAGGCGGAGACTAGAGCCGAGCACGCACTGCAACAAGCCGCGACCTCCTCATCAACCAACGTTCGTCGGTATGACTTCCAGCTGAAAATGACAACCGAAGCCATCACTCCAGCGGGCCTCTACGTCGGCAGCTCGGGCTTCTCGTACGCCTCCTGGAAGCCGGACTTCTACCCCATCGGGACGAAGGCGAACGAGTTCCTGCGCACCTACGCGTCGAGGCTGTCGAGCGTCGAACTGAACGCGACCTTCTACCGGCTGCCGTCCGAGGAGCAGCTTCGGAGCTGGGCGGCGCAGACGCCCGAGGGATTCCGGTTCGCCGTGAAGATGAGCCGGCAGATCACGCACTTCGGGCGCGTCGACGGCATCCCGACTTTCTGCGAGCGCGTGCAGGCGCTCGGCGACCGGCTGGGGCCGATCCTCGTCCAACTCCCACCGACCCGGCCGCGCGACGACGGCCTCCTGCGGCTCTTCCTCGACTCGCTCGACCCGACGCTCCTGTACGCCTTCGAGTTCCGGCACGACAGCTGGGCGGGCGTCGACCTCGAGGGCCACGCGCTCGTCGGCTCGCTCGAGGGCGACGCGCGCTTCCGCTACCTGCGCCTTCGCGAGCCGCCCTACGACGAGCCCGCGCTCGCCGACTGGGCGCGGCGGATCAAGCCGGTGCTGGCGGCAGGCGTCGACGTCTATGCGTACTTCAAGCACGAGGACGAGCCGACCGCGCCCGCGTACGCCAAGCGGTTGAGCGCGCTCTGCCAGACTCCGTGACGTGAGCGACGAGCGCGAGCGCTTCCTGATCCGCTATGCGGCCGGCTTCGCGCCGTTCGTGATCGCGCGCGCCGAGGGGGCCTGGGTGGAGACGACCGACGGGCGGCGCGTGCTCGACTTCACCTCCGGCCAGATCTGCTCGACGATCGGGCACGGTCACCCGCGCATCTCGGACGCGATTCGGCGCTCGCTCGACGAGGTCGTCCACCTGAACTCGTGGATGCTCTCCGAGCCCGTGCTCGCGCTCGGCGAGCGGCTCGCAGGGCTCGTCCCGGCGCCGCTCGAGCGCTCGATCCTGCTCAACACGGGGTCGGAAGCGAACGAGGTCGCGCTCAAGCTCGCCAAGCTGCACACGGGACGCTTCGAGGTCGTCGGCCTGACACGGAGCTTCCACGGCCTGCTCACCGGCATCGCCTCGGTCAACTTCTCGATGGCGCACGCGGGCTACGGGCCGCTCTTGCCGGGCTCGTTCGCGCTGCCCGCACCGTACGCGTACCGCTGTCCGATCCGGCACTGCGACGGCGAGTGCGACTGCACCTGCCTCGACGCGGGCTTCGAGCTCGTCGACCAGCAGTCGGTCGGCTCGCTCGCGGCTGCGATCGCCGAGCCGGTGCTGTCGACGGGCGGTGTGATCGTCCCGCCTGACGGCTACCTGGCCCGCCTCCAGGATCACTGCGCGCGCCGCGGGATGCTGCTCGTGCTCGACGAGGCGCAGACGTGCCTCGGGCGGCTCGGGACGATGTTCGCGTTCGAGCGCGACGGGATCGTGCCCGATCTGCTGGCGCTCTCGAAGACGCTCGGCGGGGGCCTGCCGCTGGCGGCGACCGTGACCTCGGCGGCGATCGCCGAGGACTGCGAGCGCAAGGGCTTCCTCCACGTCACCTCGCACGTGTCCGATCCGCTTCCGGCCGCCGCGGGCCTGGCCGTGCTGGACGTGATCGAGGAGGAGGGCCTGGTCGAGCGGGCCGCGACTGCGGGTGCGTACCTGCTCGCGCGCCTCCGCGAGCTGCAGGGCCGGCACGAGCAGATCGGCGACGTGCGCGGCCGCGGCTTGCTGGTCGGCCTGGAGCTGGTGGCGGATCGCGAGACGAAGGAGCCCGCCGACGCGCTCGGCCGGGCGGTCACCGACGAATGCCTCGACCGCGGCCTGTCGATGAACATCGTGCGCTCCGGGAAGATCGCGAACTGCTTCCGTCTCGCTCCGCCCCTGACCGTGACCGAGGACGAGATCGACCTCGCCGTCGAGATCCTGGACACGTCGCTCACGGCCGTGCTCGCGGGCAGCTCCCGGACCGCCGCCCCGAGCTGACCGTGCTCGAGCTCGACGCCGAGGCCCGCTCGAGCGCGCCGCCTGAGCGGATCTGGGCGCTGCTCGCCGACGTGACGACGTGGCCGCAGTGGGCCGACTTCGACGAGGCCAAGGTCGAGAGCGGCGCCGGCGTCGGCGAGGTCCGGGCGTTCCGCCGTGGCCGCACCCGCACGCGCGAGCGCGTGACCGACTTCGATCCGTCGCGCCGGCTGGGCTACGACTTCCTCTCCGGCCTGCCGATCCGCGACTACCACGCCGACGTCACCCTCACCTCCGACGGCGACGGCACCCGAATCCGCTGGCACTCCACATTCCGCGCCAGGTTGCCGGGCACCGGCCGGCTGATCCGACGCACACTGCAGCGGTTCGTCGCGGACACGGCCGAGCGCCTCGCCCGCGCGGCAGAGCAGCGCTGAGCGTGGACGAGCTCGCGCGGCTCACCTCCGAGCTCGTCGCCATCGACTCGGTCAATCCGTCGCTCGTCGCGGGCGGTGCGGGCGAGGCCGAGATCGCACGGTTCGTCGCCGCCTGGCTCGGGGAAGCGGGCCTGGACGTCGAGGTCCTCGAGCACACACCTGGTCGGCCGAGCGTCGTCGCGGTCGCACGGGGCTCCGGCGGGGGCCGGTCGCTGCTCCTGAACGCGCACCTCGACACGGTCGGGACTGCGGGGATGGAGGCGCCCTTCTCGCCGCGCGTCGACGGCGGGCGCCTGTACGGCCGCGGCGCGCTGGACATGAAGGGCAGCCTGGCGACGATCATGCTCGCGGGGCGGGAGGCGCTGGGGCGGCACCTCCGAGGTGACGTGATCGTGGCCGCGGTCGCGGACGAGGAGGCCGGGAGCGTCGGGACGGAGGCTCTCCTCGAGCGTTTCCGCGCCGATGCCGCCATCGTGGCGGAGCCGACGTGGCTCGAGCTTGCGATCGCCCACCGTGGTTTCGTCGGCTTCGAGGTCACCGTCCGCGGGCGTGCCGCCCATGGGTCGCGGCCGGAGCGCGGCGTCGACGCGATCGTTCGGATGGGTCGCGTCCTCGTCCGGCTCGAAGAGCTCGACCGGCAGCTGCAGTCGGCCCCGGCGCACCAGCTCCTCGGCACGGGCTCTGCGCACGCGTCGGTGATCGACGGAGGGCAGGAGCTGTCCAGCTATCCGGAGCGCTGCGTCCTGCTCGCCGAGCGGCGAACGCTTCCCGGCGAGACCGCGGCAGACGTCGAGCGGGAGCTGGCGGGGATTCTGGCGGAGGCCGGCCGCGACGATCCGGACTTTCGAGTCGACGTGCGCGTGCCGTTCGCCCGCGACGCCTACGAGCTCGCACCCGACGATCCGTTCGTCGGGCTCGTCCGTCGCCATGCCGGCGACCCGACGATCGTGGGCATGCCTTTCTGGGCGGATTCCGGGCTGATCGGCGCCGTCGGGATCCCGACTGTCCTGTTCGGCCCGGGAGGAGAGGGCCTGCACGAGGCCGAGGAGTGGGTCGAGCTCGCCGACCTCGAGCGCTGCCTCGTCGTCTACCTCGCGGTCGCGCGCGAGCTCTGCGCGTAGCCGCCGCTCAGCGCGCGACGAGCACGAGCCGCGTGTCGCGCGAGAGCGGCGAGGCCTCGAAGTCGCCGTGGCACGCAACCTCGTCGAAGCCGGCAGCGCGGACGAAGGCGACCAACTCGGTCGCGGTGTACACGCGCAACTCGTAAGGGGCCGTGAGGCGCGTCCCGTCCGCCTCGACGAGCTCGTGACGTACGACGATCACGCCCCGCTCGTGGTCGAAGGCTCGCTCCTCGATCATCAGCGCCCCGCCGGGGAGGTCTTCCCAGGACTTCGGGCCGAAGATCGCCATCAACATGTCGCGGTGCATGGTCTCGATGACGAGCGAGCCGCCCGGCCGGAGCACACGCCGGAACTCGCCGATCGCACGTCGGTCGGCGTCGTCGCCCCAGTAGCCGAGCGACGAGAACAGGTTCGTCACGCAGTCGAAGCTCGCGTCCTCGAACGGCAGCTCGCGGTAGTCGGCGTGAATCCACTCCGGCCAGTCTCCTTCGCCGCCGCGCCGCTTCGCCTCGGCGAGCAGCACCTCGGAGCGGTCGGCGCCGACGACGTGGAGCCCGAGGCGGGCGAACTCGATCGAGTGGCGGCCGTAGCCGCACGGGCAGTCGAGGAGGTCGGCGTCGGGCTCGAGCCCGACGAGCCGCGTCACGCCCCTGAGCCTCACGCGCAGCCGCGGCAGGATCGACGAGGGCCTGCCCGTACGTCCTCAGGTAGACCTCGTCGAACATCCTGTCCCAGTCGCCGGGCTCCATCAGCTCACCCGCTTCAGGAGTGCGAGCGCCTGCTGGTTCCAGGGAACGCGGTGCGTCGTCCCGGCGCGGCCGAGCGTGTCCCGGTGGGCCAGGTACCAGTCGTAGGTGCGGCAGAGAGCCTCGGCGTTCGAGAACTGCGCCTGCCAGCCGAGGAGCCTGCGCGCCCTGGATACGTCCACGAACGAGTCGCGATGCGCTGTCCTGTAATGCCACTCGGCGAGTGGAGAGAGATGAGCGAGCTCGAGCGCGCGGAGTGCGACCTCCGCCGGCCTGACCGGAACCGCCGTCAGCCGGCTCCGCGAGCCGGCGTGGTCGATCAGCGCCTGCAGGTCCGAGCGTACGGTGTCGAACGACTGCGCGCCGACGTTGATCGCCTCCCCGGCGACGCCGTCGGCCGTCGAAGCGAGCGTGACCGCCTCGACGAGGTCCTCGACGGCGAGCAGCTGGTAGCGGTTGCTCCCGTCGCCGAGGACGTAGATGCGCCGGCCGTCGTGGATCCAGTCGAACAGGATCTCGAAGACGCCGAGACGCTCGGGGCCGATGAACGTCTTCGGGCGGATGACGACCACCTCGAGCCCGCGGCGCGCGAACTCGAAGCACACGTGCTCGGCCTCGATCTTCGACTCGCCGTAGGGCCCCACGCCGACGAGCGGAGCGTCCTCGCCGATCGGGTGCACCTTCGGCACGCCGTAGACCGCGGTCGACGAGATGAAGATCGTCCGGAGCACGCCGGCCTCGCCTGCGGCCGCGAGCGCCGTCGCCGTGCCGCCGACGTTGACCGACACGATCTCGTCTCGCGAGCCGCGGATCGGGAGCGCCGCCGCGGCGTGGACGAGGACGTCGGCGCCCTCGACGAGCCGCCGGACCGCCGCCGGGTCACGGACGTCGCCGTGCAGCTCCTCGACCGCTCCCTCGAGCCCCGGGTCGTCGAGTGGCGCGAGGTCGAGCGTGCGTACGGCGTGGCCGTCCTGGACGAGCCGCCGCGCCAGGTGCAGGCCGAGGAAACCGGCTCCCCCGGAGATCGCCCAGAGCATGGCCCGACGTTAGCGGCGCAGAGCGGTAGCTGCGGGGCTCGCCTGCGTCGACGCCGGCGCCGGCCGCGGGGGCGGCTTCGAGTTGACGAGGAAGGCGGCGACGAGCAGCACGGCCAGGCCGATCGCGGTCTCCCCGACCAGGCTGCCCCGTGCGCGACGCTCGACGTCGGGCCTCCCGAGGCGCGGCTCGACGACGAAGTGGTGGAACCCGCCCCAGGCGAGGACAAGGCCGACGAGCGAGAGCTTCACGATCAGGACGTGTCCGTAGCCGGTCGTCCACAGGTCGTGCGGCGCGGGGAGCCGCAGAATACTCAGGTAGATCCCGGCCGCGAGCAGGAGGCCGATCAGGAGCGGCGCCAGCCGCGCGAACCCGACGAACGCGGCGCGGCGGAGCGCGGGCGCCGTGAAGAAGACCACGAGCAGCATCACGAGGCCGCCCGCCCAGAGGGACGCGGTCGACAGGTGCACCCAGTCGGCGAGCTCCGACCACTTCGACGCGGGCGGATCGACGGCCGAATGACCCGAGAGCGACAGCCCGGATGCGAGCGCGAGCGACAGCGCCAGCGCCGGCCAGAGGAAGGGCCGCGGCCGGTCGGTGAGCCAGGCGAGGAAGACGAGCGCGGTGACGACGGCGAAGCCGAGCGTCATCACCACGAACGCTGTCCCGAAGCGCGTCCCGTCCGCGAACGGCGTCAGGTCGCCGTAGAGGAAGCGGCCGAAGGGCAGCTGCAGGGCGTCCTCGGCGCGGATCAGGAACGCGAGGATGCCGATCTGGATCGCGCCGACGACCCCGGCCAGGGCGAGCCAGTAAAAGACCCGCTCGAACGCCTGCGGCACCGCCCGCGGGAGCACGACGAGCCGGAAGGCGATCCCTCCGATCAGGAGCGCCAGGCAGACGAAGAAGAGCCAGCGCAGGACGTTCTCGGTCGTCGTCGGACCCGAGGAGCCGTACGCGTCGGTCGGCGGCGGGGCGGCGACGCGGACGCCGAACGTGTAGACGCCTGAGACCACGTGACCGTCGCCGGAGAGGACCTGCCAGCGGACGGTGTACGCGCCCTTCGGCAGCTTCGAGACGCTCGCGACGATCGCGTGGCCGCCGCTCTCCGAGTGGACGCCGCGCGAGTAGACGTGCCCGTGCGAGTCGTAGACGCGGATCCCCTTCGGGAATACCTTCACCGACTGGTCGAAGTCGATCTCGACGCGGGTCGGTGCGCGCTCGAGCCGCTGGCGCGAGGCGGGCTTCGAGTCGCGGATCGACGCGTGGGCGAACGCCGCAGCCGGCGCCGCGAGCGCGACGAGCAGGACGCCGGAGAGGACGAGGCGTCTCACCGGTGCGGGTTCCCGGCCTCGGGAGAGAGGTGGCCGAAGATCGGCGCCGTGTCGCGGTCCGCGTACAGGACGGTCGAGATCGAGACGAGCAGTGCCGCGAAGCACAGCCCGGCGACGATCGAGCGCGGACGCAGCGACAGTGCGACCGGGATCAGCGCGCCCACGATCGCGATCCAGCCGATCAGGTGGTGCCCGAACGCTGCCCGCGAGTAGAGCCAGCCGTTCTGCTCGTGCACGAGGATCGCGATCCCGCCGACGAAGAGGGAGATCCCGAGCGCCAGGTTCCAGAGCGGGCTCCTGAGCTTGCCCGCCGCGAGGCCGAGCTGTGCCCCGCCGGCCAGCATCATCGTCTCGGCCCAGGAGCCGTGCGCGACCATGTGGATGGTCGAGTTGGTGAAGAACACCATCACCGGGAACATGAGCAGGCCCATCGCGAACAGGACACCGGGGAACAGGTAGCGCCGCCACGGCCGCCGGTCCCACACCTCGGGCCCGACGGCGGCCCTGGCGGCGAAGCAGAGCGCCAGGACGAGGAAGCCGGTCGCGAACCACCAGTGCACGTGCTCCGACGGCGGCATCAGCGAGCCGGCGATCACTGTCCGCGCTCCCGCTCCGCGTGCTCCAGGTCCTCGATCACGCCGGGCGCCACGAGCCAGTGGAACGCGAGACCGACGAGGACGACGTAGATGGGCGGCTCCGACAGAAGCCACCAGACGCCCTGCCCGTATGGATGCAGCAACGTGATCCGGTACGGCTGCAGCAGCGCCCAGACGACCCCGCCCACGGCACAGAGTGGTCCAAGCGAGAAGACGAACACCGCTCGTCCGGAACGCCCTACCGCGCTTCGCGCCAGATCAGTCGAGATTTGCACGCACACCTCCTCTCCACCTTGGAACGACGGCAGAGCCCGCGCCGGGCGGAACGTGTGGCGCGCGGGCTAGGCGGCGGTGGGAGGCGGCCGGCTGTCGAGGACGAAGCCGAAGAGCCGGCGAGGCGGAGCGGCGAGGACGACGCGGGGGAAGACTGCGGCGGCGGCGGGCCGGGCGCGGACGAGGACGCGCGCCCTGCGGGCCGCATCGTCGGCGTAGCGCTCGTAGTCGGCGAGCCAGCGCTGGACGGCGCTCCAGAGCACCGCCATCAGCACGGCGATCACCGCGAAGACGGGCAAGGCCGACGAGTGGATCCACGGGAAGAAGAGCGCCCAGCGCCCCTGGGCGGTGTGCTCCACGTCCACGTGGACGAGGTGGGCGATAGCGGTCAGGGTGAAGAAGGCGGCCCACAAGCGCGGCGAAAGCACGACGCGGACGCGTGGCACGTCGGGCCTGACGGCACCGAGCACGCTGTTCGCCGTCTGCTCGGTCGCGCGTGCGCGTGCGAGCCGCCAGACGAGCCGGGCCGCGAGCAGAGCGATTCCGACCTTCACGACTGCGAGCAAGGCCGGGTAGTACGCGGCGTGGCTGTAGCTCGGCGAGCGCACGTGGCGGCCGAGGTCGATGCGGTGCGTCAGGCTCGCGCCGACGAGCTCGGCCACGACCGCCAAGAGCCCGAAGGCGAGGGCCGAAAGAAGGCGCTGATGCTTGCGCGCCCGCTCCATGATCGGATCATACGCGTCGCCCGGGGTCAGGCAAAGCTTCGGAGCGCCCACGACGGCGAGCGCCGCCGGGCGCATCGTCAGCCGATGAGCGTGAGCGTGTAGCCGGCGCGCGCGTCGCCGTTGAAGCCGAAGAGCAGGATGCGCTGCCACTGCCCGAGCATGAGGCGCCCGCCGGTGAACGGCATCTGCTCCGTTCGCGCGCCGAGCAGGCCGAGGATCAGCCGCTCGCGATTCTCCGCAGGGAGCGGGACGAGACGGGAGAGCATCTCCTCGAAGTCGCAGAAGAAGCCGGACTCGCGCTCGGTGACGCGGACGAGCGACGTCGAGGCGAGCGGCGTCACGTAGGCGAGGCCCGAGTCGACATCCGCTTTGCGCACGTCCCGAAACACCTCGTTCGTGATGTCGAACACCGCGAGGGTCGGCAGCGCCGCGGCGACTGAGCTCGGAATCTCGACTGAGGTCATGCGTACACCTCCCGGGGCAGCCTGAAGTGGACATCCTCTCTTGCGACGGTCACATCTTCAACCTCCTCGTACCCGCGGCCTGCCAGGGTGCGTAGGACGGACTGGACGAGGCCTTCCGGCGTCGAAGCGCCGGCGGTCAGACCGACGATCTGGTGGCCCTCCAGGAGCTCGTGGCCGACCGGGGTCTCGCCGTCGATCAGCGTCGCCTCGGCGCCGCGCGCCTGTGCCACCTCGACGAGGCGGTTCGCGTTCGAGCTCGTGGGCGAGCCGATCACGAGCAGCAGCGTCGCGCCTCGGCTGACGATCTCCTTGACCGCATCCTGGCGATTCTGAGTGGCGTAGCAGATGTCCTCCGCGCCGGGCCGCTTCAGGCCGCCGAAGCGCTCGCCGAGGACGTCGACGGTCGCGGCCACGTCGTCGAGCGACAGAGTCGTCTGGGTGATCACGGCCAGGGGTTGCCCGTTGGTGTCGAGCTCGGCGGCGTCCTCGGGGGACTCGACGACGACGATCTGCTCGGGCCGCTCGCCTTTCGTCCCGATCACCTCGACGTGGTTGGCGTGGCCGATGAGGGCGACGAGATGGCCCGAATCGGCGTAGCGGCGAGCCTCCGCATGCACCTTCGAGACGAGCGGGCAGACGGCGTCGACGACGCGGAGCCCCTTCTGCTCGCAACTCTCGCGCACCGCGGGCGCGACGCCGTGGGCGGAAAGGACGCAGATCTCGCCCGGCGGGATCTCGTCCTCGTGCTCGACGAAGACCGCGCCGAGCTTCTCGAGACGGCGGACGACGTTGGCGTTGTGGACGATCTCGTGGCGGACGTAGACAGGCGGGCCGTTGCTCTCGAGCAGGCGCTCGACGATCTCGATCGCCCGGTCGACGCCGGCGCAGAACGACCGCGGCGCCGCCAGCAGCACGCGCTTGCGCTCGCCGTTCCCGTTCGACGCGCTCATCTCGAGACTCCCGACGCAGGCCTTGTAACAACTTGTTGCAAGGCCTGAAGAGCGAGGCGGACGTCGGCGAGGGCTCGCCCCGTTCGACGGGGTTGTGCCAGTGCGCGTGCGATGCCGGCCGGGCGGAGTCTGCCGTCTGCGTCGAGCACCTGTCCGAGCGGCCCGAGCGTACGCTCGGGCGTATCGGAGACGGCGCGTAGGCAGCCGGTGAGGCGCCCGGCGCGTGCCAGCGCGCCCGATTCCATGTCGGCCGCGTCGGCGCCGGTGCGTTCGTGCAGCCTGCGGCGCTCGCCCGGGTCGTCGACGACGGTGTCGACCGCGACGATCGTCCCCGTCCGTGCGCCCTCGATACCGAGCGGCGCTCCTTCCCAGAGCACCGTGCCGTCGGCGTCGACGACGCGTGTCGCGTCGAGCACCTCGCCGCACGCGAGGCCGTCGTGGAGGCCGCCGGCGAGCCCGAAGGACACGACCTGCTCGTCGGGCAGGCGCCTGGCACCGATGCCGACGAGCACCGTGCGGGCGCCGAGTCTTGCGCGCCGCGCGCTCCTCGGTCTTCGTGGCGCAGGCCAGCGTCATCCCGTGAACGTCCAAGCCATGCTCCGCACGGTCTCCTTGATACTGGACGTGGCCGCGAACGCGGCGGCAGGCTCGAAGCCGCAGTGGATGGCGCAGTGCTCGCAGCGCGGGTCGTTGCCCGGGCCGTACATCTCCCACTCGATGCCTTCCATCAGCGCTTCGTAGGAAGGGAAAATGCCGTCGGTGAGCAGGTAGCACGGGCCTTTCCAGCCATACGGGTTGCGCGTGATCGAGCCCCAGGGTGCGCACGGGAGCTTTCGCTCGCCGGTGAGGAAGTCCTGGTAGAGCGGGCTCGCGAGCCAGCGGTAGCCGTGCTCCTTGGCTGCAGCCCGGATCTTGCGGAACTTCTCCTCGTGCTCGGCGCGCGTCATCGTCAGCGCAGGGTCGATCTGCGAGTACTGGTAGCCGGGGGCGATCAACAGTCCGTCGATGCCCACCTCGTTGGTCATGTAACCCATCATCTCGATCACGTCGTCGACAGAGGTCTCCTTGAAGATCGTCGTATTCGTGGAAACCCTGAATCCCGCCGTTCGGGCCTGACGGATCGCGTCGACCGCGACGTCCCAGAGCCCCGGGTAGTCGCAGATGTAGTCGTGGATCTCGCGCATGCCGTCGAGGTGGACGACGAAGGTGAGGCGCGGGTCGGGCTTGAAGACGTCGAGGAACTCGACGAGCCGCAGCGCGTTCGTGCACAGCTCGATGGTCTTCTTCATCTCCAGGAAGCCGGCGACGACGTCCTCGATGCCCTTGAAGATCAGCGGCTCGCCGCCGCAGACGGAGACGACCGGCGCCGGGCACTGGACGGCAGAGTCGATGCACTCGTCCACGGTGAGCCGCGCCTTGTTCGACTCGTACTCGCGGATCTTCCCGCAGCCGATGCACGCGATGTTGCACGCCAGCGTCGGCTCGAGCATCAGGACTAGCGGATACAGCTCCCCCTTCTTCTTCTGGGAAGCCACGTAGCGGCCGATCTGCATGGTCGAGCGCAGCGGGAATTTCATCCGTTCAACCTTTCGCGTAGTCGTCCGAGGGCCATGAGGGGGAAGTGCAGACGGTAAAGGTGGTAGCGGATCATGAAGTCGGTGGGGAACCCCGTGCCGGTGTAATGCTGCTCCTCCCAGTCTCCATTGTCGAGCTGTGATGCGCAGAGGTGGTCAGCCGCCCGCCTGACGGAAGCCCTCTCTGTCTCGCCTGCCGCGACGTAGGCTAGTACGCCCCACGCGGTTTGTGAAGCCGTCGGGACGCCTCGGCCGCGCCACTCGCGCTCGTGGTAGGAGCGGATGTCCTCCCCGAAGCCGCCGTTCTCGGCCTGGACGGAATCGAGCCAGCCGACCGCGCGGCGGAAGGCGGGATGATCGTAGTCGAGCCCGCACGCCTCGAGCGCGGGGAGCACGGCGGCGGTCCCGTAGACGTGGTTGACGCCCCAGCGGCCCCACCAGGAGCCGTCGTCCTGCTGCTCGCGCAGGAGGTAGTCGAGGCCGCGCCGCGTCGTCTCGGCGTACCGCGGGTAGTGGGCGAACGCCTCGACTGCATGCCCGGCGACGTCCTCGCTCGGCGGGTCGATCACGGCTCCGAAGTCGAAGAACGGGACCCGGTAGAGCCACTGGCTCGTGTTGTCGACGTCGAACGCGCCCCAGCCGCCGTTCGAGCACTGCATGCCCGCCATCCATTCCAGCCCGCGGTCGAGGGCGTCCTCGCCCAGCTCGAGCTCGCGCAGCGCGAGGCAGATCACGGCGACATCGTCGACGTCGGGGTAGGTGTCGTTCTCGAACTCGAACGCCCAGCCGCCCGGCTCCAGGTCGGGCACGCGCACCGACCAGTCGCCCCGCTGCCGGATCTCCTCGCCGAGCAGCCACTCGCCGGCCTTGACGAGCTGCGGATGGTCGGCCGGGATGCCGCAGGCCCGCAGCCCGAGGAGCGCAAGGCCCGTGTCCCACGTGGGCGACTGGCATGCCTCGGGCCGCAGGCGGTCCCCCTCGTCGACGAGGAACCCGCCCCAGCCCTCGACCGCCGCGCGGAGCTGCTCGTCCTCGAACCCGTAGCCGAGCGTCGCGAGCATCAGGATCGACCAGACCCACGGCGGCTGGATCCCGCCCCAGCCTCCGTCGAGCTCCTGCCGCTCGCGCACCCAGCGCTCGGCGGCGGCGATCGCGCGGCGGCGGAGCGGCCCCGGCCGGGGCGCGGGCCTCGTCTCGCCCGGCCGCGCGCCGATCTCGCGCAGGTCGACCCCCGCCGGGCGACTCGGGCGAAGCGCCATCACCACCGAGAGGGGCACGACGGTCTGCCGCGCCCAGCACGCCAGGTTGTAGATCGAGAACGGCGACCAGGGCGGCAGCAGGACGACCTCCGGCGGCGCCGGCGAGATCTTCTGCCACGGCCACTGGTCGAGCAGGGCGAGGAAGCACTTCGTGAACACCCGGGCACGCGGGATGCCGCCGCGCCGCCGGATGTAGTCTCGGGTCGCTTCGCCCGCGTCGACGCCGGCCATCTTCAGGGCGACGTAGGACTCGATCGTCGTCGACAGGTCGGGCGGCCCCTCGAACCAGTTCGACCAGGTGCCGTCGTCGCGACGCCGCGCGAGGATCTCGTTCGCCAGCTTCTCGTCCGTCCGCGCGTCGCGCAGGCCCATGAAGTGGAGCCAGAAGAGATGCTCGGCGATCATCGTCGCGTTCGACTCGAGCTCGCCGGCCCACCAGCCGCCCGGGTGCTGGAGCTCGAGCAGGCGTTGCGTACCCGCCTCGATGGCCGCATCGAGCGCGCTCAGCTCCTGCACGACGGTCATGAACTCACCGCCCGCATCTCCAGGATCGTACGCGCCGCAGCTCGGCCACTGCGAACCGCGCCCTCCATCGTCGCCGGCCAGCCCGTATCGGTCCAGGCGCCGGCGCGGACGACGTTGGGCCTGTCGGTCGCCGTTCCACGCCGCTCGGCGGCCGTTCCCGGGCGGAGTGCGACGGTCGCGTACGGCTCGCGGCTGACGCGCGACCAGAGAAGCTCGGCGCTGCCGAGACGGCCGGTGAGTTCGCCTGCCATCAGGTCGACGATTCCCTTGCCGCGGATGTCGAGCAGCTCGGGGACTCCGCTCGCGACGACCGTCAGGTACTGGCCCTGCTCGGGCTCGTGTCCGGTCAGCGCACCGCGGTCGAACACCCAGTGCGCCGGCGAGCCGAGGAGCGCCGCGAGCGGCGAGCGCAGGAGCGGCCGATCGAAGAGCAGGTGCACCGAGACGATCGGCGACGGCTCGAGCGCCGGCTCGGGCTCGCCGAGGAGCCTCGCCGACTCGGCCGACGGCAGCGCGAGGACGATCGCGTCGGCATCGAGCTCGTCCAGGCTCTCGACGCGCTCGCCCGTCCGGACGGTCGCCCCCGCCTGCTCGAGCGTTCGTCCCGCCGCGGCGCCGTGCATGGCCCCGAGCGGTCTCGTGGGGAGGATCACGTCGGCGGCGGCCGCCTTGCCGAGCAGCGCCGTTCGTACCGTGAACACGCCCATCGCGGCGCTCGCCTCGTCCGCGCGCAGGTTGAGCGCGGGCCGCACGAACACGTCCCAGAAGCGGTCGATCTGCGCGTCGCTCGCGCCGAGCCGGCGCAGCAGCGCGCCGAACCTCTCGTCGTCGTCGCCCTGTGCGCGCCGAAGCGCGACGAGGGTGCGCACGACGCCGAACCGTTCGCGGCGAGGGAGGTGCCGGTAGCGGAGGATCGAGAGCGGCGAGCGGCTGATCGCGGCGTTGGTCGCGTCCTCGCCGATCACTGGGAGCGACAGGCGCTGCCGCCGGTACGAGCCGCCCTCGCCGATCCGGTCGAGGAAGCGCAGGTACTCGGTGAAGCAGCCGAGCGCGATGTGCTGCCCGTTGTCGGGCGGCGGCGGTGGATCGCCCTTGCGCTCGGGCAGCGTCTGGACGGCTCCGCCGAGCGTCGGCCGCGCCTCGAGCACCGTGACGTCGTGCCCGGAGTCGACGAGCTCGAGCGCGGCGGCGAGCCCGGCGAGGCCGCCCCCGACGACCGTGACCCTCACGGCGAGCCGGCCTGTCGGCCGTTCAGGGACCTTCGCAGCTGCGCATGAATTGTCACGTCCGGGTCACACACGCGCGTCAGTTTCGCGGCTACGCTCCAAGCGGGGGCCGGGCGCGTCAGCGCCCCGGGGGGAACAGATCGTGTGGGTCGACCGGGCCGGGGGCCATGTCACCTGAGGACGAGGCCGGAGCCGACGATGCGGAGCTTCGTGAACGGCGAGAGCCGCGGGGGGCCGGCGAAGACGTCGAAGCCCGACTCCTCGATCCGCTCGAGCGTCGCCTCGTACAGGTTCGCGAATGCTGCGACGCAGGCGGCACTCCGGCGGTCGAGATACGGCAGCAGGGTCCGTCCCTCCTGCAGGTAGGAGCGGGCGCGAGCGGCCTGATACGCCATCAGCGCCTGCCACGCGGACGAGCACCGCCCGGCGGCGATGTCCCCCTCGGACACGCCGAACGAGGCCAGCTCGTCCTGCGGGATGTAGACGCGGCCGAGGCTCCAGTCCTCGTCGACGTCGCGCATGATGTTGATCAGCTGCAGGGCGATCCCCATCGCCTCGGCCCGTTGCGGCTGGTCGGCGCCGTACACGGCGATGCACGCCACGCCGACTGCCCCGGCGACCTTGCGGCAGTAGGTCGCCAGTGCGTCGAAGTCGGCGTAGCGCGCCTGCTCCGTGTCCTGCAGCCCGCCGGCGACCAGTGCGTGCAGCGCCTCGCCGCGGATCGGGTAGCGGCGGCGTGCGTCCGCGAGCGCGACGAGCATGGCCGAGTCGCCGGGCTCGTCGTCGAGCGACGCGCCGAGCGCCTCGAGCCGGGCGCGCTTCTCGACGATCGAGAGCGCCGGATCGTCGGCGACGTCGTCGACCTCCCGCGCGAACGCGTAGATCGCCGCGATCGCGCGCCGCTTCGGCTTCGGGAGGAGCCGGATCCCGTAGGAGAAGTTCCGCGCGCGCTCCCTGGTCAGCCGCTCGACGTCGGCGTACGCCTGCTCGACCGTCACCGTCATCGGACGAGCGCCACCACCGCGGCCCGCGCGAGTCGCGCCCGGGAGGGGCGCGGCCGCTGCGTGAAGATGTCCCAGCCGGCGTTCTCGAGCGCCTCGAGCGCCGCGAGGCCGCCGCTTGCGAACAGGCCGACACCACGTCCCACGCGGCCGCCGATCGCGGCGCGGAGGCGCTCCCCCGCGGCGAGCAAGCCTCGCGCGCGCTCGGCCTCGAAGCGGAGCAGGCGCGTGAGCGAGTCGTTCGGCCGGTCGAGGTCCGCCACGTCGAAACGCCGCCGATCCTCGGCCGGAAGGTAGATCCGCCCGAGTGCCAGGTCACGCGGGACGTCCTGCAGGAAGTTGACGAGCTGGAGCCCCGTGCAGACGTCGTCCGACCACGCGACCAGCTCGGGCTCGTCGGGCCCGGCCGAGAACTCCGAGGACGAGCCGCCCCACGGGGTCCGCCGACAGCGTGCAGTAGGCCTTGAGGTCGCTCCACGTCGCGTACTCCGACACGCACTGGTCCTGGCGGTTGCACTCGATCAGCCGCCAGAACGGCTCACGCGGGAGCGAACAGGCGCGGATGGTCGGCTGGAGCTCGCGCATGACCGGCCACTCGGGCTCGCCGTCGTAGCACAGGTCGAGCTGCCGCTCGAGCTCGTCGAGCGCCTCCAGGCGGTCGCCTTCCCAGTCGTCGCCGAGCAGGTCGACGAGCCGCGCGAAGCCGTAGATCGCCCGCAGATGCGGCCGGTACTCGCGCGGGAAGATCAACGAGGCGATCGGGAAGTTCTCGGTCCGCGCGTGGGCGGCGACCTCGGCGACGTCCATCGGCATGCCACGATTATCGCTGCCAATGCGAGCGATGGTCCTCGACCGGCCCGGCGAGCCTCTGCGCGAAGCCGAGCTGCCCGACCCCGAGCCGGACGCGGGACAGGTGCTCGTCCGGGTCTCGGCGTGCGGCGTCTGCCGCACCGACCTCCATGTCGTCGACGGGGAGCTAGCGTTGCCTCCAGCGCACGACCGGTCTGTGCCCGGTCGTGCTGCGAACGACCGGGGCCCGAAGCTGCCCCTCGTCCTCGGCCACCAGGTCGTCGGCCGCGTCGCCGGCGGCGGCGAGCGCTTTGCTCCGGGCGATCGCGTCGGCATCCCGTGGCTCGGCTGGACCGACGGCGAATGCCGCTACTGCCTGAGCGGGCGCGAGAACCTCTGCGACCGCGCGCGCTTCACGGGCTACCACCTCGACGGCGGCTACGCCGAGCTGGCCGTCGCCGACGAGCGCTACTGCGTGCCGGTGCCGGAGAGCTACGGCGACGAGGAAGCGGCGCCGCTCCTCTGCGCGGGCCTGATCGGCTACCGCGCGCTGCGGCTCGCCGGCGATGCGGAGCGGCTCGGGCTGTACGGGTTCGGGGCGTCGGCGCACATCGTGGCGCAGGTGGCGCGGCACCAGGGTCGGCGCGTGTTCGCGTTCACGCGGGCGGGCGACGAGGCGGCGCGGTCGTTGGCGCTCGAGCTCGGTGCCGAGTGGGCCGGCGACTCGGCCGGGCCTGCGCCCGAGGAGCTCGACGCGGCGATCATCTTCGCGCCTGCAGGCGAGCTCGTCCCGGCGGCGTTGCGCGCGACGGCGAAGGGCGCGACGGTCGTCTGCGCCGGAATCCACATGACCGACATCCCGTCCTTTCCGTACGAGCTCCTCTGGGGCGAGCGGTCGCTCCGGTCGGTCGCGAACCTGACGCGGCAGGATGCCGAGGAGTTCATGGCGCTCGCGCCGCAGGTTCCTGTCCGGACGCACGTCGAGATCGCGCCGCTCGCGGACGCGAACGAGGTGCTGGCGCGGCTGCGGCGGGGCGAGGTGCGCGGGGCCGCCGTGCTCGCGGTCGCTAGCGGATCGTGAACGGCTTGCTGACGAGGAGCGTCGTCCGGTCCGGGTTCATCGTCGCCTTCATCAGCGCGGCGTATACGTAGCGGCCGGGCACCAGCTTGCCGCGGAGCTTGAAGGTGCGGCTCGAGTTCGCCTTGACGAGCCCGCCGAGCTGTGTCACGCCGGTCGAGGAACCCCCCGCGACGAGGGCTGACCGGAGCGACTCGGCGCCGAGTGTGGTCGGGCTGGCCGGGAAGATCCCGGTCTGCACCGTCGCCTCCTCACCGGTCACGACCTTCGACCAGAACGTCCGCTGGGCGGCCAGCTTCGTCGTCACGTTGAACTGACCCCTGGCACCGATCACCGCGGTCGTGTGGCGCCACGTGTGCGGCCTGGCGCAGGTGCGTGCGCCTGCGATCGCTTTCTTCACCGTCGCGTAGGCCGGCCGCTTGCTGCCGTCGACGCGCAGGAGCCCGCTCTGGAAGCCGAGCAGGAGCGGCTCGTCGATCAGGTGGAACAGGTCGAGCGTCTGGACGTCGGTGTCGCACTTCACGAGCCCGATCAGGTCGTTGTAGTAGCGCGCCTGCGTCGCCTCGTCGACGAGCGGCACGTTCTCCTTGCCCGTATAGAGCTTCGTGTCGACCCTCGTCGGGTCGATCTTCACCTGCGTCCCGCTCTCGTCGATCCGGAAGGTGACGTAGCCGCCGGGTCGGGCCGGATCGCCCTTCTCCTGGAACACCGGCTGCGCCGTGCCGTGGAAGGCGTCCCACCACGCCTGCTTGAGGCGGTCGAGGTCGGCCGCGCCCGCCTGCGGCCACTTGTACGACCTGGTCAGCGGCTGCGTGTTGATGTTGGAGTAGGCGTGCACGTCGACGACGTCGGCGATCGGCGTCGTCCGGCCGCTCTTGCGGTACGCGGCGCCGAGTGCGGCGATGAACCGGACCGGCGAGACCGACTCGGCGCCGACGCCGACGCCCTGGTCGTTGCCGCGCGGCGAGAGCGCGAGCCCGTCGACCTTGATCGCCGGGTCGATGCCCTTGAGCGTGTCGTACGACGCGGCGAGGATCTGTTCGTAGACCCCGGCCGAGACGATCGAGCCGTCCGGCGTGTGCTGGGGCTGGAAGAAGCGCCTGACGTTCGGTTCGTTCCCGATCACGAACTCGCGCACCTGCGGCCAGCGGCGTGCGACGTCGCCGACGTACCTCGCGAACGCCGACACCTTTGCCGGCGTATTCGTCGAGAAGGCGAGGGCGTGGATCGGCTGGATCGCGAGGACGATGCGGATGCCGGACGCGGCGGCCACGGGCATCATCCGATCGACGAAGTTCTCCTCCAGAATCTTCCTGGGCGTGTTCTCGTCCCAGAAGACGATCACGCGGTTCTCGACCATGCCGAGGTCGGTCATGTCGCCGAAGAGGAAGGCGCCGCCGTCGTCGGCGTACTTCGTCGCGTCGTCGGTGATCCCAAAGCTGATCGTGGTCGCTGCGCGGGTGCCGCTGCCGGCGCCGGCGGCGCCGAAGACGACTGCGAGCAGGCAGATCACTAGCGGAGCGAGGAGGAGTCGGCCGCGGCTCACGGCCTGGGACCCTAACCGCGCGGGTTCGGCAATGGTGTGAGGAGGGGCTCGACCTGCGCCCGCAGGTGCTCGAAATCGGGCGGCAGCGACAGACGCTCGCCGAGGCTCTCGAACGGCTCGTCGGTCGCGAAGCCGGGGCCGATCGTGGCGATCTCGAACAGCACGCCCGACGGCTCGCGGAAGTAGATCGACTTGAAGTAGAAGCGGTCGATGATCGGCGTCGGGCGGGCGCCCGCCCGTGCGACCGCCTGCTGCCAGGCCTCGTGGTCGTCGGGAAGCGACGCCCAGGCGACGTGGTGGACGGTGCCGGCGCCGCCGATTCCCGGCTCGGCCGGAGGGTCGTCGAAGCAGTACCACGATCCGCGGCGTTCGCCTCTGACCTTGTAACAACTTGTTGCTTGGGGTTCGAAGCCGAGCGTCTCCTCGAGCAGGGGACGGCTGCGGTCCGGGTCGGCCGTGTGGGCGCGCACGCCGTCGAAGCCCTGGAGCGCGAGCTCCTCTGGGATGTCAGGGTGGCTCGCGACGAGCGGCGCGTCGGTGGTCTCGACAACGGCGAGCTCGAGGTCGAGCCCCTCGGGGTCGGAGAAGAGCAGCTGCCCGTCCGTCCGGGCGGTCGTCACGCCGGCGTCGCCGAGCCGCCGCTCCCAGAAGTCGAGCGCGTCCGACGAGGCGACGCGCCAGACGACGCGGTGCACCATCCCGGCGCCGGCCCGGCCGCGACGCGCGTGCGGGTACTCGAAGAAGGTCATGTCGGCGCCCGCGCTGCCGCCCTCGTCCGCGTAGAACAGGTGGTAGACGGTCGGGTCGTCCTGGTTGACGGTCTTCTTGACGAGCCGGAGCCCGAGGAGCCGCGCGTAGAAGTCGACGTTCCCGGGCGCGTCCGCGGTGATGCAGGTGACGTGGTGGATCCCCTCGAGCTTCACGGCCGCGAACGCTACCGGCAGGCCGACGAGTAAGGGCCGCCCGGGACGGAAACGGGCGGCCCTTGGGAGGCGCGTCGGAGAGGGAGGGACGCGCTAGCGGAGGACGGGCACCGACACGAGCCGGCGGGTCGAGACGCCGGTGAGGACGTTCTCGCCCGGCTTGCGGGCACGGACGAACAGCGCCACCAGCTGCTGCGAGCTGCTGACCGGGAAGCCAACCCGCATGTGGAACGTCAGCGTCGCCCAGCCGTTCGAGTCGGTCGTCGCCTCCGGCGGCGTGTCGAGCTGGTTGTACGGCACGGCGGTCACGTAGACGAGAGCGCCCTGGACGGTCTGGTTGCACGTGTTGGCGACGTGGATCCGCGCGACGAGCTGCGTCGAGGTCCGGCGCAGGATCATCGGCGTGAAGTGCATGCCGTCGACGACCAGCCGTGCCGGCAGGCCCATCTGCGAGACGTTGATGACGTTCGTGCCGATCGGGCAGCCGTTCGCGGTTGCCGAGACCGCGGCCGTCGGCACCGTGGTCGCCGAGGTCGCGCCGAACGGGTTCTTCGCCTGGACGCGGGCACGCATGGCGTGGCCGACGTCGGCCGAGGTGAGCAGGTGCGTCGAGCCCGTTCCGCCGGAGACGTTGCCGCAGGCCCCGCCGTTCTGGTCACACCGGAGCCACTGGTACGTGAACGTGATCGGTTGCGACCCGGTCCAGCTGCCGGGATTCGCCGTCAGGGTCTGGCCGAGTTGAGGCGTACCGGAGATCGACGGCGGCACGGTGTTCGCCGGTGCCTGCGGCGCGGCGATCACGGCCGTCGGGGACGAGGCGGCCGAGGCGCTCCCGGCCGAGTTGGACGCGGTGACGACCACGCGGACCGTGTTGCCGACGTCCGCCGAGCCGAGCGTGTAGTCGTGGCGGGTCGCGCCGGCAATGTTCGAGCAGCCGGCGCCGTTCTTGTTGCACCGCTGCCAGCGGTAGGCGAAGCTCATCGGCTTCGAGCCGTTCCAGCTTCCCGGCTCGGCATGGAGCGTCTGGCCCTTCTGGGCCGTGCCTGAGATCGTTGGCGGCGAGGTGTTCGAGGGCGGCGTGGCTGCGCCCGACGCGCCGGCGCCGGCGGCCAGGCCGAGCACGACGACGAGGGCGACCGTTCCTGCGACGCCGAGCGAGGCTCCGAGGAGCGTTGAGCGGTGCTTCGCGGTCGAGGACATCGACAGACCTCCTTAGTGGGGAGATACCTCTCTGGGTGTTCAGACGCAGCAGGTACCCGTTCTGATCGCGTTCCTCGCCCACCTTTACCTTCTGTTCGCGAACCTTTTGCCGGTCGCTTTCTTCGCGACACGAATCACTTGCAATCCGTCCGGCGAACGGTTAAGAATCCGCCAACCCAGGAACTCCAGTGCTTGGACGGCCACGGGAGGACGGGGCAGTGAGCAGGTCAGCAAAGCTGGCAGGCGTGCTGGGAGGCGTGGCGGTTGCGTGCGCGCTGCTCGCCTACTACATCGTCGGATACCTGGTCGCGACTCCGCCGAACGTCGACGCGTCGGGCCAGGCGCCGAGCGCTCGCGTAACCCTCCAGACCGTCGCCTCGCTCGGCACGCCGCCGCACCCCGACTGGGTGTCCTACCTCGTCAAGAAACCGAGCGGCCAGTGGGAGCACTCGACGGTGCTGACCGTGCCGGCGCACTCGCTCGTCACGGTCACCGTCTACCAGTACGACACGGCCACGGGTCTGCGCAATCCCTACTGGGGCGGTCCGCGCGGCCTCGTCAAGGTGATGACGGTCGACGGGAAGCCGACGCCGACGCTCGACCCCGACCTCGCCTCGCACACGTTCGCGATTCCGGAGCTCGGTGTCAGCGTGCCGCTCAAGGGCGTCCCGGACGACGCGAAGAACCAGTGCAGCGTCGCCCCCTGCTCGCTCGCCGAGGCCCACACGACCGTCGTGTTCACGTTCCGCACCGGTGAGAAGGGCACCTATCGCTGGCAGTGCTTCGTGCCCTGTGCCGCCGGATTCATCCTCGGCTTCGGCGGGCCGATGCAGAGCCTCGGCTACATGGACGGGCTGCTACACGTCGTATGACGACCGGACCGTCAGCAGCCGGCTCGCAATCGCCCCGCCACGGCCGGGCGCTGATCGCGATCTGGCTCGTGGCGAGCATCGTCGCCGTGCCGCTCGTCATCTGGGTGCTTGGCCCGCACCTGCCGCCCGGCGACATGACCTCGGAAGCGTCGGACCAGACGAGCGCCAACATCGTCCTGACCGCCGTCTGCGCGCCGATCGTGATCGGCATCGTCGTCTACTTCCTGTACGCGGTCGTGGCTTTCCGCAAGCGGGGACAGGAGCTCGAGGACGGCGCCCCGATCAAGGGCCACGGGCCGACGCAGACGCTGTGGATCGTCCTCTCGTCGGTGCTCGTCCTCGCGCTCGCGATCTGGGGCAGCCTCGTGCTCGTGGTCAGTGCCCACGGTGCGGGCGGTGGGCAGGGGCCGAAACCGATCAACCCGCCGAGCGGCTCGGCCCAGGCGCTTCAGGTGCAGGTGATCGGGCAGCAGTGGGCCTGGACGTACCGCTACCCGGCCAGCCGCGGGCTCGAGACGGCGGAGCTCGAGCTACCCGCCGATACGCTCGTCGAGTTCCACGTCACCTCGCTCGACGTCACGCACTCCTTCTGGGCGTACGAGCTCGGCGTGAAGGCAGACGCGGTCCCCGGCGCCGACAACGTCGCCTACGTCCACACGCACAGGCCGGGCAGCTTCACCATCCGCTGCTCGGAGCTGTGCGGCCTCTGGCATACGCACATGATCCAGACCGGCCACGTCGTCTCCGGCGGCGAGTTCGCGTCGTGGCTCGCGGCGGAGCAGAAGACCGAGGCGTTGAACCTCAAGTACCTGCCTCCCTACGCGCTGTACTACTTCCCCGAGCCGCAGCGGAGGGCCGGCTAGCGTGAGCAACTGGCGCCGCGTCATCGGGTTCAACCTGCTGTGGGCGATCGTCCTCGGCATCGCCGGCTTCTTCCTGGGGGCCTGGATCGGGCGCGAGATCGCCGGCAGCAAGGACTACCTGGTCGGCACCGACCAGAACGACGTCGCCGTCTTCATGGGCTTCTTCTTCGCGACGATCGGCTGGCTCGCGGGGCTCGGCTTCCTCAACTATCCGCTCCGGCGTCTCGCGGGCCGTCCGGCCCGCTATCCGGCCGAGCAGGCCTCCGGCGCAGGTCGCTACTTCCGTCTGAGCACCGACCACAAGGTGATCGGTATCCAGTACTTCTTCGGCGTCGGCGCGTTCTTCCTGATCGGCGGGATCAACGCGATGCTGATCCGGGTCGAGCTACTGACGCCGAACGAGAAGGCGTTCCCGTCGGGCCAGTACCTGTCCCTGGTCGGCCTGCACGGGACGATGATGATCATGATGACGTCGGCCTTCATCCTGGGGCCGTTCGGGAACTACTTCGTGCCGCTGATGATCGGGGCGAGGCGGATGGCGTTCCCGAGGATCGAGGCGCTGACGTTCTGGCTGACCCCGCTCTCGGGCCTCGTGCTGCTGTCAGCGATCGCCTGGAACGGCTTCCCGACTGGCTGGACGGGTTATGCGCCGCTCGCCGACCAGGCCCGGTCCGGGATGGACGCGTACGTGTGGGCGTTCATGCTGATCGGCGTCTCGCTGTGCCTGAACGGGCTCAACCTGATGGCGACGATCCTGATGATGCGAGCCCCGGGACTGACCTGGACGCGTCTGCCGATCTTCGTCTGGGGCGTCCTGTCGACGTCGATCCTGATGGTGCTCGCCTCGCCGGTCCTGCTCGCGACGCTCCTGTTCGTCCTGATGGACAGGAGCGCGAACACGTCCTACTACCTCGCCAGCCAGGGCGGCAGCCCGTACCTCTACGAGAATCTCTTCTGGTTCTTCGGGCACCCCGAGGTGTACATCCTGGCGCTGCCCGGCTTCGGGATCGTGCTCGAGATCCTGCCCGTGTTCGCGCGCAAGCCGCTCTGGGGGTATCGCCTCGCGGTCGCGGGCATGCTCGGCGTCGCCTTCCTCAGCTTCTTCGTCTGGCAGCACCACCTCTTCGTCAGCGGCATCAACGCCAGCCTGCGGCCCTTCTACATGCTGACGACCGAGCTGATCTCGATTCCGACGGGCTTCATCTTCCTGAACGCGATGGGGACGATCTGGCTCGCCCGCATGCGCTTCTCGGTGCCGATGCTGTTCTCGCTCGCGTTCTTCTTCAACTTCCTGATCGGCGGCCTGTCGGGGATCTTCCTCTCCGACGTGCCGAGCGACGTGACGACGCACGGCTCGTTCTTCACGATGGCCCACTTCCACTACACGATCATGGGCGGCCTCGTCTTCGCGTTCTTCGCGGCCACGTACTACTGGCTCCCGAAGATGACCGGCATCCAGTTGAACGAGACGCTCGCGAAGATCCACTTCTGGGCGACCTTCGTCTTCTTCAACCTGACCTTCTTCCCGTTGTTCGCGGCCGGGTTCCTGGACATGGTGCGCCGCGGCTCCGTCTACCCGTCGAATCTCGAGACGCTGAACCAGTTCGTCTCGGCCTCGGCGTTCTGCCTCGGCATCTCGATGCTGGTCTTCCTGTGGAACCTGGTTCAGTCGCTCGTCTTCACGCGCGTGCCGGCCGAGCAGAATCCGTGGCACTCGCGCGGCCTCGAATGGCAGGTGCCGACGCCGGTGCCGCTCTACAACTTCGACGAGATCCCCGAGATCACGGGCGACCCCTACGACTACGGCGTCCCGGGCGCCGCCCCGGTCGCTCGGCTCAGGCCCGCGACCGCGCCGGCGAGAGCGAAGTGAGATGAGCGAGACGGCCGTCCCGGCCCCGGTCGAGTCCCCCGAACTCGAGGCGAAGCTCGTCTCGGTCGGGTCGTACCTGTTCTCGGCGGCGACGACCTTCTTCTTCGTCGCCTTCCTGTTCGCGTTCTTCTACCTGCGGGCGCTCGACTCGAACGGGCTCTGGGGCGGGCCGAAGCCGGGTCACCACGTCTCCGTGCCGACCGGCTCCGGCGTCGCGATCCTCGTCTGCGTCCTCGTCAGCGTCGCGCTTGCCTGGGTCGCGCACCGGATGCTGGTCGCGGGCCACGCAGCCTGGTGGACGGTCGCGGGCATCGCCTTCCTCGTCGGCCTCGCCGCGGTCGCGATCCAGTGCTGGCAATACACGGACCTCGGGTTCGGCACGGAGGACGGCGGGTACGCCAGCGTCTATCTCGGCTGGACGGCGTTCTTCTCGATCTTCGCGCTCGGGGCCATGCTCTGGCTCGAGGTGATCCTGGCCACGGCTCGCCGGGCCGGCACACGCCCGGCGGCCGACCTCGTCAGCTTCGCCGTCTTCTGGACGACCCTCGGCGTCGTCCAGGTGGCGGCGTTCGTCCTTCTCTTCGGAGTGAAGTGATGGACGTCGACGCGGGCAACGTCATGACACTCGTCATCCCGCTGGCACTGCTCTTCGTCGTGCTCGGTTGGTGGGCGATCGTCGTCGAGCGCGCCCGCCGTCGCCGGTAGCACGGTGAGCTTCGTCCTCGACCCCAGCCTGCTCTCGGCGTTCGTGGTCGCAGGCGCGCTCCTCTACGGGCTAGGACTACGGCACCGTCTAGCGACCGGTCGCCGGCGGGCGGAGCTCTGGCGGCGCGCCGCACTGTTGGCGGCGGCGCTCGTGCTGCTCGACGTCGCGCTCAGCCCGGCGTTCGACCGCTACGCCGAGGAGTCGCTGGCGATGCACATGCTCCAGCACATCGTCCTGATCGCGTTCGTGCCGCCGCTCGTCGTGCTCGCCGCGCCGTGGCTCACGGTCTGGCGGGCATTCCCGCTCGACGCGCGGCGCTCGTGGGCGCACGCAGTGCTCCGGCTCCCCGCCGGCGTGCGCCGTTGCCTGCGCGCGCTCGTGACCCCAGTCGTCGCCTTCGGCCTGATCACGACCTTGCTCGCCGTCTGGCACGTCCCCGCCCTCTACGACCTGACGCTCCGGAACGCGGCTGTCCACGACCTCGAGCATGCGACCTTCCTCGTCTTCGGGATCCTGTTCTGGATTCCGGTCCTCGACTCGCCGCCGCTCCACCCGCACCTCGGCTACCTCGGACGCGCGCTCTACACGGGCGCGGGCGCCGTCACCGGGTGGCTGCTCGCGCTCGTCCTCGCCTTCGCGGCGACACCCCTCTACCCTGTCTACTCGGCGCTGCCGCGCCGTCTCGGCGGCCTATCGGCCCTCGCCGACCAGCAGCTGGCTGCGGGGGTCATGCTCGGGATCGGGTCGATCCCGTACACGGTCGCCGTGTTCGTCTTCGTCTACCGCTGGCTCGACGAGGAGCGGCCCGCGGCCACGCGGCGCACGGCGTTCACCACGTCTCCCGAGCGGTAGGGGTAGAGGAAGAGCGCGCGTTCGTACCCGGCGGGGTCGATGACGTAGGCGGCCTCGGTGTGGTCGACCGTGCGGACGGTGACGCCCGCGAGCGTCTTCGTGCTCACCTGGACACCGATCGCGTACCTGTTCCACACCTTCGAGAGCGCCGGGTAGCTCCCGAGCGCCCAGCGCCATTCGGGCACGAGCCGCCACTTCTCCTCGTCCTGGCGGAGGTCCGTCGCCGTCTGGTTCCACGGGTTGACGCTGACGGCGACGATCACCGGCCGGCTCGCGGCCGGCAACGCGGCCGGCACTCCGTTCAGGATCTTCGCCTCGAGCGGGCAGAGGTTGCGGCAGACCGGGTCGATGAAGGCGAGCACGACTGGCCGCCCACGCAGCGAGCGGAGGCTGATCGGCTGCCCGGCCTGGTCGCGGAGCGAGAAGTCTGGCGCAGGACGCTTGCCGGCCGCGAACGTCGTGCCCGGATCGACGCCGGGGCCGAGCGTGTCCGCCTTGCCCCCGCCCGAGCCCTGCGCGATCGCGACGCCGAGGCCGACGCCCGTGCCGACCACGACCGCGCCCACGACGAGCGCGACCTTCAGCCACGGAACCCGCTTCGATGACGGCCCGATACCCACGTGCCGGAGCACTGAGCGTAGCGGCCGCCGGCCGCGCTGGCGGAGGCCTAGGCCGCGCGGCGCTGCTCCCCGTCCCGGTACATCTGGATCCCGCGACGGAGTTCGAGACTTCCCCGAGCCCGGTCGAAACGGCCTCCGGCCGTCACGTATCCGAGACGAGCCGCGGCCGCGAGGCCCGCGACGACGACGAGTGCTGCGATCGTGTTGAGGACGATGAGAGTTGCCATGTCGGTCTCCTGTTGTCGTGTACGCCTCGAAGCAAACCGCGCCGACCTCAGTGCCCGCTGGACGCGAGCTGGGGAATGCCTGTGAACGTGAGCAGGTCCCGGGCTCAGCCCCCCGGTCGGGGGTCACGCGTCCCTCGAACGGGTGAACGCGTCTTCATGAATTCCCTCAAGCACGCCGAACCGGCGGCCGATTCCGGTTTGGTGCAGTTCGCACGAACGTGGCCTTCGCTTGCGCTGCCCACGGCCTTCGCACTCGTTGTGATCGCGGTGCCACTGTTCGTGTCCGCCTCGGGTCGTGCGGCGATCCGCGAGCGGCCGAGGCAGGTGCGGATCACCGAACGCGACTTCAGCATTTCCGCACCGAGGGTCCTGAGCCCCGGGGCGGTCAGCCTGCGGGTCCGCAACGCCGGGCCCAACACGCACGAGCTCGTCGTGGCGCGTGCCGACGCTAGCCGCCTGCCGCTCCGCTCCGACGGCCTGACGGTGGACGAGGAAGCACTAGAGCCGCGGATCCTGGGGACACTGGAGCCCGGAGCGCCGGGCGACGTCCGCACCCTTCGCGTCCACCTCTCCCCCGGCCGCTACGTCCTCTTCTGCAACATGTCCGGCCATTACCTCGGCGGCATGCGCAGGACGCTGGTCGTGAGGTAGCGATGCTGAGGCCGCGCGCCTTCAAGCCGTTCACATCCGGCGGCCGCCGGATGGTCGTGGCGATCCTGCTCACGTTCGCCCTCTACTCGGCCGTGAGCGTCGGCCTCTCGATCCGCGCGACGTCCGGCTCGCGCCACAAGGCCGTAGTTGTCCAGGTGGCGGCGCGGCAGCGGACGCTCGCCGAGCGCTATCTCGGCGACATCCTCCTCGCGCGTACGGGGCACAAGGTCGATCCCGGCGTCACGGCAAGCCTCCTCGCCCGCAGCGCCGACGCGTTGCTCGACGGCGGCCCGGCGCCGGCGGTTCCGGGAGACGACGACGGGACGACGCTCACAGCGACGCACGACCACGTCGTCCGCGCGCAACTCGAGCAGGAGCAGCGGCTCGTTCGCGACCTGACCCGGGTAGGCGCCGCGTACCTCGCAGGCGGTTCGGTCGAGGCGGTGCCGCTGACGGCCGACGAGCGCCTCGCGACCCGCGATCCGATCGCCCGCCTGCGCGTGCTGACCGCGATGACCTCGAACGTCTCGCTCGACGCAGCGCGGACGATCGCAAGCGGGACCGACCGCAGCATCACCGACCTGATCGTCCTGCAGGTCGGCCTGGGGATCCTCGGCCTGCTCACGTCGCTCCTCCTCGCCTGGGCGCTGATCTCGGCCACGCGGCGGCAGACCGCACATTTCCGCAGCCTGGTCACGTACTCCACCGATCTCGTGCTCGTGCTCGGCGACGGCGGCTGCCGCTACGCCAGCCAGTCCGTGACGTCGATGCTCGGCCGCTCCGACGACGAGCTCATGGGCGAGGGCTTTGCGGACTGCGTCCACCACGACGACGTCGTGTCGGTGCAGGCGATCTACGCCGATGGCGACCCGCCGAGCGAGATGGTGTTCCGGCTCCGAAACAAGTTCGGAGAGACTCGAGTCCTCGAAGCACACATCACCGACCTCCGCCAGGACCGCCGGATCAAGGGCGTGGTGATGAACGCGCGCGACATCACCGAGCGCGTGCAACTCGAGGACGAGCTCACCCGCCAGGCATTTCACGACGGGCTCACGGGCCTCGCGAACCGCGCGCTCTTCCGCGACCGTCTCGACCAGGGGCTCGCCCGTTCCGCACGTTCCGCGTCCACGGTCTGCGTGCTCCTGATCGACCTCGACGGCTTCAAGCAGGTGAACGACACGCTCGGGCACGACGCGGGCGACCACCTGTTGCAGGAGGTCGCCAGGCGCTTCGCCGACACGAGCCGGCCGGGCGACACGCTCGCCCGCCTGGGCGGCGACGAGTTCGCGCTGCTGCTCGAGGACGCGGACGAGCCGACGGGAATCGGCGTCGCGCAACGGCTCCTCGAGCGGCTGTCCGAGCCGGTCGACGTCGCCGGCCACCAGCTCACGCTCGGAGCGAGCATCGGCATCGTCTCCCATGCCGGCCCCGGCTCGAGCGACGACCTGATCCGCCACGCTGACGTCGCCATGTACGCGGCGAAGGAGGCCGGCCGCGGCCGCTACGCGCTCTACCAGGACGGGATGGCACGCGAGCTCGGGGAGCTGCTCGGGCTCGAGCACGAGCTTCGCCTCGGCCTCGAGCGCAGCCAGTTCCGCGTCCACTACCAGCCGCTGATCGACCTCGACTCGAACACCGTCATCGGCGTCGAGGCGTTGCTGCGGTGGCAGTCGCCGAACCGCGGCCTCGTCCCGCCGACACGGTTCATCCCCGTCGCCGAGTCGACCGGCCTGATCATCGCGATCGGCGAGTTCGTGCTCGCCGAAGCCTGCAGGCAGACCGCGGACTGGGTGCGCGCAGGCCTCTTGCCGACACCGTTTACGACCTGGGTCAACGTCTCCGGCAAGCAGATCTCGGCCGGCGACGTGAGCGGGCTCGTGAAGCGGACGCTCGAGACGACCGGCGTGGCGCCTGGGCTGCTCGGCCTCGAGGTCACCGAGACGGCGATCGTCGTCGGCGGCGCTGCGGGCGAGCGCGCTCGGCGCGAGCTCCAGGAGCTACACGACCTCGGTGTGAGGATCGCGATCGACGATTTCGGCACCGGCTTCTCGTCGCTCGCCCACCTGCGCCGCTTCCCGGTGGACGTGATCAAGGTCGACCGCTCGTTCATCCAGGACGTCGGGAAGAGCGCCAAGGACGCGGCAATCACGGCCAACCTGGCCAGCCTCGCCCACTCGCTCAGCCTGGTCGCGATCGCCGAGGGCATCGAATCCGAGAGCCAGCTGCGGGCGGTGCGCGAGCTCGGCTGCGACCATGCACAAGGCGTCCTCTTCGCCAGTCCGGTGCCGGCGGAGCAGATGAGCGCGCTCCTCGCTGGCAACGGCGTGTTCGGGGACGCAGGCCGGGCGCGGGACACGGCCGCCTAGCGCCGCGAACGTCCTCCTGTCGTACGATCCCGGCGTGGAGCCCGCCGTCCACGATCGCGGAGGCATGTCGACCGGCGAGCCGATCGACCGCACGGAGCACGAGCTCGAGGACTGGGAGCTCCTCACCGACTCGCTCGTGGGCGCGCTTGCCCGCGCGGGCGTGATGAACGTCGACCAGCTCCGGCGCGGGATCGAGAGCATGCCGCCGGACGAGTACGAGCGCGCGGGCTACTACGAGCGCTGGCTGTTCTCGATCGAGACGAACCTGACCGAGAAGGGCATCCTCGCGCCCGGCGAACTGGACGCGCGGCTGTGAGGTTCGGCCCCGGCCAGCGCGTCCGCGTCGCCGCCCGTTCGCACCCGGGTCACTGCCGGACACCGGCGTACCTGCGCGGCAAGACGGGCACGGTCGAGTGCGTCCACGGGTCGTTCACGAACCCGGAGACGCGGGCCTACGGCTCGGACGGTCTTCCGGAGCAGCCGCTCTACGGCGTCGTCTTCGTGCAGCGCGACGTCTGGCCCGCATACGCAGGGCCGGGCGAGGACAGCCTCGTCGTCGACGTCTACGAGCACTGGCTCGAGGAGGCCTGATGGGACACGACCACGACCATCCGCACGACCACGACCATCCGCACGAGCCGATCGGCCACGACCGCGAGCCCGCGGCAGCGGCACGCGTGAGGGCGCTCGAGGAGCTCCTCGTCGAGAAGGGCGTCGTCACCCGCGAGTCCGTGCGACAGGGCGTCGACTGGCTCGTCTCGCGCTCCCCGGCCGACGGCGCGAGGCTCGTCGCGCGCGCCTGGGTCGACCCCGGGTTCAAGAAGCGGCTGCTCGCCGACGCGCGCGCAGCCGCGGACGAGCTCGGGCTCGACGCCGGCCCATCACCGAAGGTCGTGGCCGTCGAGAACACTGACGAGCTGCACAACATGGTCGTCTGCACGCTCTGCTCGTGCTACCCGCGCGCCCTGCTCGGCCCGCCGCCGGCCTGGTACAAGAGCCTCCCCTACCGCTCGCGGGCCGTCTCCGAGCCTCGCGCCGTGCTGGCCGAGTTCGGCGTCGAGCTCGACCCGGGCGTCGAGTTGCGCGTCCTCGACTCGACCGCCGACGTGCGCTACCTCGTCGTCCCGCAGCGGCCGGAGGGCACGGACGGGCTCGACGAGGCAGGAGCTCGCGGCGCTCGTCACGCGGGACAGCATGATCGGCGTCGCGCAGCCTCGAGCTGCCGAGCCTCAGCTCGCGTAGCTACCCTCCGCGGCTCATACAGCTCCCCGACGCGGCAGGCGGAGGAGGTACGGCATGAGAAGGCTCCGAGTACCGCTCGTGATCGCCGCGGCGTTCTTCACGCTCTTCGTCGGTGCCGGAGCCGCGTCCACCGAGCACGCTGCGCAGTCGGTGACCTGCGACGGCGGCTCGATCGGACCCGGCTTCTACGACTCGATCACGGTCACTGGCATCTGCACGATGCCGTCAGGGGTCGTGTGGGACCGAGGCGACCTCACGATCGAGGCAGGCGCCGGCCTGAATGCGATCACGGCAGCCACGGTCGTCGTCCACGGCAATCTCGTCGTCGACGACGGCGGGATCCTGGCCCTCGGCTGCTCGCCTGCGATCGGTTGCAGCTTCACGACCCACGATCGCGTCGACGGGGCCCTCGAGGCGTCCTCGCCGGCCGATCTGATCGTCCACAGCGCCACGCTTGGCAGTCTGTCGTCTGAGGGCGGCAGCCAGCCCGTCGACTGCGGCGACGACCCGGTCGTCGAAGGCCCCGACTACGTCACCTTCGAGGACACGCTGATCGAAGGAAACGCCAGCATCGACGGCTACACCGCGTGCTGGATGGGCTTCATCCGGAACAGAGTCGACGGGAGCGTGACTCTCGACGACAACCACCTGGCCGACCCGGACGCGATGGAGATCATGTCGAACGTGATCCTCGGGAACCTGGCGTGCTTCGCCAACACCCGGGCACCGCACCGCGGCGACTCGGGCGGAGCTCCGAACAAGGTGTTCGGGCAACGATCCGGCCAGTGCGCGAATAGCTTCTAGGCGTCGAATCGAGGTGCGCCTGAGAGCCGGCGCTGCCGCTCGCTGTAGATTGCGAGCGCGGTTGATGAATGCCGATCCTCCCGCGAATCTGGAGTTCTTCCTGGCGCTCATACTCGCGCCCGACACGGCCTGGGTGATCGCGCAGCGGGAGTTCAAGGCGACCGGCGCCAACCCCTCGAGCTAGAGGCTGGACGTGAGCCGCCGCGGTCAAACCATTCCCGGCCAGGCGCGTCCAACCTCCTGATGGGGGAGGAGGGGGGCCGCGTCGAGGTCGGCCGCGTCGCCGTGGACGGGGCGCGGCCGAGAGCGCTGCCCGCCGCACAGCTGCCGCGCGGGCCCTGGCGGCTGACCTGGGACCGCTTCCGCCGCGACCGGCTCTCGCTCACCGCCGCTTGCCTGTTCGCCGCGATCGTGGTCGTGTCGTTCGCGGGCGGGCCGATCGCGAGCGCGGCCGTCGGACACAACGGCACCGACCTGTTCCCGTACGCCATGAGCGGCTTCTCGAAGCCGGTCGGCCCCTGGACGCGAGTGCCGAACGTGGGTGAGGCGCAGAGCGACCAGTACGGCAACCTCGAGAAGCCGCCCGTGTCCGCCGGCACGACGCTGCTCGTCCTCGGCGCCGACGGGCCACTCGGGCGCGACGAGCTGATCCGGCTCCTCGACGGCGGCAAGACGTCGCTCGAGATCGCTCTCCTGGGTGTCTTCTTCGCGCTCCTGATCGGCGTCCCGCTCGGCTGTATCGGCGGCTACTTCGGCGGCTGGACCGGCGCGGGCATCGCACGGCTGACGGAGATGGTCATGGCCTTCCCGCTGATCCTCTTCCTCGTGCTCGCGAGCGTGCGGCTGAGCAACTCGCTGACGCCGATTGGATTCGGCTCCGTCTTACCCGAGGGCGTCTTCGCCGTCTCGCTGCTGATCGGCATCTTCACGTCCTTCTATCCGACCCGGCTCGTACGGGTACAGCTGCTCACGCTCAAGGAAGCCGAGTTCGTCCAGGCCGAGCACATGATCGGTGCCTCCGACTCGCGCATCCTGCGCCGGCACCTGTTCCCGCACCTTGTGCCGACCCTGCTCGTCTGGTCGGCGATCGCGGTCGCGACGAACATCCTGCTCGAGGTCGGGATCAGCTTCGTCGGCGTCGGCGTGCAGGCGTCGACCGCGACGTGGGGCTCGCTGCTCACGACCACCTGGGGCACGATCTACTCTCCGCGGCCGTACGACGACCGCGTGTTCACGCCGTGGCTGACGGTCTTCCCCACCGTCGCGATCCTGCTGACGGTGCTGTCGCTGAACCAGATCTCGGAAGGCCTTCGACGCGCGACGGAGCCGTGGCGGTCGTGAGGATCGTCGCCGTCCTCGTCCGCCGCCTCGGCGCCGCGCTCTTCACGCTGTGGGCGATGATCACGCTCACCTTCGCGCTCTTCTGGGCGATCCCGAGCGAGCCGGAGGTCTACGTCTATCCGTACGCGCAGCACCTCTCGGAGTACCAGATCAAGCATGCCGACCACCTGCTCGGGCTCGACCGGCCGAGGCTCGAGCAGTACGGCGACTACCTCTGGCACATCGCCCGCTTCGACTTCGGAGGCCAGTGGACGGGAGCCTCGGTGACTGCCGGGAAGAGGATCGTCGAAGCGCCGATCCGGCCCGTGCTCTTCGAGGCATTGGGCGTGACGATGTCGATCGTCCTCGGCGGCGCGATGCTCGTGCTCCTGCTCGCGATGCCGCTCGGTGCGATCGCCGGCCGGTACGCGGGCACGTGGCTGGACCGGACGATCTCGCTCGTCGCCCTGATCGCGATCTGCACCCATCCGATGGTGCTCGGGCTGATCCTGCGCACCACGTTCGCGAACCGTCTGCACTGGGCGCCGCCGACCGGCTACTGCAACCTGATCGCCAACAAGGACTCCGTTTGCAGCGGACCGGAGCAGTGGGCCTCGCATCTCGTACTGCCCTGGGTCACGTTCGCGCTCCTGTTCCTCGCGCTCTACATCCGCATGGTCCGCTCGAGCGTGATCGACACGCTGCACGAGGACTTCGTGCGCACCGCGCGGGCCAAGGGCGTCCGCGAGGCGCGGGTGCTCGGGCGCCATGTCGTCCCGCACGCCAGCCTGCGCGTCCTGACGATGGTCGGGATGGAGGTCGGGACGGCGATCGGCGTCTGCCTCTACATCGAGGCGGCGTTCGGCTTCCAGGGCCTCGGGAGAATGGCGGTCGACAACTTCATCGGCGGCGCCGCGCTCGACCTGCCGCAGATCCTCGCCATCGTGACGGTGATCACGTTCATCGTCGTCGTCGGGAACGTGATCGTCGACACGCTGTACGCGTTCGTCGACCCACGGGTGGACGCGTCGTTCCGCGGCCGGCAGACGACGAAGGAGGCCGCGGGCGGCGTGATCTAGGACGGCGGCGCGAGCACGCGCTCGAGGAAGGCGGCCGCCTTCGGGTAGGCGTCGAGGCGATTCGGGAGCCGCTTCAGCCCGTGGCCCTCGTCGTCGTAGACGTTCAGCTCGCAGGGCACGCCGCGCTCGGTCAGCGAGCGGTGGATCTGGCGCGCCTCGCCCACGGGGACGCGCGGGTCGTTGGCGCCGTGGATGATGAAGAGCGGCGCGCGGATCTCGTCGACGCGGGTCAGCGGCGAGGCCTCGATCAGGAACTCGCGGTCGTGCTCGAGCGAGCCGTATTCGCGCTCCCTCACCGCGCGCCGCCACACGGCCGTGTTCTCGAGGAACGTGACGAGGCTGGAGACGCCGACGATCTCGACCCCCGCCGCCCAGCGATCGGGGTGGAAGGCGAGTCCGGCCAGAACCATGTAGCCGCCGTACGAGCCGCCGTAGAGCACGGCGCGTGACTCGTCGACCCAGTCGATCGTCGCGAGCCAGTCGTGCAGCGAGACGAGGTCGCTGACCGAGTCGAGGCGCTTGCGGATGTCGTCCAGGTGCTCGTAGCGCTTGCCGTAGCCCGTCGAGCCGCGGACGTTCGGCGCTGCGACGGCGTACCCGTTCGTGACGAAGTACTGGGCGAGCGGGCTGAAGATGGGCCGCAGCTGGGCCTCGGGGCCGCCGTGGATCATGATCACGACGGGGAACGGACCCGGCCCGGACGGCCGGTAGAGGAAGACGGGCACGGACTCGCCGTCGAACGACTCGAAGCGGTGCAGGTCCGGCTCGACGAGCTCGGCCGCGTCGACGGCACTCGGGCTCTCGGTCAGCCGCTCGCTCTCCCCCGTCTCCGTGTCGCACACCCAGACGTCGCCGGCGACGAGCGGCGAGGTGAAGTGGTACGCGAGCCTGCGGCCGTCGCGTGAGAAGGCGTAGGCGGCAGCGACGCCCCGGCCGGGAAGCGGCACCTCTCGCAGCAGCTCGAGCGTCTCCGGATCGCGCAGCTCGACCCGCGTGTAGCCGTCGGCATTCCAGTCGACGAGCAGGTTCTGCCCGCTCTCGTCGACCGCGCACCGGAGGTCCCAGCGCTCCTCGAGGACGTACCCCCAGCGCCGCTCGGCGAGCTCGTAGCGCGCGATCCCGACCGTGTCGCGGCCAATGCTGGTCGCGAACAGGAACGCGTCGCCGGAGGGAAGCCAGGCCGGCGGGCCGACCTCGGAGTTGTCGTCGTGCGGCACGGCCGAGAACGAGTCGCCGGTGGCGACGTCGACGAGGTAGAGGTCGTTGTCGCCCGTCCGCTCGGTCGCCTTCAGGACGGCGAGGACGGCCCCGTCGGGCGAGAAGCCGGCGACCTCGCACCAGCCGCCCTCCGCGAAGACGGTCCGCTCCTCGCCGGAGCCGAGCTCGCGGACGTGGACGTCCCAGTCGGCGCCGTTGCGCCGGTTCGACGCGTAGGCGAGGAGCCGCCCGTCGCGGCTCGCCGTCGGAGTGCGGTGGAAGAAGCCCGGCTCGACCACGAGCGGCTCGGGCGTCGCCCCCGGCCAGGCCTCGAGGGTGTAGAGCTGGTCGAGCTCGTTGCCGCCGTCGTCCATCTGTAGGAGCACCCGTTCGCCCCCCGGCAGGAACTGTCCCGACACGGGCTCGGGGAGGTCCGTGAGCTGGACGAGCCCGCCGCCCGCAAGGGGCTGGAGATAGAGCTGCGCCGTGCCGCCGAGATCGGACGCGACGAGCGCGACCGAGCCGTCCGCAGAGAGATCCGCCGGCGCAGCGGTCCGCATCTCCAGCAGGTCGCGCAGAGCCGGCACGGCCGCTCAGACTACTGCGCGGCCGCCGTGGCGGCGGCATTCTGCGGCGTCCGTTCGATCCTCCCCGCCCGGAGCGTCAGCACCTCGTCGACGAGCTCGAGCCCTTCCGGCCGATGCGTGATCAGAAGGACGGAGGCATCGCCGGCCGCGGCAAAGACGTCCCGGACGACCCTCGACGCGGTCGACGGGCGATCCACCGCTGACGCCCATCTCAGTGAGAAGCCAGCCCTCGGTGGCGGCGATGAACGGAAAGGCGATCGCGACGATCGCCTTCCACAGAAACCAGCCTCTTGCGAGTCTCTGCATCCAGTAATCTACGCCGCCGACGACCTCTGCACGCACGAGGCCTGCCCCTCTCAGCAAGGCTCCTGACCGGAACGACGCTCATGTGCCAGTGCCACGGATCGAAGTTCGACTTGACCTCGGGCGCAGTGCTGCGAGCCCCGGCGACCGACCCACTCGCAACCTGCGAGGTGCGTGAAACGAACGACGAGATCCGGATCCGCGCGTGAGCGGGGCGGGCGGCGTTCACGTTCGCGTGAATCGACAGGTGGCTGCCGGCACAGCGCTCCGATGTTGATTATTGCGTCGAACCTCGCGGCGGCACGCAGCCAGATGGCGTTCACGCTGGGGTTCCACATCATCCTGGCATCGCTCGGCGTGGCACTCCCGGCGATGATGCTGATCGCGAATTACCGCGGTCTTCGCCACGACGATGCGGACGCGCTCAGGCTGGCGCAGCGCTGGTCGAAGGCGGTGGCGGTGACCTTCGCCGTCGGCGCCGTCACCGGGACCGTGCTGTCGTTCGAGTTCGGACTGCTCTGGCCGGCGTTCACGGGGCGCTTCGGCGAGGTCTTCGGCCTGCTCTTCGGGATCGAGGGCATCTTCTTCTTCCTCGAGGCGATCTTCATCGCCATCTACATCTTCGGCTGGAAGCGACTGTCGCCGTGGAAGCACTTCTGGACGGGCGTGCCGGTCGTGATCTCGGGTCTCGGAGGTGCCTTCTCGGTCGTCGCCGTGAACTCGTGGATGAACCAGCCGCAGGGCTTCTCGCCGACGACGGGCAACGTCACTTCGGTGAAGCCTTTCGAGGTGATCTTCAACCCCGCGGTGCCCTACGAAGTGCCCCACATGATCCTGGCGGCGTACCTGGTCACCGGGTTCATCGTGGCGTCGATCTACGCGGTCGGGATGCTGCGCGGCCGTCGTGACCGCATCCACCGACTCGGCCTCCTGATCCCGCTCACGGTCGCCTGCATCGCAACGCCGATCCAGTTCGTGGTCGGCGACACGGCCGCTCGCGCGATCGCCGCGGACCAGCCGATCAAGTTCGCGGCGATGGAATGCGTGGAGCAGACCTCGACGGACGTCACGGAGTACATCTTCGGGCGGTGCACGTCGAGCGGCGTGCAGGGCGGAATCGGGATTCCGGGATTCGACTCGTTCCTGGTCGGCTGGAGTACGAGCACTCAGGTGACCGGACTCGACTCCGTTCCGCCGGACGACCGACCGCCTGCGAACACGATGCTGCACTGGGCGTTCGACACGATGGTCGGCATCTGCACGCTCTTGATCGGGCTCGCGGTCTGGCTAGGCATCGGCTGGTGGCGCAAGCGTGACGTCCCCGGAACCCGCTGGTTCCTCCGTGCGGTTGCCGTGTCCGGCGTTCTGGGCGTGATCGCGCTCGAGTGCGGCTGGATCATCACCGAGGTCGGACGGCAGCCCTGGATCGTCTACAACGTCATGCGAACCTCCGACGCGGTCACCAACGCAAGCGGCATCTGGGTCACCTTCGGCCTGATCCTCGGCCTCTACGCCGCGCTCGGGACTGCGTTGATCGTCGTGCTGCGGGCCATGTCTCGTCGCTGGCGCACCGCCGACGCCGAGGACGACGGTGGGCCGTACAGCCCGGATCCGGCCCCGCCTCCTGCCCCCGCGACAGGGACTGCCGGATGAGCGAAGCCACCGCCGTCGCCGCCGTGCTCTGGGTCGGGGCGACGATGTACGCCGTCTTCGCGGGCGCGGACTTCGGTGCAGGACTGTGGAGCCTGCTGGCAGGAGGGAGCGACCGCGGCCGGCGACCGCGCGAGTTGATCGACTGGGCAATCGGGCCGGTCTGGGAGGCCAATCACGTCTGGCTGATCTTCGTGATCGTGGTGCTCTGGACGAGCTTCTCCCAGGCGTTCGAGGCGATCTTCTCGACGCTGTTCATCCCGCTGAGCCTTGCCGCGCTCGGCATCGTCCTGCGCGGGTCCGGGTTCGCGTTCCAGCACACCGCGGCCCGCGAGAGGGCACGGACGTTGTCCGTCACCCTCTTCGGGGTCGCATCGGTGCTCACTCCTTTCTTCATGGGCACGGTCGTGGGCGCGATCGCAGGAGGCCGCGTGCCGGTGGGAAACGCGAGCGGCGACCCCGTCACGAGCTGGGTCAATCCACTCTCCCTGTCGATCGGAGCGCTGTTCGTGGCGACGAGCGCCTACATGGCGGCGGTGTTCCTCGTCAGCGACGCCCGACGGGCGGCCGCGCCCGACCTCCAGCGGTACTTCAGCAACCGGGCGCTTCTGGCCGGCGCCGTTGCCGGCGCGCTGGCGGCCGTCAGCCTCGTCGCCCTGCACAGCGACGCGAGCTACGTCTTCGAGCGCCTCACGAGCGAGGGATTGCCGCTCGTCGTCATCTCCGCCCTCTGCGGCCTGGCAGTGCTCGTGCTGCTTCACCGCAACGTCAGGCGCGGCGCACGCGCGCTCGCGATAGGCGCGGTCGCCGCGGTGGTCTGGGGCTGGGCCGTCGCCCAGTACCCCTACCTGCTTCCGGAGACACTCACCATGTCCCAGGGGGCAGCTCCGAGCGCGGTGCTCACCGGCGTGCTGATCGTCTTCGGCGTCGCCGTCCTCGTCGTCATCCCCGCCCTCGTTCTCCTGTTCACGCTCGTCCAGCGAAACCTTGTCGAAGAGACATCCAGGCCCACCTCATCGCTTCCCGGGGGCGAGGAAGGCACGAGCGCGCCGAGCTCGGCCACCTGACACGAGCTGTTTCTCCGACGACCGTCCAACGCGACCCCTTTCCGGCGCGCGCCCCGTGGGCTTGACGGACCGCGGTCGCGACAGGCCGGCCCTCGTCACCGTAGACATCCGAACAGAAGCGCCGACGCACCGCTCTCGATTCTGGCGGACTCGGCGTGCGCGCCGACAACTTCGCGTTGGTGCGGATGCGCCAGGTCGCCTCTCGGCATCTTGACCCGGAGAGAGGTGACGCCGGGTTAGAAGCCGCCGCCCAGACCCTTGATCCGATCGAGGAAGCTGCCGGCCTTCTCCGGCATGGACAGTGCTCCGACGAGATCCCGGAGGATCGCCTCGACGTCGCGCTCGACGGTGTCGGCGATGCGCTGCTCGGCCGCGACGACGGCCCCCAGCTCGTGCTGCGCAGCCTCGCGGACGACCGCGCGCCCGAGCTGGCCCGAGGCGACCTTGAGCTTCCGCTCCGCGTCGTCGCGGGCAGCCCGCGCCGAGGCGAGTGCCTGTCCCTGGCTCTCGGGGCTCAGCCGCCCCCGCAGGCGCGCCACGTGCCCCATCCGCAACAGGATCAGCGTGACGAGCGCCCAGACTCCGGCGACGACGAGCGCCGCTCCCCATGACGCCATGGCGTGGGAGAGCCCGAGTACCGCGGCCCAGCTGACGGCGGCGAACGCGAGCAGCGCGGCGGCGGCCGCGATCCCGGTGGCCGCGACGTCGCCGACGACCTCCCGCACCTCGGGCGCCCGCTGGGCAGCCGCGAGCTCGAGGTCACTGCGGATCAGGACGGTGAGCTCGTGGGCGACCTCGCCCAGGAGCTCGTCCGCCGACGGCGCGGGTGCAACGTCGCGATCGGGGCTCACAGGTGCGTCGCTCGTCATCTGCGGGATCGAATCAGCGGCATCGGGGACTGACATCATCCCCTTCGCATGATGACCGTCGCGCGTGTCGGTCACAGCATGTGCCTGCGATGCGCTCACGTGAGTTCGCCGCGATCCCGCTCGTCGTCGCGCTCCTCGGCTTCGTCGGCCTGCTCGTGCTCGCCGTCTACACCGGCCCCTGGGCCTGGATTCTCCTCGTCGTGTTCACGGTGGTCGCCGCGGGCTTCCTGTTCTGGTGGTACTCGAAGCGCCACCCGCACCCCTCGGCCGACGACGCGCCCGTGGTCGCGCGGGTCGACGACGAGATCTTCAGAGTCCTCGTGGTCGCGGACGAGAGCTGCTCCGCGGATGCGCTCCGAGACGAGCTCGCAGCCCGCTCGGCGGGGCGTCCGACGCGGGCGCTCGTGATCGCGCCGTCGCTCTCGTCGCGGCTCGACCGACTCACCGGCGACGAGCAGGCGTACCAGGTCGCGCAGGATCACCTCAGCGCGACGCTCGAAGCGCTGAATCGCATCGGCGTCGAGGCCGAGGGGCACATCGGCCCGCACGACCCGATCCAGGCCGCCGACGACGGGCTGCGCGAGTTCCCGGCCGACCTGATCGTCTTCGCGACCCCACCGGCGGACAGCGCCAACCGGCTGGAGAAGGATCTCGCCGAGGTTGCGAGCAGCCGCTACGACATCCCCGTCGCGAAGATCGGCTCGGATCCGGCGGACAGGGGTTGAGCGGCTGGCTCGACGCCGAGCTGGCGCTGACAGCCCTCGCGGCGATGCTCTCGCCGACGACGCTCTCGTTCTCGGTGCTCGCGCTCGTCGTCGGCGACCGGCCGTTCCGGACCGGCTCCCTGTTCTACCTCGGCGCGCTGACGGCGACGCTCGCGCGTCGGCGTCGCTGCCGCCTTCGTCCTCGGCGACAGCGCGGCGTCGCACTCGTCGACGCCGAAGACCTGGGTCGCGGTCTTCGATGTGGTCGCCGGCGTGCTGCTGCTCGTGTGGGTCGCGGTCGTCCTGCGACGGCCGCCGAACGCGGCCAAGACGAAGAGCATGACCGCCCAGATGACCAAGGTCGCGGCGTCCCCGTCGGTCGCGGTCATCGGGGCCGGCGCCGTGCTCGCGAACCCCGGCGCCTTCATCCCGATCGCGCTCAAGGAGATCTCCGAGCGGAACCCGAGCGCCCCCGAGTACGTCGTCGAGTGGGTCTTCTTCTCGGTCGTGTCGCTGCTTCCGCTGCTGCTGGCCCTCGTCATGCTCGTCGTCGCCCGCGACCGCACGACGACGCTCCTGCAACGTGTCCGCGACTGGCTGCTCGCGCACGTGAGGACGGTGGCCGCGGTGATCGTCGTGCTCCTCGCGGTGGCGCTGATCCGGGACGGCATCTCCGGCCTCGTCGGCTGAGCGCACTCAGCGCCCGCGGAGTGCAGTGGCCTGCTTCCCGAGGACGAGCGTCGTGACGAGGTCGTTGACCGGGGCGGGGACGCCGACCTCGGCCCCCACGCGCGGGACGGAGCCGTTGATCCACTCGACCTCGGTCGGCCTGCCGGCGAGGAGGTCGAGGAGCAGCGAGGGCCGTGCGCCGGTGATCTTCAGCCCGTACTCGCGGACGTACGCGGCGGCATCGTCGATCTCGAGGCGCACCCCGCGCGCCCGGCCGACGTCGAGCGTCTCCTGTGCACAGCGGCTCGCGATCGACCACGCGTGCGGGCTCTCGATCACCTCGCCGATCGTGAGCTCGAGGAGCCCGCAGACGCCGGCGTAACACGCGTTGCAGATCAGCTTCTCCCAGAGCAGGCGGCTCACGTCGTCGTAGGTCCGGACGGTGAATCCCGCGCTGCGCCAGACGTCGGCGATCAGCTCGCACCTCGGGGTGACGGGCCCGGTGGGCTCGCCGAGGCGGACGAGCTCCATGCCGTGATGATGCGCGTGGCCGGGGGCGACGAGCGAGGCGCCGAAGCCGCCGGCGACTCCGACCAGAAGACGCTCCTCGCCGACAACGTCGGCGACCGTGTCCGCCGCGCCGAGACCGTTCTGGATCGTCAGCACCGTCGTCTCGCCGCCGAGCAGCGGCCCGACCGACTCGGCGGCAGCCCTCGCGTCCATCGCCTTCGTCGCGATCACGACCAGGTCCACGGCGCCGACGTCGGCCGCCCTCGTCGTCGCCGCGATCGGCACGACGCGGTCGCCGCTCGCGCCCTCGACGCGCAGCCCCCGGGCGCGGATCGCCTCGACGTGCTCGGTGTCGAGGTCGACTGCGGTCACGTCGTGGCCGGCGGCGGCGAGCAGGCAGGCGTAGACCGAGCCCATCGCACCCGCTCCGACCACGGCGACCCTCATGCCCGGAGCATGTCACCGGATCACTCGGATCGGGGATGGACAGACTCCCTCGATCGAACAACAATGGCTCGACGCAAACCCCCTCGGGCAGCGCCCGGCCGGGAGCAATCGAAGAGCTGGAGGAGACTCGATGGCCAAGCTCGCCGCACTGAATCACTGGCAACGCATGATCGTCCTGCTCGCGCTCGGCGCCGCCACCGCGCTCGCCGTGTGGTGCCTCGTCTGGGTCGCCTGGACGGTACGCCCGCTGCTGGCCGCCGCCGCCGCGTTCGCGGTAGTCGGCTGGCTGATCGTCGCCCTCAGGCGCCACCGCTCGAGGACCGACTGGCACGAGGAGGAGTGGATCGGCTCGTAGCTACAGCAGCGAGCGCACGCGCTTCGACGAGACCGTGTTGCCCTTCTGCTCGTAGAGCTCGAGCGCCTGCTCGAGCGCGGCCTTCGAGTCCTCGTCGTGTCCCGCGAGCCGGAGGACCTCGCCGAGATCCTCGAGCGCTCGACCATGGTCGTCGATGAAGTCGGTGCCGGCCGCGAGCTCGACCGCCTCGCGCGCGACGCCCACCGCGTTCTCGAAATCCCCTCTCCGTGCCAGGAGCCGCCCCTGCACTCGCCGCCAGCCGATCTGAGGATCGAGATCGTCATCGATCGCCCACCGGACGGTCAGCTCGATGAGCGACGCGGCCTCGTCCATGCGGTCCAACCCGAGGAGGGCGTCGGCGAGCACGGGAGCAACCGTGACCAGGAAGCCACGATCACCCATGGCTTCGAGCCGGTCGAACGCTGACCGGAGCGACGGCTCGGCTGCGTCGGGTCGCCCGGCGAGGACCTCGATGTGGCCGGCTTCCATCTCCGCGCTCGCTGCAACGACCGCCAGCCCGAGCTCCTTGGCGAGGGCCACCGACATGGTGATCTGATCGCGCGCGAGCGTCGAAGTCGCCTTGCATCGCCCAGAGACAGGCCGTGCAGCGGAGGATCGACACCTCGAGCCGACGGTCGACGGTCGTCGTCTCACGCAGCCGGGCAGCCCGCGCGAGGGCCTCCGACGCGGGCATCGGGCCATTCCTCGACGAGAGCAGGACGTACTGCAGGCACTGGACCTCCTGGAGCCTGTCGCCGGCATTCTGCGCGTGGACCGCCGCACGCTCGAGCTCGTCCAGCGCGGCCGCCGCCTGGCCTTTCCAGAAACGGAGCTGACCACCGAGACCGACGGCCCGGGCGAGCCCGCTCTCGTCTCCGAACTCCTCGAAGACGGCGATCGGCCACGCGAGCTCGTCCCTGATCCTGTCGTGGCTCTCGAACGAGCCCCGGAACGTATTGACGACGGTCCTGCCGAGGGTCGCGTGCGCGACGATCCGCCGGTCGTCGGCAGCCCGGCCCAGCTCGATCGCCTCGGAGAACAGCTCGTCTGCCCGATCCCACTCGCCGGTCTCGTACGACGCCCGGCCGAGCGTGACGAGAAGGCCGATGCGACGCGGTTCGTCGGTCCGGAAGAGGGCCGCAGCGCGAGCGAGGAGGTTGGTCGCGGCCCGCACGTCGCCGCGCGCGGCGGCCCTGTCGCCCGCCGAGGCGAGCCGATCGGCCGCTCGGAAGGCGAGCCGGTCGTCGGAGGTGCCGAGCTCGACGCGGTAGCGGTGCGCCTGCTCGAGGTGATACCCGACTACCTCGTCCAGCTCGACGAGCTCGACGTGCTCGCCGATCCAGACGGCGAAGCGCTCGTGGAGCTCGCGCACGGCTCGCTTTCGGCAGCGCGTCGTAGGCCGCATCGCGGATCAGCAGATGACGGAAGCGGAAGGCGTCCTCGCCCGGGAACTGCGGCCGGTCCGGGCGCAGCAGCTCCCTGCGGACGAGTGCCGTGAGCGGCGTCAGAAGCTGCTCGTCCGTCGGTGAGAGGGCCTGCACCGCGCCCCGGTGAAACGTCCGTCCCTCGACGGAGCCGCGCTCGAGCACGTTCCGCTCCGACTGGTCGAGCTGGTCGAGACGCGCGGCGAGCAGCGCCTGGATCGTCGGCGGGACTGCGACGACGTCACCGGGCGACTCGCGGACGAGCGCGACCATCTCCTCGGCGAAGAGCGGATTGCCCTCGGCCGCGTCGAGGATCCGTGCGCGGAGCGACTCGTCGACGGCCTCGCCGTCGAGCAGGCTCGCGACGAGTGACTCGGCGTCGCCGGCCGCAAGCGGCTCGAGCAGCACGGTCGTGGCGTTGAGCTTCCCTCCGCCCCAGTTCGGCCGCCGGTCGAGGAGCTCCGGCCGGGCCATGCAGAGCAGCAGGATCGGCGCGTCGCGGCTCAGGTCGGCGACGTGGTCGACGAGATCGAGGAACGCCTCCTCGCCCCAGTGGATGTCGTCGAAGACGACGACCAGCGGCCGACGTGGCCGCGACTGCCTCGAGCAGCCGGCGCATCGCCCACGCGATCTCCTCGACGGACGAGACCATGCTTGCGTCGCCGAGCACCGCCTGGATCGCCCGCGACGCCGAGCCGTCGAGGCCGAGCTCGGCGAGCCGCGGCTCGGGTCCCGGCCGAGGAGCTGCTTGACCACCTCGACCACCGGCCAGTAGGTGATGCCTTCGCCGTACGGCAGGCAGCCGCCGCGGACGACCGTGCCGCCCGTCGAGACCGCCGAGGAACTCGTTCACGACGCGGGACTTGCCGACGCCGGCGGCGCCGAGCACGGTGAAGAGCTGACACGAGCCGTCCGCGCTTCGCCTGCGCCAGCGCCGCCCGAAGCCGCTCGAGCTCGCGCCCGCGGCCGACCATCGCCCCGGCGTGTCTGCGCCCGGGCGCTGCAGGGCCGACGGACAGCAGCCGGTATGCCTCGACGGGAGCCTGCTTCCCCTTCAGCGCCAGCGGCTCGACCGCCTCCACCGACACGGCGTCGCGTACGAGCGCCACCGTCTCCAATCCGACGAGGATCTCCCCGGGCTGCGCGGTCTGCTCGAGCCGGGCCGCCACGTTGACGGCGTCACCCGTCGCCAGCCGCTCCTCCGTCCCCGTCACGACCTCGCCCGTCGTGATCCCGATCCGGCCCTGGACGCCGAGCTCGGGGAACGCATCCCGCATCTCGCACCGCTGCGCGCACGGCCCGCAGCGCGTCGTCCTCGTGCACGACCGGCACGCCGAAGACGGCCATGACCGCGTCGCCGATGAACTTCTCCACCGTGCCTCCGTGCTGCTCGACCGCCGCCCTCATCCGCTCGAAGTAGCGCGCGAGCAGCGCACGAAGCGCCTCCGGGTCGAGCCGCTCGCCGAGCTCGGTCGACCCGGTGACGTCGCAGAAGAGCACAGTCACGACCTTGCGCTGCTCGCGCGCCTGCGATGCCGCGGCGAGCGGCGCAGCGCAGTTGAGGCAGAACCTCGCCCGCGCTGGATTGTCCTCGCCGCAATGCGGGCAGACCGGCATGGCGCGAGTGTATTTGCGCGACCCGCAAGGAACCGCGTTAGGGATCGAGCCCTACGTCTCGGCGACGCGTTCCCGCTCCGCCATCGCGCGGCCAAGCTCGGCGCGCGAGCGGATGCCCAGCTTGCGGTAGACCCGCGCGAGGTTCGCCTCCACGGTCTTCGGACTCACGAAGATCTGCTCCGCGACCACACGGTTCGTGAGACCGGCGGCAGCGAGGACGGCAATCCTCTCCTCCGTCGGAGTGAGCTCGGCCGACGCGCGACGCACAGGGACGCGCGCAAGCTCGATGCGTGCGCGCTGCGCCCACAACGACGCTCCGACAGCCTCGAAGCCGCCGAGCGACTCCTCGAAGACCGCGCGCGCCTCCCGCCGCTGCTTCCGCCTGCGGAGCACCTGCCCGAGCACCAGGAGAGTTCGCGCCCGCTCGACCGGCATCTCGAGGTTCGCCTGCCGGTCGAGCGCATCCTGGATCGACGCCAGCGCGCCGTCGAGATCGCCGCGCGCAGCGAGGAGCAGCGAGCGGCATCGAGCCGACACCGCGCAGATCCAGGGTCGTGGAATCCGCTCGGCGCGCGCCTCCAGCCGCTCCACTAGGCGCTCTGCCCGGTCGAGGTCGCCAAGTGCGATCACCGCCTCCGCGTGGTCGGCCTGGAACCGCTCCGCAGCAGGCTCCCGCACGTGCAGAGACGCATCGATGTCGTCGGCCCGCGAGAGCTGGCGGTCGGCCTCCTCGTAATCGCCGGCCGCGAAGGCGGTGATGCCGAGCACGTCGCGCGCCAGCCGCTCGGCGATCGCGTCGGGGTTGTCCTCGATACGGCCGAGCACCGCGTCAGCACCGGCCCGCGCCGTCTCCACGTCGCCGGCCTGCGCGGCGACGTAGCTCTGCGCCCACAGCGCGATGTTGATCCAGGTCTCCTGCTCGGTCTGCTCGGCGAGGTCGCGCGACTCCGCGGCCAGCAGCCCGGCGCGGTCGAGGTGGCCGGTCATCGCCTCGATCACCGCGAGGTGCGCGAGGGCCACGCAGCGCCGCGCTTCGTCGCCTTGCTCCTGAAAGGCGAGAAGCAGCTGCTCGAACCGCTTCTTCGCGGTCTCGAAGTCGTCGAAGTCTCGCGCCCAGTAGGCAGGTACCGCACTCATCTCCCAGGCGGCCGCCTCTCGCTGGAGGCGAATGCCCCGCTTGATCGCCTCGTGGTCGGCGCCCTCGCCCGCGTAGAGCTTCCAGCGAGCCACGTTGTGGAGGGCGAACGAATAGAGGAGCGGGTCGGCCTGCTCGTCGATCAGCTGGAGCGCCGCCTTGCCATGCTCGAGCCCGAGGTCGCAGTCCTCGGCCATTAGAGAGATCCGCGAGTGGATGCGTGCGCGCAGCCCGTGGGACTCGGCCTCGGCCAGAGCTCGAGCGAGGATGTCCAGCCCGTCCTCGTTCTCGCCTTGCGACCAGACCACGCTGCCGAGATCGAGCAGGGCCTCCGCCCGTCGCTCGCCGGCCGGAAGCGAGGCGATCAGCGCCGCCAGCTCGCGGCGCGCGGCCGAGGCATCGCCGGCGAAGTAGAGGCGCTGGGCGAGCTCTTGCCTGCGCCGGGCGAGCGCGTCGGTGTCGTCGGGCGAGGTCAGCCGCAGAGCGAGGCCCTTCAGCTCGGCGGCGACCGCCACCGCACCCCGGCCCGCGACGAGCTCGGCGGCACGGTCGAGTGCGCGCGCGGTCTGCTCGTCGGGTCCGGTTGCGGCCAGCGCGAGATGCCTAGCGTGCTCCTCCGGATCGGCAACGCGCTCGGCCAGGGTCCGGTGCGCCCGCCGCCTTCGACCCGCCGAGGCCGACTCGTAGACGGCCGACGCGACGAGGGGATGGCTGAATCGGACGCCTCCGTCATCGGCGACGGTGACGAGCCCCGACTCCTCGGCCGGCCCCAGGGCCTCGGCGTCGAGCAGCGAGACGTGCGGCCGCGACAGGCAGGCGGCCGCCAGGAGTGCCTCGAACGTCTGATCCGGCAGCCGTCGCAACCGCGCCTGCGCGAGCGACTTCGCCTCTCTCGGAACCGGCAGCGGAGCCCCTACCGGTGGCACGCCCATCCGGTCGAGCTCGCGGCCGATCTCGAGGGCATAGAACGGATTCCCGGCGCTCGCGGCCGCGATCCTGACGAGCACCGGCCGTGGAAAGACCCGGCCGAGCTGCTGCTTCAGCACCGCGTGCAGTGCAGCGAGGCCGAGCCCCGCGATCTCCAGCTCGTCCCGCCGCTCTCTCGGCAGGAACTGCTCGAAGCTCTCGGGACGGTCCTCTTCGATCCGGACCGTGGTGAGGACGCCGACCGGCAGGCCGTCGAGTCGGCGCACTGCAAAGCCGAGAGCGGCCGCGGAGGCCGCGTCCAGCCACTGCGCGTCGTCGACGGCGAGCAGGAGCGGCGCCGAGAGCGCGAGCTCGCGCAGAAGCGAAAGGGCTCCCGTCGCCACGGCCCGGCTGTCCAGCGAGGTGTCGCCGACATCGGCTCGGAGCAGCGCGCTCTCGAGAGCGTGTCGTTGCTGCGCGGGCAAGGCGAGCAGCATGCCGCCGTCGACTGACGCGAGCAGATCCGAGAGCGCGGCGAACGCCAGCTTGACCTCGCCGCCGGTGGGCCGTGCAGACAGAACGACGACGCCGCTGTCCGCGGCGCGGCGAGCTCCTTCCTGCCAGACAGCCGTCTTGCCGATCCCGGCCGGCCCCGTGATCGCGAGCGAGCGCACGTCCTCCCGCGCCGCGCCAAGGAACGCATCGACGCGTCCGAGCTCCGCGTTCCGCCCGACCGGCCCATCGCCTGGCACGAGAGACAGGGTGCCAGAGGCAGAGAAGCCGCGCCTCGATGCGTAGGGTTTTCCCCCTTTCGGGCCGCGAGGGGTCGGTCTAGCGTCGCTCTCGATGATCGAGCCACGCGCAACCGAGTACCTGGCGGAATGCTTCTGGCCCGGGGTCGAGGACTCCGACCTGCGGCACCTGGACGAGCGGATCGCCGAAGTCACCGCCGAGCTGGCCCTCGCCGGCGAGGACGTGCGCTACCTCAGCTCGATGCTGGTGGTGGCCGACGAGGTCGTCCTCTGCCTGTTCGCCGGCTCGGAGGCCGCCGTCCGCACGGCGGCGGAACGCGCGTCGGTCCCCTTCGAACGGATCCTCGAGTACGCCCGCTCACCCTGGCCCAAGGCCGTCAGCCCATGAACCGAGGAGGTCTCCACATGCGTCGCCCACACACCATCGTGCTCGTTGCTGCCGCGCTTGCATCGGCCCTGGTCGCCGCCGCGGCCGCCGCAGGGTCGGCCGCCACATCCACGCCCTGGAACCGGATCAGCGGTCCGACCGCGCCCGGCGCGCAGCTCGGGCTCGCCCGCACGTCCGACGGGGTGCTCCACGTGATCTGGAACCGCGGCGCCACTCCGACCTCGATCTTCGAGACACGCCTCTCGTCCGCCGGGAAGACGGTCGGAACGTCGACCGTCGCCGGCGGGTGGAACGGGAACAACGGGCTCGCGCTCGTCGTCATGCGCGACCGGACGCTGCAGCTGTTCGCCGTCGGCGACGGGGGCATCAACACGTTCACCGCCCCCTCGGGCGGCGGCAGCTGGAGCCACGGCGGAGCCGCGTGGGGAGGGCCGGTCGCCGAATCCGCAGGGGTGATCGGGGCGACGCTGACGAAGGACGGCCAACCGGTCACCGCCTGGCGCGGCTTCGCCGCCGAAGGCGTTCCTCCCGGCTCGATCCCCTCCAACGCCTACGAGGGCGGCATGACGGAATCGTTCCTCGCAACGGACGCGGCGACCGGCGCGGTCGTGCTCTCCGGCGCCACCAACGCGGGCCAGGGCGGCGTCTACGTCCAGAAGGTCCTCCCCGCACCCGGGCCCCGCGTCGTCCTTCCGCCGCTGGCGAAAGACTGGGGCAACGGTGTCAGCAGCCGCCTCGGGGCGCCCGGCGTCTACGTCGCCTACGCCGACGGCAAGTCGGTGCGGCTCTACCGCTACGGCGGCGCCTCGCGGACACTCGCGACAGGCCCGTACTTGAGCGCGACCCTCTGCCCCGGCCCCGCCGGACGGCTCTGGGCCGCCTGGGGCGACCCGACCGGCCTGTACGTCACGCGCTCGAGCCGCTCCGCGGGCGCGTTGGAGCCGGTGCAGAAGCTGAAGCTCCCGCCGGGCACCAACGGGCTGACCTTCCTCCAGTGCGAGGGCTCCACCGGCCCGATCGACCTCTTCGCGAACCTCACGACCGGCACCGCCGGCGGCTTCTGGCACACACACGTTCTCGCCCGCCTCGCCGTGCACGCTTCGGTGGCCCGGACGAAGGCCGGCGCCAAGGTGACGATCTCGGTGCGCGACGCCGGCGACCCCGTCGCGGCGGCATCCGTGAAGGTCGCCGGACGGCAACTGAAGACGGGCAGCGGCGGGACCGTGACGCTCGTCCTTCGGCCGGGGTCGTACTCGGCACGCACGACCGCCCCGGGCTACGCGCCTGACTCGAGCTCCTTCCATGTCTAGGAAGGAGCTCGAGTTGCCTCACCGCCAACACGCCCGCAGCGAAGCTCCGGGAATCGAGCGTGGCCGGCGCTCAGCGCAGCCACTGGTTCCGAGCGATTTTCAATCGTTTTACGTTTGAACTCGGGTCGTAGCGGAGATAAAAGGATGCAAGCTGGCTTGGCTGCTCGCGCCCGGATCAAGCGCGTGTTGTCAGCCGGATAACCCTCATCCTTTGGAGGCCAACGCGATGTTTCTCATTGCGCTGCTGTTGCTGCTGCTCTTGCTTGGAATCGTCGGCGGGGTCGTGGTCACGAAGTTTCTGTTCCTTGTGCTGATCGTCGCCGCCCTCATTGCCGTGTTCGGGTTGTTCTCCCGGCGCACGGCCTGACGAAAGGAGACGTGGCATGGGTCTCGGAGTGAGCCTGATCTTGATCGCCGTCGGAGCCGTCATGGCGTGGGCGATCCACGTGTCCACAACCGGCTTCAACGTCAACACGATCGGCTACATCCTGCTCGTCGTAGGCATCATCGGTGCCTTGCTCTCGCTCGTGTTCTGGTCGAGTTGGGCGGGCCCCGGCCACTTCACGCAAGGGGTCAGCCGTCGGCGCACCGTGATCGAGGAGTAACACGCTCACGTCGTCGAGGCTCGTGGGGCGCCTTCACAGGCGCCCCACGAGTGTCTTTAGTTCATTTCGATTTGGAGGCAGCGATGGAGGAAGTCTTGCGTTTCAGTATCGGCGAGCGGGTGCGGCTTCTACGTGACCTCCCGAGCCTGCCGGCAGACTCCGAAGGCGTCGTCCGAGGCGTCTCGGCGAATGCAAGCGGCGTCAACTACGCCATCCGGTTCGACAAATCGATGCGAATCGTTGCCGAGCGCGACGTTGGCGCGAGCGCGAGGTCGCGGTGAACATCCCCAAGAGCATGTGGGCGTCGGTTCACGGCGACCCGCCGCTCGGGTCGAAGTTAGCCAGCCGGACCAGATCCAGAAGGAAGTAGGAGCCCCGGTTGAGGAACGCGTGGTCGAAAAGCTTGTTGCGGAGACTTCGGTCGAGTCCGCTCCAGAAAGCCCGGTCTGACAGCGGGATCGGTTCAGGCGTCCTCGTCCCTCAACACTCCCTTTCAACGGACATTTGCCGCGGCAGCCTTTGAGCATCCTGGACCGCGCTCGCCTACTGGCCGCGCGCCGCGACCTCGAGATACTCTCGCGCAAGCGAGGCGACGCCGTGACAGTCACCGGTCCCGGCTTCGCCGGAGCGTTTCGCCCGATCTCGGCGGGTCGCGTGCCCGGTGATGATGCCCTTGAAGATCGCGATGTAGTTCCCTTCATCGGCGCCGCGGCGTTGGGTCATACTTGGCGGCTGCAAGGGCAGGTGACCGATTCGGCTCAGCAGTGGGCTGGGCCTGTCAAATCGGGAGGAGACGGATCTTGAGACGGCACCTTGCGGTAGCGGGCGTGCTTGTGTGCGCCCTGAGCGGTACTGGCGGCTGTTGTCGCTGGGGGTGCGTTGGCGGCGACGACGGTGAACTGTGCGCCGTTCGGAAGCGACAACCTGCAGACGGCGATCACCGCGGCTGCGCCGGGGAGCACCCTGTTGATCAAAGGCACGTGTGACGGCAACTTCACGGTGCCGAAGAACCTGACCTTGACGGGCTCGCCGGCGGCGACCCTGGACGGCCTGGGGTCGGGGCGTACGGTGACGGTGGCGGGCGGCGTTGTCGTGGCGATGAATAACCTGACGATTACGGGCGGCAACGTCAGCGGGCCCGGGCCGGCTGGGGCTGGCGGCGGGATCCTGAGTCTGACGGCGACGTTGACGCTGAACCACTGTCTGGTGACGCGCAACACGGCGAGCAGCGCCGGCGGCGGCATCGTCAGCGGCTCGCTTGGCCCGGTGCAGGCGGGACTGCTGACCTTGAACTCGACGCGCGTGACCAACAACGTCGCGGTCGGTAATGGCGGCGGGGGTGGGGGCGGGATCCTGAACCACAATGGCACGGCGATCCTGAACAACAGCACCATCAGCGGCAACAGCGGCCCTGGCGGCGGTGGGATCGCGAACGGGAACGGCAACGGGGGTGTCGGCGGCGGCGGCGTGCTGACGATCACCGGCAGCTCGATCTCCGGGAACACGGCCACGGCCGGCCCCGAGGGCGGCGCGGGCGGCATCGCGAACGGCGGCACGCTGACTTTGACGAACAGCTCGGTGACCGGGAACCAGGCCGTCGGTGGGGTCGGTGGCGGGATCTTCAACCACGGTGTGGCGACGATCTCGGGCAGCCAGATCAGCGGCAACGCGGCCCCCGACGACAGCTTCGGAGATCAGGGCATCGGCGGCGGCATCGCAAACGCCAACTTCGGCGTCGACGGCACCGGCATCCTGTCGATCACGGGCGGCCAGGTCACGAGGAACTCTTCCGACCTCGGTGGCGGAGTCGCCAACGTCGCTTTCGGGGGCGACACTTCGGCGACCATCTCGGGGACGATGGTCGCGTTCAACCGCGTCAGCGGCCAGCAGTCCGGGGGCGGAGGCATCGTCAATGCGAGTGGAAATGACGACAGCGGCGACGGCAACGCCGAACTGACGATTTCCGGCTCGGTGTTGGTCGGAAACCTCGCGCGGCAAGGGCTCGGCGGCGCGATCGGAAACCTCAGCCTCGGCGGGTCGGCGGACGTCTCGATCGGCGGCACCGTGATCGGCTCGACCAGCCTGAGCAAGCCGTACACGCTCAACCCCAACCAGGCGCTGTTCGGCGGCGGCATCTTCAACGGCCAGATGGGCGGCCCCGCCAGCGTCTCCCTCGGCCAGGCTCCGCGGTGGTCGGAAACCAGGCGCTGGTCGACGGCGGCGGCATCTTCAACGCCGACGACGCAACCTTCACCAACATCGGCGCCATCGTCATGCTCACCACCCCGACAACATCGTCAACGACCCAGCCTTCTTCTAGCCACGCGTTCACAGGAGCACTTGCGAGTTGAACTCAGGAGCCGCCCGAACAGGGCGGCTCCTGAGGAGTCAGCCCTGACCGAGCCGCGAAGGTCATCCTGAAGCGCCGGCTCCCGCAACTGCGAAGCCGCAAAGCGCAACTAGCGCCCCCGTCCCAATAGCCCATACGCCGCATGGCCGCACGCGCATTCTCTCCACGACCTCCCGTCAACGATGACTGGACGTTCGGGGGGGTACGGCGACAGACGCATAGGGAGTCCATGAGCCCGCGCCTGCCCGCCAGCCGGCTTGCTTGACGGTTGGCAGGATCGGTCGTAGCATCGATCGTCTGCGGCCTTGATCGTCAGCGATTTGAGCGGCGAAAAGGGGCTGTGTGACGGACCTAGGCGGCGTTGAGCTTCTTCAGATGACCTGGCGCAGGTGGGTGCCGGGTGCCGGTCGTTCGGCCTCGGATCGTCTCACGACTCGGCGTGGCACCCTCGCGCCGAGCGTCAACGACCCATAGGAGGGAGAGCAACATGCCTCAGCTCAAGCTTGGAAAGCTGCCCGCGTCGCCGAAGCCCACGGACTTCAAGTTCTCCGAGTTCGCGGCGGCGATCTCGCTGCCGCAGGTGCCCTCGCGCTTCGGACACGGTACGGCGTTCGCGGACTGGAAGATGCTCGGCAACGACCAGTACGGCGACTGTGTCTGGGCCGGGTCGGCGCACGAGCACATGCTGTTCAACAAGGTGATCCAGCACCAGGACGTTCCCTTCGACGACCAGTCCGTGCTCGGCGATTACTCCGCGGTCACGGGCTTCGACCCTGCCGACCCGTCGACGGACAGGGGCACCAATGTCCACGACGCGCTGGATTACCGCCGCAAGACGGGAATCGCCGACTCGAACGGCACCCGCCATCAGATCGGCGCCTACGTCGCGCTCGACCCGAAGGACTGGGACCACCTCGAGCAGGCCGCGTACATCTTCGGAGCGGTCGGCATCGGCTTCGAGTTCCCCGCTTCGGCGATGGACCAGTTCAACAACGGACAGCCCTGGGACGTGGTTGCCGGCGCGAAGATCGAGGGCGGCCACTACGTCCCCGTCGTCGGCTCGGTCGACTCGCCGACCCAGGCGACCGCGATCACCTGGGGGAAGCACCAGCCGTTCACCCGCGCCTTCTACGAGCAGTACAACGACGAGTCGTGGGCGTACATCACGCCCGAGGAGCTCCATAACGGGGCCGGGTTCCACGGCTTCGACATGGCGAAGCTGAACCAGTTCCTGTCCGCGCTGAACAGCTGAGACAACGCCGCCCCCACGACCTGGACGACGGAGCACCCGGCGAGCCGCCTAGCCGATACAGGTTGGGGGCACGCCTGCACACAACCGGGAAGCAGAGTAGTTCGGCTCTTTGTGTTGGCGCGGCGACGATGCAAAACTACAGACAGTTCAGGAGGGAGCCATGGCTGAAGTCGAACGAACCGCCTCAGCAACTGATCTCGTTGCCCAGATCGACCAGAACCCCGAGCTGTTGGAGAAGGTCAAGCAGGATCCGGTAGGAGCACTACAGGGTATCGCCACGCCTCTCGAATCAGATAAGTGGGTCTACCGTATTGTCGTGCTCGCTCTGGGCCTCACCGTTCTGTTCGTGGTCGCGGGAACTTTCGTCCTGAAAGTCGTGGACAACCAGACCCCGATCCCTGACGCGCTGGTCGCAATCGGAAGCGGCGCAGTCGGAGCTCTTGCAGGGTTGCTCGCGCCGTTCCCTGGAAGCAAATAGTCGTCCACTCGTCCAAGCTCACACCGGCGGTCGACGAAGGCTGAAGGGCACGCCTCTCGCCGACATTGACTGTGGCGAGCACACTGTTGGTGATGTTGGTCGCAACGAGCCTGGCCGCGATTGTGATCGTGGTCACTGTCACGGTGATCGTGGTCGTCTCGGTGCTCGGCCTGTTCGTCTGGGGGGCGATCCAGGACGGCCGCGAGGAGAGATCGCTCAAGGCAAGCAGAAGACGGAAGGGGCCGCACTAGGAGCCGTGCCGGCCTCGCGGCTACATCGGGACTTCGACCGCAGCGGACTACTGACGGGTCCCTGCGCGGTTTGCCACGGCCGGTTCCGATTGTCGGACGGCTTGCTTCCGAACCATGCGCCCTCGCTGCATCGCGCTGCTGTGGGGCAATCGGGCCGACCGCCAACGTCACAGAGAGGATCTGGGTCGTAGACCTTTTCAGAACCGTCCGGCCGCGTGAGAGTCAGCCCTACCACGGGCCGGCACGGCGCGCACTCGTTACGCGCGCCCCAGTCGCATTGCGTGATCCCTCTTGGCATGACTCGATCGCTGCTGTAAGACGAGGCAGTGCAAGACACGCTTCTCTTCATGCTCTCGGAAGAGTCGATCCCTGTTCCGGTCGACCGGGCGAACAGACTCGCGCTCAAGCTGCGACCTGTTCCCGGCGCCCTCAGCGCCAGGGCAAAGATCGAACGTGCCCTCAGCACACGATCCGCAGCCGTCTCCTTCGACAGGGTAGAGAAGGCTGCACTTCTCGACGCCTTGAACTCGTGGATGGACAGCGAGGGCTTCGAGACGCTCGGCCCTGACCTCATCGACTGCCGAGGCGCCCTCGAGTACGAGCTCGACGTCGTCTAGCCGCAGCTTCGAGGCCCGCAGGAACATCGCCTGGTTTCCGACGTTCGGAAGCGCAGGCGTTGTTGCCCCGGCTGTTGCCCCCCACCGCCAGGACACTCTCCCGAAAGACCAAAGCCCCGCCGGAAAGCGGGGCTTTGCAGGGACTTCTGTGGAGCCGACGCGCGGATTCGAACCGCGGACCCCTTCATTACGAGTGAAGTGCTCTACCAGCTGAGCTACGTCGGCGGGCGGGTCTGAGTTTAGCGGGACGGCGTAAAGCGGATCGTCCCGCGGACGCCGGGGTCGAAGCGCACCTCGACGCGGAACGGCGCCCGCGGGACGGGCACCTCGATCGTCCCCGATCCGATCCGGGCGTCGCGGGTCGCCGTCACGCGCGCCATCGCCGGGCCGCCGGTGAGCGTGCCCGCCCGCACGTGCACGCCGATCGGAGCCGCATCATCCGGCCGCACGATCGAGATCGCAACGGCGCGCGGGCCGAACGACCAGCCGTCGTACGCCGCGTAGGCAGAGCTCTCGCCGTCGCGGAAGACGCCCTCGGTCGCCGAAGCGAGACGGATCGGCGCGGGGACGCGGTCGTAGAGGACGAGCGCGTTCGACGCGGCGCGGCGCCGGCCGACCACCTCGAAGCGCGGATCGACGAGGACGGTCGAAGCGGGCTGGACGCCGGACACGTTCCCGCTCGCCCAGTCGAGCTTCCCCGAGCCCTGCGCGAGCGGCAACGGCTCCGGTGAGCCGAGGCTGTCGACGGATCGGGCGCTCCGGTTCCAGAACTGCGTCTCCCACCACGGCGCGAAGACGGGGAAGATCTCCTGCCGCACCGTCTCGGGCATGAAGTTCGACGTGTTCAGCAGCGTGACCTTCGCGTCCTTGCCGACCGCGGCGTCGACCCACGAACGGTCGGCGGGCAGCATCGCCGTCGCGGCGACCGCGCGCGCCTGGTCGTCCGCGATTCGGGCCGCGAACGCCGCCGAGACGGCGATGAACACGCCGACGAACGCCAGCGCGACGACGCGGCGGCGCGCGAGCGCGGCCGCGACGAGCGGCACGGCAAGCACCGCGCCGACGAGCAGCGCCTTCAGGCCCCAGCCGAAGCCCGTCGCGTTCCCGATCCGTCGGAACACCTCCAGCCCGAGCGCGTTCCCGGGAAGCGACGGCGCGGTCAGCAGCGAGCCGAGCGGCAGGAACGCGACGCAGAGCGCGAGCACGGCGGCCGCACCGAGCACGACACGCAGGCGCCGGGCCGGCCCGAGCTCGACCCAGAGCACGAGCGCGAGCAGGAGCAGCGGCTCGACGTAGACGAGGTAGCGCTCCTTGAGCCCGAACGGCTCCCAGCTTCCCGACAGCCCGCCGACGACGAGGAACCAGCCGAGCGAGGCCCAGGCGACCGACAGGAAGGCGCGCTCCGCGGGCCGACGGGGCGTCGCGCGCGGGAGCGTCAGGAGCACGAGGGCGACCAGCGGGATCGCGCCGGTCGCGAGGTCGAGCCCGGCCAGGCTGCGGACGATCCACCTGAGCACGCCGCCGACGCCGTAGCCGGCGGAGGTCTCGGGGAACGTCTGCAGCGCGTCCTGCAGCCGCGACGGCTGGACGGCGTCGAGGACGGCCAGCACGACGATCACGCCGACGCACGGCACGAACACTCCCGCGAGGCGACGCGCGCTCGCGCGTGCCAGCAGCACGGCCGTCGGCACGATCGCGACCAGCACGAGCAGTTCGAAACGCGCGGCGGCTGCGACGGCGATCGCCGCGAGCAGCGCCACCTGGTGGCCCGCGGTCGGCTCCTCCAGGCAGAGCACGATCAGGAGCGCTGCGGTGAGGAACGCGGGGTAGGCGAGGTTCTCCTGCATCAGCGCTCCGGTCAGCGCCAGGTCGGGCACGAGGACTGCGAGCACCGCCGCGACGGCGGCGCCGGCGGGAGAGGCGAGCCGCCGGCCGAGCAGGTAGACGGGCACGGCTGCGGCCGAGACGAGCACGACGTTGATCGCCTTCGCGACGGCGTAGGTGGCGCCCATCGACGAGAGGAGCCAGGCCGGCGCGATGACGAGCGGATAGGCGTACGTGATGTTCACTTGCCGGCCGCGGATCTCGAACAGCGAGCCGTTCGCCAGGTTCTTCGCCAGCTCCGAGTGGACGAGCTCGTCGCTGAAGAGCCACGGCATCGCGATCCGGCTCGCGAGCCAGCCTCGGATCGCGGCGACGACGGCGACGCCCCCGACGAGGATCAGCCAGTGGGCCCGCACGGGTGAAAGCCTAAGCGGGCTGCCCGTCTCGATCTACGATGGTCGGATGCTCGGCGAGAAGCTCGACGGCTCGGACCTCGTCGTCTCCAGAGTCGGCCTCGGGTGCAACAACTTCGGCGGCCGGATCGACCTCGAGCGGGCGCGGGAGGTCGTCGACGCGGCCCTCGACGCGGGCGTCACGTTCTTCGACACGGCCGACATCTACGGCAACCGCGGCGGCAGCGAGCGCTTCCTCGGCGAGCTGCTGCAGGGCCGACGCGACCGTGTCGTGCTGGCGACGAAGTTCGGTAACGACATGGGCGAGGGCCCGAACGGCTCGGCCGACTACGTGAGGCGCGCGATCCGGGCGTCGCTCGACCGGCTCCAGACCGATCGCGTCGACCTCTACTACTACCACCGTCCGGACGGGGCGACACCGCTCGCGGAGACGCTGGGCGCGATGCAGGAGCTCGTCCGCGAAGGCCTCGTCCGCGCGATCGCGTGCTCGAACTTCTCGGACGCCCAGCTCGCGGAGGCCGACGAGCTCGCACGGACGAACGGTGGGCCGCGCTTCGTCGCCGTCCAGAACGAGTACAGCCTCCTGGAGCGCGACGCCGAGCAGGATGTGCTGCCGCTCGCCCGAGAGCTCGACGTCTCCTTCGTCCCCTACTTCCCGCTTGCGAGCGGTCTGCTCACCGGCAAGTACCGCCGCAGCGAGCCGCGCCCTCAGGGGACACGGCTCGAGCGCCGGGACATCGACGACGACACCTTCGCCCGGCTCGAGAAGCTCGAGTCGTTCGCTCGCGAGCGCGGCCACACGCTGCTCGAGCTCGCGATCGCCGCGCTCGCCTCGCAGCCCGGCATCCCGTCGGTGATCGCCGGCGCGACGAGTGCCGCGCAGGTGCGGGCGAACGCCGCTGCGGCCGGCTGGCAGCTGACGCCGGACGAGCTCGCCGAGCTGGCGCGCGTCGCCGCCTGAGCGGGGCCCGACCGGAGGGCGGGTCAGACCCCGCGAGACGTGCCCTCAGCCTCAGTAGCCTCCGTAGCCGCCCGACGACGGCGCCGGCGGCGGCGCGGCGTTGGCCGCGGTCAGCGTGGCGACGCGCCAGGTGCCGACGTCTTTGAAGCCGTTGCCGTTCGTGTCGCCGGGCTTGCGGTCGCCGCTGAACGAGTACAGCGGCAGGCTGCGATACGTCACCTGCGTGCGGCCGTCGGGACGCCTGATAGTGGCCAGCTTCGCCGCACCCGTCGGCCTCGCGCCACGTGGGACGACGAGTGGAGTCCAAAACGACAGGCAGGTCTTGGCGGTGCAGATGAAGCGACCGTGCGTCTCCGCGCTCAGCGAGTAGAGCGTGAACCCCCGGCGGGTGACGAGCACCTGCTTGCCGAGCTTCGGGTTCTTCACCACCTTGACGGCGGAGACGTTACGGGCGGCGCTCCCCGTAGTGGCCAGGACTGTCGCTGCGAGCGCGGCGGCGAGGACCGCAAGGGCCGCGACCGCGAGCAGCCTCGATCGCGAGAGCGATCTGCTCATCGATGAACCTCCTCGAAGAATGGACTGGGCGACATCGCACTCGACCCTGGCGATGTCATTCGGAATACGAAGCTCGGAGCCGGGCGGTTCTGCCGGCTGCCGGCTACGAGTCCGGGTCGCGGAAGCTGCGGCCCTCGGCGAGGACGAGGGCCGCCATGACGAGCGAGAGGTGCGTGAACGCCTGCGGGAAGTTGCCGAGCTGCCGCCTGGCCACCGGGTCGTACTCCTCCGCCAGGAGGCCGACGTCGTTGCGGAGGTCGAGCAGCCGCTCGAACAGCTCGCGCGCCTCGTCCTCGGCGCCCTGCAGCGCCAGCACGGACGCGAGCCAGAACGAGCACGGCAGGAAGACGCCCTCGCCGGGGGGCAGGCCGTCGACGTCCGACGCCTCGTCGGGCAGATACCGCAAGAGCAGGCCGTCGAACGACAGCTCGCGCCGGATCGCCGCGACGGTCGAGACCATGCGCGGGTCGTCGGCGGGCAGGAACCCGACGAACGGCAGGAGCAGCACGGCCGCATCGAGCCGGTCCGAGTCGTACGACTGTGCGAACGCGTGCTTCTCCTCGCACCAGCCCCGCTCGAGCACCTCCGTCGCGGATCTCGTCCCGGATCGCGCGCCAGCGTTCGACCGGCCCCTCGCGGCCGAACTCCTCGACGTAGCGCACGGCCCGGTCGAACGCGACCCACGCCATCACCTTCGAGTGCGTGAAGTGACGCTCGGGCCCGCGTACCTCCCAGATGCCCGAGTCAGGTCGTCGCCAGCCCGTCTCGAGCCACTCGATCAGCTTGAGCTGCAGCGCCCAGACGTGGTCGTCCGCAACACTGCTGTGGACGCGGGTCTGATAGAGCGCGTCCCAGAGCTCTCCGTACACGTCGAGCTGGAGCTGCTCGGAGGCGGCGTTGCCGACGCGCACCGGCGCCGAGCCCTCGTAGCCGGGCAGCCAGTGGAGCTCGAGCTCCTCGAGCCGGCGCTCGCCCGCGATGCCGTACATGATCTGCACGTCGTCGGGGTTGCCCGCGATGGCGCGCAGCAGCCACTGGCGCCAGGTCAGCGCCTCGTCCCGGTAGCCAGCCTCGAGCATCGCGAGCAGGGTGAGGGTCGTGTCGCGGAGCCAGCAGAAGCGGTAGTCCCAGTTGCGCACGCCGCCGATGTGCTCCGGCAGCGACGTCGTCGGCGCCGCGACGATGCCGCCCGTCGGCCCGTAGGTCAGCGCCTTGAGCACGAGCAGGGACGCGTGGATCTCGTCGTGATAGCGCCCCTGGTGGCCACACGTGGAAGCCCATTCGAGCCAGTAGTCCTCCGTGTCGTCGAGCGCCTGGTCGGCATCGATCTCATCCGGCGGGCCGCGGTGGGACGGGAACCACGTCAGCACGAACGGCACACGCTCGCCCTGCCGCAGCACGAACTCGGACACGGTGGTCATGTCCTCGCCGCGCACCTCGACGGGCGTGCGGTACCAGAGAGCATCCGGGCCGGCGACGGCGATCCGCGCGTGGTCGACGCGCCGCACCCAGGGCACGATCGAGCCGTAGTCGAACCGGATCACGAGCTCGGAGCGCATCGGCACCTCGCCGTCGAGCCCCTCGACGATGCGGACGATGTCGGGCACCTCGCCGCGCGGCGGCATGAAGTCGATCGCCCGCACCGAGCCCGAGTCCGTCTCGAAGACCGACTCGAGGATCAGCGTGTCGTTGCGGTAGCGGCGAGTCGAGCGGCGGATCTCGTCCCGGGGCGCGACCAGCCAGCGGCCGTGATCGGGCGTGCCGAGGAGCGCCGCGAAGCACGCGCCCGAGTCGAAGCGCGGGAAGCAGCACCAGTCGATCGACCCGTCGCGCCCGACGAGCGCGGCGGTCTGCAGATCGCCGATCATGGCGTAGTCCTCGATCCTCATCGCTTACGGACCGCATCGAGCGCGTCGCGGGCCTTTTCGACCCGGTCGGCCGCCTGCTCGGCGTCGTGCCGGGTCTGCTGCCAGCGCTTGTGCGCCTGCCGCTCCTCGGCGACGGCGGCACGGTGCTCCTCCTCGGCCTCACGCAGGCGTGCGCGTGCATCGGCGAGCGCCTTCTTGGCCTCCGCAGCGCTCTCCGTGTGCCGCGTCGTGCGGCCCTTGCCGCGGGCGGGCTTCGCGTGCGCGGCGAGCGTGCCGAAGCCCGCGGGCTCGAGCTCCTTCGCCAGCCGCCCTTCGAGCACCGCTTCGGCGGCCCCGTCGTCGACCGCTGCCGCCTCCAGCGTCTGGCGGATGCGCGCGCTAACCGTCTCGGACGCCGCGCCGCCGAGCTCGTCGCGGGCCGCGCCCACCAGCGTCTCGAGCGCCTCGCGCTGACGGGCGATGGCCTCCTGCAGCCCCTCGCCGCCGCCGAGCTGGGCATCGCGCGCGGCCGCCGCGGCCTCGACGAACTCGTCCAGGTCCGCGTGCCGCCGGCGCGTGAGCTGGTTGACGGCCCAGGCAGCGACCGTCGGCTTCGCGAGCGCCTTCACAGCCTCTGCTTCTTCCCCCCGCCCGAGGTCGCGAAGCTCCTTGGCCGCGGCGTTCCGGGCAGGCGTGAACTCGTCGAGTGGGAGCCCGTAGAGCAGATCGGCGGCTGCGGAAACCGGGTCGGGCATGGTCAGACGGGAACGGTCGTGGTCGGCGCGAGCGCCTGTCGCAGCCGGATGAGCAACGCGTCGAGCGCGAGCTTCGGCTGCAGGTTCAGCTCCTCGTAGCGACGCCAGGTCTCGCGGACGAGCTCGACGGCGCACTCGGCGCCCGCCACGCGCTCGAGCGACGCGTCCTCCGCGAGCGAGGCGAGATGGTCGTAATGCGCGACGACGTTCTCTGCTCCGACGGCGACGCAGATCAGGTCGCGATACCAGGTGGCGAGCTCCTCCAGCGCCTCGAGCACGCCCTCGCGTTGCGCGCCGAGCTCGGCCCGGCGACGGCGGAGCTCGGCCTCGCGGTCGGTCAGGTCGAGCCACTCGAGCTCCTTGTCGACCCGCTCCTTCGCCTCCTTCGCGCCGGCGTCCACCAGCTCGAGGATGCGAGCCGCCCCGACCGAGGTCGAGAAGCCCGGATCCGTGTAGACAGAGCGCGCGACGCCGAGGAGCTCCTCGCGGCGCGCGGCCGCGTCGGCGTCGAGCAGCCGCTCCGCCCGGTCGAGCCGGCCGCCCGCCACGCGCGCGACGGCGGTCGCGCGATCGGGCGGGATGCCGGGCGCCCAGGCGTCGACGACGGCGCGCACCGCACGCTCGGACAGGCGTGTGAACGGGACGAGCTGGCAGCGCGAGCGGATCGTCTCCGGCAGCGGTCCGAGCTCGTCCGCGAGCAGGACGATCACGGCGTAGTCCGGCGGCTCCTCGAGATCCTTGAGCAGCGCGTCAGCCGCCTCCGTGTTGAGCAGGTGCGCCGAGACGATCAGGTAGACACGGTGCGACGCCTCGAACGGCCTCATGTGCAGGTCGCGCCGGAGCGTGCGGATCTCGTCGATGCGGATCTGGTCGCCGAGCGGCTCGAGCACGTAGAGATCCGGGTGGGCGCGCCTCTCGACCCGCCCCCGGTCGCCGAGCAGCGCTCCGGCGAAGGCGATCGCGGCCTTCTGCTTGCCGACGCCGGCCGGCCCGAAGAGCAGGTACGCGTGGGCAGGTCCCTCGTCGAGGCCGGCCTGCAGCAGCCGCTTCGCCTCGCCCTGCTCGACGATCTCATCGAACACTTGCGGCGAGCTCCTCTCTGACCTGCGCCGCGAGCTCGTCCTGCGGCCTCGCCCCGTCGAGGACGACGATCCGCTCCGGGAAGCGCTCGGCGACGGCGCGAAAGCCGGCGTCGACGGCCGCGCGAAAGTCGGCGCCCTCGCGCTCGATCCGATCTGGCTTGCGGCCGAGCCGCGCCGCCGCCGTCGCCTCGTCGACGAGCAGCACGAACGTGCGGTCCGGCAGCAGGTCGGAGACGGCGGCGTTCAGCTCGAGCACACGCTCGATGCCGAGGCCGCGCGCGAGGCCTTGGTAGGCGAGCGACGAGTCGAGGTAGCGATCGCTGACCACGATCGCGCCGCGGGCGAGCGCCGGGCGGATGACGCGCTCGGCGAGCTCGGCGCGTGCGGCGGCGAACAGGCTCGCCTCCGCCCACGGCGTCATCTCCGGGCCGTCGAGCAGCAGCTCGCGGACGCGCTCGCCGAGCGGCGTGCCGCCGGGCTCCCGGGTCGCGACGACCTCGCGCCCGCCCTCGGCCAGGCTCGCGGCGGCGAGCGCGGCCTGGGTCGACTTGCCCGATCCGTCGACTCCCTCGAAGGTCACGAACATCCGCGGCTTACGATACGGGCCGATGCGGGCGATCGTGACCGGCGGCGCGGGATTCATCGGCTCGCACGTGGCGGAGGCGCTCGTCGCGCGCGGAGACGACGTCCACGTCCTCGACGACCTCTCCGCGGGCAAGCCGGACAACGTGCCCGAGGGAGCGCGGCTCCACGTCGCGGACATCCGCCACCCGAGCGACGTCTTCGACGCTGCCCAGCCCGAGCTCGTCTTCCACCTCGCCGCCCAGGCGTCCGTGAGCGTGTCGGTCGCCGAGCCGGCGCTCGACGCCGACGTCAACGTGCTCGGGACGGTCGCCGTCCTCGCCGCCGCGCTCGCGCACGGCGCGCAGGTCGTGTTCTCGTCGACGGGCGGCGCCATCTACGGGGAGTGCCCGACACCGGCGACCGAGGAGTGGGAGCGGCGGCCGCTGTCGCCCTACGGCACGTCCAAGCTGGCCGGCGAGGAGTACCTCGCCGCGTGGAACCGGCTCCACGGGACGCGGCACGTGGCGCTGCGGTACGGCAACGTCTACGGCCCGCGTCAGGACCCGCACGGCGAGGCGGGCGTCGTGGCGATCTTCCTGCGCGCGGTCGCGGACGGGCGGCCGCCGACGATCTTCGGCGACGGCTCGCAGGAGCGCGACTACGTCTACGTCGGGGACGTGGCCCGCGCGACGCTGGCGGCGACGTCGCTCGACGGCGGCGTCCTCAACGTCGCGACCGGTGAGCCGACGTCGGTGCTCGGGCTCGTCGAGGCGATGCGCCGCGCCACGGGGCAGGAGATCGACCCGGAGCTCGGGCCGGAGCGGCTCGGCGACCTCCAGCGCTCGGTGCTCGACCCGGGGCTCGCCGAGCGCGAGCTCGGCTGGCACGCCGAGGTCTCGCTCGAGGACGGCCTCCGCGCCACCTGGCAGTTCTTCACAGCCGCGGCGTAGTTCTCCACACGCCCGCTCGGTTCTGCACAGCCTTTTCCCCCGAAGCCATGTCCCGGTGCCAGACACGAGCCAGAGCAGTGCCAGAGCAGAGTCAGACACCAACCCGGATCAGTGTCTGGCACTGGTGCGGGTCGGCGTCAGACACTGATCGGAAGGAAACGTCAGCGCCGAGCGCGAACATCGACGGGCGATGGATCACTACGCGCCGACGCACGACGTCACGCAGCCGTGGCGGACACGGACGATCGTCGTGTCGGCGATCGCCGTCGTCGAGCTCGTCGCCCTCGTCTCGGTCGGCCTCCTCGTCGTCGGCAAGGGTTGGTTCGAGAGCGAGCGCGCGAACGCGATCCAGAGCGCCGGGCACCACCAGACCGCATCGACGAAGTCCGCCTCGCCGCCGCCGGCCACGCATGCAAGGCCGCACCGGACCGCGCCCGCGAAGCCGCTGCTCGCGCGCGTCCACACGAGCGTGCTCGTCCTGAACGGCAACGGCCGCGACGGTGCCGCCGGCGCCCAGGCCGCCTCCCTCCGGATGCACGGATACCCGGTCGCCGCGGTCGGCAACGCGAAAAGGAACGACTACGCGGCGAGCATCGTCATGTACCGCCCCGGCTTCGGCCGCGAGGCACAGCGGCTCGCCCACGACATGGGCATCAAGATCGTCAGCGGCCTCGACGGCGTCCAGCCGGGCCAGCTCCACGGCGCCCGGCTCCTGCTCATCGTCGGCAGCTAGGCGTCCCCCGCTTCTCCACGGCCGCCCGGGCCTGGTCGAGCGGGCCGCCGGGGATCCCCGCGGGCCCGAACGGATCGAGGGTGTACGCCTGGTTGAGCGCGCGATAGGCGTCGAACACGTCACCGAAGCAGAGCTCGTAGCGGCCGAGGGCGACCCAGGTGTCCGGGTTCTCGGGCTGGAGGCGCGTCGCCCGCCGGTACTGGTCGACCGCCCCCCGCTCGTCAGGGAGGGCCGCGTACGCCTCGGCCAGCGCCCAGATCGGCTGCACCGACAGGGGGTTGAGCGAAGCTGCGTCCCGCGCGGCCGCTGCCCCCGAACGGAGATCGCGCGCGAAGAGCGCCGTGTAGGCGTCGTCGACCCGGTTCGCCGCCAGCCACGGCGCCGCCAGCGAGTACACGCCCGCGAGCAGCACCGCCGCGACCCCGGCCGCCGCCAGCGAACGGAGCGGCATCCGCACGGCCCGCACCTCGCCTCCGATCCCGATCACGAGCCCACCGAGCATGAACACGGGCGCGCAGACCGCGACGAAGTCCCAGTCGATGTCGGCAAGCGCGTGCAAGAGGAAAGCCGGGATCGCGATCGCGATCGCCGCGGTAGCAGCGCGCTCCTCGCCGCGCAGGCGCAGGACGGCCCGCGCGATCGCGAGCAGCGCCGCCACGACCGCACCCACCCCGAGCAGGAACCCGACGATCCCCGTCTCCGCCAGCGACTGCAGCGCGATGTTGTGCGGCTCGTTCGTCACCGTGCTGCCTTGCTGCACGCGCCGCCGCGCATAGACGAACGTCGCCGCGCCCTTGCCGCCCGCCGGCTTCTCCTCGAAGACCTTCCAGGCCTCCTTCCACCACTCCCAGCGGTTGTTCGAGCTGAGCGTCCCGAATCGGGACGAGTTCGAGACCTCGCCGCCGCCGCGGAACTCGCGCAGCCACGCGTTCGGCCCGCCGCTCGCGGCCGACACGGAGATCACACCCGCAACTGCGACCGCGCCCACCCCGAGCCCGATCCGCCGTGTCCACAGCCGCCGAGCCTCCGGGTCGTCGAAGCGCCGGTCGAGCCTGTCCGCCCACACCGCCGCCGCGACGACGAGAACGCCGACGAGGACGAGGACGAGCCCGAACCAGGCACCGTCCGACTGCCGCGCCGAGAACGACTGCCCGTCGTCGACGATGCCTGAACGCGTCGAGGCCCAGCCGGCCACGGCCGCAGCAGGCACGACCGAGACGACGAGAGCGCCGAAGCTCTCGAGCCGCGCCGGCACGAACGCGAGCCACAGGAGCACCGCAACGGCGGCGACGAGGATCCCCGCCCGCGAGAACGTGAGCACCAGCGCGACGACGGCCAGATAGAGCAGCACGACACCCGCCGCCCGCAGCTCGCGCCGCCACGATCGGCGCGTCGCGATCCACAGCCCGACCGGGAGCGCCAGCGCGCACAGGAGACCGAGCGCGTTCCAGTAGCCGACCGGGTTCCGCAGGCGCGCCACCCGCGCGCCGTCCGGGAACAACGACGGAAACACCTTGCCGAGGAGCGCCCAGCAGACGACGCCGAAGAGGAGCACCGCGAGCCCGCCCGCCACGACCCGCGCCGGCGCCCGTACGCTCGCCGCGACCGCCAGGCCGAGCAGCGCGAACCCGAGGTACACGGCCCCCCGGTTCATGTACGCCCAGGACAGGTCGGGCGCGATCGACCAGATCATCGTCACGCCGTTCCAGCAGACGAACGCCGCGAGGAGCCCGAAGGCGACGACCCCCGACCGCCCCGGCACCGCCACGGGCACGAGTCCGGCCAGGCCCGCGGCGAGGAACCCGAAGCCGACGGCGACCGCGAAGATCCCGATCCAGAACAGCCTGCTGTCGCTGAGGCTACCGCCGAAGAAGAGCGAGACGGTCACCAGCACGGCGGCGGCCGAGAGCGGAAGGAGGCCGACGGCCGTGCGCATCGAACTGGCACGGTAGCGCCCGCGTCGGGCTGGTTTACACGGCTCGGAGCGCGGCTAACAAAACCCTGACCTCGGGATTACTGGCGGCACACGGCTGTCTCCGAGACTGGAACGACGGCTCGGTGAAGGCGCCGACGGAGGCTTTGCGTAGACTCGTCCATGAGAACACCGACCCTTTTGAGACGCTCTTCTTGAAGCGCCCGTCCCACAAACTCGCCGTCCTCCTCCTCGTTGTCGCAGCCGCGTTCGCGGCCACGGCCTCGGGCGCCATGGCGAGGACCTCGTGCGGCGAGAAGGTGATCGACGACTGGTACGGCAGCAAGACCGGGCAGCTGAGCAGGACGTATCCGCTCCACTGCTACCGCGACGCCCTGGCGATCATCCACGGTCGGCCCGATCTCGACGTCTACTCGAACGCCAGCCAGGACATTCTCTTCGCCCTCCAGGCGGCGATCGCCCACAAGAACGACAAGGGTGGGGGCCCGCCCGACGTCACCGACAGCGTCTACACCGCCGACGCGCTCCCGAGCTGGCACGGCGGCCCCGACGCGAAGAACGGCGGCCACCCGCCGGCCTCGGTCGTCGTCGTCACGCCCAGGCTCCACGGTCAGCCCAGCGGCCCCGTCGTCGACACCTTCCACGGTTCGAGCGCCTCCTCGGTTCCGCTGCCCGCGATCGTCCTCGGGGCGATCGCCGCGGTCCTGCTCATGCTCGGCTCCGCCGCCTACATTGCACGGCGTCGCCAGCTCCGCCGTGAGACGCTTCGCCCGCAGGCCGAGACCGGCCCGCAGAACCCCTAGTCGAGCGCCGCCAGGTAGCGGTGCACGTGCTGCACCGCCATCGCGCCCTCGCCCACCGCCGAGGCGACCCGCTTGACCGAGCCGAGCCGCGCGTCTCCGGCGAAGAAGAACCCGGGCTGGCTCGATTCGAGGAAGAACGCCGGTCGGTCCAGCTTCCACCGACTGCCGAGGTCGGGGCCCGTGATCACGAACCCCTGGGGATCGCGCGCGATGCCGTACGGGCACGTGTCGGTAGACGGCGTGCCGCCGATCAGGATGAACAGCGCGTCCGCGGGCAACTCCTCCTGCTCGCCGCCCGACTCGATCACGATCCGCTCGAGCCTCCCCTCGCCGCTGGCGCGCACGATCCGCGTGTCGGTGCGGATGGTGATCGCCGAGTTCCGGCCGCAGCGGTCGACGAGGTACTGCGACATCTGCTCCTCGATCGTCTCGCCGCGCACGAGCAGCGTCACCGACCGCGCGTGGGCCGCCAGGTGCAGCGCCGCCTGGCCTGCCGAGTTGGCTCCGCCGACGATGAAGACGTCGTCGTTGCGGTGGTAGTACACGTCGCTCGGCGAGGCGCCGTAGTAGACGCCGACGCCGAGGAAGTCGTCCACGCCCTCCGCATCCAGCCGGCGGTAGTCGAAGCCGGTGGCGCCGATCGCCGCGCGGACGCGAACGACCGAGCCGTTGACGAGCGCGAACATGATCTCGCCGTTCTCGCCCTTGCCGCCGCCGGCGATGTCCGAGCCGATCACGATCTCGGCGCCGAAGCGAACCGCCTGCTCGTGCGCGGCCTCGGCGAGAGTCTGACCGCTGAGACCGTTCGGGAAGCCCGGGTAGTTCTCGATCCGCGCGCTCGTCCCCGCCTGGCCGCCCGGCGCGTGGCGCTCGACGACGATCGTCCTCAGGCCCTCCGACGCAGCGTAGAGCGCGGCGGTCAGCCCGGCCGGGCCGGCGCCGGCGATCCCCACGTCGTAGAGGTCGAGGCTCGGCCGCGCGTGCAGGCCGACGCGCTCTGCCAACTCCGCCCGCGTGCGCGCGAACGCCAGCTCGTCGTTCTCGTCGGCGGACGGCTCGAGTCGGCTCCCGTCGGGAAACAGGAACACGGGCAGCCGCACGCCCTCGACGTCGGTCGGCGCACCGAGGAAGCGGGCGAGCGGGTCGTGCTCGACGTCGATCCAGTCGTGCGGGACGGCGTTGCGCTCGAGGAACTCGCGGTAGTCCTGTGCGTGCGGGGAGCCGCGGTACCCGACCACGTAGAGGGGCGCGGCGTGGGCCGCATCGAGACCGGGAACGGCGGGCGACTGGGACTGTTCTCGCAACATGGCGTGTAGCCTGGACCCGCCCGGCCGGAAGGGCAGTGGTGCCACCCTGTCAGGCGGGGTACGGCCAGCCGCACCCCTGTCGAAATACCTGGAAAACTCAGCTTTTCGGGGTCGCTTCCCGTCGATAGAATGGATCTGTCCGACGGTGTCTCTACGGTCCATTTCCCTTTTGAGACGCAGAGCCCGGGAGGACGTGGACTATGACGACCGTAGAGCGCACCGAGATCACCGACACCGACCTCACGAACACCGTCACGGACGGAGCGAAGGCGCTCGGCGTCAAGCGCTACTTCACGATTCCCGGCCGTGACCCGTTCGACGAGATCGAGTGGGAGATCCGCGATGCGTTCATTCCGGGCAAGGAGAAGGCCGCGTTCGACCAGAAGTCGGTCGAGTTCCCGAAGTTCTGGTCGCAGACGGCCACGAACATCGTCGCCCAGAAGTACTTCCGCGGGAAGCTCGGAACGCCCGAGCGCGAGACCAGCGTCAAGCAGATGATCGGCCGTGTCGTCGACACGATCGGCGGCTGGGGCCGCGAGGGCGGCTACTTCGCGACCGACGACGAGGCCGACACGTTCGAGGCCGAGCTGAAGGCGATCCTCGTCAACCAGCTCGCCTCCTTCAACTCGCCGGTCTGGTTCAACGTCGGCTTCGAGGAGAAGCCGCAGTGCTCGGCCTGTTTCATCCTCTCGATCGACGACTCGATGGACTCGATCCTCGACTGGATCCGCCGCGAGGGCGTCATCTTCCGCGGCGGCTCCGGCTCGGGAGCCAACCTCTCCAAGCTGCGGTCGTCGAAGGAGCAGCTCTCGAAGGGCGGCTACGCCTCCGGGCCGGTGTCGTTCATGCGGGGCGCGGACGCGTCCGCCGGCACGATCAAGTCGGGCGGCAAGACCCGGCGGGCGGCCAAGATGGTCATCCTCGACGTCGACCATCCGGACATCGAGGAGTTCATCTGGTGCAAGGCGCGCGAGGAGCGCAAGGCGCGAGACCTCGAGCTGGCCGGCTGGGACATGTCGCTCGACTCGGCCGACTGGAGCTCGATCCAGTACCAGAACGCGAACAACTCGGTGCGCGTCACCGACGCGTTCATGGAGTCCGCCGAGGCCGGCGCCGACTGGAACCTCACCGCGCGCACGGACGGTACGGTCGTCGACACGAAGAGCGCCCGCGACCTGCTCCGCCAGATGGCCGAGGCCGCCTGGCAGTGCGCCGATCCGGGCATGCAGTACGACACGACGATCAACGCGTGGCACACCTGCCCGAACTCGGGCCGGATCAACGCGTCGAACCCGTGCTCCGAGTACATGCACCTCGACGACTCGGCCTGCAACCTCGCCTCGCTCAACCTGATGAAGTTCCGCCGCGAGGACGGGGAGCTCGACATCGAGGCGTTCCAGCACGCGGTGGACGTGATGTTCCTCGCGCAGGAGATCGCCGTCGGCTACTCGTCCTACCCGACGCCCGAGATCGAGAAGAACGCGAAGGCCTACCGCGAGCTCGGCCTCGGCTACGCGAACCTCGGCGCCTTGCTGATGGCGCGCGGCCTACCGTACGACTCGGACGAGGGCCGCGCCTACGCCGCCGCGATCACGGCGCTGATGACCGGCCGCGCCTACCGCAAGTCGGCCGAGATGGCCGGCCGCATGGGCGCCTACGCGGGCTATCGCGGGAACGCCGCGGCGATGCTCGGCGTCGTCTCCAAGCACCGCGCGGCCGTCGGAAACATCGAGCACACCGACTCGGTGCCGGCCGACCTGCTGAACGCGTCGCGCCGCGCCTGGGACGAGGCGCTCGACCTGGGCGAGGTCAACGGCTACCGCAACTCGCAGGCAACCGTGCTCGCGCCCACCGGGACGATCAGCTTCATGATGGACTGCGACACGACGGGGGTCGAGCCCGACTTCTCGCTCGTCAAGTCGAAGAAGCTGGTCGGCGGCGGCGAGCTGACGATCGTCAACCGCTCCGTGCCGATGGCCATGGAGAAGCTCGGCTACGCGCCCGAGGAGGTCGACCAGATCGTCGCCTTCGTGGACGAGCGCAACTCGGTGATCGGTGCGCCGTTCGTGAAGGCCGAGCACTACCCGGTGTTCGACTGCGCGGTCGGCGAGCGCGCGATCCACTACTCCGGCCACGTGAAGATGATGGGCGCCGTCCAGCCGTTCATCTCCGGCGCGATCTCGAAGACCGTGAACGTGCCCGAGGAGACGACGGTCGACGAGGTGATGCGCATCTACATCGACGCCTGGAAGCTCGGCGTCAAGGCGATCGCGCTCTACCGCGACAACTGCAAGGTCGCGCAGCCGCTGTCGGGCAAGTCCGACAAGGCCGCCGGCCCGACGATCCTCGGCGTCGTCGCGCCGCACCCGCAGCGCCGCCGCCTGCCGGACGACCGCGTCGAGGTCGGCCGCAAGTTCAAGGTCGGCGACTACGAGGGCTACATCCACGTCGGCCTGTTCGAGGACGGCACCCCCGGCGACATCTTCGTGGACATCGCCAAGGAGGGCACGACCCTCGCCGGCCTGATGAACTCGTTCATGATCTCGGTCTCGCTCGGAATCCAGTACGGCGTGCCGCTCGAGGTCTACGTCTCGAAGTTCTCGCACATGCGCTTCGAGCCGAGCGGGCTCACGAACGACGCCGACATCCGCGTGGCCAAGTCGATCGTCGACTACATCTTCCGCTGGATGGGCAAGAAGTTCCTCACCGCCGACCAGCAGGAGGAGGCGGGGATCCTCTCACCCGAGGTGCGCGCCCGGATCGCCGAGCGCTACGCAAACGGCGACGCGACGGCCGAGCCGTACGCGGCCGAGCCGGCCCCACGCGGCCAGACGGCGCTGTTCAACACGTGGGAGGACGCAGTCGAATGCGCCAAGTGCGGCGGCCGCATGGTCAGGACGGGCAGCTGCTACACGTGCCGCGACTGCGGGACGAACACGGGCTGCAGCTAGCTACGTAACTCGCCGGCCCAATGCCCACATCGGCGTGGCGCCGGCGATCGTCACGTGCGCGACCATCTCCTGGCCCTCCAACCCGCGCGCGTTGACGCAGCTCGGGCAGAGCCAGAGCTGACCGCCCCACTCTTCTGCTGGCCGTTGGAGCGGCGCGCACCCGTCACTGGGTTCAGAAGGTCTAGAGCGCGGGCGACACCTCCACCGGCGGTGCGTCAACGTAGGCGTTCTCGCCGTGCATGAACTCGTCGAGGCCCGACTCCCCCTCCTCGCCCACGCGCACCGGCGCGATCAGGTCGATCACCTTCAGCATCACATAGGTGAACGCGAAGGCGTAGATCGAGCAGCCGACCGCTGACGCGACCTCCTTGCCGAAGAACGCGGCGCTGCCGTGCACCAGCCCGGCGCCGCCCGCCGGGTTCACGGCGAGGCTGCCGAAGACGCCGAGCAGGATGATCCCCAGGAAGCCGCCCACACCGTGGACGCCCCAGACGTCGAGCGCGTCGTCCCAGTTCAGCCGGTTCTTCAGCTGGACGGCGTAGTAGCAGACGAGCCCGGCCGCGATCCCGATCACCACCGAGGCGTAGATCGGCACGTAGCCCGCGGCGGGCGTGATCGTGGCCAGCCCGGCCACCGCCCCGGTCAGCAGTCCTACGAAGTGCGGTTTACGAGCGGCCCGCCACTCGACGAACAACCACGTAACGGCCGCAAAAGAGGCCGCCAGATCCGTGTTCAGAAAGGCCTGCGCCGTGATGAAGTCGACCTTCAGCTCGCTGCCGGCGTTGAACCCGTACCAGCCGAACCAGAGCAAGCCGGTGCCGAGCGCGATGAACGGGATGTTGTGCGGCGCGTCGGCGTAGCGGCGCCTGCCGACGTAGAGCACGGACGCGAGCGCCGCCCAGCCCGCGCTGGCGTGGACGACGATGCCGCCGGCGAAGTCGCGGGCTCCCCAGTCGGCGAGCAGCCCGCCGCCCCAGAACATGTGGACGAACGGGTAGTAGACGAGGAGCTGCCAGACGACCAGGAAGATCAGGTACGCCTTGAACGTCACCCGGTTCGTGAAGGCCCCGGTGATCAGGGCCGGCGTGATGATCGCGAACATCATCTGGTAGGCGATCAGCACCGTCGTCGGGATCCCCGATGGCGCGTAGATCGAGTTGACGTCGACGCCGCGCAGGAAGGCGTGCTCGAAGTTGCCGTACACGCTGTTGCCGCCGCCGCTGAAGCAGAGCGAGTAGCCGACCGCCCACCACATGACGGTCGTGATGCCCATCGACGCGAAGCTCTGGATCATGATCGTGAGCGTGTTCGACCGGCCGACGAGACCGCCGTAAAAGAAGGCGAGCCCCGGAGTCATGATCATCACCAGGGCCGCCGCCAGGAGCATGAAACCCGTGTTTGCGCCGTTGAACATGAGGGCCGTCCTTTCCGCCTGCCGGTTGTCGCGAGCGCGGCGACCCTACTCCTGCCGGTGCGGGCGCACAAGCCCGCCGGCAGCTCACGCCCAGGGCAGCTTGTCCCAGTAGTCCGGGCGGCCGGGCTGCGGCCGGTCGAACCTCGCGTACGCCTCCGGCGGGTTCGGCGTCTCCTCCTCGGCGCTCGCGTCGTACTTCGCCGCCAGCTCGGACTTCGGGTAGCGCAGCGTCTCCGTCTCGTGGCGCGCCCCGACTGCCAGCACGATCGCCGGGTCGTCGCCTGCGCCGACGATCACGTGCTCCGTCCCGGCCGGGCAATGGAAGAAGTCCCACGCCTCGAGCGGCCGCTCCTCCTCGTTCACGAGGAGCACGGCCTCCCCCGCGAGCACCAGGAAGTCCTCCTGCGCGCTCTCCTCGTGATAGAGGCAGAGCGGCTGCCCGGGCTGCACGACGCTGATGTTGATGCCGAGCTCCGGGAAGTGCGCCGCCTTTCGGCTCTCGAAGACGCAGCCGGCCCCGAACGCGTGGTGGGTCATCCAGGCCGTGTCGCGCACGTTCACGACGAACCAGCCCGCGCCGCCCGGCTCGAGCCCGCCGTCGACTTCCTTCAGCGCAGCTTCCTCGATCACTTGCCTCTCCTCTCGCGTTGACGGTCGGTTCTCGCTAGCGTCGCGCGATGGACGATCTCGGCCTCTCGCGGGACGCGTTGATTGGTTTGTACCGCTCCATGCTCGTCACGCGCCGACTCGAGGAGGCCGGGCACACGCTCTACAAGCAGGGGAAGATCCCCGGCTCGTTCTACACCGGGCGCGGGAACGAGGCGGCTTCGGTCGGCGTCGCCGCGGCGATGGGGCCCGAGGACGTCGGCTCGCCGCTGCACCGCAACGTCGGCGTCCATGTCCACCGCGGCACCGAGCCGTGGCGAATCTTCGCCAACTACCTCGGCCGCGTCGACGGGCCCTCCCGCGGGCGCGACGGGAACATCCATCTCGGCGACCTCGACCGCGGGCAGATCACGATCGTCAGCCATCTGCCGGCGATGCTCCCGGTCATCGTCGGCTGCGCGCTCGCCTTCCGCATCCGCGAGGAGTCACGCGTCGCGGTCGGGTGGTTCGGCGAGGGAGCGTCTGCCCGGAACGACACCCACGAGGCGATGAACCTCGCCGGCGTCCGGCAGCTGCCCGTCGTGTTTATCTGCGACAACAACCAGTGGGCGTACTCGACACCCTCCCACCTCGAGTACGCCTGCGAGCGGCTGTCCGACCGCGCCCAGGCCTACGGCTTCGAGGGCGTCACGGTCGACGGCACCGACATGCTCGCCGTCTACCGCGAGGCGAAGTGCGCGATCGAGAAGGCCCGAGCTGGCCGCGGCCCGACGCTGATCGAGTCGCTGACGCTGCGCATGGAGGGCCACGCCGTCCACGACGACGCGTTCTACGTGCCCGGCGAGCTGCTCGCGGCCTGGGCCGAGCGCGACCCCGTCGAGCGCTACCGCGCCTGGCTCGCCGCCCACGCTGGGTTCACCGGCGAGGAGGACGAGGCGCTGCTTGCCGAGGTGACGACGCTGCTGCGAGACGCCCTTCGGCGGGCCGAGGAGTCGCCCCTTCCCGACCCCGCGTCGGTCGCCGACGGTGTCTACGCCCGAGCCGATCCGATCGGGCTCCCGCGCCGACCCCCCTGACGCAGGAGCCCGATCAGGCCGGGGCCGTCAGTCGTTCCCATGACCCCCGTGGTCGCCGTGATCCCCGTGCCCTCCGTGGTGTTCGTCGTTCGGGCCGTCGTCGTTGTCCTCGGCCTGATCCTCAACCTTGCGCGGGATCAGCTTCTGCAAACCGGCGGCGTCGAGGCCGGCCTGGCCCTTGACCTGGATCTCGCCGGGATCGCCGTTGGCGATCATGCCGTTGTCGTTCGCCTCGACCCTCGTCGCCTTCGTGAGCATGAAGGTGAGCGTGTCGCCCTTGAACGCGCGGCCGGCCTTGTTGCCGTCGGTCGCCATGATCGTGATCGAGCCGGGAGTCGAGCCCTTCACGGCGGTGAACGCCGAGAGCGTCCCTTCGAGCTCGTAGGTGACCTGCCCCCTGCCTCCCATGCTCTTGCTCTTGCCGCCGTGCGAAGCAAAAGCCGCGGCCGGCGCCACGAGCAAGCTCAGCGCGGCAACCGCGATGAGGAGCATGGTACGCATTGACACCTCCTGTCGGTCGGTTCCCCCCGCCGCCCCGACCTCAGTGACTACTACCCGATTCCGGATTCGGATTCCCGGGCGCCGCCTCTCGTAGAGTCCAGCCCGTGGCACTCACGAGCGCAGACGACCTGCTGACCGCCTACGACACGCAGCTGCGTGCGCGGGTGCCCGACCGCCTGCCCGCGGGCGAGATCGTCGAGCGGGACGGGCCGCTTCTTCGCTACTCCGGCGGGCCCGGCGGTGGGTGGGTCCTCTATCGCGATCTCGCCGGGATCGAGGGGCCGGCGCTCGACGAGCTGATCGCGCGGCAGGTCGCCTTCTTCGCCGAGCGCGGCGACCGGTTCGAGTGGAAGCACCACGGCCACGACCTCCCGGCCGACCTGCCCGAGCGGCTGCGCGCGGCAGGCTTCGTGCCCGAGGACACCGAGACGATCGTGATCGCACGCGTTGCCGACATCGCCGGCGAGCCGCGACTACCCGACGGCGTATCGCTGCGCGAGGTCACCGGGCGCGCAGACTTCGAGCGCATCGCCGGGCTCGAGGAAGCCGTCTGGGGCGAGGTGAACGACTGGCTCCCCGACATGCTCGAGTCGGAGCGGGCCGTCGATCCGGACGATCTCACGATCGTCGTCGCCGAGGCGGGCGATACCGTCGTCTGCGCAGCCTGGATCCGCTACGCGGCCGGCTCGGAGTTCGGGACGCTCTGGGGCGGCGCGACGCTCGAGGATTGGCGTCGCCGCGGGATCTACCGCGCCACCGTCGCCTACCGCGCGAATCTCGCCGCCGAGCGCGGCTTCCGCTACCTCGAGACCGATGCCTCGGACGACAGCAACCCGATCCTCCAGCGTCTCGGCTTCGTCCCGGTGACGACGACCACGCCGTACATCTGGTCGCCGCCTCGCTAGCCGCCGCCGAGCCGCGCGTCCTCGTAGTCGAGCTCGCGCCGCACGCGCCGCTCCACCGCATCGCTGATCTCGCCCGCGCGGCGTAGCTCGACCAGCGCGTCCCGCTCGGCGTCCAGCAGCTCGCGACGCAGGCGCCGCGACGCCCGGACATGCTTCTCCAGCTTGACGTCCTTCTCGCCGTCCCGCCGCGCCGAGTACTGCGCGACCCGCAGCCCGAACGTGTCGCGCAGCCGCTCGACCACGCCGGGGTCGACCCAGGGCTCCTCGTGCAGCTCCTCCAGCCGAGCCAGCCCGGCCTCGGCCGCCCGGACCCATGCGAGTGCCTCCTCCTCCTGGTCGCGGGGGTCGGCCGGGAGGTGGAGGGCGCGCACAAGAGGCGGCAGCGTCAGCCCCTGCACGACGAGCGTGACCACGATCACCGAGAACGCGAGGAAGATGATCAGGTTGCGCTGCGGGAACGGCGAGCCGTCGTCGGTCGCCAGCGGTAACGCGAGAGCCGCGGCCAAGGTGATCGCGCCCCGCATCCCCGACCAGGTGATCACGGTGAGCGCGGCGTTCGTCGGCATCCGTTCCCGGTCGCGGATCAGCGGCAGGATGCGCCACTGGAGATTCGCCGCCGTCCACGACCAGGTGGCACGCGTCGCGATCACCGTCAGGCTCACGACGGCGGCCCACAGCGCCAGATCGCCCGTGGAGCGGTTCGCGATCCCCTCGACGATCGGCCGCAGCTCGAGGCCGACGAGCGTGAACAGCGTCGCGTTGAGGACGAAGGTGACGATCTCCCAGAATGCCTCGCCCTGAAGCCGCGTCCTCGCGTTCGTCAGCTCCGGCGTGTACCAGCCCATGTACAGGCCGACCGTGACCGCCGCCAGCACGGCCGAGACGTCCAGTGCCTCCGCCGGCAGGTAGGCGAGGTAACCGGACAGGAGCGCGATCGTGATCTCGGTGGGCGAATGGTCGATCCGGCGCCGCACCTGGCGGATGACGAAGCCGACCGCGAGGCCGACCGCGATGCCGCCCACGACCGAGATGAAGAACTTCAAGGTCGCATGGCCGAGCGAGAACGCGCCCGTGACCACCGCGACGACTGCGAACCGGTAGAGGACGAGCGCCGTCGAGTCGTTCAGCAGCCCCTCGCCCTCGATCACGGCGACGATGCCGCGCGGCAGGCCGACCCGCTCGGCGATCGCGGTGGCCGCGAGCGGATCGGTGGGCGCGACGATCGCCCCCAGCACGAACGCCGTCGACCAGGACATGCCCGGGATCAGGGCGTGGGCCACCGCCCCGACCGCAACCATCGTCGCGATCACGAGACCGATCGAGAGCGACGCGATCGACCGGAAGTTCCGGCGCAGCTCCCGCACGGAGGTGTAGAAGGCCGTCGAGTAGAGGAGCGGCGGGAGGATCCCGATCAGCACGATCTGCGGGTTGAGCTCCGGGTGCGGCAGGCCCGGGATCAGCGCCAGCAGGATGCCGGCGAGGACGAGCAGGATCGGGTACGCGATGCGCAGGACGACCGCGAGCACGAGCGTCCCCGCCGCCACGACGACGAGGGCGAGCAGCACGAGCGCGTCGTGGGCACTGATCGTCACCGCCGTACTCTCGCAGCGCGGATACCCGCAGTGCCCTGGACGGCGCGAACGGCCGCCTGGGAGAATCACGGCCGTGAACGTCTCGTCACGGTTCGACGTGAGCGGCTTCGGCGTGGTCGTCACCGGAGGCGCCAGCGGCCTCGGGCTCGCGTACGGCGAGGTGCTCGCGGCGCACGGCGCCCGCGTCACGCTGATCGACGTCGACCGTGACGCGGTCGCGGCGGAGGCGTCCCGGCTCCAGGGCGAGGGGCTCGACGTCCACGGCGCCGTCGCCGACGTGACCGACCACGCAGCGCTCGATCAAGCGGTCGACGCGGCGGCGGAGACGTACGGCCGGCTCGACGTCGCGTTCGCGAACGCCGGCGTCGACTCGGGCCCCGGCTTCGTCGCCGGCTGGGCAGGCAACGAGCGGCCCCGCGTCGAGGAGGGCGCGCTCGAGGTCTATACGGACGAGCGCTGGAACCGGGTGATCGACATCAACCTGAACGGGATCTTCGCCACCGCCCGCGCAGCTGCCCGCCACATGCGCCCGCGGGGCTACGGCAGGATCGTCGTCACGACGTCGCTCGCGGCGACGAGGGTCGAGCCGGTGATCGGCTCCGCGTACATGGCCGCCAAGGCCGGCGCGAGGCACCTGATGCACTGCCTCGCCCTCGAGCTCGCGGCGCACGGCATCACGGTGAACGCGATCGCGCCGGGCTTCTTCGTCACGAACATCGGCGGCGGCCACGCGCACGACCCCGACCTCCAGGCGCTCGTCGCGAAGGACGTCCCGATGCACCGCGTCGGGCGGCCAGACGACATCAAGGCCCTTGCCCTCTTCCTCGCGTCACCCGCCTCGGAGTACATCACCGGGCAGGAGATCGTGATCGACGGCGGCTGGGGGCTCGGCGTAGCGGACTAGGGCGCGGGCGTCAGCCCGTGGTTGCGCATGGCCTCGGCGAGCGCAGCGAGATCGGGCGGGCCGCCGGCCGCAGCGTCGACGATCGCGGCGAGGTCGCGGAAGTACTCCGGGCCGAGGATGCCGGGGCTGACGATCGCGAGCGACTTCGCGTCGGCGTCGTGCGCGTTGTCGAAGCGATGGACGACCCCGCGCGGGATCAGCAGAGCGTCGCCGGGGCCGACCTCGGTCTCCACACCGTCGACAGTCCAGGTCATCACGCCTTCCAGTCCGTAGATCGTCTCCTCGTAGGCGTCGTGGCTGTGCGCGATCGGCACCTTCGCACCACCCGGGACGTCGAACTCGAACATCGCGACCGACCCGCCCGACTCCTTCCCCTCGACCAGGAAGCGGATCGCCAGCTGCCCGATCCTGATCTCTTCGCGTGTGCTCGTCGTCATCGTGACTCCCGTCGTCGTGGGTGGTAAAGTGACTTGACGATATATGGCCGCGACCGACTCGTCAAATTCTTTTACCGAATCGCCGCAATCGCCGTTCGGGCCGCCGCTGATCGGCGCGCTCCTGCGCATGCCGCTCGAAGCGGTCCGGCGCCGGATGCTCGACCGGCTGCACGAGCACGGCTTCGACGACCTGGAGCCGGCGCACCTGATCGTCCTCCAGTACCCCGGCCCGGAGGGCACGAAGCCCTCCGAGCTCGCAGCCCGGCTGCGGATCAGCAAGCAGGCGCTCAACTACCAGCTCGGCCAGCTCGAGCGGCTCGGCTACCTCGAGCGCCGGCCAGACTCCGAGGACCTGCGCTCCAAGCGCATCGTCCTCACCGGGCGCGCCGAGGCCGCGGTGCCGGTGATCCGCGACGCGGTCGCGGAGATCGAGAACGACTGGGCGCGGCAGCTCGGCCCGGAACGCTTCGCCCGGCTCCGCGACGTTTTGATCGAGCTCAACCGGCTGATCTAGTCTGTCGCCGTGCGCGACAACCGTTCGATTCCGTCGGCCACCGTCATCCCCGTCCTCATCTACCCGGACGTGCGGGAGGCGGTCGCGTGGCTCACGGAAGCGTTCGGGTTCGTCGAGCGGATCCGGATCGGCGAGAGCCACCGCTCCCAGATGAGCATCGGCGAGGACGGCGCGGTGATCATCGGCGACGTCCGCCACGGCCGTGTGCCGCCGCGGGAGGGGGAGGTGACGCACCAGATCAAGGTGCGCGTCGAGGACGTCAACGGCCACTTCGCCCGCGCGAAGGAGCGCGGGGCGACGATCCTCAAGGAGCCGACCGACTTCGAGTACGGCGAGCGCGAATACGACGCCGCCGACCCGTGGGGGCACCGGTGGCAGTTCACCGAGACGCTCGAGGACGTCCATCCCGAGTCGTGGGGCGGGACGCTGCTCTCGGACTAGGGCCGGCTCCTGTCCGCGCACCGGCTCACCAAATCGCAGGCCCGGCGCATCGCGGTGCGCGCACAACTGCTCGACGCGCGACGGCCGACCGACCTGCTCGCGGTCGTGGAGCAGCTGACCCTGCTGCAGATCGACCCGACCGCGGCGATCGCGCCCAGCGCCGACCTCGTCGCCTGGAGCCGCCTCGGCTCCGCGTACCAGCCCGCCCAGCTCCAGCTTGCGCTCGAGCAGGAACGCACGCTGTTCGAACGCGACGCCCTGGTCCGGCCGATGAGCGACCTCGGCCTGTGCCTTGCCGGCGCGGCCGACTTCCCCGACTACCCTCGCTCGCGTGCATGGTTCCGCGACAACGACTCCTTCCGGTGCGACATCCTCGACCTCCTCGCCACCTCCGGGCCGACGACCTCTCGCGCGATCCCCGACACCTGCGCGGTGCCGTGGGCCTCGACCGGGTGGACCCACAACCGCAACGTCACCCAGATGCTGGAGTTCCTGATGATGCGAGGTGAGGTCGCGATCGCCGGGCGCATCGGGCGTGAGCGGGTGTGGGACCTGGCCGAGCGGGTGTACCCGGCCGACGTCGTCGTCCCGCCGGTCGACGAGGCCCGCCGGATCAAGAACGAGCGGCGGCTCTCCGCGCTCGGCATCGCCAGGAAGAAGGGGCCGAAGATGCCGATCGAGCCGGTGGACGTCGGCGAGGCGGGAGAGCCGGCCGTGGTCGAGGAAGTCAAGGGCGAGTGGCGCGTCGACCCCGCCTTGCTTTACACGGAGCTCTACGGACGCACCGCGCTGCTGTCGCCGTTCGACCGGCTCGTCTACGACCGGGCACGCGCCCTGGAGCTGTTCGACTTCGAGTACACCCTGGAGATGTACAAACCCGCGGCCAACCGCCGCTGGGGCTACTTCGCGCTCCCCGTGCTCCACGGCGACCGCCTCGTCGGGAAGGTCGACGCCGCCGCCGACCGCAAGGCCTCCGTCTTGCGGGTACACGCGATCCACGAGGACGTGAAGTTCACGCGCACGATCACGAAGGCCGTGCAGGCCGAACTCGATGACCTGGCCGCGTGGCTGGGGCTCGGCGCGGTCGAGCCCGCCTAGCCCCGCTAGGCCGGCGGCCCGGACGGGATGACGCCGAGCTGCTGCATCATCCCCATCGCGTCGAAGACGCCCCAATGTTCCCGCCCGACGCCGTCGTCGTCGAAGCGGACGATGTCGACGCCCCCGGCGGCCGGAGCAGGTTCGCTTTGAGCAGGGCCAGCCCTCGTGCAGCACGCAGGCGTGCAAGCGCTGACCTCAACGGCGACGTCCTCAGCCAGCGCCTTGTGCAACCGCGTTCGATCCCGCAACTGTTGGACCTCCTCGGGCGGGATCCACGACTCGGGCAGCATCTCCTTCGCCACCAAACGGGCCAGCCAGCGCGCGTCAAGCCGATCCGTCTTCGCGCTCCGCCGCCGGCCGAGCAACGCCCGAGCCTGCAGCGGCTCGGCCAGCCGCACCTCGAAGCCACGCGCAACGAGTTCGCGCCACACCCAACGCCAGCCGGTCGTCGCCTCGATCGCCACCACCCCAACCCGGCCCCGCCAGGCTCGCCCAGCGGGCCAGGCTCTCCCATCAGCCGAGAAGCGCTCCTCGACCACCTGTCCACTGTCGGGATCGAGCACCGCCGCCTGGAACGCGTGCTTGTGGATATCGATCGCCGCAAACAACACCACCCTGACCAGAACGGGCTTGAACTCACCTGGGATCGCCCTCAGAGTGCCCGACCCGACCCGCTACCACACAACGATCGACCGCTCGATCTGGAGGAACTTCTCGCCGTTGCCCGCGATTGAGGGCCGATGCCGAGCAACGCCGGCTGCTCCCATGCGCTAGCGCTGCAAGCGTTGAGATCGTCACTCAAGCACTTGCTTCGTGTGAGAGAACGCAACCGAGGTTTTGGGTTGCCCGGGCGGGTCGGCGCCGCCTCTCAACCCTGCCCGGAGTTTGCGGAGGAACGCACGAAGTTGGCGAGGCGGCGCGTGACCTTCTACCCGGCGGACCCTGGCGCGCCGTACCTCGGCCGCCACACGGGCAGCGTGGTCGAACGTTCAGTAGTACGAGCTGCTCAGATCCAGCGGATCAGACTCCAAGATCGCCTTTCGCCAGTTGATCGGACGCCGAGAGGTTGCGCACTGCGCCCCCGAAGCCTAACCTCCGGTGTGGAGCGGCGGGCGACTCGGCTGCCCGGATCGGGCCGGGCACGCGGCCACCCGCCTCCTGTCGCTTTCCCACTTATCTAGAGATCGTTGCCGGTGGCAAGTGGTTGGTGGCGATCTCGTGGGCGGCGATAGCGGGGTGCTTCCCATACCTATCTCGGCGCGCGGTGGTGTGCGGCGCAGGGTGTCGAGTCGGGGAGGCGCGAGACGGCTCAATCCAAAATGGAGCTGGCGGTCGAGTTCGCGGAGGGCGTGGTAGGCGCGTTTGCCGATCTTGCGGGCGATCGTCAAGTCTGGCCACGGCCGTGTTGCTCCTCGCGCGCGTGGCGCGGTAGAGAGCGATGTCAGGGTGGGTTGGTCGTGGGCGTGCACCGCTGCCTCGACGAGTGCCCAGCGAAGGTGTGGTGAGCCGCTTTGGCGAGTTTGCCGCGGCGGCGGCTGTCGCCTTATTCGTCGACGACGGGGTCGAGGCCGGCCAGGCGGGTGATCTGGTCGGCGCGTTGAAAACGGCTCGCCTCGCCGATCTCGGCCAGCAGGTGGCAGGCAAGGATCGGCCCGATCCCGTAGATCGTCTGCAGCGCCAGGCAGCGAGCATCGCTTCGGGCGAAGCGGCGTAGCTCTCGCATCAACCGTGTCCAGCTGCGCCTCAAGGGCCGCCATCACCGCCAGCAGCGAGTCGACCTGCAAGCGAGCGTGTCCGGGCAGCTTCAAGGACGCCGCCCAGCGCAACCCCGGCGGCCGGAGCAGGTTCGCTTTGAGCAGGGCCAGCCCTCGTGCAGCACGCAGGCGTGCAAGCGCTGACCTCAACGGCGACGGTCCTCAGCCAGCGCCTTGTGCAACCGCGTTCGATCCCGCAACTGTTGGACCTCCTCGGGCGGGATCCACGACTCGGGCAGCATCTCCTTCGCCACCAAACGGGCCAGCCAGCGCGCGTCAAGCCGATCCGTCTTCGCGCTCTCGCCGCCGGCCGAGCAACGCCCGAGCCTGCAGCGGCTCGGCCAGCCGCACCTCGAAGCCACGCGCAACGAGTTCGCGCCACACCCAACGCCAGCCGGTCGTCGCCTCGATCGCCACCACCCCAACCCGGCCCCGCCAGGGCTCAGCCCAGCGGGCCAGGCTCTCCCAATCAGCCGAGAAGCGCTCCTCGACCACCTGTCCACTGTCGGGATCGAGCACCGCCGCCTGGAACGCGTGCTTGTGGATATCGATCGCCGCAAACAACACCACGAACCTCCTCTCGTTGACAGAGGCCCGATCGTCCCCAGCGGTCACGACAGAGCCCTATGACATCCAGAAAGCGAGGCTGTCGCACTTCCACAAACTGCGACGCGGTCTGGAGCGTGACACACTTTTCGCCGAGTCGGCATGTACTGGCTGTGAGACGTCGTTTCGCCAGGGCCTCTGACGCGGACCTGCTTCGAGCAGGTTCTCGCGACGCGTTCGCGGAGGTCTACGACCGGCACGTGAGGGAGGTTCTTGCGTGGGCACGCGCCAAGATCGGTGAGCATGCCGCCGATCTGACAGCCGAAGTCTTCGCACGCGCCTGGCTACGTCGGAGTCGGTTCCGCGATGAGGAGCACGGGTCGGCGTTTCCCTGGCTACTCGGAATCGCGCAGAACGTCCTGCGCGAGTCGCTCCGAAAGCGGCGCATCGAGGACAGTGGCCGCCGACGCTTGGGCCTTCCTCGCCTGGCCGCCGGGGAAACCGAACTCGATGCTGTTCACGAACGCCTGTCACTCTCGGAAGTTGAGCGTCGAGCGCTTGCGTCGCTGCCGCAGGAGGATCGCGAACTCCTCAGGTTGCGGGTGATCGAGGAACGTCCCTACCGGGAAATCGCGGCTCACCTGGAGTGCACGCCTCAGGCCGCGGCGGCTTCGCGTCTCACGCCTACTCCGCCAACTCCAGTACACCCTCGGAGGACAACACCCATGAACGACATCCCTGAAGAACTTCGCCTGTTCCGTAGCCAGCTGCTGGACGCGATCGACCGCGACCTCGGCCGCCGCAGCCCACACTCGCGCGTGACGCAGCGTCGGTCGCTTCGCCTCGGACTCCCGACCCTCGCGGTGGTCGCCGCCGCGACCGTTGCCGTCGTGCTCGGCCTGACGCTCAGCGCGGCATCGCCGTCGAGCGCCTACGCGGCGGCGAAGAAGGCGCTCGTGGCGACAGCGGCGGCCAGCTCTGGGACGATCACCGGTGAGGTCAGCCACAGCGGCTCCTCCTACACTCTCGACACGACGCAGTGGAACGGCGACTCCATCGCAGTGACGCGCGGGGACAAGAGCGATTTCGGCCCCAACCAGGCGCTCACCCTGATCGACGGAGCCGCCTACGTGGAGCAGGCGGACGGGACCTGGCTGCACTACGCGAGCGAATCCGGCGTCGGGCCAAAGGTCGGCCCGGACGTCGAACTCGCCCACAACAACGTCGCGGGCAACGCCGCCGGCCGGATCCTGTCGCTCGTGACCGCACTCACGCAGAGCTCGCAGCCGGACGGCACCACCGTCTACACCGGCACGATCCCGAACCTCAACACGGATCCAGGCGAAGCACCGACCGACGACACGATCCTGCGCATCATCGCCGCCCTGCGAACCGGCAACGACGCTATGGGCCCTCACCGGGCCTTTGCGCCTGCCGGCTTCCACAACGGTCTCCAGTTGCAGATGACCGTCGGCCCTGACGGCCTCGTGCGGCAGATCAGGCTCACCTTCCACTAGCAGGGCACCGGCTCAGCCACAAGTGACGGCACCTACACCTGGACCGTCACGTACAGCCGACTCGGCAGCACATCTCCCATCACGCCTCCCGCTATCTCGACGCCGACTCCGCCGGTGATTTGGTCGTCCGGGGCAGCTTGCAGTGCCCCGTGCGGTGGGTGACATCTACCGCTAATAGCCGACGCAGGGCCGAACCGAGGCGGATCTGCCGGACCCCGGTCGCTTGCTTCTCCGCGGCCGTGACAGTGCCGCGCAACGCCGGAAGGGTGGCGGGTGGCTCAGCATCCGACAGCGCCTTGGTCTCTCCGCGAGCCTGCGAGCCCTCGGGTAAGCAGGCTCGCCACATCTAAACAGCGGCGCGAGCGAGACTCGACGCTCCGCCGGGCGGTTTCCGTCCCCCGGTGCGTGCACGTCGATGCTCTTCCCGGTGGCCGGCATGCCCATGAACTCGCCCGAGTGGGTTCCCGTCGACCGGAAGTACACGGCGACCGTGTCTCCGTTCGAGAAGAACTTCTGCGGCTCGAAACGCAGATCGGGGAAGCCGGCCCGGTACATAGCGAAGAACTGCACCACGCCTGCCTTCGTCGGCTCCAGGCCCGGTGTCGCCTCGTGCTCGACGAAGTCGTCGGACAGGAGCTCGGCGAACCCGTCCAGATCGCCCGCGTTGAGCAGGTCGTAAGCGCGGCGCATCGCGTCGGTGTGATCCATCTCTCCTCCTTCGGCGCTGGGCGCCGATCATACGTCGGCGGACACCGCCGGAAGGGCCCTACCCCCGAAAGGCCCTTCCGGCGGTCGGCCGGCTACTGCCCGTTGCGGACGAGCTCGCAGGTGCAATGCTGCGCTCATGGTGACCCCGGACGAGATCGTCGCGATTCCGCTGTTCTCTGCCGTGCCCGAGGCCGAGCGGGAGCGACTCTCGCGCGTGTCGGCGGACATCCAGCTCCGTGCGGGCGAGTACGCCGTGAACGAGGGCGACGAGCGAGCGTTGTTCGCGATGCTCGAGGGCCACATCGAGGTCGTCAAGATCCTCGACGGAGTCGAACGGGTGCTCGGACACCGCGTCCAGGGCGACATCTTCGGCGAGGTCCCGCTCACGCTCGGGATGCCGTTCCCGGCCGGGTACCGCGCCGCCGAGCCCTCGCGGATCATGCGGATCGAGGCGCACGACTACCACGCGGTCGCCGCGACGGTCCCCGACGTGGCCGTGAAGGTGGGCGAGATCGCACGTGGACGCATCGGCGGCCTCCAGCACATCGTGGCCGAGCCGCCTCCTCCCCGCGCGTTCGTTGTCGGTGCGCGCTACGACAGCGTGTGCTCGGATCTGCGGCAGTTCCTCGACCGCAACGAGATCACGTTCGTCTGGACCGAGCAAGCGGGCCTCGAGCCGACGGAGATCCGTTTCGCCGACGGCCGGACGATCGCGGCGCCGACGCTCCGCCAGGTCGCGGACGGTCTTGGCCTCCAGACGCAACCCTCGGACGGCGAGTGCGACACGGTTGTGATCGGCGGCGGCCCGGCCGGCCTCGCAGCCGCCGTCTACGGAGCCTCGGAGGGCCTCCGCACGATCGTGATCGAGCGGGAGGCTCCCGGCGGCCAGGCCGGGACGTCCTCGCGGATCGAGAACTACCTCGGCTTCCCGTCCGGTGTCTCGGGCGACGAGCTCGGCCGGCGAGCCCTCCAGCAGGCTAAACGGCTCGGTGCCGAGATCCTGGTGACGCGATCGATCACCGGCATCGACCCCGCGTCACGCACCGTCATCCTCGACGGCGGCGACGTCATCCGGACGCGGACGATCATCGTCGCCACCGGAGTCACGTGGCGGCACCTCCCCATTCCCGACTTCGAGCGGCTCGTCGGCAAGGGCATCTACTACGGCGCCGTGCGCAGCGAGGCCCCGGCCACGCACGGGCTCGACGTTCACATCGTCGGCGCCGGCAACTCGGCCGGCCAGGCGGCGCTCTTCTTCGCCAACCATGCGAGGAACGTGACGCTCGTCTGCCGCGGCGACTCGCTCGGGAAGAGCATGTCCAACTACCTCGTCGAGCAGGTCGGGTCGAAATCGAACATCCACGTCGCCCTCCAGAGTGAGGTCACCGCCGTCCACGGCGACGAATCGCTCGAGGCGATCGACATCAGGAACCGCTCGACCGACACGACCGCACGACACGCCTCGGGCGGCCTCTTCATCTTCATCGGCGCCGACGCCGACACCGGCTGGCTGCCCGAGGAGATCGTGCTCGACGCGCGTGGCTACGTCCTGACCGGAGCCGACGTGCGCGCGACCGGCCGCTGGCCGCTCGAGCGCGACCCCTTCCTGCTCGAGACGAGCGTCCCCGGCGTCTTCGCCTGCGGCGACGTGCGCTCGAGCCCGATCAAGCGCGTGGCTGCGGCGGTTGGCGACGGCAGCATGGCGATCGCCTTCGTCCACCAGTACCTCAAGGAATAGCCGCGAACGGGCGGCGGTGGATCGCCCGAGTGTCGCGCCCGACACGCACGGACTGTCGCGAGTGCGAACAAGAGGCGCAAGGACCCCCCTGCTCCACGGGTCGTGTGGGCATGAAGCACCACACCCCCGAAAGGAGCAAGACAATGTTCCGGCGCAACTCCAAGAAGCTGCTCGTCGCGGGCCTCGGCCTCGCAGCGCTCATTGCTTCCTCGTCCGCACTGGCCGGCGGATCGAGCTCCGATCAGAACGTGTCCCCGACGGCGTCCAACAGCGTTCGCTACGGCGCGCCGGACGGCTGGACTCCCTACGTCGAGTCCCTGACGAAGGCGAGCCAGGCGTCAAAGTACGGCGCGCCGGACGGCTGGACTCCCTACGTCGAGTCCCTGACGAAGGCGAGCCAGGCGTCAAAGTACGGCGCGCCGGACGGCTGGACTCCCTACGTCGAGTCGCTGACGTCGCAGAGCCTCCTCGACGGGCGCTCCCAGGACATTGCGACCACCGAGGCGGCGATCGCGCTGTCGAAGAGCCTGACGATGGCCGACGGCCGCTCGCAGGACATCAGGACGACCGAGCAGGCACTCCAGCTGAGCCAGACCGTCGCCCCGGCCGACGGCCGCTCGCCCGACACGATCGACGCGGGCGTCCTGGCGCACAGCCCGTTCGTCGCGATCACCCGTAACCCCGGCTTCCAGTGGGGCGACTTCGGGATCGGAACCGGCGTTGCGGTCGCCGCCATGATCCTTCTCGCCCTCGGACTGCGGCGCCTGTCGGGCCGGCAGGACCGCAAGTCGACCCCGGTCGCCACCGCCTGAGCCTTCCTCCACCTGGCGTCACGAGGCGGCCGGAACAGGAGAAGGGGCCCCGCAGCAACGGGGCCCCTTCTCCATGTGCGAGCCGGCTAGACCGGAGCGATGTTCTGGTTGAGCCGGAAGACGTTGTCCGGGTCCCAGCGGCGCTTGAGCTCGACCAGCCTGTCCCAGTTCGGGCCGTACGAGGCCTGGACGCGCCCGCTCCGGCCGGCCTCGGGCTCGAGCGCGTTCACGTACGTTCCGCCTGTGGCGAAGGGTTCGAGGGCGCAGCGTATGCCGCGTGCCCACTCGACGTTCGGCTCGGCTGCCTCGCCGGGATCCCAGATCCCGATGATCCACGCGAGCCAGCCCGCGTCGCGTTGGGCGAAGGCCGTCGCGGTCGTCTCGACGCGGGCGACCGCGCCGCCCATCTGCGTCAGGATCACGTGCGACCGCGGCGACGGCACCGTGGCAAACGCGTCGAGCAGCGGCTCGATCGCGTCGTCCAGGAGCTCGGGGAGCGTCTCCGCGGCGTTGTAGTTGTGGAGGCCGTGCGGCGCGGTCTGGTCGAGCATCGACTGGAGCGCGACGTACGGCATGGGGCCGACAAGGTCGAGCGCTGGCTCGCCGAGCGCGCGAAGCGGCTCGACCGCACGGGCACCGGCGTCGAGATCACCGGCGTACACCGGCACGATCCCGACGGCCTTCCTGCCCCAGAGGTCGGCAGGGAACGGCTCGTGCGGCGGCACGGTGAGGAGCGCGAGCGCCGTCGTCAGCTCGTCCGGCGCGCCGGCAAGCACGTCGCGCGCACCGCGGATCACCGCGCCGGCCTGCTCGAACGGAAAGACGAGCATGCCGCCGGTCACCACCGGCCCGACCTCGTGCAGCCGGAAGACGAACTCGGTGACGACGCCGAAGTTCGCGCCTGCGCCGCGTACCGCCCAGAACAGGTCGGCGTTCTCGCCGGCGCTCGTACGGACGAGCTCGCCAGCGGCCGTGACGAGCTCGACCTCGAGCAGGCTGTCGATCGTCAGGCCGTGCTTGCGCTGGAGCCAGCCGACGCCGCCGCCGAGCGTGAGACCGGCGACACCGGTGTGCGAGACGGTGCCTGCGGGCACGGCCAGCGCGTGCTCCTGCGTGGCGCCGTCGAGCTCGCCGAGCAGGACACCCGGTTCGACGCGCGCGACACGGGCACCTGCGTCGACGGCGATCCGCTTCATCCGCGAGAGGTCGATCATCAGCCCGTCGTCGACGACCGCGTGCCCTGCGGCGGCATGGCCGCCCCCGCGGACGGAGATCTCGAGGTCGTTCGCGCGGGCGAAGCGAACCGCGACGGCGACGTCGTCCGCCGTCAGGCACTGCGCGATCACCGCCGGCCGCCGGTCGACCGCGCCGTTCCAGATCGTGCGCGCCTCGTCGTAGCCTGGGCTGGCGGACTCGAGAACGGTTCCTGTGAGCGTGAGCTGTTCTGCGACGAGCATCTCTGACCTCCGGATCGGTTAAACTCTGATTCGGAGTTATAACTCCGAACCGGAGCTTATGTCAAGCCAGAACCTCAATCCGTTCTCGTACGTCGTGCTGGTGCTGATCGGAGACGGCGGCGCAGGCCCGCACGATCTCGTCCGCATGGCCCGCCAGGGCCGGATCTACAGCCCGTGGGCCGAGAGCCAGTACTACGCCGAGACGAAGCGGCTCGAGGAGCTCGGGTACCTGACGTCGCGCCGGGAGCCCGGCCAGACGCGGCCGAAGACGCTCTACGAGCTGACCGACAAGGCCCGCGAGGCGCTCGCCGAATGGGTGCCGCTTCCGACGCCGTTCCCGAAGATCCAGAACGAGGGCATCGTGCGCGTGCTCGCGGCCGACCTGGTCGGCGAGGCGCCGGTGGTCGAGAGCCTGCGCGCGCTGCGCGCGGAGATCGAGGACGTCTCGGCCCGACTCGCCGCCGGCGTCGAGTTCGCCGAGACGCTCCCGCACCGCAAGAAGTACCTGCTCCTCAACCACCGCCTGTCACAGCGGATCCTCGCAGCGCTCTCGGAGTGGGTGGACGAGGTGGAGGCGGAGCTCGGCGGCTGAGCGGCGACGGGGCGGGCGAGCGCCCGCCCCGCGATGCTCTGCCTACGCCGCCGGAAGGTCGCCGAAGAAGCCGGTGATGCTGAGCAGCCTCCCGTCACGGGCGACGGTGCCGACGTCGATTCCCGCCACCGTGACCGCGCCGTCGGGAGCGGCCAGCTCCCAGCCGAAGCGCACCTGGTCGTGGTGGGCGTCGACGCCGCTCGTCCGGCGGAACCGATGACCCGGGTACTGCTGGTGGACGGCGGTGACCATCTCGCTCAGAGCCGCGTGACCATCGGCCTCGAGCAGCGGGTCGACGTAGCTGCCGTCGGAGGCCCAGGCCCGCTCGATCTGCTCGGCGCGGCGGCCCGGGTCCTCCTCGTTCCACATCTCGAGGTACGTGTCGACGACTGTGGTGACATCGCTCATGTGATCCTCCTCTGGTCGGATGGCTCGATGGTGCCGACGCCGAGTAGGCGTGTCGATTACCTGTCGGGTAATCGTTCCGAACCCCGCCGAAAGCTAGATTCGCAGCGTGGCCGCGCACGCCCAGGCTGGACACCTGATCCGCGAATGGCGGCGGCGGCGGAGCCTGAGCCAGCTCGAGCTCGCCAGCCGCTCGGCCGTTTCGGGTCGCCACCTGAGTTTCATCGAGACCGGCAGAGCGAGACCGAGCCGCGAGATGGTCCTGCACCTCGCCCAGCGGCTCGACGTACCGCTGCGCGAGCGGAACCGGCTGCTCCTCGCGGCCGGGTTCGCACCTGTCTTCTCCGAGCAGTCGCTCGAGGAGCCGGAGATGCTCCCGGTCCGGGAGGCGCTCGACCGCTTCCTCGCCGCTCACGAGCCGTTCCCGGCGGTCGTCGTGGACAGAGGTTGGAACCTCGTCGCCGCGAACCGTGGCGTCGCGCTCCTGACGGAGGGCGTCGACCCGCGCCTGCTCGAGCCGCCCGCGAACGCCCTGCGGATCACGCTGCATCCGCGCGGAATGGCGCCGCGCATCCTCAATCTCAGCGAGTGGAGCCGTCACCTCCTCGAGCGCCTCGCGCGGCAGGCCGAGCTCGCGGCCGACGACGAGCTGCGGGCTCTGTACGACGAGCTCGCGGGCTATCCCGGGGTCGACACGACGACGAGCGAGGAGCCGGAGCCTGCCAGTGAGATCCTGCTCCCGCTCCGGCTTCGCCGTGACGACGACATCCTCGAGTTCTTCGGCACGGTGACGACCTTCGGCACGCCGCTCGACATCACGCTGTCGGAGCTCGTCGTCGAGGCGTTCTACCCGGCGGACTCCGCGACGGCCGAGGCGCTCACGCGCCTGGCCTCCGACTCGTCCTAGTCCTCGAACTCGACCTCTGCGATCGGGCTCCGCGCCACCCACTCGTCGACGTCGCCGAGCCGGCCGATCACCCTGAAGATGCCGGCGACGACCTCGCGCCGTTCCTCGTCGTCGGTGATCAGGCGGGCGCGTGCTGGCAGATCGGCATGGACGTTCTGCTTGAGGTGGAAGACGAGCCGCGGATCGGCCTGCAGGTTCGCGTACCAGTCGCGGCGGCCCGGCGAGCCGCTCAGGTAGATCCGGCCGTCGACGTTGTAGAACCACGTCTCGATCCGCCGCGGCTGCCCGCTACGGCGCCCTGTCGTCGTGATGTCGATCGTCCGGTCGCGCTCGAGCGCAGCGCGAGCCTCCGCATCCATCCCGAGACGCTACCCGGCGCGACTGGATGGTTGATGCCAAGAGATCGTGCTCCTTCGGGGAGTGGGCTGGTTGCTCTGGGGCGCGGCGCCCGGCCGGGGCCGGCTCCGCCGGGCTCTGCCGGGCGGAAGCGGCCCAGACACGCCAGACCGCGCAGCCGAGCCACGAGATCGTGGCATCAACCATCTAGGCTGCGGGTCCGTGGACGCAGACGCCGTCGAGATCCGGGTCCTCGGCTGCCTGATCGAGAAGCAGCGAACGACGCCCGATGTCTACCCGCTGTCTCTGAACGCGCTCCGGCTCGCCTGCAACCAGTCCACGAACCGCGACCCGGTGGTCGCCTACGACGAGCCGACGATCCGGCAGGGGCTCGAGCGGCTCGACCGTAAGCGCTGGGCGCGGCTCGCGAGCGGCGCCGGCAGCCGCGCCGCCAAGTACCGGCATCTGCTCGACGAGACGCTCTCGCTCGAAGGCGCAGAAATCTCGCTGCTGGCGGTGCTCATGCTGCGCGGCCCGCAGACGCCGGGCGAGCTCAAGCAGCGTTCGGAGCGGCTGCACCGGTTCGACTCGCCGGGCGACGTCGAGGCGACGTTGCAGCAGCTCGCCGGGCGCGAGCTCGTGCGCACCATCGGCCGGCGTCCCGGCCAGAAGGAGGACCGTTGGGAGCAGCTCCTCGGGGCGGGCGAGGACGAGCCGTCCGATGTGCCGCCCACCCCGGCGGCGCGTGGCTCGCTCGAAGACCGCGTGGCCGCGCTCGAGCGCCAGGTGGCCGAGCTCGTGGATCGGCTCGGGGGCGAGACGCGGTTCGCGGGCGCCGACCCGGCAGACCCCTCGACGGACTGATCGCGATGCATGCCAGGTCTTAGGCTCCCGTCGGCTCCTCGACGATGAGGACGGCCCCATGCTCGAAGTCCTGAAGGGATTCCAGGGTCGAACGATCGAGCTTCCGCGCAGGAGCGCGTTGCATCCAGATCGGGAGCGACTCGCCGCCCGCTTCGAACGGTTCGAATCCGCGGCCTGAACCGGCTCGGACGCCGACGCGCGCGCCGTTCCGGCCATGGCGGGAAGTCCAATTGTCCTTCGACGTGGCCCGACAGGACATTTTCCCTGCACCGAGAGATTCGGTGTCTGACACCGGGCCAGGGCGATCGGAGACAGGGTGGCGGCCCGTTCGGCGTTGTGCCTCGAGGGCGTGCCGGTTCAGCTGCCGACGCCGGCGACGAGCACGTACTTCACGTCCAGGTACTCGTCGATCCCGACCGAGCCGCCCTCGCGGCCGTAACCCGACTCCTTGACGCCGCCGAACGGCGCGTTGGCGGCGCTGATGATGCCCGCGTTGGCGCCGACGATGCCGTAGTCGAGCTTCTCGGCTACGCGCAAGAGCCGCGCGTAGTCGCGCGTATGGAAGTACGCGCAGAGCCCGTAGACCGAGTCGTTGGCGAGGCGGATCGCCTCCTCCTCCGTCTCGAAGCGCGAGATGCCGGCTACCGGGCCGAACGTCTCCTCGGAGCAGATCAGCATGTCGGGCGTGACGCCCTCGAGCACGGTGGGCGCGAAGAACGATCCGCGCGCGAACTCGCCGTCCGTGAGCCGCTCGCCGCCCGCGACGAGGTGCGCACCCTTCGCGACCGCGTCCTGGACGTGCTCCTCGGCCTTGTCCACACCGGCCTCGTTGATCAGCGGGCCGATCGTCACGCCCGGGGCGTCGCCGGGGCCGACCACCATCCGCGTCACCTTCTCGGCGACGCGCGCGACGAACTCGTCGTAGACGCCGCTCTGCACGTAGGTGCGATTGGCGCAGACGCAGGTCTGGCCGGCGTTGCGGAACTTCGAGGCGATCAGGCCGTCGACGGCTTCGTCGAGGTCGGCGTCGTCGAAGATCAGGTACGGCGCGTGGCCGCCGAGCTCGAGCGACAGCCGCTTGACCTGGTTCGCGGAGAGCCGGATCAGCTCCTTGCCGACCTCGGTCGAGCCGGTGAACGAGACCTTGCGGACGCGCGGATCGGAGAAGATCGTCCCGGCGACCATCCCGGACGAGCGCGAGGTGACGAGGTTGACGACGCCCGGCGGCGCGCCCGCGTCCTCGATCGCGCGCAGAACGAGAGCCGCGGTGAGCGGTGTGGCGCTGGCGGGCTTGACGACACTCGTGCAGCCGGCGGCCATCGCCGGGCCGAGCTTGCGGGTCATCATCGCCGCGGGGAAGTTCCACGGCGTGATCGCGGCGACGACGCCGACGGGCTGGCGCAACACGAGCACGCGGTTCGCCGGGTTGTTCGCGAGCGCGACCTGCCCGTACACCCGCTCGGCCTCGCCGCCGAACCACTCGAAGAAGCTGGCCGCGTAGTCGACCTCGCCCGCCGCCTCGGCGAGCGGCTTGCCTTGCTCGGCCGTCATGACGGCGGCGATCTCGTCCTTGCGCTCGCGGAGCACGTCGGCTGAGCGGCGCAGGATGCGGGCGCGCTCGATCGCAGCCAGCGACTTCCAGCCGTCGAGTGCACCGGCGGCCGCGTCGATCGCTGCCTGCACGTCCTCCTGCGCGCCGTCGGGCATGCTGCCGACGATCTCGCCGTTCGCCGGGTTGGTCACGTCGAAGCGCTCCTCCGACGCGGCCGCGACCCACTCTCCCCCGATCAGAAGCTGCTCGTCCTTGCCGGTCACGACTGCCATCGCACGCATCTCCCCGCTTGGTGGTTTCCGCACCGAGGCTAGCGAATCGAGCCTGGGCTACTGGCGTCGCCGCGCGGCGTGGCGGGCGACGCGGGCCCGGTTCGCGCACGCGTCCGAGCAGTAGTCGCGCCGCCTGCCGGCGACGAAGAAGTGCACACAGCGCGGGTTGCCACAGCGGTGGACGCGCCCGCCCGCGAGGAGCTCGACGGCGGTGCGCGCAGCCTCGGCCGCAGGCGCCTCGGGAGCGAGGGCCGGTCGGCCGGTGTCCCAGCGCAGTCGGGGCGCGGCCGCGAGCCTGTTCACGAGCTCGACGGCGGCCGGCGGCGGAGCCGTGCCGGAGGCGGCCGCGGCGAAGAGCTCCCGGATCGCGTCGCGCAGCGGTGTCAGCCCGAGTTGCCGGTCGAGCGTGTCGACGACCTCCCGCCCGTCACGGACGACGGAGTTCGCGAGGTCGAGCGCATTCACGGGAGGAGCTCGACCCGGTCGCCGATCGCGGCGCTGCCCGGCGTCTCGACGCGGCAGTCGAGCGCGGTCTTGCCGGCGAACTCGTCCACGATCCGCTGCAGCACGCCCCGGTCCTGCTCGATCGTGTCCGGGTCGAACGTCGTCATCACGCACCGCCCCCGAAGCTGGACGACCTCGATCACGGCCGAGCCGATGCGCAGGCGGCGACCCGGCCACTCACGCTCCGCGAGCCCCTCGACGCCGCCGACGACGATGTTCGGACGGAGCCGGCGGCCGTCGATGCCGAGGGCCGCGATCGCGCCGTCGGTGGCGATGCAGAGCGGGAGGACATCGAACCGCTCGAGGCCCTCGTAGCGCGCGAGCAGGACCTCGACGTTGGTCGCACCGCGCACGGCCTGGAGCGAAGCCGGATCTCGCCACGAGCGGCCGTCGATCAGCGGATCGCCGTCGGGCCCGAGTGTGCCGGCGAGGGACAGCAGCCGCGGGCGGATCCGGGACGTGACGACCCGCCCTTCACGCGTGCGCACGTGGACGACCCGGTCGCCGGGGATGCCGCCTTCGAGCAGCTCGGCCCCGGCGAGCCGCTCACCGCGCAGTGACTTGACCGGGAAGCGCCACAGCTCGGCAACGTGCATGCACGGTACTAACGGTCATCCCATTAGCAACTATTCCCGGCGACGGCGTACAGCTCCCACTCGCCGACGTCCTTCAGCTCGTGCAGGCCGCGGTCCTCGAACGCCAGCCCCGAGCCCGCGACGAGGTCCTTCACGGTCCGCGACACGAGCAGCTCGCCGACACCTGCCGTCGCGCAGATACGCGCGCCGATCGAGAGTGCGACGCCTGCCACCTTCCCCTCGTGCAGCTCGCACTCGCCGGTGTGGATCCCCGCGCGCAGCTCGAGTCCCAGCGCCCGCACCGATTCGAGCATCGCCTGCCCGCAGCGAATGGCGCGCGCCGGGCCGTCGAAGGTGGCGAAGAAGCCATCCCCGGCCGTGTCACGCTCCTCGCCCCGGAAGCGGGCGAGCTCGCGCCTGACGGCGGCGTGATGCCTGGCTAGCAGGTCACGCCAGGCACGATCACCGAGCTCGGCCGCGCGCGTCGTCGAGCCGACGATGTCCGTGAACAGCAACGTCGTCAGCACGCTGTCCGGCACCGTCGGCCCGATCTCGCCTGCCGCGAGGCGCTCCAGCTCGTCGGCGATCTCAGGCGAGAGGAACATGCCCCAGTAGTCCGTTCCCGACACGCGCATCGACTGCGCGCCGGGAATCTCCGCCGCGACGGCGAGAGACGCGTCGAGCGCGAGCGGCGAGTCCCGGTACAGCACCAGCGTCGGCACGCGGACCGCGGCGTAGACGTCGCGGAGGTCGGTCTCGTCGAAGGCTCGGTTCAACTCGTAGGCCATCGCGGGGCTGGCGCCTGTGCGGATCTCGTTGGCGAACCACCCGCGGCCCTGCTCGGTCGCGTACAGCGTCGGGCAGATGTCCGCGAGCAGCTCGTCGCACCATTGCTGCGTGCCCCAGCCCTCGCGCAGCCGGCGAAGCTCCTCCTCGCTGTCTGTGACGGTGTGGTCGCGGTGCGACGGATGAAAGAGCGCGAGGGCGATCGTGCTCTCCGGATAGGTCGCCGCGAAGAGCGTCGCCATCAGACAGCCCTCGTGGGATCCGAAGATCAGCGCGCGCCGGGAACCGACTGCGTCCATGACGGCGTGCACGTCCTCCATCCTCGTCTCCAGCGTGGGGAACGATGCGCCCCGGTCGGACAGGCCCGTGCCTCGTTTGTCGAACAGGATCAGCCGGAACGACTGCGCGAGGCGCTCGTAGAACGAGCGCCAGTAGCTCGTCTCCCAGTAGAAGACGAGGTTCGAGGCGTAGTCGGGGACGACGACGAGGTCGGTCTCCCCCTCGCCGACGACCTGGTACGCGATCGCGACGCCTGCGCTCTGGGCATAGCGGATGTCGAGGTCCACGGCGTAAGCGTCACAAATCGGATCACCAGACGCCGGGGACGAGACGCTTCCGACCGTTCGCGTAGCGCTCGTACGGCTCGCCGAGCGCGCGCCTGAGCTCGGTCTCCTCGACGCGGATTCGCGGCAGGTGGCCCGCGACCGCGATCGCGGTCCCGATCGCCGCGCCGATCCAGCTGCCCCAGGCAAGGCAGAATCCGAAGACGATCAGTAGATCGCCCGTGTAGGCGGGATGGCGGAGCCAGCGGTACGGCCCCGACGTGTGCACCGTCTGCCCCGCCTCGATCGTGACCTCGCGGCGGAAGTAGCGGCCGAGGCTCCAGACCGCCGAGACGCGCAGGACGATGCCGAACGCGAGGACGGCGAGCCCGAGCGCGTACGTGAGCCAGGTGTTCGCGCCGGCGCGCAGGGCCGGCACATACCGCGCGACGAGCACGCCTGCGAACAGCCCGGCGAGCGTCGCGAGCACGAGCACCCGCTTCGTGCCGCGGTCGAGCGTGGATGCGGTCGGCGGCCGGTCGCCGCGGCGGCGTCGGGTCACGACCGCCTCGGCGACGGCGCCCGCGATCATCATCCCGAAGAGGGCGCCGCGCGCGGCCGCGTGCTCGCCGATTAGGAGCATTGGAGCGACGATAGGGTTTTGCGCGCATGGGCGTACTGGCGCTGACCGGCATCGTGGTCGCGGCGATCCTGTACCACCTGGGGACGCGGCGGCTCGAGGGTAGGCGCTCGCGCCGCGAGCGGCCCTGGCGGGCGCAGTCGTTCTACGCCGGTCTCGTCGCCCTGGCCGTCGCCATCGCACCGCCGCTCGATGGCCTCGCGGACAGGCTGTTCTGGGCGCACATGGTCCAGCACGCGCTGCTGCAGATGGTGGCCCCGCCGCTGATCGTGCTCGGCGCGCCCTGGCTCGTGCTCTGGCGGCCCCTGTCGCTCGGCGGGCGGCGGCGGACGAGCCGCTGGCTGCTCAACTCCCGCGGCGCGGCCCCGCTCCGCGCGGCCGCGCGCGTGCTGACCGTGCCGGCGGTCGCGTGGGTGCTGTTCGTAGGCGCGATCTGGCTGTCGCACCTCCCGGCTGTCTTCGACTACGCGGCCGGGCACGCGCTCTTCCACGAGGCCGAGCACTTCGTGTTCTTCGCGCTCGGCTTGCTCTTCTGGTCGCGCGTGCTCGACTCGCCGCCGTTCCATGCCCGGCTCACTCGCTGGCGACGGCTCGCGTTCCTCTCCGCCGCCGCGGTAGCGGAGAGCGTGCTCGCCGTCGTCATCCTCGCCGCGCACGGCCCGATCTACACGGCCTACGAGGGCATCGTGCCGCGACCCGAGCAGCTGACCATGATCGCCGACCAGCAGCTCGGCGGGGCGATCATGCTCGAGCCCGCCTCGATCCCGCTGCTGCTCGCCATTCTCTGGTCGATCGGGACGCTGATCGGCCCGCCGGCGCGGCGCGCCCCCGAGTCGGCAGCCTAGACCGAGGTCGGCCGGGCGCTCTCAGCCGCAAGCCGAAGAGCCCCGTCACGTGCCAGCGACCGGCCTTCGTCGTACGCGGCCGCCCACTCCTCCGCACTCACCTTCTCCCGGAGGGCAGCCTCGAAGGTTTCTCGCTTGAGCGACGGCCACATCGGAACGTCGGCCGCCTGGGTGTCGGCGTATGCGGCTCCGATCAGCATGATCGCCCGGCGCGCGTCTCCGTCGTGGTCTGCCAGCTCTGCAGCGAGCAAGAACGGCTCCTCTACGCGGAGTGCATCGTGCCGCGAGAATTCGTCGAGCCAGCCCGAGAGGCGGACGCGTAGCACGTCCACGTTTCCGAGCTCCCATTCCACAAGCGCCGCCATGTCGTCGAGATCGAAGAACGCGCACGCTCCGAACTGCTGGACGAGCGACCTCATCACCTGGAGCTCGGTCTTCGCCCACTCGACGTCGGCCCGTTCGATCGCGCTCCCGAACAGGCAGCTCGTCGCACACATCTGCCACCAGGGCTCGACCGCGCCGGCGGCGAGCCGGCGCGCCTGCGACCAGGCCTCGCAAGCGGCGTCCTCGTCCCGGTGCGAGAGGACGTTGCCGAGCGTGAGCACGGCCATCGACTCGGCGAGCACGTCGTTCAGCTCGCGCGCGTGCTCGGCCGCGGCCCGTGCGAGCTCCAGTGCCATGTCGAGCTGCTCCCGTCCGTGCGTCCTCAGCCAGAGCGCCGAGGCGGCGTTCTCGAGTCGCGGCAGGAGATCGGCCGGCGGGCCGAGCTCGAGCGCGGAGTGCACCCAGTCCAGGCCGTCGGATGCGTCCCGCACGAAGTACCACGCGAACCAGTACGAGGCGCAAAGTCGTGAGAGAGCGACGGCGTCGCACCGGTCGCGAGAGTGCGCCAGAGCAGCGCGAACGTTGTGGCGCTCGTCGGCGAGGCGCTCGAGCCAGACCGCGTCGTCGTCGCTCGGGACAGAGGTCAGGGCCCGCAGCGCTCGCTCGCAAAAGTCGGTGCAGTAGTCCACGAGCGCGTTCTCGACAGCATCCTTCTCGCCGCGCTCCGAGAGATGCTCGCGGGCATGCTCGCGGATCGTCTCCAGCATCCAGTAGCGGGAGCCCCCGACTGCGTCGCGCCGGCGGACGAGGCTCTTGTCGATGAGTGACGCCAGCGCGTCCGGGGCTGCTGCGCAGACACGCTCCGCTGCCTCGAGCGTGCAGCCGCCCTGGAAGACGCCGAGGGCGCGATAGAGGCGCTGCTCCTCATCCGCGAGCAGCTCGTACGACCAGTCGATTGCGGTGCGGAGGGTTTGCTGGCGCGGATCGCTGTCGCGCCCCGCGCGGAGCAGGTCGAGACGGTCGCCGAGCCGCTCGAGCAGCTGATCGGGCGAGTACACCGTCGACCGCGCGGCCGCGAGCTCGAGCGCGAGCGGTAGTCGGTCGAGCCGATCGCAGAGGTTGCTCACAGCTTCGGATTCGACGAACCCGGGGTCGAGCTGACGCGCGCGCTCGACGAAGAGGTCGACGCCGTCGCGATCGTTCATCGAGGGCACCGGATAGAGGTGCTCTCCGTGAAGAGCGAGCCGCTCCCTACTCGTGACGACGAGCTGTGGACCGCTGATCGCGTGGATCGCCGCGACCGAATCCGCGATCACCGGCAGCAGATGCTCGGCGTTGTCGAACAGCAGCAGCAGGCGCTTCCCGGCAAGGGCGGACTCGTCCTGGAGCTGGAGTAGCTCGAGGATGGAGGGCAGGACCATCGTGGGATCCTGGAACGACGCCAGCGGCACCCACCACACGCCTTCGGGGTGGTCGTCGGCGACCTCGGCGGCCGCCTGTAGCGCAAGGCGGGTCTTGCCCGTGCCGCCGGGGCCGGTCAGCGTCACGAGCCGCACGCCGTCGCGGCGGAGCAGCGCCACGACCTCGGCCAGCTCGCGCTCGCGGCCGAGGAACGCCGTGGCTGGAACGGGCAGGTTGGTGCGGTACAGGCTCCGGAGCGGCGGGAACTCCCGGTCCCCGAGCTGGTAGAGCCGGACCGGCGCCGTCAGGTCCTTCAGCCGGTGGTCGCCGAGGTCGCGGAGCCCGTCCTCGCCCAGCAGGTCGCGCGTCGTCTGCGAGACGACGACCTGGCCGCCGTGGGCAGCGGCCATGATCCGCGCCGCCCGGTGGACGTCCATGCCCACGTACTTCGGCGGATCCGCGACCGGCTCGCCGGTGTGCACGCCGACTCGTACCCGAACCGGGCGGTCTCCGAGCGCGTCCATCGCCTCGGAAACCGCGGACACTGCTGCCGCGGCCGAGGCGAAAGCGTAGAAGAACGAGTCGCCCTGGTTGTCGACCTCGTACCCGTCGTGCCGCGCGAATGCTTCACGGAGCGACGATCCGTGCGCGGCCAGCACCTCGCGGTAACGGTCCTGACCCAGTTCCGCGAGCAGCCGGGTCGAGCCCTCGATGTCCGTGAAGACCAGCGTGACCGTGCCGAGGGGCTGCTCCACCATCGTCCCAGTCGGCACTATCGCCGCGCAGCCCCCGCTGCGCAAAGGCGTGACGGTGGTGGGGAGCCTCGACACCCCCCACCACCGTGCCTGATGCCCGGTCGCTAGCCGACGGAGAGCGCGTTGAAGTCCGGCTCCGCGAGGTACGAGGAGTAGACGTAGTTGTGCGTGCGCGACGACACGAAGAAGACGCCGTTGATGATCGAGTACGGGACCCACGGCGCGTAGTCCTTCATGATCGAGTAGTCGAGCTTCTGGTACGCGAGCGTTCGCGCAGCGCCCGAGAGCGTCGCCGCCCTGTCCATCATGCTGTTCAGCTTCGGGCTGTTCAGGTACGCGTAGTCGACGTTGTTCGCCGCCTGGATCGACCTGCCGTCCAGGTTCACGTTGATGTAGTCGAACGGGTCGAAGTAGTCCGCGCACCAGCCGGCGCGGCCGATGTCGTAGTCGACGCCCTTCGTGCCGAGCGTCTTGTAGTAGATCGAGCCCGGAACCGGCCGGTCCTTCGTCTTCATGCCGATCTTGGACAGGTTGAACGCTGCGACCTGCGACTGGTTGACCGCGAGCGAGCTCGTCGAATGGAAGACCACGGCCGTCTTACCGGCCAGTGACGGGTCGATCTTCTTCGCCAGCGTCGGGTTCGCTCCGCGGAAGGCGTAGAGGTTGTACGGCTTGTACCCCGGCACGCCCGGAACCAGGATCTGGTCGGAGCGTTTCGCGCCGAGGAAGCCGTAGAGCCTCGTCATCGCCGGGCGGTCGAGCGCCCAGTTCACTGCCTTGCGTGCGGCCAGGGTGTTGAACGGCGGGCGGGTCGTGTTCAGCGACCAGTAGATGACGCACGACGAGCCGCCTACGTGGAACCGCGACTTGTTGACGCCGTACTGCTGTGCGAGCGAGGCGTTTGCGGTCGGCGGAGGCCCTGCGGCGTCGACGTCGGCCTGGCCGGCCTTGACCTGCAGCAGCGTCTGGTCCTGGTCGGTGTTCATCGTCCAGACGATCTTGTCCGGGTTCGCCGGGCGGGAGCCCTTGTAATACGGGTTCCGCGCCTCGACCAGCGAGCGGCCGACGTCACGCGACTGGATGTAGTACGGGCCTGCGGACGGGTACGAGCCCGTCACGCCCGACGTCGTGTACGGCATGTCCGGCTTGACGGCGCCGAACCACTGCATGCCGAGATAGGCGGTGAACGTGGGGTTCGGCTTCGTCAGGTGGAACGTGAGCGTCAGGCCCTTGGCCGAGATGCCCGCGATCTTCTGAGCCTTGCCGTCCAGGAACGCCTGCGCACCGACGACGACTGTTTGGAACTGGTCGTTGACGCCGACCGGCGAGCCCATCTTCGGGCTCAGGTTCCGCTCCCACGCCCGCCGGTACGCAGCCGCGGTCACCGGCGAGCCGTCGGAGAACTTGAGGCCCGGGCGGATGTGGAACGTGTACGTCTTCCCGTTGCCCGAGACGGTCGGGAACGCGGTCGCCGCCTCCGGGTAGAGGACGCTCCCAGCCTGACCGCTCTTCTCCGGGAAGTTCACGAGCAGCAGTTGGGTCGTGTAGAGCATCGACCACGCCAGCGTGTCGTACGCCAGGCCGGGGTCGGAGAACTCGAAGTCGTTGTTCGAGGCGTTCACGCGCAGCGTGCCGCCCTTCAACGCATGCTTCGAGGCTGGCTTGGCGGCCGGCTTCCGGGCCGACGAGGCGGTCCCGGCAAAGATCGCCGCGACGAGCATCATCACCCCGAGGGCGGCGAACACCGCCGAGAGCAACGTCTTCCTTGGCATAGGACTCCTTTCCTCCCGATCGCCTCACGGGAACCGGCGAAGGCGTAGGGGAGGGCCCCACGCCTCCGCCCACGAACGGTTCAGTTGCAAGGAGGAGTGACAGGGCAAGCCCAGGTCCGGTAGACCGGCCCGGTGATCGCGGACTGTCCTGCTCGTTCGCAACGGCGCTGACGCTAGGCCGAGGCCCGCCGCGCGTCTTGTACGCGCCGCGCGAAGCTTGGTATCGAGACGCTCAGCGGCGAGCGGGCTCGGAGTCGCCCTGCGGGTCGTCGAGGAAGCCCTCGATCGCCGGTGACAGCGCGGCGATCCGCGCCGGATCCAGGCTGTAGACGACGTAGTAGCCCTCGCGGCGCGGCACGACGAGCCCCGCCTCGGCGAGCCGGCGCAGGCTCTTCGACAGGCCCGCCGTCGACAGCCCGACGAGCGGGCCGAGCTCCTGCGTCGTCCGCGGCCGCTCGGCGATCAGCTTCAGGATCCGCAGGCGCGTGTCGTCGCCGAGCGCGCGCAGGATGCGCAGGAGCTCCGCGGGCGGCACGCGCGGAGCCGCCTCGCGCGCAAGGAACGGCGCCGCGTAGACGAGCGCCGTCGGCCACGGCGGGTCGCAGTTCACGCGCAGGTGCGGCCAGACGTAGACGCTCGGGCTGAGGACGAGCGGGCTCGTCTCCGAGACCACGACGTCGTGCTCGTGCGGAAGGTCGATGAGGAGCTCGCCGCGCGTCGCGTCGGCACGGCAACGTGGCGGCAGCCGGCCGAGCACGGACCAGATCCCGGAGCTCGCGAGCAACCGGCCGGCCTCGGCCACGCTCTCCCCGAGGAGCGGCTCGATCCGCCGCCACTCCGCCGCGAACGCCGCCTGCCAGTAGTCAGTCAGAAGGCCGGCGAACCGCCGCCCGGCCTCGACTGGGTCAGCCAGCAGCAGCCCGGCGAGCTCGCGCGAGGCCTCGCCGTCCGCGGCCGCTTGCCGGAGCATCGCCTCGCGGACGGCCGGATCGTCGAACACGCCCTCGCCGTGCCGCCCGCCGTGGTCGAAGAGCGGTCGCCCGAGCTCCTCGAGCAGGAGCTCCGGGCCGAGGCGGTCGATCCCCGCCACCTCCTCCTCGAAGCTCTCGGCCGGACCGAGCGGGCTCGGCACGAGGAAGTCCGGCAGGTGGCGCCGGTAGAGGAAGGCGAAGGCGTCGATCCGCCGCCTGAGGCCGGGATCGAGCGTGCGCATGCGGCGCACCCAGTCGTGCTGCAGCGCGTGGTGCTTCGGCCCGACGAGGACGTGCAGGCTGAGCACGCACTCGAGAAGCGGCGAGCACGCGAAGGCGACGTGCTCGGCGGGGTGCGTCGGCAGCTCGATCCGGATCACGGTGTCCGATCTTCTCTTCGGAAGAACAGTTGACTGGATCATGACGCGGCCGCGATCCTCGTGGCATGCGAACCTTCCTGGCGGCCGCGGTCGCGGCTGCGAGTCTCGCGTCGACCGGCCTGGCCGGCTCCGCAGCGAACCCGACCCTGATCGGGAAGGTCGGTCTCCACGACGCCTACACGATCACGCTCACGTTCACGAACGGCCGCAAGGTCAAGACCCTGCCGGAAGGGACGTACACGCTGATCGTCCACGACTACTCGAAGATCCACAACTTCGCGCTCGGCTCGCAGACGCAGAACAAGCGGCTGCTGACGACCGGGATCCCGTGGGTCGGGACGCGCAAGTACCGGCTGCACCTGATCCCGGGCTCGTACGCGTTCGCGTGCTCGGCGCACTTCCGGACGATGAACGGGACGTTCACCGTCACGCCCAAGGCCTAGCCAACCGTCGAAAACACGGCGCCTCCGCGCTAGGATGCGGCCATGTGGTTGTACCTGATCCCGGTCTTCATCCTCGTCGCCGTCGTCGTCGTGCTCGGGCTGTTCGCGCTGCTCGGCCGGATCAAGGGCGGGCGGTACCTGAGGCCGATCGTCCAGTTCCTGATGAAGGTGCCGATCCTCGGGCGCGGGCTCAAGAAGATGTCCGAGGCTGCGCTCGAACGGTCCGATCCCGAGCTCGCGAGCGCGGTCAAGAAGCTCGAGCGGGCCGGTGCCGGCCGCGACCCGAAGAAAGCGCAGCAGGCCATGTCCCAGCTCTCGGCCGCCGAGCGCAAGGCCGTGATGGAGGCGACGATGGGCACCGAGCAGGCGCCGGTCGCGATGAACAGGGCCCAGCGCCGCAAGCTCGAGCAGCAGCGCAAGCGAAGCTGAGGCCGACCGCGTGACCGAGTACGACGACTGGAACCGCCGCGTCGTCGACGAGTTCCGCGGGAACGGCGGCAAGGTCGCCCAGTTCGAGGGCCGCCCGCTCCTGCTCCTGCACCACACGGGCGCGAAGACCGGCACGGAGCGCGTCAACCCGCTCGTCTACCTGCCGGTCGGCGACGACTTCGCCGTGTTCGGCTCCAAGGCCGGCGCCGACACGAATCCCGCCTGGTACCACAACCTCCGCGCCCATCCGGACGCGACGATCGAGGTCGGGACGGAGACGCTGCCCGTGCATGCGCGCGTGGCCGAGAGCGCCGAGCGAGAGCGGATCTGGGAAGAGCAGAAGCGCGTGAACCCGAACTTCGCCGAGTACGAGCAGAAGACGACGCGCCCGATTCCCGTCGTGGTCCTCGAGCGCGTCGCCCACTGAACGCAGCGGCGGCTAGGCCAGGCCCTCGCCGGTCTCGACCACCGTCTTCAGGCCGCTGAGGACGAGCATCCAGCCGCCCGCGACGCTTTCGGCGGTCTTGGGCGCGCCCTCGAGCCGGTCGTGGACGAGCGTCAGCTTCGAGAATCCGCCCTCCTGGGGCTCGATCTCCCACGTCACGCGGCTCGGCTCCTCCTCTGCGAGCTCCGGGTCGTACTGCGAGCTCCAGCCGTGCACGAGGCGGTGTGGCGGGTCCTGCTCGACGATCGCCTCGTCGCCCCACAGCGAGCCGTCCGGCCCGTAGGCGCGGCGCCGGTCGCCGTCGAGCTCGACCCGTCCGCCGAAGAAGTACTTCTGCGTCAGATCCGGGTTCGTGATCGCCTCCCAGATCTGCTCCGGCGTCGCCTTGATGTAGAGCTGGTACACCTGCGTCGTCGTCACGGTCGTCGTGCTCATGCGCTTTCCTCCAGTGTCGACTTCAGATCGAGGAGCGCCGACACGCGGCGCTCCGTGTACTTGTCGATCCACCGATCGTGGATCAGCCGGATCGGCACCGGGTTCAGGAAGTGCAGCTTCTCCCGGCCCTGCCGGCGGGTGACGACGAGCCCGGCCTCCTCAAGCAGGCGCAGGTGCTTCATCACGCCGAAGCGCGTCATCTCCAGGTCGGACTCGAGCTCCCTGAGCGTGCGGCCGTCGCGCTCGAAGAGCCGGTCGAGCAGGAAGCGCCGCGTCGGATCGGCGAGCGCCTTGAAGACCCGGTCGTCGTCCATGCGCGGATAATATGTGACCAAATGGTCACCTGTCAAGTTTACAGAACCGGTCCCGGCGACGGTTGGTAGGGGGTAGTGGAGGGCTCTGGTCCCAAGGAAAGGGGGAAGCGATGCGTCGCATCGTCCAGAAGCAGAGCCTGGCCGCGGTGGCCTTCGCCGCGGCTGTCATCGCGGTCGGAGTGGCGGCCTCGAGCGCCTCGACGGCTCCGAAGAAGCACGACGACGGTTACACGGTTCACGCGCTCGTGTCCGACCAGGCCGGCAAGGCCAACCACATGGACACGAACCTCGTCAACTCGTGGGGTATCACGGCCAGCTCCACGTCGCCGTGGTGGGTGGCGGACAACGGCATGAACGTGTCGACGCTGTACGACGGCAACGGCGTCGCCCAGCCCCAGCCGACCGCGCTCGTCGTAGCCGCCGACGGCGCACCGACCGGCACCGTCTTCAACGGTTCGACCGGGTTCGTCATCAACGACGGGAACGGCCACTCGGGGCCCGCGGCCTTCATGTTCGCGACCGAGGGCGGGACGATCCGCGGCTGGAACCCGAACGTGCCGCCGCCGCCGCGCTCGACCCAGTCGTTCGTCGGGCCGAATGACGCAGACCAGTCCGGCGCCGGCGCAGTCTTCAAGGGCCTCGCGATCGCGGGCGACCGGCTCTACGCGACCGACTTCCACAACGGGAAGGTCGACGTCTTCGACTCGAGCTTCCATCTCCTCCCCGGCGGGTTCGTCGACCCGAAGCTCCCCAAGGGTTACGCGCCCTTCGGCATCCAGAACGTCAGCGGCAACATCTTCGTGACCTACGCGAAGCGGGCGCCGACGGGTGACGACGAGCTCCACGGCCAGGGGTTCGGTGTCGTCGACGAGTACTCGACCGCCGGCACCTTGATCACCCGGGTCGCGCAGCACGGCGACCTGAACGCCCCGTGGGGGCTCGCGATGGCGCCGTCGAACTTCGGCGAGGCGAGCGGCGATCTGCTCGTCGGGAACTTCGGCGACGGCCGGATCAACGCGTTCGAGCCGACGAAGAACGGCAAGTTCAAGTCCGACGGCCAGCTCGAAGACGAGGACGGCGTGATCACGATCGACGGGTTGTGGGGCATCGGCTTCGGCAACGGCAGCGGGTCGGGCGCGACGAACGCGCTCTATTTCGCCGCCGGGCCGGACGACGAGAACCACGGGCTGTTCGGGCGAATCGAGGTAACGCCGGACGAATGAGAGGATCCTCGACGCCTCGGGAATCCACGGCGGCACTGGACCCGTACCATCGATCGGAGAAACCAACACGCAAGACGAGAAACCAACACGCAAGGGGGTCTGTGTGAAATCCCGTTTCCTGAACAATCGGCTCGTCGCCGTCGCCGCCGTCCTGGTGGCGCTGGCGGTGACCGCAACGGCGATCGCCGCAACGCGCGCGCCGAGCCAGGTCAAGACGCGCAAGACGAGCATCGGAACGCTCGTCGTCGACAGCAAGGGCAAGACGCTCTACCTGTTCGAGAAGGACAAGGGCGCCAAGAGCTCCTGCTACTCGAGCTGCGCGGCGAACTGGCCTCCGTACCTGACCACCGGCAAGCCGAAGGCCGGCGCCGGCGTCACGGCGTCGAAGCTCGGCACGACGAAGCGCACGAACGGCAAGCTGCAGGTCACGTACAACAAGCACCCGCTCTACTGGTTCAAGTTCGACAAGGCCGCCGGGCAGACCAAGGGCGAGGACGTCCACGCCTTCGGCGGCGACTGGTTCGCGGTCACGCCAAAGGGCGCCGCGCTCGAGCCCGCAGCTCCCACCGGGGGCGGCGGCTACGGCGGTGGCGGCGGCGGCCCGACCGGCCCGACCGGCGGAGGCGGGTACCAGCCGTAGACCGCAGCCCTTTTCACATCGTCACACGCGTCGGAGGCCGCCGGAGGGCGGCCTCCGACGCTCTCGGGCAAGGCAGCCGCAGTCTCCTCGGCCGTCCGTTGCGATCTTCCCGGCGAACCACCGCCTGCGGCCCGTCAACCGATGGAGAACGTAATCGTGTCCCCGTCGGCGAGGCCGAGCTCCCGGCGCAGGTGCGCCTCACAGATCAGCTCGACCTGGTCGACGGGATAGCCCGGACCGCCGGGCTCGTCGGCCTGGAACGCAACTCCGCGATGTCGGCCGGCGACGAGGATCGGCAGGAGGTGGTACCCCGTCTGGCCGGTCGCCTCCTCCCACCCCGGACCGATCTCCTGCGCGGCGAGGTAGCGCCAGCTCGAATCGCGCCTGACCGGACCCGGCAGCCGGACGTTGAGCGTCCCAGGCACGGCCGCGAATCCGAGCAGCTCACCGAGCCGGTCGAGATCGGGACCGGTCATGACGACCCTGCCGAGACCTCGCCCGGACTCGACGACACCCGTGAGCTCGCGTGTCACCCGCCGAATTCTGCCCGGCGCCTATCCCTTCTCGGCCTCGGCCACGTAGCCCCGGAGCAGCCCGCTCCAGCCGTCCGGGCTGTCGATCGCCTCGTGCACTTCCTTGGCCCGCTCGCCGTGGATCTCGAGGCCCCGGTGGACAAGCTCGACCCGCGTCGTGTCAGTGCCTTCCGCGAGGAACTGGACCTCGATCTGCGTCGCCCTCCCCGGGTCGGGATCGTAGTTCCAGTCGGCGTCGAGATGCCATGCGAGCAGGACGCGCGCGGGCGGGTCCCACTCGAGCACGCGACCCCAGTCGCACTCCGCCCCGTCGGGTGCTCGCTCGAACCAGCGGCCGCCGGCCCGGGGTTCGATCACGACGGCTTCCGGAACGCTCGCGCCGATGTGGTGGCTGTCGCGTATCCACCAGTCGGACATGCCGATCGTGAACACGTCGAACGCCCGCTGCTGCGGCGCTGCGACCGTGATCGTCTTGTGAACGGCGAGATCCGTCACGCCTTGCACCATCACTCCTCCTTCGAGTCACGCTCCGCCGCCGCCTTGAACGCGGCGAGAGCCTGTGTCCAGAACTGGTCGACGTAGGCGCGCAGGGCGCCGACGCCGTCCGGATCGAGCTGGTAGAGCCGCCGCGTCCCGTCGGGGCGGTCGAAGACGAGGCCGGCGTCCTTCAGAACCTTCAGGTGCTGGGACACCGCGGGCCGTGTCACCGGCAGCTCGCCGGCGAGCTCGCCCACGGAGCACGGGCCGTGCGCGAGCCGCTCGAAGATCGCCCGCCGTGTCGCGTCACCGAGGACACCGATCCCGTTCTCTTTGTAAGTCTCCACTTACCGTAAGTCTAGACTTACCTATAACGCGTCGTCAAGCACGGCGCCGCCATCCGCACGAGACGAGGGTGCTAGTCCTCGCCGTAGATCGCCGCAGGCTCTGCTCGAGCGCGCCTCGCGCTCGGAGTCGCTGAAGAGGCGCGGGTCGTTTTGCGCCGCCCGTCACGTTCGTGACGGGCGGCGAAAGCCCTGCTCCGCTACGACGTCCCGTGTCGGTCGACGAATGCGAGGACCCGCGACCACGCGTCGTCGGATGCGGCCGCGAAGTCCTCCTGGCGCCGGTCGAAGAAGCTGTGCGGCGCGCCGTCGTACGTGACTACCTCGTGCTCGACGCCCGCCGCCGCGAGCGCCTCGTCGAACGCGGCGTTGTCCTCGGCCGTGATGTTCTTGTCGTCGCCAGCCTGCAGCGCCAGGATCGGGCATTCCATCTCGCCGGCGCGCTGGGCCGGCCCGGGCGCCCCGTCCTGTCCCTGCCCGGGACGGCCGTAGAACCCGACGGCGCCCGCGAGCCCGTGCCCCCCGGCCGCCGACAGCCACGACTGCCGGCCGCCCATGCAGAAGCCGACCGTGAAGACCGGGGCGACGCCCGAACGCATCCGCAGCCACTCGACGGCAGCGGCGACGTCGGCCTGGATCCCGTCAGCCGTCGTCGCCTGGACGTGCGGCATGTAGTCGAAGTCCGCGTCGCGCTTCCCGATACCTGCTGTGCGCCCGAAGTAATCGAAGGCGATCGCGGCGTAGCCCCGCTCGGCGAACCGGAGCGCGAGCTCCTCGTAGAACCGGTAGAGCCCGCGGACGTCCGGAAGGATCACGACCCCAGCCGAGGCCGACTCGTCCGGAAGCGCCGCGAACGCTGCGAAGCGGTTGCCGTCCCGCGCCTCGAGAACGAGCTCGTCGTGCGAGAGGGCCGCGCCCGAGATGACGGGGATGGGCGGGGACGAGTCGTGGTCGAAGCACACAGCGGCGTCGAGGTTATCTCACCCGGAAGCCACCTGGAGGCCACAATCCACGAGAGATGAAGCGCGGCCGCCTTCTCATCGCCACGCCGGGGTTCACGGGACACGCGACGCCGGAGTTGACGCTCGCCAGGCGTCTCGTACGGCGCGGCCACGACGTCTCGGTCTACGCCCCGGCCGAACTCGAGCGCCAGGTCGCGGCCGCCGGCGCCGTACACCTCCCGTTCGCGGCGTTCCAGCTCCGCAGGCCCTCGGAAGCTGTGCCGCTGGCCGAGCAGATCCTGCAGGGAGCCAGGCATTTCGAGTCGCCCGCACTGGCCGAGGAACTGGTCGACCTCCTCCAGCGCGAGCGCGTCGCCGTCGCGGTCGTCGACTACCTGCTCGCCGCGGCGTTCACGGCTGCCGAGGCGGCGCGCGTGCCGACTGCGTGCGTCCTGCCCGTCCTGTACACCCCGTGGGCCCTCTGGTACGGCCAACACATGTACGACGACGGCGCAGCGCGGGCGGCGCTCGGCCTGCACCGCTCGTCGGGCGAGGCCGCGACTGCACTCGCCTCCTGGGCCAAGCTCGTGCTCGTCTTCTCGACGAGGCGCTTCGACTTCCCGATTCGCGGCCGGCGAGACCGGCGCGTCGAGTACGTCGGCCGGATGATCGATCCCGAGCTTCCACGCTGGGACAGCCCCTGGCCGCCGGACGATCGCCGTCCGCTCGTTCTCGTCAGCCCGAGCAGCCTCTACCGCCGGCAGCGGCCGGCACAGCTCCAGCAGATCCTGGATGCGCTCGGCGAGTTGCCCGTACGCGTACTCGCGACGCTCGGTCTGGACGCGGACGGGGACACGGTCCAGGCACCGGCGAACGCGGTGGTGAGGAACTGGGTGCCGCACGAAGCGGCGCTGCCCGGCGCGACGCTCGTCGTGACGAACGGCGGTCACAACACCGTTCTCGCCGCCCTTGCACACGGCGTCCCGGTCCTGGTCTCCCCGCTCATGCGCGAGCAGGAGTGGAACGGCAGGCGCGCCGAGGCGTTCGGGGCGGGACGGCTACTGGCGCCGAACGCGACGTCGAACGAGATCCGAGCGGCGCTCGAGGAGCTCCTCTCCGACCCCGCCGTTCGCAGACGCTCGAAGCGGGCCGCCCGTGCTCTTCGCGACCGAGGAGGTGGAGGAGAACGTGCAGCCGACCACCTCGAGCGATTGCTCGCACCGTAGGTGCGCAGTCCCGCCCTCGAGGAGAATCGGCCCGCACGATGACCATTCCCGAGCAGAGGCCAAGCTGCGGCTGGTCGGCGACGTCGCGCGTCGCGTCTGGCGCTAGTCGGCGGTTCTCGAGATCCTGGTCAGAAGCCCGAGCTCGAGTCGCGCCAGGCGCTCCGCGATCGGCTCGTACTGGGCAGACATGTGCTGCCGGTAGACGGAGAGGTCGCGGTAGTACATCTGCAGCCGCTCGCCTTCTCTCGAGGCGCTGGATCCGCCCGTCCGGAACAGCAACTCGCCCGCCTCCCAGAGCAGGCGGCCAGCGTGCTCGAGCATCGCCAGGCCGCGCATGTCCTCCTTGAGCGAGAACGGCTCGCCGCCCTCGAAGCCGCGACGGGAGTAGTCCATGAACCGGTCGGCGGCGACATGCATCACCGCTTCCGCCGCCTCGGCCAGGCCGAGCGCGAGACCGAACGGCCGCTGGAACTCCGGCGACTCGTACCGGGGCCCGTAGGGCGCGAAGCGCCCGGGCCGCGTGCGGATGATCTCCTCGTACTCGTCGAGCGCCGCGCGGACGGTTCCCGACATCGTCGCGATCAGCTCGCCGTGGAAGAACGAGAGCAGGCGACCGCCGTACAGCGGGCTCCCGTGCAGCCTGGACCCGGGCGTCCCGTCGTCGACGTCGGCATCGAGCATGTCCATCGGGACGACGTACGCGTCCGGGACGACCGCCCCCGCAACCGCGATCGCGTTCGAGCCACTCCCTCGCAGGCCGAGGAATCCGTCCCAGTCGTCGAGCATCGTCCACTGCTCCTTCGGGACGACGGCGATGCCGACGATGTCGGACTCGTCGTCGCGGCGGACGAGGACGGCGGGCAGGAAGTGATTCGCGATCGGCGCCCCCGAGCAGTACCGCCACGTACCCTCGATCCGCCAGCCGCCGGGGTGGGGCGTCGCGGTTCCCGTGGGCGCGGCCATGCTCGCCGCCAGGAACTCGCCGTCCGGCCCGAACGCCTCCGCCTGCACCTGCTCGGGGAAGTACGAGCCCATCACGAGCGCGTGCCCGGCGGCCACGCCCATCATCCAGCCCGTGGAGGGGCACCCGCGGGAGATCTCCTGGACGACGCGGAAGTAGGTCGGCACGTCGAACTGGTACCCGCCGTACAGCCGTGGCTGCAGGCACCTGTAGAAGCCTGCCCGGCGGAACTCGTCGTGCACGTCGTCCGAATAGCGGCCGCGCTCCTCCGTCGCAGCCTGCTCCTCCCGCAGCCGGGGACGGAGCGCTGCAGCGCGCTCGATCATCGCCTCGGGCGTCAGCCCGGGCTCGGGGACGGGGACGGGGACCGACTGATCCGGGGCGCGGACGCTCACCCGCACGAGGCTAGCGTAGGATCGGCCCCGTGAGGTCCGCGGGCAGGCTCGGACAGGTGAGGTGGGCGATCTCGCGGGCGCAGGAGCGGAGCTGACCGTATTGCGCCTACGGCGGTTCGCCGAGCCAGAGACACGGCACGTCGAGAGCGGAGGCGTCGCCATCGGCTACCAGGTGGCGGGCAACGGTGCGCCCGATGTGGTCGTGAGCCCACCGCTCGTCTCGACCATCGCCCGCGTGTGGCGGGGGCCGTGGAACCAGACGGTCTTTCGACACGTCGCCGAGCGCCACCGGCTGGTCATCTACGACAAGCGCGGCATGGGAACGTCCGATCGCACCGTCCCCCCGGCCGCACTCGAGCTTGCGCTCGAGGACATGCGCACGGTGATGGACGCGGCGGGCTCCGACCGGGCCGTCATCTTCTCGATCTCGGAGGGAGCGCCGCTTGCGCTGCTGTTTGCGGCGACCTTCCCGGAGCGAACCCTGGGGCTGATCCTGTTCGGGGGCTCCGCACGCGTGCTCGAAGCGCCCGATTACCCGTGGGGACGCCCGCCCGCGGCCGGGCCGCCGGCGCTGCAGGCGCTCCGTCACGTCTTCGAAGGCCCTCGCCGCCAGGCCGCCGAGCTGATCGCCTGGATCGGCAACCTTTCGCCGAAGGACCGGCGCCGGTTCGTGGACGGGATCCGTGCGTCCTCGGACTTCGCGACGGCCGAGGCGTCGGTGCTGCTCGCACGTTCGGTCGACGTCCGGAGCGTCCTGCCCGACCTCGACGTGCCGACGCTGCTCATCCACGGTCAGGCCGACATGCAGATCCCGATCGGCGCGGCGCGCTACCTCAAGGAGCAGATCCGCGGCTCCCAGCTGCTGGAGCTCCCGGGCGAACGGCACCTGCCGACGGGACCGGCCCTCGCCCGCGCGCTCGATGAGATCGACGACTTCCTCGCGCGGATCGCGATCAGCGAGGCGGCTCGTGGGCCGACCGGCACGCGCGAGGTTCAAGGAAGAGCCGGGTGATGGGGAACGACCATGTTCAGGCAACGCGTCGACGGTCGACAACGACGAGAACATGCTGATCATCCGGGGCGACACCCGCGTGGACGACATCTTCCTCGGCGAGTTCATGCGCCTCTTCAACCACTTCCAGGTGCGGAACATGCTGAACAAGCTGTCCGACGAAGCCGAGGCCGCCGCGTTTCCATCACCGCTGACGGGTCGTGGACGCAGCCGGCCTTCACGGAGAGGACGCCGGAGTACAACGAGCGACTCCTGTTCGCATAGGACGGCAGGCGCACACCCACTTCGTCCGCCACACTCGAGTACGGGTGCGCGACGCGCCGGCGGGGAGGGGCAATCGACGTTGGCCGGCGCGCGCGTGCGACCGGCGCGCTGACGGTCGGGTTAGGCGCGAACGCTCTTCGCCCCGCGGCGCCTGAATCGCCTTACCGTGAGCGCGTCTCGACGCTGGGCTGGTCGGGTCGACGACCGAAGCCGTCGGGAAGTCGGGGTTCAGAGGTCGCGGTCGGGGACAACGCCGTTCTCGAAGCTTGCGACCTGCTCGGGCGTGAACGGCGGCCTGGTGAGCGCGTCGTCGAGGTGGAAGGCACGGAAGACGTGCGAGATGTAGTGCATGCGCTGGTGGAGGTCGGACCAGTCGGATGCGGCGCAGTCGTCGGGCGCGGGTGGGACCGGTTCGAACTGGGCCACAAACTCGATCAGCTCCGCGTTCACCGGCTCTCGGAGCACGTCCGGGAACGGGTCGGTGAGGTTCGCTCCGAGTGCGAGCACGCGACCCGGCAGCGAGAGCGCCATCAACGAGTCGGTGATCATCTGTCGGGCGAGCCGCGTCGAGGTGCGCTGCAGCGCGGACGCGAAGGCGCCGAACAGCGCGACCGCCGGCCTGCGGACGGCCCTCCACCAGTTTCCAGCCGACGGGAACACCGACATGAGCGCCCGCACGCCGAGCTCCTCCTGCGTCACGAACGGTGCGTTCAGCGCCTCGACGATCTGCTCTTGCAGCCGCGTCTGTTCGTGGAGGCCGATCTCGAGACTTGCGAGCACGCCGAGCTCCGCATGCGCCTTCGGGTCGGACTCGGCGCGTTGTTGCTCGTAGTGCACGAACGCCTGGCGCAGCAACCGTTGACCGTCCGGCGACTCACCGGGGCTGAGTCCCTCGAGGAACCGCTCGAGCGGCTCGTTCTGCTCGAGCCGGCGCGCGAACTCGAGCCCGACCTCGGCGAACACCTTGAGGTTGCCGCGCGCGACCGCGTCGCTGGCGCGGCCGACCGCGTCGAGGGGAGTGTGCAGCTCTGCGGTCAGGCGGCCGACTCGCGTCTCGGGCTGAAGCAGGCCGAGTCGCAGCAGCCGCCGCCACAGCGTCTGGAGCGGCTGCAGCAGCAAGCGCCCCTCAGATAGCCGCCGCTGCAGGTCGTCGAGGACGTCCTCGCCGCGGATCGTCTCGCCCGCCTGCCGTGAGGCCCAGGTCGCGAACGTGCACCAGTTCGCACCAGGACCACGGCTCTGCGCCGCGAACGCCCCCGCCAGACGCGCATAGCACTCCGTGATGTTCAGATTGCGAAGGACCGGGTTCGCGATCGCACCGATCCGACCCACATCGGCCGTGGTCGGCGCGGACCGAGCGTCACTGCCCACCCCGACAGCGTCTCACACCCGTAGGAACCCGGCGAGTTCGCACCGGGGCCTCTGTCCGCGCATTCTTGGTCGGCTGCTCGTCCGGTTGGCACTGCGTTTGCTCCAACCGGCACTTTGTTTGTGGCGGTTCCCTCTTCGAGGCATGGGTGTTTTCGGGACCGCTCTTCTACTGGCGCCAAACTGGCGCGCACACCCTCTGGCACCACTGTTCAAGCCGAAAACGCGGGGTTTATCTCACTCGCGTGCGGCGACGGGACTGGCGTACTGCACGAAGTCCCGGCGCCGCACGAGCGCGAAGCCGGCGACCGCGCCCGCGAACGCGACGATCGCCGCGACGACGAGGATCTGGTTCAGGCCGGAGACGAACGCGTCGCGAGCCGCGTGTGCGATCGCAACCCGGGCCGACGGCGGGGCCGCCGCGATCGCCTGCTTCGCCGAGCCGCTCGCAACCGCATGGGCGATCTGCGTCGCGTCGACCCCGGGCACCCCCCGGAGGTCGTCCTGGACGGTCGAGGTCACGTGAGCCTGGAAGATCGCCCCCAGGCCGGCGATGCCGGTCGCGACCCCGACCTGCCTGAACGTGTTGCTGATCCCCGACGCCATGCCGCTCATCCGCGGCTCCACAACGCCGACCGAGGCCGACGCGAGCGGTGGGTTCACGAGCCCGATCCCGACCCCGGCGAGACAGAAGCCGGGCAGCAGCGCCGTCCATCGCGATACGTCCGAGAGGCCCTGCATGAGCACGAGCGCAATGCCGGTGACGACGAGCCCGCCGCCGAGGAAGAGGCGCACCGGAAAGCGTTCGGAGAGCGGCCCCGCGGCCGCGGCGACGAAGAACGAGATCATGCTCAACGGCAGGAAGCGAAGACCGGTGCCGAGCGGCGAGATGCCGAGCACGTTCTGCAGATAGAGCGTCAGGTAGAGGAACATCGCAAACATCGACGCGGCGATCGTGAACGCGACGATCGCGCCGCCGGTGAACGTCGGGATCCGGAACAGCCGCAGCTCGAGCATCGGGTACTCCTGCGCGCGCTCGATCAGCACGAACGCGACGAGCAGCGCCGCCCACCCGGCGAAGAGCCCGAGGATCTGCGGGCTCGACCAGCCTTCGTCGTTCCCGCGGATGAGCGCGAAGACGAGCAGGAAGAGCGACGCGGTCCAGGTGGCGACGCCGGGCCAGTCGATCGAGGCACCGAAGCGCTGATACGCCTCCGGCACACGCAGCAGCGTCACGATCAGCGTGAAGATCCCGATCGGCAGGTTGATGTAGAAGATCCACTGCCAGCCGAGGTACTCGGTGAGCGCGCCGCCGACGAGCGGGCCGACGGCGACCGCGAAGCCGATCGTCGCGCCCCAGATCCCGAACGCGGTGCCCCGCTCGCGACCCTGGAACGCCTGCGCGATCAGGGCGAGCGAGGTCGCGAGCAAGATCGCGCCGCCGACCCCTTGCGCGCCGCGGGAGAGGTTGAGGAAGAGCGGACTCGACGCGAGCGCGCAGGTGAGCGACGCGGCCGTGAACAGCACGAGCCCGCCCGCGAAGACGAGCCGCCGGCCGAGGATGTCGCCCAGCGAGCCCGCCGTCAGGAGCAGCGAGGCGAGCATCAGAGCGTAGGCGTCGACCACCCATTGCAGGTCGGAGAAGCTCGATCCGAGGTCGTTCTGGATGTCCGGAAGGGCCACGTTCACGATCGTGATGTCGAGCAGGAGCATGAACGTGGCCGTGCACGCGGCGAGGAGCGTCCACCACTTCCGGTCCATCCCCTATGCCTTCCCGCTCGGCGGGGTTCCTACCAACGGTCCCAGTGCACCATCGTGTCGAGCGGCTTGCGCGGCGCGGGCCGGAAGTCTGTGCCGATGGTGTAGGCGGTCGGGATCAGCGCCGCCTGCATGATCTCGTCGTAGGGCAGGCCGAGGATGTCGGCCGCCTCGCGCTCGAAGAAGAGGTGGAAACTCGTCCAGCACGTGCCGAGAGCGCGCGAGCGCGCCGCGAGCATGAAGCTCCAGGCCGCCGGGCAGATCGTGCTCCAGCGACCGGACTGCATCGGCCCCGGCTGGCCGTCCGTCCGGCCCTCGACGCAGGGGATGACGTGCACCGGCACCTCGTGGATGTGGTCGACGAGATGAAAGACGGAGTCGAGCAGTCGGCGTCGCGCCGGCGGGAGGTCGCTCATCGCGGCCGGGTCGATCCGGCCGAGGTAGCGGCGGCCTCCTTCGCGCCAGAGCTCGCCCAGCGCCTCGCGCTGGGCCGGGTCGGTCACGACGACGAAGTGCCAGTCCTCGCGGTAGCTCGCGGTCGGCGCCTGCTGTGCGAGCAGGAGGCACTCCTCGAGCACCTCGCGCTCGACCGGTCGGGTCAGGTCGAGACGCCGGCGGACGCAGCGCGTCGTCGAGAGCAGCTCGTCGAGAGTCAGGTCGAGGATCATGGTCTACGCTCCTCCCGCAGAAGTTCTCGGCAAAGGAGGAGAGCATGGCAGTTGTGAAGATCATCGAGCTGGTCGGGAGCTCGACATCGAGCTCCGACGACGCTGTCCAGCAGGCGCTCGCCGAGGCCCGGAAGACGCTTCGCAACATCAAGGCGGTCGACGTCGTGTCGACGGGGCTCCGAGGCGACGGGCTCGACGAGTGGCGCGCGCACGTGCGGGTCGCCTTCCTCGTCGAGAGCGTCGACTGAGGCAGGGCGGGACGGCGCGGTCGCTCAGGCCGCGGCGGCGAACGACCAGGGCCAGTCCGCCGCCTGCGGGCACAGATTCGCCGGACCGGTCACCAACCCGTAACGGTGTCTGGCACTGCTCTGGCGCCAATCCGTAGTAGTGCCTGACACTGCTACGGGAAGGCGTCAGACACTTGTTGGCCGCCGGCTCCGGCCCTGCGCTGGGGAGCGCCGAGCCGGAGCCAGGTCGAGCCGTTCAGCGAGTGACGACCAGCGGCGCCGTCTTCGTCACGCCTGCGTAGGCGCTGGAGATCGTCGCCGTGGTGGTCTGCAGCACCCGCCGGGTCATGATCCGGAAGCTGGCCGTGGTCGAGCCCTTCGCGACCGTGACGCTCGGCGGGACCGAGGCGACTGTCGGGCGATCGCTCGTCAGCTTCACGACCGCTCCGCCAACGGGTGCGGCCGCCGTCAGCGTCACCGTTCCGGTCGCGAACATGCCGCCTCTGACCTGAGCGGGGTTGATCCTCAGCGAGGCGAGAGACTGGCCCGACGGAGGCGGGGCGGCGGAGGCGACTGCGCGCCGCTCGTGTCAACGGCGTAGAGGTACGTGTACTGGTCCGGGCTTTCCGGGGCCGAGATGAACGTCCCGAAGTACGCCGTCTGGCCGTCGGACGTGAAGCGCGGCCGCGAGTACAGCACCTGATAGCCGCCGTTCTCGGACGGAAGACCGAACTGCCAGAGGACGTGCCCGTCGGTGGCGCTGAAGTCCTTGACGACACCGGGCTGCCCGTAGTTCGGCGCGTCGCCGGAGAGCACCTGCGTGTCCTGCAGGTCCACGGTCGGATGGTTGAGCACACCACCGTCGAAGATCGACCACTTGAGCGTGCCGGCCGGTGTGACGGCGTCGAGGAAGCTGAGGCTTCGTCCGACCACGATCGTCCCGTCCTTGGCGACGGTCGGCTCGGACATGCCGTTGGCGGGGAAGGGGCCGTAGTACCACTTGACAGCGCCGCTCGCCGGGTTGAACGCGTACAGGCATGAGCCGTTGCACGGCTCGTCGAACATGCTCCACGCGGTCATGTACACCGTCCCGTCCGGCCCTACCACGGGCTGACGCTGCCCCTGCATGCCGTTGTCGGTGCCGCCGTGGCTCGCGACCCAGCGTTCGGTGCCGCCGAGAGAAAGCCCGAACACCTGCGGTCTCGTGAACGGAACCTGGTCGAATCCGACGTAGAGCTGGTCGACCGTGCCGCCGCCGGCCGACGGCCCGAACGCGACCTCGGCGCCCTGCTCACCGTATTCGCCGAAGTGATCGGGGCTCCCGGGATTGCTCCAGAGCAGCTGACCGGCTGGAGACAGCGCGAACGCCCCCAGGCCGCCGAGATCCGTGACCGCGTAGACGTTGCCGTCCGGGCCTACCGTCGGGCCGGCGATCACTCCCTGTCCTCCCTCGGGCTCGGTAAACGTCCACTTGACCGATCCGTCGCCGCGCGCCAGCGCGTAGATCGTCGAGCTGGAGGCGACGTAGACGGTCCCGTCCGCGCCGATCGAAGGCGGGCCGTAGGCGGACAGCGGTGTCTTGAAGATCCATTTCAGGCCGCCGTCCGGCGCGAGCGCATAGACGTTCCCGGCCGGGTCGTGCGCCACAACCGTCCCGTCCGGGCCGATCGCGGGCCGCTGTAGGAGATAGCCCACCTGCGCATCCACCTGGAACCGCCACCTGACGCGGCCGTTCGGCTGCCTGAGCGTGACCGCCAGCGGAACCACGTTGCTGCCCGAGCCACCGACGATCACCTGCACGCCTGCAGCTCCGACGGCCGTTGCCTCGGGCACGTAGCCGACGATCTGCGTGTCAGACCAGCGCGTGACCGGCGCCGCGTGGCCTCCGATCGAGAAGATGCTCGCTCCCTGAGCGGCGCCGAAGCCAGTGCCGGAGACGATCAAGCGGCCGCTACGGGCGAGCGAGCCCGCGGACAGCGACGTGATCGAAGGTGCCCCTGCCGCGCGCGCGGCGCCGAGCTGCGCCGTTCCGGCCGAGACGAGGCCGAGCCCGCACACCAGGGCGATCGCAAACCGTTTCACGTTCATCCCTCCTTCGCTACTTCCGATCACCAAGGAGTAGCGGGACGCCGCCGGTGGACGCATGCGGATTACTACCGATCCAGCTGTGGGGAACTACCGACGCCGGTCGGCCACCCAGGTCCCGAGCCCACGACGGGTCTCGACCAGGGCGTCGGCCCGGAGCAGGTTGTACGCCGCCACCACCGTCGTCCGGCTGACGGACGCCACTGTCGCCACGTCGCGTTCGGAGGGGAGGCGAGTGCCGGGTGCGAGCGCGCCGCACGTGATCTGCCGTCGGAAGACATCGGCGAGTAGCCGGTACTGCGCAACCTCCGTCGTGCGCGCGCCCATGCCGGTTGTACGGCCGCACCGGCCGCGGCGGATTGGCCCGCTCAGGGGAACCGCGGAGTGCGGCGCGTCTGCCCGCCGAAGATGCACGCGACGACGCGCGCCGCGGAAACTAGAGGGGTGCGAGCTCCGCGTCGCGGGACACGAGGGCCGCATAGCGTCCACCGAGCTCGAGGAGCTCCTCGTGCGTCCCTTGCTCGACGATTCGGCCGGCGTCGAGGACGACGATCTGGTCGGCGTCGCGGACGGTCGAGAGCCGGTGCGCGATCGCGATCGTCGTCCGGCCCTCGGCGAGCCGGTCGAGTGCGTCCTGAACCGCGCGCTCGGTCTGCGTGTCGAGTGAGCTCGTCGCCTCGTCGAGGATCAGCACGGGCGGGTTGCGGAGGATCGTCCGCGCGATCGCGATCCGCTGCTTCTCGCCGCCCGAAAAGCGGTAGCCGCGCTCGCCGACGACGGTGTCGTAGCCCTCGGGCAGCGAGACGACGAGCTCATGGATGCGAGCGGCGCGGGCGGCCTCCTCGATCTCCTCGTCCGTTGCCTCCGGCCGCGCGAAGCGGAGGTTCTCGCGAACCGTGTCGTGGAAGAGGTACGTCTCCTGCGAGACGACGCCGACCGTCGCGGCGAGCGAGGCGAAGGACACGTCGCGCACGTCGTGTCCGTCGATCGTCACGCGACCGCGCTCCACGTCGTAGAGCCGTGCCACGAGATAGCCCATGGTCGTCTTGCCGGCGCCCGTCTCGCCCACGATTGCGAGCGTCGTTCCCGGCGGCACGGTGACCGAGACGTCCTCCAGCGTCCAGGGGGCGTCGGGCGAGTAGCGGAACCAGGCGTCGTCGAACGTGACGTCGCCGCGGCACTGCCCGAGCTCGATCGCGTCCGGCTTCTCGACGAGATCGACCGGCAGGTCGAGGTACTCGAAGACGCGGTCGAAGAGCGCGAGCGAGGTCTGGACGTCGACGCCGACCGACAGGAGCTGCCCGATCGGGAAGAACAGGCGCACCTGCAGCGTGGTGAAGGCGACGAGCGTGCCGATTGAGATCGCCCCGCCGCCGTGCGCGTAGCTCCAGCCGCCGAACCAGTAGACGAGCGCCGGCATGACGGCGAACGTCGTCTGGATCAGCGCCATGACCCAGCGGCCGGCCATGCGCGAGGCCACCTCGAGGCGCGCGAGTTCGCCCGACTGCTTCTCGAAGCGATCGCTCAGCTCCTCCGACCGGCCCATCGTGCGGCCGAGCAGGATGCCGGACACGGACAGCGACTCCTCGACGAGCGTCGAGATGTCCGCGAGCGTGCGCTGCTGTGTCGTCGTGATCTCGCGCCGCTGCCGGCCGACGCGCCGGGTCAGGAAGACGAAGAACGGCAGCAACCCGAGGGAGAAGACCGCCAGGCGCCAGTCGAGCAGGAACATGGCGACGACGGTCGCGATCACCGTCGTCAGGTTCGAGACGATCGACGTGGCGGTCGACGTGACCACGGTCTCGACGCCTCCGATGTCGTTCGCGATCCGGGACTGGATCTCGCCGGTGCGCGTCCGCGTGAAGAAGGCGAGCGACAGCCGCTGCAGGTGGCGGTAGACCGCCGAGCGCAGGTCGTGCATCACCTGCTGGCCGACGAGGTTCGACATGTACGTCTGCACGACGCCGAGCGCGCCGGTCGCGATCGAGATCCCGATCATCCCGGCGACGAGGGCGGTGAGCAGCGCGACGTCCTTCTCCGGGATGGCGGTGTCGAGGACGGCTCGGAGGAGGAACGGCGAGATGATGCCGAGGAGCGAGGAGATGCAGATCAGGCCGAGGACGACGCCGAGCCGCCGACGGTAGCCCTTGAAGAGTCCCGCGATGCGCCGGAGATTGGCGCGGCGCACCTCGGGGTCGGCAGGGCGCTCGGGCCGCTCGCCCGCGTCGAACGACCACCTCCCTCCGCCTCTCCCGTTCCGCCGTGCCGCCATGCCCCGTATCGAAGCACGCTGACCCGAGGCGGGCGAGCGCCGCTACCGGCGGAGAGCGACGTGCAGGACGTTCAGGTACGCGGGCCGGACCGTCCCGCCGGGCCGCAACTCGATCCGCCGGTGGATGCGCTCGTACAGCGTTGATCGCACCTCGGGCTCCAGCACGCGATTGGCCGAGTAGGTGTCGAGGACGTCGACGTACTCGTCGGCCGTGAAGTCGCGCTCCCAGACGTAGCGCCGAACGACTGCCGTCTCGAACCAGCCGCTCGCGTCGAAATCGGCGCGCATGTCCTCCCATTCGTCCGGTCCCGGGGGCGCGCGGTTGTCCGGATCGGGCACGACGGCGTCGTAGTCCTCCTGGACGTCGTCGAAGAACGTGTCGCCCTCGGGCAGCGTGACGGGACGCGTGATCGTCGCGGCCAGGTGGCCGCCCGGCCGGAGCAGCCGCGCCGGCTTCTCGAACCGCACCGATTCGTCGACCCAGTGGAACGACGTGAACGCGACGACCGCGTCGAAGCCGGCCGTGTCGGGCTCCCAGTCCTCGAACGCCGCCTGGACGACACGGACGTTCGGGAACGACGCGAGCCGGTCGTCGGCGACGGCGGCCATCGCCTCCCCGAGCTCGACGCAGGTCACGTCGAGGCCGCGCTCCGCGAGCGACCGGGTCGCCTGGCCCGTCCCGCAGCCGATCTCGACCACCCGCGATCCGGCCTCGAGGCCGGCGAGGTCGAGGAGATCGTCGAACAGCTCCGCCGGGTAGCCGGGCCGCGCCCGGTCGTACAGCTCCGCGATCTCGTCGAACGTCAGCCGTCGAGCGGCGCGATCCGGAGACAGAGGCATTGTGCGCATCCCATCCTTCCATTTAGAGTCCGCGGCATGGCGATCGAGCAGCTACGGATGAGCTGGGACGAGCTCGGCACCGGCTCGAAGGCGATCGCCGAGCAGGTGGCTGCGGACGGCTTCCGGCCCGACTTCATCCTCGGCATCTCCCGCGGCGGGCTGCTGGTCGCCGGCGCGCTCGCCTATTCACTCGGGATCAAGAACACGTTCACGATGAGCGTCGAGTTCTACACAGGCGTCGACGAACGGCTCGAGCTGCCGATGATCCTCCCGCCCGTGCCCGATCTCGTCGACCTCCACGAATCGCGCGTCCTGATCGCCGACGACGTGGCCGACACGGGCCAGACGCTCGTCCTCGTCAAGGACTTCCTCGAGGGCAAGGTCGACGAGGTGAAGATCGCGGTGCTCTACGAGAAGCCGCGCTCGGTGGTCCAGTGCGAGTACGTCTGGAGCCGCACCGACCGCTGGATCGTCTTCCCCTGGAGCGCGGACGACCCGGTCGAGACGCCGCTCCCGGCCGGCTCCGCGTCGGGCTGACGCGCTGCGGCGCACGCCGCGAGCAGCGAAGGACATCCACGACCGCCGTTTTGACCGGGATCAGGACCGAGATCAAGGCCCGCTGTAGTCGAACGTCGACGCATAGGCGCAGACGCCGTGGTACTCGAACTCGAGCGGACCCTCCTGGTCGATCTTCAGGACCTCGACGGTCAGCTCTTCTCCCATGCGGTCGTGTCCCGGGATCACGCAGGTGACCGTCGGCTGCTCCGCGACCGGCCCGGAGACCCGAACCTCCACGTGGTCGCGTACGCGGAACCACTGGCGTCGCGGCGTGTGGTCGATCTCGATCGCCGCCGGCGCGACGCCGAGCAGGTTGGACTCTTTCCAGATCCACGGCGCGTGCTCGCGAATCGTGCCGTCGCGGCGGCCGAGGAAGATGTCCTCGAGGGCGCATCGCTGCGCTGAATCGGCGCGCTCGTCGACGTAGAGGAACACGGTCCACGGAGAGCCGGGCTCGTCGTCGGAGTACCGGACTGCGAGCACGACCCGCAGCCCGCCGAGTCCGACCTCGCCGGCGCGACCGTCCTCGATCAGCCAGGAGAGGGCGCCCAGGCAGATCCCGTGCGTCGATCGCCCGCCCGAGACGCCGGCGATGCGCCGGCAGGGGCAGATCGCGTCGCAGTTGCACGACTCGAGGTACGAGCCGCGAACGTGCCAGTCGGCCTCGCCCACGATTCGCAGGCTACGCTGAAACGTGCTTCAACGGCGGTTGCTCACGATCTGTGTGGTCACGAGCATGCTGAGCCTCGCCGTCATCGCCGTCTACCGGCTGGCATCGCACAGCAGCGACCTCGACTTCCTGCTCTGGAACATGGCGCTCGCGTGGGTGCCGTTCGTCGCCGCCCTCGCGCTCGACGACGTCCGCTCGACGCCGCTGAGCCTGCAGCTGCCGCTACTCGCGCTCTGGCTCGTCTTCTTCCCGAACGCGCCGTACCTCGTCACCGACCTGATCCACATCGATCCGGCCAACACGACCACGATCGGCATCCTCGGCGATGCGGCGCTCGTCTCGGTCGCGCCCGTCGGCCTCGCGCTCGGGTTCTCGTCGCTGATGCTGGTGGAGCGCGCCGTCCGCGAGCGCTCCGGCGGCCGGACGGCGCTGGCGACGGCCGTGCTGTCGCTCCTCGCCGCGTCGCTCGGGATCTACCTCGGGCGCGTGGTGCGGCTGAACAGCTGGGACCTGCTCACGCGCCCGCGGGTCGTCGGCCGTGTCCTGCACCAGCTCGTGCTCGACCCGCTGGCGCACCCGCTCGCGGTCTTCGCGACGATCGCACTCGCCGCGACGCTGTCCGTGCTCTACCTCCGCTTCCGCCGCGTCGCGGTCTGACGCGCCCGCCGCGGACAGCGGGGCAGTGTCTGACACCACTCCGTAACAGTGCCAAGCACGTGCCTGGCACTGTTAGGCGGTCGGCTCGTCCTCGCAGTCGACGTTGACGTAGCCCGAACGGAACGGACTACGCTTGCCCGAGTCGGGATCGAACGTGTGTCGCCAGACGCAGCCCGTGTCGTTCGTCAGCAGGTGGATCGAGACGGACGGCTCCGCGGAGGTCGTGCGGACGCGGTGGATGTCGTCGCGCGGCGGGATCAGCGCATAGAACTCGCCCCGCGCGAGAGCTCGCCGCTCGACGAGCTCGAGCTTGCCGTTCGCCTCTGCGAAGACCTCCTCGTCCTGAGTCCCCCGGTAGAGCCCGACGAGGCCCCAGGCGAGGTGGTCGTGCACGGGCGTGGCCGATCCGGAGGGGACGACGAGCGAGAACATGGACAGCGATCCGTCGCCGGCGCGGTAGAGCAGCCACTGGCCGATCCCGCCGCCCATGCCGCTCTCGGGAACCGGCGCCTGGTACTCGGCCGGCAGCCACCCCTCGTCCGCGAGCAGCTCGGCGAACCGCGGCCTGATCGCATCGCACGCCCCCTCGGGCGACGAGGCGCCCTCGATTGCGCCGCGTACGGCGTCGAGGAAGTCGCGCAGGACGGGCGTGTCGAGGACGAGCTCGTCGGGCCTCACGCCGCATAGTCTGCCTCGTCGCCATAATCCTTGTCCTCACCAGACGATTCCGGAGGTTTCAGTGGCCGAGCAAGACGATGTCGTAGCAAGCACTCCCGCCGGGGCGTCCGGCGAGAACATCCTGTCGATCATCTCCGCCGATTCCGGCTGGCGCGCGATCTACGGCGGCGGTTCCACCGGCGACGAGAGCGGGCTCAGCCGCGTGGTCGCCTGGGCGCTCGTCGAGGACGAGACCGGCGAGCGGCGCATCGTGGGCCTCGTCGTCGACCCCCAGAACCGCTCCAACATCGTCACGGCCACGGGCACGGAGTCGTCACAGGCCGGGACGCTGACGGGGTACGGGTACAAGGAGCGCTAGCCGCGTTCGACCGAGGGTGACCCGCCGGCGCCCACTCGTCCTCGTTCTCCCGGCGGTGCTTGCGACGGCGGCGGCGCTTGCCCCGGGGTCGAACGCGCATTCCCCCAAGCCGGCCGAGCCCCCGCCCTTCGCGCCGCCCCCGGCCATCGCGACGACCGTCCAGCGGACGGGGCATCTCGACCGGGTCTCGCCATGCGACAGCGCCGAGACGTCGTTCCCGTACCCGTGGCCGACCACGTACCCGTGGCCGATTGCGCCGTTCCACGAGCAGCATCCGGTCCGCGGCTACTTCGGCGACCCGCGCACCGTCTTCCACGACGCGATCGACCCGCAGAACGGGCGGTTCTCGTTCCACAACGGCGTCGACATCGTCGCGGCCGTCGGTACGGCGGTCTATCCGGTGATCGACGGGGTCGTGACGGATGTGCGCGTCGACGAGGTCGTCGTCGCGTCCGAAGACGGCCGCCGCATCTTCCAGTACTGGCACATCGCACCCGTCGTCGACGTGGGACAGAAGGTCGAGGCGGAGCGCACCGTGCTCGGCTACGTGACCGCCCCGGCGAAGCACGTCCACCTGACGGAGATCGTCGACGGCGTCGTCCAGAACCCGCTGCAGCCCTGGCACCTGACGCCCTATCGCGACGACACCGTCCCTTCTGTCGACGACCTCTACCTGCGCGCGGAGGACGGCCGCGAGCTGAGCCCCGGGGCGGTGTCGGGGACGATCGACCTCGTCGCCCGTGCGCAGGACCTGCCGGCGCTGCCCATCCCGGCGCCGTGGACGGACCTCCCGGTCGGCCCTGCGCTCGTAGGCTTCGAGCTGACGACACCCGCCGGTCGTGAGGTGCTGCCGCCGCAGACGCCGACCGACTTCGCACGCACCGAGCCGGGCAACGGCGCCTTCTTCCGCGTCTACGCGCCGGGCACGTCCCAGAACGACCCCGCCGTCGGCAAGGAGTTCTTCCACGGTACGGCAGGCGTGTACCTGTACGAGCTGACCCCGCACGGGCTGGACACGGCCACGCTGCGGCCGGGCCGGTACGTCGTCACGGTGACCGCCGGGGACACGTGCGGAAACACGGGCACCCTCAGCGAGCCGATCGACGTCGTCGCGCAGACGGCCCACGGCGCCCGGGCGCATCCGGCCGCATGGCCCCGCGGCCTCCCCAGCGCATGGACGATCGTCGTCGGATCGATCGGCGCCGGCGAGGGAGTCAGCGCAGCGCGCGAGGCGGCCCGGATCGCCGCCGCGGCAGGCGTCGAGAACGTCGGCCTGCTCCTCGGCTCGAAGTTCGCTGGCGTCCGGCACCGCACATTCGTCGTCTTCAGCGGCGTCTACCTGTCGGAGGAGGACGCACAGGAGGCTCTCGAGCGCGTACACAACGTCTACCCGCACGCGTTCGTGCGCGAGCTGACACGGATCAGCCCGAGGCGCGCGAAGCGAGCCGCGCCACACACAGGTCCGGCTCGACGAAGGGCGGGTCGGCCTGCTGAACGTCGGTGACGTCGCCGGCACGATGAGCCACTAGGCGAACGTCCCGACCGTCGGAGCCGCGGCCCGGAGCCGCGGCTTCGAGCAGAATGGGCGGATGATCACCGACGGCGAGATCCGGCTCGAGCCGCTCGGCGAGCAGCATCTGGAAGGCCTGGCCTCGCTCGGACACGACCCCCTCGTACGGCAGAACACCCGCGTCCCCGATCCGTGGCCGGACGGGTTCGAGCGAGAGTGGCTCGACGCCATCCACCGCGGACGCGAACAAGGAACGCGCGAGAGCTTCGCCATCGTCGACCGTGCCGGAGTATTCGCCGGTCTCGTCGGTCTCGTTTCCATCGAGACGGACGAGGAGCAGGGCGAGATCGGCTACATCGTCGCGCCAGACGCCAGAGGACGCGGGCTCGCGACGCGCGCCCTGCGTTTGATGAGCGATCACGCGTTCGGCCATCACGGCCTACAGCGACTTCAGCTCCTGATCACGACCGACAACGAGCCGTCGATGCGCGTCGCCGAGCGCTGCGGCTACCACCGTGAGGGCGTCGCCCGATCGCTGTACCTGAAGCCCGGCCGCCGGGCAGACATGGTCGTCTACTCACGCCTGCCCACGGATGGCGAAGCGGGAGAAACGGAATCGGGGACAGACTGAAGTCTGTCCCCGATGTTGGTCCTAGCTGCCCTTCGCCTCGGCGTAGCGGCGGCCGACCTCGTCCCAGTTGACGACGTTCCACCAGGCGGCGAGGTAGTCGGGGCGCCGGTTCTGGTAGTTCAGGTAGTAGGCGTGCTCCCAGACGTCGATGCCCAGGAGCGGCGTCTTGCCGTCCATGATCGGGCTGTCCTGATTCGGCGTCGAGAGGACGGCGAGGCCGGTGCCGTCCCACACGAGCCAGCTCCAGCCGCTGCCGAAGCGCTTGACGCCGGCGTCGTTCACCGCGGCCTTCAGGTCGTCGACGCTCCCGAACGTGTCGGCGATCGCGGCCGCGAGGTCGCCCTCGGGCTCGCCGCCACCGTCCGGGCTCATGATCGTCCAGAAGAGCGAGTGGTTGGCATGCCCGCCGGCGTTGTTGCGGACGGCGGTGCGGATGCCCTCGGGCAAGAGCTCGATGTTCGCGATGATCGCCTCGACCGGCCGGTCGGCCCATTCGTTGCCCTCGAGGGCCTTGTTCGCGTTGTCGACGTAGGCCTGGTGGTGCTTGTCGTGGTGGATCTCCATCGTCCGCGCGTCGATGTGGGGCTCCAACGCGCCGAAGTCGTAGGGAAGGGGAGGTAGCTCGAACGCCATCGGTGGCTCCTTTCGGTGTCGAGCCGATCATAGAATCTCGGGCCTGTCCTCCCGCGTTCACGTCCCTCCGATCGTGCTCGGCTGCGGCAACTTCGGCGGCATCGGCTCGGCGCCGGCGTTCTACGGCCGGGGAGAGACGAAGGACGAGGCATTCGCGCTGATGGACGCGGCCTGGGAGCTCGGGCTCGACTGGTTCGACACGGCGGACGCGTACGGCGGCGGGCGCAGCGAGTCGTGGATCGGCGCCTGGATGGCGTCGACCGGGAATCGGCCGCGGATCACGACCAAGACGTTCAACCCCATGGACGAGGGTCACGACTCGGGGCTCGCGCCGGTGCGAGTGCGGCGGCAGCTCGACTCGAGCCTGGAGCGGCTCGGCGTCGACCGCGTCGCTCTCTACCTCGCGCACGAGCCGGATCCCGCGACGCCGATCGGCGAGACGCTCGGCGCCTTCGCGGAGCTCGCAGCGGCCGGCCTGGTCGAGGCGTACGGGCTCAGCAACTACGGGGCCGACAAGCTGCAGGAGGCGCTCGACGGCGGCGTGCCGGTCCTGCTCCAGAACTCGTTCTCGCTCCTCGACCGCGGCGACGAGGAAGCCGTGATCCCGCTCTGTGCGGCGCACGGAGTCGCCTACCAGGTGTTCGGCCCGCTCGCGGGCGGCTGGCTGACCGGCAAGTACCGGGCAGGCGCCCCACCGCCCGAGGGCTCGCGCATGACGCTGCGTCCGGAGCCGTACACGAGGTTCGACAGCGAGGACGTGTACCGGTCGCTCGACGGCCTCGCGACTGCGGCGACCGACCACGGAGTCAGCATGGCCGGGCTCGCGCTCGCGTGGCTCCTGGCCCATCCGGGCGTGACGTCGGTCGTGATCGGGCCGCGACGGCCCGAGCATCTCGAGCCGGTTCGCGAGGCGCTCGCGCTCGAGCTCAGCCACGGGGAGCGCGACGAAGTAGGCTCGTTGTTCACCTGATGGCGATCCTCGTCCTCAACCAGGCCGAAGTCGAGCAGCTCCTCGACATGGAGGGTTGCATCGAGGCGATGGCCGGCATCCTCGAGGCCCTCGCCCGCGGCGAGCTCTTCCAGCCGCTGCGCACGATCGCGTTCCCGCCGGGCGAGTCGAGCGCCATCGGCCTGATGCCCGCCCACCGCTCCGGCGGCTCCGCCGCGTATTCGCTGAAGACGGTCTGCGTCTTCCCCGACAACCCGACGCGCGGGCTCGACGCCCACCAGGGCACGGTGACGCTGTTCTCCGGTGAGACCGGGCAGGTGCGGGCGCTGATGAACGCGTCGGCGATCACGGCCATCCGCACCGCGGCCGTCTCTGCCGTCGCGACCCGGCTGCTCGCCCGCGACGACGCGAACGAGCTGGCGATCGTCGGCTCCGGCGTCCAGGGCCGCTCGCACATCGAGGCGATGCGGGCCGTGCGGCCGTGGGCGCGCATCCGGATCGCCAGCCGGACGAACGAGAACGCGCAGGCGCTGGCCGACGAGACCGGCGCCGAGGCGGCCGAGAGCGTCGAGGAGGCGGTGCGCGGCGCCGACGTCGTCGTCACGGCGACGAACTCGAGCGAGCCGGTGCTCCGGCACGAGTGGTTGAAGCCGGGCGCGCACGTGAACGCGGTCGGGTCGAGCGTCAAGACGGCACGCGAGCTCGACACGGCGACGATGGCGGCGGGCTCGCTGTTCGTCGACCGCCGGGAGTCGACGCTCAACGAGGCCGGGGACTACCTCTTGGCCGCCGAGGAGGGGGCGATCGGCCCCGATCACATCAAGGCCGAGATCGGCGAGATCCTCATCGGCAAGCACCCGGGGCGCACCTCGCCGGACGAGCTGACCGTGTTCAAGTCGCTCGGCCTGGCCGTCGAGGACCTGGCCGCGGCCGAGTACGTCGTCCAGCGCGCACGGGAACGCGGCGTCGGCACGACCGTCGAGTTTTGATCCCGCTCGACGAGATCCGGCGCGCGCGGGCGACGATCGCGGGCGCGGCGATCCGGACGCCGCTCGTGCGGCTGCCCGTCGCCGAGGCGCCCGGCGAGATCTGGCTCAAGCTCGAGAACCTGCAGCCGATCGGCTCGTTCAAGATCCGCGGCGCGACGAACGCGATCCGCCAGGCCTCGCCCCAGGAACTCGCGGCCGGCGTCGTCACGGCGAGTGCGGGGAACATGGCGCAGGGTGTCGCCTGGGCGGCGCGGGAGGCAGGCGTCACGGCGACGATCGTCGTCCCCGACCACGCGCCCCAGACGAAGATCGACGCCATCGAGCGGCTGGGCGGGCGCGTGATCAAGGTGTCGCACGCGCGCTGGTGGCAGACGATGGAGGAACACCGGCACGAGGGCGTCGACGGGCTCTTCGTCCATCCGGTCGAGGACGAGAAGGTCATGGCGGGGAACGGCACGATCGGGCTCGAGGTGCTCGAGGACCTGCCCGACGCGGACGCGGTCGTGATCCCCTACGGCGGCGGCGGCCTGACCGCCGGCATCGCGAGCGCCGTCAAGGCGCTGCGGCCCGAGACGAAGGTGTTCACGGTCGAGCCGGAGACGGGCGCGCCGTTCGCGGCCTCGTTCGCTGCCGGCTCGGAGCAGAAGGTCGAGTACACGCCGTCGTTCGTCGACGGGGCGGGCGCGCCGCTCGTGCTCCCGAAGATGTGGGGCATCGACTCGCAGCTCGTCGACGGCGGGCTGACGGCGACGCTGGACGAGACGGCGGCGGCGGTGCGGCTACTCGCAGAGCGCGTGCGCGTGATCGCGGAGGGTGCCGGCGCGCTCGCGGCCGCGGCCGCGCTCGCGGGCCGGGCCGGATCGGGGAAAATCGTCTGCATCGTGTCCGGCGGCAACATCGACTCGTCTCGGCTCGCCGCGATCCTCGGCGGGGAGACGCCCTCGTGACCGGCTACGCGCGGACTGCCGGCGACGGCATCGACGAGCGCCTGTCGCTCCATGTCGTCGAGGTCGACGGCCGGCTCGACGGGTCGACCGGCGACCGCCAGGAGATCCTCTACGTCCTGTCCGGCTCGGGAACGCTCCATCTCGACGGCGGCGAGCACGAGCTCGATCCCGACGCGGGCGTCCTGCTCCTCCCCGGCGAGGCCTACGCGCTCGAGGGAAACCTGCGGGTCGTCTCGGTCGTCGCGCCGGCCGAGCAGGAGATCGTCCGCGAGCGGGTCGTCTCGCGCTTCGCCGACCGCGAGGAGGAGCGGGCGGACGCCAGGCGCACGTTCCGCGTCCTCCACGGGGGCGAGCTGACGCAGTTCGTCGGGATCGTCGAGCCGTGCCGCGCGCCCGACCACAGCCATCCGTACGACGAGGTTGGCTACATCGTCGAGGGCGAAGGTGTCGCGCACATCGGCGGCGAGCAGGTGCCGCTCCGCGCAGGGTCGTGCTTCTACCTGCCGCCCGGCTGCGTGCACTGCATCGAGAACACCGGCCCGGGCGTCATGCGGATCATGGGCGTGTTCCATCCGGCCGGGAGCCCCAGGCAGCGAAGCTACGACGCGCGCCGGGAGCTGAGCGGTGGCGCGGCACACCGAGGCGATCGACCGCGTCGCCGCCGCTGTCCTCGGCACACCGGGCGACACCGATCCGGAGCTTCGCGCCGCGGTCGAGCGGTATGCAGCCGTGCTCGGCGGCCGACCGGGCGACGCGCCCGAGCTTCCGGACGACCTTCGGGCTTACGTGGAGAAGGTGGCGCGGCATGCCTACAAGGTGACGGACGCGGACGTCGACGGACTGCGCGGGGCGGGCTACTCCGAGGACGCGATCTTCGAGCTGACGCTGGCGGCGGCGCTCGGGGCGGCGCAGGCGCGCCTTTCGGCCGGGCTCGACGCGATGGGCTGATGCGGCTCGGACTCTTCGGCCCCGGGCCGGACGGCGAGTTCGTCTCCGACGTGGTGCTCGTGCTCGGCTACCGGGCCGAGCTCTTCGGGCAGCCGTTCTCGGAGGCGCTGCAAGAGATCATGCGCGGGCCGTCCGAGTGGTCGGTCGCCGAGCGCGAGCTCTTCGCTGCGTTCGTGTCGGCCCAGAACCAGTGCCCGTTCTGAACGGAGTCCCACGGCGCGGTCGCGACCGTCGCATTCGGCTCGGCAGAGATCGTCGACGCCGTGCTTGCCGACTGGCGAACGGCGCCGGTCGAGCCCGGTCTCCGCGCGATGCTCGGCGTGCTCGAGCGGGTCACGCTGAGCCCCGACGAGGTCGGCGCCGACGACATCGCGGCCGTCCGCGCGGCCGGCGTCTCGGACGCGGCGATCGAGGATGCGCTCGCCGTCTGCGCCTGCTTCGACGTGATCGACCGGGTGGCAGAGGCGTTCGGCTTCACGCCGATCTCGCACGCTCTCGGCGCCGACGGCCTCCTTCGCCACGAGGCCGCGTTCCTCGAGCGCGGCTACGTATAGCCTCGGAGCAATGCGGCTGGCCACGATCAGCGGGACGCTGACCGAGCGCGACTTCGACGTCGTGCGGACGATGCGCTACCGCTCGGAGCTCTTCGGCCGGCCGTTCTCGGCGGCGCTGCAGCAGGTCATGCGCGGGCCGTCCGACTGGTCGCCGGGAGAGCGCGAGCTGTTCGCAGCCTTCGTCTCGGCGCAGAACCAGTGCGTGTTCTGAACGGACTCGCACGGCGCGGTCGCGTCGTTCGCGCTCGGTGACGAGCTCGTGGCGGCGATCCTCGCGGATCATCGGAGCGCGCCGATCGCGCCGTCGCTGCGCGCGACGCTCGACCTGCTGCAGAAGGTGACGCTCAGGCCCGCCCGGGTCACCGCCACTGACGTCGAGGCGGTGCGGGCCGAGGGCGTCTCCGACGCGGCGATCGAGGACGCGCTCGCCGTCTGCGCCTGCTTCAACCTGATCGACCGCGTCGCCGACTCGCTCGCCTTCGACCTCCCGCCGGTCGAGACCCATGCCGCCTACGCCGAGCGCTTCCTGGCCGAGGGTTACGGCAACGAGACCTGACCCCGGCCGCCGCGGCTCGGCCCGCACTGTCCAAACGGCGGTGTCAGACACCGGAGTTCGACGAGCTGTGAGAATGAGCCCGTGGACAACGTCGCGATCGCGCGCAGCTCGTACGAGGCCTTCGGCCGCCACGACCTCGACGGCGCGCTCGCGATGATGGACGACGACATCGAGTGGCACCAGGCACAGGGCCTCCCTCACGGCGGCGTCTACCAGGGCCTCGCGAACGTCCGCGCCGCGATCTTCGATCCGCTGGACGAGGAGTGGTGGGAGGACTTCGACGCGACGCCGACCGAGTTCATGGCCGGAGACGACCACGTCGTCGTCCTCGGCCGCTACACGGGCCGCGGCAAGAAGACCGGCGCCCCGCTCGACATCCCGTTCGCTCATGTCTGGCACTTCCGCGACGGCCGCGCGGTCCGCTTCCACCAGTTCACGGACACACGCGGCTGGGTCGAGGCGCTCGGCCTCCCCTGATCGGTCCCAGCGCGCGCGCGACGGTTCGGAATTGACGCGGCGAGCGCCGGCGCGGGACAATCCACACTTGAACCGGCACGTCGTCGCCGGGAGTGACGCGTCTGCAGCGGCAGCGACGACGAGCCGGGAGCAACTATCCCCGCCGGGAAGTCGTCTCACGCGAGGAAGCAAGCAGCAACCAGCAAGGAGGAGGGCATGAAGAAGCTACAAGCGATCCTGGGCGTGATTCTCGTTCTCGGGGTCGCAGCGGCGGCGGCATCGGTCGCGGTCGCGAAGACCGGCAAGACCGATTCAGTCGCCGCCGGCCCGTCGTGCAAGATGGCGACGATCGCCGTCACCGGCCCGTTCACGGGCCCCGCGGCATCGGCCGGCATCGACCAGCGCGAACTGGGCCGACCTGTTCATCAGCTACTGGAACAGCGGCAAGCGCGATTCCGGGCACCCCGGCGGGCCTGAAGCGCGTCAAGCTCGTGGCGATCCACGCCGACACGCAGCTCAATCGCGCAGGTCGCGGCCACGGTCGGCCGTGCAGCTCCGCTCGAACCCGTCGGTCGTGCTCGTCAACGGGTTCTCCGGAAGCCAGGAGAACGTCGCCGGCGGCCCGATCCTGCGGCGCGGCGGTCTCGGCTTCGTCTCGGGCTCGGCCACCCGCGCGAGCCTGACCGATCCGACGACGCCCGACGGCCACGTGCTGTCGCAACGGCTACTTCCACCGTGTCGTGCCGAACGACAACTTCCAGGGCAGCGTCGACGTGACGTTCATGCTGAAGAAGCTCGGCATCAAGTCGGGCGACCAGGTGATGACGGTCGACCAGGCCGAGGCCTACTCGGTGCCGCTGATCTCGCTGATGACGCAGCCTGCTGACGAAGGCAGGCGTGCAAGGTCGACCGCGAGTCGCAGCCTGCGACCCAGACCGACTTCACGTCGCTGGCGCAGAAGGCCGTGGCCGAGCAGCGCGAAGGCCGTTGCGTTCGCCGGACAGGTCGCGTCGAACGCCCAGCTCTTCCTGCAGCAGCTGAAGGCGGACGGGTTCACGGGCAAGTGGATCTCGACCGACGGGACGTTCGTCTACACGCAGTTCACGGTGCCCGGCGCGTACATCTCGTCGTTCTCGCTCGACATCCATCAGGTCAAGCCGGCCGCGACCATCGTCGCGGCGTTCACAAGGCACGGTTCAACGCAGGACACGAACTCCTTCGGCGTGCCGACCTGGGTCGCCGTGCAGATGATGGCGCAGGCGATCTCGAACGCATGCGCCGACGGGAAGATCACGACGGGACGAGGCGCGGCGCGACCTCGACAAGGTCAGCCTCAAGACATCGATCATCGGCCGGCCGATCGCGTTCCAGAAGTCCGGGGACGTGAAGGGCGGTATCAACTTCTCGATCTTCCAGATCGGAAGCGACGGCAAGTACAACCTCGTCCAGAGCGGGTAGCCCGGACGACAACGACGAAGCGAGCGGCCCATCGACATGGTGGGCCGCTCGTCTTTCTGAGAGGCTCTGAGGCTCGTGCACGCACTTCAGCTCCTCGGCTACTTCCAGTCGTACCAGCTCACCTGGAGCTACTTCCTCGACCAGCTCGTCGCCGGCCTGACGCTCGGGAGCCTGTACGGCCTGATGGCGATCGGCTACTCGATGGTCTACGGCGTCCTCAAGCTCCTCAACTTCGCGCACGGCGAGGTGTTCATGATCGGGGCGTACATCGGGTACTTCGTGCTCGTCGCGCTCGGCGGCGCGATCGCTCCCGGGGTTCCCGTCGCGCTGCTGATCTTCCTCATGCTCGCGGCGGCGATGATCGGCGCCGGCCTGCTCGGCGTGGCCGTCGAGCGGTTCGCGTACCGGCCGCTGAGAAAGGCGAGGGCGCCGCGGATCGCGCCGCTGATCAGCGCGCTCGGGCGTCTCGTTCTGCCTGCAGCAGCTGGCGTCGATCTTCTTCGGGACCAACGTACAAGCAGTACAACCCGTTCGGCCTGAGCGGGGGCACGCTGACGACCCCCTGGCACATCGGCGCGCTGGAGATGAGCTGGATGCAGGTGTTCGTGATCCTGTTCACCGCGTTTCTGATGTTCGTGCTCTGGCAACTCGTGACGCGTACGCAGATCGGCCGCGCGATGCGCGCCGCGTCGTTCGACCTCGAGGCCGCCTCGATGATGGGCATCGACGTCGACAAGGTCGTCGTCTTCACGTTCTTCGTCGGCTCGGCGCTCGGCGGCGCGGGCGGCGTGATGAACGGCCTCTACCTCTCGAACATGTTTCCGCTGGTCGGCTTCAACGTCGGCCTGATCGCGTTCACGGCCGCCGTCGTCGGCGGCATCGGGAGCATTCCCGGCGCGATGCTCGGCGGGCTCGCAATCGGCCTGCTGAAAGCGTTCGCGATCGGCTACTGGTCGTCGGCGTACCAGGACGTGATCGTCTTCTGCATCCTCATCCTCGTCCTGCTGATCAGGCCGACCGGCTTCCTCGGGACGCCGGCGCCGCAGAAGGTCTGACGTGCCGGACGACCCGACACCCGTCGCCGGCGCGCCGGTCACCGATCCGCAGATCGGTGCGGACGAATGGGTCTCGCGCTCGGGCGACCGCATCACGCGGCGCGGCGGCCTGGTCGGCCGCGCGGAGCAGGAAGTCATGCGCCTTCCGGGTTCCGTCCGGTTCTTCGCCTTCTTCGGCTTCCTCGCGCTGATCCCGGTGATGACTCACGACGACTACCTGATCCGGATCGGAACCGTCACGCTCGTCTTCGCGCTCCTCGCGCTCGGGCTCAACGTCTCGGTCGGATACGCGGGCCTGCTCGACCTGGGCTACATCGCCTTCTACGGCATCGGAGCGTACGGCTACGCGATGCTCGCCTCGTCGAAGTTCGGTGTGCACTGGCCGGCCTGGGCGGCGATCCCGACCGTCGTCGGAGCGGCGATCCTGATCGGGTTCTTCCTCGCGTTGCCGTCGCGGCGGCTCTCCGGCGACTACCTCGCGATCGTGACCCTCTTCTTCGGCCAGATCTTCTACACACTCGCCGTCCAGGGCTACAAGGTGTCGATTCTCGGACTCAACAAGGAGCTCGGCCTGCACAGCGCCAACTGGGACGTGACCGGCGGCCCGAACGGGATCGCGAACGTGGACGGGTTCAACGCGTTCGGCGTCACCGCGCTGACCGACCACGCGTACTTCTACATCACGCTGATCGCGGTCGTGCTCGTCTTCGCGGGGCTCCATTTCGCCAACCAGTCGCGCACCGGCCGCGCCTGGCGCGCGCTCAACGACGACTCGCTCGCCGCGCAGGTGATGAGCATGCGGATCAACTGGCTGAAGATGCTGGCGATCGGCGTCGGCGCGGGCATCGGCGCGCTGGCCGGCACGATCAACGGCGCGCTCCTCCAGGGCGCGTTCCCCGACGACTACAACACGTACGTCCTGATCACGATCTACGCCGTCCTGATCCTCGGCGGCGCCGGGAGCCTGTCCGGCGCGGTGCTCGGGGCGATCGTCGTCACGGTCGGGCTCGAGGCCCTGCGGCCCGGGACGGAGTTCGCCGACTGGACCTCGAACGGGCGCGGGCTCTTCTACGTGACGATCCTGATCGTCATCCTCACGGCGCTCCGTCCCTGGCGGCGGGTCGTCGCCGTGCTCGGGGGGACGTTGGCGTTCGGGATTCTCTTCCACGTGATCGTCGGCGAAGTGTGGCCGCGCGGTGTGCACGGCGGGATCCTGAACAGCGCGAGCACGTTCGACGACGGCGGCTCGATCGGCTGGGCGATCCGGCACTGGCTCGTCCTGCCGGCCGGCACCTACCAGGTCGGCCGGCTACACCGTTTTCAACTACCTCGTCGTCCTGCTGATCGCGATGATCCTCGGCCTGACGCTGCTCAAGGGCTGGATGCGCGACGCGCTGCTCGTCCCGACGATCTGGCTCGCGGCGGAGGTCTACGAGACGCGGCTGATCGAGGAGGGCTCGGGCGCGACGCGGTTCCTGCTCCTCGGGGCCGGGCTGATCGTGATCATGGCCAAGCGGCCGCAGGGCCTGCTCGGCAAGCCGCGGGTGGAGATCGTCTGATGGCGCCCGCTCCTCGGAGCTCCAGGGCGTGCGCATGGCGTTCGGCGGCCTGCAGGTGATCACCGACCTCGACCTGCATGTCGACGAGGGCGAGATCGTCAGCGTGATCGGCCCGAACGGCGCGGGCAAGACGACGCTGTTCAACCTGATCACCGGGATCTACCGCCCTGTCTCCGGCGACATCCTGTTCGCGGGCGAGAGCATCGTCGGCCTGGCGCCCTACGAGATCACGAACCGCGGCATCGCACGGACGTTCCAGACGCTGCGGCTGTTCCTGAACATGACCGTGAAGGAGAACGTGATGGCCGCCGCCTACGGCCATACACACGCGACGATCGCCGAGTCGATGCTGCGCCTGCCGCGCGCGCGCCGCGAGGAGAAGGCGATCAACGCGCTCGCCGAGGAGAAGCTCTCCTTCTTCGGCGAGCGGCTGATGGGCTACCGCTGGGACCAGCCCGCCTACTCGCTGTCGTACGCGAACCGGCGGCGGCTCGAGATCGCGCGGGCGATGGCGGCCAACCCGCAGCTCCTGCTCCTCGACGAGCCGGCCGCGGGGATGAACCCGGTCGAGACGCACGAGATCACCGAGCTGATCGGCAAACTGCGCAAGGAGGGCGGCTACACGATCCTCGTCATCGAGCACGACATGCACGTGGTCGAGGGCATCTCGGACCGCGTGGTCGCGCTCGACCACGGCGTCAAGATCGCCGAGGGCTCGTTCGAGTCGGTGGCGACGAACGAGAACGTCGTCGAGGCCTACCTCGGACTGCGGAGCACGGAGACGAAATGAGCGAGAACGGCGCGCCCCTCCTCGAGCTCGACTCAGTGGACACGTTCTACGGCCCGATCCACATCCTGCAGGGCCTGTCCCTCGTCGTCCGCTCGGGCGAGTTCGTCTGCCTGCTCGGGGGCAACGCGTCGGGCAAGTCGACGACGCTGAAGACGGTGCTCGGCATCGTGCAGCCGCGTTCGGGGGCGGTGCGCTTCGCCGGGGAGGACGTGACGAGCCGGACGACGAGCTACCGGATCGCGAAGGGCATGGCGATCGTGCCCGAGAACCGGCGCCTGTTCGGCCCGATGACCGTCCTCGAGAACCTGCAGATGGGCGCGTACCTCACGGGCGGCGGCACGAAGGAGGACTTCGACCGCGTCTACACGCTCTTCCCGCTCCTGCACGAGCGCCGCGGCCAGCTCGCGGGCACGCTCTCCGGCGGCGAGCAGCAGATGGTGGCCATGGCGCGCGCGCTCATGTCGCGGCCGAAGCTGATGCTGATGGACGAGCCGTCGATGGGCCTGGCGCCGATCCTCGTCGAGCGCAGCTTCGAGATCATCAGCCAGGTGCACCAGGCCGGGGTCGCGGTGCTGGTCGTCGAGCAGAACGCGAACGTGTCGCTCTCGATCGCGGACCGCGGCTACGTGCTCTCGACGGGACGGCTCGTCCTCGAAGGCAAGGCCGCCGACCTGCTGCAGGACGAGAACCTGCGCAAGGCCTATCTGGGGCGGTAGCGCGCCCTGTCCCGCTACGCGACGGAGTCGCGGAAGGCGACGGCCTCGTTCGCGATCGTCGTGGCCTCGTCGATCGGGAGGATCGGGGTGACCTCGAAGCGGAGCCACGGGGTCCAGGGATCCGTCGTCCGGGCGAGTGTCTGGGCGCTGTCCGCCTCGAGGATCGCGACGCCGCCGGTGCCGTCGGCGAAGCCGTAGAAGCCCTGGAACTCGGCTCCGGCAGGCGGCTGCCAGTTTGCGAAGACCGCGAGCGAGCGCTTCTGGCCCGCCTCGCTCGTGTCGATGAACTGCCAGGTCACGTGGAACAGCATCGTTCTCTCCTCTGCGAGTGTGGGGGCCGAACGTAACACGTACGCTTCATGCGATGGCGATCGAGACGAGCCGGGTCGGGGCCGCGATTCGCGGCGAGTTTCCGATCTTCGAGCACACGACCTACCTGAACTCGTGCTCGCAGGGCGCGCTCTCGCAGCGGGTCCGCCGCGCGTACGAGGAGTACCTCGACGGCTGGGACGAGAACGGCGCCGAGTGGGGACACTGGGTCGAGCGCGCCGAGGCCGCCCGCGCGGCGTTCGCCCGGCTCCTGCACGCCGACTCGACCGAGGTCGCCGTCACCACGTCGGTGACGCAGGGCGTGAGCGCGATCGTCAGCGCCCTCGACCTGAAGGCGCGCCCGCGGATCGTCATCTCCGAGTACGAGTTCCCGACGGTCGGCCAGATCGCGCACGCCCAGGAGCTGCGCGGCGCCGAGGTCGTGCACGTCCGCCCCGATGCCGACGGCTCGATCCCGCCGGAGCGCTTCGCGGAGGCGATCGACGAGCGGACCGCACTCGTCTGCTGCACGACGATCTCCTACCGCACCGGCCACAGGCACGACGTCGCCGAGATCGCGCGTCTCGCGCACGAAGCCGGCGCGCTCTGCCTCGCCGACTCGTACCAGGCGGTCGGCGCGATCGACCTGGACGCGCACGCGCTCGGCGTCGACTTCGTCACCGGCGGCACGGTCAAGTACCTCCTCGCCTCGGCCGGCCTCGGCTTCCTGTACGTCCGCGCCGACCTGCTGCCCGGACTGCTACCGACCCAGACAGGCTGGTTCGCCGACGAGGACATCTTCCGGATGGACATCTCGGACTACTCGCCGGCGGCAGATGCCCGCCGCTTCGACGCGGGCACGCCTCCCGTCCCGAACATCTACGGCGGTCTCGCCGGCATGTCGATCGTCGAGGACGCCGGCACGCGCGCGGTCGAGGAGCACATCGCCGGCCTGACGACGCAGCTGATCGAGGGCCTCGACGAGCTCGGCGCGGTCGTCGCCACGCCGCGCGAGCCGGCGCGTCGCGGCCCGCTCGTCGCCGTCAGGTCGACCGACGTCGAGACACTCCTCGACACGCTTTCCGCCGCGCGCATTATCTGCTCGGAACGCGACTCGAACCTCCGCGTCGCGCTCCACCTCTACAACGTCGACGAGGACATCGATGCGATCCTCGCCGCACTCGCACGCCACCGGCACCTGCTCGCCTGATGCGCTCCACCCCGGTCTCGGAGTCTTTCGGAGGCTGGGCGTAGAGGCGCGGTTCGCGGACGCCGAAGGGCTCTCCTTCAGGTGAAGACCCAGCGGACGGGCGTTCGCCGGTAGTCGCGCTCGACCCACGTCAACGCCGTCTCCGGGAAGAGCGCGTACACGCTCGCATCGAGCGCGGCCGGGTCCGGTCGATATTCGTACTTCGCCTCGTAGGCGTCGAAGAACGGCTCGAGCCCTTCCCGCTGCTCGGCAAGGGCGCCTTCGAGAATCACCACCCGGTCCCCGCTCTCGAGATGGATCGAGACCGCGGGGTTGCGGGCGATGTTGCGCGCCTTGACGGAGTTCCGGCCGATGCAGATCCACACGCCGTCGTCCAGCCACACACCCCACACGGGCGAGCCGTGCGGCCGCCCGTCGGGCCGTGTGGTCGAGACCCAGTAGTTGCGCGAGTCGGTGAGCTGCCCGGCGGCCCACGACCAGGGCAGGAGCTCGGCACCCGACGCGTCCGGGACGACCCCGTAGCTCGGATCGATGCGCGGTGCCGTCGGTCGGGGTGTAGCCACGGGAGGAGGCTACGCGAGGGCGGGTGGCACCGCGTTAGACTCGCGCGATGCTGCTGCGGGAGGTCGAATACGCGCGCCCTGACAGTGTCGACGAGGCCGTGCGGCTCCTCTCCTCGCGCGAGGACGCGCGGGTGCTTGCCGGCGGTCAGAGCCTCGTCAACGTGATGAAGACGCGGGTCGCTGCCCCCGAGCTGGTCGTCGACCTGAATCGCATCGCGGGGCTGCGCGAGATCTCGACCGGCCCGGACGGCTCGCTCGTCCTCGGCGCCATGGTGACCTACGACGAGCTGATCCGCTCCGACGCCGTGCTCACCGCGAGGCCGATCCTGGCCGAGGTCGCGCTGACGATCGCCGACGTCCAGGTCCGCAACCGTGGCACGGTCGGCGGCAACCTCTGCGTCAACGATCCGACCAACCATCTGCCGCCGCTGATGGCCACCATGGGAGCGACGATGACGATCCGTGCGCTCGAGGCCGAGCGCACCGTCAGCTCGGCCGAGTTCTTCCAGGGCGTCTACCTGACCGCGGTCGAGCCCGGCGAGATGCTGACGCGAGTGGCCGTGCCGGCGCTCGCGGCCGGCGAGGGCGACGGCTGGGCGTCGGTCACGCTCGGGAAGGAGGGCACCGGAATCGTCAACGTCGCCGCCACCGTTCACGACGGGCGGGCGCGCATGGCGATCGGCTGCGTCTCCGCGGTGCCCATCGTCGTCGAGGCCGAGGCCGACGAGGTCTCGGTGCGCAAGGCCGTGGCGGACGCCGACCTCGACCCCCCGTCCGACGTGCACGCATCGGCCGACTACCGGCGCCACCTCGCGCAGGTGCTCGCGTGGCGCGCCGTCGAGCAGGCACTCGGGAGCGCAGCCTGATGGCCGAGCCGATCGCAGAGCAGTCGATCAGCGTGACGATCAACGGCGAGACCTACGAGCAGGAGGTCGAGGCGCGCAAGCTGCTCGTCCACTTCATCCGCGACGTGCTCGACCTCACCGGCACACACGTCGGCTGCGACACCGGCAACTGCGGTGCCTGCACGGTGCTGATGGACGGCAAGACGGTGAAGTCCTGCATGTTGCTCGCCATCCAGGCCGATGGAGCGACGATCACGACCGTCGAGGGCCTGGCCGGGGCGGACGGCGAGCTGACGCCGCTCCAGCAGGCGTTCTCGAGGTCGCACGCGCTCCAGTGCGGCTACTGCACGCCCGGGATGCTCCTGTCGGCGACCTACCTGCTCGAGCAGAACCCGCATCCGACGGAGGAGGAGATCCGCCGCGGCATCCAGGGCAACATCTGCCGCTGCACGGGCTACGTGAACATCGTCGAGGCAATCAAATCCGTCTCGGAAGGACAGGTCTGACCTTGCAACAACTTGTTGCAAGGAGCGAGACGGAGACGGTCACCGAGCAGGCGACCGAGCTCCGGATCGGCTATGCCGGCACGTCGATCCCGCGCAAGGAGGACCGGCGGCTCGTCCAGGGCGAGGGCGTCTTCGCCGACGACGTCAAGCGCCACGGGATGGGCTACGTCCACTTCGTGCGCTCGCCGTACGCCCACGCGAAGATCGTCTCGGTCGACGTCTCGGCGGCGGAGGCGATGGAGGGCGTCTACGGGACGCTGACGCCGGACGAGGTCGCGGTGCAGACAGATCCGTTCTTCGAGCTGACGACGCCGCCCGGGAGCCAGATCAAGGACTTCGCGCTCGCGGTCGGCTCGGTGCGCCACGTCGGCGAGCCGGTCGTCGCGGTCGTGGCCTCGACGCGCGACGTCGCGCGCGACGCGGCCGACCTGGTCGAGGTCGAGTACGAGCCGCTGCCGGTGCTCGTCGACGCGCGCAAGGCGCAGGAAGCGGACGCGCCGGTCCTCCACGAGGACGCCGGCACGAACGTCGTCTGGTCGGGCACCTTCGACTGGGGCGACGTCGACGGCGCGCTCAAGGCCGCCGACCGCGTGATCAGGATCTCCGAGCTCCACTTCGACCGCTTCTCGTCCACACCGCTCGAGTGCTCGGCCGCCCTCGTCGAATACGACCGGGGCACGGAGCAGTTCACGATCCACTCGAACCACCAGATGCCCGGCGTGGCGGCGATCTGGATGGGCCCGGCGCTGCGCGTGCCGCTCGACCGCCTCCGCTTCGTGTCGCAGGACATCGGCGGCGGCTTCGGCAACAAGATCACGACGCACAACTACCTGACCGCCTGCTGCCTGCTCGCGCGCAAGCTTCGCCGCCCGATCCAGTGGACGGAGTGGCGCACCGACCAGCACTCGGCGAACGCGCACGGCAACGAGCGCTGGTTCCACGACGTCGAGGTCGCGGTGATGAACGACGGGACGATGCTCGGCTTCAAGGTCAATGCTCTCGACGACTGCGGCGCCTTCCCGCGCTACGAGCCCCTCGGCTGCATCATCTGGGCGCAGGTCACTCCCGGGCTCTACCGGTGGCGGAACATCCGCGTCGACTTCACGCAGGTCGTCACGAACAAGTCGCCGGTGGCGCCGAATCGTGGCTACTCGCGGATGCAGCAGCTCTGGCTGACCGAGCGGATCGTCGACCTCGTCGCCCACGAGCTCGGGCTCGACCCGATCGAGGTGCGCAAGAAGAACTACGTCCGCACCGAAGAGATGCCGTACACGACGCCGAACGGCTGCGTCTACGACTCCGGCGACTATGCGCGCTGCCTCGACATCGCGCTCGAGCTCGTCGACTACGAGGGCCGCAGGGCGAGCCGCGGCAAGCAGAACGGCAAGCTGGTCGGCATCGGCATCGGCTCCACCCTCGACTCGGGCACGAACAACTTCGGGCAGGCGACGCTGCTCAACCCGGAGCTGCAGTTCTCCGGCAACAACGAGGTGGCGACGGTGCGGCTCGACATCTTCGGCGAGATCGTCGTCACGCTCGGCACCGTCCCCCAGGGACAGGGCCACGAGACGACCGCCTCGATCGTCGTCGCCGACATCCTCGGCTGCACGCCCGACGACGTCCACGTCCGCGCGGGCCACGACAGCTATTGGAACTCGCACGCCGGCTTCTCCGGCACGTACGCGAGCCAGTTCGCCGTCACCGGGCTCGAGGCGGTGAAGGGCGCGACCGAGAAGCTCGCGCTCGAGATCCGGCGGCTCGCGGCCGCGCTGTTCGGCGCGAGCCCTGACGACATCGTGCTCGAGGGCAAGATGGCCCAGCTCAAGGGCAACCCCGAGGCGGCGCTCCCGTTCATGGCCTGCGGCGCGATCGTGAACGCGAACAACGCCGTCCTCCCGCCCGACGCGCGCGACATCACGCTCAACTGCCGCCACGTCTACGTGCCGCCGTTCGAGCTCCCGGACAAGGAGACGAACTACGGCAACCTGACGCTGACCTACGCGACGCAGATCCACGCGTGCGTGGTCGAGATCGACCGCGACACCGGCGTCGTCGAGATCGTCGACTACGCGGCGGTCGACGACTGCGGCATCCGCATCCACCCGCAGATCGTCGAGGGCCAGGTGCACGGCGCGACGGCGCACGGGCTCGGGGCCGCGCTGCACGAGACCTTCGCCTACGACGAGGACGGACAGCTGATGACGGCCAACTTCTACGAGTACCACGTGCCGCACGCTCTCGACATGCCCCCGATCCGGACCGGCTACATTGAGAGTCCGTCACCGTTCTCCTCGCTGGGTACGAAGGGGATGGGCGAGGGCGGCGGAGCGGCCATCCATGCGGTCTGCGCGGCAATCCAGGACGCGCTGCGCAGCGCGGGAATCCCCGGGGTCGTATCCGACAGCCACAACCCGGCAGAGCGGGTGTGGCGCTTGATGACGAATCCCGAGGAGAGCCAGGCTCTCGTGGAGGTGGTGAGTACGTGAAGGTCGAAGGGGTCAAGGAGTTCGACGCGTCGGCGCAGACCGTCTGGGACGTCCTGATGGATCCGTCCCGGATCTCGCAGCTGCTCCCCGGCGTCGAGGGCTTCGAGGTGCAGGACGACAAGAACTGGTCGGCCAACGTCAAGGTGCCGCTCGGCATGGGCGGACTGAAGCTCAAGTTCAAGTTCGAGAAGGCCGAGGAGCGCCCGATCGAGTACGCGAAGCTGAACGCCAAGGGCCAGGGCGTCGGCGCCATCGTCGGGATGGACACGGAGTTCTTTCTCACCCCCATCGAGGGCGATCGCACGAGCATGAAGTGGATCGCCGACATCCACGTCGCGGGGCCGATCGGCAGCATGGGCCAGCGCGTCTTCCAGCCGATCGTCAACCAGCAGGTCGGCAACGTGCTGAACGCGCTCGAGGGCCAGGTCGACCAGGCGAAGGTGAGCGCGTGATGCGCCGCCTCGCACTCGTCGCCGTCCTCGCGCTCTCCGTCCTCGGCGTGCTCGCCGGCTCGTCTTCCGCCCGCACTTCCGCGGCATGCATCCCGGACAAGAAGGCCGGCGTCACGATCACCGATCACACGGCGGTCATCGTCTACTGCGGGCATGCCAGGCTGACGATCACGTCGAACGGCAAGACGACCCATTACAGGGGCGGCGCCTGCTACCCGGTCGTCGGCAGCCTGAGCGTCGGGATGGGCAAGTTCACGCCGCTCGGCCGCACGCCGCTGCACTCGGCCGTGTTGTTCGTCGTCCCCGCGGACAAGGACGGCACCTACAGGCTGGGCGTGATCACGATCGAGAACAAGGGCCAGAAGGTCAAGGCCGCGAACCAGATCAAGGCGGTTCTGACCGGGAAGCGCACCAAGGGCACGTTCAGCGGCAAGTTCCCGCAGGGCCCCAAGTTCACCGGCTCGTTCACCTGCAAGTAAGCGCGGCATGACCCCTCCGCCTCTCCGCGTAGGGGTCATGCAACTCACCATGGAGCCGCTCGAGGAGATCCTCGAGCACGCCCACGTCATGGACGAGGCCGGGTTCGACACGATCTGGCTCGCCGAGGCGTACCCGTGGTGGCGCAAGCACGCGATGGAGGCGCGTTCGTCGACGGCGCTCTCTCCGCTCGTCGCACGCGAGACGGACCGCCTCGCCGTCGGCTGGGGGATCATCTCGCCCTACACGCGCCATCCGATCCAGATCGCGATGGAGGCCCGGGTCACGCAGGAGGCGGCCGGTCCGGGGCGGTTCTACCTCGGGCTCGGCGTCTCGAAGATCTTCATGCGCCACGCCGGAATCGACGACGGAGCAAAGCCGGTGGCCGCCATGCGCGAGGCGGCGCAGATCATCCGCGGCGTGCTCTCGGGCGAGGCGCTCGACATCGAGGGCAAGGTGTTCTCCGCCCATGTGCCCGCGCTCGCCGACGAGGCCGAGGCGCCGCGCTGGGACGTGCCGGTCTACTTCGCTGGGACGGGCCCGATGATGCTGAAGGCGGCGGCGCAGGCGGGCGACGGCCTCCTCACCGCCTCGATCACGACGCCGGCATTCGTGCGCTACGTGCGCGAGCGCGTCGCCGAGGCCGGCCGCGATCCCGACTCGCTCGACCTTGGCTGCACGATCGTCGCCTCGATCGACGAGAACCGCGACAGGGGCCGCGACGGCGCACGCGAGATCGCCGGGATGTACCTCGCGAACAAGGTTCAGAACATCCAGGCCGCCGCCGACACGCTGCTCGAGTTGCCGGCCTGACTCGCGAGGAGATCGTGCCGATCGCCGAGGCGATGGAGCGCGGCGGCCGGCTGGCCGCGAAGGCCGAGGTGACGGACGCGATCCTCGACAAGTGCAAGCCGATCGCCGGCACGCCCGGAGGACTGCATCGCCGCGATCGAGGAGTACCGCGCCGCAGGCTGCACGCACGTCATGCTCGAGCTCTGGGGCGAGGACCGTGCCGGCCAGCTCCGCCTCTTCGGCGAGCGCGTGCTGCCGCACCTTCGCTGAGCTGCGGCTACGCGAGCAGCTGCTGGACCAGCGTTTCTTCGAGCCAGCTCTGGTAGTCGGCGGAGCTCCAGCCGCGCTCGGCGACGAGCAGGTGGTACACGGCGGGATGGTTGATCGTCCAGAGGACGTCGGTCGCGCGGTCGACGTCGTCCCTGAGGACGCCGTCGGCGTGGAAGCGCTCGACGACGAGACGCTGGTTCTCGTAGAAGTCGCCCATGAACTCGTCCCACATGGCACCGATCTCCGGATCGGCGGGGGCCGCGTGCCTGATGATCTCGAAGAGGGGGCCGGCGCGATCCTTGAGCAGGGCGGCGTTGTGTGCGAAGAGCGACAACCGCTTACGCGGGTCGGGCTCGTCGAGCACGGCGCGGAACCACTCCCGTTCGGCGACCGGAACCGGATCGTCGCTCCCCCGGACGAGGCGGCTCCGAAGTGCGACGAGCACGCCGCGCTTCGTCCCGAAGACGGCGTAGACCGTCTTCAGCGCAACGCCCGCCTCCTTCGCGATCGCACCCACCGAGGTCGCCGCGTACCCCTGTTGCTCGAAGAGCCTCAGCGCCGCGTCGAGGATCGCCGCGCGCGTGGCAGCCGCCTGCTCGCGGCGCCGCGGCGAGTCGTAGCTGCGCTTGACAGCGTCTGCCATGGTCGAGTATCCTAGCCGAGCTTTGATTATCCAAAGCGGCTATTCAATATAGGAGGTGTGTAGTGACAGCTTCGATCACGGCCCGGCTCCGCGTCGACGACTTCGACGCGTGGAAGGCGATGTTCGACCAGGACGCCCCTCGTGCCCGTGAGAAGGCGCTCGGCTGGACGCTCTACCGCGGCACGGAGGATCCAAACGAGGTGTTCATCCGAGTCGACTTCGCGTCGGTAGACGAGGCGAAGGCCGCGCGCGAGAAGGTGCTCGCTTCCGGCGTCCTCGACCGGATCCCGGAGCACACCGGGCCGACCGTGGTCCAGCAGACGAGTCGCGGACCCGGTAGCAGCGCCGGAGGAGGCGCCGGGATGCTCGCCTTCCCGGCGCCTCCTCGCCTAGACTCGAGACGGCGTGAACATCGGCATCGTCGGCGGCGGGATCGGCGGCCTGACGGCCGCGCGTCTCCCTTCTCCAGGCCGGCTTCGACGTCCACGTCTACGAGCAGGCGCACGAGCTGGCCGAAGTCGGGGCCGGGATCCAGGTCAGCCCGAACGCCTCACGCGTCCTGCACGGCCTCGGGCTCGCAGACGATCTCGCCCGGCTCGGCGTGCGCCCGCTCGCGTGGCAGCAACGGCGCTGGGACGACGGCCGCGAGCTCCTCCGCACGCCGCTCGGCGACGCCGTCGTCGAGACCTTCGGCTCCCCGCACTACCAGATGCACCGCGCCGACCTGCAGTCCGTGCTCGTCGACGCGCTGCCACCGGAGCGCGTGCATGCTGGGCACCGCTTCACCGGCCTCCGCGATCTCGGCGACGGCGTCGAGGCGACCTTCGAGAACGGCGAGCGGATCGAGGTCGACGCGCTCGTGGGCGCCGACGGGATCCACTCGTCCGTCCGCGGGTCGCTGTTCGGCCCGGCCACCCCGCGTTTCACGGGCTGCGCGGCGTACCGCGGGCTGATCCCGGCCGAGCGGCTCGACGAGCTCGGCCTCGAGGTCACGTCGCAGGTCTGGATGGGCCCGGACAAGCACTTCGTGCACTACTTCGTGCAGAGCCGCCTCGTCAACTGCGTCGCGATCGTCGAACAGGACACGTGGACGCGCGAGTCCTGGACGGACCCGGGTGACGTCGCCGACGCGCTGGCCGCGTTCGAGGGCTGGCACCCGCAGGTGCTGGCGATCCTCGGCGCCGTCGACGAGACGTTCGTCTGGGCACTGTTCGACCGCGAGCCGCTCGAACGCTGGTCGGTGGGCCGCGTCACGCTCCTCGGTGACGCGTGCCACCCCATGCTCCCGTTCATTGCCCAGGGAGCGGCACAGGCGATCGAGGACGGCGCGGCGCTGACGGCCTGCCTCCACCAGGTCGAGGACGTCCCGGCGGCGCTACGCCTCTACGAGTCGGTACGGCTGCCGCGGACGTCGAAGATCCAGGCCGCGGCGACGGGCAACAAGACGCGCTTCCATCTTCGCGACGGCCCCGAGCAGGTGGCGCGCGACGCGGACCTCGCGAGCGGCTCGACCGACTGGATGCCGAGCGCCGCGCGCTGGATCTACGCCCACGACGCGAGCGTGCTCACACCGTGACGACGCCGTCCGGGAACGGGCTCAGCTTCTCGGAGCCGTCAGCGGTGACGAGGAAATTGTCCTCGAGCCGCAGGCCGCCGCCCTCGGGCCAGTAGATCCCCGGCTCGATCGCGAGCACCATCCCCTCCCGCATGACGCCCCCGCCGGCCTGATGCGCGAACGGGGGCTCGTGCGCGCGCGCGCCGACGCCGTGGCAGATCGGATGGGACGGCTGCCCGGGGTAGCCCGCTGCGGCGATCCCCTCGCGGATGGTCCGGTCGAGCTCGGCCAGCTCGGCCCCGTCCCGCAGCGAGGCGACGGCGCCGTCGTAGACACCCTGCAACGCCTCGAGCAGCTCTGCGTACCGAGGCTCGAGCCTCCCGACGCAGAGGTTCTTCGTGTGGTCGGCCCAGTAGCCGTCGCAGCAGACCCAGATCTCGAACAGCGTCGGCTGGCCCTCGACGACCGGTCGCGAGCCCGTGGCGGTGAACGTCCTGATCCCGGGGCCTGACCAGACGAGAGTGAAGCCCCGTGCGAGCTCGACCTGGCCGCGGTAGCCGGTGCCGACGCCGTGGACGTAGCCCTCGAAGAGCGCCGCCGCCTCGGCCTCCGTCATCCCCGGCCGGATCATCCCGCGCACGTGCTCCATCGCCTCGGCCGCGAGCTCGTTCGCGAGGCGGATCCGCTCGATCTCCTGCGTGGTCTTGATCGCCCGCGCGTCTGCGAGGAGCGGCGTCGCGTCGTCGATGTTCGTCCCGAAAGCGTGGAAGAAGTCGTGCGTGTACGTCGTCGGCTCTCCGACCATGATGTCCGAGGCCTGCGTGCCGAGGGACAGCTCCAGCCCGATCCGCTCGTAGCCGTGCTCGGCGATTACCGTCTGCGTCGCCTCGACCGCCCTGACGAGCGGCGGCCGCGGGTCCGCGGCGTCGTAGCCGGCGAAGTGCTGCAGGTTCCCCGCCCACGAGCGCCCGGCCTCTTCGGCCTGCGGTTCGAGCACGACGAGCGTGGCCTCGCCCTCCCGCGGGAAGACGGCCAGGTCGTAGCCCTTCATGCACCAGTAGTCGGTGAGGTAGAGGACGTTGTCGGGCGCGCGGACGACGAGGGCGTCGAGCTCCCGCTCGGCCATCAGCGCGCGCACGCGCTCGAGCTTCGCGTGGTCCCTGGGCCAGCTCATGACCGCCTCGCCGCCGCGACCGGCAGGACGGGCGCGGCTCGTCTTCGCTCGGATAGACCCTCGGGGGTCTGGGGGTGTCCCCAGAGGCGCAGCGCCGGATTGGCGCGAGCCTAGCCAAGGGAGGCGGCCTGGATCGCTCGCCAGACGTTCTCGCCGTTCGCGGGCATGTCCACCTGGCGGACGCCGAGCGGCAGCAGCGCGTCGACGACGGCGTTGTGCACGGCGGGCGTGGCGCCGATCGTGCCCGACTCGCCGATCCCCTTGGCGCCGAGCTCGTTCATCGGCGTCGGCGTCTCCATCGGCACGAGCTCGAACGACGGCAGCTCGGCCGCGCTCGGGAACGGATAGGCGAGGAAGTTCCCGCTCAGCGGGTTGCCGTCGCCGTCGTAGAGGAACTCCTCGTAGAGTGCCTGCCCGATGCCGCTGCCGATGCCGCCGTGGCGCTGGCCCTCGGCGATCACGGGGCTGATGATCCGGCCCGCGTCGTCGACCGCGACGAGCCGTTCGAGCTCGACGCCGCCCGTCTCGGTGTCGACGCGGACGACGGCGACGTGCGCGCCGAAGGGGAACGTGCCGGCCTCAGGCTTGAAGTCGCGCTCGACGGCGAGCTCGGCCAGTCGGTCGCTCTCGACGAGGCGCGCGGCGAGGTCGGCCCAGGTCAACGACGGCACCGGCGCTCCGGCGACGTGGAAGCGGCCGCCGTCCAGGTCGAGCACGACGTCGGCCGGGTTCGCCTCCAGCTCCTCGGCGACGAGCTGCTTCGCGCGCTCGACCACCTCGGCAGAGGCCTGCGCGGCAGCGGTCCCCCCGATTTGCAGGGACTTCGAGCCGTAGGTGCCGCCGCCGCGCGCGACATCGTCGGTGTCCCCGGCGACGACCGTGACCGCGCCGAGGTCGAGCCCGAGCTTGTCGGCGACGATCTGCGCGTACGACGTCTCGTGCCCCTGCCCGTGGGCGAACGAGCCCGTGCGGAGGATCGCGCCCCCCTCGGGCGTGATCTCGACCGCGCCGAACTCGGGCTCGGCGCCGCCGTTCGTGATCTCGACGTACACCGACAGCCCGATGCCGAGCTGACTTGGGTCGCCGTTCTCGCGCAGCCGGGCCTGCTCGGCGCGCAGGTCGTCGTAGCCGGCCGCCTCGAGCGCACGCTCGAGCGCAGGCGCGTAGTCGCCGGAGTCGTACGTGACCCCGGAGGGCGTCTTGTACGGAAACGCGTCGGCGCCGATGAAGTTGCGGCGGCGCACCTCGGCCGGGTCGATCCCGACCTCCGCCGCGAAGGTGTCGATCGCGCGTTCGATCGCCTGCGCCGCCTCGGGGCGCCCGGCCCCGCGGAACGCGGTCGTGAACGACGTGTTCGAGACGACCGAGCTCGACTCGAAGGCGATCTTCGGAATCGCGTAGACGCCGCACTGCATCCAGTGCGTCAGCATCGGCAGGAACGCGCCGACGCTCGGGTAGGCGCCGGCCTCGTGCAGCACGTCGAGCCTGTACGCCTGGATCTCCCCGTCGCGGCTGCCGCCGATCGTGAAGTCCATGATCTGGCCGCGCGCGTGGCCGATGGCGAGCATGCTCTCGCTCCGCGTCTCGGTCCACCGCACGGGTCGGCCGGTCTCCCGGGCGAGGCGACCGACGAGGATGTCCTCGGTCGAGAGCGTCTTCGCGCCGAAGCCGCCACCGACGTCCCGCGCGATCACCCGAACCTCGGACGGGTCGAGCCCGAGCGCCTCGGCGAGCCCGTCGCGGTCCGAGTGAGGCGTCTGCGTCGAGAGCCAGACGTTCAGGCGGCCGTCGTCGCCGACGAGCGCGGAGGTCGAGCGCGGCTCGAGCGGCGCCGGCGCCATCCGCTGGCTGACGACCCGGCCCGTCGCGACGACCTCGCAGCCCTCGAACACGTCCTCGTCCGCGCCGACGGCGATGTGCGCGCACACGTTCGTCCCCACCTCGGGGAAGAGCAGCATGTCGCCGCGAAGCGCCTCGGCGGGATCGACGAGCGCGGGCAGGGGGTCGTACTCGACGAGCACGAGCTCGGCGGCGTCGAGACTCTCTGCCGCAGTGTCCGCGAGCACGATCGCGACGATCTCGCCGGCGAAGCGGACGATGTCCTCGGCGACCGGCGGTCGCGCCATGCGCGTCTCGATACCCGGGAAGTGCGGCGGGAGCGGCTCCATGCCGAGGTCCGCGGCGACCAGCACGCGCGCGCCCTCCGCGATGCCGGCTTCGAGCATGCTCGTGTCGATGCCGTCGATGCGCGCGCTCGCGAACGGCGAGCGCACGAAGGTCACGTGGAGCGCGCCCTCGAGGTCGAGGTTGTCGACGTAGCGTCCCTCGCCCGTGAGGAAACGAGGGTCTTCCTTGCGCAGGACGCGCTGCCCGACGAAACCCGTCATGCGCTGACTTCTACCAGCGGACTCTCGGCGGAGGCGGCGATCCGTGCCCCTCTTGCCACGAGATCACGGGGTTCCGGAGCACGCCGATCTTCTCGATCTCGGCCTCCATCACGTCGCCCGGCCTGAGGTAGAGCGACGCTGCGTCCGGGGAGAATCCGGCCACCCCCGACACGGTGCCGGTGGACACGACGTCGCCGGCCGAGTACCCGAGCGCCGAGTAGTGCGAGAGGATCTCCGGGATCGTCACCGACATGCGGCCGGTGTGCGAGACCTGTCGCGCCTCGCCGTTCACGCGCAGCTCCATCTGAAGGTCGTGCGGATCGCCGATCTCGTCCGGCGTGACGATCCAGGGGCCGAGCGGGCAGAACGTGTCGATCGCCTTGCAGAACGAGAACACGCCCGAGCGCATCTCGCGCCGCTGGATGTCCCGCGCAGTGATGTCGTTGAAGATCACGTAGCCCGCCGACGTAGTCCTGCGCCTCCTCGGGGCCGAACCACTTGCCGTCCTTGCCGATCACGACCGCGAGCTCGAGCTCGTAGTCGAGCTCCTCGGTCAGGTGCTCGGGGTAGATCACCGGGTCGTCCTGTCCGACCAGCGCGTCGACGTTCTGGAAGAACACGATCCACGGCGCGATCTCGTGTGCCCAGCCGACCTGCTTCGACTCCTCCTCGTGCTCGCGGAAGTTGCCCGCCGTATGGAAGAACTTCTTCGGAACGACCGGCGGCCGCAGGCGCTGACCCTCGAGCGGCACGGACTCGCCTGTCTCCTCCGCGCCGCCGCGCTCGAAGTACGTGCGCAGGTCGGGCACGTCGAGGACGCGGATCTCGTCGCCGTCGATCCAGCCGGGACGGGCGTCCTCGCCGAACGTCACGAGCCGAGCCATGCGAGTACCTCCTCCGCGTTGCGGTCGGGTGGGAAGACGGGGTAGAAGACCTTTGCGATCGTGCCCGCCTCGAGGACGAGCGTCACCCGCCTGTAGAGGATCACGCTCTCGAACTCGAAGGTCGGCAGCCCGATCGCCGCGCCGAGCCGGCGCTCGGGATCGGCGATCACGGGGAAGGTCATGTGCAGGCGCTCGGCGAGCTCGAGCTGGTCGTCGAGGCTCTGTGCGGAGAGCCCGGCGACGCGCGCGCCGTGCGCCGCCAGCTCGGCCGCGTGGTCGCGGAAGCCGCACGACTGCGGCGTGCAGCCGCGGGCGCCGGGGATCGCGTCCCAGCCCTCGGGGACGGCCCGGCTCGGGTGTCCGGTACGCGGGTAGACGTAGAGGACGGCCCGGCCGGCGCCCAGCTTCGCCAGGTCGACCGGTCCCTGCGACGAGTCGAGCGTCAGCTCGGGTACCGCCAGCCCGGTCAGGTGATCGCAGGCGCCGTCGTCGACCGGCGCGGGCAGATCGGGCGGGAGGGTGTAGACGCTCATGCGGCCCCGCAGACCTCCGCCGCCGCGAGCGCGTAGACCTGCGCCGTCTTGACGAGGCCGTCGATCTCGAGGTTCTCGCCCTTCTCGGTGTCCAGCAGGCCGGTGGAGGTGCCGTAGTTGACCGTCGGCACGCCGTAGCGCGTGAGCGCCGACGCGTCCGAGAACCAGCGCGTCACGTCGCGCTCGGGCCGCGCGCCGAACACGGCCTCGTGGCCCGCGTCGATGGCGGCGACGAGCGCATGTCCCTCGTCGATCTCCGCGCCGGGCGCCGTGACGTACACCTCTCCCTCGACACCGTAGTCGGGGAAGCGCTCCTGCAGGTCGCGGACGAGGTCGAGCACCTGCCGCCGCGCGACGGCCATCTCCTTCGTCGGCGGCACACGGACGTCGAGGAAGAGGTCGGTGCGATGCGGCGTCCGCGAGACGCGCCAGCCGAAGCCGCCCTGGAGTGCACCGACGTTGACGATCGCCGGCATGCCGCGGTACGCGTTCTCGGGATCGCCCTCCCAGGTCGGGATCCACTCGAGCACGGCGTCGAGCACCTCGCGCATGCGCAGGATCGAGTTCTGGTCGCGCTTGCCCTCGGTGAACGCGGTGTGGATGAAGTTTCCGTGCGTCGAGATCCGGAGCCAGAGCGAGCCGAAGTGCCCGAGCACGACCTTGCCCTCGGTGGGCTCCCCGAGGATGCACATGTCCGCGACGCCGCCGTGCGAGACGAGGTAGCGCGAGCCGGCCGCGTAGCCGCGGTACTGCGCACCCTGCGCCTCGCCCTGCTGCGTCTTCTCGATCTCGCCGCAGACGGCCGCGATCATCACGTCGCCCGCGAGCGCGACGCCCGCGTCCTGCAGTGCGCGCACGGCCTCCACGTAGCAGGCGAGCGCGCCCTTCATGTTCGACACGCCGAGCCCGTAGAGCCGCCCGTCCTCGACGAAGGGGGCGGGCTGGAAGCCCGGGACGTGGCGCAGCCACGGCTCGCGGCCGCTGTACGACGTGTCCATGTGCCCGTTGAACATCAGGGTCTGCCCTCCGCCCGAGCCCGCGAGCGTGCCGAGAACGTTGGCGCGACCGTCCTCGACCTGCTGCCACTGGACGTGCAGGCCTATCTCGGTCAGCGTCTCGGCCATCAGCTCGGCCATCGCCTGCTCGTCGCCGGTGAAGCTCGGCACGGAGATCGCGGCCTCCGCGAAGCCGACGAGGCGGCCGCCATCCACGGCGGCGGCGATCGAGTCGGTCAGACGGGCGTCGAGCACGGGAGGAGATAATCCCACGCGTGGACGGGATCTGGACCGGGCAGCTGAACGAGCGCGCACTCGACGGCGCGGCGGCGCCCGGCCGCGTGCGGTTCTACGACACGACGCTGCGCGACGGCGAGCAGACCGTCGGCGTCGTCCTGCCGCCCGAGCAGAAGCTCGTCATCGCCCAGGCGCTGGACGAGCTCGGCGTCGAGCGGATCGAGGCCGGGTTCCCACGGGTCTCCGAGGACGACTGGCGCGCGGTCGAGTTGATCCGCGACGCCGGCCTGGGTGCCGAGGTGTGGGGATTCTCGCGCGCCGTCCAGGCGGACGTCGACGCGATCGTGGAGCTCGGGCTGCGCGCAACGGTGATCGAGTCGCCGCTCTCCGACCTCAAGCTCGATGCGCTCGGCGTCTCCCGCGAGAAGATGCTCGGCCGGATCACCGACGCCGTCTCGTACGCGGCCGGGAAGGGGATCCTGGTCGCGTTCTTCGGCGTCGACGGCAGCCGCGCCGACCTCGGCTTCCTCGCGCAGGCGTATCGCTCGGCCGTGGAGGCCGGTGCGCGCGAGGTCGTCGTCGTCGACACGCTCGGGATCGCAGCTCCCGAGACGGCAGCCTTCCTCGTGTCGCGCATGCGCGAGTGGGTCGGCGACGGCGTCCCGATCCACTGGCACGGGCACAACGACTTCGGGCTCGCGACGGCAGCTGCGATCGCCGCCTTCCGGGCCGGCGCCGAGTGGATCCAGGGGACGATCAACGGCATGGGCGAGCGCGCCGGCAACGCCTCGATCGGCGAGGTCGCGATGGCGCTGACGGCGCTCTACGGGGCGGAGACGACCATCGACCTCGCACAAATCCGCGAGGTGTCGGTGCTCGTCCGTTCACTGGCCGGGTACGAGCTCGAGCCGTGGAAGTCGGTCGTCGGCGAGAACCTGTTCGTGCGCGAGAGCGGCGCCGTGGCCGCCCAGTTCCACGACCCGCCGTCGATCGAGCCGTTCTCGTCCACGCTCGTCGGCGCTGAGCGGCGGATCGTGCTCGGCAAGAAGAGCGGCATCGACTCGATCCGGATCAAGGCGGAGGAGCTCGGCCTCGCCGTACCCGAGGAGCGACGCCCGGCGCTCCTCGAAGCGGTCAAGAGGCTCGGCACGGAGAAGCGCGGCCTCGTCACGGACGACGAGTTCAGGACGCTGGTCGCCGCGGCAGATTGACCCTGTTTGCTTTCCCCCGGGGCCTGCGGCCCTGATCCCCCGGTTTGAGCGTAGCTCGGAAATCGCCACGCATGTGACCCGCCTTCGTGCCGATCCTGTGACATCTCCTCCACAGGCGCGGCCGCGCATCCCCGATTTGACACTTGATCAACTGCGCGAGACGATCGGCTCGTGACGCTGCAGACGCGGCCTCTCCTGGAACGCCCGCGGCACCCGACGATGGCCGAGGCTGCGCTCGCGGAGCTGCGGGACTCGATCCTGTCCGGCGAGCTGCCGCCGGGCGCGCCGCTCCGGCTGGAGGAGCTCGCGGAGCGGCTCGGCATGAGCATCTCGCCGGTTCGCGAGGCGGTGCGGCGGCTGGAGAGCCTCGGCCTCGCCGTCCACGTCCCGCACCGCGGGGCGCGCGTCAGCGAGCTGGCCCTGGACGACCTGCGCGACACCTACGAGGTGCGACTCGTGCTCGAGCCGCTCGCAGTCTGCAAGGCGGCCGCCCGCTTCACCGATCGTGACGCGGAGACGGCGCGGCGGCACCTGACCGAGTACGGCCTGGCGCGAGAACGCGGCGAACTCCTTCAGGCGCGCACCGTCCACACCGCCTTCCACTTCACGCTCTACGCGGCAGCCGGATCCGAGTGGCTCCTCCGGCTGATCCGCCCCGCGTGGGAGAACTGCGAGCGCTACCGCGCGATCTCACTCCAGAGCAGCGGCATCCGCGCGGTCGAGCGGGAGCACGAGCGGATCCTCGACGCGTGCATCCGCCGCCAGCCCGATCGCGCCGCCGCCGAGCTGACGCGGCACCTGTCGGCGACCGCGAACCTGGTGGCGCACGAGATGGGCGCTGCCGACCTGTTCGCGACATGAGTGACTTCGGCGACATCTCGGCTGACCTTTCCCGCATCCTGCGGCGCGGGGAGATCGAGGTCGACAGCGCGTTCGCTGCCGTCCCCGAGGCACCGCCCGCGGTCGACGCCGAGGCATTCAAGGCCGCAATGCGCGTGCTGGCGGCCGGAGTCGTCATGGTCACCGCGCGCCGGGACGAGCAGCTCTACGGGCTCACGATCAGCGCCTGTTGCTCGATCTCGGCAAGCCCTCCGCGCGTGCTGATCTCGCTCGCGCAGACGGCGAGCTGCCTTTCGGCGGTGCTGGAGACCCGCCGTTTCGGCCTTTCGATCCTCCGCGCCGAGCAGCGGCCGCTGGCCGAGCTCGGCGCCGTGCCCGGCGGCCCGAAGGAGGTGGACGCCTTCTCCGAGAGCCGCGACGGACGAGTGACGATGATCGCCGGCGCACTCGCGCACCTCGACTGCGCTGTCCACCGCACGTTCCGCGTCTCCGACCACGTGCTCGTGATCGGCGACGTCGAGCACGCCGTCAGCGTCCCGGTGGACGAGCTGGAGGAGCCGGGGCCGCTTCTCTACTTCAATCGCACGTTCCACACGCTCGGCGAGGCGATCGAATGAGCGAGCGCTTCTCGCACGTTCCTCGGACGCCGCTGGCGGTGCGGGCCCGGAGGGGACAGTATGGGTAATACGGACCCGGAGACGACAGGGCCGTCAGCGGCGTCAGGCGACGGCGGGGGCCGGCTTCGCCGGCCGGGAGCCACCGCCGGCGAGGGACGTGCGTACGACGTGGTCTTCATCGGCAGCGGGATCAACTCGCTGGCAGGGGCGGCGCTGCTGGCACGCGGCGGGAAGCGCGTGCTCGTGCTCGAGCGCGCCGACCGCCTCGGCGGGGCGATCTGGACGGCGGAGATCACCGAGCCGGGCTTCGTCCACGAGGTGATGGCGTCTTGGCACCCGCTGTTCGTCGGCTCGGCCGCGTACGCGGAGCTCGCCGACGAGCTGCACGGGCTCGGGCTCGAGTACCTCAACACCGAGCTGCCGACGGGCTGGCTCGGCCCGGACGGCGAGGCCTCGTTCCTGACCACGTCGCACGAGCGGAACGTCGAGGAGCTCGAGCGCCTCGCGCCCGGCGACGGAGAGGCGTGGAGCCGGGCGGTGCAGGGCTTCATGCCGAATGCCGACCTCTCGTTCGGCGTCCTGACGACCGAGCTCTGGTCGCGGGCAGGCTCCGGGCTCGGGCTCAAGGCCTACCGGCGGCTCGGACGGCGCGGGCTCGTCGAGTTCACCGGCAACGTGCTCGTCACGGCGCGCGACTGGCTCACGGACACGTTCGCGTCGCCGCGGACGCACGCCCTCTTCGCGCCCTGGGTGCTGCACACGGGCCTCGGACCGGACGCGGCCGTCTCGGGGTTCATGACCCAGGTGATCGCGGTCGCGATCGAGCTCGGCGGCATGCCGGTGCCGAAGAGCGGCGGCGCGAAGCTGGTCGACGCGCTGGCCGGGATCGTCCGCTCGGCCGGCGGCGCACTCGAGACGGGGCACGACGTCGAGCGGATCCTGGTCGAGAACGGGCACGTGACCGGCGTTCGCGTCGCAGGCGGCACCCCGATCTCCGCGAGCTGCGTCGTCGCCAACGCGACCCCGACGCAGCTCTACGGCCGCCTGCTCGACGCCGCGGACGTGCCGGCCGCAGCGGTCGAGGCCGGACGCCGTTTCCGCTACGGCCGCGCCGAGATGCAGATCCACTTCGCTCTCGACGAGCCGCCCCGCTTCGACGGCGACGAGCGGCTCGCGCGCACGGCGATCCTGCACCTGACGCCCGGGCTCGACGGGGTCTCGCGCGCCGTCAACGAGGCCGAGCGCGGACTGCTCCCCGCCGAGGCGACGATCGTCCTCGGCCAGCCGCTCGCGGTCGACCCCTCGCGGGCGCCCGAGGGAAAGTCGATCCTCTGGATCCAGCTCCAGGAGCTGCCGCGGCGGCCGAAGGGCGACGCCGCGGGCGAGATCGACGTCGGCGACGGCACCTGGACGGAGGAGCTCCGCGAGCGCTACGCGGACCGGATCCAGGCCCGGATCGCCCGTCACGTGCCGAATCTCGAGTCGGCGCTCCTGAAGCGCGTCGTCCTTTCGCCGGCCGACCTCGAGCGCGAGAACGTGAACCTCGTCGGCGGCGACATCTACTCGGGCTCGTGCGCGCTCGACCAGAACCTGGTCTGGCGGCCGCGGCCGTCGCTGCCCGGACATCGCACGCCGGTCGACGGTCTCTACCACATCGGCGCCAGCACGCATCCGGGGCCCGGGCTCGGCGCGGGGTCGGGCACGATCGTGGCCCACGAGCTGCTGCGCGAGAACACGCTCAAGCGGGCGGGATCCCGGCTCGGGCGCCGTCTCGGGCGAAAGACGGCACCGCTTTGACACTTGATCAAAATCCGGTCAGAGTCGGCTGACGGAAGGGGAAGGAGGCAAGGATGAGGTTCTCGATCTACTCGGAGATCCAGTACTGGGGCGGAAGGTCCCAGAAGCGCGCGTATGACGAGGTGATCGAGCAGGTCGTGCACGCCGACCGGCTCGGGTACGACGCGTACGGCATCATCGAGCACTTCTTCTTCCCGAAGTTCTCGATCTCCGCGAACCCGTTCGCGCTCTGGGGCGAGTGCGCCGCGCGCACGAAGAACATCAAGTTCCGGACGCTCGGCCACGTCCTCCCGTACCACAACCCGACGATCCTGGCATCGCAGATCGCCATGGCTAGCGTCCTCTTCGAGGGCCGTTACGAGTTCGGCGCACTGCGCGGCCACGGCTGGATCCCGGCCAAGGCCGGCGTGCCGATCCTCGAGTCGCGCGACCGCTACGAGGAGTCGCTCGAGATCCTGTTCGAGGCGCTGGAAAACGAGCGCTTCTCCTACGACGGCACGTACTACACGATCGACGACGCCCACGTCTGGCCGCGGCCGGAAGGCAAGTTCCGCGTGTTCCTCGGTGGCACGAGCGACCGGACCTACGAGCTCGCCGCGCAGCACGGCTGGGCCGTGGTCGTGCCGCCGCTGCTGCCCTACGCCGCGCTCAAGGACCAGCTCGACCTCTACCGCGCCAAGTGCGCCGAGCACGGCACCGAGCCGGACATCGTCTGGATCCACGCCTGCTACATCGACGAGGACCGCGACACGGCACGGCGCGAGGCAGAGCGCGGGATGCGGCAGTTCCTCGAGGGGAACGCGTCGCCGCTGACGGGCGACGACCGCCTGCCGCCGGACGACGACATGAACGCCTCGGGGTACGGCTTCTACATCTCCGGGATCATGCAGCAGCTCGCCGCGACGCCTTACGACGAGATGATCGACGGCGACATCGTCTGGGTCGGCACCCCCGACGACGTGATCGAGCGGATCGAGGCGGTCCGCGACGTCTGCGAGGGACTGACCGAGGTGTCGATCACGGTCAACCCCGGCGGGTTCGCGCACTGGCAGGCGATCAAGGCGCAGGAGCTCTTCGCCGACCTCGTCATGCCGCACTTCAAGTCGGCCGACCGCGAGGGCGCCGCGGTTGCGTGATTCAGGCTCCTTTCTGGGCGAAGCCTTGTCCCGTCGAGCCGCGCTGGGCGGCGCGACGCCGCGTCCCAGCCCCCGTACCTTGCGAGTACGAGCGCTCCTTGCGTCCTTGCCTCACACTCGCCCATCGCACCCGGTCGAGGAAGCGTCACCCAGAAATGAGCCGTAGGTTCGCGATCTGCGAGTTCTCGACGCTCCCGGCGAGCTTCGAGGAGGACCTGGCCGCGTACGCCGCGGCCGGGGCGGACGGCATCTCGATCTGCGAGCTGAAGCTCGTCGAGGGCCGCGAGGCCGAGCAGCTCGAGGCCTTCCGGGAGAGCGGGCTGGAGGCGAGCACGGCCGTCCCGGCGGTGCCGTCGATCCTGCCGCTGCCGAAGTTCCCCGGGCCGGAGCGGCCCGAGGTGCGCGTCGAGGCGATCGTCGCGGGCATGCGCCGGCTGGCGCCGTTCGAGCCGAGCGCGTTCGTCTGCCCGAGCGGCCCGGCCGGCGAGCTCGACGAGGCGGAGGCCCGTGCGACCGTCGCCGAGGGGCTGCGCGTGCTCGCCGGCGAGTCGGCCCGGCTCGGCATCCCGGTCGGGCTCGAGCCGATGTCGAGCTACGAGCAGGAGGACTGGACGCTCGTGACCACCCTCGGCGAAGCCGCGGCGCTCGTCGAGGAGGCAGGCGCTGACGTCGGGCTCGTCTTCGACACCTGGCACCTGTGGGACACGCCGGCGCTCGCACACGAGATCCCACGCTTCGGCGACCGCTTCGTCGCGGTGCAGGTCAACGACTGGCGCCGGCCGACGCGGAGCTGGTGCGATCGAGTCCTGCCGGGGGACGGCGTGATCGACCTCGCGTCCGTGCTCGACGCCGTCGAGGCCACAGGCTGGGCAGGTTGCTACGACCTCGAGGTGTTCTCGGACGACGGGACGTTCGGGCACGCGTTCGAGGACTCGCTCTGGCGGCTCCCACCTCGGGAGCTGGCGGCGCGCGGGCGGGCACGATTCACGGAGTTGGAAGAAACGTCAAGCAGCACGAAAGGGAGGGCAGCATGAGAGGAATGAAGATGTGGGGGCTCGCGGCCGTTCTGGTCACGGCCGTCACTGTTGCGGCCGTGGGGGTGACGACCGCGTCCGGAGCGAAGTCCGCGAAGAAGCCGATCGTCATCGGCTTCGCGGCCGACCTGAGCGGCCAGATGGCGCCGTTCGACAACCCGGCGCTGACGGCGGCGCGCCTCGAGGCGAAGAAGATCAACGGCCTCGGCGGCGTGAACGGGGCGAAGCTCGAGGTCATCAGCTGCGACACGCAGAACTCGAAGCCCGACGTCTCCAAGTCCTGTGTCGACAACGTCGTCTCGAAGGGCGCCGTGGTCGGCATGGTGACGTGCGACGTCGACTTCGCGACGGCGGCGATCCAGGAGTTCCTGAGCAAGGGGCTGCTCACGATCGCGCCCTGCATCGGAACCGACCAGATGGGCCCGAAGCGCTTCGGCGCGGCTCGGCAAGCTCGCGTTCAGCTACGGCAACGTGGCCCAGGACGAGGGTGCGGCCATGGCCGAGTACGCCTACAACGTCAAGCACTGGAAGACGGCGATCACCGTCACCAACAACCTGCTCGTCTACTTCAAGAACATCATCCAGGCGTTCACCTCGCGCTACAAGCAGCTCGGCGGGAAGATCGTCGACACGGAGAGCTACACGTCCTTCCAGAACCAGGTTCAGGGCGTGGTCAGCCGCGTGAACGCGCACAAGGCTGCGATGATCGCGATCTGCGACGGGTTCCCGCCGGACTGGCCGGCGTTCGTCGCAGGCATCCGCAGCCTGAACAACAACACGCCGATCATGAACTCGTGGGCCGGCGACGGGACCTTCTGGTACCCGAAGAGCCCGACGGTCTCGAACTACTGGTACCTGACGTACGCCTCCGTGTTCGGCGACGACCCGAGCGCCTGCGGTCAAGCGGCTGATCGGCCAGATGACGACGGATCCACCAGCCGCCTGCGACCGGCGGGTTCGTCACAGGCGCAGCCGCGGTGGACGGCGTCGCGGCGGCGATCAAGCAGGCGCAAGGGCTCGACGAAGGGCAGCGTGCTCGCCGCGATCATGCAGAACGGTTCAAGGACCTGCCCACGATCTCGGGCAAGATCAGCTTCTCGCCGAAGCTGCACAGCGTCTTCGGCCGCGCCTACCGGGTCATGGAGGTGCAGAACTCGAAGCCGAAGTTCGTCCAGCTCTACACGGCGAAGAAGCTGGGCACTCTCTGAGCGGCATTGACGAACGACGTCTCGCGTGAGGCGAATCGGTGGCCCGGGGGCAGTCTCCGGGCCACCGCCGTCTCGCGCGCCTTCGAGGGCGTCCACGCGCTGCGTGGCGTCGACATCGAGTTGCACCGCCACGAAGTCGTCGGGCTGATCGGCCCGAACGGCGCCGGCAAGACGACGCTCGTCAACGTGATCACCGGCTTCGACCTCCCGAGCTCGGGCTCGGTCGCGCTCGGCGATGAGCTGATCACCTCCTGGAGCCCGCACCGCCGCGGTCGCGCCGGGCTCGCCCGCACGTTCCAGCACAGCCGCTCGTTCGGATCGCTGTCCGTCCGGGAGAACGTCGAGGTGGCCGCGCTCGGCTCCGGCGCGCGCAGCCGCCAGGCCCGTCGGCGCGCGGCGGCGCTGCTCGATCTCCTCGGCCTGGAGGGCTACGGCTCGAGGCCCGCGGCAACGCTCGCTCACGGCGACGAGCGCAAGCTCGGCGTCGCACGGGCGCTCGCGACCGCACCGAGGTTCGTGCTCATGGACGAGCCTGCGGCGGGCCTCCCGGAAGCGGAGGTACCCGACTTCGCCGCAGTCATCCGCCAGGTGCGCGACGACTACGAGGCGGGCGTGCTGCTGATCGACCACAACATGGCGCTGATCATGGAGGTCTGCGACCGGATCCACGTGCTCGACCAGGGCCGTACGCTCGCCCAGGGGACGCCGCAGGAGATCCGCGGCAACCTCGACGTCACGGCTGCCTATCTCGGCGAGAGCGCTGTCCACGAGGGGACCGGATGAGCACTGCCCCTGCGCTCGAGCTGGACGACCTCTCGGTCAGCTACGGATCGGTTCCGGCGGTCCGAAAGCTCGATCTGACCGTCGGGAAAGGGGAGATCGTCGGACTGATCGGCCCGAACGGGGCGGGCAAGTCGACGACTCTGCACGCGATCACCGGTCTCGTCCGGCCGAGATCCGGCGACATCCGCCTCGCCGGCGCGTCGATCGTCGGCAGGAAGCCGGAGACGATCGCGCGGGCAGGCATCGCCCTCGTCCCGGAAGGGCGCAGGATCTTCGCCGAGCTGACCGTCGAGGAGAACCTGCGCCTCGGGCTCGTCGGCCGCGACGAGGCGCGACGGCATCGAGCAGGACCGCGAGTGGGTCGAGGGGCTGTTCCCGGTCGTCCGGGAGTTCCGGACGAGGCAGGCCGGGGTGCTCTCGGGCGGTCAGCAGCAGCAGCTCGCGATCGCCCGCGCGCTCGTGGCGAGCCCGTCCGTCCTGCTCCTCGACGAGCCGTCGCTCGGGCTCGCCCCGACGATCGTGGACGTCGTCTTCGACGCACTCACGAGGATCCGCGAGCGGGGCGTGACCGTGCTGCTCGTCGAGCAGCGCGCCCAGCGCACGGTCGCGCTCGCCGACCGCACCTACGTGATGACGAACGGCGAGATGCGCATGACCCTGACCCCGGCCGACGCCCACGACACCGAGCGCATCGTCGCCGCGTACCTGGCCTCGTGACGCCGCTCGCGACACGCTCGCTCCCGTGGGGGAAACCCATGTTTCCCCCACGGACCCCCTTCTTCCAGATGCCGACCTGGTCGGGGAACCTCCCGGTTCCACTGGGACCCCTCCCCGATCATGGGCCAGAGGTCTGCCCATGATCCACGTCCAGAACCTGATCGACGCGGTCGGACTCGGCGCCGTCTTCGCGCTCATCGCGGTCGGGATCGGGCTCGTGTTCGGCGTGCTCCGCCTGATCAACTTCGCCTACGGCCAGCTGATCATGGTCGCCGCCTACACGCTCGCGTTCACCGACACCTGGCCTGACGCCGCAAGCGTCCTCGCCGCCGTGCTCGTCGCGGTCGTCGCGTCGCTCCTGATGGAGCGGATCGCGTTCCGGCCGCTGCGGACGGCCGACCCCTCGACCATGCTCGTCGCCACCTTCGCGCTCGCGTTCCTGCTCGAGAACGGCGCGCTCGTCCAGTACACGTACCGCCAGCAGGGAATCGTCGGCGACCCGGTCGGGACGCTCGCGCAACTCAACCAGGCGGTCACGATCGGGTCGCTGCACGTCCGTTGGGTGTCGCTCGTCGCCATCGGCGCCGGGATCGTGTCGCTCGGCGGGCTGGCGCTGCTTCTGAACCGGACGTCGATCGGCCTGCAGATGCGTGCCGCATCGATGGACTTCCGAACCGCCCGGCTGCTCGGCGTCAAAGCGGACACCGTGATCATGGCCGCCGTCGCCGTCTCGGGTGTGCTCGCGGCAGTGGCGGCAGTCGTGCTCAGCGTGAGTACGGCCTCGGTCAACCCTACGACCGGCCTGTACGAGACCCTCTTCGTGCTCGTCGGCGTCGTCGCCGGAGGGATCGACCGGCTCTCCTCGGCCACGCTCGGCGGCTTCGCGATCGGCTTCGCGATCTCGCTGGTCGGCGCCGAGCTGCCCTCGTCCGGGGAGACGCCGTTCACGTCGAACGTCTACATGCCGTCGGTGATCTACCTGGCCGTGATCGTCGCCCTGCTCCTGCGCCCGGCAGGCCTGTTCGCCCGCGGCCGGGGATCGGCGGAGCGGGTATGAGCGTGCTCCTACCCGCTCGGGGAGGGGGGCTCGGGGGAACCGGGAGGTTCCCCCTTGCGCGGCATCGCGACCGCGTTGCGATGCGGCGGGCAGGAGCAGAGCGGGTATGAGCCGGACGAGAGGCCTGGAACAGCTGCTCGGCCCGGTGGCGCTCGTCGCACTGCTCGCGCTCTGCTCCGCGCTCTTTGTCTCGTCCGCGGACCAGGTCAAGTACCAGACCGCGATCGTGTACGTGGCCATCGTCGCCGCCCTCTACGTGTTCGTCGGCAACTCGGGCGTGATCTCCTTCGGGCAGGTCAGCTTCGTGGCTGTGGGAGCGTTTGCGGCCGGGGTGCTGACGATCCCGTCCGACGTGAAGCCCGGTGTCATGACGACGCTGTTCCCGCTGCTGCGCGACCACTCGATCTCGAACGTCTGGTCGCTCGTGCTCGCCGCGGGGTTGGGCGGCGTCTACGCCTTCGTCGTCGGAATCCCGCTGATGCGCCTGTCCGGGATCGCGGCCGGCATCGCCACGCTCGCGGTGCTCGGCATCACGTACAACCTCTTCTACAACTGGAACAGCATCGGACCGGGCGCCACCGTGGAGTCGCTGATCCCCGTCACGACCGACTACTGGCAGGCGACGATCGGCGCCGTCGCCGTCATCGTCATCGCGTTCGCGTACCAGCGCAGCCGTTTCGGGCGTCAGCTGCGTGCGGCCCGAGAGGATCCGGCCGCCGCGCGCGCGGCCGGGATCGACATCCACCGGCAGCGACTGCTGGCGTTCACGCTCTCGGGCGCGCTCTCGGGCTTCGCCGGCGGCCTCTACGTCCACCTGCTCGGCAGCATCGGGGCGAACCAGGTGTACCTCGACCTGACCTTCCTCACCCTGGCGATGCTCGTCGTCGGCGGGATCTCGAGCCTGTTCGGCGCGGTCGTCGGCGCGATCACGATCAGCCTGTTCAACATCCTGCTCGTCAACGCCCAGACCAGCATCCACGTCCTCGGCCTGTCGATCACGGCACCGAGCGGAACGAGCCTGGTCGGGATCGCGGTCGTGATGCTGGTGATCCTGCTCCTCCGCCCGGCCGGGATCACCGGCGGCAAGGAGTTCTCGATCCCGCCGGAGCTTCGGCCCCGCTTCTCGTCGCGTCGGGCCGACTAGCCTGGCTGGTCGCGGACGAGCTCGAGCGTGGCGCAGTGGAGGCCGGCGATCGCGAACCTCTGGCTCTCCGAGAAGTCGACCTCGATCACCTCGACGCCCGCGGACTCGAGCCCGGCGACGACGGTCGGCGAGCCTTTGTTGATCACGACCTTGCCGGGCTCGAGGGTGACGCCGTTCACGGCCAGGTCCCAGTACTCCTCGACCGGCACCTCGACGATCCGGAAGTCGCGCCGGAGGAGCTCACGCACGAAGCCGTAGTTGACGAGGTGCGGCGAGACCACGGCCACGCGCTCGGCCGGGACGAGCATGACCATGTCCATGTGCGACGTGCCGATGTTGCCGCCGCCGATCGAGTCGTACCACCCCGGGCTGTGCGCAAGCACGAACTCGATGCCGAGCCCTTCGAGCACGAACTGCAGCTGCCGTAGCCCCTCCTCGTTCGCGACCACGCTCTCGTTGAAGACGAAGGTCTGGGAGTCGAGCCACCGCCCCGCGCCCGGCTCGCAGATGCCGCGGCCGTGGATGGTCAGGTAGACGGGGAGCTGCAGCGCGGCGAACGCCTTCGCCCAGATCACCTCGCGGCCGCGCTGCCAGGAGCCGAGGCCGTAGCGGTGCATGATCACGCCTCCGCGCACGACGAGCCCCGCGCCGGCGAGCGTGACGAGGTTCTTGATGTAGCCGTACGTCCCGATCGCCGGGACCGGCGCCTCGACGGAGTGCACGCGCACGCCGTTCGCCCGCAGGACGTCGTAGTACTCGTCGAACTGCGCCTGCAGCCTGCCGAGGTCGGCGTTCCCGGCCGCGGAGGAGTAGTAGTACTGCCACTCGTCGGCGTACTCGGGGCGGATCTCGTTCTCCGTCGGCCGCGACACGAGCACCTCGCGGAGCTTCCCGATGCCCTCGGCGCCCCAGCGCGTCCCCCAGATCTGCTCGACCTCGTCGTAGAAGTCGGTCTCGTGGAGCATGTAGTTGCGCAGCGGCTTGCCCGCCTCGAACCACGGCGTCTCCTCGAGCAGCGCCATCTCGTCGTGCTCCGCCGGCCGGCCGCGGCGACGAGTACGAGAGGTCGATCGTCTCGCCGTCGGCGGTGACGACGCGGAACGGAACCGACTCGCGCCCGCTCACGGCTGGAGATCGAGCGTTGCGTCGATCACGCCCAGGTACGCCGGGAACGAGAACTCGGGGATCTTCGCGAGCGCGCTGTCCGGGAAGTGCCCCTGATAGAGCGGGAACCAGACGTCGGGCGGAGACGGGTTGAGCGCGACGGTCGTCAGCCCGGCGTCGCGGTACTCGTCGATCCGCCGTTGGACGCGGTCGGGCGAGCCGGCGATGGTCATCGCATCGGCCATCTCGTCCGTGACCAGCCCGAGCGCGCCGTCGACGTCACCGGCGTCGACCCGCTCCTGGATCGGCGCCACGTCATGGCCGGCGGCGGCGAAGCTCGTCGCGTACTCGGGGGACGAGCTGCCCGCAGTCGCGAACATCATCACCTGGCCCTTGATCTGCTCGAGCCCCGCCTCGTCCGGCGTGACGATCGTCGGGAAGCCGCAGGCAACGTCGAAGCCGTCGAGCGAGCGCCCCGCGCGCTCCGCTCCGGCGCGCAGGTTGGGCAGCACCGTGTCGCGCACGTACTCGGCCGAGTAGCAGTAGCCGATGATCCCGTCCGCGAGCTCGCCTGCCAGACGCGTCATCTGCGGGCCGATCGCCGCCATGTAGATCTGCGCGGGCCGCTCGGGCGGCTGCATCATGAGCTGGAAGCCCCGGACCGAGAAGATCTCGCCCTCGAACGTCACGTTCTCGCCGGAGAGGATGCGGCGCAGGATCGTCACGTACTCGCGCATCGCGCGCACCGGCCGCTCGTAGCGCTGGCCGTGCCAGCCCTCGACGTAGCCGCGAGCCTGGAGCCCGACGCCGAGCAGCAGCCGCCCGTCGGAGAGCTCGTTCAGCGTCGCCGCCTGCAGCGCCATCGTCACTGCCGAACGGCTCCAGATGCCGACCACGCCCGTGCCGAGCCCGATGCGGGAACTCTTCGTCGCGACGGCCGTCGCCGGCCCGAACGCGTCGCCGAACGTGATCTCCGGGAACCAGGCGGCACGGAAACCCCGGTCCTCCGCGCGCACGCCGTAATCGATCTGGAGACGGGGCGGCAGCGCTTCGACGAAGATGTCGAGATTGGGCCGGGACACGATGCGAGCCTAGTAGGTTTCGTGGTATCCATGGCGACCAGCGGCAAACGAAGCGCGCCTGGATTCGTCGTACTGCGCGAGACGGAGCCGGGACGCTACGAGCTCGTCGGCGAGGCGAGACGGCAACCGGGCCTGGCGGCGAAGGCGGCGCGCCGGCAGGCGGTCGCGGACGCGACGGGCGGCAAGGCGCAACCGGACGAGGTGTACGCGGTGATCCTGCGCAGCGAGTGGCGCATCTCGTTCGAGCTCTAGCCGTGCCGGGGCCACGATCGGCCGTGTCCTTTGCCGACAAACGGCCGACGAGAATGGCAGCGACCTAGAGGTTTGCCTCGGAGCCGTCGTAGATCCTGAGCGGCACGTCCGAGAAGGGCACACCGCCGTCCGCGGTCACGAGCCAGGTGTCCTGCATGTAGAGGCACGTGCGCTCGTCCTGCGTGATCGCGTGCGGGTGCATCGAGACGACCATGTTCTCGCGCAGCACGGTCTCGTTGCCCTCGCCGATCCGCGGGTGCTCGATCATCGTCATCCCGATCGAGTGCCCGGTCACGTGGCCGAGCTGGAAACCGCGGTCGTGGAAGCCCTTCGAGACGGCCATGTGGACGTCGTGTGCGGTCGACCCGGCCTTCATCGTCCCGCGCGCTGCGCTCTGCGTACTCGTGGTAGGCGTCCATCGCCGCCTGCGTGTCCGCGGACGGCTGACCGGCGCAGATCGGACGTGAGAACTCGACCCAGTGACCGCCCGGCCCGGCGATCTCGAGGCCGTAGAGGAGGAGGTCGTCGCGCTCGAGCCGCCGCGCGGCTGACGGGAACTTGAACTCCGGGTAGGCGCCGCCGTCGGGGCCGCCGAGGATCATGTCCATCGTCGTCCGGTAGCAGCCCGCGGCGGTGAACACGCGCTCGGCCTCGCCCATCAGCTCGGCCTCGGTCTTGCCCACCTCGTACTCCCGCAGCACCGCCTCGACCCCGGCCTCGTTGATCCGCATCCCCTCGCGCACCGATTCGATCTCGGCCTCGGACTTGACCGCGCGGGCGAGGTCGAACTGCTCGTCGAACGGAACGATCTCGGCCGGCCCGTCGGCGAGCGCACGGTAGTCGCGCACGGCCATCACGAAGTCGAGGCCGCTGACGCCGACGCGCCGCCAGCCGTGGTCACGCGCCCGGTCGGCGATCCAGCCGCCGGGGTGCTCGGCGAACACCTGCTCCATCCACGCCTCGCCGTGGTCGCCGACCCAGCGAGCCTCGCGCGGGAAGACGACCGCCGGGTCGCCGTCCACCGGCACGACGACGTAGGCGTAGCGGTGGAGGATGCGAAAGCCCGACAGGTAGCGGACCGCGCCCTCGAAGCCCGTGTACTCCGAGCCGGAGACGACGACTGCGTCGACGTCGTTCGCCTCCGCGGCGGCTCGTACCGCGGCGTACCGCTGCTCGATCTCGGCCTGCGACGTCTGCGTTTGCGTCATCCGTTGCTCCTCTCCAGTCCCTTGACGAGTGCGGTCAGCGCACGGTTGAGCGGCGCGTCGACCCCGTGGCGCTCGCCGAAGTCCACGATGGCGCCGTTGAGGAAGTCGATCTCCGTCTGCCGCCCGGCCTCGACGTCCTGAAGCATCGACGGCTTGTGGTCGTACGCGATCTGCTTGCGCGCGGCGAAGTCGAACAGCTCCTCGGGCGACATGTCCAGCGTGATCCCCTGCGCGTCCGCGACCGTCCGGCCCTCGGCCATGACCGCCCACGCCAGGTCTCGCGTTGGGGGTTCCGCGATCCGCCCGTGCGTGAGCCCGGTCAGCGCGGCAATCGCGTTCGACGCCGCGTTGAAGATCAGCTTCCGCCACTGCGCGCCGCGCGCGTCCTCGAGCGCATGCGTCGGCATGCCCCCGCGGGTGCAGGCGTCCGCGAGCGCCTCGACCTTGTCCATCGGCGCCGGGCTCGGCTCGAACGGCCCGATGTGGGTGTCGCCCTTCGTGTCCCAGCCGACGTGCCCGGGCTCGACGATGTGACCGGCCGGGAAGGTCGTGCCTCTGATCACCTCGCGGACGTGCTTCGCGACCAGCTCCTCGTTGCCGGCGCCGTTCTGAACGGAGCAGACCGCGCCTTCCGCGAAGGCGTGCGCCGTGTCGGCCATGGCCCGATCGGTGTGCATGCTCTTGACCGCCACGATCCCGAAGTCGCAGTGCGGCAGCTCGTCCGCGCGCGTCGTCGCGCGCATCCGGCCGACGAGCTCGCCGGCGCCCGTGATCCGCAGCCCGTGCTCGTTGATCGCCGCGACATGGGCCGCGTCGAGGTCGTAGGCCCAGACCTCGACGTCGTCGAGTTGCGCGAGCGCCGCCGCGAACAGCGAGCCGACGGCGCCGCAGCCGATCACGGCAACCCTCAAGCCGCCACCTCGAGGGCCTTGCAACACTGTGTTGCAAGGTCGGACGCCGTCGTCATGCGTACGCCGCCTCGCGCGCCTTGACCAGGCGGTACATCGCCGCGTGGAGCGGGACCGGGACGGACACGCGGTCCGCCTCGCGGACGAGCGCGCCCGTGATGAAGTCCACCTCGGTCGGACGGCGCGAGCGCACGTCCTCGAGCATCGACGGAACGTGCGCGTAGGCGCCGGCGGCCGCCTCGGTCTCCCCGCGCTGGACTGCGTGGACGTTCATCTCCCACGGATCCTCGTGCAGCTCGACGCCCGCCGCCGCGGCAACCGCCTTGCCCTCGTCCATCAGGTCGCGGACGAGCAGGCCCAGGTCGGTCGGCCCCTCGACACGGGCGAACGCGCCGACGTGAGGGAGGTCGGTGAGCGCCGCGACCGTGTTCACCGTGGCGTTGAAGATCAGCTTCGACCACTGCGCCGGCCGCAGGTCGGGGAAGGCGCGGGCTCGGAGGCCGGACTCGACGAGCAGCGCCTCGATCTCCTGCGCGTGCTCGAACGACGTCGTGCCCGCGAAGGGACCGAGCCACGTCTCCGTGTCGAGCTCGTACTCGACGTGCGCGTCCGAGTGGCGGACGCCGCTCATGAAGGTGACGGCCGAGACCAGCGGCCGCTCGCCGTGCGCACGCACGATCTCCTCGGCGCCAAGCCCGTTCTGGATCGTCATCACCGTCGCCGACGGCAGCCGGCCGGCGAGCCGGGCCGCCGCGTCGGCCACGTCGGTCGCCTTCGTCGCCAGGATGACGAGGTCGGCGTCGGGCAGCGTCGCCTCGTCCGCCGTCGCGTGCAGCGCCGCGGTGAAGTCGCTCTTGCCGGAGACGCGGAGACCCGTCGTAACGAGCGCCTCGGCGTGCTCGGCGCGGCGCGTCAGCACCCACGTGTCGGCGATGCGCGCGAGATGGGCCGCGTACAGGCTCCCGATCACGCCGCCCCCGACAACGACAACCCGTTCGATGCTCACCCGCCAAACCTAAACGGTAGGTTCGAGCCGTGGCGGCGGTCGTCCTCGCACTGTGCTCGGCAGCGGCCTTCGGCTCCCTCGCCGTCACGCTGACCCGGGCGCTGGGGCGGTATCCGGACGCCGAGCTCGGTGCCTTCGCGACCATCCTCGCCGCGCTGATCCCGGTCGGAATCGGGGCGCTCGTGCGGTTCGACTGGAGCGGTCATGTCTGGCCGTACCTGCTGGCCGGGCTGCTCGCGCCCGGCGCATCGCAGATCCTCTACGTCGCCGCCGTCCGCGACGCCGGGCCCTCACGCACGGCACTCGTCGTCGGCGCGGCGCCGCTCGTCTCGGTGACGATCGCGCTCGCCGCGTTCGGCGAGCCGGTCAGCGGCGTGCTGATCGCCGGCGCGCTGCTGATCGTGCTCGGCGGCGTCGCGCTGACGCGCGAGCCGGTCAGGCCGGACGCGTTCCGCTCGATCGGCCTCGTGCTCGCGTTCGGCTCGGCCGCATTCTTCGCGACCCGCGACAACGTCGTTCGTCACCTGGCGACGCACGAGCACGTCTCGCCCGAGCTCGCGGCCGCGGCCACGATCGTTGCGGGCGGCGTCATGGTGGCTGTTTTCTTGATGGTGCGCCGCGGCGCTTCGGGCCCGGTGCGGGGGCTCGGGCCGGCGTTCAGGGCGTTCGCGCCGTCGGGCATCCTCTGGGGCCTCTCGTACGTCTTCCTCTTCGAGGCGTTCTCCCGCGGGCGCGTGTCGATCGTCAGCCCGCTCGTCGCCGTCGAGTCGCTCGTCGGCGTCGTGCTCGCGGCGCTCCTACTCGGCCGCACCGAGCTCGTCGGCCGGCATCTGTGGATCGGCGCGGCGCTGATCGTCACCGGCGGGGCCCTGATCGGAGCCCTCCGGTAGCGCTGCCTATCCTGCCACGGTGATCGTCGCGCATCTCGACCTGGACGCGTTCTTCGCCGCCGTCGAGGAGCTTGAAGAGCCGTCGCTCCGGGAGAAGCCGCTCGTCGTCGGCGGCGATCCGCGCGGCCGCGGCGTCGTCGCGACGGCGAACTATGCGGCGCGGCGCTTCGGGATCCACTCGGCGATGAGCTGCGCCGAGGCGATCCGGCGCTGCCCGCACGCCGTCTTCGTCCGGCCGAGGCACACGCTCTATCGCCAGTACTCGCAGGCCGTCTGGGCAGCCGTGCGCGAGGTCGTGCCCACCGTCGAGCGAACGGGTCTCGACGAGGGCTACCTCGACGTCGGAGAGGTCGCGCACGACAACTTTCTCGCCGCGCGGCGCGTCGCGAATGCGGTGCAGGCGGCGGTGCGCGGGTCGACGAGCCTGACGTGCTCGCTCGGCGTCGCCTCCTGCAAGGTCGTCGCCAAGGTCGCGAGCGACGCACGCAAGCCCGGCGGCATCACGGTCGTCCCGGCCGGGCGCGAGGCCTCGTACCTGGCGGCGTTCGCCGTGCGGAAGCTCCCCGGCGTCGGCCCGAAGGCGGAGGTCAGGCTCGCGCGCGCCGGCATCGAGACCGTCGGTCAGCTCGCCGCGCTGGAGGACACCGAGGTCGCACGCCTCCTGCCCGGCAAGGTCGGCCTGATGCTGCGCGACCGGGCACGAGGCATCGACCCGCGGCCGCTCGACCTCGCCGTGGAGCGCATCTCGATCAGTCAGGAGGAGACGTTCGAGCGCGACATCGAGGAGACGGAGGTCCTCCACGCCGAGCTCCGCCGCATGGCGGGAGGCGTCGCCAACTACCTGGCCGGCCGCGGCGAGTGCGCCCGCACGGTGACGACGAAGGTGCGCTATCCCGACTTCGCGATCCGCAGCCGCTCGACGACGCTGACCGCTGGCATCGACGACGCGGAGACGATCGGCGATCTCGCGTGCTCCCTCCTCGACCGCGCGCTCCAAGATCGCCCCGGCCCGCTCCGCCTCGTCGGCGTGGGCGTCTCGAACCTCGAGCCGTACCGTCAGCTGGCGCTCTCGAACTGACCCGCGCCCCCGTGCGAAGTAGCATCGGCCCGTGAGCGCCGACACCGTCAACGCGCTGCTCCTGATCGCCGACATCGGCGGCTACACGCGGTTCATGAACCTGCACCGGATGAGCCTCGCCCATGCGCAGGAGAACACCCTGCGGCTCCTGGACGCAGTCATTGACTCGGCGCCCGACCTCGAGCTGTCCGCGCTCGAAGGGGACGCGGCCTTCCTCTACGTGACCGATCCAACCGCCCAGACGGTGACGCGCTCGCTCTCGGGCCTCGCGACTTCGATGCACGCTGCGTTCCACACCGAGCAGGGGAAGATGGAGTCGCTCAGCGTCTGCCGGTGCGACGCGTGCCACCAGACCGGACGGCTCAACGTCAAGGTCGTTGCCCACTACGGGCAGGTGGTGCTCACGCCGCGGCGGGGCGGGAAGACGCTCGCGGGAGTCGATGTGATCATCGTCCACCGGATGCTGAAGAACTCGGTTCCGATCGACGAGTACGTGCTGATGACCGAGCCCGTCCACGCGCTCGCAGGGGCGCCGTTCTCCGAGCTCGCCACACCGATCGACGAAGAGCTCGAAGGGCTCGGCCAGGAGCACTTCTACTACGTGGACATGGCCAGGGTGGCGGAGCCGGTCGCGGCGCCCGACCCGGCGACCTGGCTCGAGCGGACGGCCTACAACGCGGCCATGACCGCGCGCATCGTTCCCTACGTCGTGGGGCTGAAGCACTCGCAGGTCGAGGTCGCCGACTAGCGCGTCCCGACGCGCAGGCCGAGGCGGCGCGGAAGCGACGAGACGAAGCGCGCGCCGGGCGGAGGACGGCGGCCGGAATCCTCGGCGTCCTCGACGCTCAGGATCCCCCAGCGGATCAGCCCGCCGCCGAGACGGCGCAGCGGCTCGGGCGGGAACGAGGGCACGCGCCGCGTCGTGAGCGGCAGGCGAGACCACTCGTCGTCGGCGCCGAGGACGAGCGAGGCGAGGATCTGGCCGCCGAGCCAGCTCGGGCCGACGCCGTTCCCCGAGTAGCCGGCGCCGAAGTGGATCCGCGCGCCCGGCACGGTGCCGAAGAACGGAAGGTGGTCGGAGGAGACGTCGACCGGGCCACCCCAGGCCCGTTCGACCCGAAGTGCCCCGAGCGCGGGCAGGAGCACGCGCAGCCCCTGCTCGGCTCTCGCCGCCGACGCCACATCGTGCGTGAAGCGGCGATCGACGCGGCCGCCGAAGCCGATCGGCCCCGAGCCCGAGCCCATCAGCACGCGGCCGTCGGCGGTCGTGCGGAAGTAGTGCACGAACATCCGCCCGTCGACGATCGCCTCGCCTCCGGTCCAGCCGATCTCGGCGAGCGCATCCGGTGCCGGTTCCGTGAGGACGGCGTAGCTGCCGAAGTTCGTCAGGCGCCGGCCCGACCCGCGCCAGCCGGTCATCCACACGTTCGTCGCCAAGACGACGTCGGGCGCGCGCACGCGGCCGCCCGGCGTCTCGACGAGGCTGTCGGCGATCCGGGTCGCGCGCGTGCCCTCGTACAGCCGGACGCCGCGCGCGAGGGCGGCACGGCGCAGCGCGCGTACGAGCGCTGCAGGCTGCACCGTCCCGGCCGACGGAAAGAGGACACCTCGGCGGAAGCGGGGTGACGAGCAGCGTCGGCGCACCTCCTCCGCAGAGAGCGCCACGGCCTCTTCCGGCACGCCGAGCGCAGCCGCAGCCTGGACGGCGTCGTCGACGGCGGCGTCCTGGGACGGAGCGGTCGAGACCGTCATCATCCCCGACTCCCGCAGCCACACGTCCTCACCGAGCGCGCGCACCGCCGCGAAGACGCCGGTCGACGCACGGGCGACCGTGAGCGCACCTTCGTCGCCCACACGCCCGCGGAGCCGCGCGAGCGCAGGCCAGAAGCTCTCCAGGAATCCGCCGTTCCGCCCGCTCGGCCCGAAGCCGCAGAACTCGGCCTCGAGCACGGCCACGTCGAGCGCCGGCTCGCGTTCCTTCAGCTGGAGCGCCGTCCACAGCCCGGTGTACCCGCCGCCGACGATCGCGACGTCACATTCGAGCTCGCCCTCGAGCGGCGGCGCGGCCGGGTCGGGCGGAGCGTCCTCGAGCCACCAGGCGGGATGGTCGCCCGGCGCTACCGACGGCGCAGCTTGTCCCACGCCTCGGTGAGCACCTCGCCGAGGATGCGGACGATCTCGTCGAACTCTTGCTGTCTGGCGACGAGTGGCGGCGAGAGCTGGAGTACGGGATCGCCGCGATCGTCCGCACGGCAGATGAGCCCGCACTCGAGCAGCCGGTGCGAGAGGAACCCCCGCAGCAGCCATTCGCACTCGTCGGCGTCGAACGTTGCGCGCGTCTCCTTGTCCTTGACGAGCTCGAGCGAGTAGAAGAAGCCCGCGCCGCGGACGTCGCCGACGATCGGAAGGTCGAGCAGCTGCTCGAGCGTCCGCCGGAACGCGTCCTCGTGCTCGAGCACGCCCTCGACCATCCGCTCCCGCTTCATGATCTCGATGTTCTTGAGCGCGATCGCGCACATGACCGGGTGACCGCCGAACGTGATGCCGTGCGAGAACATGGACGCATCGGCGAGGAACGGCTCGAAGACGCGGTCGGTCGCCATCACCGCGCCGATCGACGCGTAGGACGAGGACAGGCCCTTCGCGCAGGTGACGAGGTCGGGCCGGATGTCGTAGCGCTCCGAGCCGAACCAGTGACCGATCCGGCCGAAGCCGGTGATCACCTCGTCTGCCGAGAGCAGGATGTCGTACCGGTCGCAGAGCGCCCGCACGCCCTGGAAGTAGCCGGCGGGAGGCGTGAGGCAGCCTCCGGTCGACTGCACCGGCTCCATGTGGACGAGGCAGACCGTTTCGGGACCCATCGCCATGATCGTGTGCTCGAGCTCGTCGAGCAGGAAGGCGGTGAACTGCTCCTCGGTCTCAGCGGCGGGTCGGTGGTAGCGGTTCGTGTTGTGAACGTGCCGCACCTCGGGCACGAGCGGCTCGAAGGGCTGGCGGATCGGAGGCACGCCGTTCAGCGACAGCGCCCCCATCGTCGTCCCGTGGTAGGCGAGGCGCCGGGCGATTGCCTTGTAGCGGCGGCCCGGCTTCCCCGAATGCCCCTCGCGTGCCTGGTAGTACTGGCGCGCGAGCTTCCACGCCGACTCGACCGCCTCCGAGCCGCCGGAGACGAAGAACGAGCGGTTGAGGTCGCCGGGCGCGAGCGACGCCAGCTCGGCGGCGAGCTCGACGGCGCGCGGATGCGCATACGACCAGGTGGTGTAGAAGGGCAGCTCGCTCATCTGCTCGAGCGCCGCTTCCCCGATCTCGCGGCCGAAGCCGTAGCCGATGTTCACGGAGAAGAGACCCGCAAGGGCGTCGAGATAGCGGTGGCCGGTCGCGTCCTCGAGGTAGCAGCCGTCGCCGCGCACGATCATCGGGACGTCGGCGCTCGCGTAGCTGCCCATGCGCGTGAAATGCATCCACAGGTGGTCGCGCGCCGCGCGCTGGAGCTCGGTCAGGGACATCGACGACTCGCCGACGCTCACTCCGCCTCGGGCTTGGGGACGACGAGGACCGGCACGGGCGAGATGTGCAGCAGCTTGTGCGGCACCGAGCCGAGCACGACGCCCTTGATCGGATGCTCCCCGTTCGTGCCGACGACGATGACCGACGCGTCGTGCCGCTCGGCGACGCTGACGAGGCCCTCCGCCGGCCGCTCGGGCACGAGCTCGACCTCGAACTCGACGCCGGCGTCGCGGACACGGTCGACCGCATCCTGGGTCCTCTCCTCGCCCAGCTCCCGGACGGCACGGCGATAGTCGCCCGTCTCGCCGCCCCACGCCGCCGGGATCTCGTAGCCGAAGACGACGATCAGCCTGGAGCCGTCGAGCTTCGCGAGCTCGACCGCCTTGGCGAGCGCGGCACGCGCACCCTCGGACCCGTCGTAGCCGACGACGATCGAGCTAGGCACTCGCCGGCTCCTCGAGGACGCCGGGCGGAGCCGTCTCGCGCTTCCAGCCGAAGAACGGCTTCGGCGCGACGAGGCGCTGCACGATCATCAGCACGATCCCGAGCGCCAGGGCGACTCCCGCGATCGCCACCGGCGGCCCGACGCCGAGCCACGCGCTCCCCACGTTCGTGAAGCTCGGATCGGTCTGCTGGTAGACGTCGTAGCCGAGCAGCGTGAACAGCACGAGGCCGCCGACGAGCGGCAGGATCCCGACATAGAAGAGTGTCCGCACGCTCTTCGTCAGCTCGCGGCGGAAGTACCAGAAGCAGGCGAACCCGGTCAGCCCGTAGTAGAACGCGATGCCGAAGCCGGTCGCGGTCACCGAGTCCCCGAGGATGTTGCTCGAGACCGAGTTGAGGAAGACGAAGCACGCGATCGACACGGCCGCCATCCAGATCGTCGACACGCCCGGCGTCAGGTACCGCGGGTGGATGCGGGCGAAGTGCTTCGGGATCGCGCCGTGGGCGGCCATGGACAGGCTCGCGCGGGTCGTCGGGAGGATCGTCGTCTGGGTCGACGCCGAGGCCGACGTCAGCACGGCGATGATCAGCAGCTTGTCGAGGTGCCATGGCAGCACCTGCGTGCCGAGCGAGCTGAGGATGTCGTCGGCGTGGGCGTTCAGATAGCCGACCCCGTGGTAGGCCTGCGCGGCGATCGAGACGACCAGGTAGATGCCGAGCAGGATGAACGTCGAGACGACGGCGGCGCGGCCGGGCGTCTTCGTCGCGTCCTCGGTCTCCTCGTTCACGGAGACGGCCGTGTCCCACCCCCAGTAGATGAAGATCGCGAGCAGCAGGCCGTCGGTGAGGGCGCCGAAGCTGCCGATGTCGAAGGGGTTGAGCCAGCTCCAGGAGGGGTCGACGCCGTGTGGAGCGTTGCCCGACCAGACCTTCGCGAGCGCCACGACCGAGAACAGCGCGAGGACGATGATCTCCGCGCTGAGCAGGTACCACTGCGTCTTGGCCGAGACCTCGATGCCGATGTAGCAGATCAGGCTCATGAGCAGGATCCAGACCACGCCGGCGACCCCGACCCAGAGCTTGCTGGCGGCGGCGTGGTCGGCACCGAAGAGCAGGAACGTGTAGCTGCCGGCGATCTGCGACAGGCTCGCCATCACGAGCACGTCCGCGTAGAGGATCCCCCAGCCGCCGAGCCACCCGGTGTACGGCCCGAACGCGCGCGTCGCCCAGGTGAAGGTCGTGCCGCAGTCGGGGTCGGCCTGGTTCAGGTATTTGTAGGCGAGCGCGATCAGGAGCATCGGCACGAACGCGAGCACCATCACGATCGGCGCCTGGTAGCCGATGCCGGCGATGACGGTGACGAAGCCCAGCGTCGCCGCCAGGCTGTAGGCCGGAGCCGTCGAGGCGACGCCGATGACGACGCTCGAGAGGAACCCGAGCGCGCCGGCCTTCAGGCCCTTGTCGAGCGGCTCCGAGTGGAGACCGCTCGGTGCGGGATCGGTGAGCTCGACGGTTGCCATCAGCCTCCTTTTGTCCCCGCCGCAGCGGGCGACTCGTCGATTGTCTTCCTGATGCCCCAGTCGTACAGCTGCTTGTGCAGCTCGAGATAGACGAAGGTCTCGGTCGAGGCGACGCTGTCGAACGCCCTGATCGTGTTCGTCACGTCGAGGAGGTGTCGTCGATCGATGCACACGAGCTCGACGAGCAGGTCGAACTGCCCGGCGGCAACGACCACGTAGTCGGCCTCGTCGAGCTGGGCGATCTGCTCGGCCGCGTCCTCCGGCGGGCCGGATGTCCGGACGCCGACCATCGCCATCGCGTCGAAGCCGAGTCCGAGTGGATTCGTCACGGCCGTGACCTGGACGGTGCCTTCCTCGCAGAGACGCTGGTAGCGCGAGCGGATGGTCGCCTCGGAGACACCGACCTCGATCGCGATCCGCCGGAACGAGTCACGCCCGTTCTGCTGGAGTGCCTCGATGAGCGCCCGGTCGACATCGTCGAGCGTGCGCAGCGGCACGACCGGCCCACGAGCTGCGGACTGCGCGTTGCTGTAGTGTCCGGGTCGAGTGACGCGCAATGCGAGGCACTCGTACCACATCCGGACGCATTGCGTCAATCGCGGCGTGACAGAGGGCAGTCGTTGAACATCCTCGTGATCGGAGCGGGCGGCGTCGGCACGGCGTTCGCCCGGATCGCCCAGCGCCGGGACTTCTTCGACCGCATCATCCTCGGCGACCTCGACGTCGCGCGTGCCAGCACTTCCGTGGAGTCGCTCGGCGAGCCGGACCGCTTCGACGCCGCTCGGATCGACGCGACCGACACGCACTCGCTCGCGGCGTTGATCCGGGCGCTTCGCGCCGACGCAGTGCTCAATGCCGTCGACCCGCGCTTCGTCGTGCCCGTCTTCGACGCCTGCCTGCGCGCCGGCGCTACCTATCTCGACATGGCCTGCACACTGTCCGAGCCGCATCCCGAGCAGCCGTACGAGGAGTGCGGCGTCAAGCTCGCCGACCTGCAGTTCGAGCGCGACGAGGAGTGGCGCCGGGCCGGGCTGCTGGCGATCGCCGGCATGGGCGTCGAGCCGGGCTTCTCGGACGTGGCGGCGCGGTACGCGGCCGACCATCTCTTCTCGGAGGTCGACGAGGTCTCCGTTCGCGACGGAGCCAACCTCGTCGTCGAGGGCTACGAGTTCGCGCCCACGTTCTCGATCTGGACGACGATCGAGGAGTGCCTGAACCCGGCGCTCATCTGGGAGAAGGAGCGCGGCTGGTTCACCACCGAGCCGCTGTCAGACCCGGAGATGTTCGAGTTCCCCGAGGGCATCGGCGCGATGGAGTGCGTCAACGTGGAGCACGAGGAGGTCGCGCTGATCCCGCGCGTGATCGACTGCCGACGCGTGACGTTCAAGTACGGGCTCGGCGCCGACTTCGTCGCCGTGCTCAAGTGGCTGCACGAGCTCGGCCTCGACTCGAAGGAGAAGATCCGGGTCGGCGGGGTCGAGGTCGCGCCGCGGGACGTCGTCGCGGCCTGCCTGCCGGATCCGGGTGGGCTCGGCAAGCGGATGACCGGCAAGACCTGCGCCGGCACGTTCGTCACCGGCATCGGCAAGGACGGCTCGCCGCGGGCGAGCTACGTCTACCACGTGGTCGACAACGAATGGTCGATGCGCGAGTACGGCTCGCAGGCAGTCGTCTGGCAGACGGCGGTCAACCCGGTGGTCGCGCTCGAGCTGCTGGCGCGCGGAGACTGGAAGGGCACGGGCGTCGTCGGCCCGGAGTCGTTCGACGCGGTGCCGTTCCTCGACCTGCTGGCCGAGTACGGCGTACCGCACGCGATCTCGGAACGCACGTCGCCTGCGCCTGCGCCGCGCAGCTGAGACGCCGCTGTCCGCGGAACCGGCGGGCGTGGTCGCCCCCCGGGACTCAGCTGACCCTGAAGTTGCCGAATTGCCAGGGATCGGAGCGATCGACGTCCTCCTCGAACAGCACGCCGCGCCCCTCGAGCGGCGTCCAGTCCGTCCAGGCCGAGACCATGCTGCCCAGATAGGGCCTGCAAGTGTCGATGATCACGTCGTGCGGGAGCTCGTCGGCCTCCAGGATCCCGCCGGCCGGGTTGTCGATCGCCCACAGCATCCCCGCGATCACCGGCGCCACGACCTGGAGGCTCGTGGCGTTGTTGTGAGGAGCCGCCGCCCGGGCCTGCTCGATCGACAGGTTGGAGCCGTACCAGAGGCTCCCTCGCTCATTCCCCATCAACAGGACGCCGAGCTCGTCGACGCCGTCGGTCACCTCGTCGGTGATGATCCGCTGCCGAGACTGAGGCTCGAAGTTCCGGCCCGCGAGCTCGTGCATGCTGCTGACGGCGGCGTCGCACGGGTGGTACGCGTAGTGGACCGTCGGGCGATAGGCGGCCCCGTCGACGACACCGCCGAGGTAGTCGGCGATCGAGATGCTCTCGTTGTGGGTAATGATCCAGCCGTGCATGGGCCCCTCGTCGGGAGTCCATGACCGCACCCGGGTCATCAGCCCGGGCTGGTTGAGATAGATCGCGACGTCGGTTCCGGCGGAGTTCCTGTTGCCGTCCGCAGGCATCGACCTCTCGTGCGTGCCCCAGCCGAGCTCTGACGGCTGGCAGCCCTCGGAGACGAACCCGTCGACCGACCACGTGTTGACGAACTCGTCCCGGTCCTTGGGCACGGCACTTCGCTGCGTGTCGCGTTCGGCGATGTGGACGACCTTGATCCCGAGCGAGTGGCCGAGCTCGACCCACTCCTGCCGGTTCTCCGGGACGGTCTCGACGCCGTCTGCCAGGGCGATCTGCAGGAGCGCGTCCTTGACGAAGTGGTTGACCAATCCCGGATTGGCTCCGTGGGCGATGATCGCGGTCGGCCCGCCGCCGACCCCGGCGCGGTGATCCAGCACCCGCTGGCGGAGGAAGAAGTTCGACCGTTCCTGCACGGGGACGGTCTCGTCCGTGTAGTAGCCGGCCCACGGCTCGATGACGGTGTCGATGTAGAGCACGTCCGCGCCGGCGCACCACCTGATCAGATCCAGCGAGTCGACGTCGACCGTCAGGTTGACGAGGAAGTCGCCCGCCGCCAGGCTCACCTGCAGGATCTCGGCGTAGTTCTCCCGGGTGATCGGCTCGATCCGGTGCTCGACCCCGTACTCCTGCGCGATCCCGAGATTCCGGTCGTCCGAGGTGACGACCGAGATGCGCGGAGTCTCGAAGTGGTCGAAGAGCAGCGGCAGCAGGCCGGAGCCGATGCTGCCGAATCCCAGCACGACGATCTTCCCCGAGAACGCCTTCTTCTCCACGTCAGAGCGCTTCCGTCGACCTAGGAGAGCTTTGCCACCACGTGCTTGAGGCGCGTGTACTCCTCCATCGAGTAGATCGACATGTCCTTGCCGTAGCCCGACTGGTTGAAGCCGCCGTGCGGCATCTCGGACGTGAGCGGGAACAGGTGCTCGTTGATCCATACGGTCCCGAACGCGAGCTTGCGAGCGGCACCGAGAGCGCGGCCGATGTCCTTCGAGAACACCGATGCGGCGAGCCCGTAACGCACGCCGTTCGCCAGTTCGAGCGCCTCCTCGTCCGACGAGAAGCGCTGCACCGTCACGACCGGGCCGAAGACCTCGCGCTGCACGATCTCGGCGTCCTGCGTCACGTCGGCGACGATCGTCGGCGCGACGAAGAAGCCGCGCTCGCCGACCGAGCCGCCGCCCGTGACGACCGTGGCCTTCGCCTCGACCGCTCGCTCGAGGAAGCCGAGCACGCGCTCCTGCTGCTCGGCGGAGATCACGGGGCCCATCTCGACGTCGTTCGACCCCGCCGGGTCGCCGACCTTGAGCGACGAGACCGCGTCGACCGTCTGCGCCATGACGTCGTCGTACACTCGCTCGGCAACGAGGATCCGCGACGAGGCCGTGCAGTCCTGGCCCGAGTTGAAGTAGCCGCCGACCTTGATCGCGGCCGCGACCGCCTCGGGATCGGCGTCGTCGAGCACGACCATCGGCGCCTTGCCGCCGAGCTCGAGGTGGACGCGCTTGACCGTGTCGGCCGCGTTGCGGGCGATCGTCTTGCCGGTCTCGACGTCGCCGGTCAGGGAGACGAGCGCGATGTCCGGGTGCCGCACGAGTCCGTCGCCGACCGGCACGCCGTCGCCGGTGATCACGTTGACGACCCCAGGGGGCAGGACCTCCTGGGCCAGCTCCACGAACCTGAGCGTGGTCAGCGGCGTCTGCTCCGCCGGCTTCAGGATCTGGACGTTGCCTGCGGCCAGCGCCGGCCCGAGCTTCCAGATGACCATCATCAGCGGGTAGTTCCAGGGCGTGATCCCGGCGACGATGCCGAGCGGCTCGCGGCGCAGGAAGGACGTGTGGCCGGCGACGTACTCGCCGGCCGACTTGCCCTCGAGGTTCCGCGCCGCACCGGCGAAGAACCGGAGGTTGTCGGCCATGAACGCCGGCTCGTCGTTCGCGATCCACATCGGCTTGCCGACGTTCAGCGACTCGAGCCGCGCGAGCTCGTCGGCGTGCTCCTCGATCACATCCGCGAGCCCGAGCAGGAGCTCCATGCGGTCCTTCGGGGTCTTCTCGAGCCAGTCGGGGAGCGCCGTGCGAGCGGCAGCGACCGCGCGCTGGACGTCCTCCTCCCCGCCGCGCGGCACCTCGGCGATCGTCTCGCCGGTCGCCGGGTTGAGCACCTCCATCGTCTCGCCGTCGACCGCGTCGACCCACTCGCCGCCGACGAAGTTCCTGTAGCTCGTCACCGTCGTCGCCATGCGTCCTCCTTTCGTGAGCAGCCTAACTCCGTCTGGAGAGCCCGGACGTGTGCGTCAGCCGGACCGACGCCCAGACGGGGATCACCGTCAGGCAGATCACGACGAACGCGACGACGTTGATCACCGGCAGCTGCGTGCCGCGGTTGATGTTGTTGAGGATGAAGATCGGGAGCGTCGACTGCGCGCCGGACGTGAACGTGGTCACGATCACCTCGTCGAACGAGAGCGCGAACGCGAGGAGCGCGCCGCCGACGAGCGCGGTCGACATCGCCGGCCAGGTGATGTAGCGGAACGTCTGCCAGCCGTCTGCGCCGAGATCCATCGACGCCTCCACGAGCGACCCGCTCGTGCGGCGAAGGCGCGCGAGGACGTTGTTGTAGACGATCACCACGCAGAACGTCGCGTGCCCGATCACGATCGTCAGCATCGAGAACGGTAGCCCCGGGAGCCAGGATGCCTGCTGGTTCGCGAAGGTGAAGAACTGTTGTAGCGCGAGGCCCGTGATGATGCCGGGGAGCGCGATCGGGAGCAGCAGCAGGAGCGAGACGGAGTCGCGTCCGAAGAAGCGGAACCGGTGCACGCCGAACGCGGCCATCGAGCCGAGCACGACGGCGATCAGGGTGGCGACCAGCCCCACCTCCACCGAGAGCCAGAGCGCGCTCCGCGCGTCGGGGCTGTCCCACGCGACGCGGAACCAGTGCAGCGTCCAGCCCGAGATCGGCCAGCTCTGGATCTGCGAGCTGTTGAACGCGTAGACCGCGATCACGACGAGCGGGAGCCACAGGAAGCAGACGACGAGGATCGTCCAGACGCTCAGCCCGATGCGAGTGGCACGCGTCTCCACTACAACGCCTCGAAGGCGCCGACGCGCTTGGCCGCCCAGAGGTAGAGAGCCATGATCAGGACCGGCACCGCCGTCAGCGCTGCGGCGAGCGGAACGTTCAGCCCTACGTTCGCCTCGACCGTGCTGCCGATCATCGACGTCCCAGGCCCGCCGCCGATCAGCAGCGGCGTGATGAAGTCGCCGAGCGTGAGCGAGAACGTGAAGATCGACCCGGCGACCACGCCCGGCAGCGCCAGCGGCAGCATCACGCTCCGGAACGTCCGGCCGCCCCGCGCGCCGAGATCGCCCGAGGCCTCGAGATAACTGTCCGGGATGCGCTCGATCGCAGCGAACACCGGCAGCACCATGAACGGCAGCCAGATGTAGGTGAAGACGAGCCACATCGCGCCGATCGTCCCGATCGAGAAGCTGTCGGTCGGAAAGCCGGTGCCGCCGAGCGCCCAGTTGAGCGCCCCGTGCGACGATAGGATCGTGCGCCACGAGTAGATCCGGACGAGGTAGCTCGACCAGAGCGGGAGCAGCACCGCGACGAAGAGCAACTGCCGCTGCCGATGCGTTGCGATCCGCGCCATGTAGTACGCGAGCGGGAACGCGAGGACGGCGTCCGCGACGGTGACACCGGCGGCGATGGCGACGGTTCGCCCGATGATCCGCCAGTACGTCGGGTCGCTGGTCGAGAAGATCGTCCGGAAGTTGTCGAGGTTCCAGTTGTGGACGGTCTCACTCGTGAACGCGTCCACGGTCCAGAAGCCCGCGACGAGCAGGACGACGAGCGAGCCGAGGTAGATGACGCCGTACAGGCCGACCGGCGGGACGATCAGCCCCGATCCCTTCAGCCAGGGACGCCGCCAGAACGCCGCCGAGACGCGAAGACGAGCCCCCCGCGAGGGGCCCGCCTCCCGTGCAGCGTCGATCGCCAACTAGAGCTATCCGGTGATCTGCGTCCAGGCCTGCTGCCAGGCCGTGAAGTCCACGCAGTCCTTCCTCCCGCCGAAGCCGCAGGTCGGCGATCGGCGTCTTCCAGAAGTGGATCGACCGCAGGTACGACGCCGGAGCGTTCAGGTGGTACTCGGTGCACAGGCCGGCCTGGATCTTGTTCATGTAGGGGCAGGCCAGCGGGTTGACGGGCGTTTCGCCGAAGACGAACGCCTGGCGGGCCTGCACCTTCGGAGTCGTCACGTATCTCATCCACAGATAGGCGCAGTTCGGATGCGGGGCCTTCGCTGCGAGCATCCACGTGTCCGCCCAGCCGGTCGCGCCTTCCTTCGGGATCTCGTCCTTGACCGGCACCTTCGCGGCCTGCAGGTACAGCGTCTGGTATGGCCAGGTCGCCCCGAGCGACACGTCGCCGTTCTTGAAGTCCTGGATCTGGTCCGCGGCGTAGTTCCAGTAGCGCTTGACGAGCGGCTTCTGCTGCTTGAGCAGCGCCACCGCCGCGTTGAATTGCGGCTTCGTCAGCTCGTACGGGTCGCGGATCCCGAGCGACGGCTTCGTCTTCATCAGGTAGAGCGCCGCGTCGGCGATCTGGATCGGGTTGTTCGGGACGCTGATCTTGCCCGCGTTCGCCTTGCTGTAGAGGGCGCCCCACGTCGTCGGCGCCCGCTTGACCTTGCTTCGTGTTGTAGATCAGCGTGTTCGGCCCCCACTGCAGCGAGATGCCGTAATGGACGCCGCCGACCGTGTTGTGCGCCGGCGACTTGAAGTAGGGCAGGAAGTTCTTCCAGCTCGGGATCAGGTTGACGTTGATCGGCACGACGTCGTGGCCGTAGATGAGGCGCAGGCTGGCGTCGCCGGAAGCCGAGACGAGGTCGTACTGGCCGCCGCCGCCACCGCCGCCCGCGCGCATCAGGGCCACCATCTGATTCGAGGTGCCCGCCTCCTTGCGGTGGATCTTGCAGCCGGTCTGCTGCTCGAACGGCTTGGCGAAGCTCGGGTCCGTGTAGGCGGGCCACTCGATCACGTTGAGCGCGCCCTCGCCCTTGCCGATCTTCGTCGGCAGCCCGAGACCCTTCTTGCCCGAGCCGATGCTCGTCGCAGGCACGACGAGCACGGCGATGAGCCCCACGGCGGCGAGCGCGCCCGCCACGCGCCGTCTGGAGAGCGGTGTCATTCGGTTACCTCCTTGGTCGAAGCGTCGATCGTAAACGTGTTCTCCGGGCGCCACGCGAGGACCGCGCGCCGGCCCTGCTCGTCGGCCGGCCGGCTCGCGAAGCCGTCCACGTTCTGGCTGACGACGGTCAGAGTCCCGCCCTCGTCGAGATCGACGATCGTGCGGGTCACGGAGCCGACGTAGACGACGGCGGTGACGGTGCCCTCCTCGGTCTCGTCCCCGGGCGCGGCCTCGACGCCCTCGCCGAGGACGCGGATCTTCTCCGGCCGCACCGTGAAGCGTCGCCCGCCGCGCTCGAGCAGATTCGAGACGCCGACGAACCCGGCCACGAACTCGCTCGCCGGGTGTTCGTACACCTCGACCGGCGTGCCGATCTGCTCGATCCGCCCGGCCGAGAAGACCGCGATCCGGTCGCTCATCGTCAACGCCTCCTCCTGGTCGTGCGTCACGTATACGAACGTGATCCCGACCTCCTGCTGGATGCGCTTGAGCTCGATCTGCATCTCCTGGCGGAGCTTCAGGTCGAGCGCGCCGAGCGGCTCGTCGAGGAGCAGCACGCGCGGGTGGTTGACGATCGCGCGCGCGAGCGCCACGCGCTGGCGCTGGCCGCCCGAGAGCTGCACGGGCTTGCGACCGTCGTAGCCCTCGAGCCGCACGGTGCCGAGCGCCTGCGCCACCCGGTCCCGGCGCTCCGCCCTGGCGACGCCCTTGACCTTGAGGCCGTAGGCGACGTTCTCGCCGACCGTCATGTGCGGGAAGAGCGCGTAGTCCTGGAAGACGGTGTTCACGTCGCGCTCGTACGGCGCCCGCCCCGCCACGTCCTCGCCGGCGAGCATGATCCGGCCCGAGTCCGGGCGCTCGAAGCCGGCGATCAGTCGGAGGGTCGTCGTCTTGCCCGAGCCCGACGGGCCGAGCATCGTGAAGAACTCGCCGCGCAGCACCTCGAGGTCGATGCCGTCGACCGCGACGACGTCGCCGTAGGCCTTGCGGATCGCGACGAGGCCGATGTCGACCGTCGGCTCGGGCTCCGTGGCCACACGCGCAGGCTCGCTGGTCCCGGTCGCCACGCGGGCGATTCTACGACCCGAGCTTCCAGGTCTGGCCGCCGTCCCGCGAGCGCCACGTCAGCGTCGGGTCGGGATCGGCCCCCGGCGACGACTCGTCCCGGCCGGCGACGACCGCGGTCGCGCCGCCTGCCGCGATCGAGCGGACGAGGCCGGCGGCGGGCCACGATGGGAGCGTGACGACATGTGTCTCGTCGCCCTGCGCCACGATCACCTGCGGCGCCTTCGAGCGCCGGTCGACGAGCGCCACGACGCCGCCAGGAGTGGCCGCGGCGTCGACGATCTGCGCGTCGGCGACCGTCGTCAGGCGCTGCGACGACTGGAAGTTCGGCCCGGCGAGGTACAGCGAGCCGCCGGCCCACCAGTACAGCGTCGATCCGAGTCCCTCGAAGTCGCCCCCGATTCCTCGAGCGATGCGCCAGCTGCGCCCGTTGTTCACGGTCCAGAGGCGCTGCGTCGCGCAGCCGCACGGAGGCGCCGTCGCGCCGACGCCGATCACGCCCGTCGTCGCCGAGAGCCGGTCGATGCGCACGGCAAAGGCGGGGTAGATGCGCTTCCAGTGCCGGCCGCCGTCATCCGTCGAGTAGACGCCGTCCTCGCGGCTCTGCCAGACGTGCCGGTCGTCGAGGCGGCTCGTGTACTCCGGCAGGGTCGAGACGGGGCGGCCGTGTGCGACCTGGAAGCGCGCAGCGCCGAGCCCGTGCATCGTGGCCACGAACAGCATCCCGGGCAGCGCTGTGGGCGGCGCGAAGGAGACGCCCCCCATCGGCTTTCGCACCGTCACGCGGCCCGTGCGCGCGTCGACGCCCAGGAGCGCCTCGGCCACACGGGACAGATCCTTCACCGGCAGCCCGATCCAGACGGTGCCGCCTGCGACGGTCGGAGACGGATAGAGCGTCGCGTCGCCGAGCGTCGCCTGCCATGCCACCTTCGGCTTGCAGTCCGTGCCGAGCCCGATCCGGACGAGCTTCGACGCGGAGGCGACGAAGAACGAGCGATAGGCCGGCGACCAGGTCGGCTGCGTGAGGAGAGGCGCGCCCGGATCGGCCTTCTGGAGCTTCACCGACCAGAGCGGCCCGGTGTCGAGCGAGCCCGCATCCCAGCCGAAGAGCATCCCGTTCTTCGCCTGCGCGGCGACGATCTCGCCGCAGTCGTCCGTGTCGGCGACCACCGGTGAGCCGACGTAGTCGAGGTCGGTGAAGCCGGTGAGGTCGGGCGCGTCCGACGAGCGGACGTCGAGGCCGGGCGACAGCTCGACGATGTGCTCGCCGTAGCCCGCCTCCTCGCTGAACTTCGCGCCCTTGTTCGAGCCGCCCTCGAACGCGTTGCCGGTGACGACGTAGATCGAGTCGCGCTTCGCGCTGTACGCGACGCCGCCCCAGCCCCAGATCCCGCCTCCGCCGCCGAGCGAGGGCGGCACCACCGTCCAACTCGACGCCTTCCGCGTCGCGAGCGCTACGCGGACGAGGTGGCCCTCCATCGGCAGGTCGCAGTAGGCCCCCGTCCCGGCGTAGACGGCCCCATCGGCGAGCAGCAGCGCGCCCCACACCATCTCGCGACGCGGGTCGTCGTAGAGCAGGACGGGCCAGCCCGGGCGCTCGGCGCCCGTCGCGAGGTCGAGCGCGTGCAGGCGGCCGAACGCGTCGGCGACGTACAGCGTGCGCGTCGAGGGGTCGATCACGGGCGTGCCCGTCACGCCGAACCCGTCCGGGATCTGCGGGCACGCGTCGTCGACGAGCCGCCCGAGGTCGACGCGCCAGCGCACGTAGCCGTTCGCCGCCAGGGCGTACACGAACCCCGACGCGGTCCCGACGTACACGGTCAAGTCGCCGTCCCGCGGCACGTTGCGCGCGACGAGCGGCTGCGTCGTCACCGTCCCCGGCAGCGGCACGAACCAGGACGTCTTCAACGCGCCGACGGAGGCGGTCGTCGCGCCCGGCCGACCAGTCCCGCCGCCGAACGTCAGCCATCCCGTCACCGCAGCCTGCCTTGCAACACTGTGTTGCAAGGCAGCAGTCGCCGCGGCCGCGGCGGCGAGGGCGACGACGAGAACCGCGAGTGCTAGGCGGCCGCGGCGCGGAATCGGGGGATGATCTCCTCGCCGTAGACGGCCAGCGTCTCCTCCTGACCGGAGGTCATGAGGTAGATGTTCCACTGGTCGACGCCTGCCGCCTCCAGCCGTCGCAGCTTCTCGACGTGCTGCTCGGCCGTGCCGAGCACGCAGAACCGCTCACACGTCTCGTCAGTCACCTGTTCCCCGTGCGTCGCGCCCATGCGGCTGTGCTCGGAGTAGTCGTACGACTCGCGCTTCATGCGCTCGACGTAGTCCGTGAGCGACGCGGGCAGCGCCGATTTGTCGTACCTGGAGAGCAGGTCGAACACGTGGTTGGAGACCATCGCCGGGAACCAGCGCACCTGCTCGCAGGCGTCGGCGATGTCGTTGGAAACGTGCGCGGGCGCGCAGGCCATCACCTTCAGCTCGCCCGGGTCGCGCCCTGCCTCCTCGGCGGCCGTGCGCACCTGGCCGACGATCCATTCGACGATCTCGGGGTCGGCCAGCTGGATGACCACACCGTCCGCGCAGCGGCCTGCGATCGCGAGCACCTTCGGCCCGTAGCCGGCGACGTAGACGGGAACCGGGGCGGGCTTCTCGGCCAACCCGCCCATCCAGGCGAGCTCGATCTCCGTCTCGTTCCAGTGCACCTTGTCGCCCCGCATCAGGCCGCGGATCGCGGTCACCGAGCGCTCGAACTCGGCCACCTTCACCGGCTGCAGGCCGATCGTCCGCCGCGCCGAGTCGCCGCGGCCGATGCCCATGATCATCCGGCCGCCGGAGATGTCCTGCAGCGTGGCGAACGCGCTCGCGCTCACGGTCGGCTCGCGCGTCCCCGGGTTGGTCACGTTCAGGCCCAGGTGGAGCGTCGAGGTGGCGAGCGCCGACATCGTCAAGAGCGGATACGGCTCCTGCCAGAGGATGTGCGAGTCGTACGTCCAGCCGTACTGGAACCCGCTCTGCTCGGCGAGCTGGAACAGCTCGACCAGGCGGCTCGCGGGCGGATCGGGCAGGACCGTGACGCCGAAGCTCAGCACGAATCGCCGAGGATAGACCCTGCCGGACTCAGAGGTTGCAGGGAGACGCGAGGCCGGAAGCTGGAACCGTATCGCGGAAGGACGTGTCGCCGCGCCGCATCGCAGTCACCGCGGTGGCCACCTGCGCCGGCGTGAGCACGGCGCCGGCTGCGTGGTAGACCCAGTCGACGTCCTCGGCGTACGAGCGGCGTACGCGCGTCTTCGCGAGGCCTGCCGGGATGAACCAGAGGTTGTAGTTGATCGACATGTCCACCTCCGGGTAGTAGCGGCCGCCGAACCGGGCCACCTCCCGCCCGTCGACGTAGTAGGTCATCAGCCCGTGGGCGACCTGGAGCACGAGCGTGTGCCACCCGTTCAGGCTGCGGTTCTCGCGATGCGCGATGCTGACGGAGATCCAGTGCGGCTCGGGGCTGTAGGTCTCCCAGGCTGCGTAGCCGACGCTCTGCGGAAGGCCCCAGCCGCCGTGCGGCAGGTACTCGAAGTCGAGCTCGCTGTAGTCGAGGTCGAGCGGCTTCTTGAGCGGGCTGATCGAGTAGAAGCTTTCCACCGGCTGGTCGACGGCGGGGCCGGAGACGGGTGCGTCGCGGAAGCGGACGCGGGAGGCGTAGGTGCCCTCGCGGAACTTGCGCTGCTGGCAGACCTGCGTCTGCGACGTGCCGCCGTAGGTGCCGTCCGTCGAGGACGTCATCCGCAGGAAGCCGCCGTGGAACGAGACGTTCGCCGGGCGCCACGTCGCTCCAGGCACGCCGGGCCAGCCCGGTTTCGTCCGCACGACCCAGCCGTGCGACTCGAGCTGGGCACGGCTCGAATACGAGAAGTCGTCGAAAAGGACGCGCTGCGGCGTGGAGCCGCTCGCGGCAGTCGCAGCTGTGGCGAGGAGCACCAGCACCAGACTGCCGAGGGCGACGAGTCGCACGGGCTAACGCTAGCGCGCGAAGGTGATCTTGCTCAGCCCGCTCGGGCGATCCGGGTCGAGGCGCTTGGCGCGGGCGAGCGCCCAGGCGAAGAGCTGGCCCGGAATCACCGAGAGGAGCGGCGACAGGAGCGGCGTCGGCGGCATCGGCACGGGCAGGGTGTAGTCCGCATCCGCGACCTCGTCCGCAGCGGAGCCGCTCGCGACCAGCGTGGCGCCGGTCTCGTGCACGCGCGCGGCCGCCTCGAGCACGGCGGGCAGCGTCTGGTCGTGGGAGGCGATCGCCCACACCGGGAAGAACGGGTCGAGCGCAGCGACCGGGCCGTGTGCGAGGTCGGTGGCGGTCAGCGGCTCGGCGGCGATCCGGCACGTCTCGAGGAGCTTGAGGGCGATCTCGCGCGCCGTTGCGAGCTCGACCCCGCGGCCGATCACGAACATCCGCCCGACGAACGCGAACGGGAGCGCAACGCCGAGGATGCGCTGCTCGAGCTCGGGGATCGCGGCGTCGAGCGCCTCGATCGCGGCCCGCAGCTCGTCCTGGCAGCGCTTCCCTTCGCCGGCGATGTGCCCGGCGAGCAGGAACAGCGAGGCGAGCGTGTTCACGTACGTCTTCGTCGCGGCGACGGCGAGCTCGGGGCCGGCCGCGAGCGGCAGCAGCGCCTCGGCGGCGCGCGCGAGGTCGGAGTCCGGGTCGTTCGTCATCGCGACCGTGAAGGCGCCGGCGCGCCGGGCTCGGGCGACGTACTCGACGACGTCCGGCGTCCGCCCGGACTGCGAGAGCCCGATCACGAGCGAGCTGGACATGTCCATCTCGGTCCCGTAGTAGACGCTGAGCGAGATCGAGTCGCGGAGCGCGGTCAGCCCGGGGAGCAGCCCGAAGGCATAGACGCCGTAGGACGCGGCGTTGTCGGACGAGCCGTGCCCGACCATCCGGACGAGGTCGACGCCCCGCTCGCGGACGGCCGCGGCAATGCGGGCGAGCTCGCCCTCGTGCGCGAGCAGGCTCTCGAGCGCGCGAGGCTGCTCGCGGATCTCCGCCAGGAACTGGGCCCCGAGCTCGCCGGCCGGAGGAGGCTCGGGCTCCCTGGCCTCAAGCGACGACACGCGCCTCCCCGCCGACGAACACGCCTTCGATCTCGAGGTTGTCGCTGAGCACGACCAGGTCGGCCGGCAGGTCGCGGCCGAGGCGGCCGAGCGTCGGCAGGCCGAGCACATCGGCCGGCACGGACGTGGCCGCGGCGATCGCGTCTGCAAGGTCGACGCCGAGCGCGTGCAGGTTGCGGACCGCGTCGACCATGGTCAGGACGCTTCCGGCCAGCACGCCGTTCGGCCCACGGACGGCGCCGTCGCGGACGACCACCTCGAGGCTGCCGAGGCTGTACGCGCCGTCCGACACGCCTGCGCCCGCGGTCGCGTCCGTGACGAGCGCGACCCGTCCCGCGGCGGCGTGCCAGACGAGGCCGACCGTGTCGGGCGCGAGATGGACGCCGTCGTTGATGATCTGGACGATCACGTCCTCGCGGGCGAGCGCCGCGCCGGCGATGCCAGGGTCGCGATGCTCGAACGGCCGCATGGCGTTGAAGAGATGCGTGACGGTGTGGACGCCGCGGTCGAAGGCCGCGTTCGCCTGCTCGGCGTTCGCGTCCGAATGACCGCAGGAGACGGTCACGCCGCGGCGCTGCAGCTCGTCGATCAGGGCGCCGGCTCCGGGCAGCTCGGGCGCGATCGTCATGATCCGAACCGGTCCTGCTGCGAGCAGGCGCTCGAGGAGCCGCGGCTCCGGATCGCGCCGCGCGGACGCGGGATGCGTGCCGAGCCTGATCGGCGAGAGAAAGGGACCCTCCAGGTGGATGCCGAGGATGCGCGGGCCCTCGGCGACGATCGGGATCTCGCGCATGGCCGCGACGAGCTCGTCCTCGGGCGTCGTGATCAGCGTCGGGAGGTAGCCCGTGACCCCCGTCTCGAGCAGCGCCTCGCCCGCCCGGCGATAGCCGGCTGCGTCGGCCTCGAGGAAGTCGACGCCGCCGAAGCCGTTCACCTGCAGGTCGATGAACCCGGGCGCCGCGATCCGGCCGCGGCCGTTCGGCGACGAGACGCCGACGCGCGAGATCCGGCCGTCGACGATCTCGACGTCGCCCGGCACGAGACTGCCGTCGACGAGGGCGGCTTCGACGCCGAGCTTCACGAGGCGAGCGCCTGTCGAATGTTTCCGCCCATCGCCGCAAGGCGGGAGCGTGCGGTGTCGACGTCGACGCCGGCGAGGAGTGTGACGATCGCGACCTTGGCGCTGCCGTCGGCCGCCGCGAGCGCCTCGTCGGCCTGGCCCTCGGAGACGCCGGTCGCGGTCATCACGATCCGCCGGACGCGGGCGCGGAGCTTCTCGTTCGTGGCGACGACGTCGACCATCAGGTTGTCGTAGGTCTTTCCGAGGCGCACCATGGCGATCGTCGAGATCTGGTTCAGGACGAGCTTCTGCGCCGTGCCGGCCTTGAGCCGGGTCGAGCCCGCGAGCAGCTCCGGGCCGACAATCACGGCGATCTCCTGCTCGACCAGGCCGGCGAGCCGCGAGCCGGGGGCGCAGACGAGACAGGCTGTCGCGGCGCCGGCGGCGCCGGCTGCCTCCATCGCGCCGATCACGTACGGCGTACGCCCGCTGGCGCTGATCCCGATCACGGCGTCCGTGGCCCCGACGCCGAGCGAGTGCACGTCACGCCGGCCCGCTTCCGCGTCGTCCTCGGCCGCCTCCTGCTCGAGCGACGAGGGGGCGTCGGCGCCGGCGAGGAGGGCGACCACTTGCCCGGGCGCAGCAGAGAACGTCGCCTCGCACTCCGAGGCGTCGACCGCCGCGAGCCGGCCGGAAGAGCCGGCGCCGACGTAGACGAGGCGGCCGCCCGCCTGCAGGCGGTCGACCACCGTGTCGATGACGGCGGCGACGGCTGCGGCCGAGGAGGCTACGGCCGCGGGCACCACCGCGTCCTGCATGGTTCATCAGCGCGACGAGCTCGCCGGTAGAGCGGAGATCGAGGTCCCGAGTCTCTGCGCTGCGAGCCTCGGTGATCAGGTCGTCGAGCCCCATCGTGCGGGCAGTCTACGCCTAGGAAGGCCAAGTGGTCAATACCATTTCACCAGATCGCCCACTTTGGTCTTGTCATCCGGCTACGAGTGGCTGTACGATCGCGAACCATGGCGGAGATCCGACTCGAGAACGTCACCAAGCTGTTCGACGGCGGCGTGGCCGCAGTGGACGACGTCTCGCTCGACATCCGTGACGGGGAGTTCCTCGTCCTCGTCGGGCCCTCTGGGTGCGGAAAGACCACGCTGCTACGCATGATCGCGGGGCTCGAGGACGTCACGGACGGCGTGATCTCGATCGGCGGGACCGACGTCACCGACCTCGCCCCGCGCCGCCGCGACATCGCCATGGTCTTCCAGAGCTACGCGCTCTACCCGCACATGAGCGTCCGCCAGAACCTCGCGTACGGCCTCAAGGTCAGACGGACGCCGAAGGACCAGATCGCGCGCCGGGTCGACGAGGTGGCGAAGCTGCTCGGCCTCTCCGACCTGCTCGACCGGAAGCCGGCACAGCTCTCCGGCGGGCAGCGCCAGCGCGTTGCCATGGGCCGGGCGATCGCCCGCGAGCCGCAGGCGTTCCTGATGGACGAGCCGCTCTCGAACCTCGACGCGAAGCTCCGGGTGGGGATGCGCGCGTCGCTGCAGCAGCTTCACAACCGGCTCGGGATCACGACCGTCTACGTCACGCACGACCAGATCGAGGCGATGACGCTCGGGCAGCGGGTGGCGGTGATGCGGGACGGCCACATCCTGCAGGCCGACGAGCCGCAGGTGCTGTACGAGCAGCCGCGCGACCTGTTCGTGGCCGCGTTCATCGGCTCGCCTGCGATGAACCTGGTCGAGGCGACAATCGACCGGGACGGCGTCGCCTTCGGCCAGTTCCGCATTCCGCTCGCGCCCGATCGCCGGCCGGCGCAGAGCGAATCGGGCGAACCGAGTCGTGCTCGGCATCCGGCCGGAGAGCTTCGAGGACGACGCCTTCGCGCCGCCCGAGCTGCCTCGGATCGAGGCGAACATCGAGGTGCTCGAGGAGCTCGGCTCGGACGCGCACGTCTTCTTCCATGTCGAGGCGCCGAGGATCACGGCCGAGACGCTGGAGGCGAGCGAGGAGGAGGCGACGCTGCTCGCGATCGAGAAGGCGCTGTTCACGGCCCGCGTCGACCCGCGCACGCGCGCCCACGTGAACGAGACTTTGCGGCTGGCCGTCGACCCGCAGCGGTTCCACTTCTTCGATCCCGCCACGGGCGCCAACCTGGTCGAGCGCGACACGCCGACCGAGAACCCCGCTCCACCGGCGGAACCGGCCGAGACCGCGGTACCCGCGTGACGAAGCAGAGCGAGACGCGCGAACGCGTCCGGGACCTGATCGACCAGCTCGACGTCGGCGACGCCATCCCGTCCGAGCGTCAGCTCAGCCAGGATCTCGGCGTCTCCAGGCTGACGATCCGCGCCGCGCTCGACGACCTGTCGCGAGAGGGCCACCTCGTCCGCCGCCGCGGCTCCGGCACGTTCGTCAGCGAGCCGAAGATCGCGCAGGAGCTGACGATGAGCTCCTTCACCGACGACATCCGCGCGCGCGGCATGACACCCGGGAGCCGCACGATGGACCTCCGCGTCGTCAAGGCGGGCGCCCGCCTCGGGCGGGTCCTGCACGTCTCCCCCTCCGAGCCCGTCGTCGTCGTCAAGCGCCTCCGGCTGGCCGACCGCGAGTCGATGGCGATCGAGACGCTGCACGTACGAGAGTCCCTGATTCCCGGCCTCACCGAGGTCGACCTCGAGAACGGCTCCTTCTACGAGCTCCTGCGCAACCGCTACGGGATCGCGATCGTCAGCGGCCAGCAGACGATCGAGCCGACGGTGACGAACGAGGAGGAGTCGGAGGCGCTCGGAGTGCCACTACACTCGCCCGCGTTCCTGTTCGAGCGCGTGACCCGCTCCGAGAGCGGCGAGATCGTCGAGTTCGTCAGCTCCATCTACCGCGGCGACCGCTACCGGCTCGTCACGGAGCTGAGCGTGCGGCCGACGCCTCGCCGAACTGGCATGCCGATCGCGTTGTACGACGACGGTCTCGCCGGCTGAGCTGGTCAGTACCATCGCAGTAGACCAGTTTCCGGATATCCACGCGAAGCGCCTACCCATCGCGATTTAATTGGTCTTGACATACAAGGACAAGTGTGAGAGCCTTCGCGCTGGATGGCGAATGGTACTAACCAATCCGCCGGGTCGAGAGGACGTGCAGGTCGCGCGAACAGCTCGAGTTCGGCCAGAGCAATGGAGGGCAAGTCAATGAAGAGGCGGAAGCTCATCGCCGTCGGCTTCGTCGCTCTCGCCGCGCTCGTATTTGCGATCGCCGCGGGCGGCGTCTCCGGCGCGACCAAGGCCAAGAGCATCACGGTCTGGTTGCAGGTCGACGCGCAGTCTGGATGGCCGGATGTAGTCGCGGCTGCGACCAGCGCGTTCCAGAACGCGCATCCGGGTGTCGGCGTCAACGTGCAGTACCAGTCCTGGCCGACCCATCTGCAGAAGTTCGACGCGACGCTCGCGGGCGGGAACGCGCCGGACGTGATCGAGATGGGGAACACGGAGATGACGAAGTACATGGCTGCCGGGGCTTTCCAGGACCTGACGGCCGTGAAGGGAACGTTCGCGAACTCGGCCACGTGGCTGTCCGGCCTGGCCGCCTCCGGGCGGTACAACGGGCACGTCTACGGCGTGCCCTACTACGCCGGCTCGCGCGTCGTGACCTACCGCACGGACCTGTTCAAGAAGGCGGGCATCAAGGTGCCGACGACGCTGGCCGCAGTACACGGCCGACGCTCGCAAGCTCGACGCCAAGTTCGGCAAGCAGGGCTTCTCGCCGGTCTACATCGCCGGTGAGGACTGGTACGTGGCGATGGGCTTCGTGTTCGATTACGGCGGCAACATCGCCACGCGCGTGAGCGGCAAGTGGAAGGGCGCCCTCAACTCGCCGAAGTCGGTCGCCGGCCTGACCGCGTTCAAGAACTTCTTCAACGCCGCGTCCCACGGGAGCAAGACGACCATCGAGACCCAGCCCAACCCGTACGACGTTTATGCGACGGGGCAATGCGGCGTCGATGATCGGCCCGACATGGTTCACCTGCTGCGTCAAGCCGTACACCGGCGTGTCGGGGCAGTTCGTGATGCCGAGCCACACCAAGGGCCAGGTCATGCCCGGCTTCCTCGGCGGCTCGGACCTGGCAGTTCCGGTCGGCGCCGACAAGACGCTCGGCGACGGACTGGATCAGGGACTTCACGAGCAACTCCGCCGAGAAGGCGCTCGAGGCGAAGGGGAACATCCCGAACACGACCTCGCTCTTCAACCCGGCGAAGATCAACGAGCGGGCCGCGGCGCGGAGCTGGTTCGTCCCGACCGCGAAGCACTGGGTGGACGTCGAGACGGGGAACGTCCTGCGCACGATGCTGGCCGAGATCCTGACGAACAAGTACTCCGTCAAGCAGGCGGCAACGTTCGCCAGCGACAACATCGCCTCCACGCTGAACCAGTCGTAGGCGAGAATCAGGCTGGGACGTGACCTCAATCCCGGCTGAGTCACCGATCGCCGCCGAGTCGGGCCCAGGCCCGGCTCGGCGGCGATCTTCGCGTTGGAGCCGCGTGCTGCGCGGCTCCTCGCCCTACTGGCTGATCCTGCCGGTCCTGATCACGGTCGGGGCGATCCTCGGCTACCCGCTCTACGACCTCGTCCGCCTTTCGCTCGACCAGTACGGCCTGCCGGAGCTGATCCAGCACTCGGGCCGCTACATCGGGCTCGCGAACTTCGGCTCCGTCCTCCACGACCGGGTCTTCTGGAACACGGTGGAGCGGACGATCGTGTTCACGATCGCGAACGTCGGGCTGACGATGCTCTTCGGGACGCTGATCGCGCTGCTGCTCGTGCGGGTCAGCTCCTGGATGCGGGTGATGCTGACGGTCGGGCTCGTCCTCGTCTGGTCGATGCCGGTCGTCGTCGCCGTGCAGCTCTGGTACTGGATGACGAACTTCGAGAACGGCATCCTCAACTCCGCGCTCGGGCTCGGTCAGCACGACTGGTATGCGTCGACCACCTCGCAGCTCGGCATGGTCACGTCGCTGATCGTCTGGGGCGCGATCCCGTTCGTCACGATCACGCTCTTCGCGGGCCTGGCCCAGGTGCCGCACGAGCTCGTCGAGGCGGCCGAGATCGACGGGGCGCGGCCGTGGCGCATCTTCCGCGACGTCACCTTCCCCGTCCTCAGGCCGATCTTCCTGATCCTCACTAGCCTCTCGATCATCTGGGACTTCGGCGTCTTCACGCAGCCCTTCCTCCTGATCGGGCAGGCCAAGCAGGTCCCGTCGAACTACCTGATGGCGGTCTACCTCTACGAGGAGGGGTACGCCAAGAGCGACTTCGGTCGCGGCGCGGCGATCTCCATCCTGATGCTGCTGATGGTCGCCGTCCTGAGCTTCTTCTACGTGCGCAGGATGGTGCGCTACGGGGACGCCCGGTGAGCGCGCACGCGGCACGGAGCCGGGCGACGCGGGGAAAGACTGCGCGGAGGCGGGCCCGCCAGACCGGCTGGAACCTCGTCGGCCTGGTCGTCCTCGTGATCATGGTCTTCCCGGTCTACTGGATGGTGACGACGGCGTTCAAGGAGGACAGCGACATCATCGGCACGTCGCCGACCTGGTTTCCGCTCCGGGCGACGCTCTCGCACTTCCGCGAGGCGATCTCCGGCTCCGACCACCCGTACTTCTGGAACTCCGTCGTCACGAGCCTGATCGTCGTCAGCATCACCGTCGCCCTCTCGATGGTGCTTGCCTTCCTGGCCGCGGTCGCGTTGGCCAAGTTCCGCTTCACCGGCCGCGAGGTGTTCGTCGTGCTGATCATCGGGATCCAGATGATCCCGCAGGTGGGGCTGATCATCCCGCTCTACATCGTGCTCCGGAACTATCACCTCACGGAGAACGCGAACGTCCTGATCGGCTTGACGATCACGTACATGACGTTCGTGCTGCCGTTCTGCGTCTGGACGCTGCGCGGCTTCCTCGCGGGGATCCCGAAGGAGCTCGAGGAGGCGGCGATGGTCGACGGATCGAGCCGGCTCGGCGCGTTCGTGAGGATCCTGCTGCCCCTGGTCGCGCCGGGGCTCGTGGCCACGTCGGTGTTCGCGTTCATCACGACGTGGAACGAGTACATCTTCGCCAACGTGCTCCTGCAGGACCAGTCCAAGCAGACGCTGACCATCTGGCTCTCGTACTTCAGCGGCTCCGCACGCCACACCGACTGGGGGGCGCTGATGGCCGCCTCGACGTTGACGGCGATCCCGGTGATCATCTTCTTCCTGCTCGTCCAGCGGAAGATCGCGTTCGGGCTCACGGCCGGCGCCGTGAAAGGTTGAGCGCCGACCTCCGCCGCGCGGCGCTCGCCTGCATCTGGCCGGGCTTCCCGGGTCACGAGGCGCCCGAGTGGGTGCGGCGGCGGCTGGCCGAGGGCCTGGGCGGCGTGTGCCTCTTCGCCTGGAACGTCCGCGACGTCGAGCAGGTCGCGGGGCTGACGGCGGCGCTGCGCGCCGAGAACCCGGCCGTGCTCGTGTCCGCGGACGAGGAGGGCGGCGACGTCACCCGCCTGGAGGTGGCGACCGGCAGCTCGTACCCGGGAAACCTCGCCCTCGGCAGCGTCGACGACGTGGCGGTCACGGCCGAGGTCGGCGCCGCGATCGGCTCCCTCTGCGCCCGGGCCGGGGTCAACTTCGACCTGGCTCCCTGCGCGGACGTGAACTCGAATCCCGACAACCCCGTGATCGGCGTCCGCTCGTTCGGCTCCGATCCAGAGCTGGTCGCGCGGCACGTGCGGGCGTTCGTGGCGGGGCTCCAGCGCTGTCACGTCGCCGCCTGCGCCAAGCACTTCCCGGGACACGGCGACACCGCCCAGGACTCGCACCTCGAGCTGCCCCGCGCCGAAGGGGATCTCGAGGCGGCGCTGCTGCCGTTCCGCGCGGCGATCGAGGCCGACGTCAAGGCGATCATGACCGCGCACATCGTCGTGCCGTCCCTCGACGACGCGCCGGCGACGCTGAGCGCAAACGTGCTCGCGAGGCTGCTCCGCCACGAGCTCGGCTTCGACGGGCTCGTGGTCACGGACGCGCTCGAGATGCGCGCGGTGGCGGGCACCGTCGGCGTCGAGGAGAGCGCCGTCCGGGCCCTCCAGGCAGGCGCCGACGCCCTCTGCCTCGGCCACGACCTCGCCGACGCGGCCGTCGAGAGCGTCTGTCGTGCCCTGACGGACGCCGTCCGCGAGGGCCGCCTGCCGCTCGACCGGCTCGCCGAGGCGGCCGGCCGCGTCGAAGCCCTCGCGGGCTGGGCCTCCGCGCCGACGCCGGTCGACGTAAGCCCCTCGGTGGGCCTCGACACGGCGCGGCGTGCCCTCGTCGTCGTCGGCGATCCTCGCCTGGACGGGCCGGCGCGCGTCGTCGAGCTCTCTCCGGAGCCCAACATCGCCGCCGGCCCCCACGAGCATTCGCTGGCCACGGCGCTCGGGGCGAGCGGGGACGACGGGCGGCTCGTCATCGTCGTCCGGGACGCGCACCGCCACGACTGGGTGCGACGGGAGACCGAGCGGCTCCTCGCCGAGAGCCCGGACGCGATCGTCGTCGAGACGGGCCTGCCGGTGTGGCGCCCGGCCGGTGTGCGCGCCTACGTCGCGACGTACGGCGCCGGCCGGGTGAACCTGGACGCAGCGGCGGAGCTCATGCTGCGCGGCTGAGAACGATAGCGGGAGGCCGGTGGCCTCCCGCTATCTGGTTCATCTTCGTGCTGGAGCTACGAGGTACAGACGGCGTACGCCTGGACCGCCAAGGCCAAGCTACCGAAGGTGCGGCTGAGTCGCCCGCTGGCAGTCCAGGTGTCGGGCGCGCTCGGATACGACTGGTACAGAAATACGAGCGCACCGGCGTTGTTCACGGCGGCCGCTGTGCCGCCGCCTCCGAGCAGGGAGGTGCCGGCCGGACACGTCGCCGTCGCGGTCGCCGTCCCGGTCGTCGTGGTCACGGGCGTCCCGGCGACGATCTGGCTCCCGGGGAAGCCGCCGCCCGGCCCCGTCGGCCCTGGCGGTCCGGTCGGGCCGGTCGTTCCGGCGCCGGTCGGACCCCGAGCGCCTGTCGCGCCCTTCGGGCCGGTCGGACCGCGGACTCCGGTCGGACCGCGACCGCCGGTCGTGCCCTTCGGGCCGGTCGCGCCCTTCGCGCCGGTCGCGCCCTTCGCGCCGGTCGCGCCCTTCGCGCCGGTCGCGCCGGTCGGACCACGGCCACCCGTCGGGCCGATCGCACCGGTCGGACCCTTGATACCGGTCGGGCCTCGAGCGCCTGTTGCGCCCGTCGTGCCCTTCGGGCCGGTCGCGCCCTTCGCGCCGGTCGCGCCCTTCGCGCCGGTCGGGCCGGTCACGCCTGCTCCCGTGGGACCACGGGCGCCGCTAGGCCCGGTCGGTCCGGTGGGTCCGCTCGGACCCGACGCCCCGGTGGCACCGCCCTGAACGCTCGGCCAATCGAGCTCCGTCTCGGTGCTCTTGCAGGGCGGAGGCGGCACCTGGAAGTCGAGGCCGGGTCCATCGATGATGCGGACGGCCCCCAGCAGCTGCGGCTGGCCGGCGGCCTGCGTCCTCACACAGGCTCTGATGATGCCGCCGGGCCCGGTGTCCGCGAAGACGGCCGAGCTATAGGAGCCGGCCGGGTCCGCCGAGGCGGCCGGGGCTCCGATGAAGACTCCTATACACGCGACAGCCGCAAGCGCCACGCAGAATTTGACACTCTTCACGAGACCTCCTCTGCTCTCGGCGGCTCCTCGACCGCGCATTCGCCTGGCAAACTCAGCCCGAGGATAGCTTTCATCCCGGATTGCGGCAAGTTACGCGCCTGAGCACGGCTTTCCTGCCCTGTCGGCGCGCTCCATACGCCACTCATCGGCGATTCGCGTCAGATCTGAACCGCGCTCGGGGGACGCCTAACGGGCGGCGACGGAGACGATCGCCTCGGTCGCCAGGCGATCGAACGCCTCGACCGAGAGCTCGAGGTGCTCGGGAAGGGTGTCCTCGAGCTTCGTGTGGGAGAGGCCGCGCAGGCTCTGGACGAACATCATCACCGTCGGGATACCCGCCCGGGAGACCTCCGCCGCGTCGTGGAGCGGACCGCTCGGGAGCCGATGGGAGGCGCCGGCCACGTCCTCGATCGACGCATCGCACATGTCCACCAGTCCGCGGTCGAAGAGTATCGGCTCGATCGACCAGATCCGCTCCCACGCGACCCCGATGCTCTCCTCCGCCGCAAAGCGCTCGGCCGCCTCCTTCGCCTCGGCGAGGAGCGCGGCGAGCTTGCCGGCGTCGAGGTGGCGCTGGTCGAGGAGCTGCTCGGCAGTCTCGACGACGGAGGTGACGATGCCGGGACGGCAGACGACGCTGCCCGACGTGCAGACGGCCCCGTCCCCGACGCGCGCCGCGATGTTCCGAAGCTCGAGAGCGAGCTTGGCCGCTCCCGCGAGCGCATCCCGGCGGCGGTCCATCGGCGTCGAGCCCGCGTGCGCCGCCTGGCCCGTCCAGGTGATTCGGTGCCGTTCGACGCCGAACGTGCCGAGCACCGCCCCGAGCGGCAGGTCGAGCCCTTCGAGCACCGGCCCCTGCTCGATGTGGAGCTCGATGTAGGCGGCCGCGTTCTCGAGCTGGCTGCTTGCCTCCGTCGCGCGGTCGAGGTCGACGCCGTGCTCGGCGAGCGCGTCCGGCAGCGAGACGCCGTCACGATCCGTGAGCCGGCGCAGCTCGTCCTGGTCGTGCATCGACCCGCAGGCCGCACTCGATCCGAAGAGGCTGCGGCCGAAGCGCGCGCCCTCCTCGTCCGCCCAGTTGACGAGCCGCACGGTGGTCGCAGGCTCGCCGTCCGCCGCCAGGCGGCGCAGGATCTCGACTCCGGCCATCACGTTCAGGCACCCGTCGAGCCAGCCGCCGTTGGGAACCGAGTCGATGTGCCCGCCGATCAGGAGCGCGCGGTCGGAGGCGCCCGGGAGCGTGAACCACTGGTTCCCCGCCTGGTCGATCTCCTCCTCGACCGGCACGCCCTCCAGCTTGCCGCGGAGCCATTCGCGCGCCCGCTCCCACGTGTCCGTCCAGGCGACCCGCTGCGCCCCGTTCTCGTCGCCCGTCAGCTCCTGGAGCTCGAGGAGCTCGGCCACGGTCCGGTCGGGCTGCAGCGCCACGCGCGAAGCCTAGAAGACGTCGCTCGGGAGAGCGAGATCGTCGAGCTCGTCCAGGTCGAGCGCGCCCTCGGCGTCGCCGAGCACGGACACGAGCTGGCGATAGTGGTAGGCGGCGTGCCAGCGGTGGAAGGCGAGCAGCGTCGAGAACGGAGCGCTCCCGCGAGGCGTGTCGACGAGCGGGTCGCGCCCGGCGAGGTCGTGGTCGTCCACGAACCGGCGCCAGCCCGTCGCCGCGGCCTCCGCGAAGGCGATCAGATCGTCGTGCGAGGCCAGCTCCGACTCGCGCGCACCGTCGTCCTCGGGTCGCCAGTCCAGCTCGCCGCTCGTCCAGGCCGGCGGCAGGAGCTCGAACGGATGGAAGACGTTGACCGTCAGCTCGCGCAGGCAGCGGCCGCGTGCCGGCGTCGGAGCGAGGAGGGCGCTCCACGGCGTCTCGCGGATCCGGGCGAGCCAGGCGTCGAGGATCGCCGCCGCGTCCGCGCCGTCGCGAACCGGCGAGCCCGGCGGCGGCGGGGGCAGCCCCAGCGCCTCGGCGATCTGCGAGACGTGGAGGATCGGGACCGCCCGGCCGTCGACGACGAGCGACGGGATCGTGGGGCGGCCCATTCCCTCCCACCGTCGCTCGCCCTCGCCGCCGTCGCGCGCGTTCAGCGACTCGAACTCGACCCCGCGCTCGCCAAGGAACTCCCTGGCCGCCGCGCAGCTCGCTCAGGCCGGGTGCCAGAAGAGGGCGATGCCGCTCACTGTGCGGCATGATCGCAGCGTGGCCGACACGTTGAGGCTGGACGGATGCGTGGCCGTGGTGACCGGCGGCGCCTCCGGGATCGGAGACGCCTGCCGCCGGCTGCTCGAGGCGAGCGGCGCCACGGTGCACATCGTCGATCGCGCCGGCGATTCGCCCGTCGACGTCACGGACCGCGCGGCGCTCGACCGGCTCGCGGCATCCCTCGACCGGCTCGACGTGCTCGTCAACGCAGCCGGCGTGTTGACCGAGAACCGCCCGGTCGACGAGCTCGCGCCCGAGGACTTCCGCCGCAACTTCGAGGTGAACGTCCTCGGGACGCTCAACGCGTGCCAGGCGTTCGCCGCGCTGCTCCGCGCGCGTCGGGGCGCGGTCGTGAACGTCGCCTCGCAGGCCGCGCTCGTCTCGCTCCCGCAGCAGGCCGCCTACACCGCGAGCAAGGGCGCGGTCGCGGCGCTGACCCGGTCGCTCGCGATCGACTGGGCCGAGCACGGCGTGCGCGTGAACGCGGTTGCTCCCGGGTTCACCGTGACGCCGATGACGGAGGCGTTCTTCGAGAACGAGATCTTCACCCGGGCGGCCACGGGCCGGATCCCGCTCGGCCGCCTCCTTGCAGGCCGACGAGATCGCGGCCGCGATCGTCTTCCTCGCCAGCCCGCTCGCGAGCGCGATCACCGGCGTCGTGCTCCCCGTCGACGGCGGCTGGACGGCCGGCGAGCCGGCGCTGCCGTGGTGAGCCACCGATCCGGCACGAGGGTCGCAGACGAAGTACGGACATGGAGCCGATGAAACGCCCCCCGCACCTGCTCGCGTGGGTGGGCGCGATCCTCCTCGCGGGCGGCGTCGCCGCGGTCGTCGTCCTCGCCTTCGGGAACAGCAGCTCGGAGGCGGCCCCCACGAAGGCCGAGTACTTCGCCGACGTGGCCAGGATCTGCGGCGCGTACGGCCCGAGGCTCGACGCGGTCGCCCCTCCATCGGACGTGACGATCCCCGGCGAGGTGGTGACGCCGCTCAAGCGGGTGATCCCGCTGATCAGGGCCGAGACCACCGAGGTGCGCGCACTCGCGACGCCGCGGGAGCTGGCCGCGAAGATCGACCGCTGGCTCGCGCTGAAGCAGCGCGTGATCGCCTCGCTCGAGAAGACGTTGCACGCAGCGGAGGCCCCGGACATCGCCGGGACCGCGCTCGCCTACATCCGCTTCGAGAAGCTGGCCGGGGAGACCTCCAAGGCCGGCGCGGCGATCGGCTTCCCGAGCGTCTGCTCGTCGTCGAGCTGAGCGGGCTCGCCCCGCTGTGCCATCCTCTCTGCGTGGAGCACGAGGTCGTGGTCGTCGGCGGCGGCGCGATCGGAGTCTGTTGCGCGCTCGAGCTCGCGCGTCGCGGCGCGGCGGTGACGCTGCTCGAGCGCGGCGAGGAGCTCGCCTCCGGAGCCTCGTCGGGGAACGCCGGCCTCCTCTGTCCCAGCCATTCGGCGCCGATCGCGAACCCGGCGTCGCTCCGGAACGGCCTGCGCTGGATGCTCTCGCCGGACAGCCCCTTCTTCCTGCGCCCGCGGCCGTCGGTCGCCCCCTGGCTCGCCCGCTTCGTGAGGGCGTCGACGGCGTCGCGCGCAGCCGAGGGCACGCGGATCATCCGGGAGCTGTCGCTCGCCGGCCTGGAGCTCCACGCCGAGCTCGCGCGTGAAGGCCTCGCGACCGGGTTCGAGCGCCGCGGCATCCTCAACGTGTACGAGACGGAAGCCGCGTTCGCCGAGGCCCGCGCGCACGCTGACGGGATCGGCGTGCCGGCGGACGTGCTCGACCGCGACGAGACACGGCGGCTCGAGCCCGCGGTCGGCGAGCGCATCGCCGGCGGCGTCTACTTCCCCGACGAGGCGCACTGCGATCCGCTCGCCTTCGTCTACTCCGCCGGCCGCGCGGCGAAGGAGGCGGGCGCGACGATCGAGACGCATGTCGAGGTGCGCAGCCTCAGGCGCGCGAACGGCGGGATCGCGGTCGACACGAGCAAGGGCACGCTGCGGGCGCGGACGGTCGTGCTCGCGGCCGGGGCGTGGACAACCGCCCTCGCGGAACCGCTGGGCGTCTGCCTCCCGCAGGAGGGCGGCAAGGGCTATCACCTCGACCTCGAGCCGACGAAGGCCGACCCGCAGGTGCCGATCTCGATGGACGAGGCGCACGTGATCGCGACGCCGCTCCCGGGCCGCCTCCGCCTCTCCGGCACGCTCGAGCTTGCCGGACTCGACACGTCGATCAGCAGGAGGCGGGTCGACGCGATCCGCGTGGCTGCCGCGCGCGTGCTCGCGATCGACGAGGAGCGGCCCGAGCTCGAGGTCTGGGCGGGGCTGCGGCCGTGCACGCCCGACGGCCTGCCGGTGATCGGCCGGCCGGTCGGAGTCGAGCCGCTCGTGCTCGCGACCGGCCATGCCCGCAAAGGGCTGTCGCTCGCCCCGATCACGGGGCGGCTCGTCGCCGAGCTCTACGCGGGCGAGCCGACGAGCATCGATCTCGCCCCGCTCAGCCCCGACCGCTTCCGGCCGCTGCTTCGCGCGACACGCCGCTGAACTGCCCCGTCCCGGGGTCCGTCAAGCGGCCCGCGCTTGACGCCGCCGGACCTGGCCGTATCCTCGAACGCGTGGCGCGCACGGCGCTCAGTGCTGTCGACGGGTTTCCGGCCTCCGAGCGCCTGAGCCCGTATGTCTCGAGGCTCGCGATCGAATGGATGCGGGACGCGCCAGACCTCCGCCACCGGTCGATCGACGGCACGCTCGCCTTCGCAGACATCTCGGGCTTCACGAGCCTGACCGAGCTCCTCTCGAAGAAGGGGAAGGTCGGCGCGGAGGAGATGAACGACGTCCTCGACTCGGCGTTCACCGATCTCCTGTCGGTGGCGTACGACTACGGGGCCGCGGTGATCAAGTGGGGAGGCGACGCAACGCTCCTCCTGTTCACGGGAGACGGGCATCCGGCCAGAGCCTGTCGCGCGGCGGTCGAGATGCAGCGGACGATGCGGTCGATCGGGCGTCTCAAGACCTCGGCAGGACGGGTGACCCTCCGGATGTCCATCGGCATTCACACGGACCTCTTCGACTTCTTCTTCGTCGGGAAGCTCCACCGGGAGCTGGTGATCGCGGGACCTGCCGCCGACGCGACGGTCGCCGCCGAGTCGTCGGCCGAGGCGGGCGAGACCGTGATCACACGCGCGACGGCTGCGGCGCTCGAGCGGTCGCACCTCGGGAGTCGTCGAGGCGACGGCTATCTGCTGGCCGGCGCCCCGGCCCTGGAGATCGACCGGACGCCCAGTGTCGGCGACGTCGCCGACATCGATCTCGAGCGTTGCGTTCCGGTCGCCATCTCGAGCCATCTGGTCGAGGGCGGAGGGGAGGCCGAGCATCGTCCGCTCACGATCGCCTTCCTCCGCTTTGCGGGTGTCGCCGAGCTCATCGCCACGGCAGGCGTCGACGCCGTGGCCGACGCCCTCGAGCTGACCCTCGACACGGCGGAGGGAATCGCGCTCGAGCACAAGGTCGCATTCTTCGACACGGACATCGCCGCGGGCGGCGGGAAGATCATGCTGGTCTCCGGCGCCCCCACGAGCAGCGGCAACGACGAGGAGCGCATGCTGCGCACTCTGCGGGCGATCGCGAGACGCGCGGCTGCCGCTGTCGCTGCAGATCGGGCGTGAACCGGGGACGGATCCTCGCAGCAGACTTCGGTCCGCCGTACCGGCGCACGTACTCGTTCAAGGGCGACGCCGCGAACCTCGCGGCCCGCCTGATGACGAGTGCCGGCGACGGCCAGATCGCTCGTCACTGCAGATGTGCTGTCGCGATCGCGGACGGAGTTCGCCGTCGAACCGCTCGAGCCGTTCACCGTCAAAGGGAAGTCCGAACCCGTCCAGGCGTATGTGCTCGGGGCGGCAGCAGGCAGACGTGTGCGGCGCGGGGAGGCGCCGCTGGTCGGACGTGAGCAGGAGCTGCAGACACTCGTGGACGCGGTGGAGTCGGCGCGCTCGTACGAGGGAAGGATCGTCGAGATCGTCGGCGACCCCGGAATCGGGAAATCACGGCTGATCGAAGCCCTGGCCGAGGAGGTGAGGTCGGACACCTTCATCTCGATCCAGTGCGACGAGTACGAGGCGACGACGCCGTACCACCCGTTTCAGCTCCTGCTTCGTTCGCTGCTCTGAGCCGGACGCTGGTGACGGCGGCCAGATCACGCGCGCGCAGCTCCGACGCCGAGTCAAACGCGCGGCGCCGCACCTGCTGCCGTGGCTGCCGCTGCTCGCGGTGCCTCTCGGCCTCGACCTCCCGAACACGCCGGAGACGGCGCCGCTCGACGGCGAGCTCCGCAAGGGCAGGCTGGAGGAGGTCGTGACGGAGCTGGTCGGCATGCTGCTGCTCACGCCGACCGTGATCGTCTTCGAGGACGTCCACTGGTTGGACGAGGCGTCTGCCGCCCTCCTCGGCCACCTCGCGTTGACCCTCGAGGCGCGGCCCTGGCTCGTCGTCGCGACGCGCCGAGACCGGCCGACGACGTTTACGGTGCCCGAGGCCGCGCATCGCGTACAGATCTGGCTCGAGCCGCTGACGGCGGACGCGTCCGCCCAGCTGATCGAGCGCGCGACGGGCGAACTGCCACTTGCGGCCCGCGGCACGCGGCGGCGCTGGCTGCCCGGGCGGGTGGCAATCCGTTGTTCCTGACCGAGCTGATCGTTGCCGCACAGCGGGCCGATGATCTCGACGATCTTCCCGGACTCGGTCGAGGCCCTGATGATTCGCGAGATCGATCGGCTCTCGCCGCCCGCCCGGCGCATGCTGCGGTCGGCCGCAGTGATCGGGGCCACGTTCGAGCTCGACCTCCTCCGAAGCTGCCTCGGCGAGCCCTGGGACGACGAGACGTGGTCACACCTGCAGGACCTCGTCGTGCTGCAGGAGCGACGGTTCCTTCCGCTTCCGGCACATGATGGCGCGGGACACTGCGTACGAAGGGCTCCCCTACCGCAGGCGCCGGGAGCTCCACGAGCGCGTCGGGACGATGATCGAGGGGCGGGCGCCGCAGCCGGAGGACCAGGCGGAGCTTCTCTCGCTGCATTTCTTCCACGCGCAGGACTTCGAGCGAGCCTGGCGCTACTCCCGGCTGGCGGGCGATCGGGCTCAGGTCCTGTACGCCAACGCAGAGGCGGCAACGTTCTTCGAGCGGGCGCTGGCGTCGACGCGACAGGTGGAGCTTGCGACCGGCGACATCGCGCGCGTGACCGAGTCGCTGGGCGACGTCCGTGTGCTGCTGGGCGAGTTCACGCGGGCAGGATCAGCGTTCCGTGCTGCTCGGGACCGCCTGGGAGACGACGTGGTTGGACAGGCGCGGCTGATGCTGAAGGTGGCCCAGATCCCGTACGGGCTGGGCAGCTACCCGCAGGCGCTGCGGTGGCTCACCCGGGGACTCCGGGTCCTGGGCGATCGCGACGACGACGCCGCATCAGGCCAGCGGGCGGCGCTGGCCGCATGGTACGGAGCGGTTCGCTGGAAGCAGGGGCATCAGGCGGATGCGATCGCCTGGTCGCGGAAGGCCATCGAGGAGGGCGAACGCTCGGGCGCGCTCGAAGCGCTGGCGCACGCCTATCGCGTGCTGGACATCGCCCTCGTGGCGCTCGGACGCTACGACGAGGCTGTGTACTCCTGGCGCGCGCTGGAGATCTACGAAGAGCTCGGCAACCTGCACCGGAAGGGCATCACGCTCAACAACCTCGGAACGCAGCTGTACTTCCTCGGCCGCTGGGACGAGACGATCGCGGCGTACGAGGGGGCCCAGGAGGCGCTCGAGAAGGCAGGCGACCGGTGGGCGGCCTCGTTCGCCCTCACGAACCGCGCGGAGCTCCTCTCGGATCAGGGCCGCCTCGAGGAGGCGGAACCGCTGCTTCGACAGGCCTTGCTCATCGCTCGGGCATCGGATACCGGCCCTCACATCGCGAACAATCTCGCGGACTACGGGCGACTGGCCGCGCGCGCGGGGCGCTTCGACGAGGCAAGGGCGATGCTCACGGAGGCGAGGGAAACGTACGAACGGGCCGGAGAACGAGGCGAGGTCCTGCTGACGGAGGCGAAGCTCGCCGAATGCCTGATGCTCGAAGGCGAGAGCGAGGCTGCCCTGGCGCTTACGTCGTCGGCCCTCGATCGAGTCTCGACGATCGAGGGGGTCTATGCCGTCGTCCCCGCTCTGGCGCGCGTGCAAGGCTGTGCGCTCGCCCAGCTCGGCCGGTTGGACGAAGCAAGCCGGGCGCTCGCCGAGAGTCTCGAGTCTGCGCGGGCGAACGGGGTTCCGTACGAGGTGGGCCTGACGCTCGACGCGCTGGTCAGGCTCGGCCCGTCCGTTTGCGAGCGTGTCGACGAGCTCGCCCGGGAACGGGACGAGATCTTCGCGACGCTGCATGTGGTCGCGACGCCGGAGATACCGCTCGACTCGGCGGTCGCTACGACCGACTAGGCCGCAGCGACCGCTCGAGTCTGCTGCCTACGGCCCGCCGAAGGGGTGCGGATCGAACGGGGACGGGACGCACGAGGTCAGGACGACGTCTCCGGCTCCGTTCTTCGTCTTGGAGAGGACAACCGGGAACTTGATCTTCGAGTCGGTGCAGGACTTCGCGCCGTTCGGCGCGTCGGGCAGCACGCCCCAGAAATAGTTGAACCCGGTGGAATTGTTGAAGACTGCGCAGCCGCCCCCGCCGTCCTTCTTCGGGAACGAGTTGCTCGTGTTGGGGTCGGTGCACGTGGTGATGGGAGGAGGCCCGGCGACCGGATGCAGCGTGTTCAGCGCACCGAGGCAGATCTCGAACTTGGTCGCTCCGTTCGGCCCCGGCGCCTTTTGGACGATCGACTTGTCGATCCGCGTGACGATGGTGAAGGTCGGGTGGCTCGTCGTCGTGATGAAGTCGGCGGCAGTCCCGGCGATCCCGATGGCCTGGCCGAATCCGCTGGAAGCGCAGACGTTTGCGGGCGCCTTGAGGGTCTTCGTGACGACCGCTCCCAGCACGTCTCCCGCAGCCCCGCCGCTGACCGTAATCGTCGAGGTGGTCGTATTGGTGCTGTCCGAGCCGGTCGCGGTGCAGTTCCCCGAGCAGCCGTGCGTAACCTGGTTGCCGATGTCGAACTTGCCGCTGGTAGCGGTCACGGGGCTCGTGACGTGAGGATCCGTGGAAGGCACGCTGGCGACGAGCGTGTAGTTGACGCCAGGGTTGTTGAGCGTGAGGCTGCCGAAGGTCGCCGTCCCGTTCGACAAGGTCGACACGGGGCCTCCACCCGTGAGCGTACTGCTTCCCGGGTTGGCTCCGATCGACATCGTCACCTGCTTGCCGGCCGAAACGGGGTTGCCGTAGTAATCGGAGACCGTGACAACGACCGCCGGCGCGATCGCGACCGGAGCAACCTGCGTCAGGGTGGGCTGCACCGTGAACGCCTCAGACGCCGGCTCGTTCGGGCTCACGTCGAACGGGTTGGTAGTTCCGGTCTTGCCGCTGTCGGTCGCGGTGAGATGACGACCCGTTTCTCTCTTGAAGAGCGTGACGTTCGCGCTCGCCACTCCGCTGGCCCACGAGCCGAAGGCGCCTAGAGCCGGGAGGCACGGCGAGTTGCCGCTACCGCCGCAGCCCTTTGCGGAATTGCCGGCGTCGGTCGAGAGCACGGCATTCTGTGAGTTGGTGTAGTCCGTCTTCACGTTCTCGAAGGCGTCGAACGCGGTGGCCTGGACCGAGAATTGCACTCCCGCGATCTGCGTAGGGATGTTCGCGATCTCGAAATGGTCGAGTGCAGCGGGGCCGACTGTGAAGGTGCTGCTCTGACCTGTGATCGACCCCTGAGTGGCGGTCACCGTCCGACCCGTCTCCGCCAGGTAGCCCTTGACGCCGTTCCAGGTCGCCACACCAGCCGACACCGACGGCGGATTCCCGTACGACTCGGTGCACGCATGAGTCGCATCCGGACAGCCGCGCGGAGAGCCATGCAACGTCCCCGACAACGACGGCGTCCCCGAATAATCGCCCCCAAGCGGATTCTCGAACGCATCCTCAGCCGTCGCCGAAACGCTGAACCCGCCGCCCGCAATCTGATCGCCGATCGGAGCCAAGCGTGAAATGGTCAAGCGACGCATGACCAACCGCGAACGGGTTGCTCGTCCCCGACGCGCTCCCGCCGGTGGCAGTCACCGTCCGACCCGTCTCCGCCAGGTAGCCCTTGACGCCGTTCCAGGTCGCCACACCAGCCGACACCGACGGCGGATTCCCGTACGACTCGGTGCACGCATGAGTCGCATCCGGACAGCCGCGCGGAGAGCCATGCAACGTCCCCGACAACGACGGCGTCCCCGAATAATCGCCCCCAAGCGGATTCTCGAACGCATCCTCAGCCGTCGCCGAAACGCTGAACCCGCCGCCCGCAATCTGATCGCCGATCGAGCCAAGCGTGAAATGGTCAAGCGACGCATGACCAACCGCGAACGGGTTGCTCGTCCCCGACGCGCTCCCGCCGGTGGCAGTCACCGTCCGACCCGTCTCCGCCAGGTAGCCCTTGACGCCGTTCCAGGTCGCCACACCAGCCGACACCGACGGCGGATTCCCGTACGACTCGGTGCACGCATGAGTCGCATCCGGACAGCCGCGCGGAGAGCCATGCAACGTCCCCGACAACGACGGCGTCCCCGAATAATCGCCCCCAAGCGGATTCTCGAACGCATCCTCAGCCGTCGCCGAAACGCTGAACCCGCCGCCCGCAATCTGATCGCCGATCGAGCCAAGCGTGAAATGGTCAAGCGACGCATGACCAACCGCGAACGGGTTGCTCGTCCCCGACGCGCTCCCGCCGGTGGCAGTCACCGTCCGACCCGTCTCCGCCAGGTAGCCCTTGACGCCGTTCCAGGTCGCCACACCAGCCGACACCGACGGCGGATTCCCGTACGACTCGGTGCACGCATGAGTCGCATCCGGACAGCCGCGCGGAGAGCCATGCAACGTCCCCGACAACGACGGCGTCCCCGAATAATCGCCCCCAAGCGGATTCTCGAACGCATCCTCAGCCGTCGCCGAAACGCTGAACCCGCCGCCCGCAATCTGATCGCCGATCGAGCCAAGCGTGAAATGGTCAAGCGACGCATGACCAACCGTGATCGGGTCCGAGTTACCCGTCGCCGACGTCGTCACCGTGTCGGCGACACTGACCGTCTGCGACCCAGCCTTCGTCAACGTGACCCCGTTCGTGAACGTATGCACCCCGTTGTCGCCGCCGGTAAACGGGTAATCGAGCGGCACAACCGTCTGGCTCCCCGGATCCGTCGACGAGAAATGAACCGTGCCCACGTAGTTCGAGATCGTCGAGCCGTCCGCAGCCTTGGCCGTGACGGTGACGTCGAAAGGGTCTCCCGCGGTGGCGGCTGCGGGTGCGCTGACGTCGAAGTGGTCCGGGTCGACGATGACGCTGGTGTCCGAGCTGGAGTTCGTGACGAAGGGGGTGTCGCTCGGATCCGTCAAGGAGGCTGACGCTTGCGTCGCCCAGCCCTGTGGCCCGGTCGAAGTCGGCGCATTCGCAGTCACCTGGACGCTGACCGACTGGCCGGCGGGGAGGGTGTCTCCGGCGCCGCCGGCCCGGAGCTGAATCGTGTCTCCACTCCCATTCAGGATTCCGCTCCAGCTCTTGCCGCCGGTAGCAGTCGTGGCTCCGACCGTGACCGCGCCGAAAGTGGGATTCACGGCGATGTCGGCGGAGCCAAGATCAGCGCTGCCCAGGTCGTTGGCGATCGTGAACGTCAATGAGACAGCCGTAGCGCCCGCCGCGACATGATTCGGCGTGACAGTCGCCGTGTATTCGTCCGTGCCCGACGATGCCGCCATCGGCACGAACACCAAAAGAAGCGCAGCCAGTACCGCGCCGCCCACGACAAACGACGCCCAACGCCCTCGATGCCTCATCTCTCCGCCCCTCCCCTTACACCGCAGCCAGGCTGAATTAGTCAGCCGGAAGACGCGAGCCTACGACAAACCCTGGAGATTGGTCAACCCCCATCAGCTTGTCTCCGTCGCTGCTCCGGTCGCCACGGCGCCGAACGGCTCGATTCCGTCGAGGTAGTCGAGCACCGTCTCGAGCAGCTCGACGTCGCCGAACTTCGCGTCGATGTCGAACAGGTTCCATTCGACGACGCCCGCTACACGGTCGCCGACGCACTCGCGCACGACGATCGGCCGGAAGCCGTAGCCGATCGCGTCCTCGACCGTGTGCCGCACGCAGCCCGCCATGGTGACGCCGGTGACGATCACCGTGTCGACGCCGGCCGCGCGGAGCATCGAGGCCAGGTTCGTGCCGAAGAACGCGCTCGCGTGCTTCTTGACGATCACGTGCTCGCCCGGCTCCGGCGCGATCCGCTCGTCGATCGCGACCGCGTCGGTCCCGAGCTTCAGCACCTCGACCGGGATCTTGTGGTGCCAGAGCCCCATGTCGCTCGCAGGCCCTTCGGTCACCGCGTAGGCGGTCGTCGTGTAGACGACGGGGACACCCTTGGCGCGGCCCGCCGCGAGCAGGCGCTGGACGCCGGGGATGATCGTGTCCATCCCTTCGCAGGTAAACGGGTTTCCGGGCCGCGTCCAGGCGTTGGCGAGGTCGATGTGGATCTGCGCGGGCCGCTCCCCGAAGCCGACGCGGCGCTGGAACCCTCGCTGCTGGTAGACGTCGGAGTCGGCCGAGAAGATCTTCTCGAGCGCCTCGCGGATCTCGTCGCTCATTGCGTTCTCCTTGTCGTCGGTTCGTCTGACACTGGATGATCCCAGCGATGCTCTCGGAAGCCAAGCTGGTCGTGATCGGCGGCGGTGTCGCGGGCTGCAGCCTGCTCTACCACCTGGCGCGGCTCGGCTGGACGGACTCCGTGCTCCTCGAGCAGCACGAGCTGACCAGCGGCTCGACCTGGCACGCGGCCGGGCTCTGCACCCAGTTCAACCAGAGCTACAACCTGATGGGCTTGCTCAGGCGGAGCGTCGAGCAGTACGAGACGCTCGAGGGCGAGACCGGCCAGGCCGTCGACTACCACCGCTGTGGCTCGCTGCGGATCGCGACCACCGAGGAGCGCCTGCACCAGTTCCACCACGTCGCCGGGATCGCGAGCTCGGTCGGCGTCCCGTTCGAGCTCGTCTCACCGGACCGGGCGGGCGAGCTGTTCCCGGTGATGGATCCCGGCGACGTGCTCGCGGCTGCGTACCTCCCGACCGACGGCCACGTCGACCCGACCGGGTTGACGAACGCGTTCGCGCGCGGGGCGACGTCGCTCGGCGCGCGCATCCTGCGGCACACGCCCGCCACGGGCCTCCGGCGAGGCCCGGGCGGCTGGGTCGTCGAGACGCCCGAGGGGGAGATCAGGGCCGAGATCGTCGTCAACGCGGCCGGGCAGTGGGCGCCCGAGGTCGCACGCCTGGCCGGGCACGGGCTGCCGCTCGTGCCGATGCAGCACCACTACGTCGTCACGGAGCCGATTCCGGAGGTCGCGGACCGTGACACGGAGCTGCCCGTCTTCCGTGACCCTGACCGCTCGTTCTACTGCCGCCAGGAGCACGGCGGCCTCCTGCTCGGCCCGTTCGAGCGCGATCCACTGCCGTGGGCGCTCGACGGGATCCCGGCCGGCTTTCACAGCCGCCTGCTCCCGCCCGACCTCGACCGGATCTCCGGCTACCTCGTCTCGGCGGGCGAGCGCATCCCCGTCTTCGCCGACGCGGGCATCAGGACGGTCGTCAACGGGCCGGACGCCTACACGCCGGACGGACGCTGCCTCATGGGCTGGGTGCCCGGGCAGCGCGATCTCTTCGTCCTCGCAGGCTTCTCGATCTTCGGGATCGTCTTCGCGGGCGGTGCCGGCGCCTACGCGGCCGAGTGGATCGTCGACGGCCAGCCCTCGGACAACATGTGGGAGCTCGACGTGCGCCGCTTCGGCGAGTACGCGAACGCCACGTCCTACCTCGTTGCGCGGGCGTCGGAAGTCTTCGAGGACGAGTACAAGATCCACTTCCCCGAGGAGGAGCGGCCCGCCGGTCGCCCGCTCAAGACCGATCCCCTCTACGAGACACTGCTCGCCAGGGGCGCGGTAATGGGCGCCCGCTTCGGCTGGGAGCGGCCGCTCTGGTTCGCCCGCGACGGCGAGCCGGCCCGTGACGAGTACTCGTTCCGCCGCGGCAACTGGTTCGACGCGGTCGGCGAGGAGTGCCGGGCGGTGCGCTCGGCGGTCGGCGTCCTCGACCAGACGAGCTTCGCCAAGTTCATGGTCTCCGGGCCTGGCGCGGAAGCGTTCCTCGACCAGATGTGCGCGAACCGGCTGCCGGCCGAGGACGGGCGGATCTGCCTGACGCAGGCGCTGACGCCGAGGGGCGGAATCGAGTGCGACTTGACCGTCTCGCGCCTCAAGCCGGAGCGCTTCTACGTCGTCTCGGCGGCGGCGACCGAGACCCACGATCTGGCCTGGATCGAGCGGCACTTGCCCGTCAACGGCTCGGTCGAGGTCGAGAACATCACCGATCGCTACGGCGTCCTCACGCTCGCCGGGCCGCGGTCGCGAGAGCTGGTGCAGCGCCTGACCGCTGAAGACATCTCGCGGGAGGCGCTGCCGTTCTTCCGGGCGCGCCACGTCGAGATCGGCGGCGTGCAGGTCATCTGCCTGCGCGTGTCCTACGTGGGCGAGCTCGGCTTCGAGCTCCACCATCCGCTGGAGAACCAGGGCGAGCTCTACGACCGCCTCTGCGAGGCCGGCGCCGATCTCGGCCTCCGCGACTTCGGCTACCGGGCTCTCGACTCGATGCGGCTCGAGAAGGCATACCGGCTCTGGGGTGCGGACATGTCCGCCGACTACACGCCTCTGGAGGCCGGCCTGGAGCGCTTCGTGGCGTTCGACAAGGGCGAGTTCGTCGGCCGCGAGGCTCTCCTCGCTCGCCGGCCGAGTATCCGTCTCTCGACGCTCGTCGTCGACGCGGACGGCGCCGATGCGCACGGCTACGAGCCCGTGCTCACGTGACGGGGAGCTCATCTCGTACGTGATGGCCGGGGGCTACGGGCACACGGTCGATGAGTCGATCGCGCTCGCCTACCTGCCGGTCGAGCACGCCGCGGACGGAACCGCGCTCGAGGTCGAGATCCTCGGCGAGCGCCGCCCGGCGCGTGTCGTCGAGCAACCGCTCTACGACCCGGCGGGCGAGCGGCTGCGGAGTTGACGCATGCCGGATGGGCCGGAGGCTGATATGACCCGCGTGTGAGCGCAGCGGTGCAGCCGGGCGGCACGGTCACACTGGTGTTCACGGACATCGAGGGTTCGACGGCGCTGCTGGACGAGTTGGGCGTGGAGGCTTACCGAGAAGCGCTGGCCGACCACCGTCGGGTCGTGCGGAAGGCCTTCGCTGCGCAGTCGGGCTACGAGGTCGACGACGCGGGCGACGGCCTCTTCTACGCGTTCGCCGTCGGCGTCGGGGGCGGTCTCGGCGGTGGAGCAGGCGATGGCGTCGCTTGCCGACGGGCCGGTGCGGATCCGGGTGGGTGTGCATACGGGTGAGCCGCTCCTCGATCCGCCCAAATACGTGGGCGCCGACGTGCACAAGGCGGCCAGGATCATGAGCGCGGCTCACGGCGGCCAGGTGCTGCTGTCGGGAGCGACCCGCGAGCTGGTGGCCGAGGATGTGCTCGACCTCGGCAAGCACCGGTTGAAGGACTTCGCCGAGCCGGTCTCGCTGTTCCAGCTCGGAGCCGATCGCTTTCCGCCGCTGCGGACGATCTCGAGCACGAACCTCCCCCTGCCGCTCTCCTCATTCGTCGGCCGGGAACGCGAAGTGGACGAGGTGGTGTCGTTGGTTCGGAACGAGGGGGCGCGGCTGGTGACGCTCGCCGGCCCGGGCGGGACGGGGAAGACGCGGCTGGCGATCGAGGCGGCGGGCGAGCTGGTGAGCGACTTCAAGGCGGGCGTGTTCTGGATCGGGCTGGGGCCGGTCCGGGATCCGGCGCTGGTCGTGGACACGATCGCCCAGACGCTGGGGGCGAAGCAGGAGCTGGCAGCGCACATCGGCGACAAGCAGCTCCTGCTCGTGCTCGACAACCTGGAGCAGGTGGTCGAGTCGGCGGCCGAGCTGGCGGCGCTGCTGCGCGCCTGTCGGAACCTGCGGTTGCTCGTCACGAGCCGGGAGCTGTTGCGGGTCGACGGTGAGGTCGTCTACCCGGTGCCGGCTCTCGCCGAGCCGGAGGCAGCGGAGCTGTTCTGCGTGCGGGCGCGGATCGATGGGGACGACGCGGTCGTCGAGCTCTGCGACCGGCTCGACAACCTGCCACTGGCGCTCGAGCTCGCGGCGGCCCGGGTCAGCGTGCTCACACCGGCCCAGATCCTCGAGCGGATCTCGCAGCGGCTGGACCTGTTCCGCGCCGGCCGCGACGCCGACCCCCGCCAGCAGACGCTCCGGGCGACGATCGCCTGGTCGTACGACCTGCTCGCGGAGGACGAGAAGCCGCTCTTCGCCCGCATGGCGGTTTTTCGCGGCGGCTGCACGCTCGAAAGCGCCGAGGAGGTCGCCGGCGCCGACGTCGCCGGTCTGCAATCGCTCCACGACAAGAGCCTGCTGCGGCGAAGCGGCGAGCGCTTCTGGATGCTGGAGACGATCCGCGAGTATGCCCGCGAGCTCCTGGAGGAAGGCGGCGAGGCCGACGCGGTGCGCAGCCGACACGCCGATCGTTACCTGGCGATCGGCGAGCTCGCCTACACGGAGCGGTTCGACCGTGGCCTGACCTGGGTCAGGAGGCTCGAGGCAGAGCACGACAACCTCCGCGCTGCGCTCGACTACCTGCAGGAGCGCGATGCCTTCCGCTGCCTCCAGCTCGCCGGTGCGCTCGGCTGGTTCTGGGAGTCGAGATCGCACTTCACGGAAGGCTCGCGGAGACTCGAAGAGGCGCTGGCATCAAGCGTAGAGGATGGCCAGCTGACTGCACGGGCTCTCACCGCCCTGGGGTCGATCGACGCGATGCAAGGGCGGTCGGCGAGCGCGCTGAGTCGAATCGAGCGGGCGATCGAGCTCTTGCGTACCCTTGGGGACGAGACGCAGCTGGCCGCAGCCCGAGACGCGCTCGGCTGGGCTCTCTACGCGGAAGGGGAGCTGTCGCGGGCGCTTCAGCTCTTCGAGCAGAACCTCGAGCACACGCGCCGTCTCGGTCATCACGAACTCATCAATCGTTCGATCTCCGCCGTTTGCCAGACGCTCCTGGCTACAGAGGAGTTCGAGCGCGCGGAACCGCTGGCGCTGGAGCTCTACGCCTCGACGCGCGACAGCGAAGACGTCGCGAACATGTTCTCGTCCGATCACTACCTCGCCGACTGCGCCATGCATCGGCAGGACTACACCCTCGCCGAACAGCACCGGCTGGACGCCCTCGAAGCCGCGCTCGCCATCGGCGATGTGACCCAACAAGCCACGGAGGTGCTCGGGCTCGCCATGACCGCCGGCGGCCTCGGACGAGATGAAGACGCGCTCCGGCTCGAGGGAGCCGCCGACGCGAAATGGAAGGAGCTCGGCGTAACTGACCCGTTTGACATGCATCCGTTTGCCAAGCCATGGCGCCAGCGCGACCTCGGCGCAGCCCGAGCCAGGCTGGGCGAGGTACGAGCCGACACGACCTTCGACGAAGGACGAGCGATGACGTGGGACCAGGCCATCGAGCTCGCGCGCGCTCGGACAGTTGACACGGCCGCCGAGCGGCGTTAGACGTGCCGTATGTCTGACTTTCGCGATCCCTTCGAGACGACGTCATGGCCGCTCGTCCCCGGGCGGACGGTGCTCGTCAACATCGACCTGCAGAACGACTTCCTGCACGCCGACGGGTGGTACGCGAAGTCCGACATCGACATCTCGCACATGCAGCGGGTCATCGAGCCGGTCGAGCGGCTCGTCGCCGCCTGCCGCGAGCGCAGCGTTCCCGTCGTCTGGACACGGCACGGCACGCACGGCGTCGAGGACGGCGGGCCGTTCATGGAGCTCCGCCCCGTCCTGCGCGACGGCGGCCTCCGCGCGGGCACGTGGGGGTACGAGATCCTCGCCGCGCTGCAGCCGCAGGCCGAGGACCGGTTCGTCGAGAAGAACCGCCTCTCGGCGTTCTTCCAGACGAACCTCGAGCTCGTGCTGCGCGGTCTGGGCGCGGAGACTGTCCTGATCACGGGCGTGCTGACGAACCAGTGCGTCGGCGCGACGTGCAAGGACGCGCTCTTCCGTGACTTCAAGCCGATCGTGGTCGAGGAGACGACCGGCACGACACTGCCCCATCTCCACGGACCGGCGATCGAGATGATCCGCGTCGGCTGGGGCCAGGTGAACACGCTCGAGCAGACCCTTGCCGAGCTGGCGGCGTTCCCGTCCGTGCTGGCCGAGGCCTGAGAGGGGACCGGAGATGAAGATCGGAGCGCACTTCCTGCCGGAGGACTTCCCGGTCTTCATGGAGTCGGTGGAGACGGCCGCGCAGGCGGGCTACGACCGCGCCTGGGTCGTCGACTCGCAGATGCTCTGGGAGGACGTCTGGGTCTACCTGACCCGCGCGCTCCTCGCGACCGAGCGCATCCAACTCGGGGTCGCCGTCGCGAACCCGCTCACCCGCCACTACACGGTCAGCGCGAGCACCGCGGCGACGCTCGCGCAACTCCATCCCGGGCGCGTGATCCTCGGTCTCGGCCGCGGGGACAGCGCGGTGCGGACGCTCGGCCTGAAGCAGGTCGCGACGAGGAAGTTCGCCGAGGTCGTCCCGCAGGTTCGCGCGCTGCTCGCCGGCGACGAGGTCGAGACGACCGCCGCGACGATCCGCCTTCGCTGGGCGACCGGCGAGCGGGTGCCGATCGCGGTCGCGGCAACCGGGCCGAGGAACCTTCGCCTCGCCGGGGCGCTCGCCGACATCGCCATGCCGCAGGTCGGCGCGAACCCGGCCGCCGTCGCCTGGGCGATCGAGCAGGTCCGGGCCGGCGCCGAGGAGGCGGGCCGCGATCCGGGCGAGGTCGAGGTGGCGATCTTCTGCGGCATGTGGGTCTCCGACGACCTCGACGAGGCGCGCGAGGAGAGCCGATGGGCGGCCGCGTGCGCCGCGAACCACATCGGCGACGTGATCCAGCGGGTGCCCGACCACGGCATGCCCGAGGAGCTGACCCGGCTCGTCGACGCGCGCACGCAGGCCTACGACTACTACGAAGGGCACCTCGACTCGGCGGCCGAGCACACGGGCTGGGTGACGCCGGAGCTGATCGACGACTTCGCCATCAACGGGCCCCCCGAGCGCTGCCTCGAGCGCATTCGCGAGCTGGCCGACCTCGGCGTAGACGAGATCTCGACCGCGTATCTGAACGGCCGGCTCGACCAGCTTCGCCTCGTCGGCCGCGAGATCGTCCCCGCCCTGAGCGCGATCGCCGCATGAGGCGCCTCGGCGTCGACGTCGGCGGGACGTTCACCGACCTGATCCTCGTCGACGAGGAGTCGGGCCGGATCACGGTCGACAAGGTGCCGTCGACGCCCGACGATCCCGCCCGCGGCACCGTCCAGGGCATCCGCGACCTGTGCGCGAAGGCGGGTGTCGGCCTGGCGGAGATCGACAACCTGCTGCACGGCACGACCGTCGCGACCAACATCGCGCTCACGCACTCGGGCGCCGAGGTCGGGATGATCACGACCGAGGGGATGCGGGACATCATCCACATCGCCCGCCACAAGAAGCCCTACAACTTCTCGCTGCAGCAGGAGCTTCCGTGGCAGTCGCGGCCGCTCGTCAAGCGCCGCCACCGGCTGACGGTGAAGGAGCGCGTGACGGTTCCGAGCGGCGACGTCCTGGCGCCGCTCGACGACGACGAGGTGCGCGAGCGTGTCCGGCAGCTGCGCGACGCGGGCGTCGAGGCGGTGTCGGTCTGCCTGCTCCACTCGTACCTCAACCCGGCCCACGAGCGGCGGATCAAGGAGATCGTCCTCGAGGAGTTCCCGGACGCGTACCTGTCCGTCTCGCACGAGGTCCTGCCGCTCTACCGCGAGTTCGAGCGCTTCTCGACGGTCTGCCTGAATGCCTACGTCGGCCCGAAGGTATCGCGATACGTGGCCAGGTTCGACGAGGCTCTGCGGGACGAAGGCTTCGCGCACGGCGTACAGCTGATGCAGTCGTCAGGCGGCATGGCGACCGTGGAGTCCGCGACACAGCGGCCGGTCAACCTGCTCATGTCCGGCCCCGTCGCAGGCCTGATCGGCGGCATCTGGGCCGGCAAGGTGGCCGGCTTCGACAACGTCGTCACGCTCGACATGGGCGGCACCTCGGCGGACATCGGCGTCGCGGCCGGCGGCCGCCTGCGCATGCGGCACCTGCTCGACACGAAGATCGGCGACTACCAGGCGATGGTGCCGATGGTCGACATCGACACGATCGGCGCCGGCGGCGGCTCGATTGCCTACGTCGACGAGGGCGACGTCTTCCGCGTCGGCCCGCAGTCTGCGGGCGCCGATCCCGGCCCCGCCTGCTACGGCCGCGGCGGTACCGAGCCGACCTCGACCGACGCCCAGCTCGTGCTCGGACGGCTGCGCCCCGACCGCGGCCTGCTCGGGGGCGCGATGCGGCTCGACGTCGACCTCGCGAGAAGGGCGATGCAGGGCGTCGCCGACCGGCTCGGCATGTCCGTCGAGGAGGCCGCGCTCGGCGCGCTCCAGATCCAGAAGTACGGGATGGCGCAGGCGATCGAGCTGAACTCGGTTCGCCGCGGCTACGACCCGCGCGAGTTCACGCTCGTCGCAGCGGGCGGCGCCGGGCCGCTCTTCGCATGCGATCTCGCGCTCGAGCTCGAGATCGGCCGCGTGCTCGTCCCGCCGTATCCCGGGATCGTCGCCGCCGCGGGGTTGCTCGCCACCGACCTCGAGCACGAGTTCGTGGCCACGGAGCGCCACCCGCTGAAGACGCTCGACCGCGCGAGGCTCCAGCGCCGCTACGACGAGCTGGTCGGCCAGGCGATCGCACAGCTCGATACCGACGGAGTCGCAGAGGAGCGGCGGCTCGTCCGGCGGCTCGCCGACTGCCGCTACGCGGGCCAGGGTTACGAGGTGCGCTTCGACGTCCCCGCTGGTGAGGTGGACCACGCCTGGGTCGAGGGGCTGAAGGACGCCTTCCACCGCGCGCACGAGTCCGAGTACGGCCACCGCTTCGATGCGGAGATCGAGATCATCAACATCCGCGCCGTCGGCATCGGGCGCGTCGACGAGCTCAAGCCGACCGAGCTCGACCGAGGCGACGGCGACCCGTCACGCGCGCGTACGCTCGAGCGCGAAGTCGTCTTCGACGTCGCGGGCGAGCCGGAGACGCGGCTGGCACCGTTCTACGAGCGGGAGCTCCTGCGCGCCGGCGACCGCATCGAGGGGCCGGCCGTGATCGAGCAGTACGACTCGACCACGGTCGTCCCGCCCGGGCTCGTGGCCGACATCGACCGGCACGGCAACATCGTCGTCGACTGCTCGGCCGCGTCGCGCACGGAGGGGGAGCGCGCCGCGGGCCTCGCGACGCCGATCCTGATGCGCGTGATCGGCGGCGCATTCGCGGCGATCGCCAAGGAGATGGCCGGTGTCCTCTACCGCATGTCGTACTCGTCGATCATCCGCGAGTCCGAGGACCTCGGCGCCGGCATCTTCGATGCGGAGGGCAACGAGCTGGCCGAATCGGACTCGACGCCGATGTTCATGGGCGCGATGCCGAAGATCGTCAAGAACGTCATCCGGATCCTCGGCGACGACATCCACGAGGGCGACGTCATCCTCCACAACGACCCGTACGGCGGCGCCACCCACTCGCCCGACGTCGCGATCGTGATCCCGATCTTCCACGGCGGGGAGCTCGTCGGATTCTCGGGCGCCTCGGCGCACGTGCTCGACATCGGCGGCGCGTATCCCGGTCTCGCGATCGACCTCGTCGACAACTGGTCGGAGGGGAACATCTACCGCGCGGTCAAGGTGCAGGAGCGCGGCGTCTGGCAGGACGGGCTCTGGAAGCACATCATGGACAACGTCCGCACGCCGACGTTCAACAACGGCGACATCCGCGCGATGATCGCGGCCTGCGAGCTCGCCAAGCGGCGCTACGGCGAGCTGCTCGACCGCTACGGCAAGGAGACCGTGCTCGGCGCCGCCAACGCCTGGCTCGAATACTCGGAGCGGATGCTGCGCGCAGAGATCGCGAAGGTGCCGGACGGCCGCTACGAGACCGACGTCGGCTGGCTCGACGACGACGGCGTCAACCGCGGCGTCAAGCTCCCGATCAAGGTCGCCGTCGAGATCGCCGGGGACGAGATCACCTTCGACCTGACCGGATCGAGCGCCGAGGTGCCGACGGGGTTCAACTGCCCGTACGAGGGCACGACCGTCTCGGCGATGACGTTCATCACGCGGATGATCTTCCTCGACGAGGCGACTCATCCCGTGTTCGTGCCGCAGAACGAGGGGATGCTGGCGCCCGTGAAGGTGGTTGCGCCCGAGGGCTCGATCTTCAACCCGAACTACCCGCGCGCCTGCTTCGCGCGCTTCTGCCAGGTGCAGCGGGCGGTCGACCTGGCGCTGCGCGCGCTCGCGCCGGTCCTGCCCGACAAGATCACGGCGGGCAACTCGGCGCACCTGCACTTCCTCTGCTACTCGGGCTTCCTCGAGGAGGAGGGCGAGTACTGGGTCTATCTCGAGGTGGACGAGGGCTCGTACGGCGGCCGGCCGGGGCGCGACGGCCTCGACGCGACCGACTGCCTGATCGCGAACACGCGCAACAACCCGATCGAGGAGCTCGAGTGGCGCTTCCCGATGCTCACCGAGCGGTACGAGCTGCGCGAGGATCCCTGCGCGGCCGGCAAGTGGCGCGGCGGCATCGGCATGATCCGGGTCAACCGCTTCCTCGTCGACACGATCGTGACCTGCGAGGGCGAGCGATGCGAGACCGACCCGCCCTGGGGCATCTTCGGCGGCCACGACGGGATCAACGCCTCGACCGTCGTGCGGCTCCCGGACGGCACGCGTAGAGAGCTGGCCGTCGAAGTTCACCGGCAAGACGCTCCCCGCCGGAGCGGCGATCGAGATCGCCGTCCCGAACTCGGGCGGCTACGGCGATCCGCTCGAGCGCGACCCCGAGCTCGTGCGCTCCGACGTGCTCGACGGCTTCACGACCGTCGAGCTCGCCGGGCGCGACTACGGCGTCGTGATCGACCCGGAGACGCTGTCGCTGGACGTGGACGCGACGGCGCGGCTGCGCGAGGAGCGCTCCGCCGTCCCCGCCTGAGCGTCCGGCCCGGCGAGCCAGGCCGTCGTCCGCCGCCGCAGCACGTCGTCGTCCGTCACCGCCCATTCGCACTCCCGCGCGTACAGCGCCTGTGCGGCGAGATCCGGGCGGCCGGGCACGAGCGGCTCGAGCAGGGATGGATCGTCGCGTGCAGGCGCGAGCACGTCGGCCGCGAGTGAGCCGTACAGCTCGAGCAGGTGCGAGCGGGTCTCCGGCGGCAGCTCGTCCGGGAACGGCACGTGGCTCAGTCCGGCGGCGCCCGGCAGTGGCCGCGGACGGCGGTCGAGAGCGCCGAGCCCGAGCTCGGGCCGCAGGCGATCGAGTGCGTCGAGCGCGATTCGCCTGTACGTGGTGAGCTTGCCGCCGGCGATGCTGACCATGCCGCCCGGCCCCCGCGAGTAGACGGTCTCACGCCGTGCCGTTGCCGTCTCGCCGCTCCCGCCCGGCAGCACGCGCAGCCCGGCGAAGGTCGCGCGAACGTCCTCCGGCAGCAGCGCATCGACGGCGACCGATGCCTCGGCGAGCACCTGCTCGACGTCCCCGGCGGTGACGCTCACGTCGCCGGGATCCCCGTCGTGGAGCGTGTCGGTCGTTCCGAGCAGCAGCATGCCCTGCCAGGGGACGGCAAAGGTCACGCGCACCTTGTCGTGCGGGATCGTGAGAGCCGCTGCCCAGTCCTGCCCGCCCTCGACGAGCACGTGCACGCCCTTGCTCAGCCGGACCGACGGCTTCGCGCGCGGATCCTCGAGCCGGCGGACGTGGTCGACCCACGGGCCGCTCGCGTTCACGATCGCGCGTGCCGAGACGACGCACGGTGTCGCCGTCCACGAGCACGTCGGCGCCCTCCCGCCCGCGCAATGCGACCACCTCGGCGTAGTTGAGGACCGTCGCGCCCGCGTCGGCGGCACTGCGAACGTTTGCGAGCGTCAGGCGCCCGTCGTTCGTCACCGCGTCCGCGTAGAGCGCGCAGGAGCGGAGCGCCTCGCCGCGCAGGCGCGGAACGAGCCGCCGCGCCCGCTCGACCGGGACGGGCCCGTTCAGCCGGGCGCGGGCGAGCGCCGAGTAGACCAGGATCCCCGTCTGCACGAACCAGGGCCGGTACGGGCCGCCCTCGTAGAGCGGGAACAGGAAGGGCAGCCGGCGGACGAGGTGCGGCGCGACGACGCGCATCAGCGTCCGCCGCTCCTGGTGGGCCTCGCGGACGAGGCGCACGTCGCCGAGGCGGAGGTAGCGGAGGCCGCCGTGGATCAGCTTGGACGACGCGGTCGACGTGCCGCCGCCGAAGTCGCCCCTGTCGACGAGCGCAACCGCGAGCCCGTGAGCCGTGGCCGCCTCGGCGATGCCGGCGCCGATGATGCCGCCGCCGATCACGAGCAGGTCGAAGCGGCGATCGCCGAGCTCGGCGATCGCGCGGGCGCGGCGCTCTACGGCCAGAGCGGGTTCGTCCACGCCTTCCTCCCCGAGGCGTCCGCGAGCTCGAGCCGGCCGTACCCGGCGCCCCACGGGCGCTCGAGCCGGGCGGCGGTGATCGCGCCGTCCGTGTCCCGGTCGAGGATCTCGGCTCCGTGCGGGTAGCCGAGGCGACCGGCGTTCGCGCGCGCGCCGCGGCGCGGGCCGGCGACGAGCGTCGCGCTCGCGACCGGGCTGCAGCGGACCGTCAACGCGCCGTCGTCGAGCTCGAGCGAGTGGATCTCCGGCCCCGCGGAGCTGTAGAAGCGCCCCTCGCGGAGCGCCTCCAGCACCGCCGCCTGCGTCCGTTCGGCGCAGCGCGCCCAGACCCAGGCGTGGCCGCTGTCGTAGCCGGGGTGGTGGGAGTCGTCGGACGCGATCCCGTACAGAAGGTGCCCTCGCTCGAGCGCTTCGTCCCAGTGCAGGCCCGCGTCGCCGCGGCCGATCTCGAGCTCGCAGCCCGCGTTGTAGACCTCGATCCCGACCAGGCCCGCGCAGGCCTCGAACTGCTCGGTCCGCAGGCCGCTCCAGTAGCTGTGCGCCAGATAGGGGACGCCGCCGCTCGCCGCGATCCACGCCACCACCTCCTCGAGCGGCGCGAAGCCGTTCGCGGGCGGCTCGGGATCGGCGTCGACGCCGAGCGCGAGCACGTGCGCGTCGTGCTCCGGGCCGCCGGCCTGCGCGTTCAGCTCTGTGCCGGGAATGACGAGCAGCCGCGCGGTCGACGGCTCCACCGTTCGTACCCAGTGGTCCGTGATCGCGAGCACGTCGAACCCGGCCCACTCGTAGTGCCGGACGAGCAGATTCGGCGCGAGCTCGCCGTCGGAGTTGGTCGTGTGCGCGTGCAGCGCGCACTTCAACCACTCGCCTTCGGCGTCGAACGGCCCCGGCATCCGCCGAGCATAACGAGCCTTCCGAGCGGGTCACGGGAGGCTACGGACCGGTTACGAAGCGGTGTCCTCATTGAATTCTCGCCCAACCGGCCGTAAACTCGGCTCGTTCACAATTCGCCGCCAAGGAGGGCAAGTGGAGGACTACGAGCACCAAGAACTCGAGTTCTGGAGCAAGCTCGAAGAGGGTGAGATCAGCCGTTCGCAGATGCTCAAGCGGAGCGCTGCGGCTGCGGCAGGCCTGACCATCCTCGCAGGCCCGAGCGCCGCGATCGCGGCGCGGATGAAGAACTCGGCGAGCCCGCCGACCAAAGGCCGCGGCTTCTCGAAGAAGGAGATGATCGCCGAGGCCAAGAAGGAGGGCCACGTCAACCTGATCGCGTGCCCGCTCGACTGGGCGAACTACGGTGAGATGTTTTCGACGTTCCAGAAGAAGTACGGCATCAGCTACACGGACGCCAACCCTGGCGGGACATCGGCGCAGGAGAATCAGGCGATCGTCTCGCTGAAGGGCGACCCCCGCGCTCCCGATGCCGTCGACGTCACCACGACGTTCGCGCTCTCCGGAGCGAACACCGGGCTCTACTCGAAGTACTTCAACTCGAACTGGGGGACGATCCCCCGCGCGATGAAGGACGGCCGCGGCTTCTGGGTCGGCGACTACTGGGGGGCGATCTCGATCGGCGCGAACCAGGGTCTCGTCAACCCCGTCCCGAAGACGTTCGCCGACCTGCTCAAGCCCGCCTACAAGGGCAAGGTTGCCCTGAACGGGAGCCCGCTCACCTCGGGCTCGGCGCTCGCCGGCGTCTTCGCGGCGTCGCTCGCGAACGGGGGGTCGCTGAGCGACATCGGCCCCGGGATCGACTGGTTCGCCAAGCTGAAGTCGGTCGGCAACTTCATCCCAGTGCAGGGCACGCCGCAGACGGTTCAGTCCGGCCAGACGCCGATCGTCATCGACTGGGACTATCTGAACATCGCCTACACCAAGGAGTTCCCGTCGGCGCGGTGGAAGACGAGCATCCCGACGGACGGAATCTACGGCGGCTACTACTGCCAGGCGATCAACGCGACGGCGCCGCATCCGTGGTCGGCCCGGCTCTACCAGGAGTTCCTCTACTCCGACCAGGGCCAGATCATCTGGCTGAAGGGGTTCGTGCATCCGGCACGGTTCACGAACATGGTCGGGCGGAAGGTGATCCCCGCGTCGCTCATCAAGGCGCTGCCCCCGGCCGCCCCCTACGCAAAGGTGAAGTTCGCGAGCCTTGGCCAGCTGGCCAAGGCGCAGGTGAAGATCAATGCCGAGTGGTCGGCCAAGGTCGGCTAGAGAAGTAGAGCTTGGCGACCTCGGTCGCAACCAGTGCAGACGATCTCCGGCCGGACACCGTGTCCGGCCGGAGGTTTCTTCCGCTCGCCTGGCTCGTGGTCGTTCCGTTCTTTGTCTACACCACCATGTTCCTGTTCCTGCCCGCGGCGCAGGTCATGGTGGGCGCGTTCAAGAGCTCGAGCGGCGGCTGGACGCTCTCGAACGTCTCCGCGATCATCCACACGAGCTACCTCCGCTCGTCGTTCGAGACGAGCATCCAATTGAGCGCGGAGACGGCGTTTTGGGGCGCGCTGTTCGGCTTCCTGCTCGCGTATGCGGCGATGCGGGACCGCATTCCGCGCTTCATCCGTCCGATGTTCACGACCTTTTCGGGCGTGGCGGCGAACTTCGGCGGCATCCCCCTCGCGTTCGCCTTCATCGCCACGATCGGGACGATCGGGGTCGTCACGAAGTTCCTGCAGGACCAGCTCGGGTTCAACCTCTACGAATGGACACCGCCCGGCTCGAGTCAGCCGTTCTCGCTGTTCAGCTCCTTCGGCGTCGGGGTTGTCTATCTCTACTTCCAGATCCCGCTGATGCTCCTCGTCATCTCGCCGGCGATCGACGGGCTCCGGCAGGAGTGGCGCGAGGCGTCGTCCAACCTGGGAGCGAGCTCGTTCCAGTTCTGGCGCCACGTCGGCGGCCCGGTGCTGTTCCCGTCGGTCCTCGGCGCGTTCATCCTGCTGTTCGGAAACGCGTTCGCCGCGTATGCGACCGCCTACGCGCTAACGAGCGGCAGCGGCCTCAACCTCGTCCCGATCGTGATCGGCAACGACCTGACCGGCAACGTGCTCTCGAACCCGCACGAGGGCCAGGCACTCGCGTTCGGGATGTTCGCCGTCCTCCTCGGGATGATGCTCATCTACGTGCCGCTGCAACGGCGGACGTCGAGGTGGGCGCGATGAGGCGGTTCCCGTGGTCAGCGTGGATCTGGATCGTCCTCGGGATGGCGTACTTCTTCATTCCGCTGATCTCCACGTTCCTGTTCTCGCTGAAGAGCAACCAGACCGGCAACTGCTGCAGCCTCGAGAACTACAGCGTGATCATCCACGATCCGCAGTTCTGGGCGACGTTCAAGCTCTCGATCATCCTGTCGCTCGAGACGATCGTCGTCAGCCTCGTGCTGTTCGTGCCGACGATCTACTGGGTCCATCTGCGGCTCCCGAAGCTGCGCCCGGTGATCGCCTTCATGGCGCTCGTGCCCTTCGTCGTGCCGCCGATCATCCTCGTCGTCGGGCTGCTCAAGTTCTACAAGGACACGCTCAACGCACCGCTCTGGTTCCTCGACAACCCGTACTGGTTCCTCCCCGCCGCCTACGTGATCCTCGCCTTCCCGTACGTGTTCTTCTCGCTCGAGGCCGGCTTCCGCTCGATCGACGTGCACACGCTGACGGAGGCGTCGCTCAACCTCGGCGCGGGCTGGCGGACGACGCTGCTCCGGGTCATCCTTCCGAACATCCGGGTCGCCGCGCTCAGCGCCGCCTTCCTCACGCTCGCGATCGTCATGGGCGAGTTCACGATCGCGAGCCTCTCGTCGTTCAACACCTTCCCGACGTACATCGAATACATCAACGAGAACAAGGGCTTCCCGGCGTCGGCGCTGACGCTGCTGAGCTTCGGGATCACGTGGCTGGCGATGCTCTCGATCCTGCTCGTCGGGCGCAAACGCGCGACGAGCGGCCGCTTCGCGGCGGAGGTGGGCCACTGATGCCGCACGTCGAGCTCCAGCAGCTACGGAGGTCGTTTGGTGACTTCGAGGCGCTGAAGGGGATCGACCTGACGCTCGACAAGGCCGAGTTCGTGTCGCTGCTGGGGCCGAGCGGCTGCGGCAAGACAACGGCGCTCCGACTCGTCGCCGGCTTCGATCGGCCCACGTCGGGCCGGGTCGTCGTCGACGGCAAGGACGTGTCGGGCGTCCCGCCCAACCGCCGCAACATGGGCATGGTCTTCCAGGCCTACAGCCTGTTCCCCAACATGAGCGCGGCGAAGAACGTCGAGTACGGCCTGCGCATCCGCAAGCAGCCGCGCGCCGAGCGACGGAAGCGTGTCGGCGAGCTCCTGGAGCTCGTCGGGCTGGGCCAGGCCGCAGGGCGCTACCCGCACCAGCTTTCGGGCGGCATGCAGCAGCGCGTGGCGCTCGCGCGTTCGCTCGCGATCGAGCCGAGCGTGCTGCTCCTCGACGAGCCGCTCTCCGCCCTCGACGCCAAGGTGCGCGTCCAGCTACGCGAGGAGATCCGCCGCATCCAGCTCGAGCTCGGCATCACGACGATCTACGTCACGCACGACCAGGAGGAGGCGCTCTCGATCTCCGACCGGGTCGCGGTCATGTACGGCGGCAAGATCGAGCAGGTCGGCCCGCCGAGCGACATGTACGGCGCGCCGGAGACACCCTTCGTCGCCGAGTTCATCGGCACGATGAACAGGCTCGAGGGGACCGTTCTCGACGACGTGGGCGGCATCGACCACGGCGGCACGCGGCTGACGATCGACTCGGCGCGCGGCCGGTCGAAGGGCGAGCGCGTGCTCGTGCTCGTCCGTCCGGAGTCCCTCAAGGTCGAGGCGCTCGACGGCCGCGAGCCGGCCGCCAACGAGCTCGCCGGCGACATCCTGTCGCACACGTTCCTCGGGCCGGTCACGCGCCTGAAGGTCGTGGGGCCGGCGGCCGACCTGATCGCAGACGTGTCGACCGCTCATGCGGGCTCGCTGCCGGTCGGGTCGAAGGTGGTCGCCCAGGTGCCTACGGGCGACACGCGCCTGCTCAGCCTGGAGGGCGTCGAGTCGGAGCCGATTCCCGAAGAGGCCGGACCGGCCGAAGGAATGACCGCAGAGCCAGATCCGGACGATCTGTGAAGATCCCGCGTGACGCCGAGCGCGGCGAGCTCCAGCATCCGCGCCTCGTCGTTGACGGTGTAGACGGTCGTCTCCAGGCCGAGCCGTCGCGCCGCAGCCAGTCCGCGCGCGGTGACGCGCTCGTTCTGGAAACCCGCCGCCCAGGCGCCGGCGGCGCGGCGGATCGAGACGCCGAAGCCGACGTGCTGCACGGTGCGCATCCCCGGCCGCAGCCGTCGCACCTCCTCGAGCGCGGGCCGTTGGAAGCAGACCACGACCGCCTCGTCGTCGAGTTGCGCGAGCGTCCGGCGGACGAGGTCGTGCCGGCGGTAGCGGCCGGGCCTCTTCAGCTCGGCCATGATCCCGATCCGGCCCCGGCAGACCTCGAGCACCTCCTCGAGCGTCGGCGGGGCGTGGCGCCGGGGCGCGTCGTGCGTGACGACGAGCCGGCCGTCCGGGTCCGCGTGCACGTCGAACTCGACGTAGTCGGCTCCGACCTCGATCGCGCGCTCGAACGCGGGCAGCGTGTTCTCGGGGAGCTCCCACGATGCCCCGCGGTGCGCGATCACGAGCGGCCTCGTTTCTCTCTCGGCCAATCCGGCGACGAGCCTACCCTGTCGCCGTGCCGGCCTTCGCTTTCGCGCTCGCGCTCACCGCGGCGTTCGTCCACGCGCTCTGGAACGTGCTGCTGGCGCGGGCGCGCGACCCGCAGGCGGCGACCGCCATCGCACTGCTCGTCGCCGTCGTCGTCTTCGCGCCGGTCGCAGCGCTGACGTGGGACGTGCATCCGGGCGTGTGGCCGTTCCTCGTCGCCTCGAGCTGCCTCCAGCTCCTCTACTTCGTCCTGCTCGCGGCCGCGTACCGGCGCGCACCGCTGTCGGTCGTCTACCCGATGGCGAGAGGTGCCGCGCCGGTGCTCGTGCTCCTGATCGGCGTGATCGCGCTCGGCAAGTCGAGCTCCTGGGGCCAGGTGACCGGGGTGCTGCTCGTCGGGGCCGGGATCCTGCTCGTGCGCGGCGTCCGCCGGGGGGACGCGGGCGCGGCGACGTTCGGCCTCGCGATCGCGACCTGCATCGCCGCCTACACGCTCGTCGACAAGCACGGGATCACGCACGCGGGGCCGATTCCGTACCTGGAGCTGACGATGGTGATGCCCTCGCTCGCCTACGCCGGGGCGATGGCACGCGCGAAGGGCGTCCCCGCTCTCCGCGCCGAGTTCGGGCCGAGCACGGTCGCGGCGGGGCTCGCGACCTTCGGCGCCTATGCGCTCGTGCTGGCCGCGCTCGAGCGGGCCTCCGCCGCGTCGGTCGCCGCGGTCCGCGAGACGAGCGTGGTGCATCGCGGCGCTGCTGGCGGGCAAGGTGCTCTCCGAGCGCGTCGGCCCGGTCCGGCTCGCAGGCGCCGTGCTCGTCGCCGCAGGCGTCGCCCTCGTCTCTCTCGCCTGAGCGCTAGGCTCGCCCGCGTGACGACCCGCGCAGTCGCGTTCGACTTCAACGGCACGATCTCGCACGACGAGCCGATCCTGTGCGAGATCTTCGTCGAGCTCTTCGCCGAGCACGGCAAGCCGCTGTCGGCGCAGGAGTACTTCGACCACCTCGCCGGCCTCTCCGACCCGGAGATCGTGCGCACCTGGCTCGGCCCCGACCATCCGGACGTCGACGAGGTGATCGCCGAGCGGGTGGCGCGCTACGTGGCCGCCGTCGCTGACGGATCGACGGTGCCCGAGAGCGTTCGCGCCGCGGTTCGCCACGCGGCCGCGCGCGTCCCGGTGGCCGTCGTGACCGGCGCCGCACGCGCCGAGGTCGAGCCGGTGCTCGAGGCGGCGGGCCTCGCCGGCGCGATCAGCGCGATCGTGACCGCCGACGACGTCGTCGAGGGCAAGCCGCACCCGGAGGGCTACCTGCGCGCGCTCGAGGAGCTCGGCGTCGGGCCGGTCGGCCCGGGCGAGGCGGTCGCGTTCGAGGACACCGAGGCGGGTGTCGCGTCGGCGAAGGCCGCGGGCCTCCGCTGCCTCGCCGTGCTCGGGACGCTCGATCCGCACCGGCTCGCCGCCGCGGACGAGATCGTGCCCGCCATCGACGTGCCGCTGGTCGAGCGGGTGCTCTCCTCGTGAAGATCGCGGCGGTCGAGGTCTTCGGCTACGAGCTCCGGTACCGGCACGGGAGCTACGTCATGTCCGGCGGCCGCTCGATCGACGCGCTGCCGAGCACGGTCGTCCGCATCCGGACGGACGAGGGCATCGAGGGCTTCGGCGAGACCTGCCCGCTCGGCCCCGCCTACCTGCCCTGCGTTCGGCGAGGGGGCGCGGGCGGCGCTGCGCGAGCTCGCCCCGGCGCTCGTCGGCATCGACGCCCGCAACCTCGCGCTCGTCAACGAGACGATGGACCGCGTGCTCCGCGGACACGCGTACGCGAAGAGCGCCGTCGACGTCGCCTGCTGGGACGTGCTCGGCAAGGCGACGTCGCAGCCGGTCGCGACGCTCCTCGGCGGGCTTCGCCAGGACAGCTACCCGCTCTACGTCGCGATCCCGCTCGGGCCGGCCGAGGCGATGGTCGAGCACGTCCGCGAGCGCATCGCCGAGGGCATCCACCGCTTCCAGCTCAAGCTCGGCGCCGACCCGCGCGAGGACGCCCTTCGCGTGGCAGCGGTGGTCGAGGCGACCGGCGACGACGAGATCGTGATCGCCGACGCGAACGGCGGCTACCGGCTCCAGGACGCCGTCGTCGCGGCCCGGCTCCTCGAGGACATGCCGCGCACGTTCTACGAGCAGCCCTGCGCGAGCCTCGAGGAGTGCCTCTACGTCCGTCGGCTGACGACGCTGCCGATGATCCTCGACGAGTCGATCACGGACGTGCATTCGCTGCTTCGGGCCTGGTCGGAGAGCGGCATGGAGGGGATCAACCTCAAGGTGAGCAAGGTCGGCGGGCTGACGAGGGCGAAGCTCGTCCGCGACCTCGCCGAGGAGCTCGGCCTGCGCCTGACGATCGAGGACACCTGGGGCGGCGACCTCGTGACCGCGGCGGTGAGCCACCTGGCCGGCAGCACCAGCCCGGGAGCCCTCTTCACCGTCTCGTTCATGAACGACTGGACGCTCGAGCACGTCGCCGGCTACCAACCCCGCTCCGAGCAGGGCATCGGGCGCACCCCGACCGGGCCCGGCCTCGGAGTCGACGTCGACCTCGAGCTCCTCGGCGAGCCGCTCGTCTCCGTGTCATGAGCCGTTTCGCCGAGCTGCTGGAGGAGCGCCGCGTGATCGTGGCCGACGGGGCCACGGGCACGAGCTATCAGGACCGTGGGCTCGAGATCGGCGAGGCGCCCGAGGAGTGGCTGTTCAAATCACCGGAGCGCGTGATCGAGCTGCACCGGGCGTTCGTCGAGGCGGGCGCCGACCTGCTCCTCACGGACACGTTCGGCGCGACGCCGCTGCGCCTCCAGCACACGTCGCTCGCTGGCCGCGTCCACGACGTCAACGTGCGCGCCGTCGAGCTCGCGCGGGAGGCGGCCGGGAACCACGTCCTCGTCGCGGGCTCGATGGGGCCGACGGGGCACCTGTTCGAGCCGCTCGGCCCGCTCACGAGCGCCGAGTGCGTCGAGAACTACGCGGAGCAGGCGGGTGCGCTCAGCGCGGGCGACGCCGACCTGCTCCTGCTGGAGACGTTCTTTTCTATCGACGAGGCGCTGGCCGCGATCGAGGGCACGCGGCGGGCGAGCGACCTGCCGCTCGTGGTCACGTTCAGCTTCGACCAGGGCACGCGCACGATGATGGGCCACTCTCCGGCCGACGTCGTCGAGGCGATCGTCCCGCTCGGCGTGACTGCGATCGGCGCCAACTGCGGCAAGTCGCTCGCGGACGCCGATGTGGTCGCTGCCGAGTTCGTCGACCTCGCCGGCGACGTGCCGGTCTGGATCAAGCCGAATGCGGGCGTTCCGAAGATCGTCGGCGACCAGGTCGTGTACGAGGCCGGCCCGACCATGCTTGCAGCCCACGTCCGCCGCTACGTCGAGCAGGGAGCCCGAATCGTCGGCGGCTGCTGCGGCTCGACGCCGGAGCACGTCGCGGCGATCGCCCGAGCCGTGACCGGCTAGAGGCTTGATGTGAAATTGCGCCGACGTCGGGGGCGCTCCAGGCCAAGCCGGGCGGTGTGGCCGGTCCGCGTCGCGTAGCGGCGCTACGTGTCGCGACCGGACGCGCCGATCCGGCGCCGTGCGTGGGGCGTCATCCGATCCGGTGGAATTTCACATCAAGCCTCTAGCTCAGCCCAAGTCGACCCGCGCTCGACCGAGACGAGCTCATCGTCGCGTGGGCGAGTGTTCGCGAATGACGCCTGAAAGGATTACGCCCAGGGCAGACGAGCCCAGTTCGGCGGCCGCTCTCGCCGGAACCACTCGGCCGTCGCGTACGCCTGCCCCTCCAGTCCGAGGTCTCCTCCGCCACGCTCGCGCCGTAGCGCGCCGCGAGCTCCGACACCGGGTAGTGCCCTTCCGGGCCCGAGCGCGAACCGACCATCAGGATCACACACGGCCCCTCGCCCGCGCCCACGAAGGCGTGCTCGGTCCACGGAGGAGAGTGGAAGAAGTCCCAGGGCCGCAGGCGTCGCTCCTCGTCCTCGACGAGCAGCGCGCACTCCCCTGAAAGGACGAGGAACGCCTCCTGGTTCGACTCGGCGTGGTAGAGGCCGGTCTGTCCCGGCTCCAGGACGGTGACGTTGATCCCGAGCTGGGCGAACTCGACCGGCGGATCGCCGTACTCGTTCTCGAAGGCGCACCTCGCGCCCCTCCCCCGTGAACCACCACTCGGCGTCGCGCACGTTGACGACGAACCAGCCCTGGGTCACGGGCGTGAGCCCCGATCCGAAGTCCTCGAGCTGTGCTCCGGGCACGGAACGCGATTCTCGCAGCTCGGGAAGTGTCTCAGATGCGGGCGCGTGGCCGGAGGCGCGAACGGCGTGGCCCAATTACCATCGCCACCCGTGGCCGAGGGCGTCGTCATCCGTCCCGAGCTCGACGCGGACCACCCCGTGATCGCAGACGTGGTCCGCGCGGCGTTCGTCGGACACCCCGACGAGGTCGCGTCGTTCGTCGAGCGCATTCGGGCGTCGGAGCAGTTCATTCCGGAGCTGGCGTTGGTCGCCGAGGACTCCTCCGGGGTGATTGCTCACGTGATGCTGAGCTGGGTCGGCGTTGAAGGCGGATCCCGTACGAGGATCCTCAATCTCACGCCGATGTCGGTTCGGCCTGACCGCCAGCGCATCGGTGTGGGGTCACGGCTGATCCGGGACGCGCTCGGCCGCGCCGAGGAAGCAGGCGAGCCTGCCGTCATGGTTCAGGGCCATCCCTCGTACTACCCTCGCTTCGGCTTCGAGCGGGCGAGCGTGCTCGGATTCATCGCCCCGTATCCGATGCTCGACGACGCTTTCATGGTCAAGCGGCTACGGGGATACAGCCCCGAGCTCGCCGGTCGGATCGTCTATCCGGCCGCGTTCGACGCTCTCGGGTACTAACGACCGGTCTGAGAAGAGCGGCGCACCCGGCGGTCGCAACGTGCCTGACGAAGTCCCCGAGCGTCGGCTACGAGACCGTCCCCTACGACGTGTGCACGGGATAGCGCAGATGCGTGACACCCACACCGGTGACGACTGTCGGATTCCCGAGGACGGCCGGTGTGTTCGCGAGGTGGTCGAACAGCCGCACTCCTGCGCCCAGCAACACGGCAGCCAGATCGACGTGGATCTCGTCGAGCAGCCCGGCGTCCAGGCACTGCTGGATCGTCTGGGCGCCGTGCACTCCCACGGACTTCGGGCCGGCAGCCGATTTCGCTCGAGCAACCGCGCTTTCGATGCCGTCGGTGACGAACTGGACCGTCGAGCCGGGCCGTGGCCAGCCCTCGGGCACGTGGTGGGTGACGACGAAAGCGGGCACATCCCACGGGTGCCGGCCGCCCCAGCCGTCGGCGCGCTCGAACGTGCGCCGACCGGTGAGCATGGCGCCGACCTCGGCCATCAAGCCCCTCAGGTGGTCGGCGCTCGGCGCCGAGACGTGGAACGTGAAGTCCGGTGTCGGGATCGGCATGGGAACGTCGACGTCGCCCGAGAAGTACCAGTCGAAAACCTCGGCGACCCCGTCGTTCGCGTCGGCGACGTACCCGTCGAGAGACATCGACATGAGTGCGACCACCTTGCTCATCTGGTGCTCCTTCGCTCGCGGGCGGGAGTGGGGCTTTCCTCAGAGACTCAGCAGGGACGCATGAATCATCGGTCAACCCCTCGGGGGCAGCGGGCCGGCGGCGCCTGTGACGCACGTTGGGCGCTCGGAGTAAAGACAACTCTGTAGTGAGATAAGAGATCGGGGACAGACCGAAGTCTGTCCCCGATGCCGTTCCTACCTGAGCCAGGCCTTGACCCTGGCCTGGTTGGCCTTGACCCACGTCGCGGCCGCCTTGTCCGGGTCCATGTGCTTCCCGGCGATCAGGCCCGCGACGACGTTCTGGTCGGCGTTCGTCCACTTCCACTTCTTCAGGAACTTGACGGCGGGCGAGCCGCTCGTCGCGAACTTCTTGCTGAAGAACTTCTGCAGGACGTAGGTCGGGTACGCGCACGCGTACTTCTTCGGGTCGCCGCCCTTGGTCTCGTCGTCCTGGCAGCCCGCGAAGCGCGGCGGGAGCTTCACCTGGTCGAGCTTGTAGGTGGCGTTCAGGTACTGCGGGTCGTACCAGTAGAAGAGCACGGGCTTGTGCTGCTTGTAGAGCTGCGTCCAGCGCGCGACCTGAGCCGCCTCCGCGCCGACGCTGACGAACTTGAGGTTGAGCCCGAGCGCCTTGATCAGCGTCCGGTCCTTCTGCTGGTACGAGGGATCGCCTCCGAGGAACATCCCCTGCGATCCCGACTCGGGGCTCTTGAAGATCGTCTCCTTGCCCTTCAGCCCCTTCCAGGTCTTGAACTGCGGGTACTGCTTCATCAGGTAGTCGGGGATGTACCAGCCGATCACGCCGATGACGCCGTTCGGGCCCTCGGCGACGACCGACTTCTGCTTCGCGACGTACTGCTTCTGCTGGGTGACGTGGCCCCAGTCCTCGAGCACCGCGTCGGTCTTGCCGTCCGCCATCGCCTGATAGACGGGCACCTCGGTGATCTGCGTGATCTTCACCTTGCAGCCGAGGTTGTGCTCGAGCACGTACTTGGCCACGTACGTGTTGGCCGTCGAGCCCGACCACGCCTGCTCGTTCAGCGTGACGGTGCCGCACGACTTGCCACCGGCCGTCGCGCTGCTGACGCCGGCGAACGCGATCGCCGCCAGCGACAGCGCGAGCAGCGGCAGGAGCAACCGGCTCCTCCGCGACACGAATTTCGACATACAGCCCTCCTCCTTTGGTTCTGTCAACGACTTCCCTCCAACCGCGCCTGCCTGTTACCCCGGGTGACGCGGTCCAGCGCGATGCCGAGCGCGAGGATGGCGATCGACGCCACGACGCCCGCCCCGAACTGGCCCTGCTGCAGGCCGTACGCGACCTCGTAGCCGAGCCCGCCCGATCCGACCAGCCCGCCGATGACGACGACGGCCAGCACCATGATGATCCCCTGGTTCACGCCGAGCATGATCGCGTCGCGCGCGAGCGGGATCTTCACCTTCATGCAGCACCTGCCCGCGCGTCGCGCCGAACGACTGCGCCGCCTCGACCGTGTTCGCCGGCACGTCGCGGATGCCGGCCGACACGAGCCGGATCACGACCGGGGCCGCGTACAGCACGCCCGCGATGATCCCCGGCACGTACGAGATCGGGAACAGGTAGACGAACGGGATCAGGTAGACGAGCTGCGGCAGCGTCTGCAGGATGTCGAGCACCGGCCGGACCGCCTTCTCGGCCCGCCTGCTCTCCGCCACCCAGACGCCGATCGGGAAGGCGACGACCATCGTCAGGACGAGCGCGACGACGACCTGCGACGCCGTGTTCATTCCGTTGTCCCACTCGCCGAGGACGCCGATCACGGCAGAGCATCGCGAAGGTCGTCACCGCCGGCCGCCAGCCCGAGAGCAGGAACGCGATCAGCGTCAGGCCGGCGAGCATGACCGGCGCCGGCGTCTGGGTGAAGAAGTTCAGCAGCGGCTGCAGCCCGTACTCGACGAGGTGGTTCCCGATCCAGCTCGTGACGGTGAAGATGAAGGTCGTCGGATCCTCGACGTAGTCGAGCGCGCTCTGGATCTTCGCCTCGATCCAGGCGGGCGCGTTGCCGACGTTGACGTACACGGAGCCCGCGTCCAGCGCGTAGGCGATCCCGACCGAGAGCCCGATCGCGACGGCGGTCGCGACGGTCTCGAGCCGCAGGCGCCGGCGCTTCGCGTCGGTGACGTGCATCCGCACCGGGTCGGTCCGCTCCGCCATCGCCTCGGTCGAGCGGTCGATCGAGATCGCCATGATCACGATCGCGGCGCCGGCGAGGATCGCGAGCGCCGGGTTCGTGTTCAGGCCGCCCGTGACCAGACCGCCGAGTCCCGGATCCGTGTTGATCAGGCTGGCGATCACGACCATCGACAGCGCGAACAGGATCGTCTGGTTGACCGACAGGAGGAGCATCTTGCGGGCCAGCGGAATCTGCACCTTCGTCAGCATCTGCCGGCGCGTCGAGCCCATCGCGGCCGCGGCCTCGACCGTGTTTCCCGGCACGCCGCGGATGCCGAGCGCCGTGATCCGGATCGCCACCGGAACCGAGTAGATCATCGTCGTCATGACCGCCGCGCCCGGGCCGACCGAGAACAGGATCACGATCGGCATCAGGTAGGCGAAGGCCGGGATGATCTGCATCGCGTCGAGCACCGGCGTGATCGCGCGCAGGAATCGATCCGAGCGCCCGGCGACGATCCCGAGCGGGATGCCGACGGCGAGCGACAGGGTCACGGCGGCGAAGACGAGCGAGAACGTCTGCACCGCCGGCTCCCAGAGCCCCATGACGGCGAAGGACAGGAACGCGGCGAGCACCCACGAGCGCTGCGCGGACGCCGCCGAAGCGGAGCGAGACCAGCACGCCGAGCGCGAGCGTCCCGACCCAGGTCAGGTCGTGGAACAGCGAGGAGAGCGCCGAGACGAAGTCGCCGAGGCCGGTCGAGATCCCGTTCAGGATCGTGAAGATCACGCTCGGATTCGCCGCGCTCTGCTGGTCCGAGAGCCAGCTCTGGAAGTTGTTGAGGTCGGTGGGGAGCGACTTCCACTCGAGCGCGGCCGGCCACGGGTAGCCGCCCGGCCAGGCCTCGTAGGCGATCACCATCCCGACGACGACGAGGCCGGCGAGGACGAAGCGGTTCCGCCACCAGGGGCGCGCGGCCGGAACCGCGACCCGCGAGACGCGTTCGGCGGCGACGGCCATCTAGTCGCGCTCCCCGGCGATCGCCTGCAGGACGCCGTCGCGGTCGACGACGCCGACGACCCTGTCGCCCTCGACCGCGCAGACCGGCCGCTCGTTGCCCGCGATCACGGAGACGGCGTCGCGGACGGTCGTCCCGACGTCGAGCCTCGGCCCGTCCTCCTCGCCCGGCTTCGGGTCGCGCATGATCCAGCGCAGCGTGAGGACGTGGCTGCGCGGGATGTCGCGCACGAAGTTGGCGACGTAGTCGTCCGCCGGCGAGCCGACGACCTCCTCCGGCGTGCCGACCTGGACGAAGCGCCCGTCGCGCATGATCGCGATCCGGTCGCCGAGCCTGAGCGCCTCGGGCAGGTCGTGCGTGATGAAGATCATCGTCTTGCCGGTCTCCTCCTGGAGCCGGCAGACCTCGTCCTGCATGTCGCGGCGGATCAGCGGGTCGAGCGCGCTGAACGGCTCGTCGTAGAGCATCACCTTCGGGTCGACCGCGAAGGCACGCGCGACGCCGACCCGCTGCTGCATGCCGCCGGAGAGCTGGTCCGGGAACTGGTTCGGCCGCGTCCTCGAGCCCGACGAGCCGCAGCATCTCGGCCGCCCGCTCGAGCCGTTTCGCCTTCGGCACGCCCTGCACCTCGAGCCCGAACGCGACGTTGTCGATCACGCGCCGGTGCGCGAGCAGGCCGAAGTGCTGGAAGACCATCGAGACGTCGTGCCGGCGCAGCTCGCGGAGCCCGGCCGTGGAGGCCGCCATCACGTCGCGGCCGGTGATCTGGATCGCCCCCGCGGTCGGCTCGATCAGCCGGATCAGCGTGCGGACGAGCGTCGACTTGCCCGACCCGGACAGGCCCATGACCACGAACACCTCGCCCGGCCAGACCTGGAGCGACACGTCGCGGACCGCGGCCACGCAGCCCGTCTTCTCGCGCAGCTCGCCGCGCGGGAGGTCGGCGTCCGGGCTGCCGATGATCCGCTCCGCGTTCGGCCCGAAGACCTTCCAGACGCCGTCCGCACGGATCAGAGGATCGCCGCGCTGCTCCTCCAGCTGGCTCGGCCGCATCGGTGCTCACCGCGGTCGCCGTCATGCGAAGCAACCTGGTCAGAGGCCCACCGTACCCCCGGGTGGCGGCGATGACAAGCGCGATACGCTCTCGATCCCGTGAGCGGCCGGCCGGAGACCTCGAGCACCCTTCCCGCGAGCGCGCGTGCAGTCGTGATCGGCGCCGGCATCGTCGGCAACAGCCTCGCCTTCCACCTCGCCGAGCTCGGCTGGCGCGACCTCGTGCTGCTCGACAAGGGGCCGCTCCCGAACCCGGGCGGCTCGACCGGCCACGCCTCGAACTTCATCTTCCCGGTCGACCACTCGAAGGAGATGACGCAGCTGACGCTCGACAGCATGCGCCAGTACCAGGAGCTCGGCGTCTTCACGGAGAGCGGCGGCGTCGAGGTCGCCCGCACCGACGAGCGCATGCAGGAGCTGCACCGGCGCGTCACGTCGGCGATCGCGTGGGGCATCGAGCCGGTGTCGATCGTCTCGCCGGCCGAGGTGAAGGAGCTCGTGCCGTTCCTCGACGAAACCGTGATCCTGGGCGGGTTCTGGTCGCCGACCGTCGGCGTCGTCGACTCGCTGCGCGCGGGCACGATCATGCGCGAGCGCGCGCAGGACTCGGGCGCGCTGACCGTGTCGGCGAACACCGAGGTGCTCGGGATCGACGTCGAGCACGGCCGCGTCCGGCGGCTCCGCACGACCCGCGGCGACGTCGAGGCCGACTACGTGGTGATCTGCTGCGGCTGCTGGAGCCCGCGGCTCGCGCGGATGGCCGGCGCGTCGATCCCGCTCACGCCCGCGGTGCACCAGATGATCGACGTCGGCCCGGTGCCGAGGTTCGAGGGCGCGACCGGGATGATCGAGTTCCCGATCGTCCGCGACATGGACACGAACATGTACGAGCGCCAGGACGGGACCGGGCTCGAGATCGGCTCCTACGCCCACCGCCCGATCCTCCACGACCCAGACGAGATCCCCTCCGTCGAGGAGGCGGCGCTCTCGCCGACCGAGTTCCCGTTCACGCAGGCCGACTTCACGCAGCAGATGGAGCACGCGCTCGAGCTGATGCCGGAGATCGTCGGCGACGAGACCGTCGGCGTGAAGTACGCGATCAACGGCATCCTCTCGCTCACGCCCGACGGGCTGCCGCTCCTCGGGGAGACGCCCGAGGTGAAGGGCCTCTGGTCGGCCGCCGCCGTCTGGGTCAAGGAAGGCCCCGGCGTCGGCAAGTCGGTCGCCGAGTGGATGGTGCGCGGCGAGCCCGAGATCGATCTGCAGTCATCCGACATCGCGCGCTTCTACGAGCACCAGAAGACGGCGACGCACGTGAAGGCGCGGGCCGCCGAGGGGTTCAACAAGACGTACGGGATCGTGCACCCGTCGGAGCAGTGGGAGTCGAACCGGCCGGTGCGGCTGTCGCCCTTCCACGCGCGCGAGGTCGAGCTCGGCGCCGTCTTCTTCGAGACCGCGGGCTGGGAGCGGCCACACTGGTACGAGTCGAACGCGCGGCTGCTCGAGGAGTACGGCGACCGCGTGACGCGTCGCGAGGCCGAGTGGGACTCGCGCTGGTGGTCGCCGATCTGTAGCGCCGAGCACCTGGCGATGCGCGACCGCGCGGCGATGTTCGACCTGACCGCGTTCGTGGTCTTCGACGTCGCCGGACCGGGTGCGCTCGACACCGTGCAGCGCGTCGCCACGCGGCAGATGGACGTCGCGCTCGGCCGGGTCGTCTACACGCCGGTGCTCTCGCAGTCGGGCGGCTTCAAGTCCGACCTGACGATCATGCGGCTCGGTGACGAGCAGTTCCGCGTCGTCACCGGCGGCGCGCACGGCATGGCCGACCTCAAGTGGTTCCGCGACCATCTTCCCGGGGACGGCTCGGCGCAGGTCACCGACCTCACCTCGGCATGGTGCACGCTCGGGCTCTGGGGGCCCCGTGCACGCGACATCCTCGCAGGCGTGACGAGCGACGACGTCTCCCACGAGGGCTTCCCGTTCGCGACCTGCAAGACGATCGAGGTCGACACCTTGCGCGTGCTCGCCTCGCGGATCTCCTACGTCGGCGACCTCGGCTGGGAGCTGTACGTGCCGATCGAGCAGGGCGCGCGCCTGTGGGACATCGTCGCCGAGGCCGGTGCGCCGCACGGGATCGTCCCGGCCGGAATCGGGGTCTACGGGACGACCGGCCGGCTCGAGAAGTGTTACCGCGCATTCGGCTTCGAGCTGGACGACGACTACGACGTGGTCGAGGCCGGCATGGCCTGGGGCAAGGTGAAGGACGACGACTTCGTCGGCAAGGAGGCGCACGTCGCGCAGCGCGAATCCGAGCCTGCCGCGACCATGTGCACGCTGACCGTCGACGACCACACGTCGAGCACGGGAGTGAAGCGCTACATGCTCGGCCGCGAGCCGATCCTGACCGGCGACGCCCAACCGATCACGGACGCGAAAGGGCGCCGCTCGCACGTGACGTCGGCGGGCGCGGGGCCGTCGATCGGGAAGCACATCCTCATGTCGTACCTCCCGCCCGAGCACGCGAACGAGGGCGAGCAGCTGCTCGTCGAGTACCTCGGCGAGCGCTATCCCGTCACCGTCGACGTCGTCGGCTCGGCGCCGATCTTCGACCCCGAGAACACGCGGATCCGCTCGTGAGCTTGCTCACGCCGCCGGGCCGCTGCTGGGGACGCGAGCCATCGTCGGACGGTGCGTCGACAGTACATCTCAGTACGGCGACGTGCCGGCCGACCTCGGATCGTGGGCCCAGCAGCGGCAGCCTTTCGCGGAGCGCCGCCCCGCGGCGCGGGAGCGAAGGGCGGCCGGTGGCGTGAGGGTGCTCGTCTGTGTGAAGCGCGTTCCGATCACGGGCGGGAAGATCGTGCTCACCGACGACGAGCAGGCGATCCGCACGCTCCATCTCGGCTTCACGATCAGCCCGCACGAGGAATGCGGCGTCGAGGAGGCGGTGCGGATCGTCGAGGCGCAGGGCGGCGAGTCGGTCGTGCTCACGCTCGGGCCGCCGGAGGCCGAGGAGCAGCTCCGCGAGTGCCTGGCGATCGGCGCCGACCGCGCGATCCATCTCGTCACCGACGAGCAGGAGTGGGACGCGCAGGCGACTGCGGCGGCGATCGTCGAGGCGGTGCGGGCAGAGCAGGCGTTCGACCTGATCGTGTTCGGCAACGAGTCGGCGGACGCGGGCGGATACCAGGTCGGCATCCGGGTCGCCTACGCGCTCGGACTGCCGGTGGTGACAGGGCTCAAGGGGCTGACCGTCGAGAGCGGCCGCATCCGGGCCGAGCAGGAGGCTGCCGGCGGCCGCGACGTCTACGACGTGCCGCTGCCTGCGGTCGTGACCGTGCTCGAGGGGCTGAACCTGCCGCGCTATCCGTCCGTGCCGGCCAAGCTGCGCGCGGGGCGGAAGCCGGTGGAGCAGCGCACGCCGTCGCGGCCCGAGCCGAAGCTCGAGAAGCTCCGGCTCGTCGTCCCGCCCGGCCAGGGCAAGCAGGCAGAGATCCTCGGCACCGGCCCGGAAGCAGCGCCGAGAGTGGTCGAGGTCCTGCAGCAGATCGGAGTCGCATGACCTCTCGCCTGTTCTTCCAAGTAACAAGTTGTTACTTGGGTCGGGAGGTGCTCGCGTGACCTCGCTCGTCCTCGTCGAGCCCGGCGACGAGCTGTCGCTGCAGGCGCTCGGCTTCGCTCGCTCGCTCGGCGACGTGAGGGCCGTGCGCATCGACGGGCCCTACGCGCCTGCGACCTGGGCGGGAGCGATCGCGGCCGCAGCCGGCGATGCCGACGCGATCGTCGCCGCCGGCTCGGAGCACGGCAACGAGGTCCTGGCACACGTCGCGGCGCGACTCGACCAGCCGTTCGCGGCCAACGTCACCCGGATCGAGGGCGACGTCGTCACGCGGCAGCGCTGGGGCGGCAGCCTGCTCGAGGAGGCGCGGCTGCACGGATCGCCGCTGATCCTCTCCGTCGCGCCGCACGTACACGCGGCCGACGAGGCCGGAGCGCCGGTCGAGACGCTCGCCCCCGCGGGCGACGGCGCACCGCAGGTGGTCGAGCACGTCGAGACGGCGACCGGCGGCGTCTCGCTCGCCGACGCGAAGGTCGTCGTCAGCGGCGGCCGCGGCGTCGGCTCGGCAGAGGGATTCGCCATCATCGAGGAGCTCGCCGGCCTGCTCGGCGGCGCGGTCGGCTGCTCGCGCGTCGTCACGAGCGCAGGCTGGCTCCCGCACACGAACCAGGTCGGTCAGACCGGCACGAAGGTCGCGCCCGACCTCTACGTCGCCTGCGGGATCAGCGGCGCAACCCAGCACATCGCCGGCTGCAAGGGTGCGAAGAAGATGCTCGCGATCAACTCCGACGCGGAGGCGCCGATCCTGGCGAGCGCCGACTACGCAGTCATCGGCGACCTCCACGAGATCGTGCCCGCCATCTCGGCGGAGCTGAGAAAGGCGCGAGGCACATAGACACCCGGGTGTCGGGCGCGCTCGGCCTCGCGGCGCTGCTCGCCGTCGCCGGCGGGTTCTTCGCCCGGCGCGCCGTCTTCCTCTGGCGGCTCGTCCGCGCGGGCAAGCCGGTCGACCGCTCGGGCGACGTGCCGCGGCGCGTCCGCAACGAGGCCGTGATCGTCCTCGGCCAGCAGAAGCTCCTGCAGCGCCTCGTCCCCGGGCTGATGCACGCGTTCGTCTTCTGGGGCTTCCTCGTCCTCTTCCCGACGATCGTGATGGCGATGATCTCGGCGGTCGACCAGGACGAGACTCTGCCGTGGCTCGGGCACCAGGGCTGGTTCATGGCGCTCGTCGACGTGTTCGTGATCCTCGTGCTCGTCGGGATCACGGCCGCGCTCGTCAACCGGAAGATCCTGCGACCGGAGCGCTTCGAGGGCTCGCACCTCGGCGAGGCCGACGTCATCCTGGCGATGATCGCCGGCGTCGTCCTGACGCTCCTCTGCTGGCACGCCGCACGGATCGCCGCCGGGCTGAACGAGTGGCCGGCCCAGGCATCGTTCCTGTCGAACGCGGTCTCGAACGTGTTTCCGACCGGCGACGACACCGCCGAGCGCTTCTTCGTCTGGGCGCACCTCTGCGTGATCTTCGGCTTCCTCGCCTACCTCCCCCGCTCGAAGCACCTGCACATCGCGACCGCGGCCGTGAACGTCTGGTTCGCCCGGACGCGGCGGCCCGGGCGGCTCGAGCCGCTGCGCTTCGACGTGCCGGACGAGGAGATGCGGTTCGGCGCCGGCACCGCAGCCGACCTGACCTGGAAGCAGATCCTCGACGGCTACTCGTGCACCGAGTGCGGCCGCTGCCAGGACGCCTGCCCCGCGTTCGCGACCGGGAAGATCCTGTCGCCGAAGCTCCTGATCATGGGCATCCGCGATCAGGTGCTCGAGCGCAGCGAGGCGCCGATCGCGGGCAACGGCGTGCCCGAGGACATGATCTGGGACTGCGTCACCTGCGGTGCCTGCGTCGAGGTCTGCCCGGTCTCGATCGAGCACGTCGACCACATCGTCGACCTGCGCCGCCACCTGGTCATGGTCGAATCGAGCTTCCCGGCCGAGGCCGAGCCGATGCTGCGCGACGTCGAGCGGTCCTCGAACCCGTGGGGCAAGCCGCAGACCGAGCGCGCCGCGTGGGCGGAGGCGCTGGGCGTGCGGGTGCTCGAGCCCGGCGAGCCTCCACCCGACTACTTGTACTGGGTCGGCTGCGCGGCGTCGTTCGACGAGCGCGCCCGGCTCGCCGCCGAGTCGACGGCGAAGCTGCTGCAGGCGGCCGGCGTCGACTTCGCGATCCTCGGCCCGCGGGAGTCGTGCACCGGCGACCCCGCGCGGCGGATGGGGAACGAGTACGTCTTCCAGGCCTTTGCGGAGCAGAACGTGGCCACGCTGGACGAGGCCGGTGTGACGAAGATCGTCGCCAGCTGCCCGCACTGCTTCAACACGCTCGCGAACGAGTACCCGGACTTCGGTGGTCGCTACGAGGTCGTCCACCACACGGAGCTGCTGGCCGACCTCGTTCGCGAGGGCCGGCTGGCCCCGGCGGGTGACGCGGGCTCGATCACGTACCACGACTCGTGCTACCTGGCCCGGCACAACGACGTGCGCAGCGCGCCGCGCGAGCTCGTCGCCGCCGTGGGCACGCCGATCGAGATGGGCCGGAGCGGCAGGCAGACGTTCTGCTGCGGCGCCGGCGGCGCGCACATGTGGATGGAGGAGCGCGGCAGCGGGATCAACGAGGAGCGCGTCCGCGAGGCGGCCGAGACCGGCGCCGGGACACTCGCCGTCGCCTGCCCGTTCTGCACGGTGATGCTGGACGACGGCGTCCGCGCGAGCGGCAAGGAGCTCCGTGTCGTCGACGTGTCGACCCTGCTCGCGGAGTCGCTGCCGACCGAGCCCTCGTGATCGTCGGGATCGGACACGTCGATCTCGTCTGCCGCGACCTCGAGCGTTCGCTCGAGTTCTACGCTGCGGTCCTCGGACCGCTCGGCCCCCAGGAGCCGGCGCTGTTCGAGGGCGAGCGCGGCGAGTCGATCCACTACCTGCGCTTCCCGGCGGCGGGCTCGGGTGCGCTCGGACTGAGGCAGGCGCGCGAGGAGCACGCGTTCGAGCCCTACTCGCCGTCCGGATCGAGGTCGCGAGCGCCCGCGACGCCCGGCTCTGACAGCGCACTCTTACAAATTGCTTGCTCGTTTCTCGGACGACTCTTAGGCGCGACTGCTCCGATACACGCTTTCACCAGGGCCTGGCGCGGACTCGGCCCACGGCTCAGAACACGGAAGGAACCGCATGCAGAGGAAGCTCTCCCGGCCGCTTGCCAGAGGGGTCGTTCTCGTACTCGGATTGGCCGCGCTGGCCGGCTCGCTCGCAGGCACCGCCTCGGCGAGCGCCGGACGTACGACACTTCGGCACGGTCCTGTTGAACCGGTGACCCTGATGCACGACGCGATCACGAGCTCGAACTGGGCCGGCTACGCGGTGACGCCGACAGCCGGAGGCACGGTCTCGTCGTTCTCGAACGTCTTCGGGACCTGGGTGCAGCCCACGGTCAGCTGCACCTCGGCCACCAGCTCCTACTCGGCCTTCTGGGTCGGGCTCGGCGGGCTGACGCAGGGTGCGACCTCGCTCGAGCAGATCGGAACCGGCGCGGACTGCACGGCGTCGGGCACGCCCGTGTATTCGGCGTGGTACGAGATCCTGCCCGCGCCTCCGGTCACGCTCAGGCTGGCGGTCAGGCCCGGCGACACGGTCTCGGCCGCGGTCACGGTCAGCGGCAAGACAGTCTCGATGCGGCTGCGCAACCTCACGCTCCACACGGTTGTGAACAGGAAGCTGAAGATGGCGGCGCCGGATCTGTCCTCTGCGGAGTGGGTAGCCGAGGCCCCGTCGGCGTGCAACGGCTCCGGCCGCTGCACGACGTTGCCGCTCGCGAACTTCGGCTCGGTCGACTTCCTCCAGGCGGCCGCCACCGGCTCCCGCCACTCCGGGTTGATCTCCGACCCGTCCTGGACCTCGACGTCGATCAGCCTCGACGGCTCGGGCGGCCCGGCCTTCGGACGCTTCGCGCGTGACGGAGCATCGGCGAGTGCGGCGCCGAGCCTGCTCTCGGTCACGGGTTCCTTCTCGGTTGCCTGGCAGGCACCGAGCGCCGTGGGCGCTTGAGACGAGCCCACGCTCGCGGGGTCTCCGGGCCATTCCCGGTGCCCCGCGGGCAGCCGCGCTTGACGCGCGTGGAACTGATGTTCCACAATATGGGCTCATGGCGACCGAGGCCGGGACACAGGCGATCGACCGGGCGGCACAGCTGCTCGTGCGGGTCGTCGAATCGCCGCAGCCGCTCGGCGTGAACGAGCTCGCCGAGCGCTCCGGGCTGCCGCGGAGCACCACCTCCCGGCTCGTCGGCGCGCTCGAGCGACAGGGGCTCGTGCAGCGGCTCGGCGACCGCGGTCGCTTCCGCCCCGGGCCCGTCCTCCTCCGCTTCGCCTCGCGTGACGGCGCCGAGAGCCTCGTCGAGCTCGCGCAGCCGAGCCTGCGCCGCCTCGCCGACGCGTCCGGCGAGACGATCAACCTCGCCGTCCCGGGGAGCGGAGGCGTCGAGCACCTGGCCCAGGAGGACACGGCCCACTTCGTCGGCGTCACGGACTGGGTCGGCCGCCGCGTCCCCTTCGACCAGGCAGCGAACGGGAAGTGCTTCCTCGCCTTCGGCGGCGCCGACGAGCTGACGGCCGAGCTGCGCCAGGTGCGGGCCCGCGGCTACGCGACGAGCATCGACGAGCTCGAGGTCGGCCTGACGGCGATGGCCGCCCCGGTGCTGGCCTCGGATGCAACCGCGCTGGCGGCGCTCTCGATCTCGGGGCCCACGGCCCGCCTGACCCCCGACCGCATCGCGCAGCTCGCGCCGCTCCTCGTCGAGGAGGCGGGCGCGCTCGCGGCGCGGCTCGGCCACGTAAACGACGCACGAGGAGCGGCATGACTCACGAGGAGATCCTCCAGGGGCTGTACGACAACACGCTGGTCGGGAACGCGCCCGAGGTCCGCGACCTGGTGAATGCGGGGCTCGCCGACGGCATGGATCCCGAGAACATGCTCTACGACGCGCTGATCCCGTCGCTCGAGGAAGTCGGCGCCCGCTTCGAGCGCGGCGACTTCTTCGTCCCCGAGATGCTGATCGCGGCGCGCGCGATGCAGGGCGCGCTCGACATCCTGCGCCCGCTCCTGGCCGAGACGGGCGCAGTCCAGGTCGGCACGTTCGTCATGGGCACCGTCAAGGGCGACGTCCACGACATCGGCAAGAACCTCGTCAACATCATGCTCGAGGGCGCCGGCTTCACGGTCTACGACCTCGGCGTCAACGTCGCGCCCGAGACGTTCGTGGAGCAGGTCAAGGAGCACAAGCCGGAGATCGTCGGCTTCTCGGCCTTCCTGACGACGACGATGCCGATGTTCAAGGCGAACATCAACGCGCTCGAGAAGGCCGGGATCCGCAACGACGTGATCGTGATGGTCGGCGGCGCACCCGTGACGCAGGAGTACGCGGACGCGGTCGGCGCCGACGGCTACGCGGCCGACGCCTCCACCGCCGTGCGACTCGCCAAAGACCTGATCGCGCGCCGCCGCGCGGCCGTTCCGGCGTGAACACCGTCATCAGCTCACGCTCCCGGGAGCTCGTGATCGGGCCAGAGCAGCCGTTCTGCGTGATCGGCGAGCGGATCAACCCGACCGGGCGCAAGGCGTTCCAGGCTCAACTCCAGGCCGGCGACCTCTCCCAGCTCGAGACGGACGTGGCGGAGCAGGTGGCGGGCGGCGCCGACGCCCTCGACGTCAACGTGGGCGACCCGCTGGCGGACGAGGTCGGGCTGATGAGCCAGGCCGTCGCGCTCGTCCAGGAGCTGACCGACCTGCCCGTCTGCATCGACTCGTCGATCATCGAGGCGCTCGAGGCCGGGCTCTCGGCCTACGACGGCAAGGCGCTCGTCAACTCGGTGACCGGCGAGGACGAACGGCTCGAGGCGATCCTGCCGATCGTCGCGCGGCACGGTGCTGCCGTGATCGGGCTCGCGAACGACGACGAGATCCCGATGGAGCCGAAACGACGCCTCGAGGTGGCGCGGAAGATCGTCTCCGCAGCCGGCGACCACGGCATTCCGCCCGAGGACATCGTCATCGACCCGCTGGCCATGCCCGTCGGCGCCGAGCCGCGCGCGGTCACGCTCTTCGTCGAAACAGTGCAGCTGATTCGCGACGAGCTCGGCGTCAACATGACCTGCGGCGCCTCGAACACGTCCTTCGGGCTCCCGGGACGGCACACGCTCGGGGCAGCGTTCCTCGCCGTCGCGCAGAGCCACGGCCTGACGAGCGCGATCATGGACGCGCGCAACCAGCAGACCGTGGAGGCCGTCCGCGCGACCGACTTCCTGCTCGGCCGCGACGAGTGGGGCGCGCGCTGGATCGCCGACTACCGGGCCAAGCTGGCCGCGGCGGAGGCGACGGCCGGGTGAGCATGCCCGCTCCTGTCGTCGAGCTCCAGCCTGACCGCGTCCGGCTCACGTTCGAACAGGCCGACGGGCAGGTGAAGGAGACACGCGTGCCGGCGGGCACGACGCTCTTCGACGCAGGCAGCTGGAACGGCGTCGCGATCGACTCGACCTGCGGCGGCCACGGCACCTGCAAGAAGTGCAAGGTGCGCGTCTCGTCGGGATCCGTGCCTGTCGGCTCGGTGGACCCGCGCGCGTTCACGACCGAGGAGCTCAAGGCCGGCTGGCGACTCGCCTGCCGCGCCGAGGCGCGGGCGGACGTCGTCGTCCAGGTGCCGCCGCTCCAGACCCGGCCGAAGGCGGCACTCGCGGGCGTCGGGCGGCACGTGATCCTCCGCCCGGCGGTGCAGAAGCGCTACCTCGAGCTCGTCGAGCCGACGCTCGAGGACCAGACGCCCGATCTCGAGCGCGTGCTCGCGGCGATGGACGACGTCGAACTGCACACCCCGCTCGACCTGCTGATCACGCTCGGGCGCACGCTCCGCGGGTCCGACTGGAAGGTCACGGCCGTGCTCTGCGACGACGTGCTGATCGACGTCGAGCCCGGCGACACGACCGCGCGCCGCTTCGCGCTCGCCTTCGACCTCGGCACGACGACGGTGGTCGCGAACCTGCTCGACCTCGAGACCGGCCAGCCTGCAGCGGTGCGCTCGATGCTGAACAAGCAGCAGCCCTTCGGCGCCGACGTGATCACGCGGATCTCGACGGTGATGATGGATCCGGAGGCGCTCGGGCGGCTGCGCTCGCTCGCCCACGAGACGCTCGCCGAGCTGACAGCGGAGGTGCTGGCGGAAGCCGCCGTCGAGCCGCGTGAGGTCTACGAGGTCGTCGTGGTCGGGAACGTGACGATGATCCAGATCGCGCTCGGGATCGACCCCGAGCCGCTGTCGATGGCGCCGTTCACGATCGCCGCGCGGACGATGCCCGCCGCGAGAGCCGCGGACTTCGGCCTCGCGGTCCACCCGCGTGCGCCGGCCGTTCTCTTCCCCGCGCTCGGCGCCTACGTCGGCCCTGACATCGTCGCCGGCGTGCTCGCGACCGGGCTGACGCTCGACAAGCGCCTGCGCCTGTTCATCGACGTCGGCACGAACTCCGAGATCGTGCTCGGCTCGGCGGACCGGGCGCTCGCGACGGCGGCGCCTGCGGGGCCCGCGTTCGAGGCGGCGCAGATCAAGTGCGGCATGCGCGCCGCCGACGGTGCGATCGAGGGCGTGAAGATCCGTGACGGCGAGGTCGACCTGACGGTGATCGGCGATACCGAGCCGATCGGCATCTGCGGCTCCGGGCTCGTCGACGCGGTCGCCGAGCTCGTCGGCGCGGGAGTCCTCGACGCGAGCGGCAAGTTCGTGCCGGTCGACGGGCCGCTCGCCGAGCGGATGGGCAAGGTGGGCGAGGAGAACGTCTTCTACCTCCACGGCGAGGTCTTCCTGTCGCAGCGCGACGTGCGCGAGCTGCAGTTCGCGAAGGCGTCGATCGCGACCGGCTGGACGATCCTCTGCCGCGACTTCGGCATCGAGCCGTCCGAGATCGCGCAGGTGCTGCTCGCCGGCTCGTTCGGCTCCTACCTCTCGGCGGCCAGCGCCGTCCGCATCGGCCTCGTCCCGAAGCTGGCGCTGCCGCGGATCGTGGCCGCCGGGAACGTGGCCGGCGAGGGCGCGAAGATCGTGGCGCTGTCCGTGACCGAGCGTGCCGCCGCCCGTGCCGTGCTCGACGAGGTCGACTACGTCGAGCTCTCCGGGCGCGCCGACTTCAACGACCTGTTCATCGACCAGCTGGCCTTTCCGACATGACCAGGACGGTCGTCGCCTGCGGAGCGCTCTCGCTCCAGATCGCGCGGATCGCGAAGCGGCGCAGCTGGGACCTCGACGTGCGCCCCGTCCCGCCCGAGCTCCACAACCGGCCGGAGAGGATCCGCGCCGCCGTCGAGGACGCGGCCCGCGGGGACGACGTAGTGGTCGCGTACGCCCACTGCGGCGCCGACCTGGACGGCTTCCGGCGCTTCGACGGCGCCGACTGCTACGAGGTGTACGGCGCGCGCCACGAGCCGGGCGTCTTCTTCCTGACCGACTTCCTCGTCCGCGCGTTCGACCGTGCCGTCGTGCGCCCGCTCGGCCTCGACCGCCATCCCGAGCTGCGCGACGACTACTTCCGCAACTACACGCGCGTCGCCTGGCTCGCCCAGCGTCCGACCCCCGAGCTGAGGGCGAAGGCCGAGCGCGCCGCCGCGACCCTCGGGCTCCCGCTCGAGGTGCGGGAGGTCGGCGACTCGGGCCTCGAGGCCGCGCTCGAACGACTCCTGGAGGAGGCGCCGTGCTGATCAACAAGATGCCGCGCTACGAGATCCTGTCCGAAGAGGCCGTGGCCACGCTGGACAAGGGCTGGCGCCGGATCGTCTCCGAGCTCGGGATCGAGTTCCTCCACGACGACGCGCTCGACGCGTTCCGCAAGGCAGGCATGGCCGTCGAGGACAAGAACGTCAAGCTCGACCCCGACTTCGTGCTCGAGCAGGTCGCGAAGGCGCCGCGCGAGTTCGACCTGCAGGCACGCAACCCCGAGCGCACGGTGCACATCGGCGGCGACCACATGGTCTTCTCGCCGGTCTACGGCTGCCCGTTCATCCGCGACGGGCTCGAGCGGCGCGACGCGACGCTGGCCGACTTCCAGAACCTGGCGCGCCTGGCCCAGAGCTTCCCGCAGCTCGACTCGGTCGGCGGGACGATCTGCGAGCCGAACGACGTGCCGCTCGACTCGCGACACCTGGACATGGTCTTCAACCTCATGACGCTGTCGGACAAGCCGTTCATGGGCTCGGTCACGTCAGGCCCGAACGCGGCGGACACGATCGCGATGGCCGAGATGGTCTTCGGCCGCGAGTCGATCGAGGAGACACCCTGCGTGATCTCGCTGATCAACGTCAACTCGCCGCTCCGCTACGACGACCGCATGCTGGCCGCGCTGCTCGAGTACGCGCGCGCGAACCAGCCGACGATCGTGACGCCGTTCCTGCTCATGGGAGCTATGTCGCCGGTCAGCGTGGCCTCGGCGCTCGCGCAGCAGCTCGCCGAGGCGCTGGCCGGCATCGCGCTCGTCCAGCTGATCCGGCCCGGCTGTCCCGTCGTCTTCGGCTCCTTCCTGTCCAACACGGACATGCAGTCGGGGTCGCCGAGCTTCGGCACGCCCGAGTCGGCGATCGGGCTCCTCTGCACCGGCCAGATGGCACGGCACTTCGGCCTTCCCTGGCGCTCGGGCGGCGGGCTCACGTCGAGCCAGGCGGTCGACGCGCAGGCGGCCTACGAGGCGATGATGACGATGCTGCCGACGATGCTCGCGGGGACGAACTACGTCATGCACGCCGCCGGCTGGCTCGAGTCGGGGCTCGTCTCCTGCTTCGAGAAGTTCATCGTCGACGTCGAGATCCTGCGGATGCTCGAGCACGAGTTCACCCCGCTCGAGATCGACGAGGACGCGCTTGCCTTCTCCGCGCACGAGGAGGTGGGCGCGGGCGGGCACTTTCTCGGCGCCGTCCACACGCTCGAGCGCTTCCGCGAGTGCTTCTACCGGCCGCTGCTCTCCTCGACCGCGAACTACGAGCGCTGGAAGCGCGACGGCGGCCAGGACGCGGCCGCCCGCGCGTCGGACATCTACAAGCGGACGCTCGAGGAGTACGAGGAGCCGGAGATGGACGCCGACCTGCGCGCCGAGCTGAAGGCGTTCGTCGACCGCCGGCGCAAGGAGCTCGGCGACTGAGCATGTTCATCGCGGGCTCCTGGACGACCGCGGCGTCGGGGGAGGTGTTCGACGCCGAGTCGCCGGCGACGGGCGAGAAGATCGGCGTGATCCAGAACGGCGGGCGTGAGGACGCACAGCGCGCGATCGCGGCCGCCAACGGCGCCGCCGACGGATGGGCACGGGAGACCGCGTGGGCGCGAGGCGACGCGATGCACCGCGTCGCGGACCAGATCGAGCAGCGGAAGGACGAGCTGGCCCGGACGCTGACGCTCGACCAGGGCAAGCCGCTGCACGCCGAGGCGCACGGCGAGGTCGAGGAGCTGATCAGCTACTGGCGCAACGCGGCGGAGGACGCCGTCAGGCTCGAGGGGCGGATCCCGAACTCCGTGTCGCCGGGGAAGCGCGTGCTGCTCGTGCGCAGGCCGCGCGGGGTGATCGGCGTGATCACACCGTGGAACTGGCCGTACACGATGCCGGCCGAGCTGATCGCACCGGCCCTCGCGTGCGGCAACACCGTCGTGTGGACACCGGCAACGACGACCTCGGTCGCCGCCGTCGCGCTCGCCGAGTGCGTGGCCGAGGCCGACCTGCCGCCGGGAGTCTTCAACCTCGTCACCGGGCCCGGCTCGGTGGTCGGCGACGAGATCGCGCGCGAACCCGGGCACCCACGGCGTCGGCTTCATCGGCTCGACCGAGACGGGCCGCAAGGTCGCCGAGGCGGCCGCCGGCAAGGCGCTCGTGCTCGAGCTGGGCGGGAACGGCCCGGTCGTCGTGCTCGAGGACGCCGACCTCGACGCGGCGGCCGAGGCCACCGTCACCGCCTGCTTCCTCTGCGCCGGCCAGAGCTGCACCGCGGGCGAGCGCCTGCTCGTGCACCGCGACGTGCGCGACGCGTTCGTCGAGAAGCTCGCCCGCCTCGTCACCGAGCGCGTGCTGCTCGGCGACCCGTTCGCCGACGACACGACGATGGGCCCGCTGAACAATGAGCCGACCGCCGAGAAGATGGACGAGCACGTCGCCGACGCGCTCGTGCGCGGTGCTTCGCTCGTGTCGGGAGGCTCGCGCGCCGACGGCTTCCCGACCGGCCTCTACTGGCAGCCGACGATCCTCGCCGACGTGCCGCCCGGCGCGCTCGTCGCCACGGAGGAGACGTTCGGCCCGGTCGCGCCCGTGATCGAGATCGGCTCGCTGGACGAGGCAATCGAGCTCACGAACGCCTCGCCGTACGGCCTGCTGGCCGCGATCTTCACTGGAGATCTCCGGCGCGGGCTCGAGTTCGCCGATCGCGTCCGCACCGGCTGGGTGAACATCAACGAGTCGTCGAACTACTGGGAGGCGCATCTTCCGTTCGGAGGCCGGTCGGGCACTGCGAGCGGCATCGGGCGTGTCGGCGGCTCGGGGCCGATGGAGACGTTCACCGAGCTGCAGACCGTCGTCGTCTCGTGACCTGGGACTTCGTCCTAGTCGGAGGCGGCTCCGCGGGCTGCGCGCTCGCCAACCGACTGTCTGCCGACCCGTCGACGCGCGTGCTCGTGCTCGAGGCCGGCCGACCGGACTACGCCTGGGACCTCTACATCCACATGCCGGCCGCGCTCTCGTTCCCGATCGGCAACCGCTTCTACGACTGGAAGTACGAGTCCGAACCGGAGCCGTTCCTGCACGGCCGCCGCATCTACCACGCGCGCGGCAAGGTGCTCGGCGGGTCGAGCTCGATCAACGGGATGATCTTCCAGCGTGGAAACCCGCTCGACTACGAGCGCTGGGCGGCCGATCCAGGCATGGAGAGCTGGGACTACGCGCACTGCCTCCCGTACTTCAAGCGGATGGAGACGTGCACGGCCGGCGCGGACGAGTGGCGCGGCGGCCAAGGCCCGATCGTGCTCGAGCGCGGCCCGGCCGAGAACCCGCTCTTCGGCGCGTTCCTCCAGGCCGTGCAGCAGGCGGGGTACTCGCTGACCGACGACGTGAACGGCGCCCGGCAGGAGGGGTTCGCGACCTTCGACCGGACGATCAGGTCGGGCCGGCGGATCAGTGCCGCCGTCGCGTATCTCCGGCCCGTCCGGAGCCGCCCGAACCTGCGCGTCGAGACCCGCCGCTTCGTCACGCGGATCGTCTTCGAGGGGACGAGGGCGGTCGGCGTCGAGATGGCCGGCCGGGGCGTCGTCCGCGCGAACGAGGTCATCCTCTGCGGCGGCGCGATCAACTCGCCCCAGCTGCTGCAGGTCTCCGGGATCGGCAACGCAGCGGAGCTCGAGGCGCTCGGCGTCGCCGTCGTCCACGGCCTGCCCGGCGTCGGCGAGAACCTGCAGGACCACCTCGAGGTCTACGTCCAGCGCGCCTCGAAGCAGCCCGTCTCGCTCGCACCTTCCTACAAGTGGCGGAACCGCCCACTCATCGGCGCGCGCTGGCTCCTGTTCAAGAACGGCCCGGGCGCCACGAACCACTTCGAGGCGGGCGGCTTCGTCCGCTCGAACGACGACGTCGCCTACCCGAACCTGATGTTCCATTTCCTGCCGATCGCGGTGCGCTACGACGGCACGGCGCCGCAGGGACACGGCTACCAGCTCCACGTCGGGCCGATGTATTCGGACGCTCGGGGTTCCGTGAAGATCGTCTCGACCGACCCGACGGTGCACCCGGCGCTCCGCTTCAACTACCTCTCGACCGACCAGGACCGGCGGGAATGGGTCGAGGCGGTCCACGTCTCGCGCGCGATCCTCGGGCAGCAGGCTTTCGAGCCCTTCGACGGCGGCGAGCTCTCGCCGGGCGACGCGGTGCAAAGCGACGAGGAGATCCTCGACTGGGTCGCGCGAGACGCCGAGACCGCGCTGCACCCGTCCTGCACGTGCCGCATGGGCACGGACGGGCTGTCGGTCGTCGACCCGCTGACGATGCGCGTCCACGGAGTCGAGGGACTGCGCGTCGTGGACGCGTCGGTGATGCCCTACGTCACGAACGGGAACATCTACGCGCCGGTGATGATGGTCGCCGAGAAGGCGGCCGACCTGATTCTCGGCGCGGCGCCGCTCGAGCCGCTCGCGCTTCCGTTCTACCGCTACGAGCCGGCGATGGCGCGGAACACGGCCGAGTAGTCGAGCCGGCCGAGGCCCTGCTCCTGCGCCGCGCGGTAGGCGGCGAGCGCCGCGCGCGCCACCGCGGGGTCGACGCCGTGCTCCCCGGCCAGCTCGCAGGCGAGCGCGACGTCCTTGACGATCAGGTCGACCATGAACATCGGCTCGAAGCTGCGGTTGGCGGGATGGGAGGGGTCGGCGCCGGGGAGCGGGAAGCGCGTCCGCAGGACGCGCGAGTCGCCGGTCGACTTCGTCACGAGCTCGTAGAACGTCGCCGGATCGATCCCGGCGCGCTCGGCCACGGCGCACGCTTCGGCGATAGCGACCATGTTGACGCCGGCCATCAGGTTGTTGCAGAGCTTGACGACCTGGCCCGTGCCCGGCCCGCCGACGCGGACGACGACCGAGCCGAGCGCGCCGAGCAGGGGCTCGACGCGCGCGAACGCCTCCTCCGAGCCGCCGACGAAGACGCTCAGCGTTCCCCCCTCGGCACCGATCGGCCCGCCGCTGACGGGCGCGTCCAGCGAGTCGATGCCGGCGGCGCCGAGCTCGTCCGCGAGCCGGCGAGCGAGCCCGGGCGGGCCGGTGGACATGTCGACGAACGTCGTCACGCCCGAGCCGACGAGGCCGCGCGCCACAGACTCGACCGCCTCCGGCGACGGCAGCGACGCGATCGCCACCTCGGCCTCCGCGCTGTCGGCCCCGCCGAGTGCGGCCACCCGCGCCGGGTCGAGGTCGTGACCCACCACTTCATGGCCCGCCGCCACCAGGTTCCGCGCCATCGGCAGGCCCATCGTCCCGAGGCCGTAGAACGCGACCCGCGTCACGTCGCCCTGACCGGCGCCTCGACCGGCTCCTTGCCGAAGAACGTGTTCGAGACCGCGTAGAAGACGGCGATCGCGGCGTAGAAGATCGCACTCCCGACCGGGCTTCCAAGCGCGATCAGCGTGCCGGTCAGGTAGAGCAGGACGCCCGGCAGGTAGCTCCGCGAGATGCCGCTGACGACCTTTGGATCGCAGTCCGGACGCAGGACGTGCGTCCGTCCGTAGTGCCAGAGGACGTTGAAGAAGATCGACAGGTAGATCCCCGTGACGCCGTAGGCGATCGCCGCCGCCTCGGCCCCGTCTCCGCGGATGTTCTCGCCGATCAGAGCGGTCGGAAACGGGATGAACACGACGCCCATGAGCAGCAGCAGGTTGAGGAACAGCAGTACGCGGTCGGCGCGCTCGAACTGGTCCGTCAGGTGGTGCTGGTTCACCCACATGACTCCGATGACGATGAAGCTGAACGCGAAGGCAGCGTAGTCGGGCCAGTGGTGTGCCAGGTCGGAGCGGATCGGGAGCAGGTTGATCACGAGCAGCGTGATCGCGATCGCGAAGACGCCGTCGCTGAACGCATCCATGCGCGACTTGGACATCGGCTCGATAATCCACGGCGAGTCGGATGACCGAGATAGACGCCGTCCTGGAACAGCTCCTCGCCGCGACCGGAGCCAGCCGCGTCACGCTCCGACAGGACGTGGCCGGAGACGTGTTCCCGGTCACGCACGAGGCGCTCGCCGACGGGACGCCCTCGATCAAGGGCGTGGCCACGCCGGACATGGCCCGACAGCCAGTTGTGCTCGAGGTCCAGCAGGGGCGCCAGGTCGTGCAGCCTGACTGCCTGGCCGCATCGGACGAGCCGCACTTCCGCGAGATGCTCGAGCTCTACGGAGGCCTGCGGTCGCAGATCGTGACCCCGATCGTCCGCGAGGGGCGCGTAGCGGCAATCGTCTCGCTGCACCAGCTCGGCCGCACGCGGGAGTGGAGCGAGGAGGAGATCGACGCGGCGAGCGCGGCCGCACAGCAGGTGGGCGGGCTCCTGTGATCGTTCCCCGCTCGAGCGCCCACAACCGCTGGCACCCCGGGCTGCGGCCCGCGGCGACGGTCGCGCCCGCCGACGAGGTCACGCTGGACTGCATCGACGGCATCGGCGGCCAGCTCACGCGCGAGAGCACGCACGCGGACGCGGGGAAGCTCGACCTCGGGCTCGCGCATCCGATCACGGGGCCCGTCTACGTCGAGGGCGCGGAGCCTGGCAACGTGCTCGAGGTCGAGTTCGTCGCATACGAGCCGGATCACTTCGGCACGACGGCGGTCATCCCGGGCTTCGGCTTCCTCGCCGACCTGTTCCCGGAGCCGTACCTCGTCAAGTGGGAGATCGCGGACCGCGTCGCGCGCTCCGAGGAGCTCCCCGGCGTCGCCGTCCCGCAGGACATGTTCGCGGGTGTCGTCGGCGTGGCGCCGTCACCGGAGCGGCTCGCCGGCTACCTCGCGCGCGAGGACTCGCTGCGCGAGCGCGGCCAGCCGGTCGCGGACTCGATGCCGGAGGGAGCCGTTCCGCCCGAGGCCGCCGACGGCGCCCGCACGATCCCGCCGCGCGAGACGGGCGGGAACATGGACATCCGGCAGCTCGTCGCGGGCTCGAAGCTTTGGCTGCCGATCGACGTGCCGGGTGGGCTGTTCTCGATCGGCGACCTCCACTTCGCGCAGGGCGACGGCGAGGTCTGCGGGACGGCGATCGAGGTCGGAGGCACCGTGACCGTGCGCTTCGCGGTTCACGACGTGCCGGCGCCGTCGTTCCCGGCCTACGAGACGCCGGGCGGCCGCCGCGTCGAGCGCTCGTTCGCGACCGTCGGCATCCCGGTCGACGCGGGGATGGACCTGAACGCCGCCGCGCGCGCCGCGCTGGTCGAGATGATCGCCCACCTCGAGCGCCGCTACGCCTTCGAGCGCCCGGCCGCCTACGCCCTCTGTTCGGCCTGCGTGGATCTCCGCATCTCGGAGGCGGTGGACGTCCCGTACCCGCTCGTCTCCGCCCTGCTACCGCTGGACGTGTTCGAGTAGGTCACGGCCGGGGGACTGTCGAGCGTGGCCGGGGTGTGACCCGGCCACGCTCGAACCGAGTCGCCGCTAGTCGCGGAGCGGCACGGCGTACGAGGGCATCGGTGCCCCGGTTGCGCCGCGGAGCTTCATCGGGAAGCCGAGGAAGGCGAACTCGTACTGCTTCTCGGCTGCGATCTCCTCCATGTTGACGACCTCGATGATCTGCGCACCTGCGGTCGCGAACATGTACGCGTGGACGGGCAGGAACGCGTCCGGCTCGTCCCAGGGCATGACCTCGAGGCCGATCGAGTCGCCGGCGATGCACATCGCGCCGGCCTCCTCGCAGAGCCACTTCGCCGACGGGAGGTTGATCCCCGGCGGCTTCTGCAGGTAGCCGTCGAAGTCCGGCCACGCCCGCATCCGCCCGGTGCGCACGAGGACGACGTCACCCTTGCGGATCTCGACGCCCTGCTTGGCGACCGTGTCCTGGAGGTCCTGCGGGGTGATCCCGTAGCCGGCCTCGAGCTCGTCGACGCCGTGCATCCCGGCCACGTCGAGGAGCACTGCGCGCGCGATGATCGGCGGGTACTTGTCGAGCCCACCCTTGTTCCAGATCCGGCTGCCGAGATCCTTGTCCGCCGTCCAGCCGTTCCAGAACATGCCGTGGTGGCCGAGGTGGTTGAGCGTGTCCACGTGGGTGCCGCAATGCGTGTACAGGTGGATCGAGTCGCCGCAGTACGAGTAGCGCTCGTGCACGGCTGCGCCGACTCCCGAGAGGTTGTCGTGGATCGAGCCGTCGGGCGTGTGCGTCATCCAGATCCCGTAGGGCGGGTCGCCGGCCGCGACCCAGGACGGCATGCCGATGAAGTACTCGACGTTGAGGTCGAAGACGTGGCCGCCGCTCAGGTGCTCGAGAATCGCGCGGTTCGTCTCCGGCGTGATCCAGTTCAACCGGCCGATCTCGTCGTCCGGGCCCCAGGGGCTCTTCGAGACCTTCAGCCCGTCCTTGTCGACGATCGCTTCCGGGACGAGCTCGTGATCCTTCACGGTCATGCTCACGCGAACCTCCTTCTAGGTCGTGACGCTCTGGGTCTCCTCGACGAGGGAGCCGTAGAGCTCGGGCCGACGGTGTCCGAACAGGTGCATCTCGTACTCGCCGGGAGCGGGGACGATCGACTTCTCGCGCGCCCGGGCGACGTCGATCTCGGCGACGAGCAGCGCCTCGCTCGTCGCATCGGTCTCCGCGAGCCGGACGCCGGTCGTGTCGACGATCTGGCTGCGGCCGCAGAACTCGGCGGTGCGCTCCTTCCCGATCCGGTTCGCGACGAGGAGGTAGATCCGGTTCTCGTACGCGCGCGCGGGGGCTAGCAGCTCCGCGTTGCCGGCGGCGGCCACGGGCCAGTTCGTGGGCAGGCAGACGATCTCCGCACCCGCGAGAGCGAGCGTCCGCGTCACCTCCGGGAAGCGCAGGTCGTAGCAGATCTCGAGCCCGATCCGTCCGATCGGCGTGTCGAAGACCGGCAGCTCGTCGCCCGCCTGGACGAAGCGGTCCACGCCGAGGAAAGGGAGGTGGCTCTTGCGGTACGAGCCGATCAGACCGTCCGGGCCGACGAGCACCGCCGCGTTGTGGATCGTGTCTCCGTCGCGCTCGAGCAAGCCGCAGACGACGTAGGCGTCGAGGCGGCGGCAGGCTTCCTCGAGCGCCTCCGTGGACGGGCCCGGAATCTCCTCGGCGAACCGAAAGGCCTCCTCGCCGCTCTCGTAGACGTAGCCGGGAATCGCGCACTCGGGCAGGACGAGCAGCTCCGCCCCCTGCTCGACTACCTCCTCGAGCCGCGTCAGGCAGAGGTCGAGATTCCGTTCCTTCTCGGCCAGCTTCGGCTCGATCTGGGCTACCGCTACCCGCATCGGCGCCAGGATTCTAAAGTCTGACATCCGGATGCGGAAGATCCGCTTCTACTACGACATCGTCTGCCCGTACTCGTACATGGAGTCGCGCACGGTCGAGGCGGCCGAGGACGCCGGCGAGGTCGAGGTCGAGTGGCTGCCGTTCGAGCTGCGGCCGGCGCCGAAGGCGCTGCTCGAGCCGCGCGGAAACCACCTGCGGGTCGACTGGACGCAGCACGTCTACGGGCGTGCGCTGGCACTCGGCGTCGAGATCCACCTTCCGCGCTATCAGCCTCGCTCGACGCTGATCCTGGCTGCCTGCCTCTGGGCGGGCGACGAGGGCGGCCTGCGGCCGTTCAAGCACGCGCTCTACGAGGCGTTCTTCTGCGAGGGCGAGGACATCGCGACGGACGCGGAGATCCGCCGTGCGGCCGATCGCACCGGGCTCGATCCGGACGGGGCGGTCGCCGCCGCCTACTCGGCCGATCGGATCGGCCAGCTTGCGGACGTACGCCGCGAGGCGGAGGCAGCCGGCATCCGCGGCGTGCCCTCGCTCTTGACCCCGGACGGCGAGTCCCATTGGGGCATGGGCGGCCTCGAGCGCCTGCTCGCCGGCGACCCCCTCGTCCCGCGAGCCTGATCGAGCCTGCCGACACGGCTCGTCAGGCCCAGTCCAAACTGCGGTGTCAGACACCGAAATTGTCAAGTGTCCGCGCGTGATCCTTCGGTGTCTGGCACCGGTCTTTCGGCGGACGCGAGCCACGGCCCAGGCTAGGCCGTTTCGATCGCGGCTGCATCGGCCAGGCCGAGCTCCTCGATCGCGGCCTCCCGCATCCTGTACTTCTGGATCTTTCCGGTCACCGTCATCGGGAACTCGTCGACCAGCTTCCAGTAGCGGGGGATCTTGAAAGTCGCGATCGTGCCGCGGCAAGCCGCGTCGAGTTCCTCCTCGCTCGCGGTCGCGCCCTCCCTCAGCTTCACCCAGGCCATGACCTCCTCGCCGTACCGGACGCTCGGCACGCCGATGACGTACGCCTCGGTCACGTCCGGAATCGTCAGCAGGAACTCCTCCAGCTCGCGCGGGTAGATGTTCTCGCCGCCGCGGATGATCACATCCTTGATTCGGCCGACGATGCTGACATAGCCCTCGTCGTCCATCACGGCCAGGTCGCCGGTGTGCATCCAGCCGGCCGGGTCGATCGCGGCGCGGGTCGCCTCGTCGTCGTCCCAGTAGCCGAGCATGACGCTGTAGCCGCGCGTGCACTGCTCGCCCGGCTCGCCCCGCGGCACGATCCGGCCCGTGGCGGGATCGACGACCTTGATCTCGAGGTGCGGGTGGACGCGGCCGACCGTAGTGACGCGCTTGTCGACGGGGTCGTCGACCGCGCTCTGGGTCGAGACCGGCGACGTCTCCGTCATGCCGTAACAGATCGTCACTTCCTCCATGTGCATGAGCGTCCGCACCTTCTTCATCGTCTCGATCGGACACGGCGAGCCCGCCATGACGCCGGTGCGGAGTGTGGACAGGTCGAACTCGCCGAAGCGCGGGTGCTCGAGCTCGGCGACGAACATCGTCGGCACGCCGTAGAGAGACGAGCAGCGCTCGGCCTGAACTGCCTCGAGCACCGCGAGCGGCTCGAACGACTCGCCGGGGACGACGACGCACGCGCCCCGGGTCATGCAGGCGAGATTGCCGATCACCATGCCGAAGCAGTGGTAGAACGGCACGGGGACGCACACGCGGTCGGCCTCCGCGTAGCGGAGCGTCCCGGCGATGAAGTGGGCGTTGTTGAGGATGTTGTGGTGCGAGAGGGTCGCGCCCTTCGGGAACCCGGTCGTCCCGGACGTGTACTGGATGTTGATCGGGTCGTCGAACTGGAGCTCCGCTTCCCGCGCAGCGAGCACCGGCTCGGGCACATCGGCGCCGACGGCGAGCAGCTCCTCCCACCCGTCCTCGAGCACGAGCGCCTCCTCGAGCTCCGGACAGCGGCCGCGCACGTCGTCGAGTATCGCGACGTAGTCCGCATCGCGGAAGCCGCGCGCGAGCAGGAGCAGCCCGATGCCCGAGCGCGTCAGCGCGTACTCGAGCTCGCTCCGCTTGTACGCCGGGTTGACGTTGACGAGGATCGCGCCGATGCGGGCGGTCGCGTACTGGCTGACGACCCACTCGGCGCGGTTCGGCGCCCAGATGCCGACGCGGTCGCCCCTCTCGATCCCGCGCGCGAGCAGGCCTCGCGCGGCACGGCCCGATTCCTCCCACAGCTCGCGATAGGTCGCGCGGTAGCCCTGGTGGCGGACGACGAGCGCCTCACGGTCTCCGAAGCGCTCGACGCTCGTGCGGAGCCGCTCGCCGATCGTGTCGCCGAGCAGCGGGACGTCGCTCGCGCCGTGTGCGTAGGAGAGCGCGCTCACGAGCCCGCGCGCTCGCGGACTCGCGCACGCAACTCGTACTTCTTCACCTTGCCGGTCGACGTCTTCGGCAGCTCACCGAACTCGATCTCGCTCGGCGCCTTGAAGCCGGGCAGCGTCTCACGCGAGAAGGCGATCAGCTCCTCGGCGGTCAGCTCCGCTCCGGGGCGGAGCGTCACGTAGCCCTTCGGCCGCTCGCCCCACTTCTCGTCCGGGATCGCGACGACGGCTGCCTCGAGCACGTCGGGATGGCGGACGAGGGCGCGCTCGACCTCGATCGTCGAGATGTTCTCGCCGCCCGAGATGATGATGTCCTTGGCGCGGTCACGAACCTCGATGTAGCCGTCCGGATGCATGACGGCGAGATCGCCGGAGTGGAACCAGCCGCCGCGGAACGCCTCGGCCGTCGCGGCGTCGTCGGCGAAGTAACCCTTCATCACGTTGTTGCCGCGCATCACCACCTCGCCCATCGTCTCGCCGTCCGCGGGCACGTCGTTCATCTCCCCGTCGACGACCCGCACAGGGTCGGACGTGACGAGGCCGACGCCCTGCCGGGCCTTGAGCCGGGCGCGCTCCTCGCCGCCGGCTCCGTCCCACCCGGCTTGCCACTCGCAGACCGTGATCGGCCCGTACGTCTCGGTCAGCCCGTAGACGTGGTTGATCCTGAAGCCGAGCGCCTCAGTGCGCGAGATCACGGCCGGCGGCGGCGGCGCGCCCGCGGTCGTCACCTGCACCGGCCGCTCGAGCGGGTGCGCGGCCTCGTCGGCGCCGAGCATGACGAGGACGGTCGGCGCGCCGTTCAGATGCGTAACGCCCTCGTCCACGATCAGCCGCCAGACGACCGGCGGATCGACCTTCGGCAGGCACACGTGCCGTGCTCCCATGGCCGTGACCGCCCACGTGAAGCACCAGCCGTTGCAGTGGAACATCGGCAGTGTCCAGAGGAAGACCGACCGCGAGTCGAGCCGCGCGTGGTGCGCCTCCGAGAGCGCGTTCATGTAGGCGCCGCGGTGCGTGTACATGACGCCTTTCGGCCGGCCCGTCGTGCCGCTCGTGTAGTTGATCGAGATCGTGTCGTCCTCCGATTCGAGCCGGTTCTCCGGCTCGCCGTCAGGAGCGCTCGCGAGGAACGCCTCGTAGCTCTCGCCGATCGTCAGCACCCGCTCCACCTCGGCCTCGGCCACGAGCGGCGCGAGCGACGGATCGACGACGAGGAGGCGTGCGCCCGCATGGCCGAGGATGTACTCGACCTCGTCGGCGAGCAGGCGCGTGTTGACGGCGACGAGGACGCCGCCCGCGGCCGGGACGCCGAAGTGGGCCTCGAGCAGCTCGGTCGTGTTCAGCGCCAGGTACGCGACCCGATCTCCCTTCTCGATCCCGGCCTCCTGCAACGCCACGGCGAGCCGGCGCGAGCGCTCGCGCAGCTCTGCCCAGGTCAGCTGCCGCTCGCCGTCCGTGACCGCGATCGTGTGCGGGAACACGGCCGCAGAGCGTTCGAGGAACGCGAGCGGCGTCAGCGGAGAGAGGTGGACCGGCGCTGCGATGGCGTACCCTAGGGTGATCGTGACGCTGACGGCAAGCGACACCGCCTTCCGGAACCTCCTACTCGACCGGGGCGGCCCGGCGGCGACGATCACGCTCAACCGGCCGGAGAAGCGCAACGCGCTCTCGCTCGAGCTTATGGAGGAGCTGATCGCCGCGCTCGAGCTGGTCGGGGGCGAGCGCGAGGTGCGCGCGATCGTGATCCAGGGCGCCGGCCTCGTGTTCTCGGCCGGGCACGACCTGGGCGAGATGGTCGCCCGCGACGCCGCGTTCTACGAGCGCCTGTTCGACGTCTGCACGGTGACGATGGAGACCATCCACCGCGTTCCGCAGCCGGTGATCGCGAAGGTGCACGCGACGGCGACGGCCGCCGGGTGCCAGCTCGTCGCGTCGTGCGATCTGGTCGTCGCGGCGGAGGAGGCGACGTTCGCGACGCCGGGGGTCAAGATCGGGCTCTTCTGTTCGACGCCGATGGTGCCGATCTCGCGCGCGGTCGGCCGCAAGCGAGCCCTGCAGCTCCTGCTCACGGGCGACCCGATCGATGCGCGCACCGCCGCAGACTGGGGTCTCGTCAACCTGGTCGTCCCGGCTGCGGAACTGGATGCGGCCGTCGCAGAGCTGGTCGAGAAGATTGCGCGCTCGAGCCCCTTGACCGTGGGGATCGGCAAGGAGGCCTTCTACCGCCAGATCGATCTCGACGAGCACGGGGCGTACGAGCTGACCCGGCGCGTGATGGCCTCGAACGCCGCGGCAGGCGACGCGCAGGAGGGCATGGCCGCGTTTCTGGAGAAACGTCCGCCCGAGTGGCGCGGCGAGTAGCGCCGGCCTAGAGCGACTCGCCGGCCGTTGCCTCGCTCCTTCCCGGCACTCGCCGGAGCCGGCTCGGGGTCCTGCGGGATCGGGACGTTGACGTGATTGGCGCCGCTGCTCGCGGGCCTGGCCGTCGTCACGCTCGCGGTGCTTGCCGCCCGGCACCGGATCGAAAGGCAGCAGTTCGGCACGCAGGGCAATCCGAATGCCGGCTCGCGCCGAAGAACACGTGCGGGGACGGCGGTCCGTCGAGGAACCCTCGCCGTCCAGGATCGCCGTCCCGGCTTCGCTCGCTGCCCGGTCCGAAAGTTCCCCGATGCGCCGGCCCACCGCCGGGTGCGACACTCCAGCTGAGCGAAAGGAGGCACGCATGGACGTGCAGGAGTTGATCGCGGAGGCGCGCGATGCGATGACCGCGCGGCGCGTCTACGGCGACCCCTACGAGCGCGAGGGGGTCACGGTAATTCCGGCCGCGGCGGTGCGCGGCGGCAGCGGCGGTGGGAGCGGCCGGAGCGACGAGGGCGAGGGAGGCGGCGGCGGATTCGGCCTGGCTGCCAGGCCGGTCGGCGCGTGGGTGATCACCAACGAGGGCGTCACCTGGAAACCGGCCCCGGACGTGAACCGCATTGTCCTCGGCGGCCAACTGATCGGCCTGGCGGCGGTGGTGCTGCTCGGCCGCGTGCTGCTCGCGCGGGCACGCAGGACGTAGAGCCGGGGTGTGGCGCCGCCGGCGGGGGCGAGCCCGCCGACGGCGCGTCCGTATCTTCGCCTAGATCAGCTGCCGCACTTGACGAGCCCGGCCGCGCGCCAGGCCCCATTCGCTCTGGCGTTCAGGCTGTCGAGCTTCGGCTCGGCGGCGAGGACCGTCTGCTTCGGGTTCTTGCTCGTCTTCAGCTTCGCGATCAGGTCGTGGAGCCCCGCCTCGAACGAGCCCTGGATCCTGAGCGCGTTCGCGACCGCCTTCTTCAGGCTCGCCGGCGGAGTCACGGCCGTGATCTGCGCAAGGAGATGGTCGGATGCCTTGACCGCCCTCTGGAAGTACGGCAGCAGGCCGGCGACGGTCGTCGGCTTGGGAATCGCGTTGATTTTCGCGACGCCCCTGGTGCACATCGAGTTGACCTGCGCCTTGTAGGCACTCGGACTCGTCGACGCCGCAGCCGTCGCCGTGAACGCGAGGACCGCGGCAAGCGTCGACGCGAGCAGAACCTTCTTCAAGAGAACCCCCTCTAGAGACAAGAGCGGCGCACCTGCGGCCGCGGACTGGACGTGCGCTCGCATGGTACCGGCCTCCCGACGCGTTCAAGGAATGCCGCCACGCTGCCGATGAAGCAAACGGGAATGCCGGAGCGCCGGGTAACAACCCCTGCGTCGGACGCACGTCTTGTGGTCCGGCTGATTCAGCGCGACCGGAGTGCAGCGGCCGAGCTCGGCTCGCGGTACGCGCCGCGGATCTTCGCGCTGGGGTACCGCCTCACCGGCAGCCGCGACCGGGCCGTGACGTTCACCGCAGACACGTTCGTCCGCGCGTTCGCGGGCCTGGAGGAGATCCAGCGAGAAGGACTGGCCCTCTCGACGTATCTCGTCGTGTCGGCCAAGAACGTGTTCCTGGAGAGCGTCGAGTCGCCCGGCGGCCCCGGGCGCAGGCGACACGGCACGGGCGGCGACACGGGCTGGGCGTGGGACGACTCCGAGCGCAACGCGATCACGCGCCGCCAGCACGAGGACATGCGGCTCGCCGCCGTCAGCCTGCCGCCGACGCAGCGACTCGCGCTGGCTCTCCGCGACGTCGAGCAGCTGAGCTACGCGGAGATCGCGTCGTTGATCGGCCATCAGCGAAGCGGAGGTCGCGCACTCGATCGCGTCCGCCCGTGACCGCCTCCGGGTGCAGCTCGGACTCACCGAGTCGAACCCGCCGACGCTGCCCTCCGGCTGCACGCTCATGCTCCCGCTGCTCTCCGGCTACGTCGACGGCGAACTGACCGGCGCGAAGCTCGAGGAGACGAAAGAGCATCTCGAGAGCTGCGAGCCGTGCCAGGCCGAGCACGACGACCTCGAGGAGGTCCAGCGACGCTATCGGGAGTTCATTCCGGCTGCTCCCGTCGCCGAGTTGAACGAGCGAATCGGCCTCGCGCTGGCAGCGATCGGCTTCTGGGAGGCGCCCGCCGAACCGTCGCCTGCCTCTCGCAGGCGACTCGCCGCCGTGCTGGCGGCAGCCGTCGCGCTCGCGCTCGCCGGCATCGGAACGGCTGCGCTGGTCGGAGGCGGCGAGCCTGCCCGCCGGGTCGTCGAGCCGGCCGTCGGCCCTTCGCCGTTCCCGGTCGCACCCGCGGCCACGACGCACCGGGCCCGAGGGCCTGCGACGCGCTCGCGCACTCCCGCGACCGGAAACCCGCATGCCTCTAGGGCCGGCGCGCCGACGGCGACTCCGAGCACCACCGGCGGACCACCGGTAGGCACGACGGTCGTCGTCACGTTGCCCGGATCGACCCCGTCGCACACGGACGCACCGCCGTCGCCGCCGGCGACGACGTCGCATACGCAGAAGCCTGGAACGAGCCGCGGGCATGCGGGTTCGCCGCCGCCGCCGCCCTCGCGCTCCCACACGCCGCGGCCCTCTCCATCTCCGGCTCCGCCTCCGAAGAACCCGCCCCCGTCGACGCCTCCGGGAGCGCCGCCGCCTCCTCCTCCGCCACCTCCGCCTCCGCCCTCTCCGCCCTCTCCGCCTCCGCCCCCGCCTCCCACGAAGCCTCCACCTCCGCCGGCGCCTCCCCCACCACCTCCGCCACCTCCGCCACCTCCGCCGCCGGCCCCGCCGCCACCGCCTCCAGCTCCGCCGCCGAAGAAGCCGTCGAGCCTGTCGCTCTCGTGCTCGCTCACCTCGTCGGGCATCTCGGCGACGCTGAACGACGGCGGCACCCTGTCGCCCGCAATCTCGGGCACGTCGATCTCGATCGTCTACACGCCGCCCTCGGGATCGGCGGTGACGCACACAGCGTCGACCGGCGGGTCGGGCGACTACTCGGACAGCCTCGCCACGAAGGTCCGGGGCGCGTGGCGCGTCCAGGCGCACTGGGACGGCGACGACACGCATCTGGCGTCCGACTCGTCCACCTGCACGTTGACCGTCGGCCCCGGCTAGCCTGCGCGCCTAGGTCGAGATCATCTTCTTTTCGATGCCGACGCCGGCTGCGACCGCGCGCTCGTACTCGAGCGGCACCGTGGCCGAGTCCTGCAGCGCGATGCCGGTCGAGTCGAACACCGTGACCTGATCCTCGGACTGGCGACCCTCGAGCTCGCCGCAGATCACCTTCCCGATCTCGCCGGCGACGTCGGACTCGGTGATCACGCCTTCGCGGAGCGCGACGTTGATCTCGCCGTCCTCGCGGCACTGGCGGATGTCGTCGACGAACACGCGCGCCCGCGTGAGCGTCTGCGGGTCGAGCTCCTGCTCGCCCGCGAGGTCGGCGCCGAGCGCGGCGATGTGCGCCCCCGGCGCCACCCAGCCGTCCTCGACGAGGTACTGCCGCGCATGGGTGCCGGTGACGATCACGTCGGCGCCGCGCACGGCCTCCTCGACGTCAGTGGTCGTGCGGAGCCCGAGGTGGGGATACGACGGCTGCTCGGCGACGACGAAGCGGTCGAGTGACTCCTGCGTCCGGCTCCAGATCCGCACCTCGTCCCAGTCGAACACCGTGTCGCAGGTCGCGAGCGTCCCCTTCCCCACGCTGCCCGTTCCGAGGATCGCGAGCACCTTCGAGTCCTTGCGCGCGAGCCACTTCGCCGAGACCGCTGCCGACGCACCCGTCCGCATCAGCGTATGGTGCGAGCCGTCGCAGATCGCGAGCGGGAATCCGGTTTCGGGGTGGGTGTAGACGAGGATCGAGAACACCGCCGGCAGCTCGTACTTCGAGTTGTCCTCGCGGATCGAGACCCACTTGCAGGCCGCCGCCTCGGGCTCCTCGATCCAGGAGGGCATCACCTCCCACTCGCCCCGGTAGCGGTCGAGCACGATGTGCCCCTTCGGCTCCATGTAGACGCGGCCGAGGCCGTGCATGCGGAAGGCGTGCTCGACGCAGTCGACGTACTCCCCCGGGGTGAGGAGGCCGACCATGTCGCTGCGGCTCAGGATCAGCGTCTTGCGGTGCCGCCAGCTCTCGGCCACGCGGCGACTCTAACGCAGCTTGCTCTTCTCCCGGTCCGGCCGTCCCAACCTGTCGAAGGCGAGCGACAGCCGCACCGGGGCGAGCTTCTTCCCCTGACACGTCCGGCGAAGGACGACCGGGACGCGGAGCTCGGCCAGGTCGTCCCTGCTCTTGAAGCCGTGGAGATGCGCCTCGAAGGTTCCGTCGCTGAGGCCGCTGCAGCGACCGTTGCAGCGAACGGTCACGCGGGGGAGCCCGTTGATGAACAACAGGGAATGTCCGATCCTCGGCGCGTTCATTGCGAGGGTGCCCCGACAGCGGGGGCCGAAGCCCTTCAGGCAGTTCAGGGTCCAGTGGATGTTGAAATCGAGTCTGACCTCGCCCTTGTTCCCGTACGTCTCCACCTGGAACGAGGAGGGAACGATGCGGGCGGTGAGGAGAATGCATTTGCAGGGCTTCCGTGGACCGGGCGGCGGTGGCGCCGCGGGAGGAGACGGGGGCGGCGGGGGCACCGCTGGAGGCGGCTCGTCGGGGACGACGCATTGCGCGCCGCTCGCGGGGGCGAGTCCGGCGGCCGCCGCCGCGTCGCTGTCGAGCGTGCCCTTGTAGGTCTCGGAGCAGCGGATGCCCGCGCTGTCCGTCACCGTGAGGCCGATCGTCCCCTGGTGGCCGTACTTCCCCTGCAGGTCGTGGTCGCAGTCGTCGTCGTGGACGGGATCGGCCTTGTTGCCGTGATGCCAGACGAACGTCGGAGCGGTTCCGCTCAGGATGCCGTGGTTGTCGCAGTCCTCGTCGACGCCGACGTTCGGGTCGACGGCCTCGAGCGTCAGCTTCCATTCGTAGCCGAGCGTCGCCGTCGCATCGCTCTCGTGGACGACCACGCCGTACGTCGTCGAACGGTCGGCCTCCGAGAAGACGGCCTTGATCGCGTCGATCGAGAGATTGGCCACGTGGGCCCTGCCCGCGGTGGTGCTGCCGGGCAGGATCGCGAGCCCGAGCGCGGCCGCCAGCACGACGACTCCAAGAAGAACGATCTCAGCCCGGCGCCTGCCCATCCGCCGCGCCATTGGGCCATATCGTCACGATCGTTGTCAAGCGCGACGAGTTAGAGTCGAGCGGTGGCGGACGTCGATCGCGAGCGAAGCGCAGCCCGCATCGAGCGCGACATCGAGACGCTCGCCGGCGAGGGCTACACGCTCTCCCACGAGGCGATCCGCCGCTACGCCTACACGCCGGTCTACCGGGCGACGCTCGACTACTTCGCGGCCGCGCTTCACGAGCTCGGCTTTGACGTCTCCGAGGATCCGGTCGGCACGCTCGTGGCGCGAAACCGCCCGCCCGGCGAGCAGGTCTTCGGCATCGGCTCGCACTGCGACTCGAACCGGAACGGCGGCAAGTACGACGGGACGATGGGCGTCGTCACCGCGCTCGAGGTCTGCCGGCTGAACGCCGACCTCGGGCTCGACCTGCCGCTCCAGCTCGTCTCCTTCCTCGAGGAGGAGGGCTCGGGCTTCGGGCAGATGCTGCTCGGGAGCCGAATCATGCTGCAGCGAGTCACCGAGGATGAGCTGCGCGAGACCTTCCGCGCCACCGACGACGGGCGCCCGTTCTGGGAGCACGCGGCCGAGGCGGGCTACGAGCCGGAGCGCTGGCGCGAGTCGATCCACGTCCTCGACGACCTCTCGGGCTGGATCGAGATGCACATCGAGCAGGCGCGCGTCCTCCAGGACACGGGCAACCGGATCGGCGTCGTCACGGCGATCGCGGGCTACGTGCACGCCGACATCACGGTCGAGGGCAGGGCCGATCACGCGGGCGCGACCCCGATGGACTTCCGGCTCGACCCGGGCGTCGTCGCCGCCGAGTGCATCCTCGAGCTCGGACGGCTTGCCCGCGCCGCGGGCAAGGGGACCGTAGGCACGGTGGGCGAGATCGAGTTCGAGCCCGGGCTGATCAACGTCGTGCCCGCCCGCGCGCGCTTCTCGGTCGACACGCGCGGCGTCGACGAGGACGCGTTCCGCGGCGTCGCGCGCGACATCGCAGCCTTCGCCGAGCAGTCGGCCGCGAAGCGTGGGATGACGGCGCGGTTCACGCAGCGTCAGACGCTGGCGCCGACGCCGATGGACGAGCGCATCGTCTCCGCGCTGGAGGCCGCGGCGCAGCAGACCGGCGAGCCGTTCATGCTCATGCCCTCCGGTGCGGCGCACGACACGATGTGCGTCGCGGAGCGGGTCCCGAGCGCGATGGTCTTCGTGCCGTGCAGGGACGGCATCAGCCACTCCCCGCTCGAAGACGCGAGCCCCGCGGATGCAGCGCTCGCAGCCGAGATCATCCTGAACGCGATCAGCTCGCTGCAGTAGCGCCGCGCACGCCGAGCTGTGTCTTGCTCGGCAGCGCGAGGAGCGCCACCAGCCAGCCCGCGGCGAGGATCGCGAACCCGAGCCTGCCGTCGCCCGGCAACGAGAACGTGAGCCCGATCAGCGGCGTCCCGACGAGCGTGACGAAGGCCGCTGCGCCGTTGACGAAGCCGACCGCGGCCGCCGGTGCGTCCGGCCGCATCAACGCCGCGCCTGTGAACGCAGGCGCGAACGGGATCCCGGCGGCGAGCCCGATGAGCGCGGCGCCGACGACAGCCAGCCCCACCGGCTTCGAGACGGTGAGCGCGACGGTGCCGAGGGCGCCGGCGACGAGGCTCCCCGCGACGGCGGCCCTGACCCAGCGAGGGCGCTCGTGGAGGATCCAGCCGCCGAGCGGGCGCGTCGCCACGCCGAGCACCAGCGTCAGCGCGCCGACGAGCCCGGCCGTGCTCTTCGAGAGGCCGCCGTTGCGGTGGAGCAGCGTCACGACCCAGTTGCCGACCACGATGCTGAGCCCGAGCGACGCCGCGTAGAGCACGGCCAGCCGGTAGAGCCGCCGCTCGCGCAACACGCCGGCGGGCGCCGTCTCCGGCCGGGCCGTGCGTGTGCGCGCCACGTCCTTCGGAGCTGCGGCGAGAATCACGAGCCCCGCGGCGCCGACGACGACCGCGGTCACCCACGGGGCGCGCCAGCCGATCGCGTCCTCGACCGACGGCACGATCGCGAGCGCGAGACCGCCGCCGCCGAGCGCGACGCCGCCGAACAGCCCCTGGGCGAACGGCGATCCGCCCTGAACGCGCACGTAGGCGCTCCCGGAGACGAACGCGAGGCCGGTCCCGACGCCGACCAGCGTCCGCGCGACGACGGCGAGCGCCGGGTACGGGCCGATCAACGCGAGCGCGTTGAAGCAGACGATGATCGCCAGGCCGACGAGTGCGACGCGGCGCTCGCCGTAGCGGTCGCTCGCCCGCCCGGACGGGACCTGGAAGAGCAGATGCGTGACGAAGAGCGCGGTCGTGAACAGGCCGACGGTCGCGAGCCCGACGCCGTAGCTGGTGCTCAGCTGCGTCGCGACGGCGCCGATGTTCCCGACGTTCCAGCCCGACGCGAGGCCGGCCGCGCAGCCGCCCGCCACCGCGAGCCGAACGTTCACGCGGCGCGCAGTCCGGGCACTGTGGGAGCCTAATACGTGCTCGCGGTCCTCTTCGGCGTGCTCGCCGGCATCGGTTTCGGCCTGCTGGCGGTCGCTGTTCGCTCCGCGCTCGTCCGCGGCGGCGACCCCGAGGTCGGCGCGATCGTCGTCGCGCCGGTCGCGTTCGTCATCGCGCTCGCCGTCGCCGCGGCGCACGGCGACCTCGGCCACGTCGATGCGAACGAGCTGTGGCCGTTCCTGCTCATTGGCCTGTTCGTTCCGGGCGCGTCGCAGATCGTCTTCATCCACTCGATCCGGCTCGCTGGCCCCTCACGGGCAGCGATCCTGATCGGCGTCGCGCCGCTCGTCTCGGCGGTGATCGCGATCGTCTTCCTGGGTGAGCCCGTCCAGGTCGGGCTCGTCGTGGGGACGATCGTCATCGTCGCCGGAGGCGTCTTCCTCGTCGCGGAGAAGGCGCGGCCGAAGGAGTTCCAGTCGCTCGGGATGGCGGCAGCGCTGCTCTGTGCGCTGATGTTCGGTGTGCGCGACAACCTCGTCCGCACCGCTTCGACCCACCGGCATCCGCCGCCGTTGCTCGCGACCGCCGTGACGTTGCTCGGCGCCTGCCTCGCCCTGCTCGCCTACCTGCTGATCGCGCGCCGCCACAAGCTCCGCGAGCGATTCCGAACGTCGTTCCGCCCCTTCCTGTGGGCCGGGCTGACGCTCGGCGTCACCTACGCCTTTCTCGTCGAGGGCTTCTCACACGGGCGCGTGACGGTGGTCGCGCCGCTGAACGCGACTCAGTCGATCTGGGGCGTGGTCTTCGCGGCGATCATCGTCGGCCGCAGCGAGCTGATCGGCCGCCGCACGGTGATCGCCGGGCTCCTGATCGTGGCCGGCAGCGCGATGATCAGCGCGACGCGCTGACGGTAGGCTCGGGCGCGACGACGAAAAGGAGCAACCATGGCGTTCATCGAGCTGATCCGTGAGACCGAGGACGAGCCCAACCACGGCGCGGCGTTCGCGACACGGCCGGAGATCTACACGGCCTGGCAGCAGCTGAACGGAGCGATCAAGGGCTCGATGGACCTCCGCCGCTACGAGCTCGCTACGCTCGCCGCCGCGCGACGGCTCCGCTCGAGCTACTGCATGCTGGCCCACGGCAGCGTCCTGCTCCAGAGCGGCGTCGAGCCGGACGAATTGCGCGCGATCGCGCTCGACCATCGCTCCGCCGGTCTCGATCCCGTCGACGTGGCCGTCATGGACCTGGCCGAGAAGGTCGCCGACGACGCGACGAGCGTGACCGAGGCGGATGTCGAGCGGCTGCACGCGCTCGGCCTCTCGGACGCCGACATCGTCAGCGTCGTCTCCGCGGCGGCAGCGCGCTGCTTCTTCTCGAAGGCCCTCGACGCGCTCGGCGTCCAGCCGGACCCCGCCTACGAGTCGGTCGAGCCCGGGCTGCGCGAGGCGCTCGTCGTCGGTCGGCCGATCGAGGCCAGGTAGCGGTCCTCGGCGGCGTAGTCGAAGAGCTCGTCGAAGAACTCGTCGTCCAGCTGCGGGCGCGCCGCGACGAGCCAGTCGATCTCCTCTGCCACGGTCGCCGCATAGTCCCCCGTGGCGACGTAACCGAGCTCGGCCGCCGCGCCCATGTCCAGGACGATGGGCGGGCGCGTGTCCCAGGGATGGCGCCCGGCCGAGCCGTCGTCGACGAGCACCTCGTCCCAGGCGTGGTCGAGATGACGCGCGACCACGCGAGAGATCTCGAGCCCGTCCGGCGTGTCCGGGTCCGCGCAGTTGACGATCCGGCGCCCTGGCTTCGCGGCGGCGACCTCGATCAGCGCCGCGATGTTGGCGGCGGCGGTCGGATGGTCGGCACCGGCGCCGCGGTGCGCGAGGAGGACCGCGGGCCGCCGGTCGAGGACGCGCTTGACGAAGACCCACTCCCGCGGGCGGAACGAACCCGGGCCGTGCACCTTCGACGGGCGGATCACGGTCACCGGGTGGCCGCTCGCGAGGAAGACCTGCTCCGCAGCCACCTTGTTCGCGCCGTAGCCCTCGCGGGTGGTGTAATCGGCGTCGCTCGGCGCCATCGTGGGCTGTGTCTCGCGGATCGGGCCGTCGAAGTGCGGCCGGACGTCCGAGTTCGTGTGGTTGCCCGCGGTGTCGACGTAGACCGCCTTGCTCGAGAGCATCACGGTCGATCCGACCCGGTCGAGCATCGGCAGCACGAGCCGTGCCTGGTCGGCCGTGTAGCAGACGTTGTCCACGAGCAGGTCGACGCCCTCGCCGATCACAGCCCGCACGTCGTTCGCATCGGTGCGGTCGGAGTTGATGAACCGTGCGCCCTCGACCGCCAGCCGTGGCTCGTTGCGTCCGGTCAGGTCGACGTCCCAGCCGCCGGCGAGCAGACGACGGGCTACGGCAACGCCCACCTGACCGGTCCCACCGAGGACGAGCGCGCGAGGCACGCTCCGAGCCTAGCCCGGGGCGACTGCTGCGGCGACGGCGTCGCCGACCTCGCGAGTCGTCGCCGTGCCGCCCACGTCGCGCGTCCTCGGGCCGTCGCGGCACACGTCCTCGAGCGCGCCGCAGCAGGCGGGCTGCTGCGTCCGGCTCGCCGAGGTGCTCGAGCATCAGCACCGCGCTCCAGATCGCTCCGGCCGGGTTGGCGATGCCCTGGCCCGCGATGTCCGGGGCCGAGCCGTGGACGGGCTCGAAGATGCCGATCTCGTTCGTCCCGGGCGCGATGTTGGCCGACGCCGCCATGCCCATCCCGCCCTGGATGGCCGCGCCGAGGTCGGTGAGGATGTCCGCGAAGAGATTCGAGGCGACGACGACGTCGAGCGAGTCCGGCGAGCGGATCATGCGGGCCGCGAGCGCGTCGACGAGGACGCGCTCGACGCGCACTCCCGGGAAGTCCGCGGCGATCTCCTCGACGACCTCGTCCCAGAGCACGTAGCCGAAGCGCGAGGCGTTCGACTTGGTCGCGCTCGTGAGGATGCCGCGCCGCTTTGCCGCGCATTCGAACGCGAGGCGGATCACCCGCTCGCAGCCCGCGCGCGTGAAGACCGACACCTCGATTCCCACCTCGCCGGGCAAACCACGGTGCGTGCGACCGCCGATCCCCGCGTATTCGCCCTCCGAGTTCTCGCGGACGAAGAGGATGTCGACGTCGTCCGGCCCGCGGCCCGCGAGCGGGCCCGGGATCCCCGCCAGTAGCCGGCAGGGTCGCAGGTTCGCCCAGAGGTCGAGCCGCTGGCGCAGCTCGAGGATCGAGCCCCAGAGCGAGACGTGGTCGGGCACCGACGGGTCGCCGATCGCGCCGAGGAGGACGGCCTTGCACCCCGAGAGCTGCTCCGGCCAGTCCTCCGCCATCATCCGCCCGTGCTCGTGGTAGAACGCCGAGCCCCAGGGCAGCTCGACCCAGTCGACGCCGAGGCCGAGCGCGTCGACGACCTTGCGCGCCTCCGCGACCACCTCCGGGCCTACGCCGTCCCCGGCGAGGACGGCGACGCGATGGCTCAAGCGGCCGCGCCCACGCGCCCGGGCACGCTCTCGACGTAGGCGAGCGCCTCCGCGAGCGGCACGACGTCCGCGTACTTCGCCTGGATGTCGAACAGGTTCGCGTCGTGCGGCGCCTGCGCGCGGTCGCCCACGCACTCGCGCGGGACGATCGTCGGCCACCCGTACTGGAGCAGGTCGACCGCCGTCGCCCGCACGCAGCCGCTCGTCGTCGCGCCGCAGAGGATCACGGTGTCGACGCCCTGCGAGACGAGGATCGACGCGAGGTTCGTCCCGAAGAACCCGGACGCGCCCTTCTTGAGCACGATCGTCTCGTCCTCGCGCCGGTCGAGCCGTGGGTCGATCTCGACCCAGCGGCCGCCGAGCTCGAGGTCGGCGAGCGCCGGCGCTTTCTGCAGCCAGAGGCCACCGTCCTTGCCGGAGGGCTCGAACCCGATCGTCGTGAACACGATCGGCACGCCCTTCTCCCTGGCCGCGTCGAGCAGCCGCTTCGTCGCCTCGACCTCCGCGGTCATGTCGGCGCCGAGCGTGCACCCGGGATCGGTGAAGCCGCACGAGAAGTCGACGACGAGCACGGCCGGGCTCGAGCCCAGCGTCACCGCCTGCCCGAGGCCGGCCCGCTCGTAGACCTGCCGCGCAGCTTCGTCGCTCACGCGGGCACCTTTGCAGCCGCCGTCAGCTCCTCGCCGACCTTCGCGCGCTTCACGAACTGGCCGGCGCCCGGCTGGGCGACGAGCTCGTCGTTCTCGACGATCACCTGGCCGCGGACGAGCACGACCTCCGGAGCGCCGGTCACCTCGGTGCCCTCGAACAGGTTGTAGTTCACGTTCGAGTGGTGCGTCTCGGCCGAGATGGTCAGCTTCTTCTCGGGGTCCCAGACGACGATGTCGGCGTCGGAGCCCGGCGCGATCGTGCCCTTGCGCGGGTAGAGGCCGAACGAGCGGGCGACGTTGGTCGAGGTCAGCTCGACGAATCGGTTCAGCGTCATCCGGCCCGTGCGCACTCCGAACTCGTGCAGCATGTGCAGCCGGTTCTCGATCCCCGGCCCGCCGTTCGGCACCTTCTGGAACTCCTCCCCGTTGACCGCCTTCTGGTCGGGCCAGTTGAACGGGCAGTGGTCGGTGGAGACGACCGAGAGCACGTCGCCGTGCAGAGCGTGCCAGAGGTGCTCCTGGTTCTCCTTCGGCCGCGGCGGCGGCGTGTAGATGTACTTCCCGCCCTCGAACCCCGGCTGGTCGAGCGCCGAGTCGTCGATGAACAGGTACTGCGTGCAGGTCTCGCCCCAGACGTCCCAGCCCTTCTCGCGCGCGATCGCGATCGGCTCGATCGACTCCTTGCAGGAGACGTGGACGACGTAGAGCGGCGCGCCGGCGACGCGCGCGAGCTGGACGGCGCGGTTCGTCGCCTCTCCCTCCGTCTCGGGCGGCCGCGTGCGCGCGTGCCAGATCGGCTCTGTGTGGCCGGCCGCGACGGCCTCCTTGACGATGACGTCGATCGCATCGCCGTTCTCCGCGTGCACCATCACGAGCGCGCCCGTGTCGGCGGCGGTGCGCATCGTCTTGAAGAGCGTCTCGTCGTCGACCATGACGGCGCCCTTGTAGGCCATGAACAGCTTGTAGGACGTGATGCCCTTGTCCGGCAGCGTCGCGAGCTCCTCGAGCGAGCCGCCCTCGCGCAGGTCGGTGACGCCGATGTGGAAGCCGACGTCGATCACCGGTTTGCAGCGCTCGATCTTCTCGAAGTAGGTCTCGAGCGCCTGGGCGAAGGACGTGCCCGGCGCCTGCATGCAGAAGTCGACGAGACAGGTCGTGCCTCCGAAGGCGGCGGAGACCGTGCCGGAGGTGAAGTCGTCGCAGGTCGTCGTGCCGCCGAAGAACATCTCCAGGTGCGTGTGCGGGTCGATCGCCCCGGGAAGCACGTATTTCCCGGACGCGTCGATGACCTTGTCCGCCGCCACGTCCAGCGACTCGCCGATCAGCGACACCGTCCCGTTCTCGACGTAGACGTCCCCGACGTAGTCGTCCGCGGCGGTGACGATGCGCCCACCCTTGATGAGCACGGACATGCTCGATCCCCTTTCAGCCGATTGGGTGTTGTATACGACGGGCGCGCGGCGCCGTCAAACCCGTCGTGGGATAGGGGTTAGGTATTCGTGAAATGCGCCACCTGGCTCGACCGAGCGTTATCGGTTCCGCAGCCGGCGATACGCCGGAGATAATCGCGATAGCGTCAAATGGCCGCTTCGGCGCACTTCGGGTCAACGATCGGCGTACAGCGCCTGTTAGTCGATGGGCTCAACCGGCTGGATACTGGGCTGAGGGGAAAGGAGACGAAGGTCTCCGAAACTGCACTTGCCGTGACGTGCCCAGAACGGGCGATCGCCTAGCTGTGCCCTCGTCGTACCAACGTCGGCTCTCACTTCTTACAGGCGGCGGCGATGTCGAGTCGACCGAGAACCGGCTGGAGGACGTAACAGCCGAAGCTCTTGGAGACGAAGTCGGCCCTGGCTCCGTTCAGGAATGGCGCCCAGGGCGGGTCGTCGCGCATCATCTCCACGTCGAGGTCGGACCATGCTCGGCGGCGGGTCGCGCCGGTCAGGCGGTCGATGCGCTCGATCTCCTGGTTGTACTTCGGCTGGTCGAAGTAGGCGAAGTTCGTGTTCCCTGTCGGCTTGATGTTGTCGCCGTTCAGGAGTGGCCCAAAGAACGTGACCGGGTCCGCATAATCGACGCTCCAGCGACCGGTCATGACATCGAACTGCGCGCCGCGGGTGCCGACGGCCTGGAACATGGCCCCCGCCGTGCCAAAGTACTTGATCTGCACGTTGATCCCTAGCCGCTTCATGTTGAACTGGAAGATCTGAGCCCAAGTGGAAAAGAAGGAGGGAGAAGTCGCGGCGTAGAGGACGAGCGTCTTGGGCTTGAACTTCGCTTGAGCAAGGAGCGCCCGTGCCTTAGCCAGGCTTTGCTGGGTGACACCTCCGAGTGGGTAGATGTTTGCGTTCCTCCCCATCGCCGGAGGCAGGATCTGATCCGTTCGCTTCCCGCCCAGGTACCCGGATGCCCGCACGAGCGCCGGGCGGTCGATCGCCCAGTTGATCGCCTTGGCCAGGGGAATCTGGCCGGGGCCTTTGAAGGCCGGCCGATCGTGATTGAAGGCGAAGTAGCCCAGCGCGAGTGTCGAGCGGAAGAAGAACCGCCCGTTTGGCCTGTTGATCCCGTACTTGGTGGCGACCTCTCTGTATCCCGAGTCCGAAAGAAACTCGCACCAGTCCAGTTGGTCCTGCTCGACCGCTTGCTGGCAGGCGTTCTGGCCCATCCCGACTGTCAGGACAACTTCGTTGAAGTTCGCGGGCCGCGGTCCACGGTAGAAGCGGTTGCGCGCGAGCACGACCTGGCGGTTTGGCACACGGGAGGCGATGTAGTAAGGCCCTGAGCCCAACGGATCGTCGATCTCGGTGAGGGGCGTGTCGACGGCGATCGGGCAGAAGAAGGGCATCGTCAAACGTGAGACCAGGTCGGGTAGCGGTCTCGTCGTGCGGATCTGCAAGGTGTACGGGCCAACGGCCCGGATGCCCGAGATGGTCTGCGCCGTGCCGGCAATGGCCGCGTCCGCCCCCACGATCTCGTTCAGATAGCCGACGGCCGCGACCGGCGACTGCAGTTTGGGATTCGCGTCGCGGTTAAACGCTGCCAGGTAGTTGGCTGCGGTGACTCGCGCGCCGGTATCGAAGCGGTAGGTGCGCTTGAGTTCGATCGTCTGCGTCCTGCCGTCCTTCGACACCTTGGGGAAGCCTGTGGCAACCTCGGGCACCGCGACCGCACCCTGAGGCGCCGGCTCGTCCGGGTAGTTGTAGAGCTCGGCGCAGGTCGCGTACTCGAGCATCGCCGATCGAGGGTCGTAAGCGATGGCGGGATCGACGGAATCGACATCGATGATCGAGCTCAGGCGAAGGGTGCCTCCCTTCTGCGCAGGACCGGCGAACGCGGCGGCTGCCAGCAAGCTCACGCTAACCAGAAGAGCCACGAGAGCCAGCCAAATGCGGAACTGCACCTCGGCAGCGATGGTACTCGGTTGGATCAGGCAGGAAAGCTCTAGGAGCGGGGCTCGCCCGGGCTTGTCCACACGGCTCCATAGGCAGCTACCACCCCACCCGGTGGCTGTCCGAGGCTAATCGTGACCGGCTGGCCGCCCTGCTGGTCGACTTGCGAAACTGTGTTGTCCCGGCTGTTCGCAACCCAGACGGCGCCTTGGCCGACGGCGATACCGCTCGGACCCTTGCCGACAGGGAACGTTTCCGTGATCGCGACCGACTGCGGATCGAGCTTTGTGAGCGTCTGGCCGGAGCTGGTCGCGAACCACACCGTGTCTTCTCCGAGCGCGACGGAGGACGTCTCGCCGATGGCCTGAGCGCCTGTCGACGCGGATCCCAGGTTGAGCCCCGTCACGGCGTCGATCTTTGTGACGCCCGAGGAGCCGGCCACCCAGACGGCGCCGCCCCCCGCGGCGAGCGACAGGGCATCGAGCCCATCTGCCAGCTTGCGGGCCTTGCCGGTATGCGGAGGGATCCGCCAGACGCCTCCCACTGCCGGATCGATGGCCCAGACTGCGCCTCCGCCTACAGCAAGTGGCTGGAGCCGAGAGAGCGTGGGTGATTGGTCTTCGCCTCCATAGGGGATCGTGCGGCGGAGGTCGCCGACCGACGGTCCTAGCTCGAGCACGACCTCCTTCGCGCCTCGGAGAACGGTGACCCAGACGGCTCCTTCGCCTGCGGCCAGCCCGAAGGGGATCGCGCCCGCACCGACTGAGATTCCGATCCTGCTGACGATTGTGCGCGTGCGAGGGTCGATCTTCACGAGTGTGCTCCCCTGCGGGTCGATCACCCAGACGCTGCCTTCGCCGGCCGCGATCAGGCTGGACTTGAAGCCGAGATCGATCGCGCCCACGACCTTGTTGGACTTGGGGTCGATGACGGCGAGTGAAGTCGGGCCGAGCTTCACCGAGCTGGAACCGCCCCGTGAACGCGACGATCGCGACCACGACCAGGCAGGCGAGGAGAACGGCGGCGGCACCTATCAGCAGTCGCCGTCTCCGAGGTGCTATCGCCTCGGCACGCAAAGGGGGGAACGTCGACGGAAGCCCGTCGATGTCGAGCTGGTACAGCCGCTCGGGGCGATCGAAGTCCTTCAGCTTGTAGGAGCCGAGCTCGCGCACGGCAACGTCTCCGACCTTCTCCTCGACCAGCTCACGGGTCGCGCTCGAGAGCAACACCTGGCCGCCGTGCGCGACCGCTCCGATCCGCGCCGCGCGGTGCACCCCCAATCCGACGTAGCGCTCGTCCCCGACCTGTGGCTCGCCCGTGTGCAAGCCCATCCGAACACGAACCTCTGCCCCCTCCGGCCACTCGTGCTCCGCCAACGCCCGCTGCGCGATCACTGCCGCTCCCAGGGCTGAGTTCGCGCGGGAGAAGGCGAAGAAGAACGAGTCTCCCTGCGTGTCGACCTCGTGACCTTCGCGTGCAGCCGCCGCCTCCCGGAGAATCCGCCGCTGCTCGGCGAGCACGTTGCGATAACGCTCTCCGAGCTGCTTCAGGAGCCGGGTCGAGCCCTCGATGTCCGTGAACAGGAAGGTGACGGTGCCAGAGGGGAGCCCGGGCTCAACCACGCTCGGCAAGAGTTGCCCGGCTTAGCGATTCCGTCAAGGGCGAAGCACGGTCGGCACCTACCAGCGGTCCGGGTTTGGTCGATTACCAGAACCCGTCAAACGAGGGCGGGGTTAAGAGACACGGCCGGCGAAACTTCCCCCCGGGGCGACTCGGAGTCGCCCCCCTTGAGGGCTCTGTTCGCCGCCGATGGTGCGACCACTGAAGCGTGGCGGGTTGGCCTGGCAGCGGCTCGTTCTAGGGGGCCGCAAGGGAGGGCGACCGACGGCAATAGACCCCTGCACCCGGCTTTGCGCTCCTGGGGGCACGTTCCGGACCTTGCTGTCCTACCGTACCCAGAGCTGGTCGAGGCACGCGCCGGTCATCCCCGACCCCCCCGACAGCCAGCAGTACCTGTAGTTGCCGACCCGCCGGCCGACGAAGTCGGTGGAGAGCGTGACCGCCATCGGCACCCACGGCGCCTCGTCGGTCAGCAGGCGGTCGATGCTGTGCCACGCGCCGGCCGCCGCGGCGGGGTTGGTCGTCTGGAGCGACTGCGCACGAGCGACCTGCGCGTCCAGCTGCCGGTCGCAGATCCCGGCGGGGTTTCCGTTCGTTTCCGGGTTGGTCGTATAGGAGCTGCAGAGGAACTGGGAGAAGACGTTGTTGGCCGACGGGTAGTCGGCGCCCCAACCCTCGACGCCGGCCTGGCGGTCGGGGCGCCAGGTCCGCCGCCCGTCATGCGGAACGTACTCGATCCGGGCCTTGTAGCCGATGCTTTGCAGGACCGGGACCAGGTAGGCGCCGAGCCGGTGCCCGAACGTGACGTCGTAGAGCCAGATCGTGACCGGCTGCCCCTTGGTGCCGGACTCGGCGACGAGCCGGCGGGCCTTCGCGAGGTTGGGCCCGTTGTAGGGGCAGTAGGCGCTGTAGCCGTTCACGTTCGGCGGCAGGAACTGGCACGCCACCTCCCCGCCGACGATGGTGCCGCCGTTGATCCGGACGAGCCGGTTGCGATCGACCGCGAGGTTGAATGCTTGCCGGACGCGGACGTCGTTGAACGGCGCGAGCCTCGTGTTCAGCCAGAGCCCGCGGATCACCAGCTCCGGCGCGGGGTAGAGCTGGCTCGAGTAGCGCGTCTGAAGGGAGGCCGCGAGCGCGGGCGGCCAGGTCTCATCGGGACCGTCCGCCGTGATGTCGGCGGTGCCGAGCTCGACCGCGCGGGTCGCGGACGGGCCCGTGTAGCGGAACCGTTCGACGATCCTGTCGGGGTAGCCGTCCGGCTGCGCCGCGGCCGACCAGACGCGGAAGCGCGGGTTGCGGACGAGCTCGACGACGCCCTTCTTCTGGTAGCCCGAGATCTTGTACGGGCCGGTCGCAGGCAGCGGCAGCCGCGCGTGAAGCGGCGTCGACGCCGGGACCGCGTCGTACTCGGGCAGCGCGAGCTGGAACCGGAAGTCGGGATCGGGCCTGCTGAGGTGGAAGGTCACCGTGCTCGACCCCGGGCTGGTTGTGATGCCGCGCGTGAGATCGCAGTGCTCGCCCGTCACGCAGCCGCCGCCGCCCTCGATCACGGCCAGGTAGGAGCCCGGCCCCTGGCCGCGGCTCTGGAGCAGCGCCCGTTCGATCCCGCGGCGGATATCGGCGGGCTGGACGACCCCGCCGGTCGAGTAGCGGATCCCCTTGCGCAGCTGGAAGGTGTACGTGAGGCCGCCGTCGCTGACCGTCGGGAGGCCGGTGGCCAGGTCGGGGACGACCTTGTAGGTCTCGGCGCCGCCGGTTTGGCTGTAGCCGAGGAGCCCGTCGTTCGTCATCGTGAGGAGCTCCCAGGCCGAGTAGCCGGAGGCGGGGTCGAGCGACGTCGGGATCGGCTGCTCGTAGACGCCGGGCAGGTTCGCGACGGCGAGCGTGAGCGTGCCGCCGCGGTGCGCGCCCGGGGGAACCTGGGCGGCGACGTACACCGTCTCGCCGTCCAACGCGACCCCGCCGGGCAGTGCGCCGGTCGGCACGGTCCGGACCACGTGCCCCGTCGCGGGGTCGAGCTCGGTCAGGGTCGCCGAGCCGGCATTCGCAACCCAGACATGCCCGTCCGCTGCGACGGCGATTCCACTCGGCTGCTTGCCAACCGGGAAGACATCTTCCTGGTGCCCACTCGAGGGATCGATCTTCGACACCGTCCCGTCCGCCCCGTTTGCCACCCACACGGCGTCGGGGCCGACCGCGACGGCGGCGGGCTCGTTGCCGACGTGAGTCGTGCCGGCAACCGTGCGCGACGCCCGATCGATGCGCGAGAGAACCCCGGCCGACCGCCCGATCACCCAGACGCTGCCGTCTCCCGCGGCGATGCCGTCCGCCCCGTCCTCGACCGAGATCGGCCGGCCCGGGGTTCCGGTGACCGGGTCGATCCGGATGACGGTCCGGTCGATCGAGTTGGCCACCCACACGGCGCCGAGGCCATAGGCGATGCCCGACGGCCCGTTCCCGACCCGGATCGGTTTGCCGACGACCTTGCCGCCGTTCGCGCGCGGGTCGATCCGCGCGACGGTGCGGGCGAGCGTGTCCGCGACCCAGACGAACCCTCCGCCCACGGTGAGCGCGGACGGCCCTCCCGGCGTCGAGATCGTCTGCTGCACCGTGTTCGTGGCCTGATCGATCCGGGACACGGCCCCGCGGTCGGACATCGCCGCCCAGATCGACCCGGCTCCGGCCGCGATCGCATCCGGCGAGGCCGACAGCGGGATCGCCGCGAAGATGCGCCCGGTCGACGCCGAGACGGCGCCGACCGCGTTCCCGCCGAGCGCGCCGTCGAGCCGCGTGGCGCGCGACCCACCGCTCGAGAAGGCGAACAGCGGTACCGCCACCGCCGCAGCGATCACGCCGGTGAGCGCAGAGAGAAGCACCGCACGGCGCTTCCGCGACCGTCGCTCGACTACCTGCTCCGCCTGGAGCGGTAGAGCCTCCGTGTGGACTCGCGAGAGCTCGGGCTCACCGGGTTCGACCGACGGCTCGACTACCGGCGGCGTCGCTCGAGCCGAGGGCTGGGGTGCCTCCAGGAGTGCGCGGTAGATCGACTCGGTCTCCGGCGACGGGTAGGCGCCGAGCTCGTCGGCCAGGAGCCGGCGGCACTGCTCGTACACGCGAAGCGCCTCGGCGCGGTTTCCCGCGACGACGTGTGCCTCCATCAGACGGCGGTATCCATCGTCGCGAAACGGCGAGAGCGCGATCAGTTCCTCGGCCCACTTTGCCGCCTCCCGCGCGGCGCCCGAACGCAGGCACGCATCGGCAAGGACGCTCAACGCGCGCTCGCGGATGTCGGCGAGGTCGCGTCGCTTCTGCTCGACCCACGTTCCGTCTTCACCGGGCAGGAACGGCCGGCGCAACAGTGACTCCGCCGACTCAGCCGCCGCCCGTGCCTGGTCGAGCTCGCCTGCGGCGAGCGCTTCCTCCGCCTCCTGTGCGCTGCTCACGGCTGCGAACAGGTCGACCCACGTTCCCTCGGGCAGGTCGAGCCGGTAGCAGCCGAAGGCGGCAGTCAACAGTTCCCGGCCGTCGAGTCCGGCGTCCCCGAGCGCGGCGCGGAGCTTGCTGGCGATCACGGTCAGTCCCTTGTCCCTCGTGACGGGCGGCGTCTCGCCCCAAAGCGCCTCGGCGAGCTCGTCCCGCGGCACCGGCCTGTTCCGCTCGGCTACGAGGTAGGCGAACAGGAGCCGTGCCTGCCGGCCTCCGAGGTGCGCTTCGTCGATCACGGCGCCGTCGGTCTCGACCGCGACGCGACCGGTGACGAAGACCTTCAGCTGCAGCGTGTTAGCCATTCAGTTGCCGCAATTCTGCCTCGATGTAGGCACGTCTTCCTAGCCTCGCCGCAATGCGAGTTGGAGCGGTGATCACGTGCGAGTGCGGGTTCGAAGCCCGCGCAGCGGACGAGGAAGGGCTCGTCGCGGAGGTCAGGCGCCACGCCGCGGAGACCCACTGCATGCCGCTCTCGCACGAAGACGCGCTGCTGCTCGTCTTCCGCGCCGAGCTGGCAGCGCAGCCCGCCACCCCTCGCGAGACGACCAACCCTTCAGAAGAGGAGGAGACGTGAAGCGACACCTATTCCTGCTCGCGACCCTCGCACTCGTCGGCGTCGTGGCCGTGTTCAACTCGAGCTCGACCGCGACCTCTGCGACCACGACGGTGGCTTCCGCACGGCCGAACCCCGGCCGCCTGATGCATTGGTTTCGCTCGCACACAGCCGCGCGCTCCCTCGAGCGTGGAGCCGCCCGCTTCGACTCCACGGCGGTTATCGGCCTCGGGTCGATGCGCGACCTGGCCTCGCTGAAACGGTCCTACGGATTCGAGACCGTGCAGGGCATGCCGGCTCTGCGCGCTGCGCGCGTGCACGTCGATGCCGCCCAGCTGCACGCGCTCCTCGCGCACGCAGCCGGTGATCGGCGCATACGCTACGTCTCTCCGGTTGGGCCGCCGCGTCATGTGTCGAACATAGCGAACGATCCGCTCGTGCAGAACGTGGATCCCAGGACGAAGCTTCCGTACGAATGGCAGTTCGCGTCGGCGGACCTCGGCGGCGCCCTCGCCCTCACGGCGGGCGATCCCCGGATCCAGGTCGGGGTCGTCGACACCGGCGTCGACGCCGTGCCCGATCTCGCAGGAAAGATCGACGGCCTCTACGACGTCACTGCGCACGGAACGCAGCGGTCGGCGTCGACGGCCGGCAACGACGACTACGGCCACGGCACAGCCGTCGCGTCGCTAATCGCGGCGAACGACGGCGACGGCTTCGGCATGGCCGGTTTCGGTGGAGCCGCCCACGTGATCGGCATGCATGCGGACAACCAGGGCCGTTTCTACGACGCCGACCTCGCACAGGCAATCGCAAAGCTCGACGCGCTCGGCGTGCGGATCGTGAACCTCAGCATCGGCGGCCCGGAGCCCTCGTCGCCGATCCTCGTGGATGCGATCGACAAGGCCGCCTCCGACGGAGTGCTGATCGTTGCCGCCTCGGGGAACGACGGCGGACCGGTCGATTGGCCGGCGGCGCTCCTCCAGCACAGCGGAGGCGGGGAGAGCTACGGCCTCGCGGTCGGCGCGACGAACGCCGAAGGCAGCTATGCGTCGTTCTCCAACTTCGGCAAATACCTCTCGCTCGTCGCACCCGGGATCTTCACGGGCGACTGCTCCGGCGTGCTCGTCGCGCTGCCGCGGCGGAACCGGCTCTCGGATACGTGCTACCCGCAGTGGACGGGCTCCGGCGGCACCGAGTACGGCTACTTCGCCGGGACCTCCTTCGCATCTCCCGAGGTTGCCGGTGTCGCCGCGCTCGTCTGGGCCGCGCGGCCCGAGCTGAAGAACTACCAGGTCGCCGACATCATCAAGGCGTCCGCAGACCGCGATGCCGGCGCTGGCTGGACGCCGACACTGGGCTGCGGCCGCCTCAACGCCGCGGCGGCGGTCGCGCTCGCGCTCAGCCGCACCGCTTCCGAGTGGGCGTCGGGTGCGCCGTTGGCAGCGGGCTCCTGCTCCGCCACAGGCGTTGCGCCTCCCGCCTTGCCGCACACCCAGACGATCACGTTCACGCCCATTCCGGACCGGACGACGGCGGACGGCGACTTCAACGCGAACGCACACGCGTCGTCGGACCTGCGGGTCACATACACGACCTACGGCGGGTGCATCATGCGTCACGGCATTGTCCACGTGACCGGCGCCAGCCTGTGCTGGATCACCGCATTCCAGAACGGCAACGACGACATCTACCCCGCTCCACCTGTGCTGCAGGTCGTTCCGATCACCGATGCGGTGATTCCGAGGGCGTTGCCGGCCGAGGGAACTGCCGACGGGCTCGTGAGCCTGCGCTACCGCTCGACGACACTCGCAATCGTCGCGACGGACGTCGTGGTCGACCGAAACGGAAAAGCGATCGCCCGCGTGCACGAGAACGCTTCCGTCGTCGACGCCGGCGGCCTCTACTCCGTCGCGTGGCGCGCACCGCGCGCGGCGGCGCGCGGATCGCTCCGCTTCTGCGTCACGCTCCGGAACCGCACCCCCGGCGCACCCGTTCGGAGCTACACGAGCTGCGCGCGCATCCGACTCGCCGCTCGCCCGGATTGACGCTGGCTTTCAAGCGGCTCCCGGTGCGAACGTCATCGCGCCGAGCGCATTTTCAGACCTCGTCCGGCTGGCCTACCACGGCCAACTCACGCACACCGCTCCCGAATAGAACAGCAGCTAGCCCTCGCCCGGACCAGTGCTCGGGACTGTCCCCCTGAAGTCGTGAGGCTGGATCTCGCCGGAGCCGATGATTTCTCGGTGGCCTGGCCGTCTCTACCGCGTACGGATCCGCAAAGCGCCTAGAACGTTCTCGCCTGCAGTACTGACTCCGGGAGGCAGCATGAGGCTTCTTCTCACTTCGAGTGGCATCAGCAACACGAGCATTCACAACGCGTTGGTCGACCTGCTGGCCAAACCGATTGCCGAATCCAACGCCCTCTGCATTCCCACTGCGGCGTACGGCACGGGCAGCGGGGGAGCTTCGATGGCCTACCAGTTCATCAGCGGATCAGCCTTCAGCCGCATGTGCGGATTGGGTTGGAAGTCGTTGGGAGTGCTGGAGCTGACCGCGCTGCCCAGCATCAAAGAAGCGCATTGGGTCCCTCTGGTTCAGGAGGCTGACGCCCTGCTCGTTTGGGGTGGCGACGTTATGTATCTGTGCCACTGGATGCGGCAATCCGGACTGGCAGACCTCTTGCCGTCACTGCACGAGACGGTCTACGTGGGAGTGAGCTCCGGGAGCATGGTGCTGACCCCGAACTTCGGAGAGCCCTACGACGACTGGTTCTGTCGCGAGCCGCCGGCAAGTGATCTGCCCGCCGCCGACGACAGAGCGCTGGGGCTGGTTGACTTTTCGTTGTTTCCGCACCTGGATCACGAGAGATCCCCGCAGAATTCCCTGGCCAACGCAGAAAGATGGGCCGCCGGAATACCAGTGCCGACGTACGCCATCGACGACCAGAGCGCCATCAAAGTGACCGATGGTGCAGTTGAAGTCGTCACCGAAGGGCACTGGAAGCTCTTCACCCCCTAGGACCACTGGCGTCTGCGAGCGTTCTGGAATGACGCCTGGCAGGCTCCTCTCGTGCGGACGCTCCGCACGGCCGCAGTAGAGGACGTAGACGCAACTTCCAGGTGCGCGGCACGCGGAGCGAGGCGTGAACGGTGCCGGCATGCCGCAGATCGAGGGTCGCGACCCGCGAGCGACGCCCGCATTGATCCGCGAGCGCAGTCAGGTCTTTACCGACCGAGTCTTATGACGCCGTAGTAGTGGAAAAGTCCCGGGGGCGGGGAGCCCCAGTCAACGCCGCTTCCGCTGGCGTTCGTGAAGGTGCCGGTCCCTGAGACGATTCTGAATGTCCCCCAGGCGTTGTGTGGTCCGCAGGCTGAGCCTTGGAAGGCGAATCGGAGGGTGCTGCGCCTGTTCTTGACGAGCGTCGCGGTGCGAGTGCCTTTGATGGTGAGGCAGCCTGGTTCGGGGCCCGGCGTGGGCAGGGAGACCACGGTGATGGTCGTTACCGGACCGTAGTGGTCGATCACGCCGGTGCCGCAGGTTCTCGCTCCGCACACTCGGTCGTGGAAGACGGCGGTGAAAGATTCGGGCTGGGTCGCGGCAGAGGCCGCAGTGACGAGGAGCCCCGCGGTAATCGTCGCCGCCGCGATGATCCGGCGCGCAGCCCAGGTCATCGGACGATGGTATCGCAGTGGGCGTTGTCCGATGGCGACCCAGACGGCGCTGGGTGTTGCCGCGATCCCGGAGAGGACGCGTTCGCGTCGCAGACGAAGGGCGGATGAGGCGCGCGTGATTCCTCCGAGTCACTCCACGACCAGGATCAGCGGCGCAGTCATTCACGCTTCCTGCCGGATCGGGAGGGTGAAGCGGAAGGCGCTGCCGTTGCCGGAGGTGCTTTCGACCCAGAGGCGGCCGCCGTGGAGCTCGACGAGCTTCCGGGAGAGGGGGAGGCCGAGTCCGGTGCCTTCGGCCCGCTTGCCGTCCATCGCTTGCTTGAACTCCACGAAGATCGTCTCGAGCTCCTCCGGCGCGATGCCCGGGCCGGTGTCGGCGACTGCGATCTCGACCTGGCCGTCGTCGAGCCGGGCGGAGACGTCGACGCGGCCCTCGGCGGGAGTGAACTTGACCGCGTTGGACACGAGGTTGAAGACGATCTGGCGGACGCGACGCCCGTCGGCGCTGATCGTGATCTCCTCCGGCTCCGTCGTCAGCGAGAGCTCGACCCCCCCGCGGCTCGCCCGTTCCGAGTGCATCGAGACGGCGCTGCGGAGCACGTCGGGGATCGCCACCTCCGAGAGCTCGAGCTCCATCCCCCCGGCCTCGATCTTGGCCAGGTCGAGCACGTCGTTGATCAGCGAGAGTAGGTGCTCGCCCGCCACGAGCACGTCCTCGACGAAGGCGATCTGGCGCTCGTTCAGCTCGCCGAACATCTGCTCGTGCAGCACCTCCGAGAAGCCGATGATCGCGTTCAGCGGCGTCCGCAGCTCATGCGACATGGTGGCCAGGAAGTCCGACTTGTGCCGACTCGCCGTCTCCAGCTCCTGATACAGGCGCCGCAGCTCGTCGTTCATCCGGTTCACGTCCGCCGCGAGCGCGCCGATCTCGTCCCGGTTCGGCACCTCTACGTGACCCGAGAAGTCACCCGCCGCGATCGTCGCCAGCCGCCTCTGCGTCTTCCGCAGCGGTACGAGGAGCGAGTCGGAGAGGAGCAGACCGAGTGCGAGAGCCAGGAGAAGGCTGCCGGCGCCAGCGCCGATCAGGAGGTCGCGCGACTGGCTGTACGAGCTCCGATCGGCAGCGACGAGCGCGTTCGCGCGGGCGTCGGTCTTCCGGGTGAGGACGGCGAGTGTCTTCGCGAACGAAGCCGCCCACCTGTCGGCACGGACGAAGAACGGATGGTAGGGGCCCTGCGGCAATCCGGAGGCGCCGGAGGCCGTGAAGAAGAGCGAGACGGCGTTGACAGACGAGCCACCAATGGCGTAGCCCTCGAACATCCGGTACAGCGACGGAGCCACGGCGCGGAGGGTGAGCGGCAGGGTCGACTGGGCTCCGAAGGCGCCTGCCCCGTTCTGGTGGAAAGCGAGGCATTGCGAGGCCTCCGCTCCCGCGCCCGCGTCGAGGCAGAGCCGGGTGAACTCCCTGCCGATGTGCTGATCCTCAGCCGAGAGGTAGCCGCGCTGGTAGGAGGCGGCATCGAAAGCCGCGAGGTCGGGTTCGTCTGATCGCATTGGCCTCTCGTTGGAGCCCGGGCCGAGGCGGGTGTCGAGCAACTGTTTGAGCTGCGTCGCGTCCGTCAGGAGAAGCTGCTCGTAGACACCCTGCTGCTGCAGCTTCCTCAGCTCCGTGCCGCGCGAGTTGGACTGCCCGAGCGCGACGAGACCGAGGACGGCGACGAGGGCGAGCAGCGCGGCGACGGCGACCGTGCCGAAGAGTTGCTTTGCCCGGATCGGCAGTGGAACGCGTGCGACCACGCGTACCAGCGAAGCCCAGCCAAAGGTGCGTTCTTCTGGCGCGCTCATGCCAGGTATCCGCGGACCTGGTCCGGGAATTCGCGGATCCGGATCGGCTTCTCGAGGTAGCCGTCGAAGCCGTCGGCGAGAAACCGCTCGCGGTCGCCCTTCATCGTCGAGGAGGTGAGTGCGACCACGCGGATCGCGGCCGTGCGCTCGTCCTCTCTGAGCTTCCGCACCGCCTCAGTCCCCTTCATGTCGGGCATGCGGATGTCCATCAGGATCAGATCGGGGCGGTGTTCGAGAGCGAGGGAGAGACCCTCGACGCCGCCCGCGGCTTCGAGCGTTCGGAACCCTGCGAACTGGAGAACTTCGCGCGCGAGCCTCCGGTTCTGCTCGTTGTCGTCGACGATCAGGATCAACTCGTGGGCCATGGCGATGCCTCCTCCTCGCCGGGGACGCTACGCTCTTCGGTCTCGCCGCAACAGCGTGCGTGCCCGCGACCGCGATCGTGCTGGCCTCCATCGACGCGGAGGCCTACCCTCTCCATGTGTTCTCCGACTTCGACCGGGAGCGCCGGCGGATCGAGGAGGCGTTGCACGACGGCGTTCAGCAGGATCTCGCCGCGACGGTGGTCGCACTCGAGCTCGCACAGGAGCTTCTCGACGCGGACCCGGCCGCTGCGCGCAGTGCGCTCGAGGAGTTGGCTGCGGAGGTCGAGGGAGCACTCGCTCGAGTCCGGCTGCTCGCCGGGACGGTCTATCCGTCGATCCTCCCGGCGCGCGGGCTGACGGATGCCCTTCGCCCGCTCGACGTCGAAACCGCAGACCTCGAGCGGTATCCGCTCGAGATCGAGGAGGCGGTCTACTTCTCGTTTAGCGCCCTGCGGAGTCGGGCGGTCCAGGCTCGCGTGTGGGGCGACGATGCCGCGCTTCACCTCGAGCTCCTCGGTGTCACCGCCATCAACGACGACGAGCTTTCGCACGCACGCGAGCGCATCGCCGCGGTCGGCGGTCAGCTCGACCTTTCAGCCGACCGTGTCTCCGCGGCAGTTCCACTCAGATAGAAGAGCACCGCCTTCACACGCTTGTGGACCGCGGTCTCCCACGCGAGACCGAGCTTGAGGAAGATCGCGTGGATCACCTTCTCTACCGTGCGTTCGCCCAGGCTCAGCGCCTCCGCAATCGCTGCGTTGTTCTTTCCCTCCGCCATCTCGCGGAGGACGTCGCGCTCTCTCTGCGTCAGCTCGTTCAGCGGGGAATCCTCGCGCCGCGTCTTCTCGGCGACGAGCGCCTCGACGACCTTCGGATCGACCACCGACCCTCCCTCTGCCACGGCCCGGATCGCCGCGACGAGCTGGCCCACCTCTTGAACACGCCCCTTCAACAGGTACGAGCGGCGCTCCGTCCCTCCCTCGAAGAGCGCGAGCGCGTAGGCGGGCTCCAGATACTGGCTGAGTACGACCACGCCGACGTCCGGATGCTCGCGGCGTAACCAGTCTGAAGCCTGAATCCCTTCGTCGAGATTGCCCGGCGGCATGCGGATGTCGGTGACGACGACATCGGGACGCTCGGCCTCGACCGCGGCGAGCAGCGAGTCGAGGTCCTCACAGACGGCCGCAACCTCGAGGTCGGGGTTCATCTCGAGCAGTCGCCTCATCCCCTCGCGCAAGAGGTAATGGTCCTCGGCCAGCACGAGCCGCGTCACCGCGCAGGGTGCGTGCGCGGGTCGAGCGAATCCGTTCGGAACGGCGACCCCGGCCGGTATCTCCAGGGCGGGGTCGTGGGCGAGGATGCCCCGCTGGAGTCGCTGCAGGGCTTCGCTGGGCTCGATCCCGAGGTCTTCCACGAGCGTCTGGCGCGCCAGCTGGTAGGCGTCGAGGGCCTCGGCTTGCCGGCCGGCGCGGTACAGGGCGAGCATCTGCTGGGCGCGCAAGCGTTCTCGGAGCGGGTACTCGCCGACGAGCCGGTTGACCTCGCCGATCAGCTGCTCGTGCCGGCCGAGCGCAAGGTCGCAGTCGATCCGGTCCATGCGCGCGGTCAGGCGTAGCTCTTCGAGCTGCTCGATCTCGTGGCGCCCGACCGACTCGAGCTCCAGCCCGGCAAGCGTGCGCCCGCGCCAAAGCGCCAGGGCCTGCCGGAACAGCTCGGACGCAGTGTCGAGTTCACCGGCGGAGGCGCTCGCGCGTGCACGTGTGAGCAGCTGCTGCACTTGCGCGGAGTCGAGCTGATCGGCGTCGATGGAGAGCCTGTAGCCCGCCGCCACCGTCTGGATCGGGTCGGCACCGTCGTGGGTGAGCGTCCTGCGGAGCTTGGAGACGTAGACGTTGACGGCCTTCTTCGCCGTCGGTGGCGGCGACTCGCCCCACAGCTCGTCGATCAGGCGATCGCGCGACACGACCTCGTTCGCATGGAGGAGCAGCACGGCGAGGACGAGGCGCTCCTTGACCGTCCCGAGCGCGACCGGCCCGCTCTCGCCGACCACTTCGAGCGCACCGAGAATCCGATACTCCACCCGCGGGTTTTACCGCATCAACAGCGGAAATGAAAGGTCCGAAAGGCCTTTCGAGGCACCGGTCCTTATCGGGTCCTGGCCGGCGTCTTACCGCGTCTGGCGCACTCTCGCCGGCATGCACAGCCGACCCGAGACGCAGCCACACGAGGACGTCAGCTTCCACGGCGAGGTGTGGACGGACGCGCGCGGCCAGGCGACCGTCAGCCTGCCGCCGGATGCCTACCCGCCGCAGGCGGAGCTCGAGTACGCGCTGCACGCGATCGACGGCGAAAGCGAGGTGCGCGTCGTCGCCGGACTGCGTGACGGCCGTTTCACGATCGCAACCGACGAGCCGCACGTGAAGGTCGCCTGGCGGATCAGCCAGCGAAAGGAGGAGTCGAAATGAGCAGAACCATCCCACTGATGCTCGCCCTCGCCGTCGTCACAGCGGGCGTGCTCGCCGCCGGCTCGAGCGGCGCTCGGCAGACCCAGCGCACGATCGGCCTGATCAGTCCGCAAAATGGGTGTTCAGCCCCAGCGTCGAGAGCGGCGGCAAGTCTGCGGCGACGGCGCTTGGAGATCGCCTCGCCATCACCGAGGCCAGCGACGCGCCGACGCAGATCAGCACGATCAAGTCGCTGATCGCACAGCACGCCGCCGCGATCATCGTCGACACCGACCAGGGCCCGGCACCGTGAATCAGGTTCTCCCGGCTCTCGAACAGGCTCGCAGCGCCGGCATCCCGACCCTTTCCTTCGACCAGCCCTATCCCGGCTCCGTCTGGGTCAGCCAGACCAGCCCGGCGCAGTTCGCGCAGGCGCTCGCCGACGCGCTGGCCTCGCAGATGAATCAGCGGGCCAGTACGTGATCGTCCCCTGCCGGCCGGCCGAGTCGATCGTCGGCACCTGGCTGAAGGCGACCGAGGCCTACGTCCCCCGACGCTACCCACACATGCACCGCGATGCGGTCGTCTACGGGGGCACCGGGAACGGCGACGCGGGCACGCTCGTGCTCAGCCCCCTACTGCGGGCACACCCGCAGCTGCGGGGTCTGATCTTCCTCTGCCCGAGCGAGGCCTATACCGGTCCGCCGCAGCTGATCAAGGCGCACAAGGTCGGCAAGGTCTTCACCGCCGGTAACGGCGGTGGTTGCCCGCCGCTTTACAGCGCTTACGCATGGAATCGTTCGTCATGGAGCCGAGGAGATCGTCTGCGCAGGGGACCCGACCAAGCTCGGCTATCTGACGGTCTGGGCGGCCGACTACCTCGCCGGCGGCCACACGTTCGCGCCGGGAAGCTCGACGTCGGCGGCCCCGTCGGCACCGTCCAGTACTTCAGCCAGAACGAAGAGCTGCGACTCGGCCAGCCGCTCACGATCACCAAGGCCAACGTCGGCAAGTACGCGGGCAAATGAGGCCCGCGATGTCCTCGCAGCTGACGACGCGGCCACGGTCTGTGGAGGCGCCTCCGCTTCCCGGCGGGGCGCGTCACGTTCCGGACGGCGCTTCCGAGCAGGCGCCCTCCGCGAGCCAACGGCGCTTCGTGGTCGGTTTCCTCGCCTCGTGCCTGGGGGTGCTGGCGGCGATCCTGGCGTTCAACATCGTGATCGACCCGTTCGCACTCGCCGGCAGCGGGATCGTGCCGACCGCTGTCGAGTCGGACCGGTCGATCAAGCTCGACCTGCTCCAGCACCTGAAGCGCGGCCCGGAGACCCTGATCCTTGGCAGCTCCCGGTCTCGCCAGGCCGAGCCGGCGTTCTTGCGGAAGCTGACCGGTCACACGGGTTTCAACGCCGGCGTCACCGGTGGCACATCGGCGGACGAGTACGTGTTCGTCCGCTATGCGGCCGACCTGTTCCCCCACCAGAAGCGCCGGTACATCTGGTTCACCGACGCCGGCCTGGCCGGGGGCGGCGTGCTGCCGCAACTGGCGCACGATCCCCGCGCCCACAGGTACCTGGCCGGGGGCGCCGGCTTCGGGCTCGGCGACGTCAAGACCTACTTGAGCACCGACGCGACCCGGGCGTCGTGGCGGGTGTTCAGGAAGTGCGTGCTCGCGACCTGCCGGTCGCACGTCCGCTACCACGCCGACGGGTCGCTGACGAAACAGTCGCTCAGGTACTTGCCGGAGCACGCAGCGTCGCTGCGGAAGGCCGTCGCGAAGCTCGTCGCCGCCGTTCGTGCGCACCACCAGACGCTCGCCCAGGCGCGGATGGACCTCGACCAGCCTCACCGGTTCTTCTACTTCGAGCGGGCGCTCGAGTTCATGAACAAGCGAGGCGAGGAGCCGGTGATCGTGCTCAACCCCGTCTATCCGAGCGTCTTGGCCGAGCTCGAGAAGTACGGGTACGCGGGCCGCCGGGCCTCGCTCGAGAAGATCGGCGAGCTCCACAAGCGCTACCGGTTCGTCTTCGTCGACGCGCAGGACATCCGGCGCTGGGGCGGCACGGCCCGCGACTGGTCGAACGCCACGCATGTCAACCGCGCGAACATGCGCCGCCTGCTCCGGTACATCGTCGCCCACTCGGACGGCGCCCTGCGGTAGGTCGCGCGTGCTGTTCAACAGCTACATCTTCCTGTTTGGCTTCCTGCCCTGCGTGCTCGCGGGCTGGTGGCTCCTGCCGGGAAGCCGCTGCGGCTCGCCTTCCTGACCGGGGCGTCGTGGTTCTTCTACGCCTGGTGGGACTGGCGCTACCTGCCGGTGCTGATCCTGGCGACCTCGGTCGACTACGTCGCCGGCCTGTGGATCGCGAGCACGGACGACGAGCGGAAACGACGTGCGCTGCTGGCCGCGTCGCTGACGACAAACGTCGGGATCCTCGCCTACTTCAAGTACGCGGGGTTCTTCCTGGACACGCTGAACGGGATCGGCAGCGGCATCGGCCTGCCGCCGGACATCGCGACGCTGCACATCGTGCTGCCGATCGGGATCTCCTTCTACACGTTCAACTCGATGTCGTACACGATCGACATCTTTCGGCGGCGGATCGCGCCGACCAGGAACATCCTCGAGTACACGACCTTCGTGTCGCTGTTTCCGCACCTGATCGCCGGGCCGATCGTGCGCTTCACCGACCTCGCCGGCCAGCTCAGGCGGCTCACGCCGCGGCTGACGTCCCGCTACGCGGCACTCGGCGTCTTCTTCCTCTCCTGCGGCCTGGTGAAGAAGCTGCTGATCGCCGACCAGCTCCACCCGTACGTCAGCCGCCTGTACTCGAACCACGCGCACCTCGGCGTGCTTACCGGCTGGGCGGCCGCGATCGGCTACTCACTGCAGCTCTACTTCGACTTCTCCGGCTACTCCGACATGGCCGTCGGCCTCGCCTGGCTCCTCGGCTTCCGCTTCCCGCAGAACTTCAACTCGCCGTTCAAGGCCGAGAACATCTCCGACTTCTGGCGGCGCTGGCACATGAGCCTCTCCTCGTGGTTCCGCGACTACCTGTTCATCCCCCTCGGCGGCTCGCGCCGGGGCGTGTCGAGAACGGTGCTCAACCTGTTCGTGACGATGTTCCTGGCCGGGCTCTGGCACGGCGCGGCCTGGACGTTCGTGATCTGGGGCCTGCTGCACGGCGTCTTCCTCGCCGCGCACGCCGTCCTGCGCAAAGTCGGGCTGACCCCGCCGTGGCTCTGGCTCAACCGCACGCTCACGTTCCTCCTCGTCTGCGCCCTGTTCGTCATCTTTCGCTCGCCCAGCCTCGGCGTGGCCGGCGACGTCCTTTCGTCGATGGCCGGTCTGAACGGGCTCGACTCTTCGACAGCGCTGAACGCCCTGATCCCGCTCCGCTTCGCGCTCCTCCTGGGCGCGCTCCTCGTCTTCGTCAACCTCGCCCCCAACACGTGGCAGATCCACATCAAGCCACGGGTCTGGTACGGCACGGCGACAGGCATCGGGGCAGCCCTAGCCGTGATGACCATCTCCCAGCCCCACCCGTTCATCTACTTCCAGTTCTGAGGTTAGAGCCATGTCCAATCGGCGATCCATCGCAGCTGTCCTGGCCGTTGCGCTCGGGCTTGGAGCCGCCGCTGCCGTCGCCGGCACTGCGCCGCGCGGCCCGACCGATCGCTCGGTCAAGCTCGACCTCATCGGGAAGCTGAAGCAGGCGCCGGCCATCCTCATCCTCGGCGACTCCCGCGGCCGCCAGGCCGAGCCCTCCTTGCTCCAGCGCCTGACCGGACACACCGGCTTCAACGCCGCCGTCACCGGCGGCTCCGCCCCCGACGCCTGGGTGTTCACCCGCGACACCGCCGACCGGTTCCCCGGCCAGAAACGCCGCTACATCTGGTTCGTCAGCGCCGGACTGACCACCAACATCCCCGACCCACGGATGGAGGCCGATCCGCGCGGGCGGCATTACCTCCAAGAAGTCGCGCCCTACCTCAGCACGCAGATCGTCAACCCTCCATGGGCAACCGACACGCACTATCGACCGGACGGATCCCTTCCCGACGAACAGTCACCACCCTCTCCCGCGCAGGTGAAACGGGTAGAGGCCGAGGCCGCCCGGGCGGTCACTCAGATCCGCCAACACCCGCCCGAGGCGCAGCCCTTCGACCCGGCACGCGTCCAGCTGCTCGAACACCTACTTGCCTACCTGAACCTGCGGGGCGAGCTACCGGTGATCGTGTTCAACCCCGTCTATCCAACGGTCCTGGCCGAGCTCGACAAGTCCGGCAACCCGCTCTTCACCAGCTCGCTCGACTACCTACACAGCCTCCAGCCCCGGTACCACTTCGTCGTCGTCAACTGCCAGGACATCCATACCTGGGGCGGCACCGACTACGACTGGACGAACGCCAGCCACGTCGACCGCGCCAACATGCGCCGCATGCTCCGATACATCGTCGCCCACTCGGACGGCGCCCTGAAATAGCACGCCTTCCACAATGCCTCCCGCAACGTGACGGCATCGCGATACGCGCGATAACCCGGGGGCTCCCGCGCCGCAAGCCTAGTGGACGCGCTCCGGGTTACCATTCCCCCCGGCCGTGGTCACACCACGAACGCTCTCGCGTGGCCGGCTCGCGACGCTGATCGTGGGCACCCTGCTCCTCGCGGGCGCCGGGTTCGCCGTCTCGCGCAGCGCAGCCGCCGACGGCGGGACGCTGAGCGTCGCGTTCACCGAGGACGTCGACTCGCTCGACCCCGCCCTCGCGTACACCACGTACTCCTGGGATATCGAGTACGCGACCTGCGCGCCGCTGATGATCTATCCGGACACCTCCGCCCCGCGAGGCTCGCGGCCCGTGCCGGAAGCAGCGGCAGGCCCCCCGACCATCTCGGCGGACGGGCGGACGTACGTCTTCACCGTGCGGCCGGGACTGCGCTTCAGCGACGGGTCCGCGCTCACGGCGACCAACTTCGCCGCCGCGATCAAACGGGCAACCAATCCGGTGATGCAGTCGGCCGCGGGCGTGTTGCTGTCGAACCTTTCGTCCGTCTCGCCGCACGGCCACACGCTCCGGATCGTGCTCAAGCAGCCCGAGGGCGACCTCGTGGAGATACTCGCCCTGCCGTTCTTCTGCCCCGTCCCGGCGAACTTCCCGACGAACCCCGCGGGGACGGACCTCATGGTCGGCTCTGGCCCCTACTACGTCGCGAGCCGGGTTCCGAACCGCGAGATCGTCCTCAAGCGGAACCGGTTCTACGGCGGTCGCCGCCCCCACCAGCCAGCCGTCATCGACATCCAGGTGGGCGCGACCGCCGACGAGCAGCTCGCCGCGGCCGAGGCCGGCAGCCTGGACGTCCCGTTCGACGTCCAGTTCCAGAGCTTCTCCGACGCGGACATCGGGAAGCTCGTCCGCCGCTACGGTCTCGGCAAGCGCCAGTTCTTCCTCAAGCCGTCCGCCGAGACCTTCTATCTCGCGCTCAACACGCAGAGCCCGATCTTCAAGAACAATGTGCCCCTGCGCCGGGCGATCAATTTCGCGGTCGACCGACACGAGATCGTCCGCCAGCTCGGCCTCCTCGAGCACCGCCGCGTCGACCAGCTTCTCCCCTTCGTCTCGAACGGCTTCACTGACGCCAGCATCTACCCGTTGAACGGATCGGATCTCGCGCGTGCGCGGGCGCTCGCCCGCGGCCACCTGCGCGGCGGGCATGTCGTCCTCTACTCGCGCCCGTCCGACTTCTGGCAGAAGATCACGGCCGTCGTGAAGTACAACCTCGAGCAGCTTGGCCTCACGGTCGACGTGAAGTCGTACCCGACGACCGTCATGAATGCCAAGGCGGGGACGCGGGGCGAGCCGTTCGACATCGCGATGGGGTACTGGGTTGCGGACACTCCGGATCCGGCGGACTTCGTCGTCACGCTCCTGTCCGGAGACACGATCCGGGCGACCGGGAACACGAACCTCTCGTACTTCGACATGCCCGCGTACAACCGGCAGATCCGCGCGGCCAACGCACTCGTCGGTGCGCCCCGCTACCGGGCGTTCGGCCGCCTCGAGGTCGACATCATGCGAAACGAGGCTCCGGTCGTCCCGCTCTTCACCGGGCTCACCAAGCCCTTCGTCTCCGCCCGGGTCGGCTGCTTCACGTACAACCCGTTCCTGGGCTTCGACTTCGCGGCGCTCTGCGTCCGGTAGCCGGTCCGCTCAGCCCTGGGTGACCCAGATGCCGTCCGTTGCGGCGGCCACGGCGGTCGGACTGCCGCCGACTCGGATCGTCGTCGTCTTCGTCAGGTTGCGCAGGTCGAGCCGCGTCACGGTGCCGTCCGAGCCGTTCGTGACCCAGACGGCGCCGGAGCCGACCGCGACGCCGGTCGGGTTCCGTCCGACCGTGACAGTGTCGGTCACGCTTCCGATCGCCGGGTCGATTCGCTGCAGGTCGTCCGCTTTCGTGCTGATGGTCCAGACAGCGCCCCTCCCGTAGGTCAGCGCGGTCGAAACGCCGCTGAGGTGGACCGCCGCCCCCGCGCCGAGGCCGGTGACGGGATCGATCGGTGCGACGAACGAGGCGGCGGCCGCCCAGAGGGTGCCGGCGCCCGAGGCGAGCGGACCATCGACCCCGGTGTCGGGGGTAAACGACTTGCGCCGACCGAAGCCGGGGGCGACACGGACGAGCGTCGTGTCGGGAGCGGAGACCCAGAGCGCGCCGCCGGCCGGCACGACCGCCGGTGGGCCGGGCAGGTCTGCGTTTCCGACACCGCCGCTGACCCTGACGGGATCGGCGGCGCTGTCGAACTGCGGGTCGATCCGGATCAGCCCGCCCTCGATCGTCGCCGCCCAGACCGCACCGTCGGCGAAGGCCAGGCCGGTGGGATGCCCCTGGAGCGTGATCGTCGTCGTCTTCCGACTGGAGGAGCCGATTCTCGTCACCGTCTCGTTGCCCTCGTTCGCGACCCAGACCGAACCGCCGCCGACCGCGATCGCCCGCGGCTCGGGCCCGACCGGCACCTCCGCGACGATCTTCCCGGTCCCAGGGTCGATCAGCCCCGCCGACTGGCGATCGATCCGCGGCAGCCCGGCGACCCCGCCGCCGCCCGACAGGAGGATGGCCGCGATGCCCCCGGCGACGGCCGCGATCGCCGCGAGCACCGTCACCACGCGCCGCCTGGACCGGCGCCGCGGCGGGTCGTGCGTCGGGCCGGGCGGCTCGGGAGCATCGAGAGCCGGCGTCGCGGGGGCGGGCGACCCGTTGCGTGTGCCGACTCCGGTTGGTATCTCGAGTGCGGGGTCGTGGGCGAGGATGCCTCGCTGGAGTCGCTGCAGGGCTTCGCTTGGTTCGATCCCGAGGTCTTCCACGAGCGTCTGGCGTGCCTGCTGGTAGGCGTCGAGGGCTTCGGCTTGCCGGTCGGCGCGGTAGAGGGCGAGCATCTGCTGGGCGCGGAGGCGTTCTCGCAGCGGGTGCTCGCTGACGAGCCGGTTGAGCTCGCCGATCAACTGTTCGTGGCGGCCGAGCGCGAGGTCGCAGTCGACGCGGTCCATGAGCGCGGTCAGGCGCAATTCTTCCAGCTGCTCGATCTCGTGGCGTCCGAACGACTCGAGCTCGAGCCCCGCCAGCGTGCGCCCGCGCCAGAGCGCCAGCGCCTGACGGAAGAGCTCCGACGCCGGCTCGAGCTCGCCGGCGGAGGCGTTCTCGCGTGCGCCTGCCAGCAGCTCGTGTACGCGTGTGACGTCGAACTGGTCGGCGTCGACGGAAAGGCGGTAGCCGCCGGCGGCGGTCTCGATCGGGTCGGAGCCGTCGTGCGTGAGCGACTTGCGGAGCTTCGAGACGTAGACGTTGACGGCCTTCTTCGCCGTCGGCGGCGCCGTCTCGCCCCAGAGCTCGTCGATCAGCCGCTCGCGCGAGACGACCTCGTTCGCATGCAGAAGCAGAACGGCCAAGACAGTGCGCTCCTTGACCGTCCCGAGCGCAACTGCTCCGCACTCGTCGGCCACCTCGAGCGGACCGAGAATCCGATACTCCACCGGCGGGTTTTACCGCATCAACAGCGGAAATAAAAGCCCCGGAAGGCCTTTCGAGGCACCGGTCCTTATCGGGTCCTGGCCGGCGTCTTATCCGTCTGGCGCACTCTCACCGGCATGCACGGCCCGCTCGAGACGCAGCCACACGAGGACGTCAGCTTCCACGGAGAGGTGTGGACGGACGCGCGCGGCCAGGCGACCGTGAGCCTGCCGCCGGACGCCTACCCGCCGCAGGCCGAGCTCGAGTACGCGCTGCAGGCGATCGAAGGCGACAGCGGGGTGCGCGTCGTCGCCCCGCTGCGTGAGGGCCGTTTCACGATCGCGACCGACCAGCCGCACGTGAAGGTCGCCTGGCGGGTGCTCGACGTGCGGGCCGCCAACGGACCAGTCCACTCGAAGGAGGAATGATGAAGAGACGCACGATTTTGGTCGCAGTCGCAGTCGCGGCCGCGACAGCCCTGATCGCCCTCGCCGTCGGTTCCGGCACGGCCCGGGCTACCTACCCCGGCTCGAACAATGGCCGGTTGACGTTCGCGATGACCATCGGCGGCAACGTCGATGTCTACTCGGCGCTGCCGAATGGAAACGACGTTCGCCGCCTCACCGACGACGCGAGCTTCGAAGCCTGTCCGGGCTACTCGCCCGATGGGCAAAACATTGCCTACTGCAGCGCCCAGAGCGGGCCGTTCGAGATCTGGGCGATGAAGCAGAACGGAAAGAAGCGACACCAAGTCACGCACCTCAACGCACGCTCGCTCTTCCCCGACTACTCGCCTGACGGATCCAAGATCGCCTTCTCCGCGAGCGATGTCGGAGGCGACGCGAACACCGAGATCTTCGTCGTCAACGCCGACGGATCCGGGCTCCAGCAGCTGACCGCCAACGCGGGCGACAACGCCTACCCCGCCTGGTCGCCGGACGGGACGAAGATCGCCTTCACGAGCACGCGCACCGGGATCGAGCAGGTCTGGGTCATGAACGCCGACGGATCAGGCCAGACACAGCTCACCTTCGACCCGTTCGTGCACGACCAGCTTCCCGACTGGAGCCCGGACGGCTCCAAGATCGCCTACCAGGACATGGCTGCCGGGAACGGCGACATCTACGTCATGAACGCCAACGGCAGCGACCAGCACGACGTCAGCAACGACCCCTCGTTCGAGATCGGAGCCGCCTGGTCACCCGACGGCAGCCAGATCGCGTTCCTCAGCACTCGCACCGGCACCCGCCTCGTCTACGTGATGAATGCCGACGGCAGCAACCAGCACGCCCTCACCGGCGGTACCAACCCGCAATTCGTCCCCGGCTGGCAATCACGGGGCAACGACGACTGAACCGTGCACGAACCGCGCCCACGCGCGGCAGCCCTCGCCGTAGCCCGTCTTCCTTGCAACGGTGGTGGCGACCATCGCGGTCGCCATCACCGGCACCCGCTGGCCGGATCCTCGAAGCGAACCCGCTGAGCGGGACTCGAATGCGGCGAGGTACAGCCGACGTCGACCAAGGAAAGGACGAATCGATGAGAACACGACTGACCGCAGCGGCTGCTCTGCTCACGTGCCTGGCCGCGCTTGCTTTCACCTCGCTTGCCTCGGCGAATCCCCCACAGACGTGCTCGGACCCGAACCAGCCGAAGTGCACGATCCAGCTCTCGACCGGGATCACCATGCGCTACCTCGAGGTCGGCCCGAGCAACGGGCCGGTGATGTTCCTGCTGCACGGATACACCGACTCGAGCCGCTCGATGTCTCTGGTGATGAACAACCTGCATCAGCTGTTGCCGGGTCTCGACATCATCGACCCCGATCTCCGTGGCCAGGGGCAGTCGTCCCTGCCGACAGGTGCCGGCTGCCCAGCGGCGCCGGACAGCTGCTTCCGCCCGATCGATTTCGCCCACGACATCGTCGCCTTCATGGATGCGCGCCATATCCGGCACGCCACCATGGTCGGGCATTCGTTCGGGACGCTCGTCGCCCAGGAGCTTGGGCTCTCATACCCCGGTCGCGTCGACAAGCTCGTCCTGATCAGCACCGCCACCGACGGCCAGTCCGAACCGGCGGTCTTCGGCCTGCTCGGGTTGATCGACGGGGTCTGGGAGCCCGCGTTCCAGGCCGCCGGCTACACCTGGCCCGACGGCGTCTACGACGTCTCGCCCGCCGTCGCCGCCCCCGACTTCCAGGACTTCCTCGTCAACGACTGGGTCGTCGACCCGATCGCCGACCCGGCGTTCCTCGCGCAGATCGCAACCGATGCGGCCGCGACGCCGCTCGGCACCTGGATCGGGGCGTTGGAGGCGATCACCGAAACCGACAACACCCAACGGCTGGAGCAGCTGACGATTCCGACCTTCGTCCTCTGGTCGATCCAGGACGACGTCTTCTCGCGCGACCTCGAGCAGAAGCTGATCGACACGCTCACCGTCGCCGCCCACAGCGGCGGCTCGTTCTGGTGGAAGCAGTACGGCGTGCTCCCTGCGCCCCCCGACGGATCGCAGACCGACCTCGGCCACAACATCGTCTGGGAAGCACCCGGCGCCGTGGCGCTCGATATCGCCAGCTTCCTCGTGCTCGGCCGGCCGACGAACATCCTCTTCCGCACCGACTACCCGACCAACATCCATCACATCGTCGCCGAGCCAGGCAAAGCCACCGTCATCCACGAACCCTAGAAAAGGAAGGCACGAGATCCGAGCTCCCGTCCGGCGCGGGAGCTCGGATCGACCTTCGCACCGAGTCGCGGGTCATCGGCCTGTTCGAGCCGGCGGCACTCTCGAGCAGGCATGATCTTGCCGTGGATCCGGCGGCGAGTTAGCGGTTCGGCGCGGCGAGCAGCCGCGCGTTCCGGCGCAGTGTTGCCGAGGCCCGTACTGCGGGCCTGGGCGGCTGCGCGCCCACCGCTACGACTCGGAGGTACCTCGAATGAATCGTCAGAACCTCTTCTCCGACGAATGGGACGACTACGAGCAAGAAGCCGGGACCCGGCATCGAGTCTTCTGGCGGCCGGACGACGCCAGGATGGGAGCAACGCTGTACGAACTGGCCCCCGGCGCGCCTGAGGCGCGGATACATATGCACTTCGGAGCCGAAGAGATGTTCTTCGTCCTGAGCGGTCGTCCCGCCTTCCGGAACCAGGACGGCGAAGAGGCGTTGGCTCCGGGAGACTTCGTCTTCTGCCCCGAGGGACGCGCCGGACTCCACACGTTCAGCAACCCCACCCCAGAGCCCGCTCAGATCCTTGCGATCAGTGCGGGGAGCTTCCCGGACGTCGTCGCCTACCCCGAACACGGATATGCCTGGGTGGCGACTCGCGATCCCGATCCCGAGCTACTCGCGAGAGGCGGCGACCCCGGCATCATCGCTCGCTTCGAGATCCCGATCGAGTAATCGCTCGACCGGTATCGACCATCCCAGAGCTGAAGTGGCCGCGCGAGCGGCCTCTTCGTGTACCCGGCTGAGGTGCATTCGCGAAATTCTCGCTTCAGTCAGCTTCCCGCCTTGACGCGGAGGGGACGCGACTGTTACCACTCCTTGGGGTTTGATCGGGAAAGCGTGCGCGTGAGGGGACGCGCCGGTATGAGTGTGAAATCTTCTGCGGCGGAGAGGGTTCCTTGCGTGTCCAGAAGATTCGGAGTAGGCGACAGTGGTAGAGGCGGTGGTGGTTGTCACGGTCGTGTTTGCCTCAACCGCTCTCGATGGCCTTTTCTCGTACTGGTCCAGGGGAGGTGTCATCGTTTCAGCGCCGTAAGTTCTACGTGCTTGTGAAGCCTTTGTCGTCAGTTGAGAGGGGGGAGTCGTTATGAGACGTGGCCGGTGGTTGGCGTTCGTGTCCGCCGTGGCTGCAGCGGTAGTCGTGGGAGTGTTTACGGCTGGGTCGGCGGCGGCTGCGACGAGTGTGACGTGTACGGATAGCGCGTCGGATCAGGCGCTGCTGGACGGCGCGATCGCCGGCGGCGGGACGGTGCTGGTGCACGGCACCTGTCTTGGTAACTGGACGATCGCGAATCAGGTGACCCTGACCGGGGTCGGCGGCGCCACCCTCGTGGGCGCCGGGGGCGGAAGCGTGCTGACCGTCGCTTCTCAAGCGCGTCGGTGACGATTAACACGCTCACGATCACCGGTGGGAACGGGGGCTTCGGGGCAGGGGTGCAAGTGCTCGGGTCCACGGTCTTCATCAACAACTCGAGGATCGTCGGGAACAACGCCGGGATCGGCGGCGGCGGCCTCGGAGAGTTCTTCGGGTCGTTCGCGAGCCTGACCGGCACGAGCGTCAGCGGCAACTCGGCAGTGGTCTTTGGAGGCGGCATCTATACGTCGGAGTCGTTCACGACGATCACGAACTCGTCGATCGCGAGCAACACTGTGAGCACGTCCGCATCCTTCGGGGTAGGCGGCGGGATCGCTCTCTTTGGCGGGAGCGTGTCGCTGACCGGGTCGAGAGTGGTCGCGAACGCGGCGACCCCGAACGGCGAGGGCGGCGGGATCGGCGACTTCGACGGCGGTCAACTCGGGGAGGCAGCCGTTCTCAAGCCGGCTGTTGCCATGCCGGCGAAGACGCTGAAGGGCCCGATCCCGATCCGGCCGAATCTCCCAAGCGGGCAGGTCGCGCACGCGACGGCGCAGCCGAACCAGGTCGTGGTGTTGCCGCCGATCGGGTTGACGCTCACGAACACGACCGTCGACCACAACCAGGCGTCCTTGTCTGGCGGCGGCATCCTCAACTTCGCCTTGACGTTCGACTCGCCCGTGGCGATCACGAACAGCGCGATCACGAACAACACTGCGAACGTCGAGGGTTTCGGTGGAGGCATCGCGAACGCCGCCTTCATCGGGCTGCTCGCGCAGCTCACGATCACCGGGTCGCAGATCCGGGGCAACCTGGCCCGGAACGGTGTCGGCGGCGGGATCTACAACCAGGGCGTCTTCGGCACCGCGCTGGTGTCGCTGGCGGCGACCTTCATCTCCGCAGGCCACGGGCACCCTCAACCCGAATCAGGCGCAGTTCGGCGGCGGCATCTACAACATGCAGTTCAGCGACGGTGCGGGTGACGATGGTGTCGCCGACGTGTCGCTGCAGGCCGGCGGGTCGATCGTCCGCAACCAGGCGGCGGTCACCGGCGGCGGCGTCTTCAACGACTGCGGGGCGACGTTCAGTCAGGTGCCCGGCTCGAACGTGATGCTGAACACGCCCAACAACATCGTCAACAGCCCGCTGCCGTTCGACGTCTTCGGCGAAGACTGCGTCTCGGACTGACCGGGCGCAGGCAAGAGGTGTGACGTGGAGGGCCGGCCACCGCCGGCCCTCCACCTTCCGCTCGGTCGGGCGCCGAGAAACCTTTCACCGGAAGATCGCCGAATTCCGCTCCCGACACTCCATGCATCTGTGGCCGATCGTGTAACTCCTGCCTTCTGCGATCGCAGGCGAGGGCTTCCAGAGCCCAGACGGCGGCTTCCACAGCAAGGCCCGGTGACTCCGGGCCTTGCTCGAGAACAGGAGGACGCGACAGAAAAGTCTAGCGCGAGCGAGACTCTGAATCGTTTCGTCGGCAGATCACGACAGCGGCTGCGGTGACATACTCGCGCCCATCGCCCTGGTCGTCCTCGACTTGCTTTGGCTAAGTGGTTGTAGGTGACCTGGACGCCTCCGTCCTGACCCCGGAGGCCAGCCGCCGGAGACCGCGCCTTCCTCGTGACCTACCAGTAGCGGCCGTCTCGCCAGACGATCCGGAGCCCTGCGACGGCGAGGACGAAGAGGATCGTGGCGATGGCGCGGAGCGCGTAGCTCCAGACCTGGTGGGCGTCGAGAAGCGCTTGCATCACCGCTGCCCAACAGGTGAGGACGAAGAGGAAGGCGAAGAAGGTCCAGATGACCCGTCCGACCGCATGCGCCGGCGATTGGTGCTGAGTTAGTTCGTGGCCGCGCGTTCCTTCGCGTACTCGGCAAAGGCAATCGTCGCTTCCACGCTTCCCGTGCGTGGAGGATCGTTCCATGCGATCGCGCGGTCATCGAGAACTTGCTGGATCAGGTCGTGCCACGCCGGGATCAGCGCATGCTTCGCCCATTCGAGCGAGGCCGGCTTCGACGTGACCTCGCCGGTGTCGAGCGTGTACAGCATTCGGCACAGGGATGCCACGGCGTAGCGCTGCGACCAGCCGATGTCGAAGCTGGTCCAGCTGAACAGGTCGGGCAGGAAGCTCTCGATCAGCGGTGGCATCCTGCGGCGCAGCGCGTCTGCTGGAACCTCGCCGACGACTTCACGTGGGTCGGGTCCGGCGAGCGTGATTCCGCGCTCACGGAGCACCCATCTCACGTCTTCGGTGTTGCAGTGGGTCGACCACTGCATGTCCCGCCAGCCGTGGTCGATGTACAGCCACTGCTTGTCGAGGGCCGCGAGCGTCTCGAGGTCCGCCCTCGGAGCGTAGGAACCTTCGAGATGGTGCGTCCAGTGTCCGGAGCGCGTCGGGATCTCGTCGTGGAGCTCGCGAAGTGCTCGTTCTTGCTCTGCCGTGATCCGGTCCTCGGTGACCACCAGAAAGTCGCAGTCGCCGTAGAGATCACCGGCTCCGAGCGCGAACGAGCCGGTCAGGTACGCGCCGACGAAGGTGGCTCCGAGGATGGCCTCGACACGAAAAACCAGCTCTCCCAGGAGCTCGTTCAGCTCCGGAAAGACCGTCGGCGCAGGCGCCGATCCGTCTGCCGTCGGCATTGCTGAATTGAACCATTCACCGGCGTTGTTGCTTCTTCTCTCCGTCATCGTGCGTATGGTCCCGGCGTGGCGGCGGAGGATCCCCGAGCGGTCGCAGTGCTGCCTTCGTGCGAGGCGCCGATTCGCGCCGCCGAGGTGGTCGGCGCCCTGTCGCTCGCGACCGACCTCGGCACCGGGCAGCCGCTCGAGCACGCGTTGCGCACCGCCGTGCTCGCTGTGCGTCTCGGCGAGCTCGCCGGAGCATCGGCGCAGGAGCTCGCGGACACGTACTTCGTCGCGCTCCTCCACGCCTCGGGGTGCACCTCGAACGGGCACGAGGCGGCACAGGTGTTCGACGACGACATCGCCCACAGAGCCGCGTTCTTCCTCATCGATCCGACCAACCCCGCGGAGGTGCTCGCGTTTTACCGGGCCAACATCGGCGTCGGTCTGCCTCCGGAGGTCCGCGCCGCCATGGTCGAGGAGGCCATCGCGAATGCGGGGCCGAGAGCTCGTGAAGGGTTCGCGACCATGTGCGAGGTCGCGCAGCGGTTCGCCGGGTGGCTCGACCTCGGCGCGCACGTCCAGGAAGCGCTCGAATACGTCTTCGCACGCTGGGACGGACGGGGGTTTCCGGACGTCAGCGGCGACGCGATCCCGCTGCCGATGCGTCTTCTCCACGTGGCACGGGATATCTCCCTCTTCCTCTCGGCCGCGGGCCCCGACGAGGCCCGAGCTGTCGTCGAGCGTCGAACGGGCGCCGCATACGACCCCCGGCTCGCCGATCTCGCGGTGCGGAACTTCGACGAGCTCTTCGCCGAGCTGGACGAGGCCCGGATGTGGGAGCAGGCGCTCGAGACCGAGCCGTTCCCGCAGATCTGGATCGCAGGCGAGCGGGTCGACGCCGCCTTCACGGCCATCGCCGCGCTCACCGGTCTCAAGTCGCCGTGGTTTCGCGAGCACTCGACGGGGGTGGCCGAGCTCGCCGAGGCCGCAGCCTGGCGCCTGGGACTCCCCGCAGCTTCCGTGACGCTCCTGCGTCGCGCAGCGCTCGCGCACGACCTCGGTCGCGTGGGCGTCTCGAATGCGATCTGGGAGAAGCCGGGGCCGCTCGGGTTCGGAGAGTGGGAGCGCGTGCGACTCCATCCCCACTACACCGAGCGCGCCTTCGCCCAGTCGCCCACGCTCGCTCAGATCGGGCTTCTGGCCGGCTCACACCACGAACGCCTCGACGGCTCCGGCTACCACCGCGGCACGCGCGCGCCGGCGCTCGATCAAGCGGCCCGCATCCTCGCCGCCGCCGACTGCTACGGGGCCATGCGCGAGGCGCGGCCGTACCGGGCGGCTCTCGATGCGCCGCGCGCCGAGGCGGAGTTGATACGCGAGGCCGAGGAGGGACGGCTCGACCCGGAGGCGGTCGACGCCGTGCTCAACGCGGCCGGCCACCGCGTGCGGGAGCGAACCCGCGAGCTTCCGGCCGGGCTGACGGAGCGCGAGCTCGAAGTTCTCCGCGTGCTCGTGCGCGGCGAGTCGAACCACGAGATCGCCCAGGGTCTCGGCATCTCGGCCAAGACCGTGGGGCACCACATCCAGCACGTCTACCAGAAGGCCGGCGTCCGCAGCCGCGCAGCGGCGACGCTCTGGGCGTTCGAGCACGACCTCGTCCGCACGGCATAGGGCGTTCGCCCGATGCGGCGCCCCGCTCCCGGGCGCATGCTCAGCCGGTCAAGCGACGAAGGAGGAGTGTGATGATCCTGGCAACCACGCAGGTCGAGGACTTCGACCGCTTCCTCGAGGTCTTCTCGACCAAGGGCGCCGAAAAGCGGAAGCAGCACGGGTCCAAGGGCGCGACGGTCTTCCGCGACCCCAGCGAGGGCGACCGGGTCTGGGTGATCTTCGACTGGGACGCCGAGGGCTGGCAGAGCTTCGTCTCCGACCCCGAGGTCCCGCCGATCATGCAGGAAGCCGGCCATAAGGGCAGGCCGCAGGCGGCCGAGCTCGGGGGCCGGTACGACGCCTAGCGCTGCACCGCCGCCTGCGGCTCTTCCCGGCACGCGGAGAGGCGGCCTTTCGACCGCCTCTCCTTCGGGTTCGGCCGGAATCCCCCGGCCGCTACCTGTCAGTGCGCGAAGCTCTTGTCGACGAGCTGGTCGAGCCGGTCGGACAGGCGCGCGAGCGCCTTCTGCTCGGTCGACACCTTCAGGTAGCCGGCAGCGACGGCCTTGTCGAGCCGCGTCTTCACGGCCGAAGTGATTGCGTGCTCGAGCCCGGCGGCGGTCTTGCCGTGCGCCGTCGCGATCTGGGCGAGCGTCTTGCCGGACTCGAGCTCGGTCCGGAGCTCCTGCGCCGTCACGCCCAGGTACGAGGTGGCGACATTGAGGAGACCGCGAATCTTCAGGCCCTTGCTGAGCGCCGAGAGCGGATGCGACCGCCCGACGAGGACGTCCAGCCGCGAGTGCAGGCGAGAGAGCACGGTCTGCTCCTGCTGCGCCGTGACCGCGCCCGCCGTGACGGCCTTGTCCATGCCCGACTTGACCGCGTTCTCGATCGTCTGCTCGAGCCCGGCGACGGTCTTGCCGTGCGCCGTCGCGATCTGGGCGAGCGTCTTGCCGGCAGCGAGATCGACGCGGAGCTGCCTGGCGGAGATGCCGAGGTAGCTCGTGACGGCGCCGACGAGACCCGGGCCGCTGCTCTTGGCTCCTGCCTGCGAGGCGCCGGCCGCAAAGGCAGCGCCGCCGCCGGCGACGATTGCGAGAACCGCGCCGACCGCGAGCAGCCGCCGGGTCTTGTACCGCATCTCCGGGGGTTCCTTTCCCTTGGGTGCCGCGGGCGGAGCTCGGCCCGCAGACGCACTGAAACATCAGCGACTAAGACCAGCCTGAGATCGACGCAACACCTGCGTAAAACCACCCTTTGCCAGCATCCGTATCTCCCGAGCACCCGTATCTCCCCATGCCCTGTTGAACTGCAAGGAGGTTTCACATGCGTCTGATCAAGACGACGATGATGGTTGCCTGCGTCGGCCTCGTCGCAGCAGTGGTTGCGACGGCGGGCGGGACGACGCTCAAGGTCGTGAAGACGCCGATCGGCAAGGTGGTCGCAGCGTCGAACGGCCACACGCTGTACATGTTCCGTGCCGACAAGGGCACGACCAGCGCGTGCTACGGGAAGTGCGCGACGTACTGGCCTCCGGTCCTGACGAGCGGGAAGCCGGTCGCGGGACCAGGAATCAAGGCGTCGCTCCTCGGAACGACGAAGCGCAAGGACGGCAAGCTCCAGGTCACGTACAAGAAGCACCCGCTGTACTTCTTCCTCCTGGACAAGAAGCCGGGCCAGACGACGGGCGAGGGCTCGAAGAACTTCGGCGCCGGCTGGTATGCGCTGACGCCGACCGGCATCGTCATCGACCGAGACTAGACCGCGAGGTTCGGAGGCGCGCCGCCGTCGCTCTTCGGCGGCCCGCCTTCCGGGCCGCGGGGGAGCGGGAACTCGAGGACGATCGCGGACCGGCCTTCGGGCGACTCCTCGTCCGAGTCGGGACGCACCGGGAGGGGGACCACGACGGGGTCTGGCATCGCTGTCAGGCGACCCGACGCGGCCCGTGGACAGACGCGGTGCCGTCGGCCCGGGAGTCGCTGCCGGCGAAGAGCCGCTGGAACGTCACCGCTCCGACCTCTCCCCGCAGCCGCTCCCGCGCCGGGGCGCGCTGCTCGACGATCCGAGCGAACAGGCCGAGATCGTGAAGCAGACGGCGATCACCACGTTCCATTGGGGCTCCTTTCCACCATTGATGAGTACCCGAAAAGAGGCACGACTACACGGAAAACAGCCGCAATGCTCCGAAGATCACTCGTTCGAGGGACAGGCCGGGCATACTGGCGCCGGCGTGCGCTCTCGGCGGTTTCGGCTTGCACTCGGACCTAGGCGGGCCTGCCTCGCCGCGGTGATCGTGGCGGTATGCGCCTGGGCCGCGGCCGGCTCGGGCGCGACGGCACGCATCGTCCTCGACGTCTCGCCGGGGAACGCGCTCGTCGACCAGCCCGTCGCGATCATGCTCTCCGGCCTGCGGTCGGACTCGACGGTGACGCTGATCGCGACGACCCGGGACGCGCAAGGGCACCGGTGGAAGTCGACCGCAGCGTTCCGGGCGGGCCGGACGGGCATCGTCTCGCCCGGAGGTGATCGCGCGATCGCCGGCTCGTACCGGGGCGTCGATCCGATGGGGCTCTTCTGGTCGATGGCCGAGGTCGGGTCGACCACACCGCGGAACGAGCAGACGCTCGACCTCCCGATCGTGTCCACGGTCAGGATCGCGGCAGTCGTCGGCGGCAAGACGGTGGCGACGGCGTCGCTGACGCGCCGCTCGCGGAACGCAAACGTGACGCTGCGGCGGACGACCATCGCCGACGACGGGTTCCTCGGGTGCTACTGGGCGCCGCCGCCCTCGGGCACGCGAATGCCGGCGGTGCTCGAGTTCGGCGGCTCCGAGGGCGGGCTGGCGTGCGACGGCGGACTGCTCGCGTCGCACGGCTACCCGGTGCTCGACCTCGCCTACTTCGCCGCGCCGGGACTGCCGCAGAAGCTCGAGCGCGTGCCGCTCGAGTACTTCGAGAAGGCGCTGCGCTGGCTGGGGCAGCGCCCGGGTGTCGACCCCGACCGCCTCGTGGCCTGGGGGATCTCCCGCGGCGGCGAAGCCGCGTTCCTGCTCGGGACGACGTACCCGAAGCTCGTACACGCGGTCGTCGACTACGTCGGGAGCAGTGTCGTCTACGCCAGCCCCGACGACGGGGCCATTCCCGCCTGGACCTTGCACGGCAAGCCGATACCGAGCGGCACGCAGATCCCGGTCGAGCGGGTCGCCGGGCCGCTGTTCATGGTCGGCGGATGGGCCGACGAGCTGTTCGCCTCGGGCGCCAGGGTCGAAAGCGTCGCGACACGGCTACAAGCGCACCACCGCAAGGACTTCACCGCGCTCACGTACGCAAACGCCGGTCACTCGATCGGGGCCGCGATTCCCAACCTGCCCATCGGCTGGGCGTACTTCCACCTCGGCGTCCCGCACCCGCTCGGGGGCACGCTCGCCGGCAACGCGCGGGCGCGCGAGGACTCGTGGCCGAAGCTGCTCGCGTTCCTCGCGAGGCTCGGCGGCTGACACGCCGGGCCGGACAGGCTCTACGTCTCTTGCTTGACGAAGATAACGTGCACGCCGAACGCACCCACCGCGCAGACCTGGGACGAGCACTCGTGGTTCGTCGTGAGGTTGAACTTGCAGGCAGCGGTCTTGCTCTTGCAGTCGCCGCTGTAGTGAAGCATCCGCCACCCGGCGGCAGGTTGCGCCCTCAGCCGCACGAGGCTGTCCTTCGGATAGTAGGCGCGGCACACCCTGGGGCAGTTGATCCCCCTGGGAACGCTCGTGACCTTGCCCTGGCCGTACACGATCACCTGCACGACGCGCCGGACCGGCGTCGACGAGCTGCCCACGCTCACCCAGACGGAGGCGGCGACAAGGGCCGAGAGGAACACGACCGCTAGACGCGTGACCGTCACGATGGGCAGAGGATAGCGACTCGGGACACGATCTCTCTCATACGGAGGGCGAGGCAGCCTGGATTGCCAGGGGCGGACGCTGCCGGTGCCAATCCGTCGCGGATTGCAGCGCGTGAGCGGCACGCAGCACCGTCGCGTCCTCCCGAGCGCGACCGACGATCGCGAGGCCGAGCGGCAGACCGTCGACGAACCCGGCCGGCACGCTGGCCGCAGGCACGCCGGCGAGGCTCCAGGGAGAGTTGAACGGGATCAGCGCGAGCCGGTAGGGAATCCGCTCGCCGCCGAGCTCGACGGTCAGGTCGTCGATCGGCGGCGGAACGACCGGCATCTCGGGGTGCACGAGCAGGTCGAACCGCTCGAATACCTTCCCGAGCTCGTCGAGGAACCACCTGCGGGCGCGAAGGCCGGTCACGTGCGCGGTGCCGGGCATGAGCAAACCGGCGAGCAGGCGGGCTCGCACGTCGGCGCCGTAGTCGCCGAGCTTCGTGCGCAGCCACGGGAGGTGCACCTCGGCCGCCTCGGGGAGCATCAGCAGCTGGCCGATCGTCCCCGACTCGTCGATCAGCGGCACCTCGGCGCGATCGACGGACGCGCCGAGGCTGCGCAGCTCGTCGACGGCCGTGCGCGTCTGCTCCGCCACGCGGGGGTCGGCCCGTCCGAAGAGATCGTCGACGACGCCGATCCTGAGGCCACGTACGTTCCCGTCGAGCTCGATCGGCTCGCCCGTGAGCGCGGAGAGGAGAAGTGCGCAGTCCTCGGCCGAGCGGGCGATCGGCCCGACGGTGTCGAGCGACCACGACACGGGGACGACGCCGGCGGTCGGCACGAGGCCGGTCGTGGGCCGCAGCCCCGTGACGCCGCAGTAGCAGGCCGGGATGCGGACGGAGCCCGCCGTGTCCGTCCCCAGCGTGCCCGCCGCCAGGTCGGCCGCGGCCGCCGCGCCGCTTCCTCCGCTCGAGCCGCCGCAGATCCGGTCGAGCGCCCACGGGTTGTGCGCAGGCCCGAAGTGCGCGCTCGTCGTCGACGCGCCGAAGGCGAACTCGTGCGTGTTCAGCTTCCCGAGAACGATCGCGCCGGCACCGCGCAGGCGCTCGACGCAGACCGCGTCGCACGGGGCGACGTTGCCGTCCAGCACCTTCGACGCGGCGGTCGTGGGAGCGCCGGCGACGTCGATCACGTCCTTGACGGCCACGGGGACCCCGTGCAACGGCCCGTCGGGCGCCGCGTCCGCTTCGGCCAGCGCTTCCTCCGCGCGCACCGTGAGATACGAGTTGATCGGGCCGTCGATCCTCTCGATCCGGTCGAGATACGACTCGACCGCTTCGCGCGGGCTCAGCTCGCCCGCCCGGATCCGCCGCGCGACCTCGACGACGCTCACGGCTGCGTTCCCGGCGGCAGACGCTGCTCGAGCTCGGTAAGCCTCGGGAGGACGACGTCGAGGAACCCCAGTACGGCGACCAGGTCCTCGTCCGCGGCGGTGACGCCTTGGCGCACCGCGACAGCGCGCAGGAAGTCGATCGACGGAGGCTCGGACGGGGGGCTAAACTCGTTCAAGGATGCCGATCTACGAGTACCGGTGCGACAAGTGCGAGGAAGCGTTCGAGGAGTACCTCTCGACGTCGGACAAGCCGAAGCCGCCGTGCCCGAAGTGCGGATCGGCCAACGTGACGCGGCTCTGGTCGCGAATCAACACCGAGTGGCTCCCGAGCGACGTCGCCTGGGACCGCGTCGGCCGGTCGTGGGACTGAGCACTCAAGGGCCCTAAGCATGCCGTACACGCGGCTCGAAGACGAGACCCGGATCTACTACGAGCTGACCGGGCCCGAGGACGGGCCGGTCGTGATCCAGTTCGGCGGGGGCCTCTTCGGGCGGCACAACTTCGGGGCGGTCAACGACGGCTTCCGCGAGGCCGGTTTCCGGCTGCTCGCCTTCGACGCGCGCGGCTACGGCGCCTCCGACCATCCGCACGAGGAGTTCACGATCGAGGGCTGGGCGCGGGACGGCGCAGCGCTGCTCGACGCGGTCGGCACGGAGCGCGTGCTCGTCCACGGCACCTCGATGGGCGGGATGATCGCGATCGCGTTCACCGCGCTCTACCCGGAGCGCGCGATCGCCGCCTGCGCCGACGTCGCCTTCGCCAAGGCGGACGTCTACCGGCGGACGCTCTTCCGCGTGTGGCGGCGGATGGCCGAGGCGATGCCGTGGGACGACTTCTCCGACCACGTGACGACACAGGCCGTGGGCGCGAAGTTCCTCGAGAGCGAGGAAGGCAAGGACACCTTCGAGCTCGTGCGCGCGGTGATCGGCTGGAACGACCCTTACACGGTTCGCCAGGCCTGCATCGCGATGGAGAACATGGATCTCACCGGCCTCGTGCCGCTGATCGAGCGGCCGCTCCTGATGACCAACGGGACGCACGACATCCTCTGCCCGCCCGAGCTGGCGCCGTCGGGGCTGGGCGCGCGACAGATGGCCGCGATGAACCCGAGCATCACGACGCACGAGTTCCCGGACATCGGCCACGCCGACCTCCTCGAGTGCCCGGCCGACGCCGTGCGGATCGTGACCGGCTTCTTCCGGGAGGCGCTCGAAACGGACACGCCCGCTGCGACCTAGCGCTAACTGCGGTGTCAGACACCGAATCTGTCAAGGTGTCCGTCGTGACACGAGTGTGACTTTTCGTCCACAGGCGAGTCGCAGCGTTCATGCCGCATTCATGCTGCCCCGGTCTCGCTCGGAGCCGGTGTTCGCCCTCGCCAGCGCCGACGTCCGGCCGAGCCTGCCCGGGTGGTGTCTGACACCGAAGGCCGACCGTGGCCGCGTCTGTCAGAAGCCCGCGGGCGGGTGGTGCTCGCGCCAGTGTCTCGCGATCTCGGCGCGGGTCGTCACCCACACGTCCTCGTGCTGGCTGACATAGCCGAGGAACGCGTCGAGCGCCTTCGCCCGTCCGGGACGGCCGACGATGCGACAGTGCAGGCCGACGGAAAGCATCCGCCCGCCTTCCTCGCGTAGCTGGTCGAATGCGTCGACGAGGTACGAGTAGAACTGGTCGCCGGTCACGAAGCCGTTCACGAGCAGGAACTTGAAGTCGTTGGCGTCGAGCGTGTACGGGATCACGAGATGCTGCTTCCCGGCGACCTCGACCCAGTAGGGCAGCTCGTCGGCGTAGGAATCGGAGTCGTAGAGGAACCCGCCCTCCTCGACGACGAGGCGGCGCGTGTTGTCCGAGATCCGCCCCGTGTACCAGCCGACCGGGCGCTCTCCGGTGACTCTCTCGATCGCCTGGATCGCGCGCCTCATGTGCTCGCGCTCCTCGTCCTCGGACATCTCCATGTAGTCGATCCAGCGCCAGCCGTGGCTTGCAACCTCCCAGCCCGACGCGACCATGGCCCGGGCCGCCTCGGGATTGCGCTCGAGCGCCTGGCCGACCGCATAGACGGTCATCGGCAGCTCGTGCTTGCCGAAGATCCGGTGCACGCGCCAGAACCCCGCGCGGCTCCCGTACTCGAACATCGACTCGGTGTTCAGGTTCCGTCGGCCGACCGTGGCGGGAGCGCCGACCACCTCGTGCAGGAACGTCTCCGACGCCGGGTCGCCCTCGAGCGGCGTGTTCTCGCCCCCCTCCTCGTAGTTGAGGACGAAGTTGAGCGCGAGCCGCGCGCCCCCGGGCCACTTCGGGTCGGGCGGTGTCGCGCCGTAGCCGACGAAGTCGCGCTCGCTCACGCGGGCACCTCCGCTTCGCCGAAGACGCCCGCCTCGCGCAGCGCGCGGATCCGCTCGGGCGCGTAGCCGCACAGCCCGGCCAAGACCTCGTCGGTGTGCTCGCCGCGGAACGGGCCGCGTGCCGGCGCGCGTTCGAGCGCCTCTCCGCCGGCCTCGAGCCGGAGCGCGGTCCGGATCGTCCGCACCGTGCCGAGCGTCGGATGGTCGTGCTCGACGATGTCGCCGCGGGCCTCGGTCTGCGGCTCTGCGAGCGCCTCGAGCACCGTGTTCACCTTTGCCGCTGGGACTCCCGCCGTCACGAGCACGTCGAGCCATTCTCGCACCGTTCGACTCGCGAACACGCGCTCGAGGATCGGCACGAGCTCGTCGCGGTTCTCGTCCCGCGCGGCCATCGTCGCGAAGCGCGGATCGTCGGCGAGCCCGGGCTCGCCGATCACCTCGCAGAGCCGCTCCCAGAACGACTGCTTCGCGGCCGCAATGACGATCCAGCCGTCGGAGGCGCGGAAGTTCTGGAAGGGGACGATCGACGCGTGCGCGGAGTTACGCCGCCGCGGAGGAACGTAGCCGTGTGTCGCGGCCCACGGGCCGATGTACATCAGCTCTTGCAGCGCCGTCTCGAACAGGGAGACGTCGCAGTCGCAGCCGACGCCGTCGCGCCGCGCGCGCCAGAGCCCGGCGAGGAGCGCGATCGTCGACGCGTAGCCCCCCGAGAGGTCGACGAGCGAGATGCCGCTCCGCGTCGGCGGGCCGTCCGGGTCGCCGGTGAGGAGCTGCCAGCCCGCGAGCCCCTGCATCATGAAGTCGTAGCCGCCCTCGGCGGCCCGCGGGCCGGTCATGCCGAAGCCGGACAGCGAGCAGCAGACGACGCGCGGGTTCACGTCCTTCAGCCGCTCGTAGGTGAGCCCGAGCCGCGCCGGCTGGTCGCCGCGGAGGTTCGAGTAGACGGCATCCGAAGCGCGCACGAGGTCTTCGAGCACCGGCCTTGCGTCCGGGTGGCGCAGGTCGAGCGAGACCGACGTCTTGTTGCGGTTGAAGGTCTCGAAGAAGAGCGAGTCCTCGCCCTCCTGGAACGGCGGCACGTAGCGCCCGACGTCGCCGCCCGCACGCGGGTCCTCGATCTTGATCACCTCGGCGCCGAGATCGGCGAGCTGCAGCGTCGCCCACGGGCCGGCCCCGAACTGCTCGATCGCGACGACGCGGATGTCCGCGAGCGGGAGCGTCAAGCCTCTGCCACCGCCCGCTCGCTCGCCTCCGCCGCCTCCATCATCGCCGCCAGCATCTCGGGCTTCGGCACGGTCGGGAACGGATACGCCTTCCTGGACTGGGTCAGGCCGAGTCCGAGCACGAGCTCGGCCAGCTTGTACGAGAGCGGGCCGGGGTTGACGATCGGCACCGGCAGCTCGGCCTGGAGGTACGGCACCGCCTGGTGCATCGTCGTCGAGCCCATGCAGATCACCTGCGCGCCGTCCTCCTCGATACAGGCCATGCCCGCGTCGCGCAGCATCGGGAACACGACCTCCTCCTTGCCGCCGAGCAGGTTGTCGACGTCGGGCATCACGTTGATCGACCGGATCGAGGCGAGGTGGCTCTCGAGGCCGAGGTCGCGGACGCCCTTCTTGTAGATCGGGATCCAGCCGTCCCACTGGGTCAGCACCGAGAACGTGTCCCCGAGCATCAGGGCCGTCAGGTACGAGGCTCGCCCTGGCCCGATGACCGGGATGTCGAGGAAGGAGCGTAGGATGCCGACTCCGGAGTCGCTCATCGTGTCGATGCAGACGGCGTCGTAGCCCTCCTCCTGGGCACGGATGCCGACCTCGGCGAGCGCGACCTCGGCCAGGCCGGAGTCGTGGCCCCGAGTCGAGGAGCGCCGGGCCGGCGCGCACGCCGCGGAAGTCGAACTCGATGTCGGGGCCGAGCTCGACCTTCTCGAGCTGCGCGGCCCGGTTGCCGATGCCGGACTCGCCGAGTGGGAAGGGGACGATCACGAGGACACGGGCCATCAGGACACCTCCAGTCGAGACGCGTTGTTCCAAGCAACACTGTGTTGCAAAGTGGGTGAGGCGGCGGCGTGAAGGGCTGCGGCCTGGTCGAGGAGCTCGTCGCCGGCGGCGCAGCCGATGTTGAAGATCACGTGCTCCGCGCCGGCGTGGGCGTACTCGCGCACGCGCGCGGCGCACTCCTCCGGCGAGCCGGCAACGCAGTAGCGGTCGACGAGGTGCGGCTCGACAGTCATGCCGTAGCGCAGCTCGAGATGTGCAGCGAGCCGAGAGCGGGCGTCGCCGCCGAGAAGCGCTGGGCAGACGACGGCGGCTGCGATCGCGGCCGGGTCGCGACCCGCGTCCGCCGCGTGGGCTCGCACCTCCGCGAGACCGGCGGCGAACTTCTCGGCCGAGACCCAGATCGGCATCCAGCCGTCGCCGAGGCGGCCGGCACGACGTCGCGCCGCGGCCGACCGCCCTCCGACCCAGAGCGGCGGGCCGCCGGGCCGCCCGGGCTCGACCGTGATGCCTTCGAAGGAGAAGAACCGCCCGGAGAACGACGCCTCCGGCCCGGCGAACAGGGCCTTCAGGGCGAGCATCGCCTCGTCCGTCCGCGCGCCGCGCTCGCCTGGGTCGACGCCCACTGCCTCGAAGTCCTTGCCTCCCTCGCCGCCGACGCCGACGCCGAGCACGACCCTTCCGCCCGACAGGTAGTCGAGCGAGGCGAACTCGCGCGCGACGAGGCTCGGGTGCCGGAGCGGGAGCAGCACGACGCCCGCACCGATCGCGATCCGCTCGGTCGCGGCCGCGAACTGCGTCAGCGCGACGGTGACGTCGAGGATCGGGTTGTGGAACGAGACGTGGTCCCCGGCCCACAGCGAGTCGTATCCGGACGCGTCGGCCAACTCGGCCACGGCCCGGAAGAAGCCGGGATCGGGCGCGCCAGCGACGAGCTGCCCCGACCCTTGCAGTCCGAGCTTCACGCCTGGTCGGCGGCGCGCATCGCGTACCGCCACGTGCGCTCGTAGTGCGGGCGCAGGAACTCGAGATGCAAGCGCATCTCCCTTTCTGCCCGTTGTGCGTCGCGGTTCGCGATCGCCGCGGCGATCGCCTGGTGCTGCTCGTTGATCCCCCGATGGAAGCGCGAGCCGAGCGACGAACGGGCGAGTTGTGTCTGCAGGATCGTGAACAGCGGCTGCGCGGCCATCATCAGGAACGCGTTCCCCGCCGCGGCGATCACCGACGTGTGGAAGTCCGCGTTGTAGACGAACTGCTCCGTCGGCCCGAGGTCGCCCGGGTCGGGCGGGATCGTCGCGCGTAGCTCCTCGACCGCCTCTCCGGACCGCCGCAGCGCGGCCAGCCGGGCCGCCGGCACCTCGAGCGCCTCCCGCGCCTCGAGCAGCTCGTCGAGCGAGACGTGCTCGGCCGCGGCCAGCAGGTTGAGCGCCGAATTGAGGAACTGCGAGACGTGATCGACGCTCGGCATCGTCACGTACGTGCCGCCGCCCGCGCCCTTGGCCGTCCGGACGAGGCTCTGCGCCGTCAGGAGGCGGAGCGCCTCGCGGACCGTAGCGCGACTGACTCCGAACTCACGGGCCAGCACCGTCTCGTTCGGCAGCCGCTCGCCGCGCACGAGCTGGCCCGAGACGATCAGGTCGCGGAGCTGGTCGGCCACCTGCTCGTAGGCCTTCCGGACGCGCCGGACGGCCATCGCGTCCGATGCCCGCTCGACCGGCCGGAGCGGGGCGGCGGTCACGCCGGCTCGATCCCGAACTCGGCGTTGCTCGCGATCGAGACCGGTGCGTTGTACGGGACGAGCCCGTCGCGGAAGTACTCGGTCAGCGAGCTCCCGTCCCGTGCCGCGCGCAGCTCACCCCGTTTAGCGTCCGTCGCGGCCGCGTCGATCTCGAGCGTCCGCTCGTCGGCGAAGACGACGCCGTAGGCGTCGCGGGCGAGGTCGATCGTCGTGAAGTCGTCCAGCACGTCCTCGCGCACCTGCTCCGGCGCGCGCTCCAGCGGGTCGCCGTAGCCGGCCGCGTTCGGCTCGCGGAACTCGATGAACTCGCCGGCCTCGAACGGAATGCCGGTCACCTTCGCCGGCAGGTACTGCTCGCGGGCCGTGTCGGGGTTCTTGCGGCAGGAGGCGACGAGCCCGTCCCAGCCGCCGAAGATGCCCTTCGGCGGGTCGGTCTGCCGGTCTCCCTCGCACGAGTAGGTGCCGTCGACGAGGAAGCGGTTCCGCCGGATGATGCCGATGCCGCCCCGCCACTTCCCGGGCGCCGCCGGCTCGGGCCGGAGCTCGTACTGGTCGCAGCGCATCGGGAAGCGCTGGTCGAGCTCCTCGATCGGGTTGTTGCGGGTGTTCGCCATCAGGTTGTCGACCGAGTCCATCGCGTCCTTTCCCTGCCGGCCGCCGTAGGAGCCCTCGTTCACCTCGAGATAGAGCCAGTACTCGCCGATCGACTCGTCGAAGCCCGCGTAGGCGCAGAAGTGGATGCCGGCCGAGTTTCCGGCCGTGACCTTGTCCGGCAGCGCCTCGGCGAGCGCGAGGATCGTGTTGTCGACGACGCGCTGCGTCTGGCAGAAGCGCGAGAAGCACGCCCGCGGGAAGGTCGGGTTGAAGATCGTCCCCTTGGGCGCGATCACCTTCACCGGCCGGAAGACGCCGTCGTTCTGCGGGACGTGCTCGGGGAAGGTCGTCTCGTCGAGCAGGATCGTGCGGATCGCGTAGTAGCACGAGACGAGCAGCGACCCTTCGAACGGCACGTTGTAGCCGGTCGGCACCTCCGGGTTCGAGCCCGTCAGGTCGATCGTCACCTCGTCCCCGTCGACGATCACGCGCGTCTCGACGCGGAGCCGCACGTCGCGGTTCCGCGCGTCGTCGTCGAGCCAGCCGACGACCGGGCCGTACGTCCCGTCCGGGATCTTCGCGATCTCGGCTCTGAGCATCCGCTCGGAGTAGTCCATCCAGTCGTACGCCGCGCTCATCACCACCTCGACGCCGTAGCGGTCGACGAGGCGTAGGAAGCGGTCGCGTCCGAGCTGGCAGGCGGCCAGCATCGCGTTCATGTCGCCGCGGTTCATCGTCTCGGTGCGGACGTTGTCGAAGATCATCCGGTCGACGTCCTCGTTCAGCTCGCCGCGGCGGTACCAGCGCAGGCCGTTGTAGAGCTTGGCCTCGGCGTAGACGTCGAAAGCGTCGGCGTTGATGCCCGGGAAGGATCCGCCCACGTCGAGGACGTGCGCGGTCACCGCGGCGAAGCCGAGCAGCTCGCCGTCGGCGAAGATCGGCACCGCGACGGCGATGTCCGGCGAGTGCGAGGCGCCGAGATAGGGGTGGTTGTGGACGATCACGTCGCCGTCCTCGATCTCGTCGCCGAGGCGGTGCAGGAAGCCGCGGATGTACCAGGGCAGCGAGCCGATGTGCATCGGCGTCGAGTCCGACTCGCAGAGCTCGCGCCCCTCGGCGTCGAAGATGCCCGCGCCGAGGTCCTCGGACTCGCGGATGATCGACGAGTAGCTCATGCGGAAGAGCACGCCCGCCATCTCCTTGGCGATCGCGTGGAATGCCCCGCCGAGGACGCGGAGCGTGATCGGGTCGACCTCGACGCGCGTGCGGGTCGGCGGCCCTGGCTGCCTTCCGACCTCGTACTCGGTCACGCTCATGCGGCCACCTCCATCTCCGTCGTCTCGGGTTGCGCCCCGGCAGCTTCGGCGATCGCGATCACGATGTTCCCGAAGCGGTCGACGTGGGCCGCCAGGCCGGGCGGGATCACGGTGGTCGAGTCGTACTGCGTGACGATCGCCGGGCCGAGGAGCCGGTTGCCGGCCCTCAGCGCCGCGCGCTCGTAGTACCGGGTCGGCACCTCCTTGAGCTCGCCGCCGACGCGGAACCAGGCCGCGCCTTCGTGCCGCAGCGCCGCGTCCGGCGAGTCGTCGCCCTGCTCGATCTCGGGCGTCCGCAGCGGCGGCGTCAGGCCGATCCCGCGGACGCGGATGTTCGGGATCTCGATGTCCGAGTCCTCGAACCTGCGCGAGTACTCCCGCTCGTGGATGTCGTGGAAGTCGGCGCGCACCTTCTCGGCCCAGGCGTCGTCGATCACGCCCGCCGCCGCGTCGACACGGAGCTCGTAGCCCTGGCCGAGGTAGCGGCACTCGGCGATTCGCTGGACGACGACGTTCCCGGGGTCGATCCCGTCCTCGGCGAGCTGCCCGACCGCCAGCTCCTCGAGCTCGCCGAAGCGCGACTGCAGCGCCGCCGCGTCGAGCCGTGAGAGCCGTTGGTACGTCGTGGCGACGTACTCGTAGACCATGTCCGTCGCGAGCAGGCCCATCGCTGCGGCGATCCCCGGGTAGGGCGGGACGACGACCGTCGGCGTTCCCACCTCGAGCGCGATCTGCGCCGCGAACAGCGGCCCGGCGCCGCCCTCGGCGACGAGCGCGAAGTCGCGCGGGTCGTACCCCTTGCGGACGGAGTTCTCCTCGATCGACTGCACCATCGAGTGCGTGAGGATCTGCACCGCGCCCATCGACGCCTCCTCGACGGTCATCCCGAGCGCCTGCGCAGGGCCGTCCTCGAATGCCTTGCGAGCGAGCTCGGCGTCGAGCTCCATGCCGCCGCCGAGGAACGCCTCCGGCGACAGCCAGCCGAGGTTGACGAGCGCGTCGGTCGCGGTCGCCTCGGTGCCGCCGCGGTTGTAGGCCGCGGGGCCGGGGACGGCGCCGGCCGACCGCGGGCCGACGCGGAAGATCCCGCCCTGGTCGACGTAGGCGATCGAGCCCCCGCCGGCGCCGATCGTGTCGACGTCGACCATCGGGATCATCGCCTGGTAGGGGCCGACCTTCGTGTCGAGCAGGTGCTTCATGCGCAGGCGCCCTTCCTGGGCGAGGCCGATGTCCGCGGACGTACCGCCGACGTCGAGCGTGATCACGTTCTCGAACCCGGCGTGCTTGCCCGCCCAGATGCCGCCGACGACCCCCGCGACGGGGCCCGACATGAGCAGGTTGACGGGCCGCGCGACGGCGGCCTCGGCAGTCGCTACGCCCGAGGCGGACGTCATCAGGTGGACGCCGGTCTTGACGCCGAGCCGCGCCAGCTCGTCCTTCAGCCGGCTGACGTAGGTTGCGACCTTCGGCCCGATGTAGGCGTTCAGGCAGACGGTCGAGAAGCGCTCGTACTCGCGGTACTGCGGCAGCACCTCCGACGAGACCGAGATGAAGGCCTCGGGGAACTCCTCGCGCACGATCTCGGCGACGCGCCGCTCGTGCGCGTCGTTCACGAACGAGAACAGGAAGCAGACGGCGACCGCGTCGACGCCCGCCTCCTTGAGCGCCAGCACCTGGGCGCGTGCCTTGTCCTCGTCGAGCGGCACGAGCACGGAGCCGTCGCGCGTCATCCGCTCGGGCACGGTCAGCCGGTAGCGGCGCCGCACGACCGGGTAGCGCTGCCACGGCAGATCCTGGTAGTTCGAGAAGTTGAGCGGCTTCTTGTGCCGCGCGATGTGGAGGATGTCGCGGTAGCCCTCGGTCGTGATCATCCCGACCGTCGCGCCGTTGTGCTCGATCACGATGTTGGTTGCGATCGTCGTCCCGTGGAAGACCGAGTCGAGCGCGGACGGGCTCTCGCCGGCCTGCCGCGTCACGTCTTCGATCCCCTGCACCGTCCCCTGCGACGGATCGCCGGGCGTCGTCGGCAGCTTGTGGACGCGGATGATTCCCGCGTCGTCGTCGACGTAGATCAGGTCGGTGAAGGTGCCGCCGACATCGACTCCCACGCGTTTCATGCGCCTCCTTTGGGCTAGGGGACGAGGACGAGCTTGCCGAAGTGCTCGCGCCGCTCCATCGTGGCCATGGCCTCGCGGGCGTCGTCGAGCGGGAACGTCTGGTGGACGAGCGGCGTGATCAGACCGCGGCCCGCGAGCTCGAGGCATTTCGCGACCTCTTCGCGCGTGTACACGAAGGAGCCGATCACGCTCTTCTGGGCCCGGAAGAAGGGGATGATGTCGAACTCGACGACCTCGCCCGAGTGGCCGCCGCAGATGACGAGGCGACCGTCCTTCGTCAGCGAGTCGAGCCCCTTCTGGAAGAGCTCGCCGCCGACGTGCTCGTAGACGAGGTCGACGCCGCGCTCGTCGGTCAGCTCCATGACACGGGCGACGACGTCCTCTGTCGCGTGGTTGATGCCGGCGTCCATGCCGAGCTCCGCGGCGCGGTCGAGCTTCTCCTGGCTCGAGGCGTTGCCGATCACGAAGGCGCCGCCGAGGTGCGCGAGCTGCACCGCCGCCGAGCCGATGCCGCTGCCGACCGAGTTGATCATCACCGACTCGCCGGTCCTGAGGTTGCCGCGCGTGAACAGCATGTGCCACGCCGTGCCGAACGCGACCTGCAGGGCGGCGGCCTGCTCGTACGAGACGCCCTCCGGGATCCGGATCAGGTTCCGCGCCTTCACCACGACCTGCTCCGCATAGCCGCCGCCGGTCGTGAAGCTGATGAATCCGGGCGTCAGGCAGAGCGACTCGCGGCCGGTGCGGCAGTACCGGCACTCGCCACACGTGTCCATGATGTACGGGTTGACGCGGTCGCCCGGCGACCAGCCCTCGACGCCCTCTCCGAGTTCCTCCACGTCGCCGGCCAGCTCGACCCCGAGCGTGTGCGGCAGGGTGACAGGGAAGCGCGACGTGCCGTCGCGAACGTCGACGTCGAGGTGGTTGAGCGCGCTCGCCCTGATCCGGACGAGCACCTCGCCCGGCCCCGGCCGCGGGTCGTCGACCTCCTCGACCCGAAGCACGTCGAGACCCCCGAACTCGTGGAACCGGACTGCTTTCACGCGCTCGACCCTCCTTCGTGACTGACGTCCCCGCGTTTATGTCTGACTTTCGGGAGCCTGTCAAGCAACGGCCCGCACCCGCTCGCGCCGTGGGATTGACACCTCGCCGGATGTCTGACATAACCGCTGGCGTCGATGCAGCTCCCGCACCTGCGCTCACTCCTCTTCGCGCCGGGCAGCGACGCGCGCAAGCTCGAAAAGGCATTCGGCTCCGCCGCCGACGGCGTCGTGTGCGATCTCGAGGACGCAGTCGCGCCGCAGGACAAGGAGCGCGGCCGGGAGGTGTCGGCATCCGCGCTGGCCGCGGCGTCGGGTCCGGCGCGGTTCGTGCGCATCAACGCCGCGGACACGGCCTGGTTCGCGGACGACCTCGCCTGGGCAGGAACGCTCGAGGTCGACGGGATCGTCCTGCCAAAAGCGAGCCCGGAGGCGATCGACGCGCTCGGATCGGAGGGACCGGCGGTGATCGCGATCGTCGAGACGGCGATGGGCCTGCGCCAGGCGTTCGAGATCGCGTCGCAGCCGCGCGTCCACGCGCTCATCCTCGGCTCCGTCGACCTCGGCGCCGAGGTCGGCCTCGAGACCCGCTCGGACGGCCAGGAGATCCTCTACGCACGCTCGAAGGTCACGTTCGACTCCACCGCCGCCGGGCTCCGAGGCCCGATCGACGTCGTGCACCTCGACTTCGAGGACACTGCCGGACTGGAGGAGCAGTGCCGTCTCGCCCGAGCCCTCGGCTTCCGCGGCAAGGCCTGCATCCACCCCGCGCAGCTCGAGACGATCAACCGCGTCTTCGCACCGAGCGAGAGCGAGATCGAGTGGGCGCGGAGGGTGATCGACGCGTTCGAGAGCCAGAGCGAGGGCGTGCTGGCCGTCAACGGGACGATGGTCGACAAGCCGGTGGTCGAGCGGGCCCGCCGCGTGCTCCGCGAGGCCGGCCGATGACCGCGCCGAGCGACTGGCACGGCCGCTACTTCGAAGACTTCGCCGTCGGCGACGTCTTCCGCAGCCGCTTCGGGCGCACGATCACGGACACCGACAACATCTGGTTCACCTGCCTGACCATGAACACGAACCCGATGCACTTCGACGTGCCGTTCACGGAGCGCACCCGCTTCGGGCAGCCGCTCGTCAACAGCGCCTTCACGCTCGCGCTCGTCACCGGGCTTACCGTTCCGGACACGTCGGAGAATGCCGCCGCCAACCTCGCCTGGACGGACATCAAGCTGCCGAAGCCGGTCTTCGTCGGGGACACGCTCTACGCCGAGAGCGAGATCCTGCAGCTCCGCGAGTCGCGGTCGAACCCGAGCGTCGGCATCGTCTCGATGCGCTCCCGCGGCGTCAACCAGCGCCGCGAGGTCGTGATCGAGTTCCTGCGGACGTTCATGGTCTACAGGCGCGAGGCACCCGAGGTGCAGGACACGTTCCCCGGTACCGACGACGAATGGACGGTGTAAGTGCTCCATCCAGCGATACGCGCCGGCTTCTGGCCCGCTAGCGCACGGCGCGCTGCTCCCGCTCCGGCCGCGGCAAAGCCGCGACCTCCGCTCCTGGCCGGCTCCGTCGAGCCTACGCCGGCTGCGTCCTCAGTCGCGGCAATAGTCCCGACTATTGACGCTCCCTGCGTCCTTGCATCGTTTGGCGCTAGCGACCCAGAACCTCAACAGCATCACTGGAAGGAGCGCCGATGACCGCTGCCGAGAGGCTCGCCGAATTCGCAACGACGTTGACGCACGACGACGTGCCGGAGGACGTCGCCCACCACGCCAAGCTCCACCTCCTCGACACGCTCGGCTGCGGCCTGGCGGCGCACGCGACGGGCGTCGCCGGCGAGGGGCGGCAGGCGATGGCCGAGCTCGGCGGCGAGCCGCAGACGACCGTGATCGGCTACGACGCGCGGCTGCCGGCCCCGAACGCGGCGTTCGCGAACGCGATGCTCTGCCACGGGCTCGACTTCGACGACACGCATTCGGACTCCGTCAGCCACGTCTCCACGGTCACCTGCCCGGCTGCGCTCGCCGTCGGGGAGGCGAACGGCCTGTCCGGGAGTGAGGTGCTGACCGCGATCGTGGCCGGCAACGAGGCGATCACGCGGCTCGGCGCGGCCGCGTCGGGGCGCTTCCACGCGCGCGGCTTCCACCCGACCGCGATCTGCGGGATCTTCGGCGCCGCGTGCGCGACCGCGCGGCTGACCGGCGCCGACACGGCGACGACGGCGAGCGCGCTCGGCATCTCGGGCTCGATGGCGTCGGGACTCTTCGCGTACCTCGAGGACGGTACGGCGACGAAGCCGATCCATCCCGCCTGGGCGGCGCACGGCGGCATCCTCGCGGTGCGGCTCGCCACCCTGGGCGCCGAGGGCCCGCCCTCGGTCGTCGAGGGCAAGTTCGGGCTCTACCACGCGTTCCTCGGCGCGGAGCGGGGCGAGATCGACATCGACGCGCAACTCGCCGACCTCGGCTCGCGCTGGGAGACGCCGCGGATCGCGTACAAGCCGTTCCCGGTCTGCCACTTCATGCACGGCTCGCTCGGCGCGACGGCGGAGGCGCTCCACGGCCGCACGCTCTCGCCCGACGAGATCGCCGACGTGCTCGTGACCGTCCCCGAGGCCGGCGTGTCGCTCGTCCTCGAGCCGGCGGAGAAGAAGAAGCTGCCGCGCTCGGACTACGAGGGCAAGTTCTCGCTCCAGTACTCGGTCGCCTCGATGCTGATCCGCGGGCACGTCGCGGTGTCGGACTTCTCGGACGAGGCGATCGCCGACCCGGCCGTGCTGGCCGTGGCCGCGAAGGTCGGCTACGAGACTCCGGCGTACCCGACGTATCCGCAGGCGTTCCCGGGCGGCGTCCGCGTGAAGCTAACGGACGGCACGACGCTCGAGCGGGACTTCCCCTACCAGAAGGGCGGCCCGGAGAACCCGATGTCCGAGGACGAGGTGCGCGAAAAGTTCCGCGCCAACGCGCTCCTCGCTCTGAGCCCGGATGCCGCCGGCGCGCTCGAGGGCGCGATCCTCGACTTCGAGCACCAGGACGACCTGACGGCGGCGCTCGCGCCGCTGACGGCGGTGAAGGAGCCGGTCGCGGCGTGAGCGTCGCGGAGCTGAGCGCCGAGCAGCAGGAGATCGTCGCCACCGTCCGCGAGTTCGTCGACCGCGACGTGATTCCGGTCGCGTCCGATCTCGACCATCGCGACGAGTTTCCGGACGCGCTCGTCGAGACGATGAAGGCGCTCGGGCTGTTCGGGACGACGATCCCGGAGGAGTACGGCGGCCTCGGACTCGGGCTGGACACCTACGCCTTGATACTGATCGAGCTCTCGCGCGGGTGGGTGACGCTGCCCGGGATCATGAACGGGAGCTTCATCGCCTCCTGGATGCTCCGGAGCCACGGCACCGACGAGCAAAGACAGGCCTGGCTCCCGCGGCTCGCGACCGGCGAGGTGCGCGCTGCGTTCTCGATGACCGAGCCGCACGCGGGCTCGGACGTCCAGTCGATCCGGACGGCGGCCGTGCGCGACGGGGACGAGTTCGTGCTCACGGGCCAGAAGATGTGGGTGACGAACGGGTGGCGCTCGGGCCTCGTGATGCTGCTCGCGAAGACCGACCTCGACGCCGTGCCCGCGCACGAGGGCATCACCGGCTTCCTCGTCGAGAAGGAGCCCGAGACGGAGCCGCCGGGCCTGAAGATCCCGATGCCCGCGTTGAAGAAGCTCGGCTACAAGGGCGTCGAGTCGACCGAGCTCCTCTTCGACGGCTTCCGCCTGCCGTCGACGAGCGTGCTCGGCGGCGAGGCGGGCGTCGGGCAGGGCTTCAAGTACTTCATGAGCGGCATCGAGGTCGGCCGTGTCAACGTCGCCGCGCGCGGCGCCGGGCTCGCGCGGGCGGCGCTCGACGACGCGCTGCGCTACGCGAAGGAGCGCGAGGCGTTCGGCAAGCCGATCGGCGGCCACCAGGCCGTCCAGATGATGCTCGCGAAGATGGCGACCCGGGCAGAGGCGGCCCGCTTGCTCGTCGTCCAGGCCGCCCAGGCCAAGACGCGCGGCGAGCGGGCCGACCTCGAGGCCGGCATGGCCAAGTACTTCGCGACCGAGGCCGCGCAGGACAATGCGCTCGACTGCATGCGCATCCACGGCGGCTACGGCTATTCGCTCGAGTTCCGGCCGGAGCGCTACTACCGCGACGCGCCGCTGCTCCTGATCGGCGAGGGCTCGAACGAGATCCAGCAGCTGATCATCGCCCGCCGCCTGCTAGAGCGAGTGTCCTGACATGACACGCCGATCCAGGCCATGCCGGGGGGACAGTCCCTGGTACGAAAGCTGCGCAATCCGGAACGAAAGCTGCGCGATCCGTCCCCACCGTCCACAGGCGGTGTCAGACACCATGACGGGGCCGTAAGGGACAGGGTCCGGATGGACTTCTCGCTCCCGCCCGAGCTGGACGAGATCCGCGCTGCGGTTCGCGAGCTCTGCGAGGGCTTCCCGGGCGAGTACTGGCGCGGGCTCGAGCCCGACCGCTACCCGGAGGAGTTCGTCCGCGCGCTCACCGAGCACGGCTGGCTCGCCGCGCTGATCCCGGAGGAATACGGCGGGGCCGGGCTCTCGATCACGGCGGCGAGCGCGATCCTCGAGGAGATCAACGCGTCGGGCTGCAACTCGGGCGCCTGCCACGCGCAGATGTACACGATGGGCACGATCCTGCGGCACGGCTCCGCCGAGCAGAAGCAGCGGTTCCTGCCGCGGATTGCGTCGGGCGAGCTGCGCCTGCAGGCGTTCGGCGTGACCGAGCCGACGGTCGGATCGGACACGACCTCGATCCAGACGTTCGCCGAGCGCGTCGACGGCGGCTACCGCGTCCGCGGGCAGAAGATCTGGACGTCGCGCGCTCTCTACTCGGACCTGATGCTGCTCCTCGCGCGGACGACGCCGGCGGAGGAGGTCGAGAAGCGGACGGAGGGCCTGTCGACGTTCATCGTCGACATGAAGCAGGCGCTCGCGGCCGGGACGATGACGATCCGACCGATCAAGACGCTGATGAACCACGCGACGACCGAGATCTTCATGGACGGCGTCGAGGTGTCGGCCGACTCGCTCGTCGGCGAGGAGGGCAAGGGCTTCCGCTACATCCTCGACGGGATGAACGCGGAGCGGATCCTGATCGCCGCCGAGTGCATCGGCGACGGGCGCTGGTTCACGGACAAGGCCGCTGCGTACGCATCGGAGCGGGTCGTGTTCGGGCGGCCGATCGGCTCGAACCAGGGCGTCCAGTTCCCGATCGCCCACGCCTACGCGGCAGTCCAGGCGGCCGACCTCATGCGCTACAAGGCCGCGTGGCTGTACGAGCAGGGGCTGCCCTGCGGCGCCGAGGCCAACCTGGCCAAGCTGCTCGGCTCGGAGGCGTCGTGGGCGGCCGCGAACGCCTGCCTCGACGCGCACGGCGGCTTCGGCTTCGCCGAGGAGTACGACGTCGAGCGGAAGTTCCGCGAGACTCGGCTGTACTCGATCGCGCCGGTGTCGAACAACCTCGTGCTCGCGTACGTCGGCCAGCACGTGCTCGGCATGCCGCGCAGCTACTGATGAGCGACCTCGATCGGGTCGCCGAGGAGATCCGCCGCTGGGGCTACGCCGAGCCCGGGTTCGCGGATCGGTACGAGCGCCACCGGCCTCGCCCGCCGGAGGTGCTGCTGGAGATGCTGCCCTGGCTCGCCGGCGGCGGACGGCCGCGGCTCGTCGTCGATGTCGGCAGCGGCACGGGCCTGTCGACGCGGTTCTGGGCGGAGCACGCGGACGCGGTCGTCGGAGTCGAGCCGCTCGCCGAGATGCGGGAGGTCGCAGCCGCCGCCACCGACGCCCCGAACGTCTCCTACGTCGCGGCGCCCTCCCACGCAACCGGCCTCGACGAAGGGAGCGCCGACATCGTCACCTGCTCCCAATCGCTCCAGTGGATGGCGCCCGAGCCGACCCTGGCCGAGATCGCCCGCATCCTGCGCCGGGGCGGAGTCTTTGCCGCATACGAGTACCGCTGGCTGCTGCTCGCGAGCCCGGAGGCGAAGGCGGCGTTCGAGGACGTGTTCGAGCGGAAGAACAGACTGCGAGCGGAGCGCGGACTCGACCAGGGGCGTTCGCGCTGGTCGGTCTCGCGCGAGCGGTTGGAGGAGTCCGGCAGGTTCCGATTCACGGCCGAGACGACCGTCCATGGGCTCGAGCACGGCAATGCGGACAGGCTCGTCGGCTTCGTCCTCAGCGAGGGCAGCACCACGACCCTGCTCGAGGCGGGGGTCACCGAGAAGGAGCTCGGACTCGCCCGGCTGCGCGAGGTCGCAGCAACCGGCCTCGGCAGCGAGCCGACGCCGTGGTACCTGGGCTACCGCGTGATTCTCGGCTGGCGGTGATATCGCTCTGATATCGTCGACCGGTGGCCGCGTTCCACGTCCGCGACATCCCGCCCGAGCTTCTCGAGCGGCTGCGCACGCGAGCGGCAGCGGAGGGCCGATCGATGAACGCCGAGATCCTGACGATCCTCGAGCGGGAGCTGTCCAAGCGCACGCCGGAAGAGGTCATGCGAAGCATCCGGGAGCGGAGGGAGCGGATCACTCTCTCTCCCAACGCCCCCAAACCGGAGGACCTCATCCGCGAGGCACGCGATTCACGCTACAGCCATCCTTGACGCGAGCGTGTTCGTGAGGGCACTCGTGCCCGGAGACGGCGCCGCGCCGGCGTGGCTCGACGCCGTCGCGGGTGGCGAAATCCGGGCAATCGCACCGGATCTCGTCTTCTACGAGGTGGCGAATGCGCTGGCCGAATACGTGCACACCAACGAGCTGACCGAAATCGAGGCAGCGGAGAGCGTCGACGACATGCTCGACCTTCGACTCGAGATCCACTCGGCCCGCACACTCGCGGCGCAGGCTCACGCGCTCGCCGTGGCGCGCGGAATCAGCGCCTACGACGCCGCCTACCTCGCGCTCTCCCTCGGCTACGACGCCACGCTGGTCACGGCAGATCGTCGCCTGGCCGGTGAAGCCGAGCGCTCGGCCCTGCTCCCGGACGAGGGACCGCCCGGCTAGAGGGCGCTAGTAGAGCCGGTCATCGGGGTGCTCCTTGTGCTGTTCCTCGCGCCACTGCTCCTGGTAGGCCTCGGCCTGCGCGAACTCGTCCTCGTACTCCTGCTGCGTGGCCGCGTCGGTTGCCGCGTCCCCCGTCGTCTCGTGCTCGCCCGCGGCCGTGCGGCGGCGGTTGGCGAGGAATGCGATCACGAGCAGCGGAACCAGGACAGCCGCGAAGATGATGATCGGGAGCACCCACAGAGCCTAGATGAGCTTGTCCCGACTCGACGGCAAGCACAAGACCCTGGCCGCCGGTGCCGGCTTGGCCGGCGTCGGACGCTGCGGCCGTCTGGTCGCCGCTGAGGGAAGGGGGCTCACGGGGAAACCGGCTGTTTCCCCCGTGCTAGACGAGCTGGTCCCAGCGCAGAGGCTCCGCGCCGGGAACCGCGAGTGCCACCGCCTGCGAGGCGAACATCGTCACCCAGGTGTTCAGGTGGACGTCCGGCGAGCCGGGCTGGTACGGCATCGCGAGCATGCCGTCACGCTCGCGGGCGAGCTCGAGCAGCCGCTCGATCGCGCGGTCGACGCCGGGTGTGCGGACGCCGAGGAGAAGGGCCATGCGGACGGCCTGCGAGGTCACGTCGAGCTGCTCGATCGGCTCGGGGCGGCCGAACGCACGCGGGAGCCCGCCGCTCTGCAGCTGATGCGTCCAGACCCACTGGACCGCGGCGCGAGACCGGTCGATCGCGTCCTGGTCGTCGGTCGCGGTCCCCCACATCCACAACCCCTCGGCTCCGTAGAGGTGCGGATGGAGCATCGTGACGTCGCTCTCGGGGTCGGTCGGCATGTGTCCGTCGGGTCCCTGGACGGCGCGGACGGCGTCGATCAGGCGCGCGGCGGGCTCGTTCTTCCCGGCGAGCAGGAAGGCCTGCACGAGCTTCGCCAGGTGGACGACGCCGCGGGTCGACCAGTTCGTCCGCTCCGAGCGCGGGCCGTACGCCGAGACCGGGCCGAGATCCGCGGCCAGCTCGCGATCGAGCAGCTCGACGAGCTCCAGGCCTGTCGCGACGTACCGCTCTTCCTCGAAGCGCCGGCCGAAGGTCTGCAGGCCGGTCGAGATCATCCCCAGGTCGAAGAGATAGACGGCGCCGCTGTCCCAGCCGTCACGGGCCGCGAGCCGCCGCTGCTGCACGCGGCCGACGAGCCAGTCGGCGGCGCGGCGCCCGACGGCGATCTCGTCGTCGGCAAGCTCCGTGCGCGCGGCGAGATGCGTTAGCGCGTAGCCGGTGATCTCCGCGTAGTCGTACGCTTTCTCGCCGCTCGCCATCTCCACCCAGGCTGCGAACGCGCCGCTCGAGCTCTGGCAGGCGCCCGAGGAGATCCAGCGCGCAAGCCCGTCGGCGCCCCAGCGGACGACCTCCGGATCGATCCGCGACGGCCCGCCGGGCCCGCCGCCCGAGGCGGGAAGGTGCGGATCGGCCGAGCGGGCATGGAGCACGTCGACGATCTTCTTCGCCGCGTCGCCGTCGCCGTACGGGTTCGTCGAGCGGGCCATCGCCTCGTAGGCCTGGTCGTCGCCGAGGAGCGACGACGCCCAGCTTTCGATCGCAGCGCCGTCGGTGCCGACGAGGACGGCGTTCCCGGCCTCGACGCTCTCGGGTCGCTCGGTCGTCCCGCGGATGACGATCACCGGCTTGCCGAGCGCCGTCACCTCCTCCTGGAGCCCTCCGGAGTCGGTGATGACGAAGTGGCTGCGCCGCAGGAGCCAGATCATCGGCTGGTAGTCGAGCGGGTCGAGCAGGCTGATGTTGGCATTGCCGCCGAGCAGGTCGTGCACGGGCTCGCGCACCTTCGGGTTCCGGTGGACGGGGATCACGATCTGCACCTCGGGGTGGCCTTCGGCAACGGCGCGAAGGCCCGAGCACACGTCCTCGAGCGCCTCCTTGCTCATCTCGCGGCGGTGCATCGTCGCGACGATCAGGCGCTTCCCGTTCAGCCCGAGGTCCGCGAGCGTCGTCGCGTCGGGCTCGAACGGCATGCCGGCAACGGTCTGGAGCGCGTCGATGACGGTGTTGCCGGTCACGTAGACACGGTCCTTGGAGACGCCCTCGCGGTAGAGGTTCTGCGCACTGGAGGGGGTCGGCGCGAAATGGACGTCGGCGAGCACGCCCGCGACGCGGCGGTTCATCTCCTCCGGCCAGGGATCGTGCTTGTTGAACGTGCGCAGGCCCGCCTCCACGTGCCCGACCTTCCAGCCCTGCTGGAAGGCGGCGAGGCCCGCGGCCATCGTCGTCGTCGTGTCGCCCTGGACGAGCACCCAGTCGGGCCGCTCCTTCTCGAGGACGGGGCGCAGGCCGTCGATCACTGCAACCGTCACGTGGTTCAGCGACTGCGCGTGCTGCATCACGTTCAGATCGTGGTCCGGCTCGATCCCGAACAGGTCGAGCATCTGGTCGAGCATCTCGCGGTGCTGGCCGGTCACGCAGATGCGCGAGACGAACTCGTCGGGGCGCCGCTCGAGCTCCTTGATCACCGGAGCGAGCTTGATCGCCTCCGGGCGCGTGCCGAAGACCGTCAGGACCTTGATCATGTGCCGGGGTTCAGGAGGTTTCCGTCGGAGACAGATGCAAGACGCACGCCCTGCGGCCCCGATTCTAACGCGCTTGCTCGGCCGCCCGGGCGACGACGGACTCGTAGATCTCGGCCAGGCGGTCGGCGAGCTTGGCCCAACCGTAGCGTTCGAGCGCCCGTTCCCGTGCGCCCTCGCCGAGCCGCTGGCGGCGCGGCTCGTCCGTGAGGAGCTCGATCAGGGCCCGCCCGAGCAGGTCCGAGTCGCCCGGCGGGACGGTCACGCCGACCTCTGGCGCCATCACCTGGTCGTAGCCGGGGATGTCCGAGGCGATGACGGGCGTGGCGCAGCCGAACGCGCGCGTCAGCACCATCCCGAACGACTCGCCGCCGAGCGAGGGCGCGCAGAGCAGCTTCGCCCGCGCCAGCTCGTGGGTGAGCGGATCGCCCACGAGGACGCCAAGCAGCTCGATGCCGTCGTCCGTCAGCTTCTGGCGGGTCATGAGCAGCCGGACCGCACGCGGGTCCGCTCCGATCACCTTCAGCGTCGCGTTCGTCTCCCGCCGGACGTCCGGCCAGGCGCGGAGCAGCACCTCGAGGCCCTTGCGCGGATCGTGGCGCCCGATGAAGACGACCGTGTTGTCGCGGTCGGCGGGATCGGCGTGCGGGGGCAGGGTGATCCCGTTGGGGATGATCTCGAACGGCCCGGGCAGGTAGCGCGCAGCGGAGGCGCGCGCGACCTCCGAGACGGCGATCCGGTAGTCGATCCGTTTCATCAGCATCCCCCACATCGGCATGCCGGCTTTCATCCAGCCGAGCTCGCCGGTCGCGTGCCAGGTGCCGACGACCGGGGAGCGAGCGTGCGCGAGCGCGGCGACGCACAGGGCGGGCGTCATCGGCTCGTGGACGTGGAGCAGGTCGAACTTCTCGCGCCGGAGCAGGCGGGCGAGGCGGAGCTCGGCGAGCTGGCTGAGCACGATGTGCGTGCGCGAGTTGTTCGCGGGCACGGTCACCGTCGTCCCGATCGAGATCACGCGCGAGGGGCGCTTGTCGAGGCGCCCCGCGTCCGGGTGCAGCAGCCGCCAGAACGTGCCGGGCGGGTCGTCGCCCATGATCAGCCGCGTCTCGAAGCCGATCCGCTCGAGCGCCTCGGCCTGCGCTTCGGCGTGCTCGCTGACCCCACCGATGTAGGACCACGAGAACGGAACGACGATGCCCACTTTCATGGAATCCCGGCAGCAGCGGGACTCATCCCAGGAACTCCTGGAAGCGCCTGGCCTGGTATCCGGCGGCGTGGAAGTACGAGCTCCAGGCCGTCGTCCGGCACATGCGGGCGCCGAACGAGCCGCCCTCGCGCTGCGCGCCGCGCTTGATCGCGCCCGACTCCCCCTTGACGTCGGGCAGCGGCCACGCGGCGGGCTTGCCCTCGTACCAGTACCGGTACTCGGCGCCGCTGAACGCGTTGGAGGGGAGCGACGCGCCGAAGGTCCGGATCCACGTCTCCAGCCCGGCTCCGTTTGCGACGTAGTAGCCCTGGCGCATCATCGTCGCCCCGAAGAAGCCCTGGTAGAGCCAGTTCAGGTACGCGTAGCACGCGTCGAGCCGCTGTTTCGACGTCACGTGGGCCGAGATGCCGATCGCGCTGCACGACCCGCGGTACCCCTCGGGCGGGACCGCGTAGGAGAGCTTCACGCCCTCGGCGGCGATCCGCGCGGCCGCGGACGGCCAGAGCGGTGTGATCGCGACGTCTTTCGACGCGACCAGGTTGACGGAGTCGTTGAACGTCGACCAGGCGCCCTGGAACTGCCCCTGCTTGCGATACACGGTCATGACCCGGGTCAGCATGTCGATCTCGGGGATCGTCATCGCGGCGACGTTGCCGAAGCGCATGATCCCGAGCGTCTCGGCCGCCCGGCCGAGGTCGACGAGCGCGGCGGCCGGATCGTCCTGGACGGCGACGCGTCCTTTCCAGCGCACATTCAGGAGCTCGGCCCACGAGACGCGCCCCGGGGCTCTCGCGATCACCTCCGGGAGATATCCGAGCGACTCGGCGGAGAAGTGCGCCGGCACGCCGACGACGTAGCGGGGCATCGGCGTGCCGCCGTACGGGCGGCCGGTTCGCTCGTCGATCCACTGCACGATCTCGTCGGTGCGCGTGGGATCGCCCTTCGACGTCGGCAGGTCGTGCGTTCCGCGGCGCAGGAACAGCGAGCGGAACGGGGCGTCGCCGAGCCCGTACGGGCAGGACGAGCCGGGTGAGAGCTTCCCCCAGGCGAACAGCTTGTACAGCTCGGGCCACGCCGCGATCCGATGCGTGTCGATCGGCAGCAGGTGGCCTGCGAACCAGACGCGCATCGCCTGATAGCCGTAACCCCCGAAGACGTCGAAGCTGTCGGGCTTCGCGAGCGCCGCGTGCACCTGGTCGGTCGAGCTCACCACCTGCAGCTTGATCGGGAAGCCGAGGTCGAGCTGCGCCTGCTTCTGGACGCCGGGCGGCCACTCGATGCCGATCGTGAGCACGCGGAGCGGCCGGACGATCTTCGCGTCGTTCCGCTGCGGGACGGAGGCGGCGAGTGGTCCGGCCACGGCGGCAAGTCCCGCCCGCTCGAGGAGCTCGCGACGCGTCAGGGGCACGGCGGGGACCCTAGTGCGCTGCGGCGTCGAAGGCGAGCAGGGACCGCTCGACCGCAGCCTGCTCGAAGCCCCGCCCGATGAAGACGAGGCGCGAGCGGCGGTCGTCGTCCGGCCAGGCCTCGAGATGCTCGGGCGGGTGGACGACGTGCTGGACGCCGTTCAGGAGCAGCGGTCCATCGCCCCCCACGTTCAGCAGACCTTTCACGCGCAGCAGGTCGGCGCCGCGCGCCTGGAGCAGCATCGTCAGCCAGATCCCGAAGGCGGTCCAGTCGAGCGGCTCGTCGAGGAGCAGGCAGAACGGGCGGATGTCGCCGACGTGGCCGTTCCCGTCGATCCGGAGCTCCCGCAGGTCGCGTGCGGGCCGGTCGAGCAGGAGCGCAGGATCGATCTCCCCGAAGCTCGCCTCGACGATCTCGGCGGCCGGGTTGAGCCGGCGCAGCTCTGACTCGACCCCGGAGGGATCGGCCACGTCCCCCTTGGTCACGACGAGCACGTCGGCGACCGCGGCCTGCTTCACGGACTCCGGCTCGACCAGGCCGTTGACGGCATCGACCGTGGCGACGATCCCGCCGAGCTCGAAGTGGTGCCGGACGACCGGCTCGGCCGCGAGCGTGTACGCGATCGGCGCCGGATCGGCGAGGCCGGTCGTCTCCACGACGACTCGCCGGAAAGCCGGGATCTCGCCCCGCGCGCGACGGCTGTCGAGGTCGCGGAGCTCGTCCGCGAGGTCGCCTCTGAGCGTGCAGCACACGCAGCCGGAGGCGAGCAGCACCGTCCGCTCGTCGACGCGCCGCAGGAGATGGTGGTCGATGCCGACCTCGCCGAGCTCGTTGACGATCACTGCCGTCTCGCCCAGATCCGGATGCGCGAGAAGGCGCGAGATCAGCGTCGTCTTCCCCGAGCCGAGGAACCCGGTGACGAGCGTGACGGGCGTCTTCGAGCCGTCCTTCCTTGCAACAAGTTGTTGCAAGGTCATGCGGTGATCGCGTCGAGGAGTGCCGGCTCGAGCGGGTCCAGGGGGCGCCCGGTCAGCTTCTCGGCCTCGCTCCAGAGCGATCCGATGTCGGTCACGACCGCAGAACGGCCCTTCGCGTCACGAAGCGTGTAGACGCTTCCGGCCCAGTCGGAGAGCGACAGACCGTAGTGCGAGAGCACGCGGTTCAGCAGCACGACGCGGAAACCGCGTGCCCGCCGGCCGCCGCTCTCCTCCGCCCAGTGCTCGGTCAACAACACACCGCATAAGCCACACATGTTCAGTGACTCGCCTCGAAGTCGGCGCGCGCTCTGGCGGCTGCAAACAGTCGCCCTGCGGCGTCCTCAGTCGCGCCCGTATCTCGGCCGATACGAGCGCTCCCTGCGTCCTTGCAGAGCTCGGTTTTCGCTCGCCAGAGCATCACGCCGCCTCCGAGACGAATCACTAGGCTCCCGTTCTACCAGCGAATCGGAGGTCATAGATGGCGAAGGAGATCCTCTGCGCGTACGGCGTCGACGTCGACGCGGTGGCAGGCTGGCTCGGCTCCTACGGCGGCGAGAACTCCCCCGACGACATCTCGCGGGGTCTCTTCGCCGGGGAGGTCGGCACGCCCCGCCTGCTCAAGCTCTTCGACCGCTACGGGTTGCGGACGACGTGGTTCATCCCCGGGCACTCGATCGAGACGTTCCCGGAGCAGACGAAGATGGTCGTCGACGCGGGCCACGAGATCGGCATGCACGGCTACACGCACGAGAACCCGATCTCGATGACCCCGGAGCAGGAAGAGACCGTGATGCTCAAGTGCATCGACCTGATCGAGAAGGTCGCGGGCCGTCGCCCGACGGGCTACGTGGCGCCCTGGTGGGAGTTCTCGGCCGTGTCCAACGAGCTGCTCCTGAAGCACGGCATCAAGTACGACCACAGCCTCATGCACAACGACTTCACGCCGTACTACGTGCGGGTCGGGGACTCGTGGACGAAGATCGACTACTCGAAGGCGGCCGAGGAGTGGATGGTGCCGCTGCAGCGCGGCGAGGAGACCGACCTGATCGAGATCCCGGCCAGCTGGTACATCGACGACCTCCCGCCGATGATGTTCATCAAGGCGGCGCCGAACAGCCACGGCTTCGTCAACCCGCGCGACCTCGAGCAGATCTGGATGGACCAGTTCGACTGGGTCTACCGCGAGCTGGACTACGCCGTCTTCACGCTGACGATCCACCCCGATGTGAGCGGGCACCCGCAGGTGCTGCTCATGCACGAGCGGATCATCGAGCACATCAACTCGCACGACGGAATCCGCTGGCTCACCTTCGACGAGATCGCGGACGACTTCAAGAGCCGTTTCCCGCGGTGAGCAACCGTGCTCTACCGCTTGGCCGGGGCGGGCATGGCCGCCTCGGCCAGGCGCACCGTGTAGATCTCCTCGTTCAGGGTCGGGAGCTTCCGCGTGTCCGTCCAGATCGGGTGTGCGATGCCGTGGGAGGCGACGAGCCCCTGGTAGTAGCCGTACTCGTACGACGGCGCCCTTCTGCGTCTCGTTCGAGAAGACGGAGGCCGCGTGGACTGTGCGCGACCAGCTCGTCCGCCGTCGCGGGAGACCGCGCACGTGTAGCTGGCCTTCTTCCCCTTCGGGTCGCCGGACGTGTCGTAGAAGCACATCCAGAGCGCGCCGGTCGAGCGGTCGATCGCCGACTGGGCCCAGAACTCGTCCGAGCGGTGGGCGCCGGCGTCGGGGCGACCAGGCGATGCTCGGTCGTCACCGGATACCCGGCGACGGGCTGGAGCCGGCTGTCGAACGTCGACAGCGCCGCGCCTTCGTCCCCGGTGAAGTTCGTGCCCGTGTAGCTGACGTAGACGCGGCCGGTGTAGCGCCCGCCTGACGTGTCGACGAGGACCGTCGGATCGGCCTGGATGCACGACGCGAGGCTCCGCCGGCGACGACGATGCCGATGCCGCAGTGCGGGATCGGGATGCGTCGAGAACGCGCGCGACCAGCTGTTCAGCGCCGAAGTGCCTGCCTCCGTCCGTCGACCGGACGATCGCGACGCTGTAGTGGTCTCGTCCGTCCAGGCGACGTAGACCGTGCCGTTCCGCGCCACGGCGACAGACGCGTACGTGACGTCGTTGTCGCCCTGCCGCTGACCCGTGACCGGAGCCGACCAGGTCACGCCGCCGTCGTCGGAGTGGCTGAGCACGATGCTGGAGCTCGTGTTGCGCGCGACACGAGACCAGGCCACGTAGACACGGTTCCTGTGCGGGCTCACCGGCGGACGCGTCGACCGCGATCGCCGGCTTGTCGTCGAAGCGCGCGCGTCCCGAGCTTCGCGACCAGAATTGGCTGCGACCATGCGGCCGACGGGCCTGGCCGCGTGAGCACGTAGACGTGCGACGAGCCCTGCGCGTTGCACGGCGTGGCGCGGTCGTACGAGTAGTACTGCCGGCCGGTGAGGTCGATGGCCACGCCGGGGTCCGACGGGCATGCGCTCTGGACGTCGTCGGGCGGCGTGATCGTGATCGAGCTCTTCCAGGTGAGCCCGCCGTCGGTCGAGCCGTAGATCCGCTGCGTCCCCTCGAGGAAGCTGTTCGACCCGGCGAGCAGGACGTCCGGATCGCGCGGGTCGACGGTGATCGTCGCGTTCGTCTGCGGGCCGGGCAGGTTCGAGACGTCGACCTCGGCGCTTCGCAGCGGCTGTGCGCGGACAAACGCCTGTGCCGCGGTTCCCCCCAGCACGAGCGCGAGCGCCGCGATCCAGGCGAGCCGCATCGGTCAGAGTACGCGCGGTCGCGACGGCCCGGTTTCGGCTCAGGCCTGCGCGACGGTCTCTGCAGCCTCGGCGTCGATGCCGCCGCCGAGACCGAGCTCCTCCTCGACTCGGTGCACCGGCGCCCGCCGGAACCGCGAGCGAACCCAGATGACGGCCAGCGCAGCGAACAGGATCGGCCAGCGAGACGGCCGTCGTCGCCGTCCCGAGCGCGTAGAGATCGGGGCGGAGCGCGCGAGTTCTGGATCAGACCGACGATCTCGAGCGGGAGCGTGGGATCTCCGATCACGAGCAGCACCGTTCGGTCGAAGTCGTTCCACGTCAGCGTGAACCCGAACAGGAAGCGCGCCGAAGATGCCGGTCCAGACGAGCGGCAGCGTCACCTCGGCGAACGTCCTCGCCGCGTTTGCGCCGAGATCGCGTGCGGCCTCGTCGATGTGGTCGTCGTAGCGGTTCCAGATCGCGACCATGACCAGGAAGCCGAACGGGATCCCCCAGACCGTGTTGGCGCCGAGAGCGGTGTGCCAGAGCGACGTTGTCTCGCCGATCGCCTTCCAGAAGAGCTGCGTCCCGAGGCCGAGCAGGAAGCCGGGCGCCATCAGCGCGAGCATGATCACGTAGAACGCGATCCCGTCGCCCCGGAACCGGCGACGGAACGCCATCGAGAGCGAGAAGGCGAGGATGGCGACGACCGCGCCGGCCGCGAGCGACAACTCGAGCGATCCCTGGCCGGCGGTCGCGGATCGCCGGAGCCTGCGTGAACTGGCCGTTGACCTGATCCTCGAAGATCGACTGCCACCACTGCAGGCTGACCGGGCCCTTGAACGGGAACGTGACGCCCCCGTAGTAGCCCTGGAAGGACAGGATCGCCATCAGGATCATCGGCGCGTAGAGGAAGATCAGGAAGACGACGAAGTAGGCGCCGAGGCCCCATTTCGCCCAGTCGCGGCGACGCTTCGGCTTGCGCCGGATCACCTTGTCCTGCGGCCGGTCGACGACGGCGGGGCGACCGCGCGTCACAGCTCCTCCCTCAGGTCGGAGACCCGCGTGATCACGAACACGCCGAGAATCAGGACGAGCACGAGCAGCACGGCCGACGCGGCTCCCTGCGGGTACTGGATGCCGCTGGATCTGGGTTCTGGATGTAGGTGCCGACCGACGAGACGGCGCCCTGGCCGATCACCGTGACGGTGCCGTACTCGCCCATCGTCAGCACGAAGATGAAGATCGAGCCGATCACGATGCCGGGCATGGTCTGCGGGAGGATCACCTCGCGGAAGGTGCTGAACCAGTTGCCGCCGAGGTCGCGTGCGGCCTCGATCGCGTGCTTGTCGACCTGCGCGAGCAGGAAGAAGATCGGCGTGACCATGAACAGGATGTAGAGCTGGATCATCGCCAGGCGCACCGACAGGAGCGTGAACTGCGTGTCCAACAATGGATGGTCGATGCTGGAGACGCCGATGTCGGTCAGGAACCGGTTCAGCGCTCCCTCGCGGCCCATCAGCGGATAGGCCCAGGCGACCGAGCGGGTGAGGAAGCTCGTCCAGAAGGGCGCGAGCGCGATGATGAAGAGCGCGATCTGGTTCTGGAGCTTCTCGACCTTCATCGCCAGGAAGTAGGCGACCGGGAAGCCGAAGACGAGGCAGGCGGCGACGGCGATCACCGACGTCTCGAACGACCGCAGCATGTTCTCCCAGTAGGCGTTGCTCAGGTTGAACGGATGCAGCAGCGGGCCGTAGTTCGAGAGCGTCCAGACCTTGTCGAAGCCTGTGTCCGTGCGCGTCCAGAAGCTGACGAGGACGATGAAGACGAGCGGCGCGACGAGGAAGAAGCCGAGCCAGACGAACCCGGGCAGCGCCCAGAGGAACGTCACCCAGCCGCCGCCGCGCTCCCTTCGAGCCCCCCGGCCGTCGCCGAGCGCGCGCTCGTGCTCGCGCTCCACCTCCTGCTCGTCCTCCTCGATCTCCTCGAGCGTCGAGGTGCGGCTGGGGCGGCTCAGGCGTCGAGGAGCTGGACATCCTCCTCTTTCCACGAGATGCGGATCGTCTCTCCCTCCCTACCGCGAAACTCCGGGTACCGGTCGCCGGGCACCTTCGCCAGCATCCGCTCGCCGCCGGCGGTCAGGTGCAGCTTGACGAGGTCGCCGAGGAACTCGACGAAGACGATCTCGCAGTCCGCCGAGTTGTCCGCGACCTCTCCGTCACCGTGCGCCTCCGTCACCGCCGCGGCCCGCACCGAGACGAGCGCGGGCTCGCCGACGGCCGGTGCGGCGCGGTCGCCGACCTGGACACTCGACGCGCACCTTGTGCTCGTCCTCGACGACGAGCCGGCTTCCGTTTCGCTCCGGCGACCTTGCCGCGGATGATGTTGTTGTCACCCATGAACCGCGCCACGAGCTCGGTCGCGGGCTTGGTGGCGATCGTCAGCGGGTCGGCGATCTGCTGGATCCGCGCATCGTTCATGACGACGATGCGGTCGGCCATCGACAGCGCTTCCTCCTGGTTGTGCGTGACGTGGATGAACATCAGCCCGAGCTGACGCTGGAGGTTGCGGAGCTCGACGCGCATGCGCAGCTGGAGCAGCCGGTCGAGGTCGCCGAGCGGCTCGTCGAGCAGCAGCGCCTTCGGCTTCGTCACCAGCACGCGGGCGAGCGCGACGCGCTGCTGCTGGCCGCCCGACAGCGCGCCGCGGCTTGCGGTCGGCGAGCTCGGAGAGGCCGACCATCTCGAGCGCCTCCATGGCGCGCTTCTTGCGCTCGGCCTTGCCGGCACCCTCCATCTTCAGCCCGAAGGCGACGTTGTCGAGCGCGGAGCGGTGCGGGAAGAGGGCGAAGTGCTGGAAGACGGTCGTCGTCGGCCCGCTTGTGCGGCGGCAGGTCGACGAGCGACTGGCCGTCGAGGACGATGTCCCCTTCGGTCGGGTACTCGTGCCCGCCGATCATCCGCAGCGTGGTCGTCTTGCCGCAGCCGGACGGGCCGAGCAGGACGACGTACTCCCCGTGATCGACGTGCAGGTTGACGTCGTCCACGGCGAGCGTGCCGCCGGGGAACTCCTTCGTCAGCCCGATCAGGTCGAGACCCGATCCCTCAGGCGCAGAGGGGGCGGTCGTCGCCGCCCCCTCTGTGTTCGACTCTGCGACCCCCTCAGTCATCGCAGCCCTAGGCTAGGCGCTGAGGAAGTCGTTCCAGCGCTTGATCTGATACGCGCTGTTGCGTGAAGTACGAGTTCCAGGACGAGTAGTGGCCGATGCGCTGGCGCGAACGAGCCGCCGTCGCGCGACCGATGCCCTTCTTGATGTCCCCGACCTTGCCGGTGATGCCCGGCAGGTCGCGTGCCGGCCGTCGCGCCGCCGTACCAGAACGCGTACTCGTCGGCCTTGAACGGGATGCCGCCTGCGGATCGGACCGCCGCTTCGAGTCGATCCAGTTCAGCAGGGTCTCGCCGTTGCCGATGTAGTAGCCCTGGCGCATGATCGTGGCGCCGAGCCAGCCGTTGTACATCCAGTTGAGGTAGTCGTAGCAGGCCTGCAGCTTGGCGGGGTCGCTCGCGACGTGTGACGCGATGCCGTTGGCGCTGCACCAGCCGCGGAAGCCCGTCGGCGGAGCCGCGTACTTGACGTTGATCCCCTGCGCCGACGAGCAGCGCGACGGCAGGCGACCACATCGACTCGACCACGACCTCCTTCGAGGCCATCAGGTTGACCGACTCGTTGAAGTTCGCCCAGTAGGCGCGGAACTGGCCGGCCTTCTTGTACGTCGTCGCGATCTTGACGACCTTGTCGATCTCGGCCTTCGTCATGTTGCCCATGTCCTTGGGCTTGAAGACGCCCTGGGCCTTGAGCGCGTTGCCGATGTCCTGCATGACGATGCCCGGATCCTTGAGCAGGCGACGCGGCCCTTCCACTTCTTGTTCAGCAGCTCCGGCCAGCCGACCTGGTTCGGCTTCTTCGGGAGGACGTCGGCGTTGTAGCCGATCGAGTCCGCGTTGAAGTGCGCCGGGGTGCCGACGATGTAGCGTGGCATCGGCTGACCGCCGTACGGCTTGCCGCTGGCCTCGTTGATCCACTGGACGATCTCTTGTTGGACTTCGGCCCTTCCTTCGAGAGCGGCAGTCCCCTCGTGCCGTTCTTCAGGAAGAACGCGCGGAACGGAGCGTCGCCGTCACCGTAGGTCTGAGCCGACGAGCCGGGGTTGACCTTGCCCCAGGCGAACAGCTTGTACAGCTGCGGCCAGGCCGCGATCTTCTGGGTGTCGATCGGCATCAGGCCGCCCGCCGACCAGGCCTGGATGTCCTGGTAGTTGTAGCCCCCGAAGATGTCGAACGTCTCGGGCGCGGTGATCGCCTTCTGGGCCTCCGTGACCGGGTCGGTCGACGGTCAGGTTGACCGAGAAGCCGAGCTCACTCTTGATCCTCTGTGCCACCTCCGGCGTCGGGAACTCCACGCCGAGCGTGATCACGTTCAACGTGCCGGTGAATGCGCCTTTCTTGGCGGGGTGGGACGTCGCAGCCGCGGCAGCGCCGCCAAGCATGCCCGCCCCGGCGACAGCCGCAGCCCCGACGCCGCCCCTGACGAGCAGCTCGCGGCGGTTCAGGCCTCCGCTCGGCTCGTCCTCCGCCCTCGGCTCGCTGAAGTCGCTCCGGCCAAGCTCCGAATTGGCCTGGAGCTCCTGCGCGATCTCGAGGGCATCGTACTCCTCGAAACTCATCTGCCGAACTCCTTTCTCCTCGCCGCCCTATCGAGGATTTCGACTGTCCACGCCGGCCGGTCACGCCAATCGGTGACGGCACCGGGATGCCGCGAGTCGCCGCAGAGATGGGTGACACCCGACCGTGGAATGTGAGTTGTATACAGCGGTTCAGGCCGGGAGTCAAATGTCTGACGTCAGCGGATGTCTGACATCGGCCTGTGCTAGCAGGGCGGCCGCGGAAACCCGATCGCACGCCCCAGTTTTTCCGCCTTCTGGCCGTCCACCAGGTACCCGACGTAGGCGACGCCCATGGTGCTGAGATCCGGCAGGCGGGCGGCTCGGAGCGCGGTGGCGAGCTTTGCGAGGGAGCGCCCGTTGAGGGCGTGCCAGCGGGCGAGCTGCGCCTTCAGCTCCGTCGGGCTGCGCAGCGACCGAACGGCGCTGCTCTCGGCCTCGAGGATCGGCAGCGCCTTCTCGACGGAGCTCGCGACCTCTCCCGGGACGGCGATGTCCGTCGGCGGAGCGACCCGGTCGAGCTTCGGCCCGTAGACGCGGCAGATCGCGGCCACGCGTGCCAGGAACTGCGCCTTCGTCGGCGCAGCCTCGGACGTGCCCGGAAAGGCGACGACGATGACCGCGGCCGCGACGCCGGCCGCAACGAGAGCGCATGCCGCTCCGAGCACCAGGTACCGGCGTCGCGACGGAGCCATCACGCGTCCCACAGGAAGCGTGTGACGACGTCGAGCGCCACCGCCACGTCCTCGGCCCGGACCGACTCGGCCGGGTTGTGGCTGATCCCGTCCTTGCAGCGCACGAACAGCATCCCGACCTCGGGCGTGAGCTGCGACGCGGTGACGGCGTCGTGGCCGCCGCCGCTGCCGAGCTCGAACGCGCGCTCGCCCGCTCCTTGACACGCACGAGCGAGCCGTTCCCGCACGCTCGGCGACATGGGCACGGCGGGCAGGTCGTCGCGCCGGCGCCACTCGAGCTCCAGGCCCCGCCGTTCGGCGATCGCGCGCGCGGCCGTCTCGAGCCCGTCGCGGGCGCGGTCGCGCGTCCCGTCGTCCTGGTGGCGGACGTCGTACGAGACCCTGGTCCGGCCGGCGATCACGTTCCCGACGTTCGGGTCGTTGTGGATGCGCCCGACCGTCGCCGTCAGGCCTTCCGTCTCGCGCGCGAGCCGCTCGACCTCGAGGACGAGCTCGGCGGCACCGGCGAGCGCGTCGCGGCGGAGACGCATGGGCGTGTTGCCCGCGTGCCCGGCCATCCCCGTGAAAACGGCTTCTCCGCGGCTCTGTGCCGCGATCGCCGTCACGATGCCGACGGCGAGGTCCTCGTCCTGGAGTACCGGCCCCTGCTCGATGTGCACCTCGACGTAACCCGAAATGTCGTCTGGCGCCGAGCGGGCTCCGAGCGCGGCGGGATCGCCGCCCATCGCGCGGACGGCCTCGGCGAGCGGCGTCCCCTCCGAGTCGGTCACCTCGCCGTCCTCGGGCGAGAGCAGCCCCGCCCAGGCCCGGCTGCCGAGATACGTGAGCGGGAAGCGGCCGCCCTCCTCGTCGGCGAACGCGATCACCTCGAGCGCGTTCGGCAGCCCGCCTCGCGTGGCCGCGGCCGTTTCGATCGCGAGGATCACGCCGAGCGGGCCGTCGTACTTGCCGGCGTCGCGAACCGTGTCGATGTGCGAGCCGAGCACGAAGGTTCCCTCGCCGCCCTCGGCGCGCCCGATCACGTTGCCGACCGCGTCGCGACGCACAGCCAGGCCCGCCTCCTCCATCCAGCCGGCGACGAGGTCGGCTGCACGGACGAGCGCCTGGGAGCCGTACCAGCGCGTGATCAGCCCGTCCTCCTCGGAGAGCCGCGCGAGTTCGTCACAGCGCTGCAGCACGCGGTCGGCGCTCATCGGCGGGCGGGCGACGCCTCGGGGGCCGGGTGCCGCGCGGCCGCGCAGAGCAGCAGGTAGAAGGCCGCCCCCGCTCCGAGCCCCCAGGCCACCTTCAGCCATGCGTCCGGGACCGCGTAGTAGACGGCCACGGCGCCGGCCACGGCGAGGACGGCTTCGACGTTGACGCCGTTCATGAACCGGTAGCGGCCCGCGGGATCGAAGAGCGCATCGACGTCGACGCGCCCGCGACGCGTGACGAGATAGTCGGCCAGGACGACGCCCGTCAGCGGCGCGGCCACGTTGCCGAGGTGCGTGATCCACCGCTGTGCGTGGTCGACGAAATCCGGGAACGCGGACAGGGCCATCGCGGCGAGCGCGACGAGGACGGTCGCCCGGACGCGTCCGAGCACCGGCGCCGAGTTCACGAGCGAGAGGCCGCCCGTGTACACGTTGGTGATGTTCGCGGCGATGCCCTGGACGGCGATCGCGAGCATCAGGACCAGCAGCAATCCCGTGCTCGACGTCAGGTCGGCGACGGCCACGAACGGGTTCGTCTCACCCGTCGCCGCCGCTGCGTAGCCGCCGACGAAGGTCGTCACGGCGGTCGCGGTCAACGCCGAGGCGAAGAGCCCGATCCGCATCTCGCGGCGCGTCGGCGTGTACCGGCAGACGTCGGCGATGTTCCCGACCAGCGTCAGGGAGGCCCCGCAGATCACGGTCACGTAGGTCGCGAACCCGACCCAGGTCAGGTGCTGGTTCGGCGAGTCGAGCACGCGGCCGACCGCGAACCGCGGGTCGTCGGTCGAGAGGAACAGCCCGATCAGGATCGCCGTGAACGCGAGCGACACGGGCAGGACGACGCGCAGCACCCAGCGCATCACGTCGAACCCGAGCACGGCGAGCACGGCGTGGAAGACGGCGAGGCAGAGCGCGATCGGGACGAGGCGGAGGTGCGTGCCGGTCATCGCCTCGACCAGCGCCTGGATGCCGAGCGCGCCGGTCAGCGCCTGGGCCGCGAACCAGTACGTCGCGGCCACGACCCGGTAGGGCGAGCTGAGGAGGCGCGAGCCCCAGAAGCCGAGGGTGGCCCGCATCGTCACCTGGCCCGGGAGGCCGTAGTCGACTCCCGGCTGGGCGACGATCACGAGCGCTGCGTAGGCGAGCGCCTGGCCGACGAGCATCGCCACGATCGCCCACGGCAGGGGCAGGTGCCCATCGACCACCGCGAAGGCGCCGAGCAGGTACATCACCGGGTTCAGGAAGAAGGTGAAGTTGATCGCGAAGAGGTCACGCCAGCCGACCGTGCGCAGCTCGGCCGGGATCGGCTCGACGCCGAACTCCTCGACTGCGGGCAACTACGCCTCGACGGTCTGCGCCGTGCCGGCCCGCGCCGCGCGCGAGTGCCGCTGGAGGAACTCGAGGACGACGCGGTTGTGCTCGTCGGTCGAGTCGAAGATCGTCGAGTGCCCGCCGCCGCGGATCACGTGCTTCTCGGCACCCTCGATCCCCTGGTAGACGCCCTCCTGGCCGACGCCGTCCGGGCCCTGGTCCCACGGGGTCATGATGTCCTCGTCGCCGCCGATCACGAGCGCGGGAGCCGTGATCTTGCCGAGCCACGGGGTGATGTCCATGTCGCACATGGCCTGGCAGGCGGCGGTGAACACCTCGACGCGGTTCGAGTCGCGGAGGATCTGCTGGCAGTGGTCGACGATCCCCTGGCCGGCCTCCGACTCGAGGAAGTCCTTCGAGACCGCCTGCCACGAGATCAGCTCGGCGAGGATGCGGCTCCCCGGCCCGTCGGGATCCATCTCCGCGATGTCGATCCAGTTCTTGAAGATCAGCCGGCCGGCGCGGCCGAGCTTCGCGGCGGCGCAGTTGATCACGACCGAGGTCGTCCGCTCCGGGTACTTGCCTGCGAACGTGATCGCGATCATCCCGCCCATCGACGTGCCGTGGATGTGCGACTCCGGGATGCCGAGCGTGTCCTGCAGCGCCGCGACGTCGTCGGCCCAGACCTCCATGTCGTAGTGCTGCAGCGGCTTGTCGGAGGCGCCGTAGCCGCGCATGTCGAAGTCGACGACCCGGAAGTGCTCCGAGAGCACGGGCGTGCACGGGTCGAGGTTGAAATGCCCGAAGCCCGCCCCGTGGATCTGGATCACCGGCTCCCCCTCGCCCGTGATCCGGTGCCACAGGTTGACGCCGTTGACCTCGATCATCCCTTCCACGAAAGCCTCCTCGATCGACTTGCCCGAGTTTGAAGTCTGACATTGGACACGTCAAACTCCCGGCACGTGAGCGAGCACCTGATCGAGCGCATGACCTGGCCCGAGGTCGACCAGCGGATCGGCGCCGGCGTGGACGCGGTGCTGATCCCGATCGGGACGACGGAGCAGCACGGGCCGCACATGCCGCTCGACACGGACTGCTTCATCGCCCGCTCGCTGTCGGTTCGGGCCGCGGAGCTGGGCGAGCAGGAGGGCGTCTCGATCCTCGTCGCCCCGACGCTGAACATGACGCTCTCCTGGTACCACATGCAGTTCCCGGGGGCGATCCGCCTGTCGACGACGACGTTCTTCCAGGTCTTCCGGGAGGTGTGCGACTCGCTCGTCCGGCACGGCTTCCAGAACCTCGTCGCCGTCAACGGGCACGGCGGGAATGCCGCCGCGCTGACCGTGGCGGTGAACCACTACTTCGAGCTGACCGACCGACGCGTCTTCCTCGTGCAGTGGTGGGACCTCGCCGCCGACGCGCTCGCCGAGATCGAGGGCCCGATGATCCACGCCGAGGAAGCCGAGACCTCGCTCGCGATCGCGCTCGGCCAGCGCGTCGAGATGGACCGCGCGACGTGCGACGCGTGGGATCGCGGCGCAGCGGTCAAGGAAGCCGGGTTCCAGTGGACGTCGTTCGGCCAGTACGGGATGCGGCACGCCGGCCCGAAGGTGGTCGTCCCGATGGACATGCTGCGCGACATCACCGAGTCGGGCGTGGTCGGTGACGCGACCCGCGCCAGCGCCGAGACCGGCGAGCGGATCGTCTCCGCGCTCGTCCCCCGCATCGTCCAGGTCTGTCGAGAGATGGCCGGAAAGGATTGATGCTCCTCCCGGCGGCATCCTTCGGCCCCTGGCCCGCCATCACGCGGCGCGCTGCCGCGTCCTCAGTCGCGCCCATAGACCTTCTATGACCGCTCCCTGCGTCCTTGCATCGCTTGGTGCTAACGACCCAGGGACTCAAAAATCCCACCGGAAGGAGCATCACCTGTGCGCGTTGTCGACCTGTCTCAGCCTCTATCCCGCGAGTCGCAGCTGCACCCGTTCTTCGCGCCGACGCAGATCATGCGCCACATCGTCCACGCCGACGCGCCCGAAGGCCGGCCGTCGTTCAACGCCGAGGTGATCATCACCTCGAACCATGCGGCGACCCACGTCGACGCGTTCGGCCATTACGACAGGACCGGCGAGACGATCTCGGACATGCCGCTCGACACCTTCTGCGGCACCGCGATCTGTGCCGACATCCGCCAGTACGAGCGTGGGCACGACGTGACGGCCGCGGAGCTCGAGCAGGCCGTCGCCGACTCGGGCCAGGAGCTGCGCGACGGCGACATCCTGCTGCTCTGCTCCGACCACTACAACCGCACCGCCGGCACGCCGGCGTTCCTCGACGGCTTCTGCGGGATCTCGGCCGAGGCCGTCCACTGGATGGCCGACCGCGGCGTGAAGATCTTCGGCGTCGAGACGATCTCGCCCGACCTCGTGTACCTGACGGACGAGTACCCGACGCACAAGGCGTGCGGCGAGCGGCGGGTCACGCACTACGAGAACCTGAACAACCTGAAGGACGTGGTCGGGCAGCGCTTCCTGTTCGTCGGACTCCCGCTCAGGCTCGTGCCCGCCTACGGCTCCCCCGTGCGGGCGGCGGCGATCCTGGACGCCTGAGCGCCAAGTAACAACTTGTTACTTGGCGGGGGTCAGGGCTCGATCGTGATCCCCGTGCGTTCCGGCGCAGCCGCCGTCATCTCGGCGCGAAACTCCGCCGGCGTCCGGGCGCGCTTCGGGAGGACGTAGCGGAGCAGCTCAAACCGCGCCGGGCTCTCCGCGAACGGGAAGGGGTCGAGGCGCACACGCCAGGGCGCAACGGGCGAGAACCGGTGGCCCTGGATCTCCGCCTCCTCGCCGCCCTCGACGTCGCGCATGCAGAAGTAGAGGGAGAAGCGGTCGTAGAGCTGCAGCAGCTCGTACTCGCCGCGGTGCTCGCCGAGGTCGCCGCCGAACTTCGCCTCCTGCTCCGCCACGAAGGCGTCGACCTGATCCTGCACCTCGGCGGCGCGCGACAGGCCGAGCCCGGGATCGAGGCCGTAGCGCTGCTGGTAGATCCCCGCGCCGTGCATCGAGACCAGCAGGCCTGCGTACGCGTCCTGCTCCGTGATCGCGGCGATGCCCGCGCGGTAGAACGCCAGGTGGGCCGGGACGCCGACCTCGAGGAAGTTGACCGGCCTGCCCGTGTCGTCGACCTGCGGCGCCTGCTCCCAGACCGCCCAGCCGTCGTCATGCCGTTCGGCGGCCACGATCAGTGAGTCGTGGTGCGGGCCCTGCTCCGCCCAGGCGCGGGCCATGGCGCCCGAGACGTCGGCGTGATCGGTCTGGAAGACGATCTGCCACGAATCGCCGGCGTCACGGACGATCACGGCGACACCGCCGCCAGCTCGTCCACGTAGGCGAGCACCTCGTCGACCGAGACGACGTCCGCGTACTTCGTGTCCAGGTCGTAGAGGTTCGCATCGTGCGCCGCCCGGCTGCGGTCTCCCACCGCCTCGCGGGGGACGACGACGCGATAGCCGTGCTGCATCGCGTCGAGCGCCGTCGCGCGGACGCAGCCGGACGTCGACGCGCCCGTGACGACGACCGTGTCGCACCCCGCCGAGGCGAGCAGCGACGCGAGCGTCGTCCCGAAGAAGGCCGAGGCGAAGTACTTGGACAGCACCGGCTCGCCCTCGACAGGCGCGATGCGTGGATCGATCTCGACCCAGGGCGAGCCCGGCTCGAGCACGAGCAGCGCCGGCACCTTCCCGATGAAGACCGCCGCGGCCTGTTTGCCGAACTCGTCGTAGCAGACCGTGGTGAACACGACCGGCAGCCCGGCACCGCGGAACGCCGCGAGCAGCGCCGCGATCGCGGCCACGCACTCGTCGAGGTCGCAGACGAGCGGCGACGCCGGGTCGGTGAACCCGCGATTGACGTCGACGACCACGAGCGCGGGCCTCTGTCCGAAGCCCGCGCGCCCGTGGAAGCCTTCGAACTTCACGCCTTCGCGGGCTCCGGCAGTCCGTCCGCCTCGCGGACGATCGCGAGCGCCTCGTCGCCGGGCTGGAGGGGCGACCAGCGCAGCGGCGTCGCCGGCTTCGGCGGTGCGAGCCCCGTCTCCGCCTCGCAGTTCGCGAGCAGCGCGTCGAGGGGTGGCCCGAAGTCGAACGCGAGCGCCTCGCCGCGCTCCTCGCGCTGCCGCGTGCGCTCGGCCTCGGTCGCCGCAGCATCCCCGACCACGACCCCGTAGCCCTCCTTCGCGAACTCGGGCGAGACGAGCCCGAACGCGACGTCGCGCTCGACGGCCTCCACCGGCCGGTCGAGCCGGTCCTTCCAGCCGCCGCCGCCCGCCGTCCTGTACACGAGCATGTCGCCCGGCTCGACCACGACGCGGTCGCACTTGGACGGCAGCACCTCCTCCGTGCCGTCGGCGCGCTGGAGGAGCTTCGACGAGCGTGCGCCGGGCCGGCCGCCGAGGACGCCCCACGGCCTCGTCAGCCAGCGGTCGTCGTGGATCGAGATCTCGCCCGGCTCGAGGTAGACGTAGCGCTTCTCGACCCCGTTGCCGCCACGGTGGAAGCCCGGCCCACCCGAGTCGGTGACCGTCGTGTACCCGTCGATCCGCAGCGGGTAGTAGGCCTCGAGGTACTCGGTCGGGATGTTCTCGAACAGCGGCCACCACGAGTGGCCGTCCATCCCGTCGCCGATCGGCCGGCCGGGAATGCCGCCGTAGAGGATCTCCATCGAATAGAAGAAGTCGCCCTTCGAGTCCCAGCCCGAATAGAGCATGTACGGGCTCGTCCCGTACCCGGAGGCCGTGTTCAGCTCGGGCGCGTTCTTGCAGAGCGCGCCGCCGAGCACGTCGAAGAGCCGCGCGAGCGCGTGCGTGCGGCACCCGAGCGCCGACGGGAAGCGCGGCCGCAGCAGGCAGCCCTCGGGCAGCACGATGTGCAGCAGCGGATAGAAGCCGTCGTTGAAGAGGATCTGGGGGTCGTTGACCATGATCAGGTAGACCCCGATGAACATCTTGAACATGCCTTCCGAGAGGTAGAAGTTCACCGGGCCGAGGGCCTGCGGATCCGTGCCCGTCCAGTCGAAGAAGGCGTGGTCGCCCTCGCGCCAGATCGTCAGCTTCATCTTGAACGGACCGTTGCCGAGCCCGTCGTCGTCGACGTAGTCCTCGAACGACTGCGGCTCGACGGGGATCGCGAGCTGGATCAGCGTGCGCATCGCCTGGTACGTGCGGTCGAGGAGCGCCTGGCAGGCCGCCAGGTACGTCTCCTTGCCGAACCGCTCGCAGAGCTGGATCACGCGCCGCTCGCCCGCGCGGCAGCCGGCGACGATCGCGAACAGGTCGGCCCGGTTCATCTCCGGGAGCCGCATGTTGTTGAAGATCAGCTTGAGGACGTCCTCACGGTGCTCGCCTCGCTCGATGATCTTGAGCGGCGGGATGATCAGCCCCTCCTCGAAGATCGTTCGGGCGCCCGTCGGAAGCGAGCCGGGCAGCGGGCCGCCGCAGTCCATCTGGTGGCCGAACTGGCTCGACCAGCCGACGAGCTCGTCCTCGTAGAAGATCGGCACGAGCACGAGCCAGTCGTTCGTGTGCGAGATCGAGGCCGAGCACTTGAACGGGTCGGACGTGAGGATCACGTCGCCCGGGTAGATCCCGCCCTCCCAGCTCGCCATCATCTCGTTGATGTAGGCGCCGAACTGGCCGACGACCATGCGGCCGTTCGGGTCGGTGATCATCGGGAACTCGTCGTGCTGCTCCCGGATCACCGGGCTCATCGCCGAGCGGAAGAGCACGGCGTCCATCTCGAAGCGCGCGCTCTTGAGCGCGCCCTCGATGATGTCGAGGGTGACCGGATCGACCTCGACGTCGGTCGGGATCGCGGCGATCCTCGGCTTCTCGGCTGTGGCTGCCATCTCGATCTCTCCTAGTCCGTCGGCGTGATCAGGATGTTGAACCAGCGGTCGACCTCGGCCCGAAAGCCGGGGAGGACGACCGTGGTCGAGTCGAACTCGGTCACGATCGCGGGCCCCGAGAAGCGGGCGCCCGGCTGCAGCTTCGACCGGTCGTAGAGCTCGGTCGGGTGCCGCTCGCCCGCGAACACGATCTCGTGCGTGTCGACGACCGCGCCCGCGGCGCCCTCTGTGGACAGCTCGCCCTGCGGCAGCTCCGGCTTGGGCGCCGTGCCGAAGCCGACGGCGCGCAGGTTGACGATCTCGGCGCGCGTCTCGTGCATCCGAAAGCCGTAGAGCTGCTCGTGGAGCTGGTTGAAGCGCTCGTCGAGGTCCGCGAGACCGGCTGAGCGCACCTCGGCCGGGTCGAGCGAGACCGGGATCTCGTAGCCCTGGCCGCGGTAGCGCATGTCGGCCGAGTAGGACACGCTCCGGTCGGCGGGGTCGATGCCCTCGTCCCCGAGCCAGGTCTGCGCCCGAGCGCCGAGGCCGTCGAGGATCTCGGCCACGTCGGCCGGATCGGCATCGTCGAGCACGCGGATATAGGTGCGCGCGAACTCGTCGCGGAAGTCGGCGACGATGTCCCCGAGCGCGCAGAGCAGGCCTGGCGCGGGCGGGACGATCACCGGGAACGAGCCCATGATCTTGGCGACAGCGTTCGCGTGCATCGGGCCGGCGCCGCCGTAGGCGACGAGCGCGAAGTCGCGCGGGTCGTGGCCGCGCTGGACGGAGACGACGCGAAGCGCACCGGCCATGTTCTCGTTCACGATCGCGAGGATGCCCTCGGCCGCGTCCTCGGCCGCGTCGAGCCCCATCGCGTCCGCGATCGTCTGCACGGCAGAGCGGGCCGCGTCCGCGTCGAGCTGCATCTCGCCGCCGAGGAGCCTCGGCGGCAGATGGCCGACGACGACGTTCGCGTCGGTGACGGTCGGGTCGATTCCGCCCTTGCCGTAGGCGGCGGGGCCCGGCTCGGCGCCGGCCGACTGCGGCCCCACACGGAGCGCCTTCGTCAACTCGGGCACGTGCGCGATCGAGCCGCCGCCCGCGCCCACGGTGTGGACGTCGACGGACGGGACGCGGAGCCGGAAGTGCGAGATCGACGTCTCGCGGCCGATCGACGGCTGGCCCCCGAGCGCGAGCGAGACGTCGGTGGACGTTCCGCCCATGTCGAACGTGAGCACGTTCTCGAACCCCGCCTGCCGCGCGACGTAGAGCGCGCCGGCCACGCCGCCGGACGGGCCGGACAGCACACCGTAGATGGGATTTCGCCCCGCCTCGCGCGTCGTCATCAGGCCGGCGTCGGAGCGGAGGATGTTCACCTCCGCGGTCGCACCGATCGACTTCAGGTCGCCCGAGAGCTTCTCCACGTAGTCGGCGACGCGCGGCCGCACGTACGAGTTCATGCAGGCGGTCAAGGCGCGCTCGTACTCGCGGAACTCGGGCAACACATGCGACGAGACGGTGACCGGAAAGCCCGGATACAGCCGCTCGACGATCGCCGCGACCTCCTCCTCGTGGCGCGGCGAGATGTACGAGTTGATGAACGCGATCGTCAGCGTCTCGACGCCCGACTCGACGAGATCGCGGATCGCCGCCTCCGCCTGTCCGTCGTCGACCGGCGTCACCGTCTCGCCGCGCGCGTCCATCCGCTCGACGATCTCGCGCGTGTCCGCGAGCGAGGCCGGCGGATCCGGCTTGATCATGATGATCCAGCCCGCGAGCGGCCCCGGCGTCTGCGAGCGCGCCAGGTGCAGGATCTGCTTGAACCCGACCGTCGTCAACAGGCCGACGCGCGCGCCCTTCGACTCCAGCACCGCGTTCGTCGCCACCGTCGTCCCGTGCAGGATGTTGCGAATATCCGCTACGTCGGTGCCCGCCGTCTCCGCGATCCGCTTCACGCCGACGAGCACGCCCTCGGAGGGGTCCGCGGGTGTCGAGGGGGTCTTCACGCGGTGCATCGACCCGCTCTCGTCATGGACGAGCAGCAGGTCGGTGAACGTTCCCCCGACGTCGACTCCGAGCCTGTAGGCCATCCCGTTCCTTTCGCGTCAGTGAACCACTAGATCACGCCGTCTGCCTTCAGGTCGGCCAGGTCCGATCGGGACAGGCCGAGTAGGCCGCAATAGACGTCCGCGTTGTGACTTCCTTCCTCCCACGTCGCCGACCAGCGCAGCTCCGACGGCGTCGCGGAGAACTTGGGGACGAGGCCCGGGCCGAGGTAGGAGCCGAACTCCGGGTCCTCGTGCTCGAGCAGCATGTCGCGGGAGCGGTAGTGCTCGTCCTCGAAGATGTCGGCGATCGTGTAGATCGGGCCGCAGATCACGCCCGCCTCGTTCAGCACCCTGTCGATCTCGCTCGCGTCCCGGGCACCCGCCCACTCGGCGACGATGCCCTCGATCTCGGTCTGGTGGTCGCCGCGCGCGAGATGGGTCGAGAAGCGCGCGTCGTCGGCGAGCTCCGGCCTGCCCCATCGCCTCGCAGAGCCGCCGGAAGACGCCGTCGGCGTTCGCCGCGATCACGATCCACTTGTCGTCCCGGGACTTGAAGATGTTCGACGGCGCCACGCCCTTGAGGCCTGTGCCGCCGGGGCCGCGAACGATGCCGAGCCGGTCGTACTCGGGCACGGTGCTCTCGAGGAGCGAGAAGCTCGCCTCGAGGAGCGACACGTCGATCACCTGCCCCTTCCCGAAGCCGAGCGCGTCGCGCTTGTACAGCGCGGCCAGAATCCCCTGCGCCGCGTACATGCCGGCGAGCGAGTCGCCGAGCGAGATGTGCATGCGCGGCGGCGGCTCGCCCGGGAAGCCGTTGATGTAGCGGACGCCGCCCATCGCCTCCGAGACCGACGCGAACCCCGCGCGGGGCGCGTACGGGCCGGTCTGCCCGTAGCCCGAGATGCGCGCGATCACGAGGCCCGGATTCGACTCCCAGAGCTGCTCCGGCGCGAGGTTCCAGCGCTCGAGCGTCCCGGGGCGGAAGTTCTCGGTCAGGACGTCGCAGTGCTCGACGAGGCCGCGGAGCAGCTGCTGACCGCGCTCGGAGCGGAGGTTCAGCGTCACGCACTTCTTGTTGCGCGACTGCACCGGCCACCAGAGCGAACGGCCCTTGTAGCGCGCCTTGCCCCACTCCCGCAGCGGATCGGGCTGCCCCGGCGGCTCGACCTTGATCACCTCGGCGCCCATGTCCCCGAGCAGGCGGCCGGTGAAGGGCCCGGCGAGCAGCATGCCGAGCTCGACGACGCGAACACCTGCGAGCGGGCCCGGGCCGCTCGTGTCCCGCTCGCGGGTGGCCGCGCCCGCGGACGCCTCGCTCAACCCGTCTCCTCCTGGGCGCGGACCTGGCCGACGAGGACGTCGCGCGCCTCGAACACGTGCTCCTTCATCACGAGCTCGGCCCGCTCGCCGTCGCGCGCCTCGAGCGCTCGGGTGATCTGCCGGTGGTAGTGCGCGGAGATGCGCCGCTGGTCGATCGAGTACCAGATGTAGGAGCGGTAGACGAGCGGCAGCTCGATCACCTTGCGGATCAGCTCGGCGACGCGCCGGCTCTGCGCGGCGTCGAGGATCACGTTGTGGAAGAGCAGGTTCTCCTTGACGAGCTCCTGCACGTCGCCCTCGATCAGGTTCTCGAAGCGGTCGCAGCTCGCCCAGAGGCCGTCGACGGCGGCCTGCGAGATGTTGGCGGCGGCGCGCCGGGCGGCGTAGCCCTCCAGCAGCGCCCGCAGCTGGTACAGGTCCTCGAGATCGTCGGCGTCGTGGCTGCGGACGACGGCACCGCGGTTGGGCGCGGCGTCGACGAGCCCCTCGGTCTGGAGGATCAGCAGCGCCTCGCGAACGGGCGTCCGGCTGATGCCGAGCTCGCGGGCGAGCTCTTCCTCCTTCAGGCGCTGGCCGGGGGGAAGCCGCCCGTCGACGATCGCCTCGCGGATCACCTCCGTGGCCGCAGCACTCGCGTTGCGGACAAGCGGCGCGCGCTCCTGGACGATCCTCGCCACGGCCGCGACCATACAGTATGCAATCTCAAAGCGGGGGAAACGGCCGGTTTCCCCCGCTGGCCCCCTTCCCTTGCGCCGCGCGTTTCCGGTCGCTCGGGCTACGCCGCGGCGAAGCCACGACTCCGCGGCGGATCGTTGGATCAGCCGAGGTCGCCCGTGGGCCGTCTTCGCAAGCCAGCGGCAGCGATCGCGCCGACAGCCGAGAGGGCGGCGGCCGTGATCCAGAACACGTTCCAGCCAGCGTCATCGGCCAGCGCTCCGAGTAACGGCGTCGCGAACGCCGAGATCAGGAAGACGACCGTGGCCGCGACTGCGACGGACCGCCCCGCGAGATCAGGCGAGGTGCTCTCGCCCGCGATGACGTAGAGGAGCGCGTTCCAGCCGAGCGCGCCGAAGCCGAACAGCACCGCCGCCGGCAGGACGAGGCCCGGGCCGGCGTGCAGCGCGAGCGCGAACACGAGCCCGCCGATCGAGCCGACGACACCCGTCTCGACGAGCGTCCGCACCCGCCGGGAGCCGCCCTGCCGGTCGGCGACCTTGCCCCAGACCAGCCGCGCCACCATCGCCGTCACGTTGACGGCGAAGTACGTGAACCCGGCCCAGAACGCCGAAAGCCCCGCCGCCCGGGCCGAGGGCACCATGTACGAGAGGATGGCCTGCAGCACGACGATGTAGAGCGCGCCGACGAGGAGCAGGCGGGCCATCCCGGGCGCTCGCAGGATGCTCCGGAAGACCCGCTTCACGCGTGTCCGGGCAGGGCCGGATCCTTCCTCCGGGATCAGGCCGAAGACCGTGCCCGTCACGGCGACCATGCCGGCCGCGACCGCGAAGGCGAGCTCGACGCCCCCGAGGGTCACGAGGCCGGGCATGGCCAGCGCCGCGATCGTGCCGCCGAGCGGCACGGCCGTCTGGCGGACGCCGAGCGCCCACCCACGGCGTGTCGGCGGATAGGCGCGGAACAGGGCGCCGGCGCCCGCGATCGGGATCACGGACGATCCGATCCCGGAAACGGCCAGGGAGACGAACAGCACGCCCTTCGACTCCGCCCCGGCGGCCGCGGCGAGGCCCGCGGTGGCCAGGGCGGTGCCGACGAGCGTGGACGGCCGCGCACCGAAGCGGTCGACTGCGATGCCGGCGGCGATCAGCGCGATCCCGGAGCCGAGCAGGGCTGCGGTCAGGACAGCGCCGAGCTCGGGCAGGCTGAGCCCGTAGTGGTGCCGGAGATCCGGGCCGATCGAGGGCAGGCCGAAGTTGACGAAGGACACGGCCGCCTGCGCCGCCGACGCGCTCGCGAGCACGACCCTCGGAGAGCGCGTCCGGGACGGGGGATACGGCCGGTTTCCCCCGTCGTCCCCCTTCCCGTCGTGGTCGACGGTCAGGCCGCCCGAGCTACGCCGCGGCAAAGCCACGGCTCCGCGGCGAGTGTCTGCGTCTGCCCGAGGCAAATCGACAATCGCGGCGGACCGCTTTGCTCGGAGAGCGCGTGGCCGCCACCGGACGATTATCTTTGCCTGGTGGACAGGGAGGCGATCGCACGCGGCGTCAGGCGCCGCCAGGCGCAGGAGTCGCTCGATTTCGAGCGCGAGCGGGAGCAGGCGCTCGAGGACCAGGTCGGGCTCGTGATCGCAGAGGTGGACGGGCCCCAGGTCGACGACGCCGCCTTCGCCGCCATGTCTGCCGAGGATGTCGCGATCGTCAAGGCAGAGCTGAACCCGCTTCCGTACGAACCGGAGGACGGCCCCGACTTCTTCGAGCGCGACGACCTGATCGACTTCGACGACGCGGAGCCGGTCGACCCGCACGCCGAGGAGCTCGCGCGGCTGAACGAGGAGCTCGTGCAGTGCCGCCGCCGCCAGGCGGCGTTCCAGGCGTATCTCGCGGCGCTCGACGCGCCGGGCGCCGACGAGCTGTCGATCTAGTCAGGCGCCGGACTTGCCGCTACCTGGTCTGCGGGAACCCCAGGTTGACCTGGCTCGTCGCCGGGTCGGGCCAGCGGCTCGTGACGACCTTGCCGCGCGTGTAGAAGTTGATGCTCTCCGGCCCGTACGCGTGCGTGTCGCCGAAGAGCGACGCCTTCCAGCCGCCGAACGAGAACCAGGCGACGGGCACCGGGATCGGGACGTTGATGCCGACCATCCCGGCCTGCGCGTCGAACTGGAACTGTCGGGCGACGCCGCCGTCGCGCGTGAAGATCGCCGTGCCGTTGCCCCACGGGTTCTCGTTCACGAGCCGAACGGCCTCGTCGTAGGTGTCGACGCGGACGACTGAAAGCACCGGCCCGAAGATCTCGTCCCGGTAGCAGTCCATCTCGGGGGTGACCTCGTCCAGCAGCGACACGCCGAGGAAGAAGCCGTCGCCGTCCGGCGCGGTCTCGCGGCCGTCGAGGACGACCTTCGCGCCCTGCTCGCTGCCGGAGTCGAGGTACGACGCGACCTTGTCGCGGTGCTGGCCGGTGATCAGCGGCCCCATCTCGGAATCGGGGCTCGAGCCGTCGCCGACCGTGATCTTCGCGGCGCGCTCCTTGATCGCCTCGACGAGCGGGTCGGCCACGTCGGCGACGGCGACGACGACCGAGACGGCCATGCAACGCTCGCCCGCAGAGCCGTAGCCCGCCGAGACGGCTGCGTCGGCCGCCATGTCGACGTCGGCGTCCGGCAGCACGATCATGTGGTTCTTCGCGCCCGCGAGCGCCTGCACGCGCTTGCCCGCCTTCGTGCCGGTCTCGTAGACGTACTGCGCGATCGGGGTCGAGCCGACGAAGCTGACCGCCGACACGCCGGGGTGCCCGAGCAGCGCGTCGACCGCGACCTTGTCGCCCTGGATGACGTTGAAGACGCCGTCCGGAACGCCGGCCTCCCTGAGGAGCTCGGCGACGTAGAGCGAGGCCGAGGGGTCCTTCTCGGACGGCTTGAGCACGAAGGTGTTGCCGCACGCGAGCGCCGGTCCCCACATCCACATGGGCACCATCGCCGGGAAGTTGAACGGCGTGATGCCGGCGACGACGCCGAGGGGCTGGCGGATCGAGTAGACGTCGATGCCGGTCGAGGCCTGCTCGGAGAACTCGCCCTTGATCAGCGTGGGGATGCCGCAGGCGTACTCGATCACCTCGAGGCCCCGGGCGACCTCGCCGAGCGCGTCGGAGTGCACCTTGCCGTGCTCGCGCGTGAGGATGCGCGCGATGTCGTCGCGGTGCGCGTCGAGCAGCTGGCGGACGGCGAAGAAGAGCTCGGCGCGGCGCGAGATGGACATCGCGCGCCAGGCCGGGAAGGCAGCGCGCGCCGAGGCGACGGCGGCGTCGACCTCCTCCACCGACGCGAAGTCGACCTCCGCTGCGACCTCGCCCGTCGCCGGGTTGTAGACCTGGCCTGCGCGGCCGGAGACGCCCGCCACGATGCGGCCGTCGATCCAGTGGCTGATCCTCGAAAGCTCCTGCGTGTCGCCCTGCCTGGGCGCGGTCGCGACTTCGGTCATCTCGCCTCCTCGGGTTTCACGTTGGAGCGTAGCGCGAGTAAGCTAAAACGATGGCGCTCGTCGAGAATCGAAGCGCCGAGGGCGAGCAGGTCGTCGCCCTCGACCGCGAGTACCTGATCCACTCCTGGTCGGTACAGTCGGCTCTCTCGCCGCTCGCGGTGGCCGGCGCCGAGGGCCGCTACTTCTGGGACTACGAGGGCAAGCGCTACCTCGATTTCGCGTCGCAGCTCGTCAACGTCTCCATCGGCCACCAGCACCCGAAGCTGGTCGCGGCGATCAAGGAGCAGGCGGACACGCTCTGCACGATCGGCCCGCCGATGGCGAACGACAAGCGCTCGGAGGCGGCGCGGCTGATCGCCGAGGTGATGCCGGGCGACCTCGAGCGCACGTTTTTCACGAACGGGGGCGCGGAGGCGAACGAGAACGCGGTCAAGCTCGCCCGCTGGGTGACGGGACGCCACAAGGTGATCGCGCGCTACCGCTCCTACCACGGGGCGACGGGTGGCGCGGTCACGCTCACGGGCGACCCGCGGCGCTGGTTCGCCGAGCCGGGAATCCCCGGCGTCGTGCGCATGTTCGATCCGTACACCTACCGCTGCCCCGCCGGGCATCCCGATCCCTGCCCGGTGTGCTCGGGCGGGCCGCACCTCGAGGAGATCCTGCAGTACGAGGGCGCGCACACCGTCGCCGCCGTCATCCTCGAGACGGTCACGGGCACGAACGGCCTGATCGTCCCGCCCGACGGCTACCTGCAGTCGATCCGGGAGACCTGCGACCGGCATGGGATCCTGCTGATCTGCGACGAGATCATGGCCGGCTGGGGCCGCACCGGGCGCTGGTTCGCCTGCGAGAACTGGGACGTCGTGCCCGACCTGATCACGACGGCGAAGGGCATCAACTCGGGCTACGTGCCGCTCGGGGCGCTGACCGTGCGCCGCGGCGTGTACGAGGCGATCAAGGACAAGTTCTTCGCCGGCGGGCTCACGTACTCCGGCCATCCGCTCGCGTGCGCAGCCGCGGTGGCGTCGATCGAGGCGTTCAAGGAGGAAGGCATCGTCGAGAACTCGGCCGCGATGGGCGACGTCCTCCGCCAGGAGCTGCCGAGGCTGGCCGAGCGCCACGCGTCGATCGGCGACGTCCGCGGGCTCGGGCTCTTCTGGGGCCTCGAGCTCGTCCGCGACCGCGAGACGCGCGAGCCGCTCGTGCCGTTCAACGCGGGCGGCGAGGCGGCGGCTCCGGTGGCGCGGATGGCGAAGGCGGCGATGGAGCGAGGCCTCTACCTGTTCGTGCACTGGAACGTGGTCATGATCGCGCCGCCGCTGACGATCACCCGCGAGGAGCTCGACGAGGGCCTCGCCGTCCTCGACGACGTGCTCTCGATCGCGGACGAGTACTACTCGGCTTGACGCTCCTCGAAGAGCTCGCCGAGGACATCGAGGTCCACCTCCCGGCGCCGCCCAGCGTCGAGAAGCTCGAGTTGCCCGACTGCGTGCTCATCGACGAGACCGGCTTCCCCTGGGCGCCCGCGGGCGGCGTGCACCGGACCCGCTTCGACGCGTCGAGCGTCGAGGAGCGCGTGCCGCAGCTGCGGGCAATGTTCCGCGAGCGCGGTCGGGACGAGTTCACGTGGTGGGTAGGCACGTCCTCGACACCGGACGACCTCGAGGACCGGCTGCTCCGACTCGGTGCATCGCCGTACAGCGACGATCCCGTGGTCGCCGCGATGATCTCGAGGACGGAGCCGCCCCAGGTCGCCGGGTTCGACGTGCGACGAGTCGATCGGGTCGAGGAGTTCTCGATCGCCCGCGAAATCGCCTGGTCGACCGCGGACTCCACCGACGAACAGCTGGCCCGGATACGCGAGACGCTCCCGGAGCGCTGGGAGTGGCGACAACGAGTCGGCCACGCAGTCACGTTCCTCGCCTACGTCGACGGCGAGCCGGTCGCAACCGGCGACATGGTCCTCCTGCCGTTCGCGGGCTTCCTGTCCGGAGCGACGACGCTGCCCGACTACCGCGGCCGCGGGGCGTTCCGTGCGCTCGTGCGAGCACGCTGGGACGAAGCGGTGCGCCGCGGGGCGCCGGCCCTCGCCGTCGGCGCCGGGAAGATGTCGAGACCGATTCTCGAGCGGATCGGCTTCGCCACCGTCGCCGAGCAGCACCTGCTGGTCGACCGCAGCGGCCTCACGAGCACGTGAACGCGCCGTAGATGCTGCTGTGCGGATACGCGGTCGTGCGGCCGGAGAACTTGCCGCCCGAGCGGTCGCCCCAGAGCGTGACCCTGACGTAGCCGTTGATGTCCCAGGCGCCGCCGTGCCAGCGGATGACGACGACGCCGAGGTGGTAGACGCCGTCGTCGCCGGCCGGCTTGCGGGTCTTCGGCGCGTTCGGGAACTGCCCGACGGTGAGGCCGAAGTACGGCACCTTCTGGTTCGGCGCGACGACCGCCGTCCCGACGTTGACGGTGAAGAACTTCGAGGTGGCGGCGCACGAGCCGCCGCTCAGCCGCACCCAGAACTTGCCCACGTGCAGCGCCGCCGTCGCCGAGCCGCAGAACCGCTCGGCCTTCTTGCCGTCGACCTTCGTGTGCCCCGGGGTGCAGGCGGTGGCCCGGGCACGCGCACCCGCCGGGAAGGGAGCCGCGAGCAGGAGGGCGATGCAGGCGGAGAGGACGATCGGCAGCGGTCGTCTCAGAGGACGGCCATGATGCCACGCCGCGCGACACGACCGTCCGGATCAGCAGCTGAACGAGCCGGTGACACGCCTGCCTTCCGCATAATCGTCGCGTGAGCATCTACAACGAGGGCAGCCGGCGCTACCAGGACCGCTACGACACGCGCCGGCTCGCCGACCGGCTCGAGGAACGATTCGTCTCGCGGCCGACGATCGACGAGTCCGACCGCGTCTTCATCGAGGGCTGCGACATGCTCTTCATCGCGACGGCCGATGCCGAGGGCAGGCCGCAGTGCTCGTACAAGGGGGGCGAGCCCGGCTTCGTCAAGGTGCTCGACGAGCGGACCGTCGCGTTCCCGAACTACGACGGGAACGGCATGTTCCTCACGGCCGGCAACGCCATCGTCAACCCGCACGTCGGGCTGCTCTTCGTCGACTTCGAGCAGCGCAAGCGGCTGCGGCTGAACGGCATCGCGTCGCACTCGAATGACGACCCGCTCCTGGCCGAGTACCCGGAGGCGCAGTTCCTCTGGCGCGTCGAGGCGACCGAGGTCTTCCCGAACTGTCCCCGCTACATCCACCACTACCGGCTCGTCGAGCGCTCCCGGTTCGTGCCCAGGGCCGAGTGCGAGACGCCCGTGCCGGCGTGGAAGACGCGTGACTGGGCAAGCGACGTGCTGGCCGCCGACGACCCGGCGAACGAGCCGGGCGCCGACGTGATCGAGCGCTGACGTGAAGCCGAAGGTGCTCGCCACGCGGCGGTTTCCGCCGCGGGTGCGCGACGAGCTCGAGGCGTCGTTCGCGCTCGACGTGCACGACTCCGAGTGGCCGCCCTCGCGGGAGGAGCTGCTGGCGGGCGTGGCCGGCCGGGACGGGTTGATGACGATGCTGACGGACCGGATCGACGACGAGCTGCTCGACGCCGCCGGCCCCCGCCTGCGTGTGGTCGCCAACTTCGCGGTCGGCTTCGACAACGTCGACGTGCCGGCGTGCACGCGTCGCGGCGTCGTCGTCGCGAACACGCCCGACGTGCTCACGCAGGCGACGGCCGAGCTCACGATCGCACTCATGCTCGCGCTCGTCCGCCGCGTGGCCGAGGGCGACCGGCTCCTCCGGCGGCGCGAGAACTGGATCTGGGCGCCGAACATGCTGCTCGGACGCGGTCTCGGCGGGCTCACGCTCGGCCTCGTCGGCTACGGCCGGATCGGCAAGGAGGTCGCGCGACTCGGCAAGGCACACGGCATGGAGGTCGTGTACAGCTCCCGCACGGGCTCCCTGCCGCTGGACGAGCTGCTCGCGGGCGCCGACGTCGTCAGCCTGCACGTCCCGCTCTATGCGGAGACGCACCACCTGATCGACGAGCGCGCGCTCGGGTTGATGAAGCCGACGGCGGTGCTCGTCAACACGAGCCGGGGGCCGATCGTCGACGAGGCCGCGCTCGCCAGCGCGCTCGCCGACGGCCGGATCGCGGGCGCCGCGCTCGACGTCTTCGAGCGCGAGCCGGAGGTCACGACCGAGCTGCTCGCGCTCGAGAACGTCGTCCTCACGCCCCACCTCGGCTCGGCGACCCTCGAGACGCGCGAGGCGATGGGGATGCTCTGCGTCCAGGCACTGCGGGCGGTGCTGCTCGAGCACCGCCCGCCGCCCAACGCCCTCAATCCGGACGCGCTCCGGTAGCTCGCCTTGCGTCCTCGGTCACCGTGAGTCTCCCTCATTGCGCGGCCTGCCAGGCCGTTCGCGCCTCGATCGCGACGACGACGAACGGTCCCGCCGGCGGGTCGTCCCGGTACTGCGGGTACTTCGCCCGCAACAGCCCGAGGCCACGCGCGTCGTGGTCGACGACGCAGGCCCGGCCCGAGAGCCGCACCCACCAGAGCTTCGACCAGTCCTCGTCGTAGTGGTCGATCACGATCTCGACCCGCGGATCGGCCTCGATGTTCGCCAGTCGTCGCAGCGCCCGAGTCGACTTCGGCTTCGCGTCCACGGCCGTGTAGAGCGTGTCGCCGTCGAGCGCGAAGCAGATCGGGACGACGTGCGGGCGGCCGTCCGTGCCCACCGTCGCGAGCCGGGCCACGCGTGCCTCGCCGGGGCTCACCACGGCTCGGTGTCGTCCACGCGCTCGAAGACGCGCTTGGCCTTGCCCGTCTCCGTACGCGGCAACGATCCGGGCGCGCACGCCACGACCCGGACGCGGAGACGGAGGCGCGTTTCGAGCCGCTCCTCCAGATGCTCGACGGGCCCTTCGGTCTCGACGTGCACCTCGAGCTCCGGCAGAGTCGGGCGCCGGTCGACGACGATCGCGTACTGGCCGCCGAGTGCGGCGTCGTCGAGGACGACGGCCTCGATCTCGCTCGGGAAGACGTTGATCCCGCGGACGACCAGCATGTCGTCGACGCGGCCGCTGAAGCGCGCGATTCGCCGATGGGTGCGCCCGCACGGGCAAGGCCCGTCGACGAAGCTGGTGACGTCGCCGGTCCGGTAGCGCAGGACGGGAAACGCCTCCTTCGTCAGCGTCGTCAGGACGAGCTCGCCTCGCTCACCGTCTCGGACGGAGCGCCCGGTCTCCGGGTCGACGATCTCGGGGAAGAAGTGGTCGTCGAAGACGTGGAGCGCGCCCTTCGCCTCGCGGCACTCGGCCGCGACGCCGGGACCGATCACCTCCGACAGGCCGTAGACGTCGCAGGCGTCGATTCCCCAGGCGCGCTCGAGCTTCTCGCGCATCGCCTCGGACCACGGCTCGGCGCCGAAGAGGCCGTAGCGAAGCGGGATCGCCCCGGCCACGCCTGCCTCGGCGGCGCGCTCGGCGAGCAGCAGCGCAAACGACGGCGTGCACGCGAGCCCGTTCGCGCCGAGATCCGCCATCAGCTCGAGCTGGAGACCGGCGTTGCCACCGGAGGCGGGAACGACGGTCGCGCCGAGGAGCTCGCCGCCGTAGTGGAAGCCGAGGCCTCCGGTGAACAGGCCGTAGCCGTAGGCGACGTGGAGGACGTCGCTCTGACGCGCGCCGGCGCACGCGAGCGAGCGCGCGACGACCTCGGCGAAGAGCTCGATGTCCGCGGAGGTGTAGGCGACGATGAGCGCCTTGCCGCGCGTCCCCGACGAGGCGTGTACTCGCACGGTCCGCTCGAGCCCGACGGCCAGCGTCCCGAAGGGATACGCGTCCCGGAGCTCCGCCTTCCTCGTGAACGGAACCGCACTCGATCTCGTCGGCGTCTACACCGGCCAGCTTCTCGCGCCAGTACTCCGAGGACGAGCGCCGGAGCCGTTCGAGCAGAGCGGCCAGCCGCTCGCGCTGGAGGGCGCGCCGCTCCTCGGCGGGCATCGCCTCCAGTTCGGGCTGGAACATCAGGCCACTACGAGGCCGGGCCGGATCAGTCGCTTCGGCTTGCGCATCCCGTTCGTGTCGACCGGCGGATTCAGCGGCTCGGCGAGCGGCGCGGCGGCGAACGAGGCCGCGACGCGCTCGGGGTCGGCGGTGCCGTAGAGCGTCGTCCGCTGGCGCGGGATGCGCCCGGCGGCCCGAATCATCGCCTCCATGCGCTCCGGCGGCATCTCCTGGCCGAACCCCGCGCCGGCCGCACGCGAGATCGACTCGTTCATCAGCGTGCCGCCGACGTCGTTCACACCTGCCCGCAGCGCGGCCGCGACGCCGTCCGGCCCGGCCTTCACCCACGAGATCTGCACGTTCTCGATCCAGGGGTGCAGCGCGAGCCGGCCGACCGAGTGCATGAGCAGCATCTCGCCGAACGTCGGGCCCTGCCGCGCCCTGCCCTTGAGATACATCGGCGCCTCCATGTGCACGAACGGCAGCGGCACGAACTCGGTGAAGCCGCCCGTCCGCTGCTGCTGCTCGCGGACGCGCAGGAGATGCCGCGCCCAGCTCACAGGCCCCTCGACGTGCCCGTACATGATCGTGTTGTTCGAGCGGAGGCCGACGCGGTGCGCCGTGTCGTGCACCTCGAACCACTGGTCGGTCGTGACCTTGTCGGGGCAGATCACGGCCCGCACCTCGTCGTCGAGGATCTCAGCCGCCGTGCCCGGCAGCGAGGCGAGCCCGGCGTCGCGCAGCTTCTCGAGGTAGTCCCGCAACGGCATCCCGAGCGTGGCCGCGCCCTGCCAGATCTCGAGAGCCGAGAACGCGTGCACGTGGATCTCCGGCACCGCGTCCTTGATCACGCGGACGACGGACTCGTAGTAGTCCCCGTCGAAGGACGGGTGGATGCCGCCCTGCAGGCAGACCTCGGTGGCGCCGCGAGCCCACGCCTCCTGGACGCGACGGACGATCTCCTCGTGAGGGACGAGATAGGCGGGGCCGCGCAGGTTCTCGGCCAGCTTGCCCTTCGAGAACGCGCAGAAGCCGCACTTGAAGTAGCAGACGTTCGTGTACTGGATGTTCCGAGTGACGACGTAGGTGGCGACATCACCGTTGACCTCCCGACGAAGGCGGTCGGCGGCGGCGAACACACGCTGGCGCTCCTCGCCTCGGGCCCGGAACAGGCGGACGATCTCCTCCTCGCCGAGCTCGTCCGAGGTGTCGACAGGCAGCGCATCGCGCGGGACGAACGGCGCGCGGCTCTCCTCGCCCGGGCTCCAGCCGTCCTCGCGCGCCAGGCCGAGCGAGTCGGAAGCGCGCAACACGGCCGTGAGGACGCCGGGATCGAGCCACTCGGAGTCGAGGTACTCGGGATAGACCGGCAGGCGCGGCGCGAGCTCGAGGCCGGCTGCGCGCGTCGCCGTCGAGAGCCTCTCGAGCTCCGGCCAGGGCGCCTCCGGGTTGACGTGGTCGATCGTCACCGGTGACACGCCGCCCCAGTCGTTGATGCCGGCCTCGAGCAGGCGCGGGAAGTCGTCGTAGCTGAGATTCGGCGGGCACTGGACGTTCATGTCCGGCCCGAGCACGAGCCTCGCCGCCGCCGCCGTCCACAGGAGCTCGTCGAGCGACGGCTCGTCGCGGTCGGCCATCAGCGTGCCGGGCTTGGCGCGGAAGTTCTGGACGATCACCTCCTGCACGTGGCCGTGCTGCTCGTGCAGGCCCCGGATCGCGAGCAGCGCCTCGATCCGCTCCTGCCGCGTCTCGCCGATCCCGATCAGGATCCCGCTCGTGAACGGGATCCGCTCTTCGCCGGCGAGGCGCAGCGTCTCGAGCCGCACGGCGGGCACCTTGTCCGGCGAGCCGAAGTGCGGGCCTCCGCGCTCGGAGAGCCGGTCGGAGGCGGTCTCGAGCATGATTCCCTGCGACGCCGTCACCTCGCGGAGCGCGCGAAGCTCCTCGCGGGTCATCACGCCCGGGTTCGCGTGCGGGAGCAGGCCCGTCTCGTCGAGCACCAGCCGGCACATGCGCACGAGGTACTCGATCGTCGTCTCGCAGCCGAGCGCAGCCAGCTCCTCGCGCGCGGCGCGGTAACGGCGTTCCGGCTTGTCGCCGAGCGTGAACAGCGCCTCCTTGCAACCCGCCTCGGCTCCGGCGCGGGCGATCCCGAGCACCTCGTCCGCGGTCAGGTAGGCGCGCTCGCCGCGCTTCGGCGGGGCCGCGAACGTGCAGTAGTGGCAGACGTCTCGACAGAGCTTGGTCAGCGGGATGAAGACCTTCGGCGAGTACGTGACCAGGCCGCCCTTGCCCTGCGCCCGAAGAGCCTGGGCGGGCGCGAGCAGGTCGGCCGCGTCGGTCTCGACGAGCTCGAGAGCTTCGTGCGCGGGAAGCACTCGGTGAGCATACGTCCCGCGGTTATCGTGCCGGGCGGTGGCCGCCTCCGCCCACGTTCTCGTCCCGCTCAAGCGCCTCGACGACGCGAAGAGCCGCCTCGCGAGCGTGCTCGGCGCGGACGAGCGCGCTGCGCTGATGCTCGAGTTGCTGGAGGGCGTCCTCGCAGCCGTGAAGGACGCCGACGTCGGGCCGGTGACGATCGTGTCCGCCGAGGCGCTCTCCCCGAACGGCGTGCCCCGTTTCGACGACGGCGGACTGGCGTGGAACGACGCGCTCGCCGCGGCGATGCGCGAGGTGGTGACGGAGCCGATCGCAGCCGTCGTCTCCGCCGACCTGCCGCGCGTCACCGCCGAGGACGTCCGCGCGCTCGTCGCAGCGACGCCGGACCGCGGCATGGCGGTCGCCCGGGCCCTCGACGGCGGCACGAACGCCGTCTCGATGCGGCCGGCCGGCGCCGTCATGACGCATTTCGGTGAGCCCCAGAGCGCGGCCGTCCACGCGTTCGCCACCGCCCGGGCCGGTCTGGTGGCACGAATCATCGACGTCCCCGGGCTGGCTTTCGACATCGACACCCCTGACGACCTCGAGGCGCTGCGGCAGGACGCGGAATGAGCCTCGTCCTCGGCTACAAGGCCTCCGCGGAGCAGTTCGGGCCTCGCGAGCTCCTCGACTACTCCGTCCTCGCGGAGCAGCTCGGGCTCGACTCGATCGCGGTCTCCGACCATTTCCAGCCCTGGCGCCATCACGGCGGCCACAGCCCGAACGCGCTGGTCTGGCTCGGTGCCCTGGGTGAGCGCACGGAGCGCGCGCTGCTCGGCACGAGCGTGCTCACGCCGACGATGCGCTACCAGCCGGCGATCGTCGCGCAGGCGTTCGCCACGCTCGCCTGCCTCAACCCGGGGCGCGTCTTCCTCGGCGTCGGCACCGGCGAGTCCATGAACGAGACGCCCGCGACGGGCGCGGAGTGGCCGGGAGCAAAGGAGCGCCGTCTGCGGCTCGCGGAGGCGATCGAGCTGATCCGCATCCTCTGGACCGACGAGCGGGTCACGTTCGAGGGCGACTTCTACAAGACCGACCGAGCGACGATCTACGACAGGCCCGACGAGCCGGTGCCGATCTACGTCGCCGCCTCGGGGCCGCTCGCCGCCAGGCTCGCGGGGCGCGTCGGCGACGGGTACATCGCCACGAGCGGGAAGCGGCAGGGGCTGTACGACGAGCTGCTCTCGAACCTGGCCGAGGGAGCGGCACAGGCGGGGCGTGACGCCGCCTCGCTGCCGAAGTTCATCGAGATCAAGGTCTCCTACGACCACGACGCAGAGTTCGCGCGCGAAGCCTGTCGCTGGTGGGCGGCGCTCGCGCTGACACCCGAGTTGAAGAGCGGCGTCGATGACCCGATCGAGATGGAGCGCCTCGCGGACAGCGCGGCCGACCTGGCGCACACCCGGTTCATCGTCTCGAACGACCCCGACGAGGTGGTCGAGAAGATCGCCTGGTACGTCGGCCTCGGCTTCGACCACCTCGTCCTCCACGCGCCCGGCGAGGACCAGCGCCGCTTCCTCGAGCAGTTCTGCGCCGACGTCCTGCCGAAGCTGCGCGAGCTCGGCACCCCGTAGCCGAACTGCGCAAACGCGATCAAGCGGGCGCGACGAGCCGGAAGGCAGCATCCCGGTCATGAGCGCGGCAACCGATACCTTCGCCCGCTTCGTGGACGTCCTCGCGGAGTCGCTCGACGACCACGACGCCTCGGGCGAGGAGCTCGCGTCGCGCCTGCACCTCTCGCGCTTCCACGTCGACCGGCTCGTGTCCGCCGCCGCCGGCGAGCCGCCGGCGACACTCAGGCGGCGCGTCCTGCTCGAACGGGCCGCGTACCGGCTGATCACGACGGACGACGACGTGCTGCGGGTCGCGGTCGGGGCGGGCTACTCGTCGCACGAGGCGTTCACCCGGGCGTTCGCCCGTGCCTACGGCGAGGCACCGTCACGCTGGCGGCGTCGCCCACGTGCTCACCTTCGCCGCCCATCGCAGAACGCTCGTCTGCGGCGCGCTCATCGACGCCGGCATCGACGACCTCGGCGCCGGCGACCCGATGCGCTGGGTCGAAGAACACGCATAGCCAGAGCTACCCGGAGAGCGCCGCGGTGAAGGCCGCCGTGGCCTCTCCCCCGAAGACCGCGAAGACGACCCGCCGCAGGGTCACGGGCTCGTAGCCTCGCGCTGCGGCGACCATGATCCGCGCGCACTCGCCGAGCGGGAAGCCGCCGACGCCGGTCCCGAACGCGGGCAGCGCCAGCGACTCACAGCCGAGCCCGTCGCCGACGTCGAGACAGCTCCGCGTCGTCCGGTCGATCAGGTCGGCGTTCGTCTGCAGGTCCTGGCCCATCACGGCTCCGTGGACGACGTACCGCGCGTGGAGGCGCCCGGCGCCCGTCGCCACCGCCGTCCCGACAGGGATCGGCCCCTTGGCGACCGCCTCGCGCTCGATCTCCTCTCCTCCCGCCCGCTTGATCGCGCCCGCGACGCCGGCGCCCATCCACAGCCGGTCGTTGGCCGCGTTCGCGATCGCATCGACGTCGAGCGCCGTGATGTCCCCGTCGACGACCTCGAGCGAGAGCATGACCGGAGTATCGACGTTCAGCCGCCGGCGACGCGTCGCGCGAGATGCAGCAGGTACTCCTCCCTGTTGAGCGGGTTTGGGGTCGATCGCCGCCGCGTCGGAGGCTCGCCGCCTACCGGTTCGTACCCGGCGAACTCGGTGTCCAGCACGCCCTCGCCGCCCGTCAGGCCGGGCAGCTGCCGCTGAAGCTCGTCCGCGCGCGCGGCAGGCAGGACCGCCTCGAGCGTGGAGAGCTCCCCACGCGGTACCGGCGCGTCGACGGAGGCACCGAGCCGCGCCAGGGCGGCGATGACGGCCCCGATCGCACTCGTCGGAATCTCGAGACCGGCCCGGACGATGGGCTCGCAGACCACCGACCCGGCCCGCTCCAGCGCCTCCATGAGGACGATCGGCGTGAGCTTCCGGAAGTCGGAGGGCGGCGTGAGCCCTCCACGCGTGGCCGCGGGGCCGTCGGGCGACTGGTACGTGCACCGCGTCATCGTCACGGCGCAGTCGGTGACCCGCCAGCCGTAGATGCCTTCCTCGAGCGCGCGACGCACGAACTGGCCCATGAGCTCCGCGAAGTTCTCGACCGTCCTCGAGAAGTACATCGGCACCGAGCGGAAATCGACGGCCTCGCCCAGCCGGAAGTCGACGCCGGAGTCGATCGGCGCAGGCTCGACGCGAAGGCCGATCGTCGCGGCGAACGGATTCGACTCCGCGTGCAGGATCTCGACGGCCTCCCCGATCGCGGCCGGCCGCTCGACGCAGATCGTCGTCGTCTCGCTGAAGGTGACGTCGAGCCCGAAATCGCTCGCGAGGGTCGCCTGGATGACCTCCTTCTGGACCTCGCCGTAGAGCGAGACCGAGAGCTCCCGGCGACGTTCGTCCTGGCGGACGTCGATCAGCGGGTCCTGCTCTGCGAGCTGCCCGAGCGCAACGCGGAGCCTGCCCATGTCGTCCGGCAAGCTCGGGACGACGACCGTCTCGAGGGTCGGCGGGGCGAACTGGTGCTGCGTCGCGTTCGCGCCCGTCTCGCCGATGCGGTCACCGATCCGGATCTCTGCGAGACCCCAGAGCTTCCCGATCTCTCCCGCCGAGACGGCCGCGCGCTGCTCGGCCGGCCCGCGCTCGAAGACGGAGATCGCGGTCACCTTGCCCTCGCCGTCCGCGCCGAAGCGCACCCGGTCACGCGTTCGGACCGTCCCCGAGAACATCCGGGCGTAGGCGATCTTCTCGCCCGCGGCGCCGCGCTCGATCTTGAAGACACTGCCCGCGACGAGACCGTCCGGGTCGCCAGCGGTTGCGGGGAGCAGCTCTGCGATTGCGGCCGTGAGCGGCTCGACGCCGGCGCCGGTGATCGCAGAGCCGAAGAAGACGGGGTGGACGAGAGCCTCCCCGGTCTGCGTCGCCAGCTCCTCGCGCAGGCGTCCGAAGGAGACACCGGCCTCGTCCTCCACGTACGCGGCCAGGAGCACGTCGTCGTGCTCGGCCAGCGCCGAGACGAGGGTGGCCGAAAACGCGGCGTCACCGGCACCCGAGGGCGTGAAGCCGGCGTCGCGCGTGCCCAGGTCGCGCGTCGAGCCCATGGGCACGATGGCCGGCGTCAGCCGCTCTGCGATCGCCCGCAGCACGCGCTCCTCGTCTGCGCCGGCGCGGTCGATCTTGTTCACGAACACGAGCGTCGGGACGCGCAACCGCTGGAGCGCGCGCATCAGCACACGCGTCTGCGGCTGCACGCCCTCGACCGCCGACACGACGAGCACGGCGCCGTCGAGCACGCTCAGCACCCGCTCCACCTCCGCGATGAAGTCCGGGTGGCCGGGCGTGTCGATCAGGTTGACGGTCACGTCCTCGATCGCGAAGGAGACGACGGCGGCCTTGATCGTGATGCCCCGCTGCCGCTCGAGGGCGAGGAAGTCGGTCTGAGTGGTGCCGTCGTCGACGCTGCCGATCGCGTCGATCACGCCGGCTGCGTACAGCAGGCGTTCGGTGAGAGTGGTCTTACCGGCGTCTACATGCGCCAGGATGCCGAGGTTGAGTGTTCTGCGAAGCACGCGTCATACCCTCCGAACAGGTCGTGAAGCCCTTTTCGATGGACATGAACGGTGCGCGCATCTCCACTCCTCGGTCGCCGGCGCGGACGTGTTGCTGTACCCGGGAGTAAAGCAGAGCGATCAGCGGGCGATCAACAGCGCCGCCTGATGCGCCATGCCCGCGAGCAAGCGAAGGTCGAGCTCCTCGAACTCGTGCTCGGCGTCACCGCCTGCGGCGATCAGGCAGCCGAGCCGGTTGCCCGAGAGCGCGAGCGGTGCGACGGCGAGCTGCGAGGGAGCCCGCGTGACGTCCATGCCCGCCGACGCGAGCACGCTCATCACCTCGTCGTGCGTGAGCACGAAGGACTCCGAGCCGCGTCCGAGCAGGCCGCGCATCAGGTCGGCCGGGAAGCGCGCGTCGCCGGCCGACCCGTTTGCCCCGAACGACGCTCCGATCAGCACGTCGCCGCTGTTCGCCTCGTCGAGCAGCACGTAGGCGCGCGGGATCCGCAGCATGCGGGCGACGAGCTCGCACGCCTTCTCGAGCGCGTCGGCCTCGCTGGCGGCCGGGCCGATCTCCCGGCCGAAGTCGAGCAGCGCGTTGGCGACGTGAGCGTTCTCGCGCTGCTCGCGATAGAGGAGCGCTTTCTGGATCGCCATCGAGGCGCGGTAGGCGAGGCCGTCGAGGAGGCGCAGGCGGTCGTCGGTGAAGTGCTCGAGCCCGGCGACGGGCGCGCGAACCGTGATCCAGCCCTTGACGCCGTGACCGGCGGGTAGCGGCGCGGTCGCGACCGGCTTCAGGGCAGCGATCTCGATGTCGGAGAAGAACCAGTCGTGGAGCTCCTGCGCGTTCATCAGGAACGGCGTCTTGGCGGTGCGGATGAACTCCTCGGCCGCCTCCCTGGTGACGCGGGTCGAGGCGATCTTCGACCCGGTCAGCTCCTCGAGGTAGCCATACGAGGCTGCGCAGACGAAGTCACCGATCGCCTCGTCCTCGAGCCAGAGCGAGCACTGCTCGGCCTCGAGCAGGCGGGCCACCGTGACCACGACCGTGTCGATCATCCCTTCGACCGAGCCGGCCGCCGACACCTCGTCGGCGAACTCGAGCCAGGCCTTGGCGTGTTCGGCCTCGCGGCGCAGGCTCTCGTACAGGTGCGCGTTCTCGAGCGCGACGGCCGCGTAGCCCGCCAGCACCTCGAGCAGCCTCACGTCGTTCTCGTCGAACCGGTCGAGGCCTAGCTGAGAGAGGAAGACGACGCCGTTCACGCGCGAGCCATGGCGAAGCGGCACGGCGACGACGGACTCGTCGATCGGACCGGTGCCGGGCACGAGCTCCCCGAACTCGCAGTCGCTTGCGTTTGAGACCAGGAACGACCGTCCGGTCGCGGCGACCTGTCCGGTGATGCCGTGGCCGATCGGGATGCGAAGGTCGGTCAGCGTCTCCGCCTCCGAGGCCTCCTCGCCCTTGACCGCGATCGGCACGAGCTCGTCGCCCTCGGCCAGGTAGACGCGGCAGCTGTGGTAGTCGACGAGCGTCCGGAGCTCCGCGACGATCGCCTCGCCGATCTCGCGCACCGAGTTGAAGCCGTTCAGGCGCGCCGCCACCGACTGCAGCATCTTCAGGTGGGCGATCGAGCGTCCGTCGCGTCCGGGGTCGCTCACCTCCGGCCGCTCGCCGACGCCCTCGCTGAAGACGACGATGCGGTTCTTGCCGCGCGCCTTGCCCGTCATCATCGCGGCCTCCGCGCAGGCCACGAGCTCGCGCGGATTGGTCGCGTGCGCGGGGCCTTCGGCGAGCCCGACGGAGAACGTCACCTCGCCGGCGGCGTCGATCGGCTGCTGCTGGAGCCGCGCGGTCAGCCTGCGCGCGAAGCCGAGGGCGTCGCCCGCGCCGCACGAGGGCATGATCACAGCGAACTCCTCGCCGCCGACCCGGCACGCGATGTCGCTGGCGCGGACGAGCGACGTCAGCGCACCCGCGATCGCGACGAGGATCTGGTCGCCGACGGCATGACCGCAGATGTCGTTGACGCGCTTGAAGTCGTCGATGTCGAACATGAGCAGGGCGACCGAGTCGTGGGCGCGCGCGGCGCGGGTCAGCTCGGCGCGCAGCCGCTCGTGGAAGAAGCGGTGGTTGAAGAGACCGGTCAGCGAGTCGGTCTGCGCCTGTAGCTCGAGCGACGTCCGCACCTGCACGTTGTCCAGCGCAAGCGCGGCCGCGTCGCCGAACAGCTTCGCGAGCTCGAACTCCTCGGCGGCGAAGGACGCGTCGTCGCCGATCCGGTAGATGTTGAGCGCGCCCTTGGTCGCTCCGCGCGCGACGAGCGGGATGGAGATCAGCGCCTCAGGGTCGATCGGCGTGCCGGGGACGATCACGACGCGGGGATCGAGATGCGCCTGGTTCGAGAGCACGGGCCGCCGGTTCGCGACCGCCCAGCCGGTGATCCCCTGCCCGAAGCCGGGCCGGGTGGCCATGACCTGATCTTCCCACTCGGTCCTAGCCAGCCGCGGGACGAGCTCCCGGGTCGTGTTGTCGGCCTCGTAGATGTGGAGCGCGTCGTGAGGGACGAGCTCGGCCAGCGTGTCGGCGACACGGTCGAGCAGCGTGTCGAGGTCCTGCTCGGAAAGGACGTCGTGGAAGATCTCCGCCAGTCGCCGGTACGAGTCGAACGCAGGCGGCGAGGGGCCCGCTCGAAGCGGTTCCTCGGGGAGAGGCAGAACAGCGGCGGCGGCCGCCCGGAGTGCAGTCACACCATGGCTATCGGCACCCTGGAAATGCCTCTAAGCCAAGGCTGCCCGAACGGGGGACACCAAACGAGGGATGTGGCGCACGCTTTTACGTGCTCCTGTCAATTCGACCCGCCGCCGCAGGCCGATTCACTCGGCCGAAGGCACGCAGAGAACAGCGACGCGCTACGAAGAAGAAGGGGGCCAGCGGGGGAAACCTGGTTTCCCCCGCTAGATCTCGCCGTCCCAGTAGTCGAGCTTCTCGACCCGCGTGATGACGCCGACGCCGCAGAAGAAGATCTTGTTCGAGCGCGGGTAGTAGACGATCTCGTTGGGGTTCCACGGCCCGTACGCGAGGAACGTGAGGCCGCTCTCGCCCGCGGTGAACGCGTGGGCGACTCCGGTTCCCGCCGGCCGCGCGACGATGTCGAGAGGCCGAACAGGATGCTCGTCGTCGCCGAGCAGCAACGTCCCATCGCCCTCCAGCACGATGAACAGCTCCTCCTCGGACCCGTGGCAGTGCGGCGGGGCGCCCATCTGCCCGGGCTCGAGCGTGATGTGGTTGAACCCGGTGCGCTTCGCGCCAGCGCTCTTGCCGAGCGCGCGCCACGTGCCGCGGTGGTGCTCGCGCTCGGACACCTCCGCCTCGATCTCGTCGACGTTGACGATCGAGGCGGGACGGTCACCGGGCTCGGGGACGTCCGGCGGCCCGAGCTCGGCCTCGCGCTCGAACGGCGACTTCCCGGCGCCGGTCTCGAACCAGGAACGCGCCGACCAGGTCATGCCGACACGGGGCAGGCGCGCGCCCGAGCTGGCCTCGCGCGAGACACCGACCGCGAGCACGTCCAGGCCCTCATCGCCGGCCCGCAGCGTGTGCGCTTCGCCGGCTTCCCGGTGGACGATGCAGTCGCCGGGGCGGATCTCATGCGCACTGTCGTCCTGAAGCGACAGGCCCGACCCGCCGAGGACGTAGAACGTCTCCTCGTCGTGCGCGTGCACGTGGAGCGGCGTGGAGAACCAGCCCGGCTGCACCTGGATCCTCCGCACGCCGACGTCCTTGCAGCCGATCGCCGGCCCGAGGAACGTCCAGTCCGCGCGGAGGTGGCCGACCTCGACCTTGCGTGGCTCGATGTCGGCGAGGTTGAAGACCGCCTGCTCCATCAGCGGAACATATCGCGCTCGGGCGGCATGACCAGCTCCTGCGCCGTGCCCTCGCCCGCCACGTCGAGACCACGCACGATCGCAACCGGGACACCCGAGGTCTTGCCGCGGACGAGCTCGGCGGCGGCGGCGATCTCGTCGGCGACCGCGACGACGGTGGCGCGCAGCTCGTAGCCGTTCGCGTCGACCCGGCCCCGCCAGTCGTCGAGCGGCCGCAGGCCGGCGACGCCGATCGCGACGTCGACGATCCCGTTCCGCCAGGGCCGCCCGAACGAGTCGCTGACGATCACGCCCACGTCGTGGCCGGTTCGCTCGCGCAGCGCGCGGCGGATCGCCGCGGCCGACGCGTCCGGATCGAGCGGGAGCAAGACGAGCGTGTCCGGCTCGGGCGCGTTGGAGGCGTCGACGCCGGCGGAGGCGCAGACGAACCCGTGCCGCGTCTCGGCGATGACGAGCGGCGCCCGCGCTCGCACGACGCGCGCCGACTCGCGGAGGATCACCTCGAGCTGCCGAGGGTCGTGGTTCGCGGCGAGCTCCCGGGCCCGGTCGGAGGCCTCGACGTCGTCGAGCCGGACGATCCGCCCTTCGGCCTTCGACACGACCTTCTGCGAGACGACCACGACGTCGCCCGGCTCGACCTCGGCCGCCTCCGCGATCAACCCCCCGAGGTCGTCGCCCTCGGCGATCTCGGGCAGGCCCTCGATCGGGAGGATCCTGAGCTCAGGCACTGTCGAGGACGACCCGGGCGAGCGCGGCAGCCGCGTCCGAGTCCTGCATCAACGTCTTCGTCACGACGGCGCGCACGCCGTTCAGCCCGACCGCCGCCGCACCGCCCGCGTCGGACTCGTCGAGCACGAGCGCGTCGACAACGCCCTGGTAACACGCGGCCACGCGTACAGGCTCCGTACCGCCGGCCAGGCGCTCGAGCATGCGGTCGGCCGGGCCCTTGATCGCGCGGCCGCCCACGAGGGGGCTGACCGCGATCGACGGCACCCGCCGCCGTTCGAGCGCCTCGCGGATCTCGGCGACGGCCAGGATCGGCCAGATGCTGATGAACGGGTTGCTGGGACAGATCACGATCAGCTCGGCCTGCTCGATCGCCTCCACCACGCCCGGGGCGGGCGTCGCCGCCTCCTCGCCCTCGAAGCGGACGCGGTCGACGTCGTCGCGGTGCCGTCGCGCGACGAACCACTCCTGGAACGGAAACGAGCCGGCGGGGGTATCGATCCAGGTACGCAGGCGGTCGTCCGTGGCGGGGAGCAGCGTCGCCTCGATGCCGAGCGCGCGGGCGAGCCGTCCCGTCACCGCCGACAGCGGCTCTCCGCCTGCGAGCGCCTGCGTCCGCACGAGATGGAGGCCGAGATCCCTGTCGCCGAGCATGAACCAGCCCTCGCCGCCGAGCCGCTTCGCCTCCTCGAACGCCACCCAGGTCTCGCCCGCGCGGCCCCAACCGCGCTCCTCGTCGGCGAGGCCGGCGAGCGCGTAGAGGATGCTGTCGAGGTCGGGCGAGACATGGACGCCGAGCACCTCGACGTCGTCGCCGACGTTCCCGATCACCGTCACGCCCGCGGGATCGGTCGCCCGGACGAGCCCGCGCAGGAATCGCGCGCCGCCCACACCGCCCGAGAGCGCCACGATCCGCGTCATGTCCGGACCCTACCGGCGAGAATGTCCCCGGAACGATGGACACGAGCCGTTTCGCAGCCGAGCTTCCAGGTCTCTTCGACGACTACCCGCGCTCCGAGCACCCGCGCGGACGGCGCTTCGGCGACCTCGTCGACGGCATGCCCAACCTGGCGACCGAGAACACGCTCGCCGTCGTCAACCTCGCCGCCTCGCTGCTCGGCCCGGACGAGAGCTACGTCGAGGCGGGGACGTACATGGGCGCGAGCCTGATCGCCGCGTCACGCGGCAACCCGGGCATCGACCTGGTCGCGATCGACAACTTCAGGTTCGGGCCGATGACGGTCGCGGGACGCGACCTGCCGGCGGCGAACCGCGGCGCGTTCGAGGCCAACCTGGAGCGCTTCGACGTCCACCCGACGCTGTTCGAGGCCGACTCGCTGGAGGTGCTGGGCGGCGGGGCCCTGGCCGGTCGGAAGGTCGGCGTCTTCTACTACGACGCGTGCCACGACTACGAGCCGCAGGTGGAGGCGCTTCGCCTGATCGAGCCGCACCTGGCCGACGAGGCCCTCCTGATCGTCGACGACAGCGACTGGGAGGAGGTGCACAAGGCAGTAGACGACTACCTGGCGCAGCAGCCGCATGCCCGTCTCCTCGCCGAGGTCGCCGGCGCGGGAGGCGACCAGCACTGGTGGTGGGACGGGATGGCCGTCCTGGCCTGGAGCGGGCGCTAGCTAATAAGTCTGTGCGCCGCCCGGCCCGGACGTGCGCCACTCGTCCAGATCGAACCAGTGCGAGCTGCGAAGCGCTTCGACGACCTTCGGCTCGGTGTGCGGGGCGTAGAAGACATGTTTGTCGGCGTCCGCGCAGACGCTCACCTCGTCCTGCGCCACGTCGCCGATCGCGACCAGGACGTCGGAGGGAAGCTCGAGCTCGCGGATCGTGAAGTGCTTGAACTGGAGCTCGGGGGCGAGCTCCATCAGCTCGGGCCAGTCGGGGCAGGTCCTGGAGCTCACGGGCCAACCTCTGGCCCGTGAGCGGGGAGGGGTCCCAGGGGAACCGGGAGGTTCCCCTGCGAAACCCGCCTCTGGAAGAAGGGGGTCCGTGGGGGAAACATGGTTTCCCCCACGGGAGAGAGCTTGAAGCAAGCGACGCTCACGGCTCTGCGATTGTTGCAGTCGCCTGATCCTCGGCGAGCGACCAGCGGGCATCGAGCCGGACGAGTCCCGTCTCGCCGTCACCGGGATAGACGACGAAGCGCGCCGCGTCGTCGAGCCAGTGGTACAGGTGGCCTCCGGCCGCGTCGGAGAGCTCGAAGCGGAAGCGGAAACGCCCGTCGGCGAGCGGCAGCCCGTCGATCTCGAGCCGCAGGGTGTGCTCGGCCCGTTCCTCGCTCCAGCCGAGATCGGCCGTGTCCTGGACGCCGCCTCCGAGCTGCAGGCCGGCCTGGTCGTGGAGCTCGTACGAGAGCCGCGGCGCCGGCACCGGCCGGGCCGAGACGATCCGCAGCACGACCGCCAGCGTCTCGCCCGGCGAGAACTGATTGCGCACCTCGCCGTCCGCCCCGAGCAATGTCGCCTCGGCGATCCGCACCTCGCCGCTTCCGTACTCGCTGAGCCCCGCGCCGCGCTCCTCCGGATCGCGTTCGTCGGCGAGTTGCGCGTGGTAGCGGGTGATCGCCTCGCGCACCGGCCCGTCGAAGACGAGCCGACCTTCCCGCAGCAGTACCGCGCGCGTGCAGAGCCGCTCGACCGCGGCCGCGTCGTGCGAGACGAAGACGATCGTCCCGCCGCGCTGCTTGAACTCGTGGATCTTGCCGAAGCACTTGCGCTGGAACTCCTCGTCGCCGACCGCGAACACCTCGTCGAGCAGGAGCACGTCGACCTCGAGGTGCGCGGCGACGGCGAACCCGAGGCGCATGACCATCCCCGACGAGTACGTGCGGACAGGCAGCTCCATGAACCGCTCGAGCTCGGAGAACGCCTCGATCTCGGCCATGTGACGGCGAATCACCTCTCGCTTGAGCCCGAGAATCGAGCCGTTGAGGTAGACGTTCTCGCGGCCGGTGAACTCGGGATGGAAGCCGGCGCCGAGCTCGAGCAGGCTGCCGATCCGTCCGCCGACGGCGACGCTGCCTCCTGTCGGCTTGATGATCCCCGCGACGACCTTGAGCAGCGTCGTCTTGCCGGAGCCGTTCCGCCCGATCAGCCCCACGGCCTCGCCGGGCTCGACCGCAACGGACACGTCCGTGAGAGCCTCGACGTCGCGCCCCTTGACCCGGCCGCGAGCGACGAGCATCTCCTTGAGCGTCCGCACGGGCTGCGGGTAGACGCGGAAGCGGCGGCTGACGTGGTCGACCTGGATCGCGCCTGCGACTGTCGCCTCGCTCATCGTGCCGAGGGTAGCGCGGGCGCCTGCTCGCGGACCAGCGCGACCAGACGTGTGAGGACGTCAGGGTCGGTGTCTGGCAGCACGCCGTGGCCGAGGTTGAAGACATGTCCCGGCCGGCCCCCGGCGCGGCGGAGGACGTCGAGCGCCGCCGCCTCGGTTCGCTCCCAGGGGCCGAGCAGCCCTGCGGGGTCGAGGTTCCCCTGGATCCCGCGGTCGCCGATCTCTGCCCAGGCTTGGTCGAGCTCGACGCGCCAGTCGACGCCGATCACGTCGCCCCCGGCGGCGGCCATGTGCCCGAGCAGGCCGGCGGTGCCTGTCCCGAAGTGGATCGTCGGCACGTCGAGCGCCGCCAGGATCCGGGCCGAGTACGGCGCGACGTGCTCCTCGTAGTCGGCCGGCGAGAGCACGCCGACCCACGAGTCGAAGAGTTGGACGACGCCGGCTCCCGCGCCGACCTTCGCCTGCACGTAGCCGGTGAACGCCTCGGCGAGCCGCTCCATCAGCGCGTGCCAGACGGCGGGCTCGCGGTACATCAGCGTCTTGACGACGACGAAGTCCCGGCTCGGGCGGCCCTCGACGAGGTAGCCGGCGGCCGTGAACGGCCCGCCGCAGAAGCCGATCACGGCTTTGTCGGGCGAGAGCTCGGCGCGGACGATGCGGACGGCCTCCAGCACGTTCTCGAACGCGTCGGGACCGGGGATGCGCAGCCGCTCGACGTCCGCCGCCGTGCGGGTCGGATGCTCGATCACCGGCCCCACTCCCTCGACGAGCTCGAGCTCGACGCCCATCGCGGCGACCGGGGTCATGATGTCCGCGAACATCACCGCCGCGTCGACGTCGTGGCGCCGGACCGGCTGCAGCGTCACCTCGGCGCACAGGTCCGGGTTCTCGGCGACCTCGAAGAACGAGTGGCGCTCGCGCAGGGCGCGGTACTCCGGAAGCGACCGGCCCGCCTGCCGCATGAACCACACCGGCGTCCGCTCGACCGGCTCGCGGCGGCACGCGCGGACGAGGAGCGGGTCCGGCTCGGACACGAACCTAGACTAGTGCGGTGCCCGGCCCCCTCGTCGCACGCTGGCTCACGTGGATGCTCGACGAGCCGCGGGCGGGGGCGCTCGGCGGCGCCCGCGTCGAGATCGAGAACGCCGGCACGGCGACCTGGCATGGGGACGTCTCCTGCTCGTACCACTGGCTCGACGGGCTCGGCAACCCGATCGTCTGGGACGGCATCCGCACGCCGCTGCCACGCGAGGTCGCACCCGACGAGCGCGTGACGCTCCGCGTCGCGGTCCGTGCGCCGATCCCCCCCGCGACCTACCGCTTCGCCCTCGACCTCGTCGCCGAGCACCGCGCCTGGTTCGGCGAGCTCGGCCCCGCCGGTCCCGAGGAGGAGCTCGAGGTGAGGCCGCGCATCGAGGCGGAGCGGCTCGAGGACGTGGCCGACGTGAACGTGCCGGACGGATGGGAGCTGGCCCCGGGATCGGCAGTGCTCGCATTGCAGGCGCACGCCGAGGGCTACGCGGTGGTGGCGCCGTCGATCGAGGCGCCGCGGAGCCTGCGCCGTGCGCTCGAGCCCTGGAGCGAACGGGAGGGCCGCGATCCAGGCTTCGGGCAGCCGCTCCTCTGCCCCTCCGTCCTGCGCGGCATCACGCTCGGGCGACTGGCAGACATCGAGGGACTACCTGCGTTCGCGCCGCCGCCCGACGAGCCGTGGATCTACGACGGCCGCGTCGTCGTTCGATCGACCCGCTGAACCTCCTCGCAACACTGTGTTGCAAAGTTGTTTCGGCTCGGACTCGGATCCAGCACACCTCTTCGGGCAAGCTCGTGACATGTCATCGTCGGCTCCTCGCCTGGACGCGCGGCTGATCGCGGCGGTTCGGCGACTCGACGAGGGCGAGCAACCGATCGCAGAGATCCATCGAAGGCTCGGGACGGTCGCAGAGAAGCTCGGGCTTGCCCAACCGAGCTACCAGCGCGTCCGTCTGCTCGTCCGGGAACTCCGCTCGGCCCGTGCCGAGCCCGGGGTCGGCGAGGTCCTGCTCGACATCGCCCTCAGAAACAAGCCGCCCGAGGCGATCATCGAGCATCTCTCCGATCACCCGCGCCGGGCCTTGTAACACTGTGTTGCAAGGTCGTAAGCGGTGCCGGGTTAGAAGCGGTCGAGCGCGCCCGTCCGCCGACCTTCCCGCTCGAACAGCACGACGAGCACGAGACCGACCGTGAGATAGACCGCCCCGATCGCGACCTCCTTGCCGAGCAGACCCGTGATCGCGCTCAGGTCGGCGCCGTCCGCGACGGAACGCGCCGCCTCGATGCCGTGCGTGAGCGGGACGACCGACGAGAAGCGCTGCACAGCCTCGGGAAGGCGGTCGAGCGGCACGTTCGCTCCCGAGACGATCAGCAGCCCGCCCGCGATGACGTCGGCGAACAGGCCCACCGACCGCCCGCGGAGCCCGAGCGAGCCGATGCAGAGCCCGAGCCCGGCGCAGGTGAAGCAGCTTGCCATCAGCGCGAGCGTCAGCGCCACGGCCTCGCTCTCGCCGACGTGCACGCCGAGGATCGCCGCGCCGCAGACGAACGAGATGATCGCGACGAGGAAGCCCATCAGGACCGTGGGAACGGCACGTCCGGCGTAGAGAATCAGGCGGTTGGCGGGCGAGGCGAGCAGCACCGGCAGGGTCTGGAATCTCCGCTCGCCCCCGATCGCCTGGCCCATTCCGAACATGGCCGCAATGGAGGCCGCACAGAAGGTGTTCCCGATCAGGAAGAAGGAATCCGAGGCAACGTCCGCCGAGCGGCCGAGGTAGGCGAAGAAGAGGATCTGGGCGATCGGGTAGACGACGAGGATCGGGACGAAGACGTAGGGGTTCACCCAGCCGAAGAGCGCGCGGAAGCTCGTCAGTCCGCAGGAGAAGAAGACGCGGAGGTCGTTCATGCGAGGCGCAGGCTGGCCCGGCTCCGCGCGAGCCGCTCGAAGTAGGCGAGACAGACGAGCGAGATCACCAGATACACCGCGCTGACGACCGCGCACATCCCGATCGACGACCAGGGCGACCCGCCGAGCGCAGCCTCCTTGAGCGCGCGGAAGCCCCAGGTCGGGGCCAGGATCCACGAGATCGGCCCGATCCACGCCGGCAGCAGCGAGAGCGGGAAGAGCAGGCCGGTCACGATCCAGACGGGGTACTGCATCGCGATCCCGAGCGCGAAGGCCGACCGGTAGAGCACGAACGTCGCCGCGGTGATCAGCCCGAGGAGCCCGATCGCGATCACGCACGCCGGCAGGGCGACGGCAAACGCGAGCGGGTCGTCGATCGTGACCGGGATGCCGAACAGCAGCCGCCCCCAGACGATCGTGACCACGAGGCCGTAGACGCCGAACGCGCCGGACGCGATCATGATCGGCGCGATCGTCGAGACGAGCGGCACGGGAGCGGCGACGAGCAGCTCGAGCGTGCCGAACACGCGCTGGTTGTCGAGCGCGCCGCCCGCGCCGACGACGACCTGCGCCCACATCATCATCACCGCCGTGCCGAGCGCGGCCGCGAACAGCAGCCGCGGGCTCTCCTTCGCGTCGAGCAGGTAGAAGGCGATCGACGCGAAGACGATCGGCCACACGAGCATCGCCGAGATGTCGAAGCCGGAGCGCATCAGCTGCAGGAGCTGCAGCCGGACGCCGGTGACGAAGACGCGGATCACGCTTCCCGCACCAGCTCGACGTATGCGTCCTCGAGCGTCGGCTCGCGCGAGACCACTCTCCCGACCGTCGTCCCCTCGAGCGCCCCGAGCAGCGGCTGGACGAGCGACGCGCCGGCGGCGGCCTGGACGAGGACGACCTGCGCTTGATCGCGAGTCTCCACCGAGACCGACGCCACGCCCGGGAGCGCGCGCAGCTGGTCGAGCTTCCTTTCGTCGATGCCGTACGTCTCGATCTCGATCACGGTCCTGTCGACGAGCGCCGCCTTCAGCGCCGACGGAGCTCCTTCGGCGACGATCTCCCCGCCCGTGATCACGGCGACGCGCTGGCACAGCTCGTCGGCCTCGAACATGTAGTGCGTCGTGAGCAGGATCGTCTTCCCCGCCGCCTGCAGACCGGCCACCGTCTCGCGCAGCTCGCGGGCGCCGACCGGGTCGAGCCCGATCGTCGGCTCGTCGAAGAAGAGCACCTCCGGGTCGTGCAGCAGGCCGCGGGCGACGTGGAGACGCTGCCGCATCCCGCGCGAGTACGTCTCGACCCGCTCGCGCTCGCGGCCCTTCAGCCCGACGAGCTCGAGCAGCTCGTCGATCCGGCGGTTCTTGTCCCGGATCGGGACCTTGTAGACGTCGGCGAAGAACTTCAGGTTGTCGAGGCCCGAGAGGCGGTCGTAGAGCCCGCGGTCGCCGCCGAAGACGTAGCCGATCCGGCTGCGCAGCTCCCGGTGCTGCGTGGCCGGGTCGAGGCCGAGCACGCGGGCAGAGCCCGAGGTCGGCAAGAGCAGCGTCGTCAGGATCTTGATCGTGGTCGTCTTCCCGGCGCCGTTCGGGCCCAGCAGCCCGAAGAGCTCGCCGGGTTCCACCGAGAAGCTGACGCCGCGCAGCGCCTCGACCTCCTTCAGGCCGCGCTTGAACGTCCCGGTGCGCGACCGATAGACCCGCCGGAGCTCCTCGACCTCGATCGCGCCCACGAACCTGACGCTAGTCGAGCGGCTCGAGACCTTGCAACAAGTTGTTGCAAGGAACGACAGGTGCCTGGTGGACTACTACTAGAGCTCGACTGCGATGCGGTCGTCGACGCGGCTGAAGACCCAGGCGCCGAAAGCGAGCGCCGCCACCGTGACGCCGATCGTGTAGAGGACGTCCGTCCAGTGCGGCAGGGTGCCCGAGTAGAGCGGCGCGCGCATCGCCTCGATCGGCGGCGTGATCGGGTTCCCCCAGCGCAGGATCTCCTGCAGCGTCGGGTGTTGGTCGAACTGGTCGAACGTCCAGAGGACGGGCGTGAGGAAGAACCAGGGAAGGAGCGCCGCCGAAACCAGGTGCTCCACGTCGCGGAAGACGACGTTGGCGGACGCGATCGCGAGCGCGAGGCCGCCGACGAGACCGACGATCAGCACCGCCAGCGGGATCGCCGTCCACATCACGCCGCGCACGCGTGGAAGCACGATCAGGTCGATCACGAACAGCACCACGAGCATCGCCCCGAACGCGACGAGTTGCGTTGCGACCGTCGAGAAGGCGACGAGCTGGCGGGGGAAGCGCACCTTTCGGATCAGCTCCGAGTAGTCGACCATCGAGCGGGACGCCTGCTGCAGCGACGTCGCGAAGAACACCCAGACGGTCAGCCCCGACAGCAGGTACAGCGGGTAGTGGTCGATGCTGTTGACGACCTGCCAGAGGACCGAGAAGAGCAGCAGGTAGACGCCCATCAGGATCAGCGGGTTGGCGAGCGACCACGCCACGCCGAGCACCGATCCCTTGTAGCGAGCGCGGAAGTCGCGCCGGAACAGGCTCCCGAACAGCTCGCGGTACCTGACCAGATCGACGTAGACGTCCACGCCATGAGTGTAGGAGCCGCGTCCGAAAGCGCGTCTAGACAAGCGGCGATCCGGCCGCGACCCTGGAACGATGTTGCTGATCGTGCTCCTCGCGGCACTCGTCCTCGCCGCCGGGGCCGGCGGTGCCGAGCCGCCTACGCAGCTCTTCGTCATGGCGTACGACACGACGCCCGGCGCCGTCGCGGAGACGGACGTCGATCTCTTGCTGGCCGCACCGGCGAGTGCCGTCTCCGTGGTCGTCCCGGCCGGCTACCGGCTCGACGCCACTGCGCCGGCCGGAGCGGTCGTCGGCACGGCGATCCTCCGGACGGCACCCGGGGCGGCCGCGGCGGTCACACTCCGGGCAGGCGAGCCGGGCACGCACGCCTCCGTCTGGGTCGGCGGCCCGCTGAGGGTGGTCGTCGATGCCGTCTCGGGCGGCGGATTTCAGCTCACCTTCGGTCCCCCCGCCGGAACCGTGGACGTCGATCTCGATCTCGACGGCGTGCTGACCAATCCGCCGGGGCCGGGACAGGCGACGTGGCGCGCCGTAGTCACGACCGGCGCCGGCACGGTCGAGGCCAGGAGCGTGGTCGGCATCCCGCAAGCGCTCGGCTTCCGCGCGCGGTTCGCGGGCCGGCTCGTCCTGCGCGGCCGCCTGCTCTCGGCAGGCGCGCCGAGGCACGGGGTCGACGTCCACTTCGCGATCGCGCCGAACGACGACCTGAGCGAAGCGCGCGACCTGGGCACCGCTCCGACGCGCGCGGACGGCACGTATTCGCTAACGCGGTCGTTTTCGCGCAAGCGAACGCCACAGCGCCTGACGCTGATCGCCTACGTCAACTTCTACGCGGGCCCGTGCCCCGGCTGCGTCGTGCAATCGACCACCCCGCCGCCCGTCGAGTTCGTGTCGCTGACAGTCCCGAAGCGCTGAAACGTCCCGGCACGGGCGTACGCTTACAGCGCGACGACCCGCCTAAACATTCACCTAACAGGGCATCAGTAGCGTTCATGCTCGTGCCGCTGTCGACCGAGGAGGAGGCGGCGCGGTGAGCGCGATCATCTGCCTCGTCGCTGCACCGATCGCCGCGCTCACGATCTGGGGGCTCCTGCGCTCACGGGTCGCGGCGCGCTTCGTCACGGCGCCGACGGGCGACCGCTGGCACGCCACCGCAACCCCGACGCTCGGCGGCGTCGGGATCTTCGCCGGCTTCGCGATCGCCGTGCTGCTCGCCCTCGCGGCGCGCGCCGTCGGCGGCAGCTCGGAGCTCTTCGGCATCCTCGGCGGCGCCGCGATCGTCTTCGCCGCCGGGCTCCTCGACGATCTGCACCCGCAGCGCGCGCTCGTCAAGCTGGCCGCGCAGGTCGCCGCTGCAGCCGTCGTGCTCGCGTCCGGCCTCCGGGTCGAGATCGTCTCGAGCGGCGTGCTCGCGGCGATCCTCGGCGGGCTCTGGCTCGTCGGGATGACGAACGCCTTCAACCTCCTCGACAACATGGACGGCCTCGCCGGCTCGCTCGCCGTCGTCGCCGCGACGTTCTTCGCGATCGACGCCGTCTACCTGCACAAGGAGAGCCTGCTGCTCGTGCTCTCGCTCTCGATCGGCTGCGCGGCGCTCGGCTTCCTGCCCTTCAACTTCCGCCCGCACAAGCCGGCGGCGGTGTTCATGGGCGACTCGGGGAGCCAGGTGCTCGGCTTCGTGCTCGCCGCGCTCGGCCTGGCGACGAGCTGGAAGGTGGCCGAGTCGACCGTCGCGACGCTGCTCCTGCCGCTGCTGATCCTCGCCGTCCCGATCCTCGACACGGCGCTCGTCACCACCGTCCGCGTCGTCGAGGGACGGTCGATCGCGCAGGGCGGCCGCGACCACACCTCGCACCGGCTCGTCCGCGGGGGCCTGGGCGAGAAGAGCACCGTCATCCTGCTGACCGCGGTCGCGGCGGGCCTCGGCGCCTCGAGCCTCGCCTACTCGGCGATCGGCAACCCACGGATCACGCTCGTCGGCGTCCTCGTCACCTTCGTGCTGCTCGTCCAGTTCGCCGGTTTCCTGACCGATCTCGACCGCGGCGACGCGGACGCGTCGGGAGGCTCCGTGCGGCTGCGCAAGATCCTCCTCAACCCACGCCGGCTGGTCGAGGTGCTGGCCGACTTCGTGCTGATCTGCGTCGCGTTCGGCCTCGCCTACCTCCTGTTCACGACCGGCGACGGGACGACCAACCAGAAGCACATCTTCCTCGTGTCGCTGCCCGTGATCCTGGCCGTGCGCTACCTCGCCTTCATCGCCTTCGGCCTCTACAGCGGCGTCTGGCGGTTCGCGGGCGCGCGCGAAGCGGCGGCGATCACGGGGGCGGTCGTCATCTCGGAGCCGATCGCGGTCGCGATCATCTGGCTCAGCTTCGGCCCGTTCGGCGACTTCCCGGCCAGCATCTACGTGGTCGACGCAGTCTTCTGCGTCGCGCTGATCGGCGCCTCTCGCTTCGGCGAGCGGGCGCTCTACCACGCGCTCGGGTCGCTGAAGGACCGCGACGCACGTCGGCGCACGTTGATCGTCGGGGCGGGGCGCAGCGGGCGGAGCCTGCTCCGCGAGCTGCGCGAGACGCCCGGCGAGCACGTCGTCGGCTTCGTGGACGACGATCCGCGCCTGCGCCGGCGCCGGATGCAGGGCGTGCCCGTGCTCGGTGGGCTCGACGAGATCGACCGCGTCCTCTCGGAGGCTCGCGCCGACGTCGTGCTCGTCACGATCCCGAACGCGGGCCGCGAACGGCTCGACGCGATCGTCGCCGGCTGCGAACGCGCCGACGTCTCCTGCCGCTTCGTGCGCCGCGAGCTCGACCTCGACCCCGTCGTCGTCATGGGGGCAGGCGTCGAGTGACGGACGGCGCCTCGGGCGCCGTGACGGCAGAGCAGCCTGCGCGAGCCTGGTTCGACCGGGTCTACGCGGCGCTCCCGCTCGTCACGGCTTTCATCGCGCTGCTCGCGCTCTACGCCTGGGAGGCGGCCCGGCACACGTCCCCGTGGCTGTTCACGGACGAGCTCGAGCTGACGCAGATCTCACGGGCGGTCGAGGCGACCGGCCACGGCGCGCGGCGCGGCGACCCCTACTTCTGGCAGACGCTCTACACCTGGCTGATCGCACCCGCCTGGGCGATCACCTCGACGACGCTGGCGTACACGGTCGTGAAGTACATCGGCGTCGTGACGATGACGCTGTCGCTGTTCCCCGCGTACTTCCTCGCCCGCACGGTCGCCTCGCCGCGCGCGTCGCTGTTCGCGGCCGTGGGCACCGCCGCCGTGCCCGCGCTGGTCTACGCGCCGATGATCCTCGAGGAGCCGCTCAGCTACCCGTACGCGGCGCTCGCCTTCCTGGCGATTGCGACGGCGCTGGCCCGACGGACGGTCTTCTGGATCGCTGCTGCGATCGTGCTCTCGCTCGTCGGTGGCTTCATCCGCGGTGAGCTCGGCATCCTCCCCGTCGTGCTCGTTCTCGCCGCGGGGCTCTACGCCCTGTCCAGCGAGGCCGCCCGGCGGTGGCGCTCGCAGTTCACCGCGTGGGACTGGGTCGGGGCGATCGTGCTCGGCGCCGGGGCGGTGATCCTCTTCAGCGGCCTCGTCGGCAAGTTCTCGCAGAGCTGGGCGATCGCGACCGGCCACTACCAGGGGCGCATGCTCGACTACGGGCTGCAGGCTGTCGGGGCACTGACGATCGGCCTCGGCCTGCTTCCGGTCGTCGCCGCGATCGCGACCCTGGCCACCTCGAAGGGCGACCGGCGGACGCCCGAGCGCCGCGCGTTCACGAGCCTGTTCGTCGCGGCGGCGGTCGGCTTCGGCGTCTACACGGCGGTCAAGACCGCGTACCTGTCCACGGTCGCCTTCACGCGCGTCGAGGAGCGGAACCTGATCTACCTCGTGCCGCTCGTCTTCGTCGGGACGGCGCTGTGGATCGACCGTCCGCGCGTGCGCTGGATCCCGCTGGCAGCAGCGGTCGGGTTCGTCGCCTACCTGATCGTGGCGACGCCGTACCAGCTGACGACCGTGCCCGCGAGCGACTCGCCCGGCGTGGCGATCGTCCAGATGGCGAACCGCAACCTCTCGTTCGCGCACGGAGGGATCGAGAACGCGCTGATCATCGCGCTCGTGATCGCGGTCTGCCTGCTCGTGGCACCGCGTGTCTTGCGCGGCAGACGGCGTGCGGCGAGCGCCGTCGTCGCGGTCGCCTGCCTGCTCGTCCTCGCCTGGAGCCTGACCGGCCAGATCTCCGCGGCGAACTACTCGAACAACGAGGCGCAGGCGCTGGTGGCGAACTACCCGCGCCCGCTCGACTGGCTCGACAAGCTCACGCACGGCAAGCCGACGCTCTACCTCGGCCAGAACCTCAACTCGGGCACCGACCTCGGAGTGTGGCTGACCGAGTTCTGGAACCGCTCGCTCAGGTACGTGTGGTCGGTCGACGGCTCGGCACCCGGCCCGGGCCCCACGCAGACGCCGAACACGACCGCGGACGGGCGTCTCTACCCGGTGGCCGACGTCGACTACGTGCTCGCCGAGAACGGCGTCGTGCTCGACGGCACGGTCGTCGCGCGGCCGAAGCAGCCGTTCGGCCCGCCCGCTGGACGCTCTACAAGGTGCGCAAGCCGATCCGCTACGCGTACAACCAGACAGGAGTCTTCAACGACGGGCAAACGGGCTGCAGCCTGGCACCGTGCCCGGTGGCGAGGAGCGCGTACAACCGCTTCTCCACGCCGGGCCAGCGGCCAGGCTATGCCGTCGTCGACGTGTCGCGCGTCTCGGCCTGCGGCGCGCCGGTCCCGCCGGCGGGAGTCCGCGTCACGATCGGGACGCTCGTCGAGGGCGCCGACAAGCAGCCCCACATCGGACACGTCACGGACGTCCAGCGCTGGACGCTGCGGATCGGGTCGGCGCGCCGCTTCGTCCTGCCTTCGCCGCCGCCGCCCTTCCGCGTCGAGGTGCGGATCGCGCCGACGTATTCGCCGCTCAAGTTCGGCGGCTCCGACCAGCGCCTCCTCGGCGGCCAGGTCGGGTACGGCTTCTCGCTCAGGCCGGTGGCGCCGAGCGTGACGCCGCCACCATGTAGCTGAACCGGAAGCGGAGCGCGAGCCGGGCGAGCGGCCCCGAGCGCTCGGCGGCCCGCAGCGTCGCCGCCGCAGGTCGGGCGAGCGAGAATCGCTGCGGGCTGAAGAACGGGTGCAGCTCGACGTGCGCGAGACCGGCGGACGCGAGGTCGGCGCAGACGTCGCCGACTCGGTACCGGCGTGGATTGAGGTCGAAGACGAGCTTCTTCTCGGTGTAGGCGGCGACGTGGCTGAAGAACGCGCGCCGGTCGCGCGCGTAATAGATCGCGCGGAAGCACGTCGTCGCCTGGAGAGAGGAGGGCGGCACGAAGGTGTTCAGATCGCCCTCGAGGATCTCGGCGCGCGCACCCACGCGACGCCCCGCCGCCTCGACCATCGGCCCCGAGAGGTCGACGCCCACATAGCGGAGCCCCGCGTCGAGCAGCGGCTCGGCGAGGCCCGCGTCGCCGCAGGCGAGGTCGAGCACGGTGTCGCCCGGTTCGAGCATAGGCCCGAGCGCGACGATCAACGCAGCGCGATGGCCGAGGTACGCCGCCGAGTCGGCGTACTGCTCGTCGCTCCATCCCTCGGCCGCGACGTCGTACTTGCCGGTCCCGGTCACGGCCGCTTCGGCCGGCCACCGGCTCCCCCGCCCTCATTGGGTGGGGTGTCGCCCCTCCGCCCTCGTCGCCGACGATACCCGGGAAGTCGTGCCGCGTCAGCAACGCGGGTGTGACGATTCGCAGCGGAGTCGTGACGATTCATCGCAGTGCTCGCAGACGCTCGGGGTGCTTGCGAACGAAGCGGATCATCCCACTCCAGTGCCAGAGCGTCCGGCGCGTGAGGAACCGCTGGTCGGTCAGCGCGTCCCACCGGTGGCGCACGACCGCCGCCGGCACGTACCAGCGCTCCCAACCCGCCTTCGCGAGCCGGTAGCAGAAGTCGATCTCCTCGCCGTACATGCGGAAGCCCTCGTCGAAGCCGCCGATCTCGTCGAACGCCGCTCGGCGAATGAGCAGGAAGCCGCCGAGCATCCAGTCGGCCTCGACGGGCTCCGTCGGACGCTCGTCGAGCTGATAGTGGTCGCGCTGGTGCTCGAGCGGCGGGAATGCCCGCCGGAGCGGGGTGCGGCGGACGAGCGTGCCGCCGACCGTCGGGAAGCGGCGGCGCGACGGCTGCCACGCGCCGTCGGGGTCGAGCAGCTGCGGGCCGGCGGCGCCGCAGCGCGGATGGGCGCCGGCGAAGTCGCGGAGCACGGAGACGGCGTGGGGCTCGGCCACCGTGTCCGGGTTGGCGACGAGCAGGAGCTCGCCGCTCGTCGCGGCAGCGCCGGCGTTCACGTTCGCGGCGAAGCTGAGCGGCTTCGGCTGCTCGATCACGCGTGCGCCGAGCGGATCCGCGGGTCCGCTCCCCGGGAGGTTGGCGATCACGACGGCCTCGTCCACCTGCGGCAGGAGCGCCGGCAGCGACCGGGCGAGCTCCTCGCGGTGGCCGTGCGAGACGACGATCGCCGAGACCCTCATGCGAGCCCGAGCACCTGCTTGTAGACGCCGAGCGTGAGCCTCGCCGTCTCGTCCCACGAGAACCGGGCCGCGCGCCTCAGGCCCGCCGCCACGAGTCGCTCGCGGTCGGCAAGTGCTTGCTTGATCCCCGCCGCGAGGTCGCCGGGCTCCGCGAACACGGCCGCGTCGGCCGCGATCTCGCGCAGCGCGGCGTCCGGTGCCGCGACGACCGGCGTGCCGCTCGCCATCGCCTCGACGACCGGCAGCCCGAATCCCTCGTAGCGCGACGGCAGCACCAGCGCGGCCGCACCGCGGTAGAGCTCGACCAGCTCGTCCTTCGAGACGTAGCCGCGAACGTCGGCGCCGTGGCGCTCGAGTGCGTGGACGAGGGTCGCATCGCGGCTCGGCCCGACGACGACGAGCTTCATCCCGAGCTCCGACGCGGCTTCCGCCGCGGCCATCGGGTTCTTCCGGCGCTGGACGGCGCCGACGAACAGGAGGTACGAGTCGCCGTCGTGCTCGCCGGGGCTGAAGGACGGGTCGACGCCGTGCGGCGTCACGACGATACGCCCGGGATCGAGGCCGTACAGCTCGACGAGATCGTCCTTCGTCCGCTCCGAGACCGTCAGGACCCGGGCCGCGCGCCTGCACCGCGTAAGGCACGACGACGCGAAAGATCGTGCGGTGGCGGATCCCCATCACCGACGGGTCGCGCTCGAACGACAGATCGTGCACGGTCACGATCGCCGGACAGGGGCAGGAAAGCGGCAGCGCGTGCTGGAAATGCGCGAGCGCGGCGCCGAGCCGGCGGAGCGCGCGCGGAACAGCGTGCAGCATTCGCACCTCCTGCAGGCGCGCCGGAACGTGCACGGCCTCGATGCCGGGCGGGACGAGCTCGGGACGCCGGGTCAGCGCCGCGAGACGGAGATCGTCGCCGGCGAGCGCCGGCAGGCGCGCGAGCAGATTCTCGACGTAGGTCTCGTCGCCCGTCCGCTGCCGGCCGAGCACGTCGGCGTCGATCACGACGAGCGGAGCGCTCACGAGGCCGCTTCCCGGTACACGTCCGCAGTGCGGCGCGCGGTCTCGGCCCAGTCGAACGCGCGGGCGCGCTCGAGGCCCGCCCGGACGAGCTCGTCGCGACGCGTGGCGGCCTCCTCGATCCCGTCGGCAATCGACGCCGGCATCGAGCGGATCGACGAGCACCGCTGCGCCGCCTGCCACCTCCTCGGTCGCACCGCCGCTCGACGTGACGACCGGTGTGCCGCTCGCCATCGCCTCGACGATCGGGATGCCGAAGCCCTCCTCGAGCGACGGATAGGCGAGGCAGCGGGCGCCGCGATAGAGCCGGGCGAGCTCCTCGTCCGAGACTCGGCCGAGCCGGCGCACGCCGGACCCGAGCTGGACGTCTCCCCAGCCTGCGTCACCGGCCACGCGTAGCTCGATGCCGAGCCGTCCGGTCGCATCCGCCAACCGGGCCAGGTTCTTGCGCGGCTCGACGGTGCCGACGGCGAGCACGTAGTCGCCTGTCTCGGCCGGGCCCTCCGGCGAGAAGACCTCCGAGACCCCGTTGGGGACGACGCGGATCTTCTCGGGCGGCGTCGCGAGCACCTCGACGAGCTCGCGCTTCGTGTGCTCGGACACCGCGATCACCAGCCTCGCTGCCCGCACCACCCGAGAGACACACAGGCGGCTGTACTGCCGCGTCCACTGGTTGAAGGTCTCCGGGTGGCGCAGGACGGCAAGGTCGTGAACGGTAACGACGAGTGGGCACGCAGGTCGGCTGACGGGCCCGCGGAAGGTCGGGCAGTGGAGGACGTCGACGCGCTCGCGCCGCGCCAGGTGCGGCAGGACGAGCGGGTACCAGATCGCGTCGCGGTAGACGACGTGGACGCGGCCCCGGCCACGATGAGCGAACCGGACGAGGTCGACGTCGTCCATCCCGTCGAGCGCCTGCAGGTAGCGGGCGGTGCCGGCCGCGGTCTGCTCCAGCGGCGACACGTCGAGGCCGACCCTCATCGAGCGCTCGCAGGGCAAGTGCCTGGCACGTGCCTGGCACTGATCCGGGTCGGTGTCAGAGCAGTGTCAGACACTGCTACGGAGTGGTGCCAGACAGGGGCCGGAGAGGGGTCAGACACCGTTACGTCTTTTGCACAGCCGCGGCGGCCTCGTAGCCGCCGAGCAAGGACATGCCCGTGTCGAGCCACGTGAAGCGAGCGGCGTGCGCACGGCCATGCTCGACGAGCGGCGCCGGGTGGGCGAGCGCCTGCTCGATCGCGGCCGCGAACGCCTCCACGTCCTCCGGATCGGCTCGGAGGGCCGCGTCGCCGGCTGCCTCGTCCATCGACTCGTGCGAGGACGCGACAACGGGGACGCCGCTCGCCATCGCCTCGACGATCGGGATCCCGAAGCCCTCGAACCGCGACGGGTAGACGAAGACCGAGGCACCGCGGTAGAGACGCGCGAGCTCGTCGTCGTCGACGTAGCCGAGGCGCACGATCCCGCGGGTGGTCGAGGCTCGGCTGCTCTCCCCAGCCCGTGGCGCCGACGAGCGCGAGCCGGAGGTCGTCGCGTTCGAGCAGCTCGAACGCTGCCACGAGCACGTCGAGGTTCTTGCGCGGCTCGAGGGTGGCGACGCTGAGGACGTACTGCCCGCCGAGGTCGGCGCGGTCGCCGTCGGGCCGGAAGATCGCGTCGACGCCCGGATAGGCGACTCGCACACGCCCGGCGTCCACGCCGAGCAACTCGACCACGTCACGCGCCGTGAAGTGTGAGTTCGCGAAGACGACGTCACAGCGACTCGCGTCGCGGTACTTGGCCGTGTGCATCGAGTGCGTCCGGCCCTGCACCCACTCGGGAAAGCGCACCGGCACGAGGTCGTGCACGGTGGTCGCGCGCAGACCCGCCCCTTGCGGCGGGAACATCCAGTCCGAGTAGTGGAGGACGTCGAATGCACCGAGGAAGCGCTCTGCCGGCGGCCAGCCCGCGCGGCTCCACGCCTGGCGCCAGGCGTGCGCGAACGGCAGGAAGCGCAGGCGTGGCTCGACGTCGATCCCGTCGAGGGCCACGGGGATCGCCTTCATCCCCTGCGGGCTCGTAGGCGCGAACGGGACGATCTCGTGCTCGCCGCCCGCCGCTTCGACGAGCCCCGCCAGCGATCCTCGGAGATAGCGGCCGATGCCTGCACGCGGATGTGACAGCGGCGAGACGTCGAACACGATCCTCACCTCGGAGGCCGGTACGTGAACCGGTTGAAGTGCACGCCGAGCGCGCGCGTGTCCGTGTTCGGCGGACCGAGCACGACCGCGGGCACCGCAACGTCGTCGACGACGAAGCGAACAGTGCAGTGGCCCGCGGCGGGGCGCAACGGCAAGCGCATCGTCGTCGTTCCCCGCACCGGCACGGGCTGACGAACGAGGACGCTGACCGGCGTGCCGTCGCCGCTCGCGGCCGTGACGGTGTTCGGCCTCGTGAACAGGTTCGGGTCACTCTGGAGCTGTACGGCCAGCGTCCCGCCCTTGCAGTCGAAGCGCGTGTACGTCACGTTCTTCCCGGACCACGTGTCCCCGTAGACGCCCGTCACGTGCGAGGCCTGCCGCAACGGCCCGTTCACGCGGTAGAGCACCATGCCCTTGTTCGGGTCCTGCGCGATCGCCTTCCCTTCGAGCTCGAGCGTCCTGTCCGCGAGGGCGTAGCGAGCTCGGATCGGCCGACCGCCGGCGAGGAGCTTCCCGGAGACGCGGCTGATCGTCACCGGCGTCTCCGGAAGGTCGCCCGGCAGCGGCGGCCCGGTCGCGTAGACGGTGCCGACGCTGCGGTTGAAGATCTCGTTCTCCCAGATCGTGAACTTGTCCGTGTTCCCGGTCCAGATCGCGGCCACCTTCGCGTTCGAGCCCACCTTCCGGTCGATCCAGTTGCGGGGGAGCGGCGGCGAGGAGATGCCGCCGAACAGCGACTCGAGCGACTGCTGGTGATGCTTCGACTGGATCGAGGCCTGCGAGACGGCGAAGTAGACGAGTACGACCAGCGGCAGCACGAACGCCCATCGCCGCGGCACGAGCAGGAACAGCAGCCCTGCGGCCGCGCAGACGAAGACGACCACGAGCCCGACGTCGTCGAGGCCGAGGCCCTGCTCGACGAGCCAGCCGAGCGGGATCAGGGCGATCGTGTCCGAGAGCGCGTTCAGGCCGATCAGGCTCGAGTACGGCAGCGCGCCGGGCAGCGCAGCCGCGACGATGATCGCCGCCGTCGCCCAGACCGTGCCGCGAGGCAGGCCGCGGTCGATCCAGACGAGGAGGGCGATCAGGAACAGCGGCGCGACGTAGAACATGTTGCGCTCCTCGACCCGGAACGACTGCTCGGACGCGAACGTGGCCACCTCGAGCACGAGCCAGAAGCTGACCGCGACCGTGGCGGAGACCAGCACCTTCTCCGGCCGGGGGAGCGAGCGGAGCGAGAACGCGAGCACGAGCAGCGCCGCGAAGGGCAGGACGCCGAGCGACAGGTCGAGCTCGGACACGTGGTAGAGGAACCAGCGGATCACCTCGCCGGACGAGTAGTGCGACGAGCCGGCGACCTGGTAGGCGCCGAAGATCCCGAACACGGACCGGCCGCGCGCGACCTGCTCGAGCACGACCAGGGCCGCGCCCCCCGCGATCAGCAGGTACATGAGCCGGTAGCGGCCGGAACGCCTCGCGCCCGGCGAGCAGGAGCGGCGCGGTCAGGACCGCGGGCGCGAGCGCGATCGCCTGCGCGCGCGTCAGGAAGGCGAAGAGGCAGAGCGCGACGAGGATCGCCGTGTTCGCCGCCGTCGGCTTGTCGAGCCAGACGATCAGCATGAGGACGGCGGCGAGGAAGACCGGGTAGAACGCGTTCTCCGTCATCAGCGTGCCGGTGTAGACCATCGACGGGATCGCCACGGCGAAGGCGGCAGCGACCAGCGAGAGCCACTTTCCGAGGACGCGGCGCGCGATGAAGTAGGTCGGGATCGCCGCGAGCGACATGACCAGCGCGTTGATGCCCTTCGCGGCCGCGTAGGCGTCGGGCACGGCCCGGAAGACCGCCCAGGCGGGTGCGATCAGGATCGGGTAGACGTAGCCGTACGCGCCCGAGGCATGATCGCGGATCAGGAAGTGGCCGGACGCGGCGAAGCTCTTCGCGAGCTCCGAGTAGATGAGCTCGTCGACCATGATCCACGGCGCGACGATCTGGCGCGTGAACGCGTAGCGGATGCCGGTCGAGAGGGCGACGATGCCGGTGAGCCAGGCCCAGACGGGGATCGCGTGCGCGAGCGAGGAGGCGCGGTCGCGTGCCCGCGCCGGCGCGACTGTCTCAACCGCCAAGCTCGACCTCGTCGAGGCGCATCGCGAGCTCGGCGGCGGCCTCGTCCTCGGCGCCGATGCCCACGTCGGCGGCCGCCTCGGCGACCTCGCGCAGCGTCGCGTCGCGGACAACTTCGCCGCCCGCGGCCTGCTCGAGCGCGGCGGCATAGAGGTCGGCGACGCGCGGCAGGGCGTGGTCCCGCTCGACGAGCTCGCGGGCAGCGGCGCCCATCGCCTCGCGCGCCGCGGGATCGGCGGCGAGCCGCTCGAGCGCGGCCGCGAGGGCCTCGACCTCGTGCCCGTCCACCGGAATCCGGATCGCGACGTCGTCGGGCAGCTCGGCGAACCAGCCGACGTCCGAGACGACGAGCGGCTTGCCGAGCGACAGCGCGCGGATCGCCGAACCGGAGGTCTCGCCCATCGTCGGGGAGCGCAGGGAGACGATCGCGTCGCAGGCCGCCATCAGCGACCAGAGCCGCTCCTCGCTCACGTAGCCCTCCCGGATCACGCCCTCGGGGATCGCGAGCCCGGTCAGGCGGTCTGCGAACGCGCCGACGAGGAGCAGCCTGGCCTCGGGTCGGGCGGCGCGGAGCCGCGCGAACGCGGCCAGCAGCTGCGGGATGCGCTTGCTCTCGTTCAGGTGGCCGAAGCAGCCGATCAGCGGGCTGCCCTCGACCGGCTCCGGCGAGACGGAGGGAAGCGGCCAGGCGGGATGCGGGATCCGCCACACAGGCCCGGCAAAACCGGCGGCGCGGGCGCGCTCCTCGACGAACGCCGAGTGGACGATCAGGCCGGTCGCGGCCGCGAGCACGTCCCCGGCGAGCGGGAACGCCTCGGCCCGTGTCTCCCAGAGCGGCGGGATGCGGTTGTCGATGACCCCGTAGGCGAGCAGGCGTCCCGCCAGCCCGTGCCCGCGCTCCATCGCGTCGAGGTAGCCGCGCGCGTCGCCTCGCGCGAGCGTCAGCCCGGCCACGAGGTGATGGAGCACGAACTCGTGCAGCACGACGACGCCGGGACGCGCGGCGAGCGCACGGGCGATCCAGCCGTGAGCGTCCGGGTCGTTGCCGATGTGGTAGAGCGCGACGTCCGCTTGGGGTGCGCGCCGGAAGCGGCCCGGCCGCGCGACGACCACGTCGATCCGCTGCTCGAGCTCCGGCAGGAGCAGTGCGCTGTAGTCGGCGACGCCGGAGCGGGACGGCGGCATCGGCGAGTAGTAGGCGACCCTCACGTCCCTGGCCGCCCGAACGTGAGCGAATTCACGCGAGCAGCCTGTCGATCGCGCTGTCCCACGTGACCCGCTCGGCGATCGCCTTGCCCGCCTTCCCCCACGTCCGTGCCTCGTCCTCGCCGATCGCGAGCGCGCCGGCGATCGCGTCCACCGTCGGTTCGACGACGCGGCCGGTGGCCCGCTCGTGGACGACGTCGAGCGGCCCGCCCGCATCGGTCGTCGTGACGCACCGGCTTCTCGGCCAGGAACGCCTCGAACGGCACCATGCCGAAGTCCTCGTCGAACGGCGCGTAGTAGACGGCGCGGCAGCGCGCGTAGAGGTCGGCGAGCTCCTGCTTGGAGATGCGGCCGGTGAAGCGCGCGCGGCCGTTCGCGAGCGACTCGAGCCGACCGCGGTCGGGCCCGTCGCCGACGATCACCACGTCGACGCCCTGCCGGGCGGCCGCCTCGATCAGCAGGTCGATGCGCTTGGCCCGGTCGAGCCGGTTGACGGACAGCACGAACGGCTCGTAGCCGTCAGTGCGATAGGCGAGCTCCTGCGGCGGGTGCGGCAGCACCTCGGCCTCGAGCCCGGTCGAGCGCCGGAGCCGCGAGGCCACGTTGCCGGACGTCGCGAACAGCTTCCTCGCCTCGCCGAGCGCCGTCTCGTCGAGCCGCTGGACGCGCCGCCTGAGCGCGCGATCCTGGGCCGACTCCGAGAACTGCCCGAGCTCGGTGCGGTCGAGCTCGTACGCCTGCCGGAACTGGTGCAGGAGCCAGACGACCTTGTTCGGATGGCGCACGCAGTAGGAGGGGAACTTGGTCGCGACGACGATGTCGATCGGAGCCCCGTCGGCCTCGGTCAGGTCGAGCAGCCGCCAGAGGAACGCCTGCGTCAGGACCCGCTGACCCGGATACCACTTGAACGGCACCGACACGATCTCCGCCTCGTGTCCGCGCGCGCGGAGCTGCCGCACGAGCTCGTCCGTGAAGATCTCGGCACCGCCGCGGGCGAACGGAACCTGCGGGCGACACACGGCGATTCTCATCGCCGTGCTTCACGGGGGAAACAGCCGGTTTCCCCCGTGAGCCCCCTTCCCCTTGCGCAGCGTGGGCCGATCCGGCCCGAGCTCCGCCCCGGCCAAGCCGGGACTCCGCGGCGAAGGGTTGCGAACTGGCGGTTGCGCCAGAATCACGTTCGTGCCAGGATCGCGTAATCCAGCGGGGCGAACAGGATCTCGTTCAGCTTCCGCACGTTGGCGGCGATCACCGGGTCGTCCGGGATCGTCAGGCGCTCGGCGGGCTCGTTCAGGAAGCGGGTGTCGACCTCGCGGAAGCCGGCCTGGCGGGCGAGCAGCGCCAGCGTCTCGGGGACGAGCGGTTGCGCGTGCGTCAGGTCGGCGAAGTAGCTGCGAAGCGCGAGCGGCGAGAGCGGGTTGATCGTCTCCGCGACGAAGAGGCCGCCGGGCCGAAGCTTCCGCGCCGCCAGCTCCAGCAGCCGCACGAGCGTCGCGGGGGGCAGGTGCTCGACGACCTGCCCGGCGAAGATTCCGCCCAGAGACCCGTTCTCGAGCCCCTCGAGATACGCGACGGCATCGGCCTGCTCGACCTCGAGACCCTCGCCGCTCGCGTAGGCGACCATGTCGGCGTCGGCGTCGACGCCGCGGGCCTCGACTCCCGCCTCGCGGAGCAGCGCGAGCAGCTCGCCGCGGCCACAGCCGACGTCGAGCACCGGAGAGGCCTCGCGGAGGTCGTCCACATAGGCGCGCTGCCGGTCGCGGACCGACTCGGTCGAGCCGCGCATGCGTGCCTCGTAGGCGAAGTAGTCCGGGAACGCCGCGGCAGCTGGTTGCGCCGCGACGGTCTGAGGCGCCGCAGCGGCCGCCCCGTCCGCGCGCGGGCGCCGCTCGACCCGGGCCAGGCGCTCCTCCAGCTCGGTGAGCGCGCGCCGCGCGGCTTCCTCGCCGGCGGCGGCGCGGTCGGCCCGCTCCGAGAGCTCGTCGACCAGCTTGAGCAGGGCGTCGTTGTAACCGCGCTGCTCGGCCGAGAGCGGCTCGACGTACCAGCGCAGGAACGGCCTGAGCGCCTTCTTGACGCCGTAGGCGACGAAGCCCTTCGCGCCCGGACGGCGCCGGATCGGCCGTTCGGCCGACACGGACCAGAGCCGCTCGGCCTGGTTGCGCCACGCGAGCCGGGCATTGCCGTTCGCAGGCGCCGCCCCGCCCCAGCGCACTTCGTCCTGGAGTCGCGCGAAGAGGGCGTCGACGTCGACCTCCTCGGTAGACAAAACCCCTGCGCTTGCAGGGGTTTTCTCGGGCTCAGCGGCCATGCGCAAATCATAGCCGGGGCCTGTTACGGCATCGTTAGCGGCCGGTACCCTCAGCCCAGTGAGCCACGACGGCCAGCGGCACGCGTAGTGCGCGTCGGGATCTCCCTGCTGACGCTCGTGCCCGGCGTCGTCGGCGGCTCGGAGACCTACGCGCGAGAGCTGACGCGCGCGCTGTCCCGGGTCGGCGAGCTCGACTACGAGGCGTTCGTGCCCTCGATCGCGCAGGATGCCGCCGACGGGCTGCCGACCCGCGTCGTCGCCGAGTACCGGGCGAGCACGACGACGGCCGGGCGCATCGCGGCGATGTCGCGAGCGTGGATCGTGCCGGGAAGAGTCCGGAGCGCGCTGCGGCTGGAGACGCTCGACGCGATCCACTTCCCGCTGACCGCGACGATTCCGTCGCCCGGCTCGCAGCCGCCCGCAGCCGTGACCGTCCACGACCTCCAGCACGAGCTCTACCCGCAGTTCTTCTCGCGTGCCGAGCTCGCCTACCGGCGCGTCCTCTACAAGCACGCCGTCACCTCGAGCCGGATCGTCGTCACCATCTCCGAGCACGCCCGCGACACCCTCCTCACGCGCTACGGGATCGACCCGGCGCGCGTGGTCGCGATTCCCCTGGGCGTCGACCACGACCGCCTGACCCCAGGCGACGGGCCGCGCGAGCCGTTCCTGCTCTACCCGGCGAATCCCTGGCCGCACAAGAACCACTCGCGGCTCTACGAGGCACTCGCGCTCGTGCGGCGGGAGCGGCCGGAGCTCAGGCTCGTGCTGACGGGGACCGGCCATGCGACGACGCTGCCGGAGGGGGTCGAGAGCCGCGGGCGCGTCTCCTACGACGAGCTTGTGCACCTCTATCGCACCGCGTCGGCGCTCGTCTTTCCGAGCCTCTACGAGGGCTTCGGCCTGCCGCCGCTCGAGGCGATGGCGTGCGGCTGCCCGGTCGCCGCGTCGCGCGCGACGTCGCTGCCGGAGGTCTGCGGCGACGCAGCCGAGCTGTTCGACCCCATCTCGCCGAAGGACATGGCACGAGCGATCGAGGCCGTGCTCGCCGATCCGGGGCCGTACGTCGAGCGCGGTCTCCGGCGGGCGCGGCTGTTCAGCTGGGACGCGACCGCACGGGCGCACGAGGACGTCTACCGGCGCCTCGCCGCGGGGGAATGAGCAGGTTCGTCGGGCGTGCGAACGCGGCCAAGCGCCTCGCGCCGCTCGACGGGACGCCGGGGCGCTCGGTCTACGAGGACGGCACGGCGCGCTTCGAGATGCCGGGCGAGACGCTCGTCGTCACGCCGCCGTTTCCGCTTCGCCACGCAGGCGAGTACGACGTCGTCCGGGTCGGCCCGCTGCTCGAGGAGATCGCCGAGGACCATCTCGCGGGCGCGGTGCTGGTGCGGCTGGGCGGCTACGCGGTCGGCGTCTTCGAGGGCGAGAGGCTCGTCGCGTCGAAGGTCGGACAGCGGCTCGTCCACGGTCGCCATCGCGCCGGCGGCTCGTCGGCGAACCGCTTCCGCCGCCGCCGCGAGGAACAGGCCCGCTCGCTGCTCGACGACGCGGCGGACGTCGCAGCGCGTGTGCTCGAGCCGTACCGCGGCCGGGTCGAGGCGGTCGCCCTCGGCGGCGACCGGACGGCGGTGCGCCGGATGATCGAGTTGCGGCCGGAGCTCGAGTGGCTCGACGACCTCGCGCTCGCGCGCTTCTTCACGGTGCCCGATCCGCGCCGGGCCGTGCTCGACCGCTTCCCGTACGACCTGTACGCGGTCGAGCTCGCCTGACGCCTTTCCGGGCGGGGTTTGTGTCCCGTCCCGACCTGTGCTATCCCACCCGGAGGGGGCGGTACATGGAACAGACGGTCACGCGGGCGGGCGCAGACGTAGTCGGCCGGGAGCCGGAGCTCGCGACGCTTGCGCGCTTCCTCGAGACCGAGTCCCCAGCGGCGCTCGTCCTCACGGGCGACCCCGGCGCGGGCAAGACGACGCTGTGGGAGTCCGGCACCGAGCTCGGCCGTCGGCACGGGTTACGCGTCCTCGCCGCCCGGCCCAACGATGCGGAGACCGGGCTCTCGTTCGGAGCGCTCGCAGACCTGCTGGAAGCAGTCGACCTGGATGACCTGGCAGCAGTGCCGGCTCCGCAGCGCCGCGCCCTCGAGACCGCGCTGCTGCGTTCCGAGGCGGACGGCGAGCCCGCCGAGCCGTTTGCCGTCTCCGCCGGGCTCCTGAGCACCCTGCGTGCGCTGGCCGAGCAGGATCCGCTGCTGGTCGCCGTCGACGACATTCCCTGGCTCGACCGCCCCTCCGCCGAAGCGCTCGGGTACGCCGCCCGCAGGCTGGACGGGCACGCGGTGCGCTTTCTGCTCGCGAGGCGCACCGGCGAACCGACCGACCTCGAGCGCGCACTCGACCCCGCCGGGATCGAACAGCTCGAAGTCGGCCCCGTGAGCCTGGGCGCCGCGCGCCGGATCCTGTTCGAGCGGCTCGGTCTCAGCCTGCCGATCAGAGTCGTCCGCCAGCTCCAGGAGACGAGCCGGGGAAACCCGCTGTTCCTGCTCGAGCTCGGCCGAATGCTCGTCGGCCGCGAACTGCCGAAGATCGGCGAGGACGTCCCCGTGCCGGGCCGCGTCGAGGACCTGCTCGGCACGCGCATCGAGCAGCTCTCGCGCCCCGTGCGGAAGGTGCTGCTGGCCCTGGCCCTCGACAGCGACCTGCGCGTGCCCCAGCTCGCCGGGATCACGGACACCGCCACGGTCGACCGCGCGGTCGACGCCGGCCTGGTCCTCGTCGATGTCGACCGCGCCCGCGCATCGCATCCGCTCCTGGCCTCGGCGGCCCTCACCAGGTCGAAGCCGAGCGAGCGGCGCGCGCTCCATCTCGAGCTCGCCGGCGTCGCGACCGACAGCAGATTGAAGGCCTGGCACCTCGCACTGGCCACGGAGCGACCGAACGGCAAGCTCGCGGCCAGGGTCGGCGCAGCGGCGACCGACGCAGCCACCCGAGGCGCGGCGCAGGAGGCGGTCGTGCTCGCCGAGCACGCGCTGCGACTGACCCCGCCGGCGTCGCCCCAGCGGCCCGACCGGTTGCTGGCGCTCGCCCACGCCCTGGCCGTTGCCGGCGAGAAGCAGCGCGTGACCGACCTGCTCTCCGGCGAGCTCGAGTCGCTGCCGCCCGGCGCTGCGCGCGTCCAGGGCTACCTGCTGATGCCCGGCGGCGTGGTCGAGAGCAACGACGAGGTCCGGAGCTATCTGGAGCTGGCCCTGTCGGAGAGCGCGGCCGACCCCGTCCTGCACGCGACCGTGCTGGCGGAGTTCTCGATCAACCAGCTCGCCACGCGCGTCGCGGGGATCCGCGAGGCGGAGGCCTGGGCCGAGCAAGCACTCGCCGCCAGTCGTCGCGGCGGTCCGGGACGGTATGCCGACGCCGTCTATGCGCTCGCGTGGGCGCGCTGTCTCCTCGGCCGTTCCGTGGACGACCTGTGCGAGGACTTTCGCGCTGCGTCGGAAGGAGCCGTCTACTACATGGTGGGATCGCCGGAGCGGCTCGCCGGCCAGCAGCTCGTCTGGCGAGGCGAGGTGCAGCGGGCGCGCGACGTCCTCACCCACCTGCTCTCGCTCGCCGAGGAGCGAGGCGAACCGGTCTCGTACGGCCTGCAGCGCCTCCACCTGTGCGAGCTCGAGCTGCGTGTCGGCGACTGGGCCGCGGCGGAGAGCCTCCTGGACGAGTGGGCCGCGCCGACCGAGCGACAGCTCTTCTACTGGCCCATCTACGAGCGCTGCCGCGCGCTGCTGGCAGCCGGTCGCGGCCTCCCGGACGAGGCGGCGCGCTGGGCAGATCAGGCGATCCAGCGCTCGGAGGCGACCGGTGTCCGCTGGGACTGGCTCGAGGGGCTCCGCGCCCGTGGGATCGCCGCGCTCTTCGCCGGCAACCCGGAGCAGGCGGCTCACGACCTCGGCGCAGTCTGGGAGCACACGCGCCGGGAGGGAGTCGACGAGCCGGGAGTGTTTCCGGCGGGGGGCGACCTCGTCGACGCGCTCGTCCAGCTCGGTGAGCTTTCCCGCGCGAAGACCGTCGCCCGCCGCCTTCGGCGGCTCTCCGATGACCAGCAGCATCCGTGGGGGCTGATCACCGCGGCGCGCTCGGAGGCGCTCGTCCGGCTCGGGGCGTCACGGGACGACGGCGCTCGCGCTGACCTGGCGGACGCCGCGGACGGCTACGGGCAGCTCGGCCTTCGCTTCGACCGGGCGAGGACGCTGCTCGCCCTCGGCCGGGCGGAGCGCAGGCTGAAGAAGTGGGGCGCGGCGCGGCGCTCGCTGGAAGCGGCGGCCGACGCACTCACGGAGATCGGCTCGGACGGCTGGGCCGAGCAAGCGCGCGCCGACCTCGGCCGCATCAGCGGGCGCAGGCCGCGTGCCCAGGGACAGCTGACCCCGAGCGAGGAGCGCGTTGCGGCGCTGGCCGCGGAGGGCCTGTCGAACAAGGAGATCGGCGCGAGCCTCTTCATCACCGTCCAGACCGTCGAGGCGCACCTCTCGCACGCCTACGCGAAGCTGGGCGTGCACTCCCGCGGGCAGCTGGCCCGCCGGTTGTCGCTGCACGGCTGAGCCGGACCGCCGTTCAAAAGAGTCAAGGTTTCCACAATTGTCGCCGGGCGCCGCCGCGCCTACCGTCGGCGCCATGGCGAACTTCCTGATCGAGCTCTATCTCCCGCGCACCGACGTCGCTGCGTTCACCTGCAGCGCCCGGCGGGCGCGTCTTGCGGCGGACGAGCTGAGCCGGCAAGGAACGCCGGTCCGCTACCTGCACTCGATCTTCGTGCTCGAGGACGAGATGTGCTTCCACCTCTACGAGGCCGAGTCGCCGGACGGCGTCCGCGAGGCGGCCAGGCGTGCCGCCCTGCCGTTCGAGCGCGTCAGCGAAGCCGTCTCGGAGCCCGGGCCGGAGTGAGAAAGGAGACCCAGATGAGCGAGCACGACGACATCCACGACGACACTCAGACCTCGAGCCAGTTCACGCGCCGGCGATTCCTCGGCACGGCCGCCGCCGGCGCCGTCGCGGTGGGAGCGAGCGGTGCGCTCGGCCTTCCGGGCGCCCGGGCCGCGACCGCGGCGCCCGTCAAGCACGCGCGCCATTCGGCGCCGGGCATCACCACGCACTTCGGCCGGATCTTCGACGGCATGTCGCCGTTTGCGGATCCCGGTCGGCGCGGCCTCGAAGCGGCGCTGGTCGAGATCGGCTCGCCCGGCGGGATCCTCGACGCCCGCGACCGGCTCGACCGCGGCCCGGTGCTGCTGATCACCGACCCGTCGCTCTCCGTCCACAACCCGGACAACCCCACGCACACGGCCGGCACCACGTTCATGGGCCAGTTCATGGATCACGACATGACCTTCGACCTGTCGTCGCCGCTCGGACATCCGACGTCACCGAGCGCATCGCCGAACGGGCGCACGCCGTCCTTCGACCTCGACTCCGTCTACGGCGCCGGACCGGTCGGATCGGCGCAGCTCTACGACCCCTCCGACCGTGCGAAGCTGAAGGTCGAGTCGGGCGGGCTCTTCGAGGACGTGCCGCGGATGCCGGACGGAACCGCGGTGATCGCCGACCCGCGCAACGACGAGCACGTGATCATCTCGGGGCTGCAGGCCGCCTTCCTGCTCTTTCACAACCGCGTCGTCGACCAGCTGCGAGCCGATGGCAAAAACGACCCGCTCGAGCTCTATACGCAGGCGCGACGGCTCACGACCTGGCACTACCAGTGGATGATCCTGCACGAGTTTCTGCCGCTGTTCGTCGGGCAGCCGCTCGTGAACGCGATCATGGGCCGCGGGCCGCGCTTCTACCGGCCGCGCAAGGGAGAGGCGTTCATCCCGGTCGAGTTCCAGGGCGCCGCCTACCGCTTCGGCCACTCCATGGTCCGGCCCTCCTACCGCGCCAATCTCGCGGGCGACGAGGGCAAGCCGTTCTTCGGGCTCATCTTCGACGGGTCGAGCCCGGAGTCCGACCCGGCCGACCTCCGCGGCGGCTTCCGCGCCGCGCGCCGGTTCGTCGGCTGGCAGACGTTCTTCGACTTCGGCGACGGTCAGGTGAAGCACAACAAGCGGATCGACACGCGCATCTCCACCCCGCTCTTCCATCTGCCGATCAGTGCCATCGCGTCGCACAGCGGCCCGACCGTGCTGCCGGTACGAACGCTCCTCCGACACGTGACCTGGGAGCTGCCCTCCGGACAGGCGCTCGCGCGCAAGATGGGCGTGACGCCGCTGCAGTCCGCCGATCTCGCCGAGCTCAGCGGTTTCGGGCTCGGCCTCGAGCACTCGACGCCGCTCTGGTACTACGCGCTCAAGGAGGCCGAAGTGATCGAGGACGGCCTGCACCTGGGGCCGGTCGGCGGCCGCATCGTCGCCGAGGTGATCACGTGCCTGCTCAAGGCCGATCCGGCGTCGTATCTCTCCTACGACCCGCGCTGGCGCCCGAGCCTTCCCTCGCGGGACCGCGGCGACTTTCGGATGGTCGACTTCCTGACCTTCGCCGGCGTCGACCCCAAGAGCAGGGGCCAGTGAGAGCTAGGGCTTGTACTGCTGGTCGAGCTCCTTGACCGTGTCGTTGTGGACGCGGATCCAGACGCCCGAGTCGAGGGGCTCGAACAGCTTGCGGTGCTGGCCGCCGTTGACGATCCGCGACAGCTCGGCGACCGGGATCGGCGTCGCCGAGATGCCCTTCGTCCCCTGATTCGTGAGCACGGTGACGCGGGCGCCCGCAGGGAGGATGTACCACAGGAGGCGATGGCCTTCCTCGACCGTGTAGTTGTCGTTCGGCACCTCGCTCGAACCCGTGTCCTCCTTGTGGGCGCGGCTCGCGGTGTAACCGCTCGTGAGCCAGGCCGGGTCGAATCCGAGCAGGTAGTGGCCGCCGGTCGGCGTGAGCTTCTTGACGTGGCCGTAGAGCACCATCTGGCCCGCCGGCGCCGCGGGCGGAAGTAGCAGGAAGTTGGTCTGCTTCGAGGTCGCAGCCGACGAGGTCTGCGTCGACCAGATCCTCGTCGAGGCGAGCACGGCCACAGCGACGAGTGCCGTCGTGGCGACGATGGCGAGCGCGGATCTCATGGTGTTTCCCCCCAGTTGGATGATTCCGCTTCCAGTATTGCCTTCGTGCGGATCAGGTCAGCGAGGCAACCGTCGCGCCGTCCGCCGAGCTCGTCTCGTGGCGCTCGACGAGCGGGTGCGCATCGAGCTCGGCGCGCACTGCCGAACGCAGCGCACCGGTTCCGCGCCCGTGGACGACGGTGACCTCGTGGAAGCCGGCGAGCGCCGCGTCGTCGACGAAGGCACGGACCGCCTCGCGGGCCTCGTCGGCGCGCATGCCGCGCACGTCGAGCTGGTCGGAGACGTCGCCACGCGCGCTCGCGACCACCTTCACCTGCGGCTCCGGCTCGACCGCCGCCCCGGGGCTCGCGTCAGGTCTCAGCCTCGCGAGCGGGAGCCGCACGCGGAGGCCGCCGCTGACCAGCACCTCGGCCTCGTCGCCCTCGATCGCCGTGATCAGGCCGTGGACGCCGAGCTCGCGCGCCTCGACGGGGTCGCCCGGCGCGAGCGGGCCGAGGACTGGCAGGGGCTCGTCGAGCGCGCGGAGCGACTGCTCGACACGTCCCGCCTCGTCGACGGCCGCGCCGAGACGACGGTCGCGTCGGCGCTCGGCGGCCCGGGCGGCGCCCGGCTGCGCCCGCCGGCGGACACGCTCCTGCTGGCGCGCTGTGCGAATCTCGGCGCGGAGCGACTCGAGCGCCGCCCGCGCCTCACGGAGCTCCTCCTCCGCTGCCGCGCGTGCCGAGGCGCGCTCGGCCTCCACGGACGCGCGCACGCGCTCGATCTCGGCCTCGAGCGCGGCCCGGCGCCCCTCGGCCTGCTCCAGGAGCCGTTCCGCGTCCTCACGCGCCTGCTCCGACGCCAGGCGCTCCTCGCCGGCAGTACGCTCGGCCCGCTCGGCCTCGGCCAGCAGCTCGGCCGCCCGCAGCAACGCCGGCACGACGCGCTCACGGGCGTCGGCGACCAGGTCGGAGTCGAGACCGAGGCGCTCCGCGACGCGCAGCGCGTGCGAGGTGCCAGGGCGGCCGAGCGCGACGCGGTAGAGCGGCGTGTCGGTCTCGACGTCGTAGGCCGTGGCGGCGTTCGCGGCGCCGGCGGTGGCGCTCGCCCACTCCTTCAGCTCGGCGTAGTGCGTCGTGACGAGCGTGAGCCGCGCCTGTTCCGAGAGTCGTGTCAGCAGCGCCTGCGCGAGCGCCGCGCCTTCGGCCGGGTCGGTGCCGGCCGCCAGCTCGTCGAGGAGCACCAGCGAGCGGGCACCTGCGGCGCCGAGGATTCGGACGATGTTGCCGAGGTGGCCCGAGAACGTCGACAGGCTCATCTGGATCGACTGCTGGTCGCCGATGTCGGCGAGCACGGTGTCGAAGACCGGCATCACCGCGCGATCGGCCGGCGGCCGCAGGCCGCTCTGGTGCAGCACGGCGGCCAGGCCGAGGGTCTTCAGCGCCACGGTCTTGCCGCCCGTGTTCGGGCCGCTGACGACCAGCGCACGCAGGCCGCCGAGGTCGAGGTCGATCGGCACGGCCGTCTCCTGGGCGAGCAGCGGATGCCGGACGCCGAGGAGCCGCACCTCGTCGGCGACCTCGACCGGCGTCCCGCGCCAGCGACGTGACAGCAGCCCGCACGCGAGCGTGAGGTCGAGCGCCGCCGTCGCCTCGACGAGCGCCACCAGCTCTCCCGCCCGAGCGCCCACGAGCGCCGACAGCTCGGCCAGGATCCGCTCCACCTCCTCGCGCTCGGCGCTCAGGACCTCGGCGAGCCGGTTTCCGATCTCGACGACCGAGAGCGGCTCGACGAAGAGCGTCTGGCCCGAGCTCGACGCGTCGTGGACGATGCCGCGCACCTGCGAGCGCGCGCTCGCCTTCACGGCCAGCACCGGCCGGCCGCCGCGGTCGGTCACGAACGTCTCCTGGAGGTGTTCGCGGAGCTCGGGGGAGCGGGCGAGCCGCGCCAGCTCGTCGGCCACGCGCTGCCGGCCGGCCCGCAGCTCTTTCCGCAGGCGGCGCAGGAGCGGGGAGGCCGTGTCGCGGACGCCGGAGCCGTCGTCCTCGACGCGGCGGTCGATCTCTCCCGAGACGCCCGCGAGCCCGGGGTCGACCGCGTCCAGCAGACCCGCGAGGAGCGGCGCGGCGTCGCGCTGCTCGGCGAGCGTCCCGCGCGCGGCGAGCGCGCCTGCGATCGTGTCGGCGACGGCGCGGAGGTCTGCGGCGGTCAGCGACCCGCCGCGTTCGGACCGATCGGCCTCCGTGCGGACGTCGGCCACGCCGTGGAGCGACGGCGCCACGCCGGTCCCGAGCAGGATGACCGCCTCCGCCGTCCGCGCCTGGCGCGCGGCGACCTCCGCGGCGTCCGGCGAAGGAACGAGCCCGTGAGCGAGCGCAGCGCCCTGCGGCGTCACGGTCGCCTCGGCGAGCCGCTCGACGATCAGCGGGTACTCGAGGACGGCGAGCGACTGCCGTTCCATGCGGCCAGTCTACGAGCGTGCTCAGCCCGCGATGTGCGGCCGCAGGAAGTGGAACCAGGCTTTGCGGAGGCTCCGGTACTCGGCCGGGCAGCGCACGAGCCGCGCGCGTGGAATCACGCCGGCGAGGCCGGCGTACTTCTTTGGATTGGAGCCGTAGACCCAGCAGGCGATCGAGTAGGCACGCTGCGGGTCGAGCGAGTGCTCGTCCGCGAAGTCGTTGCGCCCGAACTTGCCCTCGTGCCGCCCGAGGTAGTCGAAGAAGTCCGCGCCCCAGAGCGCGATCTGGCCGCCGTCGGGGACGTACGTGGTCATGAAGATCGTCGAGAACCCGTCGACCGCGTCCTCCTCCCGGCCGAGCACGGGGATATTCCACAGGTCGACGAGCGCGTGGCCGATCTCGTGGAAGAGCACGAAGTACTCGAGCGACGCGAGCGCCTTGCCGAGCTCGTAGCCCGTGATCTTCGGGTACTCGGCCGAGTACACGTTGAAGCCGAGCTCGAGAAACGGGTGGTTGAGCACGATCACGTGCGTGTCCGGGTCGTAGTACGGCCCGGCCTGGCCGCCCTTGACCACGATCGTGACGTTCCGGGGGATGATCAGCGCCTTGCTCAGCTCGGCCATGACCGGGCCGAGCTGGCTCTGCTTGACCAGGCTGACCAGGAAGCGCTCGTCGGCGTTCCGCGGCTTCGCGTACCGGACGAGGAAGCGGCCGCGCGAGGCGTCGTGAGCCGCGACGTCGGTCGCCGGGACTACCACGGCCACGGCGCAGAGGGCCGCGAGCAGGGCGACGCGAATCCTCACGAGGCGACCGTAGCAGCCTCTTCAGCGCGCTTCCGGAACGTGAGCCGGGCGACGTCACCGCCGGCGCCTTCGCGCCGCCGTGCGAGCAGACCGAAGAGCGGCCCGAGCGGGACGAGGAGCGGGAACGTCCGCGTGTAGGCCTCGTTCAGGTTCGGTTGCAGGCGGCTGACGGAGGACGAGACGAGCTCGAGCGCCGGCACCGCCGCAGCGAGCCGCTCCACGCGCGCGTCGTCGTACCAGCGCTGAAAGAAGTGCCGCGGCACCCGCCTCGCCCTGGTCGGCGTAGACGGGCGCGTCGCGCCAGTCCTCCCTGTACTCGGCCGCGTACGGCAACGTGACGACGACGAGCCGGCCCGGCTTCGTCACGCGCGCGAGCTCGCGAAGCGCGTCCTCGTCACCGGGCTCGGGAATGTGCTCGAGGACGGAGACGCTGTAGGCGCCGTCGAAGCTCGCGTCCCCGAAGGTCAGCGCCCGGCCGTCTCCGACCTCGAGCCGGAGACGCGGCTCGCCGGCGGTGAGCTTGCGCCAGCTCTCGATCTCGGATTCGAGCTGGTCGACCGAGACGACCTCGGCCCCCGAGCGCGCCAGCGCCACGGCGAGGAGCTTCGGGCTCGCCAGGTCGAGGACGCGCTCGCCCGGCCTCGCCGCCAGCTCGCGCATCGTCTCCGGCAGCTCGAGGTAGCGGCTCGGGTCGAGCGGCACCATGACACGGATCACTGCCTCGCGCAGGTAGCCGTGGCGCAGGAGATAGCGGGCGCCGAGGCCGACGCTCGTCCGGTAGAGCCGTCCCCAGCCGCGCATGCCGTGACTCTAGGCCGTGACCACCGCGACGGGTTTTCTGCGCCTCGTGCGTCTACTCGGTAAGCCGGTGTGTGTCGGAGGAGCCGCAGCCTCCGCGCCCACCGGCCTCTTACTTGAAGAAAACGCCGTTCCGTTCGCGGCCGACGCCCACGCCGACGGTCGCCTGGTCCTCGGGATTCGACGTGTAGATCACCCCGCGCCGGTTGTCGTCGTACACACGGAACATGATCGACGCCTCGCCGCCGACGTATGTCCCCTCGAAGCCGAACACGTCGTCGCGGATCTCCGTGCGATCGCCTCCACCCGTCCAGCGGACGTCGAAGCTCGCGTGCCCGGGAATCGTCGACGGGAACGGCGAGATCGCGTTGAAGAAGTCGTGGAAGTCCGGGATCGCGAGGTTCTGGATGCGGTAGCGGCCCGATCCGCTCGTGGAATCGATGCTCGCGACCGTCGGGGGCACGGGGATCGTCCAGAACAGGCCGGAGGGCTTGATCCCCGGCTCGAAGTCGTGCACCTGATTCGTCGGGTCGCCCACGGCGCCCGTGTAGAGGTCGATTCAGACGAAGCCGAACGAGGCGGAACGGATCCTGCCGTCCAGTCCGACGTAACGGCCCTGCATGAAGCGCATGTCGGTGTCGAACGTGTACTGCGTGCCGTCCGTCCCCTGGGCGGTTCCCTGGATCTCGGCTGCGGCGATGACCCCGTCGAAATCGGTGATCGTCGCCATCTCGAACCCGACTGTCGGCGGCAGGACGTGGATGAACGGGTCGGTCGGGACGATGTTGAAGTTCTCGTCGAACCCGCCTGGGATCGGCGAGGGGTCGGCCGGGGTCGCCGCCGACGCACCACGCGCCCGCAGGAGCCCGAAGCCCGCCACCGCGCCCGCCGAGATCGCCGCCCGCCGGAAGAACTGTGCCCGCGACATGCTGGCCGCAACGGCACGCTCGAAGAGGTTTCCCTGCCAGCTCGGCACACTCTCTCCTTCCCGGGATTCGCACGATCATAAGACCAAGCGACGGCTGTTGCAAGCCCACGTGCCTGCGGAGGCTTTAGGGCGTCCAAACATCGGGCGGTTAACCTTCGCGCCCATGGGAGACCCGGTCTGGAGCGACGAGGCGGTCGCCGACCTCAGGCGCGAGTTCGGCGACGTATACGCCGGCCGGACCGTGCTCGTGACAGGCGCCGACGGATTCATGGGCTCGCATCTGACGGAGGCGCTCGTCCACCTCGATGCGCTCGTCGTCGCCTTCGTCCGCGCGACGTCGAGCGGCGCGCTCAACAACATCGGGCACCTGCGCGACCGGCTGACGGTCAAGTTCGCCGACCTGACCGACCGCACGTCGATCGACTACCTCGTCAGGGAGCTCGCGGCCGCGCCCGACCGGCCGTACGTGTTCCACCTCGGCGCGCAGGCGCACGTCGGCGAGTCGTGGCACCGGCCGTACGAGACGACGATCACCAACGTCGTCGGCACGCTCAACCTGCTGCAGTCGATCGTCGACCACGGGCTCGAGCTGGAGAAGTTCGACACGGCGGGCACATCCGAGGAGTACGGCAACGTCCGCGAGGCCGTCTCGCACCACCACGACTTCGACCCCGAGGGCGGCGTCGTCTTCCACGAGCGCTCGCCGCTCAACCCGAAGTCGGTCTACGCCACGTCGAAGGTGGCCGCGGACTTCCTGACGATGAACTACCACGACGCGTTCGGCATCCCGGGCGTCGTCACGCGGATGTTCAACAACTACGGGCCGCGGCAGAACCCGCGCTTCGTCACCGGCACGATCATCACGCAGGCGCTCCTGCGCCCGCAGATCGAGCTCGGCCAGCTCGAGCCGATGCGCGACTTCTGCTTCTGCTCGGACGGCGTGCGCGGGCACCTCACGGTCGCCGCCCACGGCATCCCCGGCGACGTCTACGTCTACGGGCAGGGCGAGAACGTGTCGATGCGCGACTGGGCCGACCTGATCCTCCGCGTGGGCGAGGAGGAGGGTCACTGGCCGGCCGGACGCGAACTCGTCTCGACGCCGGCGCGCTACCGGCCGGGCGCGAGCGAGGTGATCGCGCTCCGCGTCGGCTACGAGAAGCTCGAGCGCGAGACGGGCTGGCAGCCGCGTGTGAGCTGGGAGGAGGGAATCGCCCGCACGATCGCCTGGTACGCGGAGAACCGGGACCGCTGGACCGGCCGCGTCGATTGGTCGGCGGCCGTCGAGAGTACGCTCCCCACGGCATGAACATCCTCGTCACGGGCGGCGGTGGGTTTCTCGGGTCCCATCTCGTCGAGCGCCTCGTCGCCGACGGCGAGAGCGTCGTCGTGCCGCGCCGGGCCGACTGCGACCTGACGCGGCAGGACGACGTCCAGCGGTTGTTCTACGACGCCGAGCCCGAGCTCGTCTTCCACCTCGCGGCCGAGGTCGGCGGCATCGGCGCCAACCGCGCCAACCCCGGCCGTTACTGGTACGCGAACCTCCTCATGGGCGCGAACGTGCTCGAGCAGTCACGCCTCTACGGCGTGTCGAAGCTCGTCGTCGTCGGCACGGTCTGTGCCTATCCGCGGGACACGCCCGTACCGTTCCGCGAGGAGGAGCTCTGGAACGGCTACCCCGAGGAGACGAATGCGCCCTACGGCGTCGCCAAGAAATCAGTCCTCGTCGGCGCGCAGGCCTACCGCGAGCAGTACGGGCTGAACTCGATCTTCCTCCTGCCCGCGAACCTGTACGGCCCGCGCGACAACTTCGACCTCGACACGTCTCACGTCATCCCGGCGCTGATCCGCAAGATGGTCGACGCCGACGGCGAGGTCGTGCTCTGGGGCGACGGCACGCCGACGCGCGAGTTCCTCTACGTCGAGGACTGTGCCGACGGCCTCCTGCGCGCGGCCGAGCTGTACGACGCGCCCGAGCCCGTCAACCTGGGCACCGGCGTCGAGACGTCGATCCGCGAGCTCGCGGAGGCCGTCGCCGACGTGACCGGCTTCGCCGGGGAGATCCGCTGGGACACGTCGATGCCGAACGGCCAGCCGCGGCGGTCACTCGACGCCTCGCGTGCGGCGGAGCTCTTCGGGTTCCGCGCCGAGACACCGCTCCGCGAAGGCCTCGAGCGAACGGTGCGCTGGTACCGGGAGTCGCGCTTGCAGCACGAGTCGCTCGAGCCGGTTGAGAGCTGAGTCGTCGCTGAACGCCGTCCGCCGGGCAGCGGCGAGACGCGAGCCCTGGAGCGTGCTCGTGCCGCTGCTCGCCGTCGGGTGGATCGCGGAGATCGTCTTCGCCTCCCGCGTCCACCACAACGGGTTCGTCTTCTACCAGGGCGGCGACCAGATCTGGTACTACACGACCGGCTGGCTGACCGGTCACGGCGTGATCCCGAAGACGCTGATCTCGCCGGCGTGGTCGTTCGTGCTCGCGCCGTTCGCGCTCGTCATCGGGCCGAGCTACGTGTCGGCGCTGCCGGTCGCGATCCTGATCGAGGCGCTCGTCCTCGCGCCGATCGCGCTCTTCTGCGTCTACGACATCGGCTCGAGGATCGCCGGGCGGATGATCGGCTACGTCGCGGCGGGGCTGTGGGTGATCGGGCCGTACGTCGCGATCCCGCTGTTCGAGCAGACGTACCACTCGAAGTACGTCGACCAGTTCCTCCCGCACCCGCTCGGCCTGACGATGATGGGCGACTTTCCGAGCGTCGTCTGCCTGCTGGCTGCGGCCGCCCTGATCGTTCGCACCTACCAGGCGCGGCGACTCGAGCTCGCGATCGCCGCAGGGCTCGTGACGGGGCTGGCGGTGCTGACGAAGGCGTCCAACCTGATCTTCCTCGCGATGCCCGTCGTGTTCTTCCTCGTCGGGAAGCGCTGGCGGGAGCTGGGGACGTTCGCGCTCGCCTTGCTGCCCGCGCTGGGCGCGCTCGCACTCTGGAAGTACCGCGGCTACGGCACGCTGCCCGCGTTCGGAAACGCGTACGTCCCACAGCGCCTCGCGCTCGGCCCGGACGCGATCGGCCCGCCGGCCTCGGTGTTCACGCCGTACCACAAGTACGCGAACATCGACTGGTCGCACCTGCAGAACAACCTCGACGGGCTGGCCGAGGTGTTCTTCAGCCTGCGGGTGCTCGAGTTCCTGCCCTTCGCGGGCGCGATCGCCGTCGCGCGACGCTCGTGGGCGCTGGCGATCGCGCTATCCACGTGGTTCTGGCTCTACTTCGTGATCAAGGGGTCGGACTCGGTGGCGTCGGTCGACAGCGGCTCGTTCTTCCGCCTGCTCCTACCGGCGATCCCGCCGCTCCTGATCATGGTCGCGTGCCTGCCGGTGCTCGTGCCCCGCTTCGGGCCGATGCTGGCGAAGCGGTACCCCGTGCCCGTGCCGCGGATCCCGGGCAAACGCCTGCTGATCGCCGCCGGCGTTCTGTTCGCGTTCGTGCCGCTCGTCGCCGCCGCGGCGCTGCAGCCGATCGGAGGCGCGGGCCGCTCGATCATCGTCCACGAGATCGCGGTGCCGGTCGACACGGGCATCGACCTGCGCGCGACGGTCGCCGGCCGGACGGTGCGGCTCGACTGGAATGCGGTCGGGGCAGGCTCGTCGCGGGTCTTCTATCGCGTGCTGCGCGTGCGCGGTGACACGGACGTGCTCTGCCTGTCGACCGGCGGCGCAGCGAACTGCTTCTTCAGCGGCCGCAAGATCACGACCACACGCGCGACCTCCTACGCCGAGCGGCCCGGTCGCGGCACGTTCACCTACCGGATCGGGGTCGGCTCGAACTGGCTCGACGACCCGAGGCTGGGCGACGTCTTCCTCGTCAGCGCCCCCGTGACCGTGACGGTGCGCTGATCGGCGAGCCGTGCGTCTTCTGTGAGATCGTCGCCGGCCGCGTCGACCAGGAGCGCGTGCACGAGGACGATCGCGTCGTTGCCTTCCTCTGCGAGCCGCCCGCGACGTGGGGGCACATACTGGTCGTCCCGCGCGTGCACCGGCGCGACATCTGGGCGATCCAGCCGGATGAGGCAGCCGCGGCCATGTCCGCCGCCCATATGCTGGCAGCCATCGTCCGCGACGAGCTCGGCGCGACCGGCGTCAACCTGCGCCAGAACAACGGTCGCGAAGCGGGACAGGACGTCTTCCACTTCCATCTCCACGTCGTGCCGCGCTACGACGACGACACCGTCCAGCCGGGCTGCGTGTGGGGCGAGCCGCCGTGGCAGCCGCCCGCGGGCGGCGACGAGGAGCGCCGGCGTGTGTCCGCGGCGATCCGCCGCGGGGTCGCGGCGCGTCTCGGCTAGCGGTCGTTCACGCCCACACCGGTGTCTGACACCGCATCGGGCCGAGACCGCTTCGGACCACGAACGCCGGATGAAGTGTGTCTGACACCGCAGTTAGCGCATGCCCGGCCGGGACAGGACTAGCGGTCCTTCAGGCGCTCCTCGAGCAGCGCGAGGCGCTGGGCCAGGATCGTGTTCTGGTCGGCGAGCTTCGAGATCACCGTCGAGTAGTCGAGCAGCACGAGCAGGATGAACAGCGTTGCGACCGCGAACAGCACCGCCGGCGGGTAGCCGGTCACGCCGAGCCAGCCGGCGATCGTGTTCAGCCCGCTGCGCCACAGCGAGAGGACGAGCAGCACGACGCCGGTCGCGAGCCAGAGCAGGGCGTAGCGCTCGCGCAGCCGGCGCTTCCGAATCAGCTCCAGCACGACGAGCACGAGCAGGATCGAGGCGACCGCGCCGGCGACCGCGACCGAGAGCGGCGTCACGCCTGCGGCGAAGATCACTCCGGCACCTCGGGAGCACGCCGGAAGACGGCGACGAACACGGCCAGCATCACCTTGACCATGTAGTACACGGAGCGCACGGCGCCGATCGACGAGCGACCCGCAGAGCGCTCGCGCATCTCGACCGGCACCTCGGCCCGGCGGAGGCCAGCCTTCGCGGCCAGCACCGTCGCCTCCACCTCGGGGTAGTCGTGCGGGTAGTACGCCGCGAACAGGGCGATCGCGCGCCGGTTCGCGACCTGGAACCCGGAGGTCGGATCGGTGACCCGGCCGCCGACGAGTAGCGTCACCGTCCACGAGAGGATCCGGATCGCGAAGCGCCGCGACCGCGAGGAGCGGTAGCCCTTGCGGCCGATGAAGCGCGAGCCGACGGCGATGTCGGCGTGGCCGGAGAGGACAGGTCCGGCGAGGACGAGGAACTGCGCGGGATCGTGCTGGCCGTCGCCGTCGACGCGCAGCGCGAGGTCGAAACCGTGCTCGTGCGCGTAGCGGTAGCCGGTCTGGACGGCGCCGCCGATCCCGAGATTGAACGGGAGCTCCAGCACGCGGGCCCCTTTCGCGCGAGCCGCCTCGGCGGTGCGGTCGCGCGAGCCGTCGTCGATCACGACGATCTCGATCTCCGGGTCGGCCGCGCGGATCTCGTCGATGACCGCGCCGATCGAGCCCTCCTCGTTGTAGCCGGGCACGATCGCGACGCGGCGGAGCGCCTGGAGGCGCGGATCGACGCCGCTCGGCGCCTCCCGCAGCGCCTCAGCCACCGGCCGACACCGTCGCCGGCGCGCGGAGCCCGACCAGCTCGAGCAGCCGCCGCGCACGGTGGACGTACGTGTGCTCGTCGAGCGCACGTTCGCGCGCAGCGCGGCCGAGCTCGTCGGCACGGGCAGGGTCGTCGAGCAGCCCGCGGTAGGCGTCGATCGCCTCGTCCGCGCTCGACACGACGAGCAGCTCCCGATCCGGCTCGAACCAGCGCTCGATTCCTTCGTACGGGTTGGAGACGATGGCCGCGCCGGCCATGGCCAGCTCGAACGGGCGCGCCGTCGACGAGGCCGCGACGGACGCGTGCGCTCGACGCGTGATGTTGAGGTTGATCCGCGCCTCCGAGATCGCGCGGCCGAAGACGTTGAACGGCACGTCGCCGAGCTCGCGGGCAGCACCGATATCGCCGAGGAAGTCGCGCCCGCCGAGCGCGAAGTCGACGTGCTGCAGGCGCCGGCTCGGCTCGCCGACCATCGCCTCCATCCAGTCCCGCCGGAACTTGTCGCCGTAGCCGTAGAAGAAGACGTCCACCTGCTTGTCGACCCGCAGGGGCTGGAAGAGCTCGGGGTCGGCGCCCCAGAACACCGCCTCCGCGCGACGTGCGCCGAGCTCGCGCAGGCGCCCGAGGCCGCCCTCGGAGTTCGAGACCACGAGGTCGTACTCGCCCGGATCGGCACCGTGGTAGTAGTTGAAGCCGGTGTCCATGCCGCCGAACTCGGGCAGGCTCATCGGCACGTCGCCGTCGTAGAAGACGACCGGCACCGAGAAGCGATCGCGCAGCGCCTCCGGGATGCCGCGGAAGTGGCTCATCGGGACGGTGAAGACGACGACGGCGTCGACGTCCCGCTCGCGCGCGAGGATCCGCTCGAGGTGCTTCTGCCAGCGCGGGGTCACCCAGCGCCAGATCAGCTCGCGCGTCAGCCGGTCCGACCGCGTGTCGGGCGGGCTGTCCTCGCGGCGGCGCAGGTGCGTGTCCCGCTTCAGCCGCGCGAAGAGAGTGCGGGCGTGGGCGAAGCTCTCGCCCTCGCGGTAGCAGGGGTTCGGCTCGGTCCGCCACCAGGGCGCCTCGACCGCACGCCCGCGGTACGGAGTGACGATGAGGTCGCAGCCGGCCTCGTGCATCCCCTTCCACAGCTGCCACCACGCAGGCGTGCAGCCGTAACGGAAATCGAGGTCGACCGCGGAGGCGACCGCGAGGATCTTCGGCGCACGCCTGCTCACCGTTTCAGTATGGCGGAGGCCCCTGCGCGCTCCCGCGTCGCTTACAGAATCCTGACCGGCTCTAGCGCACCCAGAGCTGGTCGATCAGCACGCCCGACACCGGGTTGTACTGGTAGTTGCCGACCCGGTCAGAGACGAAGTTGGCCTGTTTGCTGTTCGCCAGCGTGACCCACGGTGCCTGGTCGACGACCTCGCGGTCGATCTTGCTCCAGAGCAGGCTCGCCGCGTTCGGGTCGCTGGCCTGCAGCTCGATCGCGTGGGCGATGTCGCGGTCGATGCCCGGGTTGCAAAATCCGCCGTAGTTGATGTTGTCGGGCTGGCCGGGTTTGTAGGCGGCGCAGGTGAGCAGCTCGGAGAAGTAGGCGGCACTCGACGGGTAGGCGGGGATCCAGCCGCCGAAGCCGGCCTGGACGGAGCCTTTCGCGACCGCCAGGGCGCGGAAGTAGTCGCCGGGGACCTTCTCTCGGATCACCTTGAGCCTTGCCTTGTAGCCGAGGCTCTTCAGCACGGAGACGAGGTAGTCGCCGGTCGTCTCGCGAATCTCCGGCATCCACACCGTGACCGCCTGCCCGGTCGTGCCGGACGCGGCTACCAGTCGCTTCGCCTTGGCCAGGTCGTGGGGGTAGGGGCAGTAGCGTGCGTAGCCGGCGAAGTTGGGCGCCAGCACCTGACAGCTCGACTGAGCGACATCGGGGCCGCCTCTGAGCGCGACCAGCTTGTCCCGGTCGACCGCGAAGTTCAGTGCCCGCCTCACGTCGACGTTGTCGAACGGGGCCAGTCGCGTGTTCAGGAAGAGGTAGAACGTGCTCAGCCCGGGATCGACGTGCAGCCTGCTTCCGTAGCCGTCTTTCCGCAGGGACGGGGCGACGTCGGGCGGGAAGAGGTTCAGGTAGTCGGCCTCGTTCCGTTTCATGGCTTCGACCTGGGCGGGCTGATCGGCGACGAACCGGAGGGCGATCTCGTCGGGGTAGCCGGCCGGTTGGGCCGCCGGCGACCACTCGCGAAACCGGGGGTTGCGAACGAGCCGGACGCCCCGCTTCGTGTCGAAGCTCTCGATCATGTACGGGCCGGTGGCGGGTAGGGGCAGGCGAGGTGCGAACAACGGCGTCCCGGACGGCACGGCGTACGCGGACGAGCCCGCGAGCTTGGCCAGGAAGTCCGGGTCGGGTGCGGTCAGACGGAAGGTGATCGTGTTCGACGCCGCATCGACGACGATTCCCCGGGAGAGGTCGCAGCGCCTCGGCGCTCCCTTCGGCTTCGGTTTCGTGCACGCATCGGCACCGACGATGCGCTCGAAGTCGAAGCCGGACTGGTTCGCCAGCAGGCGCTCGATCGATCGCCGGAGATCGGCAGGCTGCACGGGCTCGCCGGTCGAGTAGTGGACGCCTCGCCGCACCTGGAACGTGTACGTCCTGCCGCCGTCGGTGGGGATAGGGATCGAGGTCGCGAGATCGGGCACCAGCCGGGCGCCGCTGCCGCCGCCGACGCGCTCGAAGCCGATGAGCCCGTCGTAGGCCACGCTCGTCGCCGCGAACGCTCCAACGTCGGAGAGAGCCGCCGGGTCGATCGACTCGAACGGCGGCGCGAGCATCGTCAATTTCCCGCCGCGGTGAGCGAGCCCCGATGCTCTGACCGCGGCGTAGAGGTTGTCCCCGGCCAGGGCCAGCCCCTGCGGTCGGTTCCCGGTCTCGACCTCCCGTTCGACCGACCCCCCGTCCCGGTCGATGCGGGAGAGCGTCCCGGTGCGCCCACCGCTCACCCAGACGGCGCTGTCGTTCGCGGCCACTCCGACCGGGCCTTCCCCTGCCGGGATCACCTTCACGGAGACCGTGCCCGGATCGATGCGGGACACCGTCCCGTCGAGGCGGTTCGCGACCCAGACGAAGCCGCCGCCCATCGCGATCGCGCTCGGCCCGTTGCCGACCTGGATCGGCGGCAGGACCGTTCCGGAACGCGCGGCGATCCTCGTCACGCTGTTTCCCGGCCCGCTCACGACCCAGACGAATCCGAAGCCGTAGGCGAGCGCGTCGGCACCGTCGGGCACGCCAAACGTGTGCAGCGGCCTGTGCGAGCCGGGCGCGAACTCCATCACCGTCCGGTCGGTCGAGTTCGCCACCCAGAGCCGACCGGCCCCGACCGCCACACCGGTGGGCGCGTTCCCGACCGGAATCGTGTCGACTGGCGCGCCGCTGCCGCCGATCGCGCCTGGGTCGATCTTCGTGACCGTCCCGTCGCCGCTGTTGACGGCCCAGACGAAGCCCCCGCCGACGGCGATCGCGCCGGGGCTGCCGCCGACGGTAATCGTCTGCGAGCGGGTGTTCGTCATCGGGTCGATGCGGGAGACGGAGTCGTCGCCCGCGTTCGTCACCCAGACCGAGTCCTTGTCCGCAGCGACAGCGTCCGGCGACGCCCCCACGGGGATCGAAGCGGCGATCTGGCCGGACCCGGAGTCGATGGCGCCGACGGAATCCGCCCCGACGCCTTCCAGTGAGGTTTCGCCGGAGCCGCCGCCCAGTGCGAAGACGGGGATCGCCACCGCCGCTGCGATCACCCCGACCAGCGTTGCCGCCAGCAGCGAGCGACGGCGCAGAGGCGCCTGCTTGACCTCCTGAGCGCCGCGGAGCGGAGGGAACTCGACCCGCAGCCCTTCCGCGACGACCTGCGAGATCCGCTCCGGCCGGTCGACGTCCTTCAGGCGATACGAGCCGAGATCGCGAAGGAAGACGCCCGGCGGCAGGTCGTCCTCGACGAGCTCGCGCGTCGAGGACGAGAGCAGCACCTGTCCGCCGTGGCCGACGCGCGCCGATCCGCGCGGCCCGGTGCACCGAGAAGCCGACGTAGCGCTCACCGGCCGCGGCGGCCTCGCCCGAGTGGATGCCGATCCGCACCCGCACGTCTGCACCGTCCGGCCAGTCGTGATCGGCCAGCGTCCGCTGGATCGCCACCGCCGCCGAGACGGCATCCGAGGCACTGCGGAAGGCGACGAAGAACGAGTCGCCCTGCGTGTCGATCTCCTCGCCGCCGTTCGCCGCGAACGCCTCCCGAAGGAGGCGCTGCTGGTCGGCGAGCAGCACGCCGTACCGCGCCCGGCCGAGCCGCTTGAGCAAGCCGGTGGAGCCCTCGATGTCCGTGAACAGGAAGGTGACGGTGCCGCTCAGACGCTCAGACGTGGCCCACCCTGCAGAGGAGCTTGGCCCACCCCCAAGAGCGTGTCAACGAGTATCGCTCGCGGGCGGAGTCTCAGTACGCGCCGCGCTGTGCCAGGACCGCCGGAATCGTCTTGGCGAGGATCGAGATGTCGAGCCAGATCGACCAGTTGTCCAGGTAGTAGAAGTCGTAGCGGACGAGGTCGTCGAAGCTCAGGTTCGAGCGGCCCGAGATCTGCCACAGGCCGGTCATGCCCGGCAGCACGAGGTAGCGCTTGCGGTGCCACTCCTCGAGCAGGTCGTAGTCGCGCACCGGCAGCGGCCGCGGGCCGACGAGGCTCATCTCGCCGCGGAGCACGTTGACCGTGTTCGGGATCTCGTCGAGGGAGTAGCGGCGGATCAGCCGGCCGATCGAGGTCACGCGAGGGTCGTCGCGAATCTTGAACAGCGCGCCGCCGGCCTCGTTCTGCGACTCGAGCTCGGACTGCCGCTCGGCCGCGTCCACGTACATCGTGCGGAACTTGAGCATCCCGAACTCCTGCTCCCCGAGGCCGATCCGCCGGTCCGCGTAGAACACGGGGCCCCGGGAGCCGAGCTTGATCGCGATCGCGATCCCGATCCAGAGCGGCAGCCCGAGGACGATCACGGCGCCCGAGACGAGGAGATCGAACGCCCGCTTGACCATCCAGTCGGCGCCGACGAGCACCGGCGGCCGCAGCTCGAAGAGCGGCGCGCCCTGGCCCGGAACGAACTCGGCGCGCTGGACGAGCAGGTCGGTGGTCTTCGGCGCGATGCGCACCTTGACCCCGGAGCGGTGCGCCAGATCGACGACGTCGAGGAGCTGCCGGTCGGTGAAGTCCGAGTCGGTGACGATCAGCTCGTCCACGTCGTGGTCGGCCAGGATCGCGCGGAGGTCGTCCATCTCGCCGAGCACGGGCAGGCTGATCTCGCCCGGTGACGCGGCGATCGCGCCGACGAACTCGTAGTCGATGCCGCTTCGCGCCTGGCCGAGCGTGCGGTAGAGGTGGACGAGGTGGTCTCCCTCGCCCGCGAGGACGGCGCGGCGGCGGACGCCGAGCGAGTGCAGCACCTCGCGTGTGATCACGTCGTAGCTCGCGCGGAAGAGGCCGATCAGGATCGCGCAGATCACGAGGGTCGTCGGAATCAGGCCGAACGTCGAGAACTGGTGCCCGGTGCCGAGGCCGAAGGCGAGCACGATCAGAGACACGATCACGAGCGACGAGACGATCCGGCCGAAGCCGGGCCGCTGCTCGCGCCGGCCGTAGAGGCCCGCCTGCCAGAACACGAGCACGGTCACGAGCAGCAGGAACGGGAGCCAGTCGGTCTCCTGGTCCCAGAGCAGGCCGGGGAAGATCGGCGACGTGTCGTAGTAGACCTCCCGCAGCAGCAGCGCCGCGTACAGCGCGAGGCCGACGCCGATCAGGTCGAGGCCGATCAGGGCGGCGAGGCTTCCGACCCGGATGACGAGCTGCCGCAGCGGCGACCGGACGATGAGCGATGCCCGTGCCTGGCGGATGTCACCGACGGGCGGCGGCGTCTCTCGGTCGTTGGGGCGCTCCGAGGGGAGAGGCCTTGTAGCCACCGAAACATTGATCTTACTGCCCGGACGCCGCATTCCTGCCTCGGAAGAACCGGTCGAACGGCACGTCGGGAGCGACGTCGACGGACGCGTGGGCGAGCTCGTCGAGGTCGATCGGGCGGCACCTGCGGCCGAGCAGGGCGAGCGTCGAGGTGAGCGCGTGACGGCGCCGCGCCGGGAGGAGATCGGTGTCGTGGAAGTAGACGTGGACGACCCGGCTGCCGAGCGTGGGGCGCAGGACGGCGCGTGAAGCCATTCCGAGCGAGTGTGTGGAGGGAAGCTCGAGCAGGCGCTCGCCGCTCGGGAGCGTGACGCGCACGGGAGCCGCCGCCTCGGCCCGCGGCGCGTCCACATCGAGATAGCGAGGCCGGAAGGCGGTGGCGCTGCAGTCGACGTAGCCGGCCTCGGCGACCGCCTCCGCGACCGGCGCGTCGAGGTACCAGCCGCCGGCGCAGAACAACGTCGCTGCGAGTCCCCCGGCCGCGATCCACTCCGCCTCGCTCCGGACGCGCTCGGCGTGCTCGGGGGCGGGCTCCGCCGGGCGCGCGTGGGTGGGCGACACGAAATGCGTGTGATGCCCGAGCGGCCCGCGCTCGGCCGCCGACCGGGCGCGCGCGAGCCAGCGCTCCTCGTCCTCGCCGGCCCCGGCGTCGGGAGGCCGCATCAGCGCCGCGATGCGGAAGCCTCCGGGCCGCTTCGCCTGGACCGCGACGAACCGCGACCAGCACTCGTCGTCGAGCGGGCGCTCGACGTGGCACGAGACGACCGCATACGGCTTCACCCGGCGAATCAGACCAGATCGGGCGGGCTATCGGCTAGAAACGCGAACGGAGGTTGTTCGCGGAGCGTGAGCTCGACGGAGGGCAGCCAGAACGGTGTGACCACCGCGTTACCGCTGCCCGCCGCGGGGGCCGCCGTGGCGACGAGAGCGACTGCCGCGAACGCGAGCCTCGCGCGCATGGCCACGAGCGTAATCCTCACTCGTTACGAAAGATCCATGAAGATTCGCCGGATACAGTGAGCTTCGTGTGCGGGATTTGCGGGCTGCTGACGCCTGGCGGAACGCCCGATCCCGCCCTCGTCTCACGCATGAACGCCGCGCTCGTCCACCGCGGCCCGGACGAGGGCTCGGTCGACGCGTTCGGGCGCTGCGTGCTCGGCAACCGCCGCCTGCGGGTGATCGACCTCGAGACGGGAAGCCAGCCGGTCGCGAACGAGGCGGGCGACGTCGTCTGCGTGTTCAACGGCGAGATCTACAACTTCCGGGAGCTGCGGGCCGGGCTTGGCGCCCACGAGGTGCGCGGCACGGGCGACACGCCCGTCATCCCGCACCTCTACGAGGAGCACGGGCTCGGGTTCGCCGAGCGGCTCGAGGGCATGTTCGCGCTCGCGATCTGGGACGCCGGCCGCGAGCGGCTCGTCGTCGCGCGTGACCGCGTCGGGAAGAAGCCGCTCGTCTACGCGCAGCTCGCCGACGGCTCGCTCGCCTTCGCGTCCGAGGTGAAGGCACTGCTGCGGCTCCCTGGCCTGCGCATCGAGCCGGACCCGGTGCAGCTCGACGCGTATCTGGCGCTGCAGTACGTCCCGGGCGGGACCGGCCTCCGCGGGATCGAGAAGCTGCCGCCGGGGCACCTGCTCGTCGCCGAAGGCGGCCGGGTGAGCGTCGAGCCGTACGCGGGGCTCGGGGAGCTCGAGCCCCGGAGCGACGCCGACTGGCTCGACCTCGTGCGCGAGGAGGTCACGGCGGCCGTCGAGCGGCGCCTCGTCGCCGATGTGCCCCTCGGCGCGCTGCTCTCGGGTGGCATCGACTCGAGCATCGTCGTCGCTGCGATGGCCCGCGCGGCGACCCGGCCGGTGCGGACGTTCACGGTCGGGTTCGGCGAGCCGCGCTACGACGAGAGGCCGTTCGCGCGCGCCGTCGCCGAGCGGTTCTCGACGGAGCACACGGAGGTCGTGCTCGAGCCCGACGTCGAGGCGACGCTGCCGCGCCTCGCCGGGGCGTACGACGAGCCGCACGGCGACGAAGCGGCGCTCCCGCTCTTCCTGATCTGCGAGGCGGCGCGCCGGGACGTGACGGTGGCGCTGACCGGCGACGGCGGCGACGAGTCGTTCGCCGGGTACGAGCGGTACGCGGCGCTCCGCGTGGCCGAACGGCTGCCACGCGCGGGCGCCGCGACGGCCGCGAAGGCGCTCCGCCGCATGTCCCCGGAGCCGCGCTCGACGGCGACCCGCGCCGCGCGCTTCCTCGAGACGGTCGCGGCGCCGGAGGCAGAGCGCTACGGGACGCTGATGGAGGTGTTCCCGGCCGGGCTCCGGGCCGAGCTGTGGGAGCCCGAGTTCGTCGAGCGGCCGCGAACTGCGGCGGAGCTGCTCGGCGCGCCCGACCGCCCCGGGATCGCCGGCCTCCAGCGCCTCGACATTCGCAGCTACCTCCCCGGCGATCTGCTCCTGAAGGCCGACATCGCGTCGATGGCGCACTCGCTCGAGCTCCGCTCACCGCTCCTCGACCGGCGGGTGCTCGAGCTCGGCACGTCGCTCCCGGAGCGGCTGCAGCTCTCGGGCCGCCGGGGCAAGGCGGCGCTTCGCCGCGCCTTCGCGGCCGATCTGCCGGAGGAGGTCACCGGACGGAGCAAGACGGGCTTCGGCGTGCCGATCTCCGCCTGGTTCCGCGACGAGCTGCGGCCGCTCGCGGCCGACGTGCTGCTCGACGCGCGCGCCAGGCAGCGCGGCCAGATCCGCCCGGCGGCCGTGAAGCGGCTCCTCGACGAGCACGTGTCCGGGCGAGTCGACCACGGCCACCGCCTCTGGTGCCTGGTGATGCTCGAGCTCTGGCAGCGGACGTGGGTCGAGTCCGCGCAGCCGGTGGAGCCCGCGGCCGCCGTCTCGTGACGCGCCGGCAGTCGTACGCGATCGTGCTCGCGGCCTGCGTGCTGCCGCGACTCGTCGTGCTGCTCCACGAGCGCGGCTCGATCCTCGCCAGCAACACCGAGAAGTCGGACAGCTTCGCGCTGACCTTCATCCACTCGGGGACGTACGGCTTCATCCCGGGCCAGCCGTCGGCGTGGACGCAGCCCGCGTACTCGTTCTTCCTGATCCCGGTCTACTGGATCTTCGGGCGCAACTGGCCGGCTGTCGGGCTCTGGCAGATCGCGGTCGCGGCGGCGACGGCGCTGATCGTCTACGAGACGGGTCGTCGCTTCCTCTCGTCGCGCGCCGGGCTGATCGCTGCCGTCGTCGCGACGCTGAACCCGTACCTGATCTGGCACGACGTCCACGTCAACCGCGAGATCGTCGACCAGGTGCTCGCGGCGGCGATCGTCTACCTGACGCTCGTGGCGGCGGACCGCGCCACGCGGCGGGTGCGCGCGGTCGCGGTTGCGCTCGGCGTCGTGCTCGCGCTCGGGATCCTCGGCAACACGCGGCTCCTCTTCCTGCCGCTCGTCTGCGCCGGCTTCGTCCTCTGGCAGCGGCGGGTCGTGCTCGCCCCCGCGCTCTGCATCGGCGCGTGCGTGGTCGCCCTCGTGCCCTGGGCGGCACGGAACGACGTGTCGGTCGGCTGCTTCACGCTCTCGACGGACACGAAGGCGCTCTGGAAGGCGAACAACGCGAACACGTACGCGACCCTCGCGGCCGGGAAGTGGATCGACGACGTGCCGAACCTGCCGGGCGCGCCGCCGACGCCGGAGCTCGCCGGCGCGATCTACGCCGTCCACCACAAGCTGATCCGCGTGGACGAGTGCGCGCAGCAGAGCTTCTACCGCACGAAGGCGGTCGACTTCGTCGTCGACCATCCGGGCGAGAAGGCAAAGCTCGCGGGGCAGGCGGTGCGGATGTTCTGGGACCCGCGCGTGCAGAAGACGGAGGGACGGCCGGGCGCCGGCGGCTTCCTCGATCGGGCCCGGACGTGGGTGCAGCCGCTGTACGAGATCCCGCTCTACCTGTTCGCGCTCTGGGGGCTGTTCCTCGCGCCGCGCCGCGTCAGCGTGCTCGTCCTGCTCATGCTCGGCTACCAGACCGTGGTCGCGATGGGCTTCGCCGGAGACACGCGCTACCGCGTGCCGTGGGACTTCCTGCTCGCGCTCGTCGCGAGCGTGGCAGTGCTCAACCTGGCGTCGCGGCTCGCCGCGCGGCGTGCCCCGCCTCCCCGGACCGTGCCGTGAAGGTCGTCCACGTCCACCGGATCCGCGGGATCGGCGGGTCCGAGCGGCATCTGCTGACGCTGCTGCCGGCGCTTCGGGAGCGCGGCGTCGAGGTGTCGTTCGTCGGGCTGGACGATCCGGCCGGCGTGCTGGAGCCGTTCTACGCGGAGCTGGCCGTGCCGTACGAGCGGCTGCCGTCGCCGCGCGACCTCGATCCCGTGCTCGCGGTGCGGCTCGCGAGGACACTGAGGTCGCTGCGACCCGACCTCGTGCACACGCATCTCGTGCACGCCGACGTCTACGGCGCGCTCGCGCCGGGAACGCGGGTCGTGTCGACGAAGCACAACCCCGATCCGTTCCGCCAGGGCTCGTTCCGGTACGTCGAGCGAGCGCTGGCGCGGCGGGCCGCGCGAGTGATCGCGATCAGCGAGGCGGTACGGCGGTTCTCGGTCGAGCAGGTGGGGCTGCCCGCCGACAAGGTCGAGGTCGTGCACTACGGGCTCGACGAGCTGCCCGGCGCGTGGAGCGAGAACCCGCCGCTCTCACTCGGCGATCCGTTGCTCCTCGCCGTGTGCCGGCTCGCGCCGCAGAAGGGGCTCGAGACGGCCGTGCGGGCGCTCGCGGACCTGCCCGACGCGACGCTGCTCGTGCTCGGCGACGGGCCCGAGCGGGAGCCGCTCGAGACGCTCGCCGGCTCGCTCGGCGTGCGCGAGCGGTTGCTCCTGCCGGGGAGGGTCGGCGACGTCGCCGCGCTCTATCGCCGGGCCGCGGTCGTCGTCCACCCTGCGCGCTGGGAAGGGTTCGGGCTCGCGATGCTGGAGGCGATGCTGGCGGCGAAGCCGGTGGTTGCGGCGAGGGCCGGCTCGGCACCGGAGCTCGTCTCGGACGGCGAGACGGGCCTGCTCGTGCCGGTCGACGACGCCGGCGCGCTCGCCGAAGCCCTCGGCTCGCTTCTGGCCGACCCGGCCCGGACGGAGGCGATGGGCCGCGCTGGGCTCGAGCGCGCGCGCTCCGAGTTCTCGGTTGCCCGGATGGCAGAGCGGACGCTCGCGGTGTACGAGCGTGCGCTCGGCCGACCGCTGCAAAGCGGCTGAGCCGCTCCGGGCTCAGTTGGCTCCGAGCGCCTGCTCGTAGAGCTGCTCCGTCCGGTCGACGCAGCGCGACTCGAGGAACTCCGCAAGCGCCCGCTCGCGGCCGGCGCGCCCCATCTCGGCGGCGCGGCCGAGATCGCCGGCGAGCTGGACGATCGCCCGGGCGAGCGGCTCGGCGACTCCGGGCTCGACCAGCAGCCCGGTCGCTCCGTCGACGACGAGCTCGCCGAGGCCGCCGATCTCCGCGGCGATCACGGGCCGCGAGCGCTCCATCGCCTCCAGGGCAACCATCCCGAATCCCTCGCCCATCGACGGCACGACGATGATCGCCGAGCCTTCGATCGCCCCCTGGATCGGCGCGACGTGGCCCAGGAAGCGCACGGCGTCCGCGACCCCGAGCTCCCGTGCGAGCGCGCGCAGCGCCGGCTCGAGCGGCCCGCGGCCGGCGATGTCGAGCTGCAGGCCCGGCACCGCGCGTTGCGCCTCGGCGAACGCCCGCAGGAGCACGATGTGCCCCTTGATCGGGATCAGCCGGCCGACGCACAGGAGGCGCGGCTCCGACCCGGTGTACGCCTTGGCCCCGTCCCTCGGCGCGATCCCGTAGTGGACGATTTCGAAGCTCTCCTCGACGAACCCCTCGGTCTCGGACAGGTAGTGCGCGAGGCCCTGTGAGATCGCGATGTGGACGTGCGCCAGGCTCGCGACCGCGCGGTCCGCGAGTGCGAACGCGCGCCCCTCGCGGAACTCGTTGAACCCGTGCTTCGTCGACATGCGGATCGGCACGCGTGCGAGCGAGCCGGCGATCTGCCCGTACGCATCCGCGTGGACGAGGTGTGTGTGGAGGATCTGCGGCCGCTCGTCGGCGAGGTAGCGGACGAGCCCGAGAAACGCGGAGGCGTCGACATCGCGCGAGATGGGCACGGCGTCGAGAGGCACGCCGCGGTCCGTGAGCGCGCGCGCGAAGTCCCAGGCTCCGGGCTCGTTCTCGTGCAGCATCAAGAGGCGCGTGTCCCAGCCGCGCTCGCGGAGTCGAGGCAGGAGCGAGAGCAGGTGCGCCTCCGACCCGGAGATGCCGGCCACCTTCTGCACGTGCAGGACCCGAACGCCCTTGCCGTTCCTTGCAACACTGTGTTGCAAGGTCATCGGCGTGCGACCTCGAGGACCTCGTCGGCCCAGTGCTCGACCGAGTGGCCCTCCGCGACGCGGTCGTGGAGCGTGCGCCCGAGCTCGGCGCGCACGCCGGACGGGAGCGCGGCCAGCTCCGCGATCCGGTCGGCGAGGCCGGGTGGGTCGTCGCGCCCGAACATCAGCGACGCCTCGAGGCCGTCCGTGAAGTCGTCGAAGACCGGGTTCGACACGAGGACGGGCAGGCAGGACGCCGCCGCCTCGTACACGACCTTGTCGGGCGCGCCGGCGACCATGTTGTTCACGAGCGCCCGCGCCCGCGCCAGGACGTCCGGCACCTCGGAACGGCGCACGGCCGGGTCGAGCCTGACGCGCTTGTCGAGCCCGAGCTCGGCTACGAGCCGCTCGAGCTCGCTGCGATGCTCGCGCTCCGCCGCGTTCAGCGCCGGACCGAAGACCTCGAGCCGCGCGTCGACGCCGCGCTCGTTCGCGAGCCCAACGCCGCGCAGGATCGTCTCGAGCCCCTTCGCGCGCGAGTAGCGGCCGAGCACCGCGAGCCGGAAGTCGCCCGCGCCGTCCGGGCGGTCGGCGCAGGGGAACTCGGCCAGGTCGATGCCGTGCCCGATCGGCACGACTTTCGCCGACTCGATCGGGAACGAGCGCCGGTCGACGGTCACGATCGCGGTCGCCGCACGCGCCGCAGCCTCCAGCGTGCGGGTCCGCGCCCAGTGCGTGTACCAGAGCAGGAGCGGGACGCGTAGCGGGCGGACGAGCGGCGCCGCCAGGACGGCATAGATCGGGCACATGTGCGCGAGCACAGCGACAGGCCTCGGCCGTAGCTCCCGAGCGAGGGCGGCCTGGAAGCGGGCGCCGCGACCGGCGCGCGTCCGCGAGGCGAACGAGAGCGAGCGGCAGTTCTCGGGCAGCGTGCCGGCGACAGTCCGGTCGGCGAGCACGACCACCTCGTCGACGCGCGCCGCGAGGGCGCGGATCTTCGGAACCGTAGCCGCGAGCGCCGGATGCCCGGGATCGACCTGCTGGGTGATGAAGATCAGCTTGCGCACGGATCAGAAGAAGTCGGTGTCGCCGAGCGTGAACCGCCAGGCCGACACGTCCGCGTTCAGCGTGCCTGCGAGCGGCTTGCCCATGAGGTGGAGAGTGTGCGGCGCGGGGACGAAGCCGAGCGAGAGGAACGTCGAGCGCTCGTCGGGCGCGGGCAGCGCGATCATCGCGCGCGCCCTCGAGAGCGCGACCGCGCGGCGCAGGACGTCGCGCGAGCCTCCGACGAAGTCCGCGAGCACGGCCGTCTCGACACCCCGGTAGCGCGTGCGCCCGACGACTGCATGGCCCGACTCCGAGCGGACGACGCGGTAGCCGCGCGGCGAGTCGACGAAACGCCAGTTGAGATAGTTCGCGTCACGCAGGACGTGGTTCGGCCAGCTCGAGGCGGTGTCCTCCGACCTCGGGAACGGCTCTGTCTCCGCCGGCGCAGCCGCCTGCGCGAGCATCGGCCGGGCCCAGACGCGCAGCCGCCCGATCTCCGTCCAGCCGAGCGGCCCGAGGAAGATCGGCGCCGTCGGCGCGCTCGCGAACGCGAGCACGACCGCCACCCCGCGCTCGGCCGCCTCGCGCTCGTGCTTGCGCTCGAGCTCCGTAAAGATCCCCTGCCCGCGCGCCGACGCGTGCGTGGTCGCGTGCACCGAGAAGCTCGCGACCTGCGTCGCCCCGTCCAGCACCAACCGCGCGAGCGAGTGCCCGGCCACGCCGACGATACGGCCGTCGATCCGCGCGACCGACATCAGGCTCCCGGCCGGGTTGCGGCCGTACCACCAGTCGAACTCGTCGCCCGTCATCGTCCGCTCGCCCCACGCCTCGCCGAGCAGCCCGAGGTACGCCTCGCGGTCGGCGGGCTCGTACGTCGCCAGCTCGAAGGTCACTTGCTCGACGTGCCCAGGGCGGCGTTGAACAGACGCCGGGCATGCGTCCCCGCGACCGTGTCCTTGAGCGCGATCAGATCGCAGGCGCCGGAGAGCACGAGCTCGAAGGTGCGCGGCGGATACGGCTCGACGTTGTAGCGGTGGAGCTGAAGCGGATCGGTGCGCCCGCCGTTCCCGCCGGAGATCGACGTGAACGCGACGTCGTAGCCGGCCTGGCGGAGCAGGCTGAGGTGAACGGGCCGGTAGTGCGCCTCCGAGCCCTTCACGTACGCGAACGCCCGCACCGGGCGGCCGAGCGCGTCCTCGAGACGGAGCTTCGAGAGCGTGATCTCGCGCGCGGCCTCGTCCACCTCCAGGTCGGCGAGCGGCCGGTGGCCGATCCCGTGCGACTCGACGCGCACTCCCGCGCGCTCGAGCTCGGCGAGCCGGCTCCAGTCGAGCGTCCGGTTGACGATTCCGCGCGCGGCGAGGTGCTCGTCGTGCGGCAGCGGCCGACGGCCGTCGAGGTAGCCGATCGGCGCGAACAGCACCGCGGGATAGCCGTGCTGCTGCAGGATCGGGACCGCGTTCTCGAGGTTGTCGAGGTAGGCGTCGTCGAACGTGATCAGGACGGCCTGGGTCGGGAGCGGACGGCCTTCGAGGTAGTGGGCGAGCACGTCGTCCAGCGAGACGACCGTGTAGTCGAGCTCACGGAGCTGCGCCATCTGCTCGTCGAACTGGCTCGTGGGGACGGTCACCGTGTTCCCGACGGTGTCGTTGACCTTGTGGTACATGAGCACGCAGAGCGTCCGCTCGGCGATCCCGTCGACCACGCCGGCGCCGGTCGCGGCCTCGCCGATCGAGCGGTAGACGCCGTTCTTCAGCGCCTGCTTGAGCTCGTCCGCACGCATGCTGGTCCTAGTCTAGGACGGCATCCACGAGGGCTCGTAGCCGTGTTGCGAACTGCTCAGGCGTCTGGTTCCAGGCGTGGAAGCGCTCGTGCGCGGCTGCGCCGAGCCGCTCGGCCAGCACCCCGTCGGAGAGGACGCGGACGAGCGCATCCGCGAGCGCGGTGGTGTCCTCGGGGTCGACGAGCAGGCCCTGCCGGCCGTCGTCCACGAGATCGAGGATTCCCCCGGCGCGGCTCGCCACCACGCCCCGCGCACGCGCGAACGCCTCGATCACCACGCGGCCGAGACCCTCGTAGCGGGACGGCAGCACGAGCACCGTCGACTCGTCGAGCTTCCGGGCGACGTCCTCGGGCGAGAGCTCGGGCACGTGCGTCGCGAGCCCGTCGGCGACGAGCCGGTCGACGGCCTCCGGACGTGAGCCCTTGCCCACGATCGTCAGCGTCGCCTGCGGGACCTGCGGCGATGCGAGCCGCCACGCCTCGGTCAGCCCGTCGACGTTCTTGTACGGCTCGAGCACGCCGACGAACAGCGCCGCCGGCCGCTCCGGCAGCGGCTCGACCGGGGAGCTCGTGAACGCCGAGAGGTCGCTGTACGTGGGGAAGACGGCGTCCGGCGGTCGGCCGCGAGACGCCTCGACGAGCCCCGCGGTGTAGGCGGAGAGGGCGCGGACGGCGTCGGCATGCCTCACGCCGTACTCGTCGAGCCGGTCGACGAGCGGCGAGAGCGCGCGACGCGCCGGTGAGCCGTAGAGACGTGTCGAGTGCCGCCAGTTGCCGTGCACCTCGGCGATCACCGGCACCCCCGGCCGAGCCGCGATCACGAGGGTCGCAGTACGTGGATCCTCTGCCACGATCACCCGCGGCCGAAAGTCGCGGACCGCCCGCCGGACCCGGACGGGCAGCGCGCCGTAGAACGACCCGCCGACGAGCTCGAACCGCGCGTCCTCCTTGTGACAACTTGTTGCAAGGCGGGCGAGGACACGGACCTCGAGCTGCTGCTCGATTGCCGCCCACTTCCGTTCTAGGCCGGGCGCGAGCGGCAGCGTGTACCGGGTGGGCCCGACAAAGAGGACACGCGGGCGACTCATCGGCGCACCTGCTCGACGAGGTCGCGCGTGCGGCGCGCGTAGTCCTCGGGTGTCGCGATCCAGGACTCGACGCTCGGCCGCGCGGCTGCGGCGAGGCGCGCGGCGAGCTCGCCGTCCACGAGCACGTGGACGAGCGCGTCCGCCAGCGCGGCCGGGCTCCGCGGCTCGACGAGCAGGCCGTTCTCGCCGTCCCGAACGAGGTCCGTGATTCCGCCGACGCGCGTCGCGACGACCGGTCGGCCGCGGCAGAGCGCCTCCACGAGGATCCGCCCGAGCCCTTCCGAGCGCGACGGCAGGACGAGCGCCGTGGCGTCGTCGAGCATCCCCCGGATCTGGTCGTTCGACACTTCGGCCACCCATCCCGTTCGACCGGGAAGGTCACGGACGAGCGCACTGACGACATCGGTGCGACTGCCTTTCCCGACGATCCTGAGCGTGACCTCGTCCGGCAGCCGGGGCGCGGCGAGCCGCCAGGCGGCTGCGAGCCCGTCGACGTCCTTGTATCGCTCCAGCACTCCGACGAACAGCGCTCCCGGTCGCCCCGGCAGCGGCTCGGCTGGCCCCAGGAACGCATCGAGATCCATGAACGCCGGGAAGGTCGCGGCCGGTTCGACTCCGGCCGCCCGGACGAGGCCGGTGGTGTAGCTCGAGATCGTCCGCACGGCGTCGACCCGCCGAACCGCCTCGAGCGCGACCCGGTCCGCAACGGGCGCGAGGAGCTCCCTGGCACCGGAGCCGTAGAGCCTGGTCGCCGTCCGCCAGTCGCCGTGGATCTCGAGGATCACCGGCTCAGCGCGACGCGCGACGAGGGCGGCGGCCGCCTCGTACGGGCTCTGGACGAGCACCGCGTCTGGCCGGAACGACTCCAGCTCGCGCCAGATGCGGAAGGGCAGCTCGGCCCAGAACCGCGGCCCGTCGAGCGTGTCGCGCGGCGGCACGAGACGGAACGTCTCGTCGTGAGTCGGCGAGCCGTCACGGGCGCTCGCAAGCACCCGTACGTCGAGCTCCGCGGCGAGGGCGTCGAACTTCCGCCGCAGGTTCGGTTCGAGCGGCAGCCGGTAGCGGCTGCGCCCGACGATCAGGACTCGCGGCTTGTCCACTGCCCCGAGAGCCGGCTTCCGCCGCCGACGAGGTAGAGCCCCCACGTGGTGAGAGCGACGTTCACGACCGCCACGACCGGCGTTCTCGTCTTCGGGAGGTGGACGACGAACGGCTCGCTCATGTCAGGCGGCGGCGCCCACCAGGATCTGTTCGAGCCGTCCGTAGATCTGCTCCGCCGAGAAGCGCTCCGCCGAGGGGGCCGCTCCGGCGGTCAGCCGCTCGCGCAGCGCGCCGTCGGCCAGGAACTGCCGGATCGCCGCGGCCAGCGCCCCCGGCTCGCCGGGCGGGACGAGCAGGCCGTTCTCGCCGTGCGTGACGATCTCGGGGACGCCGCCGACGGACGTCGCGATCGCCGGCGTACCGACTGCGAGGGCCTCGACGAGCGTGTGCGGGAAGTTCTCCCACGCCGAGGAAAGGAGTGCAGCGTCGGCACGGCGGAAGAGCGCGAGCACCTCGTCGCGCGAGAGCGGGCCGAGGAAGCGAGTGCGGCCGTCGAGGCCCAGCTCGCGTGCATGCGCCTCCAGCGCCGCCCGCTGGTCGCCGTCGCCGGCGAGCTCGAAGTCGACCTCGGGCACCTCGGCGACGGCATCGAGCGCGACGCCGAGCGCCTTCGGCGCCGTCATGCGGCCCGCGAATACCAGCAGCGGCCGCTCCCCGTGGACGCGCGGGGGAAGCTCCGGCAGCGGCGGCGTCGGGTTGGGAAGGACGGAGATCCTCTCCGCGGATATGCCCCACCCGCGGACGATGCCCGCGAGGAACGCGCTCGGGCAGACGACATGCGCAGCGTGGCGAAGCTCGCGGTCGCGGGCCGCGCGCAGAGCCCGCGCCGAGCCGCTCGTCTGGAACTCGACCGGATCGCCCTCGAACTGGCCACGCCTGAGTGCCCGCTCGAAAGCGGGGTCCTGCGTCAGCTTGGCCACGAAGGGCTTCCGCGCGAGCGAGGAGCCGGTCGCCGTCCGGCCCAGCATCCCGGTCGAGTAGACCACGTCGTTCCGGGCAGCCAGCGCGCGAATACGCGACGCCGCAGCCAGGTGCCGCATCCCGACGGGTTTCCGCCGCGAGATCCAGTGCACGGGGTAGGCCTCCGGCGCAGGCTCGGCGTCGGCCGTCGTCACGACCTCCACCTCGTGCCCGCGGCCGAGCAGGAACTCGGCCACCTCGGGCGCGTGGCTCGCCGGGCCGCCGACGTCGGGCGGCCAGATCCCGGAGACGATCAGGATCCTCACGCGCCGCCGGCCTCGGGCTCGGCCGCTGCAGGCGGAGCCTTCTCGGCGGCGCGGCGGTGGATTCGCTCCAGCAGCACGACCCAGATCGCGCAGAACACCAGCGTCGAGACGAGCACCGCCGCGCCGGCGCCGGTCACCTTCCAGATCGAGCCGAAGACGAGCACGAGCGGGATCAGGACGACCGACTCGATCCCGTGCGTGACGACCCGGAGACCCGGCCGTCCGATCGAGACAGGGAGCGACTTCGTCCAGCCGAGGATGAACTGGAGCGCGCCTGCGATCAGGATCAGGCGCCCGGCAGTCGTCGCCCCGCTCACGTATTTCTCACCGTAGGTGATCCTGATCAGCTGGGGCAGGAAGACGTAGAGCGGCGGGATCACGATCGCCATCAACGTCGTCGCTCCGACCATGTACCGGCGCACGCCCGCGAGCACGACCGCGAACGCCCCGCGCGACCAGTCACGGGTCTGCTCGGTGAGCAGGATCAGCCGCGCCGGAGCCGAGATCGAGTCGAGCCCTTGCTGCGGCGCCTGCGCCGGGCCGAAGTAGCCCACCTGCACGGGGTCCGTGACCACGCCGAGGAGCATCGGCGACAGCGCGCCGCGAAGCGATACGACACCGGTGGCGACGCTCGACTGGACGACGAAGCCGAGGATCGCACGGCGGTGCGTGCCGAGCTCGACCCGCTCGCCCGACGGGAAGCGATGAAAGGCGATCAGCCCCACCACACCCAGCAGGGCGGTTGCAACGATCTGCGCGATCACGACGCCGAGGATCGCCGCCGTCACTCCGTACTGGACGCCGACCGCGACCCCGATCAGCCGCAGGGCCATCGACGACGCGAGGAGCGCGCCGCGGACGTCGTAGCGCCCGCGGAGGATCAGCGCGGCTCCGGACACGCCCTCGGGGCTCTGCAGGAAGGGCAGTGCGGCGGCGATCAGGAACGGCACCTCGAGGCCGGTGTGATTGAAGATCGAGTCGGCGAACGGCGCCAGCAGGAGCAGTACGACCGTGGCGAGAAGCCCTCCGGCGGCCTTGATCACGAGCGCGGTCCCGAACAGCCGCCGCAGCCGCCCCCAGTCCTCCGCCGTCGAGTAGTCGAAGCCGTACTTGACGAGCGCCTCCTCGGCCGTGAGGTCGAGCAGGGTCTGGAAGAACCCCGCGACGACGATGACGAGGAGGAACGATCCGTAGTCGCTCTTCGTCAGCACGCGGGCCGCGATCAGGCTCGCGAGGAACCCGAAACCGACCGAGAGATAGATGCCCGCCGCGGCAGCGGAGCGGCGCCAGACAAGCGGCAAGCGCGCCAAAGCGGCCAGTATAGTGGCCGCCGGTGGCCGTCCGACCGCACCAGGCACGGGCCGTGACGGCCGGGCGGACCCGAGACCTCTCCCTCCCGGCCTCGGCCGTCCTCGCGGCCGCGCTGCCGATCCTCTTCCTGCACGTCGACTACCAGCCGGGCTTCACCGTCCACGCCGGGTCGACCAGCGTCCACGTCGTCCTCTCCGACCTCGTCCTGCTCGCGGTCGGGATCACGGCGCTCGTCGCGGGCATCCGCCACGGCTTCGCGCCGCTACGCGCAGGCTGGCCGATCTGGATCGGCGGCGGGATCTTCCTGGCGGACGTGTTCGCGGGCAGCTTCTACCCGAAGCTCTGGGCATCGGGCTACGAGACGTCGACGCATGCAGTCACCGCGGCGAAGTTCGCTGAGTACGCGTTGCTCGCGCTGTCGGTGCCGCTGCTCGTGCGCGCGCGAAGGGATGCGCAGTGGGTTGTGGGCTCGCTGCTCGTCTGGTCCGTAGCCGCCACCGTGGCCGGGGTCGCGCAGATCTTCGGCGCCGACATCCTCGAGGCGTGGACGGCCGGTCGCCGCCAGCCGTCGTTCCTCGGCCACCACGACTTCGCGTCGCTCTCGGGCGCGGCCCTCGCGATCTGCCTCGTCGGGCTCGCGCTGCGGCCGGTGTGGCGGCCGCGACCGGCGATCCTCGCCGTCGCCGGCGTCTCGGGCGGCGTCGGGCTGATCATCTCGGGATCGAGTGCCGGCGCGATCGGGCTCGGGATCGCCGTCGCGGCCCTTGCCCTCGCGGCCTGGATCCGGCACTGGCTCGACCGCCGCCGCACGCTCGCGATCGCCGCGATCACCGCCGTCGTCCTCGGCGGCGTCTTCGTCATGCGCGCCGGTGAGATCAACCAGTTCCTGCGCTTCGTCGGCATCGAGCGCGCCAAGACGGAGCAGAACGGCGTGCAGAGCTACGTCCAGCGCACGCTGCTCGTCTACATCGGCTGGCGGATCTTCGAGGACAACCCGATCGGCGGCGCCGGGTGGCAGGCGAGCTCCGAGGAGCGGGTCTACGGGCCGGTTCTTCCCGCCGCCCACCGGGAGTTCCCCGGCACGCCGGACCTGGCGTTCCCGTCCAGGCAGCACCCCTGGGGCGTCCAGAACGCGTACGTCCAGGCCATGTCCGACCTCGGCATCGTCGGATTGCTCGCGTTCCTCGCACTCCTCGCCTCCGGGCTCGTCATGGCCGCCCGTGCCGCCCTGCGCGCACCGCCCGCGGTCGCGGTCACGGCGCTCGTCTCGCTCGTGTGGCTCGTGCTCGTCATGGGCGTGCTGAGCGCGCTCGGCCTCGTCGCCGGCATCCCCTCCGACGCACTGCTCTGGCTGTCGCTCGGCTTCTGCGTCGTCGCGGCCGGAGGGAGGAAGCTCGTCGATGCTCGAGACTAGGCACCCGCCGCTCGACGAGTGGCCCGGCGAGCTCCACCGGCACCCGAAGAAGACCTCGGTCACCTACCCCACGCGCGTCCACCTCGCCGAGTGGATGCAGGCCGAGGCGACGAGGGCGGCGGCGGACTTCGGCCGCTACCGCGTGCTCGACATCGGCTGCGGCCGCAAGCCCTACTACCCGTACTTCGCGGAGAGCGCGAGCGAGTACGTGGGCGTCGACATCGACGTCGACAACCGTTTCGCCGACCTGCTCGGGCCCGTCGAGGACCTCCCCGTTCCGGACGCGTCCTTCGAGGTCGTCCTGTGCACGCAGGTGCTGGAGCACGCGGGAGACCCGGACCAGGCGATCAGCGAGCTCCACCGGGCGACCGCACCGGGTGGGCGCGTCCTCGCGTCGACGCACGGCGTGCAGGTCTACCATCCGGCGCCCGAGGATCACTGGCGCTGGACGCACACGGGCCTGGAGCTCCTCTTCCTTCGAAACGGCGACTGGGCCTCGGTCGAGGTGCATCCGGCCGGCGGCACGGCGACCTGCCTCGCCGCGATGACTGGTATCTACCTCGACATGCTCTTCCGCCGCGCGCACGTGGCGCCGATCGCGAAGGGGCTCGTCTGGACGTTGAACACGACGGGCGCCGCGCTCGACCGGCGGGTCGCGGGGCTCCGTGTGACGCAGCCCGGGTCGATCTTCCTCAACTACCACGTCGTCGCGGAGAAACCGGCGTGAGCCTATGAGCCGGACCGTCCTCGTCACGGGCGGCGGCGGGTTCATCGGCTCGAACCTCGTGCGCGCCCTGCTCGAGCGCGGCGACTCCGTGCGCGTCCTCGACAACTTCGCGACCGGCAACCGCGGCAACCTCCTGGGGCTCGACGTCGAGATCGTCGAGGGCGAGCTCCGGAGCTACGAGCGCGTGCACAACGCCGTGCGCGGGAGCGAGATCGTCTTCCACCTCGGCGCGCTCGGCTCCGTGCCGCGCTCCGTCCAGGATCCGCTGACGACGAGCGCGGTCAACGTCGAGGGAACCCTCAACGTCCTGCTGGCGGCAAGGGACGAGCGCGTGCGGCGCGTCGTCTTCGCCTCGTCATCGTCGGTGTACGGCAGCTCCGTCGAGCTTCCGGCCCGCGAATCGGGCCCCGTCGACCCGATCTCGCCCTACGGCGTCGCCAAGCTCGCTGCCGAGCGCTACTGCGTCTCCTTCAGTCGTGTCTACGACGCGTTCGAGACCGTGGTGCTGCGGCTCTTCAACGTCTTCGGCCCGCGCCAGAACCCGCACTCGCAGTACGCCGCCGCCGTACCCCTCTTCATCACGGCGATCGCGACCGGCGAGCCCGTGACCATCTTCGGCGACGGCGGCCAGTCGCGCGACTTCACCTACGTCGCCAACGTCGTCGACGCCGGCCTGCTCGCGGCGGATGCCCCGGGGGCGAACGGGCGCATCTTCAACATCGCCGCAGGGGCGCCGCACACCGTCAACCAGCTCGCCGACACGATCGGCGGCCTGCTCGAACAGACGGTCGACAAGCGCCACGAGGATCCGCGCCCGGGCGACATCCGCGACTCGTTCGCCGACGTCAGCGCGGCACGGGACACACTCGGCTGGGAGCCGCACGTCGGTTTCGAGGACGGGCTGCGGCTCACGGCCGAGGAGCTCTTTGCCTGAGCGCGTCTCGACGCGTTCCTGGGACGTCGCCGGGCTTCGCCCGGCGGGAGCCGGCGCCGGCCAGGGGCGCGTCCGCGTCCTGCGGGTGATCGCGCGTCTGAACATGGGCGGGCCGGCGCTGCACGTCGCCTACCTCTCGGACGGCCTGCGCGATCGCGGCTACGACACGACCCTCGTCGCCGGCAGCCTGGCGCTCGGCGAGGAGTCGATGGCGGTCGTGGCCGAGCGGCTCGGCGTCCCGATCGTGACGATCCCGGAGCTGCACCGGGAGATCTCGCCGCTCCTGGACCTGCGGGCCGCGTACCGCCTGGCCGACCTGATCCGGGAGGTGCGGCCGCAGATCCTGCACACCCATACGGCGAAGGCGGGAACGATCGGCCGGCTGGCCGCGCGGCTCCTCGGCGGCGCGGGTCCGCCGATCGTCGTGCACACGTTCCACGGCCACGTCCTCCGCGGCTACTTCGATCCCGTGCGCTCGACCGCGTTCCGGCTCCTCGAGCGCTGGCTCGCGCGGCGGACGACCGCGCTGATCGCAGTCAGCCCGGAGGTACGAGACGACCTGGTCTCACTCGGCGTCGCGCCCAGGGAGAAGTTCACGGTCGTCCGGCTCGGCATCGAGCTGGACGAGCGCGTCGGGACCGACAGCGACGGGCCGCGGGCGGACACGCGCCGCGCACTCGGGATTCCGGCCGACCGATTCGTGGTCGGCTGGATCGGACGGATGACCGGCGTCAAGCGCACCGACGACGTGCTCCTCGCCGTGCGCGCCCTCCGCGAGCGCGGCGTCGACACCGTCCTCTGCATGGTCGGCGACGGCCCTGATCGCGACGCCGTCGAGCGCCGCGCGCACCAGCTGGGCATCGTCCGCGACAGCCTCTTCCTCGGCTACCAGGAGGAGGTCGCCTCCTACTACGCAGCGTTCGACGCGCTGATCCTGCCGTCGGCCAACGAGGGCACGCCGGTCAGCGCGATCGAGGCGCTCGCGGGCGGACGGCCGGTGGTGGCGACCCGCGTCGGGGGCGTGCCGGACGTCGTGCGCGACGGCATCGACGGGTTCCTGGTCGAGCCGGGCGACGTCGACGCGATGGCCGAGCGACTCTCGGCTCTCGCCGCCGACCCCCCGCTCCGGCACCGCATGGGCGAGGCCGGCCGCGCCTCGGTGCACGAGCGCTACTCGGTCGAGCGGCTGCTCGACGACATCGATGCGCTGTACCGCCGCCTCCTCGCAGCCAAGTAACAACTTGTTACTTGGTCAGTGCGGGAGGCGCTCCGGCAGTCACCTGCTTCAAGCTCCACCCGGCTTTCAGCTGCCGCGGAGTCCGGGCTTTGCCCGGGCGTAGCTCGAGCCGCCGGAGCTGCGACCACAAAGGGAAGGGGGCTCATGGGGGAAACCGGCCGTTGCCCCCATGATCAATGCGGGAGGCGCTGGAAAGCCGAGAAGGCGGGCTTCTTCTTGCCCGCCGTCGTCTCCAGGCCTGACTGCCAGCCGGCGAGGTTCGGCTCGTCCTTGAGCAGGAACCAGAGCATCAGCTGGATTCGGGGATTCGCGCGGGCGATCGCGAACGCCTGCTTGAGATAGCTCGACTGCTTCGACCAGGAGACGCCGAAGAACTTGTCCGGGGGGTTCGTCTGCCAGCCGTACTCCGTGATCCAGATCGGCTTGTTCCCGTAGTAGCGGGTCACCTGGGCGATCAGCAGCTGGATGTTGCCGAGCGTGATCGCGGTGGACGGGTTGAGCTTGGTCGAGGGCGTCTCCGACGGGCTGACGGAGTACGGGTGGTGCGCCCAGGCGTCGAAGTGCCTGAGTCCGGCAGCGTGGACGGCCTTCAGGAACGTCAGCGGGGCGACGGATGCGCGCGCCACGTTGGGGTTGTTGTTCCCGCGCGGGGCCGTCAGCCCGCACGCCACCTTGTCCCCGTTCACGCGCGCGGCGTGCACACCCGTGTACACCGCCTCGCAGATCTTGGCGTAGTCGATCGCGCTCTGGATCACCCACTTCCCGCGGACGCGCCTGTACTGCGGCGAGAGGAAGACCGGGTTGTTCGCCTCGTTCCACGCGCCCCAGAGCTTGACGGCCGGGAGCCGCGCGCCGGTCGTCGACGTCCACGTCCCGCTGTAGCGCGTGGCGGCGGCGAGGGCGAAGCTGCGCAGGTCGGACATGCTCTTCGGCGCGTGGTTCTTTCCGGCGCCGCCGTTCGCCCAGGCCGGGGTGTCGATGATCGAGAACAGCACCTGCAGGTGGTACGTCGAGGCGAGCTGGACGACACGGTCGTACGGCGCCCAGTTGTACGCCGAGTCGTTCGGGTCGGCGGGGTTGAACGGCCGGCGGGCGGCCACGCCGAGCGGGCTGCCGCCCCAGTGGAGGTTCAGTCGGATCACCTGCGTGTGCAGAGCCCTGAAGGTCGCGAAGCTCGAGGCGGTCGAGTCGTAGAGCGTGACGCCCTCGTCGTAGATCCCGACGAGCATGTGCGAGGACTGGGTCGATGCGGACAGGGTCGACGCGAACGCCGCCAGCGCCGCCACTCCCGCCGCGCACGCGACGGCCAGCCTACGCGCCAAGGATCTCGGCCCTGACCTGGATCGAGTCGACCAGGCGGCGCAACCCCTCCTCGAGCGACACCTCCGGCTCCCAGCCGAGCACCTGCTGCGCCCGCGTGATGTCGGGCTGGCGCACCTTCGGATCGTCCACCGGCAGCGCCTCGTGGACGATCTCGCTCGGCGAGCCCGTCACCCGCAGGACGAGCCGTGCCAACTCCATCAGCGTGAACTCGGCCGGGTTGCCGATGTTGACCGGCAGGTGCTCCCCGCTCTGCGCGAGCAGGTGCAGACCCCGGATCAGGTCGTCCACGTAGCAGAAGCTCCGCGTCTGCGAGCCGTCGCCGTAGATCGTCAGCGGCTCGCCGGCGAGCGCCTGGCGGACGAAGTTCGGGATCGCGCGCCCGTCGTACGGCCGCATCCGCGGCCCGTACGTATTGAAGATCCGCACGATCGCCGTGTCGACACCCTGCTGGCCGTAGTAGGCCATGGTCAGCGCCTCGGCGTAGCGCTTCGCCTCGTCGTAGACCCCGCGCGGCCCGATCGGGTTGACGTTCCCCCAGTAGCTCTCGGGCTGCGGATGGACGAGCGGATCGCCGTACACCTCACTGGTCGACGCGAGCACGAAGCGGGCGCGCTTGTGCTTCGCAAGCCCGAGCGCATGGTGCGTACCGTACGACCCCACCTTCAACGAGTGCAGCGGCTGGCGCAGGTAGTCGATCGGGCTGGCAAGCGCCGCCAGGTGATAGACGGTGTCGACCGGCTCCTCGACCTCGAGGTGGTCGACCATGTCGTGGTAGACGAAGACGAAGTCGTCCGAGCGGATGTGCTCGATGTTCCGCAGCGAGCTCGTCTCCAGGTTGTCGACGCACACCACCCGATCGCCCTCCGCGAGCAGGTAATCGCAGAGGTTCGAGCCGAGGAAACCCGCTCCGCCGGTGACGAGCGACGTGGCCACTGACAGGTCATGCTAGCCAGGGCATGCCTCAGAACCGATCCAGAACAGGCAGATTTACTCTCTTTTAACGGGGTGGGTACTGCATCGACGTTCGATCCCGACTTCGTCGGGCCACGGCATCGGCTGCGCGAGTCGCTGCTGCTGCGGCTGCTGCTTTCAGGTCGGCCCGGGCCGAGCCTCTTGAACGTCGGCGCCGGCCAGGGAACGTTCTCGCAGCTGCTCGAGGCTCGGGGGTTCGTCGTCACGAGCGTCGACCCGTCCCCCGAGGCCGTCGAGTTGCTGCGCGCCCGGGTGCGCGGACCGGTGCTGGCCGCCGCGGCCGAGGCGCTGCCCTTCGGAGACGCCTCTTTCGATGGGGCGGTGCTCGGCGAGGTGCTCGAGCACGTCGAGGACGACCTCGCCGGACTCCGCGAGGTGGCGCGGACGGTCCGTCCGGACGGCGTGATCGCGATCTCCGTTCCCGCGAACCCGGCCTGGTTCGGGCCCAGCGACGAATGGGCAGGTCACCACCGCCGCTATACCCGCACGGCGCTGCTCGCGCTGATCGCCGACGCCGGCCTCGAGGTCGAGCGTCTCCGGCCGTGGGGCTTCCCGGTGTCGAGCCTCTACCACCGCCACATCTACGAGCCGCGGCTCACGTCCCAGGGCCCTGCCTCGCCTACCCGATCCCAGCGCCCGGCCGTCGCCGTCCTCGGCGCCGCCCTCCAGATCGACCGCCTGTTCGTCGGCGTCGAGCGTGGCGCGCTCGGCTACCTCGCGCTTGCCCGCTCGCCACGCGTCTGAACGCTCCGGCACCATCGACACGCTGTCGAGCCGAGCTCCCGAGCCGGTTTTTGATCACTCGAACGAGGGCACCTCGCGCCCGAACGGCGGCCGATAAAGCACCGGACCGCGAACGAACCCGGCCAACAGAAAGGACATTCGCATGACGAAGCGCCTTCATGTTCTGGCGCTTGCCATAGCCGCAGTACTCGCCGTCAGCGCGACGAGCCTCGCGGCTACTTCGGGCGTCCTCGCACTCGGAAGCTCGCCTCGTTCGACTGTGACGCCCCCGCCCACGAAGCGGGTACCGCAGCCACAGGCCGCCAAGGTCAAGGCTCTCCAGAGTGCGTTGGCAGCCGCAAAAGCGAAGGTCAAGGCCCTCGAGAAGTCGCTGAAGAACGCGAAAACATCGACGCAGAAGCGCGTGCGGGCAAAGGCTCTCGCCGCGGCGAAGGCGAAGGTAAAGGCTCTCGAGAAGGCCCTGGCCAAGGCGAAGCAATCTCAGTGCGGAACGGGATACAAGCTCGTCAAGGGCAAGTGCGTCCGGGCATGACCAGCCCGGCTCGATGACAGGGCGGCGGCGCCCGTTTGGCGCCGCCGCCGCCGATTCTCTGCCAGGAGACCGAGTGCGATGACGACCGAGCTCTCACAGTGGTCCGCGGCCGCCGGGTCGCCGACGCCGAAGGGGGCGCCGAACCTGGTAGTCGTGATCCCTGCTCTCAACGAGGAGAACACCGTCGGCTCGGTCGTCACGGCCGTACCCCGACGGATCGTCGGGATCGGCGACGTCGAGGTGATCGTCGTCGACGACGGCTCGACAGACGCGACCCGTGACGTCGCGCTGGAGGCAGGCGCGGACCGGATCATCGCCCACCGCCGCAACCGCGGCCTGGTCGCGTGCTTCAACCACGGCGTCGCGATGGCACTCGCGCGCGGCGCCGACGTGGTCGTCCATCTGGACGGCGACGGCCAGCACGATCCTGCCCTGATCCCGAGGCTCGTCGGACCGGTGCTCTCCGGCGACGCCGACCTCGTCGTCGGCGTCCGACCGCTTGCCGACCCGGGCTCGGGGACGTTCGTGCGCCGGTACGGCAACCGCGTCGCGGCCTGGCTGTTTCGCCGAGCGTTCAAGGTGCAAGTCCGTGACGTCACGTCGGGATACCGCGCGTTCTCCCGCGAAGCGCTGCTCCAGCTCAACGTCATCAGCGATCACACGTACACGCTCGAGAGCCTGATCCAGGCCGCTCGAAAGCGACTGGCCGTCGCGGAGGTGCCGATTCCGGCACAGAAGCGCGCATTCGGCGAGTCGCGGGTCACGCACTCCGTACGGCGCTACATCGGCACCACCGGAGGCCAGGCGCTGCGTACGACGCTGCACACGCGCCCGCTGGCCGTGTTCGGCCGTCTGGCGTTCGTGATGCTCCTCGTGGCCTTCAGCTGCACGGCGTGGTTCCTCGCCGGGTACGCAAACGGTGGCATGCACCTCCCGGCGCTGCTCGCGTCGGTGCTCACGCTCGTCCTCAGCATGAGCTTCCTCATCTCCGGGTTGATCGCGGACGGCGTGAACTCGAACAGGAAGCTGCTCGAGGACGCCCTCTATCGAATCAAGCGCCTGGAAGCCCAGGGTGAGGGCACGACCGGTGGGAACCTGGGGGGCCGGGAGCGGGTCTTCCTGCAGTGATGTCGGCGACAGCCCCCGCCGCGGCCGGGAGACTCCAGCGTCCCGCGGGCGTAGGCGTGCCCCTGGGCGTGATCGCCGCCGTGCACCCGTTGACCGGAGGGGCCGCCCAGTTCAACACGGCGATGGTCAGCCGCCCTCCGCGCGGACGGGCCCGTCGAGCTCCTGAGCTGGCGACGCATGTATCCCCCGCTCGTGTACCGGGGTCAGGAGCGGGACGACCGCTCGTCGCCGCCGCAGCAGGAACGGGCCGACTTCGTGCTCGACTGGCACGACCCGCGCACCTGGCGGGATGCGCTCCGCCGCCTCGAGAAGTTCGGCGCCGAGGCGCTTGTCCTGCCCTGGCTCCATCCCGTGTCGGCACCGCCCTACCGCTGGCTCCTCCGACATGCGCAGCGGATGCACCGCGTCGTCGTCTGCCACAACGTGCTCCCGCACGAACGCGTGCCGGGTGCGGCCCGGCTCACCCGATCGGCCCTGCGCCATGCGGACCTGCTCGTCACCCATGCTCCGCAGCAGGCAGAGGAGCTGCGAGGCCTGGGGTTGGGAGCGCTGCCGGTGCTCCCCGCCTTCCACCCGCGCTTCGTCGCCACCGACCTGGCGGCGATCCCGGACGACGCAGCGGTCACCGCCGAGCGCCGGCGGCTCGGCGACCCGGGCCTGCTTCTTCTCTTCTTCGGTGCCGTCCGGCCCTACAAGGGTCTCGATCTCGCCCTCGAGGCGCTGGCCCAGGTCGATCCTGCGCTCGACGCCAGGCTGGTCGTCGCCGGCCGCTTCTGGGAGGGGCGCGATCGCTACGACGCGCTCGTCACCCGCCTCGGGCTGGACGCACGCGTGGAGTTTCGCGACGGGTACGTGAGCAACGAGGAGGCAGCCCTCCTCCTCTCCGCGGCCGACGGCGTCGTGCTGCCCTACCGCTCGGCGACCCAGTCCGGCGTCGCCCAGCTCGCGTTCGCGTACGGCACTCCCGTGGTGGCGACGCGGGTCGGAGGCCTTGCGGCGGCGATCGAGCACGGGCGGACCGGCTTGCTCTGCCCACCTGACAACGCATTCGCACTGGCCCGGGCCGTCGAACGACTCGCCGCGACCAGGCGGGACCTCGCCGCGGGCGTCGCAGCATCCGCCGATGACCACTCGTTCCGGACGTACGCGGGACTGCTCAGGGATGCGCTCGGGGAGTCCCGGTGACGGGTAAGCGGACTCTGCGCGCGAACGCCGGGCTCGTCCTGTTCGGCGACACCGCCAGCAAGCTGGGGCTGCTCGTGACCACGCTCGTCGCCGCGCGGGTGCTTTCGGTCGGCGAGTTCGCCGCCGTGGCTGCGGCTCTGGCTGCCGCCGGCATCATGGCTTCGGTTCTCGACGGCGGCTCCGCGTTGCTGATCGCCCGCGACGGCACTGCGTCGGTCGCAGCCCGCGGGTCGCTGGCGCTCGCGCTGGCGCGGGCTCGAATTCCGCTCGTCTGCCTCGTCGTCGCCGGCAGCATCGGCGTCGGCCTGCTCGTGGGCCGTCCCCTCGAGGGCCTGCTCGCAGCCGGGCTCGCACTGACGTCCGCCTGCGCTCAGACCCTGGCCGGAATCGCCCGAGCGGCCCAGAACACGCGGCCCGAGGCGGAGAGCAAGCTGGTCGGCGCCGTGCTCTCGATGGCCGCCCTCTCCGTCCTTCTCGTCTCGCCCACCGCCGCCGCACTGCTTGCCGCGCTGTGTGCGGCCTCCGCGGTCGCGCTCTGGCCGCTCGCCCGCGGCGCGGCCGGCTCAAATGCTGCGGCCTTCACGCAACCGCGAGGCGCGTTCAGGCGCGCGGTGCCTCTCGGGGTGCTGGCGCTGGCGACGATCATCTACTTCCGCTCGGGGACGATCGCGCTGTCCGTGGTCTCGGGTCCAGGGGCAACGGCGTCGTTCGCCGTCGCCTCGAGCGCGGCGTTCGGGTTGCTGATGCTGCCGAACGCCGTCGCTGCGGGCCTGATGCCGCGGCTCGCGGCGCTTCCGAGGCTCGAGCAGCAGGTCGAGCTCGTTCGTCGATCGCTTCGGTGGACGTTCGGCCTGTCGGCGCTGCTCGCGTGCGCGCTCGCGGGCCTCGCCCCGCTCGCGCTCCCGTTCCTGTTCGGAGATCGCTACGGCGCGGCGGTCGGACCGCTCGTGATCCTCGCGGTGGCGATCGTGGTCGTCAGCACGAACACCGTGCTCGGCACTGCGCTGCTCGCGCGCGGCCTGACCTCCCCGGTTTTCGTCCAGTCCCTCATCTCGCTCGCAGCGAACATCGCACTGCTCGCCGTCCTCGGCTCGCTGCTCGGTGCTCTCGGCGCCGCGCTCGCGATGCTCGGCTGCGAGCTGATCGGACTCGCTCTACTGGCCCGAGCGTGCGGACGCGGGCTGCCCGGCCTGCTCGCTCTCCCGCACTCCGCCCGGACGCTCGGCGCGACAACGCAGCAGGAGCAGCTGTCGTGATCGCGATCTGCCGACGCCTCTGGAGCGTCGTCCGCCCGCGCACCGTCGGTCGAGCCGCACGCTATCTCGTGCTGGCGATCCGGTTTCGACAGCTCCGGCGCAGATTCCTCGCGGTGGGCCGCTCCTGCGAGGTCTCGATCGACCGCTCGGCGCGTGTCACGTTCGGCCGACGCGTCCGCTTCCTCCGCTTCACGACGCTCCACGTTCACGCAGGAGCGGATCTCCGCATCGGCGACGGCGTCTCGTTCTCGCCCGGGTGCACGGTGTGCGTCCACGAGCGCCTCGAGATCGGCGAAGGATCGACGTTCGGCGAAGGCGTCTCGATCCACGACGAAGACCATCTGCGCGGGCCGTTCGACGTCCCGCTCAGCCGGCGCGGCTTCGCCACGGCCCCGATCGCCATCGGCAGGAACGTCTGGATCGGGGCGAAGGCAACCGTCCTGAAAGGGGTCAACATCGGAGACGACGCCGTCATCGGCGCGGGAGCCGTCGTGACCCGCGACGTGCCGGCGCGCGCGGTCGCCGTCGGCGTGCCGGCTCGCGTTATCGGGCGTGGATCGGTTGCGGCAGTCCCAGGGGAGGCGGCTTGAGCTCGATCAGCCATGCTGCCGGCCGTTGGAGCTCCACCTGGCGACTCCCGGTGAGGGCGGCTCCACGCCTGAGGACGCTCGTCGCCGGAAGCGTCGTTGCTCTCCTGGCGTTGGAGGCCTGGGCCGCGCTGACCGGCTACGGGCTGCGGGTCACCTCCGACACACCGACCTTCCTACCGATCGTGCGCGATCTCGCCGACCGCCCGTTCCATTCGGTCAGCCCGTTCCTCAACGACCCGCACGTCGCCTCCAGCCACGGAAGCCCCTACCTGCAGCTGCTCGGCCTCGCGTGGAGGGTGATCGCCCCCGACCACGACGCCACCGGAGCCCCCGCCGCCGACCCGAGAGCCCTCTACGCGTTCCTGGCCGTGGTCGGGATCGCCGTCACCGTCCTCCTGCTCCATGCGGTCTTCGTCTGGGCACGGAGTCAGGCCGGATCGCGGGCAGCCTGGCTGACCATCCCCGTGCTGCTCGTCCTCTTCGGGCCTGCGAACGTGATCTGGGCGGGCGACCTGACCTTCCACGGCTTCCTCTACGGCGCCTACTTCCCCCAGAATGTCGCGCTCGCGTTCCTGCTCTACACCCTGGCGGTGCTCGAGTGGAGACCGAGCGGCAAGCGGACGGCGCTCGCGGCACTCTGCGTGGCCGCCACCTTCACCGTCCATCCGTTCACGGGAGCGCTGCTCGCAGCGCTGATCGCCGCCCGGGGCTGCGCGCTCGCCGTCAAGCGGAGCCGCGACTGGACCACCGGCAGCGTCGCGATCGTGACGGGCTTCGGGATCGGCCTGCTCTGGCCGGCGTACTCGCTGAACGGCGCCCTGGCCGATGCCGGTCTCAAGGGATGGCTCTTCGTCGCCGCCTGCGCCCTCGCGCCGGTCGTCGTCCGGGCGTTCGAGCGACCGGAACGGACGCTTGCGCTCGCCGAGCGGATGACGCTCGCCGTCGAGCTCCCCGGCCGGATCCGGTCTCGCGCCACGACCGGCCTGGCGCTACTCGGACTCGGGGTGGTCGCCGCCCTCTCCGCCTGGGAGGCGTTTCTCGTCCAGGCCGGCAGCGGTGACAGCCTGATCCGCTCGAACCGGCTCGCCGTCTACTGGGTCGAGGACAGGTGGCGCTGGCCCCTGATGCTCGCAGGCGGCGCCGTCGGGATCCTCGGGCTCGTCTGGCTCGCGCGGCGTCGGCGCATCGTGCCGGCGTGCTGGCTGCTCGGATGCCTCGGCATCGGACTCCTCGGCGTCGCGGGATTCTCCGTCCCCGTCTGGTATCGCTTCCTGCTCTTCGCCCAGGTACCGCTCGCGCTCGGAGCAGCGCTCTTCCTGGCCGCGTTCGACAAGCGCTCGATCGCCTGGCGCGCCGTGACCGCGACGCTCGTCGTCCTGCTCGCCGTCAAGGTCGGGACGCTGTTCCTGCTGCCCCAGCAGAACACCTATTTCGGGACGGGCGTGCAGGACACCTACGAATTCTCCCGGATCATCCCGCCGGCGCCGGGACTCGTGGCCACGGATCCCTTCACCGCGTACTTCGTGCCCGGCTCCACCGGCCACCGCGTCCTCTCGGTGACCAAGTCCCACGTGAACTCGAGTCGCGAGCTGGCCGACTCCGAACGAGGCTATGCCGTCCTCCACCGGTTCTTCTCCGGGACGGCGTGGTGGAGCGCCGCCCTGAGGATGTACCGCGACGGCGTGCGCTACGTCCTGATCGCCAAGCAGACCTCGCTGGCGCCGCGAACGCTGACGGAGTTCTCGACCGGGCCGACGCCGCTCGTGCGCACGGCTGCCGAGCGGCGACAGCTCGCCGTCTACTTCTATCGCTGCAACCGGGTGGGGACACGGCTCTACGACTCGAGCGACTACGTCGTCTACCGCCTGGATCCCTCGAAGCTGTGGCAGGTCAGATGAGCGCCTCCGCCGCGACCGAAGCCCGCTCCGAGCCCTTCACCACCTCCCAGCCGGTGACCGGCGTTCGGTCGGCTGCATCGATCGGCGTCGCCCGCTACTGCGAACGCCTGGCAGAGGCGCTCGCAGCGCTCGGCGTCGACTACGCGCTCGCCGAGCACGCCGTTCCCGGCCGGGAGTCGCACTTCCACCTGGCCAACTCCTCGCGGCGGTCGATACCGCAGGCGATGCGAGCCGACCGCTTCGCAGTGTCCCTCCACGACGTCGCCCCACGGACGAGAGCGCTCGCTCCTCTCTATCGGACGCTCGTGTATCCCCACGTCGTGGGTCGCTCCGCGGTCACGGTCGTGCACAGCCGCTTTGCCGCCGACCTGCTGCTCCGCCTCGGCGGGCGCCCGCGTCGCCTCGAGGTCGTCCCCCACTCCGCGCCACGCCCGCGGCTCTTCGACCGCGCGGCGGCGCGCGCCGCCCTCGGGCTCGCCGACAACCAGCTGCTGGCCGTCCAGCCGGGCGTGATCAAGAACGCGAAACTGGTCCGCGAAACGGTCGCCGCCTTCGGCTCAGGCTCCGTGCATTCCGAGTGGAGGCTCGTGCTCGCCGGCCCCGTCCGGGATCCCACAGCTGCGACGGAGGCACTCCGCACCGGCGCGCTCGTGCTCGAACATCCGGACGACCCCACCTACGAGGCGGCAATCGTGGCGGCAGACGTCGTTCTCTGCCTCCGCTCGGGATCGGTCGGCGAGACGAACGGGCCGCTCCTCGACGCCCTCGGCGCCGGCCGCCCGGTGCTCGCGACCGCGACCGGATCGATCCCCGAGGTGGCCGGAAACGCCGCCCGCTACGTGCAGCCGACCGCAGCCGCGATCGCGGGCGGACTCAACGCGCTGTCCGACGAAGAAGAACGCGCACGGCTCGGCCAGACCGCCCGGACACGCGGCGCGGAGCTTTCCTGGGAAAGCTCCGCGGCCGCGCATGCCCAGCTCTTCGCGGAGGTCTTTCGTGCCTAGGCCGCTGCTCTCGGTCGTCGTCGCCACCCACGAGCGCCGGGCAGAGCTCGCCGTCTGCCTCGAGGCGCTCGCGGCCCTCGAGGATCCGGTCGAGGTGGTGGTCGTCGACTCGGCCTCGCGAGTTCCGTCCGGACGGATCGCCGAGCGCTTCGTCGACCGCATACCCGGCCTCCGGTACGTCTACGAGGACTATCCCGGCCTCTCGCGCGCACGCAACCGCGGCATCGACGAGACGTCGTGCGAGCTCGTCGCCTTCGTCGACGACGATGCCGCTGTCGCACCCGACTGGGCGGCGAAGCTCACGAGCGCGTTCGACGATCCTCGTGTCGGCTGCGTCGGCGGAACCTGCCGGCCGCAGTTCGAGACCGCGAGGCCCGGCTGGCTGTCGGAGCGGCTGCTTCAGTTCGCCGGCATCACCCGGATCGGGTCGAGTGCGCGGGAGGCCCGCACGAGTGCCGAGTATCCGTTCGGGGCAAACATCTGCTTTCGCCGGGACGCGCTCGTCCAGGCAGGAGGCTTCGCCGAGGAGCTCGGCCGCTCCGGGCAACGCCTGCTGTCCGGGGAGGAGTCGGCCGTCATCGACCGGCTCCGTACGCTCGGCTGGCTCGTCTGGCTGGAGCCCGGCGCCGTCGTCGACCACACCGTCGCTGCCGAGCGCTGCTCGAGCTCGTACTACTGGCGGCGGCTGTGGTGGCAGGGGATCAGCCGGGCGCGGAGCGAGCGCTCGCTCGGACTCGCGGCCAGACTGCTCGCCGCAGCGCCCGTCCGGTTCCTGCTCTGGCTCGTGACGCGAGACCGCGTCTACCTCTACCGCACGGCCGAAACCGCCGGATACCTCGTCGAGCTCAGCGGCCTGCACGGCTCACGATGAACGCAGCCGAAGTCCTCACCTTGCCCCGCCTGACGGTGGCGGCTCGCTACCGCCGGCGCGCCACCGTCGCCGGTGCCGCAGTGGCACTCACCGGCCTCGCTGCCTTGCGGCTTCGGACGATGCACCAGGGGTTGCTCTATCCCGACGGCTACCAGTATCTGCTGATGGCCCGCGGTATCGGTCAGCACCTGCAGCCGGTCGCACACCTCGGCCACGGCGGCGACACGCTGGCGCCGAGCACGGACGCCGCCGCGAAGCCGCTCTTCCCCGCGCTCGTCTCGGTAGGCGAGTTGCTTCGCCTTTCTCCGATCAACAGCGCCCGGGCCGTGGCCGCGCTGGCCGGGGGCGCGGTCGCGCCGCTCGCCGGGCTGGTCACGCTCAGACTCGGCGCCTCGCGCATAGGGGCTATCCTCGCTGCCGCTCTCTGCCTTGCAAGCCCGACGCTGGGATTCTGGCTTGGATTTGCAGGGCCCGAGGGTCTGGCCGAAGCGCTCGCCCTGGCCACGACGCTCGCGTTCCTGTACAAGCGGCCGGTGCTCGGCGGCGTGCTTGCGGGCCTGGCCGTAACCGCCCGACCAGAACTGCTCGCGCTGGCGCTTGGGGCGGCGCTCGCGGGCGCCGCGTCGCCCGTGCGTCGTCACGATGCCGTCGCCGGCGCCACGGCCGGCCTGGCCACGTTCGCGCTTGTAATCGGGGTGCTCAGACCGCCGCTCTCCGCGGACACGCTCGCCCTGCTGCCCGCTGCCGCCGGTCTCGGCTGCCTCGTCGCCCTCGGACTCGTTCTGGTCGAGCGTTTGTCACGACGTGCCTGTGCCGGTGTCCTCGTCGTCCTGGCCACGCTCATCGCGGTCGGGATTGCAACCGGGAGCGCGTGGGCATCGCTCGCCGCCCGGGACTGGGCGTTGCTCGCGCTTGCCGCTGCCGGTCTGGCCGCCGCAATCAGCCGGCCGGAGTCCCGCGCACGCGCACTCAGAGTCATGCTACTCACGCTGACGCTCGCGCTCGCGTACTACTGGAAGAACCCCGGCTCCGAGCGCTATCTGGCCGTGCTCCTTCCCGCGTTTGCGATCGTCGCCGGGCTCGGCATCAGCCGTTTCCGGCCGGTCGGTGCTCGCAGGCGCCGCGGCGCTCGCGCTCGCGGGCGCGTTGCTGGCCTCGACGCCTTCCGTCGGGCCGGACGCCTTTCGCGGCATCGCGGCACGACTCGAGCATGGCACCGGCCGGGCCGCTCGTCACCGCAGCACCCGACGCGTACGGCGTGCTCCTCCCCGGTCGAGCCGTGCGCATGATGCGACCCGGGGCAACTGGGCTCGTGCTCGTGGACGGGGCAGCCCGCGCCTACGACCCGCAACTGCGAGTCGTAGGCCGACTGGTCGAGCGGATCCCGGCGACAGTAGGGTTCCTGAGACCGGACGGGCGGCTCGATGACGCGCCTGTTCTGCTTTACCGCGGAAGCGTCCGAGCGTCGCGGTAGCGAGCGGCGCGGCAAAGCGCGTAACCCAGCGTCATCGCGCTACGCAGCCGAGGAGACGCGGGCGGCCCAGGGGGAGCGGTTTACAGTAGCCCCCTTTCCACTTACTCTGTGACCGACAGGCGGGAGTCGATTCGGGGGAGTTGTTCTGCGGCACGTGATTGGCATCCCTTTCTTTGAGGCTGGGGTTCGTGGTCCATACAGGGTGAGCGCGGCGGGGGCGTCCGCAACCGCTGCTCGGCGCCTGGTCGACCGCGTAGAACCCGAAGAAGCCTTGCAGGGCCACGAGGTGTGGCTCTGATGGGACGCTTGGTTCACGAAGCCGAATTCATCGAGACGCGCTCGGAACCGACGCCGATCGACGCCGATCCCTCGATCAGCGTCGTCGTCTTGACGGAAGGGCCGTCCGAGACGTTCGCTCGGCTGATCAGGAGTCTGGAGCAGGTCACCGGCATCGAGCAGGCGGAACTGCTCGTCGGGCTCTACGGACCCGATGGGAGAGAGGCGACGAGAACGCTGCTCTCGAGGCACCTCCCGGCGACGAGCTCGACCGTGGAGACCGTGCCCGACACGACCGCGGCGTCTGCCGCCGCGGCGGTGATGCCGCATGCGCGAGCCGAGCTGCTGCTCTTCCTGCCGGACCGGATCGAGGCTCCGGTTGACCTGTTCGCGCGTGCGCAGCGGATCATGATCGACCCGGACATCAACGCCGCCGCCTCGACCACCGCGACCGAGGAGGAATCCGGAAGCGGCTCGGCCGACGGAGGCTTGCCCGACCGGATCGCGGTCGTCAGGCGAGCGGTCATCGAGGCGCAGAACGGCGCCTACCCCGATCGCCACCCGCTCGACCGCTTCGTGCTCACCGGCGGCCAGATCGTCGCCGACCCGGGTCTGCGGCCGCGGACGCACGAGCCGCAGGCGATACCTGCGCTCAGCCCCGAGCCCAGGGACACGCGCAGCGAGCTCGCCGTGTTCTCGACCGCCCGGATCCGCCTGCTCCTGCTCGCGAATCTCGTGGCCGCGGCCTTCTACGTTTCCTGGTGGCTCACTCCGGGACACGTGGGGACACCGGTGCTGTTCGCCGCGCTCGCAGCCGCCGAGGCGTTCAGCCTGTTCCATGTCGTCGGTCTCTGGTGGACGGTCTGGTTCACACGCTTCAAGCCGGCCCCGCAGATCCGGACCGCGCGATCGATCGACGTCTTCGTCACGACCTGCGGAGAACCGCTCGAGATCCTCGAGCCCACGGTCTCGGCCGCGGTCGCGCTCCGCGGCGAGCACGAGACGTACCTGCTCGACGACGCCGCCCGGCCGGAGGTCGCCGAGCTCGCCGACCGCTACGGCGCGACCTACGTGACGCGGAGCGGACGCAAGGGCGCCAAGGCCGGCAACCTCAACCACGCACTCACCCGTACCTCCGGCGAGCTCGTCTGCATGTTCGACGCCGACCACGTGCCGCAGCCAGACTTCCTCGAGCGGATCGTCGGCTACTTCGAAGAAGAAGACGTGGCGTTCGTGCAGACGCCGCAGTTCTACGTGAACGCACACCGCGACCGGGTCGCCCGGGGCGCCTACCAGCAGCAGGCGCTCTTCTACGGGCCGATCTGTCGCGGCAAGAACGGGCTCAACTCTGCGTTCTGCTGCGGGACGAACGTCGTGTTTCGCCGTGACGCACTCGAGGACGTCGGCGGCTTCGACGAGAAGAGCGTCGTCGAGGACTTCACGACGTCGATCCGCATCCACCGTCAGGGGTGGCAATCGATCTACTACCCGTACGTGCTCGCCGAGGGTCTCGGCCCGAGCGACCTGCGCAGCTACTTCCGGCAGCAGTTCCGCTGGGCGCGCGGCTCCGTCGGCGCGCTGGCGACGCTCGAGCCGTTCCGGCGCGGCCTCTCACTCGCCCAGCGCGTGCAGTACCTGCTGGCGACGACCTTCTACCTCACCGGCGTCTTCACGCCCGTATACGTGCTCCTGCCCATCCTCTATCTCGTCGGCGGCTGGAGCGCGTTCTCCGCCAGCAGCGGGAAGTTCGTCTTCTTCTACATCCCCTACCTCGTGCTCGGACTCGCCACCATCAGAGTCGGGCTCGGCGGCCGGCTACGCCTCGAGCACCTGCGCTACACGTTCGGCGCCTTCCCGGTCTACGGCGTCGCGTCGATTGCGGCGCTCCTGCACCTTCCGGCTCGCTTCCGCGTCACCGGCAGCGCGACCGACCGCGGCTTCCCACCGCTGTCGGTCGTGACGCTGGCCGCGTTCGCCGCCACCATCGTCGCGGTTCCCGTCGGCCTCATGCTGCGGCCGCTCAACCCGGCCACGTTCACGAACGTGTCCTGGGCGGTCGTCAACCTGCTCTTGCTGTCCGGGATCGTCGGCGCGGCGCTGCGCGAGCTGCAGAGAGCCTCCCACGTCGGCGAGCTCGCCCCCACCTTCCAGCCGGCTCCCGCCCAGCCGCACCCTGGCCGCCTGCAGCTGCCGGAGCGCGCCCTGCCCGCCTTGCGGCTGCGCCAGCTCGTGCGCGTCGTCGCCGGCCAGCCGACCGCCGTCTACGTCGCAGGCCTGACGGTGATCGCGTTCATGCTCCGCATGGGCCTGATCCAGGTGCAGAGCATCAGGCTCGACGAGTCGCTCAGCTTGACCGAGGCGCAGCTACCCCTGTCGACGATGATGCACAACCTCTCGACCTGGGACATCCACCCGCCGCTCTACTACACGCTCCTGCACGCCTGGGTGTGGATGACGGGTTCGGGAGCGATTGCACTGCGCCTCCCCTCGGTTCTGCTCGGCACCGCCTGCGTGCCGATGCTGTACCTGGTCGGGCGAAGGATCGTCGGCTCCCAGGCGGCGCTGATCGCGGCCGCCCTCGGGGCCGCGTCTCCGTTCTGGATCTGGCACAGCGACGAGGCGCGCATGTATCCCCTGTTCCTGTTCACGGCGCTGGTCGCGCTGTGGGCGCTCCAGGAGGCGGTCGAGCACGGAGGCGCGCTGCGCTGGAGCGCGTACGGGGCGCTGCTGGGCATCAGCCTGTACTCGCACTACTTCGCCGTGCTGATGATCCCGGTCCACCTCGCGTATCTCCTCTCCCAGCGAGTCCCGAAGCGCTCGTATCCCCGCTGGGGAGCTGCAGCCGCCCTCGCCGTCGGGAGCTTCCTGCCCTGGGTGATCTTCCTCGCCCTCGAGCGCGGCGGTCTCGGCGGCATCGGCACGCTCGAGACCGGCCTCGTCGCCCCCGCGCAGTCGTACTCGCTGGTCGGCACCACCTATTCGATCTTCCTGTTCCTGCTCGTCTACATCGTCGGTTACGGCCAGTCGCTCGCGGGCGGAGCCGGCGTGCTCGGCATCGTCGCCCGCGTGCTCGCCGGCAGCTGGCCGCTGGCCGCAGCGTTCGTCGGTCTCGGCCGGGACACCGGTCGAGCGCTCCGCTCGCCGCGCGTCCTCTTCCTCTTCGCCTGGCTCGGGCTCACGCTCGGCACGGTGTTCTGCCTGAACATCTGGAAGCAGAACCTCTGGCTGCAGCGCTACCTGATCATCTCGTCGCCGGCGCTCTTCCTGCTGCTCGCGCTCGGCCTCTCGCGGCTGGTCGGCCGACGCACGCTGCTCGCCGTCTCGCTCATCATCGCCACGTTCTCCGCGGCGACGTTCGTCGACAACTTCGATCCGTCGAACCAGGCGCGCGAGGACTGGCGTGGCGCCTCCGCGCAGATCACCCGCCACATGAAGCCGGGCGACACGGTGATCGTGATGCCCTGGTTCTACACGACGCCGCTCGACTACTACTTCCACCAGCGGCTGCCGGTGCACGGACTCCTGACCGCAGGTCACGGACCGGCGCGCACGGTTCGCACCGACATTCCCAGGATCGCGGCACGCCATCGAGGCTCGGCGCTCTGGGTCGTGATCGCCTTCGAGAACGTCTTCGACCCGGGCGGGAAGATCCGCTCTGCCCTCGACCACCGATATCGGCTAACAGCCGACTACCGCCTCGGCGGCGAGATGGAGCTCCGCCGATACGTCGATCCCGCCGGCAGCCGCCGGCTAGGGCTTGAAGTAGCGGTCGTTCGCCAGCGCCTTGAAGGCGGCGAGCGACGCGGACGACGAGTCGACCTGCCAGTCGACTTCCTTCGCCTGGTCGAAGTAGACGAGCGCGGCGACCGACGGGAACTTCGCTTTCATCGACGCCTGCACGGTCTGCAGCCAACCGGCTTTGCTGCCACCGTGCTCGGTCGACCCGGTCTCGGCGATCATGATCGGCTTGCGGGCGGCGTAATCCGTGTACACGCCCGCGATCATGCGCGACAGGTCCGTCCAGGACGACCACGTCTGGGTGTTGCCCCAGTTGTACGCGTCGACCGCCACCCAGTCGACGTACGCGTCACCGGGGTAGTAGTTCGTCCAGTGGTTCCACGAGTCGCCCGGGACGTCGGAGGCGTTCGGGCACCAGACCCAGACGGCGTTCGTCACGCCCTCCTGGGCGAAGATGTCGTGGATGTGCCGCCACGCCTGGACGTACAGCGCCGGCCCGTCCGTCTGTCCGGGGTGGTTGGTGTGCGTCCCGTCGTACGGAGACCAGTTTCCGTTCATTTCCCACGCCCAGCGGATGAACACCGGCGCGCCGAGCGCTTTGACGGCCTGGGCACGTGACCGGATCAGCTTGTCGTAGCTCCCGTTCAGGATCGGGCCAAGCGTAGTTCCGCCCCAGCTGATCATCGGAATGCGGCCGTTGGCGACATCCCAGTGCTCGAGGCCGGAGGGGAACGAGTCTGTCCAGGCGTAGTAGTGGTGATCGACGACGAGCTTGCGGCCGATCTGACCCTCGAGCCGTACGACAGCCGCCTCCGCCGTCGCATCGTCGACCCAGTGGCCGACGTTGTCGGCCCAGGCGCCGAGCAGCACTCCTTGCCTGGGTACGAGCGGGCCCGGCGGACGCGTGGCCGGTCGTCCCGGCTCGGCTGCGATGCCGGCGGATTGCTTGGGTACGAGCGGGCCGGCCGGAAGCGTGGCCGGTCGTCCCGGGCCGGCTGCGATGCTGGCGGACGCGAGCGGGGCGACGACGCTCACGAGCAGAATCGCCCCCGCGTAGACGAATCGGCGCCGCCGGTGCACGAACGTGTCATCGGCGTGCCGTTCGGTCTAACGTCATCCCTCGATCGAGTGATGAAGCAGAAAACGTGTGACTGCTATCGCGAGAAGGCAAACCGGCGTCGAGTTGCACTCGGCTCTGCTGCCGGCGCGGAGAGGAAGGCCGGACTCTGCAGCGCGCCGCGGAAGGCTGCGAGCGACGACTGCGACGAACTGATCCGCCAGTCCTGCAGCGCCGAGTCGCGCTTGTCGTACCAGACGAACGCGTGAACCCGCGGATAGCGCTGGACGATCGTCGAGAACGTCCGCCGGATCCAGGCCGCCTTGTTGCCGCCGACCTCCGCGGCGCCGATCTCGGTCAGGGCGATCGGCTTGCGGAACTGCATCAGCAACCGGATCCGCTGCTTGTAGACCTGGTCGAACGTGTACCAGGAGCCAAAAGAACTCGACGTACCCCAGTTGAAGCCGCTGATCCCGATCCAGTCCACGTATCGACTGCCGGGCCAGTACCGGGCGGCACTGTTCTCGGGAGTGTCCGGAACGGAGCCACTGTTGACACTCCAGACCCACGTGACATTGCTTGCGCCGACCTCCTGGAAGATGTCGTGGATGTGCCGCCACGCGGCGACGAACGCCGCCGGCGAATTCCCGTTCACCGTTCCGCCCCACGGATACCACGTGCCATCCACCTCGTGGAACGGCCTCAGCATGACCGGCCCGCCGAACCGCTTGACCTGCGTCGCGTACGAACGGATATAGGAATCAAACGCACCGGCCGCGATCCGCGCCAGCCGGTAGCGGGGCTGATCGACCACCAGTCGGTGCAGGACCTTGGGAGGCCGCCAGGGCTCCCAAGTGATCATCGGGACGATCCCGTGCGATACCAGCCACTGCGCGTCTCGGGTCGGGAACGGCTGCCGGCCCGCCCATTCCTGGTACCACATGACGATCGCCGGTTTGCGGCCGACACTCTGCTCGAGCGAGACGAGCTTCGACCGATTGTAGGGGGCACCCTGGACGAAAGCGCCCCAGAGAACGCTGTTCCCCTTCGGCATCGACACACGCCCCGCAAGCGGAACGGAGGAGCCGTCCGAATGCGGGCGAACTGGGTTGGTGGAAACTGGGCTGGTGGAGGATCCGTTGCCGACTCCCGCACCGACCTGGGCCGAGTCCGATCCCGTGAACTCGAGACCTGCGACAACCCCAACCGCGATCCCGACGCTCGCGACTACGACGGCGACCCACCGCGCAGAAACCCAGCGCCGCTTCTCCCTCAACCGCTTCCGTTCATCGAACACGCATCATCGGCGCTCTCCTCTACCATCCTAGCCTCAGCGTATGAACGGACACGCCCGGTTGCTATCCCCCGCGCTGGTGGTTGTCGCGCTCGTGTTCCTCGCCGCCACGGCCGGCGCGGGCTCCACAGCCACTCCAACCAGGACAGCGGTTGCCGTCCCCGCACAGGGTGCGTACCTCGGCGCGTACGTGCAGTCGTCGCACTGGACCCAGACCGCGCAGCAGGTTTCCACGTTCGAGGCCACGATTGGCCGCAAGCTCGCGATCGACAACCAGTTCTACAGCTGGACGGAGGGCTTCCCAACGCCGCTGCAACGAGAAGACCGGGACGCCGGCCGGCTCTCGATGATCACCTGGAAGTCTCCGCGCCTCGACGAGATCAACTCCGGATCGCAGGACGCGCTGATAAAGGCGCGCGCCGACGCGGTCCGCGACTTCGGCAGTCCGGTCTTCATTCGCTGGGCGTGGGAGATGAACGGCAACTGGTCTGCCTGGTCCGGAACCAACAACGACTCATACGGCCGGCACGACGGAGCGGCCAAGTACATTCGCGCTTGGCGGCGGATCCACGACATCTTCGAGCGTGAGGGCGCGACCAACGTCTCGTGGGTGTGGGCGCCGAACGGCGAGAGCATTCCCGACGTCTACTGGAATCGGGTCAGCGCGTTCTACCCGGGGGATCGCTACGTCGACTGGGTCGGTCTGAGCGCCTACAACTTCGGGACGACGCGGTACTGGTCGCACTGGTCGTCGTTCGCCGAGATCGTGCGCCCGATCTACCGGGCCTATTCCGCCAGGAAGCCGATCATGGTCGCGGAGACCGCGAGCACGACGAACGGCGGCAACCAGTCTCGCTGGATCAGCGCCGTTCTCACGGCTCTGCGTGCCCAGTATCCGCGGATCAAGGCGGTCGTTTGGTTCGAGCACCCTCCGGAATGGTCGGTGCGCTCGTCCACGCGCTCACTGTCGGCGTTCCGCGTCGTCGCCGCGGCGAGCCTGTTCAGTCCCGCGCCGAACGTCGGTTCGTCCGGCAACTGACGAAGACAACCGGCCGCGGCCCGGCCGCGGGGGTCGCCGAGTCGCTTCGCGCGGCGAAGCGGACTCCCACCTCGTCTCAGAACAGGAAGAACGTCTTGCTGCTCACCGCAGTTCCGCCCGGCGTCGTCACCGACCACTTGTAGGAGCCGGTCGGGAGGATCGGCGCCGTCGCGGTGATCTGCGTGTTGGAGTTCACCGTGAACGACGCGGCCGCAGTGCCGAGCTTCACCGACGTCGCCCCGGCGAGGTTCGTTCCGGTGATCGTCACCCTCGTGCCGGAATGCCCGCCTGCGGGGGTGAAGGACGCGATCGTCGGCGCGCCCCCGCCGCCGCTGGTGACGGTGAAGTTGGACGCACTCGTCCCGGTTCCCGCGGGAGTCGTCACCGCGATCCGGCCGGTGGTCGCACCCGCCGGCACATGGGCGGTGATGTCGGTCGACGAGTTGACTACGAAGCTCGAGTCGGGTTTGCCGTTGAAGGTCACGGTCGTCACCGAGGTGAAGTTCGTGCCGCGGACGTCGACCAGCGTTCCGACCGCACCGCTCGTCGGACTGAACGAGGTGACGGTCGGGGGATTGCCGCCGCCCCCGGCCGGAGCGAACGCGTACAGCTTGCCGTCCCAGGCCGGGACGAGAAGCATGCCGTTGACCACGATCGGTGCCGCGTAGAGCCCTCCGCCGATCGTCGAGCCGCTCGACCACAGCTGCGCGCCGGTAGCGGCGTCGAACGCCCGCTCGGTGTTGCCGAAGCCGTCGCCGTAGTAGACGACGCCGTTCGCGACCGTCGGCGGCGAAACGCTCGTGTAGTCCGGGCCGACCGTCTGTTGCCAGGCGAGCGACAGCTGGCAGTCGGCGCCGGCGTGGAGCGCGACGAGCCCGTGGAAGTACGTCCCGGTGTTGGAGTCCGAGTTGTTCGAGACGTAAAGCATGTTCGTCTGCGGGCTCCAGGCCGGGATCCCGTTGAACTGGTAGTCGTTCACGTCGGCCATCTGCAGCCGCTGCGTGTAGCCGGCGTTGAGTCCGCCCTCGTTGTAGACGACGAACACGCCGCTTTTGTTCTTCGCCGCCACCTGCGTCGTCGGGCAGCCTGCCGGTCTGTACAGGATCGGCGTCGCACCGAAATCGACATCGGTACCGACCAAACCCGGGTAATTCGCGCCGAGCACGTTCAGCGACGCGTCGAGCTCGACGACGGAGTCGGAGTGCGAGTACTGATCCGGGTTGGTCAGCGCGTTGCCGGTAGCGACGAAGACGTGGCCGTTCGCGGGGTCGATCGACGCGCCGCCCGGACCCCAGATCCCTCCGCCGTCCACGCTCGGGGTGGCCGGATAGAAGGCGGCCTGGACGGTGCGGCTCGCAATGCCGATCTCGGACACGCGGCCGCGGTAGGGCGTGAAGTCGCAGTAGCTCGCCAGGATCACGTAGAGCTTTCCGGCGCGCTCGTTGAGTCCGCCGTACACGTGCTCGTGTGTGGCGTCGAACACGTTCCTCACCGGCCAGCCCGGCAACTCCCGGCCGGTCGCGAGCCCGAGCGCATGCACCGAACCGTCGCCCCCGGCAACGTACACCACCCCGCCGTTCGGCTGGGCTCGGTCGATCACGCCCGCCCCCCCGACCCCGAATACGCCGTCCGGCATGTCCTCGCAGCCCGTCTGCACCGAGCCGAGGTTCTTCTGCCAGACCACCTTGCCGGTCGCGGCGTCGATCGCGTAGAAGTCGCCGTGCTCCGTGCCCTCGTAGACGAGGTTCTTCGCGCCTCCGCCGGGCACGACGACGCCGGCCGCCTCGACCGGCTGCGCGATCATCACGTCACCGAGCGTCGCCGACCAGCGCAGCTGCAGCGTGCCGGCGTTCGCAGTGCCGATCGTGGTCTCCGAAGGGTTGTAACCCGTGCGTTGGAGGTCGAAGCCGTAGGTCGACCAGCTCACCGCCGCCGCGGGCGCACTCCCCGCCGCGCCGGCCGCCGGCAGCAGCGTGAGCGCGACCGAGGCTCCGACGACGAGCGCTGCGACGACCAGACGAAGACGGTGAATCGACACGTGATGAACTCCTTCTAGCGAGTGAACGAGAAAACGATGGCCGGCGAGGCTGGCGTTGGAGACGTGACGAAGGCAGCGCGGCGGCGCTGAGCATCGGCAGCCATATCCAGGCCCAAACCGCCCACTCGCGTCCTACCCCCCTCAGCGCCCAAACTCTAGCCTCCGACCCTTCCATCGGATTTTCGCCACGAAGTCGGCCGTTGGCAACCCCAGCCGGATCGAACATCAAGCACAGACGCGACGACGATCGCGAACGCCCGCCCTAACTGCGTCTGAACCGGCGTTATCTCAACTCGTTATTCGACTCCATGTCGAGGACCATCCATGCCGGCTCGTGTAGAGCGTTCGTTTCACCCTCCTCCCCTGTCCCTCACGCGTGCGCGAGTGTGCTGGCGGCGGCACGTTGGACGCGGTTTGTTCGCCGATCTCGGCCGCAGTGGCAAGCAGGATCCGTCACTAGTGGCGGCCTCGATGGCGTCGAGGATCGACCGGGACGGGTCACCGCGGGTCGAAAATGCTGGGCGCCGGCGGGTCCCCGGCCAGGATCCGGGCGAGGCTGTGACCGCCGTGGATCGACGGGAGGAAGCCGACGCCGTTGCAGCCGAGGTTGTAGAGGAGGCGTGGATGGCGGGGATGCGGGCCGATCACGCGGATCTGGCTGTCGTTGTAGGCCATCAGACCGTGCCAGTGGTACTCGTACGGTCGGCCCGAGGGTCGACGCGGCTGCGCGAACGGCCGCACCTCGTCGTCCATCGCTTGCAACACCTCACCCGGAACGGGCGCGTCACGCCTGTATGTGGGGCTGTCAAGGCCCGACTCCGGGCCGCCCATGCACGTCAGGGTCACGGTCTCGGCAACCCGGTCGTAGGTGCGTCGCGTGACGTACACGTACGGTGTGTTGCCGGCGATGCTGTCGCCGCCGATGGTGACGTTGCGGACGTAGTTGATTGCCGCCGGAGCTCGCCTGGCTTCCTCGACGAATGCGGTCATGTAGGCGACGTGGCCTGTGATCTGCTGATCCGGGGCGAGGAAGATCGGTGAGCCGGCAGCGTCCTCGATGCGGTGGTCGACGAAACCGTTCGTGCAGAGAGCCACGTGGCTCGCCGTCACCCGATGGCCATCGGCGTGCACCACCACTCCTTCCTCGTCCACGACGACCCGGTCGACGTTGGTGCAATCGGCGTAGAGGAAGCGCTCGCCGTGCGTCCGGATGAGATTGGCCAGAACCTGCTGGCAGAGCAGGCCGCTGTTCGCAGTGCCTGCCCGGGCGGTCAGCACGGCGCTGTACCTGTCGTCGTCGACCTCGAGCAGTTCACGCACACGGGATTGGGGAACGACCGAGTACAGCCTCGCGAACTCGGCGGGCAGGTCGGCGAGGTAGTCGGCGTCCTCTGACACGACACACGTCTGCTGGCGCAAGCCGCCGCGCTCCCGGATCGACATGCAGCGCAGGTGCACCTCCAGGTGGTGCCTGTTGAACATCCCCATGTGGCCCGGGAAGCGCTCCACCAGAACCTGGGCGGCGGTCTCGGCGACCATCAGGTCGAGCAGGTCGTTGGCGCCTTCGACGTCGCGCTGGGCAGCAGCTGCCTGCTCCCAGCCGAATTCGTCGGCGATGGCGCACAGCGGACGCTCGAAGTAGGTCGTGAGCTGCCCGGCGTTCCGTCCGCTCGCGCCGCGGGCCACGCGATCCCGCTCGACGAGCATCACGCTGCCGTTGGTTGCGCGCAGAGCGAAGAACGCCGTAGCGATGCCTGCGATCCCTGCGCCGACGATGACGGTGTCGGCGGTCGTGTCGGACGCAAGAGGCTGTGCCGGCCCGTCCTCTGCGAACTGCTCGATCCACGGTGACAGATTCGCCTGGTCCGCATACGTCGGCTTTCTTCTCACCTGAGAGCCGCCCACCGTCATCGCTGCGTGTCCAGTATCGGACCAAGAGCAACACGTCAACCACAACGGCCGCTTGCAAACCGGCGGAGATGTCGAGCGCGCGTGTGATCAGAGCGACGGCGTCCGGTTGGCCGATCTCGAGGGCGGCACTGTGCTCGGCGATCTCGCGGCGCGACTGGCCACGTTGCGTGACATGTGCCACGCTCTGCCCTTGGACAGACTGCGATCGCTTCGGGTCGTCCACGTCTTCGCGGTGATCGGGAGGAACCCCGACCTGCTGCGCGTCCAGCTCGCGCTGTTCGGATTCAACCTTTCCGAATGGGCCGTGTGGGTGGCGGTGGCGGTCTACGCCTACGACAACGGCGGCGCGACCGAGGCCGGCATCGTGGCCGTGATCCAACTCGTCCCCGCGGGACTCTGCGGGCCACTGATCTCGGTGCTCGCCGACCGGGAGCCGCCCGCGCGGCTGCTTCGGCGCGGCTACATCGTGCAGTCGGCGCTGATGACGCTGGTCGCCGTCGTCCTGATCGGCGGCGGACCGCGGTATCTCGTCTACTTCCTCGCCGCGCTCTCCGCGACCGCGATGACGACGACTCGACCCGCTCAGGCGGCGCTCGTGCCGTACCTTGCCCGGCGCCCGGAGGAGCTGACGGCGACCAACGTGGTCTCCGGCTGGAACGAGAGCATGGCCATGCTGACCGCACCCGCGCTCGCCGGCGTAATGCTCGCGACCGTCGGCCCCGGATGGGTCTTCGCGATCATGGCCGCGGTGACGCTGGTATCGGTCGTGCTGGTCGCTCCGCTCGACCAGCCGAGCCACCGCGTCGAGCTTGACCTTGCGGATGAAGAGCCATCGTCCGGCGTCTTTACGGACCTCGTCGAAGGGATCCGGGTCGTGGCCGGCGAGCGCTCGGCGCGCATGCTCGTGCTGCTGCTCGGCACCCAGTTTCTCGCACTGGGCGCGCTCGATCTGCTCACGGTCGTCGTTGCGCTGTCGGTGCTCGATCTCGGGCAGGGTGGATCGGGCTTCCTGGGCGCGGCATTCGGGCTCGGTGCCGTGCTGGCGACGTTGCTCACGGCGAGATTCGTCGGCAGCCGGCGGCTGATCCCCTGGCTGATCGCAGCCGCCCTCGCGTGGGGCGGCGCTCTCCTCGTCCTCGGCCTGCGGCCGAGCACGGTCGGCGCCGTCGTCCTGCTGATCGTGGCCGGGGTGGGCTACATGCTCTTCCAGGTGGCAGGCCGCACGCTCCTGCAGCGTGCCGCGCCCGCGGACATCGTCTCGCGAGTGTTCGGCCTGGTCGAAGGCATCTACATGTTCGGGCTCGCGGCAGGTGCCCTGGTCGTCCCGCTGCTCGTGTCCGCGCTGGGCGTCAAGGCGGCCGTGATCGGCACCGGCGCCCTGCTCCCGATCGCGTTGCTGCTGTGCGGGCGGGCGCTCCTCCAGGTCGACGCCGACGCCACCGTGCCGATCGTCGAGATCGCGCTGCTCCGCTCCGTGCCGTTCCTCGAGCCGTTACCCGCGCCCGAACTCGAGACGCTCGCGAGAAGCCTCGTCGAGATCGACGCGGAGCCCGGCGAAGTCCTGATCGCCGAGGGCGACGTGGGCGATCGCTTCTACGTCGTCGCAGAGGGCGAGGTCGACGCCTCGAGGGGCGGCGAGGTCGTCGACCGGTTCGGCCGGGGCGACGGCTTCGGCGAGATCGCGCTGCTTCAGGACGTCCCGCGGACGGCGACGTGCACGGCCGTCGGGCCGGCCACGCTGTACGCCCTCGACCGCGAGCCGTTCGTGCTGGCCGTGTCCGGCCACCGCAGGAGCCTCGACGCGGCGAGCCGAATCGTCGACGAGCGCCTGGCGAGCATCGCCGCGGCCGCGCCGGCGGCCGAGGGCTAGAGCCTTCCCCTACCGCCAGGTGCCTGTCGCCTCCGTATCGCATGGAGGGAGAACGAGGTTTGAGTGCTCCTCCGTCGCTAGCGCAGGAGCCACTCGCCGGTCTGATCAGCGAACCCGCTGTCCAAGACGAATCGAAGCTTCCACGGCCGCATCGTGATCGGAACCTCGAACGTGAGCCAGCCGACCTGAGACTCGCCCTGGCGCATCCCTCCGTACCCATCGAGGTTCGGATCGAGGCCCGGCAGCATCGTCAAATACACGTCTCGGAACGAGCCGATCAGCCTCGCCCCGTTGCCGGGCGAGTCGCGGTAGAACACCCGGCCGAGGTTCGTCAGCTTCAGCAAGACCGCGACCAGCTTGTGGCCAGGACGAGGTGCACCGAACTCGCCCGCAACCCGTGCCGGATTGCGCACCTTCAACAACGTGATCCGCAGGTCTTCATCGTCACTTCTGAGCGTGATCGAGCTCCCGACATGATCACCTCGGTGTCCCGAGGCCGACATCCACAGCGCGGCCGCCGAGCCTGCGTGGAATCCGGTGCCGAGTACGACACCGGCGACGAAGACTGCTGCTCCGGCTGCTGCCCGCCTGCGGCTCACTGCGCTCCATCCTCCCTGGTGCGCCGATGGAATGCCTGATTGTCGTGGCCCTGAAGGGAGGCGCCTACCGTGGCACCACCCGAATCGACCCACGTACCACCACGTCGAAACGGAGAGGGTCGACGCTCAGCGGAGCTCTTTGTTCGACTCCATGACGAGGGTCACCCGTGCTTGGTCGTGTCGCCTCGTGCTGGCTCGTCGCTTTTCGTCCGGCCGGAACAGGGTTCGGAAGCGGGTTCGTGGCGTCTCGTGTCGGCTCGTGCTCTCTCGTATATGTGCAAGAGATGTGTGAGCCGTGATCGCTCTGCACGTACGCGTGTCAAAATCCGTCGGTGAATCGCGTCGTGCCTCGCGCGGGAGGTGAGCAGATGAGACGCCGCTGAGCGACCCCGTACCGGGCCGCTCGGTTCGAGCGGCGTGCCCATCTTCACCGAAAGGACTCACGTGAGCAACGAGACCGACGGCGTCCTCGCCGCGACGCGACGCATAGCCACTGAGACGATCGCCGCCAACGCGGCGCACGTAGACCGAGAGCGGGTTTTCCCCGTCGACAACCTGAAGGCCCTCGCCGCAGCCGGTGCGCTCGGCCTCGTCGTGCCGGCCGAGCACGGCGGCGCGGGTGGCGGGCTGGCGGCGCTTGCAGCCGCCTGTGAGGCGGTCGGAGCGGCATGCGCTTCGACCGGGATGGTGTTCCTGATGCACGAGGTCACCGCAGCGACGATCGCGCAGGGTGGCGGCGAGCGCGCCGCCGATTTGCTCCCGAAGCTCGCGAGTGGTGACGCGGTCGGGACCCTCGCGTTCAGCGAGCGCGGTACCGGTGCGCACTTCTACAGCCCGGAGCTCCGCGCCGAGCGGACGAACGGCTCCGTAACGATCACCGGGCGCAAGAGCTTCGTCACCTCGGGCGGCCACGCCGACCACTACCTGGTGCTCGTGCAGGGGGAGGCGGACGGAACGGCAGACGCCTACATCGTCGACGGTGCCGACGCCGCAGCGAGCTTCGACGGCACCTGGACGGGGCTCGGCATGGCCGGCAACTCCAGCATCGCGATGGACCTCGCGGGAGCGCAGGTGACGGACGCGGACAGGATCGGCGGCGCGGGAGCGGGGATCGATCTCGTGTTCGGCGTCGTCGCACCGTTCTTCCTGGTCGGCCTATCCGCGGTCAACGTCGGGATCGCCTCCGCCGCCGCTGCGGCGGCCACCGAGCACGCGGCGAACCGCCGCTACCCGGATGGTTCGTCGCTCGCGGAGGTGCAGTACATCCAGCACCTGATCGCCGACATGGATCTCGCAACACGACAGGCGCGGCTTCTCGTCCAGAACGCGGCAGCGCTCGGCGACACAAGCGAACCGTCCGCGCTCGTCGCGATCATGGAGGCGAAGGTCGCCTCGACGGAGGCCGCGGCCGCCGTGACGCAGAAGGCGCTCGAGGCGACCGGCGGCCAGGGCTACACGCCGTCGCTGCCGATCGAGCGGCACCTGCGCGACGCTCGTGCCGGCGCGGTGATGGCCCCGACGAACGCGGTGCTGCGCAACTGGATCGGCAAGGCACTCGCGGGGCTCCCGGTTCCATGATCACCGTCGGAGCAGTCGCATATCACCCACGGATCGTCACGATCTGGGAGCGGTTCCGCGAGTACTTCGCGGACGCCGGCTTCCCAACCGACTACGTCCTCTACTCGAACTATGAGCGGCTCGTCGACGCGTTGCTCGAGCGGAAGGTCGACATCGCGTGGAACACGAACACCGCCTACGTGGCGGCGGAGGAGCGGATCGGCGGCGATGCCCAGGTGCTCGGGATGCGCGACGTCGACGCAGAGTTCCGAACCGTGATCGCGGTCCGTCGCGGCGAGGCAGTCGCCGAGCTCGGCGAGCTCGAGGGCAAGCGGGTCGCCCTCGGCAGCCGCGACTCGGGTCACGCCGCGATCCTGCCGCTGCACTGGATTCGCGAAACGGGCGCGGAGCCCGAGCTCGTCCGCTTCGACACCGACCTCGGCAAGCACGGCGACACAGGAGACTCCGAAGTGCGAGTCGTCGAGGCGGTCGCACGAGGCGACGCCGACGCGGGCGCGCTCGGCGACGCGACCTGGGTCGCGCTCCGGGCCGAGGGCCACCCTGCGGTGGCCGAGCTCGAGCTCGCGTGGCGCAGCCCGATCTACTACCACTGCAACTTCACGGCACTGCCGGGGTTCGACGGCCGGGCCTGGAGCGAGGCGCTCCTCGCGATGGAGTACGACGACCCGACGCTGCGCCCGGCGATGGATCTCGAGGGCGTGAAGCGATGGCTGCCCGCTGACAAGCACGGCTACACGACCTTGACGGACGCGATGCGCGAGCAGGGCTACCTCACGTGACCACGCGGCGATGCGAGGCAGGCACGCTCGAGCTCGGAGCCGGGCTCGAGGTGCTCGTCTCGGCGTCGCTCGCGACACTCGAACACGGAGACCTCCTCGACGTCGTCGTCGACTCGCGCTCGAGCTCGCTCGAGCTGCCGGCGTGGGCGCGGCTCACCGGACACGAGATCACCGACGAGCGGCGCGAGGGCGACGCGTTCGTCGTCACGCTTCGCGCGCGGGCGGCCGGCCCGATCGCGGGCGGTCCGGCGCTCGCTGCGACGACGTTCCCGACGAGCGAGCTGCGGCGCCTCGCCGGCCCCGAGCCCGGGGAGGCTAACCGCGGCGCCGGCCTCGTCCCGCTCGGCGCGGTCCCCGAGCCGCTCCCGACGCACTACGACTGGGCGCTCTCGAGTCGTGACCGCATCTGGACGGACAGGCTCGCGAGCCTCGCCGACCGCGCGGCGCGCGCCCAGTGGGATGCGACCCGCGACATCCCGTGGGAGGCGGTCGCCGGGCTTCGCCCGGATGTCGAGCGGGGTGTCGCCCAGGTGATGACCTACATCGCGCAGAACGAGTACGCCGCCTACTACGTCCCTGCGCGCTATATGGCTCACGTCAATCCCGAGTACGTCGAGGTGCTGATGTGGCTCGCGAGCCACGTCCATGACGAGGCGCGGCACGTCGAGGTGTTCACCAAGCGCGCGCTCGCCGGCGGCCAGCGCACGCACGCCCTCGCCGCCACCGAGCTGTCGCTCCAGACCTTGCTCGACGAGCGCGACTTCAGCGCCGCCGCGCTGCTCCTCAACGTGCTCGGCGAAGGAACATTCCTCGACCTGCTCTCGTTCGTCGCGCACCACGCGCCGGACGCCGCGACGGCGACCGCGGCCAGGCTCGCGCACCAGGACGAGCGCCGGCACGTGCAGTTCGGGATCGCGCACATCCGTCACCGCCTCGCCCACGACCCCGAAGAGCGGCAGCGGCTCGTCGCTGCCGTCGAGGAGCGCGCGGCGAAGCTCGTGAGCCTCGACGGCCTCAGTCCCGTCGTCGGCGAGTCACTGGTGTTGATGGCTGCACGCTCGGCGCAACCGGCCGACATCGGCGACGCCGGCCGATCCGTCCGAGACCTTCTCGGCCGCATGAACCGCAACCGGATCCGCCGCCTGCGCGCCGCAGGGTTCGACCGCGCCACGGCGCAGATGCTCTCCGAGTTGCACACGCCGAACCTCATGTAAGGGTGATCTCTTCGAATGCGTCTTTCGACGTGACGGAGCGGCGCAGGAGTCGAACCTACCCAGCCTGGGGTTACCAGACCTCACCGGTTTTGAAGACCGGCTGCGGCACCGGCCGCTGCCGCTCCATGCGAGCGTATCGGGGGCACGCGTGCGTTACCGCCGGTCTTCCGCCAGCCCGCTCGAAGAAGGCGAGCGCCTCCGGATTGGCAACCGAGGCGCGATTCGCGACTTCGTTGAGCGGATATCCCATCAGGATCCACTTGATCGGCACCCCCCGAAGATCTCGCCGGACAGAATCGACGGGTCTGGGTAAAGCACCTGCGAAGGCTCGGCGGCCGCGGGATCGGCGCAAGCGGCCCCGCTCGCGGCCGGGATCCCGCTTCCCGAGCCGCTTTAGCGCAGCTCTTTGTTCGACTCCATGGCGAGGGGTGCCCATGCCGGCGTGTGTCGGTTCGTGCCGTCTAGTGGCTTCCTGAGCGGCTCTTCGCTGTTCCGAGGGCCCGTCCGTGACCTCTCGTGCCGTCTCGTGTCGCGCCGTAGATGTGCAAGCGATGTGTGGCCAGCCGCGCCTGGCCACCGCGACCGCGAAGTCCAGCATCCGCCAGCTACCACCCTCATCCCCCGCCCCTACGCGTACGCGGTGTGCGGGGAACCGGTGCGTGTGCGCCTGACAACCGGGGAGGTGAGAGGGCGCATGATTGGCGTGGAAGGGAGCGGTGGGGTTTTACGGGCCGCCTGCCGCGGTTTGAGTCCCGGCTTGAGGGCTGGAGAGGTTGCCTGCGGCGAGCTTCGCGCTCATCTTGATCGCCTTGACGGCGCCGGTGGCGCCGGCCTGGAGGGTGAGTCCGAGCGCGAGCAGGATGACGCCGAGCGCAAACAGCACGCCGTGTGATCCGAGGAGCAGGATTCCTATGCGCCCGAGGACGTAGGGCGGGGTGCAGACGATCGCCCCGAGCGTCCCGCCGATCAGGGTCGCCGCCATCTTGTCACGAGGGGATGCCGTCGACTTGATGCCGACGACCCGTGCCGGAACGGTCACGTAGGTGAGCATCATTACTCCGACCACGATTCCGAGCGAGAGACCGAACCAGAATAGGCCCCAGCGGGGGACCACGACTGCGGACACGCCCAGCGCAACCCCGACGACGACGCCGGTCCCGAGCACGACACCGAGGTGGCGCCGCGCGAGCGTGAACGCCGGCCGGATCTGGGGCGCCCCGGGTTGCGAGATCGCGAACGCGAACACAGCGTTGAGGTAGAAGCCGGCAGCCGTCAGGAGCGTGATCGCGACGACGAGCAGGACCTGGACGGAGCCGCTCCAGACGTGAAACTCGTGGCCTCTGAACACGTGCTCCTTCAGGTCGAGCATCGCGAGCCAGATCCACATCGCCGGCAGGACCTGGATCAGGGTCAGCCGCCAGTTCGAGAACAAGAGCTTCAGGCCCTGGAAGAGCATGAGGAAGGCGCCGACGAGGAACACGAGCGGGGCAAATGCCCTTCGCGACCTGCTCAGCTCGAGAATCGCGGCCTCGACCGCAGCGTCATCATTCCGGCGGATCGCGTCGATGAGCGCCCGCCCTTGCCTCTCCAGGACCTCGCGCTTCGACGAGGGGCGATCGTCTGGGTCAGGTTGACGCGCCGTCGTGGTCACATCTGTGAGGAGTCCGCCAGCCGCCGCGCGTCGCGGCGGTCGTGCACATCTCGCCTTTGCCCCACCCACCAGGGCTCGACGCTGATCACGGTCGCACTTCGACGGTCGGCTCGACTGGGGTGGCCTCTGCTTTTTCGGCCTTCCGTTCCTTCTCTGCCTGTCGGAACTCCTCCCAGACCGGGGCGAAGACGGCGCAGGCCATCGAGATCGTGATCGCGATCAGAACGAACGCGATGATCGCGAGGACGACGCCGAACGATCCGAACGCTTTCGCGTTCTGGTTCAGCGTCGGGCCCATCCAGAGCGGCGAGGTGCCGATCGTGCCGCCGATCACGAAGGCTGCGAGGATGGCTCCGGGGAGGAGTTTCTTCGTCGGCACCTTGCGGTGCAGCAGGAAGCGCGGCGTCCAGAGCCAGAAAAGGATCGATGCCACGAGCCAGACGGGGATGAAGAACGCGCGGCTCGACGACGGAGTCTCCGTCGTCGCCACGAACACGAGCCCGATCAGGCCGCAGGTGACGAAGTACCAGATCGTGAACAGCGCCTGGTCGCTCGCCTGGGCCGTCTCCACCCGCCACGCTCGCATGTAGACGTCGCGGTAGAGCTGACCGATCCCGATACCCCAGAAGAGGAAGCTGATCACCACCGCCACCGTCGCCGCGACCGCGTTGTTGGCGGTTGTGCCGAAGGTCTGACGCACGATGTCGGCCGCGCTGCCGCCGAGATGCATGTGCGTGATGATGCGCTCCGCCAGGGCGTTCGTATTGCCGCCTGACTTGTCGAAGAACGCGATCGCGACGAGGGCTGTCGGGATCACCGAGAGCATGAAATACGCGGTCGTCGCCGCACCCGGAGTTCTTGCTCGCCTGCATGTAGCGCTTGAACCACAGGAACGAGAGTCGGCCGACCCACGAGTCCGTCTGCCTTCCAAGCCAATCTCTGATCGAGCCGACACGTGTGCCGACCCGTCCCGGGCCTTTAGCCATGTGACCTCCCTTCTCTTGCGCTCCCAGATCGTTGCGTTGATCTCCGCCGCGCCGCCGAGCAGGCGTTCGAGCGCCCACAGACCCAGGAGCAGCGCGCCGCCGCGAGGCCAAGCGCCCCGTGGGACATTTCATCTGCCGGTACCGCTGGTTCGTACATCGCCGCGAGTCTCGCTCAGCCCGCGAACGGAAGTGTGAGGATGTCGGCGGCGGCGAAGATCAGGAGCACGGTGCCGAGGCCGATCAGCCCCAGGCGGATGCCGCGGGAGCGAAAGTGCGTCGAAATGCCGGCGAGGAAAAGCACGCTGGCCAGGATGACGGTCACGCGCACGTAATCGTCGGCCGTCCTGGCGTCGTGCTGCCCCTCCGCATAGAGGGCGTCCGCCTCGTGGTCGAGTTTGACTGACTCGGCCGCACCCGGCGGGTGGTACTGCGGCATCGCCTGCGGGCCCGGCGGCGCGTTCAGATTCGTGAACGGGTGCGTCTTGATCCACGCGTCGAACGCGACGCGCAGCTCGGGGGTGAAGCGCTTCTGCTCGACGCGCACCTCGTTTGGGTTCCCGCTCGCGTGGGCCGCGAACCAGGCGTTCATCAGCAGACCGTCTCCAACGCGGAAGGACAGAGACTGTTGGTAGGCGCGGTTGGCCTTCGTGCGCGTCGCCGACGCCTTGGCGAGGTGGAGCGAGGACTCGGTTCCCCACTTTGCGGCCGAGTAGCCTGACCAGGCGGCCACGATCGTCACGACGGCGAGCATCGCCGCCTCGGCAATCGTGATCAGACGGTCATGACGGTGCTCGTCGCCACGGTGCTGCGCATGCTTCGCGTGCTCGCCAAGCTCCTTCCCCGCCTCCGCGGCCGACAGTCCTCCCTCAGCCATGCCTAGAGAAAGTCACGCTCACCACCCGTCACGCCGGTTGGTGGCTTCGTAGAGGCGACGCGAGCCGATTCCTTCCGGGGCAGACGACGACCACGACCGCTCCAGGATCGCAAGGGGGCACACGGGGGTTATCTAGTGTCGTCATTTCCACTCCCCTCGGCGACCGATCGGCGGCGAGCGCTCGGGAGTGACCTCTCCTGTTAGGCGCTGATCCCGTGGGCCGCGGCGCCGTGGGCGCCGGTTTCGTGCAGTGCCTTCTCGTCGCTCGTGCGCTGGCCGGCTTGAGGTCGAAGACGACCTTCTTCACCGTGCCGGTGAAGGCGTACGGGGCTTTGTCCGCGTAGGCGCGGTCGACGAGCGAGGCCGTTGTCGCGGCCGATGTCCATGCCGGCTGTAACCGGAGAAGCGGACGGCGACCGTCTTCTCCATCCGCCCCTCGCCGATCTTCTCGTCGTTCGCGTACAGGGAGACTGTTCCGCCGGCCGACGCGCTCCTGCCTGTCGGCGTCGAAATGCATGCGGACCGTGACCTCCCCGGTCGGGATCGGCTCGGTCGAGACCTGCTCGTACCGCTCGACGCCCATCATCGAGTAGCTGTGGTGCAGCAGGCCGTCTTCATCGACCCAGAGCGAGAAGCCGCCCATCTCGTCCGCCTCGGCGACGATCACGCCCTCGGCGCCGTCCACCGGGGACGACCAACTCGGCCTCGATCGCGTACGAGTGCCCGTAGACGCGGGGGATCATGCCGGCGGCGATGTTCTGGACGTCGCCGTAGAAGGTCTGGGTCGTGATCGTCGGCATCGGCGGCAGGATCCCGAAGAAGACCGAGAATGCAGCCAGCAGCGGCAACACGTTGTGCTTCTCGGCCTCCTCCCAGAAGAGCTCCTTGAGCTCGGCGAGCTTCTCCGGGTTCTCCGCGGCGAGGTCGTTCGCCTGGCTGAAGTCGTCGGGGAGGTAGTACAGCTCCCACGTGTCCTGCTCGGGGTCGTACGCTCCCGGCGCGAACCTCGCCATCGTCGGCGGCGAAAGGTCCCAGGGGATGCGGTCGAGCTTGCAGGCCGCCCACCAGCCGTCCTTGTAGATGGCCCGGTTGCCGACGGTCTCGAAGTACTGCACGGTGTGGCGCTCCGGCGCGTTCGCGTCCTCGAAGGTGTAGAGGAAGCTCGTCCCCTCCATCGGCTTCTGCGCGATCCCGTCCACGACCTTGGGCTCGGGGATGCCGGCGGCTTCGAGGATCGTCGGCCCGACGTCGATGACGTGAGTGAACTGGGTGCGCAACCCGCCTGCGTCCTTGATCCGTTCCGGCCAGGAGACGACCATGGCGTTGCGCGTGCCGCCGAGGTGCGAGGCGACCTGCTTGCCCCACTGGAACGGGGCGTTTCCGGCCCACGCCCAGGCGGCCGCGTAGTGCGGCGCGTACGCGTCCGTGCCCCAGGCGTCGAGCCCGCCGTACTGCCCGATCAGTGAGAGCTGCTGCTCCGGGGTCAACGCGATCCCGTTCTGCATCGTCAGCTCGTTGAACGAGCCGGTCAGCGTCCCCTCCAGGCTCGCGCCGTTGTCCCCGAAGATGTAGATGACGAGCGTGTTGTCGAGCTCGCCCATCTCCTCGACCGCGTCGAGCAGGCGGCCGATATTCCAGTCGGCGTTCTCCTGGAAGCCGGCGTAGACCTCCATCTGCCGCGCGTACAGCTTCTTCTCGCTGTCCGAGAGAGAGTCCCAGGCGGGGAGCGCGTCCGGTCTCGGGTGAGCTCTGCGTCCGGCGGGATCACGCCGAGCGCCTTCTGCCGTTCGAAGGTCTCCTCGCGGAGCACATCCCAGCCCTGGTCGAACTTGCCGCGGTACTTCTCGCTCCACTCGACCGCGACCTGGTGCGGCGCGTGCGAGCACCCGGTCGAGTAGTAGATGAACCACGGCTTCTTCTGGTCCTGGGCGCGCACCTCGTGCAGCCAGCGCACCGCCTGATCGGTGAGGTCGTCCGGCCAGTAGTACTCCTTGCCGTCCTCGCCCTCCGGGACGCCGATGGTCGTGTTGTCCTGCGTGATCACCGGGTCGTACTGGCCCGCCTCGCCGCCGAGGATGCCCCAGAAGTGGTCGAATCCCCACGCGTTCGGCCAGCGGTCGAACGGCCCGGCCGCACCCTGGACGTGGTCCGGGGTCAGGTGCCACTTGCCGAATCCGGCGGTCGAGTAGCCGTTTCCCTGAAGCGCCGCACGAACGGGGCGCAGTCCTTCGGCACGCTCGCGCGAGTAGCCGGGGAACGGGCCGGGGAACTCGCCGATCGACCCGAAGCCGACGGTGTGGTGGTTGCGGCCCGTCAGGAGAGCGGCGCGGGTCGGCGAGCAGATGCGCGGTGACGTGGAAGCGGTTGTACCTGAGGCCCTGCTCGGCGACCCGCGTCATCGCCGGCGTCGAGACGGGCCCGCCGAACGTCGACGGGTTGCCGAAGCCGGCGTCGTCGATCAGCACGAGCAGCACGTTCGGCGCGCCCTCGGGCGGCGACGGCGTCATGTTGATCGTCCAGTCGGCGACGGACGCGTCGAGCGTGCGCCCGATCGTCCCGCCGAAGTTCGGATCCGGGATCGGCAGCACCGTGCGGTCCGGGCTGAACTTCCCCATCGCCTCGGCGAGCGACTCCTTCAGCGCGGCGGTGCCCTTCTTGTCGCCCTGGACGACCGACCGGAGCAGCGCGCCCGCGAGCGCCTGCTCGACGCCGAGCCGCTGCGCGTCGTCGAAGATGGCGATGATCCCGGCCGATCCCGGCGGCAGGTTCTCGCCGATCTTGTCGTGAATCTCGTTCTCGACCCGGTGGTCGACGAACTTGCCGATCACCCCGCCCGCGACCGCCCCGACCGCGACCGACGCCAGCAGCGGCGGGGCGAACAGGCCGACCGCGAGACCGACGCCGCCGCCCCAGCCCGTCCCCTTGCGGCCGCGGTTGTCGCCCGTCTGCCGGACGGCGACGCTCCCGTCCTCCGCGTGCGTGACGAGGATGACGCCCTCGATCGAGACCTGCTTCTCCTTGACGAGCGCGATGAGCGCCTCGAAGTCGTTCGTCGCCTCGTCGATGTCCTGGTAGCCCGGCGACGAGGACGTCCGTCAGCGTGTCAGCCATCGATCTCTCCTTCGGTCATCCGTGCGGTCGAGCGGCGCAGACGGCGCCGCCGAGTGCTCGTCGAGCCTAGGATCGAATCGCCTGGCGTCGTCAGCCGGCTGGTGAGACCGGTCGCGGCGCGACTCGGCGTCCCAGGATCGGTCGGGGGCGGCGCCGATGCGGGCGTCGACGTACGCGGTCAGCGCTTCGCTCGCGAGGTAGGCGACCGCGACGGCGACGACGATCAGCGGGGCGACCGCGAGCCCGGCCTTGGCGCAGAGCAGGCGTGGCGATCATGACGGAGGAGAGCGGGAGCCGGAGGACGGAGACGCAGGCGGCGCCGACGAGCGCGGCCACCGCCTGTGTCTCGGCGTAGCCGGGAAGATGCTGCGGCCATCAGTCCGGCGACGACGCCGAGGAAGATCGCGGGGAAGGTCGGGCCGCCGCGGAAGTTCCCCAGCGAGATCGACCACGCGAGCCCTTTGAACAGGAGCAGGAGCGCCAGCGTCGAGAGCGAGATGGTCGCCGCCTGCCCGAAGAGCGAGCCGAACGCCTCTTCGCCCGAGAAGAGCACGGCGTCGGGCGATTCGCCGCTCGCTTCGGCGAAGGCGATCGCGAGACCGCCAACGGCGAGCCCAGCGGCGATCGTGAGCAGGAACGGGTGCTGATCGACGAGCCGCTTCGCCCAGCGGGCGAGCTCCATGATCGCGAACACGGTGACGGCGGTGGCGACGGCCAGCAGGATCGTCCAGCCGAAGTCGCCCCAGTCCGGGCCGCCGAACGGCGGCAGCGGGAACGGGCTCAACGACCAGGCGGCGGTGCTGAAGCCCGAGAACGACCCCAGCCCGATGAACACGAGCGAGCCGACGCCGGCAGCCAGGAGACCAGGCAGCAGCACGAGCGGCAGCGTCGGCCCGCCCAGCCCGATCGCCTCGATCAGCAGCACGGCGCCGATCACCGGTGAGCCGAAGATCGACGCGACCGCCGCGAAGCTCCCCGCGGCTGCCATCAGGCCCACCGCCTGCTCGGGCGCGTCCCTCCTGACCAGCACGCATCGCGAGCGTTCCGAGCCCGAGCCCGACCGCGATCAGCGGGCCCTTCAGGTCCGAGCACCAGCCCGAGCCCGAGCGTCGCGAGCCGCCGCCAGCAGCACACCCGGCAGATCGATCGGACGAGTCTGCGGGCCACCCGCCTTGAGCCCCTCGGACGGCACATGACCGCCATGCCCGGGCAGCCGCACGACAGCGAACGCCGTCAGCAGACCTGCGAGGGCCACCCACGGAAGCGGCCACCAAACAGGAACAGTGTGGTAGCCGAGGTCGTCGGGCAGATCCTCGTACACCCACGACCTGCAGCTCATGAACCCCCTCCAGGAAACACCACGACGCAGCCGAAACCAGCAGCCCGACCAACGCCGCCAGCACCAGCAGCACGCGATACTCCCTGCTGCGGATCAGCGCGGCAGGGTCGGCAGGTGGGCTCGCAGCGTTCATCAGCGAGGGCCAGGCTCCACGGGCGTTGTCGGTGCGGCCGTCTCCCTTCGCTCGTGCTCGAGCTTCGACCCCGGCTTTACCTGGTCCCCTCTCTCAACGACAAGAACCGACAAGACGCCGCACCAGACCAGAGTTATTGCGCTGCCGCCTCATCCAACCCGGATGAAGCGCAGGCTGATGAACCGGCCACGAGCGACGGACGACGATCGCCTAGTGTTGCAGACAGGGTGAGGGTGAGTTTCGCAGGAGTCGGCCATTGGCTCGCCCGGGCGGTACCGGCCGTTCAGTGGCTGCCGACCTTTCGGCTGACCGTGAAGCAGGACACGCTGGCCGCGTTGGCGGTCTGGGCGGTGCTGGTGCCGCAGGCGATGGCCTACGCGACGCTGGCGGGCGTGCCGCCGGTTCGCGGGCTCTACGCCGCCTGTGCCGGCCTGCTGATTTACGCGCTGCTCGGGACGAGCCGGCAGCTCAGCGTCGGGCCGAGCTCCGGCGTCGCGATCCTCTCCGCGGCCACGGTCGCACCGATCGCCGCCGGTAGCGCTGATCGGTTCCTGAACCTGACGGCGCTGCTCGCACTGATGACCGGTGGGCTCCTTGCGCTCGCCGGGGCTGCCCGCCTCGGCTTCATCGCCGAGTTCCTCGCGAAGCCGGTGCTGGCCGGGTACATGGTCGGCCTGGCGCTCGTGATCCTCGTCGGCCAGATCTCGTCCCTGCTCGGCATCCCGGGCGGTTCGGGCAACTTCTTCCAGGTCGCCTGGAACGTGCTCACGCAACCTCGGCAACGTGTCCGGCTGGACGGTCGGGTTCGGCCTGGCCTCGCTCGCACTCATCCTTGCCCTGCAGGCCGTGGCGCCGCAGCTGCCGGCGTCCCTGATCGCAGTCGTTGCAGGCGTCCTCGCTCGCCCGCGCACTCGATCGCACAGAGTCACGGTGTCGCCGAGCTCGGGACGATCACCGCCGCGATGCCCGAGGTGAGCCTGCCCAGCATCAGCTTCGCCGACCTCGAGCGGCTGTTCGCGGGCGCGGTCGGCCTCGCCCTGCTTGCCTATGCGGAGTCGATCGCGGCAGCACGCTTGTTCGCCGCCAAGCACCACGACGAGGTGGACGCCAACCAGGAACTCGTCGCCCTCGGCGCATCCAACATCGGATCGGGCCTGCTTCAGGGCTTCACGATCGACGCGAGTGTTTCCCGGACGGCGACGGCCGACAATGCCGGCCAGCGCTCACAGCTCGCCGGTCTCGTCAACCTCGTCCTCGTCATCGTCACGCTCGCGCTGCTGACGCCGTTCTTCGCCGACCTGCCGAAGGCGACCCTGGCCGCGGTCGTGATCGCGGCCGTGCTGCCCCTACTGAAGACCGCCGGCCTCCGCCGCCTCTACCGCATCGACAAGGCCGACTTCTCCATCGCACTCGTCTGCCTCGTCGGCGTCCTTGTCACGGGAGTGCTGGACGGCATCATCGTCGCGATCGTCGCGTCCCTCGTCGCCCTCGTCCACCGCACGTTCCGGCCCGAGGTCGCCGTGCTCGGACGGTCGCACTGCAAAGGAGACGGACGAGGACATCGGCTTCCGAGACGTCTCCAGACACCGCGACGTCGAGACCTTCCCGGGCCTCGTCATCTTCCGGTTCGACCAAGAGATCTTCTTCGCCAACGCCACCTTCTTCCGCGACCAGATCCGGCACCTCGTCGATTCCAGCAGCCCGCCGCCGCGCACGATCCTCGTCGACGCCGAGGCCATCACCCACATCGACTCGACCGCCATCGACACGCTCGCCGCCCTGCACGACGAGCTCTCAGCCGAGCGGATCAGCCTGGCGTTCGCCCGCATCAAGAGTCCCGTCCGAGACAAACTCAGCCGGGCGGGACTCGTCGAGCGGTTCGGCCGCGGACACTTCTATCCCACCCTCGAGAGCGGCGTCGCGGCCTTCCTCGCCGATTCATCGGGCTGACCCCTTGTTATTCACGTCAGGGAATCGAGCGAGGCAAGTCTTCGGCGGAATCCGGCCTCAGCACTTCGTCCACATCGAAGTGATCGAGCGCGATGCGACGGATGCTTTCGAATCTGAGTTGCCGCTGAATGTTGAGCATCCCGTCGACCGACCTCGGGCTGGCTATGTATCCGGAAAGGAGGACGAAATACGGCATATATCGAGGCAGGCGGCGAACGTCACGTCACGCCGCTGTGACGACCTGCGCGAGCTTGGCGCCGTCATTGCGACGGCTCGGATTGCTCGTCGGTTTGAACCCTGATCCGCCCAACGCGCTGGTGCGTGAGGGTGGAGCCCGCCCAGTCGACGACGGCCTTCGCGCGGTCCTCATTGGTCGGCAGCAGCGCAAGGTGGACGGCTCGCCAGGCCATCTGTGCCTTGTAGCCTTTCATCGTCGCACCGCGCACCATCTGGACGACCGCGGCACCACGACCGATCATTGCCATCGTGCCTTTGTCCCGGTAGGCGAATGGCTTCGTTTCCTTGCCTGCGATTCGCCGTGCGATGGTCTGCCCGGCGTGCTCGCCCGACTGAAGGGCGACCGACCCGAGTTGCGGAAGGACCTGGCCTGTCTTTGAGTCGGTGATGGCGGCGATGTCACCGACTGCATAGACCTCCGGGCGTTCGGGAAGGCTGAGCTCGGGGCCGACTGCGATACGGTTGCCGCGCTCGAGCTCGAGCCCGAGCGACTGGACGAGCCGGTTCCCCTGGAGGCCTGCTCCCCAGACGAGCGTGTGCGCGTTCAGCACCTCTCCCGTCTTGAGGGTGACGCGCGCCGCAGAGACCGACTCGACCGCGACTCCGGTCATCAACTCGACCGTTCGCTTCTCGAGGGCATCTCTGGCGTATTCGCGGAGATTCGGCTTGAACATCGGGAACAGGTCTGGCCCTGCCTCGACGAGGACGATTCGGGCCTGCTCCGGCGCAATCCTGGGGTAGTCCTTCGCGAGCACGGCCCGATACAGCTCGGCCAGCGCGCCGGCCGTCTCGACCCCGGTCGGCCCGCCGCCGACGACGACCACGTTGAGCGCGCCGTCGTCGACGAGCGACGGATCGCGGTCGGTCGCTTCCCAGCGCTCCAGCACGTGGTCCTTCAGGCGCACTGCATCGGGCAGGGTGTACATGGGGAAGGCGTGCTCCGCCGCGCCGTCGGTCCCGAAGAAATTGACCTCGGCGCCGATCCCGATCACGAGGACGTCGTACGTCAGCGGCGCGGTCTCCTCGAACCGAACCTCGCGCGCAGCGAGATCGATCGCGGTCACGACGTCTTGACGAACGCTCGCGTTGTCCTGACCGTGGAGAAGATCGCGTATGGAGTGCCCGACGGCCGTCGTCTCGAGAAGGCCGGTCGCGAGCTGATACAGGAGCGGTTGGAAGGTGTGGTAGTCGTGCTTGTCAACGAGGACGACCTCGGCGTCGGCGTCCTTCAACTTCAGCGCGGCACCCGCGCCGCCGAACCCTCCGCCGAGAACGAGCACGCGGGGACGCGGCATCAGGCCGTCAACTCCGCACGACGGCATGGTGCCCGCTGGACCCGGGCGCTGTCGTCGCTGGCCTCGCGGCGGGCGCGCCGTACCTCGGCAACCGACCACGTCTGAACGGGTTATCAGGCACGCTGGTCTTGCAAAGTTGCTTTCCTGAAGTGTGCCCGGCTGAGGCTATGGCCATCCCTCCTCGGCGGCATCACCCTGGCGGGATGATCAGATCGCAACTCTGGAGTAACGCAAGGCCATCCTCGATGTTGCCGTCTTCCTGCGTCTACCTGCTGGAGCACAAGATCGCGTCATCGATCGCCCGATCGGGGTGATGACAACGCGCGATGAGCGGCGAATCTGTTCACGACTTGAAAGGGGTAGCGTGACCGACGCGGGATGGAGGCGTGCCCATCGGCCGACACTGGTCATCGGCGGCGCGAGCCTCAGATTTGGCTTACGAAGCCGCTTTAGCGAAGCTCCTTGTTCGACTCCATGTCGAACCACATCGCGAACAGCGTGAACTGCACGCCGAAGATCAGGAGCAGCGCGATCAGCACCGACGTCGCCGTCGGGATCACGTTGCCGAGGATGCGCAGGATGATCTCCGAGATCCCGAGGCCGAGGCCGGCGAAGAACAGCAGCATCCCCAGCCCGTAGAAGAACACCAGCGGGTGGAAGTCGCGGATGACGTACTTCTCCTTCATCCGCCAGAAGAACGCCTTCGTCAGCAGCCAGGAGATCTTCGGCACGACGTGGCGCAGACGGATGCCGGACTTCTCGCCGACGTTGTAGATCGGCCGTGACGGCACGTCGCGCACGCGGGCGTTCCACACGTTCAGGTGCACGAGCAGGTCGTTCGGGAACCCGTAGCGCCGGTAGACGCGGTCGAGGTCGAGCGACTCGAGCATCGGCAGCGCGATCGCCGTGTAGCCGGCCTGCGAGTCGGCGATGTGCCAGTAGCCGGACGCGATCTTGGTCAGCAGCGACAGCGCCGCGTTGCCGAGGTAGCGCGAATGCGGGATCAGCTCCCAGGCCTGGCCTGTGAAGAGGCGGTTTGCCTTGGCGTAGTCGACCTCGCCGCTCGCGACCGGCTCGGCGATCGACTCGAGCTCGGCAGGATCCATCTGGTTGTCGGCGGCCATGACGCAGGTGACGTCGATCCGCTCCTCGATCGCGCGCTTGTAGCCGGAGACGATCGCCGCGCCGACGCCGCGGTTGCGCTCGTGCGAGACCAGGACGATGCGCGGGTCGGACTCGGCCACGGTGCGCGCGACGCCCGCGGTGCCGTCCGTCGAGGCGTCGTCGACGACGATCACGCGGTCGACGAGCGGCGGGATCCCGGCCAGCGTCTGCGGCAGCAGGACCGCCTCGTTGTACGCGGGAACGACCACGGCAACACGCTTGCCGTCGAGCATGGCCGGAGGCTACTGCGCTAGTCGGACTGGTGCGAGCGAACCTGGGCGGCGACCGGATCCCAGAGGAGCGCCGCCAGGAGGCCGAGCACGAGGCCGATGATCGCGCCGATGACGACGCCGGAGCGCCGGCTCGGGCCGCCCTGGTTGGCCGACAGCGCGGGCGAGATGATCCGCGGAGCCTCGATGCCGAGCGCCTGGGCGATCGACTGCTTCGCCGACGTGATGTCGCTCTGGGACGCAAACCGCTCGTTGGACAGGGTCGAGATGATCTGCGCATAGTTGGCGACGAGCGCCGCGTTGGCGGCCGAGCCCGCCAGCGCGGCCTGGGCGTTCTGGGCTTCCGTCAGCCGGCGGTTGACGTCGACGATCTGAGCCTGCTCCTGCGTGAGGCGATCCTGGATGATCGCGACCTTCTTGCTCGCATAGGGCTGGAACTGCGAGACCACGAGCTTGGCGAGCGTGTCCGCGGCGATCTGGGTCTTCCCGGCCTTCGACCCGGTCACCGACAGCAGCATCAACGGCGCGGGCTGTCCGATCTTCGTGCCGGTCAGGCCGAGGATCGGCTTGACCGCGATCTTGCCGCTCAGCTGCCCCACGGGAATGCCCGACGCCTTCGACGCCCGGCGGAGCGCGTAGAGGCTGTTGATGTACGCGGTCGCAAGTCCGAGGCTGGTCGGCGGGCTCGAGATCTGCGCTCCGCTCGACGACAGCGGCTGGCCGAGGTAGATCTCGGACGTCGCCTTCCACGCCTTGCCTCCTCCGAGCGAGACGAGCAGGCCGATGATCGCGCCCGCCACGAAGCCGACCAGCAGCAGCCACCAGCGCGCGATCACCGCACGCCACAGGCGTCCGAGATCGACTTCCTGCTCGGCGTCGGGGTCGCGCGCGCGGTCGGGCTTGTCCGTGGAGGCCGCGCTCACTGTCTTTCCCGCGGCGCCCTGGCAAAGCCAGGATGCCTCGCAAGGGGGCACCTCTCGGTTCCCCCGAACCCCCCTCCCCTTCGCTTGACCAGGCTCGCGCTCATTGGGCGGCGACTCTAGCCGAAGCCCACTCCCACTGAGCCGACAACCCGTCCTCGAGCGAGACCCGGGGCTCCCACCCGAGATCGTCGCGAATCCGCGTCGTGTCGGCGCGCGTGCGGCGCTGGTCGCCTGGCACCGGCGGCTCCTCGCGGAGCTCGAGCTGCCGTCCGGAGATGCGTTCGAACAGCGCGATCGCGTCCCGCATCGAGGCCTCGACGCCGCCGCCGACGTTGTACAGACCTCGTCCGCGGTCCATCGCCAGCACCGTCGCCTCGACCACGTCGCCGACGTACGTGAAGCCGCGCGTCTGCGCTCCGTCGCCGTACAGCTCGAACGGCCTGCCCTCGGCGAGCGCGAAGGCGATGCGCGTGAAGGCCATGTCCGGCCGCTGCCGCGGGCCGAAGGCGTTGAAGTAGCGGAGAACGACGACGTCGAGTCCGAAGCTCCGCTCATATGCCCGCGCGAGCTGCTCCGCCGCCAGCTTCGTGATCGCGTACGGCGAGATCGGCTCCGGCACCGTGTCCTCGGGCGTCGGGAACCGCTCGGCCGCGCCGTAGACGGACGACGACGAGGAGAAGACGACGCGGACGCTGCTCTCGACCGCCGCCTCGAACAGGCGCTGCGAGGCGAGCACGTTGTTCCGCACGTAGAGCGGGAAGACGTCGCCGAAGCTGCGGACCCCCGGCTGGCCGGCCAGGTGGAAGACGCCGTCGAAACCGGACAGGTCGATCGCGTCCTCGGCCAGGTCGAGCCGGAGCACGTCCAGGCCGCGCGCGTTCTCCTCCTTCAGCTCGCGGTCGTACGAGTCGCTGTACGAGTCGATGCCGACGACCTCGTGGCCCGCCGCGACGAGCGCGTCGGCCAGGTGCGAGCCGACGAAGCCCGCCGCTCCGGTCACCGCGTATCTCACCGCGGGACCATCGCATAGATCCGCGCGTATCCGACGAGATAGACGCGAAGGTCGTCCGAGACGACAGGCGAGTACTTGCCGTCCGGGAAGCTCCAGACCAGCTTGCCGGTGCGCGCGTCGAGCGCGTAGGTCCGCTGCTTCAGAGTCGAGAAATAGACGAGGTGCCCGAGGACGGTGGCCGAGCCGGAGATCGGCCCGTTCGCCTGGAACTGCCAGCGCACGTCGCCGGTTGCGGCGTCGAACGCGTAAAAGCGGCCGCTGTAGGACCCGACCAGCACGCGCAGGTTCCACACCGCCGGGGAGCCGTAGACGTAGCCGCCCGTCGAGTGCGACCAGCGCAGGTCGCCGGTGCGGGCGCCGAACGAGTACACCTTGCCGTCGGTCGAGCCGATGTAGACGCGGCCGTAGGCGGCGGCCGGGGTCGAGTAGAACGTACCGGCGCTGCCCAGCCGCTCCTGGCCCGAGGCACGCCAGAGCTGCTTGCCTGTGCGCGCGTCGAGTGCGTACACGTGCCCGTCGTACGAGCCCACGTACAGCCGCCGGCCGTCGACCGCGACACCGCCCTTCACCTTGCCGCCCGTCGGGTAGCTCCATCGCTCCTTGCCGGTGCGCCAGTCGAAGCCGTAGACGTTCCCGCGCCAGTCGCCGACGTAGACAAGCCCGTTCGCGACGAGCGGCGACGACTCGCTCGGGCCGATCGTCCGGCTCCAGCGGATCCTTCCCGTCCTCGCATCGAAGGCGACGACCTGCCCGTCGATGTCGGAGCTGGTCGAGTTGCAGGGCGGCCGGTTCAGGAACGCCTCGTAGACGAGGCCGTGGGCGAGCGCGGGCGTGGCGGCGACACAGCGGCCGGAGTCGTAGTGCCAGACGAGGCGCCCGCTCGCGGCGTCGATCGCGAACACCGTGCCCGTGTTGTTCGCGACGTAGAGGCGGCCGTTTCCGATCGAGGGCGGGAACTCGACCAGCGAGTGGGCGCGGAACGCCCAGCGCTGGCGGAACGGCGGCGCGAGCGTGCTGGGCAGAAAGTGCAACCGCTGCGCGTCGAGCCCGAACACCGGCCAGTCGACTCCGACCGGCTGGGTCGGGGTCGGCGGCGGTGGAGGCGGCGCCAACGCAGTCTGGGTGGGGACGAACTCCTGCGTCGCCGAGCCGCGGACGTCGGCGCCCTGGTGGCGGACGTAGAGCACGTAGCCGACGGCTGCGCCCGCGAGGGCGAGCAGCACCGCCGCGACGCCGATGAGCAGCCGCTTACGCGTCAACTAGCTGCCGATAACGGAGCCGAGCTGGATGGTCACGGCACGATGGCCCGAGTTCCCGGCGACGAGCGTCGCCTGCCACGTACCCGGCGGCACGGCGAGCACGAGACGCCCCGAGAGCGGCTGGTGGCCGAGATCGCGGAAGCGGCGCTTCGTCCCGTCGTCGAGCTTGACGACCAGGTGCAGCCACGGCGTGCCCGGGTCGGTCCCGCTCCAGACCAGCGTCCGCTTGCCGGCCACGTGGGCATCGACGACCGGCGGCGCGACCGCTTTGATCACGACCTGGCGCAGGGCGATCTTGGTGCTGTTCCCGGCCGCGTCCACGGCGGACAGCGTCGGGTAGTACGTGCCGGGGGCGCGCAGGCCCGGCGACCAGGCGACCGTCTGCGTCCCGTGGCCGAGCGTGACCGACTGCGACCGTCCGCCGGCACGGAGCGTCACCGTCGAGAGCTTCGAGAGCCAGAACGTGAACGTTGCCGTGTCGAGATAGCCGTCCTGCGGGTCGGGGTAGATGACGATCGGCGCGGCCGTCGGATCGGCTCTCGACGCGAGGTTCGGATTCACCACGGGCGTCTGTGTCTCGTACGACTGGAACCTGGTCGCGAAGTCTCCCCAGGTCGTGTCGCCCGTCCGCGTCGTCATCCGCCGGAGCAGCTGGACGACGTAGTCGTGGTAGGAGAGCGTCGACTCGCCGCCGCCGAGCGAGTAGAGCGACCAGTAGCCCGTGTCGAACTTCGGCAGGAGCGCCTCGGCCGTCGACTGGAGCTGAGCGGCGAGGCCCGCGGCGCCCGTGTTGCCGGAGATCTGCGCGTAGTCGCCGATCGAGATCACGGTCTGGAGCTGGGCGTTCAGCACCGGGGCTGCGTCGAAGCTGTAGAGCTTGATCCAGGGTCCCTGGGGCAGCGCGCGGACGAGCCGGCCCGGGATCGCGGCGTAGGCCTGGTCGGCCGCGGCCAGCAGATCCTGGTCGTCCAGGGCCTGGCCCGTTCTGGCCAGGGCCTGAGCGGCCACTGCCTGGGCCATCCCCGAGCGCCACGGCGGCTTGCCGCTCGCGAACGGGAACGGGTACGACCAGAGCAGCCGCCCGCCGACGGGGACGCCGCGGGCGACGAGCGCGTCCGCGAGCTCCTTCGCCTGGTCGGTCTTGTTCGCGAGGATGAGCGTGTTCAGCGCGCCGAAGTCGCCGAGCGGGTGGAACTCGAACCCGTGCCCGGCGACGAAGCGGTAGAGCACCCCGTCCTCGCCGTACGTGTCCGTCCCCGACGGCGGCAGGGGGTGCGCGGCGAGCTCCTGCGCGTTGAACTCGAGCATCGAGAAGAGCGTCAGCGCGTACTGCCGTGTGTAGGACGAGGTCTGCCCGGCGATGTCCGCGAGCATCGTGCGGAGCGTCTGGGCGCGAAGCGGCGGGATCGACGGCAGCTCCGCGACCGCCCTCGAGGCGATCGCCGCGTCCGAGTCGGCGGTCTGCTGGTCGAGCTCTCCGGAGGCGACGGCCTTCGCCAGGCCCTGCTTGATCAGGGCCAGCGATCCGGGCTTGGCGGCCGGCAGGGCCGATCCGGAGATGGCGAGAACGGCGACGAGCGCCGCGACGAGGAGTGCGCTACGGCTGGGCATACCGAGGCCGAAACAGGGTAGCCAGGACGCCCGCCGCATGCCGCGACTGGCTCACAGGAAACGCACATGAACCTGCAAGGGGCCTGCCAGAACGGCCTGGTTCCATGGTTTCCATGAACGAGCCGGAGAGACGACGGCGACGCGCCCGCACAGCTGCCTCGCGTCGGCTGACCCGCCTGACGCGCTGGACGGCCGCGGCGGCCACGGCCGGTCTGGCCCTCTTGACCGGGATCGTCGCGACCGGCAAGACCAACGTCGTGAAAACGGCGCGTTCGACCACGGCGAAGGCGCGCGTCACCTCCACCGTGGTCAAGAAGACGACGACCGCCGCCAAGAAGACAGCGTCGACGACGACGCACGATCGCCGTCAGCACCGACGACGGTGACTCCGACTCCGACGACTCGTCATCCACTTCCACCTCGACCACGACCTCCTCCGCTTCCGCCCCCAGCTCGAGCTCGGCGTCCCCTTCCTCGTCGAGCTCGGGCGTTTCCTCCACCAACTCGAGCTCGGCGTCCCCCTCGACGTCGAGCTCGACCTCCTCCTCTTCCTCTTCGTCGTCGAGCGCCTCTTCCTCCTCTCCGACGCTGAGCGCGCCGTCGCAGCCCGTGACGACGTCGAGCGCGCAGCCGTCGACGACGTCCGGCGGGTCGTGAGCGTGACGATCGCGACCCGGACGTTCTCCGCGCTCGGCACGACCGTCCAGATCAGCGTCACCGATCCGGCCGCCCTCCGGCCAGCCGTCGCCGCGGTCGAGGACGAGCTGGCCGCGATCGACCTCGCCTGCAGCCGCTTCCGCGACGACTCCGAGCTGACTGCGCTGAACCGGTCGGGCGGGCAACCGTTCCAGGCCGGCCCGCTGCTCGCCGACGCCCTCGCCGTCGCGCTCCGCGCCGCGGAGCTCACCGACGGCGACGTCGACCCGACGATCGGACGCGCGCTGACCAGCCTCGGCTGGGACTGCGACTTCTCGATCCTCGTCTCGCGCGCCGAGCGTGAGCGCTTCGAGGTCGTCCCGGCCGCGGGCTGGCGGTCGATCGCGATCGACGACGGCATTGTCGAGATGCCCGCCGGCGTCGAGATCGACCTCGGCGCAACCGCGAAGGCGTTCGCCGCCGACCGCGCCGCACGCGCCGCCTCGCTCGCATCTGGAGACGCGGGCGTGCTCGTCAACCTCGGCGGCGACCTCGCCGTCGCCGGGGCCGCGCCCGGCGCGGGCTGGTCCGTGCTCGTCACCGACGACCATCGCGCCCCGCCCGACGCTCCCGGCCAGACGATCGCCGTCCGAGGCGGCGGGCTCGCCACGTCGAGCACGACCGTCCGCCGCTGGCGGGCCGGCGGCAAGGAGCATCACCACATCGTCGACCCGCGCACGGGCCTCGCCGCCGCCGAGGTGTGGCGGACGGTGAGCGTCGCCGCCGGGAGCTGCGTGGACGCGAACACGGCGTCGACCGCCGCGATCGTACGTGGTCGCGAAGCGCCGTCCTGGCTCGAGCGCACGGGCCTGCCCGCACGCCTGGTCGCGCTCGACGGCTCGGTCGCCTACACAGGCGGCTGGCCCGAGGCGACGCCGTGAGCTTCACCACGAACGGCTCGGACTGGTACCTGATGCGCGGGAGCGGCGTCGTGACCCTCGTACTGCTCACCGCGGTCTTCGTCCTCGGCATCGCAACGACGACGCGCTGGCGCGCGCGTCGGCTGCCGAGCTTCGCCGCCCTCAGCCTGCACCGCAGCATCTCGCTGCTTGCGGTCGTCTTCCTCGGGATCCACATCGTGACCGCGCTCGTCGATCCGTACGCCGCCGTCGGCCCGGCTGCGGTCGTCGTCCCGTTCGTCGCAGGGAAGAGCGCGTTCTGGGTCGGCCTCGGCGCCGTCTCGCTCGACCTGACGCTGGCGCTGATCGTGACCAGCCTGGTACGCCGTCACGTGAGCCTGCGCGTCTGGCGCGGCGTCCACTGGGCCGCGTACCTCTCCTGGCCGCTCGCGCTCTTCCACTCGCTCGGCATGGGGAGCGACACGGGCACGCTCTGGCTGCGGACGATCGCCGCCTGCTGTGCCGCCTCCGTGGTCGCCGCCGTGGCCTGGCGCCTGCGCCGGGCACGCGGGCTGGAAAAGCACTTCGAGCCGCGCGGCGTGCAGCCGGCATGAGCGCGACCGCACTCCGCACCGATTCGCCGCCCACCCGGGTGACGGGCAGCACGCACCGGCTGCTGCCGCGCGGCGGCCGCCGAGGAGGCGTCATTTGCAAGTCACGTCGAGCGCTACGGCCCGCTGCCGGCGCTGTCGGGGCTGCGCACATCGCTTCTCCGCGAGGTCGAGAGCAGCGGCCTGACCGGGCGCGGCGGCGCCGGCTTCCCGACCGCCGTCAAGCTCCGGACGGTCGCCGCCGGCAGGTCGCCCGTCGTGGTCGCGAACGGCGCCGAGGGCGAGCCCGCGAGCTCGAAGGACGCGGTGCTGATGACGTTCAACCCGCACCTCGTCCTCGACGGCGTCCTCGCCGCGATGGCCGTCGCCGGAAGCGGCGAGGCGTACGTCGCCGTGTCGCGGGGCGCGCGCTCTGCGCAGGCCGCGCTGAGCACGGCCCTGGCGGAGCGCCGCCGAGAGACGCGCAGGATCCGGCCCGTCGCCGTCCCGGATCGATTCGTGGCGGGCGAGGAGAGCGCGCTCGTCCACTGGCTGAACGGCGGTGACGCGAAGCCGACGTTCACACCGCCGCGGCCGTTCGAGCGCGGCGTGCGCGGGCGGCCGACCCTCGTCCAGAACGTCGAGACACTCGCCAACCTGGGCCTGATCGCCCGCTACGGGGGCGGCTGGTTCCGGGAGCGCGGCACCCGCGGCGAGCCCGGAACGGCTCTCGTCACGGTGCGCGGCACGGTCGCCCATCCCGGCGTGGTCGAGGTCGAGCTCGGCACCCCGCTTTGCCGTGTGGTCGAGCGCTGCGGCGGGCCGACCGCACCCGCGAGAGCGTTTCTCGTCGGCGGCTACTTCGGCACCTGGATCGACGCCGAGCCGAATCTCGACCTGCCCCTCTCCGACGCGGCGCTGCGGCCGGTAGGCGCGGCCCTCGGCGCCCGCACGCTCGCCGTCCTGTCCCGGGGCACGTGCGGGCTCGCCGAGACCGCGCGCGTCGCCCGCTACCTGGCCGGGGAGAGCGCCGGCCAGTGCGGGCCCTGCGTCTTCGGGCTGCCGGCCGTCGCGGACGCGCTCGAGACGGTTGCGGCGTCTCGTCCGGACGCACGGCGGGCGCTCGAGCGCCTGCCGCGCCTCGCGGCGCAGATCGCCGGTCGCGGCGCCTGCAGCCATCCCGACGGCGCGGTGCGCCTCGCAAACAGCGCCCTCCGCGTGTTCGCGCCCGAGGTCGAGCTCCACCTCGGCGGCGTCTGCCGCGCCGAGCACCGCGAGCCGCTGCTCCCCACCGCCCACGAGACGACGGACTGGAGGTGAGCACGAAGGACCACCTCCGCGTCAACCCGATCCTGTGCGACGCGCACGGTCACTGCGCCGAGCTCTTGCCCGACCTGATCACGCTCGACGAGTGGGGCTATCCGATCCTCGCCGACGGCCCGATTCCGCCCGACCTGGCGAAGGACGCCCGCGGCGCGGTCTCGCTGTGCCCTCGCCTCGCGCTGGCGATCGAGCAGCGTCGCTAGCCGTCGAGGTCGGCGGCCACCGGGTCCGGCAGCTCCTCGGCGTAGGGCACGAGCGCGCCGTCGCCGTCCTGCGTCAGCGTCAGGTGGGAGAAGAAGCGCGTCATGAAGACGCCTGCGCGGAACTCGTCGAGGCGCTGCTCGGGGCGCTCGCCGCGCGCGAGGGCGAGGGCGAGCTCCGGGTAGCGGCTGCCGGCCGCTCGCGGCAGCGGGAAGGCGCCTCCGAAGCGCGGGTTGACGTCGGTGACGGGGAGCGACCCGTCAGGCTCCCGGAAGCACTGGATGTTCGCCGGCCCGACGATTCCGATCGCCTCGGCGACACGGCAGCCGTGCTCGATCAGCTCCTCGTCCCTGATCGTCTCGCCCTTGATCGACTCGCCGCCCTTGGACTGGATCATCGTCCGGGGAATCGCCTTCAGGCACCGGCTCTCGGTGTCACAGAAGACGTCGATCGAGAACTCGTCGCCGAGGCAGGCCTGCTGGACGAACGACTCGACGGGCGTGTAGCCGAGGAAGAACTCGAGCTCGCGGACGTCGGCCGCTCTGTGGATGTGCCGCGAGCCGAATCCCTCGCGCACCTTGACGAAGAGCGGATAGCGGGCGTCCGCCGGAACGTCCCCGGGAAGCCAGCTCGGCGGGCTCGGAATGCCGAGACGCGTGAACAGCTGGTGCGCGAGGTACTTGTCGCCCACCTGGCGGCAGATGTCCGCCGCGGGCAGGAGGACGAGCGCCGGCGCGAGCTCGTCGCGCGCCTCGGCCAGGGTGACGTGGTCGAGGTCGGTGAGCGGGACGATCAGGCGCACGTCGTATCTGCGAACGAGCCCGGCCAGCGCGGGGACGTAGCCCGGATCGTCGACGCGCGGGACGAGCGCTTGGTGGTCGGCGTGATAGAGCGTCGGCGCCAGGCGGTCGGCGTCGGCGACGACCGTCGTCGCGCCGGCGCGCGCGAACTCGGTCACGATGTCGACCCGCTGCCCGGCACACGTGAAGAGGACTGCCGTCACGCGCGAGAGCGTAGCCCGCACGCCCGTAAGGCAGGGCCCTCAGGCGGCCATCGGTCGCGCGCCGCCGTTGCCGTTCCGTGCGACGAGCGCGGCGAGCTGCCGGCTGACCTTCTCCAGCTCCGCACGATGCTCGTTCAGCTCCTCCTCGGTCGCGCCACGCTCGTCGAGCAGCCTGCAGACCTCCAGCAGGCCCTCGAAGCGGACGATCAGCCGATCCAGCTCCGCATCGAAGAGGATCTCGGCGGCGCTCACACGGTCGTGGTCACCCATCACGGTCTCCTTTCGTCATGCCTGCCGTGACGTCCACAGGGTCAGCTTGGCGGCCGAGCCTGAGAGGAGGCTGAGCGCGGTCTAAGGATTCACGCGGGGTCGCGCCAGCCGCCGGATGCGCCCTTGTACGTCCCGCTGAAGAGCGCGAGCGGCGTGCGCAGGAGGATCCTCAGGTCGACGAGAGGCGAGCGGTTGTCGACGTACCAGATGTCGAGCTCGATGCGCTCCGCCCACGGCAGCCGTGCGCGACCGTGCACCTGCGCCCAGCCGGTCAGGCCCGGCTTGACCTCGAGGCGGCGCCGCTGGTCCGCCGTGTAGCGCTCGACCTGGTACGCGAGCGTCGGCCTCGGCCCGATCACGCTCATGTCGCCGCGGATCACGTTCCAGAGCTGCGGCAGCTCGTCGATCGAGAGCCGGCGCAGGAGCGTGCCGGGGCCGGTGATGCGCGAGTCGCCCTCGTCCACGGCCGCACCTGCGCCCTTCGTCTCCGCCCCGACGACCATCGTCCGGAGCTTGAGCAGCTCGAACTCGACGCCGTCCTTACCCACGCGCTGCTGTCGGTAGAGAACGGGCCCGCCGTCCGCGAGCTTGACGGCAGCCGCGGCGATGCCGAGGACGGGCGCCGCGGCGAGGAGCCCGAAGCCGGCGACCGCGACGTCGGCAGCCCGGTTCACGAGACCCTGTCCTTCCTTGCAACACAGTGTTGCAAGGTCATCTGGTGCCCTCGGCCTTCTCCCACACGGCCGGCACGCCCTCGCGGAGGTAGTTCCGAAGCGCCTTCGCGGTCGCCCACGTGACGAGCGTGTAGTAGCGAGGCAAGCCGGGACGCGCGGCCGCCGCGCCCAGAAAGGCGAGCTGGCCGAGGAGCGCGGCACGGTAGACGCCGCCGCGCCGGGCAAGCGCGAGGCTCGACCCGAGCAGCACGAGGTGCGCGATGCCGCTGCCGTAGCGCAGATGGCGGTGCGAGACGATCTTTGCCAGGTACCCGGGCGGCAGGCCGCGGAGCATGTCGCCCTCGACGACGATCGCCCAGCAGTGCTCGAACATGCGCACCTTGCGCGCGTACTCGTCCTCGATGTCGCGCGACGGCTTCTCGAACGCGAGCGCCCCGGGCTCGTACGCCGCGCGGCGGCCGTGCTGCACCATCAGGTACGGGAAGGACAGGTCGTGACCGAAGCGGGGGTCGACGTCCACCCAGTCGGCGCGGCGCACCGCGTAGATCGAGCCGTTGCCGCCGGTGATCGACCCGGTCGCAGCCTCCTGCTCGCGCAGCCACGTCTCCATCCGCCAGTAAGCGCCCTCGACGTTCGTCCCGTCGGCCTCCTGGAGCACGAGCCGGCCGCAGGCGTAGGCGACGCCCGGATCGGCGAACGACCGGACGAGCAGGCGCAGCGCATCGGCCGCCCAGGTGCAGTTGGCGTCCGAGAAGGCGACGACGTCGGCCTGCGAATCGGCGACCGCCCTGTTCTGCACCGCCACCTTGCCGCCGCGCGGGCAGCGGAGCAGGTGGACGCGCGGCTCGCGAGCCGCGAACTCCTCGACGACGCCGTCGGTGCCGTCGTCCGAGGCGTCGGAGGCGACGACGATCTCGAGCCGGTCGGCGGGATAGTCGAGTGCGAGCAGGTTCTCGAGCCGGCGCGCGATGACCGCCTCCTCGTTCCAGGCCGCGACGATCACGGTCACGGTCGGCGTCACGTCGCCGCTCTCGACTGGATCGGGGCGGAGCCGCGCAGCCAGTGCGGCGGCGAGCGGGTAGCCGACGTGCGTCCAGCCGAGCGCCGCCGCGGAGAGCCAGAACAGCCGCTTCACCGCGCAGCTCCGACAAGCTCGCGCAGCACCGTTCGATAACGCCCGACCGCGACGGCGCGGTCGGCCTCGGCCGTCACGTACTCGCGCCCTCGCCGGCCCATGTCCTCGAGGTCGAGCTTCCCGTCGTACGCGTCGCGGATCACGCGCGCGACGAGCTCGGGGCGACCGGGAGGAAGGACGACGCCGCAGCCGACGTCGGACACGACCTGCGCGGTCTCGCTGTCGGCGTCGGCGGAGACGATCACCGGCCGCCCGGCGGCGAGGATCCCGTACAGCCGGCTCGGCACGACGTAGCCCGAGAGGCCCCGGGCGAGCCCGACGAAGTGCAGGTTGCCGGCCGCGAGCGAGAGCGGCAGCACGTCGCGCGGCTGGTAGGGCAGGAACCTGACCCTGTCGGTCTCGAGCCGCGCGGCGAGCGACTGGATCTCGGCATGCCGCGCGCCGAATCCGACGATCACGACCGCGAGGTCGTCGAGGTCGCGGAGGAACGTCGTCGCGCGGACGAGCGTGTCCAGGTCCTGCGCGTGGCCGACGTTGCCCGAGTGCATGACGACGAACCTCCCGGTGAGCTTCTGCTCGCTCCTCCACTCGTTCTCGTGCTCACGGGGAGTGATCGAGCCGGTGTCGATCCAGTTCGGGATCACGCGCAGCCGGTCGACCGGCGCGCCCTTCGCCTCGAGGCGCTGCCGCATCGTCTCGCCGATGGCGACGACCCGGTCGGCGCGCTTGAGGTAAAGGCGGACGAGCTGGCGCAGGACACCGACGAGGACGGGGCTCTCGAGCCGGCGCAGCTTGGTCGCGATCTCGGGGAAGACGTCCTCGCTGATCACCAGGAGCGGTACGCCGAAGCGCTTCGACACGGCGAGCCCGACGTCGCCGATCACCGGCGGGTCGGTCATGCAGAGGACGAGGTCGGGCTTTGGGCCCGCCAGCGCCGTGACGAGCGAAGCGCCGAGGTAGCTGACGTAGTTGAGCCCGCGCAGGCCGAGCCGGGAGCGCTCGAAGGCGGTCGAGTGGACGCGGACGATCTCGACGCCGTTCCGTTCGACACGGTGTGGGAGCAGCTCGTGGCCGTGCAGCATCCCGGTCAGCACGCGGATCTCGTACTCGTCGGCGAGCGCCTCGCAGAGGTCGGTGAGGAGCTGCGCGGTCGCCTCGACGCCCGGCCAGTAGTACTGGTTGAGGACGAGGAGACGCGGTTTGTCCGGGGACGCGGCCACGGCGCCAAGGCTAACTTCCACGGGTGGACCGCGGGTTGCGCATCCTGTTCGCGGCGCCGGCGTGGTGGCCGGCGGCCGCGTTCGGAGGGCCGGTCGTGGCGGCGCGCGAGCTGACGTCTCGGCTCGTCGCGCGTGGCCACTCGGTGGAGGTGCTGACGACGAGTCTCGAGTCGCTCGACCGGCCGGGCTCCTGGCACTCGCGCGTCGAGGAACGGGACGGCGTGCGCGTGCACTACCTCGCGACGCCCGCCCGCTACCGCTGGATGGGGATCACGCCGACGCTGCCGGTCGAGCTGGAGCGCGCCGAGCGGCCGGACGTCGTGCACGTCTTCGGCTTCCGCGACCCCGTCACGACCATGGGTGCCGCTTGGGCGCGCCTGCGCGGCGTGCCGTACGTCTTCGAGCCGCTCGGCATGTTCCGGGCGCGCCTGCGGAAGGTGGCGCTCAAGCGGGCGCTCGACTCGACGCTCTACCGCGGGGTCGCGTCGGGCGCGGGGGCGGTCGTCGCCGCGTCGAGCATCGAGCGCGACGACGTCGCGCGAGCGGGCGTGGTGCCGCAGGACCGCATCCACGTGCGCGGAAACGGGTTCCCGGAGCCTTTCGAGACTCCGGCCGCGAGTGGCGCAGAGCTCGGCATCCCGGACGACGCGCCGATCGTCCTCTACGTGGGCCGGATCGCCGCCGGCAAAGGGATCGAGCACCTCGTCGCGGCGCTGCAGGAGCTGCCCGAGGCACACCTCGTGCTGGTCGGGCCGGACGACCGTCACGGCGTGGCAGAAGGGCTCGGCGGCGAGCGCGTGCACGTCGTCGGCCCGACGGACGGGCCGCCGCTCGCGCTCTACCGGCTCGCAGACGTGTTCGTGCTGCCGTCGGCGGGCGAGAGCTTCGGCATGGTCGCGGCCGAAGCGGCGGCGGCGGGAACGCCGGTCGTCGTCACCGACCGCTGCGGCATCACCGACTTCTTCCGTGAAGGCGAGGCGCTCGTCGTGCCCGACCAGCGGACGGCGATCCTCGACGCGGTGCGGAGCGTCCTCGCCGACCCGGCTCTTCGTGCACGCCTCGGGGCGGGCGGCGTGGACGCGGCCCGGCGCTCGTCGTGGGACGCCGTCACCGACCGGCAGGAGGAGCTCTACCGGCTGGCCGTCGCTTCGCGCACCCCGGCCAGCAGGTTGTCGACGGACGGGCCGTAGCCAAACGCCTGGACGAGCTCTCGCGAGCGAGCTCCCATCGTCGCGCGAAGGCCCGGATCGTCGAGTGCGGCGAGCGCGCGGGCAGCCGCACCGACGTCTCCGGCCGGAACGAGGAAGCCGTTCTCGCTGTCGCGGAGCAGGTCGTATGCCGCGCCCACGCGGTCCGAGAGGACAAGCGGCAGGCCGCATGCGGCCGCTTCGTTCACGACGACGCCCCAGGGCTCGTGGGTCGAGAGGAGCGCGAAGACGTCGCCGGCAACGTATGCCTCGAGCACGGACTCGAGCGGCCGGTCACCGGTGAACGTGGCGCGGACGCCGAGGTCGCGCGCGAGCTCCTCCAGGCGCGAGCGCTCGGGCCCGTCCCCGACGACGACCACGGCATGGCCGCCTGCGGCGCGCAGGAGCACGTCGATGCCCTTCTCCGGGACCAGGCGGGCGACGGTCACGACGGCGACATCGTCGGGAGCCAGGCCGAGACCCTCGCGCACCCCGTCGCGGCGTGCCGCGAGCCGGTCGGCGGCGTCGCCGAAACGCTCGACGTCGATCGTGTTGGCGAAGACGCGGACCCGTGCCGGGGCCGCTCCGAGCGCCACGACCGAGTCGCGCGCGAGCGAGCCGGTGACGAGGACGCTCGCCGCGCCGGCGACGACCGGCGGCACGACGACCTCCTTCACCCGCCTCCGCCAGCCGGGCTTCGGGCCGGCGTCGTGGCTCTCGACGAGCAGAACGTAGGGCACGTGCCGGAGCCGACACCACGCAACCGCCGCCTGCGACGCGAATGTGCTCCAACCCGAGACGACGACGCAGTCGGGCGCCGATCGGTTGAGCGCGCCGAAGATGCCCGGCGTCACGGGGTAGTCGTGGCGGAACACGCCGCGCAGCCCCGGCACCGAGACGCCGTCCAGGAACACGGCGCGGTGCTCAGGCTCGACCGTCCACGTGCGCCCGGCGACGGTGCGGGCCGCGTAGACGACGGTCAGGTCGATCTCGCCGCCGCTCGCGACGCGATCGAGGAGAGGCGACCGATACGGCGTCGGCTCGGGGGAGACGAACGTGACGCGGATCAACGGACGCCCAGCTTCCACCCCGCCTTGCGCAGGTTCTCGCGCCAGCGGAGCGGGGCTCCCGGATTGCGGTGCAGACGGCCGCCGCGGAGGACACGGCTCGCGTCGTGGAGCGTGTACAGATGGCTCTTGCCGCCGGCGAGCTCGAGGTTGTCGGCGGCCTCCTCCCCGTAGTAGGCCTCGGCCTTGCCGCCCGCGACGTGCGCGTAGTCGTGCCGTTGGTGCGCAGCGACGACATCGGCGGTGGCGTCGACGACGATCGCGTCCTGTCGCGCGCGCCAGACCAGCCAGTTGTCGAAGCACGCCCGACCGATCGCAAACGGGGGCACGTCCTCGTAGAGCTTGGCCGGGAAGACGAAGTAGTCGAGCGCCGCCGCACCGCGCCGCCGGCCGCGAGCGCGCGCGTCGTCGCGGTCGACCGGCTCGTCGACGTCGAGGCTCTGGCCGACGATCAGGAAGCGCTCGGACTGTCCGGACACGGCTCGTGCGGCCGTCGGCAGGTCGTCGAAGAGGACGATGTCGGCGTTCACGAAGCAGCGCAGCGGGGTGCGGGCGACAGCGTCGGCGGCCGCGAACGCGGCGTCGAGCCGCGGCGTCCCGCGCTCTGTGCGAGCGAGGTCGGGCAGGTGCTCGGCGCCGGCCTCGCGGGCGGCCTCGCCGACGCCGTCCTCGTCGCCCAGCACCAGGACCTGAACGTCCGGCGCGAGCTCGACCCAGCTCGCGAGTGCGCGCCGCTGGATCTCGCCGATCCGGCCGACGAACGGCTTCGGCACGGAGAACACCGTCAGCACGCGGCCAGCCTAACCCGCTCACGCGGCCGGATCCGTGCCGAGCCGGAGGCGGAGAATCGACACACAATCGTCACAGTGGCTTGCGGCCGGGCGTGCTATTTCCCATCCCTAGCCCCCTCCCACCCGGGGCGAGGAACGCGGCTCGGCGCCGGTGCCGGTGCCGGCAAGCTCGACGTGGAGCGCGAGGTACGCGTCGATCTGACGGTCGACGGAAAACCGCGCCCGGGCGTCCTCGGCCGCGGCGGCGCTCATCCGCTCGCGCCGAGATGGGTCGGCGAGCAGGGACTCGATCGCTGCAGCGAGCGCGGCCGGGTCGCCCGGCTCGACCAGGATGCCCGTCTCGTTACGCACCTGCTCCGGAATCCCGCCGACGCGGCTCGCGACGATCGGCGTCCCGCACGCGAGCGCCTCGAGCACGCCGTTCGGGAACGTGTCCGCACGGGACGGGTGGACGTAGAGGTCGGCTGCCTGCAGCCAACGAGCGACGTCCTCGGGCGGTACGGAGCCGACCGTCCTCAGCGTCGCCTGCCCGACCCGCTCCTCGTCAGCCGTCGGATCACCGAGGGCGACTGCGACGACCGCCGACTCGAGCCGCGCAAGAGCCGCCCGAAGGGTCGGGAAGTCCTTGAACTCGTTTGCGCGACCCCCCTGGGCGGCGAAGACGAGCAGCGGCACGTCAGGCGCCACGCTGAGCTCCCGCCGCGCCCGCGCACGGTCGCCCGGGGCGAATCGCTCGAGGTCGACGCCATTGGGGATCACCTCGCGGCGCACAGCCGCGGGCGCGAGGATCGACCGCTCGACCATGTCCATCAACCGGCGCGAGGGCGTGACGACCGCGAGCTCGAGCCTCTCGTAGATCGATCGCTTTCTCGCCAGGTTGAAGGCCGTCCCGTCCCGGTGCAGCGCGGGGTACGTATCCAGGTGCGGGCAGTTGCCGCAGCCGCGGAGCCAGCCGTCCGAGTCGAGCTGATGCGCGCAGTGCCCCGTCAGCAGCCAGGCGTCGTGCAGCGTGGCGACGAGGGGTGCGCGGCGCGCCAGGTCGGGCAGCGCCCGCAGGTCGAAGTAGCCGCCGTGCAGGTTGTGCACGTGCACGACGTCGGGCGTGGCCGGAACGAGGTCGAGCACACGCCTCGAAGCCGGAAAGCGGAAGTCCTCGTGCCCTCGCGCAACGTCGAGCAGCACGCCGGGATCGCTCAGCGCGCGCCGCCGCCGCGAGCCGGAACCGCCGATCTCGACCACGCCCTGCTCGTCGGTTCGCCGGTAGCCGACCGCGAGCCACGCCTCGTGCCCCCGCGCGCGCAGCCCCCGCTGGAGCGACAGCGCCACAGCCTCTGCCCCGCCGCCGCGGTCGGCTGTCGAGATCTGGAGGATCCTCACGGCCGGGCCCAGCCCGCGAGCTGCCGCGCCGACTCGCGTACACGCCCGTGGCGCGCCGCGCGCTTGAGCAGCAGCAGCCGCGCTCGGCGCGCGAGCGTCCTTCGCGCAGGCGCGCCCGGAACGCTCGCGGCCGTGTCGAGGAGAGCCTCGGCCTCCGCGTCCCGCCCGACGCGCCGCAGTGTCGCCGACCACTGCACGGCGTCGACGATCACGTCGCGATCGACCTCCTCCTGCGAGACGCCGAGCCGCGCCGCAACGGCCGCGTCGAGACGCTCGACGCCCTCGAGCGGATCCGGCCGCCCGGCCCGGCGCGCTATGGCCGCCGCCCGGACACATCGCGCCCCGAGTGCCTGCCGCTCCAGCTTCGTCACCGAGAACTGGCCCGGATGGAACCGGTAGCGGATCACCGGCTCCGCTAGCGCAGCGACGCGGTGCTGTTCCTCGAAGCGGAGCCAGAGGTCGTAGTCCTCGGACTGGTCGAGCCGGTAGCCGCCGAGCTCACGAAACGCGTCGGCCCGCATCACGACCGTGCCGTGGACGAGCTCGTTCTGCTCGGAGAGATCCGGCGCGGTCCGACCCGGTTCGCGGTCGAACTCGCGTCCGGCCTCGTCGACAAGGACGATGCCGCCGCCGAGGAGCGCCACGTCGGGATGTGTGTCGAGGAACGCGACCTGGCGCTCGAGCCGATCCGGGAGCGCGACGTCGTCCGCGTCCATTCGCGCGATCAGCGGCGCCCGCACGAGCGCGCAGCCGGCGTTCAGTGTCGACGTCAGCCCACCCGCAGCCTGCGTCAGCACACGCACGCGAGCGTCGGCGCGCGCGAAACCGGCGAGGAGCGCCGGCGTCGAGTCCGTCGAGCCGTCGTCGACGACGATCAGCTCCAGGTCGGCCAGCGTCTGGCCGAGCACGCTCTCGACTGCCTCCCCGGCGAACCGCTCCCCGTCGCGGACCGGCATCACGACGCTGACCCTCAAAGCCCGACCAGCTCCGCGAAGAGCTGCCGGTGCCGCTCGACCCACGGCGCGAAGTCGAAACGCTCCGCGCGGGCCCGAGCCTCCACGCGCAGCGCAGGCAGCCGCTCGAGCACGTGGTCGATCGCGGTCGCGAGCAGCTCGGGCGCCGGCGGGACGTCCTGCTCCCAGGTCGTGCCCGAGCCGATCCCGATGCCCGCATCGCCGACGAGCTCAGGCGTGCCGCCGCTCTCCGAGTGGACGACCGGCAGGCCCGAGGCGAGCGCTTCGAGAACGACGTTGGGGCAGGGGTCGTTCACCTTGGGGTGCAGCAGCAGGTGCGCGCGCCGGTAGATCGACGGCGCCTCCCGCTGCGCGAACCTCCCGGTGAAAAGGACACGGCTCGCCAGGCCGAGCTCGTCCGCCAGGTGGCGGCCGCTGTCGAAGACCGTGCCGGTGACGAGGAGCCGTGCCTCGGGCAGCAGCGCGATTGTCCGCAACGCCGTCTCGAGACGGTACGAAGCCGTCTGGTCGCCGCCGAGCAGCAGCACCGGCCCTCCCGCCGGCGGCTCGGGCGCAGGCGTGAACACGGTCGTGTCGACGGCGTTGTGCCGGATCTCCCAGCTGCCGGGCGGCTCTCCGAGATAGCGGTCGGCGGCGAGCTTGCAGAACTCGCTCTGGTAGACGACGTGCCGGGTGCGCACGAGGACGGCCCGGAGCCGTTCGTTCATCTCGTCCGTCCGCTCGCCGGCCCAGCCGGGGTAGGCGACGCCGTTCTGGTTGACGACGACCGGCGCCCGCCGGCGCTCGGCGAGCCGGATCACCTCCTGCTCGTCGGACGGGAGCGAGCTCGAGCCCAGGTAGAGGAGGTTGAAGTCGCGCGGGCGGTTCGGGAATGTGGTCTGCAGCCGCTGGAACTTGACCATGCCCGCCCTCGACCGGATCCCCCGGCGCCGGCAGCTTCCGGTGTCCGTAGAAGACGGCGATCTCGCCCCGGGCCGGCCGGGAGAAGCCGATCGCTACGCGCGTCAGTCGCCTCACGCTCTCTCCATCGCCACGAAGCCGGCGAGCAGCTCGCGCCAGCGGGGCCGGAGCGCCTCCCACGCATTCGCGACGGCGGTCTCTCGCGCTGAGTCGGCGACACGCTCGAGCTCGGCTGCAGGCGAGGCCGCGACGTGCGCCGCCGCGGCGGCCAGCCCCTCGGCGTCCTCGACCTCGCGCAGCCAGCCGTTCTCCCCGTCGCGGACGAGGTCGGCCGCCTGGCCGACGCGCGTGGTCACGAGCGGCACACCGGTCGCCATCGACTCCAGCACGGCCTTCGGGCCGCCCTCGTCACGCGAGGTGACGAGGCAGAGGTCGATCGCGCGATAGGCGCGCGAGACGGCGTCGAGGTCGGGCAGACGCGCATGCTCGAAGGGGATGCCGAGCCGCTCGAGCCCGGCGGCGACGTACCCGCGCGCAGGCCCGGTGAGCAGGAAGCGCAGCTCGGACACCTCACGCGCGAACCGCCCGGCGACGTCGAGCAGCACGTCCGGGCCCTTGATCAGCTTCGGCTCCAGTCCCTCCCCCCAGCCGACGCCGTCCTTCTGGAACGAGCCGACGACGAATGCCGACTCGGGGAGCCCTAGCTCGCGCCTGGCCTCGCGGCGCGATGCCGCGTCGCGAAGGCCGAACCGATCCGTGTCGACCCCGATCGGGATCCGGAAGACCTTCTCGGGCGCGATCCCGGTCCCCAGCACGAGCTCCTCCATCGCCCGGTTCGAGACCTGCACGCGGTCGAGCTCCTCGTGCCGACGCCGAACGGTCTCGTAGCACGTGTCGAAATCGGGCATGCCGGGCGTACCCGGGCGCCCGTGCAGGTAGGCCACGCCGAGCCGGTTGCCGTTCTTCTCGAACGGGAGGCCGATCAGCGTGAACTGGCTCGTGTGGAAGACGGACTGGTTGCGGACGCGGGCGATCCAGTCCTCGGGCCCGATCCTGACGCCGAGGGCCGCCGCGATCCCGGCCACCTCGGCGGCGTCGTCTGCGATCGCCCACGCGTTCCCGTCTCCGGCCACGAACAGGCGCGAGTATGCGGGCCAGGACTGCGTCCGCAGACCGATCGCCAGGCCGCGGAGCGGTGCCCCGACCCGCCGGATTCGTGTGGTCGCCGCCACGGAGGAATAGTGTCGTCAGCGTCGGTTAACAATTCGGGAATGAGACACCTCGCGCTCGCCGTCACCGACCAGGAGCGGTCGCGGCGCTTCTACGAGACGTACTTCGGCTTCGACGCGAAACCGTCGCGGCGCTACGACGGTGACGTGCTGATGCTGTACGACGCCGACGGGTTTTCGCTCGCGCTCGGGCCCACGAACGAGCCGGTCACGGTCCCGGGCTTCCTGCACTTCGGCGTCCACATGCCGAGCCCCGAGTCGGTACGCGAGTTCCGTGACCGGCTCGCTGCCGACGGCGTCCCGATCGTCGAGGAGTGGGATGAGCCCGACTACGTGAGCGTGAAATGCCGCGACCCGGACGGCTACGTCGTCGAGGCCGCCTGGGAACCCCGCGAGTGACGAGATCGCGGGCTGCGGTCGGCCCGGAGCGCGTCCGGCCGGTCAGCTCGGGTTCGTGAGCGCGCGGTAGCGCCGGATCCAGTCCTCGTTGGTCGCGTCGCCCTGACGTTCGGTGACCGGCGCAATCACGAGCCCCGCCGGAACGTCCACGTCGATGAATGCGAGCACGCGCCGCGCCTCGCCGGCAGGGTCGGCTGCGAGCTGTTCGTAGTTCACGAGCAGAGGCTCGATGCCGTTTGCGGCGAACCACTCGCGCCATGCGCCCGTGTGCTCCCCGATCCTTCGGACACGGCCGGCGATGCCGTCGGTGTCGAACCGTGGCTCGCCGGTCACGGGCCGGCCGTCCGTCCATTTCCCGGTCGTAATCGCCTTCCACCAGGACACGGCCTGCGCGAGTGTGTCCTCCCGGGTCATCCAGACGAAGCTCGGCGCGGGAAAGATCGCCTCGACCACGGCGCCGTCGCCGAGGCCGCGAAGGCCGCGCCGTAGCCGCAGCAAGTGGAGGAACACCTCGACCTGGTCCCAGTGCAGCTTGACGCCGAACGTCCCCGTGCCGCGCGCGTACTCGGTGCAGCCGACGAGGTAGTCGTCGAAGCCGCGGCGCGTCAGCCCCGGGACGACGCGCTGCCGGAACGGCTCGCCGAAGTACTCGCCCGCGCGACCGACGAGACCGGTCTCGGCGAGCAGGTTCCCGAGCATGGTCGAGCCGGTGCGCGGTGTCGAGCAAAGGAAGAACGTCCGCTCGATCCCGGCTCCTGCGAGCCGGGCGCGCAGCGCCGAGACGTGCACGGGCATCCGGACGAGTGAGGCGCGCACGACGCGATGATAGTCAGGGCTAGGCTGGCGCCTGATGCGCCTCCGACCCCGATCGTCCGGCCCGCGAATCGCCCTGAACATGCGCCCGCTCGACGAGCCGTGGGGCGGTGGCAACTGGTGGCTGACGCAGACCGTGGAGCACCTGCGCGAAAGGGGCTACGACGTCCGCTTCGACCTCAAACGCGACGCCGACTGCATCGTCCTCGTCGATCCGCGCGTCGGGGGCAACGTGACCTTCGGGCACCAGGCGATCGCCGCGCACAAAGAGCGACACCCCGAGGTGCGCTGCCTGCACCGGATCAACGAGTGCGACCTTCGAAAGGGCACGAACGAGATCGACGCCCTGCTGGCGGAGGCCAACGCCGTTGCGGACCACACGGTGTTCATCTCGGACTGGCTCCGCGACTACCACGCCGAGCGCTGGTTCGACCGGGTGCAGCCGCACTCGGTCGTCCACAACGGGGCGGATCCTGCCGTCTTCAGCTCGTCCGGCAGCGCGGAGCTTCGGCCCGGCGAGCCGATGCGCCTCGTCACGCACCACTGGTCGGACAATCCGAGGAAGGGGTTCGACGTCTACCAGGAGGTCGACCGACTGATCGCCGCGGGCGCGCTCCCGGAGACCGAGCTGTGGGTGATCGGACGCTGGCCGGCCGCCTGCGACTGGCGGGCCGCCCGAACGTTCCCGCCGACCACCAGGCCCGAGCTCGCCGGCCTGCTGCGCCAGGGGCATGCCTATATCACGGCATCCCGGTGGGAGCCGGGAGGGATGCACCACGTCGAGGGCGCCCAGTGCGGCCTGCCGGTCCTCTACCACGAGGACGGCGGCGGCATCGTCGAAACGGCGAGGAGGTACGGAATCGGCTTCCGCGACGACGTCGCCGAAGCGATCGGCGAGCTGCACGGTCGCTACGGCGAGCTCCGTCGGCGCGTGCTCGAGCATCCACCGTCGGGCGACGCGATGTGCGCCGAGTACCGCGAGCTGATCGACGCCTTGCTCAGCTGAGCGCGAAGCGTACGACCGGATCGAGCTGTTGCAGGTCCGTGCCGGGTGCGAGCGCGTAGTTGCGCTCGGTCAACGAATGCAACGAGGCAGGCGAGCAGTACGTGACAGCGGCGAGAACGCGCGGGCTCGCCTCGGCGAAACCCCCACGGTGAAGGCCACTCGTGTTGCAGAAGATGAGCGTCCCCTTCGGAGCCGTGAACGTGCGCACGTCGTCCGCCCCCACGTGCTTGACCAGCTCCTTGTCCGAGATGCGGCCGACGCCCATGGGCTGCCACGGATGCACACCTGCGTAGCGGCCGCCCGGCTGGCTGCCGGGCACGTACTCGAAGGGGCCGGACCGCTCGTCGACGTCGCTGAGGTAGAGGAACACCTTCAGCAGATGGCTGTCGTCGAAGTCGCGGTGCCAGATCTGCGACGCCTTGCGCTCGGCGCTCTCGCCCACCGGCAGGGAGTACCAGAGGTCGATGTACTCGAGCTTCGACCAGAGCTGGAGGTACTCGTTGGCGATGTCGATCAGGCGGCGGGAGATGCAGGCCGAGAGCCACGGGTTGTCGAGCCCGACGACGCCGCCGACGTCGTACTTGCGGACGAGGAAGTCCTTGCCCTCCCGCTTCCGCAGATCGCCGTCGCCTTCGAGCCCCTGCTCGGTCGCCTGGACGAACTCGGCGCCCTCCTCCTGGACGGACTGCCACGCCTCGGCCGAGAACAGCTCGCCCGCCGTGACGAGTGAGTAGCCGACATCGTGGAGCTCCCCGATGACACGGTGCTGGGTTCCGTCGATCGACGGCCGGTTCGCCGAGTAGAGCCCGCGGGCGCGCCTGTTCGAGAGGTAGCGGTCATGCAGCTTGTACGTCGTGGCGACGCCCTTGCGATGGAAGTCGCGCGCCTTCGGCTGCAGGCGGGCAGGAGCGTGCGTGACGATGCCCGTTCTCGACCGGTGCACGCGCCCACCCTATCGGAGCCGCTCAGGCGCGGAGACGGCCCTCGCGCACGAGCCGACGGGCCACACGCGCCGTCCGCCTGCCCGTCTCCGCGACCGAGCTCGGAAGCCCGTGGACGACCCGGTCCGTCGGGCGGAACAGCCGTCCGACGGTGACCTCACGGTCGAACCCACGTGTCTCCCGGAGGAGCAGAACGGACGGGGCCGTGTCCGAGCGAAACCGGTGGTATTCGGGCGGCAGCTCGGGATAGTGGTAGACGACCACGTCCGCGCGCCGCGTGCAGAGCAGGCCGCGCTCCTTCAGCCCGAGGAAGAAGTCGACGTGCTCACCGGCGACCTTCAGCCGGGCGTCCCACGGATCGGGACCGAGCACCTGGGGCGACGCGACGAAGAACTGGTGCACGATGTCGAAGACGGGCAGACCGTCGAGCGTGCCTCGCGTCGCTCCGAGGCGATGCACGAGCACGCCGTCCTCGACGTCGAGTGTGCCCTCGTAGCGGCGGTAGCCGCGCCGGATCGCGCGCCACGGCTCGTGATCCATCCACAGGCAGGAGACGACGTCGAAGCGCGTGGTCTGCACCGTGCGCAGCAGCTTCCCGAGATCGGTCTTGCGCCCGAAGACCATGTCGTCGTCGCAGAAGAGGACGTACTCGGTCTCGACCTGCCGGAGGCCGAAGTTGCGACCCGCGGAGACGCCCAGAGAGTTGAAGGGGAGATGCCAGTACCGGCTCACGCCGTCCGGAACCGGGTCGAGCGGCGCCTCGGAGTCGTCGACGACGAGGATCCGGATCGCCGGGTAGTACCGCCTGATCGAGGCGACCAGCCGCCGGAGTGCATCGGGCCGCTGGAACGTCTTGACGACGACCGTCACTTCGCGCTCGACGTCGCTCATGGCACGAGCGCGACCTCGCGCAGGCCCTCGATCGCCTCGACGCGATCCGCCGCCCTCGTCTCGGCGAGGAGCGCGTCGTTCGGCCGCACTGCCGGCTTTCGCGTCTCGTGCCAGAGATGGAGGAGCGTCGCCTGCGGCCCGGGCCAGCCGCAACGAAGACCGAGACGTCCGAGCCTGACTGCCATGTCGACGTCCTCCCCTCCCCAACCCGCGAACCGGGCGTCGTAGCCGTTCACGCGCTCGAAATCGGCCCGCGAGATGCCGAGCAGGAAGCCGTAGCCGTCTGCGTGCGGCACGAACTCCGGGAGGCCGTCCCTGCCGGGCCTGCGGCGGTCGCGTGCCGTCAGCGCGAGGAGCGGCCGGGCATGGTCGTGGTGCAGCGCCCAGTGCGGGAACGACCAGCGCTGGATCGGGATCCGGTCGGCGAGCACCCGCCCGGTCAGCCCTGCATCGAGCAGGAGCCGTTTGCCGGCGACAAACCATCCCTCGATCGCGCTCCGGCGCAGCTCGCGGACGAAATGGCGCCGGGGCACGACGTCGCCGTCGAGGAAGACGAGGTAGTCGCCGGCGGCCGCGCGCGCGCCGAGGTTCCGTACACGGGCGAGGCGGTAGCCCTCGTCGTCCTGGCGGACGTGGGTGAGGCGGAGCCGGGAACTCGAAGCCGCGACGACCGCCGCCGTGTCCAGGCCCGAGCCGTCGTCAGCGACGACCACTTCGAACTCGGGGTCGGACTGGTCGGCGAAGGCGAGGAGCACGGCGTGGAGCGCCTCCGGCCACTCGAAGGTGGCGACGACCACACTGAGCGTCATCGGTCGAAACCGTATCGTCTGGCCGGTGATGCGCCTCGCGCACAGGAGCGTCCGGGCCGCGCGGTTCGCGTCCCGGATTGCGCCCTTCTGGCTGCGGCAGCCGCTCTACCGATGGACGCCCGGGGGCTTCGGCTACTACCGCAAGCTCCGCCACTATGCGGATCCCGGGTACGACTACGAGCGTGACAAGCATCCGGTGCGCGCGAAGCACCACGACGCGCAGGGGCTGCTGGCGCCGGACGACGAGGGCTTCGTGCGCCGCGACTACGGCTCGTACGAGGAGTACGTCGAGCACCAGCGCCAGAAGCTCGATGAGATCCTGCGGATCGGCCGGGGCTTCTCGAACGCCGCCGTGACCGAGGCGAGATCGCGCTTCTACCGCCGCTTCCGCCACCTGGTCAAGCTCGTCCCGCAAACCGCTGTCGTCCTCTGCCTGGGCGCACGCCAGGGAACGGAGGTGGAGGTGCTCCGCGAGCTCGGCTTTTGCAACGCGTACGGGATCGACCTGAACCCGGGACCCGGGAACGACCTCGTGCGCGTCGGGGACTTCAACCGGCTCGAGGAGGCGGACGGCTCGGTCGACCTCGTCTACTCGAACTGCCTCGACCATGCGCTCGACCTCGATGCGTTCTTCGCAGAGCACGCCCGGGTGCTCAAGCCGGAGGGCCTCGCGCTCTACGACGTCCATCAGGACTACACGCCGGGCGAGCCCGCCCCGTTCGAGGCCAGCCTGTGGCTCCGCCGCGAGGACGTGCTCGTTCGCGCGCTTCGCCACTTCGCGCGCCTTCAGCGGCTCCAGGCCGAGCCGGACTGGACGTGGATGCTCCTGCAGGGGCCGCGCCGCAGCTAGAGGAAGGGCGACGCGTCCTTCGTGACGAGCGGGCCGCGACGGTACTTCTCGAGCTTCCACGGCCCGCGCGGAGGTGCACTCCCGCCGCGGAGCGCGCGGGCGAGCCGGCCGCGCAGGTCGCGCCGATACGTGTTTGCCTCCGCAATGTTCAGCCGGGCGTGCTCGCCGCCGGGTGCGTCGCGACTCGAACGGCGCAGGAAGCACGTGTGCAAGCAGCGGAACGGGTTCTCCTCCCAGTCGTGCTCCTGCTCGAGCCGGGCCACAGACGTCCACTCCCAGCCGTCCCGGAACACCGGCTCACCCTCGTGCAGCCGCTCGCGGTAGACGCGGTCCCAGCTCTCGAGCGCGGCGAAGTTGAACAGCTTCGGCCCCGTCAGCGCCGGCGGCGCGAGATAGCCGGCCGCCGAACGCAACCCTGTGTCGAGCTCGACGCAGTGGAGCATCGCGGGGAACAGCCGGAAGCAGCTGTCGTAGGTGCCCGACTCGAGCTCGGCGCGCAGCCGCCGGAGCCCGGCCGGGTCGAACAGCTCGTCGCCGTCCGGGCTGAGCACCCAGGTGTCGGTCCCGACGTAGGGCAGGACGAGATCGTGCGATCGGGCCGCGTGGGAGATTCGCACCGCGTCGACGTTGTCGAGCTCGCGCGCCAGGCCGGACACGATCTCCCAGGTGTGGTCGGACGACGCATGGTCGGCGACGTGGATCCGGTCGCAGAATGCTGCGACGTTGCGGATCACGCGCTCCGCATAGACGTCCTCGTCGTGGAGGAGGACGACCCCGACTACGCGCACGCTCGTGACCCCGGCGTCCTCACCGGCTGAGGGGCAGCGCGAACAACCTCCGGGCGGAGATGCCTGCGAGCAGATCCTCGCCCTGCTTGCGGGCCCGGACGAAGATCGCAACGCTCCGTTGATTGCGGCTGAGCGGAAAGCCCGACAGGGTCCGGAAGGTCAGCGTCACGGATCCGGTCGCACCGGTCGGCTGCTCCGCCGGTGTCGACAGCTGTCCAAACGGCACGGCGGTGGCGTACACGAGCGCACCCTGCACCGACCGGCCGCACGTGTCGGAGACGTGGTAGCGAACGGTGACGGTCTGCCCCGAGCTGCGGGCGAGCGTGGACGCCGAGTTCTGCCGATCGATCACGAGACGCAACGGCGAGCTGACGGCCGTCACCTGCACGGTTCCGCGGGTGGCCGGGCAGCCTGCCTTGGACGACGGGGGAGGCGGAGCCGTCGACGGCGGCGGCGCCGTGCCGCCGGGGACGACCGTGGTCTGCGCGGAGGTCACGACCGTCGTGCCGGCCGGGTTCGTCGCCGTGACCTGGAAGCGCAGGGTGGAGCCCATGTCGGCGGCGCCGACGACATGGGTCGTTGCCGTCTCGCCGAACGTGAGGCAGTTGCTCCCGGTCGTGTCGCAGCGGAGCCAGCTGTCCGCGAAGTTCACGAGGAACTTGCTCGCCCACGACCCCTCGCTCGCGGTCAGCGTCTGCCCGACCTGCGCCGTCCCGGTGATCGTCGGCAGCCCGGTGTTGGTCGGCCCGACGCCTTGTCCGGTGATCTGGGACGTCGCATTCGAGGTTTCCACTCCGATCTTGCCGCCGCCGCCGTCGAACGCCTTCACCTGGAGGCGGATGGTGAAGCCGACGTCCCCGGCCTGGAGGGTGTACGTGTCCGACGGGCCGTCGACGATTCCTTCGCAGTTGCCCGCCCCCTCCCCGCCGTCCGGCGGGCAGCGGCGCCAGTTGTACTTGTAGCTGGCGGCGTTGGGTGCCCACGTGCCGGGATTGCCCGTCAGGGTGTCACCGACTGAGGTCCCACCTGAAATCGTAGGCTCCCCTGCGCTCTCGGACCGAGCCGAGCCCAGGCTCGGCACGAGCAGGGCGACTGCGATCGACGCGAGGGCGAGCAGCGGCAGGGCGATCCGGAGGACGGGTTTCGAGCGGGCGCGGTTGGCGGATGCGGTCATCGTGAACCTCCCGAGGATGCGAGCGCAGAATGTGCCTGGAAATCGGGCAAACCACGCCGAGGTTACCGATGCGCTCCTTCCGACGGACGCTTCCCTGTCAGCTGCGCCGACCGAACGTCCAGAGGCGGTTCGCAACGAACGTCGCCACGGTCACGGGCGGAATCGCGACCAGGTAGGCCTCGACCTTGCCCAGCCCGGCTCCGCGAACGAGAAGCAGGACGGACAGGCTCGTCATGGCGGCGCCGATCGCCGCGAAGCCGAAGTACAGGACGCGTGCGCGCGTCGAATCGGCTGCGGCGAACGTCCAGCGCCGGTTGAACACGTAGCCGTTGACTGCACCGGCGATGAACGCGAACGGCGCTGCGATCGCGTACGGCGTGCCGACGAGGAGCAGGACGCGGTAGACGGCGAAGCTGATCGCCGTGTTCGCGACCCCGACGACCAGGAAACGGACGAACTGGCGCGTGGGGGCCTGCCGTCCCGGCGCGGCCGTGTGAAGATGGTCAGGGATCGGAGGCCCGCTCGTGCGCTCTGTGGCTGGCCACGACCGATCGTGGCGGTAGCTCGGGAGGCTCGGGGAAGTTCTCGATCTCGCTGACCACGTACAGCGGCCGCTGCTTCACCTCGGCGTGGATGTCGGCGATGTACTCGCCGATCACGCCGAGGACGATCAGCTGAATGCCGCCGATGAACGTCGTCACGACGACGATCGACGTCCACCCCGGCGGGTTGTAGAAGCCAGCCACCTTCACGATCAGGCTCCAGATCCCGAGCGCGAAGCTCACCAAGGAGACGACGAACCCGAGATTGAGCGCGACCCGCAACGGCGCCACCGAGAAGCTGGTCACGCCGCTCAACGCCAGACGTATGAGCTTGCGGAGGGGATACTTCGAGTCGCCGGCGAAGCGCTCGTGCCGCCGATAGAGGACGCCTATCTGCCGGAGGCCAATCCAGCTGAACATGCCGCGGACGAAGCGGTTGCTCTCGCGCATCCGGGCGAACACGTCGAGCACCCGCCGATCCACGAGCCGGAAGTCGCCGACGTCGAGGGGAACCTTGACCTCCGAGATCCGGTTGAAGGCGCGGTAGAAGATCGCCGCCGCCGCCCGCTTCCAGCGCGTCTCGCCCTCACGGATGTCGCGAACGGCGTAGACGACGTCGTACCCCTCGCGCCAGCGCGCGGCCAGCTCGAGGATCACTTCCGGCGGGTCCTGCAGGTCGGCGTCCATCGCAATCACCGCGTCCCCGGACGAGAGGTCGATGCCGGCGGTCAGCGCGATCTGGTGACCGAAGTTCCGCGACAGCCTGGCCACGCGGAAACGGGGGTCGGCCCGGGCCACGCCGAGCATCAGCTCGTAGGTGTGGTCACTGCTCCCATCGTCGACGACGATCACCTCCGAGTCGCCGTCGAGCTTGTCCATCACGCCGCAGAGGCGGGTGACGAGCTCCTCGATCACCGCTTCCTCGTTGTGCGCCGGGACGACGATGGAGTAGGTCGGCACGCGGCCAGTCTATGGCCGTCTTCGGCTCCCTCGAAGACGCGCAAATGCGATGCCTGCCATCGCGAGCGCTCCGAGGAGGATCGTGGCCCAGGTGACCCCCGTAAGCACGATCCGCGTCGTCGGCTTGAAGCTGATCCGGGCGGAATCGACACCCGGAGGCAGGTCGAAACCGGTGAACCCGCCGAAGAGGCGGTAGCCGCTCACGGTCCGGCTGTCCGAGAGCTGCGCCTGCCATCCGGGCCGGTAGAGCTGCGAGAGCATCAGGACGCGCGGCCGCCCCGTCCTGTTCAGCTTCACCGAGAGGTCCGTCCCATCCCAGCTCTCGCTCCGGACGGCGCCCGGGTCACGCAGGCGGGCCACGGAGGCGAAGTCGGCGCACAGCAGGCCCGGGGTCGAGCAGTCGTTGCGGCGCGGAAGCGTTCCGATCCGCTTCGCCGCCGTCCCGAGCACGTTCGCGTCGGGCCAGGCGCCTTGATTTCGATACACGCCGATGGTCGCTCTCGGATTCTCGAGGCGGAACACCCCTTCCGGGGACAGCGTCGGGGCGAGGTCGTCCGACGCGGTCGCGAGCACGTAGCCGACGTTGAGCGCGTCGAGCGTCAGGGCCGAGCCCGAGACGCGCGGATCGCCCCGGATCTCTCCGCGGAGGTACACGCGGGCCGGCGCGATTTCGTGCATGTCGACGCCCTTGTACAGCCCGTTCACAAGTCGGAGGCCGTGGAGCGGCCAGCCCTCGAACTTGTAGTCCACCGATTTGCGAAACAACCGTCGGTCGGCCCCAGCCGCGAGGTAGACGCGCGTCTTGCCGATCCCGGGGCGGCGCTCGAAGTACCTGTAGATGGGCTGGTTGTCGAGCGCGTGCTTGAGCGAGGTGCTCGACGAGCTCCCGTCGAAGTACCGCTTCGCCTCGCGCAAGCCGTCCCGGTAGAACGGGTAGAAGCCGGCGACGAGCGCGCCGACCTGAAGAGCAGCCAACCCGACGAGCGCGGGGCGCCACCCCGGGCGACGCTCCCAGAGGGCCTGCAGGGTGAGGCCGGCGAGCGGCGCCGCGAAGATCGTGAAAGGGGCAGCGGAGGCGTAGTTGGTGGAGCGGAAGGCTGTCCACCCGAGCGGGACGAACCACATGACGAAAGACACGACCACTCCGGCCCGCAGGCCGTTGACGTAACGCTGCCGCAGCGGATAGACGAGACCGAGCGCGGCGAGCAGCACGAACGGCCCCCCGATGGCCAGCGCTCGCGTCGAGTTCCCGTTGTGGAAGGGCGACGTGATCGGGTACATGATCAGCCGCCAGAGGTTCATCGCGACGGCCTCCTGGTTGTTTCGGCCCTGCGCTGCGGTCGATGCCTCGAGAGCGACGTCGTAGACGTGGCTCGCGGCGGCAAGCGCGAGGACGACGACGCTCAGCGCCAGCCAGCGCCAGAGCTCTCGGACGCGACGCCACTGCGTCGCGAGAAAGGCGAGGTACGGAACCCCGTAGTCCGGCAGCCAGCCCAGATGGCCGTCGAGCACCATGAACGCCGCACAGAGGCCCGTCCCCACCGCGAAAACGGCGCGCGCCGACGAGCTCTTCGCATCGAAGAGCTTGAGCAGGAGGAACAGGAGGAGCGGCGCCAACGTCCAGTTGGCGAAGTTCACCGGCCAGAAGTCGACCACCAGGTCGACGACCATCATCGAGCAGAGCGCGTAGGTGAGCACGCAGAGCGCCGCGACAGAGCGCCGAATTTCCAGATGGCGTGCGACCCCCCAGACGGCGAGAACGCCGACCCAGAGCTGAACCTGGTAGAAGGCTCCGATCGCCGTGCCAAGCGAGAACAGCTCCACGAAGACGAAGAACGGGTGGAAGATCAAGGTTTGGCTGCGCGGCTCCGGGACGCCGAACGCTACGGACGGGTCCCAGAACGGGTAGTGCCCGGAGAAGATCCCCCTGCTCTGGAAGACCGTCGACATGATCTCCTTCGAGAGGTTCTCGTCGTCGGGCGGCAGCACGAGCCAGGTAGGGATCAGGACGAGGAACCCGAATCCCAGCAGCAGCAGTGCGGTCGCCCACCGACTGCGGAGGAACGCGGTCAGCGCGGGCGGCACCGGCTCAGGTCATCCAGCCGTACGAACCGAGATCGACGCCGATCAGCTCCGCGGTGCGCCGGTTGCTCTCGACGTATCGCTCGCCCACGGTCTCCTCGATCGTTCGGCGCAGCTTCGCCTCTTCCCGCTCGACGGTCTGTCGCGGGGCCAGGCTGAGCCGGTCGATCCGCTTCCCGAGCCGCCAGAAGACAGGGGAGGAGAGCGGCGGGGCAGGGTTGAGGTCGGAGCGGACGCCGAGGCCGTTCAGCATCCGGCGCGCCGCGATCGCGGTCGCCGGCGGTCCCGGGTTCGTCTTCCGGTCGAACGGCAGCGAGTCGAGGGCCTCCTCGCTCAACGGCTTCCCGGCGAAGCGGGCGATCTCGGCGACGAAGGTACGAGGATCAGCGACGAACTGTTCGTAGGTCAACGCCAGCACGGCCTCCGGTCCGAACAGGCTCCGGTAGTAGGCGAGCAGGTGGTCGTACTCGAAATGCCGGAAGTCGAACCACGGTATGCGCATGCTCCTGGACGTCGGCGGGATCATGAACTTCGTCGGCGACAGGGCTCCGCCCTCGCGGACGTACTGCTTGTAGGTCGAGACGATCATGCTGCGCTGCTCCCGCACGATCACGAGCACGCGCGCGTCCGGGAAGACCTGGACGAGCCTGTCTGCGATCTCCTTGCTGTCGTAGCCGCCCGAGAACGGGTTGCCGGAGAAGCGCTCGAAGGAGACGACCGGCGAGAGGCCCTCGTCGACGAGTCGTCTGCACGAGCGGCTCGAACTCCGCGCGGCTCTGCTCCCCGTCGAACTCGAGCGGCCGCGCGCCGACGAGTCGCCTCACAGGGTGCTCGGGGCCCGTCTTGTCCACCCAGCCGAAGCCGGTCTGCGGATTCCCGAAGAAGAGGAACCGGAGCCAGCGGCTGCCGGTCTTGTGGTAGCCGATGTGCAGGAGGACCGGCGGCATCGCGGACGGATCGGTCAACGCCGCTCGGTCGTCCATTCGAGCAGCGGACGCACGGCGCCCCGGAACTGACCCGCGTAGCCGCCCTTCGACGTGTCGCCGCGGCCCGGGTCGTGCACGTGGAAGGCGACTGCCTCGGGGACGCGCGCCTGGTGTACGAGCTTGTCGGTGCCGATCGCGCCGAGACTCGAGATGCCCGGCTCGACGGTGTACAGACCCTCGTTGAGCAGGTTGCCGGGGATCCAGGCAGTTGCCACGTAGTCGCCGGTCGCCGGCGGCTCGCTCCAGACCGGGCTGGCGTCGACAGTCGTGAACGCGTTGTTGCCTTCGCGGTCGATCACCTTGATCCTCGGGAACACGGCGACGTCGTCACGGAGCAGCGTGAAGCTGATCTCGATCCCCACCGGCCGACGAATGTCGACGCTGTCGACGAGTTTTCCCAGCTCGTCGACGACCCGGATCTCGCGGATGCGCACCCGTTTGCCGCCGGGAGCCGTCGCGAGATCCGGCCAGAAGCGCCGGGAGCCTGCCCCGCCCTCGGCCTGCAGGTAGCGTGCGACGACCTGTTCGCTCGGGCCGTCCTGGACCAGCTTGCCTTCGCGAAGCAGGATGGCGCGGTCGCAGAGCCTGGCCAGCACCTGCATCTGGTGCGAGACGAACAGCACCGTGCGCCCGTGGCTCGAGAGCTCCTCCATCCGACCGAGGCATCGTCGCTGGAACTCCGCGTCGCCTACGGCCAGCACCTCGTCGACGAGGAGGATCTCTGGCTCGAGGTGGGCGGCGACGGAGAACGCCAGCCTGACGTACATCCCGCTCGAGTAGCGCTTCACCGGCGTGTCGATGAACTTCTCGACCCCGGAGAACTCGACGATGTCGGGAAGCTTCTTGGAGATCTCGCGGCGGGTCATCCCGAGGATGGCGCCGTTCAGGTACACGTTTTCCCGACCGGTCAGCTCGCTGTGGAAGCCGGTGCCGACCTCGAGCAGGCTGCCCACCCGGCCGCGGATCTCGGCGCTGCCGCGCGTCGGCGACGTGATCCGGGTCAGGATCTTGAGCAGCGTCGACTTCCCGGCTCCGTTCGGCCCGATCACGCCGAGCACCTCGCCTTGCTCGACGGAGAAGGAGACGTCTTCGAGCGCCCAGATCTCCTCCGCGGGGGGACGGTGCTCCCGGCTGAGAACGTTGTTCACGCCGTGCGCGATCGTGTCGCGCAGCGTGCCGTAGCCCGCCTGCAGTTGCCCGAGGCGGTACCGCTTCGAGAGCCCCTCGGCCTCGATCACGATCGGCGGCATCGGCCTAGATGGTGTCCGCGAACCGGGGCTCGGAGCGCCGGAAGAAGAAGACGCCGAACGCGAGGAACCCGAACGCCGAGAGAACGCTGAGCAGGGTCAGGAGCGCGGAGGGTGGCGGCGTCCCGAGGAGTGCCCAGCGAAAGCCCGTGATGACGCCGCTCATCGGGTTGAGCGAGAGGAGCAGTCGCTCCCACGGCTGGTGGAGCGCCTTGATCGGATAGATCACCGGCGACAGGAAGAGCCAGATCTGGATGATGAAGGGGATCGCGTACGGCACGTCCCGATAGCGGACGTTGATCACGGAGAACGTCAGGCCGACGCCCAGGGCGGTCGCCGCGGCGAGCACCATGAACACGGGCGCGAGCAGCACGTGGGGGCCGACCGAGAGGCTGTAGTACGCCATCAGTCCGAACAACACCGACGTCGCCAGGATGAAGTCGACCGCCGGAACGGTGATCGCGGCGAGCGGGAGGAGGATGCGCGGGAAGTAGATCTTGGTCACGAGCGAGGAGTTCATCGCCAGGCTCCCGCTGGCCGCGCCGAGCGCGGAGGCGAAGTAGGTCCAGGGCAGGATGCCGGAGTACGAGAAGACCGGATACGGGAGGCCCTGGGACGGCACGTGTGCGAACGTGCCGAAGATGAACGTGAAGACGATCATCGTCATCACGGGCTGGATGATCGCCCAGGCGACCCCGATCAACGACTGCTTGTAGCGGACCTTGAAGTCGCGCCAGGCGAACGTGGCCGCGAGCTCGCGATAGGTCCAGAGTTCGTGGAAGTCGAGGCGCGGGACCTTGCTCGCAGGACGGATCCTGGTGACGCGCCCGGAGAGCTCGAGGAGCCCCTCGTCGTCGGCGACGAGCTGCGAACCTGCCGCCGGGTCCAGCGTCGTTCTCTCGGCCAGACTCACGCGGTCGATGCTAGTGGATCCCCTGGCGGGCTCCGGGCGCCGTCCCGAGATGCAAACGGTCCGCTGACCCTTCCATAACGTCTTTCGCGGTCAACTGGAGAGCTCTCGCGATCTTGTCCGCATACGAGGGGATGGCGAACTCGCGCCGGAAGCGGTCGCGACCGCGCTCCCCGAGCCGTGACCGAAGCTCCGGGTCCTCGCGAAGCCGCCGTAACGCATCCGCGAGCGCGGACGGGTCGGCCTCGGGCACGAGGAGGCCTGCGTCGCCCATCGCGTCCGGCAGGCCGCCGCTCGCGGACGCCACGACCGGGACACCCATCGCCAGGCCGTCCAGAAGCGTCCCGCCCAGCTGCTCCTTCCATCGCGGTGTGGTCTGCGACGGGATGGCCAGGCAGTCGAGTGCGGCGTAGAAGCTCCAGAGGTCGCCCTTCGGGAGCAGGCCGGCGGAATGCACGCGGCCGGGAAGCGCCTCGAGGAGCGCGCCGAGATCCGGGCCGTCGCCCGCGACAGCGAGCTTGAACCCGTGCGGCAGCGACCGGAGGGCCGCGACGAGTACCCGCCAGCCCTTCTCCTCGACGATGCGGCCCGCGAAGCCGACGACGAAGTCCTCGCCCGCGAATGGCAGCGCGAGCGGCTCGACCTTCGCCGGGGGCTCGAGCCCGCCCGCGACGAGAGAGTGGGCCTGGACATCGGCGGGCATCCCCGCCGCGCGGATCCCCTCGATCGACGGGGAGGCGACGGCCATCAGCCCGTCGAGCCGCGGCCAGAGCAGGCGCCGGGCGGCGCGGACGATCGGGTTCGCAGGAGCCGGGAAGATGTTCTCGCACACGGCCGCGACGATCCGCGGACGCCGGCTGAGCCGGGCGAGCGCGAGGATCTCGAGCAGGAACGGGTCGATCGGCTCTTCCTGCACCCAGACCGCGTCGGGCTGGACGTCTCGGAGTTGCCGCGCGAGCCATGTCACGCGTTCGCGCCGCGAGCCGGCGGGCATGCGCCGCACCTCGATAGCCCCGGCCGCGGGCTCGGCCGTCCCGTGGGCGGCGTGGACGCTCGGCAGCTCCGGCGCCGGCGCGGCGAGCACCACGGCGCGCACCGCGTAGCGCTCGACGATCCGCTCGAGCGCGAGCCAGTGGATCCGATAGAACGCGAGCCGGCTGTAAAGGACGAGCGTCTCGTCCCCGGCCGGCGTCATCTGGATGCGCGCGCGCCGAGCCCGTCGAGGATCGCGGCGACGACGCGCTCGACGGCGCGGCCGTCCACCTCGCCCATCACCTCACGAGCCACGCGCTTCCTCTCGGCCGCGTGCTCGCCCGGATGTGCGAGCGTGCGCTCGATCGCCGTGAAGAGCCCCTCGAAGTCGTCGGCCCGGTAGAGCGCGTCCGAGTCGATCAGCTCCCGGTAGTGCTCCCCGCCGAGATTGAGGTCGGCCCAGCGCTCTCCCGGAGGCGCGCCTGCGTCGAAGGTGATGCAGACCGACGGCCGGTCGTTGACGACGCCGTCCAGGAGGATCGTCCCGCCGTTGGCGACGACACAGGCGACGTGCTGGAGCAGCGTGGCGAGGTCGGCGAGGTCCGTATAGCTCGCCTCCTGTACGGCGAGCCCGGGACGATCGAAGGCAGCAGTGAAGCGCTCCTTGACCTGAGCGTCTCGCGGATGTGGTCGGAAGAGGACCTGGAAGCGCTCGTGCCGCCCCTCCTCCGACCACCAGGCGACCAGCCGGTTGACGTAGTTGGCCTCGTACGGCTGATTCGTCGGCGTGTTCCCCGCGTAGAGCACGACCGGCCTGGCTGGATCGAGTCCGAGGCGCCGGAGCAGCTTCTCGTACTCGGCCTCGGAGCTTCGCCGGTGGTAGACGTCCGACTGTGGCCACCCGGTCACCGCCACGCGCGCGGGATCGATGCCGTGGAAGCGCTCGAGGTCGCGCCGCATGATCTCGTTCTGGACGACGTAGCGGTCGAGGTCGGGCGAGAGCACTCCCTTGCCGACCTGGTGATCCCAGCTGGCGACGTATCCGATCACCGGCAGCCCGAGACGACGCGCCGCGAGCATGAGCGGCATCGACACCCGGGCCTGGAGGTTGGTGACGATCAGGCCGCTGCACTCGTCGCGCATTCGCTCGAGCAGCGTCGACGGCACGTAGCGGCGTGCCGAGAAGTACCAGCGCGCCATCGGGCCTTCGAGGAGCTCCCAGCGGGGAAGGGGGCCGACACGGTCGGGATCGAGCAGGAAGTTGCGGTGACCCGGAACCCAGCGACCTTCGTGGAAGCCGTGCCTGAAGCTGTGGCGTACCGCGAGCGGGAAGAACCCGATCCGCCGGTCGAGCTCGATGTCGAATCGGCGCGCCACTCGCTCTCCGAGAGGCACGTCGACGGGCATCAGGTCGTCCTTCGTCACGGCGGGCATCCCCCGGCTCGCATCGACCCAGGGGCGAATGTGCTTCTTGTGGACGAGCCAGACCGCAGTCAGGCGATCGTCGAGCTCACGTCGAAGCGCGTCGACGATGCCGCAGTCGAAGAAGATGCGATTCGGAAGCGGGTCGACGAGCAGCAGCCACGCACGCCGCTCCGAGCCGGCGGCGGGCCGATCGATCACCTGCCGACCGTCGATCACAGGACTCGTCTGGGTCATCGCGCAGGCAACCCATCGTAGAGAATCGCCAGGCTACGACTCTCGGAACGCTCATCCTCGGGTCCGCGCTGCTCCTGGTGGCGGCGGGCCTGCTCACGTCGTGCCTGCGGCTCCGCAGCGCGACCGACTTCCTGCTCGCGCTGTATCTCGTTGCGTTCTCGCTCGTGGTCGTGATCGAGCTCCTGCTGTCGCCCGGGCACCACCTGACCGCGACCTGGCTGTCGTCGGCGCTTGCAGTCGTCGCGCTGGTCTGCGGCGCTGTCTGGGTGCTGCGCGGCCGACCGGCGCCTCCGTCGCTCCGACCAGTGCTCGCCTCGTGCCGCGACGCAGCGCGCGACCCGCTGGTGGCGATTCTCGGCGCCGCGGTGCTCGGCGGCCTCGCGTACGTCGCCGCGTTGATCGTGGGCACGGCGCCGAACGACTACGACGCCCTCTGGTACCACCTCGCGCGTGCCGCGTTCTGGAAGCAGCAGCACGCAATCGCCTACGTTCCCGGAGCGAACGATGCCCGGCTGAACGGCTTCCCGCCGAACGCCGAGATCGCCGACTCGTTCACGATGATCCTCGGTCGGACCGAGCGGTTCGTCGGCTTCGTCCAGCTCTCCGCGCTCGTCGCCGCCACGATCGCGATCGGCGGGATCGCGCGGCGCATCGGCCTGTCAGTGCGGCAGGCGCTGTTCGGCGCGCTGCTCTTCGCGACGCTCCCGGTCGTCATCCTGCAATCGGCGACCGCGCTCAACGACCTCGTCTTCGCCGCCTTCCTCGTGTGCAGCGCCTACTTCCTGTTCACGTGGACGCGCGTCTCCCTTGCGCTCGCAGCCCTTGCCCTCGGGCTGGCGATCGGGACCAAGATCACGGCGGTGCTCGGGCTGCCGTTGCTCGCCGTGCTCGGCGTCGTGCTCTATCCGCGCCGGCGCTGGCCCGCCCTCCTCCTCGTCGGAGCGTGCGGAGTCGCGCTCGGGTCGTACTGGTATCTGTTCAACCTCGCCGAGACGGGCCGGCCGGGCGGGAGGTTCGCCCAGGCGCAGCACGCGGTCGTGGTCGGCAAGGGGAACACGTACTCCCTCGCCGGCGTCGTCGCGCACTTCATGCGGCTGGCCATCGACGGCGTCGACCCGTCGGGCTCCGTCGGACGCGACCGCTTCCTGTATCTGGTCGGAGCAGCCGTCGTGCTCGTGCTCGGGATCCGCGGGCGGCGGCGGTTCGGGTGGATCGCGGTCGTGGCAGCCGTCGCTCTTGCGGCCCTGCCGCTCGCGTTCCGGGCGATCGACCACGAGCTGCTGCACGCGTACCAGAAGCTGTGGGTATCGCTCGACCGGCCCAACCTCGCCTTTCTCGGCTTCGACAAGCACCTGACGACGGCGAGCCCGTTCCAGTCCTGGTACGGGCCGGTAGGCCTGCTGCTCGTGCTCGGCGGCTTCGTGCTCGTCTGGCTCGCGTGGCGACGCCGCACCGTCCCGAAGGTTGCGATCGTGCTCGCGCTGGCCCCGGTCGTCTGGCTCGTGCTGCAGGCGATCACGACCTTCTACAGCATCTTCGACGGCCGCTACGTGATCTTCGGCGTCGCGCTCGCGGCGACGGTGTGGGGGCTCCTGCTCCCGTACCGCGCCCTGGCCTGGGCCGCGACCGCGATCGCCGTCACAGCGCTCGCGCTCGTCCTCGTCCACTACGACGAGAAGCCGTCTGGCGTGAACGCGCTCGGCGGCCCGGCGCCGACGTCGGTCTGGGACCTCTCGCGAGCCCAGGTGCTCGGCAGGTTCCTGCATCCCGGGGAGCGGGAGGTGGTGGCGGCGCTCGAGCGGGGTGCGCACAAGGGCGACACGGTCGCGCTCGCGATCCGCCGCGAGGACGTCAGCTATCCGTACTTCGGAAGCAGGCTCGACCGGCGAGTGGTGTTCACCGGCGACCAGAGGACGGGCGTCGTGATCAAAACGCCGGCGGGGGCGAGGTGGCTCGTGGTCGCGCCTGGCGTCAGCCTCGGCCCTCCGGAGTCACAGGGCGCGTCCCCTCCGTGGAAGCCAGTGGCAGGCGGCCACGGATGGCGCCTCTACCGACACACCTGATGCTCCGCGCGCACCTCCGACGGACGCTCGACGTCCTCCCGTTCCTCGGACTGCGCTACCGCTGCCCGTTCTGCCACCTGCGCTTCCGGAAGCTGCAGCCGCGCGGGCGCGACCTGCCGGTCTACATCGAGCTCGGAATCGTCGGCGGCGGCCTGCGCGAGGCCGAGTGCCCCTGGTGCCGCTCGAACGACCGCGAGCGCCTCCTTTACCTGTTCCTACGGCGGCACACGGAGCTGTTCCGGACACCGATGCGCGTCCTCCACGTCGCCCCGGAGGCGCGGCTCCGGAAGGCGATCGCGCGGCAGCAGCCGACGTACGAGACCACCGACCTGGCCATGCCCGGCGTCGACTTCCACTCCGACCTGGCTGCGATCCCCAGGCACGACGCTTCCTACGACGCGATCATCTGCTCGCACGTCCTCGAGCACGTGCGGGACGACCGGGCGGCGATGCGCGAACTCCGCCGCGTGCTCGCACCGGGCGGCTTCGCCGTCCTCCAGGTGCCAATCGCATCGAAGGCGCAGGTGACCGACGAGGAGGATCCCGCTCGCCCGCTCTCGCCCGAGGAGCGGGCGAGCCGCTTCGGCGATCCGACGCACGTGCGCCTGTACGCGGAGGCCGACTACGTCTCTCGTCTCGAGGAGGCCGGCTTCCGGGCGCGCGCGGCCTCCGCGCTGCAGCTCCTCGGCCCCCGGACCGTGCGGTCTTACGGGCTCGTCGCCGAGGAGACGGTCTTCTCCTGCACGCTCTCCTGAACGCGCGATCCGATCGCGTTCCGCGCGCGACGCCTGCCCACGGTCGCGAGCGATAGCGGTCCCGGGCGAGGCAGGTCGTAGCCGAACGGGCGCGCGACCCGACCCGTCGCGGCCGCGACCAGGTCGAGCGAGCGGGCGTCCAGCTCGTTTCGCCAGAGGTCGAGCTGCCGGCTCTCGATCTCCCCGGTGACCCGGCGTGCCGACCACGCCGAGTTCGACGTCGCAGCCTCACCGCCGACCGTCGGCGTCAGGAGCGTGTCGACCCAGTCGAGCCCTGCGAGGCCGGCGACGCGCCGCATGGTGGCCTCGGGCTCGGTCACGAGCTCCTCGTAGCGCAGGACGAGGTAGCGCTCTCCGAGCGACCGCCGGTTCCGCTCCGCCGCCTCGAACGACCGGCGCACGGTGAGCCCGACGCCGAGCACGTCCGTCGACCGGTCGGTGGCGCGGTCGAGCCTCACGATCGCGGCGGCGACGCTGCGCGGATCCCGGACGACGTGGACGAAGCGCGCCCGCGGGTATGCGGCGAGGATCCGGTCGGCCTCGTGTTCGTGGCCGGGCGTCTTCTCCACCCACGCGGACCGCGAACCGGATGCGAGGGCGACCGCCGCGATCCCGAGCGGATCCCTGTCCGGGTTCGCGAGCACGAGCCCGACGAGACTGCGGGAAAAGGCGGCATACGGGTCGGCGTCGAGCTCCCAGGGCTTCCCGGCGGCCCAGAACGGCGCGATGCCGGACGGCGTGATCAGCCGGAGCATCCACCACCGCTGCGCCTCGACGGCGATGCGCTCCGGCGGAAGCGTGCCGAACCGTGGCAGGAAGGTCAGGAAGTGGTTCGACTCCCCCGGGAGCACGACCAACTGCGGATGAGCGTCAAGCAGCTCTTGCAGGAGCGTCGTTCCCGTCTTGCGGTGGCCGACGACGAAAACGGGACGCTCGTAGAAGCCGGGCAGCGGCAGGGTCTCCGGCTCCGTCTGCACCCGCTCACGGAGGCGCGTCGCGACGTCGTCGATCGCTCCCAGCAGCGTGCTCCACGTTGGCTCGGTCCGGCGGGGATACTCGCGGGCGCGCGCCTCGAGCAAGGCGTCGATCCGGCGATATTCGTCCGTCGCGCTCACCGGCCGGACCTTACTCGCGGTTCCCTAGAATCATCCGTGTGCTGAGCACGGCGCGAACGCGCCTGAGCGTCGCCTTTGCCCTCCTCGTGATCGCCGGTCTCGCTGTCGGTGCGAGCACGAATGCGGCCACGAGGGCGACCGGGGCGGCAAACCCGATCCTGCGCGAGAACGCGCTTCCCGGCAGCCCCGGCTGGCGTCTGCCTCGCGCCGCCCCCGCTGCAGTCGAGGGCTACGCCTCCAGGGTCAGCTTCGTCGCCGGAAACAGGATCGATCTCCACGTCTCGACGAGTCCGGCGGCGCGATACCGCGTCGACATCTACCGGATCGGTTGGTACGCGGGCGCCGGAGCCCGGCGAGTCGCCTGTATCCCGGGCTGCGGGCTCGACCAAGCCGGCTCGCCTCGGCCGGTCCCTCCGTTCGATCCAGTCACGGGCTACCTGAACGCGGGCTGGCCGGTGACCGACAGAATCACCGTCTCGCGCGCCTGGACGAGCGGCTACTACCTGGCCGAGCTGGTCCTCACCGAAGGGCCGGAGGCGGGCCGCGGGAGCTGGGTGCCGTTCATCGTGCGCGAGCAGCCGAGGCAGGATTCGGCCGTCCTCGTGCAGGCCCCGGTCAACACCTGGCAGGCGTACAACGATTGGGGCGGCCGGAGCCTCTACTTCAACTTCAACGGCGACGGCGACAACCATGTCTCCTTCGACCGGCCGTACAACGAGAGGACGATGAAGACGGCGGACGGCCCCGCGACGGACAACGCGAACCTCCCGCAGATCTCGGAGTTCCCTCTCGTCCGCTTTCTCGAGCGCGGCGGCTACGACGTCTCGTACACGACCGACGTCGACACCGACGCAGGTCCCGGCGAGCTGCTTCGCCATCGTCTCGTGATGGTGGCCGGTCATGACGAGTACTGGACGAAGCGGATACGCGACGCGTTCGAACGCGCCCGCGACCTGGGCACCAATCTCGCGTTCGTCGGGGCGAACATCGACTTCTGGCAGATGCGCTACGAGAACGGTCGCCGAACGGTCGTCGAGTACCGCAAAGCCTCACGAGACCCGGAGACGGATCCCGCCCTCGAGACGGTCATGTCCCGGAACCTCGTTCCTCCTCGACCCGAATGCCAGCTCCTCGGCGTCCAGGGCATCGTCGAGCCCGGGAATCAGAGCATCGGGATCAAGGATCTCACCGTGAACCCCGCCGCTCTCTCCGACCCCTGGTTCGCGCGCACGGGCTTCGCGCCCACGACCGTCCTGCCGGGTCTGGTGGGCTACGAGTGGGACCTGATCAGCCCCGGCTGCACGACTCCGCCGCTCACCGTCCTCTTCCACACTCCCGGTACGCCGAGCTTCGACGCGGTGCGCTACACGGCCGCGTCGGGCGCGCGCGTCTTCAGCGCCGGCACGCTCCGGTTCAGCTGGGGACTCGATCCCGCGTCGGCCCAGAGCAACGCCGGCTTGCAGCAGTTCATGCGGAATGCGCTCGACGACCTGACGAGACCGGCGCCGCCCGCGTCCCTGCGGGTCGTCCGGACGCGAGCCGGCGTTCGGATCGCCGTCGGCTGGCCCACCGACCCCCGGCCGCGCGAATTGCTCGTCTATGCCCGTACCGGATCGCAGCCGTTCCTCCCTGCGACACGCGGGGCGAGGCTAGTGTGCAGAACCCGCGGTGCGACCTGCATGGACTCGCTCGCAGCGCGCAGCCGTCCGGTGCGGTACGTCGCCATACTCCGCGACCGCTGGCGGCCATCGGCTCCGTTGCTCTCGCGGACCGTTCGCTAGGGCGAGAGCACCTGCTCGTACGCTGCGAGCGTGGCCTCGGCGGCCACCTTCCGTGAGTACCGCTCCTCGACACGCTCGCGCCCTCGCGCGCCGAGACGGGCTCTCAGCTCGGCGTCGCCGAGCAGCCGCTCGAGTGCGGCGCGCAGCGCCACGACGTCGCCGGGCGGGACGAGCAGGCCTGACTCGCCGTCGACGATCGCCTCGGCGAGGCCGCCGACCGCCGTCGCGACGACCGGCCGCGCGTGCGCCATCGCCTCGCGGGCGACGACGCCGTACCCCTCGCGGCGCGACGGGCAGACGACCACCGCCGCGCGGTCGAGATAGCCGCCGAGCTCGGCCGGCGGCACGAACCCGAGCGCGCCGGGGATACGCTCGCGCAACGGCCCGTCGCCGACTACGACGAGCGGCAGGTCGCCCGCCGCCTCCACCAGCTCGAGCACACCCTTCTCCTCCGACAGCCGCCCGACGAAGAGCACGTGCGGCGGGTCGTCGGGCTCGACGGTCACGTCCGGGACGTCGATCCCGACCGGGACGACGCGCACCTCGCGCGCACCCAGCTCGTGCGCCGTCTGCGTCAACGACTCGGAGACACACAGCACCGTTCGCGCGGCTCTGACGACCGGCCGGAAGAGCGCCGGCGCGCGCCGCGCGAGCTCGGCGTCGGTGCCGTGCATCGTCAGCAGGTACGGCTTGCCGGTCGCGCGCGCGGGCAGGCCCGACGGAAGCCAGTGGGCGTGGACGAGGTCGGCGTCGGAGGCGGTACGGCGTGCTGCGCGTGCGTACTCGGCGAGAAAGGCCGGCAGGAGCAGGGCTTTACCGGGTGAGCGGCGCAGGTTGCCCGCGATCCCGGCGCCGTAGGCGATCCCGAAGTGCCGGAACGTCGCCGGCGAGACGACCTCGACCTCGACGCCACGTGCCCGCAGGTCCTCGACCGCATCGCGGATGAACACCCCGGCCGGATCGGACGCGTCCCGAGGATAGGACGTCGTCAGGACGGCGACCTTCAACGAACTGCCGCGGCGATGCGGTCGGCGAGCGAGACGCCGTCGAGCCCGTGGAAGCGAAGCGCCTCGGCCGGCGTGCCGCACGCGGGCCAGCCCTCGACGCCGAAGACCGCCACCGGCCGCTCGAGCTCGCGACGGAGCGCATCGCCGAGCGCACCGACGGGCGCGTGGTCCTCGACCACGAACAGGTGCTCGAAGGGCGCGACCGTCTCCTCGAGCCAGGTTCCGTCGAAGCGGTTCAGCCACGGCATGTCGACGACGGCCAGGCTGACCTCGCGCGCCCCCAGGATCTCGGCCGCGGTCAGCGCCTCGTGCAGCATCACCGGCCCGTACGCGAGCACGACGGCGTCGGTGCCCGGCGCCAGCACCGTCCCGCGGCCGACGACGAGCTCGTACCCCTTCGGGAGCTCGATCCGGCGCGGCGACGGGCCGATCGCGAGGCGGATCGCGACGCTGTCGGCGGCGTCTCCGACGGCCCACTCGACCACGGCGCGCGTCTCCGCCGCGTTCCCGGGCTGGACGATCGTGACGCCCGGCAGCGCGGCGAGCAACGACACGTCGCGCAGGCTCTGGTGCGACTTGCCCGGCCCGGCCGGGATCAGGCCCGCGTAGTGGAGCGCGTAGACGATCCGCGCCCCCTCGCTGGCGGCGTTGTAGATCTGCTCGTTCGCGCGAGAGGCGAGGAAGGACGCGAACGAGTTGACGACCGGCAGCAGCCCCTGTCGCGCAAGCCCGGCGGCCATCGAGACCATGTCCTGCTCGGCGATGCCGACCTCGACGAACTGCTCGGGATGGCCGAGCTCGACGCCGCGGACGCGGCAGTCGGAGGCCAGGTCGGCGTCGAGGACGACGAGCTCCGGGTGCCGACCGGCGAGCTCGAGCACCGCCTCGCCGTACGCCTCGGCGACGTACTCCGCGGCCTCCTTCAGCTTCGGCTCGCGCGTGCCGGCGCCGCTGACGGGCTCGCCCTCGAGGCTCGACGCCGGCTCGTCGTCGAGCGGAGGCACCGCCTCAAGCGCGAGCTCGCCCAGTCCCAGCGCGTCGAAGCGCTCGCCGATCCGCCCGGTCAGCTCTGCGAACGCGCGCCCGAACGTCTCGTCGTCGGGCGCCCCGGCGTGCCAGCGATACGTACCGCCACCCTCCTCCAGCGCACGAGGATGCTCCATGAACGACACGCCCTTGCCCTTGATCGTGTGCGCCAGCAAGAGCTTCGGGTGGTCGACGTCGGAGTGGAAGTCCTCGAACGCCTCCCGCAGCCGGACGTGGTCGTGGCCGTCGCAGACGTCGACGTACCAGCCGAAGCGCCGCACCTTCTCCTCCAGGTCGCCGAGGGCGAGGATCTCCTCGGTCCGCCTGTCCGACTGGAGCTCGTTGCGGTCGACGATCACGATCAGGTTGCCCATCGCCTCGTGCGCGCCGGCCTGCAGCGCCTCCCAGTTCTGCCCCTCCTGCAGCTCGCCGTCCCCGACCATCACGACCACGCGGCCGCCGCGGCCGAGGAACCGCTTCGCCCAGGCCATGCCGCGGCCCTTCGAGATGCCCATGCCGAGCGAGCCCGAGTTGGCCTCGATCCCGGGCACGCCGACGTCGGGGTGACCGTCGAGGCCGCCGAGCCGCCGCAGCCGCAGCAGGCGATCGGTCGGGATCACGCCGAGCGAGTGGAGCACCGCGTAGAGACCGGGAACGTCGTGGCCCTTGGACGAGAAGTAGATGTCGCGGTCCGGGTGGTCGAAGCCGACCTGTACCGTCGTCAGCTCCTCCTCGAACAGGTGGACGACGATGTCCATCGCGCTGAAGCTGGATCCGAGATGGCCCGAGCCGGCGCGCTTCACGGCCGTCAGGGCGTTCGCGCGGGCCATGTCGCCGAGCAGCGACAGGCGGTCGTCGCGCGACACGTCGGCGATGCGAACGCGCTCGAACTCGCTGCGGGGGATCAGCGCGAGCTCGATCACGGCTGCCACGGGTCGACGTCGATCCGCGGCAGGACGACACCTGCAGCCACGAGGTCTTCGGCGCGACGCCAGTCTTCCTCGTAGTCGATGCTGAACCCCTCGTGGCCCTCCGCGAGGAAGGGCACGCGAACATGTCCGCCGAGCGAACCCTCGGCGACGACACGCGACCACGCGATCTCGAGCGCACTCGTCTGGACGTAGACCTTCGGCAGGCTCTGGTACTGGCTGTCGTGCCACGGCACGGCGAGGTCGGACTGGTCGACGAACGGCCGCATCGTCTGCCCCTCGAAGAGCCACATCTTCCCGGGATGCTGCCTGGCGACCTCGACTGCCCGGATCGAGGAAGCCTCCGGCACCTCGAGCAACCGGTCTCGCGCGCGGCGAAGCGCATCGGGGCCCCGGAACGGGCTCGTCGGGCGGACGATCGCGAACAACTCGTACCGTTCGGGGAGCCGGTCGAGGGTGTCGGAGAGCCACTCGATGTCGGGTGACGTCGACCCGGAGTACTCCTCAGGACGGAGAAACGGTACGTCCGCGCCGTACCAGCGCGCGATCTCGGCGATCTCCTCGGAGTCGGTCGAGCAGACGACCCGGTCCGCCACACCGGACTGCCGGGCGGCCGCGATCGCATAGGCGATCAGGGGATGGCGGTCGAGCCGGCGAACGTTCTTCCCCGGAACGCGCTCGGACCCGGCTCGGGCCGGGACGAATGCCACGAGCGTCGGGGTCATGTCTTCGCCGGGTCGGTGATCAGGTTGACGTACTTCCACTCGGAGTAGACGTCGAGCGCCTCCACGCCCGCCTCGCGCCAGCCCGTGCCGGACTGCTTGACGCCGCCGAAGCCCATGTGCGGCTCCGAGCCGTGCGTGCCGCCGTTGACGACGACGACGCCGGCCTGCACCTGCTCGGCAAAGCGCATCGCCCGGTGGACGTTCGCCGTATGGATCGCCGCGGTCAGCCCGTACGGCGAGTCGTTGACGAGTGCGAGCGCCTCGTCGAAGCCGCCCACGCGGTAGAGAATCGTGACCGGGCCGAACAGCTCCGCACAGGACACGTCCGCGTCGGGCGCGACGCCCTCGAGCACCGTCGGCGCAACCCAGAAGCCGGGCCGGTCGATGCGCGCTGCGCCGGCCGCCACGAGCCTCTCGACCGCCGCCTCGCTGATCACCGGCCCCGCGTCGTAGCCGGCGGCCTCGGCCACGAAGCGGTCGCGAAACGCCTCGTAGACCTGGTCGAACACGACGATGCGGCTCGCGGACGCGCAGCGTTGACCGGCGTTCGAGAACGCGGAGGCGAGCGCCCAGCGCACGGCGCTGTCGAGGTCGGCGTCGTCGCAGACGACGAGCGCGTTCTTGCCGCCGAGCTCGAGGCAGACCTTCGCCAGCCGCCGCGCCCCGGTCTCGTTCACCCACCGGCCCGTCTCCGCAGAGCCCGTGAAGCTGAGGAGGTCGACGCCCGGATGCTCGACGAGCGCCGCGCCTGCCTCCGGCCCGAGCCCCTGCACCACGTTCAGCACGCCCTGCGGCAGGCCGACTTCGCAACACAGTGTTGCAAAGTGGTACGCGGACGCCGGGGTGTGCTCGGAGGGCTTGAGGACGCAGGTATTCCCGCACAGGATCGCCGGGAACACCTTCCAGGCCACGTTCGGAAGCGGCGTGTTGAACGAGATCACGAGCCCGGCCACGCCAACGGGCTGCCGCACGGACATCACGGTCCGGTGTTCCATGCTCGCCGTCGTCGTCCGCCCGTAGGAGCGTCGTCCTTCACCGGCGACGAAGAAGCCCATCTCGATCGCGGCGTCCGTCTCGCCCCGCGCGAGCTCGAGGGACTTGCCCGTCTCGGCTGCGACCGCCTCTGACAGTTCCTCCCGCTGCTCCCGCAAGGCGAGCGCGAGCTCACGGCACAGCTCGCCGCGCGAGACGACCGTGCGCGCCGCCCAGTCCGGCTGCGCGCCGCGAGCCGCCGCAACCGCAGCGTCGACATCCTCCGCCGCGGACCTGGCCAAGCGGCAGAGGAGCGAGCCGTCCGCCGGCCGGTGCTTGTCGAGCCACTCGCCCGACGCGGCGGGCGCGTCCTTACCGTCGACGTGGTTCGGAACCTGTTCCGGGATCACCAGGCCGACCAGCCGCCGTCGACGACCAGGTTCGCGCCGGTCATGTACGACGAGGCGTCGGAGGCGAGGAAGACGACCGCTCCGAGGGCTTCGCCCGCCTCGGCCATGCGGCCGAGCGGCACGCGCGCCGTGTACGCCTTCAGGAACTCGTCCGGCTGGTCGTTCGCGACGCCCGCGAGCGTGAGCGTGTTGACGCGCACGCCGTCCTTCGCCCAGTACGTCGCGAGGTAGCGCGTCAGGTTGAGGATCGCCGACTTCGAGACCGAATACGCGACCGGCTTCGTGAAGCTCTGCCCCTCGCGGCGACGAAACGCGTACACGTCATGCTGGGGCGAGAGGAGCCCGTACACGGAGGACACGTTCACGATCGACCCTCTGCCCTCCCGGGCCATGGCCGCACCGACCACCTGACAACAGAGCAGCGTGCCCTTGACGTTCACGTCCATCACCCGGTCGAACGACTCCTCGGGGTAGGTCTCGAACGGGCCGACCTCCTCGGGCGGCGCGTCCGGCGGCGAGTCGAGCGCGGCGTTGTTGACGAGTAGGTGCGGGACGCCGTGCTCCGCGATCACGCGCTCCGTCGCCGCCTCGATCGAGGCGCGGCTCGTGACGTCGACGGGATCGTCCGCCGCGACGTCGAAGACGGCGACGCGCATGCCCCGCCGTGTCAGCCCGTCGACGTAGACGGAGCCGAGCTGGCCGAGCCCACCCGTGACGACGGCGACGCGGCCGTTGAGGTCGAACAGCTCGTCGCTCAACGCTCGGCGACGCCGCCCGGCGCCGCGAGAGGCTCCTCGGCAGGCGCGAGGTCCTCGAAGGTCACGTTCTCCTCGTACGCCAGAGATCGCGTCAACCGGCGCCCGAGCATCCGATCGAGCTCGTACGGAGGCAGGCCCCCGTCGGCGGGCGATTTCGCATCGACGTCGCCGGGCGCGAGGACGTGGCCACGCGGGAGGTCGCGCGCGGCCACGAGCTTCTTGCCCATCTTGCGGATCGCGCTCTCTTCGCTTCGGAGCGGCCGCTTGACCCCGTCGCCCATCGCGAGCGGCGCTCGGTGGAGGTCGCGAATCAGGCGCCGCATGCCGTCGGGCATCAACGAGAAGGCGTGGTCCGTGCCCTTCCAGCCGTGGCTGAGCGTGAAGTGCTTCTCGATCACGCGCGCGCCGAGTGCGTAGCCGAGCAGCGACATCGTGTAGCCGTCCTGGTGGTCCGAAAGCCCGATCACGAGCTCCGGATAGCGGTTGCGCAGGGTCTCGATCACGCGCAGGTTGAGATCCTCAGCCTCGGCGGGGTAGGACGCCGTGCACTGCATCACACAGAGCTGTGTGTTGATCGGCAGGATCACATCGACGGCCCGCTCGACGTCCTCCATCGTGCCGCCGCCCGTCGAGAGGAAGATCGGCCTGCCGTAGGACGCGACCTGGCGCAGGAGCAGCGTGTTGACGAGATCGGCGGAGGCGATCTTGAAGGCCGGGGCGCCGAGCTCGGCGAGGAAGTCCGCGCTCGGCTGGTCGAAGGTGGCGCCGAACAGCGTGATGCCTATCTCGCGCGCCTGGTGCATCAGCTCGAACCAGTCCTTGTCGGAGAGCTCGAGCGCCTCGCGGTGCTCTCCGTACGTTTTGCCGAAGCTGTTCTCGTGGTCGTAGGGCTGGTCGAACATGGCCCGCGTGAACAGGGTCCGGTTGTCGCGCTTCTGCAGCTTGACCGCGTCCACCCCGCACTGCTTGGCCGCGTGCAGGAACTCGATCGCCTTCATCAGCGATCCCTGGTGGTTGTGGCCGACCTCGGCGATGACGTAGCAGTCAGCGTCGTCCGAGATCAGCCTGCCGTCGACTACGAGCTCCCTCATCCTCGCCCCGATCGTATCGCTCGCGCCTGTTAGACCGAGGTTAGGCCGGAGCCGGAGCCGGTTGCGGGCCGGGAGCCGCGCGCACCCGCGCCTGGGCGACGGCACGCGGCCCGTAGACGACGGGTAGCGCAAGGAGTAGCGCCACGAACACGTAGAAGTAGTAGAACGACATCGTCAGGTAGAAGACGTTCGCGAACAGCGTCCCGACGAGCGCCGCGGTCATGCCCCACGCGAGCGGCGTCACGCGCGTGCCGGCCGGGTCGCCCGCGGCCGCGAGGTGGCGCCCGAGGCGCCGTGCGAAGGCCGTGCGCGCGAACAGGTAAAGGAGGAAGCCGGCGAAGACGATCGTCCCGACGAGTCCCGTCTCCACGATCAGGGCCACGTAGTACGAGTGCGGCCCCCAGTTCGCCTGGCCGGTGACCTCCTGGTAGTAGACCGCGAAGTTGTTCAGCCCCAGGCCGAACGCCGGGTGCGAGCGCAGGATCGTCGGGATGAAGTCGTAGACGCTGAAGTGCGCGGACGTCGACCCGCCGCCGGTCTCGAAACGAGATCCGATGATCTTGAGGAAGTAGGCCGGGCTGGTCGCGATCAGCGCCACGAAGCCGGCCGCGAGGACCGCGACCGGGATCAGAACCTGACGCGAGAAGATGCGGCGCCGGTACGGGATCGCGAGCAGCGCGAAGCCCAGGATCAGGCCGCCGATGCCGCTTCGCGAGAGCGTCAGCACCTCGACGACGAGCAGGAAGGCGAGCGTCAGCCCGAGCTTGAGCTTCCAGGGGTTGCCCTTCTCCAGCCTGAGGTAGAGCGGCGTCAGGATCAGGAGCGGGAGGATGAGCATGATTCCGAGATGGTTCGGGTCGCCCGTCAGCGCGTTCGGGCGGTAGATGAAACCGGTCTGCTGGAAGATGCCGTAGACGTTGATCGAGCTGGCGCCGCCCGTGATCGGGCTGATCACCTGGGCGTCGAGATTCGTGCCCGAGCGCGCCGCGAGAAGCTGCAACACGCCGTAGATCGCGTTGAAGACCATGCCGGCCGTGAACCAGCCGATCGTCCGCAGGTAGAACCGCGCCGAGTGGCGAGAGAGGTAGATCACGCCGAGCAGCAGGAACAGGAAGTGGATCGCGAACTTGATGAACCCCTTCCAGTACTGCTGCACCGCCTGGCCCGACTCGAGCGAGAAGTAGCCGGCCAGGTAGACGAGCAGGAAGAGCAGCAGGAAGCAGCCGACGATCGCTGCCGTCCGGACGAACCGGCGGTCGCGTCGCGCGATCTCCTGGAAGGTGAACGAGCAGATGAAGCCGATCGCGAGGATGTCCGCGATCTCGATCGCCCCCGCGATGTTCCAGTTCAGCTTCTCGAAGGTCGCGCAGAAGACCGTCGCGAGGAAGAAGAAGCGTGCCGGCCTGAACCTCACGCGGTCGTCCCGAGGTTGAGGAGCAGGTCGGCGTACTCGCGCACGCGAGAGCGGCGGTCGAGGCGCTCGCGCACGTCGTCCGCGAGCGGCACGCCGTTCAGCGACCCGGCCTGCCAGCGCTCGTGCATCGCGGCGAGCGCCTCGCGGATCGCGCCGACGTCCTCCGGCGCAGCCACGACGCCGTTCCCGACTTCGCGGATCAGCTCGGCCGCGGCCCCGTCCGGCGGGACGACGGCGAGGATCGGGCGCTCGGCGGCCAGGTATTCGAAGACCTTGCCGGAGAGGACGCCACGGCCGCGGCCGTCGGCTTCCGGGATCAGCAGGAGCAGCACGTCCGAGGAGCGCTGGAGCTCGAGCGCGCGGTGATGCGAGGCGTAGGGAACGAGCTCGAGCCGGTCGCCGAGGCCGAGCTCCTCGGCCCATTCGCGGTCGGCCGGGCGGAAGTCGCCGACGAAGCGCGCGACCGCGTCCAGCTTCGAGTCGGCGAGCGCCCGGAGGAACGGACGCGGGTCGCGGCGGCCGAAGAAGCTCCCCGCGTGCGTGATCGTGAACCGCTCGCCGCGCCGGTACTCGAGCCCGGCGAAGTCGTCGAAGTCGCAGCCGTTCGGAATCGTGGTCACGGGCGCGGCCGGCTCGAGCGTGCGCGCCTCGTCCGCGATCGCGTCGGCCGCGGCGACGATCGCGTCCGCCGAGTGGGCGACGAGCCGGGCAATGCCCGCGGCGGTCGTCTCCTTGGCCCGCACGGCCAGGCTGTCGGTGCGCCGGTGCGGGTGGGCGGCGATCGAGTCGCGCAGGTCGGCCACCCAGCGAACGCCGGTCAGCCGCTTGACCGCCGCACCGATCAGGTGGATCGAGTTCGGGGGCGAGGTCGTGATCACTGCATCGATCCCCTCGCTCTTGACGATTCGCGTCGCCGCCGGGATCGCGGTCAGGTTCCAGCTGACGTTCTCGTCGGGCACGAGCAGGCGTCGCCCGAACAGCCGGACCTGCGTCGCGAAGCGCTCGAAGCCCTCGGTGCCGTGAAGCTCGTCCGCAGGCCGCTTGCCGGTCGGCCCGACGTACTGCGCGCGATGGACCCACGCCTGCGACGGCGCGACGAGCTCGTCGTCCCGGTGCACCCACTTGGGGTCGTCCGGGGCGAGGACATGCGTCTCGATCCCGTAGCCCGGCAGATGCGTCGCCAGCTTGAGCGGCCGCTGGACGCCCCCGCCGCCGGCCGGCGGGAAGTACAGGGTGACGAGCAGGATCTTCACGCCGGGTCGATGGTAGTCGGGCGCGGGAGCCGGAAGATGCGCATCGGCTCGCCCGATCTCGTCGTCCCCTCCGCCTCGTCGCGCATGCCGAGCGCGGCCGCGATGCGCCGCGAGGCCGCGTTCCCGGGACGGATGTAGGCGACGAGGTGCGGCGGCCGGACCCGCTCGAACGCGTCCGCGACCGCGGCGTGGGCGGCCTCGGTCGCGATCCCGAGGCGGCGGCGGCCGGGGGCGACCGTCCAGCCGATCTCGACCTCGTCCGGTGCGATTCCTCCGATGCCCTCCCCCGCGAAGTGGACCTCGAGCACGCCGGCAAGCCGCTCCGATCCGTGCTCGTGGATCGCCCAGGGGCCGAAGCCGTGCTCCGCCCAGTGCGCGACGGCGTACTCGACCTCGCGCCGGGCAGCCTCCATGCGGATGCCGAGGGTGCGGTAACCGTCCAGGTCGTCCGCCCGCACGGGCCGCAGGACGAGGCGCTCGGTCTCGAGCCTCACGCCTCGAGCGGGACGGTCGTGGACGTGCCGCCGCCGAAGAGGACCACGCCCGCCTGGACAGCCGTTCGTGCGACGAGCACGAGGCCGGGATCAACCACTCCACCGTGGCGCAGCCCGAGGACGGCGGAGGCAAGCGCGATCGCGCGGAGGTGGGCACGACCAACAGTCGTGACCATCGTGACCGAGACGAGGAGCCGCAGGTCCCGCGCGGCCAGCGGGCCGACCCGGTCTCGAACCCTCACAGCGCGCCAGCCTACTCCGTGCAGTGTCAGGCACTGCTCTGACACCACTCCGTAACAGTGTCTGACACTTGTCCGGCACCACTCCGTAAAGGTGTCTGACACTGCTTCGGCGCTCGCGTCTGCGGCAGACTTGGCCAATGCGCTTGCCAGTGTTTCGCCGGGCCCCGGCCGAGTACGACGAGGAGTTCATGGACACGATGGCGTCCGAGTACCTCGAGCGAACCGCCTGGACAGAACTTCGCCTCGAGGCCGTGCGCTCGCTCGTGGAGCCTTCCCCCGGCGACCGCGTCCTCGACCTCGGCTGCGCCGCGGGCGCGATCTCGCACTATCTCTCCACCCTCGGCTGCGAGACCGTCGGCGTCGACGCGGAGCCGCTCGCGGTCGACAAGGCACGCGCGCTCTTTCCGACTCTGACCTTCCAACTCGCGAACGTCGCCCGGCTGCCGTTCGACGACGGCGCTTTCGACAAGGCCGTCGCGGCCGACCTCGTCGAGCATCTCGACGACGAGACGTTCGGGGAAATGCTGGTCGAGACCCGACGCGTGCTCCGGCCGGGCGGGACGCTCTCCCTCTACACACCGAACCCCCGGCACCCGATCGAGCGCCTGAAGGCGCGCGATCTCATCCTTGCGCAGAACCCGACGCACATCGGCCTGCGGGACGCGAAGACGCTCGAGGCGATGCTTCGCGAGGGCGGGTTCGAGGTCGACCGCAGCGAGTGGCGCCCGAGCTTCATCCGCGGGCTGCGGCTCGTCGAGCGCGGCGGCGGCGGCCGCATCGAGTCGCTGCGTTACCGGCTCTGCGTGCGGGGGAGACGGTAGAGCACGTAGCGTGAGTCGCGGTAGAGCCGCGGCAGCGCGAGACGGGGGGCGGCGTGGCGGCCGAGGTCGAGGACGACGAACTGCGCGCCGTAGCGCCGCGGGATCGCGAGATCGCCGCTCGCGAGGAACCGGTTTGCGTCGTCACGTCGCGCGAAGCGCCGGTTCGGCTTCGTGTCCGCGACGTGGCCGGGCGGCGCGGCGTTGACGTACACGGGCACCGCGGCCGCGATCCGGTACGCCGTCGAGTCGTCCGAGAAGACGACCGCGCCCTTCGGCACGTAGCGGTGCAGTGCGCCGACGAGCCCCGGCGTCAGGCCGGGTGTCGCGGCCCGAGCGCTCCAGTGGGAGAAGCCGGCCACGGCGACCGGGATCGCGAACACGACGGCGGCGAGCGCGGTCAGGCTCCCCGGGCGGTCGTAGCCGTGAGGGCCGCGCCGGATGAGCGATCCGGCGACGAGCGCGGCCGTGCCGCCGACGGACGCGATCCAGACGGCGAGCGCCGGGCCTCCGTCTCCGGGCACGTTGGCGAAGTCGCCCGGCCAGGCGAGCTCGAGCCCGATCCCGGCGGCGAGCGCCAGCGGCAGCACCCAACCCTCCAGTCTCCTCGAGAGCACCGCCGCGCCACCCGCGAACGCGAAGGCGAGCGGGACGAAGCCGACGACGCGCCTGGCCTGCGAGAGCGAGACGACGTCGGCGAACGTCGAGAAGAAGGGCGGCACGAGCGCGAGCGCGGCGACGACAACGGTGCCGCCGAGCACGAGTGCAGCCCAGCGGCTCCGCCGCGAGAAGTACGCGAGAGGCACGCAGACGAGCGCCGCGACCGCGACCGCCCCGGTGCGTGCGAAGAGCTCGGCCGAGACCCGGTAGCTGTGGAGCGAGTAGACGACGAGTTGGTCGCCGTAGTGCTTCAGGTTCTGAGCCAGCTCGGCGTCCGACGGGTTGTGGGACGTCGTCTCGCGGACGAGCGGCAGGAGCCAGAGCGAGACGGCGAGCGCCGGCACGAAGAGCGTCGCGAGCCCGGCGATCCCCTGCCGCAGCTCGGCCCGCGCGAGCAGCCACCGCGCCGCCACGTAGCCCGCGAGAGGCACGAGGAGGTACAGCGCGTACGTCGGGTGGACGAGCGCGAGGGCGAGAGAGGCGGCGGCGAGCGTCGCTCCGCCCGGGCGCGACGGCCGCCGCACGAACCAGAAGAAGAGGGCGACCACCATGGGCACGAGCACCTGCCGTGACGTCGTCGCCGGCAGCGCGAGGTGGACGTAGCTGCCGCCGTGACCGCCTGCGAGCCCGAACAGCGCGACCGTGCCGACCAGGGTCGCGAACGCAGCACCGCGGCTCCGGAAGACCGCGATCCCCGACTCGTAGACGACCGCGAACGCGAGCGGGCAGAGGATGCTGGCCTCGTGCAGCAGCACGCGGCCCGCGTCCGCCCCGGACAGCCGCGCGACGAACGCGAGGAAGAGCTGCCAGAGCGGGAACGCGTAGCCGGGATGGAGCCCACCGTCCTTGAACTCGTCCACCGTCCGCAAGTGCAGGTCTCCGAACGCGAGCAGCTTGCGAACGCGGGCGAGGTGGAAGAGCGCATCGCCGTCGAGCGTGCCCGCGACCTGCCAGACCAGCACGCCGGCGAGGACGCCGAGGCAGATCACGCCCAGCGGCCGGCGGCGCGCGACGACGACGCGGCGCGAGAGCAATGCGACGAGCGCCCCCACACCGAGCGCCGCGTACAGCCCGATCGCAAGGTCGATCGAACCCCCGACCGCGAAGACGATCGCGCCGGCCGCGAAGATCCCGGTCAGCGTCCAGGCAAGCGTCGCGGATACGCTCGGCCTTCCGACGAGCCGGGCGATCAACGCGCCGGGCAGGACCACGACCACGGTCGCGGCCGCGAGCTTCAGGTAGAGGCCGAAGCCCGAGTCTGGCAACACGCGCGCGAGCAGAAGGGCCGGGATCGCGACGAGCTCGCGCGGCAGCAGCTCGTAATGGAAGCGCCGCCTCACGCGCGAGGCGCTGAGAGCAGCGACTGCGCCGACCCCGAGGCGAGCCAGCCTGCGGCGTCGCGGTACATCCGCCCGCGCTCGCCCGTGAACAGCACTCCGCGCAGGCGCAGCGCGGCGAGCAGCAGCCGCCGGGCGCGCTCGGCCTCGGCGGCGCCACGATGCTTGGCCAGGAAGCGGAGGTGCCCGCGCAGGTTCTCCATGTACATCCGGCCCCCGTGCGAGGCGCCGCCGACGTGCACGAACTCTGCCCCCGGATAGAACAGCACCTTCCAGCCCGCCTGGTGGAAGCGGTAGCACCAGTCGGTCTCCTCCGAGAAGAGGAAGAAGTTCTCGTCGAGCGGCCCGACCTCGTCGATCGCCTTCCGCCGGACGAGCATCACCGAGCCCATCACGAACTCCGCCTCGGCCACGTGGTCGTGGTCGAATCCGCCGGCGTAGAAGGCGTTCAGCGCCTGCGAGTGCGGCGCCAGCTTGCGCAGGAAGAAGTACTCGGTAGCGAGCCGCCACAGCGTGGGAAAGCCGCGGACGGAGCGCTGCAGCGAGCCGTCCGTGTTCAGGAGCTTCGGCCCGACGACGGCGGCCTTCGGCTCGGTCGCGGCGAAGGCGAGCAGCCGCCGGACGCCGTCACCGACCGCCCACGCGTCCGCGTTCAGGATCAGGACGTACGGGCTCGACGTCTCGCGGATGCCGCGGTTCCAGCCGGCCGCGAGGCCGGGGTTGTCCTGCCGCAGCAGGCGCACGTCGTGGAAGCGCTCCTCGACGAGCGCCACCGTCCCGTCCTTCGAGCCGTGGTCGACGACGACCGTCTCCCAGCCCGCGACACTCTGCAGGCACTGCTCGATGTAGGGCAGCGCGTTGTAGGTGACGACGACGACGGCAAGGTCAGCCATCCGGGACCGTGGAGCTCGCCGGCGGCCTCAGGCTCTGCCAGGCGAGGATCGCAGCGCCCGGCAGCGCGAGCGCGATCGTCACGACAAAGAAGAGGAAGCCGGTTGCAAACGCGCGGTCCGCGCTGACGCCGAGCTGGGTCAGGAAGCTGACGAAGAACGCCTCGCGCACGGCCAGGCCATTGATCGTGAACGGCACCAGCATGACCAGGAAGAGCAGCGGCCCCATCACGTAGTACGGGCGCGGTGAGAGCTCGACGCCGACGGCCTTGCCGGTCATCCAGATCGCGAGGACGCGCACGGCCTGGACGGCGAGCGTCAGGGTCATCACGCCGATCATCAGCCGCGTGTGGTCGCGGTAGCCGTGGATGCCCTCGTACGCGGCGCGCAGCGGCTTCTCGAGCTTCAGCCGCCGCAGGAGCGGCCGGGTGCGCGCGAGCGGCCCGCGCGCCCGGCGGGAGAAGAGCGCGAAGCCGCCGACCACGGCCGCGACGACGAAGCCCAGCTCGATCCAGAGGTAGCCGCCGACGTCGTAGTAGCCGATGGCGAGACCGAACCCGATTGCGGCCAGGATCAGCGTCGCAGCGCCTCCGAGCGCCCGCTCGAGCAGCACCGATCCCGTCACCGGCGCCCCGTGGCCCGGATGGCGCTTGGTCGTCTCGTAGATCCGCGCCGCGTCGCCGCCGATCGACGTCGGCAGCACCTGTCCGGCAGTGTAGGAAACGAAATACGTCCGGACGAGCCAGCCGAGGTCGTCGCGGATGCCGCGCGCGCGCAGGAGCCGCTGCCAGCGCCAGGCCATCGGCCAGACGGAGAGCCCCATGATCGCGATCGCCCCGAGGAACCAGCCCCAGCTCGCGGTGCGGAGGATGTGAATCGTCTGGCTGACATTGATCTGCCAGAGGATGTAGGCCGCACAGAGAGCGGTGACGGTGATCCCGGCCGCGGCTTTCACCGGGCGGCTGCGGGCACGCGCCCACTCGAAGCGGCGCATGCGCCGGAGGCGGGAGACGGTCGGATCGGTGCTCACGACGCCCCGGTGAACGCGGCGTGGAGGCGCCGCAACGCGGCGATCGCATCCTCGACGTCGGCGTCCGAATGCGCCGGCGAGAGCGGCAGCGAGAGGATCTCCCGCCCGGCCCGCTCGGCGACGGGCAGCGGCGGCTGGTCGGGATAGAGATCGCGGTACGCGCTCAGTTGATGCACCGGCAGGAAGTGGATGCTCGTCCCGATCAGCTCGTCCGAAAGCGCCCGCTGGTACTCGTCGCGGGTCGCGCCGGCGCGCGCCGCGTCGATGCGAACCACGTAGAGGTGGAGCGCGTGGGTGTCGCGCAGGTCGCGCTCAAGCGGCTCGATACCGTCGAGGTCGGCGATGCCCGCGTCGTACGCGGCCACGTGGCGCACGCGGATCTCCCGGTGCCGGTCGAGCTTGTCGAGCTGGCAGAGAGCGATCGCGGCGAGCACGTCGGAGAGGTTCGCCTTGTAGCCGGGGACCGCGATGTCGTACAGCGAGCCGTGGCCGCGGCGCATGATCCTGTGGTCGTCGACCGCTCGCGCAACGGCGTCGTCGTTCGTCGTGATCACGCCGCCCTCGCCGGCGGCGACGTTCTTCGTCGCGTACAGCGAGAAGCAGGTGGCCGCGGAGAGCCCGCCGATCTTGCGGTCGCGGTAGGTGCTCTCGACCGCGTGGGCGGCGTCCTCGACGACCGGCAGGCCGAGCGCCCAGAGCGGGTCGAGGTCGGCAGGCTGGCCGGCAAGGTGCACGGGAAGGATCGCCTTCGTGCGTGGCCCGACGAGGCGCGCCACGTCGTCGGGATCGATGTTCAGGTCGCCCTCGCAGACGTCGGCGAACACCGGCCGCGCGCCCGTGTGGACGATCACGTTCGCGGTCGCGGGCCAGGTGATCGGCGTCGTGATCACCTCGTCGCCCGGGCCGATGCCGAGCGCGACGAGCGCGAGGTGGAGCGCGGCCGTGCCGGACGTGACCGCCAGCGCGTGCTTCGCCTCGACGTACTCGGCGAACCGGCGCTCGAGCTCGGCCGTCCGCGGCCCGGTCGTCAGCCAGCCCGAGCGCAGCGTCTCGGTGACGGCCTCGATCTCCTCGTCCCCGATCGCGGGCGGCTGAAAGGAGAGAAACGACTGGCGCCGGGACGAGAGCTCCTGCATCGCCCCAAGCGTACTGGGGCGTGTCATGTGCGTAGACCCAGCAAGGACCGATCGTGGCTCCTGCGGTCAGGCGCCACCGGGAACGACGAACTCGAGGACGTGCGCGAGATCACCGACGGGGAACGCCGGCCGAGACGCTAGACGAGCGCTCCCGCTTCGGCGGTGACGAAGCGGATGCGGGCAGCCGCGCGGCGCGCGCGGTCGACGGCCTTCCTGCGCGAGTCGCCGACGGCGAGCACGGCGCCGGCGCGGTCGGAGCCGCGATGGAAGGGGCCGAACTCGTGGCCCGGCTCGCGGTAGCTCCGTGCCCAGACGACGCCGCTCGACCGCGCCGCCCCGTCGAGCCCCTCGACCGCCTCGAGCACGCCCGGCTCGGGCACGAGAAAGCGCACGCAGGCGCCGCCGGCCAACTCGTCCGGGACGAGCCCGCCCTCGTAGATCCGCTCGCCGAGTGCGGCCGCGATCGCGAGCTGGTTCAGGTCCACCCCCACCGCGGCGTCGCAGAGCTCCGCGTCGTGTCCGCCGCCGAGCCGCGCGGCGAGCTCGCCGACGCACGGCCCGTCCCGGCCCATGAGCACCTGCGTGTACGTCGGTCCCTCCCGCACGCCGACCGCCGCAGCCGCAGCCTCGGCGACGCGCACCGCGGCAGCCGCGTCCTCCTCGGCCAGCTCGCTCGGCCAGACGTGCGCCAGAGCCACGCCGAACGCCGTCGTATCCGCGACGACCCGGTCGGTGAGGGTAAGCGGATGGAAGCGCCCGTCGACGGAGAACGCGTTGACCGTCACCTCCGGCCCCGAGACCAGCTCCTCGACCAGCACCACGCTCGAGCGGGCGAGCCCGCGCGCGTGGTCGAAGCCGTCCTCGAGCCCGGCGGGATCCACCACGAGCGTGAGCCCTTTCTGGCCCTGGAGATCGGGCGCCTTCACGACGCAGGGGTAGCCGAACTCCTCGGCCGCGGCGACGGCCTCCGACAGGCTCGAGCAGATGCGATGGGGCGCGTGCGGCACGTCGGCCTCGGCCAAGCGCTCGCGCTGACGGAGCTTCGACGTCGCCGCCTGCGCCGTCGGCGGGTCGATCGGATGCGGAAGGCCGAGCCTGGCCGCGATGCGCGCCGCGATCGCGACCGGGAAGTCGACGCCCGGCGCGACGATGCCGTCGACTCGCTCGGCGCCGGCGAGCCTGTCGATGGCCGGCTCGTCCTCGACGGAGACGATCGCGCGCCGGTCGGCGAAGCGGAACCCGGGTGCGAGCGGGTCGCGGTCGACGGCGATGACGTGGAGGCCCCGCTCGTGCGCGGCCTCGAGCAGCCCGAGCTGCGCGGGACCCGCCCCTAGGACGAGTAACCGCTTGTCACTTCTCGGCGAGCCCCCCTCCACCACGCCTCATTCTCGCGGTACCACGCGACGGTGCGCTCGAGGCCCTCCGCGAACGAGGTGCGAGCTCCCCAGCCGAGCAGCCGCTCGGCCTTCTCGGTCGAGCCGATGTGGCGGTCGACCTGGCCGGGCCGCTCGTCGACGTACGACTTCAGCGACGCGGGCTTGCCGAGGACGTCCAGCACGAGATCGGCGATTCCCGAGACCGACACGTCGACGCCGGTGGCGACGTTGATCACCTCGCCGGCGACGGCGTCGAGATCCGCCTCGATCGCAGCCACGATCGCCTCGGCGTCGTCCTCGACGTACAGCCAGTCACGGCTCGCGTGGCCGTCGCCGTGCACGGTCAGCGGCTCGTCGGAGAGCGCGCTCGTGACGAACCGGGGCACGACCTTCTCCCAGTGCTGCCGCGGCCCGTAGTTGTTGAACGGCCGCAGGATCACGACCGGCAGGCCGTAGGTGACGAAGTACGAGTACGCGAGCCGGTCGGCGCCGGCCTTCGTCGCTGCGTAGGGGCTGCGCGGGTTGAGCGGGTGCTCCTCGTCCATCGGGTCCGACTCGGCCGTCCCGTAGACCTCGCTGGACGAGATCAGAACGAAGCGCTCGACCGGCGCCGCGCGGACGGCGTCGAGCAGCACCTGCGTCCCCTCGACGTTCGTCGTCACGAACTCGGACGCGCCCTCGAGGATCGACTTCTCGACGTGCGACTCGGCGGCGGCGTTCACGATCACGTCCACCTCGGCGACGATCTCGGCGACCAGGTCGGCATTGCGGATGTCGCCGTGGACGAACGCGAGACGCTCGTGCGACATCACGTCGGCGAGGTTCTCGAGGTTCCCCGCGTACGTGAGCGCGTCGAGCGAGACGACGTCGTACTCGGTGGCCTCCAGCAGGTGCCGGATCACGTTCGAGGAGATGAACCCGGCGCCGCCGGTCACGAGCACGCGCTTGCGTCGAGCCACTCAGATCTCCTTGTCGATGGTGTAGAGGGGGCGTCCTTCCACGTCGCGCTGGATTCTGCCCAGATATTCACCGATCAGCGCGAGGATGAACCCCTGGATGCCCAGAACGACCAGCACGGCGACACCGCCGAACAGCGGCCCCGGGAAGTTCGAGCGGTCGATCCAGTAGTAGATCCCGTAGGCGCCGAGCGCGGTGGCGCCGACCGTGCACAGAACGCCGACGGCGATCCCGATCACCTGGATCGGCTGCGGCCAGAAGCCGGCGAGGACGTGCAACGCGAGCCGCGTCAGCCGAAGGGGCGAGTAGCGCGACGGCCTGGCGCCCGCCGTGTGCGTGACGTCCACCTCGACGACGCTGGCGCCGCCGGAGAGCACGAGCGCCTTCGTGAACTTCTGCTTGCCGATCGCGCCCAGCATCGGGGTGATGACCTCGCGGCGGTACGCGTTGAACGCGCAGCCGAAGTCGGAGATCTGCACGCCCGTGAAGCGGCGCAGCATGGCGTTGATCAGGCGCGAGGGCAGCGTCCGCCCCCAGGAGTCGCGCCGTGCGCTCCGGCGGCCGCTGGCCACGTCGTACCCGCTCTCGACGGCGGCGAGCAGGCGGGGGATGTCCTCGGGCGCGTTCTGGAGGTCGCCGTCCATCGTCACGACGATCTCGCCGCGCGCCCGCGCGAGCCCCGCGTGCATGGCCGGGTGCTGGCCGAAGTTCCGCTTGAACCTGACGGCGCGCACGCGGGGGTCGCCGGCGTGCAGGCGCTCGAGCTCGACGAACGTCCCGTCCGTCGACCCGTCGTCGACGAAGATCAGCTCGTAGGGCCGGTCGAGCGGGTCGAGCGTCGCGACTGTGCGGCGGTAGAGCTCGTCCAGCGAGCCGACCTCGTTGAAGAGCGTGACGACGACCGAGAGCTCCGGAGCGGGGCCGGGCTCGGCGACCGGCGAGAGATCTGCCTGCGCCATTCCGCGGCGGAACCTACCGCAGCTTCCTAAGAACGAGGCTTGAAAAACGACCAAGACTCTGTAGCTTCCAGCACATGCAGGTGTCCAAGGGACGACCCGTCGGCACGAAGGAGGGGTGGGGCTACTTCGTCTGGGTCGGCGCCGCACTGATGCTGGCCGTCCCGGAAGTGACGGGGGCGATCTCGAACGGCGCCCTCGGGTTCAAGACGGCGTCGGAGACGATCGGGCATCTCGAGCGCTACCACAACTGGGTCGAGCTCGGCGTGATCGGCGCGGTCGTCGTGATCGTGTACTCGCTGATCAAGGTCTCCTTCGAGCGGGCCGGCGAGCGCAATCCGACCCAGGGGCAGGCGACCCGCACTGCGGGGGGACGTCTCACGTTCCACCCCACGGAGACGAGCAACGTCAAGGATCCGGAGGACTTCGGAGGCGAGTCGGCGCCGCTCGCGTTTGCCGCCTGCGCCGTCGTCTCGGCCGCGATCGTCGCCCTGGCCGGCTGGGCCGCGACCCAGTGGTGGGACGATCCGAGGCGCTTCCACGCGTCGTTCGTCATCTACGTGTCGGTCGCCGTGCTCTGGTTCCTCGTTCCCAGCCTGATCGCCTTCTTCTGGGGCGCGGACGTTCCCTATCCGACCATGGTCGCGACGGTGAAGAACCTCGCGGGCTGGCTCGAGCGTCGGAGCTGGCCGTGGATGCTCGGCCCCAAGCTCGGCTGGTTCGTCACGTTCGTGATCATCTGGGGCCTCGCGATCCTCTTCGTCCATCTGACGCTCTACCCGTTCCCGGACATCACGCACATCATCGATCCGAGCGGCTAGATTCGCCGCGTGTTCCGGCCCGGCGAGACCGCGCTGCTTCGCAGCGTGTTCAGAGGTCGCGTGCGCTGGGCCTTCCCGCACACGGTGGTCGAGGACTCCGACGACCGCGTGGTGCTATTCATCCGGCCCGGCGTCGAGGGGCGCTGGGTCCCGCGCACTGCGGACGGCCACGACATCCGCAGCTGGGGCTCCTCCGTCGAGACGTCGCCTCACGCGTGGACGTCGAACCGTGTGCTCCAGATCACGCGGTTCGGAGCGAGGCACTCGCTCGCCCTCTTCTGGGACGAGGCGACAGACGAGTTCGTCGGCTGGTACGTCAACCTGCAAAAGCCGCTCGAGCGCTCACCGATCGGCTTCGACACGCTCGACCAGGCGCTCGACGTGTGGATCGATCCGGACGGCTCGTGGAGATGGAAGGATGAGGACGACCTCGCTGCGTGCGTCGCGCTAGGGCTGTTCAGTCCCGACGAGGCCATCGAGATCCGGGCCGAGGGCGAGCGCGTGATCGCGGCGCTTCCAGACCTGATTCCGACGGGCTTCGAGGACTGGCGTCCCGACCCCGGCTGGAACGCGCCTGAGCTTCCAGCCGGGTGGGACAGCCTGTAAGTGAACCGTGTTACGCGGCTTCCTCGAGCGCCGGCTCGAGCTGCACGACCTCGGCGCCGCGAGCCTTGCGGCGAACGGGGATCGTCAGCGCGGCGAGGGCTCCGACGCCGACGACGGCCGCGCCGACCCAGACGGCCGGAGTCAGCCCGGCAACGAAGGACGCACCGGTCCCGTAGCCGCCGTAGCTCGAGAAGATCGAGGCCAGGACGGCGACTCCGAAGACGCCGCCGAGCTCCCGGATCGCGTTGTTGGCACCGGACGCCTGACCCTCCTCGCTCGGCTTCACCGACCCGAGGACGACGTTCGCGACCGGTGCGAAGAAGAGCGCCATACCGATGCCGGAGAGGAAGAACGGCCCGACGAGTTCCGCGTAGGGCACCGTCGGCGTCGACACCGCTGCGATCCAGCCGAGGCCGATCGCCTGCAGTGCGAGCCCGACGCCCATGATCCGCGGGCCCGGGATGCGATCCGACAGCGCACCCGCGATCGGCGCGATGAAGATCGGCATCGCCGTCCACGGGAGGATCCGCAGGCCGGCCTCGAACGGCGAGTACCCCTGGACGGTCTGGAAGAACTGGGCCAGCAGGAAGATCGACCCGAACATCCCGAAGAACATGAGCAGGGAGGCGAGGTTGGCCTGTGCGAACGTGCGGTTGCGGAAAAAGCGCATCGGCAGCATCGGCGCCTTCGCGCGCAGCTCCCAGGCAACGAACGCCGCGACGAGCGCGGCGCCGCCGAGAAGCGCGCCGACGATCTCCGGGCTCCCCCAGCCGACCTCGTTCCCGCGCACGAGTCCCCAGACGATGCCGAGCAGGCCGGCGCTCGCGAGCACGACGCCGGGCAGGTCGAGCGCCGCGTTGGGGCCGCGGCTCTCGTCGAGCCGCCGCCACGCGAGCGGGATCAGCACGATGCCGATCGGCACGTTGAGCCAGAAGATCCACTGCCACGAGATGCCCTGCACGATCGCGCCGCCGACCAGCGGGCCGAGCGCGACTGCGAGGCCGCCGATGCCGCCCCACGCGCCGAGCGCGAGCCCGCGCTTCTCGGCCGGGACTGCGGCGCTGAGCAGCGTCAGCGTCAGCGGCATGACGATCGCGCCGCCGACTCCCTGCAGCGCTCGTGCGAGGTTCAGCACCTCGACCGAGGGCGCGAGCGCGGCGAAGGCCGAGGCCCCGGTAAAGATCGCGAGGCCGATCACGAACAGCCGGCGCCGCCCGAAGCGGTCGCCGAGCGCGGCCCCGGTCAGGAGCAGGACGGCGAAGGTCAGCGTGTACGCGTTGACCGTCCACTCGAGGCTCTGTAGCGACGCTTGCAGGTCCTTGCGGATCACCGGGATTGCGGTCGTCACCACCAGGTTGTCGAGCGTGACCATGACGAGCGCGATCGAGGTGATCACGAATGTCCAGAGGGTCTTGCCTCCTACTCTGTCGACCATCTCGTCCTCCTTGTTACTAGTGACTGCTTACTCATAACTGCGGCGAAAAAAAGGGCGCCTTCTATGCCTGCTCCGTCAGCGCCTGGACGAACTTCGCGGCCCACGGCTCGTCACTGCCGAACACGCCCATCGACGCCATCACGTTGATCAGCATCCCGCCGGCGAAGAACGTCATCGCCCGCTCCGGCCCGACCGCCTTCGACTCGACGAGGTCGACGAGCCTGCCGAAGCCCCGGCGGACGACCGCGCCGATCTCGGGATCGTTGCAGGCTGCGTACGATTGCATCTGCCCCCGGAGCCGCCGCGGATCCTCGGTGATCATGCGCCTGTACTCGGCGCCCATCGCCTCGAGGGCCTCCTCGCCGCTCAGCCCGCCCGACACCTCGGCAAACCGCGCGTACGTGTCCTGGAAGCACCGCTCGGTCGATGCGATGAAGAGCTCCTTCTTCGTGCCGAACAGCCGGAAGAGGTAGGGCTGGGAGATGCCGGCCGCCCGCGCGATCGCGTCCGTCGAGGCACCCTCGAACCCGTGATTCCCGAACTCGGTCAGCGCGGACTCGAGGATCGCCTCCCGGCGCTCGTCGGCGGTCTTGCGCTCTGCGGTCTGTGCGTTCACGTTTTGGAAGTTATCAGTCACTCACAACGGCTGTCAAGGCATCGGCGACCCGGTCGAGATCGGAGTCGGCGAGCCGCGAGTGGAACGGGAGTGCGAGCGCGCGCTCGAAGGCGTGGTCGGCGCCGGGGAAGGCGCCCTGGTCGGCGTAGGCCGAGAGTCGGTGGAGCGCGTACGTGCCGATCTGCGCTTCGATCCCATGCGCCCGGAGCGCTGCCAGCACCTCGTCGCGGCGGTCGACCTGGATCACGTACGCCTGCCAGCCGTGGCGGTCGCCCTCATCCGCCGAGGGAAGCACGACCGGCAGCTCGGCCAGGCGCTCGGCGTATCCCGTGGCGATCCGCTCCCGCGTCGCGAGCAGCTCCTCGAGCCGCACCAGCTGCGGGATCCCGACGGCGCAGAGGACGTCCGAGAGCCGGTAGTTGAGACCCGGCACGGGCATGTCGGCGAGAGGCGGCGGCGACCAGCCATGGTTTCGGAGCTGCCGCACGGCATCGGCGAGCCCGGCGTCGCTCGTCGTCACCGCGCCGCCCTCGCCGGTCGTCACGATCTTGCGCGGGTGGAAGGAGAGGCAGCCGACGAGGCCGAGCCCGCCGCACGCCCGGCCGCTGCGGCGAGCACCCAGCGCACCGGCGGCGTCCTCGATCAGCGTCAGCGCCGGCAGCTCCTCGAGGCGGGCGGGCCGGCCGAACAGGTGCACGGGCACGATCGCCTTCGTGCGGCGCGTCGGCTCGACCCGTGCGGGGTCGATGTTCATCGTCACCGGGTCGACGTCGACGAGCACCGGCTGCAGCCCGGCCAGCGCGACCACGTTTGCCGTGGCCGGGAACGTGTAGGCCGGAACGATCACCTCGTCGCCCGGCTGGAGCCCGAGCGCGAGCACGGCCAGATGCAGGGCGGCCGTCCCGGACGAGACCGCCACGGCGTGCTCGACCTCGCATACGGACGCGAGCAGCCCTTCCAGCTCGGCGACCCTCGGGCCCATCGTTAGCTGCCCGGTCTCGAGCACCTCCGCGACGGCCGCAGCCTCCTCGGCGCCGACGTCGGGCCACGCCAAACGGACTACGTCGTCGCCGGCTGTCTCTCGCGATACCACGCGATCGTCCTCGCCAGCCCCTCGTCCAGGTCGACCTTCGCCTCGAAGCCGAGCAGCTCGCGGGCCTTGTTCACGTTCGGGATCCGGATCTCGACGTCGGAGTAATGGAGCGGGCGGAAGACGATCTCGCCCGGGCAGCCGGTCAGGCGCTTGATCCGCTCGGCCAGATCGAGGATGGTCACGGTCGAGCGCACGTTGCCGACGTTGAAGGTCTGGCCGACCGCCTCCGGCCGCTCGAGGCAGGCGAGCAGCGCCTCGACCATGTCGTCCACGTAGCACCACGCGCGGATCTGCGAGCCGTCGCCGTGAATGGTCAGGTCGTGCCCCGCGAGCGCCGCCTCGATGAACGCCCGGATCGCGCCGCCGCCGATCTGCCCCGGCCCGTAGACGTTGAACGGCCGTACCGTGACAGTCGGCAGCCCGAGCTCGTCGTGGTAGGCGTGCGTCATGTGCTCCCCGGCGAGCTTCGAGACCGCGTACGTCCAGCGCGCCTCGCCGACGGAGCCGGTCGTCGTCACATGCCCTTCCTCGACGTTGATCGCCTGCGTGCCGAACACCTCGCTCGTCGAGAAGTCGACGAAGCGCTCGAGCACCGGGCCCGCCGCGACTGCCGCCTCGAGCACGTTGTAGGTGCCGATCACGTTCACGCGCATCGTCCGCACGGGGCTCTCGATCACCGTCTCGACGCCTGCGATGGCCGCGCCGTGCACGACGTGGGTCGCTCCGTTGACGAGGCCGGCCAGCGTATCCGGATCGAGGACGTCGGCCTCGTGGAACGTGAAGTTCGGATGCTCGAGCAGCGGCGTGCCGGTGAGGGCGTCGCGGTGGAGGTTGTCGAGCGTGACGATCTCGTTGGCGTCGACGAGCCGCCGGGCGAGCGTGGTGCCGATGAATCCCGCGCCGCCCGTGATCAGCACCCGCTTGCCTTCGAGGGCCATGCGGCGAGTCTAACGAGGGGCAATCTCGACCCAGCTTCGTTACTCTCCGCGCATGAGGAGAGCCGTCCTCCTCGGAGCGCTCCTCGTCCTCGGCCTTGCCGGATCGAGTGAGGCCGGAAGCTACTTCCCGCCGCCCGGAGACTGCTGTCAGCAGTGGTCGCCGCAGGGGACGCAGCTGGTCTTCGAGACGATCCGCGCCGGCGCCCAGCCGGAGCCGACCGTCGGGTACGTCGCGGCCACCGGCGGGCCCGAGCACTTCGTTCCGGGCATCCCCGTGGGAGTGCGCTCACCGGACTGGACGCACGTCGCCGCGATCGACAACACGAGCGGCATGGGGCTGCTCACGGTCTGGAAGGTTGACGGCAGCGACGAGCGCGTGCTGGCGAAAGGGGTCGGCGAGGGCAACCACACCTTCGTGTGGTCGCCGGACTCGAAGCGGATCGCGTTCGTCGACGCGAGCGGCGCGCTCGCGGTCATCGCTGCCGACGGCACCGGGCTCACTACGGTCGCGCCGAAGTTCACGGCGCACCCGGCGTGGTCGCCGAACGGGCAGCTGATCGCATACGGAGCGGGGGTCGCCAGGACGCACATTCACGTCGTCAAGCCGGACGGGAGCGGCAATACCGACGTCACGGCCGGAAGCGCGAAGGTCAACGTCGACCCGGTCTGGTCGCCCGACAGCACGCGGCTCGCCTTCTGGCGCAGCGACGCGCGGACCGTTCTCGCCGTCGCGAAGATCGGCGGCTCGACCGTCACCTACTCGATCAGGGGCGCGTACCGGGGCGATCTGGTGTGGAAGCCGAGCACGAGCATCGTCTTCGGGGCGGGGACCGTCGGTCTGGTGGGAATCGACGTGACAACCGGCAAGCGTCAGACGCTGGTCGGCCTCGACGGCGCCCTGTTCTCCAACGACGGCAAGCGGATCTCCTGGGTCGCCGGCGGCGAGTGCCGAGACCGGGACGGGATCTACGTCGCCAACGCGGACGGGACCAACCGGCGGCGGCTCACGAACAGCTGCCGGATCGTGGGCACGCCCGGGCCGGACGTGCTGCACGGGGACTTTTCGCGAGTCCTCGTGGGGCTGGGCGGGAACGACACGCTCTACGCCGACGACACGGGCTACTTCTTCCAGGGCATCACGCTGAACGGCGGGCCCGGCGCCGACGTCCTGAACGGCGGCTACGGACAGGACCGGCTGCTCGGCGGGCCCGGGAACGACACGCTTCTGGGAGGCCCCTCGATCGATGTCCTGATCGGCGGCCCGGGTCGAGACCACCTGAGCGGGCAGGGCGGCGCGGACACGATCTACGCGCGCGACGGGCAGCGCGACACGATCTCGTGCGGGACGAACGGCTACGGCAAGCACGGGCAGGACGTCGTCTACGCCGACAGCGTCGACGCCGTCGCCTCAGACTGCGAGATCGTGCACCGCAGCTGACCCGCGCGGGATGTCGGCCCTGAGCGTCGCAAGCACGAACAGCAGCGCGCCGAGGGAGATCGCACCTGCGAGGACCGCGTACGTGGCGGCGATTCCCCAGTGGACGAACATCGGGCCGACGACGATGCGACCCGCAGGGCCACCGAGCGCGCTGGCCGTCATCACGGCCGTCATCACCTTCGGACGCAGCGCCTCGGGCGGCCGGGTCGAGAGGATGCCGAAGATCGGCGCGTTGACGAGCGGCACGAACAATCCGCAGGCGAGCAGGACGGCGCCTACCGCCTCCCAGGGCAGCGTCGCGACGAGCGCCCACAGCGGCAGTACGACCAGCACCATCGCGCCTGCCGCGAGCCGCAAGGGCGCGAACCGGTCGACCGCCTTCATCGCCAGGACGCTGCCTGCGAGCGCACCGATTCCGAAAGCCGTGAAGAGCCAGCCGACGATCTTCGGGTCCTGTCCGAACCGGAGGTAGGCGAGCGCCGGAAGGGTCGTGAACAGTGCCCCGGCTGCGGCGTCGAGCACGATCAGCGTGAGCGTCATCGGCCCGAGCACGCGGTCGCGAGCCAGGAAGCGGACGCCTGCGAGCACGCCCCGCGAGCTCTCGTCCTGCGCCACCGGCTTGCCGGCGCGCACGAACACGAGGACGAGGACGAACGCGACGACGTAGGTGGCCGCATCGACCAGCATCACCTCGGGCGCCCCGATCGCGGCCACGAGGACACCGCCGAGCGCCGGTCCCGCGATCAGCGTCACCTGTGCCGCCCCGCCGAAGGCGGCCGAGACCTTGGACACGACGCGCTCGTCCGAGCCGTAGACCTCGGGGATGATCGTCCGCTGGGCCGCGAAGTAAGGCGCGGAGAAGAGGCCGAGCACGAACACGAGGACGAGGAGCAGCGGGAACGTGAGGGCGTCCGTCCAGAACAGCACCGGCACGAGCACCATCAGCGGCGCACGCAGGAGATCCGAGAGGAGCATCGTCTTGCGGGCGCCGAGGCGGGCGATGACGCTGCCGCTCGGGATCCCGAAGATCGCCATCGGCGCGATCTCGGCGGCGAGGACGAACGACATCTTCGACACCGACCCCGTCGTGGTGAGCACGAACCAGGGCAGCGCCACGAAGGTCATCTGAATGCCGGTCATCGAGACCAGCTCCGCCACGAGCAGCGCCAGCGTCGTCCGGTTCCTCAACATCGGCGCGATAATAAATAAAACGTCCGTACGGTTTTGTAAAATCTGGCCGTGCCGAAACGATCCGACGCCCACCTCGAGGCCCGCCGCGAACAGATCCTCGACGGCGCGCGCCGCGCGTTCTCGCGCTACGGGTACGAGGGCGCCACGGTCGTGAAGCTGGAGCAGGAGATCGGCCTCTCGCGCGGCGCCATCTTCAACTACTACCCGTCGAAGTACGAGCTCTTCTTCGCCCTGGCGTCAACGCAGCAGGCGGAGGCGCTGCGCATCTGGAAGGAGCAGGGGTTCGAGGCGCTGCTGCGGGTGATCGCCGAGGAGAATCCCGACTGGCTCGGCGTCTACCTCGAGCACGCGCGGCACCTGCGCACCGATCCCGAGCTCCGCGAACGGTGGAAGCAGCGGACGCCGGACGAGGACGCGCGCGCGCTCGAGCACCTGGTGGCGCTGCAGGAACACGGTGAGCTGCGTGACGACGTGACGCCGGACGCGATCGGCGCCTTCCTCGGCCTCCTCGTCGACGGCGTGGCGCTGCAGACGAGCGCCGGCTTCCCGGTCGAGCTCGACCCGGTGCTGGGGCTGATCCGGGACGCGCTCGCCCCGCGGAAGTAGCATCGACGGCCGGATGAAGACCGTGCTCTTCGTCGGTGCCGGACGGCACCAGCGCCGCGCGCTCCGGCGCGCGCGAGAGCTCGGGCTGCGCGCCGCGGCGATCGACCGCAACCCCGATGCGCCCGCCTTCGCAGAGGCAGACGTCGCGGAGACGGTCGACTTCGCGGACGTCGGCGCGGCCGTCGCGGCCGCCCGGCGCATCGAGCCCGACGGCGTGCTCACGGTCGCTTCGGATCGTGCCGTGCCGGTCGCGGCGCGGATCGCGGAGGAGCTCGGCCTGCCCGGGATCGGCGTCGAGACGGCGCGGCTCGTGACGCACAAGGTGGCGATGCGCCTGCGGCTCGACGAGGCGGGCGTGCCACAGCCGCGCTTCGCCGCGGTGCGCGACCTGGCCGACGCGCTCGCCGCGCTCGACGAGATCGGGCTGCCGGCCGTGCTCAAGCCCGCCGACTCGGCCGGCCAGCGCGGGATCGCGCTCGTCCGCTCGGAGGCGGAGGTGCGACGGGCGCTCCCGGTCGCGCTCGCCGAGTCCCGGAGCGGCGACGCGATCCTCGAGCGCTTCCACGAGGGAGCCGAGGTGAACTGCCTCGCCGTCGCCCGCGGAGGCGAGGTGTCCGTCCTCACGCTCTCGGACCGGCTGCGCCCCGGGGGCGACGGCTTCGGGGTCTGCCTCGCGCATCTCTACCCGGCTGCGCTCGACGCCGAGGCGGCCCAAGAGGCCGAGCGGGTCGCGGCGGCGGCGGTGCGGGCGATGGGGCTCGTCGACTCCGTGGCGTACCCGCAGCTCCTCGTCTCGCCCGACGGCGTGCGGCTCGTCGAGATCGCGGCGCGGGTGCCGGCCGGCTTGATGGACGAGGTGGGCCGGCTCGGGATCGGGGTCGATCTCGTCGAGATCGCGCTCGCGCAGGCGCTGGGCGAGGCCGTCCCGGACGGGCTGCTGCAGCCGCGCGTGCACCAGGCGCTCGCGATCCGGTTCCTGACCGCCGCGCCGGGCCCGCTGCCGGTCGGCACCGTGCGCTCGGTGAACGGGATCGAGCATGCGCTCGAGGCCCCGGGCGTCGTTGGCGGCGACTCGTACCTCGTCGCGGGCGAGACGATCCGCTCGGCGCGGGTGGACGGCGACCGACGTGGGTACGTGATCGCGACCGGCGAGACGCCTGACGAGGCCCTCGCGCGCGCCGATGCCGCGGCCGCGCTGATCGAGGTGGAGGTCGAGTGAGCGTAGGCTCGACGGAGCTCACCAACGAGCGGAGGCGCCGGCTTGGCCGGCGCCGGGAGCGGGGATGAGCGATCCGAGGGTCGAGATCGTCGCGCGCGGTTACGACCGGATCGCCGAGACGTTCGCCGGCTGGCGCGAGCGGATCGAGGGCGATCCGCGCCGCGAATGGGCCGAGGATCTCGCCTCCCGCCTCGCGCCGGGCGCGCGCGTGCTCGAGCTGGGCTGCGGAGCCGGAAGCGCGGAAACGGTGCTGCTCGCGGAGCGGTTCCGGCTCACGGGCGTGGACGTCTCCGGAGAGCAGATCCGGCGTGCGCGCGAGACCGTACCGGGCGCGGAGCTCGTGCTCGGGGACATGCTCGAGGTCGAGCTGCCGGCAGAGTCGTTCGACGCCGAGTGCTCGTTCTACGTCTTCAACCACGTCCCGCGCGAGCGCCTCGGCGAGCTGCTCGGTCGCATCCACGGCTGGCTCCGGGCGGGCGGGCTGGCCCTGAACGCCTTCGGGGCGAGCGACCTCCCCGGCTGGCAGGGCGAGTGGCTCGGCGCCGAGACATTCTTCGCCGGCTTCGAGCCCTCGGAGAACACGAGGCTGGTCGAGGCGGCCGGGTTCACGATCCTGCGGGACGAGGTCGTCGAGTTCGTCGAGCCGGAGGGCAGCGTCAGCTTCCACTGGATCCTGGCGCAGCGATGAGCTGCTCCTTCGACCTCGACCACTATCGCGAGCTGATCGCGGCGGCGAAGGCAGGCGGCTACCGGTTTGCCTTCTTCGATTCGACGCCGGCCGTGGGCGACCTCCTGCTCCGCCACGACGTCGACCTGTCGCTCGAGGCGGCGCTGGCGCTGGCCGAGCTGGAGGCCGAGCTGGAAGCGCCGGCGACGTACTTCCTGATGACGCGGAGCGAGTTCTACAACCTGGCAGCGCCGTCCGGCGCCGCCGCGATCGAGCGCCTGCGGCGGCTCGGCCACCGAGTCGGGCTCCACGCCGTCTACCCGGACGCCGAGCGTGACGACCGCTTCGATCCCGTGCTCGCGTGGCACAACCCCGATCCCGACTATCTGACGGCCCCGGTCGAGGGGCTCGTCAACGCCATGCAGGCCGGGTTCTTCGACCCCGAGCGCTACCGCTCTGACTCGAACCAGCACTGGCGCCACGGCTGCCCGCACGAGGCGCTCGCGCGAGGCGAGTTGGAGTGGCTCCAGCTTCTCGTCCACCCGGAGATCTGGGTCTACCCGGGCGAGACGATGCGCGAGACGATGCTGGCCATGCTCGACACCGAGCGGGAAGTGCGGCTCGATCAGCTCGAGGCCGATCGCATCGACCTCAGCTGACGTTCTGCGACCGCCCGGCCAGCTGGACCGACTCGCCGCCAGGACGGGGCTACGATGGGCCGCGTGCTGACGTCGGAGAAGCCGCTCGACCAAAGGCTCGACCGCCAGCTGACCGATCGCTATCTCGGCGACGCCGGGGCACTCGCGCGCGCCGGGCAGGAGATCCAGGCGAGCGGTCTCGTCGAGCACCTCGAGGAGCAGGCGGCGCGCTTCTGGCGCACGGTGCAGGGCGAGACGCGCGGCCACCGCTACAACACGGGCCGCGCAACCGGCCGCGACGGCTACGGAGAGGGCCTGCGCCTCTACGCCGTGCTCCGCAAGCTCCGGCCGGCCCTCGCCGTCGAGACCGGCGTCTGCAACGGCGTGTCCACCGCCTTCCTCCTGCTCGCGCTCGTCGAGAACGGCGCCGGTGAGCTCTGGTCCGTCGACCTGCCCGAGGTCGCCGGCGAGGACTACGAGCCGGGCAAGTTCTGGGACGGCAAGGGCGGCGCCGTCGTCCCCGCGGGAGAGGAGCCAGGCTGGATGGTGCCCGCCGACCTCCGTAGCCGCTGGCACCTCGTCCTCGGCCGTAGCCAGGACGCGCTCCCGCCGCTCCTCGACCGGCTCGGGACGATCGACTTCTTCATGCACGACAGCGAGCATTCCGAGGCGTGCATGCGCTTCGAGTTCGATGCCGCCTGGGCCGCGCTCCGCGACGGCGGCGTGCTCGCGGCCGACGACGTGACGGTCAACGACGCGTTCTCGAGCTTCGCCTCCGCGCAGGGTCGCGAGCCGATCGGGATCGGCCCCAAGCTCGCCCTGATCGTCAAGTGACGCTCACCGTCGTGGTGACCGCAGCCGGGGCACCGGGAACGGCGGCCCTGCTGCGCGCGCTCCGCGCGAACGGCGAGCGCGACCTCCGACTCGTCGGCACGGACATGTCCGAGCAAGCCGTCGGCCGCCATCTCTGCGACGCGTTCCACGTCGTTCCACGCGGCTCCGACCCTGCCTTCGCGGACACCGTACTCGACGTGGCGCGCCGCGAGACCGCCGCGGCCGTCCTGCCGCAATCGTCGTTCGACCTGCCCGGCCTGGCGGCGGCAAGAGAGCGGTTCGCCGCCGAGGGCGTCGCCGTCCTCGTCGCCTCGCCCGAGGCCGTGCACCGCGCGAACGACAAGGCCGAGAGCTACGCGATGCTGGACGCGATCGGCGTCCGCGGTCCCGCGTGGCGCCGCGTGCGCGGCGTCGAGGCGGTCGCGGCGGCCGCACGCGAGCTCGGCTACCCGGACGACGAGCTCGCGCTCAAGCCGGTCTTCTCGTCCGGGTCGCGCGGGTTCCGGATCCTCTCCGCCTCGGCCGACCGCCGCGAGCAGTTGCTGACGAACCGGCCCGGAGTCGCTGAGGCGATGCGGCTCGAAGACCTGCTGGATGTGCTCGGCCCCGACGACGAGACCGACCTCCTCGTCATGGAGCTCGCGACCGGCAAGGAGCGCACGATCGACGGGATCGCCTCCGGGGGGCGCGTCCTCCTCGGCCACCCGAAGACGCGCGAGTCGATGCGCGCCGGCCTGGCGATGTACTTCGAGACCCTCGACGACGCGGCGCTGCTGGACGTCGCCGCAAAGATCGTGGCCGAGCTCGACCTCGACCACTTCTTCAACATCCAGCTCGTGGGCGAGCATGTGATCGAGATCAACCCGAGGATCTCGACGATCGTCTACCAGGAGGATCTCAACCTGCCCTGGCTCGGCGTCAAGCACGCGCTCGGCGAGATCGCGCCGGACGAGCTCGCCACCCTCGCGGCCCGGATCCGTCCGAGCCGACGCGCGCTCCGCTACTTCGACCAGGTCGAGTGGGACGCGTGAGCGGCATGGGGAAGGAAGGGAAGTCGCTCCGCGTCGTGCACTGCCCCGTCAACACGGCCGGCGTACCGTGGCAGAACGTCGAGGCGCTTCGGCGCCTCGGTGTCGACGCGAAGCTCGTGGTCTTCGAGCGTTACCGGCTGCATCCCGAGGCGGACTGGTCGCTCGACCGCGAGGGCGGGTTCATCCGGCGCCAGCTCGCGCAGTGGAGTGCGTTCCTGCGGCTGCTGCCCAAGACCGACGTGTTCCACTTCTATTTCGGGCTGACCCTGATTCCGAAGTCGTTCCAGTTCCCGATCCTGCGCCTCTTGCGCAAGAAGTCGGTGCTGCACTTCCTGGGCTCCGACATCCGCGGGCGCTCGCCCGAGGAGCTCTCCTACAGCGGGTCGGCCGATGCGCAGATCGTCGGCTCCTACGACGCGATCCGCTGGGTGCCCGACGCCCACGTCGTGCCGCCCGGGATCGACCTGCGCGAGTTCCAGCCGGTGGATCCGAGCGAGCGTGAGCGCCCACTCGTCGTGCACGCGCCATCGAACCGCGTTCGGAAAGGCACGGAGCATGTGATCGCCGCCTGCCGCGAGCTCGACGTCGACCTCGAGATCGTCGAGGGGCTCCACCACACGGAGGCGCGGCGGCGCTACGAGCGGGCCGACATCGTCGTCGACCAGCTCAACGCAGGTTGGTACGGATTGTTCGCGATCGAGGCGATGGCGCTCGGCAAGCCGGTCGTGACCTCGCTCCACGAGGATGCAGTGGCCCGGACCGAGAGCGCGTTCGGCGTCCAGTTGCCGCTCGTGCACGCGACCAAGGAGACGCTGGTCGACGCGCTACGGCCGCTGGTGGAGTCCCCCGAGGAACGAGCGCGGATCGGCGCCGAGAGCCGCGCGTACGTGGAACGCGTGCACGACGGCGACCGGAACGCCGAGCGGCTGATCGAGATCTACCAGAAGGTCCGGAGCGAATCGCCGTCGCTCGAGTCCGTGGACGGAGTCCACGAGCCGGGAGGACTGCCGATCTTCAGCCAGATCTCCAAACTCGGCAAGCAGTCGGCGATCTACGGCCTCGGCGGCCTCGTATCCCGCATCCTCGCCGTCCTCCTCCTGCCGCTCTACACGAGCTACCTGTCCACCGACGACTACGGCAAGATCGAGACGCTGGTCGCGGCCACCGCCGTCCTGACGATCCTCCTCCAGCTCGGGATCACGAGCGCGTTCTTCCGCTTCTACTTCGACGCGCGCAGCGACGCAGAACGGATCCGCGTCGTGCGCACGAGCTTCTGGTTCACGATGACGAGCGCGACCCTGGGCCTGATCATCGCGCTCGCGTTCGCGGGGCAGATCGCAAGCCTGCTCAAGATCGGGAATCAACCGGGGCTCGTGGCGGCTGCAGCGATCGGGATGTGGGCCGGGATGAACTACGCGCAGCTCACCGCCGTGTTCCGGGCGGAGGACCGCGCCGTCGGCTACGTGGTCGCAAGCCTGGCGAACGTGGTCATCACCGTCGGCGCGACGGTGCTGCTCGTCGTCACGTTCCACAAGGGGCCGCTCGGCGTGCTGGTCGGCAACTTCATCGGGACGCTCTGCGTCTACTTCGTGCTGCTCGGCTACCGCCGGTACCAGCTCGGGCTCGAGTTCGACCGGAAGCTCTTCCGCGCGATGAACAAGTTCGGCATGCCGCTCGTCCCGGCCGCGCTCGCGCTGTGGGCGATCAACTTCATCGACCGGCTGTTCATCGCGCTCTACAAGGGCCAGGGCGAGGTCGGCGTGTACTCCGTGGCAGTGCGCGTCTCGTCGGCGATCGTCTTCCTGATGATCGCGTTCCGCACCGCCTGGCCGGCGTTCGCGTACTCGATCGAGGACGACCGCGAGGCCCGGCGCACGTACTCGTACGTGCTCACGTACGTCGTATTCGTGAGCTGCTGGGTGTCGCTCGGATTCGGCGTGCTCGCGCCCTGGATCGTGCATCTGCTGGCACGCAACCCGAGCTTCCAGCGTGCCTCGGAGGCTGTTGCCCTGCTCTCGTTCGGCGGCGCCGCCTACATCGCCTACACGGTGATGGCGATCGGCTCGGGTCGAGCACGCAAGACGCAATGGAACTGGGTGATCGCCGGGGTCGCGGCGGCAGTCAACATCGCGCTGAACGTCCTCCTGATCCCGCCGTACGGGATGGAGGGCGCCGCGATCGCGACTGCGGCAGCGTATGTGGCGCTCTTCCTCGGCATGGTGGTCTACTCGCAGGAGGTCTACTACGTGCCGTACCAGTGGCGGCGCGTCCTCACGGCAACCGCGGTCGCCGTCGGGCTGAACGTCATCGGCTCCGCGCTCCACGTGCCGCTCGTGGTCGCGATCCTGCTCGTGCTCGTCTACCCGTTCGCGCTCATCCCGCTCGGGTTCTACCTGCCGGCCGAGCTGCGCCGGCTCCGGCGCCTGGTGCCGGTGGCTCGATAGGCTCTCGCCATGGACGACGCACAGGTTCGCGCGCGGATCGAACAGCTGGTGGCCGAAGAGCACCAGCTCTGGGACGCCGAGGCGGCCGGGAACGCAAGCCCCGCCGACCGGGAGCGGCTCCAGGAGCTGAAGGTCGGTCTCGACCAGTGCTGGGACCTGCTCCGCCAGCGCCGCGCACTCGAGGAGTTCGGGATGGATCCCGACACGGCCGCGCCGCGTAGCTCGGGAACGGTCGAGAACTACAAGCAGTAAGACATTACTCGCAGATCTGCGAGTCGCAAAACTGCGTATAAACTAGCTCGCATTCTGCTACATTGAACGGGATGGCTGTGCGGAACCCGTTCAGCTTCGGCGATCTCGCGCTCGACGAGACGTTCACCGACCGCGAGCGGGAGCTCGCCGAGCTCGAGGCGGACATCCTGAACGGCCAGAACGTGGTGGTGTTCGCCCCCCGGCGCTACGGCAAGACCTCGCTCGTGTGGCGGGCTGCCCAGGAGCTCGTGAGCCGGGACGGAGCGCTCGTCGCTCAGATCGACCTGATGCGCGCGCCGACCAAGGAGCAGTTCGCCGCGAAGCTCGCGCAGGCGATCTACGAGCAGATCGCGAGCCCGCTCTTCCGGGTACGGGAGCGCGCGACCCAGATCTTCCGCGGGCTCCGGATCCTGCCGGTGATGACCGTCGACCCGACCGACGGCACACTCGGGTTCAGCTTCACGCCCGGGCACGCGAGCGCCGACGTCGACGCGACGATCGAGAAGCTCCTCGACCTGCCGGGCGAGCTGGCGGCGGACCGCGGCCGGCGGGTGGCGATCGTCTTCGACGAGTTCCAGGAGGTGCTCGGGATCGACCCGCACCTCCCGAACCTGATGCGAGCGGCGTTCCAGGCGCAGCCCGAGGTCGCGCACATCTACCTCGGTAGCAAGCGCAGCATGATGCACCGGCTGTTCAACGACGCCAACGAGCCTTTCTGGCGAAGCGCCAAGCAGATGGAGCTCGGCGTCATCCCCCACGATGCGTTCGCCGCCTTCGTCGAGGAGCGGTTCCGCTCGACGGGCAAGGACGTCGACGCCGCGGTCGTCGAGGCGGCGCTCGCGGCGACCCACTGCCATCCCTACGGGACGCAGGAGCTCTGCTACGCCCTCTGGGAGCAAACCGCCGGGGGGCAATCCGCGACGGCCGTTGACCTCGAGGCTGCGCTCGACCACGTGCTGCGCTCGGAGAACGCCCACTTCACGCGGATCTGGGACGAGGCGCCGACGACCCAGAAGCTGGTCCTGCAGGCACTCGCCCGCGAGCCGCTCGCACCGATCACGAGCTCGCACTTCCGCCGTCGCCACGGGCTGCCGGCGAGCTCGAGCGTGCAGCGGGCGCTCGAAGCCCTCGTCGACGACGAGCTCGTCGAGAAGGAGAGGCGGGGCTCCTATCGGATCTCCGAGCCGTTTCTCGCCGAGTGGGTGCTCCGCTTCGGGAGCTGAGCCTGGATCAGCCCAGCCGCACCGCGTCGGTCATGCGGATGCGGGGGTCGAGGAACCCGTACGAGATGTCCACGAGCATGTTCAGCGTGATCACGATCAGCGAGACGAAGACGACGATGCCGGCGATCATCGGCAGGTCGAACTGGTTGTTCGCGATCAGGAGCTGCCGTCCGACTCCGGGCAGGTTGAAGACCGACTCGATGAAGATCGACGCCGCGAACGCGAGGCCGATGTCCATGCCCAGGATGGTGACCACGGGCAGCATGCTGGTTCGCGCCGCGTGAGCGAGCACCACCCGCCGCTCAGATGCGCCCTTCGCGCGCGCCGTGCGCACGTAGTCCTCACCGAGCCCCTCGATCATCTGCGAACGGATCATCCGCACGTAGAGCGCGGCGAAGCCGACGGCGAAGGTGAGCCAGGGCAGCATCATGTGGTAGGCCCACTGCCCCAGTCCTCCGCAATCCTGGAACTGGTTGGGGAAGGCGTCGCAGTAGCCCGCGATCGGCGTCCAGCCGAGCTTGAAGCCGAAGATCCAGGAGAGCATCAGCCCGAGCCAGATGGGCTGGCACGAGATCCCGATCAGCACGAAGATCATCGACAGGCGGTCGAGCAGCGAGCGCGGACGGACCGCAGCCATGATCCCGACGGGAATCGACACGGTCAGGTAGAGGATCGCACCGCCGATGATCAACGACCCCGTCACGGGCAGGCCGGTCTCGATCAGCGAGTCGACGCTTTGCCGGTTGATGTAGGAGATCCCGAGCGACTGGTGGGCGACCATGTTCCAGACGAAGCGCCCGTACTGTTTCCAGACCGGCTCGTCCAGATGCAGCAAGTGCCGGATGCGGAAGACCGACTCCGGGCTGGCACCGCGGCCGGCGGCGAGCGACGCGGGGTCATCCGGGATCAGGAAGAAGATCGCGTAGGTGACGATCGTGGCAGCAAAGACGAGGAAGATCGCCCAGAGCATGCGCCTGATCACGAACCGCGCCATTCGCCCCCGCTTCGTCGCCGCCGAACCGCCGTCGCCGGTTGAGACTCCCCGGCTGCCGTCAGGTTAGGCGATCACTCGAGCTGCCATTCTCCTCCCCGCAGGACCGGCACCGCTGCACCGCCGGTCTCGATCCCGTCCACCTCGACGTCCTCGCCCCCGATCATCAGGTCCGTGTGGATCAGCGATCGGTTCACTCCCATCGCCTGCAGCTCCTCGTCGTCCAGCCCGGCCGCCCCCTCGACGGGCGAGAGATAGCCCGCGCCGTAGGCGATGTGCGGCGCAGCGTTCTCGTCGAACAGGCCGTGGTAGAAGATCGTGCCGAGCTGCCCGACCCGCGAGGTGCGGTCGACGAGCGCGACCTCGCCGAGCCGGCGGGCGCCGGCGTCGGCCGCGAGCTGGGCCTCGACGGCCTCGACCTCGGCGGTCGCACGCACCTCGGTGATCTCTCCGCGCTCGAAGTGCAGCTCGAGGTCGTGGACGATCGCGCCCGTGTGGAGCATGACCGGCCGCGTCGCGCGGACGCGGCCCTCCGTGCGCCGGCAGTCCGGGGTCGTGTAGATCTCCTCGGTCGGCAGGTTGGGAACGAAGCGGATGCCGGACGTCGTCACGTCCTCGGCGCCGTGCCAGCTCGCCTGCGGCAGGAGGCCGACGGTGAGGTCCGTGCCCTGGCCGCGGAAGGTCAGCGCGTCGAACTGGCGCTCCGTCAGGACACGCGCCCGCTCGACCAGTCGGTCGAGGTGCTCGAGCCAGGCGGCAACCGGGTCCGGCTCGTCGAGCCTGCATGTGAACGCGATCGCGTCCCAGAGGCGGTCGACGTCGGGCTCGCCGTAGATCTCCTCGGCCCAGCCCTCGTTGGCACTGCCGATGCCGACCCAGGCGCCGCGGCGCTCGTCGATCAGCCGCTGCGTGACCCGGCGCACGGGCGGCGTGGACGGGAACGTGTTCGAGATCCGTTCCGGATCGAGACCGCCGAACGGGTTGGCGCCGGGGAACCCGAGCGCGTAGACACGGGCGGTCTCGCGCCGGCCCCACTCCTCGACCCGCGCCTGCTCCCAGTCGGATGCCCAGCCGATCGCCTCGCCCGGCGCGAGCTCGATGTGGTCGGCCACGACCTGGAGGTCCTGGTAGTTGAGCTCGACCTTCCGCGCGCCGAGCTCGTACGCTGCGCGCGCGATCGCCCGCACGAGCTCGGTGTCCTCGACCAGTCCCCAGATCACCACGTCGCCGCCAGGCTGCAGATTCGCGCCGATTCGCAGCGCGAGGTGCGCGTAGCGCTCGAGCAGGTCGCCGCGGGAAGCACGCGTCACGGTCGGCCCGGGATGATAGAGAAGTCTCGATGCAGATCCTGGAAGCCCGGCTGCAGACGGCGGCGTCGACCTTGCTCGAGCTGGAGTCGTTCTACCTCGACGCGCTCGCGCTCGAGGTGGTCGAGTCGCACGGCTACCGGGTCGGGACGACGACGCTGGCGTTCCAGCCGGTCGAGGCGGGGCGGCCCTTCTACCACTGCGCGCTCCGCGTCCCCCGAAACCGCTTCGCGGCCGCGCACGACTGGCTCGGGCGCCGGGCCGAGCTACTCCCGAGCGAGGCGACCGGCGAGACGACCTTCGACTTCTCAGCGTGGAACGCCGAGGCGTGCTACGCGCTCGACCCGGGCGACAACATCGTCGAGCTCATCGCCCACCACGAGCTGCCCGAGGAGTCGCCGGAAGAGGGGCCGTTCAGCGGCGCCGAGCTGCTCGGGGTCTGCGAGGTCGGGCTGGTCGTGCCGGATCAGCGTGAGGCCGCCCGGGCGCTGGAGCCGCTCGGGATCGGGCTCTGGGACGGGACGCTCGACGTGCCGGAGCGGCTCGCCTTCATGGGCGGGCGTGACGGCGTCCTGATCCTGACGCGGCCGGGACGGGGCTGGATGCCGACCGGCCGGCCGGCGGAGATGCATCCGGTGGAGGCCGTCGTCGCCGATCCGCGCGGCGTCGAGGTGACGCTCCCGGGCACCGGCCACGTCGTCCGAACCATCGTCGCCCCTCAGGTCTAGAGGATGCGCCGCTCGTCCGGCTCGATCCTGTAGTCGTTGATGCTCGCATCACGCCGGCGCATCAGTCCCGAGTCGTCGAACTCCCAGTGCTCGTTCCCGTGGCTTCGCCACCACTGGCCGGTCGGATCGCGCGACTCGTACTCGAACCGGACCGAGATCCTGTTCTCGTGGAAGCACCAGAGCTCCTTGCGCAGTCGATAGTCGAGCTCCCGCTGCCACTTACGGGTCAGGAGCTCGACGATCGCCTCCCGGCCGCGGAAGAACTCGTCGCGGTTTCGCCACTCGGAGTCGGTGGTGTAGGCAAGGGCGACCCGCTCCGGATCGCGCGTGTTCCAGGCGTCCTCAGCGGCCTGGACCTTCTGGCGCGCCGTCTCCTCCGTGAACGGCGGAACGGGCGGGCGCGTGTTCACGACGTGACCGTGACGAGCGTTCCAATCGGCGTGTAGGGGAAGACCTTCGCAGCCTCGGAAGGCGGCAGCTCCACGCAACCCAGGCTCTGGGCGCTCCCGTAGGAGGCGCGGTTGAAGCCGTGGATCGCGTCGCCGCCGTTGAAGTAGCTGACCCAGGGCACGCCGGGGTCGGAGTAGTGCGACCCGTCGGGATTCGTTCCCTTCATCGTCGTCGTCACGAAGCGCGCGTAGACGGGGAACGTGCCGAGGGCGGTCGGCGCCTTCGGGATGCCCGTGTTCGCGACCGTGTTCAGGATCGTCGCGCCGTTACGCCACAGCGTCAGCGACTGCGGGCTGCCGTTGCGGTGGACGATCACGTAGCTGTAATCCGTCCGCAAAGCGTGCTTGGCTGCGACCGCGTCGGCGATCAGTGTCCGCCAGAAGTCCCGCCCGGCGTAGCCGTCGACGAGCAGGTCGTGGTTGCTCTGGAAGGCCATGACCGCGCCCCGCGTGACGGCGTTCTCCTTCCCCTCGTGCCAGAGGCCGACGAGCGATCCTGGCACATTCTCGAAGCGCCAGCCGAACGTGCCCTTCGGCGGGTCGACGGCGGCGGCGACCTGGGCGTCGAGCGTCGCGGGTACTCGGGCGCCGGCCGCCTGCCAGCCGAGCGGCAGGTACCCCATCTGGGCGAGCAGCTGCTGGAGGCGGAGCTCCGAGCCGGTCGGCGTCGACCAGGTCAGGAGCCGCGTCGGCTTCTTCGCGCCCGCGACCGGGACGACCGCCGCCGGCAGCCTGATCTTGACCTCGGTGTCGAGCCCGTAGCCGTAGCCGCGCGGTCGGTAGACGAGCGTGTGCTCGTCGAGCACGTGCCAGCCGCCGGACGCCGACGGCCCGAGCCAGGGGAGGCGCTTGTGGAAGAGCTTGTCGAGGGGCTCCGAGACGGTGAGCCGGATCGGCGTGGCGACGTCGATCGTCGTGCTCTGCCGCGGCGAGACCAGCACCCGCGGCGGCCCGCCGAGCGGGAACCAGGTCACCTCGACCGGCGGCGGCGGCTTCTCCCAGGAACGGACGACGGCGCTGACTCCGACCGAGCCCGCGTCGCCGAGGCGGCCGAGCACGACCTTCCGCGTCGGATGAGGGAGCGGCCGGGTACGGCGCGACGTCGTCTCGGTTGTAACGACCTGGGTCACGGGGTGGTCGAAGCTCACTTCGACCGGCGCGCCCTGCTTGATGCGGAGCCAGTTGGTCGTCAGCACCGCAGCCGGCGCGACGACGTCGAGCGTCTCGTGCTGCGTGTGGCCGGCGAGCCAGCCGGACCAGCCGGGCCGCTTGAAGTCGGCGTCGATGAGGACGTGCGTGCCCGGTGAGATCCGGATGCGCGGCCAGACCGTGCCGTCCTTTCGCACCGCAACCGGAACCGCGGTGCCGTTCGGCGTGTGCGCCGACACCGTGACGCCGTTCCCGAAGCTCGGAGTGCTGATGCGGGCGAGCGCGTCAGGATCCGAGTCGAGCCCGCCGCTCGGCCAGGCGAAGCGCCCGAGCGCGAGTGCCGCCAGCACGAGGACGCCGATCCCGAGCACGATCCACGGCCAGCGACGACGGCGCCGGGGCGCGCGGCGCCCGCCCGAGTACGGGCCCACGCTCGTGATCTCGTAGGCAGATCGACCCCGATGCTTCACCTGCACCCCGACATGGTGCAGGCTCAGCCCGCCGTCGGCAATTTCCTACCTGTCCCCGCGGCCTCGGACTCCGCCACTGCGTGCTCGAGGTCGACGTACCGCCGCCCGCGGGACCAGGAGGCGGCCGCCGCAACGAGACAGGCGACGATCGCGAAGCTGAACGCCTCGTGCAGACCGGACTGGAACGGCCGGCTGAGCAGGTCGGGGAAGAACTGCCGCCCGCTGATCGCTGCCGCGTTCGCCGGGCTGAGGTGGTGGAGCAGGTTCGATCCGAGCAACTGCTCGGCCGGGTTGTAGCCGAGGAACGAGGCGAAGAGCACGGAGACCGGCGGGACGTGGCCGATTCGCGCCGCGTCGGCCGGAGCGACGCCGTGCGCCTCGAGGCCGGTCGTGAGCGAGTGGGTCAGCGTCGCCGACAATCCGACGATCATCAGCGTGAAGAAGATGCCGATCGACAGCACCTGCGCCGAGTTCTGGAAGGTCTGGTTCATGCCGGCGCCGGCTCCGCGGTGTGCCGCCGGGAGGCTGTTCATCACGCTGGCCCGGTTCGGCGACGCAAAGGCGCCCATCGCGGCTCCGAGGAGGAAGAGGATGGCCGCGAAAGCGGGATAGGCGAAGTCGACCGGCAGCAGCGCGAGCAACACGAACGCGGCTGCCGAGGCGAGCATCCCACCGGTCGCGAACCCGCGGGCGCCGTGCCGGTCGGACAGGTAGCCGGAGAGCGGCCCGGCGATCAGGAAGCCGACGGTGAGCGGGAGCATGAGGATGCCGGCCCAGAGCGGCGTGGACGTGAAGCTGTAGCCGTGCTCGGGCAGCCAGATCCCCTGGAGCCAGATGATCAGCATGAACATGAGGCCGCCGCGGGCCACCGAGGACAGGAAGCTCGAGAGCACGCCAAACGTGAACGCGCGGATCCGGAACAGCCCGAGGTGGAACATCGGGTCGCGGACGCGCAGCTCGATCACCACGAACGCCGCGAGCAGCGTGAGGCCGGCACCGAGCGCGCTGAGCACGAACGGGCTCTGCCACCCCATCGGGTCGCCGCCGTATGGGCGGATCCCGTAGGTGATGCCGATCATGACCAGGATCAGCCCGGCGGCGAACGTGATGTTTCCCGCCCAGTCGATGGACGCGTGCTGCCGTGTGCTGATCTCCCGGAGCTTGAGCCGCGACCAGACGGTCCCGAAGATGCCGAACGGCACCGAGACGAGGAAGATCAGCCGCCAGTCGATCGGCGCCAGGAGGCCGCCGACGACGAGGCCGATGAACAGCCCGCTGATCGAGACGACGTTGGTGATGCCGAGCGCGAGGCCGCGCTGGTTGGCGGGGAACGCGTCGGTGAGGATCGCGGCCGCGTTCGCGAGCAGGAAGGCCGCGCCGATGCCCTGCACGATCCGGAACGCGATCAGCCAGTCCGCTCCGGCCCGTCCGTGCAGCCAGTCGACCGACAACAGGAGCGAGGCGATCGTGAACACGAGGAAGCCGAGCGTGTACATCCGCACACGGCCGTAGAGGTCTCCGAGGCGGCCGAGGCTGACGACGAGCACGCTCGTGACGACGAGGAAGCCGAGGATCATCCAGAGCAGGTAGAAGCTGTTCCCCGGCGCGAGCGGATCGAGGTGGATGCCGCGAAACACGTCGGGCATCGCGACCAGCATGATCGACGCGTCGATCGTCGCCAGCAGCATGGCCATCGTCGTGTTCGAGAGCGCGACCCACTTGTAGCGGTCGCCGACGACCGGGGTCGGGCCGGCGCGAGGAACCGCGAGATCGACAGCCATACTGTTCAGTTTACCTGTAGACTTCCGGGCGATGACCCGAACGTCGAGCGTTGCCCGTTCGGCCAGCGAGCTCCGGATCGTCCTCGGCCAGCTCGTTCGACGTCTGCGGGCCGAGAACACCTTTCCGCTGTCGCACGGCACCGTCCTGGCGCGGCTCGAGCGCGAAGGCCCGCAGACGACGAGCACGCTTGCGGCCGCCGAGCACGTGCGCCCGCAGTCGATGGCCCACACGATCGCGGAGCTGGAGGCGGCGGGCCTCGTCGGCCGCCGACCGCATCCGCTCGACCGTCGTCAGATCCTGATCGAGCTCACCGACCAGGGGCTCGACAAGCTCACCGAGGACCGGAAACGCCGCGAGGGCTGGCTCGCCGAGGCGATCGCCACCGAGCTGTCCGCCGACGAGCGGGAGATCCTGATCCAGGCGGTGCCGCTGCTCCGGCGCCTGACGCAGAGCTAGCCCGACGCAGAGCCAAGAGGAGGTTCGAGTGCACATCCGCTGGTACGGCCAATCCGCGTTCCTGCTCAGCGGGGAGAAGACCGTGATGATCGACCCGTTCGGGCCGCTGGGGGAGCAGGCAGCAGCGCGCGGCATCGTCTTCGAGTACCCGGCGATCGAGCCCGTCGACGCCGACCTGCTCCTGATCACGCACGAGCACGCGGACCACAGCGCCGCCGAACTCGCCACGGGCTCGCCGACCGTCATCCGCTCGACGGCGGGCACCTTCGATTCGCCCGTGGGAGAAGTGGCCGCGGTCGCGTCGGAGCACGACGACGTCGCAGGCACGACCCGCGGGCCGAACACGATCTTTCGCTTCTCGCTCGACGGTCTGCGCGTCTGCCACCTCGGCGACCTCGGCCAGCCGGCCCTTCGTCCCGAACAGGTCGCTGCGATCGGCGAGGTCGACGTCCTCTTCGTCCCCTCGGGCGGCGGCCCGACCGTGGGCGGCGACGCGGCGGCAGAGGTCGTGCGCGCCCTCGGTCCTCCCCTGGTCGTACCGATGCACTACCGCACGCCGGCAATCGGCTTCCTCGACCCGCCCGACGCGTTCCTCGACGCCCTCGGTGCGCCGGTCGAGCGGCTCGACGAGCCGGAGTTCGATCCGGCTCACCACCTCGGCAGCAGCGGCCGGCCGTCGGTGGTCATGCCGGCAGCGCCGCTCGGCTGAGACATTTCTTTTTTCTTCTCTGCTGCTGCTGCTGTGGTGTGTCAGGCGACGATCCGGTAGACCTGGAAGCACTCCGCGTACTCGCGGTTCACGTTCACGCCGTGGATGCGGGCGACGTTCCAGACGTACTCGGGGTCGGCGTAGCGGCGGTGCTGCTGCGAGGCGTACTTCGCGAGAGCGGCGACCTTGCGCTCGATGTGCGTGCGCTCGAGAGCGACGTACGCCTGGTAGGCGAAGTCGAAGTTGTTCCACGGGATCTCGTAGCCGAGGATCGTCGTCCGCTTGAACGCGCGCAGGCCCTCGGCGGCGACCGCCTGGTGGTCCTGGTGGATGTCGTGGAGGCTCGGCTGGAAGACGACGTCGGGACGCCATTCCTCCCAGAGGCCGATCAGGAGCTCGAGGATGTCCTGGCGGCGATCGGGAAACGTCCGGACCTCGAAGTCGTGGACGGCGAGGTTGGCCTCGGGGATGCCGAGCTCGGTCGTCGCCTCGCGCACCTCCCGGGCCAGCGTGTCCGGGGGAAAGCCCTCGGGCAGCGACTTGGTCGCGATCGAGAACGCGACGTAACGGACGTCGACGCCCTGGTCGACGAGGCGCGCCATCGTCCCTCCGCAGCCGAACTCGCCGTCGTCCGTGTGCGGCGCCAGCACGAGCGCGCGCTCCCAGCCGGCGATCACGCCTGCCGCCTCTGGACGGCTCCGGCGAGGCACGCTGCGAGGCCGAGCGCGCCCCACCCCATCGGGTCCTCGAACAGCGCGTTGTAGCCAAGGCTGTGCACGGCGATCGCGAGCAACGTTAGCCCGAAGGCGAGCGCGGGCACGCCGGCTCCGACGAGCGAGGCCCGCCGGAAGGCGAGCAGGAAGCCGGCGACCGCCAGCCAGGCGAAGAGCAGAAAGCCGGGAATCCCGGTCTCGGCGGCGACGGTCACGGGTGTCGTGTGGGAGGCGGCCCTCTTCGCCGCCAGGCCGACGAGCGCGTGCCGCTCTGCGTACGCCCTGGTGAAGCCGCCGATCCCGACGCCCCTGAGCGGGTGGTCGAGCGCGATCCTGATCCCGCCCTTGACCAGGCTCGCGCGGCTGCCCGCGTTGGTGGCCGCGACGACGTTGGGGACGCCGGACGCGGCGGTCGATGCGACGGGTCGGCCGCCGACGAGCCCCAGCACGACGATCGCCGTCGCCGTCGCCGCCGCGGCAGGCCTCGGCCAGAGCGCGAACCCGATCGCGACGACGAGGCCGACCAGCAGTGAGGCGAAGCTCGACTGCGAGTACGAGAAGAAGAGCCCGACCCAGGCGAGCGTGGTCACGGCGACGGCTGCGAGCTGAACGCGCCGGTCCGAGCACGCGAGCACGACGACGACGCTGACGAGGATCACGATCACGAGGAAGCGCCCGTAGATCGACGGGTCCCAGAACAGCGAGTTGACGCGGAAGAACGACTGGTACGCGTTGCCGACGATCACCTTCGGGTTCCAGAAGACGTGGTGCGCAGCGCGCTCGTAGAGCCCGACTACGGAGAAGAGGACGCCCATCGCGGCCAGCTCGGCGTAGAGGAACGGCACCAGCCGCGGCCGCCACGGCAGCCGGGCGAGTGCGAGTGCGAGCAGCCCGAACGGCAGGTAGAAGAAGAGCAGCTGCACGGAGCCCTGCTTGAGGTCGACCGTCCACGCGAGCGAGAGGCCGCTCCAGGCGACGAAGAGGGCGAGCGGCAGTGCCACGATGCCGAGCTCGCGCGAGCGCACGTCACGCTCGAGGAGCTCCCAGGCCAGCAGCGCGCCCGCCGCCGCGACGACCACGTAGAGCGGGATCAGGAGGTTCGCCTCGGTCGAGCCGACGGTCACCGGCACCCGCGCGGGGGCGAGCAGGAGCGTCGCGAACGCGAGCGCCCACGGCCAGCGCCGGAGGATAATCGCACCGACGAGCGTCGCGACGACGCCGAGCAGGGCCGCACCGGCATACGCGACGTGGTGGCCGTGCGGCGCCAGGTAGACGGCGAGGAAGAGCGCGCCGAGGCCGACCGCGCCGAGGGCGGCGAGGCGCAGCCAGCGACCCGAGGCTACGAGCAGCACCGCGAGCCCGAAGCACCCGAGCGGTCCGCCGACATGCGCGAGCGTGCTCAGCTCGTCCCCCTGATCCGCAGCGTGAAGACGCGCAGCCTGGAGACGTTGCCCGCGAGATCCTCGGCGCCGACGGCGACCTGGCCGCTTCGGCCCTGAGTCCGAAGCGATGCGAGCGAGATCTCCAGCCTGTCGGTCGGCTTGTACCCACGCGTCTTCACCACACGATGGCCGCCGACGAAGAGCAGACCGTGGGCCTGTTCGTTCACGCGGTAGACGACCGTGAGCTCGTCCTTGCTCAGCCGCGGAGACGCTCCGACGATCTTCGGCGGCTCGGTGTCGAGCACGATCCTGTTCGGCAGGTTGATCGTGCGGTCGGCGTCGTCGAGGTCGACGCGCGGCTCGTAGACGCCGTCCTTCACGAGCCTGCCGTCGTCGCTGCGCCCGTCCCAGGTGAAGCGGTGGTAGCCGCTCGGCACGGCCTCGCTCACGACCAGCGACCGTACGACGTGACCGCCCGGGCCGACGATCTCCACCGTCACGTGGTCGTCGCGGCGCAGGCCGAACGCGATGTTGACGCGCCGCGACCCGTTGCCGCGAGGCGAGAACTGGTGCGGGAAGACCTTGGTCGCGACGATCGGGCTCTTCGTCTGCTTCAGCCCCTGCGTATACGCGAATGCCGCCGCCGTCCCGCCGATCAGGAGCACGACGAAGATCGCGGCCAGGCGGTTCAAGGCCGGCCGATTCTAGATGGCTACAGCCGTTACGCCGGCTCGGAGCCGACGCCGGCCTCTGGCACGGCCACCACCTGGCCGTTCCGGCCGCGGGCGTACCGCACCCAGCTGTGCCGGCCGAGATAGACGAGAAGCGCGGTCATGCCGACGCCGAGGATGCAGACGATGGCGATGCTCGTGCCGGGCACGTCGATCAGCTTCAGGCCGGACAGGCCGAGCACGGTCGCGAGGGCGAAGCGGAGCAGCGTGTCCGGGATCGACAGCGAGAGGCGGCTCCCGATCAGGATCCCCGGGATCGACCCGAGCAGCAGCCAGCCGACGATGTGCATGTCGACGTTGCCGGCGATGAAGTGCCCGAAGCCGGCGACGTAGAGGAGCGCGGCCGCGTGGAAGATGTCCGTTCCGACGACCTTGTGGGCGCGAAGCGGGAAGACCACGAGCAGCGTCAGCCCGAAGAAGACGCCGCTCCCGACCGACGTCAGACCGACGACGAAGCCGCCGAAGAGGCCGATGAGGACGGCCGCGACGCGGTCGCGGTTCGTGAGCTGGAAGTCGGTGTCTCCCACGGGCTTGGCGTGGATGAAGCTCTTGGCGAGGAGGCCGACGCAGCCGAACAGGAGCGCGCCGCCGAGCACGCGGCCCATCGTCGACTCGACTCCGTCGCCGTAGGAGTCCTGGAGCCAGTTCGCGAGCCAGACGCCGAGGAGCGACATCGGCGCCGAGCCGAGCAGCATCCAGCCCGCGAGCTGCGCGCGGACGTTGCCCATCTTGCGGTGCTGGACAGCGCCTACCGTCTTGAAGATCGCACCGTGCGCAATGTCGGTGCCGACCGCGACCGCCGGGTTGACACCGAAGAGGATGACGAGGATGGGAGTCATCAGCGAGCCGCCGCCCATGCCGGTCATGCCGACGAGCGTTCCGACGAGCAACCCGGCGAGCGTGAACTGCCACCACATGGCCGGTGCCTAGTGCTCCGTCCGATACGCCTCGATCAGCGCCTCCGCGACCTCGGGCCGCGAGAACTCGACAGGCGGCAGCTCGCCGGCCTCCAGCATCTCCCTGACCTTCGTCCCGGACAGGAACACGTGGTCCTCGGCCGGGTGCGGGCAGGTCTTCGCCGACGCCATCGCCCCGCACGCCCGGCACCAGAACGTGTGCTCGAAGAACATCGGCTCGATGTCGAGCTCGTGCGGCTCGAAGTCGTCGAAGATGAGCTGCGCGTCGTAGGAGCCGTAGTACGAGCCGACCCCAGCGTGGTCGCGCCCGACGATGAAATGCGAGCAGCCGTAGTTCTTGCGGCAGATCGCGTGCCAGATCGCCTCGCGCGGCCCCGCGTAGCGCATCGCGGCCGGGAAGGCGGCGACGAGCACGCGGTCGGCGGGGTAGTAGCCGTCGACGAGGATGCGGTAACACTCGACGCGCGTCGCGACCGGCACGTCGTCCGACTTCGTCTCGCCGACGAGCGGGTGGATGAGCAGGCCGTCTACCGTCTCCAGGGCGACCTTCGTCAGGTACTCGTGGGCACGGTGGATCGGGTTCCGCGTCTGGAAGCCGACGACGCGGCGCCAGCCTCTCTCGACGAACGCAGTGCGTGTCTCGGACGGGTCGAAGGCAAGCTCGGGGAACGACGGCTCCGCGCGCTCGAAGACCGTCACGCGGCCGGCGAGGTAGAGCGGCTTCTGCGCGTAGAGCCGGGCGACGCCGGGGTGCGCGTCCTCGGTCGTGCGGAAGCACTGTTCGGCCTCCCGCTGCTTGTCGTACTCGAACACGTCCTCGACGTCGAGCACGGCGAGCGGGCGCCCGGCCTCGTCGGCGAGGGCGACGCGGTCGCTCGTGGGCGCGGCGTCGACGGCGAGGCAGACGGGCAGCGCCCACGGCAGGCCGGAGCCGAGCCGCATCTCCTCGACGACGCGCTCGTAGTCGCCCGAGCCCATGAACCCCTCGAGCGGCGAGAGCGCCCCCGATGCGAGCATGTCCAGATCGGACAGTTCGCGGGACGTCAGCGTGACCTGCTCGAGCGACTCGACGCCCTCGGGCCGCTCTCCGGTGCGGTCGACGAGCGTGCCGCCGTGCGGCCGGATCAGGTGCTCCGTCGCCACGGCGTTCACGCGTTCACCGCGGCGCGCAGAAGCCCGAGCTCCTCGAGCTTGGCGACGACGAGGCGTGCGCTCTCCTCGGGATCGTGCGACTCGGTATCGAGCACGAGCTCGGGAGCGACCGGTGCCTCGTAGGGGTCGTCGACCCCCGTGAAGCCCTTGATCTCGCCCTTGAACGCCTTCTCGTACAGGCCCTTCACGTCGCGTCGCGCGCACTCGTCGATCGACGCGGCGACGAAGACCTCGACGAACGCGCCCCACTCCTCCACCATCGCGCGCGCCTTCCGCCGCGTCTCCTCGTACGGCGAGATCGCCGCCGCGATCACCGCGCCGCCCTGCCGCGTCAGCCGCGAGGCGACCCAGCCGATGCGCTCGATGTTCGTGTCGCGGTCCTCCTTCGAGAAGCCGAGGCCCTTCGACAGGTGCGAGCGAACGGTGTCGCCGTCCAGGTACTCGACGACGAGCCCGCGCCGGTCGAGCTCGGGCCCGACGAGGTGGGCGATCGTCGTCTTTCCGGCGCCCGAGAGCCCGGTGAACCAGAGCGTGAAGCCGCCGTCGCGGCGGTGCTCCGACTCCGGGTGCTCGTGCGCGTAGATGTGCTCCGTCATTACGTCCTTTCCAGGTGTATGCCACATTCGAGCTTGTCCGAGCCGGCCCAACGGCCGGCGCGCTCCTCCTCGTCGGGTGCGACCGGCCGGGTGCAGGGAATGCAGCCGATCGACCGGTAGCCGACGTCGTGCAGCGGGTTGTACGGAATCTCGTTGATCGTGATGTAGGCCCAGACGCGCTTCTCGTCCCAGTCGGCCAGCGGATGCACCTTCCAGACGCCGTAGGTCTCCGACCATTCGAGCTTCGGCGTCTTCGCGCGGCTCGGCGACTGGTCGCGGCGGATGCCGGAGATCCAGGCCCCGTAGGGCGCGAGCGCCTTGAGCAGCGGCTCGACCTTGCGGATGTGGCAGCAGCGGTCGGGATAGCGCTCCCACAGGTTCGGGCCCTCGTCGCGGTGCTGCTCGGCGATCGTCGCGATCTCCGGCCGCAGCAGGTTGAGGCCGTAGCGCTCGACGAGCCGGTCGCGCGTCTCGTAGCTCTCGCGGAAGAACAGATGCGTGTCCAGCTCGATCACGTCGATCCCGAGGCCGAGCTCGGAGACCATGTGCACGAGCACGGACGACTGCTTCTGCCACGAGCAGGTCAGGCAGAGCCGCTCGCCGAACTCGCCGGAGGCCCAGCGGATCACGTCCTCGGCCGACATCGAGTCGAGGTCAGGCAAGGTCAGGCTGGGCGTCGCCACTACTCGGTCTCACCTTGCTGAAGGAGGGGGCTCACGGGCGAACCGTGGGTTTCCCCGTGTAACAGCACTTCCCTCAACGTGTCGCCGCGTAAGCCGAGCCGCAGCGTCTCGAGCGGGATCACCTCGTCGGTCGCGATGTTGCCGAGGTTGACCGAGGCGCCGAACTTCCGGATGAACCACGCCTGCGAGGACTTCGACGGCGCCTCGAAGATCAGCGACTCGACCGGGATCTCGTGGACGATCTCGTCGACGAGCCCGGTGCGCATCTCGCCGGTCGGGCGGTAGATGCCGGCGGTGCCGCTCTCGCGTCCCTCGGTGATCACCTTCCAGGCGCCGGCTTCGAGCTCCTCGCGGATCCACTCGACCCAGAGGTACGGCGCGAAGTTCACCTCGGCGTCCTTCGAGCCGACCTCGGAGAGGACGGTGAAGTCGGCCGCGAAATCGGCGATCAGCTCCAGCTTGCGCTCGCGCTCGAGGTCGATCACGCCGTCCGAGATCTCGACGTGCGTCAGGCCGAGCTCCGTGATCCACCGCTTGTACTCGTCGATCTTGTCCTGCGCGATCACGGCCTCGAGGAAGGTGCCGCCGATCACGACCGGCTTCTCCTTCAGCACCTCCAGCTTGCGCTTGAGGTTGGGCGTCACGTAGGCCGTGCCCCAGCCGAGCTTGACGATCGAGATGTAGTCGCCGCTCGTCTCGAGCACGTCCTCCCACGCGCGCGGGCCGAGGCCCTTGTCGATCACGTGGGTGAGGCCGTTGTGAGGACTACAGTCGAGCATAGAGCTCCTTCAGCTTCTCCTGGGCACGAGCCTGGACGTCGTGGTAGAGCGAGTTGCCGTGTGCGTCGATGCCGACCGTCAGCGGGCCGAAGTCCTTGACGCGGAACTTCCACAGGCACTCCGGCATCAGCTCCTCCCAGGCGACCTCCTCGATCTCCTCGATCTGGGTCGTCTCGAGCGCCGCCGCCCCGCCGACGATGGCGAAATAGACCATGCCCAGGCGTTGCATGGGCTCGATCGCCTCGTCCGGGAAGCCGCCCTTGCCGCAGATCGCCCGGACGCCGTAGCGCTCGCCGAGCGGCTCGGTGAAGCGCACCATCCTCGCCGAGGTGGTCGTGCCGATGCAGACCTTCTCGTACCTGCCGTCGGCAAGCTTCCGCACGCCCGGCGCGGTGTGCAGGAGAAACGCGCCGCTCAGGTCCATCGGCGGCTCCACGCCCTCGTCGAAGATGCGGATCTGCGTCCGGTCCCGGATGCCGATGATGTGCCCGTCGACGGTCACCTCGTCGCCCGCACGCAGCTCGCGGATCTGCTCCTCGGTCGTGGGAAAGATCAGGCGGTGCGTCGCCATCACCCCTCACCTCCGATCCCAAGCAACACTGTGTTGCAAAGTCGGACCTGCACGGATCAGGCCTCCCGGTCGTAGTCGACGTGGCCGTCCGGGCGGATGTGCGCCGACGCGCGGCGCGCGGCCCAGCACTGGTAGTTGACGGCGACGGGGTTGAGGGTCATGTGCGTGTCCGCGTGCTCGATGTGGCAGTTGAGGACGGTGACGTCACCGCCGAGGCCCATCGGGCCGATGCCGGTCTCGTTCAGCAGCTCGAGCAGCTCCTCTTCGAGCTTCGCGACGTGGGGGTCGGGGTTGCGCGTGCCGATCGGCCTCGTGATCGCCTCCTTCGCCAGGTACATGGCGTAGTCGGCCGAGCCGCCGATGCCGACGCCGACGATCCCGGGCGGGCACGGCTTGCCGCCGGCGCCGACGATCGACTCGAGCACGAACTGCTTGATCCCTTTCACGCCGTCGGCGGGGACGCACATCTTCAGGAAGCTCATGTTCTCCGAGCCGGAGCCCTTCGGCACGCACTTGACGTCGAGCCCGTCCCAATCCGGGATGAAGTCCCAGTGGACGATCGGGAGCCGGTAGCCGGTGTTCGGCCCGGTGTTCTCGCGGGTGAGCGTGTGCACCGCGTTCGAGCGCAGCGGATGCTCGATCGTCGCCCGCTCGGTGCCGGCCTTCAGCGCCTCGTAGATTCGCGCCGGATGCAGGGGAAAGCTCTCGCCGACCCGGCAGGAGTAGACCGCGATGCCCGTGTCCTGGCAGACGAGGTTCTTCTCCGAGTCGGCCACCTCGACGTTCTTGAGAATCGTGCTCAGCACGCGCTGCCCGGGGATGCTCGTCTCGCGCTCGGCCGCGGCCGCGAGCGCGTCACGGAGATCCTGCGGGATGTCCTTGAGCGCCCAGACGTAGAGGTACGCGGCCGCGTCCTCGACGGCGCCGTAGAGGTCGGTGTCGAGCGCCGTCGTCACGCGCGGGCCGCTTCCGCGGCAGCGCGTCCGGCCCTTCGGCCGAAGACGCAGCACTCGAGCAGACTGTTCCCCATCATGCGGTTGCGCCCGTGCGTGCCGCCCGCGATCTCGCCGCAGGCGAAGAGGCCCTCGAGCGTTGTCCGCCCGTCGGCGTCGATCACGAGCCCGCCGTTCTGGTAGTGGAGCACCGGGTAGGTGAGGATCGGCTCCGCCAGCGGATCGATACCTGCGGCGCGGTAGCGGCGGAGCATGTACGGAAGCGACACCTCGGCGTCCGCCGGCGCGATCCGGGTCGTGTCGAGGTAGACCGCGGGCCGGCCGTCCGGCGTGGACACGCCCTTGCCTTTCTCGACCTCGTCGAAGATCGCCTGCGAGACGGCGTCGCGCGGGCCGAGCGAGTCGGTGAACTCCTCGCCGTCCGCGTTCACGAGCACCGCGCCGTAGGCGCGCGTCGTCTCGGGGATCGAGTAGCCCTGGGTGTTCTGCGGCCAGGCGCCGCCGTTCGGGTGGTACTGGAGCGCGTCGAGGTCGCGCGACTGGGCGCCGAGGTCGAGCGCGATCTGCGTCACCTCGCCGGTCGCGCCGGGGTGGTTGGTCGAGAGCTCGCCTCGCTCCTCGGCCTCCCGATAGCAGCGTCCGCCCGCGGCGAGGACGACCGCGGCCGCCTCGAGCTCCAGGTCGCCGCAGCACGCCTGCCAGCCCCCGTCGCGCGATTCGAGCGCCCGAAGCGGCGCCTTCGGGAACGTCTCTGCGCCCGACGACTCGACGGCGTCGCGAAGCGCGGTGGTGATCGCGTGCCCGGTCCGGTCGCCCACCTGCAGGAGCCGCTGCCGGGTCGCGCCGCCACAGCGGGCGAGGCGATAGCCCCCATTTTGTCGCGTGAACTCGACGCCGAGCCCCTCGAGCCAGTGGATCGCGCTCTGAGCCTCACCCGTGAGCACGTCGACGAGGCTCTTGTCGGCCGTCTCGTGCGAGGAGCGCCACACGTCCTCGGCATGGAGCTCGGGCGAATCGTCGTCCGCGAACGCGGCCTGGATCCCGCCCTGCGCCTTCGCCGAGTTGCAGGACTGGAGCGTCCCCTTCGTCACGAGCGCCACGGACGCGCCGGCCCGCTCGGCCGAAAGCGCCGCCGCGAGCCCGGAGGCCCCGCTGCCGACGACGAGCACGTCGAATGGTCCCCGGCCGGTCACGCCCGGAGTTTACCTGGCCTTGCTAATCCCTGAGATTACGAAACGAAATAGACAAAGCAGATGAAGCCTTCCACGAGACAGAAGACCGCAAACGGCGTCAACCGGTTCGTCTCGAAGAAGCGCATCAGGAAGCGCACGGCGAAGTAGGCGGTCAACGCTGCGCAGAGCGAGGCGACGAGTGCCTGGCCCCGAACGCCGTCGCCCGTGTGCCCGAGCAGGTCGGGGAGCTTGAGGATCGCCGCGGCGCCGATGATCGGCGTCGCGAGCAGGAAGGCGTACCTCGCCGCGTCGATGTTCGAGAGCCCGGTCAGGAGACCGCCGCCCATCGACGCCCCCGAACGCGAGAAGCCCGGGATCAACGCGATCGCCTGCGCCGCCCCGACGCCCGTCGCCTCCTTCCAGCCGACGCGCTCCGCGATCCGCTCGTCCGGGTCGCCCGCCTCGTGCACCGGCGCTCGCCGCCGCAGCAGCTCGGCGCCGTACAGCATCACGCCGTTCAGCATCAGGAAGACCGAGGCCGACGTCGCCGACGCGAACACGCTGCGCAGCTTGTGGTCGAGCGTCAGCCCGAGGATCCCGGCCGGAATCGTGCCTACGATCAGGAGCCACGCGAGCTTGGCGTCAGTGTCGTCGGGGGCGATGTCGCGGTCGCGCAGGCTGCGCCCGAGCCCCTTGACGATCCGCACCCAGTCGGCCCAGAAGAACAGGAGCAGGACGATCGCCGTGGCGAGGTGGGTCGCAACGAGGAAGCTGACGAAGTACGGGTCGTTCTGGTGGATGTTCCAGCCGAGCAGGCTCGGCAGGATCACCGATTGCCCGAGGCTCGAGATCGGGAACAGCTCCGCGACACCCTGGAGAAGCCCCAGGATGATCGCCTGCGGGTAGGAGATCAGCGACGCGAGGATCACGGGGACTCGAGCTTCGGCTTCGTCTTGCCGGTCTGGAACCAGGCGAAGGCGAGCAGGGCGAGCCCGAGCAGGAAGGCGGCGATCCCGTGCTTCGTGTGGTGGGTGGACGAATGCTCGTGTCCCGGGAAGAAGCCGGGCAGCGAGCTCGCCGGCTCGGCCCAGTAGACGATCGCGATCGCGATCAGGGCGAGCCCGAGCACGACGGCGGGAATGATGAGCGCTGGGTGTTTCTTCACGTGAGGAGGAGTTCGCCGGGCGCCGTGACGATACCTACCCCCGGCGTCGGCATTCGGCGGAACCGGCTCAGGAAGCCGGGCGCCCGTGCCGATGAGAACGGGATGGACCCCGCGCCGCTTCGGTCGGGGCCGCGCAGCTGGCGGGCGCGCGTCGGAGTCGCACTCTCGCTCTCCGCACTCGGATTCGCGATCGCCTCGCTCCTCGGCCCGCACGGACGCGCCTGCCCCCCGCCCGAGGGCTCGGCCACGCTCGACCTGACGCCCCTGCTCCTGTTCGCGCTCGCGACCGCCGCCGTCGTCTTCGACGTGCGAGCGGTGCGTACGGGCGACGGCCTCTGGGGGCGGATCGGGCTCGGGATCGTGGGCGCCGCCGCGATCCTCGGGATCTGGGCCGCCACGGCAGGGTTCTTCCAGCCGAGCTGCGGCTGAGCCGCTACCAGATCGAAAGGAGCAGCTCCTCGATCTGCTCGACGCTCGCCGGACGCGGGTTCGCCTGCGCCCCGCCGCGGACCGCGGTCGCCTCGGCGATCTCGCGCAGATCGCCTTCCGGCACCTCGAGGTCGCGCAGACGCGCGAACCCGCAGAGCCGTGCGAGCTCCTCGACACGCTCGACGCCGATCGGCTCCGTCGCACGGTTGAAGCGCATCGCCGCCGGCAGGCAAATCGCGTTCAACGCGCCGTGCGGCAGGCCGTAGCGCCCGCCGAGCGCCTGCGCCATCGCGTGGCCGAGGTAGAGGCCGTGGTCGCGGAGCGCGATGCCGGCGTGCATTGCTCCCTCCAGGAGCCGTCGGCGCGCCTCCCCGTCCTGCCCGTCCTCGAGCACGCGGGGCAGCCATTCGTCGATCAGCGCCGCCCCGTCGTTCCCGTCGGGCGAGTCGGAGACGTACCGAGCCTCGACGCAGTGTGCGAGCGCGTTCATTGCCGTCCCGCCCGACTCCCCGCGCGAGAGGCCGAGCGTCAACGCCGGCTCGTAGAGGATGCCGACCGTGTTCGCTCCCGAGCCGCCGCCCTTCACGCGCGCGGCCTCGTCGCGGATCCCGAAGTACGGCGTCCACTCGGCGCCCGCGTACGTGGTGGGCACGGCCACGAGCGGCAGGCCGGTCGCCGCCGAGACGGCCTTCGCCGTGTCGATCGCACTGCCGCCGCCGAGACCGACGAGTCCGCCGGCGCCGGTTTCCTGCGCGCGGACGATCGCAGCGTCCACCCCGGCTCGCTCCGCGTGCGACCGGACGTCGTGAAAGCGCTCGGCGACGGGGAGAGCGAGGTCGCGCCAGCGGTCGGTCGACACGAGCAGCGGCCGCTCGTGCGACGCGAGTAGCTCCGGCAGCGCGTCGAGGCCCCAGCGGACGTTCACGGTAGGCGCTCGCGGGCGAACGCGAGAAAGGCGTCGGCGACGCGGCTCGGCGCACGCCCGACCGAGCGGACGAGCGCGATCTCGCGCGCCGGCTCGAGGCCCTCCACCCGCGCAACCGCGAGCGCTCCCGCGGCCAGCTCCGATTCGACGGCAGAGCGCGAGATGAACGTGACGCCGTACCCGGCCACGACCGCGCTCTTCACCGACTCCTGCAGCCCGAGCTCGAGATGGACGTCGAAATCGCGCAGCTTCAGACCGGCCGCGCGCAGCTCCTCTTCGATCACGGCCCGGACTCCGGCGCCTGCCTGCATGACGATCAGCGGCTGTTCGCGCAGCTCGTCGAGCGTGATCGTCGCGCCCCCGAAGCGGTGGCCGGGCGGGCAGACGAGCACCACCTCGTCCCGGAAGAACGTCTCGAACGACACCGAGCGCTGCCGTCGGGCCGCGCCGACGACGCCGAGCTCGAGCTCGCGGCGGGAGACGAGCTCGACGATGCGCTGTGTGTCATGCACCGAAAGCGCGATCGTCAGCTCCGGGTTGTGCTGCTGGAACTCGCAGAGGAGGAGCGTGACCACGTTCGCGCCGGGCCCCGTGGACGCGCCGATCTCGAGGCGACCGCGCAGCGCGCCCTCGTCCTCGGCCGCGACCTGTTCGAGCAGCTGCTCCTCGAGCGCGAGCAGCCGCTGCGCCCCGTGGTACAGACGCAGGCCCGCCTCCGTGGGCACGACCCGCCGGCCCGAGCGGTCGAGGAGCTGCTGGCCGACCCGCTTCTCGAGCGCCCGCACCTGCTGGCTGACCGCCGGCTGTGTGACCCCGAGCCGCACCGCCGCCTGCGAGAAGCTCTCCCGCTCGACGACCGCGCAGAATGCCGCCAGCTGCCGTGTGTCCATCAGATCTACTTATACAGAAGCACCTGCCCCATCAGCCAACCGCCCGTTTACAGTGGCCGAGATGAGGCCCGCCCTAGCCCTGCTCTCGTTGGTTTCTCCCCCCGGGGGCCTTCGGCCCTGGCCCCCCGGTTTCGAGGGTAGCTCGAAAAACCGCACGCGTGTGAGACGCGGGTGTGACGATTGTGTGACGCCGGCGGGGCCGTTCTGACGCGATGCGTGTCTGGATCGACGTCACCAACTCGCCGCACGTGCTCTTCTTCCGGCCGCTGATCCGGATCCTGCGAGAGCGGGGCGCCGACGTCGACGTGACGGCGCGTGAGTACGCGCAGACACTCGAGTTGCTCGCGCTCCACGGGATCGAGCCGACCATCGTCGGGCACCACGGCGGCGCGTCCACGCTCGGAAAGGCGCGCGCGATGGCCGAACGGCTTCCCGCCCTCCACCGCTTCGCTCGCGGGCGCAGCTACGACGTGGCGCTCGCGCACGGCTCACACGACCTGGCGCTGACCGCACGACGACTCGGCATTCCGAGCGCGACCAGCTTCGACTACGAGTTCGCCTGGCTGCAGCACCAGCTCGGGTGCCGCGCCGCGACCAGGGTCGTCGTGCCCGACGCGATCCCGCCCGACCGGCTCTCGCGCTACGGCGTCGGCGCCGGCAAGCTGCGCCGTTACCCCGGTTTGAAGGAGGACTACTACCTCGCCGACCTCGAGCCGGACTCGGCGGTGCTGGACGGGCTCGGCGTCGACCGCTCGCGGGTCGTCGTCGTACTCAGGCCGCCGCCCGACGTGTCCCTCTACCACCGGCACGCGAATCCGCTCTTTCCCGAGACGTTGCGGGCACTCGGGAGCCGTGACGACGTCCATGCGGTCGTCCTGCCTCGAATCGCCGGGCAGCGGGACTTCGTGCGCGGGCTCGGCCTGCCGTCCGTGATCGTGCCCGAGCACGCCGTCGACGCCCAGAGCCTGATCTCATTCGCGGATCTCGTCGTCTCGGCCGGAGGCACGATGAATCGGGAGGCAGTCTCGCTCGGCGTGCCGGTCTACACCGTGTTCGGAGGCCGACTCGGTGCGGTGGACGAGCAGCTGATCCGGGAAGGAAGGCTCCGTGCGCTCGCCGATCCGGCCGCGATCGACGTGCGCAAGAAGGACGAGCACGGCTTCACCCCCACGCGGCGCGACCCGGCAGAGCTGCTCGACCTCCTGCTCTCAGGCCTCGGCTAGCGCCGCCAGCACACCTTCGCCGTAGCGCTCGAGCTTCGCCGGCCCCACGCCGGGGACAGCCGCCAGCTCGTCGAGGCTCCGCGGCTTCCGGGCCGCGATCTCCTCGAGCGTCGAGTTGTGGAACACGAGGTAGGCGGGCACGTCGTCCTGCCGCGCGCGGGCGAGGCGCCACGCCTTGAGCGCGTCGAAGCCCTCCGGCGCCTCCGTCCGTCCGGGACCAACCCCGAGCTCCTCGAGGAAGCGGCTCGGCTTTTTGACCCAGGTCACGACCAGCTCGCGCTTCGCACGGGTGATGCCGACGTAGAGGAGCCGCCGCTCCTCCGCGATCTGCTCGTCGGTCTTCGCCTGCTTGGCCGGCAGCTCGCGCTCCTCGAGGCGAGGCAGGAAGACGAGCTCGAACTCCAGGCCTTTCGCCGCGTGGTACGTGAGCAGGTGGACGCCGCGCCGTTCGGCGCCGCCGTCACCGAAGCGCTGCTCGAGCTCGGCCTTGAATGCGGCCACCGTCGGAGGGGCGAGCGACTCGGCGAGGCGCACGAGGCGGGTCAGGTCGTCCTGGCGAATCTGCTCGCGCTCGCCCAGGCCCTCGGGGGGCGACTCCTGCCAACCCTGGGCGAGCGCCTGCGCGCGCACCTGCTCTGCCGTCGGCGCGCCACCCTCTTCGAGCCGCCGCAACAGGAAGCGGGCAGCCTCGCGACCGAGGAACGCCGCGCCCTGGAACGGGATGCCCGCTTCGTGGAGCACCTGCTCGAAGTCGGCGAGTCGGGCGTTGGTGCGGCAAAGGATCGCGACCTCCTCGAGCGGGCAAACCGCGGCACGGATCCGCTCGACGACGAGGCCGGCCTCGACCTCGACCGACACGACCGGCCGCACGTCGGGCTCGGGCCCCGGCGGCAGCTCGGTGCGGAGCGCCGGCGCGAGGCGGTTCGCGAGCGCCAGCACCTGCGGGGTCGAGCGGTAGTTCTGCTCGAGACGGACGACGGCGGTGCCGGGGAAGCGGCCGGGAAGCGCCAGCAGGTACGAGGGGCTGGCGCCGGTGAAGCCGTAGATCGCCTGGTTGTCGTCCCCGACCGCGCACAGCTCGTCGCGGTCGCCGAGCCAGCGCTCGAGCAGCGTCTGCTGCAGGAGGTTGACGTCCTGGTACTCGTCGACGGTGAACGCGAGATAGCGCTCGCGGAAGGTGCTCCCCGCCTCAGGGCTCGAGTCGTAGAGCCTGATCGTCAGCTCGAGCAGGTCCTCGAAGTCGGTGAGCCCCTGCGCGAGCTTCACCTCCTCGTACTGCCTGTAGACCCGCTCCATCAGGTCGGCCGGGATCGGCGGCTCGTGGCCGTCCAGCGATGCCCGGTAGCGGTCGGACGTGATGCGGCGGTTCCGCGCCCACTCGATCTCGGTGGCGAGGTCGCCGGCAGGACGGAACTTGTACGGGGCGGGCAGCGAGTTGGCGATACGCCGCAGGGTGAGCGCCTTCGAAGGCAGGATGCGGCCCACCGCCGCCGGGTCGAAATGGCGAAGCTGTGCGAGCGCCGCGGAGTGGAACGTGCGCGCCTGCACACCCGAGGCACCGAGCGCCGCCAGGCGGCTCCGCATCTCGCCCGCAGCCTTGTCGGTGAACGTGACGGCGAGGATCTGCCCCGGTGCGAAGGCGCCGGTCGCGACCTGATTCGCGATCCGCCGCGTGATCGTGGTCGTCTTGCCGGTTCCCGCGCCCGCGAGAATGCAGACGGGGCCGCGGGCGAGCTCGGCCGCCCGCCGCTGCTCCGGGTTCAGGCCCTCGAGAACGCGTGCGGAGTCCACCCGGCCATGCTACGAGGGCGGTCCGCCGTCACTCGTGACGAGTCTGTGCCGACTCCTGCGCAAACGCCGCGTCAACGCGGCGCGGCTCCTTGACCATCGTTCCCAGCTTCGACACGAGCTCGAGCGTGTCGCCGTCGTCGACGAGGCGCTCGAGCTCGGCCAGCTCCTCGTCGAGCCAGGCGGCGTCGATCGGCTGACGCGTCGAGCGCAGGATCTTCGGGTGCTTCGTCGCATGGATCGTCTCGTCGGTCGACCAGAGGTCCTCGTGCAGCTTCTCGCCCGGCAGCGCGCCCGTGAACTCGATCGCGATGTCGCGGTCCGGCTCGAGGCCGGAGAGCTCGATCATGTTCCGCGCCAGATCGAGGATGCGGACGGGCTCGCCCATGTCGAGGACGAAGATGTCGCCCCGGCCGCCGATCGAGCCTGCCTGCACGACGAGCGAGACCGCCTCCGGGATGGTCATGAAGAAGCGGGTCATCTCCGGGTGCCTGACGGTGACCGGCCCACCGCGTTCGATCTGGCGACGAAAGATCGGGATCACGCTCCCCGAGGAGCCGAGCACGTTGCCGAAGCGCACGGCGACGAAGCGCGTGGCGACGTCGGCGCGATGGCCGTACGCCTCGACGATCCACTCGCAGAGTGCCTTGGACTGACCCATCAGGTTCTTCGGGTTCGCCGCCTTGTCCGTCGACACGAGGACGAACCGCTTGGTCTCGAACTCGACGGCGACGTCGGCGACGGTGCGCGTCGCCAGCGAGTTGTTGCGCACCGACGCGATCGGGTTCGCCTCCAGCAGGCCGACGTGCTTGTACGCCGCCGCGTGGAAGACGACCCCCGGCCGGTAGCGCTCGAACACCTCGCGCAGCTTGCTGCCGTTGCCGACGTCGGCGAGCACCGCCGCGCAGGCCTGGAAGTTGCGTTCGCCGACGAGCTCGCGCTCGATCTCGAAGAGCGCGCCCTCCGAGTTCTCGACCAGCACCAGCCTGGCTGCGCCGAGGCGGGCGATCTGGCGGCAGAGCTCGGAGCCGATCGAGCCGCCGGCGCCGGTGACGAGCACGGTCTCGTCTTTGAGGTAGGAGGCGATCGACTCGAGGTCGACGTCGACCGGCTCGCGGCCGAGCACGTCCTCCACCTGGACGGGGCGGATCTGCACGGCGAGGTTCACGTCGCCCGAGATCAGCTCGTGCAGGCCGGGCAGCGTCTTGACCGGGATCGACTCGGTCCGCGCCATGTCGACCACCTTCGCGCGCACGCTTCCCGGCGCCGATGGGATCGCGATCAGCACCTCGTCGGGTCGCTGGTCGCGGAGGATCGCCGGCAGGTCGTCGATCGTGCCGAGGACCCGCACGCCGTGCACGCGAAGATTCCGCGTCTTCGGGTTGTCGTCGACGATGCCGATCGGCGTGTACCGCAGCGACGGCTGCCGCAGCATCTCCCGAACGATCAGGTGGCCGGCGTCACCGGCGCCGACGACGACGACCTCCTTGCCGTGGGCGACGATGTCCCGCGCCGCCGGGCGTTCGATCAGCGTCCGCGCGAGCATCCGCGATCCCGCGACGAACGCGAGCAGGAGCAGGAAGTCCATGATCGCGATCGACCGCGGCAGGCCGACCTTCGGCACGAGGTTCGCGAAGTAGAGAACGAGACTCGAGATCACGCACGCGACCGTCACGCCGCGGGCGGCTCCCCACATGTCCCGCGTGGACACGTAGCGCCACCAGCGGTTGTAGAAGCCGAAGCACACGAACGTGATGAGCTGGATCCCGATCACGATCGCGACGGAGCGCTCGAACAGCGTGTCGTAGTAGGGCGGGATGCCGTGGTCGAAGCGGAGCTGGAAGGCGAGATACCACGCCGCGGCGATCAGCACCGCGTCGAACGCCACCTGCCACAGCCGGTACTTCGAGATCGGGAAGCTCACGCGACCTTCACCTTGAGCGCCTCGCGCACGGCATCGACGACCTGCTCCTGCGTGTCGGCGTCGATGCCGGCCCAGATCGGGACGGAGAAGTTGTCGCGGGCGAGCTGCTCCGTCACGGGCAGCGAGTCGAGCCCGTAGTCGAGGTACGCGAGCGCCGGCTGCAGGTGGAGCGGCGGCTCGTAGTACGTGCCGGTCGCGATCCCTCGCTCGCCAAGCGACGAGCAGATCGCATCGCGCTGCGGCGAGCGGCACACGAACAGGTGGTAGACGTGGCCGGGCTCGTCCTCGGGCACCTCCACGAGGTCGCCGAGCCCGAGCTCGCGGTAGCGCGCCGCCGCCTCGCGGCGCTGCAGCGTCCACTCGTCGAGATGGCGCAGGAAGATCCGGAGCGCCGCGGCCTGGATCTCGTCGAGGCGGGAGTTGTAGCCGACGTACTCGAACGTCTTCTTCGCTCGCGATCCGTGGAAGCGGAGCAGCCGGATCCGCTCGCCGAGCTCCGGGTCGCGGGCGGCGACGAGGCCGCCGTCGCCGAGCGCGAACAGGTTCTTCGTCGGGTAGAAGCTGAAGGTCGAGGCGATGCCGTGGCCGGCGATGCCCGGCGAGCCGAACGCCTGCGCAGCATCCTCGATCAGCGGCGTGCCGAGCGCGGCGAGCTCGTCGAGCGGAGCCGGGCGGCCGAAGAGATGCACCGGCATGATCGCGCGCGTCCGGCCCGTTATCCGGGCGGACACGTCCTCGACGTCGAGGTTCATCGTCTGCGGGTCGACCTCCGCGAAGACCGGGACAGCGCCGCGGCGAGCGATCGCCTCGGCCGTGGCGAAGAACGTGAACGCGGGGCAGATCACCTCGTCACCCGGGCCGATGCCCATCGCGTCCAGGACGAGCACGATCGCGTCGGTTCCGTTCGCGACGCCGATCGTCTCGGAGACGCGCAGGTAGTCGGCGGCCTCCTGCTCGAACGCGGACACGTTCGGGCCGAACACGAAACGCCCGTCCTCCAGCACGTCGGCGAACGCCTGCTGGAGCTCCGGGATCAGCGCAGCGTACTGCGCCTTGACGTCAACGAGCGGAATCTTCGGCACGCCCGGAAATGGTAGAGGAGCGCTTTCGGTACCAGAGGAACACAACCGCCGCCAGGAGAATCAACACGACCGCGATGCCGACGTAGGTGAGCGCGTCGTGGAGCGAGTTGTAGCTCTTGCCGAGCGCCCAGCCGCCGGCTGCGAGGCCGAAGCAGAAGGCGGTCGAGCCGATCGCGGCGAGCGGCAGGAACACGCGCAGCGGCTCGCGGAAGAGCCCGGCGGGAATCGCGACGAACGAGCGGATGATCGGCGTCGCGAACCCGAGCGGGATGGCGACGCGGCCGAACCGCTCGAACCAGGCCTCCGCCCGGTCGATCCGCTTCGGCGTGATGTGCAGCCACTTGCCGTAGCGCTCGAGCAGCGGCCTACCACCGTAGTAGCCGATCGCCCAGCCCCCGGCCGCACCGAGCGTGCAGCCGAGCGCCCCCGCGACGGCGACCGTCACGTACGCCCAGGCCGGTGTCGTGATCGGGTGCCCGAAGAGGGCGACGTGGGCGGGCGCGAGCGCGCCGGAGGCGAGGGCGCCCGCATAGATCATCACGAGCTCGCTGCCCGCGGGCACCACCGCCGACAGCGCCATCAGCAGGAAGATCGCGTAGACGCTGTGGTCGCCGACGAAGGAGGTGAAGGAGGCGACGACCACCGCTGCCCGAGTCTACTTCGAGCCGCGGCGTCGAACGGCCACCGCGGCGCTCAGGTCGCTCGTGCCGACCGGGCTCGCAGCGGTCGCGTGCACGACGTAGCGACCGGAGTACACGCTCGCGCCGGACGCGGCCTTCCCGTCCCAGGCAACGGTGAGCGTCCCCGGCCCCGCGAGGGCGGTGCCGAGCTTGCGGACGAGGATCGCCGGACGTGGTCTCGACACGTGTCGTGACACGCGCGCGGCGCGTCAGGGCGAAGCTCGCGACCGGGCGGGCTCTCGCGCGCGGCACGGTGAGCGCCGGCGAGATCGTCGTCGGCGAGCCGAGCGTGAGGTCGAGCGTGAAGTCGCGCTCGAGGCTGGAGGTCCGGCCGAGGTCGTCGGTCGCGGTGACGATGAACGCCCACGCGCCTTCCTGCTCCGGCGTTCCGTCCGTGCGGCGGGCATTCCACTGGAACGGGTACGTGCCGGGAGCAGTCGGGGCCTGCGTGTTCACGCGCAGCGCGCCGTCCGGGCCGCGAAGCTGGATCGTGACGGTCGAAGGCCGGACGACCTTGTAGCTGAACGTCTCGGTCTCGGCGACGCCGTCGCCGTTCGGAGACACGGCCGGCGCGGACGGCGGCGAGGCGTAGGCGCCGGCGTACTCGACGAGCAGCGCGTCGGCGACCGGCTGCTCGCGGCCGCCGGCGGGCGTGCTCAGCAGGTGTCCGTCGAAGGCCATGCCGCTCGTCGGGCCGCCGGCGAGCGCAGCGCCGTTGACGACGCCGAGCCGGACGAGCGTCTGCGCGAGCTCGAGGTTCGTCAGGCCCGAGCCGGGAAGCCCGCCGTCGACCGAGACGAGGACGATGCTGCCGTCCGCGCGCTGCCCGACGGCGGTGCGCGGCTCGCGCAGGGCGAGGTCGGCGATCGGGATCGACTCGCCCGACTTGACCACCGCCTTGCCGTTCCTGACGAGGAGCGGCCCGCCGCCGACCGCCGCGGTGACGCCGGCCGACGGCCAATCCGGGAGCAACGCGAAGCGAACGCGAACCGACTGGCCCACGGGCGCCTCGGCGCGCAAGGCCGGGGCTGCCGACCCGCGGGCGACGAGCACGGCACCGTCGGGTGGGATCGCGACCGCACCGCCGGACACGACCTGGGCCGATGTGCCGACGAGGTCCGTGTTCGGCGCAGCGGCCGGAAACGGGCGCAGGACGACCGCGACGCCGTTCCCGGCGGCGGGCGTGGCCGGCCCCCAGGCGGGCGTGTAGAGCGTCGTGCCCGAAGCCATCGGCGGCTCGTTCAGGTCCGCGAACGCGTGGCGCGCCTTGGTGCCCTGCCAGTAGCCGTAGAGCGAGATCCGGTCGAAGTGGAGCCCGCCCGACGTGTCGACGCCGATGCTCGTCCGCGCGGTGCGCGGATCGTGGTCGAGGACACCGTTCCGCTCGAGCAGCCCGTCCGGCCGGCCGCCGCTCGCGACGACGTCCCCGTTCACGCCCGCGGTCGTGGCGGAGCCGGCGAGGCGCTGCTCGATCGCCGTCAGCTTCTCCGTTCCCTGGATCAGCTCGTTCGAGAGCACCGGCTGGAGCGACCACAGGCCGCCCGGCTTCGGCGCAACGAGGACGTTGATGCCGACGAGGCCATGGATCGTGAAGACGGCCTGCTTCTCGAAGGTCAGGGCGGGCGTGCCGGGGATCAGCTGGACGGGTTGCGAACGCGCGGGCGCAGCGAACGCTCCCGCCAGAAGCAGCGCGATGAGGACGACCCTCCGCGACACGACCCGCGAGCCAGGGTAGCCGAGGCCACGGGCAGCATGCCCGGCTGAGGCAGCGCTCGAGCGGCCACGGCCCGGTGTCTGACACCGGCCGCCGGGTCGCCGAACAAAACGATGGCGATCTCCACGATTTCCAGGTATTTCTTCGTGTCCGAGCGGACGTGTCCAGCCGGCGGTGTCAGACACCGGGTTCATGGGTACCGTGCGGCCATGCTTTTTTCGCCACTCGCCGGACGGAGCGCGGGGTCCGACACGGCCTCGTTCGTGCTCGTCGACTGGACGGACGAGGGCGGCACGAGCCGCGATCGCCCGATCGCGCCGTTCCATGTCCACCACGCCGACGACGAGTGCTGGTACGTGCTCGACGGACGGCTCGGCTTCCGCGTCGGCGACGAGGAGGTCGAGGCGGGGCCGGGAGACGCGGTGTTCGCCCCGGCCGGCACCGCGCACGCGTACTGGAACGCGCAGGACGGCCCGACGCGCTATCTGCTCGTGATCCCGCGCCGGATCGCCGACCTGCTCCACGAGCTCCACGACGGGAACCCGAAGGACTTCCCCGCCGTCTTCCGCAAGTACGAGAGCGAGCTCCTCTAGCGGCGCCACCCTGGCGCGAGGAACGGGGCCGAGACGAGCCGCGACCTCGATCGTTCAGGAGTAAACCGAAACACAATCAATCGGAGCTCGACGCCGGTGTACGCTCCTGCGCGCAAACGGATCGGACCGGCAGGTGGAGCACACCGACATCAACAGCTCGGCACGACCCCAAGTCGAGGTCTCGCCGGCGTCGATTCTCCCCAGAAGGCCGCCGTGGCGAGAGCGAGAAAGAGCTCGTTTCGCGGATGTGCTGGACGATGCCGCCGACGTGCTGGAACGCTCCGGAGAGCTGCCCGACGCCGTGCGCTGGCTGAGAAAGGAAGCTCGAGCCTGGCGATCGGCCATGAGGTAGCACCTAGAGACTTGATGTGAAATTCCACCGGATCGGATGACGCCCCACGCACGGCGCCGGATCGGCGCGTCCGGTCGCGACACGTAGCGCCGCTACGCGACGCGGACCGGCCACACCGCCCGGCTTGGCCTGGATCGCCCCCAACGTCGGCGCAATTTCACCTCAACCCTCTCAGCCACCGGCCGCGTCGTCCAGCAGCAGCTCGACGATCACGACGTCGCGCCAGATGCCGTCCAGCTTCGCGTGGCGGCGGTACGTCCCGACCTCGCGAAAGCCGAGCGAGCGGCAGAGCCTGAGCGACGCCTCGTTCTCCGGGAAGATGCGGCTGACGAGCTTCCAGTAGCCGCGTCCCTGTGCCTCGTCGATCAGCGCCGCGAGTGTCGTCTTCCCCAGGCCTTGCCCGCGCGCCGACCGCGCGACGTAGATCGAGAAGTCCGCGACGCCCGCATAGGCGGGGCGATGCGCCCGGTACGGCGGCGCGGACGCCCAGGCTCCGAGCTCACTCGCTTCGTCCTCCGCGACGACGAGCGGGTAGCCCGCCTCGATCCAGCCGAGCACGTCGTCCGCCGACCGGGCCTCGGTCTCGAAGGTGCCGACGCGGTCCTCGATTCCCTCGTTGTAGATCCGCGCGATCGCCTGGGCGTCGTCGGGCGTCGCCGCGCGGACGAGGACTCGCCGGCCGGTGGCGTCGCCGGTCAGAGGCCCGAGACGAGGACGATCGTGATGCGGCCGCTCCGCTCGCCGGGCCGCAGGAAGTAGGTCGTCACGAAGTCCGCGTAGCCGCCCGCGGTCACGCGGATGTGGATATGCGAGGGCCGCCCGCCTTCGGACGGCGGCCGCGGTCCCTCGAGGCGGAACGCACCCGTCCGGCCCACGACGACGCTGGCCTGGCCTCGCCGGTCGTAGCTGCCGTTCGGGCTCTCCTGCCAGAAGTCGACAACCGCTCCCTTGAGCGGCGTGCAGTCTGGGTACCGGAGGACTCGCCCCGTCAGCACGTGGCCGCGGCCGATGTGCGAGCGGCGCAGGAACGACGCGCCGCTCGTCGCGAAAGGCCCGCCCCCGAGCGACTGGCTGGGCCGGCAGGCAGACGTCTGCGAGGAGGCCGGGTCGAGGCCGACGACGAGGCCCGTCGCGCAGGCGATCGACGCGGCGAGCGCCGCCTTTCGGATCACGCGAGCACCTTCGGCCGCTCGGCGCGGCGGTACTCGACGGTGTAGCCGAGCCGCCGCGGCACCTCGAGCAGCCGCTCGAGGTCGAGGTCGATGCGTGCGCCCGCCTTCTGCGTCACCTCGTCCTCGATCGGGAGGTCGAAGTCGTCGGCGCCGAAGTCGAGCGCCCGAAAGGCCTCCTCGTTCTGCGTCAGCACCGACGTGCGCACGTGCTTGACGTTGTCGAGGAAGATGCGGCTGAGCGCGATGTGCCGCTGGTACTCGTGGCCGGAGATCTCGCGTCCGCCGAACGCGGTGCCGTACGGCTTGTACGTCCAGCAGAGGAACGAGAACAGGCCTTCGAGGCCGTCGGCGAGGCACGCGTCCTGGAAGTCGCGCGTCCGCTGCAGGTGCTCGAGCCGCTCGTCCAGGGTCTCGTCGAACCCGATCACCATCGTCGCCGTCGTGCGCATACCGCTCTCGACGATCGCCCGCTGCGCCTCGAAGTAGTCGGAGACCGTGTACTTCCACTTGGCGTGCCGCTTGCGAAAGTCCTCGGTGAGGATCTCGCTGCCGCCGCCGGTGACCCAGTGCACGCCCGCGTCCCGGAGCCGGACGGCGGCCTCGGCGTACGTGAGCCCGGCACGGTCGGCGAGGAAGACGAACTCGGCGATCGTCAGCGCATAGAACTCGACCCGCTCGCCGTAGCGCTCGCGCACCGAGTGGAAGAGGTCGCAGTAGTACTCGAGCGGCAGCTTCGGGTTGAAGCCGCCGTTGAAGCCGACGAGGTCGCCGCCGACGTCGACGAGCTCGTCGATCTTCGCGAACACGTCCTCGCGAGAGAGGACATAGCCGCCGTCCTGGTTCGGGAGCACGTAGAAGGCGCAGTAGTCGCACTGCGCGACACAGACGTTCGTGTAGTTGATGATCCGCATGACCATGTAGGTCGCGTGGTCGGGCCGGTGCCACTGCGCCCGCACGGCCTGGGCGCGTTCGATCAACTCGTCGTCCGTCGCCTCGTTCCAGAGCCGGGCCGCCTCGTCGATCGTGATGCGCGTCACGCCGGCACCGCCGTTGTCTCGGGCGCGAGCACGTCCATGAACGAGCTGACCGAGAAGACCGCGTTGCCCGCGCCGGCCGTGCCGTAGCCGGGAGGAGGCTTGAGACCGTGCTTCTCCAGCGTGTCGCGGTAGGCCTCGAGCAGGCGCACGTGGTACTCGAGCGGCGCGCCGGCCGGGTTGTCGCGGCCGAGCGGCGTCGACGGCTCCGGGCACCAGGTGGTGAAGCGGGGCGTGACTCCGCGGCTCATGAAGAAGTCGAGCCCCTCGACCGTGCTCGCGATCGCGGCGTCGATGCTTTCGAACCCGTGGGGCCGCGCCATCTCGACGCCGGCGACGAAGTTCGGGATCACGTGCCGCGGGCCGAACACCTCGGCCGCCTCGAGGATCCGCCGGTGCCACTCGGCCCGCCCGACGTAGCGCTCCTTGCCCGGGCAGATGATCTTGAACAGCCGCTCGTCCCAGACCTCGTAGTTCGGGTGGTAGATGGAGATGCCGTAGTCGCGGTAGCGCTGGACAGCCTCGCGCGGGAGCGCCTGCGCGACGACCTTGCCGATCCAGCGGCCGGGGAAGCGTTCCTCGATCGCCTGCGCGTAGCGCCCGTAGAAGTCGGCCTCCTCGAGCCCGTCGACCTTGCTCGTGACGGAGCCGCCGGTGAGCGTGTACGCGTGGCTCGCCTTCTGTGTGTCGTACTCGTCGATCAGCGTCAGCGCCTCGAGCACGTCCTCGACCGGCTTGATCCCCGTGTACGGGCGGCCCGCCTGCTTGTGTTGGCGCCAGTTGTGGTTGATGTCGCAGAACTGGCACTCCTCCTTGGCGCCGAAGTACTGGCAGAGCCGCAGCACGGTGAGGTAGATCAGGTAGCCCCACTGGATCGTCGGGGCCGTCTCCATCACCGTCTTGCCGTTCGCGAGCGTGTGCCGGTAGTACTCGGGCATCGGCGGGAGGGTCACGTCGGCGAGCGGACTGTCGTCGACGGCCAGGCGGAGCTCTCCGTCCTCGTCGCGGCCGACGCGGTACGGCGAGCCCGGGTTCACGCGCACCGAGACGATCGTGCGGCGGAAGCCGTACGGCCCGCCGGTCAGCGCGATCTCCTCCGGCGGCCGGCGCGTCGCAGCCTCGCCGAGGTTCGCGAGCGGCTGCTGGTCGAAGGAGAAGATGAAGTACGACTTCGGCTTGACCGCGCCGTCGAGGTTGTCGCTGAGCGCGGCTTCTGTGAACGCGATGCCCGTCCGGAGCAGGTCCTCCTTGAGCACGGCCTCGCGCGGCACGCCCGGGAAGCGCTCCATCAGCGACTCGATCAGCGACAGGCGCTCGCTCACGCCGTCACCGGCTCCTCGTGGACGAAGCGCAGCTCGGGGATCCGATCGAGCTCGCCGACCTCGTGCGCCATCTCGAGGAACGTGTACAGGCCGGCACGCTCACGGGGGCCGAAGCGGTAGCGAAGCTTCTCGAAGTAGCGCGCGAGGAAGCCGGCAGGGTAGCCGTAGCGCTCGCTCGCCTCGTAGGCGAGCTGCTCGGGCTCGGCGCGCGCGATGCGGACCGACTCGACGAGCGCGTCCTCGAGCTCGGCCGTGCCCGGGACCGGCGGATCGGGCGCGGCCCAGACCGCGAACACCATCGGCAGGCCGGTCCGCTCGAGCCAGAGCCGGCCGAGGTCGAAGTGCGGCGTCGGGTCCTCGAACGCGCTCTTCAGCGCCGCGTCGCCGATCAGGAGCTTCGCGTCGGCCTCTTCCCCGAGCGGCACGTGGTCGGCGTCCGGGAGGAGCACCTTCGTCAGCACGACGGACGTGGCGCTCTCGGGCGTGACCGCCACGGTGCGCACGCGCTCGAGCGGGACGCGCGACACGAGCTGGATCGAGTCGACGGCGCCTTCGGACGACACGCAGAGCCGCGGCAGGATGCGGAGCGTCGCCGCGTTCCGCGCGTACTCGATCGACGAGATCGGCGCCAGGTCGATCTCGCCTGCGACGAGCCGCCGGTTGAGGTCGGTCGGCACGCCCTGCACCTCGACGACCTCGGCTTCGAGCCGGTAGAAGACCGGCGCCATGTTCACGTAGCTGATGCGGCCGAGACGGATCATCGTCATGAGTGCCTGTGCACCACGAGGTCGGCGAGAGCCTCGAGCTCGTCGCGGTGGAGCTGGCCGTCGAGACAGCTTCGCGCTCGGCGAGCGTAGTCGAGCGCGGTCGAGCGCGAGCTGGGCAGCGCGGTCGTGGCGGCGACCCGGACGAGGGCGCCGTCGAGCGGCCCGCCGGCGAGCGCGGCGCGGACGGCTTCGTCCTCGCGCGCGGCCAGGAGCAGCGGCAGCGTCGGCGTGCCCTCGCGGAGGTCGACGCCCGCGATCTTGCCGGTCTCGAGGCCGTCGCCCGTGCAGTCGAGGATGTCGTCGGTGATCTGGAAGGCGATGCCGAGCGCGAGCCCGAAGCGCCCGAGCGCCGGGTCGCGGCCGCCGGATCCGAGCAGGCAGGCGGCCTCGAACAGCTTCGCGGTCTTCAGCTCGCAGCGCTCGAGGTAGCTCTCGACCGTCGTGTCCGGGTCGTGGGTCTGGCGCCGCTGCAGCGCCTCGCCGCGCGCGAGGCAGAGCGTCGCGTCGGCGAGCAGGGCGACGGCGTGCGGGTCGCCGGTCGCGGCCAGCTCGGAGAACGCGCGCGCGAACAGGTAGTCACCCGCGGCGCGGGCGGCGTCAGGCCCGTACGCGGCCCAGGCGGCGGCGCGTCCACGGCGAAACCGCGCCCCGTCGATCAGGTCGTCGTGGACGAGCGTCGCCATGTGGATCAGCTCGACCGCGACCCCCGCGGCCAGCGAAGGCTCCTCCTCGCGGCGCGAGGAGAGGAACACGAGCATCGGGCGCAGGCGCTTGCCTCCTGCGGCGAGCGCGTCCGCCCCGACCGCGGAGACGACGCCAGGATGGCTCGCGACCGTCTCCTGGAGCCGCTCCTCGAGCTCGTCCAGGTAGGACTCGAGCCCGGGTGCCTCCCGAATGGAAGCCAGCACTGTCACCGCGCGAGCACCGTCACCCGGCTGCGACCCCAGTGTGCAGCGCGACGATGCCGCCCGCGAACGTGCGGTAGGCGACGTCCTCGAACCCGGCTGAGCGCAGCATCCCCGCGAGCTCGTCCGGCCCCGGGAAGCGCCGTACGCTTGCGGGCAGGTACGTATACGCTGCGCCGCCCTTGAACGCCTTGCCGAGGAGCGGCACGATCCGGTCGAACCAGAGCCGGTAGAACGGCGCCAGGAACCCGGTCGGCGTCGTGATCTCGAGGATGCCGAGCCTGCCGCCGGGCTTCAGCACGCGCCTGAGCTCGGCGAGCCCCGCTGTCAGGTCGGCGACGTTGCGAACGCCGAAGCCGACCGTGGCCGAGTCGAAGTCCCCGTCCGCAAACGGCAGGTCGAGCAGGTCGCCCTCGATCCAAGTAACACTGTGTTGCTTGGCGCGGGCGCGCTCGAGCATGCGGGGGGAGAAATCGAGCCCGACCACCTCCCGCGCACCGGCCTTCACGGCCGCCACGGCGAGGTCGCCCGTGCCGCAGCAGCCGTCGAGCACGCGGTCTCCCGGCCGCACGACCGCCTTGACCGTCTCGCGCCGCCAGTGCTGGTCGAGGCCTGCGGTCATGACGCGGTTCATCACGTCGTAGACGGGGGCGATCCGGTCGAACATCGACCTCACCTCGGGCGCGTCGAGCCTGCCCGTCTCGACACTCATGATTGTCCCCACCGCCGGGTCAGGGAGTGCTCGAGCCCGAGTTGGTCGAGACAGCGCGCGACGATGAAGTCCACGAGGTCGTCGACGGTCTCGGCGCCGTGGTAGAAGCCGGGCGCGAGGAAGAGGATCGTGGCGCCCGCGCGGCGCAGCCGCAGCATGTTCTCGAGGTGGATGTCCGAGAGCGGCGTCTCGCGCGGCATGACGACGAGCCGGCGGCCTTCCTTGAGCGCCACGCTGGCCGCGCGCTGGATCAGGTTCGACATCACACCGGACGCGAGCGCACCGAGCGTCCCCATCGAGCACGGGCAGATCACGTAGGCGTCGACGCGCGCGGAGCCGCTCGCGTACGGCGCCCGCCAGTCGCGCTCGTCGTACAGCGTCACCCGGCCCTCGCCAGCGTGCTCGAGGAAGCGCGCCAGCGTCTCGTCCCGCGAGAGCCGCGCGTCGCCGTAGAGCTCGGTCGCCAGCACCTCGATCGCGGCCGTCGACGCGCACACGCCGACCTCGCAGTCCGCCGCGGTCAGCGCCTCGAGCAGCCGGGCCGCGTACGGCGCCCCCGACGCTCCCGTGATGCCGAGGAAGACATGCACAACGGCAGCCTACTCGTCTAACACGGGGGAAACGGCCGGTTTCCCCCGTGAGCCCCCTTCCCCTCGAGAGCGGGTCCCACGCGGCTCGAGCTACACCCGGGCAAAGCCCGGGCTTCGCGGCAAATCGTCGCCCGTCCCGACTGGCTGGTCGTTTCTCGGCTATTTCCCGCCCTTGGAGGCTTCCAGGAAGGTCGCGATCGACAGGATCCTGGCATTGCCGAGAGCCGAGAACGGCGGCATCGGCGAGCCGGGGTTCACGCACGACGGACACTTGAGGTGGGCGACCTGGAAGGCGATGCCCTTGTTCTTCGCGCCCTCGGCCGAGAGGTCGGGAGCACCCGCGTAGCCGCCGCCCGTACCGAGGTAGCTGTGGCAGTTCAGGCAGCCGATCTTGGCGAACAGGATCGCGCCGGGGACTGCACGCGGCGGCAGGTTGTTCTGCTTGATCCACGTCGGCACCTTCTTGATGTTCTCGCTGGCGAGCGACTCGGTCGCGGTCGCGCCCTTCCAGGTCAGCACGGCCATCGAAATCACGACGAGGATGGCCGCGACGACCGCGACAGGCCGGTGTGTGAGGCGCCGTTCGGTCCGTCGGTCGAAGAACGGCAGCGCGAGCAGCAGCACGAGGCCGATCGTCGGGATCCCGACCGTGCCGAGGATGACCGAGTCGGGCCACTTGAAGACCCGGAGCAGGTAGAAGAGGAAGTAGAAGTACCAGTCGGGCCGCGGGACGAACGAGAACGTGCCCGAGTCGGCCTTGTCGTCGTACTCCTTGCCGAGCAGCCCGGCCTTGGTGCCGTCGGCCGTCTCGTGCCAGACGATCGCAAGCACGATGATGATCACGATCACGACCAGGCTCATGACCGTGTCGTGGAACATCGCGTGCGGGAAGAACGACTTCCCGCGCGTCTTGACGTCCTCCTTGTACTTCGCGAACAGTCGACGGCGTTCTTCGAGCGACGACGAGCTCACCTCTCGGCCCCGTTCCGCGGCTCCGGGTTCACGAGGCCCTTGCGGGCCGGCTGCTCGGGCGCCTCGTCCTCGAGCCACGGCGCGCCGGCGGCCGTCTTCGACCACGGCGGCGAGGTGACCCCGAGGCGGATGACGAGGTACAGGTGCAGGCCGATCAGCGCCATGATCGCGCCCGGGAGAATCAGCATGTGGATCGAGTAGAAGCGCGCGAGCGTGTCAGGGCCGATCTCGGCACCGCCTCGTAAGATCGAGGAGAGGAACGGCCCGACGATCGGCCCCGTCCCGTTCAGGTTGATGCCGACGACTGTCGCCCAGTACGCGGTCTGGTCCCACGGCAGCAGGTAGCCCGTGAACCCCTCGAGCATCCCGAGCGCCAGCAGCAGCACGCCGATGATCCAGTTCAGCTCGCGGGGGTACTTGTAGGCGCCGAACAGGAACACCCGCGCCATGTGGAGGAACATCAGGATGATGAACAGGCTGGCGCCCCAGCGGTGCATGCCGCGGACGAGCCACCCGAGCGTGACGTCGTTCGTGATGTGCTTGATCGACTCGTAGGCCGAGTTCGGGTCCGGGGTGTAGTACATGGCCAGGATGACGCCGGTCATCGCCTGGACGAGGAAGGCCGTGAGCGTCGCCGAGCCGAGCGTCTGGTACCAGTTGACGTCGCCCGGGATCTTGCGGAAGAGGAAGTACTTCGTCGCGCCGACGAGGCCCGAGCGCTCCTCGAGCCAGTCGAGCGGGTAGAGCGCGACCTGCTTGGCCTTCTGGCCCTTGGTGGGGGCGGCCGTCGCCATCAGTGCGGAGGCTGGATCGGGTAGAAGACCTGCTCCCAGCCGTCGATGTGCTGCCCGGGGCCGGTGAGGTCGTAGGCGTGGATCTTGGCCTGCGCTCCGGTGCCGTCGACCTTCGAGACGCTGTAGTTGCGGCCGAGGATCAGGTTGCCCTTGACGATCGAGAACTCGTAGCGGTCGAGCGCGCGCACCGGCGGACCGGCTGTGCGGTTGCCCTCGGTGTCGTAGGCGCCGCCGTGGCAGGGGCAGCTGAAGCCGGAGACGGCGAGCACCGGGATGGTCGTCACGACCTCACGCCCGGTCGTCTGCATCGTCTTGGCCTGGGTCTGCTGCACGAGGCCGAGAGGCTGCACGGGACAGCCGAGATGCGCACAGCGGTTCGAGATGATCGTGAAGCTGGGCACCCCGTTGAGCGGGCCGTTGTAGCGGATGTACGCCGTCCGGTTCCAGACCGCCTGCCCGTTCGGGACGAGCCTGAATTGCGCGATCCGCCACTGGTTGAGCGGGAACTGCGTGATCGGGCCGAGGCTGACCGGCTTCTTCGACTGCTTCAGGAAGGGCGGCACGAACGCGAGGAAGAGCGGCGGGACGGTCACGAACACCCCGATCAGCGCGCCGAGGCCGAGCGTCACTCCGCCGAGGAAGCCTGACCGGGTCGTCTTCGGAGGACCGTCGGTGCGGCGCGCGGCCGCGGGCGGCCCTTTCTCCGCGGGCGGCGGCGCGGGCGGGGTCTTCCCGGCACCGTCGCCGGAGATGCCGCGAAGCCAGAGGAAGCCGAAGACGAGCGTGATCGCGCCGCCGATGGCGACGATCCACCAGCTGATCACGAGCCCGACGAGGACGCACGCGATGCCGACGGCGACGCCGATCGGCCAGACGCTCGGCCCGGGGACCTCAGGCTTGTGCTGGCCCTGCTCCGGATCCACCTTCGACTCGCCTTTCTCTCACGGTGCCGCGTGGATTCAACAGACGCTACCCGGCAGTGTCAACGACGTAACACTCGACGCGAGGGGGACTATAGACGGGCGGTGCGGCGGTCAGAGCGGGATGCCGTACTCGTTCCAGCGGGCGTCGACTCTCGTCTTGATCTCGTCGCTCATCGCGATCTCGTCCGGCCACTCGCGCGCCCCCTCGTCGGGGCCTTTGTGCGTCGCGTCGACGCCGAGCTTGCCGCCGTAGCACGGGATCGTCGGCGCGTGGTCGAGCTGGTCGAGCGGGCCTTCGGTGAGCATCACGTCGCGCTTCGGATCGACGTTCGCGCAGACGCGGAAGAAGACCTCGTCGTAGTCGTGCACGTTCACGTGCTCGTCGACGACGACGACCGACTTGGTCAGGCTGAGCAGGCCGAGCCCCCAGATCGCGTGCATGACCTTCTGGGCATGGCCGGGGAAGGCCTTGCGGATCGAGACGATGGCACAGCCGTGGAACGCGCCTGCGACGGGGAGGTCGTAGTCGACGATCTCGGGCACGCTCATCCGGATTGCCGGCAGGAAGATCCGCTCGGTCGCCTTGCCGAGCCACGCGTCCTCGGCCGGCGGCTTGCCGACGACGATCGACGGGTAGATCGCGTCGCGCCGCATGGTCATCGCCGTCAGGTGGAAGACCGGGAACGGCTCGGCCGGCGAGTAGTAGCCCGTGTGGTCGCCGAACGGCCCCTCGATCTCCTCGTCGCCCTGTTCCACGTAGCCCTCGAGGACGATCTCGGCGTTCGCCGGGACGTCGAGGTCGACGGTCTTCGCCCGCACGAGGTCGACGGGCTCGCCGCGCAGGAAGCCCGCGAGCATGAGCTCGTCGATGTGCTTCGGGAGCGGCGCGCTCGCCGCGTAGGCGGTCACGGGGTCGAGCCCGAGCGCGGCGGCGACCTCGAGCCGCCCGTCGGTCGCGAGGTAGTCCATGCGCCCGTCCTTGTGCACCTGCCAGTGCATGAACGTCGAGCGCGCGTCGCGCTTCTGCATCCGGTACATGCCGACGTTGCGCGTCCCCGTGTTCGGGTCCTTCGTGATCACCGCCGGGAGGGTGATGAACGGCGCCGGGTCGCCGGGCCAGCAGCGCTGGATCGGGAGTCGATCGAGGTCGACGTCGTCGCCTTCGAGCACGATCTCCTGAGCAGCGCCCGAGCGCACGGACCTCGGCATCGAGTCGGCGATCGACTTCAGCTTCGCGAGCCCCTTGACCTTCTCGACGAGCCCCTGCGGCGGCTGCATCTCGATCACGGCCTGCAGCCGTTCGGCGACGTCGTCGAGGCGGGTCGCGTCGAAGGCGAGGCACATGCGCCGCTCGGTGCCGAACTGGTTGATCAGCAGCGGATGCTGCGAGCCCTTCGGGCGCTCGAAGAGCAACGCCGGCCCGCCCGCCTTGACGGTGCGGTCGACGATCTCGGTGATCTCGAGGTCGGGATCGACCTCGGCGGAGACGCGCACGAGCTCCCCCTCGCGTTCGAGCAGCGCGATCCAGGCGCGGAGGTCTGCGGGCGGCGCCATGCGGCGGAGTCTAGGCGGCCGATCTCGCGGTCGAGGGGATCAGCCGAGCTCGCGCGGGACGACGAGGTCCACGAGCTCTCCGTCGCCCGGCTCGAGCCCGGCCCAGCCCCCGGCGAAGACGAGGGTCGCGAATGCTCCGGTCGGGAACTTCTCGCCGAGTCGCTGCAGCGCGTCTCCGTCACCCCGCGCGGCCAGCCCGACCGCCAGGTCCTCGAGCCCCGGGTTGTGCGCGATCAGGAGCACGGAACGCGTCTTCGGCTCGACGGCGTGCGCGGCGGCGAGCAGCGCGGCCTCCGAAGCTGCGTAGAGCTCGGGCAGGAACCGAACCTCGGGGACTCCGAGCGCCGCCTTCACCGCCTCGAACGTCTGCCGCGTCCGCGCGGCCGTCGAGCAGAGGACGAGCTCGGGCGCAACGCGCTCCGTTCGCAGGTGTCGCGCCAGCTTCTTCCCCGCTCGACGGCCGCGCGGAGCGAGCGGCCGCTCGTGGTCCGAGAGCCCGGGCTCGTCCCAGCTCGACTTGAGATGCCGCAGGAGATAGAGCGTCCTCACGTCGGCATGATGCACCCGGTGCGCGTCTACGTCACCGGGGCGAGCGGGTTCATCGGCGGGCACGTCGTGCGGGAGCTGCGCGACGGCCGGGCACGAAGTCGGGGACGAGTGGATCGACCTGCTCGACCGGGAGCGGCTGCGGCGGGCGATCTCGGGCTGCGACGCCGTCTTCCACCTGGCGGCGCTCTACTCGTACGACGCACCGGTCTCCGAGCACGAGCGCGTCAACGTCGAGGGCACGCAGATCGTCGTCGAGCTCTGCCGCGAGCTTGGCGTGGGGCGGCTCGTCCACACCTCCACCTGCGGGACGTGCGGCCCCGTCGCGGGCCGCCCCGCGACCGAGCAGGACTCGCCGCCGGACTGGGAGCTGGCCGTCCCGTACAAGCGCACGAAGCTCGAGGCCGAGCGGATCGTGCTCGCTGCCGCGCGCGACGGACTCGACGCGGTCGTCGTCAACCCGACCACGCCGGTGGGCGAGGGCGACCGCTTCCCGACGCCGACCGGACGGATGATCGAGGGCGTCGCGACCGGCCGCTACCGCGGCTACGTGGACACCGGCGTGAACGTCGTCGACGTGCGCGACGTGGCGCGCGGGCACCTGCTCGCCCACGAGCGGGGGCGCATTGGCGAGCGCTACCTCCTCGGAGGCGTCGACCTCACGCTCCGAGAGCTGTTCGGCGCGGTCGCCGACCTCGCCGGGCGTCCCCGGCCCCGCCTGCGCTTGCCCTACGCCGCCGCGAAGGCGCTCGCGCGCGCCGGCGTCGCCAACGGCGAGGAGGTCTCGCTCGCGCGCCTGCCGATGTACTACTCGTGGGACAAGGCCGCGGGCGAGCTCGGCTACAACCCCGGGCCCGTGCAACCCGCCCTCGCGCGCGCCGTCGAGGACGCCCTTGCCCGCGTAGATACCTTCACGCTCTGATGCCGCGGCAGATCGTTCTTCTGCGCGGGATCAACGTCGGCTCGCACAACCGCATCGCGATGCCGAAGCTGCGAGAGGCGCTCGAGGACGCCGGCTTCGGCGACGCGCGGACGTACCTTCAGAGCGGCAACGTCGTGGTCGCGAGCGACGCGACGTCAGCGAAGCTGGCGACGAGGTGCAAGCACCTGATCGCGGATGCCTTCGGGCTCGACGTGGAGGTGATCGTGCGCACCCGCGCCGAGCTGGCGGCGGTCGTCCGGCGCAACCCTCTGGGCGACGTTGCCACCGAGCCGAAGCGCTACCAGGTCACGTTCCTCGCGGCGAAGCCGAAGCCTGACGTCGTGAAGCGCCTGGCCGCGCTCGCGGCGGAGCAGGAGCGCTTCGTCGACCACGGCCGCGAGCTGTACACCTGGCACCCGGCCGGGATCGCCCGCTCGAAGCTGTGGGCAAGCATCGCGAGCAGCAGGCTCGGCGTCGCCGCGACGTCCCGCAATTGGGCGACGGTCACCGCCCTCCTCCAACTCGCCGACGAGTAGCCGCTACCTGCGGCGGTGTGCCATCCAGCCCGCGAGCTCGCCGAGCACGATCACGCCGAGGATGACGAGCCCGACGATCAGCATGCCGATGACGACGTCGCGGCCCTCGGTCTGGATGTCGCCGAGCAACGTGAGCGCAGTCGAAGCCATCGAGCGCGGACTCTAACCGACGCGAAGGCGGTGAGCCGCAAGGGCACGGTCGACCGCCTCGTCGCCGGCGGTTTCGCGCGCGAGCGCGAGCAGCGGCGCCGCGTCGCCGGCGAGCCGGAGCGCGTCGCGTGCCGCCTCGAGCCGCCCCTGGCCGAGCAGCGCCGCGCTCGCAGCCCAGGCGGCGCCGTCGCCGTCGAACCGCCCCGCACGCACCTGGGCGCAGAGCGAGATCAGGTCGGCGAGATCGGACACGGCGCCGACCTCGTGGAACGACGCGATGCGGACGAGGCCGTGCGCGTAGAGGTAGTCGCCGAGCAGCAGCGCGTTGTCGTTGTCGGACGGCGAGAACAGTCGCGGGCGCCCGAAGTGGAGGAGATAGCCCTCGTAGATCGTCTCGAGCCCGAGTGCGAAGCGCTCCTCTCCGAGCGGGGAGAAGACGGGCTCGAGCGGACGCTCTTCGGCCGGCAGCAGTGCCTGCTCCCAGAGCGGGCTCTCGATCGACGCCTCGTCGGCGATCGTGTCCCAGATGGTGGTCACGAGAAGTCGGCGACGGCGGCGATGGTCCGGTCGATCTCCTCGTCGCCGTGGGCCAGCGAGACGAACATCGCCTCGAACTGCGACGGCGCGACGTAGACGCCCCGGCCGAGAAGGTGGCGGAAGAGTCCGCCGTAAAGCTCGGTATCGCAGCGCTGCGCGTCGTCGAAGCTCCGTACGGGCTCGTCGGACTGGAACAGCGTCAGCATCGCGCCCACGCGCTGGACGCGACCGAACGGGGCCAGGCCCTCCTCGAGCCGCGCGCCCTTGCGCTCCAGCTCGTCGTAGACGTCGGGATCGCGCAGCCGCCGCAGGACGGAGAGGCCGGCCGCAGTGGCGAGCGGGTTCCCCGAGAGGGTGCCGGCCTGGTAGACGTCGCCGACCGGCGCGAGCCGCTCCATCAGCTCGGCGCGACCGCCGAAGGCCGCGAGCGGCAGGCCGCCGCCGACGATCTTGCCGAGGATGGTCAGGTCGGGCATGACGCCGTAGACCTCCTGCGCCCCGCCGCGCGCGATCCGGAAGCCCGTGATCACCTCGTCGAAGACGAGCAGCGCTCCGGACGCATCGCAGAGGGCGCGCAGCGCCTCGAGGAAGCCCGGCTCCGGCGGCACGACGCCCATGTTCCCGGCGACCGGCTCGACCAGGACGCACGCGAGCCCTTCGCCGTAGCGGGCCACGGCCGCGGCCGCCGCGTCGACGTCGTTGAACGGGCAGACGATCGTGTCGGCCGCGACCGCGCCCGGCACACCAGGGGTCGAGGGGATGCCGAGCGTCGCGACCCCGGAGCCGGCGCTCGCGAGCAGCGCGTCGACGTGGCCGTGGTAGCAGCCGGCGAACTTGAGCACGCGGTCGCGCTGGGTCGCGGCCCGCGCGAGCCGGATCGTCGACATCGACGCCTCGGTGCCGGACGAGACGAGCCGCACCATCTCCATGGACGGCACGGCCGCGACGATCTCGGCCGCGAGCTCGACCTCGGCCTCGGTCGGGGCGCCGAACGAGGTCCCGTCCGCGGCCGCGCGCGTTACCGCCTCGACCGTCTCCGGATCGGCGTGGCCGAACAGGAGCGGGCCCCACGACATGACCCAGTCGACGTACCGGTTCCCGTTCACGTCCTCGATCCAGGCGCCCTGGCCACGGCGGACGAACAACGGCTCGTCGAGCCCGACCGCGCGCATCGCGCGCACGGGCGAGTTGACGCCGCCCGGGATCAGCGCGGTCGCGCGCCGCCAGAGCTCCGAGCGCGTGGTCAGAGCCACGCGGCGAGGTCTTTGGCCCAGTACGTGACGACGATGTCGGCGCCGGCACGCTTGATCGCGGTCAGCGACTCGAGCGCGGCCTGGCGCTCGTCGAGCCAGCCGCGGGCGGCGGCGGCCTTGATCATCCCGTACTCGCCGGAGACGTTGTAGGCCGCGACCGGCACCGGGAAGCGCTCGCGCACCGCGCGGATCACGTCGAGGTAGGGCAGCGCCGGCTTGACCATGATCACGTCGGCCCCCTCGGCGAGGTCGAGCTCGCACTCGCGGAGGGCCTCGCGCACGTTGGCGGGATCCATCTGATAGCCGCGCCGGTCGCCGAACGCTGGTGCCGAGTCGGCCGCGTCGCGGAATGGCCCGTAGAACGCGGACGCGTACTTCGCCGAGTAGGCGACGATCGGAGTCTGCTCGTGGCCGCCGTCGTCGAGCGCCTGCCTGATCGCCCCGACCCGCCCGTCCATCATGTCGCTCGGACAGACGGCGTCCGCGCCTGCCTCGACGTGGCTGATCGAGGTGCGGGCGAGCAGGTCGAGCGTCGCGTCGTTGTCGACCTCGCCGCCCGAGAGCACGCCGCAGTGGCCGTGGGCCGTGTACTCGCAGAGGCAGACGTCGGTCAGGAGCAGCAGCTCGGGGAACCGCTCGCGAAGCGCGCGCAGCGCCTGCTGGACGATGCCGTCGTCGATCCACGCGCCGGAGCCCTCGTCGTCCTTCGCCTCGGGGATGCCGAAGAGCAGCACCGCCGGCACGCCCGCGTTTGCCAGGCCGTCGACCTCGCGGACGAGCCCGTCGACCGTGTGCCGGCTCATCGCGGGCAGTGCCTCGTTCGTCAGCGCTTCAGGGCTGACGAAGAGCGGCATCACCACGTCGGCCGGGTCGAGGCGGGTCTCGCCGACGAGCTCGCGTAGCGCGCCCGTGCGGCGCAGGCGCCTGAGGCGGGTCGCGGGGAACGTGCTCACGGTCGAAGAGTACGCGGCGCGGAGCCGATCAGAGCACCTGCGTCGGGGCGTCTGGCGGCTTCGCGGCCTCCTCGGGGGGGCCGTTCTGCCCGTCGGCGGGCTCCGCGGCCGCCGGAGCCGCAGCGGCAGGCGGAACGGTCGCCGCCGCATGGGTCGCGTCGGGCGTGCGCGGCTCGATCTCGACCTCCACCGGTAACCGCCCGCCCAGGGTCGACGGCCACGGCTCGAGCGCCACGCGTTCGGAGAAGAACTCCCACGCGGCACGGCAGGCGGCGAGGAACGGCAGCGCCACGAGCACGCCCGCGAAGCCGTAGATGGCGCCGCCCGCGAGCAGGCCGAAGATGACGAGGATGGGGTGCAGCCGCAAGGCGTTCCCCATCACGTTGGGGACGACGACGTGCCCCTCGATCTGGTGGATGAAGAGGAACAGGATCAGCACCCAGACCGCGGAGAGTGGGTGCACCACGAGCGCGTAGAGCATGGGCGGAATGGCACCGAGGATCGGCCCGAGATAGGGGATCAGCTCGCCGATCGCGGCCCAGGCGCCGAACAGGAGCGCATAGCGGTCGGCGCCCGGCACGAGCCCGGTGACCCCCATCACCCACATCCCCACGCCGACGCTCGTGCCGATGATCAGCGATACGAGCAGCTGACCCTTCACGTACCCGACGACGGCGCGGCTCATCCGCTCGATCAGCGGCTCCGACCCCGGCTGGGGCGGGAACCGCCGGTCGATCGACCTGGCTAACTTCGGCATCCCCAGCAGCATGTAGATCGAGACGACCGCGATCAGCACGAGGTCGAAGACGAGCCGGCCGAGCGAGATCGCCGCGCCCTCGAGGAAGTCAACGATCTTGTTCGTGTACTTGCCGACGTCCTTCTTCTGGATCTTCTCGACCAGGTCGTGCCCGCGCTTCTGGACGTGGATCCCGCTGAGGCTGTGCGAGTCCAGCCAGCGCTGCAGCCGGTCGACGTCGTGGTCGGCCGCGACCTGATGGGTCTTCGCATCGACCTTGGTGAAGTAGTCGTCGAAGCGGTTGGCCGCACGCTTCGACTGCGTGACGACGACGGTTCCGGCCACGGTCAGCGCAGCGATGACGACGAGAGCTGTCACCAGGTAGACGATCGCCACGGCGAAGCCGCGCGGGAGCCTCGCGGCGCTGACGGCCCTGACGATCGGGTCGAAGAAGAGCGCGATCAGGAGCGCCACGATGAAGAGGAACAGGACGTGCTTGACCGCGCCCGCAACGACCCAGAGGAAGAGCAGGATGATCGGGAGCCCGACGAGCTGGACCCAGCGCGGGATCAGGAGCTTGGCCCCGGGGGGCATCGGAGGCCATCGTACGCGGCCTGCTGGCCGGAGGCGCACGGGCGCAGGTTCGTTTGAAGCGCGACGTGCGACTGCGCTACGGTGCTGGCGATGGTCTCCTCCCGCGCCACCGGGCGGCACCCACGTGTGCGTCGGCGGCGGGCCCGACTCTCGAGACGCAGCGGGCGCGTGGCCGTCCTCGGCCTCGTCGCGCTCGCGATCTTCGTCGTCCTGCTGGTCGCGGCTTTCAGCTCGTCGGCGCCTCCGTTCCAGGAGTCGCTGCCGAAGGGCAGCCGCGCCAAACCGAACAGCCCGCCGTCCTCGATGATCGTCGCCAGGGAGGGAGCGCTACGCCTGCAGCTCCCGATCTCGCAGGGGGCGGTGACCGCGCTCGGCTACCACGGGACGGACGGGAACTCGGTGCCGCTCGAGCCGGTCGGCCGGCAGGCGAACGAGGGCGTCCTGGCCGGGATGGTGCACTGGCTCTTCGGCGGCGGCGGGCAGGGACCGACCTACTACGAGCTCGGCGGCGGCGAGGGCCCGGGCACGGGGGCGCTCGACGTCGGCGCCGCGGAAGGGACGGACGTCTACTCGCCGGTCGACGGCACGGTCGTCTCGATCGGGAACTACGTCCTGAACGGGAAGGCGTACGGCAACACGCTCGAGATCCAGCCGACCGACGACGCCTCGGTGGTGGTCGTCGTGACGCGGATGCGGGCCGATCCGTCGCTGACCGTCGGCGAGCCAGTCTCGGCCGGCCTGTCGAAGATCGGCTCGGTCATCGACCTCTCGACGGTCGAGAAGCAGAGCCTGGCGAGCGTGACGCACGACGCCGGCAACCACGTGTCGATCGAGGTCGACCCGGCACCGAGTTTGCCGGTTCGCTAGCAGGCGAGAGCTCGAGCGGGTGAAGATCCTCTTCGTCGCCGACGTGTTCGGGCCGGCCGGGTCGGGGGCGGTGCGGGACCGATTGCCGGGGCTGCGCGAGGAACTGGGGATCGACTTCTGCGTCGTGAACGGCGAGAACGCGGCCGACGGCCGCGGGATCACGCCCAAGCTCGCCGACCGGCTGCTCGACGCGGGAGCGGACGTGGTCACGCTCGGGAACCACACCTGGGCGCGCGGCGAGATCTATCCCTACCTCGACGCGTCGGAGCGGGTGATCCGGCCGGCGAACCTCGGCGCGGGGCGGCCCGGACGCGGCCTCGCCGTCGCGCCGGCCGCAGACGGAACGCCGGTGGCCGTGATCAACCTGATGGGCTGGCTCTTCCTCGACGTGCCCGTGACGCCGTTCGAGCTCCTCGACGAGCTGGTCGACGAGGCACGGGCGCAGGCGGCGGTCGTGCTCGTCGACTTCCACGCCGAGGCGACGAGCGAGAAGGTCGCCGTCTCGCGCATCCTCGACGGCCGCGTCACCGCCGTGCTCGGCACACATACCCACATCCAGACGAACGACGCCCGCGTGCTGCCGGGCGGCACGGCTGCGATCACGGACGCGGGAATGACCGGCCCGCACGACTCGGTGATCGGCGTTCAGGCCGACCTCGCCATCCGCCGAATGCGCACCGGATTGCCGGTGCGCTTCCAGCCGGCGACGGGCGACGTGAGGATCGAGGGCGTCGTCGTCGAGTGCGACGGCGACGGCCGCGCGACGAGCTGTCAGGCGCTCCGCGTACCAGTCGCCTGAATCGCCGCGCGAATCACGTCACGCTTCGGTGCGCCCCGCGTTCAGGGACTGTCCCTCGGACGGTTCCCGGCCAGACGAGTATCGCCAGGAGAGCGAACAGGCCGAGATCGCGGACGAGGACGAGCCACGACGAGACGGCGTCGAAGTCGAGCGCGAGCCGCCAGTAGCGGTACGGGAACCAGATCTGCGTGAGCACGAGGCAGGCGACGAGCACCGAGCCCGCGGCGAGGCCCCGCCGGCCGCGGACGAGTGCGACGAGCGGCACGAGCCAGATCAGGAACTGCGGCGAGAGCACCTTGCCGAACAGGACGAACGCACACACAGCCGCGGCGCAGGCGCGGAACAGACGCCCCGAATCGGCCGACCCGCGCGCAAACCAGACCCAGATCGCGACGATCGCCGCGGCCTCGAGCACGCCCTCGACCACGGCGAGCGCGTCCGGCAGTCTCCCCGCCAGGTTCTGCGAGCCGTGGCTGGACACCATCGTCAGGTGCAGCCCGGCGGCCTGGTGGAGCGCCAGCAGGATTCCCGACCCGATCGTCTCGATCTGGAGCGGGCGGGACGTCTGGCGCAGGCTGCTCTCCCAGACGCCGTGCGGGCTGAGCGCGACGAACGGCAGCACGCAGAGCGCCACCACCGCTGCCGCGACACCGAGCCCGACCAGCGCCTCGCGTCTTCCGCGCCGCTTCCATACGAAGCCGACGAAGATCGGGAGCAGGACGACCGGGTAGATCTTCGCCGCGATCCCGAGGGCGAGGGTTCCGAGCGCGAGCCGATCGCGTCCGGCGACGAGCGCCGCGATCGCCGCCGCCACGAGAGCGGCCGGCCAGAGGTCGAAGCGCGTCAGGAGCACCGAGCCGAGCGCGAGCGGCGCGAGCGCGGTGAGCGCGCAGCCCGCCACGAGCCTCCCCGTCGTCGCGCGGTCGCGGACGAGTGTGAACGCGACGAGCGCGACCATCGCCGCCCCGCAGACCGCCATCAGGAAGCCGAAGACCTGGTCGTACGAGCTCTGCGACGCGCCCCGCGAGAGGATCAGCGACGGGACGGTGAAGACGGGCAGCGCCGCCGGCGGATACTCGATCGTGAAGTCCCGGTAGGGAACGTTGCCGCCGACGATCGCGTCGCCGTAGCGCTGGTAGACCGGGGTGTCGACGATGTGGTTGTCTGCGTAGAAGCCGTAGTGCACCGCGGTCCATGCGACCGCGAAGACGGCCGCCGCGGCGAGCGCCGCGAGGCCGGCACGGCCCCACTCAGCCTGCTGGAACCAGCTCGCGGGCCGGGCGTCCATGGGGCTCGTGCGCCTGCACCGGCACGCGCTCGGCGGCCGGCGACAGGACGGCGAAGGCGACGAACGGGAAGAACCAGGCGATATAGCCGTAGAACCAGTGGGTGAGCACGACCTCGAAGCCGAGGAGGAGCACCGCGCTCAGCGCGGCGAGCTGGAGCGGCGACTTCCGGCGCGGCACGAAGGCGACGAGGAGCGCGCCGGCGACGAGCAGCCCTTCGAGCGCGTACTGGAGCACGTGCAGGTCGGGCAGTCCGGCGTGGTACTGCCGCCAGTCCCAGAGGGAGAACGGCGAATTGCGGCCGATCTGCTCCGGGATCGTCCGGTCCCAGAAGACGCGCGCGGCGTGGAGCGGGTTCGCGTCGAGGAGGAGGATCGAGAACACGGCAACGGTGGCCACGAGGAAGCCGGCAGCGTAGGGCAGCACGGCCCGCGGCCGCCGCGCATCCGGGTACGTGGCCCAGAGCGGCACGAGCAGGAGCGCGCCGAACTTCGTCCAGCCTGCGAGCGCGGAGAAGATGCCGCGGGCGGGCGCCGACGTGGCGAGCCAGAAGCCGAAGATCAGCATCACCGGCTGGATCGCGTCGTTCGTGTTCGAGCTCGAGACGTACTGCGTGAACGGGTAGGCGGCCCACGCGAACGCGAGCGTGGCCGCGAGCCGCCAGCCGCCGAAGCGTCGTCCGACGAGCGCGAGCCCGATCATGGCCAGGACGTCGAAGAGGATCGACGTGAAGCGCGCGGCGTCGAGGTCGTCGCCCTTTCCTTTCCACCCGATCGCCGCGTAGCCGGGGAGGTACGCCTCGTAGGCGACGGGCCCGTAGGTGTCGCCGTGCGGGTCGGATGCCTCGCAGCGCCCGTTCGCCTGGATCCGGTACGGATAGGTGCCGTTCACGGCGGCCGAGCAGGGCTTCCCGGCCTCGACCGGGAAGTGGCCCCACGGCGTCTCGCCGCTTGCGATTCGCTGCGCGCCGATCACGCCCGAGTAGCCGACGTCGATCACGTTCGAGTCGCTGAGGTTGAGCCCGATCCGGAAGCCTCCGGCGAAGACGGTCGCCGCGGCCAGCAGCCAGACAGGCCAGACCGGCGGGGACGACGCGGGCGGCCGGTCGCGCATCGCGATCCAGATGCTGCGCCCGATCAGGTAGGCGAGCGCCGGATAGATCAGCGGCACGCTCGTGAAGATGTCCCCGTCGTTGAAGTACCAGAGCGAGACCGAGAACGAGAGCAGCGCGAGCAGGTCGAGGTTGCGCAGGGACAGCAGGCGCCGCAGGTCGGCGAGCCCGACGAAGAAGAGCGCGCAGAAGGCGAGCCAGACCGGGAGAGAGTTGATCTGCTTGCCGCCGAAGGCGCCGTCCTCGCCCCTGGCCATCGTCCAGGCCACCTGCGGCCCCGTCCATGCGGACGTGACCTTTCCGGACAGGTCGGCGACGGTGCCGGTCGCGATCTCGCCGGCCGGCCCGGACCAGACGTTAACCGTCCACGCCCGCGTGGCCGCGTCGAAGCGGCCTTCGGTGACGAGGCTCGACCTCGGGTAGCGGCCGACCCAGTCGTGCACCTTGCCCGCCGCGAGAAACCGTGCGACCGCGCTCGATTCGCTGCGCGTCGGCTTCGCGCGCAGAGCCGGCTTGATCGACGGCACGAGCGGCAGGGTCGTGGGCGGCGCGGCGGCAGCCGCAGGCACGACGACAAGAGCGGCGAGAGAGACGGCAGCGAGCCGTGACAGCCGCATCGACAGAGCGTAACTGCGGTTGCCGATTCGACCTGGCTGTGCCGTCTGTCAGCGACCCACGAGCTGTGGTAACGACGGAAACAGGAGCGCACGATCCGCGACTCCTCCGCGACGCGCCAGCAGGAGCCGCGGAGCCCGGGCTTTGCCCGGGCGTAGCTCAAGCGGCCCGGAACGCGATCCCCCCGGGGAAGGGGGCCCACGGGGGAAACCGGCCGTTTTCCCCGTGAAGGCGCGTCAGCGCGAAGCGCTCAGCGCCGAAAGGACCAGAGCTTGTTGCCGATGAAGTTCAGCGGCATCACGAGCAGGATCGCGATCGCCTGGGCCGGGAACTTGCCGAGGCCGGCCTTGATCAGGAGGTGGAGGATCACCAGGTTCGCGCCCAGGGCGACGAGCGAGACGATCAGGAAGCGGATCCCCTGGCCGTAGACGTCGCCGCGCTGGCGGCGGAACGTCCAGTGGCGGTTCCAGTAGTAGTTGTTCGCCGCCGCGACGACGAACGAGCACGCGCCCGCCGCCAGGTAGTGCAGCCCGGCGCCGCGCAGCAGGAGGCCGTAGACGGCCAGGTTGACGAGGTAGCCGGACAGGCCGACGACCGAAAACTTCGCGAGCTGCACCCAGTTCCCCGGATGGCGGAGAGCCCGGACGGCCCGGCTCGCCATCACTCCGCTCGAGGCGGCGATCGAGGCTCGCTCCACGGGCAGAGAGTACCCGCCTCCCGGCCGGATCAGCATGGAACGAGGCCGCGTGGAGCGCGCAAACCGACCCGCGCGCGGCCGCGTATGGCCGCGCGTAGGGTGGAACCCGGCCGAAGGAGGAAGTCTGTGCGTCTGCGTCTGATCGTGCTTCTCGCAATGATCGGCGTCGCAGTGCCTGCCGTCGCACTCGCATCCCGCTCCGGAACGGTCAAGTTCCAGGCGTCCCTCTCCGGGAGATCCGAGATCCCGAAGACGACCTCGAAGGCCAAGGGGACAGTCGACGTGACGATCACCGGCACGAAGGTGTGCTGGAAGTTCACGGGGGTCAGCGGCTTCGACAAGCCGGTGGTCTCGCACATCCACAAGGGCACGGCGAAGACAGCCAACGGGCCCGTCGTCGTCCCGCTAGGGGACAGGTACGCGGCCAAGGGCTGCACGACATCCACATCGGCAATCGACCGCGCGATCGTGAAGAACCCGAAGGGCTACTACGTCAACATCCACTCCACGAAGTACCCGAACGGCGCCGTCCGCGGCCAGCTCCACGCGGGCGGCTAGCCACTGACTCGCACCCTCCCGAGACCCCGGTCAGGCTCCCCCTGCCGGGGTCTCATCCCTGCTCGAGCCGGCGGATGACGTCGAGCCCGAAGGCGGCTGCGCGCGCCCCGTCGACGACCCGGTGGTCGAACGTGATCGCGATCATCCCGATCGGCCGGGCGACGACCTGGCCCTCGCGCACGACCGGGCGCTCGCCGATCCGGCCCACGCTGAGGATCGCGACCTCGGGGTAGTTCACGATCGGCGTCTGCAGCAGGCCGCCGAGCTTGCCCGCGCTCGTGACCGTGAACGTCGAACCGCGCAGCTCCGGGGCTGTGAGCTCCCCGGCCCGCGCCGCCTCGGCGAGACGGCGGACGTCGGCGTCGAGCTCCTCGACCGTCCGCGTGTCGCAGCCGCGGACGACAGGCACGACGAGCCCCTGCTCGGTCTGGACGGCGACGCCGAGGTCGTAGCGGTCGAGCTCGACGATCTCTCCGCCCTCGAGCCGCGCGTTCAGCTCAGGGTACTCCTGCAGCGACAGCGCGCAGGCCTTGAGCAGCGTTGCGACGAGGCGCTCGAGCGCGACCCTGCCGAAGTCGCACTCCTCGACCCAGGTCACGGGCGGCACCTCGCGATGGGCGCGGGCCATGTGCTCGGCGATCACGCGGCGGGTGCCACGCAACGGGATGCGCCTGCCTTCGTCGACCGTTCCGTGCGCCTTTGGTTCCAGGGACTGTCCCTGGGACGAGCCCGCGCGGCGCACGTCCTCCTCGGTCACCCGGCCCTGCGGTCCGGAGCCGGCGACCGTCGCCAGATCGACGCCCAGATCGCTCGCGATCCTGCGGACGAGCGGCGTCGCGCGCACGGGGGCTCCCTTCGGGCGCGGCGGTGCGGGCGGGGCTTGCGCCAGCGCGAGCTTCTTCACGTCCGGTACTGCGACGGCAGCGGATCCGTCCTCGTCGCCGATCACGACGAGCGTCGTCCCGACCGCGACGACCTCTCCCTCCGGGACGAGGATCCGCGAGACCGTGCCCGACGCAGGCGAGGGGATCTCGACGGTCGCCTTGTCCGTCTGCACCTCGACGAGCGGGTCGTCCTCCGCGATCTCCTGCCCCACCTCCACGAGCCAGCGCGCCACCTCCCCCTCCGTGAGGCCCTCGCCGAGGTCGGGAAGCCGGAACTCGTACGCCATCGGCCTATTCTCGTGGTCGCAGGGCGTCGTGGCGGAGCACGGCGTGGACGCCGCGGACGCCGTTCACGAGCTGCGTGACCCGGAGGTCGACGACGGCGCTGGCGAGCGCCAGCGCCTCGCGGCGTTCGAATCCGTACTCGCGCCCCATCAGCCCCAGCATGTTGTCGACGGCGAGCGCCGCGGCCTCGTCGAGATCCTCGTCGAAGCCGAACGCGAGCCACGCCTCGGGCGTCCACGCGTAGGGCTTCGCGGGCTCGAGCGCGTCGTGTAGCGAAAGCGTCAGCTGCACCCGCTCGGCCGGGCACTCGATGGCTAGCTGCGAGACCTCGCCGTCGCCCTGCCGCGCATGGCAGTCGCCGGCCGAGAAGAGCGCGCTGTCGACCGGGATCGGCAGGAACAGCGTCGTCCCGGCGACGAGCTCCTTGCAGTCGATGTTCCCGCCGGAGCTGCGCGGCGGCGCAGTCGGGTGCCGGCCCTCCTCGGGCGGCGGCATGCCCATCACGCCGAGGAACGGCCGCAGGTCGAGCTCGCGACCCTTCCCGTCGCAGCCCGTGGCCGCGTCCGCGTCGAGCTCGTAGACGACGAGCGCCGACTCGCCATCGGAAAGCCCGAGGCGGTCGTTGAGCGGCGTCGAGAAGCCACCGCCCACCGTGAACCCGTACGGGCCGACGCGGACCTCGTCGATCCGCACCGACAGCGTCTGGCCGGCGTGCGCGCCTCGCACCCCAATTGGCCCGATCAGCGCGTGCCCGCCGTCGAGTTCCTCTTCGCGGGGCTCGAACTTCTTCCTGGCCGACGGATCCGGCGTCGGCGGCTCGAAGCCCCAGCCGGCGTCGAGCGTCGCGAAGGCGATCGAGTCGCCCGAGTCGATGGTCAGCACGGGCTCGAGGTCGCGGGAGAAATGCCCGTGCAGCGTGCGGCGCTCGAGCGGGATCTCGTGGACGGCCATCAGAAGGCGAGCAGCTTCCGCACGGCGTCGGCGACACGCGCCACCGAAGGCATGTACGCGTCCTCGAGCTTCCAGTACGGGTAGGGGACGTCGTAGCCGGTCACGCGCAAGACCGGCCCGCGGAGGTCGAGGATCGCCTTCTCGGCCAGGATCGCGGCGATCTCGGCCGCGTACCCGCACGTCCGGGGCGCCTCCTGGACGACTACCACGCGGCCGGTCTTCGCCGCGGAGGCGAGCAGGGCGTCCTCGTCGAGCGGCTTCAGCGTCCGCAGGTCGAGCACCTCGATGCTCGCTTCCCCGGCCAGTTCGGTCGCCGCCCGCTCGGCCAGCGGAACCATCGCCCCGTAGGCGACGACGGTCACGTCGGACCCCTCGCGCGCGACGCGCGCGCGGCCGAGCGGGACGACGTGGTCGCCGTCCGGCACGGACCCCCTCATCGTCCGGTAGTGGGCCTTCGGCTCGAAGATCACGACCGGGTCGGGATCGCGGATCGCCGCGGCCAGCAAGCCCTTGGCGTCGGCGGGTGTGGCCGGGATCGCCACCTTCACGCCCGGGGTGTGCACGTAGTACGCCTCCGGCGAGTCGTCGTGCAGCTCGGGTGCCCGCACGCCGCCGCCGTACGGCATGCGGATCGTGATCGGGAACTCCATGCCCCCGCTGGAGCGCCAGCGATAGCGGCCGACGTGGTTGATCAGCTGGTCGAGGCAGGGGTAGCTGAAGGCGTCGTATTGCATCTCGCAGACAGGCCGCCAGCCCGCCATGCACAGGCCGACCGCGGTGCCGAGGATGCCCGCTTCGGCGAGCGGCGTGTCGACGCAGCGATCCTCGCCGAACGTCTCGCGGAGACCCGCCGTCGCCCGGAACACACCGCCGACCGTGCCGACGTCCTCTCCCATCACGAGCACGTTCGGGTCGCGCCGCAACTCCTGGTGCAGGCAGTCGTTGATCGCCTCGACCAGCGTCAGCTCACTCATTCGCCAGGATCCTCCTGAGCTCGGCGAGGTCGGCGTCGAAGGAGCGCGGCGGCGCCGCGAGCGCGTGTGCGAACAGAAGCGCCGGGTCGGGATCCGGCTCGGCCTCGGCCCGACCGATCGCCTCGCGCATCAGCTGCGTCGCCTCCTCGCGGATCTCGTCCCGCAGCTCGTCCGGCAGCAGGCCTCGCCGGCGCACGTAGCCTTCGAACCGCCCCACGCACTCGCGGCGGCGCTCCTCCTCGACGCGCTCCGGGTCGATGTAGACGGTCGGGTCGTCGGCGGTCGCGTGCGGAGCTGCGCGGTAGGTGACCGCCTCGATGAACGTCGGCCCGTCGCCGGCCCGGGCCCGCGCGACTGCCTCGCGCGTCGCCTCGAACACTGCGAGAACGTCGCCGCCGTCGACCCTCGTCGCGGGCATCCCGTAGCCGACGGCCTTGTCCGCCAGCGTCTCGGCTGCGGTCTGCAGCTCGAGCGGCGTCGAGATCGCCCACTGGTTGTTGTTGCAGAAGAGGACGAGCGGTGCCTTCAGAACACCGGCGAAGTTGGCTCCCTCGTGGAACGAGCCCTCGGACGTGGCGCCGTCGCCGAAGAACGCGATCGCGCAGGCCGGCTCGCCGCGGAGCTTCTTCCCCCACGCAAGCCCGGCGGCGTGCGGGACATGCGTGCCGATCGGGACGCAGATCGAGGCGACGTTGTAGTCGGCCGGGTTCCACCAGCCCGCCGGATGGCCGCGCCACCAGGAGAGGATCGTCTGCGCCGGCATCCCGCGCAAGAGGCCGATCGCCGACTCGCGGTAGCTCGGGAAGATCCAGTCCTCGTCCTCGAGCGTCGCGACCGCGCCGACCTGCATCGCCTCGTGGTTCCAGAAGATCGCGTACGTCCCGATCCGTCCCTGACGGTGATAGACGACGGAGCGCTCGTCGTAGGTGCGCATGAGGACGAGCTGGCGGTAGAGGCCGATGAGGTCGGCGTCGTCGAGGCCTTCGACCTCCCCGTCGGGGGTCGACTCGCCGTCGCCGATCACCCGGCGCAGGTCGCGCTCGACGGCAGGGGCCTGGCTCACAGCCGCCGAGTCTATGGCCCGGCGAAGGCGCCGCGCACCACGCGGCCGCCGAGGCCGAGCTCGTGCGCGAGCCAGCGCAGCTGGTCGTGGTTCGCCCGGAGGTCGAGCGGGTGGCCGGCGTCGTACCAGCGGATCTCCTTGGGCTCGGGCGCGGCCCTCGCGAGCGCGACGAGCTCGGCGCGCGGGACGATCCTGTCGTGCAGGCCGAGCTGGAAGAGGAAGGCGGCGTGCGAGCGCCGGATCCAGGTCAGGTCGTCCAGGCCCGGACCGAAGGTCCGGCCGCGGCCGCTCTGCAGGTCGAACGCCTTGACTCGGCTGTCGGCGCCCGAGAGGAGCGCTCCCTGCATCGCGCCGAAGCTCAGGCCCATGAACCCGATCCGCTTCGGATCGACGTCGGGTCGGGACTGGAGCAGGTCGACGGCACGACGAAGGTCGATCACCTGCTGGACGATGACCGCGCGCTGCTTCGCGTCGGAGGCGAGATTCAGCTGCGGATCGCGCTCGAACGGGTCGTCGACGACGAGCGAGACAGCACCGCGGGCGGCGAGCCAGGTGGCGGGGAGAATCAGGTCGTCACGCGTCCCGCCGGAGCCGTGCGCCCAGATCACCGCCGGAAACGGCCCCTTGCCGGGCGGCACGACGAGGTAGGCACGGACGCGCCCGCTGCGCGCGCTCGCGTAGGAGACGTCGTGGATCGCGATCGGGTAGTGGTGGTTGACGATGCCGATATCCGCGAAGCGGAACTGGGACGAGCGGTCGTACGCGAACGTCGAGGGCGTGCCCGAGCCGCCGCAGCCGGCGAGGACGAGCAGCGCGAGCGCTAGACCAGCACCGAGACCGCGTCGCGCTCGCACTCGAACACCGCGTTGTCGACGTCCCCGAGATCCTCGCCGTCCGCCTGCAACGGCCGCGGCCGGTCGCACGCGATCTCGATCCGGTCGAGGTCGTGCCCCGACAGCGCTCCCGGCAGGCCGTCCAGCGTCTGGCCGCGCGCAGCTCTCGCGAACCCGCGGACGATGGTCAGCACGCCCGGACTCGCGAGCGCGGCGTAGTCGAGACCGAGCTCGAAGCGCGCCTCGGGCGAGAAAATGAGCGCCGTGCCGCCCGCGTAGGTGTAGACCGCGTCGTTCGAGATGACGACGAGCGCGGCTCGGCCCGCGCCTTTGACCTCGAGCACGTCGGCGAGCCGCCCGCCGCTGCCGAGAACGATGCCGACGACGGCGCGGAAGAAGGCGAAGTCGCCGTGCCGGCGGCCGTCCTCGGCCCTGCCCATCGCCTCCACTCGCCGGACGGCCTCGGAGTCGAGGCCGATCCCGGCTCCGAACACGAACCTGCGCCCGTTCGCCCGGCCGAGGGAGATGCGGCGTGGCTGCGCGCTCACCAGCGAGCGCGCGGCCGCGACGGAGTCGCGCGGGAAGCCGAGCGCTCTGGGGAGCACGCTCGTGCCTCCGCCCGGGACGAAGCCGAGCGCCTTCGTGCCGTCGGCGCCGTTCACCACCTCGTTGAAGACGCCGTCGCCGCCGAAAGCGAAGATCACCTCGCCCTGTGCCTCGCGAGTGAGCTCGGTGGCGTGGCCACGCCGCTCGGTGAGCAGGGTCTCGAGCTCGTACGCCGCACCGAGCTCCCGCTCGACGTCGCGAACCCGCTCCTCGCTCACCGAGCTCGCATACGGGTTGACGATCAACGTCGCGCGCACAGCCTGATTGTGTCCGCTCGCCGCCGATCAGTGTCTGACACCACTCCGCAACGGTGTCTGACACTTGTCTGGCACCGACTCTGGCACCACTCCGTAGCAGTGTCAGGCACGTGGCCGGCACTGATCGGCCCGCGCGGGCCTGACCGGGCTAGATGACGAAGGTCTCCGGCCGCGTCTCGCCGCGGGCGAAGCGCTCGACCGCGAAGGGCGACAGGTCGAGCGTGGGCTCGCGGCCCGCGACGAGCTCGGCGACGTGCTCGCCGACCGCCGGCGACTGCTGGAAGCCGTGTCCCGAGAAGCCGGTCGCGTACAGGAAGCGAGACGGCTCCGCGGCCTCGCCGACGATTGCGTTGTGGTCTGGCGAGACCTCGTAGTAGCCCCACCACGACGATTGCACCGGCAGGTCGAGCAGCGCCGGCAACCGCCGGGACGCCGGCTCGGCCAGCTCCTCCACCGTCTGCTCGCGGCCGCCGAAGACGAGCCCCGGCCCTTCGCGGTGGAAGTAGAAGCTGGTCGTGAAATCGATCGTCAGCGGCAGGCGCTCCGGCAGCCCCGCGTCCTCGGGCGTGAAGAACATCCAGCGGGGCTCGCCGCGGACCGGGATCTCGACGCCGGCCATCGCACCTACCTCCGCAGACCACGCGCCCGCGCAGCAGACGACGGCGCCCGTCGCGATCCGCCCCTTCGTCGTGCGCACGCCGGAGACGCGGCCTCGTTCGACGTCGATGCCCGTCACCTCGCATCCCTGCCGCACGTCGATCCCGCGCGCGTACCACTGCACGACCGCCTCGGGAGTCGCGTAGCCGTCGAGCTCGCAGTAGGTGGCCGCGAGCAGCCCATCCGGCGCGAGCTGCGGCACGATCGCGAGCGCCTCGTCGACCGACAGCTCGCGCGAAGGCACGCCGAGCGAGTGCTGCAGCGCGAGCGCGGCCTGGAAGCGCTCCACGTCGGCCTCCGAGTCGAGCAGGAACAGGTAGCCGTGCTGGCGCAGGTCGATGCCCTCCATCCGCTCGAACTCGTCCAGCGAGCGAAGCGCGATGCGGACGTTCAGCTCGTCCGCGAACTGGGCCCGGATCCCGCCCGCGGACTTCGCCGTCGAGCCGGAGGCGAGCGAGTCGCGCTCGAGCAGGACGACGTCCGTGATCCCGAGCTCGCGCAGGTGCCAGGCGACGGACGTGCCCATGGCGCCTCCGCCGACGATCACGACCTCCGCGCTCTCCGCCACTTGAGCATTCTCGCCAACTGGCATGCTCACGCCGTGACCGAAGAGGCGGAGCTCGTCCAGACCAACCAGGGGCTCGTCCCGAGCGGCGACGGCTGGTTCGTACTGAACGCGCGCGAGGCGCAATGGTGGGACCGCCCCGGCCGCGGCGTCCTCTGCGAATTCGAAGGCGCCGGCTTGCCCAACTCCCTGGACTTCGTACAAGTCGGCGTCAACCTCACTCGCCTCGATCCCGGCGAGCCGATGGCGATGTACCACTGGGAGGACGACCAGGAGGACTTCCTCATCCTGGACGGCGAGGCGGTGCTGGTCGTGGAGGGCCGGGAGCGACCGTTGCGCCGGTGGGACTTCGTGCACTGCCCGCCGGAAACCAAGCATGTGATCGTCGGCGCCGGTGACGGGCCGTGCCTCGTGCTCTGCGTCGGGGCGCGGTATCGGTCGCAGGGCCCGGACTGGGGCGCGTACACGGTCGACGATGCGGCCATCCGCCATGGAGCCGGGGTCGAGTCCGAGACGACCGAGCCGTCCGAGGCTTACGTCGGCTTCCCGCCCACCGGACTGACTCGCTACCGCGACGGCTGGCTGCCCTAGACCGGCGTCGAGTATCCGCGCATGCCGTCGACGAGCAGCGCGAAGAAGCGATCCGCGACGACGTCGGTGTCGCGACCCGGGCGCAGCCACGTGTAGGCCCAGTTGGCCGCCGATAGGAAAAGCAGCGCTGCGGCGGACACGTCCAGGTCAGCCCGCAGCTCCGACAGCTCGACTCCCTCTTGGAACAGACCGCGAATCCGCTCCTCGTACCGCCGCCGCGCGGCCACGAACTCCTCGCGCCGCTCTCCCTCCAGATAGCGCCATTCCTGCGTCCACACCGTCGCCACGTCGAGCTGCTCGGCAACGATCCCGAGGTGCGCACGCAAGGCGAGGCGGAGCTTGTCGACGGCCGGCAGACGCTCGGGGATCAGGTCGAGCGCGCCGTGGAATGCGTCGGCGCCGTCGCGTAGCGTCTCGTAGAGCAGGTCCTGCTTCGAGTCGATGTGCGCGTAGACGGAGCCCTTCTGGACACCCATCGCCTCGGCCAGGTCGCCGATCGACGTGCCGTGGTAGCCCTTCTCGGCGAAGAGCCGTGCCGCCTGGCGCGTCAGCTCGTTTCGGCGGGTCGACATGCTAGGCTCCGAACACTAACGATCGTTTGGTTGGGAGGCGTCGAATGGCCCGTGAGCAGGACTTTCTCGAGTACGTGCAGTCCGGTGGCGCCGTCGAGACCGAGGACTGGATGCCGGACGAGTACCGGCGGATGCTGATCAAGTTCATCGAGATGCACGCCAACTCGGAGCTGATGGGCGTGCTGCCGGAGCGCGAGTGGATCCTCCGCGCGCCCAACCTGCAGCGAAAGCTCGCCCTCACGGCGAAGGTGCAGGACGAGGTCGGCCACGCGCAGCTCATCTACCGAGTCGTCGAGGACCTCGGGAAGCCGCGCGACCGGTGCCTTGCCGACCTGATCTCCGGCAAGAGCAAGTTCCACAACGTCTTCCACTACCCCACGCGCACATGGGGCGACGTCGGCGTGATCGCCTGGCTCGTCGACGCGGCCGCGATCATCTCGCAGAAGGCGCTCCTCAAGTGCTCGTACGCACCGTATGCGCGGATCATGAAGAAGATCTGCTGGGAGGAGTCGTTCCACATCCTCCACGGCCGCGACGTGATCCTGACGATGATGCTCGGCACGGACGAGCAGCGCGAGCTCGTCCAGGAGGCGCTCGACCGCTGGTGGGCGCCGCTGATGATGTTCCACGGGAATCCGATCGACGCCAAGGACGACCCGGTCGTCCAGTGGCGGATCAAGACACAGGGGAACGAGGAGGCCCGGCAGCAGTTTCTCGAGGGGTACGTGCCGCAGATCTGGGAGCTCGGGCTGACCGTGCCCGACCCGAAGCTGCGCCGGCGCGACGATGGGGTCTGGGAGTACACCGAGCCCGACTGGGACGAGCTGCGCTCGGTCGTCACCGGCCACGGCCCGATGACCGCCGAGCGGCTCGAGTTCCGGCGGACCTCGCTGGAGGAGACGGCCTGGGTTCGTCGCGCGATCCTCGCGGAAGCGGCGTGACAGCGAAGCAGTCACGCCGCAGTGGAAGGGTCCTAGGGGAACCGGGAGGTTCCCCTGGCAAGAGCGGCCTCGGGAAGAGGGGGGCTCGTGGGGGACACACGGTTTCCCCCACGGGAGCGAGCAAAGCGAGCGACCCGGCGTGATCTTCGAAGTCTTCAGACGCGAGCGAAAGGGCCAGGCGTTCGAGCACGCCGGCTCGGTCGCCGCACCCGACCTGGCGTTCGCGGAGGCCTATGCGCACGAGCAGTACGGCCGGCGCGGCGAGTCGGCTGCGCTCTGGGTCGTCCCGCGTGACTCGATCCACGAGATCGGCGACTTCCCGGACGAGCTCGGCCGCAACTACCACCGCGTCGACGGCTACTCGCTGAAAGTCAAGCTCGCGGAGGCAAGGGAACGTGCGGGAACAGCTGCTCGCGATCGCTGACGACGAGCTCGTTCTCGGCTGGCGCAACTCCGAGTGGACGGGCATCGCCCCCGTGCTCGAGGAGGACGTCGCGTTCTCGTCCATCGCGCAGAACGAGATCGGCCACGCGCGCGCCCTCTACCAGTTGCTGTCCGACGACGCGGACGCGCTCGCGCTCGACCGCGCGCCCGGCGAGTACCGCTGCGCGCCGCTCGTCCAGCTGCGCTTCGTGCCCGACTGGGCGCGGACGATTGCGCGGCACGTGCTCTACGAGGCTGCCGACGAGCTGCGGATCGAGCAGCTCAAGGCCTCGGACGACACGGCGGTCGCGGGACTGGCCGCGAAGATCGACCGCGAGGAGGTCTACCACCGCCTGCACGCGCAGATGTGGGCCGACCGCCTGCGGGACGAGCCTCGCTACCGCGAGGCGATCGAGGAGCTGTGGCCGTACGCGGTGGCGGTCCTCGAGCCGGAGCTCCGCCCCCGGCTGGCGGCCCGCTTCGACCTCGACCTGCCAAGTAACAACCTGTTGCTTGACCGGGAACGGGGCGTGCTGGTCGACGACTGGCCGGCGCTCTGGGACGAGATGACGATGGTGCGGCGATCGGTGGCAGGCGCGACGTGGTGACCGCCCGATGGTGACGGCAGACCAAGTCTGGGCGGCGCTCGGCGAGATCGAGGATCCCGAGATCCCGGTCGTCTCGCTCGTCGACCTCGGCGTCGTCCGCGACGTCCAGGTCGAGGGCGACCGCGTGCACGTCGAGTTCACGCCCACGTTCCTCGGCTGCCCGGCCCTCGAGGTAATGCGCGACCGGATGGCGGCGAAGGTCGCGGAGCTTGGCGCCGAGCCCGACGTCGAGGTCGTCCTGGACGACTCCTGGTCGACCGACCGGATCACTCCGGCAGGCCGCGAGAAGCTCCGCGCTGCAGGCTTCGCCCCGCCGGCCCCGCGCGAGGCGACGGCGCCGACGCTGATCCAGCTCGGCCGAGGCTTCCGGTGCCCGTACTGCAGCTCGACCGAGACGCGGCTCGACAACCTCTTCGGCCCTACTCCGTGCCGCTCGATCCGCTACTGCGAGAGCTGTAATCAGCCGTTCGAACAGTTCAAGACGATCTAGCCGGCGCCGATCGCAGTCGCGGTCGCGGCATCCTGAGCGGTTCCCTGCGCCCACCTCCGGGGCGCAGGGCATAGTTGAGCCATGGTCGTCCTGATCGTCGTCATCGTGGTCGTCGTCGTCCTGCTGCTGTTCCTCGCACTCGCGTTCAACCGCCTGGTGCGGCTGCGCAACGAGACCCGGGCGGGGTGGTCGAACATCGACGTCCAGCTCAAGCGGCGGAACGACCTGATCCCGAACCTCGTCGAGGCGGTCAAGGGCTACGCGTCGCACGAGCGCGGGCTCTTCGACGAGATCACGCAGGCGCGGGCGGCGGTGCAGGGAGGCGGCGGACCGGCGCAGACGGCGGCCGCAAGCGACCAGCTGACCGGAGCGATGGGGAAGCTGTTCGCCGTCGCCGAGAACTACCCGCAGCTCCGGGCCACCGAGAACTTCCAGGAGCTGCAGTCGGAGCTCACCGACACCGAGGACAAGATCGCCGCCGCGCGCCGCTACTACAACTCGGTCGTCCAGACCTACAATTCCGCGATCCAGAGCTTCCCGGCGCTGCTCTATGCGGGGATGCTCGGCTTCCGGGCCCGGGAGTTCTTCGCGGCGCAGGACTCCGAGCGCGCAGTACCGCAGGTCTCGACGACGTAAGCCATGACGCTGCGGGAGCAGATCCGGCACAACTACATCGCGACCGCGGAGCTGCTCGCGTTCTTCACGATCCTGATCGGCGCGGTCGCGGCGGCGCTCTACGCCGTCTACGGGCCCAGCGCAGCGATCTTCGTGGTGATTGGCGGCGTCGCCTGGGGACTCTTCTCCTGGTTCATGTCCCAGGGCGTCGTGTCCGCCGTCACCGGCGCCAGGTCGGTCACGAAGGCGGAGCAGCCGGAGCTCTACCGGATCGTCGAGAACCTCTCCATCGCGGCCGGCCTCCCGGCAACACCCGAGGTGCGCATCGTCGACGACCCCGCGCCGAACGCGTTCGCGGCCGGCCGCAACGCGAAGAACTGCTACGTCTGCGTCACGACCGGGCTCCTGCAGCTGATGGACGACCGGGAGCTCGAGGGCGTAATCAGCCACGAGCTCGCGCACGTGCAGCACCGGGACGTGCGCCTGATGACGCTCGTCGCGGTCCTCGTCGGTGTGATCGCCATGGTCTCCGACATCTCGCTGCGGATCATGTTCTTCGGCGGCGTCCGCCGGCGGAGCTCGAGCCCGGCCGACCTGGTCATCCTCGCGATCGGGATCGTCGGGCTGATCCTGGCGCCGCTTGCGGCGATCGGCATCCAGCTCGCGATCTCGCGCCGCCGCGAGTACCTCGCCGACGCCGGCGGCGCCGAGATCTCCGGCGACGCGGAGGGCCTCGCGCTCGCGCTCCGCAAGCTGATGGACGACCCGCGCGAGATCAAGGACACGAGCCGCTCGACGGCACACCTCTACATCGAGGGCCCCCTGCGCAAGGCCGTCGGCCCACGCGGCCTGCTCGGTGGGCTCTTCGACACGCATCCGCCGCTCGAGGACCGGATCGCGAAGCTCGAGCAGATCGGGGGGTTCACGCTCCCGCCGGAGAGCGTTACCCCGGCCGCCGCTTAGAGCCGCAGCGCCGCGAGCAGGAAGTCGTCGATCCGGCCGGCGCCGAGCACGGCCGCGACGTCGCCCACCTTGGCGCCCGTCCGCGGGTCGCGGACGAACTGGCGGCGCCCCTGCGAGTAGACACGGACGACCACGGGATCCTCCCCCTGGCCGAGGGCTTGGCCGTCGGCGGACACGGCGACCCTGGCGAGCTGCGGCTCGGCGTCGGCGGATACGCGGCGGTGCAGACCCGCCTCGCGGGCAAGCAGCCCGAACGTCGACGGGCCGTGGATCGAGACGGCGAACGGCGCCCCGCCGGGGGCCGGGGACGCGTCGCGGCCGGTGCGCTCCGCCCACGCGACGTACATCGCGACGAGCTCGGAAGCCCACTCGTCAGCACCGGCGACCGGCGTCACGCTCACGAGCGCCTGCGACATCTCGGCGCCGGCGGCGGCGCCGGCGAGCTCGAGCCGGCAACCCTGGAGCGCGTCCTCGATCTCGGCGATCGCCTGCCGTAGCTCCGGGAGGCGGCGGCGGTCGCGGTTTCGGAGCATCTGCCGCGCCATCTCGGCGAGCCCCTCGGCTCGCACACGGAGCCCGTCGAAGCGTTCGAGCACGCGCTCGATCTGGTAGAGGCGCTCCATCGTCCCCTTCGCGCCGGCGCTGTCGTCCCAGAACCCCGGCGTGCTCGTCTGTTCGACCAGCGCGCTGAGCTCGGTGCGGAGCGCCTGTGTGTGTGGGGCCAGCTCCTCGGCCTCGACCTCCTCGTGCAGCGCCTCGGCTCTGCGCGCCGCGCGGGCGAGTGTCGCCTCGGTGCCGACGGCCGTCGGGCGGGCGCTCTGCCGTGGATCGTCCCGGACGGTCAGCCTCTGGACGGAGACGCAGATCTCGTCGCCCGCGCGCGTGAAGCGCACGAGATCGCCGGGGCCGGGCCTTTGCTCGACGATCAGCCGCGCGAGCGGGTTGATCACGGCGCGCTCGATCTCGCGCTGCAGCGGCCGCGCTCCGTAGCGGGGGTGGAAGCCCCGGTCGGCCAGAGTCTCGACGACCGCGTCGTCGATCTCGACCAGCAGCCGGCGCCGCGTGATGCCCTCGCGCATCAGCAGCCGCCCGAGCTCGCGGCGCGCGATCCGGCGCACGATCTCCGGGTCGAGCGACCGGAACGCCAGCACACGGTCGATCCGGTTGAAGAACTCCGGGCGGAAGAACTTCTCGGCCTGCTCGACGAAATGCCGGCGGAGGCGCTCGCTCTCGACGGCGGCGTCGGAGGCGCTGAACCCGAGTGCGCTCGAATCGCGCTGGCCCGCGCCAAGGTTCGAGGTCATCACGACGATGGCGTTGCGGAAGTCGGCGGTGCGGCCGTTCGCGTCCGTCAGGCGGCCCTCACCGAGCGCGGAGAGCAGCGCGTCGAAGACGTCCGGGTGCGCCTTCTCGATCTCGTCCAGCAGCACCACACAAAACGGCTGCTCGCGCACGCGCCGTGTCAGCTCGCCCTCGCCGTCGCTCCGCCAGGCCGTGCCGATCAGCTTCGAGACGGCGTCGCCCGAGGAATGCTCGGCCATGTCGAAGCGGATCACACGATCGCTGCTGCCGAACAGGAACTCGGCGAGCGCCTTCGTCAGCTCGGTCTTGCCGACGCCGGTCGGCCCGACGAAGAAAAACGAGCCGAGCGGCTTCTTCGGATCCTGCAGCCCGGCCTTGGCGAGCGTGACCAGTTCGACCATCGCGTCGACGGCCTCGTCCTGACCGAGCACGCGCTCCTCGAAGAAAGCGCGCACCTCGTCCACGCGGAGCGACACCTCGTCCGAGAGCAGGAGCAGCGGCAGCCCCGTGCGCTCGGCGAACGTCGCGGTCACCTCCTCGCGGCCGCCGCGCGGCTCGCCGTCCTCGGTGACGATCCGCTGCACGACTTCGTCGAGGAGGTCGACAGCCTTCCCCGGCAACGCGCGATAGGGCTCGAACCGGCGCGTCAGCTCGAGCGCGGCGTCGATCGCCTCGCGGTCGATCTCGACGCCTTGGCTCTCCTCGAGCCGACGGCCGGCCTCGATCAGGATCTCGCGCGCGTCCTCGCCACCCGGCTCGGGGACGTCGACGCGGTGGAACGCGTCGACGAAGCTCGGCTCCCTCTTGTGGACGGCTGCGAACTGCTCAGGAGTCGACTCGCAGATCAGGCTGACCTCGCCGCTCTCGACGTACGGCCTCAAGAAGCGCGACAGGTTGTTGTCGCTCCCGCTCCAGCGGCCCGCGTCGAGGATCGCCACCGGGTCGCCCATGGCGAAGATCGCTCCCTCGGCCCGACCGCGGGCGACAATGATGCGAGCGCGGTCCTGCCACATGCCGGTGTAGGTCGCGCCGGCGATCAGCTCGTTCGCCGTGATCCGCCAGAGCTCGCGCCCGCGCAGGGCCGGGTGGACGTCGCCGGCCGCGAGCCGCGACGCGAGCTCGTGCAGGAGCGCCGTCTTGCCGACGTCGCGTGGCCCGACCAGCATCACGCTCGACCGGCCCGGCGAGGCGAGCGCTGCCAGCACGCGCTCGACGAGCGCGTCGCGCCGGTCGAGGCGGCCGAGGCGGCCTTCGGCGGCCCGGACGGTGAGCTCGTCGCCCGACTCCTCGAGCAGGAACGGGTCGTCGCCGCGGGCCAGCCGCGGTTCCTCCGCGGACGGGAACGCGATCGTCACGGTCTCGAGCCGCGTCTCGCCGACGTCGTCACAGGCCATCACCTCGTGCAGGTCCCAGTGCGCGAGAATCCCCGTCAGCGCGCGCTTGGCCGACTCGGCCACCGTCTCGCGGTTCTGGAGCGCGACCGCGAACTGCGGGACCTCCGGCGCCCGGACGACGAAGAGGAGCCCGCGCGACGTCTCCTGGATGGTCACCACGAGGCTCACGGCGATGCGGACGGTCGCCGCGCGCGGCCGCTTCAGCGTCACGTTCACGCGGTCGAGCTCGGCCACCACCGGCGCGGAGAGCTGTGTGCGGACCGAGCCGCTCAGCGAGCGGAGCTGCCGGGCGAGCTTGCTCGTCGTCACCCTGAGAGCAGCCTCGTAGTTGTCGGCGTCCACGGTCAGCTCGGGGAAGTCGACAGGTGTCACGATCACCCGTCCGTTCGGGTGCTCGCGGACGTGTAGCAGCAAGTTGGCCGACAACGCCTCCGATCGTAGCCCGGGTTAGGCTGCCGTCCATGGATCGCATCGTCGTCGTGCGCGCCGGCGAGCGGGAGGCGCGCCAGCAGATCGACTACACCATCGGGATCTCCGCCGAGGTCTGCGGCTCGACCGGGCTGTCGATGAGCTACATCGTCGTGCCGCCCGGCGCCGTCGCGGACGCGCACTACCACGACGGCTACGAGACCGCGATCTACCAGCTCTCGGGCCGCGTCGAGACGCGGTACGGGCCGGGGCTCGCCGAGACCGTCGTGACCGGGCCCGGCGACTTCGTCTTCATCCCCGCCGGCGTTCCGCACCAGCCGCGGAACCTCTCGGACACGGAGCCGGCGACCGCGGTCGTCGCCCGCAACGACGCGCGTGAGGGTGACCGCGTCGTGCCCTACACGGTCTAGAGATCGAGCTCGAGGAACCGCGTGCCCGATACCGGGCTGTCGTAGTACGGCTCGATCTCGCGGAAGCCAAGCGATTCGTAGAGCGGTTGCGCCTCGACCATCTGCGGCAGCGTGTCGAGCCGCATCCGCTCGTAGCCCTCGGCACGGGCCGCCTCGATCACCGCCACGGCAAGCGAACGTCCGACGGCACGACCGCGCTGCCCCGGACGAACGTAGAGGCGCTTCATCTCGCACACCCTGTCGCCGATGGGCCGCATCGCCACACAGCCGACCGCGTCGCCGCCGACGCGCGCGACGAGCAGCCTGCCGCGGGGACGCGCGTAGTCGCCGGGGAGGCGGGCAAGCTCCCTGTCGAAGCCCTGGAAACAGAGATCGACCCCGAGCGCTGCCGCGTACTCGAGGAAGAGCTCGCGGGCATCCTCGGCGTCGCCGTCGACGATCAGCGCCTCGTCCGGCAATGCCACCGAGGTTCCGGGTCGCGAACATCAGGCGATGAAAGGACGCAGGACTTCGGCCGGTTCACGCGCCGGCCCGACGCTCTGCGATGGCCACGGCCCGACTGTATAACCTTGCCCGATGTCCGTCGAGATCTTTTACTGCCCGGTCTGAAACGGGTACGACGAACGGGCCGCGAGTCTCGCGGCCGAGCTCCGGGCAGCCGGTTTTGACGCGAGCCCGGTCAGCGGCGCCAAGTCGCAGTTCGACGTCGTCCGTGACGGCGAGACGGTGTTCTCGAAGCAGCACGCCGGTCGCTGGCCGGAACAGGGCGAAGTGCTCGGGCTTCTCTCCTAGAGGCTTGATGTGAGATTCCACCGGATCGGATGACGCCCCACGCACGGCGCCGGATCGGCGCGTCCGGTCGCGACACGTAGCGCCGCTACGCGACGCGGACCGGCCACACCGCCCGGCTTGGCCTGGAGCGCCCCCGACGTCGGCGCAATTTCACATCAAGCCTCTAGCGGAGCAGGAAGCCGAGCCCGAGCTCGTCGTCCGGCGCGAGCACGAACTCGTGACGGCCGGTGAGGTGTGCCGAGCCCTCGACCTCGGTGACGACCGCCGGGATGCCTGCGACGTCGGCCTCACCGACGATCCTGGCCCGGAACTCGGAGCCGACGATGCTCCGGTGGAGCAGCTCGTCGCCCGGGCCGATACGACCCTCGGCCGCAAGCAGCGCGAGCCGCGCCGACGTCCCGCTACCGCACGGCGATCGGTCGACCTCCCCGTCGGCGAAGACGGTGACGTTCCGCTGGGTGAGCGGAGGCCCGTCGCTCTCGTGCTGCCAGAAGATGACGCCGTAGATCCCGCGAAGCTCCGGCTCGAGCGGGTGGACGAACTCCTCCTCGGCCTCGAGCTCTGCCTTGACGCGCCGGCCCAGCTCGATCAGGCGCGGCAGCCCGGCCGGCTCGACCCGCTCCTCGACGCTCGCGTAGAAGGCGCCGCCGAAGCTGACGTTCCCGGAGTGCACGAACGCCGGGACGTTGCGAAAGCGCACGGATCGCACCCTGCCCGCCTCGACGCGGGCCCGGGTCTCGAGCCGGCCGGAGGGGACGTCGACGACGATCCGCGTCTCGGGCTCCTCGGCCGGAAACCGGCCGCTCTCGAGCGCCCACGTGACGAGCGCGATCGTCCCGTGGCCGCAGGCGGTCGAATAGCCCTCGTTGTGGAAGAAGACGACGCCGAGGTCGGCGCCGTCGTCCTCCGGCTCGGTGACGAAGCAGCCGTACATGTCCGCGTGTCCGCGAGGCTCGTGGACGAGCAGCTTACGCACGTCGTCGAGGTGCTCCAGCGCAAAACGGCGCTTGTCGAGAATCGTGCGCCCCGGGAGCGGCTCGACGCCGCCGGTGACGATCCGGAACGGCTCGCCGCCCGTGTGGTAGTCGACAGTCCGGACGTTCAACGACCGGTGAAGCGCGGCGGGCGTTTCTCACCGAACGCGGTGACGCCCTCGGCGAAGTCCTCGGTCCGTGTCGCCTGCGACTGGAGCTCGGCCTCGAGCTCCAGCTGCTCGTCGAGCGTGCCGAGCTGCGCCTGGTCGAAGAGACGCTTCGTCATCGCGATCGCCTTCGTCGGCGCGGCGGCATAGCCGGCGGCGAGCTCGGCCGCGCGGGCCGGCAGGTCCTCGTCCGGGACGACCGCCGAGACGAGGCCCCACTGGAGGGCCTCGGCCGCGGTCAGCTTCCGGTTGGACGTCATCCATTCGAATGCCCGCGACGTCCCGAGGATCCGGCCGATGAAGAACGACCCGCCGGCGTCGGGGACGAGCCCGATGCCGACGAACCCGGGGATGAAGGCAGCCGACTCCGCGGCGATGCGGATGTCGCATGCGCAGGCGAGTGACAGCCCCGCTCCCGCGCACGGCCCGTTGACCGCGGCGATCACCGGCTTCTCGAGCGCCCGGATCGCGAGCACGTTCGGGTGGTAGGTCGCACGCAGGATGTCCGCGACGCTGCCGGTCGCGTCGCTGAAGTCGTGCAGATCCTGTCCGGCGCAGAATCCGCGCCCGGCGCCGGTGACGACGACCGCGCGAATCTCCGGATCGCTCGCCTGCTCGAGCCCGGCCGCGAGCGCCCTGTGCAGCGCCCGGTTGAACGCGTTCAGCGCCTCGGGGCGGTTGAGCGTCAGCGTCAGGACAGCGCCGTCGCGGACGACTTCCACTTCCGGCATGCGCGGAGCCTACACCGGCGACTCGCTGCGATCCGCCGCGCAGCCGTGGCTTCGCCGCGGCGTGCCTCACGCGAGCGTCCACGCGTCAGCAAAGGGAAAGGGGCTCATGGGAGAAAGCGGCTGTGTCCCCCATGCCGGGTGGTAGCGTGGCCGGCCATGGCTCACCTGACGCTGATCTCGAGCGGCCCGCAGCCGGCGGACGAGGCTCCGCTCGACGCGTACTCGCGGGTCGTGACCGAGGTCGCCGAGCGGCTCGCCCCCTCCGTCGCGAATCTCCGCGTGTCGCGGCGCTTCCGCGGGCGACGGGTCGACGGCGGCGGCAGCGGCGTCGTGATCACCTCCGACGGATTCATGCTCACGTCCGCGCACGTCGTCGAACGAGCCGAGACGGTGGTCGCCTCCTTCGCGGACGGTCGCGAGCTCGAGACCGAGGTCGTCGGGACCGATCCGCTGTCCGACCTGGCCGTACTCCGGACGGGCGAGACCGGGTTGGACGGGACCCGTCTCGACCCGGCGGAGCTCGGCGACGCCGGGACTCTGCGCGTGGGCCAGCTCGTCGTGGCGATCGGGAACCCGCACGGATTCGGGAGCTCCGTGACCGCGGGCGTCGTCTCGGCGCTCGGGCGCGCGCTCCCGACGCGCCGCGGCCGGGTCGTCGAGAGCGTCATCCAGACGGACGCCGCGCTCAACCCCGGAAACTCCGGCGGCGCGCTGGCGGACGGCACCGGCCGCGTCGTAGGGATCAACACCGCAGTCGCCGGCATCGGGCTCGGGCTCGCCGTCCCGATCAACCGCACGACGCGCGGGATCGTCGCCGCGCTGATGAGCGAGGGTCGCGTCCGCCGCGCGTATCTCGGTCTCGCGGGAGGGCCGAGGCCGCTGCCGCCGCGGCTCGCGACCAGGCTCGCACGGCGCAGCGCGGTCGAGGTGGTCGAGGTCGTCGAAGGGAGCCCGGCGGCGCTCGCGGGCCTGCGGCCTGAAGATCTGATCGTCGCGCTCGACGGCGTCGAGGTGCTCGGCGTCGACGACATCCAGCGGCTGATGACCGCGGAGCGGATCGGCGAGCCCGTCGCCGCCACCGTCGTCCGCCAGGACCGCCAGCTCCAGATACAGCTCGTCCCGGTCGAACTCGAGGAGGAGTGGCAATGAGCAGGATCGGCCGCAGCACCGAGCGCTGGTTCCTCGGCCTCGTCATGGCGGTGCTGGCGTTCATGGTCGAGCGGCGCGTCCTGCGCGTGCTCAAGCGCACCGGCCCCCGCTAGGTCGTTAGCGGCGCCCGCCGCGCGGCCAGATGAAGTCCGCGATCAGCAGGCCGCTGAGCGCGGCGGCGGCGATGCCGAGCGTCGTGCCGAGCCAATCCGGGGCCGAGCTGGTCGACGCGGCGAAGCCCGTCGCGACGATCGAGGCAGACGCGCCGGCGGCGAGGCAGAGGCGGCGTACCGACCGGCGGATCGTCGCCTCCAGCGAGGAGATCGCCGGCAGTTCGATCTCGAGCCTGCGGCCCGGCCGCGCACCGACCATACGCTCCGCCGCCTGCACGAAGCGCCGTACGCGCATCATCGTCTTCTGGCCCTCGTAGAAGATGCGCGTCGGGTCGGCGGAGTGGCGGAGCCGCTCGGCCAGCATCCTGAGGACGAACGGGCCGACGACGGACAGCGGGTCGAGCTCGGGATCGAGCGTCGTCGCTGCGAGCTGCATCTGCGCGAGCGCCTTGCCGGTCAGCGCGAGCGCTGCCGGGAGGCGGAGGTCGTGCCGCGCCGCGATCTGCGTGATCGACTGCATCAGCGGGCCGAGCTCGATCTCGCGGAGCGATTGCCCACGGACGCCGGAGAAGAGGCCCGAGATCTCGAGCTCGAACTGGTGCAGGTCGACGTCCGGCCAGCCTTCTCCGTCGGAGAGCGAGAGCACGATCTCGGCCACGAACGCGTCGTCCCCCTGCCAGAAGGCCGTGACGAGCAGCATCATCTGCTCGCGCAGCTTGGGGTCGAGCTCGCCGACCATCCCGCAGTCGAGGAAGTAGACGTTCGGCTCCGACCAGAGCAGGTTGCCGGGATGCGGATCGGCATGGAAGAAGCCGTCGACGAGGATCTGCCGGTAGTACGACTCGATCAGCTGCCGGGCAGCCGAGCGGCGCGCCGGCACGTCGGGCGCGTCGCGGACGTTGACACCGTCGATGAAGTCGAGGACGAGGAGCCGCGAGGTCGAGATCTGCGGGATCACGTCGGGCACCGCGAGCTGCGAGTACGGTCGCAGCACCTCGCGCAGCCGGCCGATGTTGGCGGCCTCGCGGCGGAAGTCGAGCTCCCGGTAGAGCGAGTCGGAAAGGTGACGGATGACCGCCGGGATGTCGACGAGCTTCCGCAGGCCAGGCCGGTTCTCGGCCTTGCTGGCGAACAGCTCGAGCAGGCCGAGGTCGCGCATGATCGCGACACGGGCGCCCCGCCGCTGCACCTTCACGACCACTTTCTGGCCGCTCTCGAGCGTTGCCACGTGCACCTGGCCGATCGTCCCGGCAGCGAGCGGCTCCGGCTCGATCGACTCGAACACGTCCTCCCAGGGCACGCCCAGCTCCTCCTCCATCACCGAGACGACGTCTTCCTCGTTCATGGGCGTGACCCTGTCCTGCAGGGTCGCGAGCTCGTCGATGAACTCGGGCGGCAGCAGGTCCGGGCGTGTGGAGAGGATCTGCCCGAGCTTCGCGAAGGTGGGGCCGAGCTCCTCGAGCGCGTTCTTCAGGTTGCGCGCGCGCTCGCGCATGGGGACGTCGTCCGAGCCGCGCTCGCGCAGCCCGTACTTCGCGACGACGCGGCCGATCTCGGCCGCCCTCCCGAGCAGCCTGGCGTCGCCGACCGGGACGGTGCTCACCGGAAGAACCTGCGCCGCTTCTGCGCTTGCTCCTCGACTCGCTGCATGGTGTTGACGATCACGACCGTCCGTCGCGTCCCGTGCGAGACGCGGTTGGGGACATTGCCGAGCAGGAACTCCTTGCGACCGCTCATGCCCACGTTGCCGACGACCACGATGTCGACGTTCTCGGTCTCGGCGGCGTCGATGATGGCCTTCGCCGGGTCCTCGCCGACGACGACGGTGCCGAAGCCCCGCTCGCCGGCGAGATCGCGAGCGTGGCGGACGAGGTCCTCGACCATGGCCACGCTCGTGCTTGCCGGCGGGACGACGACCTGGACGAGCACGAGGTCGGCGCCGAACCTGTTCGCCATCTCGGACGCGAACCGAACCGCGACCTCGGCCGTCTCGGAACGGTCGGTGGCGACGAGCACGCGGCTGACCATGGACGGGTTTTCTGCGCTCATCTCCCGAATTCTCTCCTACCCCGTATGACGATGCAGGATCAGCGGCCCTGGAACGCGGGGGGACGCTTCTCGAGAAACGCGTTCAGGCCCTCCCTCGCGTCCTCGGACGCGAGGGCGAGGGCGAGCAGGCGCCGCTCGTAGTCGAGCCCGATCGAAAGCGGGCCTTCGTGCGCCCGGTTGACCGCTTCCTTGGCGAGCCGGTTCGCGATCGGGCCTCGCGCGGCGATCTCCGCGGCCAGGGCCTGCGCCTCCGCGAGCCACGTCTCTGCCGGGACGACCCGTGCGACCAGTCCCGCGGCCAGCGCCTCCTGCGCCGTGAGGCGACGGCCCGAGAGGATCACGTCCATCGCCAGAGCCTTGCCGACCGCGTGCGTAAGCCGTTGCGTGCCGCCGGCGCCGGGCAGAAGGCCGAGCGCGGTCTCGGGCTGCCCGAACTGCGCCGTCTCCGAGGCGACGATCAGGTCGCAGCACATCGCGAGTTCGCAGCCGCCTCCGAGGCAGTAGCCCGAGACCGCGGCGACGACGGGCGTCCGGACGGCGCGAATGTCCGCCCAGCGGTCGCGCCGTCGCGTCTCGAGCATGTCGATCGCGGACGCGTTCGCGAGCTCGCCGATGTCGGCGCCGGCGGCAAACGCCTTGTCCGAGCCGGTGAGGACGATGCAACGGACCGCCTCGTCGTCGTCGAGCCCGGTCAGCGCCGCGACCAGCTCGGCGACGAGCGGCTCGCTGAGCGCGTTCAGGCGCTCGGGCCGGTTGAGCGTGACCGTCGCGATCCACCGCTCGGCATCGGACTCGACGAGGACGAGCGCCGGCTCAGCCATCGCGCTTCCTGTCGACGAAGCCGCGCACTGCGCCCTGCGCTTCGTCGCCGAGCATCGAGAGCGCGAGCCAGTCGCGCGCGTGGTTGACCGTCTCGTTCCAGGAAAGGTCGCGCCAGAAGTTGAGCTGCTGCTTCGCATAGCGCGTCGTCTGCGGGAGCTTCGTGGCGAGCTTCCCGGCGAGCTCGTCCACCGTCGCGTCGAGCTCCGCGGCCGGCACGACGCGGTTGACGAGCCCCCACTCGGCAGCCTGCGCGGCCGGGATCTCCTCGCAGAGCATCACGATCTCGCGGGCGCGCCGCTCGCCCACCATGATCGGCAGCCACTGCGTCGCGCCGCCCGCCGGCACGGAGCCGTGCTCGAGCCCGACGTGGCGGATGTAGGCGTCCTCGACCATCACCGCCAGGTCGCACGCCATCTGCAGCTCGTTGCCGCCGCCGACGCAGATGCCGTTGATCCGGGCGAGTGTCGGCTTCCCGATCTCGCGCAGCTTGTCGTGCATGTCCTTGAAGGCTCCGAACCACTTCCAGTACGCCGACGGGTTGCCGAGGTAGTCCGCCTGCCACTCCTTGAGATCGGCGCCGACGCAGAACGCCCGGCCCGCGCCGGTGACGACGACGACGCGGATCTCGTCGTCCCAGGACGCGTCCTCGGCCGCCCTGGCCAGCTCGCGAAGCATGCGGAAGTCGAACGCGTTCAGCCGCTCGGGCCGGTCGAGCGTGATCGTCGCCCGCGGCGGTGACTTCTCGTAGGCGACCCGCTCGAAGCCGAGCTCCTCGGGCGCGCGCGGGGTCGGGGCGGAAGGTTCCGTCACGGCGCAAGCTTAGAGTGGGGCGGTGTCCGCCGGGAACGCGCTCGCCGTCGTGCTGGCTGTCTCGGCCGGGCTGGCCGGCTCCGTCCAGGCGGCGGTGATGGGCAAGCTCGGCGAGCGAGTCGGGATCTTCGAGGCGCTCGCGTTCTCGACGATCGTCGCGCTCGTGATCGCGTTCACGACGCTCCTCGTCGTCCGCCAGAGCGTGGGCGGCATCGGCGAGGCGGCCAGACAGCCCGTGTGGCTGTGGACGGGCGGCGCCCTGAGCGCGTTCATCGTCCTCGCGATCACCGTCGGCCCGCCGCGGATCGGCGTCACGGCCACGGTCGCGATGGTCATCGCCGGCAACCTCGTCATGGCTGCGCTGATCGACCGCTTCGGGCTGCTTGGGAACGAGCCGATCGACCTGAACTGGTCGCGCGTGCTCGGGCTGCTGCTCCTCGTCGCCGGCGCCGCGCTCACGCTCCGGCGCTGACGCCTGGTGCCTGACACTGCTCTGGCACGACTCCGTCACGGTGTCTGACACCACTCCGGCACCGTCTCTGGCACCACTCCGCAGCAGTGTCTGACACCACTGCGTAGCAGTGTCTGACACTGATCGGCGCGCGGACTAGTCCATCGCGAGCGGGACGAGCCTGAACTGGTCGACGTCGACCAGGCCCTGGTCGGTCAGCTTCAGGCTCGGGATCACCGACAGCGCGAGGAACGCAAGCGCCTGGAACGGCGCCTCGACGGTGCAGCCGAGCTCGGCCAGCGCGGCCACGCAGGCCCGTGAGCCCTCGGCGACATCGGCCGCCGGCGCCTCGGAGAGGAGACCAGCGACCGGCAGCGCCAGCTCGGCGCGCACCCCGCGGCTCTCGACGACGACCATGCCGCCGCCGAGCTCGCCGAGACGCTGCACGGCGCGAGCGATGTCGCCGTCGTCGACGCCCACGACCACGATGTTGTGCGCGTCGTGCGCGACGGTCGACGCGAAGGCGCCGCGCTGCAGGCCGAACCCGCGGACGAAGCCGAGCCCGATCCGGCCGGTGCCGTGGTGGCGCTCGACGACGGCCAGCTTGGCCAGGTCTCGCTCCGGATCGGCGACCGCGAAGCCGTTCTCCACGGTCAGCTCGTCGACGAGCGACTCGGTGATGATCTGGCCCGGCACGAGTCCGATCACGCGCGCGTTCCCGCCGGGCCAGGGAACGTGGAAGTCGTTCGATCCGACCGGCGCCACCCGGACCGAGCGCTTGACCCAGTCGGGGACGACGGGGTTCGGGATCTCGACCACCGGCCGGCCGGCCTTCAGGACCAGCTCGGGGACGAAGTGCTCGAGATCGGGCAGCAGCAGCAGGTCTGCCTGGTACCCGGGCGCGACGGCGCCGAGATGGTCGAGACCGTGCCACGTGGCCGGGTTGAGCGTGGCCATGACGAGCGCGTCCTCGGGCGACACGCCGAGGGCCACAGCCTCGCGAACGATCGAGTTCACGTGCCCCTCCTCGACGACGTGCTCCGGCTCGCGGTCGTCGGTGCAGAAAGCGAGGCGATGCGGCCCGAACTCGGCGACGAGCGGGACGAGCGCACGCAGGTTTCGCGCGACCGACGCCTCGCGGATCAGCACCCACATGCCGGCGCGCAGCCGTTCGCGTCCTTCCTCGAGCGTGTACGCCTCGTGGTCGGACCGGATGCCCGCGGCTGCGTACGCCTGCAAGTGCTTGCCGAGGACGCCTGGCGCATGGCCGTCGACGTGCCCGGCGCCGTCCAGCGCGAGCTTGGCCAGCTCGGCGTCGTCACCGACGATGACGCCGGGGAAGTTCATCATCTCGGCGAGCCCGATCACCCGTCGGCGATTCAGCAGGCCCTGGAGGTCGCCCGGCGTCAGCGGTCGGCGAGGCGACTCGAAGGCGGATGCCGGAACGCAGGACGAGGCCATGAACCACACGTCGAGCGGGAGCCCGGCGCAGACGTCGAGCAGCCAGTGGACGCCGTCCGTGCCGAGCACATTCGCGATCTCGTGCGGGTCGGCGACGACGGCCGTCGTGCCCATCGGCAGGACGAGGCGGGCGAACTCGTGCGCGAGCAGCTTCGTCGTCTCGAGGTGCACGTGTGCATCGATGAAGCCGGGCACGACGTACCGCCCCGACGCGTCGAGCACTTGCTCTCCGTCGTACTCGCCGATCCCCGCGATGTAGCCGTCGCAGATCGCGACGTCGCACTCGAGCCACTCGCGGGTGAACACGGAGAGGACGCGTCCGCCGCGAACGACCAGATCTGCAGCCTCGTCGCCGCGAGCGACGGCAATGCGCCGGGCGAGGCTCACAGGCCGACCACGTCGTCGGGGCGGACGGGCACGCGGGCCAGCTCGCGCCCGGTGGCAGCCCGCAACGCCGCGACCACGGCTGCCGTCGAGACGACCGTCGGCGGCTCGCCGACGCCCTTCAGCCCGTACGGCGCGTCGGGCTCGGGGTCCTCGACGAGCTCGGCGGCCAGCGGCGGCACGTCCAGAAAGGTCGGGATCAGATAGTCGGTGAAGCTCGCATTCGTGATCAGGCCGTCGCGGGTCTGGATCTCCTCCATCAGCGCGAGCCCGATGCCCTGGGCCGTCCCGCCCTCGATCTGTCCGTGCACCGCCTGCGGGTTGAGCGCCTGGCCGATGTCCTGCGCCGTCCCGATCCAGACGAGCCGCGTCAGGCCGAGCTCGATGTCGACCTCGGCGACGACGCGCATCGCCGCGCAGGCGAACGCGACGTGGGACGGGCCGTCCGTGATCTGGCCCGTCTCGGGGTGGAGCGGCCACGTGCGCGGGTGCCGGTAGGTGCGCTCGACGTCGACCTCGTCGCCTGTGCGGGTGCGCTCCTCGATCGCGGCCCGGCAGGCGAGTTGCGTGGCCCCGGCGGCCATCCACGTCATGCGCGACGCCGACGCGGAGCCGGCCGAGCCGACGTCAGCGGTCGATCCCGGCGCAAGGACGACGTCCTCGATCCCGAGCTCCGTCCGCGCCACCTGGAGCACGACGTTCGAGACGCCCTGGCCGACTTCCGCTCCCGCGCAGTGGATCTCGGCCCTTGCGCCGTCCCGGCTCAGACGGACGCGCGCCGCGCACGAGTCGTCGAACCCTTCCGAGTAGCAGATGTTCTTGAAGCCGGCCGCGAACCCCGTTCCGCGGCGGACGCCCTGCCCGTTCGTCGTGTTCCCGGAGCCGCCGGGCAGCCGCATCGGGTCGCGCGGGAGCTCCTCCGGCTCGGGCGGGTCGAGCGCGGCCGCGCGGCGGATCACCTCGGCGACCGGAAACGCCCCGGTGATCGTCTGGCCGGTCGGCAGCACGTCGCCCGGCTCGAGGGCGTTCAGGAGCCGCAGCTCGACGGGATCGATGTCCAGCGCCGCCGCGAGCTTGTCCATCTGCGCCTCGTGCGCGAAGCAGGTCTGCACCGCGCCGAACCCGCGCATCGCCCCGCACGGCGGGTTGTTCGAGTAGACGACGGTGCCTTCGATGAGCGCGTTGTCGACCCGGTACGGCCCGCACGCGAACGCGCACGCGTTCGCGATCACCGCGGTGGAGCTAGACGCGTAGGCGCCGCCGTCGAGCAGGATCTTCATGCGGATGTTGACGAGCCGCCCGTCGAGCGTCGCGCGGTGCTCGGCCCAGATCCGTGCCGGGTGCCGGTGCACGTGCCCCGTGAACGACTCCTCGCGGCTGTAGACGATCTTGACCGGGCGCTCGGCGTGGAGCGCGAGCATCGCGCCGTGGATCTGCATCGACAGGTCCTCGCGGCCGCCGAACGCGCCGCCGACCCCGCCGAGATGGATCCGAACCTGGTCCGGCTCGAGGGCGAGACAGGGCGCGACCTGGTCGCGGTCGACATGCAGCCATTGCGTCGCGACGTAGACGTCGACCCCGCCTTCGCCGTCCGGAACGGCCAGGCCGGATTCGGGGCCGAGGAACGCCTGGTCCTGCGTGCCGACCTCGTAGACGCCTTCGACGCTCACCTCGCCCGCCGTGTCGGGATCGCCGTGGCGGACGACCATCGAGCGGATCACGTTCGGCCGCCGGTCGTCGAGGTACCCGTGCCCGGCGGTGGGACGTCCCGGGTGCAGCGGCTCCTGCTCGGTCGCCCGCGCCGGGTCGACCACGAGCTCGAGCGGCTCGTAGTCGACGACGATGACCGCCGCCGCGCGGCGTGCCTGCTCGGGATGCTCCGCCGCGACGAGCGCGACGGCCTCGCCGAAGTAGCGGACGCGGTCGATCGCGAGCACCGGCTGGTCGGGGAACTCGAGCCCGTAGTGCTTGTCACCGGGGACGTCCTCGTGCGTCAGCACCGCGTGGACGCCGGGCATCGTCAGCGCCTCGGAGAGGTCGATCGCGCGGATGCGCGCGTGTGCGTGCGGGCTGCGAAGGGTGTGTCCCCAGAGCATCCCGGCCGCGAAGAGGTCGCTCGAATAGGCGAACTCGCCGGTCGTCTTCGGGATGCCGTCCACGCGGACGACGCTGTCGCCGACGCGGCCGAGCTCCAGCCTGCGTGCGGCGGTGCTCATGTGCCGGCGGCCAGCCTGACCGCCTCGAGGATCTTCTGGTACCCGGTGCAGCGGCAGAGGTTGCCCGAGAGCGCCTCGCGGATCTCGTCGTCTGACGGCCGCGGGCTGCGGCGAAGCAGATCGGCTGCCGCGACGACGAGCCCGGGCGTGCAGAAGCCGCACTGGACGGCGCCGGCCCGGACGAATGCGTCCTGCACCGGGTGGAGCTCGCCCTCATCGCCGGAGAGGCCCTCGACGGTGACGACCTGGTGCCCGTCGGTCTGCGCGGCGAGAACGAGGCAGGAACAGACGAGCTGCCCGTCGAGGAGAACGGAGCAGGAGCCGCACTCGCCCTGCTCGCACGCGTTCTTCGACCCGGGCAGCCCCAGCCGCTCGCGAAGCGCGAACAGCAGGCTCTCCCCGGCCCAGACGTCTGCCTCGCGCTGCTCGCCGTTGACGGTCAGCTCGATCCTCATGCCGACGCCTGCGTTTTGTGACAGATCCGTCGCAGACACGCGACGGTTTCGCGACTAGTCTCGAAGACGGGGGCAAAGGGGCCGAAGGCCCCGGGGGAGACAAATTGAATCGTCATGCGGCCAGGCACCGTTCGAGGCCGCGGGTGGCCAGGACTCGCAGCGCATGGCGCCGGTAGGCGGCCGTCCCGCGGACGTCGTCGATCGGGCTCGCCGCCGAGGCGACGAGCGCGGGGAACCCATCCGCTTCTGCGAGCGGCGCGCGGACGAGCGCCGGCACCGGGCCTGACGAGCCGAACGCGGCGCGCAACTCGCCGCTTTCGCGGTCGGCGGACACGGCCAGCGAGCACACCGCGATCACCATCGCGTTCCGCGGGCCGACCTTCATGAACGTCTGCGGCGCGCCTGAGGGCCTGACGAGGACGGCGACGATCAGCTCCTCCGGCGCGAGCGCGTTCCGCTTCGGCCCGACCAGGAACTCGTCCAGCGGCAGCCGGCGCGTACCGCTCGTGCTCGCCACCTCCACCTCGGCTTCCTCGACGAGGAGCGGCGGCAGCGAGTCGCCCGCCGGCGACGCGGTGCCGAGATTGCCACCGATCGTGCCGCGGTTGCGGATCTGCGGCGAACCGACCGTGCGCGAGGCCTCGGCCAGCGCCGGCAAGAGCGAGCGCAACGGCTCCTCCATCGCCTCGGCATAGGTCAGGCCGGCACCGAGCCGGAGCTGACCGTCGTCGTGCGAGAAGCCGCGCAGCTCCGCCACCTCGCAGAGGTTCAGGATCACCTCCGGCCGTCGGCGGTCGAAGTTGAGCTCGACCATCAGATCGGTGCCCGCCGGCGATCGGCACGGCGCCGGGATGCTCGGCCTTCAGCTGGAGCGCCTCTTCGAGCGAGCGCGGCGTCAGGACGTCCATCGAGTCACGTTATCGCTCCTCCCGCACGTACGGCACCCCGAGAGCCGCCGGCGCACCGACCCGCCGCTTGGCCCAGCCGGTGGCGATGATGACGAGGACGACGATCGTCGTGATGTACGGGAGCGCGTTCAGGAACTCGGGCGTCCGGAAGAACATCGGGATCGCGGTGTAGTTGCGGGCCTGGATCGCGGCGGGCAGCCCGCCGGACAGGCCGCCAAACAGCCAGGCTCCGACGAGGCAGAGCTCGGCGCGCCAGAACGAGAAGATGACGAGCGCGACCGCGATCCAGCCCGCGCCGCCGACCAGCGAGTCGCCGGACGTCCAACCCGCCGTGATCGAGAGGCTGTAGCACGAGCCCGCGACCCCCGCGAGCGCTCCGCCAAGCAAGACGTGCACATAGCGGTAGCGCGTGACGCTGATCCCCATCGTGTCCGCCGCGTCCGGCGACTCGCCGACCGCGCGCACGTTCAGCCCGAACCGCGTGCGCGCGAGATAGAACGCGATCACGCCGGTGAGCACGATCGACGCGTAGACGAGAGCGGACTGGTGGAAGAGCACGGGACCGATCACGGGCAGGTCCGCACCGCCGAAGAGGTCGATCTGCCCGAACTGGTGCTTGGGCGGCACGTCGGCGAGCCCGAGGTCGTTGCCCAGGTACGCCGACAGCCCGAGGCCGCCGGCGAAGACCGTCAACGCCAGGCCGGTGACGATCTGGCTCGCGCGCAGCGACACGCAGAGCACCGCCACGATCGCCGCCATCACGAGGCCGGCAAGCGCAGCCGTGAGGACGGCGAGCACGAGCGCGATGTCGGCCGGGCCGGGAGCCCGCTGCGAGGCCCAGAAACCCATCACGGCGCCGACCAGCATCATCCCCTCGACGCCGAGGTTGATCACCCCGGACCGCTCCGCGAGCAGCTCGCCGAGAGCGGCGAAGAGGATCGGCGTGCCGTAGAGGACCGCCTGCGCGAGCACGATGACGAGGAACGAGTTGTTGATCATGTCGTCGGCCCGGACGCGGCCGGCTGGGTCGCCTCCGCGACTCGCGGAGGCCCGCCGAAGCGGACGCGGTAGCGGATCAGGAGCTCGGCCCCGAGCGTGCAGAAGAGGATGATCCCCTGCATCACGCCGACGAGGCCGGACGGGAAATCGGGCCCTTGCAAGAAGAGTCCCGCGTTCTGCAGGCCGCCGAGGAGCACACCCACGAGGCAGACGGCGAACGGGTTGTAGCGGGCCAGCGCGGCGACGACGATGCCGGCGTAGCCGTAGTTCGCTCCCTGAAGCCCCTGGGGGCTCGCGTCGAGGACGTGCGAGAAGTCGCCGACCTGGCTGGCGCCGCCGAGCCCGGCGACGGCTCCGGAAAGGCCCATCACCGCCAGGATCTTCCGGCGAGTCCGCATCCCTGCGTAGCGGGCCGCCTGCGGCGAGTCGCCGATCACGTTCATCTCGAACCCGAACCGGGTCGAGCGGAACAGGAACGTCAGTCCGGTCGCGACGCCGATCGCGAGCAGGAAGCCGAGCGGGACGGTGATGCCGAACGGCGTCCAGGCGGGCCAGAACTGGCCGTCCGCGAGCGGGACCGCCTGCGGGAACGAGCGCGCCTGCTCCGTCGAGACGTCGCGCCAGGGGGAGGCGCTGTCGAAGATGAGGTACGTGAGCAGCTGCCCGGCGACGTAGTTGAGCATCAGCGTCGTCAGGATCTCGCTCGTGCGCGCGAATGCCTTGAGCGCGCCCGCGATCAGCGCCCAGAGCGCGCCGCCGGCCGCCGCGCAGGCGCACATGAACAGGATCGTGAACACGATGCCGTGCTGCGGGCCGAGCCAGATCGCAGCACCGGCACCGCAGATGGCGCCGATGTAGAGCTGGCCTTCGGCGCCGATGTTGTAGAGCCGCATCCGAAAGGCGACGGCGGCGGCGAGCCCCGTGAAGAGGAGCGGCGTCGCCGACATCAGGGTCGCCGTCCACGCGGCGCTGCCGAGGAAGGCCGCGTCGAAGATACGCCGGTAGGTCGTGATCGGGTCGTGCCCGGTCGCCGCCAGCACGGCGGCCATGACCAGGAAGGCGATGCCGACCGAGGCGAACGGGACGGCGACCGAAAGCCACAGAGGCTGCTCCAGCCGCCGCTCGACGCGAACCCTCGCCACTAACGCTCGCCTCCCGCCATCGCCAGGCCGATCTCCTCGACGGTCGCCACGTCCGGATCGAACTCACCGGTCAACTCGCCCTCGTACATGACGACGACGCGGTCGGAGAGCGCGAGGATCTCGTCGAGGTCCTCGCTGATCAGCAGCACGCCGACGCCGTCGTGGGCAGCCTGGCGCAGGTAGGCGTGGACGGTCTCGATCGCGCCCACGTCGAGCCCGCGCGTGGGCGACGCGGCAATCAGCACCTTCGGCTTGCCCGCGAATTCCCGGCCGAGCACGAGCTTCTGGAGGTTCCCGCCGGAGAGGTCGCGTGCCTTGAGGTGCGGTCCCGGCGTAGCCACCGAGTAGTGGTGGATGAGCTCGCGCGCGTGTTGGTGCACGCTGCGCCAGAGGACGATCGGGCCCCGCGAGACGGTTCCGCCCCGGTACGACTTGAGCACGGCGTTTTCGGAGATGCTGCGGCTGGGGGCGACGGCGGTCCCGAGCCGGTCCTCGGGGACGTGGGCGACGCCGGCCGCGATCGCCGAGCGCGGGTCGCTCGAGCGCAGCTTGCGTCCCTCGACGAGCACGGCTCCCGACGTGGGCGGGCGGATGCCCGTGATCGCCTCGGCGAGCTCGCGCTGTCCGTTGCCGGCCACCCCGGCGACGCCGACGATCTCGCCGTGCCGCAGGGACAGCGAGACGCCCTTGACGGCGTCGCTTCCGCGATCGCCGCGCACCTGCAGAGCATCGACCTCGAGCGCGACGTCGACGCCGTGCGGCGCCTCGCGCGCGACGCGGGCCGCGAGCTCGACCTGCCGGCCGACCATGAGCGCCGCGAGCTCGCGCGGCGAGGCGCCGGCGGTGTCGACGGTCGCGATCGAGCGGCCGCCCCGGAGCACCGTGACCCGGTCCGAGACCGCCTTCACCTCGTTCAGCTTGTGCGAGATGAAGATCACCGTCCTGCCCTCGGCTGCCATCGCGCGCAGCGTCTCGAACAGCCCGTTCGCCTCCTGCGGCGTCAGCACGGCGGTCGGCTCGTCGAGGATCAGGATCTTCGCGTCGCGGTAGAGCGCCTTCAGGATCTCGACGCGCTGCTGCTCGCCGACCGAGAGCTGCCAGATCCGCGCGCGCGGGTCGACGGAGAGCGAGTAGCGCTCGCCCAGCTCGACGACGCGCCGCTCGATCGCGCGCTGGTTGATGAGGAACCTGTTGCCCTCGTGCCGGTGGTCGCCGAGGACAACGTTCTCGGCAACGGTGAACGGCGGCACGAGCCGGAAGTGCTGGTGCACCATGCAGATCCCGGCGTCGAGCGCATCACGCGGGTTGTGGAAGTGCACGGGCTCGCCGTACAGCTCGATCTCGCCGGCGTCCGGCCGGTAGAGGCCGGTGAGGATGTTCGAGAGCGTGCTCTTGCCGGCGCCGTTCTCCCCGAGCAGAGCGTGGACCTCGCCGGGGGCCGCCTCGAAGCCGACCCCGTCGTTCGCAAGCACACCCGGGAAGTGCTTCGTGATCCCCCGCATCGCGACAGCGGCAGAGGCGCCGGGATCGCCGGCGCCTCTGCCTGTAGGGACGGAGCTGGGGGCCTGCTCCCCCACCCGACTAGCCGGGCGGCTGGACGTGGGAGACGGTGCCGAGCACGCCCTTCACGAGCCACTGCATCGAGTAGAGCGCGTTGATCCCCGCCTTGGTGTGCGGGTCGAGGCACTTGCCCTTGGGGATCTTGAGCTTGCCGGCCTGGTCGTAGACCGGGCCGCAGAACTCGTTGAACGTGTGGTTCACGATCGCCTTCTCCTTCGCGGCGATCAGCGCCTTCGTCTTCGCCGTCACGGACGGCCCATACGGAGCCAGCTTCGTGAAGCCGTCGTTGATCGAGCCGTAGTAGAACCCGGTCTTCCACGTGCCGTTGAGCGCGGCCTTCACGCGCCGCAGGTAGTAGAGGCCCCAGTTGTAGACCGAGGCCGTCAGCCACTGCTTCGGCGCGAACTTCTTGGCGTTGGAGTCGTACCCGGCCCACGGGATCCCGTGCTTCTCGGCGTAGACGCCCGCCGCGGGGCTGTCGACGTTCTGGCCGAGCACGTCGGCGCCGGACGCGACGAGGTTGGCCGCCGCGGCCGTCTCCTTCGGCGGCGAGTACCACGCGTTCGTCCAGATGATCTTCACCTTTGCCCCCGGGTGCGTCGCCTGGGCGCCGAGTGTGAACGCGTTCGTATGCCGGACGACCTCGCCGGTCCCGAACGGGACGACGTAGCCGATCACGCCCTTCTTCGTGGCCGCGCCGGCCGCCATCCCGGACAGGTAGATCGTGTCCTCGGCCGAACCGAAGTACTCGGCCTGGTTCTTCTCGACCAGCGACCCGGTCGCCTGCTCGAAGATGACCTTCGGATACTTCTTCCAGAGCTGCCCGTTGACGCCGAACTCGAGCATCCCGAACGAGGTCGCGAAGATCATGTTGTAGCCGTCGCGGACGAGTCCGGCGACGACCTGCGGGACCTGCGCGTTCGAGAAGATGTTCTCCTTGTACGTCGTCTGCACCTTGTTGCCGAGCATCTTCTGGACGTAGAGCCGGCCCGCGTCGTGCGCCTGCGACCAGCCGCCGTCGTTGTGCGGGCCCGGGTAGATCCATGCCACCTTGAACGGGGCCGCCTTCGGCCTGGCGGCCACCGACGTCGCCAGCCCGAGCGCAGCCACGCCGAGCAAGGCGACAACCCCCACGAAGAGGGCCTTGCGCTTCCTCATCTTTCCTCCCCTGTCGACACTCCGCTCGCCGTCGAAATCGACGGAAGCTCGACTATACGACCGGAGCGGCGCGGAGGCTAGAGGGGTGAGGTGCATCTCGTGCTGGCGCACGTCGGCGCGGGCGCCGAGGCGCTCGCAGGCGAGCGAAGCGGGCTCGGCCGCGGGGGCGTTAAGGAGCCGGAAGCCGCCTCGTCGAAGAGCCCGCTGAGCGCGTCGCGGCCCATCGAGTCCGGGGCGACGAGACGCACGGCCGCCGATGATACGGTCGCCCGCATGGCTCGGGTCGTGCTCGTGAACGCGTACGTGGCGACGATGAACGACGCGGGCGCGGAGCACGACGGCGGGTGGCTCGTGATCGCCGACGGTCTCGTGGAGGCGGTCGGCGGCGGTGCTCCACCCGGGGCCGACGAGCGCGTCGACCTCGCCGGCGCGCTCGTCACGCCCGGGCTCGTGAACACGCACCACCACCTGTACCAGACGCTCACCCGGGCCAGGGCGCAGCAGGCCGATCTGTTCACCTGGCTGCGGGAGCTCTATCCGGTGTGGGCGGGGATCGACGCCGACGCCGAGCACGCCGCCGCGCGCACGGGCCTGGCCGAGCTGGCGCTGTCGGGCTGCTCCACGGTCTTCGACCACCACTACGTCTTCCCGCGGGGTCGCACCGGGCTCGTCGAGGCGGAGATCGAGGCAGCCCGACAGCTCGGCGTCCGGCTCGTCGCCTCGCGCGGGTCGATGGACCTCGGCATCTCGGACGGCGGGCTCCCGCCCGACGAGCTGGTCGAAGCGATCGACGACGTGCTCGCCGACACGGAGCGGCTCGCCGCGCTGACCGACGGAGACATGCTCCAGCTGGCCGTGGCGCCGTGCTCGCCCTTCTCCGTCACGAAGGAGCTGATGACGGAGTCGGCGGCGCTCGCCCGGCGGCTCGGGCTCCAGCTCCACACGCATCTGGCCGAGACCGCCGAGGAGGAGGACTACTGCCGCGAGCTGTACGGCTGCACGCCGGTCGAGTACCTCGAGCAGCTCGGCTGGACGGCCGGCGACGTCTGGTGTGCCCACTGCGTCCACCTCTCCGACGCCGACGTGGCGACGTTCGCCCGCAGCGGCGTGGGCGTCGCCCACTGCCCGACGTCGAACCTGCGGCTCGGCGCAGGCGTCGCGCGGACACGGGATCTCGTCGACGCGGGCGTCCGTGTCGGGCTCGGCGTCGACGGCTCGGCGTCCAACGAGCGCAGCGACCTGTGCTTCGAGGTCAAGCAGGCGCTCCTCGCCGCGCGCGGACGCGGAGGGCCCGAGGCGATGACGGCGCGCGAGGCGCTACGGCTCGGCACGCGCGGCGGCGCGAGCGTGCTCGGTCGCGAGGACATCGGCTCGCTCGAGCCGGGCAAGCGCGCCGACGTCGCGGTCTGGCGGACGGACGGTCTCGAGCTCGGCGGCGCCGACGATCCCGTCGCCGGCTTCGTCCTCTCGGCGCCGCACCGCGTCGACCGCCTGTACGTCGGCGGCGAGGAAGTCGTCCGCGACGGTCACCTCGTCCGGGCCGACGAGGACGAGATCGCGCGTGTCCATCGGGCGCAGGCGCGAAGATTCAGCGGCCGATGACGATCTCCACCCACGTGCTCGACACCGAGCAGGGCCAACCGGCGGCGGGCGTTCGCGTCGGGCTCTACCGCGGAGACGAGCCGGTCGGATCGGGCACGACCGATGCAGACGGGCGCATCGCCGACCTGTCCGGGGGACAGTCCCTCGGACCGGGCCGCTACCGACTCGTCTTCTCCGACCCGCCCTCGCGCTTCTTCCGCCGCGTGGAGCTCGAGATCGACCTCGACGACGCCGACCGCCACTACCACGTCCCGCTGCTCGTCTCCCCGTACTCGTGCGCGAGCTACCGCGGCAGCTGAGCGCCGACGAGCTCGCCGAGCTGTTCGAGGGCCGGACACGCTTCGTCGAGCGCCTCGCGTCGGAGCCGGATCCGCTCGTCCGGGCCCGCACGCTCGTCCACGAGCTCCCGCACGACGAGAAAGTCGAGGTCCTGGCCGCACACCCCGCGGTCGGCCAGCGCGGTGGCCTGTCCGCCCGTTCCGCCGCGGAGCAGGGCGCCGATGACGACCCCGACGTGCTCGCCGAGCTGGCCCGGCTGAACGCCGAGTACGAGGCGCGCCACGGCTTCCGTTTCGTCGTCTTCGTGAACCGTCGGCCGAAGGCGGAGATCCTGGAGGTGCTCCGCGAGCGCCTCCCGAACCCGACCGGCGACGAGCTCGAAACGGCGCTCTCCGAGCTCGTCGCGATCGCCGAGGACAGGTGGCGCCGAGGATGATCCTCGGGCTCGATGCCTACGCAACCGGCTGGCTCGACCTCGTCTTCCGCTGGTTCCACGTCACCGCGGCGATCGTCTGGATCGGCACCTCGTTCTACTTCGTCGCACTCGACCAGCACCTGCACGAGCCGCGCGATGAGCGCGACCGGGAACGGGGCGTCGGCGGCGAGTCGTGGGAGATCCACGGCGGTGGCTTCTACCGGATCGAGAAGTTCCGGGTCGCGCCGCCGTTCCTCCCCAAGCCGCTTCACTGGTACAAGTGGGAGGCCTACTGGACGTGGCTCTCCGGCTTCGTCCTGCTCATCGTCCTCTACTACCTCCAGGCGGACACGGCCTTGATCGACCCGTCCGTCGCGGACCTGTCGACGTGGGAGGCGATCGTCATCTCGCTTGGCGGCATCGCCCTCGCCTGGGTGGTCTACGACGCACTGTGCCGCACGATCGGGCAGCGGAGCGAGGTCGCGCTCGCGGCGTGCGTCCTCGGCCTGACGACCCTGGCCGCCTGGGGGGCGTCACAGCTTTTCGCCCCGCGGGCGGCCTACCTCCAGGTCGGTGCGATGCTCGGAACGATCATGGCCGCCAACGTTTTCTTCGTGATCATCCCGGCCCACTGGGAGCTCGTGCGGGCGAAGGAGGCGGGGCGCGAGCCCGACCCGGCCGCGAACCGGCGCGGCAAACAGCGCTCGGTGCACAACAACTACCTGACGCTGCCCGTCCTCTTCACGATGCTGGCCGCGCACTTCCCGTTCACCTACGGGCACGACCACGCCTGGGCGATCCTCGTGGCGCTGATGGTGATCGGCGCGTGGGTGCGGCTCTACTTCAACCAGCGCCACGCGGGGCGGACGCTTTGGTGGATCCCGGTCACGGCCGCTGCCGGTATCGCCGCGGTGGCCGTCTGGATTCGGCCCGCGTCGTCGGCCCCGGCGGCGGGTGCGACGAAGGTCACGTTCACGCAGGTACAGCCGATCGTCGCCCAGCGCTGCGCCGCCTGCCATTCGCAGCACCCGACGCTGCTCTCGGCCGCACCGCTCGGCATCGTCTTCGACACCGCGGCGCAGATCCACGCGCAGGCGGCTCGGATCAAGGCCGTCGCCGTCGACACGCACGTCATGCCGCTCGGGAACGCGACCCACATGACCGACGCGGAGCGACAGCTGCTCGCAGCCTGGATCGCGCAGGGGGCGAAGACGCCGTGACGGACGAGCAGGACCGGCCGTTCGTCCGCGAGTTCCCGGCCGACGCACCGGACATGCGTGCGGCCTGGGAGGAGAACGCGTCCGATTGGATCGCGGTCGCCCGGGCGCCCGGCCACGACAGCTACTGGCTCTATCACCGCGACCAGTTCCTGGAGCTGCTGCCGCCGCCCGGCAGGCTCACGATCGATCTCGGTTGCGGCGAGGGACGGCTCTCACGAGACCTCGAGGTGCGCGGCCACTCGGTGGTCGGCATCGACGGTTCGCCGACGATGGTGCAGGCGGCCCGAGAAGCGAACCCGTCGATCGAGGTCGAGCTCGCCGATGCCGCGGATCTGCCGCTCCCCGACGGTGCCGCGGATCTCGTCGTAGCGTTCATGTCGCTCCAGGACGTGACCGACGCGGCGGGGGCAATTCGCGAGTCCGCGCGCGTGCTGGAACCGGGAGGACGCCTGTGCCTCGCCGTCGTGCACCCGCTCGGGTCGGCGGGGCGCTTCTCGAGCGACGACCCCGACAGCCCGTTCGTGATCACGGGCTCGTACCTCGCGTGCTTCCGCTACCGCGACTCCGTCCGACGCAACGGCCTGAAAATGACGTTCGAGAGCGAGCACAGGCCGATCCAGTGGTACGTCGACGCGCTGAGCTCGGCCGGTTTCCTGGTCGAGGCGCTCCGCGAGACCGACGTTCCCGAAGCGGCGGTGACCAAGCCCCGGCAGCGACGTTGGCAGCGGCTGCCGTACTTCCTGCACATCCGGGCCTTGCGCCCGTAGGCTCTGCGCGTGCTGGAGATCACCGTCGCCGAGTTCCGTCTCGTCGCCCGCCTCGAGGAGGAGGGCGCGCCCGGGACGGTGGCCGCGTTCCGGCGCCTCTTGCCGCTCGAGTCGAAGCTGATCCAGGCGCGCTGGAGCGGGCAGTCGGCGTGGATTCCATTCGGGGACCTCGACCTCGGGATCGGCTTCGAGGACCCGACGAGCTACCCGGCCCCGGGCGAGCTGCTCATCTACCCGGGCGGCGTCAGCGAGACGGAGATCCTCTTTCCGTACGGCGATACGTGCTTCGCGAGCAAGGCCGGCCAGCTCGCGGGCAACCACTTCGCCACCGTGGTCGAGGGGCTCGAGCACCTGCCCGAGATCGGGCAGCGCGTGCTCTGGCAGGGCGCCCAGCCGATCCGTTTCGCCGAGCTATCGCAGTAGCGATCGCGCGCTTTCCTGCAGCGTGGCCACGACCTCGCGCTCGCTCCAGGCCGCCCCTCGGTCCGCGCCCCCCTCTGGGGGCGCGAGACCCCTACCTGAACGCTAGCGAGGAATCCGTGACGCGTTCGAAGCTTCCCTGTGACAAACCTCCGGCGCCCGCGGCCCTGCGGCGCACGTAGACGACTGCCCGCTTGTCGTGGCCGGCCGGGACAAAGTCCTTCCGCGCGGCCAGGCGACGATCGGCTTCGGAGCCGGCGACCACGATCGCTACATGCACGCGCGCCAGCTCGGCGTCGCCCGCCGGTCGGCCGGCGAGCCAGTCCAGGTACAGGCCCTGCTCGCGTGGCGAGAACGCGTCGATCGGGTTGCCGATCAGGATCCTGTCGCCGGCGAGGGCCAACTGCTCGGCGTCGACGCCGTCGGCGAGGATCGCTGTCCCGTTCGCGGCGTGCGCGGCCGTCTGCAGCAGCCCGGGGGTGGCGCCGGCCGAGGCGGGCGTCCGCGCCAGCCCGATGATCGCGAGGAGGACGAGCAGGCCTGTCACCGCGATCGCGACGTTCCTCGGCGCCGTCAGCCGCCACGAGCGCGAGCCTGCCAGCGCCCGCGCGGCCGGAAGCGCGATGAAGAGCGCCAGCCAGACCTCGTTCCGGCTCGCCCGTACTGCCGCAAATCCGAGTGCGACGATCACCACGAACTCCCACAACGCGGGCTTCGAGCGCAGCGCGAGCACCACGAGCGGGATGGCCACGGCGAGGAAGACAAGATCGAACGGCGAGTGGAAGGACAACGGCTGCCAGAGTCCCTCCCCACGGGACGCCGGCTGGCTGCCCATGACCCCGCGGTAGTAGTCGGCGGTCTGCGCGAGCGCCGGTGTCGCGAACAGCGCCAGCGCCATCCCGGCGAGCACGCCGCAGGCGACGAGCGTGTCCCGGCGCAGGCGCGCGAAGAGCAGGTACGCGCCGGCGACGGCAACGCCGAGCAAGACCCCTCCGTGCAGATTCGACCAGAGCACAACCAGCGGCACGAGGAGCCACACACGGCGCGACGGTCGGCGCGCCTCCTCGCGCAGCAGCAAGACGAGCAGGGGGAAGAACGCCAGCGAGAAGAGCTGCGAGCGAACGACGAGCAGTGCCGGCGCGGCGGCGAAGGCGGTGAGCATCAGGACGAGCGCGGCGGGTGCGTCCGGGACGCCGCCGCGGCGCATGTCGGTCGCGACGAGCCAGAGACAGGCGACGACGGCGGTCACCTGGGCGACCACGAGCCCTCGCGACCCGAGCGACGCCTGCAGCCCGTGGAACACGAGCTCACCGAGGACGGGGACGTTGTGCCAGCCCTCCGATGCCGCGGACGCAAAGGGGACGCCGTTCGGGATCGACCACGAGTGGGCGATCTCGCGTCCGAGTGCTGCGAGCCAGTCCGCGTCGGCGCCGACCGTGGCGAGCAGAGCGCAGATCGACGCGACGAAGCAGCCGACGAGAACGGTCAGTCTGACGGGTGCAGACGAAGAAGGCCGCGGCAAGTCCACGATCTCCCTCTTATCGGCCGAAAGGCCGCGGGAGTTCAGCGTTCGAACAAGGCTGCCTGGCCCTGGCCGACGCCGATGCACAGCGTCGCCAGTCCGTATCGGCCGTTTCGGCGCCTGAGCTCGTGGAGCAGCGTGACGACGAGCCGCGCGCCGCTCATGCCGAGCGGATGGCCGATCGCGATCGCCCCGCCGTTCACGTTCACCCGTGAGGGATCGAGGCCGAGCTCGCGCACGACGGCCAGACTCTGCGACGCGAACGCCTCGTTCAGCTCGACGAGATCGAGGTCGGCGACCGTGACACCTGCGCGCGTGAGCAGCTTCTGTACCGCCGGCACCGGGCCGATACCCATCACGCGCGGGTCGACGCCGGCCACGGCCGAGGCGACGAACGAACCGAGGGGCTCGACGCCGAGGTCGCGCGCGCGCTCCTCACTCCCGATCACGAGCGCCGCCGCACCGTCGTTGATTCCGCTCGCGTTGCCGGCAGTGACTGTGCCGCCGGAGCGGAACGCCGGCTTGAGCTGTGCGAGCCGCTCGACGCTCGTGTCCGGCCGCGGGTGCTCGTCGCGTACGACGTCGCCGACGGCGACCAGTTCGTCGTCGAACCGGCCCGCCTCGCTCGCCGCCGCCCAGCGCTGCTGCGACGCGAGCGCAAACGCGTCCTGATCCTCGCGTGAGACCTGCCAGCGTTCGGCGACGTTCTCGCCCGTCTCCCCCATCGACTCGAGTGGGAACATGTCCTCCATCCGCGGGTTCGGGAAGCGCCAGCCGAGCGTCGTGTCGTACGCGACCTGGTTGCCGCGCGGGAACGCGCTGTCGGGCTTCGCCATCGCCAGCGGAGCGCGACTCATCGACTCGACTCCGCCGGCAACGAACAGGTCTCCGTCACCCGCGCAGACTGCGTGGCACGCGGAGACGACTGCCGCGAGACCCGAGGCACAGAGCCGGTTGACGGTCACGCCCGCCACCGACTCCGGGAGCCCGGCGAGCAGCGCAGCCATGCGCGCGACGTTGCGGTTGTCCTCGCCGGCCTGGTTCGCGCAGCCGAGGTAGACGTCCTCGATCTCGCCGGGAGGAGCGCCTGCGCGTTCGACCGCCGCCGCCACGGCGAGCGCGGCGAGATCGTCCGGCCGGATCCCCGAGAGCGCGCCGCCGTACCGCCCGACCGGCGTGCGAACGGCGGAAAGGACGACCGCGCGGCTCACGCCGCAAGCCTACTCAGACGAATTCGACCCGGACGGGCTCGGGAAAGGCACCGAGCGCCTCGGCACGCCGCAGCAGTTCCCTGACCGCCTGCCGCCCCTCGTCACCGTAGTCCTCCGTCAGCTCGTTGACGTACATGCCGACGAAACGGTCGGCGAGGTGCGGCTCCAGTCCGCGGCTGAACTCCATTGCGTACGCCATTGCCTCGCTGCGGTTCTCGAGGCCGGCGCGGATCGACGCGGCGAGCACGTCGGAGAGCTCGGCCAGCGTCTCCTCGCCGAGGTCGCGCCGCGCGACGTTGGCGCCGAGCGGCAGCGGCAGCCCCGTCTCCAGCATCCACCACTCACCGAGGTCCAGCACCTTCGCGAATCCCTCCGCCTCGTACGTCAGCTGGCCCTCGTGGATCAGCAGGCCCGCCTCGAAGGCGCCGGAGCGCACCTCGTCCATGATCTGGTCGAACGGCACTTCGCGGTAGCTGAAGTCGCCGATTGCCATGCGCAGGACGAGGAACGCGGTGGTCATGCGGCCGGGTACGGCGATCTCGATCTCCGTCAGGCGTTCGAGCGGAATCGGCTCGCGGGCGACGACGATCGGCCCGTAGCCCGAGCCCATGCTGGCCCCGTGCGGGAGCAGCACGTAGTTGTCCTGCACGTAGGGGTAGGTGTGGAGCGAGATCGCGGTCGTCTCCAGGCGCCCTTCGAGCGCCCACTCGTTGAGCGTCTGGATGTCGCGGAGGACGTGCCGGAACTCGAAGCCACGCGTGTCGACACGCCCGGCTGCGAGGGCCCAGAACATGAATGCGTCGTCGGCGTCCGGGCTGTGTCCGAGGCGGATCAGCATCGAGCGCAGGAGGCTAGCAGGGCCGGCCGGTCTCGGTCGCACACGGTTCTGGTCCCGTCCCCAACCCCCACCCACCCCGGGGAAGAGACCGCAGATTACGGCGGAACGTGTGCCGTCGATGTGCCGAATTCGTGCCGATTCTCCGCGGTCGCGTTACGACTCGCGGAAGAACTCGCGCTCGAGCCTGGGAACGATCTCCTTGCGCGTGAACGGCGCCACGCGACCCAGGTCTCCGTCCTGTTCGACCACGTTGACGTCGTCCTCGAGGGCGGCGTTGGCGGCGTCGAGCGCGTCGTCCAGTTCGTAGCCCTCGAAGATGTAGTCGTCGGCCCGCGGCTCGTCGCTCTCGCGGTGCTGCGGGTTGATCGCGCGGCCGACGGCCCAGACGCCGCCGTCCTTGCGCTCGATCCAGAGGACGATGCGCTCGGGCTCGCCGCCGTCGTCGACGCTGTCGAGCACCCGCTCCGTGTATCGCGCCGAGGCCTGCGACTGCCTCATGGGGCAAGGATAGACCACGGCTACAATCGGCTCGTGGCGCGGTTCAGCTTGCGGAGTCCGTTCTCGTTCCTGTTCGCCACCAAGGGGGCGGAGGATCGCGTCGCCGTCTACATCGTCCGGGAGCACAAGCGCGGCCGCAGCCTCGACCAGATCCTCGACGATCCCTACGTCCGCAACCACTGCACCGAGCGCGAGCTCGCACGCGTGCTCGAGCGGCCCGAGGTGGTCCACGCCGTCGGCGACGACATCGTCGCCGCGCAGACGAAGACGCTCGACGGCCCGGGCCCCGCGGTCTAGAGCTCCTGCCCGACGCCGAGCTCGCGGGCACGCTCGACGGCCACGGCGCCGATCGCGATGTCCCACGCGGCGATCCCGTTCGACTTGAAGACGACGATGTCCTCGTCCGACTGCCGACCCTGGACCTGGCCGGACACGACCTCGGCCAGCTCGTGCACCTCGAGCCAGTCGAGCACTCCCTGCGCTACGGGCTCGATCAGGTCGCCCGACTCGACGCGTGCGTCCTCGATCGAGTCGCAGCAGACGAACGCCGCTCGCTGGAGCACGGCGTTGTCGAGCTCGCGCGCCTGCAGACGGTTCGCGCCCGCCGCGCAGACGAGCGTCCCGGGGCGCAGCCAGTCGCCGCGAAGCACCGGGTCGCGGGAAGTCGTGATCGTGACGACGACGTCCTTCGCCGCTGCGTCCTGACCCGACTCGGCCGCCTCGACGCCGAGTCGCTTCGCGAACTCCTCGCGCCGCTCGGTCGTCCGCGAGTAGACGACGACCTCCTCGATCTCCGGCAGCGCCGCGCGGACGCACCGAAGCTGCATCTCCGCCTGGAGCCCTGCTCCGAAGATACCGAGCGACGACGCGCCTTGCTTCGCCAGGTAGCGGGCCGCGACCCCCGTGGCAGCTCCCGTCCGGTACTGGCCCAGGCGGTCGGCCTCGATCAGGGCAACGAGGTCGGCGTTCGCGGCGTCGAAGAGGACGACCACGAAGCTCGCGCCGCCGCGTCCGGCGGCATAGGTCTTCACGCCGGCCACCCCGAGGCCGAGGTCGGCGGCGGACATGACCGCGAGCATCCCCTGGTCGAGCCCGAGGCGTCGCCTCGGCACGTTCTCCACCACACCCTCGGACATCCGCCGGAACGAGCCTTCGACGGCCTCGAGCGCGAGCTCGGGGGTCAGCAGACGGTCGATGTCGTCCTCGGCCAGGTAGAGAGGCACGGCCGACCAAGTCTAGGACGCGGGCGCTAGGCCTTCAGCGGCACGGATCTCGGCGATGTCCGTCCTGCGAGGGCACGCGGCGCTCATGGAAGCACGGTCGGCCGAAGCGCGCGCTCGCTCCCGGGCTCGACGCGATAGCCGGTGGCGCCCTCCCGCGCCGTGACGATCTCCGCCAGCTCGCCGTCGACGAAATGGAGACCGACACCTGAATCCGCGGCGTAGCCGGCCGGGAACTCCTCGTCGTCGATCAGCCGCCGGTACGTCGGTCGCCGCAGCTCGTCGTCGTCGTAGTGCGGGCACGCGCTCCCGGACAGAAAGCCGAGCCCGTCTCTCATCCCGGCCAGCTGGGGGCCGAACGAGTCGGTCACGCCGGCCTCGAACCAGCAGATCATTCCGGCGCTCGACCCGGCGAGAACGATGCCCTGCTCGTACGCCTCCCGGAGGATCGCGTCGAAGCCGTGCACGCGCCAGATCGCGAGCGCATTGGCCGTGTTCCCCCCGCCGACCAGGATCACGTCGTGGCCGAGCACGTGCTCGCGCAGATCGTCGCGCGGCCAGGGGAAGAACTCGATGCGGCTCACGTCGGCCCGGCCCGAGAACGCGTCGTAGCCGCGGAGCGTCGCGTCTGGATCCTCCGCGCCCGCGGTGTTCACGAGCAGTACCTTCGGCCGAGGCTTGCCGACGAGCGCGAGCAGATGCTGCCGCACCGGCTCGGGGGTGAAACCGCCGCCGATCGCGAAGATCCGATTCTCCACGCCGAATGGGTAGCACGCCGCGCGACCCGCCCGCGTGGCACGCTTCCGGGGTGCCGCACAGCGTCGACGCGGAACGCGAGCTCGCCGAGATCCGCGAGTCGATCACGTGCGCGGCGTACTCGCGCGCTGCCGATCACGCGTGGTCGGCAGCGGCAGCCGCGGCGAGCATCGGGGACAAGGATGCGCTGGTGACGCTGCTCGAGCTCGTCGAGACGCTCGCCGAGCACGACGACGTCGACCAGCTCCGCGTCTACGTCACCGAGGCGCTGAAGGACGCGAAGGAGGGAACGCGCCCGCCGAGCGCGTTCGAGCGGCTGATGCAGCGCGACCAGCGACCTCGTTAGGACCGTTCCGCGAGGTACGCGTCCCAGTCGAACCGTCCGTCGCGGACGAGGCGCACCAGCTCGAGCTCGTTCGTCGTCAGCTCCGGCGGCCGACCCTGGTCCTCGATCTCCGAGCGGAGATGCTCCTTGACCGACATCGCCGTGAACTGGCGCAGGAAGTATCTGGCTCCGCGCATCTCCCGTCACGCGAGATACCCCGCCGTAGCATTGCGCAATCGCGCGTAGCATCGCCGGGTGAGCTGGGACGAGGCGTTCGCCGATCGCTACGACGACTGGTCGGCCGCCATGACGCAGGACGTGCCCTTCTACGTCGCGTTGGCCGGCAAGGCCGAGGGGCCGCTCGTCGAGCTCGCCGTCGGCAACGGGCGCGTTGCGATCCCGGTCGCGCTCGAGACCGGCCGGAAGGTCATCGGCATCGACTCCTCGCCGGCCATGCTCGAGCAGGCGCGCCGCCATGCGGCCGAGGCGGGCGTGGAGCTCGACCTGGTCGAGGGTGACATGCGCGATCTCACGCTCGAGGAACCGGCAGGGCTGATCTACTGCCCCTTCCGCGCACTCCTGCACCTGCCGACCTGGGCCGACCGGCGACGGACATTCGAGCGTGTCGCCGGAGCGCTCGGCCCGGGGGGCCGGTTCGCCTGGAACGCGTTCGCCTTCGACCACCGGATCGCGGCGCGTCTGGACGGGCAGCATCACGACGATCCCGTTCCGCACTGCTTGAGCTACGCCGTCGGCGACAACCGGATCGACATCAGGCTCGACGACGGCGGGACGAGCTCGGTCTGGTGGGCGACGAAGAACGAGTGGCTCGGCCTCGTCGACGTCGCGGGACTCGACGTGGAGGCGCTGTACGGCGGCTTCGAGGGGCAACCGCTGACCGACGAGAGCCGCGAGTACGTGTTCGTCACCCGGAGGCGGTAACAGGAAAACGACCGGCGGGCTGCGCTCCTCAGCCTGGTGGTCTCGTGGCCGAGAGTAGGGCGTGTCCCATTCGCCAGACCCCGTGGCCGCCCTCGACGAGCGGGCGGAGGTGGGCTGTGAGGCGTTCGCGCTCCTCGCAACTCAAGACTCGCTCCATCGCCTCTGCCAGAGTCGGAATCTTGGGATTCCCTGCCACATCCAGAAACGTCTGCCAGGGTCGAGGCTCGACCCGCGTTACCTCGGCGTGGAAGAGTAGATCGACCGGGAAGAATCCAGCGGCCTCGCCAAGACGGATCAGGTCCCGCTCGTCGAAGTCGAGCATCGGATCGCTGTCGGCCGGCTGGATCGCCTCGTAGACGGGACGCACCTTGTCGAAGTCGTCCACGACGGGCGTTACGTCATAGCCACACCACGTCTCGCCGTCAGAGCGGGCAAAGCTGTTGATCGGCTCGTACAACGAGATGCGACCCCCGGGCCGGAGCACGCGGAAGAACTCCGCGAACGCCGCCTGCTTGTTCGCGACGTAGATGAGCACCGAACGAGTCGTGACGACGTCGACGGACTCGCTGTCGACGGCAGAGAGGTCATCGGCAGCGGCAGACACGAAACGAGACCGCTCCAGCACGCCGCGGGATTCAGCTGCTTCGCGGCAAACCGAGAGAAGCCGCTCGGAGATATCGCTGAAGATCACGGCGCCTGCACCACGCTCCAGCGCCCCGAAGCCGATCAGCCCCTCCCCACAGCCGACATCCAGCAGCGACTCGCCTGCCTCGAGCCCGGATCGATCGAGCACCTGGTCGCGTAACCGCGCGAGCTTTTCCATTCCTGCTCGCTCGACGTCAGCGTCACCGCCGAACCGGCGGTGCGCGAGCCACTCTGACCAGGAGTCTGTCTCCGCCGCCATCAGCGGTCCGGAAGGGAGAACGTACAGAGGCGTCGCTCCGCCATCAGCACTACGGTTGCATCATCGTCACCGTTCCGAGACGACCTCGAACGTCCGGGGCTCCAAGCTCTCCACGACCTCGCGCAGACGCGCGACCCGCTCGTGGTAGCCGGCGAGCGAGCGCCAGCTCCTGACCGCGTCGACGCTGACCCAGGGGCCGAAGCTGACGTACGTCCCCGGGCTCTCGACGTCCTGGAGGAGCCGGGCGTGGGCTCCCAGGCCCTGCCGGTGGCTCCATTCGGCCCAGTCTTCCCACCGGTGAACGAACTCCGCCTCGCTCCCAGGCTTCACCCGCCAGGTCGTATGCGAGTAGGTCTCGACCATCGCGGCCTCCTTTGACTTCCCGCAGAGCTTCTCGGTGGAGATTCGATGCTAGCGCGGGGAGGCCGCGCCGAGCTCGCGCGCGAGACGTGACGCTGCTCGCGATCGCTCACACTGACCGAGCTACGCCGCGGCAAAAGCCGTGGCTCCCCGGGCGCTCGCCGCCAGGGCTCGCGAAGGTGATGGGGACCGCGTGGCGATGATCGAGCGGCAGTACGGGACGCTTGTCGGCGGCGCGCACGCCGGTCTTGTCGGGCGACTGGACGCGCTCGCGGCCGAGATCGGCGAAGCCGCGGAGAAGGCTGGAGTTAGCTACGCCCAGGGGAGGCGGTCCCAGTACGAGGGACGCTCCCGCCGTGACGGCTCGAACCGGCCCACCGACGCCTGCTCGAAATCGGTCGTCTCCTCATCTGCGCCCGCGCCGTAGCGCGCCGCGAGCTCCGACACCGGATAGTGCAGCTGCTCGTCCGGCGTTCGCGTGCCGGCCATGAGGACTACGCACGGCCCGTCGCCTGCGCCAACGAAGATGTGCTCGGTCCCGGGGGGACAGTGGAAGAAGTCCCACGTCCGAAGGAGCCGCTCCTCGTCCTCGACGAGCAGCCTGCACTCCCCGGAAAGCACAAGGAACGCCTCCTGCTGATTCTCGGAGTGGTAGAGGCCGTTCGGCTGGCCCGGCTCCAGGACGCGGACCTTGATGGCGAACTGTGGAAACCAGAACTCCTGGCTCTCGAAGCGGCAGTCCGAACCAGGCGGCTTGTTCTCGTCGTTCTCCGCCGTCAACCACTGGGCGTCTCGTACGTTCACGATGAACCAGCCGTCGCTGGCGGGTGCGAGACCTGAACCGGAGTCCTCGAGCCGCGCCTCGGGCACAGCGCGAGTCTAGCGTCTGGCTACAGGGCACTACTGGGAACGAAGCCGACCGGCGGAGTCGTCTCGAACGAGCATCAAACCCGCATGAACACGGCGATGCGCCCGGCAAGATTCGAACTTGCGACCTCTGCCTCCGCAGGGCAGCGCTCTATCCCCTGAGCTACGGGCGCGGGGCGAGGTCAGTCTAGCGCGCGGGCTTTCGCGGGCCCGACATCGAACTCGGCGTCCAGCGGCACTTCGACACGGACGTAGGCGAGCGCCACGATGCGGTCGCCGTCGCGGGCGACGCTCGTTACGCGGCCGACCGGCTTGCCCTGGAACGCGACCTCGGCGTCGTAGCCGGGGAGCTCGTTTCCGTCCAGCCCTAGCACGCGTAGGCCGCGGTTCGCGTGACCGCGGTAGTGGAGTCGCGCGATCGGCTCCTGGCCCGGATAGCAGCCCTTCGTGAACGAGACGGCCCGCTCGACGAGCCCGGCCTCCGCCGGCAGCACACGGTCGTCGATCTCGCGGCCGAAGCGCGGCGTCCCGGCAGCGATCCGCATCGCCTCGAGCTCGTCGCCGCCGATCGTCGCCTCCCGCGGGTCGTCGAGCACCTCGACGGCGGGCACGCCGTAGTCCGGGTTCGGAATGCCGTCGGCCTCTCCGAACACGATCGCCGACGTGTGCTCCTCTGGCTCGATCTCGCATTTCGCCGCGAATCGCGACCGGAGTAGCGTCGCGCGGACGGCCTCGCCGAGCTCGGGCTCGGTGAGCAGCAGGAAGTCGTCCTCCCCTCGGCGCCATACCCGGAGCGGGGCGATCACGCGCGCCTTCGGCGTCAGCAGCAGCGCGTCGCAGACATCGACGGAGACGTCGTTCGAGACCATGCGCTGCAAGTAGTCCTCTGCGTCCGGCCCGCTCACGTGCACGTAGGCGCGCGGACGGTGGGCCACTCCCGAGACGACGACCGACATACCCCAAGTCTAGGGAGGAGGGGTCTTCCGGGATCTGACCAGCTCGGCGCCGACGATCGGGAGGAACACGCCCGCGACCACCACCAGGGTCGTCACGGTCCGGTCGCCCGAGGTCGAGAGCAGGTAATGCAGCCCCGGTCGATTCACCCAGTACCCCCAGAGCAGTGACAGGAAGACGACCGCGAGCGCGCCGGCCGCGAACAGCGCCGCCGCGTGGGAGCGGCGCCAGACGAGCACGACGATGACCGCCAGCGCGATCGGCAGGATCGCCAGCCAGTCTGCGGCGAACGACTTCTCGACGAGCGACTTCACGGACGGCCAGACGCGGTCGACCCGCCCCCACAGGTAGCCGGGGTCGATCGCCTTCCCGATCGGCGTCGACGAGCGGATGCCGTGGTGCGAGACCCAGATCCGCCACGGGACGATCGCAATCAGAGTCCAGATCGCCGCGATCCCGACCGGCAGGAGCGGCCGCCGCTTCACTCGTGCGGAGATCACTAGTACGACGAACAGGCCGAGCACGAAGGGACTGCCCTCGGGCTTCGTGGCCACCGCCGCGCCCGCCATCAGCCCGAAGAGCCAGACCGCGCGGCGTTCGCCCACGACGACGTAGCGCCAGGCGCCGATCGCCGCCAGCGAGAAGAAGAACGCGACCGGCGCATCGGCGTACGCCGAGGTGAGGTTGTCGGCGAGCGCCGGCGCCGTGCCGACGAGCAGGAGTGACGGCCAGAGCAGCGTCTGCGGGACCCTGTCCCGCAGGAGCTCGAACGCGGCGACCAGGAACCCCACGAGCAGCAGCCAGAACTGGACGTGGACGACGAGGTTGTCGAGCCGGCCCATGAACCGGAAGTCGATCGCCTCGAGCGCCGGGATCAGCATCGGGTAGTCAAGGACGAGCGGCCGGTAGGCCTGGTTCGCGAACACCGAGGTGTCGAGGCCGCCGAGCAGGACGATCGCCCGCGCCTTCATCGTCCACTTCGCCCAGGCATCCCAGGAGTTGAGCGCCTGGAACAGGCACTGCACGAAGAGGACGGCCAGGTAGCCGCCGAGGAGCCCGGCCGCCGGTCCCGCGACCCGCCAGTCGGTTCTCGGCGCCGTCGTCTCGGGCCGCTCGCGGCGGACGAGGCCGAGCGCCGCGATCGACCCGCACAGGACGAGCGCCTGCCAGCCGCGCAGCGCGAGGCCGGCCATCAAGAGGAGTGTCGAGATCACGCCGACCGACGCGACGCCCGCCATGTACGCGATTCCGACACTCGCCCGCAGGCGGAAACCGAGGAAGCGGACGAGGCCGGCGCCCGCGACGAGGAACGCCGCGTTCGCGAACAGCAACCCCGCCAGGCTGCGGATCACCGTGCCACCTTCCCGACCACGATCGAGTAGGCGCCGTTCGTGTACACGTGGCGGATCGTGTGTAGCGTCGAGTAGCGAAGGCCGAGCGTCTGCGGGTCGCCGCGGTAGGAGATCACCCAGTCCGCGTCGCGCGGCTTCTCGACCGCGATCCGCGGCAGGAGCGACGTGAACGTCCAGAAGCGGACGAGGCCGTAATCCGTCTGGACGTAGAAACGGTCATGCTTCGGGATGATCTGGCGCAGCTCACCCCAGACGCGCTCGCGCACGCACGCGTGGAAGTTGAACGTGAGGCAGTCCCAGGGGCCGCCCGGACGGTTCTTGTTCGCGCTCCAGAGCCGCTCGTACCGGTGCGCGGCGGCGGCGGTGTCCTTGATCGTCCGCGGGTAGACGACGAGGCCGGCGAGGGCGATCGCGCCCGCCAGCACCGCGACGGGAGGCACCTTCGTCTCCTGGCGCGAGAGGCGGAAGACGACGAGTGCGGCAACGATGCTGGCCGGAAGCCAGAGGACGAAGAAGAGGATCTCCAGCGCCACGAGCCGCACGACCATACCGGGCTGTAACGGATCGTCGGGCGGACTAGTCTAGGCCGCATGCCGCTCTTTCGATCTCGCGCCGAGCAGAAGGTCCGCGACGCCGGCTACGACCCGGCGCGGCTCCCGCCCGGCCAGTACCTGACCGAGAAGTGGCCCGTCTTGCACGCGGGCTCGGTCCCGCACGTCGACCTCGCGACGTGGGACTTCACGGTCACGGGCGAGGTCGAGAACCCGCTCCGGCTCACGTTCGACGAGCTGAAGGCGCTGCCGCAGATCGACTTCACGACCGATATCCACTGCGTCACACGCTGGAGCCGCTTCGACACGAGCTTCCACGGCGTCCACTGGCGCGAGCTCGCGAAGCTGGCGAAGCCGAAGCCGACCGCACGGTTCGTCGTCGCGCACGCCGAGCAGGACTACACGTCGAACCTGCCCCTCGAGGCGATCGAGGCCGACGAGGCGATGGTCGCCTGGGACGCCGACGGCGAGCCGCTGGCGCCCGACCACGGCTGGCCGCTGCGCCTCGTCGTCCCGAGCCGGTACTTCTGGAAGAGCGCGAAGTGGCTCCGCGGCCTCGAGCTGCGCTCGACGGACGAGCCCGGCTTCTGGGAGCGCTACGGGTACCACAACGATGCCGACCCCTGGCGTGAAGAGCGCTACGGGTTCTAGCCCGGGAGGCGGTCCCGACCCATCATCACCCCTTCTAGCTACCAAGTCGCCGGGGCGAGGGCCGATACAGGCTGGGTCCCACCTCCCCCCACCCTGAGGACGCACGAAGGGCCGCCATTCGCGGCCCTTCGTGATTTCGGAACGAGCGGCTACTTCCGGTGTGCGAGCACGTAGGCGCCGAGCGCGCGGAAGTTGTTCGAGTGGAAGCCGGCGAGCAGCGCCTGGAAGCCGGCGACGGTCGGCGGCACCACCTGCGAGCGCGTGACGCCTCCGCCCGCGCAGACGTCCTGGCCCTGGAGCGTGGCCGTGATCGGGCTCTGGGGCCCGAAGCGGGCGGCCTGGCCCGCGGTGGTGGCAACCTGGTCGAGGACCTGCCACGTTCCCTGGAGCGCGTCCGCGGTGAGGGTGTCGCTGCACACCGTGTAGAGAAGGGCGGTGGCCGCCAGCGACCCGACCGTGTTGATGTTGGCGGTCGCCGTCTTCACCTGGGCCTGCAGCTTCTTCACCTGGGTCTTGAGTGTGGCGACGTCCCGGAGCAGCTGCTTCTCGGTGGGAGTCGGAGCCGACGCCGACCACGCCGATGTCGCATAGACGGCCACGCCGACGACCGCCAGCAGAACGAGTACTCGCTTCATCAATCCCTCCTAGGCCGAATGTGACGCGAGCCTAGCTCCCTGAGCCCCGGAAAGACGAAGGCGCGGGCTGTGCCCGCGCCTTCGCGCGTTACGACTGCTCGTGCCGGCTCGTTACATCATGTCCGGCATGCCGCCGGGCATGCCGGCGCCGGCGCCGGCCTTCTCAGGAGCCTCGGCGACGATCGCCTCGGTCGTGAGGATGTTCTTCGCGATCGACGCGGCGTTCTGCAGCGCCGAGCGCGTGACCATCGTCGGGTCGATGATGCCCGACTTGACCAGGTCCTCGATCTCGCCCGAATCGACGTTCAGGCCCTGGCCCTTCGAGGCACCGCGGACCTGGGAGACGACGACCGAGCCCTCGAGACCGGCGTTGTACGCCAGCTGGCGAACCGGCTCCTCGAGCGCCTTGATGATGATCGCGGCACCCGTGCGCTCGTCGCCCTCGATGGCGTCGATGGCCTTCTTGACCGCGTCCGCCGCGTTCAGGAGCGCGACGCCGCCGCCCGGCACGATGCCCTCCTCGAGGGCCGCACGGGTGGCCTGCAGCGCGTCCTCGACGCGATGCTTCTTCTCCTTCATCTCGGTCTCGGTGGCAGCCCCGACCTTGACCACCGCGACACCGCCGGCCAGCTTGGCCAGCCGCTCCTGCAGCTTCTCGCGGTCGAAGTCGGAATCGGTGTTCTCGATCTCACCCTTGAGCTGCTTGATCCGGGACTTGATCGCGTCCGAGTCGCCGGCACCGTCGATGATCGTGGTCGAGTCCTTGTCGACGACGACCTTGCGGGCCCGGCCGAGCTGGGAGAGCTTCGTGTTCTCGAGCTTGAGGCCCATCTCCTCCGTGATCACCTCGGCGCCCGAGAGGATCGCGATGTCCTCCAGCATGCGCTTGCGGCGGTCACCGAAGCCCGGCGCCTTGACCGCGACGGCGGTGAAGGTGCCGCGCAGCTTGTTGACGACGATCGTGGCGAGCGACTCGCCCTCCACGTCCTCGGCGACGATCAGCAGCGGACGGCCGGCCTGGATGACCTGCTCGAGTACCGGCAGGATGTCCTTGACCGCGCCGATCTTCTGGTTCGCGACGAGGATGTAGGGGTCGTCGAGCACCGCCTCCATGCGCTCGGCGTCCGTGATCATGTACGGCGACAGGTAGCCCTTGTCGAACTGCATACCCTCGGTGAACTCGAGCTCGAGCCCGAACGTCTGGCCCTCCTCGACGTTGACGACGCCGTCCTTGCCGACCTTCTCGATCGCGTCGGCGATCACGTCGCCGATCTCGCGCTCACGCGCCGAGATCGTCGCCACGCGGGCGATGTCCTCCTTGCCGTTGACCTCTTTCGACTGCTTCTTGAGGTCCTCGACGATCAGCTCGACGGCCTGCTCGATGCCGCGCTTCAGACCCATCGGGTTGGCGCCGGCCGCGACGTTCTTCAGGCCCTCGCGGACGATCGCCTGCGCGAGCACCGTGGCCGTCGTCGTGCCGTCGCCGGCAACGTCGTTCGTGGCCGTGGCGACCTCGCGGACGAGCTGCGCGCCCTGATTCTCGAAGACGTCCTCGAGCTCGATCTCACGAGCGATCGTGACACCGTCGTTGGTGATCGTCGGTGCGCCGAACTTCTTGTCCAGCACGACGTACCGACCCTTCGGGCCAAGGGTGACCTTGACCGCGTCGGCGAGGACGTTGACGCCGCGCTCGAGCGCCCGGCGTGCGTCCTCGTTGAACTTCAGCTCCTTGTGAGCCATGCGTTTCCTCCTGGAATGAACTTAGGACTTCGAGCCGGCGAGCTCGCGCTTGCCCTTGGACTTCGCGGCCTTGACGACCTTGGCGAGCACGTCGGACTCGCGGAGGATCAGCAGATCCTCGAGTCCGACCTTGATCTCGGTGCCGCCGTACTTCGAGAAGACGATCTCGTCCCCCTCGGCGACCTCGAGCGGGACGAGCTCGCCCTTGTCGTCGCGCGAGCCCGGGCCGACTGCCAGGACCTTGCCGCGCTGCGGCTTCTCCCGGGCGGTATCGGGCAGGACAATGCCGCCGACGGTCGTCTCCTCCTCATCGAGGACCTCGACAATCAGGCGGTCACCTAGCGGTTGCAGATCCATCCAAATCCTCCTGTGTTCCGACTTTGTGACGATGGATGGCACTCTACCATCGAGAGTGCCAAGCAATTCTAACCGTATTGGTGCGGGCTCCGCAAGCGCATAACCGGACCGTTACCCACGATGTCACAAGCTGTAACGTCGAGAACGCCGTGAAACGCGAGTTCTCAGCGGGCGGCGTGCTCGTCCACGTCCTCGACGGCCGCCCGGTGATGGCGGCGATCAGGCCCGGCGGCAAGCCCCAGGGGCTCTGGGCGCTGCCGAAGGGACGCATCGGCGAGGGGGAGAAGCCCGAGGCGACGGCGGTCCGCGAGGTCGAGGAGGAGACCGGTGCGCGCGGGGCGCTCGTCCGCAAGCTCGGCGACGTCCGCTACGTCTACACGTGGCAGGGCGAGCGTATCTTCAAGGTCGTCAGCTTCTACCTGCTGCACTACGAGTCGGGCCAGCTCGGCGACGTGAGCGCCGAGTACGCGCACGAGGTCGCGGACGTGCAGTGGCTGCCGCTCGACGAGGCGCCGCGCCTCCTGGCCTACGGCGGCGAGCGGGATATGGCCCGCAACGCCATCGCAGCGCTGGACGGCGAGCCAATATGATGCGGCTGCCTTTGGGCGGGCCGCCATGCACGCGATGTACGCACTGAACTTCTACTCACCGATCGTCGCCGATCAGCTGCGGACCCACCGCAAGACGGCCACGATCCGCCTCGGCGACAAGTCCGGCAAGTACCGGAAGGGCATGATCGTGCAGGTGCTCTGCGGCGCGCGCTACAGCCCGAGGGAGAAGGTCTTCGACGCCGTGATCGACAAGGTCGAGGTCAAGACGCTCGGCGAGCTCTCGCCGAACGAGGTCCAGCACGACAACCCGATGCTGAAGCACCCGGACGAGATGGCCAGCTTCCTGGGCCAGCTCTACAACCGGGACGTGTCCCTCGAGGACACGGTGACGATCATCCGCTTCAGCGAGATCAGGCCCTAGGCCCAAGTAGCAACTCGTTACTTGGAACCCGGCGGCTTGCGGATCGCCACTCCGTGGACCTCCGCCGGGCGCAGCGGCTCGCCGCACGCCTCGCACTCGACCGCGAAGACCGACGAGAACCGCGCGCCGCACGCCGGACAGTGCGACCGCACCTCGCCGCCGCACTGCGGGCAGGCGGCTGGCAGCTCGTCCTCCGACTCGTCGAAGTAGCGCTGCGCGAATCCGCACGCGAGGCACACGGCGGCCCAGTCTCCGAGGATCTTCCGGCGTTCCTCTCGCAGCCAGTCGCTCGCCTTACCCATTGCCTCTCCCAGCCCAGGTACGCAGCGTCAGCCAGGCGGGCGAAGCCGGGCTCGGCCCGGCGAGAGCCCGAGTGTCAGCACGACCGTGAGCGGCAGCGAAGGAGGGGGTCCATGGGGGAACCATGGGTTCACCCATGCTAGAGGCGACGGCCAATCCAGTCGATAGAGTGTCCGCCGTCTCGACCGAGAAAGGGATGCGAATGGCGATCGCGCGTGAAGCCGAGCCGGTCGGCTCGCTGTCGGAGGTCAAGGAAGCCGGTCTCGACCGGGAGGACCTCCTCAGCATGTACCGGAACATGCTGATCACCCGAGGGGTCGAGGACCGCGGCCACATCCTCTACAAGCAGGGGAAGATTCCCGGTTCCTTCTACACGGGCCGCGGCAACGAGGCGGCCGCCGTCGCGATCGGCACCGCGATGGGCCCTGACGACGTCGGGACGCCGCTCCACCGCGACATGGGCGTGCACATCGTCCGCGGAGTCGAGCCGTGGCGGATCTTCGCCAACTACATGGGCCGTGCCGACGGCCCGACGCGCGGCCGCGACGGAAACGTCCACCTGGCCGACGACCGCCTCGGGCTGATCGCGATGGTCAGCCATCTGCCGGCGATGCTGCCGGTCGCGGTCGGCGCCGCCCTCGCCTTCCGGATTCGCGACGAGCGCCGCGTCGCCCTCGCCTGGTTCGGCGAAGGAGCCTCGGCACGTGGAGACACTCACGAGGGCATGAACTTCGCCGGCACCCGGCGCCTCCCGGTCGTGTTCATCTGCGACAACAACCAGTGGGCCTACTCGACTCCGACGCACCTCGAGTACGCGGTCGAGCACCTCGCCGACCGCGCCCAGGCATACGGCTTCGAGGGCGTGGTCGTCGACGGCACCGACATCCTCGCCGTCTACCGCGAGGCCAGGCGGGCGATCGAGCACGCGCGCGACGGCGGCGGCCCCACGCTGATCGAGTGCATGACGCTGCGCATGGAGGGGCATGCGGTCCACGACGACGCCTTCTACGTGCCGCGCGAGATGTTCGAGGAATGGGCCCGGCGCGACCCGCTCGAGCGCTTCCGCGACTGGCTGCGCGAGAACGCCTCGCTGACGGACGGTGAGGAGGACGAGATCGCCGCGGGCGTCAAGCAGCTCCTGGCCGAGTCGATGCGGCATGCCGAAGAGTCGCCGCTCCCGGATCCCTCGACGCTCCTCGACGGCGTGTACGCGAGCCCCGACGAGCTCCACCCGCCGCACCACTAGCCGATGGCCGAGCTCACCTATCTGCAGGCGATCTCCGACGGCCTCCGCACCGAGATGCGCCGCGACAAGCGCGTGTTCGTGATCGGCGAGGACGTCGGCGTCTACGGCGGCGCGTTCAAGGTCACGCTCGGTTTCCAGGAGGAGTTCGGTCCCTGGCGGGTGATCGACGCGCCGCTCGCCGAGACGGCGATCGTCGGCGGCTGCACCGGCGCGGCCCTGATGGGGATGCGGCCGGTCGCCGAGATGCAGTTCTCCGACTTCGTCTCCTGCGCCTGGGACCAGATCGTCACCGTCGCCGCCAAGCAGCACTACCGGGCCGGAACGCCGGTGCCGATGGTCGTGCGCCTCCCCTCCGGCGGCGGGTTCTCCGGGGGGCCGTTCCACTCGCAGAACCCGGAAAGCTCCTTCGCGCACGTACCCGGCCTCAAGTGCGTCTGTCCGGCCACGCCCGCCGACGCGAAGGGCCTGCTGGCCAGCGCGATCGAGGATCCGAACCCCGTCCTCTACTTCGAGCACAAGCACCTCTACCGTCGGATCAAGGGCGAGGTGCCCGAGGACCGCTACACGGTGCCGATCGGCAAGGCGCGCCTGCATCGTGAAGGCGACGACGTGACGGTGATCACCTGGGGCGCGATGATCTACACGGCCTCCGAAGCGGCCGACGAACTCGAAAAGGACGGCATCTCGGTCGAGATCCTCGACCTTCGCTCGGTGCTGCCGTGGGACAAGGAGGCCGTGCTCGAGAGCGTCCGCAAGACGTCGAAGGCGCTCGTCCTCCACGAGGACACCCACACGGGCGGCTTCGGCGCCGAGATCGCGGCCACGATCGCCGAGGAGGCGTTCGAGGACCTGGACGGGCCGGTCAGGCGGATCTGCGCGCCGGACGCGCCGGTGCCGTTCTCGCCGCCGCTCGAGAAGGCGTACATCCCGCAGGTCGAGGACGTCGTGCGAGGGTTGCGCGACCTCGCGGAGTACTAGGCACGATGGCCACGGGCACCCAGGTCGACGTGGTCATGCCCCAGATGGGCGTGTCCGTCTCGGAGGGGACGATCACGAAGTGGCTCAAGCAGCCGGGCGAGTCGATCGCCCAGGACGAGCCGCTCCTCGAGATCTCGACCGACAAGGTCGACACCGAGGTGCCGAGCCCCGGCGCGGGCGTGGTGCAAGAGATCCTGGTGCAGGAGGGCGAGACGGTCGAGGTCGGAACGCGGCTCGCGGTGATCGCGCCGGAGGGTTCCGCGCCGGCCGCCGCCGAGGAGCCCGCCGCCGCGCCTCCGCCCGAGCCCGCGCCTCACTACGCGCCTCCGCCCGAGCCGCAACCCGAGCCTGTGCCCGTTCCTGCAGCGCCGGCTCCGACCGCGGCTCCCGCCGCCACGGGCAACGGCGACGCCGGCGACCGGGCCTTCGTCTCTCCGGTCGTGGCGCGGATCGCAGCCGAGCACGGCGTGGACGTCGCGAGCGTCCCCGGCAGCGGCCGCGGTGGCCGCGTGACCAAGAAAGACATCCTGACGTTCGTGGAGTCAGGCCCTCCGCCGGCCCCGGCCGTGGCTCCTCCGGCTCCGGCACCGGCCGCGCCGACCGCGGCACCTGCGGCGCCGGTCGAGGCACCCGCGCCACCCCCGCCGCCCCCACCGCGAGCGGCACCGCCACCGCCACTCGAGCCGCAGGCAATGCCGCAACCAGCGGCGGTCGCCGGCGACACCCTCGAGCCGATGAGTGCCATGCGCAAGGGCATCGCCGAGCACATGCGCCGCTCGCTCGACACCTCCGCGCACGTGACGAGCGCGATCGAGGTCGACATGTCCAAAGTGGTCGCGATCCGCGAGAAGCTGAAGAAGGAGTACCAGCAGACCTACGGCGTCAACCCGACCTACCTCGCCTTCGTCGCGCGCGCGACGATCGACACGCTCGGCGAGTATCCGTACGTGAACGGCGAGATCCGCGGCGAGCAGATCGTCACCCGCAACTACGTCAATCTCGGCTTCGCGGTCGAGCTCGCCGACGGCAAGGGCCTGATCGTCCCCGTGCTCCGCAACGCTGAGTCGCTCAACCTGCTCGGGCTCGCCCGGGGGATCGCCGACCTCGCGGCGCGTGCCCGCGACAAGAAGCTGTTGCCGGACGACGTCCAGGGCGGCACGTTCACGATCACGAATCCCGGCGGCTACGGCACCTTCCACGGCACGCCGGTGATCAGCCAGCCGCAGGCAGGGATCCTGGGCACCTACGCCGTCGTCAAGCGCCCCTGGGTCGTCCAGGACGAGCTCGGGAACGACGTGATCGCGATCCGCCCGATCATGAACGTCACGCTCACGTACGACCACCGCCTCGTCGACGGCGCTCTCGCCGGCCGCTTCCTGCGCGACCTCCGCGTCCGCCTCGAGAGCTGGGACGAGTCCGCCTACCAGAGCTAGGGGGCTTGCAACCGGTACCGCGGTACGGGTCTAGAGTCGCAGCGTGAGGATCGGGGAGGCGGCACGGCGGGCGGGAGTCAACGTCGAGACGCTGCGCTACTACGAGCGCCGCGGCCTGCTCCCCGAGCCCGATCGCAGCCTCGGCGGCCAGCGGGAATACGACGAGGACACGGTGCGCTTCGTCGGCGCGGTCAAGCAGGCGCAGACGCTCGGGCTCTCGCTCACCGAGATCGAGGATGTCGTGCGCCTGGCGCGCCGCGACCCGGGCGGTGCGCCGGAGGCGATCAGGCGGCGGTTCGAGGCGAAGCTCGCGGAGGTCGACGGCGAGATCGCCGACCTGCGCGCGACCCGCACCGGTCTCGAGCGCGCGCTCGACGAGGTCTGGGCGTCTGTGCCGCAGAGCACCTCGACCGCGGCCTATCTCGTCCGGGGAGGACGCCATCCCGAGCTCGCAGCCGGAGAGGCGCTTCACGTCACGAACGGCGAGTCGGTCGGGAGCACCTTGCGAGAGACGAGCCTCGGCGGCGTCGTGATCGCGTGGCAGGACGTGCTGCACGAAGGCCCGCTGGCCGACGTGCCGGCGGAGGAGCTCCGCCGCCTGCGCGCCGGCTTCCTCGCCGACCAGGGCTGGGGCGACGCCGCCGCGATCGCCGGGGAGATGCGCCGCCGCGACGACCTGCTCGAGCGCGCGCTCGCGAACGGCCACCCGGTCGCCCTCTGGTTCGAGCACGACCTCTTCGACCAGCTGCAGCTGCTGCAGGTCCTCGCGGTCGTTCCGGAGGGTGCGCGGACGGTCGAGCTCATCCAGGTGGACGGCAACCTCGGCGCGCTCACGGCCGCAGAGCTCGAACGGCTCTGGGCAGCGCGCAGGCCGGTCACACGCGAGATCGCTTCGCTGGGGCGCGCAGGCTGGCACGCGGTCTGCAGGGACGAGATCGAGCCGTTCCTGCGCCGCGACACCTCCGCGCTGCCCTACCTCGCACCGGCGCTCCGTCGCCTGCTCGAGGAGCGCCAGCCGCTGCCGCGCACCGACCGCCAGCTGCTCCGGGCGCTCGCGGACGGGCCGGCCTCGCCGCTCGAGCTGTTCGCGGCCAACCAGGCGGCCGAGGAGGCGATCTTCCTCGGCGACGCGTGGTGCTTCCTCCGGCTGTACCGGCTGGCGGAGCAAGGCCTCGTCGAGCCCGTCGGCATCGGGCCGATGCCGTTGCCGCCGCCGCGAGGCGACCGCGATGCGTTCCTCGCGGTGCAGCTGCAATTGACGGACCTGGCCGCACGCTAGTCTGATCGCGTGGCACGGACCGGACAGCTGCTCCAGCTCGGCCCGACTCCATACGCGGAGGCGTGGGAGCTGCAGCGCTCGCTCGCGGCCGAGGTCAGGGACGGCTCCCGCCCGGACACTGTTGTCCTGCTCGAGCATCCTCCGGTCGTGACGACCGGGCGGCGGACGGGCGGGGAGGAGCTGCACCTGCCTTCGGACATCGACGTCGACGTCGTCGAGACCGACCGCGGCGGCAAGTCGACCTACCACGGGCCGGGGCAGCTCGTCTGCTACCCCATCCTCGACCTGAACCGCCACGGCCGCGACGTGCGGCGCTACTGCCGCGAGCTGGAGGAGGCGGCGATCCGCGCGCTCGGCGAGTTCGGGCTCGAGGGCACGCGAATCGACGGCCTCACCGGCGTCTGGCTCGAGCGGCCGGCCCGGAAGATCTGCTCCATCGGCGTCCACGTCTCGCGCTGGGTGACGACGCACGGCTACGCGCTGAACGTCGACCTCGACCCCGCGCCGTTCACGAGCTGGATCACCGCCTGCGGCCTCGAGGACGCGGCCTTCACGACCATGGCCCGCGAGGTCGGCCGGCCGTTGACGGTGGACGAGGTCCGCCCCGCCGCCGCCGCGGCGCTCGAGGACGTCTTCGACCTCGCGTTCGAGCACGTCGGTGCGGAGGCGGTGCCGGCCTGACATGGCGATCGTGACGCTCACCGTCGTGCACGACGGGATGCAGGCCGAGGAGCTCTGCGGACTGTTGCGCGCCAACGGGATCGACTGCATGCACCGAAGCTCTCCGATGGCACAGGGCCTCGGCGTCAGCACCGGAATGGTCGGTCCGACAGAGGTTCTCGTCGAAGAGGGCGACCTCGAGCGCGCGCAGGAACTCCTCGAGGCCGAGGTGGAAGAGCCCGAGCCCGCAGACGACACCGCCGAGCAGCTCTAGCTCCTTGTAACAACTTGTTGCAAGATCAGGTTCGGCGCTCGACGATGGCCTCGATGATCGACTCGGGCGGGCGCTTCTGGAGCGCGATGTCGAGCAGCGTCTCGCCGATCCCGGGCTCCAGAGGTCGCCGTCGGTGCATGCGAACGAGGCACCGGATCCGTTCGTAGCTCGGCCGGGGCACGCCCAGTTCGTCCGCGATCAGCCCGATGCGCCGGTGGGTCTCGGCCATCGGACGCGCCGGATCGTCGAGCCGGACGAGAGCGGCGACGAGGCGAGAGTCCACACGAGCAGAGCAGCGTGTCATCCGTCGATCGTGCCCGCGAGTTCACGACGGAGCCGTGCCAACTTCGCAACAAGTTGTTACTTGGCCTCGGCGGCGGCCCGTAGACTGAGCGCGATGGAGCGGTCACTTCCGGTTGCAGAGCGGCCCCGGCGGCCCGAATGGATGAAGGTGCGCGCGCCGAGTGCGGACTCGCGCTACTACGACGTGCGCAAGCTGATCCACGGCGCCGGACTGAACACGATCTGCGAGGAGGCCCGCTGCCCGAACATCGCGGAGTGCTGGGGGCGCGGAACGGCTACGTTCCAGATCCTCGGCGACACGTGCACGCGCGCGTGCCGCTACTGCTACGTCCACTCTGGCCGTCCGGACGGGCCGCCCGACCCGCTCGAGCCGCTCCGCCTCGCCCAGACCGCCGCCCGCATGAGCCTCGAGCACGTCGTCGTCACGTCGGTCGACCGCGACGACCTGCCCGACCGGGGTGCGGCGCATTACGCCGCGACGATCCGGGCGTTGCACGCCAAGGCGCCCACGGCCTCGGTCGAGGTGCTGACGCCCGACTTTCTCGGTTGCGAGGAGGACGCGCTCGCGACCGTCCTCGCCGAGCGGCCCGACGTCTTCAACCACAACATCGAGACGGTGCGGCGGCTCCATCCGAGCATGCGCGGCGCCAAGGCGTCCTACGACGGGGCGCTCTGGTTGCTCCGCCGGGCGAAGGAGGTAGCGGACTACCCCGTCCTGACCAAGTCGGGCATCATCGTCGGCCTCGGCGAGACGAACGACGAGGTGGTCGAGACGATGCGCGATCTGCGCGAGCAAGGCGTCGACGTCGTCACGATCGGCCAGTACCTGCAGCCGTCGGCGAAGCACGCGACGATCGACCGCTGGGTGCACCCGGACGAGTTCCGCTGGTTCACGGCGCAGGGCGAGGCGCTCGGCTTCGGTTCGGTGTTCGCAGGCCCGCTCGTGCGGTCCTCGTACCGGGCCGACGAGCAGAGGCATGCCGCCACGTCGGCGTAAGCGGCAGGCAAAACCGCCTGGCGCGCCCTCGTAACGGCGCTACCATCGTTGCCAGGCAACGCTCGGTAGGAGGAGGTTCGCCGATGAGCCGTCGATTCGCCGTCCTCGCCGCAGTAGGTGTGCTGGCGATGACTGCAGGAGCCGCAGTGGCCAAGCCGCCCGGTGGGCCTCAGCCCGCCGACGGCCCTCAACCGGTCGATCCGCCGCTCGCACGTCTGTGCGCGTCGTACCCGCACCCGCTGGCGACGTGCAGCGCGGTGGCGGTCTCGTGCCCGTCGACCGCGAAGGAGCAGGTCGCCTGCAAGACCGTCGCGTCGGCGGGAGCAGCGAACGCACCCGTGCAGAAGCTCGAACTGCAACTGCCGCGCGCGTACGTCGCGCTGAAGATGCTGTGTCAGCTGAAGCCGGGCAGTGCGATCGCCTGCCGCATCACGAGCCGGACGAGGACAAGCGCGACCGGTGTGCGGGTGATGGTGCTGCGCCTTCCGACCGGCTCGGCCAGCGCGCGGATCGCCTGCAGCACGAAGAGCGCGAAGTTCGCCTGCAAGATCGGGAACTGAACGGGGGAGGGCTGCCCCTCCCCCGTTCGCTCAACCAGCCCTCTGCCTGCCGGATTAGGCCTTGCAGGGGTTGGCGACGATGTTCCGGTAGTTCTCGTACCGGAACCGCGTGCCGGCCGTAGGGCCGTTCAGCGGGTAGTAGAACCCGAGCGGCGGCCCGTACTCCGACGTCGACGTACCACCGAAGTTGTTGATCGTCTTCTGCTGGTTCGCGCCGCCTTCCGCCCACGCGCACTGGCCCAGCCACCCGGTCGACAGCACCGTCGAGAAGATGGGGTAGAAGGCCTGCTGGACGTTGGTGGCCGTGCTGTCGTCCGTCGACGGCGGGTTGTGGCACTGAGGCCCGGCACTCTGCGTGCTGCACGTGAACGGCGCCCCGCCGTAGGGTGGAGCGCTGTTCTCGAGAGCGATCAGGTCGGTCTCGAATGCGGCCCGCTGGTACTGGCCGGTGATCTTGTTCCCGTTGAAGTACGGCGACTTGAACGTGAGCGGGGTCGGGGTGTTCGCATCGTTCCCGTTCCCCGGCCACGCATCCGGTTGGTACGAGGTCCCGTCGAAGCCCGTGTTCTGGCCGATGCAGCCGGATATCGGCACGAGGAAGGAGAAGCTCCCGTCAAAGCAGCCGTTGTCATCCCCGTCGGCCGGCTCCGGAGCGTCCCAGCCCTCGTTCCCGGTGCAGACGCCGCCGGGGCCCGAGACCGCGGTACAGAGGTCGAAGTGGCCGATCTCGTCCGAGTACGCCACGTTGTAGCTGTGAGCCGCCCACGGAACGCGGGTGTGCTCGCTCGAGGTCGAGTACATCGGGTGGAACGCGTAGGGAGCGGGAGTGCACGTGCCGGCCGCGGGGTTGTACGGCGCGTGCGCGAAGCCGTTGGCGACGCTGGCGACCATCGCGCCGGTCTGACCGGTGGTCACGTCGTTGACCGTCACCTTGAACCCGGCCGGCGTGTCGCCCATGAACATCGTGAGCTTGTCGCCGCTGTTCATGAACAGGTTCTTCGACGCATCCGGTGTGAACGTCGCGGTCGTGGCCTGCCAGAAGTTCGCAGGGCCGTTGGCATTCCCGCCGCTCGTGCCCTTCGTGAGGAACGCCAGGTTGCCCGGCTCGGCACCGGTGATCGCTGCGCAGGCCGGGTTGCTGAACTGGAACGGATTCGCCTGCTCGATGAAGCTCCAGACCACCAGCGCCGCGCACCACTTGGTCGGATCGCAGCTGATCGCGTTGATCCACGGTACCCAGCCGGGTGGGTAGAACTGGAACTCCATGTACGCCGCACCCGCGTGATGGCTCATGAAGTCGGGCGAATTCGGGTTCGTGCCGTCCTTGATGTTCGTATCGGAGTCAGGCACACAGGTCGACGTGTAGTTCGGATACGACGTGCTGTCGCACATCGCCATCCCGAACCAGAACGCCGGATGCAACTCGAAGTCCCACGACGTCCCGCCGGCCCCGCCCTGCGACGGGAACGGTGACGTCTGGCGCGGCAACGTCAACTGCCAGTAGTTGTTGTTGCCCGAGCCGGCGGCATTGGAATAGAAGAGCAGCGAAGGCTCGTCGTGCCCCACGTAGGCCGAGTCGGCGCCTTCGTAGCCCGCCCCGCCGACGTTCACCTGTCCGGTCGGACTGTCCGGGTCGACCTTCATGTCCGCCACGTCCGTACACAGGTAGCTCTGCCCCGGCGTCGTGCACTTGAGGCCGAAGGGGAGGTTGCTGTAGTGGTTCGCGGTCGCTTTCGAGCTCGCGCCCGGCACGACGGTCAGCGCCGCCGCGACGATCGCGGCCACGAAGGCCAATCCGACTGCAGTTCGTCTCATCCCGTCTCCTTTGGCCCGCCGCCTGCCAACGGGCGTCGAGGGTTTGGAGGTTTCTAAGCGACTGCTCGGCCGGTGTCAAGCAGACGAGAGTCAGCCGGCGTGCGGCTTCGCCATCGCGCGGTAGTCGAGCGCCTGCTCGAGCACGCTCTCCTCGACTCCTGCCTCGCGGGCGACGTCTCGGATCGACCGGCCGGACGCGGCGGCCTCCTTGACGATCTCCGTTGCCTTGTCGTAGCCGATGTACGGATTGAGCGCCGTGGCGGCCGACAACGTGAGCTCGGCGTAGCGCTCGCACTGCTCGCGATTCGCTTCGATTCCGTCGACGCACTTCTCGGCGAAGAGCCTGGCGGCGCTCGCGAGCAGCTTGATCGAGTCGAGCAGGTTCCGGGCCATCAGGGGCACGAAGACGTTGAGCTCGAAGTGGCCCTGGAGGCCGCCGACCGTGATCGCCTGGTCGTTTCCGATCACCTGCGCCGCCACCTGCGTGACGACCTCGGGAATCACGGGATTGACCTTGCCGGGCATGATCGAGCTGCCCTTCTGGAGCTCGGGGAGCCGGATCTCGGCGAGCCCTGCGCGCGGCCCCGAGCCCATCAGCCGGAGGTCGTTTGCGATCTTCGTCAGGGAGACGGCGACTGCCTTGAGCGTCCCCGAGGCTTCGACGAGGCCGTCGCGGGCCGCCGTCGCCTCGAAGAAGTCGGCGGGCGGCGAGATCTCGAGCCCGGTGTCCTCGTGGAGCACCGCGCGCACGCGCTCGGCGAACTCGGGATGCGTGTTCAGGCCGGTGCCGGTCGCGGTGCCGCCGAGCGGGATCTGCCCGAGGCGGGGAAGCGCGTCGCGGACGCGCGCCGCTCCCTGCCGCACCTGGGCTGCGTAGCCGCCAAACTCCTGTCCGAGCGTCACGGGCACGGCATCCATCAGGTGCGTGCGGCCTGACTTGACCACGTCGTCGAACTCCTTCGCCTTCGCCTCGAGCGATCCGGCGAGGCGATCGAGCGCCGGCAGCAGGTCGTTCGCGATCTCGCCGAGCGCGGCGAGGTGGACAGCGGACGGGAACACGTCGTTCGAGGACTGGCCCAGGTTGACGTCGTCGTTCGCGTGGACGTCGTCGCCGGCCAGCGCAGCGATCACCTCGTTCGCGTTCGTGTTCGAGGACGTGCCGGAGCCGGTCTGGAAGACGTCGATCGGGAACTGGTCGTCGAGCTCCCCGGCCGCGATGCGATCGGCCGCCGCGGCGATCCGCGCGGCCTTGTCGGCGTCGAGCAGGCCGAGGTCGGCGTTGACGCGCGCGGCCGCGGCCTTGATCCGCCCGAGCCAGAGCACGACGGGCGCCGGGACCGGCTCGCCCGAGACGGGGAAGTTCTCGACCGCCTTCCGGGTCTCGCTTCCCCAGAGCTCGCGTGGCTCGGTCTGCGCCATACGGCGAGTCTAGCTTCGGTCCATTCGACACCGTTCCGATCCCGGCCGGTCACCAGATCGACACCAGAACGTCACCGAGTGGACGGTGCCGTCGGTGTTGAATCCGGGCGATGGCCCATCGCGCCCCCGCCGCGCAGGGACGTCTCGGCGCGCTCGTCACATTGCACATGCGGCCGCCGCTGCGTCGGATCCAGGCCGCCTGGGCCGGGTCGTTCGCGGGCGAGGCGATTGCCGCGATCGCCTTCGGCGTCCTCGCCTACCGCTCGGCCGGCGCGACAGGCGTCGCCTTCCTGGTCGCGGTGCAGCTCCTGCCGACGGCGGTTCTCGCGCCCATCCTGGGAGCGGCCGGCAGCCGCTTCCGGCGCGAGCGGCTCGCGCTCGCCGTCGACTTCGGCCGGACGGCCGTCGCAGCCGCCGCCGCCGTTCTGAGCGCCTCCGGTGCTCCGCGGGAGGCGCTCTTCGCGCTGGCGGCGGTGTTGACGGTCGGGACCGCGGTCTCCAACCCGCCTCGACGCGCGCTCCTGCCGCTCCTCGTCGCCGCCCCCAGGGAGCTGACCACCGCCGGGATCGCCTCGAGCGTCGTCCAGGCAGCTGCCCAGACGGCCGGGCCGCTGCTCGCGGCGGTCCTCTTCAGCGTCTCGGGCGCAACGGCGGTGCTCGCGACCGCGGCCGTGTGTTTCGCGTGCGCGGCGGTCGCAGAAGCGGGACTGCCGGACACGAGCAACGTCGCGGCCCGCCCGCGGGCGTCGGAAGCGAGGATCGTCGGCCGGGTCCTCAGCGCGCTCGACCGCGGCTGGGCCGCAATCCGCTCGGAGCCCGAGCTGCGCCTCGTCGCCGAGCTGTTCGCAGCGAAGAACCTCGGCCGCGGCGCGTTGACCGTGCTGATCGTGGTCATACCGCTCAGCCTGCTCCACCTCGGAAGTGCCGGCGTCGGCTGGCTCAGCGCGGTGCTCGGCGTCGGCGGCGTCCTCGGCGGCGTCGTGGCGACGACCCTCGTCGGACGGAAGCGCCTGGTCCCGGCGATGGCGGCCGGTCTGGCGCTCTGGGGGCTGCCGCTCGTCGCCCTCGGCGGCCTGCCCTACCTCGCGGTTGCAGTGATCGGGCTCGCCGTCCTCGGCGCCGGCAACACGATCACGGACGTCGCTGGATACACGCTGGTGGGCCGCTCTGCGCGCGACGATTTGCTCGGAGCCGTCTACAGCGTCCACGAGGCGATCCGCGCCGTGGCGATCGTCGTCGGCTCGGCCCTGACCGCGGCGATCGTGGAGCTCCTGGGGACGAGGGCGGCGCTGGTCTCCGCCGGGGTCGTGCTGCTCGCGGCCGCCGGGGCCGGTGAGCTCCAGCGGGCTCGTGAGCGCTCGCGCGAGCCGAGGCCGGAGCACCTGCGGCTGATCAAGGCAAACCCGCTCTTCGGCTGGCTGCCGCCGGTCGCGCTCTCCCGGCTGGCGTCCAGGGTGGAGGAGCTCGAGCTCGGCCGGGGGGCCATCCTCCTGCGCGAGGGAGATCCCGGTGAGAGCGCCTACCTGCTCGAGAGCGGAGAGCTCCTGGCCGAGCAGAACGGCCGGGAGATCGGCCGCGTGTACCCCGGGGGCGTGGGGGCGAGATCGCGCTGCTCCACGGCGCGCCCCGCATGGCGACCGTGCGCGCTGTGACCGACTGCCGGCTGCTCACGATCGAGCGCGACGAGTTCATCGCCGCCGCGACAGGGAACACGGAGGCCCGCAGCGAGGCGACGAGGCTGGTCGAGCAGCGCCTGGCCGAGGCGGCCGAGACGAGCCGGGCCTGAAGATCGGAAGCCCGCCCGAGGGTCTGGCGCGCGGCATCCGTGGCGCTCGTCAGGGCTCTGTCGCGGCAGTGACACCGCGCGAGGCGTCGAGAAGTTCGTCCCAGGTCGCGAGCTTGACGCGCGGACGGCCGAGAGCCAGGCCCCGCTCCGTCTCGTGCTTGTCGATCGACTCCCAGCCCGTATACGTGACGACATTTGCACCGCGCTCGGCGAGCAGCGCATCGACCGCCTCGGCGCTCGCCTCCGGCGCGCGCGTCAGTCCACCCGACCGGGCGTCCTCGAGCAGGAGCTCGATCGTCTCGGACGCGTCCTTCTTGTTCGTGCCGATAACGCCCGACGGGCCCCGCTTGATCCAGCCGGCGCAGTAGACACCGGGGACGGACGAGCCGCCGTCGTCGAGCACCCGTCCGCGGTCGTTTCGGATCGTCGCCCGGTCGCCGTCGAAGGGCACGCCGGGAAGCTCGACGCCGCGGTAGCCCACGCTGCGGAAGACGACACTGCACGGGATCACCTCGCGGTCCCCGGTCGGAACGGCTCGAACGCTGCCGCGTCCGTCGGGGACGAGCTCGTTCCGGACGATCTCGATCGCCTCGACCCGCTCGTCGCCGAGGATCGCGACGGGCGAGACCCGAAAGCGCAGTTGGAGCGATCTCGGCTTGCCGGTCGGTGCGCGAGCGGCGAACTCGCGCAGGACGCCGAGGTTCCGCTTCTGGATCGCCGTCCCCGCCTCGAGCTCGGCGGCGCTGGCGGGATCGAGCTCGAGCTCGGCCGGGTCGACCACCACGTCCGCGCCGGCCAGCTCGCCGAGCTCGATCAGCTCGGGCGTCGTGAATGCGCCCTGCACCGGCCCGCGGCGGCCGAGCATCAGGATCTCGCGAATGCCCGAGCCCGCGATCGCCGCGATCGCCGGATCGGTGGTGTCCGTCGGGGCGAGCTCCTCCGCGGTCAGCGCGAGCATGCGCGAGACGTCAACCGCCACGTTCCCGTTCCCGATCACGACCGCGCGCTCGCCCGAGAGGTCGAACTCGAGATCCTGGAAGTCGGGGTGGCCGTTGTACCAGGCGACGAACACGGTGGCGGGCCACGAGCCCGGCAGGTCCTCGCCCGGGATGCCCAGGTGGCGGTCGGTCTGCGCGCCGACGGCGTAGACGACTGCGTCGTACAGCCGGGCCAGGTCGTCCGGGGTCAGGTCGCGGCCGAGCTCGACGTTGCCGAGGAAGCGGAAGCCGGGGCGGGCAGCGATCCGCTCGAACGCGCGCGAGACATCCTTGATCTTCGGATGGTCGGGCGCGACGCCGAGCCGGACGAGCCCCCACGGCGTCGGGAGCCGCTCGATCATGTCGACCTCGAAGACCGGGTCCTCGGAGGCGAGGAGCGCGCCCGCGGCGTAGAAGCCGGCCGGCCCGGACCCGACGACGGCGGCGCGCAGCGGACGCTCCGGGCTCACCGACCGATCCTATTCAGGGCCAGGCGCGTCGGCGGAGCTAGTGAGAGCAGCCCGAGCCGCAGCCGTGAGCCGCGTCCTCGGGAGCCTCGCCCTCGGCCACCTGGAACGAGTGGCCGCAACCGCAGGCGGAGGTGGCGTTCGGGTTGGAGATCTTGAAGCCCGACTCCTGGATCGTCTCCAGGTAGTCGATCTCGGCGCCGCGAAGATAAGGAGCGCTGAACGGGTCGACGACGACGGTGACGCCGTGCGTCGAGAGCTCGTGGTCGCCCTCCTGCACCCCGCTGTCGAAGCCGAGCGCGTACTCGAAGCCCGAGCACCCGCCGCCCTGGACGGCGACGCGCAGAACGCTGGACTCGCCGTCCGGCTCGTCGGCCATCAGGCCCCTGATCTTCGCCGCCGCGCTCTCGGTGAGCACGATCAGCGAGTCGGTGCGCTCGACGATCTCCACGCGCTCATCGTACCAGCCGCTCCCGTCGTCGCGACCCCCGCCGGACAGTCGAGCTTGTAACACCCGCCTCACGCACGGTTGCAGGGTTTTTTGTCAGCTTCGTTACACGCGATAGAGTCGTGCTAGGTTCCGCCTGTCGGACTTGCGGGGAGAGGCTTCAGAGATGCTCGACAACTGGCTGCCGTTCCTGATCTACGGGCTCTTTGCAGCAGCCATCCCGGCATCGATGGTGGTGATGTCCTTCGTGTTCGCGCAGCGCCCGAAAGCACGTACCCGCGCGCGCGGGACGCCGTTCGAGTCGGGAGTCTCCCTGGGCCCGCCGAAGCAGCAGCGCTTCACGATCAGCTTCTACCTGACGGCCATGCTCTTCATCGTCTTCGACATCGAGATCGTGTTCCTGTATCCGCTGGCGGTCATCCTCGACCAGCTGGCCTGGTTCGGCTTCATCGAGCTCCTGTTCTTCATCGCGATCCTCGCGCTCGGCTACGTCTACATCTGGCGGAAAGGGGCGCTCGAGTGGCAGTAGACGACAGGTCGCTCGCCGACCACGGCCTGCGCTCGGAGCGCGTGCTCTGGCAGGGCAAGGGGCCCGGCGTCTTCGAGCAGGAGGTGGCCGAGCTCGAGCGGCGCGTCGGCTTGACCACGCTCGCGAAGGCCGTCGCGTGGTCGCAGACGAAGTCGATGTGGCCGGACACGTTCGGGCTCGCGTGCTGCGCGATCGAGATGATGTCGATCGTCTCGTCGCGCTACGACATCGCGCGCTTCGGCATGGAGGCGTTCCGCGCCTCGCCACGGCAGGCCGACCTGCTGATCGTCTCCGGCCGCGTCGTCCACAAGATGGCGGCGCCGCTGCGGCAGATCTACGACCAGATGCTCGAGCCGAAGTGGGTGATCGCGATGGGCGCGTGCGCGTCCTCCGGCGGCATGTTCAACAACTACACCACCCTCCAGGGGGTGGACAAGATCGTCCCCGTCGACATCCACGTGCCCGGCTGCCCGCCCCGGCCGGAGGCGCTGATGGAGGGCATCGTCCGCCTGCACGAGAAGGTCATGGCCGGTATTCCGCCTGCCTACGAGATCCGCGGAGTGGCGCGGTGAGCTTTGCGGGCGTGCCCGGCCTGGTCGAGGAGAAGGTGGCGTACGGGGAGACGACGCTCGTCGTCGATCCGGCACGGCTCGTCGAGGCGTGCACGGTGCTGCGGGACGAGCACGACTTCAACCTTCTCTCCGACGTGTCCTCGGTCGACTATCTCGACTGGGGCCGGGAGCCGGTCGCCGGCTACTGGGGCGGCCAGGCGGGGCGCGACCTGAACAGGCCCGGCACGTGGGGGCTCCAGAAGGTTCCGGCAGCAAAGCCGAAGCGCTTCGCCGTCAACTACCACCTGCTCTCCGTCGCCTCGGGCGCACGCGACGCGCCTCGCGTGCGGGTGCAGGTATGGGTCGACGACGGAGAAACGGTCCCGACCGTCGTCCCGATCTGGCCGACCGCCGACTGGCAGGAGCGCGAGGTGTGGGACATGATGGGCATCCGCTTCTCCGGCCACCCGAACCTCTCCCGGATCCTCATGGACGACGACTGGGAGGGCTTCCCGCTCCGCAAGGACTACCCGATCGGCGGCGAGCCCGTGCGGTTCTCGGGCGAGGAGTAGCCGTGGCCGTCGCCCCCGACCGGCCGAAGATCTACGAAGGCTCACGGATCCCGCAACCGATCCCGTCGGTGCTCCTCGTGCCGGAGGAGCTTCGGCGCACGGACGACATCCTCGAGGTCAACTTCGGGCCGAACCACCCGTCCACGCACGGCGTGCTCCGCCTCGTCGTGGAGCTCGACGGAGAGACGGTCGTAGGCCTGCGCGCCATCGTCGGCTATCTGCACACCGGCTTCGAGAAATCGATGGAGTCGAAGACGTGGTGGAAGGCGATCCCGTATGCGCCGCGGATGGACTACCTCTCCTTCCAGGCCAACGAGCTCGCCTTCGTGATGGCGATCGAGAAGCTGCTCGGCATCGAGGTGCCTCCGAAGGCCGTGTGGATGCGGATGCTGCTCTGCGAGCTGAACCGCGTGCACTCGCACCTCGTCTGGCTCGGCACGTCCGCGCTCGAGCTGGGAGCGATCTCGCCGTTCTGGTACACGTTCCGCGAGCGCGACCGGATCCTCGACCTGTTCGAGATGGTCGGCGGCGTGCGGATGCACACGCGCTACTTCCAGGTCGGCGGCCTGGCCGAGGACATCCCGTCCGGCTTCTTCGACGAGTGCCGCAAGTACGTCGAGATCATGCCCGGCGCGGTCGACCAGTACGAGCAGCTCCTCGACCAGAACGAGATCTGGCTCAAGCGGACGAAAGGTGTCGGGCTCCTGTCCGCGGCAGACGCGATCGCGCTGGGCCAGTCGGGTCCGGTCCTCCGCGGCTCGGGCGTCGACTGGGACCTCCGCCGAACGCAGCCCTATCTCGCCTACGACCAGGTCGAGTTCGACGTCCCCGTGAAGCAGAACGGTGACGTCTGGGACCGGTACAAGGTGCACATGGACGAGATGCGGGAGTCCACCCGCATCGTCGACCAGGCCCTCGACGGCATGCCCGGCGGCGCGTGGATCGCCGACGACCGCAAGGTCGTGCTGCCGCCGCGCGAGGAGCTCCACACGTCGATGGAGTCCCTGATCCACCACTTCAAGCTCGTCACCGAAGGGTTCCGAGTACCGGAGGGCGAGGTCTACCAGGTGATCGAGTCGCCGCGCGGCGAGTTCGGCTGCTACCTGTGCTCGGACGGCGGCCCGAAGCCGTGGCGCGTGCGTTTCCGCGCGCCGAGCTTCGTCGCGCTGCAGGCGACGGCGACGCTGATGCAGGAGTCGCTGATCGCGGACATGATCGCCGCGGTCGGCTCGCTCGACACGGTGATGGGGGAGTGCGACAGATGAAGACGTTCGCGGAGGAGGTACGGGAGATCGCCGCCCGCTATCCGGACTCCCGCTCGGCAGTCCTGCCCGCGCTCCGCATCGCGCAGGAGCGCCACGACGGCTGGCTGCCGCCGGAGGCGTTCGTCGAGGTGGCGGACGCGCTGGAGCTGACGCCGGCGTACTGCGAGGCGGTCGCGTCCTTCTACGACATGTACCAACTGGCCCCGACCGGAAAGCACCTCGTCGAGGTGTGCACCAACCTCTCGTGCGCGCTCGCGAAGGCGCAGGACGTGGTCGACGCATTCGAGTCCGAGCTCGGCGTCCGCGTGGGCGAGACGACCGAGGACGGCGAGATCACCTTCCGCGTCGTCGAGTGCCTCGGCGGCTGCGGCTACGCGCCGGTCGTCGCCGTCGACCACCGCTACCGCCACCCGGTCGGGCCCGAAGACGTGCCGACGATCGTCGAGGAGCTCCGTGCCGGCGCTTGAGGTCCTGCTCGCGGGTACGGACGAGCGCGACCTGACGAAGCTCGCGGAGTACGAGGCGATCGGCGGCTACGCGGGCGTCGCCAAGGCGCGCGCAATGACCCCCGAGGCGCTGATCGAGGCGCTCCAGACCTCGAACCTGCGCGGCCGCGGCGGAGCGGGCTTCCCGATGGGCCGCAAGGCGTCCCTGATCGACCGCAAGAGCGCGAAGCCGAAGTATCTCGTGGTCAACGCGGACGAGTCCGAGCCGGGCGCGTTCAAGGACAGGCTCGTGATGGCGAAGGTGCCGCACCGGCTGATCGAGGGCTGCCTGATCTCGGCACACGCGATCGAGTCGACGCACGTGTTCATCTACATCCGCGGCGAGTACCTGACGGAGTACGAGATCCTCGACGCCGCGGTCGAAGAGGCGCGCGCCGCAAACCTGTTCGGCGACGTCGACATCGTCGTCCACCGCGGGGCCGGCGCCTACATCTGCGGCGAGGAGACCGCGCTCCTCGACTCGCTCGAGGGCCGCCGCGGCCAGCCGCGCCCGCGGCCGCCGTTCCCGCCGGTGCAGGGCCTGTACGGCGCGCCGACCCAGATCAACAACGTCTGCACGATCGCGAGCGTCCCGTCGATCATGGAGATGGGCGCGGCCGAGTGGGCGAAGATCGGACCCGAGACGTCGCCGGGAACTGCGATCTTCTCGATCTCCGGCAACGTCGAGCGGCCGGGGAACTACGAGCTCGTGCTGGGGACGACGATGCGCGAGCTGATCTACGACTTCGCCGGCGGCGTGCCGGACGGGCATGAGCTGAAGGCGATCATCCCCGGCGGCTCGTCCGTTCCCGTGCTGACACCCGACCAGATCGACACGCCGCTCGACTACGACTCGATCGGCGCCGCCGGCTCGTTCTTCGGCTCCGCCTCGCTGATCGTCGTCGACGACCGCTGCTGCATGGTGCAGCTCGCCCTCCGGGCCGCGAAGTTCTACATGCACGAGTCGTGCGGCAAGTGCACGCCGTGCCGCGAGGGGACCCGCTGGCAGGTGCAGCTGCTGGAGAAGATCGAGGCGGGCGACGCACACGAGGCCGACCTGGAGCTGCTCGCGTCGGTCGGCTCGCGGATCCTCGGCAAGTCGCTGTGCGCGCTCGGCGACTTCGCGGTCTATCCGGTCTCGAGCTACATGAAGAAGTTCCCGGACGAGTTCCAGGCGCATGTCGAGCGCGGCGGCTGTCCGTTCGCCGGCTCGTCGTCGATCGAGGGGATCGTGGCCCCCAGTGACCAGCATGCTCGCGACCAGCACTCGCCGGGCCCGGTCGCCGAGGTCCCCGCGTGATCCACGTAACAACTTGTTACTTGGGTCGTGAGGTTGGCCGATGAGCACGCCCGAGCTCGTCACCCTGACGATCGACGACGTCGAGATCTCGGTGCCGAAGGGGACGGGTCTCGTCGAGGCGGCCGCGATCGCCGGGGTCGAGATCCCGGTGTTCTGCTACGAGCCCAGGCTCGGGCCGCCGGTCGGCGCCTGCCGCATGTGCCTGTGCGAGGTCGCGCCCGGGCCGCCGAAGCCCCAGGCCGCCTGCACGCTGACGGCGGCTGAAGGGATGGTCGTGAAGACGGCGGCCACCTCCGAGATCGCGGCCGAGGGCCAGAACGCGACGCTCGAGTTCATCCTCGTCAACCACCCGCTCGACTGCCCGGTGTGCGACAAGGGCGGCGAATGCCCGCTCCAGGACCTGACCTTCCGCTACGGGCCGGGCTCGACGCGAATGACCTTCGCGAAGCGGACGTTCGACAAACCGATCCCGATCTCGCCGACGATCGCTCTCGACCGCGAGCGCTGCATCCTCTGCTACCGCTGCACGCGCTTCTCGGAGGCGGTCTCGGAGGACGGCCAGCTCGTGGCGAGGAATCGCGGCGCCGCGTCCATGATCGCCACCTTCGAGGACCGGCCGTACCGCGCGCCGTTCTCCGGCAACGTGATCGAGCTCTGCCCCGTCGGCGCTCTCACGTCGACGCCGTACCGCTTCGAGGGGCGGCCGTGGGAGATCCAGAACGTGCCGAGCGTCTGCGGGCTCTGCCCCGTCGGCTGCAACGTGTCGGCGACGGTGCGCGAGGGCAAGGTGAAGCGGATCCTGTCCCGGAACCATCCCGAGATCGACGAAGGCTGGCTCTGCGACAAGGGGCGCTTCGCGTTCCCGGCGCTGCGCGCGGAGGACCGCGTTACCGAGCCGCTCAGGCGGACCGGCGGGCGGCGGTTCGCCGAGGCGTCGTGGGACGAGGCCCTGGACGAGCTCGAGCGCCTCGCGCGCGCCGCGGGCTCCCGGGTTGTCGTCGCGTTCTCGGGCGACGAGACGGTCGAGGTCGCGTACTCGCTCTCGCGGCTCGTGCGCGATGGCTTCGGCGCGCACACGGCGGTGCTGCCGGAGGAGACGAGCCGGGCGCTCGACGCCCACCGGCGGCCGCTCTCCGCTCTCCGTGACGCGCAGGCGATCGTCGTCCTCGGCGACCATCCCGTCGTCGAGCGCGCGCCGGTCGTCGACCTTTGGATCCGTGCGGCCAGGCGCCTCGGGGCGAAGGTCGTCACCGTCGGCCCGACCGGGCAGATCGCGACGGCTCCCGGCGCGTACGACGACGTCGCCCACAAGGTCGCCGAGGCGGTCGAGGGGCTCGACCGTGTCGCGCTCGTCTGGACCGGAGCCACAGCGACGGGCGCCGAGCTCGCCGCAGCCCTCGGTGAGCGCGTCGTCGGCGTCTACCACCTGCCCGCGACGCCGAACGGCCGCGCCGTCGCCGAGGCCTGGGCCGCGGCCGGGACCGGCGAGGCAGAGAAGCTCGACCGCGTCGGCCTGCTCGTCGTCTGCGGCGACGAGGCCGCCCGCTCGCAGCGGATCGCCGCGCTCGCGGCAAGAGCGGACGCCGTCGTCGGGATCGGCATGTTCGCCGAGGAGCTGCGCGGGATCGCCGACCTTGTACTGCCGGCGACGAGCTACCTCGAGCGCGACGGGACGATGGTCAACCTCGAGGGCCGCGTCCAGCGGCTCCGCCGCGCCGTGATCCCGCCCTGCCCGGACGAGCTCGCCTGGATCGCGAAGCTCGCCGAGCGCTTCGGCGTGACGGTTCCGCGCGACGCGACCGGTGTCTTCGCGGAGCTGTCGCCGAAGCTCTTCGGCGGCGTCGCGCTCGGCGAGCTCGGCGAGCAGGCGCCGCTGCCCGCCGCCGGTGAGCCCGCGGAGGCGACCGCCTCGGCTCCGGCCAGGGCTGCAGCGCCGAAGGTCGCCGGCGGCGGACCGCTCCGGCTCGCCCGCTACCGCGCGCTCTTCTCCGGCCCGGCCGTCGAGCGCGTGGCCGAGCTCTCCTTCCAGCGGCCCGAGCCCGTCGTCGAGCTGTCCACCGAGGATGCCTCCGTGCGCGGCATCGAGAGCGGCGACGCCGTCCGCGTCAGCTCGAACGGCACGTCGGTCGAGCTCCGCGCCCATGTCAACCGCCGGCTGATCCGCGGCGCAGTCCGCGCCGCCGCCGAGCACGTCGAGCCGCTCGAGCCCGGCGTGGAGGTGACGAAGCTGTGAGCCCGCTCGTCGCGTCGGCCACGGAGGTCTGGTGGATCGCGCTGATCGAGGCGATCGTGGTCATCAACCTCGTCCTCGTCACGTTCGCCTACACGACACTGGTCGAGCGCAAGCTGCTCGGGCGCATGCAGCTCCGCATCGGCCCGAACCGCGCCGGGCCGTTCGGCCTGCTGCAGCCGATCGCCGACCTGGTCAAGCTCGTCCGCAAGGAGGCGTTCTTCCCCGGCAAGGTCGAGGTGATCCCCTACATCGTCGCGCCGGCCTTCTCCGCGTTCATGGCCCTGCTCACGTTCAGCGTCATCCCCTTCGGCGAGGGCTGGACGGTCGACGGCTACCAGATCAACGGCGTCGTCGCGGACGTGCCGATCGGGCTGATCCTGTTCTTCGCCATCGGCTCCGTGGGCGTCTACGGGTTCATCGTCGGCGGCTGGGCCTCCGACTCGAAGTACTCGCTGCTCGGCTCGATGCGCACCTGCGCCCAGCTCGTCTCCTACGAGGTGTCGCTGTCGCTCTCCGTGCTGGGCGTGATCCTGCTCGGCCACTCGTTGAACCTCTCCGAGATCGTCAACAAGCAGATCGACTCGATGTGGTACGTCGCCCCGCAGTTCGTCGGCTTCCTCGTCTTCTTCCTCGCCGCGGTGGCCGAGACGGCCAGGGCACCGTTCGACCTCCCCGAGGCCGACAGCGAGCTCGTCGCCGGCTACCACACCGAATACTCGGGCATGCGCTGGGGCCTGTTCCAGATGGCGGAGTACGTGAACATGATCACCCTCTCCGCCCTCGCGATCACGCTCTACTTCGGCGGCTGGGAGGGCCCGTGGGCCCCGCTCGGGCCGCTCTGGTTCGTCATCAAGCTCGCAATCGCGATCGGCCTCTTCATCTGGATCCGCGCCACCGTGCCGCGCCTGCGCTACGACCAGCTGATGCGCTTCGGCTGGAAGGTGCTGCTCCCGGTCGCGACGCTGAACGCCGTGATCACCGCCCTCGTCGTCGCCTGGACGAGCTGAGATGCCGGCACCGCAGCCGATCCCGACGCTCAAGGGCTTCGCCGTCACTTTCCGGCAGCTCTTCAACAAGCCGATCACGGTGCAGTACCCCGAGTACGTGCGCCCGGTCTACCCGCGCTTCCGCGGCCGGCATCGCCTCCACCGGCACGAGAACGGGCTCGAAAAGTGTGTCGGCTGCTCGCTCTGCGCCGCTGCGTGCCCCGCCGACTGCATCCGCGTGGTCGCGGCCGAGAACACCCCGACCGAGCGCGTCTCGCCCGGCGAGCGCTACGCGCGCATCTACGAGATCAACATGAGCCGCTGCATCTTCTGCGGCTACTGCGAGCTCGCGTGCCCGTTCGACGCGATCACGCTCGGCAACGAGTTCGAGATCTCCGAGTACTCGCGTGACGACCTGATCTACACGAAGGACATCCTGCTGGCCGAGCCGATCAAGAAGGTGCCGGTCGCGTCCGCGGAGGAGTTCGACACGCCGATCCCCTACTACCAGGTGCACTCGTGAGTGGGCTGGTGATCGCCTCGAGCGCGGGCAACGTGCTCGTCTGGATCGTGTGGCTCGCGGCCGCAGCGGCCTGTGTCGGATCCGGCATCGCGGTCATCAGTTTCTCGAACCCGTTCTACTCGGCGCTCGCGCTGATCGGCAACCTCGCATCGCTCGCCGTGCTCTACCTGCTGCTCTCGGCGGAGTTCGTCGCCGCGGCGCAGGTGCTCGTCTATGCGGGTGCGGTGATGGTGATGTTCCTGTTCGTGATCGCCTACCTCGGGGGGCGCGCAGACGCGCCCTGGGCCGGGGGGCCGAGCCTGAATCGCGTGGCGGCGGTGACGGCAGCGGTGGCGATCCTCGTCGAGGTGCTCGTCGCGATCGGGCTCTCGTCGAGCAGCGAGTCGCACGCGGCGTCGATCGGCGGCAGCTTCGGGAGCCCCGCCGAGATCGGGCGCCTCTTCCTCACCGATCACCTGCTCGCCTTCGAGATCACGTCCGTCGTGCTGCTGATCGCAGCCGTCGGCGGCGTCGTGCTCGGCGCCCACGCGCGGCGCCTGCAGGCGGACTCGGACGAGGCTCCGCCGCCACCGGTGCACGTCGACGAGTCGCCGGTGGAGATGCCGGCCGCGCGATGACCTTGCAACACTGTGTTGCAAGGAAGGACCGGCCGGCGTGAAGGGGCCGGACGTCACCTGGTACGTCGCCGTCGCGACCTTCATGTTCGCGACCGGGGCGCTCGGCGTGCTGCTTCGCCGCAGCCCGCTGATCGTGCTGCTCTCGCTCGAGCTGATGCTGAACGCCGGCAACCTGGCGCTGATCGCGTTCTCGCGCCTCCACGGCAACGGCGCCGGCCAGATCTTCGCCCTGTCCGTGATGGCCGTGGCCGCCTCGGAGGTCGTCGTGGGGCTGGGCCTGATCGTGGCCATGGCCCGTCGAAACGTGCCGCTCGACGTCGACAAGCTGACGAGCCTGCGCGGCTAGCCCATGCCCGAGATCACCGCCGCCTGGATCTGCCTCTTCCTGCCGCTCGCGGCGGTGGCCGTGATCTCGCTCGGCGGCGACCGCTTCTCGCGCCGCGCGGCCGGGGTGATCTCGACCGGCTCGGTCGCGCTCTCGTTCGTGGCCGCCGTCGTCGCCTTCGCGGCGATGCTGACGCGCGAGCCGAGCGACCGGTCGCATGTCTCGACAGCGTGGACGTGGCTCTCGGCCGGGAACATCCACTTCGGCCTCTCGATCCTGGTCGACCCGCTCTCCGTGTTCATGATGCTGATCGTCTCCGGCGTCGGCGGCCTGATCGTCCTCTACTCGATCGGCTACATGCACGGCGACGACGAGGAGCGGCGCTACTTCGCCTACATGGCCATGTTCGTGTTCTCGATGCTGCTGCTTGTCGAGGGCGGGAACCTGCTCCTGCTGCTCGCGGGCTGGGGGCTCGTCGGCCTCTCGTCCTACCTCCTGATCGGCTTCTGGCACGAGCGGCCGAGCGCGGTCGCGGCGGCCAAGAAGGCGTTCGTGATGAACGCGGTCGGCGACGCCACGTTCGCGCTCGCCCTCTTCCTGCTGATCGAGCAGACGGGCACGCTCGACTACAGCGCGGTGTTCTCGAAAGCGCCGGGCCTGTCCCAGACCGTGCTGATCCTGGTCGCCCTCGGGCTGCTCGGCGGCGCGGTCGCCAAGTCGGCGCAGCTCCCGCTCCACACGTGGCTGCCGGACGCGATGGAAGGCCCGACGCCGGTCAGCGCCCTGATCCACGCGGCGACGATGGTGACCGCCGGCGTCTATCTGATCGCGCGCACGTCGCCGCTCTTCGAGCTCGCAAGCACCGTGCAGGACACGGCCGCGGCGCTCGGAGCCGCCACGCTCGTCTTCGCCGGCCTCGTCGCGCTCGTACAGACCGACATCAAGCGCGTGATCGCCTACTCGACGATGTCCCAGATCGGCTACATGTTCGTCGCCGTCGGGATCGGAGCGTATGCGAGCGGGATGTTCCACCTGCTCACGCACGCGTTCTTCAAGGCGCTCCTGTTCCTCGCCGCCGGCCTCGTCATCCACGCGCTGATCGACGAGCAGGACATCCGCAAGATGGGCGGCCTCGGCAAGCTGATGCCGAAGACGTACGTCGCCTTCCTCGTCGGCGGGCTCGCGCTCGTCGGCATCCCGCCCTTCTCGGGCTTCTTCTCGAAGGACCCGATCATCGCGTCCGAGCTTGCCCGCGGCGGCTGGTTCGGCTACACGCTGTACGCCCTCGACCTGTTCGGGACGCTCCTGACGGGCCTCTACACCTTCAGGCTGATCTTCCGCGTCTTCGGCGGCAAGCCCTCGGAGTTCGTCACCGAGAACCTGCACCGGGACCACGGCGAGGGGCCGCTCGTGATGCTGATCCCGGTCGGAATCCTCGCGCTCGGAGCGGCCTTCATCGGCTGGCTGCAGGTTCCGGGAGGGTGGCAGCTCGTTTCCGACTGGCTCGACCCCGTGGTGCCTCCGCTCATCGACCCATCGCTCACCCAGGACGAGGTGACGAGCGTCGTCTCGGTGGCGCTCGGCCTCCTCGGCATCGCCGTCGCCTGGTGGATCTACGTCGCCCGTCGCCGGCCGGCCCCGGCCGCCTCGCCGGCGCTCGAGCACAAGCTCTGGTTCGACGAGCTGTACGACGCGGTCTTCTACCGGCCCGCCGTCGCCACCGCGAAGGTGCTGTACGCCCTCGTCGAAGGCCCGCTCATCGGCGGCTCGATGACGGGGATCGCCGAAGCGGTGCGGGGGCTCGGCTCGGAGACGCGCCGCCTGCAGACCGGCCTCGTCCGCACCTACGCGCTCGCGGTCGCGGCCAGCCTCGCCGTCCTCGCCGTCGTCTTCATCGCGGTGCGCTGAGATGACGGCGAACGGGTGGATCACCGACACGCTCATCCTCTTGCCGCTCGGCGGGGCGATCTTCATCGCGCTCGCGCCGCTGCCGCGGCTCGCCGCCGGGCTCGTCGCGCTCGCGGTCAGCCTGGTCGAGATCGCGTTCTGGGGCGGCGCGCTCTCCGCGTTCGACTACGCGCCGAACCAGCCGTTCGTCCAGCTCCAGGACACGACCACCTGGTTCGGCGAGCTCGGCATCTCCTACCACGTCGGCTTCGCCGGCTTCGGGCTCTGGCTCGTCGGGCTGGCGTCGATCGCGATGACGGCCGCGATCGCCTACGCCACCTGGGTGCGCCGGGAGCGGGCGCGGGCCTACTTCGCGTCGATGCTGCTCCTCACGGCCGCGCTCGTCGGCGTCTTCGCGGCCCAGGACTACCTCCTCTTCTACGTGTTCTGGGAGGCGATGCTGATCCCGCTCTACGTGCTCGTCGGCGTCTGGGGCGGGCCGGGCCGGCTGCGCGCGACGCTGATGTTCTTCATCTACACGATGGCAGGCTCGCTGCTGATGCTCGCGTCGATCATCGTGCTCGGGATCTCGCACGGCTCGTTCGACATGATCGCGGCGACCGGCTACAGCAACTCCGACTGGATCTTCCTCGGCTTCGTCGCGGCCTTCGTCGTCAAGGCGCCGCTGTTCCCGTTCCACGGCTGGCTGCCGGACGCCTACCGTGAGGCGCCGGCCGAGGTGGCGGGCGTGCTCTCGGGCGTCGTCTCGAAGGCGGCTGCGTACGGCTTCCTCTACGTCGCGATCGTCCACTTCCCGCAGCCGACGCACGACTTCCGCACACCGATCCTCGTCCTCGCCGCGATCGGGCTGATCTACGGCTCGCTCCTCGCCTTCCGCGCGCCCGACATCCGCGGGGTCGTCGCCTACTCGAGCCTGGCCCAGATGGGCCTGATCACGATCGGCCTGTTCGCGACCAACATCGCCGGCTTCAACGGCGCCGTGCTGCAGATGGTCAACCACGGGCTGATCTCGGCGGCGATGTTCATGCTCGCCGGCCTGGTCGAGCTGCGCACGGGCACGGGCCGCTTCGACCGCCTCGGCGGGATGGCGCGCGGGCGGCCGGCGCTCGCGACCGTGCTGATGACGCTCGGGGTGATCGCGCTCGCCGTGCCCGGGTCGGGCGCCTTCGCGGGCGAGTTCCTGATCCTCACCGGAGTCTTCACGACCGGCTGGGGCTGGTCGGTCGTCGGCGCGGTCGCGATCGTGCTCGCCGCGATGTACATGCTGCGGCTGATCTCGGCCGTGCTCCACCAGTCGAAGGGAGCTGCGGTCGAACCGACCGCACGCGACCTGCGTCTGCCCGAGCTCGTCTTTCTCGTGCCGCTCGTCGTCTGCCTGATCTTCCTCTCGGCCTGGCCGGCGGCGGTCACCGACCACACGTTCGGCCAGACGTCCCAGACTCCCGGCCTCGTCCAGCTCCGATGACGCTCGCCTCCACCATCCCGACCCCGAGCATCGACTGGTTCGCGCTCTCACCGTCGCTGATCATGCTCGGCGCGTCCGCCGCGTGCCTCCTGGCGGCGGTGCTCCTGCCCCGACGCTCCCGGAATCTGTTCTCGGCCCTGGTGACCGGCGGCGCGTTCGTGGGCGCGTTCGTGGCCGCGGCGCTCCTCTACGACAAGTCGCCCCATCCGCAGCAGGTGATCGGGGACGCGATCGTGCGCGACCGTCTGGGAGCGCTCGCGGCGCTGATCGTCCTCGGCACCGGCCTCGCCACGGTCGGGGTCTCCTGGCGCATGCGCCTGCGCGCGCACCGTGCCGAGTACTACGCGCTGCTGTCGGCGGCCGCGGGCGGCATGGTCTTCCTGGTCACGGCGACGAGCCTGATCACCCTCTTCCTCGCGCTCGAGTGGTTCTCGATCTGCCTCTACATCCTGTGCGCGATCGACGGAGAGCTCGAGATCCGGCTCGAGGCGGGCCTGAAGTACCTCGTCGTCGGCGGCTTCGGCTCGGCGTTCCTGCTCTTCGGCTCTGCGCTCGTGTTCGGCGCGACCGGCCAGGTGAACTTCTCGGACATCGCGCAGGCGACCGCGGCGCAGGGGCTCACTCACGACGCCGTGCTCGTCTCCGGCCTCGCGATGATCATCGCCGGGCTCGGCTTCAAGGCCTCCGCGGCGCCGTTCCACATGTGGACGCCGGACGTGTACGAGGGCGCGCCGACGCCGCTGACCGGGTTCATGGCCGGCGCGACGAAGGCGACCGCGCTCGTCCTGACGCTGCGGCTGATGAACACGGCCTTCCCGCAGGAGCGGCAGCTGTGGACGATCGCCCTCGCCGTCATCGCCGTCGCGTCGCTCGCCATCGGGAACCTGGGCGCGCTCGTCCAGCGGAACGTCAAGCGCATGCTCGCCTACTCGTCGATCTCGCAGGCGGGCTTCATGCTGATCCCGATCGCGGCCGGCAACTCGCTCGGCGGCCGGGCGCTGCTCTTCTACCTGATCCCCTACTGCGCCATGTCCGTCGCCGCCTTCGCCGTCGTTGCGGCTCGCGAGCGCGAGCTCGGCCAGGCGGTCACGTTCGACAACATCGCCGGGCTCGGCTGGGAGCGGCCGTTCCTCGGCGTCGCGATGTGGATTTGCATGCTCGGCTTCGCCGGCCTGCCGCTGACCGGCGGTTTCGTCGGCAAGTTCTACTCCTTCGCGGCCGCCTACGATCGCGGCTGGGTCTGGCTCGTCATCGTCGGCGTCGTCTTCACCGCCGTCAGCCTCTACTACTACTTCGGGCTCGTCCGGGCGCTCTACATGCGGGCGCCGGCATCGGTGGGTCTCGCGCCCGCGGGGGGCCAGCCGCCGCGCGAGCTCTCGCTGCAGACCGCGGTCCTCGGCTGCCTCGTCGTCGTCGTCGGCAGCTTCTTCTTCGTCGAGCCGCTGATCAAGCTCTGCCGCATGGCGGCCGACTCGCTGACCTTCTAGTCGATCAGCTCGGCGACGAGCGTGGAACGCACGCCGCCGGAGAGGTTCCTCGTCACGTGCCCCTTGCCGGTGGTGTCCTCGACCACGAGCGCGCTTCCCGGCCCGAAGCGCCGTACCTCGCCGTCGGAGACCTCCACCTCGACCGTGCCGTCGAGCTGGACGATCAGGAGCCGGCGCGGCGCATTGTGGGGGTCCGTCTCGGACGCTTCCGAGACCACCGCCCGGAACACGACGCCTCCGGTGCGGAGCGGTGCCGTCAGCGCGTCCACGGTGCCGGTCGGCGACGAGCGCCGCTCGCTCGGCAGGAACACGTCCTCGAAGTGGGACTCGCCGGAGGCGTCCGCGTAGACGCGCACGTACGTGGGCTCCGTCATTCGGACTAGTACCCCACCGAGGGGAGGTACGCGCCGGCGGGCTCGTTGTAGAGGCCGACCGTCATCAGCGTCATCACGTGGACGACTCGCAGGCCGCGGCTCATGCACCAGCGGTAGAGGTCGCCGTTGCGGGACGGCACGAGGAAGCCCGGGCCGCCGAAGACGGGGGCGGCGCCGATCAGCGCCTTGACCTCGGCGTTCGACTCGCTGACCGAGTGCCCGAAGAACGCGACGCCGGTCGAGTAGCCGGTGATCCCGCCACCGTGCTCGACCACCGTCGCCTGGCCATGGGCAATCGCATCCGCGAGCTCGCCGGAGCGATCGTGGCCGTGGACGCCGAAGCAGACGGCGTTGCAGGCGTCGAGATCGGCCTCGGTCGCGGCACGCACCGTGTAGCCCGGGAGCTCTTCGCCGAGCACGCCTCCCTGCATCGTCACGCACGGCTCGCGGATCTCGAAGCCCAGCTTCGCGTAGAGGCTCAGCGAGCGGTTGTGGTAGGCGACCTGCAGCAGCCTCGTGCCGGCGAAGCGCCCGCGCGAGCGGTCGAGCATCGCCTCCATCAGCGCGCGGCCGGCGCCCGCGTTCTGCGCGGCGGGATCGATCGTGATCGGCCCGACGCTCGAGATCGTCCCGCGCTCGTCGAGGAAGCTGCTGCCGACGACCCGTCCTTCCACCTCGGCGACGACACCGTAGAACCTCGGGTGCTCGACGAGAAAGCCGACGACCTGCGTCGCCAGCTCCGGGTTCGGAAAGTCCGGTGCGAAGCCGTGCGCCTCCGCGATCGAGCGGAACGCCTCGTAGCAGATGCGGCCGAGCCCGGAGATGTCGCGGGGCTCGGCCTCTCGCAGCTCGATGTTCGGCGTCGTCACGGCCGCAGCTTTCCAGAAGCCGTTCGCGGATGCCTAGACTCGCGTCGTGGCCGACTGGGTGACGATCTCGGCGCTCGCGACCGCGGGCGGCACGCTGGTGCTGGCGGGGGCGACGTTCAGCTCCGTCAAGTCGGCGAACCGCGCGGCACGCGTGGCGGAGCGCTCGCTGCTCGCCGGCCTCCGGCCCGTGCTGATGCCGGCCCGCCTGGACGACCCGACGCAGAAGGTGTCGTTCGCCGACGACAAATGGCTCGTCGCCCCGGGGGGCCAGGGCGCGGCCGAGGCGTCGGACGATGCCGTCTATCTCGTCTTCGGTCTCCGCAACGCGGGCAGCGGGATCGCCGTCCTCCACGGATGGCATCTCCTGCTCGAGCGGCCGACGGGGGAAAGCGCCCCGCCCCCGCTCGACGAGTTCACGCGCCTGACGCGAGATCTCTACGTCCCCGCCGGCGACGTCGGCTTCTGGCAGGGCGCGATGCGCGACCCGGCGGCGCGCCGGTTCGCCGAAACCGTGGAGGCGATTCGCAGCCGCCGCGACCTCTTCGTCTACATCCTCTACGGCGACCACGAAGGCGGCCAGCGCACGGTGAGCCTCTTCAGCATGCTCCCCCGCGGAGACGGCGCCTGGCTCGTCAACGTGGCGCGGCACTGGAACATCGACCGCGAGGATCCGCGCTAGGAGCAGTGTCGCGGCCGGCCGGCGTCGGCTGGCTGCCGCGACCAACACCGGTGCCAGACACCGAATCTCCAGGTGCAAGGGAAACTGCCCCGGCCCGGACCTGGCGAAGGACATGTGAGGACGAGACAGGGCGTTCGCGGGCGCTGGGCCAAGCGCTAGGCGGCCCGGGAGATCGGCGCGTCCGCGAGCTCCGGCGCCTCGGAGGCGAGCTCCGGCCGGACGCCCGCCTCCCCGAGGAGCTCGAGCCCCACGCAGGCGAGCAGTCCGAGCCCGAGCAGCGGGATGTGAGTCACCCCGGCCGCGACGAGAAAGGAGAGCCCTCCTGAGGCCATGGCGACGGGAAAGCGGTCGCTCCGTCCGTCGGCCACCAGCCCGACCGTCTCCAGCAGCCGCACCGCGCCAGCGACGATCGCCGCGAGGACGACGACTGACGCGAATCCGCTGACACCGCCGAGAGCGGCGATCGCCGCCACGAGCGCGAGCCCGGGCGCTACGAGCCTCAGTGCCACGGCCTGAGCTTCGTCGAGCGGCCGGACGTTCCTCCGTAGATAGGCTCCCGCCATGGCCAACGGAACCCTCACCTGGCTCGGGCACGCGAGCTTCCGGCTCGACTCCCCGGGCGGCAAACGAATCTACGTCGACCCGTTTCTGAACGGCAATCCCACGTGCCCGGAGGACGAGACGATTCCCGAGCGGGTGGACGCGATCGCGGTCACGCACGGCCACGGCGACCACGTCGGCGATACCGTCGAGCTCGCCAGGAAGCACGGCTGCCCCGTGGTCGCGATCGTCGAGCTGAGCGGGTGGCTCGCGGGCCAGGGGGTCGACGACTCGAAGCTCCCCGGCCCCAACAAGGGCGGCACCGTCGACGTCGACGGGGTCAAGTTCACGCTGACGAACGCGTTCCACTCCGGATCCACGCCCGACGGGTCGTACGGCGGCGAGCCTTCCGGCGTCGTCGTCACGCTCGAGGACGGCACGGCCGTCTACTTCGCCGGCGACACCTGCGTCTTCGGCGACATGCAGCTGATCGGGCGCATCTACGGGCCGTCGGTCGCGGTGCTGCCGATCGGCGACCACTACACCATGGGCCCGCGCGAGGCCGCGGTCGCGGTCGAGCTCCTCGGCGTGAAGCGCTGCGTGCCGTGTCACTTCGGCACGTTCCCGGTCCTGACCGGCACGCCCGACGAGCTCCGGAAACTGGCACCGGCCGGAGTCGAGATCGTGGACGTCGAGCCCGGGGGCACCGTCGACCTGTGAGGGAGCGCTGGCTCGGCGCCACCGGCCGCAAGGTCCCGGAGATCGCGGTCGAGGGCGAGCTCGACCTGCCGGCCGAGGTCCTCGTCCTCGACGCTGTCGACGCTGACGCGCTCAAGCGGGCGCACGACGAGGGCCGGCCGGTCGTCGTGCGGGCGAGCACGGTCGAGGACGTGAAGGCGGCGCTCGCCCGCCCCGAGGTAGCCTGCGTGCTCGTTCCGCCGTCGCGGCGCGACCTCCTCGACCTCGACCTTCGCGAGCTCACGTATGGCTGATCCGGTCGTCGCGACCTACTCGATCGTCGCGTGCGACCTGGACGCGGGCGAGTGGGGCGTCGCCGTGCAGTCGAAGTTCCTCGCGGTCGGCGCCATCGTCCCGTGGGCGGAGCCTCAGGTGGGCGCGATCGCGACCCAGGCCTTCGCGAACCCACGGTACGGGCCGGACGGGCTCGCGCTCCTCCGCGAGGGGCTCTCGGCGGACGAGGTCGTCGAGAAGCTGGCGGCGGCGGACGACGGCCGGGCGCAGCGCCAGCTCGGCGTCGTCGACGGCCACGGCCGGGGGGCGACCTACACGGGTACCGAATGCTTCGACTGGGCCGGAGGGCGAACGGGCAAGGCCTACGCGGCGCAGGGAAACATCCTCGTCTCGGAGGCGACCGTCGACGGCCTCGCGGACACGTTCGAGCACAACGAGGGCAGGCCGCTCGTGCTTCGGCTGCTCGACTGCCTCGACGCGGCACAGGCCGCGGGCGGCGACAAGCGCGGGCAGCAGTCGGCGAGCGTCCTCGTCGTCCGGAAGGACGGCGGCTACGGCGGCCTGTCGGACGTCCTCGTCGATCTCCGCGTCGACGACCACGACCAGCCGCTCGCGGAGGTGCGACGTCTCTACGAGCTGCACAACGAGCTCTTCGGGTCGACCCCGGCGGACGAGTGGATCGAGGTCACGCCCGAGCTGGCTGCCGAGCTGACCGAGCGCCTGGCCCGCCTCGGCTTCGAGGGCGACCTCGCCGATACGCTCCCTCGCTGGGCCGGGAACGCGAACCTCGAGGAGCGCATCGCCGGCGCCGAGCGGATCGATCCCGTCGTGCTCGAGGCGCTGCGGAGTACATGACCTACGAGGCCGCTCATGTGGACGAGCTCGACCGGCTCCCGGTCGACAAGGGCCTCGAGTGGCGGCCGATCCGACGGCACTTCGGCATCCGCGCGTTCGGCGTCAACGCCTATACAGCCGAGAAGCCCGGCGACTGGGTCGTCGAGGAGCACACGGAGACGGCGAACGGGCACGAGGAGCTCTACGTCGTCGTGCGGGGCCGCGCGCGGTTCACGCTCGACGGCGAGGAGTTCGACGCGCCCGCCGGAACGCTCGTCTTCCTCCCGGACCCTGCAGTGAAACGCGTCGCCGTCGAGGTGGACGAGGGCACGGTCGTGCTCGCTCTCGGCGGCAAGCCGGGCGAGGCCTTCACGCCCTCCGGCTGGGAGTGGGCGTTCGTGGCCGACACGCAGGAGCCGGAAGCGGCGGTACAGACCCTGCGCGAGGGCATCGAGGAGCTCGGAGAGAGCGCCCCGGGCCTCTACCAGCTCGCGCGTCACGAAGTGAGGGCGGGGTTGACCGACGACGCGCGTGCGCATCTGGCAACCGCACTCGAGCTCGAGCCGTCATATCGAGAGTACGCCGAGAAGGACGACGACCTGAAGGAGGTCCTGTGAGCGACTACAAGGTGATCGGGATCGACGAGATCCCGGCGCGCGACAACTGGATCCCGATCCGCGACCAGCTCGGCATCGGCGCGTTCGGGGTCAACGCCTACCGCGGCGCCGAGGCCGGCTCGAGCGTGATCAGCGACCACACCGAGCTGATGGCCAGGCACGAGGAGCTGTACGTCGTGGTCGAGGGCCACGCGACGTTCACCGTCGACGGCGAGGAGGTGGACGCGCCTGCCGGGACGCTCGTCTTCGTCTCCGATCCCGCGAGCCGCCGCGGCGCCGTCGCGAAGGAGCCGGGGACGACGGTGCTCGTCGCGGGGGCAAAGCCCGGCGAGGCGTTCGAGATCTCGCCGTGGGAGGAGGTCTGGGAGGAGAACCGCGAGGCGATGGCGCTCTACCGCGAAGAGCGCTACGAGGACGCCGCGGCCGTGCTCCGCAAGGCACTCGACGAGCATCCGGACTCTGCGGGGATCGAGTACAACCTCGCCTGCTTCGAGACCATGGCCGGAAGCGACGCGGCGACCGTCGCCCAGCACCTCGGCCGCGCGATCGAGCTCTACCCCGGCTTCCGCGACTTCGCGCGCCAGGACTCCGACTTCGAGCCGGTCAAGGACGACCCGGCGATCCAGGCGCTGATGGAGGAGCCGAAATGACCTATCTGATCGCTCAGCTCGACGACATCGAGGTCGTGAACGACGGCCGCTGTCCCTGGCGGCCGGTTCGCCACCATCTCGGCATCACCGCCTTCGGCGTCAACTCCTGGACAGGGGTCAACGCCGGCGACCGGATCGTCAACGAGCACGACGAGGTAGACGAGGACGAGGAGCTCTACGCCGTCCTCGACGGACATGCCAGGTTCGAGATCGACGGCGAGACCGTGGATGCGCCACGCGGCTCGCTCCTCTTCGTCCCACCCGGAGCCAAGCGCACCGCGTTCGCCGAGGAGGCAGGGACGACGGTCCTGGTGATCGGCGCGACGCCGGGGAAGCCCTACGAGGCATCGGGCTGGGAGCTCTGGGCGCCGCTCAACGCGTTGTACGCCGAGGGCAAGTACGAGGAGGCAGCGGATCGCGGCCGAGAGGTGATCGAGGCGCACCCGCAGTACGGCGCCCCGCTCTACAACCTGGCCTGCTGCGAGAGCCTGGCGGGGCGGACGGACGACGCGATCGAGCACCTGCGCCGGGCGATCGCCGTCAGCGACCGCACCCGCGAGTACGCGCGCGGCGACTCGGATTTCGACCCGATCCGCGAGGACCCGCGCTTCGTCGAGCTGGTCGGCACGTAGACCGACGTCGAGGCAGGCAGCAGACGCTCGGCTAGCCGTCGCCGGGCAACCTGCGGCCTGCGGCCCGCCGGCGGAACGCCGGCACGGGATCGGCCTGGGGACGCGCGACGACGAGCACGGCGCCGAACGACTCGCCGCCGGTCAGCGCGTCGGCGAAGAGCTGCAGCCCGGCCGCCAGCGCGAACGCCTTGTGGGCCTGCCCGCCGCCGAACGGGACCAGCTCGTCGGGCGCGGCGAGGCCAGCGAGCACGTCCCCGTACGTGACCTTGCCCATGGACACGTCCGAGACGAAGGGCCGTCCGTCGGAGCTCGGAATCGCGATCGCGAGCGGCGTCGTCCCGACGAGCGGCTCGCCGCCCTCGGGGTGCGAGAGGCGCGCAGGCGACGTCGCCGTCAGCGCCGCGCAGAGGCCGCCGTCCGCGAGCCGGCGCGCCCAATAGCCGAGGGCACCCGTCGGGAAGCACGACTCGGCGACGACGACCCGCGAGCGCACCGGCGGGTCGGCGAGCTGCGCGTCGCAGATCGCGGCCAGCGTCAGGTAGCCGAGCGCCCCGCGGCCGTGCCAGCGCTCGAAGCCCGGCTCGGCGACGAGCCGCTCGGGCGCCGCCGTCGGGTCGAGATCGGGCAGCGTCGCGAGCCATTCGACGCGCGAATAGCCGTGGCCGCGCTTGCCGCGCCGCTCGCAGTCGAGGAAGTGGTCGGCGAGAGTCTGCGTGTCGGAGTCGGAGAACCCGAGGGCCGCAATCCGGGGCAGGACCTCGTCGGCGTTCAGGAGAGAACCGGCAGCGGCTTGAAGGTCTGCTTCGCGGCCTCGATCGCCTCCGCGACGGCGATGATCGCCCGCGATGCCTCGGCCTCGGGATCGCTCCAGACGAGTGGCTCGCCCCGGTCGCCGGCCTCGCGCAGGCGAGAGTCGAGCGGCACGGTGCCGAGGAGCGGAGAGCCGATCGCTCCGGCCAGGCGGGCGCCGCCGCCCTCGCCGAACACGTCGGAGGTCATGTTCTCGACGACGCCGATCACGCGCATGTCGGTCTTCTGCGCCATCAGTGCCGCGCGGGCGGCGACCTCCTGCGCCAGTGGCTGCGGCGTGGTCACGATCACGGCCTCGGCTCGCGGAAGCAGCTGTCCGAGCGAGATCGACACGTCGCCGGTGCCGGGCGGCATGTCGACGAGCAGCACGTCGAGCTCGCCCCAGTGGACGTCCGTGAGGAACTGCTCGAGCGCGCGGTGCAGCATCGGCCCGCGCCACATCACCGGAGCGTTCTCGTCGAGGAAGAAGCCGATCGACATCAGCTTCACGTCTCGCACCACCGGCGGCACGATCATCTTGTCCACGACGACCGGCTTCTGGGACACGCCGAGCAGATGAGGCACCGAGTGGCCGTAGATGTCCGCGTCGAGGACGCCGACCTGCCTGCCGGACGCCGACAGCGCGGCGGCGAGGTTGACGGTCAGCGACGACTTGCCGACGCCGCCCTTGCCGCTCGCGATCGCGAGGACGCGTGTCGAGCGGTCGACGGCGATCCCCTTCGAGCGCTCCGCGACGCCGCCACGGAGCTTCGTCGTCAGGGCCGCTTTCTCCTCGGGGGACATGACGTCGAAGGACACGGCCGTCCGCTCGACGCCCGCACGGCACCGACATGCTGTGCGACCTGATCCTCGAAGCTCGCCCTGAGCGGGCAGCCGGCAACCGTGAGCGCGATCGTCACCGTCACGTCGCCGCCTTCGATTCCGATCTCGCGGACCATGTCGAGGTCGGTCACGGGTCGGCGCAGCTCCGGGTCGATGACCTGCTCGAGGGCGCTCCAGATCTCGTCGCGCGACGGCTCCACTGCGACTGAGCGTACCTGGCGTCATCCCGGCGGCAGCCGCCGGCGGGCACGTCGTCCCCGGCGAGCACACGATCCTCCCCACCCAGGGTGGGGAAGAGAGCCACCCGCCACCCGCGGTGAGCGTACCGCGGAAAGACGCACGAGACCGTGACCGATCTGCAAAAAAGTGTCACTCTTTCTCCACAGTGGTTTGATAGAGACGTGACCTGGCCGGGGCTCGTCTGGCGGAACCTGATGCGCCGCGCCGTCCGCACCGCGCTGACGTCGGCGGGAGTCGCGATCGGCGTCGCCCTGATCGTCGCACTGCTCTCGATCGCTGCGGGCGTACGCCGGACCGCCGGGGACCTGATCCACGTCGGGCGCTCGGACTTCGGCGTCTTCCAGTCGGGCGCGTCCGACCTGACCAAGTCGCTGCTACCCGAGTCGCTCGACGCGAAGCTGCGTGCGACACCCGGCATCACGAACGTCTCGGCGATCTTCCTCCGCGTCAGCCGTGTCGAGAACCGCGACGCCTTCCTCGTCTTCGGCATGCGACCCGACGAGTTCGCGAGCCGGCGCTTCGTGATCGTGGCCGGCCGGCGCGCGAGGGGGAACGAGGCGATGGTCGGGGACGAGGCCGCGAGGTCGCTGCACGTGGGGCCGGGCGACCTGCTCCACGTCGACAAGAGGACGTACCGCATCGCCGGCCTCTACCACTCGGGCAACCACTTCGAGGACATCGGCGCCGCGCTCCCGCTCGCCGCCGTCCAGAAGCTGGCCCAGCGGCCGGGCGAAGTGACGACGTTCGGGATCACGATTCAGCTGGGCCGCCGACCCGCCGACGTCGCCAAGGCGGTCGAGCACCGCTTTCCGGGTGTGACCGCCGTGACCGAGCCGGGCCAGGTGGTCAAGGTCGACACGTCGAGCCGGCTGATCATCAACGCCGGTTGGATCTTCTCGCTGCTGGCGCTGATCGTCGGCGGGATCGGTGTCACGAACACGATGGCCATGTCCGTGTTCGAGCGCGTCCACGAGATCGGGATCATGCGCGCGGTCGGCTGGCCGGGCCGCCGGATCGCGGCGCTGATCGTGAGCGAGGCGATCGGGATCGGGCTCATCGCCCTCGCCGCGGGCCTCGCGGCCGGTTACGGTGCCGCCGAGCTGTTCGTCCGCCGGGGGAACCTCTCGCAGCTCGCGACGCCGGACTTCACGGCGAGCGTCTTCCTCTGGGGACTCGCTTTCGCGCTCGGGGTCGCGGTCCTCGGCGCGCTCTACCCGGCCTGGCGGGCCGTCCGGCTCACGCCGATCGAGGCGCTGCGGCGCGAGTAGCCTCGGCCGACGGGAAGACGTGCCCGTCACGGATCCGCAGGGTCCGGTCGGCGAGCTCGGCGACGTCGTCGTCGTTCGTCACCAGGAGGATCGTCATCCCCCGGCGCAGGCGCAGCGAGAGCAGGAGCTCGACGATCTGGCCTCCGGTCGCCGAGTCGAGAGCTCCGGTCGGCTCGTCGGCGAGCAGCAGTCGCGGCCCGTTCGCGAGCGCACGCGCGATCGCCACCCGCTGACGCTCGCCGCCCGAAAGGGTGCTCGGCGATGCCTTCGCGCGGTGCGCGATCGCACAGTCCTCGAGCAGCTCCATGGCCCTCGCCTCGCGCTCCGCTCGGCCCAGCCCGCGTCCCATCATCGGCACCTGCACGTTCTCGTGCGCGTTCAAGGTCGGGATCAGATGGTGGAACTGGAAGACGAAGCCGACGGTCGCGGCGCGGTACTCGGAGGAGTCTCGGAGCTCCTCGAGGCGCTCGCCGCCGACGGCGATCGAGCCCGCGTCGGGCCGGTCGAGCGCACCGATCAGGTTCAGGAGCGTGCTCTTGCCGCCGCCGGAAGGCCCGGTGAGCGAGACGACGTCGCCCGGCTCGAGGCGGAAAGAGACATCGTCGAGCGCGCAGATCCGGCCGTCCTCGAACGACTTCGAGACGTGGTCGACGACGACCTCGACCCCACCGGGCCGCTCGCTCACAGGCCGGTCTCTTGTCTGTGAGCGTGTGGAGGGGTCTCAAGGGAACCAGGAGGTTCCCCGGGCCAGATCGGCCTCAGGAAGAAGGGGGTCCGCGGGGGAAACATGGTTTCTCTCGCGCGAGCGAGCCGAAGGCGAGCGACGGTCACGACTCGGGCGTCACGGAGTAGCTCAGCACCTTGCGCCCCTTGGCCGTCACGACCACCGTGCGGAACGTGAGCGTGACGCCGACCGCAGCGCTCTTCGGGAAGGTGATCGAGTCGCAGAAGTTGCCGAAGAAGCGGTAGTCCTTCACGTACGGGTTGCGACCCGTGCCGTCGAACTCGACCGGGTGCGTCCCGCCGAGCGGGTCGACGATCAGCGGCGTGATCCGCGCCGCGATCGGATGGCCGGCTGGATCGGTCACGCGCACGCTGTACTTCCACGCCTTCAGCACCTTCGGCGTGTGCCCGGCCGTGATCAGCGTCGCCTTGAACGCCGGGGCGCGGTTGGCACCCGAGGACGAGCCGGCGGTCAGGAGCCCGACCAGAGCGGCGAGGAGAATGAGTCGTCTCATGGGCGCATGCTACGCCCGGCCCAGAGCGGCGGCGATCTCCTCGTAGTGGTCGCGGGTCGCAGCGGCGGCGATGCGCGAGCGCCCCTCGAGGTCGAGCGGCGCTGCCCCGAGCGGTCCGTCGTCGACCAGATCGACGTGCCCGCCCACCTCGGAGACGAGCAGCTGCCCGGCCGCGACGTCCACCGACCGCGCAGCCTTGAGCGAGCACACCGCGTCCACGCGGCCGGCGGCGACGTGGCAGAGCGACAGCGCCAGCGAGCCCATCACGCGCACGCGGTTCGCGACGCCGACGAAGGCAGGCGCGTAGTGCGCGACCAGGTCCGTCTTCGTCGCCTCCATCACCATGAGCTCGATCTGCTCGCGCGGCGTCAGCACAACCGGCGCCCCATTCAGGGAAGCGCCGTCGCCGCGGGTCGCGACCCATTCCTCGCCGGACCCGAAGTCGTGCACGAAGCCGAACTGGACGTCTCCCATCGTCGGCCCGTCCGCGACTGCGATCGAGAGCGAGAAGAAGGGAATGCCGCGCTTGGCGTTGATCGAGCCGTCGATGGGATCGACGACGACGTACGTCGAGCTGTCTCCGCGCGCGGGACGGATGCCGAGCTCCTCCGAGATCAGCGTGAAATCGCCGCCTCCCGCGTCGAGGCGCGCCACCACGACGCGCTCGGCCTCCGCGTCGATCGCCGTCGTCTCGTCGCCGCCTTCGCCCTGACCGATTACGCGTGCGCGCTCGACTGGATCCGGCATCTCCCGCAGCACGGCCTCCACGTCCCCGACCGCACGGCGGCAGGTCGCGAGCCAGTCGGTCACAGAGGCAGGAACAGCAGGCCCGACGGGAGCTTGGGATAGAAGTAGGTGCTCTTCTGCGGCATCGTCTCGCCGCGCCGCGCCGTCTCGCGCACCTGCTCGATCGTCGGCGCACGCAGGAGGAGTGCCGCACCGGCTTCGCCGGAGTCGACGAGCTCGACCGCCTCCTCCGCCCTCGGCGTGTAGCGCACGGCGCCGGAGACGAGCGGCTCGATTGCCGCGGCGTCGGTTCCCGCGCCGTCGGGATCGAGCGCGTAGCTCCGGCCACCGCGGTAGAGCACGGGCCCGGTCCCGCGGCCGAGCAGCTCGAGGGGCGGCTCGTCGGACGGCTCGGCCCGCGACACGTCGACGTCGTCCACGAGCCGGTGCGTCGGGAAGATCGTCAGCCCCTCCTGCTCGGTCGGCACGATCACCGCCAGTAGCCACGCGCTCCCCTCGCTGCCGTCCTCCTCGTGGAACGCGAGCGCCGTCTCGTAGCGGTGGTGCCCGTCGGCGATCAACAGCTGGGCGTCGGCGAGCGCCGGCGGCGGCTCGCCCTCGACACGCCAGAGTCGGTTCCGGACACCCTCGAGCTCGATGTCGAGGAGCGGCGCGCCGCCCGGACCTTCGAGCACCCCGTCGTAGAGGAAGAAGAGCGGCTCGACGTGCGCCCGCAGTGCACGCAGCAGCCGCAGGCGGCCCTCCTTCGGCCCGGCGTGGGTGCGTTCGTGCGGGAGGATCACGCCCGCCGAGTACGGCTCGACCCGCAACGCGACGACGAGCCCGCCGCGCGTCCGCGCCATGCCGTCCGGCCCGACGAAGTCCTGCTCCAGCCACCAGCACGCCGCGCCGGCGTCGCGTACGAGAACACCGTGGTCGAGCCACTCGCGCCACAGCGCAGCGGCCTCGTGGTCGTTCTCCGGGAGCGTGAGGTGGACGACGTTGAAGGGGCTCTCGGCCAGGTAGCGCGCGCGTTCCTCGAGCCCGAGCACGTCGTACGGGGGCGCGACCAGCCGGGCGAGGGGTCCTGCGGCGCCCTCGTCGTAGCGCACGGCGCGAAAGGGCTGGACCCGGGCCATGCGAGAGACGCTACCAGCCGCCCTCGGTCCTAGAATTCGGCTCTGTGAGCGCAATTGCAGAGCTGGCCGAGGACCGGGTCGTGGAAGGCGTCTACGCGGTTGCGCGCAAGCGGCGACTGCGCGCGCGCTCGGGCTCCGACTACCTCGCGCTCGAGCTCGTCGATCCGACCGGCCGTATCGAGGGCCGCGTCTGGCACGACGTCGAGCTCCTCGACTCGCGCTTCGCGGAGGGGGATGCCGTTCGCGTGCTCGGCCGGGTCGAGCGCTTCCGAAACGCGCTCCAGCTCGACGTCCGCTCGATCGAGCAGTCCGACACCGATCCTGCGTCCCTCGCGCCCGCGCTCCGCCGCGACGCCGACGAGCTGGACGGCTTCCTCGACTTCATCGCGGCCGAGATCGCGCACCCCGGACTGCGGTCAACGGTCGCCGCCGTCCTCGACACAGAGACCCGCACGCGGCTCCGCGCCCTGCCGGCCACTCCCGACAGCCACCACCTCTACGCGGGCGGGCTGCTCGAGCACACCGTCGGCGTGGCGACGATCTGCCGCGAGCTGACCCAGCTCCACCCGCGCCTCCGCGCCGACCTGTTACTCGCCGCTGCGCTCCTCCACGACGTCGGCCGGACGCTCGAGCTCCGTCCAGGCCCCACGTTCCAGCCGACCGCGGAAGGGCGCCTCCTCGGACACGTCCATCTCGGCTTACGGCTGATCGAGGAGCGGGCAACACCGCTCGAGGCCGAGGTGCGCACCGAGCTCCTCCATGCCGTCGCGACGCATCACGACTCGAGAGCGGCGCGCACGGCCGAAGCGGCGTGCCTCTACCACGCGAACCAGCTCGACGCCGTCGCCGCGACGCGTCCGGTCGAGACACCGGGCGACCGCTAGGTGCTCGCAGCTCCGCTCGCCCTCGGGGCCAGCGCGTCCTGGGGCTTCGGCGACTTCCTCGGAGGCGTCAAGAGCCGGACGCTGCACCCACTGGCGATCCTGGCCGTCTCCCAGCCCGTCGGTCTCGCCGTTCTCGGCGTCGTCGTCGCCGTGCGCGCGACCGCCCCTCCAGGTGCCGAAGTCGCCTGGGCGGCTCCCGCGGCCGTCGTCGGCACTATCGGGCTCGCGGCCTTCTACCGCGGCATGGCGGTCGGCGCAATCAGCATCGTCGCGCCCATCGCCGGGGCGGGCGCGGCCATCCCCGTGCTCGTCGGCGTCCTCCGCGGAGACCGGCCGAGCCTCCTGCAGGGCGTCGGCTTCGCGGCCGCGATCGCAGGCGTGGTGCTCACGTCCTGGGAGCGGCGACCCGACCAGTCCTGGTTCGCCGCCGGCGCAGGATTCGGCCTGATCAGCATGGTCGCGTTCGGCTGCTACTTCGTCTTCCTGCACCAGGCGAGCGGCGACGACTTCCTCTGGCCGGCCTTCCTCTTCCGCGTCGTCTCGACTTCGCTCGTCTGGGTCGCGCTGCTCGTCCTGCGCCCGGCCGTTCACGGCGTGGGCGGGGCCTTCCTCATGCTGGCGCTGATCGGACTGCTCGACACGGGGGGAAACACGCTCTACGCCGCCGCGTCGTCCTACGGGGCGCTGAGCGTCACCGCCGTGCTCGCCTCCCTCTACCCGGTGGTGACCGTTCTCCTCGCCCGCTACCGCCTGCGCGAGCGCGTGCACCGCCTGCAGGAGGTTGGCATCGCGCTGACCATCGCGGGGATCGTGCTCGTCTCGACGGGATAGGCTCGCGGCATGTGGGAGGGACTCGCCGCCCGGCTCGAGGGCGAGCTCGTGGTGCTGGAACCACTCCGGCCCGAGCACGAGGACGGCCTCTACGAGGCCGCCTGCGACATGGACTGGACATGGATGTTCGTGGACGCCGCTCGCAGCCGTGAGGCATTCCACGCGTACTTCGAGGCGGCGCTCGAGAACCTGAACAGCGGGGTCGAGGTGCCGTTCGCGACCCTCGACGCCGGAACGGGTGCGCCGATCGGCAGCACTCGATTCCTCACGCTCCGCCCCGAGCACCGCGGTCTCGAGATCGGCTGGACGTGGCTGACGCGGTCGCGGTGGTCCGGAGGCGCGAACGTGGAGGCGAAGCTCCTCCAGTGCGAGCACGCGTTCGACCGGGCGGGCTGCATGCGCGTCGAGTTCAAGACCGACGCGAAGAACGAACGCTCCCGGCGCGCGCTCGCGGCGCTCCCGGCCGGATTCGAGGGCGTCTTCCGCAAGCACATGCTCGTCGGCGACGATCGCGACCGCCTGCGCGACTCGGCGTACTACGCGATCGTGGACGACGACTGGCCGGAGGTGAAGGCGAACCTGCTGCGAAGGCTCGGCCGGTGAAGGAGGTCGGCGAGGGGGTCTTCCAGGTCGAGGGAACCGGACGCTGGGCGAATGCGTTCCTGATCCGCGCGCCCGAGCCGGTTCTCGTCGACGCAGGGACGCCCGAAGGCGGGCGCCGGGTCGCGGCCGAGCTCGAACGGGCGGCGATCGTCCCAGTCGCGATCCTGCTCACACACAGCCACTTCGACCACGCCGGCGGGGCCGGGCACGTACGAGACGCGACCGGGGCGCCGATCTGGGCGCCCGCCGCCGAACAGCCGCTGTTCACGGGCCAAAAGCGCCACCGGTTCGCCGCCCGCGCCGGCGCACGGATTGCCAACGCGGGCCGCCGCGTCGAGCTGCCTTCCGTCGACCGCTGGCTCGAGCCGGGCGAGGTCGTCGCCGGTCTCGAGGCGGTGCCGACACCCGGCCATACGCCCGGCCACACGGCGTACCGGCTCGGCACGACGATCGTCGCCGGCGATTCGTTCATGACCGGCGACCTCTTCCGGGAAGCGGTGCCGGTGTTCATCGCCGACCGGGCCGAGTCGCGACGCTCGATCGAGCAGCTCGCCGAGCTCGACCTCGACCTGGCCCTGTCCGGCCACGGGCCGCCGACGCGCGGCGCGAAGGAGAAGCTTGCGGCGCTGACGGCCTCCTGGTCGAGCTAGACGAGTCTGGTCGCCGTCAGGCGGTCGTTCGTTGTCGCGCGCGAGCGCTAGACGTTGAAGCGGATGTTCAGGACGTCGCCCTCGCGGACGACGTAGTCCTTCCCCTCCAGCCGCTCGAGGCCGCGCTTCCGCACCTCCGCGCGCGAGGCGCACTCGACGAGGTCCTCCCACGCGATCACCTCGCAGCGGATGAAGCCGCGCGCGATGTCCGTGTGGATCTCCCCGGCGGCGTCGAGCGCGGTGCGGCCTCCGCGCAGCGTCCACGCACGCGCCTCGGTCGGGCCGATCGTGAAGAACGTGATCAGGCCGAGCGACGCCTTCAGGCCGCCGGCGATCTCCTCGAGCGCCGACGCGCCGTCGCGAAACGCGGACGCCTCGTCCTCGGACAGTTCGCCGAGCTCGGCCTCGAGCTGGAGGTCGATGCCTCCGAGGCCGTTCTCGACCACGACCATCGGCTTCGTCGTCAGCGGCTCGAGCGAGTCCGACACCTCGCCCTCGTAGTCGGCGATCGTCCCGCCGCCTTCGACGTGGGCGAGCAGCGTCTCGAGGCCCGTGACCTCCCGCCTGAGCTTCGCGTCGCCCGACTTCGCCTGCTGTCGCGCCCGCTCGAGCCGCTTCTCGACGTGATCCCGGTCGGCGACGAGCAGTTCGAGCTTCAGCGTCTCCAGATCGGCGTCGGGCTCGGAGCCGGGCGCGAACCCGTTCAGCACGCAGAGAAGCGCATCGACCTGTCGCAGGTTCCCGAGCAGAGCCGGTCCGGTACCGGGCACGTCCTGGACGCGGATCGACGCCGGGGTCAGCTTCGCCGATCTCTCGACCGGCGCGAGCCGGCCGAGCCGGTCGTCGGCGATCGGCGCCATCCCGACATGGGGCTTCGCATCGTGCACGTGCGCCCCCGCGTGCGTGAGCGCGTTGAACAGCGTCGTCTTGCCGGACTTGGGCAGCCCGACGATCCCGACCTCCAGCGGCATGAGCTGAAACGTAGCGGCGCCGGTCCAGCGGGCCGCCGCCGAGCCGACCCCGCTTCCCCCTTTGGGGGAGCGAACGCCCCTTCGGTCACGGTACGCGAGGAATCGTCACGCGTGGGTGACAGAACCGTGCCGATTCGCGCGCACCGAGCGCGCGGCCCGGCTACGTCGCGGCGCTGAAGCCGACTCGGCTGCCGCGGGCGTGGCGTCGAATATAGAGCACGTGCGCGGCGACCACGAGGAGCCTGCCGTCGTCCGCGTCGAGCTCGACGAGGCCGCCGTCGCCCTGGCGCAGGCACTGCTCGAGCGCGTCCGCCTCGGGCACGGTGACCGCCACGGTCAGCGTGGCTCCGCCCTTGAAGCCGATGTCCAGCCGGACGCGCTCGTCGCTAGCGGCCATGGCTCACCAGCTCCGCGAGCACGCCGTCCACCGACCCCGGGTCGAGGAACGCGACGCGCATCCCGTACAGCCCCGGTCGCGGCAAGCGGTCGATCAGGTCGACCCCCTGCGCGTCGAGCCGCGCGAGCTGCTCATCCAGGTCGTCGACCTCGTAGGCGAGGTGGTGTACACCCGGGCCGCGCCTGGCTAGGAACCGCCCGACCGGCGTATCGTCTGCCGTCGCGGCGAGGAGCTCGATCCGGCTCTCGCCGACGAGGACTGCCGCCGCCTCGACGCCCTGCTCCGAGACCGTGTCGCGGTGCTCGACCTCGGCGCCGAACAGCCGGCCGTAGGTCTCGATCGCCTCGTCCAGGTCCTGGACCGCGACGCCGACGTGGTGGATGCCCTTCACTGCCACTCCTCCGATGCTATCCCGCCTGCGCCTTGCGGGGCTCGAGGATCCCGTCGACGAGGCCGTAGTCGACGGCCTCCTGCGGCGTCATGAAGCGGTCGCGATCGATGTCTTCGAGCACGGTTTCGACCGGGCGGTCCGTGTGCCGCGCGATGATCTCGGCCATCCGCCGGCGCATCTCCACGACCTCCCGCGCCGTGATCTCGATGTCGCTCGGCGCGCCGCGCGCGCCCGCGGAGCCCTGGTGGATCATCACCTTCGCGTTCGGCAGACAGAAGCGCTTGCCGGGCGCGCCGCCGGCGAGGATCATGGCCGCCGCGGACATGCCCATACCGAGACAGATCGTGCGCACGTCCGGCTTGACGTGCTGCATGGTGTCGTAGATCGCCATGCCCGCGTACGCCGAGCCGCCCGGCGAATTGACGTAGAGCTCGATGTCCTTCTCCGGGTCCTCGGCCTCGAGGAAGAGGAGCTGCGCGGCGATCAGATTGGCGGACACGTCCTCGACCTCCGTGCCCAGGAAGACGATGCGCTCGCGGAGCAGACGCGAGTAGATGTCGAACGAGCGCTCGACGCGGCCGTCGGACTCGACGACGACGGGAACGAGCGGGCTCACGCGCGGCTCCGGGTGATAACGTGCAACTGCAAGGTTGCCCATCCTACACGCAACCGTTTGGTTGCGCTAACAGCGTCGTGCGAGGAGGTACTGAGATGGACGTCCGCCGCGAGATCGTCTTTCCGGCCGAGCCGGCCGAGGTGTGGGAGGCGCTGACCGAGCCCGAGCGGCTCGAGGACTGGTTCGCGACCGAGGTCGAGCTCGAGCCGAGGCCGGGCGGCCGCGGCACCTTCCGGTGGGGGAACGGCGAGGAGCGGAGCGTGAGCGTCGAGGAGATCGACCCCGAGCGCCTGTTGACGCTGCGCTGGGAAGACGACGGCGGGGAGGTCGTCTTCACGCTCGAGCCCGTGCCCGAGGGCACGCGCCTCGTCGTGGTCGAGTCGGCTCCCGAGTGGTCGACCGCGCTCGAGCTGCGCGCGCTGGCGACCGCATGCGCAGTCGCGTAGACGCGGTTTTCCAGGCACTCGCCGACCCGCATCGGCGCTTCGTTCTCGAGACGCTGGCCGGCTGCGGCTCGGCGACCGCGACGGAGCTCGCGGCGGCGCTGCCCGTCACGAGGCAGGCCGTGGCGAAGCACCTCGGCACGCTACGCGCGGCCGAGCTCGTCGAGCCGACACGCACCGGCCGCGAGACCCGCTACCGCCTACGGCCGGAGCCGCTCGGCGACGCGCTCGACTGGATGGAGCGGGTCGGCACGCAGTGGGACGAGCGCCTGGCGGCGCTCCGGCAGCACCTGGGCTAAATCGCCTGGACGGTGCCGACCGTCTCGGACGAGCGCGACTCGCGGGCCACCCCTTGCAGGAGCTCCGCGAGCTCCGGCCCAGTCAGCGTCTCCTTCTGCAGGAGCGCCTGGGCGACGCGGTCGAGCACGGCACGGTGCTTCGTCAGCAGGCGGACGGCGTCCGAGTAGGCGTCGTCCGTCAGGTGAGACTGCTCGCCGTCGCGCAGCCGCTTCGTCTCCTCCGAAAGGGCGTAGTTGTCGGCGCGCATCGTCCGTGACGTGACCGAATCGGACATGCCGAACTCGAACACCATCGACCGTGCCAGCTCGGTCGCCTTCTCGAGGTCGTTGGCCGCCCCGTTCGTGACGCGCCCGAAGACGACCTGTTCGGCGGCGCGACCGGCGAGGAAGACGCGCACCATGTCGAGGAGCTCTTCCTTCGTGTGCAGGTAACGATCCTCGATCGGGACGTTGAGCGTGTAGCCGAGCGCGTGGCCACGGGAGACGATCGTCACCTTGTGGACGGGCAACGCATCGCCCATCAGGTGCGACATGAGGGCATGCCCGGCCTCGTGGTAGGCGAGGATCCGCTTCTCCTTCTCGCTGACGACGCGGCGCTGCTGGAGACCGGCGACGACGCGCTCCATCGCAGCCTCGAAGTCGTTGGCGCCGATCTCGTGCTTGCGCTCGCGACCCGCGAAGATTGCCGCCTCGTTGGCGATGTTCGACAGGTCGGCGCCGGTCAATCCCGCGGTCTGGCGAGCCACCACTCCGAGATCGACGTCGGCGGCCAGGGGCTTGCCGCGCGTGTGCACCGTGAGGATCTGCTCCCTGCCGGCGAGATCCGGTGTGGAGACGAGCAACTGCCGGTCGAACCGGCCCGGGCGCAGGAGCGCCTGGTCGAGGTCCTGGATGCGGTTCGACGCGGCCATGACGACGACCTGCGCGTCCGTGCCGAAGCCGTCGAGCTCGACGAGGAGCTGGTTCAGCGTCTGGTCCTGCTCGCGGTTGAAGCCGTGGCCCGAGCGCGCAGTCCCGACCGCGTCCAGCTCGTCGATGAAGACGATTGCGGGTGCGTGCTTCCGCGCCTCGGCGAACAGCTTGCGGATGCGCGCGGCCCCCAGGCCCGCGAACATCTCGACGAACGCCGACGCGCTCTGCGAATAGAAGCTCGCACCCGACTCGCTGGCGATTGCCTTCGCCAGCAGGGTCTTGCCGGTTCCGGGCGGACCGTGCAGCAGAATGCCCTTCGGCACCCGGGCGCCGAGCGCCTCGAAGCGCTTCGGGTCACGCAGGAAGTCCACGACCTCCTGCAGCTCCTCCTTGACCTCCCACAGCCCGGCCACGTCGTCGAACCCGACCTCCGAGCTCGACCCGCTCGGGCCCTCGGCCGGTGAGATCCGCGGCATGAGCTGGACCACCCGCCAGAGGAGGTAGATGAGCATCCCGAAGAAGATCAGCGGCAGCCACGTGAGCGCGGCATCGCCAATCTCGTGCAGCACTTGGCCCACGACCTGCTCATCGGCACCCGCTGCGCCGAGCCTTAGTCGGACCTACTCGACGGGCTCGAGGCGCGGGTTCGGACGGAGCCGGCGGCCGACCTTCGCGCACGGTACGCCGTCCACGACGACCACGTCCGCGGTGAAGTCGTTCTCGCCGCGGATCAGCGTCGAGCCGACGCCGTAGGAGTCGACCGGCACGCCCGTCGCCTCGAACTCCCTGATCCGCTCGACGTCGAAACCGCCCGAGACGACGATGCGGACGCCCTCGAAGCCTTCGCGGTCGAGGGCCTCACGCACGCGCACGACGAGCCGCTCGTTGACGCCGCGCGGGTCGAAGTCGCCGAGCTCGTCCCACAGCGACCGGTCGACGAGCGTCCGAGACGTGTCGAGCCGGACGCCCCAGAGCCGGTCGCCGAGGGCGCGTGCGACCTCGAGCGACGTCTGCACCGAGTCGTTCGCGAAGTCGACGAGCACGACGATGTTCAGGTCGGCCGGCGCCCAGTCGGCAAAGCGCCGTGCGGCCAGCACCGTGTCGCCGCCGTAGGCCGCGATCAGCCCGTGCGGCACGGTGCCGATCCCGCTGCCGCCCCACCACGACGACTGCGCGTCGGTGGACACGCCGATTGCGCCCGCGACGTGGGCGGCGTAGCCGTCGCCCGTCTGGACGTGGTGGTGGTCGTGCCGGGCGGGGAAGAAGAGGATCGGCTTGCCGTTCGCCGCATCGACGACCCGCCGGACGTTCGATGAGATCAGCGTCCGCCGCGCCAGCACGCCGAGGTAGACCGTCTCCAGGTGCGCGAAGAGCGTGTAGTCGCCTTCGATCGTCATCACGGTCTCCCACGGCGCGATCTCGTCGCCGTCGTACAGCGCCTTCACCTCCAGCTCGCCGAAGCCGTGGGAGCAGAGCTCGAGGATCGCGATCGCCTCGTCCATGCCGCCGAGCACGGAGGCGTGCTTCTGGAACACCTGGGTCACCACCCGCGGGTGGCGGCCGTCGGCGATCAGCGTCTCGCGGGCGAAGTTGAAGTAGGCGTCCGAGTAGTAGCCCGCCTTCATCTTCTCGACCGGAAGGTCGAAGATCTGCGGCGGCAGGCGGTCTCTACGCGGCGACGGCGGCGGCACGCTCGCGGCCCAGGCACGCGTCCAGCGCGGCCTGTGCGACCTCGACCTGCTCGGGCGAGGGGTCAGCCGTCGCGACCCGGCTCTGCAGCTCCGTCCCCGGCCAGGCGAGCACCTTCGCGACCGGGTTGCCCGGGTGGCGAACCATCCAGCCGAAGATCTCCGTCGACGCGGCGAAGGCACCGAGCGAGGCAGCGAGCGACGCAGGCTTGCGCAGGCGCTCGGGAACGCGGGCCGCGAGCCCGGCTCCGGCCGCTGAAGCGAGGATCAGCGGGCCGACGAGGTGCGAGCCGCAGCGCTCGTGCTCCTTCTCCGCGCCGGGCCCGTGCTCGTAAGTGCCGATCGAGATGTGCTCGGCGCCGTGGTAGGCGGCCAGCTCGCCGCCGCGGAGCGCGATCAGCGCCGGGGCAAGCGCGATCACGCCGCCGATGAGCTCCTGCGCCACCGGCGAGAGGCGTGCGGACTGCCGGATCGCGCGCGACGCGACGCCGGCCGCAGCCATCGCCGCGACCACGTTACGCCGCTCGAACGCAAACCGCGCCTCGGGCAGCTCGCGCCGGACGCGCGGCAGCACGAGCACCGCCTCGAGCAATCGCGCCGGCCCGCGCAGGAGCGGCAGGTCCGACGACACCGCGATCTTCGGCTTCGTTCCGGAGGCGACCTTCAGCGTCCCGGTGGACGTCCTGACGGCACACGCCCACGAGGTCGGTCCGTGCACGAGCACGCCGTTCGCGAGCGCCATGCCGCCGAGGCGGAGCTTCTTCTCGTCCATCCGGGTCAGCCTAGCGAGATCTCCACCATCCGCCGAGCGCGCATATGATCGGAGGCGGTGGGTCTGGGAAGACGAATCGTCTTCGGCGTCGCATGCGCCTTTGCCCTGGTGGTTGTCCAGGCGGCAGTCGCAGCGACGCCGCCCAAGGCGAAGGACCCGTGCGTCAGCGGCACGAAGGACATCTGCGGCACCACGGGAGTCGGCTACTACAAGACCTACAGCTTCGGCACCCGCTGGTTCGGCGACTTCAAGAATGCGATCCCCGGCGGGACGCACTCCTACTGCATCGACCTGCGCTTCTGGTACCCGGGGCCTTCCTACAAGTACAAGGAGGACACGAGCGGGAACCTGACCAACAAGAGCGGCGGAGCCGTGCCGTTCCTGAACCAGCAGCGCATCGCCTATGCGATCTGGGTCTACGGGCGCAGCAACGACCCGGACCAGGCGGCCGCCGTCATGCTCTACGTCCACGGGCAGATCGACGACGCGCGGCCGGGTGAGGTCAGCCCCTCGGTGCTCGGCTCCAGGGCCCGAGCGCTCTACGACCAGATCTCCAAGGCCGCGGCGAAGTTCCACGGGCCCTACAAGGTCGACGTGAGCGTGCCGGGGGCGCCCAAGGTCGGCACCGCCGTGACCGCGACCGTCCGCGTGCTCGCCGCAGGCGGCGCCGCTGTTCCGAACCTCCCGGTCACCGTCTCCACGACCGGAGCGACCGACGTGTCCAAGCCCTCGAAGACCGACGACTCCGGTGTGGCCAAGGTGACGCTGACGCCGAGCGGCGGCGCCGTCAAGGTCTCCGCCTCGTCCTCGGCGCTCCCCTCGACACTGCCGCGCGTCTTCGTTCCGACGTCCGCGGCCGCCGCGGCGAACGGGCAGCGGCTCGTCCTACCGGCCTCGCAGACGGTCTCCGACACGGGGACCGGCACCGCGTCGAAGGTGCAGATCAAGGTCTCGACGAACGCTGCGCCGGCCGCCCTTCTCGCCGGGAAGCCAAGCCAGGACAAGGTGACGATCTCGAACGCAGGCGGAGGGTGGAGCGGCACGATCCAGGTCAGGATCTACGGCCCCGAGCGCACCCCCGCCGCAATCGCCTGTACCGGCACGCCTGTCTTTCAGGGAACGCTCTCGGCGAAGGGGAACGGGACCTTCACGACGACGGGGGTGGCGATCAAGGCGCCCGGCTGGTACGCCTACCAGGAGACCGTCCCCGGTGACGCGAGCACGATAGGCCTGACGACACCGTGCAACGCCCCGAGCGAGCGCTTCCGGGTCGACACGCAGCCGGCGGTCGTCACCACCGTCAGCTCGCAGAGCGTCCTGCCCGGCACGACGATCACGGACACGGTCAAGGTCACGGGCCTGAACGGCGAGTCCGCGACAGTGACGGCGGGGCTCTACGGCCCGTTTCCGACACGCGCGGCGATCGCCTGCACGGGCACCCCCGTCTGGACGGGAACGATCCCGGTCACCGCCGACGGCACGTACACGACCGAGCCCGCCACCGTGCAGATCCCCGGCTACTACACCTATCGCGAGTCGATCGCAGCCTCGGGATTCGTCCGGGCCGTCCAGACGGCCTGCGCGGACACGGCCGAGACGGCGATCGTGACCGGCCAGCCGAAGATCGTCACCCAGATCAGCGCGCAGAAGACGTCACCCGGCGCGACGATCACGGACAAGGTGACGATCTCGGGCCTCGGCAAGCTCGAGGCGTCCGTCAAGGTCGAGCTCTGGGGGCCGTTCCCGACCGCCGGGGCGATCCGGTGCAGCGGCACGCCGTACTGGCTGGGCACATTCATCGCCAAGGGCGACGGCACCTACATCACCGCAAAGGTCAAGCTGACGAAGGCGGGCTACTACACCTACCGGGAGTCGATCTCGGACACGCCCGCGTACGGCGAGTTCACGGCTCCGTGCGCTGCCGCACCCGAGACGACCGTCTCCACCTCCTCGCCGAGGATCTCGACGACGGCCTCGGACGAGGTGGCGAAGCCCGGCGCAGGCCTGACGGACAAGGTCAGCATCAACGGCCTCGGCAAGACGTCGGCCGCGGTCGAGGTGACGCTCTACGGCCCCTTCTCGACGAGGGCGTCGATCGGCTGTTCCGGCACTCCCGCCGGTAAGACCTCGTTCACCGCCAAGGGCGACGGCATCTGGCTCTCACCGCCGATCAAGATCGACAAGGCGGGCTTCTACGTGTTCCGCGAGCACCTCGTCGGCTCGGCGACGGTGAAGGACGTGCTCAGCGAGTGCCCGGTCGAGTCCGAGGTCTCGCTCGCGGCGCCGGAGATCATCACGGGGCGCGGCGACGTCACCCGCGAGATCCGCCGCCGCTCGTCCTCGGTCCTGGCGCCGACGCACGTCACGCTCGGCGCCGTGTCGATCGACGCGCCGGTCCTCCCCGTCGGCATCGACACCGGCAAGGGCATCCTCGGCGTCTCGCCCGACATCCACCACACGGGCTGGTGGGCGGACGGGGCTCAGCCCGGCGACAAGACGGGCGCGGTGCTGATCGCCGGCCACGTCGACAGCGCCAAGGGAGGCGCCGGCGCCTTCTTCAACGTCAAGGACGCGAAGAGCGGCGACCGCGTGCAACTGACGACCTCGGCGGGTCGGACGTTCACGTACACGGTCTCGTCGGTCAAGGCGTACCCGAAGAGCAAGCTGCCTACGGACGTCTGGTCGAAGAAGGGCCGCGCGAGACTCGTGCTCGTGACCTGCGGCGGGCGATTCGACCAGAAGACGAAGCGCTACGTCGACAACATCGTCCTGACTGCCTATCCGGCCTGAGCCCGCGCCTGCCGACCGTTCGGCGACTCATCAGGCCGGATCTCGCTGCCGCCTGCAAGAAGTAGAGGGGACCGTCAGCCGGTCGTCCCGATTGCATGCGCCGCATGGCGCAGGAAGCGCACGCCGAGCTCGAGATCGTCGACGTCTGCACGCTCGTCCGCGGAGTGGACGAGCCGTGCGGCCAGGTCCGGGTCCATGGACTTGACGGGGAAGAAGCCGTAGGCGACCGTGCCGAACGCCTCTCGCAGCCAGTGGCTGTCGGTGAAGCCCGCGACGCAGATCGGCGCCACGCGCGCTCCGGGCTCGACCTCGGCGATGAAGGCTTCGGCCGCAGCCCACAGCGGGGTGTCCATCGCCGAGCGCGTGCCGCCCTGGCCTTCGCCCCAGACGAGCTCGTAGTCGCCCTCGCCCAGCCACGCCCGCAGCATCGGCTCGACGCCGGCCTGCGTCTGGCCGGGGAGGAGCCGGCAGTCGACTGTCACCTCGGTCAGCGCCGGGATGACGTTCCGCTTCTGCGAAGCGGCGATCATCGTCGGCGAGACGGTCGGCGAGAGCAGCGCCTCGATCATCACCGCCGCCGCAGGATCGACCTCGCGCGCAGCCTCGAGCGCGTTCCCGGCCGGCGGCACCGAGCCGCGAACCGCTTCGAGGAACGCCGCCACCTCGGGAATCAGCTCCGGCTCGGGCGCGAACTCGGCCAGGCGCTCGATCAGGCCGGCCGCCTTGACGAGGGCGTTGTCGGCGATCGAGGGGAGCGAGGCATGACCGCTGCGCCCGTGGACACGCAGGACGAACGGCGAGCTCATCTTCTCGGCGGCCGCGCAGAGGTAGAAGGCCCGGCCGCCGACGACCACGCGGTCGCCTGCGCCCTCGTTGACGGCGTACTCGGCCCGGATCGCCTCGGGGTGCTCGCGGCAGAGCCAGGAGAGCCCGAAGTCCGGGTCGGCGCCGACCTCCTCGTCGGCCGTGGCCGCGAAGATCAGGTCGCCGCGCGGACGGAACCCCTCGCGGGCAAGCGACGCAATCGCGACCGCACTCGCCGCCACCTGGCCTTTCATGTCGAGCGCGCCGCGGCCCCAGACGTGACCGTCGCGGAGCTCGCCCGACCATGGGTCCACGGTCCACTCGGCCGGGTCGGCGAGCACCGTGTCCGTGTGCGACAGGAAGAGGAGCCGCGGCCCGCCGCCGCTTCCGGGGATGCGCGCGACCAGGCTCGCCCGCTCCGGCACGCGCGCGTAGAGCTCGCACTCGACCCCGAACGGCTCCAGGTAGTCGCGCAGCAGCTCGGCGGCGATCGTCTCGTTCCCGGGCGGATTGACGGTGTTGAGGCGGATCAGCTCCTGGAGGAGCTCCACGACCTCGTCCCGCAGGGTCTGCGTCGCCACTACGTGCGGCGGCCGATCGTCAACAGGTAGAGCCGCTCGCGGTGGATCCCGTCGACTCCGCGGCCCTGCTCGTACATCTCGACGGACGCGCGATGGAACTCTTCGCGCTGCTCCGCATCGAGCGAGTTGTAGAGCAGCTTCAGCGGACCGACACCGGCGAGGTTGAACTCCCACAGCGCCTCGCCCGACTCCGCGGTCTCCGGCGCATCGCCTTCGAAGGACCGGAGCTCGAACGCGTCGCCGAGCAGCTCGCGCACGTGCGCCTCCGTGCCCCAGTCGAACGGATTGCCGACCCCCTCCGGCGGAGGCGGCTGGAAGCGCCCGGCGAGCTGCATGCCCTGCGCGACCGGGCCGCCCGGCCGCCAGCACGTGATCCCGAGCCGTCCTCCGGGCCGCGCGACACGCACCAGCTCGCGAGCGACCGCCTCGTGGTCGGGAGCGAGGAACAGGCCGACGGACGACGAGACCACGTCGAAGACAGCATCCGGGTAGGGAAGCTGCTCGGCGTCGCCGACGTCGTACGAGATCTCCAGCCCTTCATCTGCCGCACGCCGCCGTGCGGTCGCGATCATCACGTCCGAGAGATCGAGCCCGGTCACGTCTGCGCCGGCCCGGGCTGCCCGCATCGCCACGGCGCCCGTCCCGCAACCGACGTCCAGCCACCGCTCTCCCGGCTGCGGCTCGAGCCTGCGCACGAGGTCGTCGTGCATGCCCGCGATCGAGTCCTCCATCTTCTCGAACGGCGCCGCGCCCCATGCCAGGCGCTGGCGCTCCTTCAGCTGCTCGAAGCTCACGCCCCCGCCTCCTGCTTCGCCAGCTCGGTCAATTCATTGCGTACATCCCAGAGCTCGGGGAAGAACTTCCGGTGGACGAGCCCGGCGAGCAGCTCGACGGGCGTGCCCTGCGTGCCCACGACCTCTCCGCCGATGATGCGCTCGACGACGCGCAGGTGGCGCATGCGCCAGACGCCCGCCCGCTCGTCGAGCTCGACCAGCATCTCCGCCAGCTCGGCCAGATCCTCGTGCTCGCGCGCATGCCGGTAGACGTCGGCCGTCGACAGGCCCGCCGTGCGGCGGAGCGCCTGGAACGCCTCACCCGCCGCAGGAATCGAGCGCCGGAGCGCGTTCCAGCCGGGCGAGTCGAAACCGCTGCCGTGTCCGAGCTCGGGCCGGACGCCGGAGGTGTACTCCCACGGCGACATCAACTCGAGCATGTCGAGCTGCTCCGTGATCAGCTTCAGGCAGAGAACCGCGCGGCGGAGGAGACGGATCGCGGCCCGGAGGTCGCCCTCGCCCATCGCCGCCGTGGCCGTGTCCGTCTCGGTCGAGGCGAGCTTCAGCCAGAGCTCCGACGACTGGTGCGTGATCTGGAAGAGCAGCTCGTCGTGATGCGCCCGCTCGGCCTCCGTCTTCTGCAGCGCCAGCAGCTCGTCGGTGCGGATGTAGCGCTCGTAGTCGCTCGCGCCTGCCCCCGGAAGGATCGGCCCGAGCTCGTCCTCGAGCCCGGTCTGCTCACGCCTGGACACGTGCTGAGCATACTTCGCACGATGAGCGACCTCTTCGCCGACGCGGCCCAGGAGCACATGTCCGGCGCGGCGCCGCTCGCGCAACGCGCCCGGCCGACGACGCTCGACGAGTTCGTCGGCCAGCGGCACGTGCTCGGCGAGCGGTCGGCGCTCAGGCTCGCGATCGAACAGGACCGCGTCGGCTCAATGGTGTTCTACGGGCCGCCGGGGAGCGGCAAGACCACGCTGGCGCGGATCGTCGCCGCGCGTACCGGCGCCGCGTTCGAGGAGCTGTCGGCAGTCTCGGCCACGGTCGCGGAGGTGCGTGCCGTACTAGGACGCGCCCGGGAGCGCCTCGGAGCACACGGGCAGCGGACGATCCTCTTCCTCGACGAGATCCACCGCTTCAACAAGGCGCAGCAGGACGCCCTCCTGCCGGCGGTCGAGGAGGGTCTCGTGACGCTGATCGGGGCGACGACCGAGAACCCGTACTTCGAGGTCAACTCGGCGCTGATGTCGCGGATGCAGCTCTACACGCTCGAGCCGCTGACCGACGACGAGATCGCCGTCGTCGTCGCGCGCGGCGCAGCCGTCCTGCACGCGGACGTCCCGGACGAGATGGCGCTCCTGATCGCCCGCTCCGCAGGCGGCGACGCGCGCTCGGCGCTGAACATCCTCGAGCTCGCGGCCCAGACCGCCGGGGCCGAGGGTACCGCGCTGACGGAGGAGCACGTCGCCGACGCCTCCCGCAAGCGGCCGCTCGTCTACGACCGCTCGGGCGACCTCCACTACGACTTCACCTCCGCCTTCATCAAGTCGATGCGCGGCTCCGATCCCGACGCGGCCGTCTACTACCTGGTCGCCATGCTCGAGGCCGGCGAGGACCCGCGCTTCGTCGCCCGGCGCATGATCATCCTCGCCTCGGAGGACGTCGGCGACGCCGATCCGCAGGCGCTCCTCGTCGCCGTCGCGGCGGCGCACGCGCTCGAGCACGTCGGCCTCCCGGAGGCGAAGCTGAACCTGACCCAGGCGGCGATCTATCTCGCCCGCGCGCCGAAGTCGAACGCCGTCACGCGAGCGCTCTCGACCGCCACGAGAGACGTCCGCGAGCATGGCAACCTCCGCCCCCCGAAGGAGCTCCGCGACGCCCATTACCGCGGCGCGAAGAAGCTCGGCCACGGCGAGGGCTACGTCTACCCGCACGACGACCCGGCCGGCTTCGAGGTCGACCACCTCCCGGAGGAGCTGAAGGGGCGTACGTTCTACGAGCCGAAGGAGGAGAGCTGAGGAAGCTCGTCTGCCTGCTGCCGCTGGCGGCGATCGCCGTCTCGGCAGCCCGCGCGGCCGCCGGCCCCGACCCCGACCCCGTGCGCAGGGGTCCTGCTGCGAGCCTCGGACGGCACGCCTGTCGCCGGTGCCGACACGATCTACGGACAGTCCGTGGTCGCCGTGACCGGCGACGGACAGGGCGGCTGGTTCATCGGCGGCGAGTTCTGGCGCATCGGGACCCGGCCCCGGACGAACCTCGCCCACCTCGACCGGAACGGACGCCTCGTGCAAAACTGGCGGCCGGTCGTGGACGGCGCGATCGCGAGCCTCGCGCGCACCGGCCGGACGCTCTACCTCGCCGGCTCGTTCCGCCATGTCGACGGCGTCCCCCGTGACGGCGTCGGAGCCATCGACACGGTCACGGGCCGCACGACGGCCTGGCTCCCCGCGGTTCGCAAGGTCGGCCAGATCGTGGCGACGGCGTCCTCGGTCTACCTCGCCTCCGGCCAGACGGTCACGCCCGCCGACCCGAGAACAGGAGCCGCGAACGGCGGCGTGCTCGGCGGCGGCGGGCCATTCGCTGTCACCCGGATCCGCACGTATCTGTTCACGGGCGGCCCCTACTACGGCGGACTGAGCGCGGTCGAGACGTCCTCGGGCGAGCCGGACGAGTGGACCTCGGGCGCGCGAGGCTCTTTCTCCTCCGTCACGGCCGCCGGTGGGCGAGTCTTCGCCACCGGCCGCTTCCAGATCGCGGCCCGGCGGCACATCGGGCTCGCTGCCTGGACGTCGGACACAGCGAAGCTCCTCTGGATCGCGAACTCGGACGGCTACGTGAACTCGGCGGCGGCCGACGGAAACCGCGTCTACCTCGGCGGCTTGTTCCAGTTCCTCGGCAACCAGAAACGGCCGCGCCTCGGGGCAGTCGATCTCCGCACGGGTCGTGCGCTCGCCTGGAACCCGCGGTGGAATGCGGACTTGCAGTGGACGGCGATGACCGTCGCTGCTACCGGCGACCGTGTATTCGTGGGCGCAGCGGTCACCGTGGCCGGGAACCCGCCGGCTTGTGCTCGGAAGCCGTGAGAGCCGCAGCAGCATCCACCACGACCACTGCAGAGGCGGAATGGTCGAACGTCACGGCTCTCAACTCCCGCGGCGATTTCCCGCTCAGGACCCGCGCGAGCGGCGTCGCGGACAAAGTCAATACCAAGGCGCCGGACTCCCTGAAGGGCCGGAAGTACTACGAGCCGGACGGCTAGGCCGATTCGGCCAGCAGCGCCTCGCACTCGCGCACGTAGTGCAAGGCGCCGACCGAGCGGTAGAACGCGAGCGCTGCGTGCAGCTGCTCGTCTGCCTCCGCGCGGCGCCCCTCGGCCACCAGCCGCTCTGCCGCCCGCAGCCGCGCCTCCGCTTCGTCCGGCTTCGTCCCGATCTCCGCAAGGAGCTCGGCGGCGACCACGAACTCGCCTCGCGCGTAGGCGCGCGTCGCATCCGTCCACGACACCCGCGTCCGACGTTCGAGCGCCTCGTCCAGCTCCCGGGCCAGCCCGAGCCGGCGCGCCGCCTGGCCGAGCACCGGGAGATTGACCATCGCGAACTGCACGCTGACGCCTCGCGCGAGGTCGTCGATGTGCTCCCGGGCGAGGGGGACGGCCCGATCTTCTGCCGCGGCATGCGAGAAGACGTGCGCCGCGACCGGCAGCACGAAATAGACGGCCTGGGGGTCGGCGACGGCTCGACCGGCGGCGAGCGACGCTTCGGCGTCCCCTCTGGCCCCATCCAGGTCGCCCCTGGCCAGCCTGATCTCGGCGCGAAGCCCGTACAGCTGCCACGAGTTGTAATGGGGCGAGCCGGCCTCGATCTCGGGGAGCTGCTCGTCGATCGAGCGCAGCGCCTCGTCCCAGTCGCCGAGCCGGTACCGGAAGTCCGTCAGCGTCGTTCGGAACCAGCGCGTCTCGTTCGGCGAGCCGACCTGCTCGGCGAGTCGCGCCGCCTCGAGACGCGCACCGTAGCCCGCCCGGAGGTCGCCGACCGCCTGGTACGCGACGGACAGCGAGTTGTAGCTCCGTGACAGCGTCCCGAGCACGCCGGCGTCGATCGCCATCTCGATCGCGCGCTCGACCTCGTCGAGACCGCCCCGATCGCCCATGTACACGCGCGCCATGCCGATCAGCTCGCGCGACGCGCTGATCCCCTGGTCCCAGCCGAGCTCGGACGCCAGTGCCAGCGCCTTCGTTGCCAGCTCGAGCTCGAGCGCATGGTCGCCGGCGATGAGCGCAGCGGACGCCCGGCGTGTCGTCACCCAGACGCTCGACTTGCTCGCCGGCGCGTCGGCGACGAGGGCGGCAGCCCGGTCGGCGTGCTCCTCGGCGAGCTCCCGGCGGCCCTCCGACCACAGCATGGCGGAGAGGAGCATCTCCGCTTCGGCGGCAGTCGCGTCGTCCCCGGCTTCGAGCAGCGCATCGCGCGCCTCGACCATCCGCCCGGCATCGGTGGCGCTGAGGAACCGGAACGGCGCGGCCCGGCGAAAGAGGAGCTGGGCCCGCTCGGGATCGTCGGCCGGCCAGAGGCGAAGCGCCGCGTCGTAGAAGCGCTCGGCCGCCTCGACCGAATAGAGGGCCGACGCCCGGTCGCCGGCGTCGCGCAGCGCGTGCCTGGCCGAGTCCGAGAGCGCTGCCACATCGAGCCCCGCGGCCTCGGCCAGCTCGAGCGCCTGCAGGTAGTGGTGCGCGAGCATCTCGGCCTGCTCGTCGGGCCGGCCGAGCGACTCGAGCCACGCGGCGGCGCGGCGGTGCTTCTCCGAGCGGGCCGCCCGCGGGATCTGGCCGTAGGCGACGTCGCGGATGAGCACGTGGCGGAACGCGTACTCGCTCTCGCCCTCGACCGAGGAGCGCCGGGAGCGCTGGACGAACTCCTTGCGCTCGAGCGCGTAGAGGAGCTCCTCCGCTTCGGGGCGGTCGACGTCCCCGATCGACTCGACGGCCCCGAGCCAGAAGACCTTTCCGACGACGGAGGCGTCCTGGAGGACGCGCTTCTCCTGCTCTGAGAGCGCATCCAGCCGCGCGGCGATGATCCCCTGCACGGTCTCGGGCAGCGCGTCCACGTCCCCGCGTTCGAGCAGGATGCGCGTGTACTGCTCGGCGTAGAGCGGGTTCCCGCCCGCGCGGGCGAGCAGTGCCTCCTGCAACGGCGCGTCGAGCACCGACCGCTCCAGGAGAGACCGGACCAGGACGCCGGTTTCCTCGTCGGAGAGCGGCGACAGCGAGATCGTGAGCGCGTTCGGCTTGCCGCCTCCCCAGCCGGGACGCCGTTCGAGGAGCTCCGGCCGGGCTGTCCCGAGCACGAGCATCGGCACGCTCGTCGTGCGCTCGACCAGCTGGTCGACGAAGTCGAGGAGCGCGTCGTCGGCCCAGTGCAGGTCCTCGAACACGAGCACGAGCGGGCGCTCCTCGGCCATCGCCTCCAGGAACCGGCGCCAGGCCGCATGCGCCTCCTGCGCGCTTCCGGATGCCTCTTCCGCGAGGCCGGCGAGCGGGTACGAGATGCCGTGTCAGCCAGTGCGCTTCGGACCCGTCGGCTGCGACCGCGTCGACCGCCCGGCCAAGCTTCTCCTCCGCCTGCTCGGACTCGTCGCTCTCGAGGATGCCCGCCTGCGCCTTGACGATCTCCGCCAGGGCCCAGAACGTCACGCCGTCGCCGTAGGGGAGCGAGCGGCCCTGCCTCCACGTGATCAGCTCCTGCTCCGAGTCCACGATTCCGGCCAGCTCGTGCACGAGCCGGCTCTTGCCGATGCCGGGCACGCCGACGAGCGTGACGAGCTGGGGGGAGCGCTCCTCACGAACGCGCCCCAGCGTCGAGGAGAGCAGGTCGAGCTCGCGGCCGCGGCCGACCAGCGAGGCGACGGCCCGCTGGGACTCGTCGACGCCGAAGCTCGAGAGTACTCGGAGCGCCTCCCAGGCGGGCACCGGGTCGCTCTTCCCCTTGGCCGTCACCGGCTCTGTCTCGCGATAGTCGATAGCGGGCGCCGTCGCCCGGAAGGTCTGCTCGCCGACGAGCACGCCGTTCAGCGGGGCCGCCGACTGCAGCCTCGCCGCCGTGTTGACCACGTCGCCCGCCGCCATCGCCTCGCCTTCCCCCGGGCGCGCGTCGAGGGCGACGAGCGCCTCGCCGGTGTTGACCGCGACGCGCACCTGGAGCTCCTCGCCCTGCTCGACCGCCCAGTCCCGGATCGCGAGCGCCGCGCGCACCGCCCGCTCGGGATCGTCCTCGTGCGCGACCGGAGCGCCGAACAGCGCCATCACTGCATCGCCGATGAACTTCTCCACCGTGCCGCCGAAGCGCTCGAGCTCGGACCGGAGGTATGCGTGGTACGGCTCGAGGAGCGCACGGACGTCCTCGGGGTCGAGTCGCTCCGCCCGGGCGGTGAAGCCGACCAGGTCGGCGAAGAGGACCGTCACGATCTTGCGCTCTTCGCGGCCGCGCGGTGCGGGCCCGGCCACTGCGGCGCCGCAGAAGGGGCAGTACGGGAACGTCCCGGGCAGCTCCTCGTTACAGACCGCGCATCGCACGTCCGGCAGTTTCGCAGCGTGCGACTCCCGCCCGCGCATGCGTGGCGGCTCGCCGCGAGATCGAGGAGCGGGCAGCACACAACTTCCTCCGCGCTTCGAGGCCGAGCGGCCGCCGATCGACGCGGCTCAGGGGGCCGGCAGTACGATCGCTCCGACCGCGCAGACCCACGAGGAGGAGAGATGGCAGTCGAGCACACCGCATCCGCAACCTGGGAAGGCGACCTGATGAGCGGCTCCGGGACCGTGTCGCTCGGAAGCGGCGCCGTCAGCGGAGTCCCGCTGACCTGGCGCGCACGGGCCGAGGACGCCTCGGCAGGCGCGAGCCCCGAGGAGCTGATCGCAGCCGCGCTCGCCTCCTGCTTCTCGATGGCGCTCTCACACGGCCTGGCGCAGAGCGGTCACGCACCGGCCCGCCTCGACACCGACGCGACGGCGACCTTCGACAAGACCGATGCGGGCTTCCGGCTGACGACGATCGCAGTGCGGGTGCGCGGCGAGGTGCCCGGAGTCGACGGCGCCGCGTTCGAGGAGGCTGCCGAGGTCGCGAAGGTCAACTGCCCGGTCTCGAAGGCGCTCGAGGGCAACGTCGAGATCACGCTCGACGCGTCGCTCGCGTAGCTAGAGGATCCGGGCCCCGAGCGCGCTCGCGACCAGCTCGACGGCCAGGCGCCCGGTGGCGTTCTCCCGGTCGAGGATCGGGTTGACCTCGACCACCTCGAGCGACCCGGCGAGCCCGGATTCGGCGACGAGCTCGAGCGCGAAGTGCGCCTCGCGGTAGGAGAGCCCGCCCCGCACCGGTGTGCCGACGCCCGGGGCGACCTCGGGGTCGACGACGTCCATGTCGAGGCTCACGTGGACGAAGCCCGAGCCGGCCACGTGCTCGAGCGACTCGCGGATTGCGCGCTCGACGCCGAGCCGGTCGACGTCGCTCATCGTGTAGATCCGTGCGCCGAGCTCGTGCAGGACCTCGCGCTCGCCGGGATCGAGCGAGCGCACGCCGACGAGCGCCACACGCGACGGCTCGACGGCCGGGATCGGCCAGGCGTCGCTCTCGAATGCCTTGCCGCCCAGGCCGAGCGCAGCGGCGAGCACCATCCCGTGCACGTTCCCGGTCGGGCTCGTCTCGGGTCGGTTCAGGTCGCCGTGCGCGTCGAGCCAGATCACCCCGCCGGGCCCGGCCGCGCGGGCGAGCCCGCCGAGCGTCCCGAGCGCAACCGAGTGGTCGCCGCCGAGGACGAGCGGAAGCATGCGCTCTTCCCTGGCCTTCGCCACCTGGCCCGCGATCCGCGCGCACGTGGCCTTGATCTCGTCGAGGAACCGCGCGCGCTCGTCGCCGGGCTCGATCGCCTCCGCCACCGGCGTGACGACGTTCCCCCAGTCCTCCACGGGGCGGCCGAGCTCGGCGATCCGGGCTTCGAGCCCCGCATAGCGGATCGCCGACGGCCCCATGTCGACCCCCCGGCGCCCCTGCCCCAGATCGAGTGCGGCGCCGATGATCGCGACCGGTGCAGTTCCGTTCGTCCCGCCCATTGCGGAGCAAGGCTACTGAGCAAGACGGAGGATGAGCTCTCCTGGCACCGTCTCCCAGGGGTGTCGAGGGCTTCAGAGTAAGATGGCACCGCTGAAGACGACGGGAAACCGTCTATTCATGCGGCGAGGTAGCTCAGTCGGTAGAGCACACGGCTGAAAACCGTGGTGTCGCCGGTTCAAATCCGGCCCTCGCCACTCCCTCGCGCGGCTGCGCCTTTCCCCGACAGCCGCGCTCGACAGATGCCCTCTGCTTCAGAGGGAACACGCCGCTTGTCGTGCCGAGCGGAGGTGGGACGATCGGCCGGCATGGCACGGAGGTCTTCGGCGATCCGAAGTGCTGCGCATGTCTCCTCCCTCGCCGCGCTCGTTGGCGTGCCTGCCGGTCAGCGCGGTTCTCGTCGACCCGGGGGAACCGACAACCTCGAGGCCCGAAAAAGAGGACGTCCCGGCCGGTGCGCCCGCGCCGTGAACGTCCTCGTGGCTTCCGAGCATAGCCACTTCGCAGCGTTCTCGGGCATGCCGTGCTCGGGCGATGACGAAAAATCCGCTCGTTGCGGCGAGTTCAGGCGTCCGCGCGGACGGTGATCGCCAGCGTGTCCCCCGGATGGGCGGCGAGCATCTCGGCGGCACTGCCGCCGTTGATCGCCAGCGCGACGTTCCCGTACGCGTCCTCGTAGAGGACGACGTCTCCGATGCGCACGTCCGCGAACGTCGAGGCCGCGCACGCATAGAAGCGCTGCTGGGCGATCTCGATCTCGACGCGGGTTCCGGGCTCGACGCCGACAGAGGACAGATCCTCGGTCGTCAGGTTGAGCTGGACGTTCCCGAAGCGGTCGACGATCAGCACGTGGGCGAGGATCGCGCCGGCTTCGATCGTGGCGGCGGGAACGTCGATTCGCACGAGCGCCTGGGGCTCGATCGCCGGCCCTAGCTCACCGGGCTCGACACCTGCCGCGAGATGCGCCGCGGCAGGCGAGAACAGGTCGCGTCCGTGGAAGGTCCGCGAGACGGGCTGGAGCCGGTACGCCGGATTCTCGAGCTCCCATGCTCCCGTGACCCCGCCGAATCGCTCGGCCGCGGGCACGAGCAGCCCATTGTCCGGCCCGACGTAGAGCCTCCCGTCGGCGCTGCGCAGCGCCAGTGCCTTCCGCTCGGTACCCACACCCGGATCGACGACGGCCAGGTGGACGCCCTCGGGCATGTAGGGCAGCGTGCTCGCGAGGACGAGCGCACCCTGGAGCACCTGGTAGCGCTCGATGCCGTGCGTGATGTCGATCACCTCCGTGTCGGGCGAGATCCGCTTGATCACTCCGTGGCAGGTCCCGACGAAGTCGTCCTGGAGCCCGAAGTCGCTCAGGAACGTGATCGTCACGACCCGAGCCTAGCGATCGCGTTCACGAGTCCCTCCACGTCGTGGGTCTCCGCCTCGGCGACGACGCGCTGGCCCGATTCGCGCGCCGTCACGGTGGTCTGCGGCCCGATCGACACCGCGGGCGTCTCGAGTCCGAGGGCAGCGAACGCGCGGGCGGCCGAGCTCGACGCGAGGACAACGAGGTCTCCGACGGGAGGCCTGCTCGGGCGGAGCTCGATCGTCCGGTAGAGCGGAAGGAAGTCGGCGCCGAGCTCGTCGACGAGCAACCGTCTCGCGCCCTCGGCAGCGGCCACGAGCACCCGCCCTGCGGGCCGCGGCAGCTCCGCCAGCAGCCCTTCCTGGGTGGCGACCGCCGGAACGAGATCGACCGCGAGGCCGCGGTCGGCGAGCGCGGCGGCAGTGGCCGGCCCGACCGCGGCGATCCGGTCGGGGCGCCCGTCGATCCGCCGGGCGAGCTCGCAGGCCCCGTTGACGCTCGTCACGATCAGCCAGTCGTAGCCCGAGCCGTCGATCGACCCCTCTCCGAGCACCTCGATCCGAACGAGCGGGCAGAGCACGACCTCGTGGCCGAGCGCTTCGATCCTTTCGGCGAGCTCCGCAGCCTGCCCCTCGGGCCGGGTGACGATCACTCTCACCGGGCTGTCCATTCCAATCGTGGCCCCCACGCCGCGACAACCCCACCCTGGGTGGGGATGAAGACCACCCGCCGCCCGCGATGAGCGTATCGCCGAAAGGCGCGCGTGTGCGTGACGCACCTGTGAAAAACGCGTGACAACTCATTCACAGCCGCGAAGCGGCGGCAGCGGCGAGCTCACGACCGAGCGTCTCCGGATCGTCGCCGCGGCGCCGTTCGATCCAGCCGCCGTCCTCGTCCGCGACCAGGCCTTCGAGCGCGTCCCCGTCGTGGTACGCGGCGACAGGGGCCAGGCACCCGCCGCCGACAACAGCCACGCAACGCCGCTCGGCTTCGACCCGCCGCCGCGTCTCCGGATCGTCCGCGACGAGCGCGAGCTCCTCTTCGCCCACCCGCACCTGCAGCGCCAGCGCTCCCTGCCCCGCCTCGGGCAGCAGCTCCGACGGCTCGAAGCGATGGCCGATCTCGCCTCCGAGCCCGAGCCGTTCCAGTCCGCAAGCAGCGAGGACGACGGCGTCCAGGCCGCGCTCGCCGCGCTTACGCAGGCGCGTGTCGATGTTGCCGCGCAGCGGCTCGACGACGAGCGACGGCTCGAGGGCGAGGAGCTGGGAGCGCCGCCGTACCGACGCCGTGCCGACGTGCATTCCCGGCCGAAGCGCCGAGGCGCCGCAGAGAGCGTCGCGCGGATCCTCGCGCGCCAGATACGCACCGACGACAAGACCGGTCGTCTCCGTCGAGGTCATGTCCTTGGCCGAATGGACGGCGACGTCGATCCGCCCGTCCATCAGCGCCTCCTCGAGCTCCTTCACGAAGACGCCTCTCGCCCCGATCTCACCGAACGGTCGCGTCCGGTCGCGATCGCCCGCGGTCGTGATCGGGACGAGCGCGATCTCCACGCCCCGTCCCCGTAGCCGCTCCGCGGCCTGCTCGGCCTGCGTGAGCGCGAGCCTACTGCCGCGGGTTCCGACCCGGAGCAGCATCGTCCACGAGCCCGAACAGATGGCGGAGCGCGTCCGCATACACAGCCCCGTCGGCGCCCGCCGCAGCTTCCTTCATCCGCACCGTGGGAACGTGCAGCAGCTTGTCGACGATCCGCGCCGTCACCGCCTCGACCGCCCGGCGCTCCGTCTCGGTCAACCGCTCGAGCCGTGTTCGCGCGCGCTCGAGCTCGCTCTCCCGGATCTCTTCGGCAAGCGCTCGTAGCGACGCGATCGCGGGCACGACGTCCCGCGACGCCTGCCAGGCCCGGAACCGCTCCGCCTCGTCGAGGACGATCGCCTCCGCACGACCGGCCTCGCGCCGGCGGCCGGCGAGACTCTCGGCCACGACGCTCTCGAGATCGTCGATGTCGTACAGGTAGCAGCCGTCGAGGTCGTGAATCGCGGGATCGAGGTCGCGCGGAACCGCGATGTCGATCAGGAACAGCGGCCGCCCTTTCCGCTCGGCGAGCCTCGGCACGACGTCCGCCTGGGACAGCACTTGGCCCGGTGCGCTCGTCGAGGTGAGGACGACGTCGACGCGCCCGAGCTCCACCGGCAGGTCCGCGAGCGTCACCGCGCGTCCGCCGAACCGCTCCGTCATCTCCTGCGCCTTCTCGAGCGAACGGTTCGCGACGACGGCGATCTCGGCGCCACGCGACGCCAGGTTGCGCGCCGCCAGCTCGCCGATCTTCCCGGCGCCGACGAGCAGCACCTTGCAGCCCTGGAGATCGCCGAAGACCTGCTCGGCGAGGGCGGCCGCGGCCGACGACACCGACGCCGGGCTCTCGGCGATCGCCGTCTCGGTACGCACCTTCTTGCCGGCGTGGATCGCCTGCCGGAAGAGCCGGTCGAGGAGCGGGCCGGGCTGCCCCGACTCGTAGGCGTCCCGCACCTGGCCGAGGATCTCGCCTTCGCCCGGCACCATCGAGTCGAGTCCCGCCGCAACACGGAAGAGATGGATGCCGGCCGCCTCGTCCTCGAGCCGGTAGAGCACCGAGCGAAGCATGTGCTCGTCGAGGCCGGAGCGGTGGGCGAGCATCGCGACGGCACGGTCGGCCACGTCCGGAAGCGACTCGTCCCCGGCGAGATAGAGCTCGGTGCGGTTGCATGTCGACAGGCACACCGCCTCCCCGCTCGCCGTGGCGAGCTCCCGCGCCAGCTCCGCCGACTGCTCGCCGCTCAAAGCGACACGCTCCCTCAGCTCGACGGGTGCGACGCGATGCGAGATGCCAACGAGGAGCAGGCTCATGCGAAGTGGGTCAGCGGAAGCGCGAGCCGTGCCACCGCGACGAGCGCGAAGCCGGCGAGGACGATGTACGCGGCGCGACGACCGCGCCAGCTGTAGGCATGCCGCAGCACGAGATAACCGGTGAAGAGCGCCCAGGTGAGCACGGTCACGACCATGAGCGCGTCGACCGAGCCGCCGTGCGAGCGGAGCCTGACGAAGCCGGCGACGATGCCGGCGGTCAATGCCGGGACGGCGAAGGCGATCACCCTGCCTTCGAGCGCGTCGAGCTGGACGAGCGACGGCGCCCGGCCGAGCAGCGCGCCCGCACGGCGGAGCTTCAGCCGCCGCTCCTGCCAGAGGTAGAGCGCGGCGAGACCGGCCGAGACGGTGAAGCCCGCGAACGCGGCGAGCACGAGCCCGACGTGGAGGACGAGGAACGCCGAGGAATACGCGCCGTCGGGGTGGGTCCTGGTCGCGCCGCCGAGCCAGGCTGCGACGAGCAGGCAGACGGCCGGCGGCAGCACGGCCAGCCCGAGCAGGCGGTAGCGGCTGTCGCATCCCCAGAAGAGATATGCCGTGATCACGAGCCAGACGAACAGGTTCAGCGAGCCGGCCCAGGTGTCCCACGGGAAACCGTCGCTCCGCTCGGCCTGCACGGCGAGAAGGCCGGTCTGCGCGAGCCAGCCCACCCGGACTCCCCACGTCGCGAAACGCCCTGCGCGACCCGGGTGACGAGCGTTGCCTGCATAGGCGACCGCCGCCTCGCTGTAGGCGATCAACGCCGGCCAGAAGAGGAGCTCAGCCAACCTTCACCTGCTTCGGCGCCGGCTTCGCCACCGGCTCCTCACCGGCACGTTTGCGCGCACGCGCGAGCTCCGTCAGCTCCGCCACGTCCCGGCCGAGCCGTGAGACCTTGGCCGCCATCAGCACCACGTACGCGAACACGAAGAGCAGGACGACGAGGTACACGGCAGCAACGTACTTCTCCTCGGTCGTCATGCCAACAGCTCGCGGAGCTCTTTGACGTCGGCGGCGAGCCGCTTTCCCGCCAGTTCGAACCGGTAGAGGAAGTAGGCCAGCGAGAGCATCGCCGCCCACGCGACGCAGAAGGTGGCGAGCTGGGACGTGGCCATCTGGGGCCCGCTGCTCGTGAAGACGGTGGGGTGGATGTAGCTGTTCGCGAGGCGGATCGCGAGGAAGCTGATCGGGATCAGCACGACGCCGAAGAGTGCGTAGACGGCGCAGAGATTCGCCCGCTGCGGCCCCGGATCGACCGAGAAGCGGAGCATGAAGTAGGCGCAGTAGAACAGGAAGAGCACGAGGAAGAGCACGAGCTGCTCGTCGCCCCAGACCCACCAGGTGCCCCAGCGTACCTTGGCCCAGATCGACCCTGTCACGAGCGTCATGGCGCCGAAGATCACGCCCTGGTGGACCGCCACGTAGCTCTCCAGGTCTGCGGTCGGCACGCGCTTCCACAGATGCAGGAACGCCTTCAGCGCACCCCAGCCGAAACAGGCGTAGGCGGTCAGTGCGATCGGCACGTGGAAGTAGAAGATCTTCTGGTTCAGGCCGTCCTGGTCGACGGGCGCGTAGAAGAAGATCAGCACGACTGCCGAGCCGAGGAGGCCGGTCGTCAGGACGGCAAGGGCCGTGAGCGGATTATTCCGTGACCACGTACTCAAAGGAGGCCCATGAAATAATCGCAAAGACGACGTCGTAGAGGCACAGGAAGGCAAGGTACCGGCCCGGGCTCTCGGCCACGCTGGCGCCGACACCGCCGACGACGACCGGGATCGCGAGCGGCAGGAAGAGGAGCGGCAGCAGCAACTCGCGGGTCCGGCTGACGGCCGCGATCGCGGCGAGCAGCGTCCCGACGGCGACGATGCCGAGATCGGCCAGCGCGACGGCGGCAACCGTGCTCCACCCGATGCCGCTGAAGAAGGCCGCGTACGCGGGCAGCGCGACGACCTCCGCGGCGGCCAGAAAGGCGAGCACGGCCGTGCACTTCCCCAGCCAGATCGCGCTCCGATCACACGGCGCGAGGAGCAGCCCGTCGATCAGCCGCTGCTCCCGCTCGGCCACGAACGCGCGCGTCAGCCCGATGAGCGCGGTGAAGACGATCGCCACCCAGAGGAGCCCTTTCGCCGCGAGCTCGGAGCTGTGCTTCGGGAGCGCGAAGTGGAAGACGACGAGGGTCGAGACCACGAACAGCAGCATCGCCGGCAGCGTGTCGCGCGCGCGCAGCTCGAGCGTCAGGTCCTTGCGGGCCAGGACGGCCACGTCGGTCGCGTAGCGCCTCATGCGAAGGCGAGCAGGCTGCTCGCGAGCGGCTGGACGCGCGCCGGGTCGTGGGTCGACACGACGAACGTCGCTCCGGAGCGGAGTTCGGCGAACTCGCGGTCGAGGAGGTCGGCGCCGGCGTCGTCGAGGCCGCTGTACGGCTCGTCGAGCACCAGCAGGCTCGGCTCGTGCAGGAGCGCGCGAGAGAGCGAGAGCCGCTGCTGCATGCCGCGCGAGAAGGAACCTGCGCGCTCGTTGCGCACCTGCCAGAGGCCGAACCGCTCGAGGAGCATGCCGATCCGCTCGCGCCGCTCCGGCACGCGGTAGAGCCGACCGTAGAGGTCGAGGTTCTCGATCGCGGTCAGCTCTCGGTAGACGAGCGGATCGTGACCGGCGAAGCCGATCGACTCGCGCGGCGCGGTCACGTCGAGGCTGCCCGCTGTCGGCACTGCAAGACCCGCACACAGCCGCAGCAGGGTCGTCTTCCCCGAGCCGTTCGGGCCCGTGACGAGCAGGAAGTCGCCACGGTCGACGTCGAGATCGATTCCCTCGAGGACGCGCTTGTCGCCGAAACGCTTGCCGAGGCCGCGTGCGCGAATCACGGCCGCACCGTGCCCCTCTAGGCCAGAAACGTCATGCCCGCTTCGGCCATGTCCCCTCATAGGCGCCCCCGGCCTCCTCCCCGCTGCGAGCGTAGCTCGGAAATCCGCGCGGATGGGTGCCGAAACGGTGCCGAAAGCATCACGAGGTGACCGCGTCGAGGAGGACGAAACCGAAGAAGACGAGGCTGATCACGCCGTTCATGGTGAAAAACGCGAGGTCGAGACGCCGGAGGTCGTTCGGCCGTACCAGGGAGTGCTCGTAGGCGAGCAGTGCCGCCACCGCCGCAACACCGAGCCAGTACCAGACGTCGACGGGCAGGCCCAGCCCCACGGCAACTAGACAAGCAACAGTTGTCACATGTAGAAGTCTCGCCGCCAGGAAGGCGCCGCGCACGCCGAAGCGGGTGGTCACGGAGTGGAGGCCCTGGGCCCGATCGATCTCGACGTCGAACAGCGAGTAGAAGCAGTCGAAGCCCGCGACCCAGGCCGCGACCGCCACACCCAGCACCCACGACTGCCACGGCAGCTTGCCGGTGATCGCGACCCACGCCCCCATCGGCGCCAGTCCGTCGACGGCGCCGAGCCAGAGATGGCAGCCCCAGGTGAAGCGCTTCAGGTACGGGTAGACGACGAACCCGATCACGGGGATCGGCCACAGCCAGCGGACGATTGGATCGAGCTGGAACACCGCGACGAGGAAGACGGCGAGCGAGGCGAGACAGAGCCCGACCACGTGCCACGGCCGGAGCATCCCGCTCGGCAGCTCGCGCCCGGCCGTCCGCGGGTTGCGCGCGTCGATGCCGGCGTCGATCAACCGGTTGAGGCCCATCGCCAGGGTGCGCGCGCCGACCATCGCCACCGTGATCCAGAGGAGGTCGTGCGCGCTCGGAACACCGTCGACGGCGAGAAATGCGCCCACGTACGCGAACGGCAACGCGAACAGCGTGTGCTCGATCTTGACGAGCGAGGCGAAGCGGCGCGGGTAGATGAGGGCGCCGTCCGTCATGTCTGTTCGTGCCGGACGTCCCGCTCACCGGCCAGCAGCTCGAGCGCGTGCGCGAGCGCCGGCCGCAACACTGCGAACCCGTCGCGGCAGCCTCCCGGAGAGCCCGGCAGGTTGACGACGAGCGTCCGCCCGCAAACGCCGGCCACCCCGCGCGAGAGGAGCGCGTGCGCCGTCCTGGAGATCGAATCCGCCCGGATCGCCTCGGCGATGCCCGGCGCCGTGCGGTCGAGCACGCTCGCCGTCGCCTCGGGCGTGACATCCCGGGGCGCCAGGCCGGTCCCGCCGGTCGTCAGGACAACAGCCGCCTCGCCGGCGAGCGCCTCGATGGCGCAGGCGATCTGATCGCGGTCGTCGGGAACGACGCGTCGGACGACCTCGAGCCCCTCGCCCTGGAGTAGCTCCTCCAGCAGATCGCCGCTCGTGTCCTCCCGCGTACCCTCGGAGACACCGTCCGAAATCGTCAAAACCGCTGCGTTCATGCGGGCTCCTTGGTCTTCTCGACGAGCCTGACCTCCTCGACGACCATGCCCTTGTCGATCGCCTTGGCCATGTCGTAGACCGTGAGGGCGGCGACGGACGCCGCCACGAGTGCCTCCATCTCGACGCCGGTCCGCGCCACCGTCTCGGCGCTGGCGGTGATCTCGACTGCACCGTCGGCGATCTCCGCTACGACGCGAACGACCGCGAGCGGGAGCTGATGGCAGAGGGGAATCAGGTCGCTCGTCCGCTTCGCGGCCATGACACCGGCGAGCTCGGCCGTCGCGAGCGCATCGCCCTTGGGGAGGTCGTGGAGCCGCTGTGCTGTCTCGGGCGCCATGCGAACGCGCGCCGACGCCACGGCCCGGCGTCGCGATTCTGGCTTTCCGCCCACGTCGACCATCCGAACGCGGCCACTCGTGTCCACGTGGGACAGCTCGTCGCTCACCGGCGCACCTTAGCGCCGCGCGCCGGGACGCCTAGGGCGTGCGGGAGCCGAGCCGGACGCGAACGTCCTGGCGGTGCCCGCGAAGGCGTACGCGACCTTGCCGGTGGTGACGAACTGAAGGCAGCGAGCGCCGGCGAAGCCGGCGCCTTCGGCTACCGCGCGCGTGGAAAGACGGGGCCGCCGGAGTTTGCGTGATCGGCGCGTCGATCTGGGCCGGCCGTGCTGACCGCTCTCGTTGCGCTCGCCGGGGCGTGATCAACGATCTACGCGGAGTTCGGGGCCACGGAAGCGCAGGGACCGGAATCTAGCCACGGCTTCCGTTTTCACGTGAAAACGGCGCTCAACGACCGTACTCGTCGCGCCGCCGCACCCAGTACTGCGGCTGCCGTCCCTCCTCGTCGCGTCCTCGCGGCGTGAGATCGATGTAGTTGTAGGCGCTGTTCAGGAGGTCGATGCCGCGCGCATACGCCGAGTACGTGTGGAAGACGTCGTCTCCGTCGCGAACGAACACGCTCACGCCCTCGCGATCCGCCAGCCCGGGCGCCTGCGAGCCGTAGTTGTAGACACGCGACTCGTACTCGTCACGCGCGAACGAAACCCGCAGGTCGGTGTTGAAGTCGCTGTCGCCGGACGAGGCCCAGTGGAAACCCCAGCCCATTCGCCGGCGATACGACTCGAGCTTCGCAACCGGTGCGCGAGAGACGGCGATGAACGTCGTGTCGTGGGCGGCGAGGTGCACGACGTTCCGGTCGAAGCTGTCGGCCCAGAACGAGCAGTGCGGGCAGCCCGCGTCGGCCTCCGGCTCGAACATGAAGTGGTAGACGATCAACTGGCTGCGACCGTCGAACAGGTCGACGAGCGTTTCGCTCCCACGAGGCCCCTCGAAGACATAGTCCTTTTCCACCCGCTCCCACGGGAGCTCGCGCCGCTGCCGGCTCAGGTCGTCGCGGGATCGCGTGAACTCCTTCTCCTTCGCCAGCAACGCCGTCCGCGCCGCGACCCATTCGTCGTGCCCAACGACTGTGTGCTCAGTCAAGAGACCTCCTCAGCACCTCGATGCGGCTCGGCCAACCTTCCGCCAGCAGAGCCCCGATGTCGGAATCGATCTCACCGGCGTGCGTGAGTGTCAGCCGGGTGCCGCCGCCGTCGGGCGCGAGCTCGAACGTCACGCGCGTCGGCTCGGCGCCGCCCGCGATCGACCACGCCCAGACCATGCGCCGCGGCGGGTCGAGCTCGAGCACCTCCGCCTCGACCCAGCCGTCGGCGGAGAGATGCCCGGTCTTCATGCGGAAGCGCGCGCCGACCTGCGGCCGGAAGTCGTCCGTCGCCATCAGCCAGCCGGAGATCGACGCGGCGTCCGTCAGAGCGCCCCAGACGGACTCGACCGGGTGCGGCAGGAGCTCCTCGATCCGGACGTCCAGGTTCATCGCGCGTCCAACCTTTGCCGCAGCTGGCCGATCCGCTCCTGCCAGAACGCCTCGTACGTCGCCGTCCAGTCGTGCACGGCGCGCAAGGGCTCCGCCTGGAGTCCGTAGATCCGCCTGCGCCCCTCCGGCCGGCGCTCGACGACACCCGCGTCGAGAAGCACACGCAGGTGCTGCGAGACGAGCGAGTACGAGAGCCCCGCAGTCTCGACGAGTGCGCCTACCGGGCGCTCGCCGTCACGAAGCGCATCGAGCAGCACCCGCCGGTTTCCCTCGGCGATCGCATGAAATGCGTCCGGCACGCCGCAGATCTTATTCAAGCGTTCGCTAAAACGTCAAGCTCAGGACACCTCGACCGGCTCCCGCTCGGTCGTTCCCACGTCGTCGAGGAGGTCGGCCGAGGGCAGCGTGAGCCGGAAGACCGTGCGGCCCGGCATGCTGTCGAGCTCGAGGGTGCCGCCCATCACACGGGCCAACTCCTGAGCGATCGCGAGCCCGAGCCCGCTGCCCGACGCCCGCGAGCCGTCGCCGCGGTAGAAGCGCTCGAAGACGTGCGCGAGCTGCTCGGGCGGGATGCCGGGCCCGTCGTCCTCGACCGCGATCGCCGCGCCCGCCCGGTCGCGCTCCGCGCGCAGCACCACTCTCGTACCGGGCGGCGTGTGCACGAGCGCATTTTCGACCAGGTTGCGGATGATCTGGACGACGCGCTGCTCGTCGGCGACGGCGAGCGTGCCCTCGTCCGTCTCGACCTCGAGAACGTGCTGGGACTGCCTGGCGACGGGCCCGAACTCGTCGGCGATCAGCCTCACGGTGGTCGCCAGCGACACCGGCTCGCGCTCGAGATCGATATGGCCGGCGTCGAGTCGCGACAGGTCGAGCAGCTCGGTGGCGAGCTTCGTCAGGCGCTCCACCGAGTCGCGCATCGTCGCCAGAAACTCCTCCTGCGTGGCCTGATCGAGCTCCTCGTCCCCGAGCAGCTCCAGGAAGCCCCCGAGCGAGAAGAGCGGCGTCCGCAGCTCGTGAGACGCGTTGGCGATGAACTCGTTGCGGGCACGGTCGAGCTGCGAGAGCTGTAGTCGCATGCGGTCGAATGCGCGCGCGAGCTCGCCGATCTCGTCGTGGCCCGCGTCGACGATCGGCTCGTCGAAGCGGCCGCTGGCAATCCGCTCCGCGGCGCGTTCGAGTCTGCGGATCCGCCGCGCGAACACCCAGGCGGCGCAATAGCCGACGACGAGGACGAGCGCCAACGCGATCCCGCCGGCGATCAGCAGGCGCTGCCTGGCCACGCTGACCGCGCCGAGCGTGTCCGCCAGCGATGCCGAGAGCAGCGCCGTGTCGCCGTTCGGCAGCGCGAAGGCAAGCTCGGCGTAGCGCGAGCCTGCCCGCTCGATCGTGCCCGTCTCCTCGTCGCCCGAGCTCGCGCTCCTGAACGCGATCGGGTCGGCGGCGACGTCGCTCGACGGGCCGAGGCCCCGCGAGTCCTGTTGCACCGTGATCGTGAACGTCGAGGCGTTCGGGAGCGCCGAGTAGACGACGACGCGGGCACTGACGATCTCGGACGCGTCGCCGGCGAACAGGGTCGTGTGTGTGTCGTACGGATAGACGTTGACGAGGAGCCCAGGCACCGACTTGCGGAGCTGGCCGATCTTGCTGTCGATCAGGCGGCTCTGGAGCGACGGGATGACGACGAGGTAGACGAGCGCGAGCGAGCCGGCGACGACCAGGAGGAGCGCCAGGCTCAGCCGGGCGCCGACGCTGCGGAGGGGATTGACCTTCACCGGTCGCGGAAGCGGTAGCCGACGCCGCGGACGGTCAGGATGATTTCCGGGTTGCTCGGGTCGCGCTCGAGCTTCTCGCGCAGGTGGCGGACATGGACGTCGATCGTGCGCGGGTCGCGGTAGTCGGAGCCTCCCCAGACCGACTCGAGCAGCGCCTGCCGCGTGTAGACCCGGCCCGGCCGTGCTGCGAGCGTGCGCAGGAGCTCGAACTCGACGTAGGTCAGCTGCACGGGCTGGCCGCCCACGTCGACCGTCCGCCGCGCGGGATCGATCGTCAGGCCCTCGATCGCGATCGGCTCCGGTTCGCGCGAATCGTGTCGCGGCGTCGCCGCCCGGCGGAGCGCGGCCCGAACGCGGCTCCTGAACTCGCGGATCGAGAACGGCTTCGTGATGTAGTCGTCGGCGCCGAGCTCGAGGCCCAGCACCTTGTCGACCTCGTCGTCCCGGGCCGTCAGCATGATGATCGGGACGAAGCTCGTGGCGCGGAGCTGCTTGCAGACCTCGAGCCCGTCGAGCTTCGGCAGCATCACGTCGAGCACGACCAGATCGACCGGCTCCTCCGCGAATCGGCGCAGCGCCTCGTCGCCGTCACGCGCTTGGACGACGCGATAGCCGTCCCGCTCGAGTGGATACGTGAGCAGCTTCTGGATGGACTCCTCGTCGTCAACGAGGAGAATGGTCGCGGCGGTCGTCGACATGGTCCGCGTTCGGGATTCCTACTATAGCCGCGGGATTTCCATGCCTCTCTCACCATCCGCCCCGCGCCGGGCTCGCCGCGGTTCGGTGGAACGGCCGATCAACGGCCGCCTCTACCGAATCGCGTGGCTCGCCGTCGCGCTGCCGTTGCTGATCGTTGCCTTCACGGTGACGCGCCCGGAGGCACTCCCGGCACCGACGCTGCCCCCCACGTTCAACGGGCCCGGCGCAGCGGCGATCGCCCAGACGTTCGCGAAAACGTTCCGAGACCGGACTCCGGGCTCCGAGAACGCTGCCGCGGCAGTGTCGAGTACGGGCGGCATCCTCGACCTGCTGTCGCCGTTCCGGCTCAAGACGCGCGTCGACCGCTTCCAGGCAACGATCCCGGGCCTCGGACGCAAGGAGCTCGCGAACGTCGTCGCCGTCGTGCCCGGCCGCTCACGCCAGGCGATCGTCGTCACGGCGCACCGGGACAACGCCGGCGCGTTCATCGTGCACCGCGACAACAGCTCCGGCACCGCCGCGTTGGTCGAGCTCGCAAGGGCGTACACGGGGAGCGGGGGCGCGACGGGCGTGAAGCCGCAGCACACGATCGTCTTCCTCTCGGCCGACGGCGGCGCCTTCGGCGGGCTCGGCGCTCGCTACTTCGCCGAGCACGCGCCGGAAGCGAAGAACCTCCTCGCCGTCGTCAATCTCGATACGATTGCCACGAACGGCCGCCCGCAGATCGAGATCGCCGGGCCAGGCCCGCACTCGCCCTCGGCGACGCTCCTCGGCTCTGCGATCGCCCGGGTCAGCGCGGCAGCCGACACGACGCCCGGGAGGCCGAGCCTGTTCGGGCAACTCGTCGACCTCGCCTTCCCGCTCAGCCTCTACGAGCAGTGGCCGTTCCTCCAGCACGGGATCTCCGCGATCACGCTCACGACCGCCGGCGAGCGACCCTCCACGGACCCGGTCGGCGCGGCATTCGACTCGCAACGCCTGGGGCAGATGGGTCGGGCTGCGCAACTCCTCGTCACGTCGCTCGACCAGGGACTCGAGCTCTCGCAGGGAACGAGCAGCTACGTGTACTTCGCGGGCCGGATCATCGACGGCTGGGCACTCGCCCTCGTGCTGATCGCGCTCGTCGTTCCGTTCGCCGTCGCCGTCATCGACCTGTTCGCGCGCTGTCGGCGGCGCCACGTCCCGCTCGGCGCCGCGTTTCGCGCCTATCGGCGACGGCTCGGCTTCTGGCTCTGGGTCGGAGCGCTGTTCGGGCTCTTCACGCTGTTCGGCGCCTTCCCGGGCGGGGCAGCCGTGCCGCCGGATCCTGCCTCGAGCGCGATTGGCAACTGGCCCCGCGCGGCACTCACCGCCTTCGCGCTGCTCGTGGCCGCGAGCTGGCTCGTCGCGCGCCGGCCGCTCGTGCCCAGGCGGGCGGCGACCGACGAGGACGAGCTGGCCGGCCAAACGGCGGCCTTGCTCGTGCTCGGCCTGATCTCGCTGCTCGTGATGGCGACGAACGTCTACGCCCTCGTCCTCTTCCTCCCGTCGCTGCACGCGTGGCTGTGGCTGCCGCAGGTGCGCCGCCGTCCTCCGTTCGTGCGCGCGGTCGTGTTCGCGGCCGGCTTGATCGGGCCCGTGCTCCTCCTCGGCCTGGTCGCGAAACGCCTCGGGCTCGGCCTCGACACCGCCTGGTACCTTGCGGAACTGACTGCAATCGGCTACGTACCGATAGTGGCGGTCGTGCTCGTACTCGCCTGGATGGCGGTCGCTGCACAGCTCCTCACCGTGACGGCAGGACGCTACGCGCCCTATCCCGGCGCGACCGAGGGCGTCCGACCCGGAGCCGTGCGGACGAGCGTCCGCACCGTCGTCCTCGGCGTCCGCGCGCGCCGGCGGACAGATGCGCCGCGTCAGGCGTACAGCGATCGATGAGACAGACAGTCCGGATCTCGGGAGCGCTCCTGATCGGCGCCGGCGTGCTCGGTCTCGCGTGGGCGCTCGTCGTCTGGCGATGGCAGGACCCGATCACGGCGCTCTACACGACCTACCAGCAGCACAAGCTGGCCGAGAGCTACGAGGCGACGGTCGCCGCCTACGAGCCGACCCCGGTCGTCGCCGTACCGGCGAAGCCGCACCAGACGCAGACGGTGAACGTGAAGGCGGAGCAGCGGCAGATCGCGCTCGAGGCGGCGCGCTATCGCAACACGCTCGAGATCGGCGGGCCGGTCGGACGCCTGCGCATTCCCCGGCTCGGGCTCTCGATCATCGTCGTCACCGGCACCGACGAGAGCTCGCTCGAGAAAGGGCCGGGCTGGTACACGGGCACGAAGCTGCCCGGCGAAGGTCAGCTGATCTACATCGCCGGCCACCGCACGACGTATCTCGCCCCGTTCGCGGACATCGACTCGATGCAACACGGGGACAAGGTGACGCTCGAGCTCCCGTACGCGACGTTCGTCTACCGCGTCACCTCGCACGTGATCGTCAGCTCGGACGACGTCGGTCGACTGAAGTCGCGGGGGTACGAGCAGGTGGCGCTCCAGGCCTGCCACCCCCGCTTCTTCGCAACGCATCGCTACATCGTCTACGCGCGGCCCGTCGAGGTGATCCCGCGCCACGGCACGCCGTACACGGTCTCGATCACCGGCCACCTCGCGCCGGTGCAGACCTAGAGCGCCAGGTACCTGACCACCGAACCGACCGGAAGCTCGTCGGTGCCGGTGGGGACGAAGACGAGAGCGTTCGCCACGGCGGCGCGCACGATCATGTGGGACTCCTGCCCCGAGAGTGGCTCGAGATCGCCCTCCGGTGTGAGACGGGCGCGGACGAGCTCGTCGCGGCGGCGGTCGGGCCGGATCGCGCCGGCGAGCACGCCGCGCGCATAGCGGGGAGCGGGGTCGCGGTCACCCTGGAGTGCCCGCAGCGCGGGCAGGACGAAGAGGACACTCGACACGAGCGAGGAGACGGGGTTGCCCGGGAGCCCGAAGACGAGCGTGCGTCCGCGAACACCGAACGCGAGCGGCTTTCCCGGCTTCACGGACACGCCCCAGAAGATCTCCTCCACGCCGAGAGCGGCCTCGATCCCACGCACGAGGTCGTGCGGCCCGACCGAGACGCCGCCCGAGGTGACGAGCACGTCGTGCGCGAGGCCCTCCTCGATGGCGGCGCGGTGTGCGGGCTCGTCGTCTGCGACCGGGTCGAGAGCTTCGACGATTGCGCCCGCTTCGCCGAGCAGCGTCTGCAGCATGACGCCGTTCGACTCGTAGATCTCGCCGGCCGCGAGCGAGTCGCCCGCGCGGCGCAGCTCCGTGCCGGTGGTGAGCACGGCGACGCGGGGCCGGCGCGCACACTCGACCTCGGCGACACCCGCCGCCGCGAGCGCGCCGATCTGCGCTGCCCCGAGCCTCGTGCCTGCCTCGACGACGACGTCGCCCGCCGACACGTCGCCGCCTGCCGGGCGAACGTTGCCGCCGGGCTCCGCAGCCTCCGAGAACTCGACCGCGTCCCCCAAGACCTCCACCCGCTCGATCGGAACGACGGCGTCGGCGCCCTCGGGAACGACGCCGCCGGTCGCGATCCCCATCGCCTCTCCCTGCGCGAGCGGACGCTCGGCGGGCCGACCCGCGGCAATCCGCGCGACGATCGGCAGCCGGCCGGGCGTGTCGGCGGCACGGACCGCGAACCCGTCCATGGCAGAGCTCGCGAACGGAGGCAGGTCGACGACGGCGAGCGCAGGCCGGGCGAGGACTCGCCCGGCCGCGACGTCGAGGCGCACGCGCTCTGCCTCGAGCGGCTCGGCGCGGGCCAGCACGGCACGCAGAGCGTCGTCGACTGAGATCAGGTCGGCCATTTGGGAATACGCTATCCGCCGTGATCTCGGTCGTCGTGCCGGTCTACAACGAGGAGCGGAGCGTGGCGCTCCTGTACGACGAGCTCCAGGCTGCCCTCGACCCGCTCGGCATGCCCTGGGAGGCCGTGTACGTGGACGACGGCTCGACAGACGGCTCGTTCGCTGCGCTCACGCGGCTGCACGCGAAGAACGACAACGTCCGCGTCGTCCGCCTACGCCGAAACTTCGGCAAGTCGGCGGCGCTGGGAGCCGGGTTCGACCACGCGAGCGGCGACGTGATCGTGACGATCGACGGCGACCTCCAGGACGATCCGGCCGAGATCCCCCACCTGCTCGCGAAGCTCGACGAAGGCTTCGACCTCGTCTCCGGCTGGAAGGCGAAGCGTCGCGACCCCTGGACGCGCCGAGCGTTCTCGCGCCTCTTCAACGGCGCGGTCGGACTCGTCTCGGGCGTCCACCTCCATGACATGAACTGCGGCCTCAAGGCGTACCGCGCGTCGGTCGTCCGCGGCTTGCCGCTCTACGGCGAGCTGCACCGCTTCCTGCCGGTGCTGGCGCATCAGCGCGGCTACCGGATCGCCGAGGTGCCCGTGAACCACCGGCCGCGCGCCCACGGGCGCTCACGTTACGGCCCCGAGCGGTACCTGCGCGGGTTCTTCGACCTGCTGACGGTCTCGTTCATCGGCCGCTACCGACACCGCCCGCTCCACCTGTTCGGCGGGCTGGGCCTCCTGACGATGCTCGGGGGCAGCGTGTGCCTCGTCTACCTGACGGTGCTCAAAGCCGAGGGCCACGCGATCGGCAACCGGCCGCTCCTGATCCTCGGCGTCCTGCTCGTCGTCGTCGGGATCCAGCTCCTCTCGCTCGGGCTGATCGGCGAGATGATCACGAGCCTGCACGAGGAGCGCGCCGACGAGCGGGCGCGGGCACAGGCCGTCGTGGACGAGGTCCTCCAGCACGGGTGAACCCAGGGTTCCCCCGTGAGCCCCCTCCTTCCGGTTCGTGGCCGCAGCAGATGTTGTTGAGGCTACGCCGGGCGAAGCCCGCCTGCGCCGGCGGCTCGACGTCTCCGCACCCATGAGAGTCCTCTACTTCGGCACCTACGACCGAGGCTACCCCCGCAACGCACAGGTGATCTCGTGCCTGCGACGCGCCGGGGTCGAAGTGCGCGAGCGGCACGAGCCGGTGTGGGAGGGGCGCCGCGACGGCTGGCGGGCCGGCGGGCGCGACGCCGTACGGCTCGCTCTCGCCGAGGCCCGGCTACTGCGGACGCCGGCCGAGCGCTTCGACGCCGTGATCGTCGGCTATCCGGGGCACCTCGACCTGCCCGCCGCCCGCCGAGCTGCACGGGGTGCGCCTGTCGTCTTCAACCCGCTGGTCTCGCTCGAGGACACCCTCGTCGCCGACCGCGGCCGCTTCCGGGCGGGCTCGGTCGCGGCGAAAGCGCTCGCGCTCGTCGACCGGCGAGCCTTCCGCGCGGCCGATCTCGTCGTGTGCGACACGCGGGCGCACGCCGACCACCTCGCGGCTCTCGCCAAGCTCGACCCGGCGCGCGTCGCCGTCTGCTTCGTCGGCGCCGAGGAGCGCCTCTTCCAGCCCGGCTGGACGGCGCAGAGCCCGTTCCGGTGCCTGTTCGTCGGCAAGCTGATCCCGCTCCACGGCCTGGAGACCATCCTCGCCGCCGCCCGACTCGCACCTGAGATCCCGTTCCGCGTCGTCGGCTCGGGGCAGCTCGACGCGCTGCTCGCCGAGCCGCCTGCGAACGTCGAACACGTGCCCTGGGTGGAGTACGAGCAACTCCCGGGCGAGCTCCATCGCGCCGGCTGCGCGCTCGGCGTCTTCGGCACGTCGGACAAGACGTCGCGGGTGATCCCGAACAAGGCGTTCCAGGCGCTCGCCTGCGGGACACCGCTCGTCACCGCCGACACGCCGGCGGCCCGCGAGCTGCTCGTCGACAACGAGAGTGCGTTGCTCGTCCCGACCGGCGACCCCGAGGCGCTGGCCGCGGCGATCCTACGGCTCGCCGGCGACCCCGAGCTCGCCTCGAAGCTCTCAGCCGGCGGTCTCGCCGCGTACCGCGAGCACGCGAGCGAGGACGTCCTCGGGACGCGCTGGCGCCGCCTGCTCGTGGAGCTCGTGTGAGAGCACGCTGGCTCCTGTGGCCGGCGATGGCAGCCTTCGCGGTCGGCTTCGCCGCGCTCTCGATCGGCCGGCAGCGGGCCTTCAGCACGGGCCGCTTCGACCTCGGGAACATGACACAGGCCGTCTGGGCGACCGCGCACGGGCACTTCCTCGAGGTCACCAACCTCGCCGGGGAGCAGACCTCTCGACTCGGCTCGCACTTCGACCCGATCCTCGCCGGCCTCGCGCCGCTCTGGCTCGCCTGGCCGAGCCCGGACATGCTGCTCGTCGTCCAGGCGGTCGCGGTCGCGCTCGGCGCACTGCCCGTCTACTGGCTCGCGCGCAAGCACCTGGGATCCCAGCACGCCGCCGTCGGGTTCGCATTCGCCTACCTCCTCTACCCGGCCACCCAGTGGCTCGTGCTGAACGAGTTCCATCCCGTCGCCTTTGCGTGCCCGCTCCTCCTGTATGCGTTCTGGTATCTGGACGAGGACCGGCTCGTTCCCTTTGCGGTCTTCGCACTCCTCGCGATCGCATGCAAGGAGGAGATCGGCCTCGTCGTCGCCGGCTTCGGCATCTGGTACGTCGTCACGCGCCACCGGTGGAAGGAGGGGGCCGGGATCCTCGCCGCAGGCCTCGCCGCCTCGGCGGTCGCGGTCGAGGTCATCGTGCCGCACTTCAGCGGCAGCGCGTCCGCGTTCTACTCGCGCTACAGCGAGGTCGGCGGGACGCCCGGCGGAATCGTGAGGACGCTGTTCACGCACCCGTTGCGCGTGCTCGAAAACGCGTTCTCGCGCGACCACCTCGACTACCTCGGCCATCTGCTCGTCCCGCTCGGGTTCCTGTTCCTCCTCTCTCCGGTGCTGCTGCTGGCCGTCCTGCCGGAGGCCTCGCTCAACGTGCTGTCGAAGAACCCCTACCAGGGGTCGGTGCACTTCCACTACACGGCCGGGCTGATCGCGCCGCTCTTCGTCGCGAGCGTCCTCGGCGCCGCTGCGATCGTCCGCCGGCGGCCGCGTCTCGGGCCGGCGATCGGGCCGGCAGTCGTCGTCCTTGCCATCCTGTCGAACTACTGGCTCGGCGCGATCCCGGTCTGGGCGGCGCTTCCGGGCGGCAACGACTTCCAGCGCAACGCGACGCACGTCACGGCGCACGACAGGATCACGGCGCGTGCGGTCGCGACCGTCCCGAGAGACGCGGTCGTCAGCGCCACCAACGCGCTCGGAGCGCACCTCTCGGCGCGGCGGCGGATCCTCAGCTTTCCACGCATCGACGACGCGACGTGGGTCGCCGTCGACGAGACGAACGGCAGCTACCTCGACGGCGCCCGGCCGCTCCCGATGGCGGGCGACGTCGCCGCGCTCCGCCGGGATCCCGGCTGGCGGCTCGTCTTCGAGCAGGACGGCGTGCTCGTGTTCCGGCGGGTCAGTGCTGTCCGGCCGGCGGCCCGCCGGACGGAGGCGTCTGGTCGAGCGTCGTCGTCGGGGTCGGAGGCGCCGGCAGCAGGTAAGACGGGACGTCGCTGAGCGCGTACTTGCCGCGCACGAACGGCTTCCACGTCGGCAGCTCCTTCGGTTCCGTCCAGTCCTGCTTCGGCACCGAGGCGAGCGCCGGATCCATGAACGCATGCCAGATCTGCGCCGGGAAGCTCCCGCCCGAGACCGAGATGCCGTGGACGTCGGTCATCGGGATCTCGCCCTGCGGGTAGCCGACCCAGACGGCCGCGTCCAGCGTCGGTGTGTATCCGACGAACCAGGCGTCCGCGTGGTTGTCCGTCGTTCCCGTCTTGCCGGCCGCCGGGCGACCGATGTTCGCCGCCGTGCCCGTTCCGTAGAGCACGTTCTCCTCGAGGATCTTCGTGACGACGTAGGCGACGCCCTCGGGGATGACGCGCTTCCGGGCCGGTTTGCCCCAGCCGGCGTCCTTGTCGGTCTTCCCGTTGGGCAGCACCACCTTCGTGATCGCCATCGGCCGCGAGTAGATCCCCCCCGCCGACAGCGTCGCGTAGGCGGACGCCATCTCGAGCGGCGAGACGCCGACCGTGCCGAGCCCGATCGAGGGCACGGGCGGCAGCGGCGACTGGATACCCAGACGATGGGCCATCGCGATCACGTTCGACGGGCCGACGTCGATCGTGAGCTGCGCGTAGACGGTGTTGTCGGAGCGCAGCGTCGCCTGTTCGATCGAGATCCAGCCGACGTAGCTGTGGTCGTACGTGGTCACGTTCCAGACTGGGATCTTCGGGTTCGGCTGGTACTCGAACGGCGCCGACACGTAGTCGCTCGACGCCGGGTTGATGCCCTTCGCGACCGCGGTCGTGAGGACGAACGTCTTGAACGTCGAGCCCGGCTGGCGGCGCGCCTGCACGGCGAGGTTGAACTGGTTCCCCTTCTGGCCCGGCGTGACCGCGTTCATCACCCTGATCGCTCCGTCGCGCGGGTCGATGGCGACGAGCGCCGAGGCGGGGTCGGTGGGGAGGTTCAGCGTCGATGTGATCGCGCGCTCGGCTTCGCGCTGGAGCCGGGGGTCGATCGTCGTGTAGACCTGCAGGCCGCCCTCGCGCACGATCCCGGCGCCGTACGTCGCAACGAGCTGGTCGATCACGTAGTTGAAGAAGTACGGCTCGCGGATCGTCGAGTAGAGCTTCCCGGGCCGCAGGTGCGGGCTCCTGTCCTTGATCACGGTGCGGTACTGGTAGGCGTTGATCGCGCCCGTGTCGAGCATGGCCCGCAGCACCTCGTCACGGCGCTGCAGGGCGGCGTCCGGGTCGACGAGCGGGTCGTAGAGCGACGGCGCCTGCGGCAGCCCGGCGATGAGCGCCGCTTCCTTCAGGCTGAGCTCGCTCGCGTGCTTGGAGAAGTAGATCTCCGACGCCGCCTCGACGCCGTACGCGCTCGACCCGAAGTACACGTTGTTCAGCCACTCCGTCAGGATCTTCGGCTTCGACCACTTCTGCGACAGCTTGATCGCGAGGCAGGCTTCCTTGACCTTCCTGCTGAGCGTCCGGCTGCCGTTCCCCGTGTAGAGGTTGCGGACGAGCTGCTGGGTCAGCGTCGAGCCGCCCTGGACGACCTTCTGCGCGGTGACGTCGCGCCAGAAGGCGCGCGCGATGCCCTCGTAGTCGACGCCGTTGTTCGTGTAGAAGCGCCGGTCCTCGACGGCGATGGTCGCCTGCTGCATCCAGTGGCTGACGGATCGCAGGGGCACGGGCTGGCGGTGCCGCTCGGCCGGAATCGAGCCGAGGAGCGAGCCGTCGGCGGCATAGATGAAGCTCGTCTGGCCGATGTCGATCGGCTTCAGCGAGCTGAGCGTGCAGCTCGAGAGGAACGCCTCCGCCGTCGTGAAGCCGGCGGCGACGAGGCCGGCAGGGACGCAGATCGCGAGCACGACGAGCGCGAGCACGATCTTGCGCCGGCGTTTGCGCACCCGCTCGCGACGGCGACGGCGGCCGTGCAGGAGCAGCGCCAGCTCGGCCTCGGACCGCTTTCTCGACGGGCTCACGTCTGAATTATGCGGAGCGACCGCAACTCGGAGCGGCCGTCGGCCGGCAAAGCCGCCCTCGGGCGTATGCCGCCACCATGAAGTGGGTCTTCGCCACGAAACTATGATCCGGGCGGCGTGAGCGGAGGTCAACGGCTTCTTCGAGTACCTCGTGCGAGTGGAGTCGAGCCGCCCTCGCCCGTCGCCGCGCGCTCGCCGGTGCTCGCGATCTGGCTCTGGAGCCGCGGCGCGATCTGGGCGGCGGCGCTGTTCGCGCTCTACACCTTCCAGCCGAATCGCAACCCGCTGGCCTACAAGTGGGACGACCCGAAGCTGACACACGACCTCGGCGCCTTCACCGACGTCTGGGCTCGCTGGGACAGCGTCTGGTTCTTGCGGATCGCCGAGAAGGGTTACGCCTCCCCGTCACACGCGGACGCCGCTTTCTACCCGCTCTACCCGGGCGCGGTCGCCCTGTTCGGGAGCATGTTCGGCGGCCACTACGTCCTCGGCGGCCTCGTGGTCTCGCTGGCCGCCTCGCTCGTCGCCTTCTACCTCCTGCACCAGCTGGCCGAGAGGCGTCTCGGTGCCGAGGGCGCACGCCGGGCGGTGCTCTACCTGGCCGTGTTCCCGATGTCGCTGTTCCTGATGGCGGTTTACAGCGAGTCGCTGTTCCTGATGCTCGCGGTCGCGTCGTTCGTCTTCGCGGAGCGCGGCAGGTGGCTGCCGGCCTGGGCTGCGGCCGGACTGGCTCTGATCACGCGGATCGCCGGGCTCGCGCTGCTGCCCGCCCTCGTCTTCATGGCGTGGCGCTCGCCGAACCGCCGGCGCGCGCTCGCCGGACTCGTCATCCCGGCCGCGCTCTTCTGCGCCTACCCCCTCTACCTCGACGCCTCGACCGGCAACGCCTGGCGGTTCCTCCACTCTCAGGGTCTGTGGCACCGGCACTTCTCCTACGCAGGGCCGCTGGGCGGGATCTGGGACGGCCTGCGCGCCGGCTGGGCGGGCGTCGAACAGCTCGCGAGCGGATCGCACACGCACCGCTACTGGACGGCCGTCCCGCTCGCCGACTCCGACCCGATCCGCACGGCGATGATCAACCTCTCCGCGCTCGCGTTCCTGGCCCTGTTCGTCTGGCTGAGCATCGTCGCCTGGCGCCGGCTCGGAACCGCGTACGGGATCTACTGCTTCGTCAGCCTGGCGATCCCGCTCAGCGCCCCGAGCAGCAAGTGGCCCCTCCTGTCGATGCCGCGCTTCGGGCTCGCCGTGTTCCCGATCTTCCTCGCGCTCGCCGTCGTCGGGGGCAGGCCGCGCCTGCATACGGCGATCCTGGCGACGAGCGCGATCTTCCTCGGCGTCGCAGTCTCCCAGTGGGCTCTGTGGCAGTGGGTCGCGTAGCGCCGCTTGCCGCCGCGGCGGTGCTCGTCCTCGCCGTGAGCGCCTGCGGCGAGCGAAACGAGCCGACCGGGTCCGCCGCCGGGCTCTACCCGGTCACCGTCGCCTCGCCGAGCGGGGGCAGAGCGCTCGTCGTCCGGACGCCGGTCAGGCGCATCGCTGTGATCGCGCCGAACGTCCAGCAGATCCTCGTCGACCTGGGCGCCGGCCCACAGATCGCCGGGACGCCGGTCGCCCGGAACGGCTCGCTCCGGGTCGCCGAGCTGCAGGGGCTGAAGCCGGACCTGATCGTCGCGTCCTCGGCGACGGACGACCAGCTGATCGCGCAGGCCGCGCGCGCCGCACCGAAGGCCCTCGTCTACCGCGCGCCCGCCGACTCCATCCGCGGCGTCGAGGGGACGATCACGGCACTCGGCCTGATCACCGGGCGGCCGGGCGACGCCTCACGGCTCGTCCGGCAGATCGAGGCGAAGCGCGCCGTCGTCGCGAAGCGGCTCGTCGGAGCGCCGGGCGTGAGCGTCTTCGTGGACCGGGGCTTCTTCACGACCGTATCCGACCAGTCGCTCGTCGGGGACATGCTGCGCGAGGTGCACGCGCGCAACGTGGCCGGGGACACGGCGCAGATCGGCCCGGTCGATCCCGAGCAGCTCGCCCAGTTCGATCCCGCCTGGTACCTGGCCACGTCGGACAGCGGCACCACCCTCGCCGCGCTGCGCAAGAACCCGAGAACGCGCAAGCTCCGCGCCGTCCGCGCCGGACACTTCGCGATCGTCGACGCGGACCTGCTCGAGCCGGGGCCGATGATCGGCGACGGTCTCCTCGTGCTCGCGAAGCAGCTCCATCCGAATGCGTTTCGCTGAGCTCGACGCCGTCACGATCGACGGCTACGGGACGCTGCTGCACCTGATCGACCCGCTCCCGTCACTGGGCCGAGCTCTCGCCGCGCACGGCGTCCAGCCGTCCGACGACGCCGTGGCTGCGGCGTTCGAGGTCGAGGTCGAGCACTACCGCCCGCTCGCCCACACCGCCGGCGACGCCGCGAGCCTGGCCGCACTCCGACGGGATTGCGCCGGTGTCTTCCTGCACGCGCTCGGCGACCCCGTCGAGCCCGACGCGTTCGTCGACGACTTCATTGCCGCGCTTGCCTTCGCGCCTGTTCATGGCGCCGCCGAGACCGTCGCCCGGCTTCGCAGTGCAGGACTCCGGCTGGCGGTGGTCGCGAACTGGGACTGCGCGTTGCCCGAGCACCTCGAGGCGGTGGGGCTGCTCGACCGGTTCGACACCGTGGTCACCTCGGCACGGGCGGGCGTCGCCAAGCCTGACCCCGGCATTTTTCAGCTGGCGCTCCGCGAGCTGGGCGTCGAGCCCGACCGCGCCCTGCATGTCGGCGACGAGCCGATCGACGAGCAGGGCGCGCGCGCCGCGGGACTCGCGTTCCTCCCGGCTCCGCTCCTGACGGCGTTCGAGGGCTGGAGGTGAGCGGGCGGCTCGCCGCCTGGCTCGCGCTCATCGGTGCCCAGATCCTGCTCGGGTACGCGTCGCGAGCCACGCAGGGAAAGCCGGACCGGGACCTCGTCTACCACTGGAGCACGGCGCTCCAGTCCATCGTCTACTACGCGGTCTTCCTCGGGATCGTGCTCGTGATCAGCCGCGGGGACACGCGGAACCTGCTGGCGCTGCGACAGCCGCGGTCTTGGGGAAGGGCGCTCGGGATCTCGGCGCTCGTGATCGTCGGGGTGATCGTGCTCGAGTACGCGCTCGATCCGCTGCTCCACCCCGACCGCGAGCAGGGGCTGACACCGACGCACTGGGAGGCCTCCCACGCCGGTGCGTTCGCGGCCAGCTTCGTCGCGATCGTCTTCTTCGGCCCGTTCGTCGAGGAGGCGACCTTCCGCGGACTCGGCTTCTCACTGCTCGTGCCGTACGGCAGTGTCCTGGCCATGGTCAGTACCGGCGTGCTGTTCGGACTGGCGCATGGACTCGTCGAGGCGCTGCCGATCCTGGTGGCGCTCGGGATCGGTCTCGCGTACATCAGAGCTCGTACCGACAGCCTCTATCCCGGCTTCGCGGTGCACGCGCTCTTCAACGCCATCGCGCTCACGCTTGCCGTGACGACCTGACCTGCGTCTATTCTGCGGCCCGATGCGCCGTCTTCTGCTCCCCGGAGCGATTCTCTTCGCCCTGGCCGCGACCGCGGCGACAGGCGCAGCCTCGACTCCGTCGGCCGCATCGACGCTGACGCTGTCCGGGCCCGGCGCGACGACCTACGGGCACGAGATCGACTTCGTCGGCAAGCTCACGCCCCCGGCGGGCGGCGAGCGCGTGCGACTCCTGCGCGGAAACGCCTTCGTCACCGCCGGGACCACGAACTCCGCCGGCTTCTACAAGCTGAAGGTCGCGATTGCGCGGCCCGGCCCGTTCCGCGCCGAGACGGCCGGCGTCACCTCGCAGCCGGTCACGGTGCGCATCGTGCCCTTCCTCGACGCGAGCCTCGTGGGCGCGCGCGTCGCCGGCAGCCCCCTTTCGCTGAGCGCGAGCCTCCGCCCGTCGTACGCGGGGACGCTGCGCGTCCGGGTCGAGCGCTCCGGCGGCAAGAGGTTCGCGCAGGTCTTCGGGCCGTCGGCGCAGGTGTCGCTCGGTACCGCGGCGATCGAGAGCTTCCAGGTGACGGTCGAGGAGCTCCCGAGCGACGGGTTCGTCGCGCTCTCGCGCACGCTCTCGGTCGAGCTGCGTCCGCCCAGCCTCACCTACGGCGACCACAGCCCGTTCGTCGCCGAGGCCCTGCGCCGCCTCGGCGCACTGGGTTACGAGGTTCCGGCGCCGACGCAGACGTTCGACTACGACGTGGAGGAGAGCGTCTACGCGTTCGAGAAGGTCGAGAACCTCGACCGCACCGGCAACATCGACGCGGCCTTCTGGGCCCACCTCGACGACCCGCGCATTCCGCAGCCGCGCTACAAGCTGCCCGCCGACCACATCGAGGTCGACAAGGCCCACCAGGTGCTCTACATCGTCCGCGACGGCCAGGTGAAGCTGATCTCGCCCGTGTCGACGGCGGGGCTGCCGGGCCGCTTCACGCCGGTCGGGACGTTCTCGATCTACCGGAAGGTGGACGGCTACGATCCGAGCCCGCTCGGCATCCTCTACAAGCCGATGTACTTCACCGGCGGCTATGCCATCCACGGCAACCCGTCCGTGCCGCCCTATCCGGCGTCGCACGGATGCATCCGAGTGCCGAACTTCGTGATCGAGCGGCTGTTCACCTCCGAGCCCTACGGCGAAACGGTCTACGTCTACTAGGAGCCGACTCGTGGGCGTGGCGGTGCTCCTGGCGATCGGAGCAGCGCTCGCGGCGTACTTCGCGACCACGGGCGGGGGCACGCGCCGGCCGGTTGCCTGGCAGGACCTTTCCGCACAGGTGCCGCCCGGTGTGTGGACGAAGCCGACGATCCGCGTCGCGCGCGACCGGGCCAAGCTCGCCAAGGTGTTCCGCGAAGCGACCTCCGGGCGCCACCCGCAGGCGCCGCCCATCGACTTCGCCCGGCGCGAGGCGGTACTGGTGGCGGCAGGCCCGCGTTCGAGCACGGGCTACACGCTCCACGTCGACGGCGTGACGGAGCACGGCAACTCCGTCGACGTGGTCGTCCGCGAGCACACGCCCTCGCTCCACGACCGCGTGGTCGCCCGCCTGACCTATCCGCTGCTCCTGATCACGATCCCGAACAGCCAGAAGCAGGTGCACGTCCGGTACGCGGGCCGGAGCTAGCGCTCAGTCGGTTTCCTCCTCCTCCGACTCGGGCTCGAGGTCGCCGGCGTCGTCGTCCCCGTCGTCCGGCTCGGCCTGCTCCTCGGCCAGCTCCGAGGCGAACTCCTCGGGCGTGACCTGGTCGAGGAACTTGCGGAACTCGTCGACGATCTCCTCCTCGTTCACCTCTTCTCCCTCGAACTCGATCGCGGACTCCTCCAGCACCCGGTCGTCGGCGAAGATCGGCGCCTCGGAGCGCACCGCCAGCGCGATCGCGTCGGAGGGGCGCGAGTCGACCTCGATCTCGCCGCCGTCCTGCTGGATCGTGATCGTGGCGAAGAACGTGTTGTCGCGCAACTCCGTGACCACGACCCGTGTCACGTGGGCCTCGAGTTGGCTCAGCGTCTCCGAGAACAGGTCGTGCGTCATCGGCCTCGGCGTGGCCGCGCCCTGGAGCTTCATCAGGATCGCGGCCGCCTCCGGGTGGCCGATCCAGATCGGGAGGAACCTGTTCCCGTCGGCGGTCTTGAGCAGGACGATCGGCTGCTTGCCGACCAGGTCGAAGCTGACGCCGTAGATGACCATCTCCTGCATGCGCTGGAGTCCCTGGACCGATCTTAGCCGAGGCCACCTGGAGCCCGGACCGGCCTCGACCGGGCGGCGGAGGTATGAGCTCGCGGTGGCTACAATGCCCGCCGCGGGCGATTAGCTCAGTCGGTTAGAGCGCCGCTCTGATAAGGCGGAGGTCCGTGGTTCGAATCCACGATCGCCCATCGAACCGCGCCCTGCCCCCGGGCCTAGGGTGCGGGGATGCGAATCGAGTTCCTCGGCACGGGTGGCGCGAGCACCACGCCGCGGCCGCTCTGCGACTGCCGAGTCTGCGTCGAGGCGCGCACCAAGGGAGTCCCGTACAGCCGGAGCGGGCCGAGCGTCTTCGTGCACGGCCCCGACCTGCTGATCGACACCCGGACGAGATCAAGAGCCAGCTCAACCGCTCGCAGGTCAGGCGGGTCGCCGCCGTCACCTACTCCCATTGGCATCCCGACCACACTGCCGGCCGCCGCGTGCTCGAGGAGATGAACATCGACTGGCGCGCCTGGCCGCGGGCGCCGCGTTCGACAACCGAGGTCTACCTGCCCGCGCAGGTCGCGGTGGACTTCCGCGAGCGGCTCGGCCTTTGGGACCAGCTCGAGTACATGCAGTCGGGTCTCGGCACGGTGGCGATCCACGAACTGGCGGGCGGCGAGGGCTTCCGGCTCGGCGACGCGATCGTCCACCCGATCCGCCTGGCCGAGGACTACGTGTACGCCTTCCTTCTCCGCCAGGGAGAACGCCGGGCACTGATCGCGCCGGACGAGCTGAACGGCTGGTCGCCACCCGAGGACGTGCGGGGCGTGGACGTTGCTGTGCTCCCAATGGGGATCGCCGAGTTCCATCCGCTCACGGGCGACCGTCTGATCCACGAGGATCATCAGATGCTCCAACTCGAAGCCACGTTCGACGAGACGCTCGAGATCGTCGAACGACTGGATGCCGGCCGCGTCTACCTCACCCATGTCGAGGAGATGGACCAGCTCAACCACGACGAGCTGGGCGAGGTCGGAGACGGGCTTCGGCGAGCCGGGCTGCCCGTCGAGTTCGCCTACGACACTCTGGTGGTCGAGGTCTAACCGGCGGCTTCGAGCGCCTCGACGTGTGGTCCAGGCGGAGGTCCGTGGTTCGAATCCACGATCGCCCACTCGCGCGGCCCTGTCAGCCGGACGTCTCGCTCCCGGGAGCACCCGCCTCCGCGCCGAGCGACCGGGCGGCGGCGACGGCTTCGAGCCGAGAATGGACGCGGAGGGCGCGAAAGAGACGGCGGATGTGGTTCCTGACCGTCTCGGTGCTCACGTGGAGCTCGGCGGCGATCTGCTTCGTCGAGCGGCCCTGCTCCAGGAGGCGAAGCACCTCGACTTGACGGGGGGTGAGATGCGGGTGTGACGGCGCGGGCCGGTCGTCGGGCTGTCCCTCGAACAGCCCGAAGACGCCGACCACCCGTTCTCCGTTCATGAGCGGCACCGAGCTGATCTCGACGGCCACCCTCGCACCTCCGGTCGTGACCAGGACGCCGGTCGAATCGGTGGCCGGAGAGGCCCCGAGCACCTTCCGGGAGAACAGCTCGCCGGCGCGCCGGCTGTCCTCGGGCGCGACGACGGAGGTGAAGTGGCGACCGCGAACGTCGCCGAGAAGCCGCTCGGCTGCCGGATTGATCCACCGGACGATTCCCGTCGTGTCGAGGACGTAGCTCGGGACGCCGACGCTGCCCAGAGCCTGCTCGACGTCGCCGCCCACTGCCAGGCCGGTGGCCATCACGGGAGTGTGACTGATCCTTGTCGCCCCGCGTCATCGCCGAGCTCTTACACAGCGAGGCCCGCGCCGGGGAAGGTGCCCCGAACGACTTGGGGGCGGCCCTCAGGCCGCCCCCGTAGAACAGCTAGATGGCCGACGGCCTCTAGTGGATGGGCATCCCGATGCAGGAGTGTGCAGCATCGGCGCCGCCGCCCATCTGGCTGACGTAGTCGCCGTGGTTCCGGTAGTGCGACGATGGGGTCATCGTCTGGCTGACGTGGAACTCAAGAACGTTCGGGGACGTGTTGATCGCATTGCCGTTCGCGTCCCACGCCGTGGCGATCAGCGTGCTGCTGATCGGGCCGTTCAGCGCGTACTTGAGGCCGGTCGCGTTCGGGCCAAGGTACGTCGCCGTGTAGCCAAGCGTCGTGCCGTCGAAGTGGCCCGTGATCGTCTCGGCCGTGTAGAGGCCAGTAAAGCCTGTGCCGACAGTCTGGCCTGCGCCAGTGAACGAGTTGTCGCACGGGTTGAGCGTCGACGTTGTAGGTGTGCGTCCAGACGTCATTGAACTGACCGTACGTGTCCTTCGGCTGTACGGCGGTGATCGTCATGGACTGCGTCTGGTAGCGCGGCACGTCCGCCGAGGCGGACGAGACGACTGCCATGGTTGCGACCGCCGCGACGGCGACCGCGAGGATGATCTTCTTCACTTAGCTCCTTTGTTTGCCAGGCAATCAACGGTGACCGCCCGATCCCACACAGCATCGACTTCCCTCACCTCGCCCGCTAGGACCCAACTGGGTCAACCGCGCATGTGCGTGGCGGTCGGTGAATGACCGGTCCGCGCGCCCGATGTTGAGCAGCGGCGGGCCGAATCGCGAGGAGGCCCGCCGGAGCGGGCCTCCCTGTGCATCGTTGTCGCGCCGGACTATCAGACGACGCAGATGTTCGATCTCGTTCGCGAACAGGTGGTTCTGCAGCTGGTTGACCGCGCCCGCCTTGTACAAGAGCAGGCCGCAGGCCTCGTTCGTCGTCGGCATGTACCAGTTGCCGGAGACGATGTTGCGAATAACGGTCGCGGTGGCGCCGAACGAGACCTGAATCCCGTTCTGGGCGATGTAATCCACCTGCCCGGAGCCGGTCACCTTGTTGCCCTCGATCGTCGCCGACGCGCCGGTGCCGCGTACGGTGATCCCGCCCTTCTGGTACGAGGGAAGAGTGTTGCCGCTGATCATGCCGCGGGCGGTGCCGCTGGACGATCCGGCGACGTGCTCGGTCGTGTAGAAGATCCCGACGCCGTGCTGGGCGCCGTCGAAGGGAGCGTTTCCGATCTTCGAGATGGTGCTGCGCGCGACGTTGACGTGCCCGCCGTCGTTGACGACGCCGAAGTACCTGGCATTCGCGATCTTCGCCCCGAACACGGTTCCTGCAACTCCGGGGCCGTAGTAGACGCCGATGTCGCAGCCGGTCGCATCGAGGTTGCCGGTCACAGTGCCGCCGATCATGGCGGCCGTCAGGTTGATGCCGTCACGGTAGAAGCCGGTCGGTGTGCACGTCGAAGAGGCGGCGGCCACCCAGCCATGCTCGCGACAAGGCCGGCAATTGCAGCGACGCACGCGCCGAAGATCGTGAGGCGTGCTCTGATCGAGATCTTGCTCATGATTCCTTCCTGGTTGAGTTGAGTCGATTCCGCCGAACGGCTTAGTGCCTGCCGCTCTTGCGCCCTACCGCGGCGAGAATCGGATGGTGCGGTCATCGAAGGAAGCTTGTTCCTCCCCGACCTCGCCCGCCAGGACCCAATCTGGGTCAACCTCGGCGCGTTCGCAGCGGTCGGTAACGCATTCGGCGCCGAGCTGCTCGCCGCCCGGGCGGCTAGCCCGTCGCGGCTTCCAGCGCCTCGACGAGCTCGCGGAGGTCGTGCTCGTCGGTGAACTCGATCTCGATCGTCGAGCCGCGAACTCGCGCCGAGCGACCGATCAGCCTCACCAGCGCCTCACGGACACGAGCGGCCAGGGCGGGATCGACCGGAGCGGCTCGCACGCGCGGCTTCTGCTTCGCGCCGGCCCAGCGTGCAGCCCGCTCGGCCGCTCGGACGGACAGCCCGCGGCGGACGATCTGCCGCGCCAGGCGCCGGCGACCCTCCTGGTCTGGAACCGCGAGCACCGCGCGGGCGTGACCCTCCGACAGCTCGCCGCGCTCGACCATCGCCAGCACGTCATCCGGGAGCTCGAGCATGCGGAGGCGGTTCGAGACCGACGGCTTCGACCGTCCGACGCGCTCCGCGACGTCCCCGAGCGACAGCTCGAACTCGTCGACGAGCGCGGCGTAGGCACGCGCCTCCTCGACCGGCGAGAGCTGCTCGCGGGCGACGTTCTCGACCAGGGCGAGCACGAGCGACTCCCGGTCGTCGGCCTGCCGCACGACCGCGGGCACCGTGCCGACGCCTGCCTCCCGCGCGGCGCGCCACCGGCGCTCGCCGGCGATCAGCTCCCAGCCGCCCTCGGCCCGCGGCCGGACGAGCACCGGCTGGACCACTCCCTGCGAGCGGATCGACTCCGCCAGGCCGGACGTGGCTTCGTGGTCGAAGCGGCGACGGGGCTGGCGCGGGTTGGGATGAATAGCGTCGACGGGGAGCTCTGCGAGCTCGATCTGCGCCGCGCCGCCGAGCAGTACCTCCAGCCCGCGGCCGAGCCCGCGCCGCTGGCCTCCGGTGGGCTCAGGAGCGCTCGACAAGCTCCATCGCCACCTTCCAGTAGGCCTGCGCGCCGGTCGAGGCGCGGTCGTACTCGGTCACGGGCAGGCCGTGGCTCGGCGCCTCCGCAAGCCGCACGGAGCGCGGAACGGTCGTCTCGAAGACGAGGTCGCCGAGGTGCTGCCTCACTTCCGCCTCGACCTGCGACGCCAGTCGCGTCCGCCGGTCGACCATCGTCAGCAGGATCCCGGCCACGACGAGGCGCGGGTTGAGCCGCTGCTTGACGAGCTCGACCGAGCGGAGGAGCTGCGTCAGGCCCTCGAGCGCGTAGTACTCGGCCTGCACCGGCACGAGGACGCGGTCGGCCGCGGCCAGCGCGTTCACGGTCAGCGGGCCGAGCGAGGGAGGGCAGTCGAGAAAGACGAACGCATACCCGTCGGCGGCGTTCTCGAGCGAGCGGGCCAGGAAGCTCTCGCCGTCGTCGCGTCGCGAGAGCTCGACGACGGCCCCCGCGAGCTCGGGCTTCGCCGGGACGAGATGCAGGTTCGGAAAGCGGGTCGGCCTGGCGAGCTCGTGGAGCGGTGCACCGTCGAGCAGGTCGTAGCTCGAGACGCCGTTCGCGCGCTCACCGAGGCCGGACGTCGCATTCGCCTGCGGGTCGAGGTCGATGACGAGCGCCCGTTCGCCGGCCTCCGCGAGACAGGCGGCGAGGTTGACCGCAGTCGTCGTCTTCCCGACGCCGCCCTTCTGGTTCGCAAGCGCATAGATGCGTGAGGTCACTCGAACATTCTTTCTTCGGGATCGGACGCCCGACTCCTCGGCACGGGCCTCGAAATCGACACAGAATCGGCACATCGAGGGCACGATCCCTCACCCCGCCCGGGGCTAGGATCCATGCGGGTGGTGGGTGGAGGGGGCGCGCCCCTCCCCTCGAGGGGTGGGGTGCGTTGCGGTAGCGGCGAGCCAGATCAGGTGAGCGGGCGTTTACGGGCCATCCCGGCGCGGCGGGGGAAGCCCGGCGGCGTCGCGATCACCTTCGGGATCAGCAGCAGCCCGTCGTGCTCCTCGGGCGCACCGCCGCCGATCTGCGCCGCCGTACGCGCGACGGCGGTCACGTCCGCGCTCGGCCCGACGAACAGCACGACTGCGCCGCTCGGGCGGACGAGCGGCAGGCACCATTCCGCGGCGACGGGCGGCGGCGCGAGCGCCTTGGCGACGGCCGCACCGGCCCAGTCAGTCTCCTGCTCCTCGGCGCGACCGCAGACGACCCGCGCGTTCGAGGGCGCCCAATGCTCGAGAAAGGAGCACTTCCGGCGCTGCGACTCGAGCAGGACGAACTCCCGGTCCGGCAGAGCGAGCGCCAGCGGAATCCCGGGCGCACCGCCGCCGGAGCCGACGTCGACGATCGGGTCGCCGAGGCCCTCGAGCAGCGCGACTGCCCGCAGCGAGTCCTCGACCAGCACGCGCTGCGCTTCCTGCAGGTCACTGAGCGAGGTCAGCCCCGGTGTCTCGAGGACCGCGCGGAGCCAGTCAGTCGCCAACGGCCGGCGCGACGACGACGTACCGGTTCGGCTCGTCGCCCTCGCTGTGCGTCTCGACGCCGGCCATGTCCTTCAGGTGCATGTGGACGATCTTCCGCTCGGTCGAGCTCATCGGCTCGAGCTGCACGGTCGCGCCGCTTTGCAGCACCTGGGACGCGGAGCGCTCCGCGAGTTGGCCGAGCCGCGCCTCGCGCCGGTTCCGATAGCCGGCCGCGTCCACGACGACGCGCTGCGGAGGATCGCCGCCGGCTGACGCCACCGCGGCGCCGACGAGATACTGGATCGAGTCGATCGTCTTGCCGCGCTTGCCGATCAGCACGGCCACATCGGGGCCGCTGGCGCTCGCTGTGATCGTCTCGCCGCCGTCTTCGACGTCGACCCGGCAATCCGCGCCGAGCGCATGGGCGATCTCCTCGAGCAGTTCGCGGACGAGCGCCACCGTGTCGCTCTCGTCGGCGACGGCCCGCACCGCAGGTGCCGGCTGCTCACCGGGGTCGAAACGGGCGATGACCCGCGCAGGGGACGTCCCGACGCCGAGCAGGCCCCGCTCGCCCTCGGAGATGACCTCGAACTGGACGAGGTCGCGGTCGAGTCCGGGGAAGCGCCGCTCGAGATCGCGGAGGCCGACCCACTTCGCCTCGCCGACGGTCTCGCCCTCGGATTCGACGACGATCGGGCCGTCCTCGCTCATCGTCGCGTTCGCTTCTTCTTGCGCTTGACGCGCCTGGGAGCCGCCGGCGCTCCCGTCGGCTTCGGCTGGGCCCCCGCGGCCGGCTTGGCCTCTCCGGCCCCGTCCTCGACGAGGGCAGGCGCAGGAGCCTCGCGCGGCGCATTGCGCGACGAGCGCTTCGGGGGAGCCGCCGGCTTCGGGATCAGCTGTCGCGTGATCAGCCCTTGCCCGACCGTCCACAGGTTGGTCGTCACCCAGTACAGGACGAGCCCGGCGGGGAAGCGGATGATGAACGGAACGAAGACGATCGGCAGCACCATCAGCAGCATTCGCTGCGTCTTGTCGGCCTGGACCGACATGAAGTAGGACGAGGAGAGCTGGCTGGCGACGTAGATCACGATCAGGAGCGGCCCCCAGCCGGTGGTCGCGTGCTGCGTGATGTCGACCAGCCCGAGCCACGTCGTGTTGTCCGCCTTCTCGATCAGCGAGCTCGTGTGCCTGAGGACGAAGTAGAGCGCGAAGAAGACCGGCAGCTGCGCGAGGAGTGGCAGGCACGAGGCCGCCGGATTGATCTTGTGCTCCTTGTAGAAGCGCATCATCTCTTCGTTCTGCTTCTGCTTGTCGTGCTTGTACTTCTGCTGGATCTCCTTCATCTGCGGCGCGAACCGCTGCAGGTTCTGCATCGAGTGGATCTGCTTGACGGCGAGCGGCACGATCGCGATCCGCACCATCAACGTCAGCGCGACGATCGCCCAGGCCCACGGCAGCCCGATCGCACCGTGCGGCCCGAGCCACTGCAGCACGTGCCGGAGGACAGTCTCGAGCTGCGAGAGGATGGGGAAACCGACGATCACGGGTGGTCGACTCCCCCGTGGCTCCACGGATTGCAGCGCGCGATCCGCCAGGCCGCCTTCGCCGAGCCCTTGACCGGCCCGTGCTTGCGAATCGACGCGGCCGCGTACTCGGAGCAGCTCGGGTGGTACTTGCAGGTCGGAGCGCCGGCGGCTCCGGGCGAGGGGAAGAACGCGTGCAGGGCAAGCGACAGGTACTTCACGCTGCCGCCTTCCCGAGCACCTCGTCGAGGCGCTCGTCGACCCACTCCTCGCCGCGATTCTCGGCCGCCTCCACGAACCCGGGCCTGACGACGAGCACGTAGTCGCAGGCCGCGGGAATCGACTCGATCCTCGCCCGCCACGCCTCGCGCAGCCGGCGCTTGACGCGGTTCCGCGCGACCGCCGTGCCGACGCGCTTCGGCACCGCGAGGCCAAGCCGCGGGTCTTCGTCCGTGTCCTCGCGCGGGAACCAGTAGAGGACGAGGAAGCGCGTCGAGACCGACCGGCCGCGCCGGTAGACCGCGTCGAAGTCGTGCGAGCGCGTCAGCCGATAGCGGCGATGCATACGCGGCAGAGTAGTCGCGGGCGGGGAGAGCGTGGCGTGCGTCAGCGTCTGGGTCAGGCCGAGAGCCGCTTACGGCCCTTCGCCCGCCGGCGCTTCAGGATCGCCCGACCGGCGCGCGTCGACATCCGTGCGCGGAAGCCGTGCTTTCGCTTGCGTCTCCGCACATTCGGCTGATAGGTCCGTTTCATCGTAGAAAGAGGCGCTCCGAGCGCCCGTTTCGTGAGTATAGCCGGGGCCGATTCGCCCGGGCGGTTGTCCACAGGCCGAAGCCTCCGTGGCCGCGGAGAAAACTTGGCTCGCGATGCCGCAGCGCGGTGTTGCCAGCAGCGAGAATCCCCCTCTTTCCACACCTGTGGAGAACAGTGTGGACGCGCTGAAAAGCCCTGCAAATCGTCTAGAAACAGCTGGGAAAGACCGGCTCTGCGAGCCCGTGTCGGCCTCGCGACAACGCTGTTAGACTCGCGCACGCTTTCCGAGGCGTAAGGAGACGGGACGGAAGGGTGGAGCAAGCTCTCGGCATGACGTCAGACGGACTATGGACCGAGGTGGCAGGGCGCCTGAAGAGCGCGCTCAACGAATCTGCCTACCGAACCTGGTTCGGCGAGGCGCGACCCGTGGCGATCTCGAACGGCGAGCTCGTCGTCGCCGTCCCCAACAACTTCACCCGCGAGTGGATCGAGACGCACTTCGGCAGCCTCGTCCGCGCCGCCGTCAGCGACGCGAGCGACTCGGAGCTGTCGGTGCGCTTCCGCGTCGACGAGTCGCTCTCGCGAGCCGCTGTCGTGGCGCCGGTCGACGACTCGCACCCGCGTGAGACGCTTCCGGGGCTGAACCCGAAGTACACGTTCGACCTGTTCGTCATCGGCTCGTCGAACCGCTTCGCCCACGCGGCCGCGCTCGCCGTCGCCGAGGCGCCGGCCCAGGCGTACAACCCGCTCTTCATCTACGGCGGGACCGGGCTCGGCAAGACGCACCTCCTGCAGGCAATCGCCCACTACGTGCTCGAGCACACGAGCCCGCTGACCGTCCGCTACGTCACGAGCGAGACGTTCATGAACGACTTCATCAACTCGCTGCGCGACAAGCGGATCGAGGGCTTCAAGCAACGGTACCGCAACTACGATCTGCTGCTGATCGACGACGTGCAGTTCTTCGAGCACAAGGAGCGCATCCAGGAGGAGTTCTTTCACACGTTCAACTCCCTCTACGAGTCCGGCAGCCAGATCGTCATGTCCTCGGACAGGCCGCCGCGGGAGATCGCGACGCTCGAAGCGAGGCTGCGGTCGCGCTTCGAGTGGGGGCTGATCACGGACATCCAGCCGCCGGACCTGGAGACGCGCATCGCGATCCTCCGTAAGAAGGTGAAGACGGACGAGATCAACGTGCCCGACCCGCAGGTGCTGACCTTCATCGCCGGGCGCGTCTCGACGAACATCCGCGAGCTCGAGGGTGCGCTGACCCGCGTTGTCGCCTTCTCGTCGCTCACCGGCCGGCCGATGACGGTCGAGCTCGCCCAGGACGTGCTCAAGGACGTCTTTCCGATGGGCGGCGCCCAGCAGGTCTCGATCAAGGCGATCCAGGAGGCCGTCTCCGAGCGCTTCGCGCTCTCGCTCGCCGAGCTGTGCGGCGACAAGCGCTCGCAGAACATCGTCTACCCGCGCCAGGTCGCGATGTACCTCTCCCGGGAGCTCACCGACTCGTCACTGCCGAAGATCGGCAAGGAGTTCGGCGGACGCGACCACACCACCGTGATCCACGCGACATCCAAGATCGCGCGGCTGATCCGCGAGGACCCGTCTGTGTACAGCCTTGTGCAAGAACTGACCGCGCGGATCCGACAACTCCACTGACCCTGAACCTTCGAGACCCGGCCGCGACCACCCTGTGCGAAACCCCGAAATCATCCACGGCCGTGTCCCCAACCGCGGAGCCGCATGGGAGCATGCCTGGAGGGCGTCTTCCCCATCATCCACACTCCCTATGACTACTACGATCCTTTAGACAAGAATGACAGCAGAAACAGCAGTGGGGACTGGGATGAAAATCACGTGTTCGCGGGACGAGCTCGCCGCGTCACTCGGCATCGTCTCGCGTGGCCTGTCGACGAGGGGCACGGTGCAGATTCTCGCCGGCGTGATGCTCCAGGTCGAGAACGGCAGCCTCGAGCTGGCTGCAACCGACATGGAACTCTCGCTGCGCGCGAGGGTCGGCGCGCAGGTGGAAGGGGAAGGCTCCGCGGTCGTCCCGGGCCGCCTGCTCACCGACATCGTCCGCCTGCTGCCCGAGGAGCAGGTCGTGCTCGAGCACAAGGTCGAGGAGAGCACCGTCTACGTGACGAGCGGCTCCTCCGAGTCGCGCCTGCGCACGTACGCGGTCGAGGATTTCCCACGGCTCCCCGACACCGCCGCGGCCAGCCTGTCGACGCTCGACTCGGAGCCGCTGTTGGAGACGATCGCCCGTGTGAGCCGCGCGGCGAGCCGCGACGAGTCGCGCCCGGTGTTGACCGGCATCCTCGTTCGCTTCGAAGGGTCGAGCCTCGTGATGGCAGCAACCGACTCCTACCGGATGGCCGTCAAGGAGACGTCGGTCACGGGCACTCCGCCCGAGCTCGACGCAATCGTCCCGGCGCGCGCGCTCGACGAGTTGCGCCGCATCGCGACCGGGACGAGCGAGATCAGGCTCGGAACGCTCGAGAACCACGTCGTCTTCGGCGTCGACGACGTCTGGCTGACGACCCGGCGTATCGACGGGCAGTTCCCGAACTACCACCAGCTCCTGCCGGAGGCGTTCGAGCACGACGTCAAGCTGCCACGCGAAGAATTCCTCGAGGTCATCCGCCGCGCCGGCGTGATGGCGCAGCGTTCGACCCCGCTCCGGCTCCGGTTCGCGGAGGGCGAGCTGACCGTCTCGGCGCAGACGCAGGACATCGGCGAGGCGCGGGAGCAGATGCCGATCGGGTTCAGCGGCGAGCCGCTCGAGATCGGCTTCAACCCGAACTGGCTCCGCGACGGGATCGAGTCGGTGGTCGAGGACGAGCTGACGTTGCGGCTGATCAACCCGCTCCGCCCCGCGGTGATCGCCGAGAGCGGTGTTGGCGAGGATGGGGGCGACTTCTGGTACCTGATCATGCCGATCCGGCTGGCCGGCTGAGCCTGGTCACGGCCTCGATCACGCTTCGCGACTTCCGCTCGTACGCGTCGCTCGACCTCGACCTCGAGCCGGGCATCGTGCTCGTCGTCGGGCCGAACGGCGCCGGCAAGACCAACCTGCTCGAGTCCCTCCACGTCGGCACGCAGGGCTTCTCGCCGCGAACGCGCGCGGATGCCCAGCTCGTCCGCTTCGGGACGGAGGCAGCCCGCGTAGTCGTGCGTGGGAGCCGTGGCGAGGTGCCCGTCGAGACCGAGGTCGTGCTCAAACGCGGAGGTGGCCGTGAGGCGCGCCTGAACGGGGCGCGGGTCGAGCGGATGGACCGCCTGCGGAGCGAGCTGGCGACGCTCGTGTTCACGCCGGACCGGCTGGCAGTCGTCAAGGGCGGCCCCGCCGTGCGCCGTGCCTACGTCGACCGCGCGCTCGGGCGACTGCTGCCGGCCCAGGCCGGCGTCCCTGCGGCATACGGTGAGGCGCTCGGACAGCGGAACGCCTCGCTGCGGCGTGTGTCGCTGGGCCTGTCGACGAAGGAAGCGCTGTCGCCCTGGACGGAGCGCGTGGCAGAGCTCGGGGCCGAGCTCGTCACCGTCCGGCATCGCGTCCTCGACCTGCTCGCACCCGGCTTCGCGGAGCGTGCGGGAGAGCTGGGTCTTCCCGGCGCCGGGCTCGAGTATCGCGGCGAGCCGCCGGCCCTCGCCGCGTTGGAGGCCCGGATCGACCATGATGTCCAGCGAGGATCGACCGGCCTCGGCCCGCACCTCGACGAGATCGGTGTCGTCGCCGGCGACCGCGACTTGCGGAGCTTCGGATCGCAGGGCGAGCAGCGGCTCGCGGTTCTCTCGCTGCTCCTTGCGGAAGCCGACCTGCTCGCGGAGCACCGACCTTCACCGCCGCTCCTCCTCCTCGACGACGTGCTCTCCGAGCTCGACCCCGCCCGCCGCGAGATCCTCGCCGCGCGGATCGCCGGGCGCGGACAGACAGTGATCACCTCGACGTCGAGACAGGCGCTGCCGGCCGAGCCGGCGCAGGTCGTCGAGGTCACACCCGGGAAGGCGGTCGCGGCCTGATGGAGCGGATCGGCTCGGTTGTCGAGCGGCAGCTCGGGCGCTTCGACGGCTCCGGATCGATGCCCCGGATCGTCGCTGCCTGGCCGGCCGTCGTCGGCGAGGAGGTGGTGCGCAACGCGTGGCCCGCGCGCATCGCGCGAGACGGCACGCTGCACGTGCACACGAGCTCGTCGGTGTGGGCGTTCGAGCTCGGCCAGCTTGCGCCGAGGATTCTCGAACGGCTCGTCGCCGACCTCGGCGGCAATGCGCCGACGGCGCTCAGGTTCGCGCAGGGCCACCTACCCGAGGCCGACACCGGAGCACCGGCGGGGGTCGTTCGGGAGGTACCGAGGCCGTCCGCGGAAGCCGCCGCGGAGGCGGCATCGCTGGCCGCCGGCATCGCCGACGTGGAGCTTCGCGAGCGGGTCGAAAGGGCCGCCTCGCTGGGCCTCTCGCGAGTCTCTGACAACCGCCCGATCTGATACACTTCGGATAGCCCGCAAATAGGCACTTTGCAGGGCTTTTTTCATGACTGAGGCAGCCTACACCGCAAAGGACATCTCTGTCCTCGAAGGACTCGAGCCGGTCCGGCTCAGGCCGGGCATGTACATCGGCTCGACGGGTCCGCGAGGGCTCCATCACCTCGTCTACGAGGTCGTTGCGAACTCGGTCGACGAGGCCATGGCGGGCCGCGCCGACCGGATCGAGGTGATCCTGCATCCGGACAACTCGGTCACGATCTCGGACAACGGCTCCGGGATCCCGGTCGACGTCATGGCCGAGCAAGGCTTGCCTGCCCTGACTGTCGTTCTCACGAAGCTGCACGCCGGCGGAAAGTTCGGAGGGTCGGGCTACAAGGTGTCCGGCGGCCTGCACGGCGTCGGCGTTTCCGTCGTCAACGCGCTGTCGGAATGGCTCGTCGCCGAGGTCCAGCGCGACGGGAAGACGTGGCGCCAGGAGTTCGCGCGCGGAGAGCCGATCGAGGCGATGAAGGCGACCGGCCCGACCAAGGCGACCGGCACCACGATCAGCTTCCTGCCCGACCTCGAGATCTTCGACGAGCTCGAATGGTCCCGCGAGACGCTCGTCCACATGCTGCGCGAGACGGCCTTCCTCACCCGCGGGCTCCGGATCGTGCTCGTCGACGAGCGCGAGGGCGAGACTCGCGACGAGTTCTACGCCGAGGGCGGCATCCGGGACTTCGTCGCCTACGTGAACCAGTCGAAGGACCCTCTCCACAAGCACATCGTCTCCTTCGAGGGCGAGACCGATCTCGGCACCGTCGAGGTGGCGATGCAGTGGAACGGCTCCTACGTCGAGTCGCTGTTCGCGTTCGCGAACAACATCAACACGCACGAAGGTGGCTCGCACCTCTCGGGCTTCAAGGCGGCGCTCACCGGCACGCTCAACAAATTCGCCCGCGACAAGGGCCTGCTCAAGGAGAAGGAGGAGAACCTCGAGGGCGAGGACGTCCGCGAGGGGCTCGCAGCGGTGATCTCCGTGAAGCTCCGCGACCCGCAGTTCGAGGGGCAGACGAAGACGAAGCTCGGGAACCCGTGGGTGCGCGGCTTCGTCGAGCAGACGGTCAACCAGCGCCTCGCCGAGTTCCTCGAGGAGAACCCCACCGACGCGCGCCAGATCGTCCAGAAGGCGATCGCGGCCGCGCGGGCCAGGCAGGCGGCGCGCAAGGCGCGCGAGCTGACCCGCAAGACCGCGCTCGAAGGCGGCTCACTTCCCGGCAAGCTCGCCGACTGCCAGAGCGGGGACCCCGAGGTGTCCGAGCTCTACCTCGTCGAGGGCAACTCCGCCGGCGGCTCGGCCAAGGACGCACGCGACCGTACCTACCAGGCGATCCTGCCGCTGCGCGGCAAGGTGATCAACTCGGAGAAGAACCGGATCAACAAGGTGCTCTCGAACACCGAGATCCAGGCGATCATCACCGCGATCGGAACGGGTTTCGGCGACGAGTTCGATCTCGAGAAGCTTCGCTACCACCACGTGATCGTCATGACCGACGCCGATGTGGACGGCTCGCACATCCGCACGCTGATCCTCACGTTCCTGTACCGGCAGATGAAGGACCTCGTCGAGGGCGGCTACGTCTACATCGCGGTGCCGCCGCTCTACCGCGTCAAGATCGGGAACCGCGAGCAGTACATCGAGAAGGAGTCGCAGTTCGAGGAGCTCCTCGTCCGCGAGCGGGTCAAGGACATGGATGTCACCGACCGGCGTGGGGAGCAGTTGAAGCTGACCGAGAGCCGCTACAACCGTTTCACGCGCGCCCTGAACGAGTTCGAGGGCTGGTCGGCCCGCCTGCGCGCCGACTTCGGCCAGCAGGCCGGCGACCTCGTGATCGTCCACAGGCTGGTCGAGACGGAGGCCGCGACCCCCAGGGAAGTCGAGGCGGCGCTCGCCGGGCTCGAGCCGAACGGCTATGAGCTGACCGTTGTCGAGGCGGACGAAGCCGCGTTCAGGGTGAAGATCGTCGAGCGCGAGACCGGGGCCGCCGTGCACGCCAGCGCCCCGGCCGAGCTCCTCGTCTCGCCCGTCTACGCGAACGTCCGCCGGGCGCACGCGAAGCTCATCGACGTCGTCGGGCACCCGCCGTTCCAGGTCGAGTTCGGCAAGAAGCACGGCTCGGCGCACACGTTCGAGGAGTTGCGCAAGGCGGTGCTCGACCTCGCCAAGGACGGGATGCAGATCGGCCGCTTCAAGGGCCTCGGTGAGATGAACGCATCCGAGCTCTGGGACACGACCATGAACCCGGCCAACCGCATGCTCGTCCGGGTCGAGGTGGAGGACGCGGCCGCCGCCGACACCGTCTTCTCGATGCTGATGGGCGATCAGGTCGAGCCGCGCCGCGACTTCATCGAGCAGAACGCCAAAGACGTGAAGTTCCTGGATGTCTGAGCTCGAGACAGGCGGCCTGGGGCCCGGTCGCATCGAGCCGCGCGAGCTCGAGCAGGAGATGCGCTCGAGCTTCCTCGACTACGCGATGAGCGTCATCGTCTCGCGCGCCCTCCCGGACGTGCGTGACGGGCTCAAGCCGGTGCACCGCCGCATCCTGTACGCCATGCACGAGGCGGGCTTGCAGCCCGGTCGGCCGCGGCTCAAGTGCGCCCGTGTCGTCGGCGACGTCATGGGCGCCTACCACCCGCACGGCGACTCGGCGATCTACGACACGCTCGTCCGCATGGCGCAGCCGTTCTCGCTGCGCTACCCGCTCGTCGACGGCCAGGGCAACTTCGGCAACCTCGACGACGACGGCGCCGCGGCGATGCGCTACACGGAGTGTCGGCTCGCGAAGATCGCGACGGAGCTCCTCCGCGACATCGACGCCGACACCGTCGACTTCGTACCCAACTACGACGAGTCGCGTCAGCAGCCGCTCGTCCTGCCGTCGCGGTTCCCGAACCTGCTCGTCAACGGGTCGGCCGGCATCGCCGTCGGCATGGCGACGAACATTCCGCCGCACAACCTCGCCGAGGTCGTGGACGCGTTGGTGGCGATGATCGACGAGCCGTCGATCGACGTCGACCGGCTGGCTCGCCATATCAAGGGGCCCGACTTCCCGACCGGCGGGATCATTCTCGGGCGGGACGGGATCAAGGAGGCGTACCGCTCGGGCCGCGGTCGTGTCGTCATGCGGGCCCGCGCGCACGTCGAGGAGCTTCGCGGCGGCAAGACCGCGATCGTCGTCACCGAGCTCCCGTACGGCGTCAAGAAGGGTGGCGACGCAGGCGTGATCAAGAAGATCGCCGACCTCGTCAAGGACAAGGTGATGCCGGAGATCACCGCGGTCGACGACCACTCCGACAAGACGGGCCTGCGGATCCAGATCGACCTCAAGCGCGACGCGATCCCGCAAGTAGTCCTCAACAAGCTCTGGAAGCACACGCCGCTGCAGTCGACGTTCGGCTACAACGCCGTCGCGCTCGTCGACGGGGTCCCGCGCACGCTGCCACTCAGGGACCTGCTCGGCCACTACCTCGACTTCCAGCGCGAGGTCGTCACCCGCCGCCTGAAGTTCGAACTGCGCCAGGCCGAGAAGCGCGCGCATGTCCTCGAGGGCTACCTGATCGCGCTCGACAACCTCGACGCCGTCATCGCGCTGATTCGCGCGTCGGCCGACACCGAGTCGGCCCGCACCGGCCTCCAGGAGCAGTTCGAGCTCAGCGAGATCCAGGCGCAGGCGATCCTCGACATGAGGCTCGCGCGGCTCACCGGGCTCGCCCGCAGGGAGGTCGAGGAGGAGTACGCCGACCTGCGCGAGCGGATCGCGGGGTACCGCGACATCCTCGGCGACGAAGCGAAGATCTCCGCCGTTGTCCGTGAGGAGCTGCTCGAGGTCAAGAACGGCTACGCCCGGGGCGACGACCGGCGTACCGAGATCGTCGCCGCCGAGGGCGAGCTCGAGATCGAGGACCTGATCGCGGAAGAGGACATGGTGATCGCGATCACCCGCTCGAACTACATCAAGCGCCTTCCTGTCACTGCGTATCGCGAGCAGCGCCGCGGCGGCATCGGAGTCATGGGGATGGAGCTCAAGGAGGACGACTACATCGAGCACCTCTTCGTCGCCTCCACTCACGACTACGTTCTTTTCTTCACCAACGTCGGCAAGGTCTACCGGCTCAAGGTGCACGAGCTGCCGCTCGGATCGCGCCAGTCGAAGGGTCGCGCGATCCAGAACCTGCTGCCGTTCCGCGCGGACGAGCAGGTGCGGGCCGTCATCCAGACGCGCGACTTCGGCGAGGCCGAGTACCTCGTCTTCGGGACGAAGAACGGCGTCGTCAAGAAGACGAGGCTCGAGGCCTACAACACGCCGCTGAAGGCGGACGGGATCATCGCGATCAAGATGCGCGAGGGCGACGAGCTCGTGGGTGTGCGCCACGCGTCCGGCCGTGACGACGTCCTGATGGTCTCGCGCAAGGGCCAGGCGATCCGCTTCCACGAGACGAACGTGAGGCCGATGGGCCGCGACACCGCCGGCGTGCAGGGCATGCGCCTCCGGTCGGGCGACGAGGTGATCTCGGTCAACATCGCCGAGCCGGGCAGCGATCTCCTGGTCGTGACCGAGAACGGCTACGGCAAGCGCACGCGGGTCGAGGACTATCCGGTCAAGGGCCGCGGCGGCTTGGGCGTCAAGACCGTCCAGCTCACCGACGCCAAGGGCCAGCTCGTCGGCTCGAGGATCGTCCGCGACGGCTACCAGGTGATGCTGATCTCGAACGGCGGCACGGTGATCAAGATTCCGGTCGAGGACGTCAAGCGGCTGGGCCGCTCGACGCAGGGCGTGATCGTCATGCGCCTTCGCGAAGGCGAGACCGTCTCCGCACTCGCCCCGGTCGTCGAGCCGGAGGAGCAGAGAAACGGCGACGACATCGGATGTCGAGCTGCCGGCCTCTGCAGATCCGGATGACGGCGCCCTCGCGGCCGGCGAGGACAACGACTCGGAGCTCGACGAGCCCGGGCCGGACGACGCCTAGCCTCTAGCTCAGACCAGCCAGCGCCAGCGCCGTTCTCCTGGACGAGCTCGCCGTCGAGCTCGATGCGGCCGCCCTGAGGTTGGCCGGCTCAGGCCCTGGGCGCAGGTCCTTGACGCACGGCGCCATTCTCGCATGGTCAGCGAGTGCGGGCGAGTTTTGCTGCCGTCAGACTCCCGCCTGCACGGGGCGGGCAAGCGCGCCGCTCAGTCCCGTCAGGCGCGAGGCGACGATCGATTCGGCGGCGCGGTGGCTCGGCACGTGGCTCGTCACCGTCGACAGGAACGCATCTCGGTCGAGGGCGTACGCCCGGACGGGGGTTTCCGCCGTGACGGTGGCCGTCCGTGGTACGTCACGCAGGAGGGCGATCTCACCGGCGAAGCCGCCGATGCCCGCCGTTGCGACGTGGACGCCGTTGGTGGAGACGTCGGCTCGGCCCTCTGCGATCAAATAGAAGTTGTCGCCAGGGTCGCCTTCCCGGATGATCACCGACCCGGCGTCGAAGGCAAGGGGCATGAGGCGAGCTGCGAGAGACTCGATCATCGCGCCCGGCAAGGGTGCGAAGAACGGTGTACCGCGGATGAGTTTGAGGCGCTCGACCTCCGGCGCTGTTGCCTCGTTGTCGATGCGGATCAGGCGAGGGCCAAAGACGGCGATGAGGACAGGTACGGCCAATCCCGTGATGATCAGCGTCGACTCGATCCCGAACGCGTTGATCAAGGCCGGCGCGGCGATCGCGCCGACTCCGATTGTCGTCATCCAGACGAGCTGGAGAACACCGAACACGCGGGCGAGCACTGCCTCGGGAACCGCGCGCTGGACCAGCGTAAAACCGGCGACGTCGAGAACGGTGTTCCCGAGTCCGATGAGCAGGAAGCAAGCGATTGCGACACCGGTGCGGGGGGCGATCCCGATCAGGGCGATCGGAAGCGTCAGAACCATCGCGGACACGATGAACGGCGTTGCCAGGCGGCGGATGCCGATCAGCCCGGCGCCTGCGACTGCCCCGAGCACAGCTCCGACGCCGAACATCGCATTGAGATAGCCGACACCCCCCTCGCCGATATGGAGCAGCGACAGAGCGAGTGCAACCGTCAACACCTCGACCGCGCCGAGGACGACACTCGTTGCACCGAGGAGCCCGACGAGAATGCGCAGGCGGCGGTCGAGGAAAAGCGTCTTGAAGCCCGCGGTCGCTTCGGCGAGCCATCCCTGCGCGAACTCCTCCGACTCGGTTTCGAGCGCTGCGGTGTCGTCGCTCGCGGCAGGCGGCTCGATCCGGCTGAGGAAGAATGCCGACCAGACAAGCGCGACCGCGGTGGCGACGAAAGCGACCTGGATGGTGGAGACGGCCAGGATCAGTCCGGCAATGGCCGGGCCCGCGAAGAAGCCGACGCTTTCGATCGCGCTCGTCGCCACGTTCGCCCCGGTCAACTCGCTCGGGGTGCGGGCAAGCACCGGCAACAGAGCTGCCGCCGCCGGAGGGAACGGAACACGCGCGAGTGCGTTTGCAGTCGCCACGACGTAGACGAGATACGGAGAGAAATCGGCCCAGATGAACGCCGCGCCGGCCATGATCAACGAGGCCCGCAGGAGGTCGCTCGCGACCATCAGGCGGACCCGCGGGTACCGGTCTGCGAGCACCCCGCCAAGCGGGCTCAGCAGACCGCTCGGGACAGAGCGCAGGAGCCAGATGATGCCGACGTCTCGTGCGCCGCCGACGTTGTAGGCGAACACCGACACCGCGATCGAGTAGCCCCAGCCGGCCACCTCGGTACCGGCGAACGCGATCTCCAGTCGCCGGAGGTTGGGATTCACGAAGACTCCGCGAATCGCGGCAGCCGAGTCCGCCAGCTGGCGCCTGAACGCATTCATTCCGTGAAGCATCTCGCGTGGCCGGGCGCCATGCAACCCTGTGCACGACGACGCTGCCCTAGACTCGTTGCGTGGACCAGCTGCTGACGGGCGGCGCTGATGGTCGCGGCCTGGTCGCGTTGTTCGATCCGGAAGGCCCGGACGCAAGGCGGTTTCGCCGGATATCACTTGCGCCAGACCCGCGTTTGCCGTCAGCGAACCCGTTTCGTGTGCTCATCGACGGCGAGATCTTCAACCTGGCCGGTCTAGCGCGGGAGCTCTCCCTGGGCCAAGCGTCGCCCGAGGACGTGGTCGCAGCTGGGTACGAGCGCTGGTCGCGGGACGTTCTCCGGCGTCTCAGAGGCTCGTTTGCGCTCGCTGTCGTCGACGAGCGGGAGGGCCGGGCGCTGATCGCGGCGGACCAGGCGGGCGGTCACTCGATCTACTACCGTGCGGAGGGCAATCGGCTCGTTGTGGCCTCCGAGATTCGTCCGCTGCTCGGGCTCCTCCCGTCGCGACCCGCTCCGGACCCGGTGAGTGTGGTTCACTGGTTCTCCGACAACGCGGCGCCGACGGGCCGGACGCTCTACCAGGGGATCCAGGAGTTGCCCGGGGGCGACTGCTTCGAGCTCTCTAACTTGGGATGGAGGCGCACGACGTACTGGCGACCGCGCTATGAGCCTGACGCGGGCCTGTCCACAGAGGGTGCAGCAGAGCTGCTGTGGGACGCGCTCTTGGAGGCCGTGCGCGTGCGCCTGCAGGGATCGGGCCTGGTCGGGCTGGTAATGAGCGGCGGCATCGACTCGGCCGCGGTCGCGGCGGCCGCCGTCGAAGCCGCCGGGGAGCAGGGGTCGGCACCGCGCGGCTACTCGGCCGTGTTCCCGGGCTACCCTGACCAGCGGGTGGACGAGTCGGAGCGGATCGACGCACTCGTCAAGTCCCTCGATCTCGAGAGCACTCAGGTTCGCATCGATCCGGGTGGCGCGTTCGCGCTGTCGGTCGACTGGCTCGAAGCCTGGGAGCTTCCACTCGGAGGCCCGGGATACTTGCTCGAGCGCCCGCTGCTCGAGCTGGCGGCGGCCGCCGGTGGGAGGCGGTCCTCGACGGCCAGGCCGGCGACGAGGGGTTCGCCGTTTCGCCCTTCTGGCTTGCGGATCTCGTTCGCCGGGGTCGCATCGCGTCGAGTGTTCGGATGGCCCGCAGGCTGCCCGACGGAAGCGGCTCGCTCCGGGATCTCGTCGACACCTGGCTGCTCTACGCGCTGCGGGGGGCGATGCCACTCGGCCCGCACGCGGCGTACCGGCGTCGGCGCAACCCGTATCGTCATGCGCCAGGCTTCCTCACCCGCGAGTCGGCCCGACTTCACGTCGAAACGGACCAGGTCTGGGATTGGAAGCGCGAGCGAGGCGTACCTCGGTGGTGGGCCGAGCGGTTGTTCCTGCTGACGGCCGACCGCCATGCCGTGGGGGTCGGGGACTACGTGCGCCGTCGGGCCGCTCTCGCAGGACTCAGAGCGCGACCCCCACTCCTCGATCCCGATCTGATCGAGTGTCTTCTGCGGATCCCCCCGCCGCTCGGGTACGACCCGGAGTTCGACAGACCGTTGATCAGACAGGCCATGAAGGGGCGCGTCCCGGATCTCGTTCGCCTGTCGACGACGAAGAGCCATCTGGGACCGTTCTTCTTCGACGACGTTGCCGGCTCCGATTTTGCTTCGATCTGTCGAGTCCTCGAGCGTCCCCGCCTCGAGATCGGTGCGTATGTCCGCGCCGATGCAGTTCGCCGCATGATCGAGAGCCCGCCTCATGCGACCGATCCCGACCGGTTCCGCTGGATGATCGCGGTGTGGCGCCTGGTGACGGCCGAATGTTGGCTCCGCTTCCAGAGCGACGGGAACATCGATGCGCTCCGGAACGGTCTCCAGCCCCCTAGGCCCCGGTGGACGGCTCACGGGCGCCGCCCGGTACGCTCCTAGGGGGTTGCGTCCCTTCCGGCGATGTGCGACGATTTCAGCAGTCTGGGAAGATTTCGAGTCAGGTAGGCGTCTTGTTAATGATTCAGCGGCCTTGGGAAAGGAGGCGTGAGATGACGCGAGACAAGAAGAAGACCGGCAGCGATGTTGCCGGCGACCGGAGCAAGAAGAAGACCGGCAGCGACGTCACTGGCTAGGTCTCACGGCTCTTGGTGTTTCTACGGGCGGCCTCGGCCGCCCGTATGCCGTTCTGGTGTGCGTCGCAGGCGGCCCTAGGCTGCCAGTTTTCGGTCGCGAAGCGCCTCCGCCGCGGTCTCCGGCGCCAGCGGGTTGACGAAGTAGCCGGCGCCGAGCTCGATTCCGGCGAGAACCGTCAGCCGCGGCACGACCTCGATGTGCCAGTGGCCGGACTCGTGGAGCCAGAGGTTCATCGGGCACGGCCCTTCGAGGCCGTGCAGCCGCCTGAGCCCGTCTGCGGCCAGCTGCAGCGCTGCAGCGAGGAGGTCGCTCCGCCAGGGGTCGCTCTCGTGCTCGATCGGCGCCACGAAGAGCTCGTAGGGCATGCGTCCGGCCCACGCCGCGCGCAAGACGACGCCGTCGCGCTCCGCGATCACGAGCTCGTCGCCGCCCGGCGGGTCGCAGACGCGACACGAGCCGGGGCGGAGCTCGCGGTCGACCTCGGGCGGCGCCGAGGAGAACCAGACGAGCTGCGAGTGCGTGTGAGGCAGGCTGGCGCCTGCCTCGGATCGCTCGTTGACGAACGCGTGCAGGTAGCCGTCGTGGGCGGCGGCGCGTGACTGCCAGGCCTCGGCGACGACGGCGATCTCCGGCGCGGTCAGCTGGGCGAGGAAGTGGCAGTGCCGCGGCGTGTGGACGACCACCTCCTGCCCCGTGAACGCCGGGTACAGGTTGGGGACGACGCGCACCTGCCACCGCTGGCCGTTGCCCGGCAGGCGAAGCGTCTCCGGAGGTGTGCGCTCCTCCCGACCCGCGCAGAACGGGCAGGACTCGAGTTCTTCGGGCGTCACCTCGAGCGGCGAGCGCCGGAACGCGCCCGGCCGCTTCGATCGCCCGGGGGCGACGACGACGAGACGACCTGAGACCGGGTCCCGGCGGAGCTCTGCCTCCGCCACGACGGGTTCCGTCATTCGCCCTTTGTTCCCGCGGGGGACCCTCCCGAATCCCCCTGCAGGAAGGGGCGCAGAAGCTCGATCGGAGCCGGGAAGACGATTGTCGACGAGTTGGTCGAGCCGATCTCGAGCAAGGTCTGAAGGTAGCGGAGCTGGAGGGCGATCGGGTGCTCGGCCATTACGAGCGCGGCGTCCTTGAGCCGCTCGGCCGCTTGGAACTCGCCCTCGGCGTTGATCACCTTGGCGCGCCGCTCGCGCTCGGCCTCGGCCTGCCTGGCCATGGCGCGCTGCATGTCGCTCGGGATCTCGACGTCCTTGACCTCGACGATCGAGACCTTGATGCCCCAGGGCGCCGTGGCCTCGTCGATGATCCCCTGGAGGATCGTGTTGATCTTCTCGCGCTCGGAGAGGAGCTCGTCGAGGACGTGCTGCCCGAGCACCGATCGCAGGGTCGTCTGCGCGACCTGGGAGGTCGCGACCATGAAGTTCTCGACCTCGACGATCGCCGACTTCGGGTCGAGGATCCGGAAGTACGTGACCGCGTTCACCCGGACCGGCACGTTGTCCTTGGTGATGACCTCCTGCGGCGGAATCATCAGGGTGATCGTGCGCAGGTCGACCTTGATGATCTGGTCGACGAGCGGGATCCGGAAGAACAGCCCCGGCCCCTTCGGCTGGGGAAGCAGCCGGCCGAGGCGGAAGACGATGGCGCGCTCGTACTCGCGCACGATCTTGATCGAGGACGCGAGGAGCAGCCCGAGCAGGCCGAGGACGACGACGATCCCGATGATGGCGGCAGCCATGGAAGTCCCTTGTCTCTGATCCTACGCGGGTGCGTGGACGCCGGCGGGCCGGACCCGCAGCATCAGGCCCGGCTCGACGGCCTCGACGACGATCTCCTCACCGGGCGCCAGCGGCTCGCCGTTTGCCTGGTGCGCAGTCCAGATCTCGCCGTTGACGGCGACGACGCCGGTGCCGCGGGCGATGCCGCGCAGCCCGACCATGCTCGCCTTGCCGCTCGTGACGGGTCGCCGCCTCGCCGCGAATCCCTTCCCGAGCACGAACGCCCACAGCGCGGCAAGTCCGACCGCGATGCTGACGACGAGCCAGTTGTTGACCTGGAACCCGGCCGGCTGGTTCTGGAACAGCAGCGCCATTCCGAACCCGAGCGAGATGAGGCCGGCAATCGTCAGGGCACCGTGCGTGACCGCGTGGAGGTCGATGACCAGGAGCGCGACGCCCAGCACGACGAGCACGATCCCACCCCAGCTCGGGTTCAGCACCGAGAAGCCGTAGAGCGAGATCACGAGCGCGACGGCGCCGAGTGCTCCCGGCAGGACGACGCCCGGGTGCAGCACCTCGAAGATCAGCCCGATCAGGCCCGCGAGGAAGAGGATCGAGATCAGGTTCGGGTCGATCACGGTGTTCAGGAACCGCGTCAGGAACCCCGGCGAGGCCGTGTCGATCTCGGCGCCGGCGAGGTGCAGCGTGTACGGCCGCTGCTCGTACTTCGTGTGGTAGCCGTCGAGTTGGCGGAGCAGGGCGGGGAGGGTGGGCGCGACCGCGTCGATGACGTTCCTGTGGAGCGCCTGGGCGGCGGTCAGGTTTGACGCCTGCTTCACCATCCGGACCGGCCAGACAGCATTGCGCTTGTGGCTCGCCGCCAGGGCTGCGATCGACGCAGCCGCGTCGTTGACGACCTTTTTGCGGAGGTCGCTGCCGAGATTCTGGCCGCTCGAGTCGATCGGGGTCGACGAGCCGATGTTCGAGATCGGTGACATCGCGAGGACGTCGGCGGCCTCGCCGATCCAGACGCCTGCGGATGCGGCTCGCGCCCCTTGCGGCGAGACGTACACGATCACCGGCACCTTGGACGCGAGCTCCTTCTGGTAGATCTTGCGCATCGAGTCCGAGAGCCCACCGGGCGTGTCGAGCAGGATCACGACCGCGTCGTAGCCGGCGCTCGCGGCGTGGTCGATCTCGCTCGTCAGGTAGTCCGCCGTCGGCGGGCTGACGTCGAGCGCGAACTTCACCGCCAGCACGCGCGGGCGTTCGGGGCTCCCGCTGCCGGCGCCGGCCGGGCTCGAGACGACGAGAACGGCGATCGCCACGCTGAGCGAGGCCAAAAATCCCCGCAAGACCGCCGATTTCACAGCGGGGCAACTGTAGCAGCGTAGGGACGGATGGCCGCGCGCCGAACTCAGGGTCAAGGCATCATTGGTAGCGGTCGAAAGCAAGGGGGCGTGACGAGAGTCTGTCTGGTCGCACTGCTCGCGCTCCTCGTCGCCCCGTCGGTGGCCGGAGGGAGCGCGGCGCCCGGCGGTGTGACGATCGTGTCGCGAGCGCTGCCGGTCGGGGGTGAGCGGGCGCTTGCCTCGACGCATGGGCCAGGGCGGTTCGACATGGTCGGCCTGCATTGGCAAGGGCCGGGCACAGTGCGCTTCCGCACCCGTGCGCTCTTGGGCCGCTGGAGCGCCTGGCAGACGCCGGACGACACGAACCCGACCTGGACGGGCGCCTCCGACGCGCTCCAGTACCGCGTGCGCGGTCACGTGTCCCGGCTGCGGGCGTGGTACATCTGGAGCCCGGTCGGGCACGAGTCGCTGCGCCGCCTCGCGGTTGCCGGCTCGCCGCCGATCGTGTCGCGGACTGCTTGGGGCGGCAACGAGCTCCTCCGCCGGAATCACCCCCAGTATGCCTCTGCCGTCAGGTTCGTCGTCGTCCACCACACGGCGACGCCGAACTCCTACACGCCCGACCAGGCCGCCGCCATCGTGCGCGGGATCGACGTCTACCACGTACGGGCGAACGGCTGGAACGACGTCGGCTACAACTTCCTCATCGACCGCTTCGGCCGCGTCTACGAGGGGCGGTACGGCGGCATCACTCGCAACGTGATCGGCGCGCATGCGCTCGGGTTCAACACCGGGAGCGTCGGAATCGCACTGATCGGCAACTTCCAGACCGCGAAACCGCCGGCGGCCGCGGTGCAGTCGCTCGAGCGGCTGATCGCCTGGCGTCTCGACCTCGCCCACGTCGATCCGGTCTCGACGCTCACATACGTTTCGAACGGCAGCGAGCGTTGGCGGGCGGGGGTGACGGTGAAGCTGCGGGCCGTCTCCGGCCACCGCGACACCGGCCTGACGAGCTGCCCGGGAAACCTGCTCTACCCGCAGCTCGGCGCGATCGCGCTCGCGGCTGAGCAGATCGGCCTGCCCAAGCTCTATTCGCCTCTCGTGCGCGGAAAGGTGGGTGGGCAGGTCGTGTTCTCCGCCCGGCTCTCCTCCGCGCTGCCGTGGAGGATCATCGTCTCGGGCGCCGATGGCCGCGCTGTTGGCCACGGTTCGGGGATCGGACCCGCCGTCGCGTGGACGTGGAACGCGGTCGCCGTGAGGCCGGGGCGCTATACGTGGACGATGGATGCGGGGCCGACGGTGCTGCCTGCGCGGGGTGTCGTCGGCGGTCAGGCGCTGCCGCCCCAGTCGCCCCTCGTCCGGGGTCTGGCGGTCACGCCGTCCGTCGTGTCACCGAACGGCGACGGCTACGCCGACCTGGGCACGGCCTCGTACACGCTCGCCACCCGAGCCGCCGTGACGGCGTCCGTCACGGACGCGACGGGTGCGACCCTGGAGACGCTGTTCAGCGGGCAGGAGCAGTCTGCGCGACGCATCACCTTCTCGTTCTCGGCGGATCCGCTGCCGGACGGTCGATACGCGCTCGCTCTCGCGGTCCGGTCGGACGACGGCCGCACGACGTCTGCCTCGGCGGTATTCACGGTCGACCGGACGCTCGGGTTCGTCACGGCGTCTCCGGCGACGATTTCGCCCAACGGCGACGGCGTCGACGATGCGCTCACGGTGTCGCTCGCGCTTGTGGCACCGGGTCAGGCAACCGTGACGATCGTGGCGCCCGACGGCTCGACGGTCGCAACTCTCCTATCCGGAGAGCTGGGGTCGGGGACGTACGCGTCGGGCTGGGACGGTCGGCTCGAGGACGGGAGCACGGCTCCGGACGGCCATTACCAGGTGCAGGTGTCCGTGGCAGACGCGCTGGGGACAGTCACCCAGGCCGCAGCTTTCGACGTCGCCTCGACGCCTCCGTAGCGGGTTTGTCGGCAGTCGCGGCACGCACACGATTTGCCTCCCCCGGGGCCTTCGGCCCCTCTGCCCCCTTGTGTGAGCCTAGCGGCGAAATCGCCGCGCGTGTGTGGCTCGACTGTGACGATTCTCTCGCACCTGTCCGTGTCCCCGGCGAAGTTAGACTCCTGTGTGTGCAGCCCGCGTCAGCCACGCCTGTGGCGCCGTTCGGGCGCGATGTGATCGAGACGATCATCCCTCACCGCGACCCGTTCCTGTTCCTCGACGAGGTGACCGAGCTCCACCCCGGACGACGCGTCGTCGCCCGCAAGCGAGTGCGTCCGGACGAGTGGTTCTTCCCGGGGCACTTCCCCGGCCGGCCGATCATGCCCGGCGTGATCATGGTCGAGGCGCTCGCGCAGGCCGGTGCGGTCGCGGTGCTCTCGCTCGAGGAGAACCGCGGCAAGCTGGCGCTCTTCGCCGGCATCGACGACGTTCGCTTCAAGCGCATCGTCGAGCCGGGGGACGAGCTGACCCTGACGTGCCAGGTCGAGGCGGTCCGCGGGCCGATCGGGAAGGGCCGTGTCGAGGCGCGCGTCGGTGACGAGCTCGCGGTCCGGGGAACGCTGACCTTCGCCGCGCAATGATCGGCACAGCGAACGGTTATCGCGTGTCCATCACCGGCATCGGTGCCAACGTGCCCGAGCGGGTGATGACGAACGACGAGCTCTCGGGGCTCGTCGATACCACGGACGAGTGGATCGTCGTCCGCACCGGCATCCGCGAACGGAGGATCGCCCGTGAGGACGAGGCACTCTCCGACATGGCGCTTCCGGCCGCGCGGCGGGCGCTCGAGATGGCGAGCGTGACCGGCCCTGACCTCGACCTGATCATCTGCGCCACTGTTACACCGGACATGGCCTTCCCGGCCACTGCGGCGATCATGGCCGACGAGCTCGCCGCGCGCGACGCCGCCGCCTACGACCTCTCCGCCGGCTGCACCGGCTTCATGTACGGCGTCGCCCAGGCCTACGGGATGCTCGCCGGCGGTGTTTGCCGCCGCGCGCTCGTCGTGGGTGGAGATGTGCTCTCGAAGATCGTCGACTGGTCGGACCGGACGACGTGCATCGTCTTCGGGGACGGCGCTGGTGCGGTCGTGATGGAGCGAGTCGAGCAGGGTGGCTTCATGGGCTTCGAGCTGGGGGCCGACGGCTCGGGCGGGATGCAGCTCTACCTGCCGGCAGGCGGTTCGCGGTCGCGAACGACCGAAGCAACCGTGGCCCGTCACGAGCACTACGTGCACATGAACGGTCGCGAGGTCTTCAAGTTCGCGACCCGCGTGCTCGTGTCGTCAGCCGAGAAGCTGCTCGACCAACTCGGGATGACCGTCGACGACATCGACCTGTACGTGCCGCATCAGGCGAACGTCCGCATCATCAAGCACGCTGTCGAGCGGCTGGGGATTCCAGATGAGAAGGTCGTGGTCAACGTCGACCGCTACGGGAACACGTCGTCGGGCTCGATTCCGCTCGCGCTCGCCGACGCCGTCCGCGATCGCCGTGTCAACAGAGGGGACATCGTGCTGATGACCGGGATGGGTGCCGGCCTGACGTGGGGGTCCGGAGTTATGGAGTGGACGGAGGAGATGGCGGCATGAAGGTTGGGAAGATCGCATTCTGCTTCCCCGGCCAGGGCTCGCTCGAGACCGGCATGGGGCGTGATATCGCTGAGGCGTCGCCCGAGGCGATGGAGGTGTTCGACATCGGGAGCGAGGCCTCGGGCCTCGATCTGGCGCGGCTGTGCTTCGACACGCCCCTCGAGGGAATGGTCGAGACGGAGCTCCAACAGCCTGCGCTCGTGGCGACGAGCCTCGCGATGCTCGCCGCTTTGCGCAAGCGCGGGTTCGTCCCGGACTTCGTCGTCGGCCATTCGGTCGGCGAATTCGCGGCCCTTGCCGCGGCGGGTGCGATGAACGTCCGCGACACGATCGGGCTCGTGCGCGAGCGCGGCCTGGCGATGGCCGAGGCGGCGAAGGAGCGGCCGGGGTCGATGGCCGCCATCCTCGGCCTCGAGGACGAGGTGGTCGAACGGCTGTGCCGAAAGATCCTGGGCGTCTGGCCGGCGAACTACAACTGCCCGGGCCAGATCGTGATCTCCGGCGAGAACACGGCCGTCGACGAATGCTGCGCGCGTGCCGAGGAGCAAGGCGCGAGGCGGACCGTGAAGCTGAGGGTCTCCGGCGCCTTCCACTCGCCGCTTGTCGCTCACGCGGCCGAGCGGCTCCGCCCGGCCGTCGAGAAGGTGCGTTTCGTCGAGCCGACCGCGCCTTTCATGTCGACGGTGACCGCGCGGCTCGAGTCCGCACAGCGCATGGGGCCGCTGCTCGTCGACCAGCTGACGGCGCCGGTCCGGTTCACGCAGGCCGCCACGGAACTCGTCCGCGAGGGCGTCCGGACGTTCGTCGAGGTCGGCCCGGGCAATGTGCTTTCCGGCCTCGTCAGGCGAATCGACCGCAGCGTGAAGGCGATCCCGGTGAACAGCCTGGCGACGCTCGACCAGCTGGAAGAGTCGCTCTCGAAGGCGTGAGCACCTTCTGCACGCTCGAGGGCCGGCTCGCCCTGGTCACCGGCGGGTCGCGCGGCATCGGGCGCGCAATCGCGGTCGAGCTGGCGAATGCCGGCGCGCAGGTCGTCGTCGGCTACCGCTCCGGCGCGGACGAGGCCGGGCAGGTCGCGGCCGAGATCGGCGGTCGCGCTGTCCAGGCCGACGTCTCCGACCGGGAGCAGGCGGCGCGGCTCGTCGAGGAGGCGGGAGAAATCGACATCCTCGTCAACAACGCCGGGCTGACGCGGGACGGGCTGATCGTGCGCATGTCGGACGAGGATTGGCGGACGGTCATCGACACCAATCTCGGCGGCGTCTTCGCCACCTGCCGCGCGGCTGCGCGCGGGATGATGAAACGGCGCTCGGGCGCGATCGTGAACCTGTCCAGCGTCGTCGGCGTGCACGGCAACCCTGGCCAGACGAACTACGCGGCCTCGAAGGCGGGCATCATCGGCTTCACGAAGGCGCTCGCACGCGAGCTCGCGACCCGCAACGTCCGCGCGAACGCGATCGCGCCGGGCTACATCGAGACCGGTCTCACCGAGGTGCTCCCGGACGGCGTTCGCGATGCGCTGCTTGCCTCCACGCCGCTCGGCCGGCTTGGAGTGCCGTCTGATGTGGCAGGCGCGGTACGCTTCCTCTGCTCCGACGAGGCCTCGTTCATCACCGGCGAAGTGCTTCTCGTCGACGGCGGCCTGGGAATGTAGGGGAGCGAGCATGGAGACCAACGGAAGCCTCAACGGACGCCGGAGGGTCGTGATCACCGGTCTCGGTGCGATCACGCCGCTCGGCAACGACGTCGAGACGACGTGGACGAACCTGATCTCCGGGCGATCCGGCGCCGGCCCGATCACGCAGTTCGACGCGACCGGCTACCCGGTCACGTTCGCCTGCGAGGTGAAGGATTTCGACCCGACCGAGTTCATGGACCGCAAGCAAGCCCGGCGCATGGACCGCTTCTCGCATCTCGTGCTCGCCGCCGCGCGGCAGGCGGAGACCGACTCGGGGCTCGACGTCGCCGCGGAGGCTGACCGGATCGGCGCCTCGATCGCGACGGGGATCGGCGGCCTGCAGTCGTTCCAGGATTGCCGCGACGAGTTGCGCGACCGCGGCCCCGCCCGCGTCAGCCCGTTCTCGATCCCCGAGATCATCCCGAACATGGGCGCCGCCTGGGTGTCGATGGAGCTCGGAACGCGTGGCCCGCTCTCGTCCCAGTGCACCGCGTGCGCCGCTTCGAACATGTCGATCGGCGACGGGATGGACGCGATCAGGCTCGGCCGCGCAGACGCCATGTTCTGCGGCGGCACCGAGGCACCGGTTACCGAGGTCGGGATCGCCGGCTTCGCGGCGATGCGGGCGCTGTCCCGTCGAAACGACGATCCGGAGGCCGCGAGCCGGCCCTTCGACGCCGGCCGCGACGGCTTCGTGATGGGCGAGGGCGGTGTGGTTCTCCTGGTCGAGGAGCTCGAGCACGCGAAGGCCCGTGGCGCGAAGATCTACGGTGAGCTGCTCGGCTACGGCGTCTCCTCGGATGCCAACCACATCACCGAGCCAGATCCCGTCGGCACGAATCCCGCCCGGGCGATGAAGATGGCGTTCGACGACGCCGGGATCACGCCGGACGAGATCGACTACATCAACGCGCACGCGACCTCGACGCCGATCGGCGACACCGCGGAGACGCGCATGATCAAGCTTGCTCTTGGCGAGGAGCAGGCGCGGAAGGTGCCGGTGTCCTCGACCAAGGGAGCGACGGGCCATTGTCTGGGTGCTGCCGGCGCGGTCGAGGCGATCTTCTCGCTCCTCGCGATCCGCGACGGCGTGCTGCCGCCGACGATCAACCTCGAGGACACCGATCCGAGCTGCGACCTCGACTACATACCCAACGAGGCGCGTCGCGCCGACGTCAGGACGACCGTCTCGAACTCGTTCGGCTTCGGCGGCCACAACGCGTCGCTCGTTTTGCGGCGTTACGAGGACTGAAACGCGGCCGTGCCGGCCGGTTGTGGACGAGCCGTCACACAATCGGCACACTCGCGGCTCAGCTCGGTGCGCTTTCGCGAGGTACGCTCGCCGCGGGTGGCGGGTGGTCTTCATCCCCACCCAGGGTGGGGAGGCACGCTGTGCCCGCTTGCGTGCGGGTGGCTAGGCTCCCGGCGTGGTTGAGCGCTGGGCGACATTCGACTGCTACGGCACGCTCGTCGACTGGAACGGCGGGATCGGCGATCAGCTCGCGCGGCTGTTCGGGGACGAGAGCCGCGTCCGGCTGCTAGCGCGCTACCACGAGCTCGAGCCTGAGATCGAGGCCGGGCATCCGGGAATGCGCTACCGGAATGTCATGGCGCTCGCGCTCGGGCAGATCGCCGAGGAGGAGAACGTCGAGCTCGCGCCAGGTGAGGAAGATGCCCTCGGCCGCTCCCTGCCGGACTGGCGGGTCTTCCCAGAGGTGCCCGCCGCGCTCGACCAGGCACGTGCCAACGGCTTCCGGCTCTCCATCCTCTCCAACTCCGATCCAGAGCTGATCCAGGCGTCGATGAGCCGTATCGGCGTGCACTTCGACGACGCGATCACAGCCTCGGAGATCGGCTCCTACAAGCCTGCCCACGGGCACTGGCGCGCGTTTGCCGATCGCCACGGTCGGCTTCCGGACGTGCACGTCGGGGCCAGCCTCTTCCACGACGTCGGCCCCGCGAACGAGCTCGAGATCCCGTCGGTCTGGGTGAACCGACTGGCCGAGCAGGCAGCCGATCGTCGTCCGACCCGCGAGATCGGCGATCTCGCGGCACTCCCCGGCGTGCTCGACGAGCTCGTCCCTTCGTGAAACTGTCCCTGCGGGTCGCCACGGAGCAGGACGCGCCGGCGATCGCGGCGATCGTCACCGCACACGGGGCCGAGCACTTCCCGGTCCCCGAGAGGTTCAGCGTCGACGACGTGGCGTACTGGTGGCTGCGGGTCGACGAGGGTGACGCGGTCGTGGTCACGGACGGCGAGGGCACGCTGCTCGGGGCGGGCGCCCTCGGCCTGCGGGGCGGCGGCATCGCGGTCGCGGACAACTTCACGCGGCCGGATGCGCGCGGACGGGGCGTCGGCACTCTGCTCGTCGACTGGACGGAGTCGCGCGCAGCCGAGAAGGGCGTCTCGAAGCTCCGGATCGCCGTCGCCGCTCTGGACACGGCCGCGAAGGAGCTTCTCGAGCGGCGAGGGTTCGCGCCGATCCGAAGCTTCTATCGGATGGGGATCGACCTCGACGAGCCGCCGCCGCCGGTCGAATGGCCGGACGGGTTCACCGTCTCCACGATGCAGCCCGGAGAGGAGCGGATCGTCCATGCGACGACGCAGGAGGCGTTTCTCGACCACTGGGGCTTCCAGCCGAGGCCGTTCGACGAGTGGCTTCATCGCGCGGACCTCGACCCGTCGCTCTGCTTCCTCGTGCGCCACCGGGACGGCACGGTGGTCGCCGCAGAGCTCTGCAACGAGGAGCGCTTCGGTGTCGCCCTGGTGGACGTCCTCGCCGTCCTCAAGCCCTGGCGCCGCCGCGGGCTTGGCGAGGCGCTGCTCCGACACGCGTTCCGGGAGCTGTACGAGCGCGGCCGCCGCCAGGTCGGACTCGGGGTCGACGCGGAGAACACGACCGGCGCCACCCGGCTCTACGAGCGGGTCGGGATGACGGTCGCGGGGCAGGAGGACGCGTTCGAGAAGTCGCTGAACCCGGCCGCCTGAGAGGCCGCCACTAAACTGGCTGGCTCATGGTTGAGGGCGGAGTCGACGTGTCGATCGAGCAGAAGGACGAGCCGCGGAGCGACGACGGGGGCCGGCGCGATCCGAATACGTGCCCGTCCTGCGGATCGCACTACCGCGACGACGAGCTCCGGGCAACCCTCCGCGTCTGCCCGCAGTGCGGTCACCACTTCCCGATGCGCGCGCGCGAGCGGATCGACTCGCTCGCAGATCCGGACACCTTCGAGGAGGCGTCGTCTGACCTGCGTTCGTCCGACCCGCTCGAGTTCTTCGATCTGCGCCCCTACCGCGAGCGGCTGGCCGAGGCCGAGCTCGAGACCGGGCTCGGCGAGGCGGTCGTGATCGGCAGCGCGCTCCTCGACGGGTATCCCTGCGAGCTGTCCGTGATGGACTTCTCCTTCATGGGCGGCTCGATGGGGAGCGCCGTCGGCGAGAAGTTCGTCCGCGCGTGCGAGAGCGCGGCCGAGCAGAGCGTGCCGCTGATCTCGGTCACTGCCTCGGGCGGCGCGCGCATGCAGGAGGGGATCCTGTCGCTGATGCAGCTCCCGAAGACGGTCTGCGCCGTCGAGGACCTGTACGACTCCGGCGGCGCGATGTTCAGCGTCATGGCCCACCCGACCACGGCCGGCGTGCTCGCGAGCTTCGCGAGCCTGGGGGACGTCATCATTGCCGAGCCCGGAGCGCTGCTCGCGTTCACAGGCCCGAGGGTCGTTCAGCAGACGACCAAGGAGCGTCTCCCCGACGACTTCGGCCTCGCGGAGTCCAACTACCGCTTCGGTCATATCGACGGCATCGTCGAGCGGCCCGAGCTGAAGCCGTTCCTGGCCAGGCTCCTCCGCCTCTTCTCCAATGACCGCTGACGACCAGCTGCTCCGGCTCCGCGAGCGGGTCGCGAAGCTGCGGAGCCTGAGCCTGCTCGGCGGCGCCTCGGTCTCGCGCGACCTGAGACGGTTCCAGAAGCAGATCGAGCAGCTCGAGGCGGCGCCGACGCTGACCGGCGAGCAGATCTGGCACTCCGTCGAGCTCGCGCGCCACGAGCGGCGGCCGTACACCCTCGACTACATCGAGCGCATCCTCGAGGACTGGGTCGAGCTCCACGGCGACCGCGGTCGGGCCGAGGACGCCGCGCTCGTCACGGGTCTGGGCCGCTTCAACGATCGAACCGTGGCGCTGATCGGCCACCAGAAAGGGCGCAACATCAAGGAGCGGATGGACCGCAACTTCGGCATGGCCAACCCGGAGGGCTACCGCAAGGCGATGCGGACGATGCAGATCGCAGAGCGCCACCGGTTTCCGGTGATCACCCTGATCGACACGCCCGGCGCGTGGCCGGGCGTCGCCGCCGAGCAGCACGGCCAGGGCGGGACGCTCGCGCGCTCGCACGCGCTGATGGCACGGTTGACCGTGCCGATCGTCGCCTGCATCATCGGTGAGGGCGGCTCCGGCGGCGCCAGCGCACTCGCGCTCGCCGACCGGGTGCTGATGCAGGAGAACGCGATCTATTCCGTGATCACGCCCGAGGGCTGCGCGGCGATCCTCTGGCGCGACGCCGGTCAGGCGCAGAAGGCGGCGGCTGCGTTCAAGCCCGACGCGGCGCACTGCCTCGAGCTCGGTGTCGTCGACACCATCGTGGCCGAGCCGGCGGGAGGCGCCCAGAACGACTACGACGAGGCCGCCCGTCTGCTCGCCGACGGGATCGAGGCGGAGCTGTCCGAGATCGAGGACGAGCCTGGTGGTGCGCTTCGGCGCGAGCGGAGAGCCAAATTTCGGGCCATGGGCGTCTTCACCTGAGGCCGCAAGCAGGAATCCACAGCATCCACAGGCTTTTCCCCGGACCGCTGATGCACCGGATCACCCCATGAACACGGGCTTTTCGGGAAAAAACGCCACTCTGCGCACAAAGAGTGTTTCACGGGCGTTAAGGAACCGAGGCGGATCGGTGACGGAGTCGCCACGGACCCGCGCGAATACCGATTCCTGTGGAAAAGTGGCGGAAAACCTGTGAAGAACCCTGCAAAACTCGAGGCATACCGCGGAAAACGCGACCCGGGGGCCACGCCGGAGCCGTTCCCTGGTCCCGGGCCGCGCGCACGCCGCCCCAAGGCGCCCGTCTTCGTCGTCCAGCGACACGCCGCACGCAGCCTGCACTACGACTTCCGGCTCGAGCGCGACGGCGTGCTCGCGAGCTGGGCCGTACCGAAGGGCGTGCCGCTCGAGCCGGGCACGCAGCACCTCGCCGTGCACGTTGAGGACCACCCGCTCGACTACGCCGCGTTCGAGGGCGAGATCCCGAAGGGCCAGTACGGCGCCGGCACCGTCGAGATCTGGGACCGCGGCAGGTACGAGCTCGTCGAGGAGAAGCAGGACGGTGGCCTGACCGTCCGGCTCCACGGCGAGAAGCTCGACGGATTGTGGACGCTCGTCCCTGCGAAGCTCGGCGGGCAGGAGAAGAACTGGCTGATCCTGCGCAAGCGTGACGAGGACGCCGCGGCGGCTCGCGCACCTCGCGCGCCGTCACGGCGGTACCAGCCGATGCTGGCCACGCTCGCCGACGACCTCCCGCACGGGGTCGAATGGCTCTTCGAGCCGAAGTGGGACGGCTACCGAGCCCTCGCCTACCAGCGTGACGGGGAGGTCGAGCTGCGGAGTCGGCGCGACAACGACCTCACCGAGCGGTTCGCCGACGTCGCGCGCGCGATCCCGCGCGCGGCCCGCACGCCGAGCTGCGTGCTCGACGGCGAGGTCTGCGCGGTCGACGCGCAGGGCCGCTCGAGCTTCTCGCTGATGCAGCAGGGCCAAGGCCGCCTTGTCTACTTCGTCTTCGACGTGCTCGAGATCGAGGGCCGGCCGGTGCTCGACCGGCCGCTGACCGATCGCCGCGCGCTCCTGGCCGACCTGCTCGACGGCCGCTCGCAAACCGTGCGCCTCTCGGGTGCGTTCGACGACGGCGACGCGCTTCTCGACGCGGCGCGGGCCCAGGGGCTCGAAGGCGTGATGGCGAAGCGCGCGTCGAGCACCTACGAGCAGCGGCGCTCGCGGAACTGGCTGAAGGTGAAGGTTCGGCCCGAGCAGGAGTTCGTCGTCGTCGGCTACACGAGCGGCCAGGGCCGGCGCACGCGGCTCGGATCGCTCGTGCTCGCGGTGCAGGACAGGGGCGGTCTTCGCTGGGTCGGCAACGTGGGCACGGGGTTCACGGAGCAGACGCTCGACGAGTTGGTCGCCCGGCTCCGACCGCTCGAGCGGCCCGACTCGCCGCTCGCGGAGACGCCGAAGATGCCGCGCGTGCGCAAGGCTGACGTCGTCTGGGTCGAGCCGGAGCTCGTCGTCCAGGTCGACTTCGCGGAGTGGACGCACGACGGCCACCTACGCGCACCGTCGTTCCTCGGGTTCCGTGAAGACAAGCGCCCCGAGGACGTGCACCGAGAGGTGCCCGAGGCGACCGAGCCGCCCATCCCCGCGGAGCTGCGCAGGGGCAAGCGCGTGCTCAAGCTGAGCAACCCGGACAAGCTCTTCTGGCCTGAGGAGGGAATCACGAAGGGTGACCTTCTCGCCTACTACCGCACGGTCGCGCCGGTGCTGGTGCCCCACCTGAAGGACCGGCCGTTCACGATGAAGCGGTATCCCGACGGCTGGAACGGCAAGCACTTCTTCCAGAAGGACGCGCCCAAGCACATGCCTGAGTGGATCCCGACCCGGGCCTACCGGTCGACGTCGCGCGAGTCGCGCGAGAAGCGCACGATCAGCTACCCGCTCGTGAACGACGACCTGGCGCTCCTGTGGATGGTGAACATGGGCTGTATCGACATGAACGCCTGGTACTCGCGCGTCGACAGGCCCGAGCGTCCCGATTTCGTCCTCTTCGACCTCGACCCGTCGCCCGACGTCGGGTTCCCGGAGACGGTCGAGGTCGCGCTGCTCGTCAAGAAGCTGCTGGACGGGATCGGTCTCTCGAGCTACGCGAAGACGAGCGGCGCCGACGGCATGCACGTCCTCGTCCCGATCGAGCGGCGGTGGACGTATGCCGACACGCGCGAGTTCGCCGAGATCGTCGCGCGGGCCCTCGTCTCCACGCATCGCGACCTCGTCACGACCGAGTGGACGCGGTCGAAACGGCGCGGTGTGCTGATCGACGCGAACCAGAACGGCGAGGGGAAGACGATCGCGTCGGTCTACTCCGTGCGCCCCAAGGAGGGCGCGCCGGTGTCGACACCGCTGCGCTGGGAGGAGGTGACGCCGTCGCTCGATCCGGCGGCGTTCACGATGGACGCGGTGCGGGAGCGGATCGAGCGCGACGGCGACCTGTTCGCCGGCGTGTTGACCGGGAAGCAGTCGCTCTCGAAGGCGCTGGCGGCAGTTCGCTAGCGGACGACGTCACTCATCGCCGATCGGCCTCGCGTGACCGAGCATGCCGAGCTCGGCGATGTCCCGGCGGAACAGGAGCGCGACCGTCCAGTCCATGACGACGCGGAGCTTCCGGGACAGGAGCGGGAGCTGGTACAGGTGGTACGTGCGCGTGACGAACCAACCGGGGAAGCCGCGCAGCTTGAGCCCGAACACGTCCGCGATCCCGCGGTAGCGGCCGAGAGTCGCCACCTGGCCGAGCATGCGGTAGCGATAGGGCTTCGGGTCGCCGGCCAGGTTCTTCGCGAGTCGCCGCGCCTGGCGGAGCGCGTGCTGGGACGTCGGCGGGTCGGGGTGGTCGGGAGTGGCCAGGTTGGGCACGCGCGCGTTGTCGCCGAGCGCCCAGATGTTCTCGCTCCCCTCGACCCGGAGGAACTGGTCGACGACGATGCGGCCGCGATCGTCGAGCGGCAGCCCGAGCCCCGAGACGGCCGGGCTGGCGCGGACACCTGCGGTCCAGACGAGCGTGCTGGTCGGGATTCGCTCGCCGTCCGAGAGCGTGGCGGCGTGCGGATCGAGCGACGTGAGCGTCGTGCCGACGCGGATGTCGATGCCGCGTTTGACGAGCTGCTTCGCCGCGTAGCCGCCGAGGCCGGTCGGGATCTCGGGGAGGATCTTCGGCGCCGCCTCGACGAGGATCCAGCGCTGCTCGTCGTCGGTGAGCTCGGGATAGTGCCGGAGAGCGTCGCGGACCAGCTCGTGGAGCTCCGCGAGCGCCTCGACGCCCGCGTAGCCGGCGCCGACGAAGACGAAGGTGAGCTCGCGGGCGCGGTGGCCCGGCGCATCCGCCGCCGCCGCGGCTTCGAGTCGCTGCAGGACGTGGTTGCGAAGCCGGATCGCGTCCTCGAGCGACTTGAAGCCGAGCGCATGCTCTGCCAGTCCGGGGATCGGGAGGGCGCGGGAGACCGCGCCGTATGCGACCACGAGCCGGTCGTAGCCGACCGTGATCAGCTCCTCCTCGGTCTCGACCCGAACGGTCTGGTGTCGCGGTGTCGAGCGCCCCCGCCCGTCCGACGAGGAGCTCGGAGCGTGGGCACATCATTCGTAGCGGGACGACGACGTGGCGCGGCTCGAGGGAGCCCGACGCGGCCTCGGGCAGGAGCGACGCGAACAGCATGAAGTTCTCGCGGTTGACGATCGTCGACTCGAGGCCGCGCTTGCCGAGGAGTCGCGCCACCCAGGCGCCGGCGAAGCCGCCGCCGAGGATGAGCGTGCCGCCTCTGGCGCGTCGGTCGGACATGGCCGACTTCTACCACCGCCGCGTCAGCGACCTCGTCATGCGCGAGGGCTGTGGAGCAATCGTCACAGTCTTGTCTCACCCGCGTGTGCCCTTCGTGCGACTTTGCCCGATATGCTCACCTCGGGTGGCGGGTGGTTCTCTCTTCCCCACCCTGGGTGGGGAGAGAGGCGTGCGCCGTCGCCGCCGATCGCTGCTCGCGTCAGCGTTCGGCGAGCATCCGGCGCAGCAGCTCAAGCGCGCCGGCCTTGTCGAGCATGTCGTTCAGGTTGCCGCACTTGGGCGACTGGACGCACGAAGGGCAGCCGTGCTCGCAAGGGCAGCCCTCGATCATCCGCGCCGTGTCGGCGGTCCAGCCCTCGAACGCGGCGAATCCGCGCTCGGTGATGCCGACGCCCCCCGGGTGGCCGTCGTACACGAACACCGTCGGCCGCTGCGTCTGCGGATGGATGTTCGTCGACAGTCCGCCGATGTCCCAGCGGTCGCACATCGCCCACAGCGGCAGCAGGGCGATCAGCGCGTGCTCTGCGGCGTGCAGCGTGCCGAGGAGCTTCGGCATCCGGTCGAGCCCGTCGAGCTGCGCGGGCTCGGGGAGGAACCAGATCGCCTCGGTCTCGAACGTCGACGCCGGCAGGTCGAGGGCGACGAGGTCGAGCACCTTGCCGTCCCGGGTCGACTTGCGCTGATAGGCGACGACCTGCTCGGTCACCGACACCCGGCCGAAGGACAGGTCGAGTCCGAGCCGCCGCTCCGTGCGCAGCGGCTCCTCGATCGCGGTGGTCGTCTCCTTCTTCACCTGCGTGTACCAGTCGCCCTTGAAGGGGTCGACGAGGGCGGTCCCGGCTTCGAGATCGAGGGTGCGCACGAGGTAGGTCTCTCCGAGGTGGAGGTAGACCGCGCCCTCGTGGGCGGTCGAGTACGCGCGCTCGCGCTCGAGCGTCCCGAGCACGGAGCCGGCTTCGGCTTCGACGATCAGCACGGGATCGGGGCTCGCCGAGCGGAGCGAGACGCGCGCCGCCGGGTAGTCGCGGCCCGCCCAGACGAAGCCCGCCGCCGTCTTCCGGAGCTCGGGGAGCACGGCGGCGCGTTCGAGCGCCGCGTCCCCCAGCGTCTCCCGGTCGGCGTCGTCGATCGGCCCCTCGTAGGCGGCCGCGAGGACGTGGCCGTCGAGGAGTCGCGGGTTGGCGTGGTCGAGGATCGCGGCCTCGACCCGCCGCCCGAGCAACATCTCCGGCTCCCGCATGAAGTACTGGTCCAGCGCGTCCTCGGTCGCGACGAGCACAGCGAGCCCATGGCCGCGGCGCCCGGCTCGACCCCATTGCTGTCTCAGGCTGGCGACGGTTCCGGGGAAGCCGACCGAGACGACCGCGTCGAGCAGGCCGACGTCGATTCCGAGCTCGAGCGCATCGGTCGCCGACACGCCGAGCAGTTCGCCCTCGACGAGGCGCCGCTCGATGTCGCGCCGCTGCGCAGGCGTGTACCCGGCGCGGTAGGGCGACAGTCGCCCCTCGTACCCCGGCCCCAGCCGCTCGAGCGCGAAGCGGTGGATCAGCTCGGCCGCCCGGCGGCTCTTCGCGAAGCACAGTGTGCGCAGGCCGCGCGAGACGAGCTCCGCCATCAGCTTCGCTCCTTCCCCGAGCGCACTCGAGCGCAGCCACAGCTCCTCGTCGATCACGGGCGGGTTCCAGAGGCAGACGGTCCGCTCGGCGCGCGGCGCGGCGTCGCCGGAGATCACCGTCACGTCGACGCCGAGCAGTGACCGCGCGAGCTCGCCCGGGTTGGCGATCGTCGCCGACGCGAGCAGGAACTGTGGCTCGCAGCCGTACGCACGCGCGATCCGCCGCAGCCGCCGGAGCACGTTCCCGACATGCGAGCCGAACACGCCGCGGTAGACGTGTGCCTCGTCGACGACGACATAGCGGAGATTCGAGAGCACGTCGCCCCAGCGGTCGTGGTGCGGCAGGACGCCGACGTGGAGCATGTCCGGGTTGGACAGGATCGCATTCGCCCACTTGCGGATCTGCCAGCGCTTCTCCGCCTCGGTGTCGCCGTCGTAGATCGCGGCGCGGAGCTTCGGGATCCCGAACGCCTGCAGCGACCGCGCCTGGTCCTGAGCGAGCGCTTTCGTCGGATACAGGTAGAGGACGCGGGTCTTCGGGTCGCGGGCGATCGCGTCGAGCACGGGCAGGTTGAACGCCAGGGTCTTCCCGCTCGCCGTCCCCGTCGTGACGATCAGGTGCTCGCCGCCGCCCGCCGCCTCCCAGGCCTCGGCCTGATGGCGGTAGAGCGACGTCACGCCGCTCCCGACGAGTGCGCTCTGGACGCGCGGGTCGATGCCGTCCGGAAACGGCTCGACGACGGGGTCGCGCGCCGGCTCTGTTCCCAGATATGCGATCTCCTCGCCGGTGAGCAGGTCGTCCCAGGTGGCGAGGCCGACGCTCACCGGGCGGCGCGCAGGGCGAGCCAGTGCGGGTAGACGCGGCCCGCGCAGATCGGCTCCTCGAACGCGTCGATCCGCAGGCCGACGTCGAGGAACGTCTGCAGGAGCGCGCCGAGCATGATGTGTACGGCGCCGACCTTGGCGCGGAGTCCCGTCGGGGAGAGCCCCGGGGCCTCGGTGTAGCGGCCGGGCTCGCCGTAGCCGAGCTGGAGCGCCGGAACCCCTTTCGCCGCGACGAACCGCGAGTGCGGTCCGACGAAGCAGGGATGCGGGCCGAGATAGACGAAGCGGCCGTCCGGCCGGAGCACACGGGCGCCCTCGCGGACGACGGCGCCGAAGTCCTCCATGTCCGTGTGCGTGAACGCCGAGAAGACGAGGTCGAACGAGGCGTCGTCGAACGGGAGCGACGTCGCGTCGGTCTGCAGCAGCTCCGCGAAGCCCCCGGCACGCTCGCGGGCGAACCGGAGCTGGTCCTCGGAGAGGTCGACTCCGGTCAGGCTCCAGCCGAGCTTGTGGAGCAGAGGCAGGTGGAAGCCGGTGCCGCAGCCGAGATCGAGGCACGGGCCGGAGCCGGGACCGACGAGCCGCGAGACCACGTCGACGACCTCGGGCGCGGGGTCGGGCCCGAATTCCTGCTCGTACCAGGCCGCGACGCCGTCGTAGTGCGCGGCGGGCATGCGTCGATCGTAGCCGCGGGCTTCGGCGGTCTAGCCTTCGCGGCATGGCTGTCCCGCGCTGCCTCACGATCGCAGGCTCCGACTCGGGCGGCGGCGCTGGCATCCAGGCCGACCTGAAGGCGTTCGCCGCAGCCGGCTGTCACGGCATGAGCGTCGTCGTCGCGCTGACGGCGCAGAACACGGTCGGCGTGACGGCGGTGCACGAGGCGCCGACCGGGTTCGTGGAAGCGCAGCTCGAGGCTGTTTTCTCGGACATCGGGGTCGACGCGGCCAAGACGGGCATGCTCTTCTCAGCTCCGATCGTCGAGACCGTCGCGGGCTTCCTCGAGGCGCATCCTGTCCCGCTCGTGGTCGACCCGGTGATGGTCGCGAGCTCCGGCGCACGGCTGCTGCGCGAGGACGCGGTCGAGACGCTCGTCGGGCGGCTGTTCCCGCTCGCGACGGCGATCACGCCCAACCTGCTCGAGGCGGAAGCACTCGCGGGAGGACCGGCTCCGCGCGACGAGCTGGCCCGCCGCCTGCACGCGCTCGGGCCGAAGGCGGTGATCGTCACGGGAGGTCACGGCGACGAGCCGGTCGACACGTTCTTCGACGGCGAGCAGATCGTGCAGATCCCGGTCCCGCGTCACGAGAGCGGCGCCACGCACGGCGCCGGCTGCACGCATTCGGCGACGCTGGCCGCGCTGCTCGCCCTGGGGCTCGACCTCGAGGCGGCCGCGCGGCAGGCGGCGGAGGTCGCGTCCGGGGCCGTGCGCCGCGGCCTCGCCGGGATCGGGGCAGGCGACGGACCGGTCGACGTCCTCGGCCTGGAGAAGCGATGAGGCTCTCGGACCTGGGCGAGTTCGGCCTCCTGGCCGAGCTCGAGCGGCGCGGCCTGGCGAGGGGGATCGAGCACGACGCCGCGCAGCTCGCCGGCGGCCTCGTCGTCACGCAGGACGCGCTCGTCGAGGGCGTGCACTTCCTGCTCGACCGGATGTCCTGGCGCGATCTCGGCTTTCGCGCCGCCGCGGTCAACCTGAGCGACCTCGCCGCGTCGGGCGCCGACGCCGAGTGCCTGATCGTGACCCTCGGCGCGCCGTCGGATGCGGCCGTCGCCGACGTGATCGAGCTGTACGAGGGCATCGCCGAGACGGGTGTGCCCGTCGCCGGAGGGGACACGACCTCTGCGCCGCAGCTCGTCCTCTCCCTGACCGCAATCGGTCGCGCCGAACGAGTTCCGGGCCGCGCAGGCGCCCACCCGGGCGATGCGCTCGTCGTCACGGGGCCTCTCGGCGCGGCCGGGGCTGCGTTCCGCGCCGGCGGCTACGTCCGTCCGCCGATCAGGCTCGCGGAGGGAAAGCGGCTGGCGCGAGACGCCCACGCGATGCTCGATATCTCGGACGGGCTCGCGCAGGACGCGAGCCATCTGGCCGAGCGCTCGGGCTGCCGGATCGTGATCGACGTCGACCGCGTCCCGCTCGCGCGCGGAGCGACGGTGGACGACCTCGGCTTCGGCGAGGACTTCGAGCTGCTCGCCGCGGTCGAGCGGCCGGCCGGCTTCGCCGAGATCGGCCGGTGCGAGGAAGGAAGCGGCGTCGAGCTGCTCCTCGGCGGTCGGGCGATCGAGCTTCCCGGGTATCGCCACTTCGGCTGAGACTCGACAACCGGCCTGCGCCTGGTAAGCGTATGCCCTCCGGTGGGCGCCTACCTGGTCAGACGGCTGCTCTGCGCGGTGCTGCTCTTCTTCGGGCTGGCCACGGTCACGTTCGTCATCTTCTTCTTGCTGCCGCACACGACGCCGGCGCCGCGCCGCCGGGCGCCGTTCCCGATCGGCCCACCGCTCGGTCTCCACGGGAGCGTCGTCGACAACTACGTGCGCTTCCTGTCGAAGATCGTCCACGGCGACCTCGGCACGTCGACGGCCAACGGTCACAGCGTGACGACGATCGTCACGACCGCGGCGCCGATTACTGCCGGTCTCGTCCTCGGCGGCGCGGTGATCTGGCTCGCGATCGCGATCCCACTCGGCCTGCTCTCGGCGCTCCGCCCCTCGTCGCGGGCCGGGAAGGCCGGCGGCGTTCTCGCCGTCGTCGGCCTCTCCCTGCAGCCGCTCTGGCTCGGGCTCGTCCTCTCCTGGCTGTTCGGGGACGAGCTCGGCTGGTTCCCGCCCGGCGGGTATTGCGACACGCTCGGCCCCGAGCCCGACTGCGGCGGCCCGCTGCCGTGGGCGTACCACATGGCCCTGCCGTGGACGGCGTTCGCGTTGATCTACGGAGCCGCGTACGTGCGCCTCGTCCGGGGGCGCTCACGGCAGACGCTGCGCGACTCCCACGTGCGCACGGCCCGCGCCAAGGGCGTGTCCGAATGGGGCATCCTGCGTTCGCACGTGCTGCCGTCGACGGTCCGGCCGATGCTCTCGGCGCTCGTGCTCGACCTCGGCGGCATGGCCTTCGGGCTGATCGGCGTGACGCTGTTCGTCGAGGTCGCGTTCGGCATTCCCGGCCTCGGCCGCACGACGGCGCAGGCCGCCGTCCGGCGCGACTTCCCGGTGCTGATCGGCGTGCTGCTGTTCGTGGCCGCGACGGTCGCATTCGCGAACCTCGTCGCCGACCTGGTCGCGGCGCTTCTCGAACCGGCCGCGCGCCGCGGCCGCGCGCCGACTCAGGTGTCGGCCGCTACGTCGCAGCCGTGAGCCACCGTGCCCAGGCGTTCTCGAAGTAGGAGCGCGGCCGGGCGCCGATGATCGTCTCCTGCGCCTCGCCGTGCTCGAACAGGATCACCGTCGGGATCGAGAGCACGCCGAACCGCGACGCGTAGTTCGGGTTGTGGTCGATGTTCACCGAGGTGAACGTGATGCCCGGCTGCTCCTCTGCGAGTTGCTCGAGGATCGGAGCGACCGCTCGGCATGGTCCGCACCAGGGAGCCCAGAAGTCGACCACGACCGGCGTCGATGACTGCAGCACGTCCGTCTCGAACGTCGCGTCGGTGACCTCTCTCATCCGCGGATCGTAGCGCCCGCGTCAGAGACGGCCGAACAGAGCCTGCACACGCAGCGCGGGCACGCGCCAGATCGCCTCGAGCACGATCGCCCGGCTCATCTTCGAGTGCCCCACCTCGCGGTCGGCGAACGTGATCGGGATCTCGACGACGCGGAAGCCCGCCCGCTGCGCGCGGTAGGTGGTCTCGATCTGGAAGGCATAGCCCTTGGAGGAGATGCGCTCGAGCGGGATCGTCTCCAGGACCTCGCGGCGATAGCACTTGAACCCGCCGGTCAGGTCTCGGACCCGGGTGCCGAGGACGATGCGGGCGTACGCCGAGCCCCCGGCAGAGATCCAGCGCCGGCCGCGTCCCCAGTTGCGGACGCCGCCGCCTTCGACGTAACGTGAGCCGAGCACGACGTCCGCGTTCTCTGCGGCCGCGAGCAGCCGCGGCACGTCGTTCGGGTCGTGCGAGAAGTCGCAGTCGATCTCGACGACGAGCTCGGCGCCGTCGGCGAGCGCCTCCCGGAAGCCGGCGACGTACGCCGGGCCAAGCCCTTCCTTGCGCGCGCGGTGCAGGACCGAGATGCGACTGTCGGCCGCCGCCAGCTGGTCCGCGAGCTCGCCGGTGCCGTCCGGCGACGCGTCGTCGATGACGAGGATGTGCGCTTCCATCGGAAGCACGTCTCGCAGCGCCGTGACCATCGGCTCGAGGTTGGCCCGCTCGTTGTACGTGGGGAGGCAGACGGTGACGCGCGGCACGGCACCTATCATCGCCCGCATGGCGACGACTCTGCCGCAGAACGCGGATGTGGCGGCGCAGTTCGAGCTGCTGGCCGACATCCTCGAGATCGAGGGCTACGACACCTTCCGTGTGCTGGCGTATCGCCGCGCGGCGGCGCTGATCCGCGACACCGCCGGCTCGATCGCACAGCTCGCACTCGACGGCAAGGCGAAGCAGCTGCAGGGGATCGGCAAGACGATCGAAGGCAAGATCGTCGAGATCGTCGTCGACGGCGAGGTGCACGCGCTGACGAAGCACAAGGGCATCGTCCCGCCGGACGTCGTCGCGTTCACACGCCTGCCCGGGCTCGGCCCGAAGACGGCGCGCCGGATCTGGCAGGACCTCGGCATCACGACGCTCCCGGAGCTGCGCAAGGCCGCCGAAGAGGAACGGCTGCGGACGCTCTCGGGGCTCGGCGCCAGGATCGAGGAGACCGTGCTGAAGGCGCTCGACGAAGCGGCTACGGCGCCGCCCGACGAGGGCCGGGCACTGCTCGGAGTCGCCCTGCCGGCCGTGCTCGAGGCGGTCGAGACGCTGCGCCAGCATCCCGCGGCCGTGAAGGTCTCCGAAGCGGGGAGCGCGCGCCGCCGCCGCGAGACGGTGCGCGATCTCGACATCATCGCCACTGCCACCGACGCCGAGGCGCTCATCTCCCATTTCGTCGAGCTGCCGTGGGTCGTCGAGATCGTCGCGCGCGGCGGCACGAAGGCGACCGTCCTCTCCAGCCAGGGTCTTCGCTTCGACCTTCGGGTCGTGCCGCCCGAGTGCTACGGGAACCTGCTCCAGCACTTCACCGGCTCGAAGCACCACAACGTCGCGCTCCGCGAGGAGGCGGTGCGGCGCGGATACTCGGTGTCGGAGTACGGCGTCAAGGTCGTCGAGACGGGCGAGGTGCTGACGCACGAGGAGGAGGCCGATCTCTACGAGCTCCTCGGCTACGGGTTCATCCCGCCGGAGCTGCGCGAGGGTGGCGGCGAGCTCGAGGCGGCCCGGGAGGGGACGCTGCCCGACCTCGTCGAGCTGCACGACCTCCGCGGCGACCTCCACGCGCACACGACCTGGTCGGCCGACGGGAAGGCGACCGCGGAGGAGATGGCGCTCGCGGCCAGGGGGCGCGGGTACAAGTACCTTGCGGTCACCGACCATTCGCACTACCTGCGCGAGGGACGGATGGAGGCGCAGGACCGGGAGCTCGACGCGCTGAACGAGAAGCTCGCGCCGTTCCGCCTGCTCAAGGGCGTCGAGGCGAACATCAGGGCGGACGGGACGATCGACGTGCCCGACGACGCGCTCGCGACGCGCGAGTGGGTGATCGCCTCGCTGCACACGAGCTTCGACAAGAACCCGACCGAGCGCATCGTCGGCGCGATGGAGCATCCGCAGGTGCACTGCATCGGCCATCTCCTGGGCCGCAAGATCGGCCGCCGCGCCGGGTCTTCCCTCGACGTCGAGCGCGTCGTCGAGAAGGCGGTCGAGACGGGCACGTGCCTGGAGATCGACTCGCAGCCGGATCGCCTCGACATGCCCGACTTCGTCGCGCGGCTCGCGGGCGAGGCCGGTGTTCCGATCGCCGTCACGAGCGATGCCCACCGGCTGTCGGCGCTCGCTTACGTCGAGCTCGGCATCGGCCAGGCGCGACGGGCCTGGCTGACGAGGCAGCAGGTGCTGAACACCCGCACCTGGGCGCAGGTCGCGAAGGTGCGCAAGTGAGCTTCCGCGACGACGCGCAGGCGGCGGTCGAGTGGGCGGCTCGCTACCTGGAGCAGGTGGGCGACTATCCGGTGCTGGCGCAGGTCGAACCCGGCTGGCTCCGCGAGCGCCTTCCGGCCTCGCCGCCGGACGAGCCGGAGCCCTTCTCGGCGCTCCTCGAGGACATGGACCGGTTGATCCTGCCGGCGACGACTCACTGGCAGCATCCGCGGTTCTTCGCCTATTTCCCGAACACGGGCTCGGACCCCGCGATCCTCGCCGAGCTCCTCACCGCCGCGCTCAACCAGGTCGGCATCCTCTGGCGCACCGGCCCGGCTCTGGCCGAGCTCGAGGAGCACGTGACGGGCTGGCTCGCCCAGCTGCTCGGCCTGCCCGAGAGCTGGCACGGCCATATCGAGGACACGGCGTCGATCGCGACCATGAGCGCGCTCATGGCTGCGCGCGACGCGATGCCGGACCGGCGCGTCGTCGTCTGCTCCGCTCACACGCACTCGTCGATCGACAAGGCCGCGAGAGTGCTCGGGCTCGAGTTGCGTCGCGTGCCCGTCGACGACGCCTTCCGCATGCGTCCCGACCTCCTCGACCTCGACGGCGCCTGCGCAGTGGTCGCAACGGTGGGGACGACCTCGACCACGTCGTCGGATCCGATCGCCGCGATCGCCGACCGGGTCGGCGATGTCTGGCTGCACGTCGACGCGGCCTATGCGGGCTCGGCCTGGGTCTGCCCGGAGCTCCGTGCCGCGGCGGCCGGGGTCGAGCGCGCGGACTCGCTCGTCATCAATCCGCACAAGTGGATGCTTACCGGCATGGGCTGCTCGTGTCTCTGGACCGGCCGCGTCGACGACTTCCGGCGGGCGTTCGGCCTCGCGCCCGAGTACCTGCAGTCCGCCGAGGACGTGATCAGCCTGAGCGAGCTCAGCATTCCGCTCGGCCGCCCGTTTCGTGCGCTTCGCCTCTGGGCCGTGCTGCGGTGCTACGGCCGGTCGGGCCTGCAGGCGATGATCCGCGAGCACGTCCGGCTCGCGGAGGTCTTCGAGGAGTGGGTACGGGACGAGCCCGGCTGGCAGCTGTGCGCGCCGCGGCCGTTCTCGGTCGTCTGCTTCCGCCTCGACGCGTCCGACGAGGAGAACGAGCGCTTGCTGGCGGCGGCGAACGCGAGCGGCGAGATCTTCATCTCGAACACGTGGCTCGACGGCCGCTACGTCCTGCGTCTCGCGATCGGGAACGCCCGGACGACCGAGGCCGACGTGCAGCAGGCCTGGGACGTCCTGCGCCGCGAAGCAGCCACGCTCTAGCTCGTCGGGTCGCGGACGTCGCCCCCACGCCGGCGCGGCCGAATTGGCGCGAAATCGTCACAGCCACGGCACGTTTCGAGACCCGGCAGGGGGCTACGATCCAGGCGGGTGGTGGGTGGAGGGCGCGCCCCTCCCCTCGAGGGGTGGGGTGCGGTCTTGGCCGTCGGCCGCTCGGCCGTGGCCGGTCAGGGCTTGGCGAGCTGGGCCAGGGCGGTGTCGTGCAGCGCCACCCGGTAGCGCCAGAGGGCGCGGCCAGTCTCCAGGAGCCGTTCGCGGATCGGGCCCGCGAGCTCGGCTGCCGTGCCCCAGCGAGCGTCGGCGATCTCGTCTGTGTCGAGCGGGGCCAGGTTCTCCGCGGACGTGGTCGCGGCGAGCACATGCGTGCGCCAGGGGACAGCCAGGTCGGCGAAGCGGAAGACGGCTCTCGCCTCGACCAGGTAGCGCGTCGGCTCGACTTCGACACCGAGCTCCTCGCGGGCCTCGCGGACGACGCCCGTGACGAAGTCCTCGTCCGCCTTGATCCCGCCGCCGGGCGTTCGCCAGATGCCCTCGGGGAAGTGCGGCTTGCGGATCAACGCCAGCCTGTCGCCGTTGAGCACGAACAGCGTCACGTCGTGGCGGCGGGAGGGGTTCCAGGTGATCATCTCCAGCTCGCGGCTGCTGACCTCGCCGTCCCAGTCGAGCACCGCCGGATCGCCGAAGCGCTCCCGGACGCGCGCGAGCACGGTTTCGTCGAGGTGCATCCGCTCAGAGCTGCCGGAGGAGTGCGAGCAGCTCCTCGGTGCCCCCGACGACGAGGTCTGCCGCTCGGCCGAGGTCGGACGGGCCTTCGCTCGAGACGACCGCCACGCGCACGGCCACGTCGAGACCGTCCAACCCCCTGAACGCATCGAGGTCGGTGGCGTCGTCGCCTGCGTAGAGCGCACGGCGAAGCCCTGCTTCGTCGAGCACGCGCTGTACGGCCGTGCCCTTGTCGGTGTCGAGCGGGGGTCGGATCTCGAGCACCTTCCGGCCCCAGCGCGGGCGCAGGCCCTCGCGGAGTGCCCGCTCGCTCACGTCGCGCAGCTCGGAGAGCGCCGCCCGCTCGTCGTCGGCGTCGCGGTAATGGAACGCGACCGAGAGCTGCTTCCCGGGTTCGCTCGGCCAGTCGACGGAGGCGGCGAACGCGTGCAGGCGGTCGGTCCATTCCGCTGCCGTCGGGTCGAGCTCCAGGCCGTGCTCGCCCACGTAGCGGATGCCGTCCACTCCGACGAGCCGCGCGGCGTCGTCGGCCGGCCTTCCGCTCACGCACGCGACGAGTCCGTACGACCCGACGAGCCTTCGCAGCTCGGCGCGCGTCTCCTCCGGTACGGCCGCGAGCGCCGGCGCGGGGGCGATCGGCGCGAGTGTCCCGTCGATGTCGAGGAGCAGCGCGGCGGCTCGTGGATCCTCGGCCAGGCGCTCGAGAAGGGTGCCGACGAGCACCCTCCTAGAATAGGCCGGTGCAGCTGCGCCTCGTCGGGATCGGGCTGGCCGCGGGGTTCTTCGGGGCGCTGTTCGGGGTCGGCGGCGGGATCGTGATGGTGCCGATGCTGATCGGGGTCGCTGCCTTTGCCGCTCGCAACGCCATGGCCACGTCGCTGGCCGCGATCGGGCTGATCGCGCTCGAAGGCGTGGTGTTCTACGGCTTTCAGGGCGATCTGAAGCCGGTCGACGCGGTCGTGCTGGGGCTGCCCGCGGCGGCGGGCGCCCTGATCGGGACCTCCGTTCAGCAGCGCCTCGCCAATCGGACGCTCACGCTCGCGTTCTCGGCGCTCCTGCTCGGTGTCGGAATCCGGTTGTTCGTCTGATGAGCCCGCTCCTCGCCATCACGGCCGCCCATCTCGTGATCGCGGTCGTCGTCGGTCTCGCCGCCGGTGTCCTGGCCGGCCTGTTCGGCGTCGGCGGCGGCATCCTGTTCGTGCCTGCGCTCGCGCTCACGCTCGGCCTCGAGCAGCATCAGGCACAGGCGACCTCGCTGCTCGCGATCCTGCCGACCGTCGCCGTCGGCACGTGGCGGCAGGCGCGCTACGGCAACGTTCGCTGGAACGCCTCGCTCGTTCTCGGGATCGCCGGGATCGGCGGAGTGGTGGCAGGCGGCTTCCTGGCCGAATCGCTGTCCGGAGGCGTTCTCCGGCGGCTGTTCGGCGCCCTGCTCGTGCTCACCGCGGGGCAGCTCGGATGGCGGGCGTGGAGGCAGAGCTGAGCGAGGATGCGGCGACCCGCCGCATCCTCTTGCCATACTTGGCGGCGGTGGCCCGGCGACGCTCCATCGGGTTCGTCCTGCCGATTGTCGTCTGCGCGGTGGTCGTCGGCTCGACTGCCGGTCCGGGCCGGCCCGCGACGCAGCCGTCGCCGCGCGCCTCCGAGTACGGCATCCAGATCCAGATCCCGGGCCAGATCCCGGTGCTCGCGGGCCAACACGCCACGCCGCCGTGGACTGAGAGCTCCGACGGCGCGTTCGCCTACCCGGCCGACGGCTCGATTCTGCAGGCGGCCACGATCGCCGGCCGCACGTCGGTGAGCGGCGACGGAGCGACCGTCGATACGGGCGCCGACCTGACGAAGGTGTCCCTGTTCGGAGGCGAGGTCACGGCAGACGCGATCGTCTCCCGGGCTGCCGCCACCCTCGAGAGCGGCAAGGGCTCGGCCTCGTTCGCAGACGCCTCGATCACCAACCTCACCGTTCTCGGTCAGCCCGTGGCCGCGGCGCCGCACGCGAAGATCGCGCTCGGCGACTGGGGGCACGCGTACCTGCTCGAGGAGGAGCAGACCGCCGGCAAGAGCGCCGAGGCTCCGACCTACCACGCCTGGATGACCGCGATCGACGTCTGGCTCGACGCGGACCACGACGGCCTTCCCGTCGGCTCGCGGATCCTGGTCGGCTACTCGGACGCGCTGGCCTCGGTGCCGCCGCCGCAGTCGTTCACACCCCCGCCACCGGCTCCGCCGGCGCCGTCAGCGGCTCCACCGAGCGCGCCGGCCGCGGCCACGGCCGTCCCGAAGACGCCGCCGAACGTGCTGAACGACCTCGGCCTCTTCCCGATCCTGTCCCTTCCGCCGCCGCTGCAGCACTCGATCACCTCGCAGGGGTACGTGTTCCCGGTCTACGGCCCGTCGGGTTACGGCGACACCTTCGGCGCGCCGCGGAGCGACGTTCCGGGAGGCTGGCACCACGGCGACGACATCTTTGCGCCGCTCGGCGCGCCGCTCCTCGCGGTCGCCGACGGCGTCGTCTTCTCGGTCGGGCCGAATCCGATCGGCGGGAACCGGCTCTGGCTCCAGGACAAGGCCGGGAACCAGTACTACTACGCGCACCTGTCCGCCTACACGCCGCTGGCGCGGAACGGTACGCACGTCCACGCGGGCGACGTCCTCGGCTTCGTGGGGAACACCGGCGATGCGGCCGGCGGCCCGTACCACCTCCACTTCGAGGTGCACCCGGCTTCGCTGCTGTTCCTCGGCTACGACGGCGCCGTCGATCCGACTCCGTATCTCGATGCGTGGCGGCACCTCCAGGACGTGCGCTTCCCCGCCGGCGTCGCCTGGGCCCCACAGCCGCTGCACAGCCTGCTGCCGCCTGCCGGAGCGATCCTGCTGCAGAGCAGCGACATCTCGACCGCGAGCGGACTCGACCCGGAGACGCTGCGGCAGGCAATCGAGCCTCACCCCGGCGACGCGCTGCTCTCCGTGGGCACGGGCCGAGCTCCCCGGCGGGGTCAGTCCAGGCGCTAGCTGTCGGCCGTCAGACCGACGAGCCGTTGGGCGAGGCGCTTTGCGCCGCGTCGCTCGAGTGCGTGACCTTGGCCTTGACCCACTTGCGTGTCCCTCGGCCCGTGAACGGGTTGAAGAAGATCCCGATCGCGACGCCGGTCGCGAGCAGCGCGATGTTCCGGAACCCGTGCGACGTCGGCTGATCTCGCTCCTGGATCCGGTCGGCCGCCTGCCGGAGTTCGCCGATCGCGCGGCGCAGGTTGGCGTGGATCTCCTCGTCGCCCGCGACCTGCGATGCGACCGACGTGATGCCCCGTCTGCCTCCGAGGCCCTCGTAGATCGCCCACGCCGCGGCGAATGCGTCGCGGAGGTTCTGACGGAACTCGTCGTCCGTCAACGCGCGCTGCACGTAGGGCCGCGCGGTACCTGCTGCGTACTTGACTCTGTCTGTCGTGGCTGCCATGACTACAGTTCCTTTCGTCGTCTGACTCGAGTGTACTTTCTGATGCGTTCCCCTTTTGCCGCCGGAGCATGCGCCCTCGCGGTGATCGTCCTGGCCGCCTGCGGGGGAGGCTCGAGCCACCCGTCGAACCAGACGATTCGCGGGAGCGGGAACGAGTTCCTGTTCCAGGCGCCCTATTCCTGGCACGTTCGCCGCCGGGACTCGCAGGTGCAAGCCGTGCCGAAGCCGGTCTCCCCCGAGCTCGTCTCCGTGTCGGTCTTCCCGCTCCTGCACCCGTACAAGCCGTCGCTCTTCGCCGCGGCGACCAGGGAGCTCGATGCGGACGCCCGTCAGCTCGCGACCCGCCTCGGCGGCAGCGTGAAGCAGGCGGCGACCGTGACGCTCGGCGGCATCAAGGGCCGCCAGTACGAGCTCGCCTACGAGAGCGGCGGGCACGACTTCCACCAGCGGATCACGTTCGTGCTCCGCGGCAAGACCGAGTTCCAGCTCCTCTGCCGGTGGACGGGCGACGAGCCGTCTGCCTGCGGCCAGCTCGAAAAGACGTTCCGGCCGCTCTAGCCGCTCTTGGCGCGCGGGCGCGACCGGGCGCGTCCGTTCGCCGACGCGCGCGCGCGCGGCGGCTTCTTGGCCGCACCGTCGAACGCCTCGCCGAGCACGTCCTCGATCGTGTCCGCGAGCACGAACTGCAACTGCTCGCGGGCCTGCGGCGGGAGCTCGACGAGGTCGGGCTCGTTCTCGCGCGGAAGGATCACCTTGTGCACGCCGGCGCGCTGCGCGGCGAGCACCTTGTCGCGGACGCCGCCGATCTGAAGCACCTGGCCCGTGAGCGTGATCTCGCCCGTCATCGCGACGTCGCTCGACACCGGCTTGCCGCGCGCGAGCGAGACGAGCGCGGTCGCGATCGTGATCCCCGCCGACGGGCCGTCCTTCGGCACCGCTCCGGCAGGGACGTGGACGTGGACGTCGTGGTCCGAGAACCAGGCGGGGTCGATCTCGAGGCGCTCGGCGTGGCTTCGCACCCACGAGAGCGCGGCGTGCGCCGACTCCTGCATCACCTCGCCGAGCTGTCCGGTGACGATCAGCCGGCCGGTGCCGGCGTACGCGGTGGCCTCGATGAAGAGGACGTCGCCGCCGACGGCCGTGACGGCGAGGCCCGTCGCGACACCCGGGTCGGAGGTCCGCTTGCGGATCTCTCCGGCGAAGCGGCGTGGCCCGAGCCACTCGCGGGCGCGCTTCTCGTCGACCTTCAGCTTGCGGTTGTAGCCGTCTGCGACCTTGCGCGCTGCCTTGCGGCAGAGGTCGGCGATCCGCCGCTCGAGGCTGCGGACGCCCGCCTCGCGCGTGTACTCGCGGATGATCATCCGCAGCGCAGCTTCGTCCACCGTGATCTTCGCCGGGTCGAGCCCGTGCGCCTCGAGCTGCTTCGGCACGAGATAGCGCTTGCCGATCTGGAGCTTGTCTTCCTCGGTGTAGCCCGTGAGCTGGATCACGTCCATCCGGTCGATCAGCGGCCCCGGGATCGTGTCGAGCTGGTTGGCCGTGCACACGAACAGGACCTTCGAGAGGTCGAACGGCAGGTCGAGGTAGTGGTCCCGGAAGGTCGTGTTCTGGGCCGGATCGAGGATCTCCAGCATCGCGCTGGCCGGGTCGCCACGCCAGTCGGCGCCCATCTTGTCGATCTCGTCGATCATGAACACCGGGTTGCGCGACTCGGCGTCGCGGAGCGCCCGGATGATCGTCCCGGGCATCGCTCCGATGTACGTGCGCCGGTGGCCGCGCAGCTCCGACTCGTCGCGGACGCCCCCCACCGAGATGCGCACGAACTTGCGCCCGAGCGCGGTCGCGATCGAGTGGCCGAGCGACGTCTTGCCGACGCCGGGTGGGCCGACGAAGCAGAGGATCTGCCCGGAGACGTCGCCCTTGAGCTTGCCGACGGCGAGCGACTCGAGGATCCGCTCCTTGATCTTGTCCAGGTCGTAGTGGTCGGCGTCGAGCACCTTGCGCGCCTGTTCGAGGTCGAGGTTGTCCTCGGTCTTCTTGTTCCAGGGGACGGCGAGGATCCAGTCGAGGTAGCTGCGGATGACGCCGTACTCGGCGGCCGCCGAGGGCAGCTTCTCGAGGCGTGACAGCTCGCGGTTTGCCGCCTTCTGCGCCTCCTCGGGCAGGTTCGCCGCGTCGATCTGCGTCCGCAGCTCCTCGAGTTCGGCCCGCTCGGGGTCGCTCTCGCCGAGCTCGTCCTGGATCGCCTTCATCTGCTGGCGCAGGAAGTACTCGCGCTGCGTCTTCTCCATCTCCGACTCGACCTGCGACTGGATCTTCGAGCCGAGCTCGAACACCTCCAGCTCGCGGCTCAGGATCGCCGCCGTCGCCCGCAGGCGCTGCTCGACGTCGACCAGCTCCAGGAGCTGCTGCTTCTCCTCGGTCTTGAGCCGCAGCGTCGAGGCGACGAGGTACGTGAGGATGCTCGGGTCGTCGATGTTGGCCGCGGCGAGCTGGAGCTCGTCAGGCAGCGTCGGGACGAGCTCGACGACGCGCGCGAACTGGTTCTGCACGGTGCGCGTCAGCGCCTCGACCTCCTTGCTCTGCTTGACGACGTCCGGCAGCTGGACGAACTCCCCGACCGGATACGGGTCGTGCGTGACGCGGCGCTCGAGCCGGATCCGTGCAAGGCCCTGAACGAGGATGCGGAGCGTCCCGTCCGGGACTCGGATCATCCGGTGGACGAGCCCGGCGGTGCCGATCTCGTAGATGTCGTCGAAGCCGGCCTGCTCGACCTCGGAGTCGCGGGTCGTGACGAGTGCCAGCATCCGGTCGCCGGCGACGACGTCGTCGATCAGCTTCACCGAGCGCTCCTGGCCGATCGCGAGCGGCGTCATCGACTGGGGGAAGACGACGGTCTCCTTGAGCGGGAGGACCGGGAGGGCGGACGGGATCTCGACGTCGCCCTCGAAGGGCTCTGCCTCGGGCATCTGGTCGCTCACGCGACCGTCCGGATCGTGATCGCGATCCGCTCACGGCGCGGAGGCGCGGCCACGACCGGCAGTACCACGGTGAGCAGGCCGCGCTCGTACGTCGCCCGGGCTCCGTCGGGATCGACGTTCTCGGGCAGCGCGATCCGGCGCTCGAAGGGGCCGTACTCGATCTCGAGGAGGTGGTAGGACGGCCGGCAGTCCGGCAGCATCCGGCTGCGCTGCCCGGCAATGACGAGCGCGCGCTCGTTGACGACGATGTGCACGTCGCCCGGGTCGACGCCGGCGAGATCGACGATCACCCGCAGCTCGGCAGGCTCCTCCGTGCGGACGACGTCGATCGGCGGCCGGAAGCCGCGGCGGGTGACCGTGAACCGCGTGCCGTGCCAGAGCTCGCCGAAGAGGCCTTCGAGCTCGCCGCTGGTGCGTTCGTCGTCGCGAGGGGACATCGCGACAGCGTATCGGGCGGGTTCGCACCCGAGTCGGGCTCGACCCGAAGTAGCATTGCGCCTCGTGAAGGGCGTCGTCCTTGCAGGAGGCACGGGTTCGCGTCTCGACCCGCTGACGCGAATCACGAACAAGCACCTGCTGCCGATCTACGACCGGCCGATGATCGAGTACGCGATCGAGGCGCTCGTCGGCGCCGGAGTCGTCGAGATCATGATCGTCACCGGCGGGACGCACGCCGGCGAGTTCCTGCGCCTGCTCGGCAACGGCGAGGCGTACGGCTGCGACCGACTGCTCTACGCCTACCAGGAGCGGCCGGGCGGGATCGCGGAGGCGCTCGGGCTCGCACAGCACTTCGTCGAGCAGGAGCACTGCGTCGTCATGCTCGCCGACAACGTCTTCGGGCGCTCGTTCGGGCCGTGCGTCGAGAGCTTCCGACACCAGGAGTACGGCGGCCGCGTCCTGCTCGCGCGCGAGCCCGACCGCGCGCACCTGCTGCACCTCGGGGTGGCCGAGCTCGGCGAGGACGGCCGCCTCGTCCGCGTGATCGAGAAGCCCGCTGACCCCCCGAGCGAATACGCGGTCACCGGGCGTCTACTTCTACGACGGCGCAGTCTGGGAGGTGCTGCCGTCGCTCGAGCCGTCCGGCCGCGGCGAGCTCGAGATCTCGGACGTCAACAACTGGTACATCGAGCGCGGCGCGATGGAGTACGACGTGGTCGAGGGCTTCTGGGGCGACGCCGGCGAATCGATCGACGCCTACTACGTCGTCAACGACTTCGTCCGCCGTGGCGGCGCGAACCGGTGATCGCCGGCCTCATGCGGCTGCCCCTCCGCCGCTTCGAGGACGAGCGGGGATGGCTCGCGGAGCTCCGGCGCGACTCGCTGCTCCCGAAGCCGACGCGCCAGACGAACCTGAGCTTCTCCCGGCAGGGCGTGATCCGCGGCCTGCACTACCACGAGCGCGGCCAGGACGACCTCTTCGTCTGTCTCGAGGGAACGGCCCGCGTCGTCGTCCTCGACCGGACGAGCGGCGAGACGTTCACCGAGGACGTCGGCGACGACAACCCGACCGCGATCTACGTCCCCGGCATCCACGCGCACGGCTTCGAGGCGCTGACGGACGTCCTGTTCTGCTACCACGTGACCGAGGAGTACGACCCGGCCGATCCCGACGAGCACGGCATTCCCTGGGACGATCCGCGCGTCGTCGACCTGTGGGCAACGCGCACGCCGATCCTGTCAGCGCGGGACGCGTCGTCCTAACCGGGGCCGGCGGCCAGCTCGGCCGCGCGCTGCTCGACGAGCTCACGGGCGAGAACGTGCTCGCGCTCACGCGGGCCGACTGGGACGTGACGCAGCTGCCGCCGCGGGCTGTGCTGGGCGGGCCGATGCAGCCGGCGCTCGTGCTCCATGCGGCGGCCTACACCGCGGTCGACGCGGCCGAAGGAGATCCCGGAGCCGCCGAGGCGGTCAACGTGCTCGGGACGCACAACGCGGTCTCGCTCGGCGCGCCGCTCGTCTACTACTCGACCGACTACGTCTTCGACGGCGTGAAGGGAGAGCCGTACGTGGAGTCGGACGCGCCGCGCCCGCTCTCGGTCTACGGGCGGACGAAGCTCGCGGGCGAGCGCGAGGTGCGCGAGGGGTGGGTCGCCCGTTCGTCCTGGCTCTTCGGCGCCACCGGGACGAACTTCGTGCGCACGATGCTGGCGCTGGGCCGGGAGCGCGAAGAGGTGTCGGTGGTCGACGACCAGCGCGGGTCGCCGACCTACGTCGGGCATCTCGCGGAGGCCACGCGCGCGCTCGTCCGGCTCCCGCACGGCCTCTACCACGTCGCCGCCGACGGCGACTGCACCTGGGCCGACTTCGCCGAGGCGATCTTTGCCGAGGCCGGGCTGTCGTGCCGCGTGCGGCGGATCACGACGGCCGAGCTGGGGCGCCCGGCACCCAGGCCCGCCTACTCGGTCCTCCGCAGCGAGCACGCGGAGGCGCCCCGGCTCCCGCACTGGCGCGACGGGCTCCGTGCCTGCCTGGCGCGGATCGCGGACTAGGCTGTGCCGATGCGGATCCTTGTCACGGGCGGCGCGGGGTTCATCGGCTCGCACTTCGTCAAGCGGCGCGCCGCGGTCGGCGACGACGTGGTCGTGCTCGACCGGCTCACCTACGCGGGCAACCCGGCCAACCTCGCGGGCGTCACGCACGAGTTCCACCACGGCGACATCGCCGATGCTGCGGCGGTGGAGCTCGCCGGCGCCGGGTGCGAGGCGGTCGTGAACTTCGCTGCCGAGACGCACGTCGACCGATCGATCCTCGACCCGCGCGAGTTCGTCCACACCGAGGTCGTCGGCACGCAGACGCTGCTCGAATGGGCGCGCGGCAAGGGCGTGCGCTACGTGCAGGTGTCGACCGACGAGGTGTACGGCGACCTCGAGGGAGGCGGCCGCTCGCGCGAGGACGACCCGCTCCGGCCGTCGAGCCCGTACGCGGCGGCCAAGGCCGCAGGCGACCTGCAGGTGCTCGCCTACGCCCGCACGTACGGCGTCCACTCCTCGATCACGCGTGCCGCGAACACCTACGGCTCGAACCAGTACCCGGAGAAGATGATCCCGCTGTTCGTGACGAACGCCCTCGACGGGCTCGACCTCCCGGTCTACGGCGACGGCAAGCAGGTCCGCGAGTGGCTGCACGCGGAGGACCACTGCGCTGCCGTCGACCTCGTCCTCCGTGACGGCGAGGCGGGCGAGGTCTACAACGTCGGCGGCGAGGAGTTCGAGAACCTCGAGGTCACGCACCGGATCGTCGAGCTGACCGGAGCCGACCCCTCGCTCGTCCGTCACGTCGAGGACCGCGCCGGGCACGACCGCCGCTACGCGCTCGACGACTCGAAGCTGCGCGCGCTCGGCTGGTCGCCGCAGCACTCGTTCGGCGAGGCCGGCCTGCCCGAGACGGTCGCCTGGTACCGCGAGCGCCGCGACTGGTGGGAGCCGATCAAGTCCGGCGCGTACCGCGAGTACTACGAGCGGCAGTACGCTCACCGGCTGCGTTAGCCAGGGCGGACGACGTAAAACCTGCCCTGCTCAGCGCGGGATTTCGCTACCCTCGATAACCGCCGCTTCGCCGGGTCCTCGATGCGCTGCCGCCTCTCGCTTCTCGCCTTCGCGTTCTGCCTTGCCCTTTCCGGGGTCGCCGTTGCGGCCCCGAGCAGGACCGGCCAGCAGGAGCTCGTGACCTCGACGACCTTCGTGATCCGCGGCCACGGCTACGGGCACGGGGTGGGAATGGGCCAGTGGGGAGCCTACGGCGCGGCCAAGGCCGGCCTCACGTACGACAAGATCCTCGCCTTCTACTACCCGGGCACGAAGCTCGCGCAGTCGACGGTCAGGACGGTTCGCGTGCTCCTCGCCGACACGAGCGGTGCCGTGACCGTCACGTCGACGGCGCCGTTCAAGCTTCGCGACGTGACCGGAGCCGTGCACCAGATCACGAGCGGCCGGTTCACGATCGGCCCGGCCCTCTCCGCGCGCCTGGGGCCGACCGGGGCAGCAGAGACGCTCGCGGGGCCGTTGACAATCCAGCCCGGCAAGGCGCCGCTCTCCTTCCACAAGCCCTACCGCGGCTCGATCGAGCTCCAGGTCGTCTCGGGGCACCTCCAGGTCGTGAACGTGCTCTCGCTCGACAACTACGTGCGCGGGGTGGTCACCGGCGAGATGCCGAGGGACTGGCCGCTTGCCGCGCTGGAGACACAGGCAGTTGCGGCGCGCTCGTACGCGGTCGCGACGCTCGGCAGCGGGAAGATCCTCTACACGGACGAGCGTAGCCAGGTCTACGGCGGCATCCAGGGCGAGTCGGCGCCGGGCGTGCAGGCGGTGACGAAGACCCGGGGGCAGGTGCTGATGAACGGCGACCAGGTCGCGACGACGTTCTTCTCGTCGTCGTCCGGCGGGCGCACGACCGCGATCACCGACCTCGTGCCCGGCGCGAAGCCCGTTCCGTACCTGATCGCGCAGCCCGACCCGTACGACTCGGTCTCGCCGTGGCACAACTGGGGGCCGGTCGTCTTCACCGGCGCGCAGATCTCGAAGGCCTTCGGTGTGCCCGGCGTGACGGACATGACGCCGGTGCCCGCAACCGGCCACGCTCGCCAGCTCACGTTCACGACCTCGACCGGCGCGCGCAAGTCCGCGGACGCCGCCGCCCTGCGCTCGACTCTCGGCCTGCGCTCGACGTTCGTGTCCGTCGGGCTGCTCTCGCTCTCGCGGCCGAACGCGACGAGCTCCGCCGCGACGCCGGTGACGCTGACCGGAAAGGTGCGCGGCGTCAAGGGAGCCGTGCTCGAGCAGTCGACCGGCGGCAACGTGTGGACGGCCGGCCCGGCGCTGTCCCCGGCGCCCGACGGCACCTTCTCCGTGGCCGTGGCGCCGCAGCAGACCGTGCGGTTCCGGCTCTCCGCGCCCGGTGTGAAGGGACAGCCGCTCTCCGTGCCCGTACACGCGCCGCGGCGGCTACAAGTCGAGCGGCCGCGACATCGTCCCCGGCGCCCGCTCGCGAGCTCGTTCGTCCCGACGGATCCACTCGCCGCGCAGCAGTGGTACCTGGCGCGCGACCACGCCTTCGACTTCTGGCCGGTCGCACCGACGCTTCCGCCCGTGCTCGTCGGCGTCGTAGACACGGGCATCGACGCCGGCCATCCCGAGTTCGCCGGGAAGATCGCGGCCTCGCGGAGCTTCGTCGGCGGGTCGGTCGACGACGAGATCGGACACGGCACGTTCGTGGCCGGCGAGATCGCTGCCGCGCTCGGGAACGGCCAGGGCATCGCCGGGATCGCCTTCCCTGCCCAGCTGATCGTCGCCAAGGTGATCGGCTCGGACGGTACGATCGACCCCTCTGTCGAGGCGAAGGCGATCCGCTGGGAGGTCGACCGCGGCGCCCAGGTGATCAACCTCAGCATCGGCGCGCTTCGCGACCCCGCCGACCCGAACCTCGACACGTACTCGCCGGTAGAGGCCGCGGCGGTCAGGTATGCGACGAGCCGCGGCGTGCTCCTCGTCGCCGCCGTCGGGAACGGCGACGACGCGCCCTCGACGCCGTGGCCCTACGCGAGCTACCCGGCTGCACTGCCACACGTGCTCGGCGTCGGCGCGATGGCACAGGACGGCAACATCCCCGCGTTCTCGAACCGCGACGCGATCTACACCGACCTCGTCGCGCCGGGCGTCGGCGTCCTCTCGACCTTCCCGCGCTCGCTCACGGCGCAGCGGCCCGCCTGTGCCGATCAGGGGTACTCGGACTGCGCGAGCCGCGACTACCGCGACGGGGAGGGAACGTCCTTCGCCGTCCCTCAGGTGACGGCGGCGGCGGCGCTCCTGCTCTCGGTCTACCCCGCCCTGACGGCCGACCAGCTGACGACGATCATCGAGCGCTCTGCCGACGACGTCTCTCCGGCCACGGGCTGCTCGCACTGCCCCGTCGGCCGCGACTCACGCTCGGGCTGGGGAAGCCTCGACATCGCCGCGGCGCTCGGCGACCTCTCGGGGACGCTCCCGCGCCGCGACGAGCTCGAGCCGAACGACGACGCGGGGTCGCAGGCGCGGAAGGTGTGGGGAAACGCCTCCTTCGTGCGCGCGACGGCCGACTACTGGGACGACCCGGTCGACGTCTACGCGGTCAGGCTGAGAGCCGGCGAGCGCCTCTCGGTGGCGCTGCGTGGGCCGGGGCTCAGGGGTCTGCAGCTCGTGCTCTGGAAGCCGGGCACAGCGCGCGTCGACGGCAAGCCGGGCCTGCTCAAGTCCCATCGGCTGTTCCAGTCCCGCCACGTGGGTCCGTATCAGAGCCTCGGTTACCGCGCGACTCTCTCAGGCTGGTACGACGTCGAGGTGCACCTGACCTCGCCGGGCGCGGGCGCCTACGCGCTGCGCATCTCCAAGACGCCGTAGAGTCATCGCCGTGAAGGTCGACGCGACGATCGCGTGCGATCCGGCGACCGGCGCGGAGCTCGCGGCGCGGCTCGAGGCCGCCGGCTACGACGGCGTCTGGACGGCCGAGACGCAACACGATCCCTTTCTGCCGCTTGCCGCCGCGGCGGTCTCGACCGAGCACGTGGTCCTCGGCACCGCGATCGCGACCGCCTTCACACGCAGCCCGATGGTGACGGCGATGACCGCGTGGGACCTGCAGCGGGCGAGCCGCGGACGCTTCGTGCTCGGGCTGGGCACGCAGGTGCGCGCGCACAACGTGCGGCGGTTCTCGGTTCCGTGGGAGGCGCCGGCTCCGCGGCTCCGCGAGCTGGTCTCGGCGCTGCGCCACATCTGGGGCGCGTTCCAGGGCGACCACCCGCTCCGCTTCCGCGGCCAGTACTACCGCCACGACCTGATCACGCCGTTCTTCGACCCCGGGCCGATCGACTGGCCGGCGCCGCCGATCTACCTCGCCGCGGTCACGCCGACGATGTACCGGCTCGCCGGCGAGGTCGCCGACGGCGTCCACGTGCACGTCTTCCACACGGTGCGCTATCTACGGGAGGTCGCGCTGCCGGCGCTCGGGCCGCGGCGAAAGGACATGACGCTCGCGAGCGGGATCTTCGTCGTGATCGGCGGCGACGCCGATGCGGTGCGGATGCAGATCGCGTTCTACGGCTCGACGCCGACCTACCGGCCGGTTTTCGAGGCGCACGGCTGGGAGGGGCTGCAGGAGAAGCTGCACGGGCTGATGGCGCGCGGCGACTTCGCTGCGATGGCCGCGGCGATCGACGACGAGGTGCTGGCCGAGTTCGCGGTGCTCGCCGAGTCGTGGGACGACGCTGCCGGGCAGGTCAAGGAGCGCTACGACGGCCTGCTCGATCGCGTCGGCGTCTACGCATTGCGCGGTGCGGCGGACGCCGAGATGAAAGAGATCGCCGAGGCGTTCAGCAAAGCCTAGTCCCTGGCCCGCATTGTCACTCGAAAAGTCCCGGCGGGACATTTCCCCTGCACCTGGAGCTTCGGTGTCTGACACCGGGTCATGGCTGCGCCGGACAGAGCCATGGCCCGCTTCGACGCGACCTTCGGAGACGAGCCTACGCGCTGGCCTCGATCGTCGTCCAGGCCGCCCAGAACGCGTCCTCGGGGTCGGCGAGCGGTGCATCGCCCGCGTCCTCCAGAGGGCCGCCGACCTCCTGCAGGCGCCAACGGTACGCGGCGCCGTCGCGCGCGATCGTCACGTCGAAGCGCCGCTCGCCGAGCGCGGTGCGAACCGTCACAGGGCCGTCCGCCCCGTTCCGCAGCCCGCGCACGGGCTCGAGCACGAGCTCGACGAGCCAGACGGCGAAGCGGTCACGGCAGTCCATCGCCGTCGCTAGCGTAGTCGCCGTGAAGGTCACGTTCCTCGGCCACGCCGGCCTCTACGTCGAGACGCGCCACGGCTCGATCCTCTGCGACCCGTGGTTCAACCCGGCCTACTTCGCCTCCTGGGTGCCGTTCCCGTCGAACCAGGAGCTCGACCCGCGGACGTTCGGCAGCCCGGACTACCTCTACGTCTCGCACGTGCACCGCGACCACCTGGACCGCGACTTCCTGCGCGACAACGTCTCGAAGGACGCGACCGTGATCCTCCCCGACCACCCGCTCGACCTCGTCCGCCGCGAGCTCGAGGCCCTCGGCTTCACGCGCTTCGTGGAGACGAAGACGAACGTGCCGCTCGAGCTCGACGGCGGCCTGCGCGTGATGACCGTCTGCACGATCTTCCCGGCCGACGGGCCGCTCGGCGACTCGGCGCTCGCGATCGACGACGGCGAGGTGCGGATCTTCGACCAGAACGACGCGCGGCCGGTCGACCTCGACGGCACGCACGCGTTCGGCCACTTCGACGCGCACTTCGTCCAGTTCTCGGGCGCGATCTGGTACCCGATGGTCTACCGCTTCCCCGAGCAGATGAAGAGCGCGCTCGGCCGCAAGAAGCGCGAGACGCAGATGGCCCGTTCGCTCCGCTACTCGCGGCAGGTCGACGCCGACTGGGTCGTCCCGATGGCCGGCCCGCCCTGCTTCCTCGACGACGACCTGTTCCGGTTCAACGATTTCGGGGACGACCCGGCGAACGTCTTCCCCGACCAGGCCGTGTACCTCGAGTACATGCGCGAGCAGGGGGCCGGGAACGGGCGTCTGATGATCCCCGGCTCGGTGGCGACGATCGAGCCCGGGCGGCTCGAGATCGAGCACCCGTCGGAGCCGGCGGCGATCTTCGAGGACAAGCGCGCGTACCTGGAGGCGTTCCAGGAGCGGATGCGCCCGCGGATCGGGGCCGAGAAGGCAGCCTGGCCGCGCGGGCAGGTCGACATCCTCGCCGAGCTCCGCGAGTGGTTCGAGCCCGTGATCGACCTCGCCGACCGCACCGCCGCGGCGATCAACGGACGTGTCCTCCTCGACCTCGGGGACCCGCAGGTCGTGCTCGACTTCTGGACGCGCCGGGTGTATGCGTGGGAGGGCGACGAGTGCGAGTACCGCTTCTGGATCGACCCGGCGCTCGTCGAGCAGCTGATCACGGACCACGACGAGGACTGGGTGAACCGGCTGTTCCTGTCCTGCCGCTTCGAGGCCGAGCGGCGCGGCTCGTACAACGAATACCTCTACAGCTTCTTCAAGTGCCTCTCGGCCGAGCGGATCGAGTACGCCGAGGGCTGCTACTCCGAGCAGCTGCCCGAGCGGGAGTTCTTCGAGTGCGCCGGCTACCGCGTGCAGCGGCGCTGCCCGCACCTGAAAGCTGACCTGGCCCGGTTCGGCGTGGTCGAGGACGGCATCCTCACCTGCACGCTGCACGGCTGGCAGTTCGAGCTCGCGACCGGGCGCTGCCTCACCTCCGACGACCGGCGCCTGTTCAGCGAGCCCCTGGAAGTCGCGGCCGAGACGTGAGGGTCGGCGTTCAGCTCCCGGAGGCGGAGCGTGTCGTCCACTGGCCGGAGTACCTGGCCATGGCCCACGCGGCCGAGGAGGTTGGCTTCCAGTCGATCTGGCTCGGCGACCACTTGCTCTACCGTGGCGACGGCCGCGAGGAGCGCGGGCCGCTCGAGGTGTGGACACTGCTCGCGGCGCTGGCGGCCGTGACGGAGCACGCGACGATCGGCCCGCTCGTCGCGTGCGCGTCGTTCCACCCGCCGGGGCTGATCGCGAAGATGGCCGCGACCGTCGACGACGTCAGCGGCGGAAGGATCGTGCTCGGCCTCGGCGCCGGCTGGAACGAGACCGAGTACCGCGCGTTCGGTCTGCCGTACGACCACCGCGTGTCGCGCTTCGAGGAGTCGTTCGACATCGTCCGGCGCATGCTCGCCGGCGAGCGCGTGACGCTCGACGGGCGCTTCTGGCGGGCCGAGGACCTCGTGCTGCTGCCTCCGCCCGACCGGCGGATCCCATTGATGATCGGCTCGAACGGCGAGCGGATGCTCTCGATCGCGCTCCCGCACGTCGACTGGTGGAACACGTGGTACGCCAGCTACGGGAACACCGCCGAGGGCTTCGCCGAGCTGAACGGGCGGATCACCGAGGCAGCCGAGCGGGCGGAGCGCGATCCCGCCGAGGTGCAGCGAAGCACCGCGGTGCTCGTCGAGCTCGACCCGGACGCCGTCAAGCGGCCGCATTCCGACGACGATGCACCGCCTGTCGGTCTCGATGCGCTGCCCAGCCACCTCGAGGCGCTCGCCGATGCCGGCGCTGACGAGGCGATCCTGATCCTCCGCCCGATCGACGAGGCGTCGATCCGCGCCGTCGGCGAGGCGCTCTAGCGGCAGACCTTCGAGTACGACCGCCCGCCGACGAAGCGGTTCCACTCCTCGGTCGTGAAGTTCCTTCCCGCGACATCGCAGGCGTGCCGCTCCCACGCCTGGAGGGTCACTGGGAACCGGTAGGCGCTGCCGTCGCCGTAGGCGTAGAAGAGCGACCGGCCGTCCGGCGTGTAGTCAACGTTCCCCCACAGACCTTTGGAGCTCGGGAAGTCGGTACCGAACTGCTGCTGAGTGGACGTCTGCCAGATTCTCGTCGCGCCGCCGTACCCGCTGGTGGCGAACGTCTTGCCGTCTGGCGTGAAGGCGAGTCCCGCGACCGGCCCGTCGGCGACGACTGTCGAATGGCCGATCATCCTCCCGGTCGCCGGATTCCAGAGGCTCACGGCGCCCGAGAAAGAGCCGGTCGCGAGTGTTCCGTCCGGCGAGAAGGCGACCACGCCGATCATGTTCCCCGGATTGGAGTCGGGTGGCCGGATCGTGCGCTCGACGCGTCCCGTCCGCGTGTCGACGATCAGCACGCGGCCGTCGTCGGGCGAGACGGCCGCCAGCCTACCGTCCGGCGCGATCGCGACCCAGCGGCCGTTCGTGTGGAGGTCGAGCGTGTGTCCGCCGACCAGCTTTCCGTCACGCCAGAGCGCGAACTCGCCTTTCGCGGGTGTGAAGCCTCTCTCTAGCTGCGTGGCAGCGTCGACCGCGGCGATCAGGTGGCCGCCGTCACCTGAGGCGATCGATTGGATCGTGCGCAGCTTCGAGAGTCCGTGCAGGACTGCGACCAATCTCGGCTTCGGGCCGACTGCCCAGACCTGGACGAGGCCCTGGTCGGCGCCGACGACGAACCGACCGCCGCCCGCCCAGGCGCCCTGGTAGATGGTCCGGGCCTGCTGCAGCGAGATCCTCGCGACTCGGCGCAGGGTCGAGGTCGAGAAGAAGTTCACGGCCGACTGCTCGACGCTGGCCGCGAGCGTCCGCCCGTCGGGCGACGCGGCGAGGAGCGGCGGCATGATGATGGTGTTCCCTCGGGGCAGGCCGACGCCGACGCTGAACGGGCTCCCGAAGCGGCGGTTGGTGCCGAGGTCGTACTGGAGGATCGCGCCGTCGATGCCGGGCGTGTAGAGCGTCTTGCTGTCGGGGCTGAAGTCCGCGGCGAACACCCGTGAGTTCGAGTGTCCGGTCAGACGCTGGAGGACAGTGCCGGTCTGCGGGTCCCAGACGATGGCGAGACCGTCGTCGCCCGTGCTGACGGCGACGCCCGAGTCCGGCGAGAAGGTCATTCGGTTGACCGAGGCGGAGTGCGCTCCTTCGCCCAGAATCGTCTTGCCGCTTGCGATGTCGAAGAAGCGCACAGTGCCATCGGGGAGTCCGTAGGCGAGTGTTCTTCCGTTCGGGCTGAGCGCGACCGGGGCGAACTGTCCCGTGAACCGGGGGCCTGGCACGGAGGCGACGCGCCGCCTCGTCGTCGCATCCCAGGTGGTGATCCGGCCGCTCTGAGCGATCATCAGCCGATCCCCGGTCAGCGCCTGGGCCGCGACGACCAGGCCGTCGACGCCCGTCGGGACGAGCGTCGACTTCCCGCCCTGATCCAGGTGCCAGGCTTCGATGTAGCCGGGACCGTTCTTGCCGTTCTTGTTGATGAACGACCACGCAAGGATGGCGTAACGTCCGTCGCGGGTGGCCGCGACGAGATTCCCGTTTGTGGGATTGTTCACCCAGAGCTTGCTGAACGTGAAGGTTCGAAGCGTGCGGCCCGTCTTCGGGTCGACGAGAACCTGCGCGGGAATCTTCGTCGACGGGGACGCCGCGAAGAGGTCGCCGGTCGGAGGCATGTAAGCGTAGTCGCCGTTGACGAGCGGGATCGTGCGCACGAGCTGGTGTGTACGCGTGTCGAAGATCTTCATGCCGCAGCAGTTCGTGATCGCCGCGATCGAGCGGCCGTCTGGCGAGACCTTGACCTCCTGCGGGCGGCCGTCCGAGATTCCGAGCGCGAACGTGCCGATCGCTGCGGGGCTGCGCAGGAGCGTGGCCAGCAGCGTCCCCTCGGTCTGCGGCGAGCGGTCGAGGTTCAACGACTCGCGGGCGAGCAGCATCGACAGGTCGATGCGCGGCTGCGAGACGGCCTCGGCGCCGAGCTGGCGCCCGAGCGCGACCGTCGCCTGGTGCTGCGCCGAGCTCCGCTGTTGCAGCGCGACGACGCCGCCGACGATCGCAGCGACGAGCAGCACGCCGGCCCCGACGAGGAGTCCGCGGAGCCGGCGGTTCTGTCGGCGCTGCCGTGTTGCCTCGAGATCCGCATGGCTTCGGCTCTCGCCGAGGAAGTCGCGCTCGAGCTCGTTCAGCTCGCGTTCGCGACCGGCGGCCCAGTCGAGCGTGCTGCTCAGGCGTGCCCCGCGGTAGAGCTCGGCTGGATCGCGACCGGCCACGTCCCAGCGCTTCGCGCTCTCGGTCAGGTGCTCGCGGAGCTCCCGGCCCTGGGCGTCCTCGGCGAGCCACTCCTGGAAGCGGGGCCACTCTCGCAGCAGCGCCTCGTGGGCGACCTCGATGCTCGAGCCCTGTGCGGTCAGGAGCCGGTCAGCCGTGAGCCGGTCGACGACGGCTGTCAGAGCCGGGTCGCGGTCGAGATCCAGCTCCGACAGGGGGACTCGCCGTCGCGCGAGCGCGCCCTCGTCGCCGGTCGCGACCAGCCGCAGGAAGAGGCGCCGTGCGGCGTCCCGCTCCTCGTCCGACAGGTTCTCGTACGAGCTCTCCGCGAGGCGGGCGACGGCGCCTCGCACGCCGCCGAGCCTCTGGTGGACGGAGAGACGCAGCCAGTCGTCCTCGCGCTCCCGCCAGAGCTCGACGAGGGCGGTCGAGAGAAGCGGCAGGCCGCCCGGCTCGTCCCCGATCTCCTCCACGAGCGCGTCGGTCAACCCCGACTCGACGCGCACGCCGGCTCGCCGTCCGGGCAGCTCGATCGCCCGCCGCAGCTCGTCCACACTCATCGGTCCAACGAGCACCTGATTGGCGGAGACGAGGCCGGCGAGATCGGGGTAGGGGGCGCAGTGGCCGTAGTAGTCGCCACGGATGCTCACGACGACGACGTAGCGATCGGGATCGGCCGCGAGCCCGGCGAGCCGGTCGACGAAAGCGGCGCGCTCCTCCTCGTCCTTGCAGAGAGTGAACACCTCCTCGAACTGGTCGACGACCAGCACGAGCCGCTCGTCGCCGCTCGTGTCGACGGTCGAGAGCTCGGCGACCGGATGCTCGCCGGGACGGATCGACGACGTCGTCCAGCGCTCGCTTCCGGGAAGCAGTCCGGCGCGGAGCGAGGGCAGGAGGCCGGCGGCGATCACGGACGACTTCCCGCTGCCGGATGCGCCGACGACCGCGAGCAGGCCCGCTCCCACCGTGCGCGCAGCGAGCTCGCCGACCAGCTGCTCGCGCCCGAAGAAGAGCGCGGCGTCGGATTCCTCGAATGCCGCCAGTCCCTTGTACGGCGCCTCACCGGGGCCGAGGTCGACCGTCGTCGCCTCGACGGCATAGATCCGGCCCAGCTTGAGCCCGATTGCGTTGTTCGCGAACGCGAGATCCGCCCGCCGGTGGCGGCGCTCGGCGGCCAGGAACTCCGCGGCTGCGGTCAGCCGACGCGCGGCCTCCTGCTGCGCCCACTCGCTCATCCGCTCGTGGATCCGCGCGGGGACGCCATCGGAGGCGCGCGCGATCGACTCGAGCGGCACGCTGTCGACGTCGTCGGCCGCGTACAGGGCGGCGATGCCCCGCACCCCGTCGGCGTCGAGGGGCCCGAGCCCGCGATGGCCGTCGCCTCGCACGTCCACGGCGCGCAGCAGGCGCTCGACGTCGGGACCGAGCTCTGGATCGCGGAGCAGGCAGAGGACGAGGACCGGACGACCCTCGATCTCGGGGATCGCGTCCGTGAGGATGGGCGCGAGCGTGGTCGCAGTCGCGTCGAGGTCGTCCAGCACGAGCAGGACGGGCCCGTGCTCGGCGAGCGCGGCTCGAAGCTCGGATCCGGCCGTGGCGGCCGCCGTCCCGCCCGCTCCTGCGTAGGAGACCGCTCCGCCCTCCCGCCAGGCGAATGCGGCAAGCTCGGCGGCGAGGCGGCTCTTGCCGATCCCGGCGGCGCCTGACAGGACGAGCATCCGGCCGTGGCCACGTGCGACCTGGCGCCACGAGCCGCGCAGCCAGGCGAACTCGTGCTCACGGCCGACGAGGGGCGAATCGGGCTCCAGTTCGAGCGGGAGCGGCCGCCGGTCCGCGGGTCCGGGTCGTGCGATAGGTGACGCCCGCGCGTCATCGACTGCCTCGACGATCTCGACCGGCTCGTCGAACCCTTTCAGCTCGAGCGAGCCTGACTTTTCGAACCGGATGCCGGGCACCTCGTCGGCTCGCTCGGCCAGCCCCGTCGTCACCAGCACCTGCCCGACGGTGGCGTGCGAGCAGAGGCGCGACGCCGTGTTCAGAGCCGCGCCGCGGAAGCCGCCCTCCAGCGGAACGGCTTCACCCACGTCGATTCCGGCACCGACGAGCAACGGCAGGCCCCCGTCGGCCGCCGCCTCGTCGCCGCAGACAGCCGCAAGCTCCCTTGCCGCCAGCACCGCCTGCGAGGCTGAGTCGAAGACGGCGAGCACCTCGTCGCCCCGCAACTCGACTACGCGCCCGCTACGAGCCTCGACCGCGTCCCGCGCGAGCTCTGCGAACCGGCCCGCGAGCCGGGCCGCCTCGGCGTCGCCGTGCTCCCGCGTGAAACGCGTATAGCCGCGGACGTCCGCGATCAGAAAGACGCGCTCGATGCCTTGTTGTCCGTCGCCGCCGGTGCCCGCGCCGGCGGATGCGACCTCGGTCATGCCTACCGGACCTCCTACGGGGACTCGATCTTCCCTCGTTGCCGGCGACTTGGCAACCCGGTGCTCCACCTCGACAGCTGAGCTGCGGCAGTACCTACCCGGCCGGAGCTACCACCGGGCCTGCAAGAGCTAGAGGCTCGACGTGAAATTCCACCGGATCGGATGACGCCCCACGCACGGCGCCGGATCGGCGCGTCCGGTCGCGACACGTAGCGCCGCTACGCGACGCGGACCGGCCACACCGCCCGGCTTGGCCTGGAGCGCCCCCGACGTCGACGCAATTTCACATCAAGCCTCTAGCGGTCGAGCAGTTCGTCGTCCGCGACGTCGCGGATCACCCGCGCGGGGTTGCCGACGACGACCTTGCGCGGCGGCACGTCCTTCGTCACGACGGCGCCCGCGCCGACGAACGCCTCCTCGCCGATCTCGATCCCCGGGCAGAGGACGGCGCCGCCGCCGACGCGCGCGCCGCGGCGGATCGTTGGGCCTCTCTTCAGCTCGTGGCGGCGCTCGGTGCGGCCCATGAAGTTGTCGTTCGTCGTCACGACGCAGGGTGCGACGAACACGTCCTCCTCCAGCGTCGAGTAGGCGGTGACGTAGGCGTGCGCCTGGATCGTCGTGCGCGCGCCGACGGTCGTGTCGTTCTCGACCAGCGAGCCGCGGCCGATGACCACGTCGTCGCCGATCACGCAGCGTTCGCGGACGCAGGCCCCGTCGCCGACGAGGACGCGCGCGCCGAGGCTGGCGCCCGCGAACACGATCGCGCCGGTCGAGACGACAGTTCCCGCTCCGAGCACGGCCGGCGGCAGCGGCACCCGCGACGCGGTCGATCGCGGCGACAGCACGGGCTGCTTGCCGACGACGGCGTGCTCCAGCACCCTGACGCCCTCGCCGAGCACGGTCGCCCGATCGACGATCGCCGTGGAATGAATGTCACCGTCCATACCTTGCAACAAGTTGTTACAAGGCCGGGCTGCCGGTGGACAGGGATGCGGTCAGACGCTCGAGCGCCCGCACGACCATGGCGCCGTCGCGCGCCACCCGCCGCCGGTCGCCCTCGCCGCGTACGAGCGCGAGGAAGTGCTCGCACTCGAGCCGCAGCGGCTCGTCGGTCGGGATCTTCGGGACGTGGATGTCGCCGGAGCGGGTCTGCCACTCGCCGTAGCTCTCGGCGCGCTGCCATGGGCCCTTCTCGTACACGGTCACCTTGCGCTCGAGCTCCATGTCGTCGAACACGACCATCTTCTCGGTGCCGACGACCGTGAGCCGCCGCATCTTGTGCGGGTCGAGCCAGGAGAGGTGCATGTGCGCGATCTTCCCCGACGGGAACTCGAGATAGCAGAAGACGACGTCCTCGACGGTCGTGCCGGGAAGTAGCGCGCGACCGTGGGCCACGACCTCGTGCGGCTCCTCGCCGAGGAGGTAGAGAATGACCGAGAGGTCGTGAACTCCTAGAGACCAGAGCGCGTTCTCGTCCTTGCGGATGATCCCGAGGTTCTGGCGGTTCCCGTAGACGCAGAGCACGTCCCCGAGCGACCCCGCGTCCACCAGCTCCTTCAGCTTCTGGACGCCGGGGTGGTAGAGCAGCAGGTGCCCGGGCATGCAGACGAGGTCGCGCTCCTCGGAGAGCTGGACAAGCTCCTCCATCTCCGAGCCTCGCATCGCAGGCGGCTTCTCGACGAGGACGTGCTTGCCGGCCTCGAGCGCCTGCCTGGCGAGCGTGTAGTGGGTCGGCACGGGCGTCGAGATCACGACGGCGTCGAGCTCGGGGTCGGCGAGGAGCTCTTCGACATCCGACGTCGCCCGCGCCTGCGGATAGCGCTCGGAGAACGTCCGCAGCGCCTCCGCATCGGTGTCGCAGATCCAGGCGAGCTCGGCGAGCTGTTCGAAGTTGCGCACCAGGTTCGGCCCCCAGTAGCCGAGCCCGGCGACCGCGACCCGCGTCACAGCTTCCAGACCTTGGGGTCGTTGCGGCCCGCGTCGCCCGTCGCGTTGCGGAAGTCGACGACGACCTTCGCGTCGCGAACGATCTGCGCATGGTCGATGGACGAGTGCGCGGTCAGGATCGCGACGCAGTCATAGGCGCCCGGCTCGAGCGGCACGGAGCTCTTCCCGTTCAGCGTCGGCACGTGCGGGTCGTGGTAGGAGACTTCGGCACCGGCGTGCTCGAGCAGGTCCATCACCTTCAGCGCCGGCGACTCGCGGACGTCCGAGATGTCCGATTTGTAGGCGACGCCGAGCACGAGGACCTTCGCGCCCTTCAGCGAGCGCTCGGCGCCGTGGTTGAGCGCCTGCGAGATCAGCGAGCGGCAGTAATACGGCATCCCCTCGTTGACCTTCCCGGCCAGCTCGATGAACTCCGTGTAGAAGCCGTACTCGCGCGCCTTCCAGGTGAGGTAGAAGGGGTCGACCGGGATGCAATGGCCGCCCAGGCCGGGCCCGGGCTTGAAGCTCATGAAGCCGAACGGCTTCGTTGCCGCCGCGCCCACGACCTCCCAGACGTCGATGCTCATCCGCTCGCAGAGCTGGGCCAGCTCGTTGACGAGCGCGATATTCACCGAGCGGAAGATGTTCTCGAGCAGCTTCGTCAGCTCGGCGGCCTCGGGCGACGAGACGGGATGAACCGTGTCGACGACGCTCCCGTAGAGCTCGGCCGCGCGGCGCGTGCACTCGTCGGTGATGCCGCCCACGATCTTCGGCACCGTCTTCGTCGACCACGTCTCGTTGCCCGGATCGACGCGCTCGGGTGAGAACGCGAGGTGGAAGTCCTTGCCCGCCTCGAGGCCGGAGAGCTCCTCCAGGATCGGCCTCACGACCTCGCGCGTGGTTCCCGGGTAGGTGGTCGACTCGAGGACGACGAGCTGGCCGGCGCGGAGCCGCTGGGCGATGCCGGTGACGGCGGTGGTGACGATCGAGAGATCGGGCTCGCGCTGCTTCGTCAGCGGCGTCGCGAGCGCGATCAGGATCGCGTCCGCGCCCGAGAGCTCGTCGTAGTCGGTCGTGGCGCGGACGGCTCCGCGCTCGACGAGCGGCGCGAGCTCTTCAGACGGAACGTCCTCGATGTGGCTCTCGCCGCGGTTGATCCCCTCGACGACGCGGCGCTCGACGTCGACCAGCACGACGTCGTTGCCGCCGTCCGCGAACACCTGGGCAAGTGGCAGGCCGACGTAGCCTGCCCCGACGATCGCAACGCGGCTCATGACGCGGCAAGGCTAGCGAGGAGAGCCGCTGCCACCTTCTCCGAGGCGTGCCCGTCGCCGTAGAGCTGCGGCCGCTCGGTGGGCATCTGCGCCTTGCGGACTGCCTCGACGAGCCGGTCGGGATCGTCGTCGACGAGTACGTTCGCGCCCAGCTCGACGGTGTCCTTCCACTCCGTCGACGGCCGCGCCGTCACGCACGGCACCCCGTACCAGTAGGCCTCCTTCTGGATGCCTCCCGAATCGGTGACGATCACGCGCGCCTGCGACGCAAGCGCCGCGAAGTCCAGGTAGGACAGTGGCTGGCTCAGGCGGACATGGCCCGGTGTCAGACACTCGGACGTGATCGTCGCCGCGGTGCGGGGATGGGCCGGGAACAGGACGGGCTCTTCCAGGCGGGACAGGCCGTCGAGGATGCGGGCCAGCCGGTCGGGCCGGACGTTTGCCTCACGGTGGATCGTGGCCAGCACGTAGCGCCTCGGTTCGAGCCCGAAGTCCGCGAGCGCGGTCGATCGCTCCAGCGCGGCCGGTGCAAGCTGGAGGCACGCGTCGTACATGACGTCGCCGACGACCTCGATCCGGCCGGCAACGCGTTCTCCGCGAAGCGTGTCGGCGCTGCGCTCGTCGGGGCAGAGGAGGATGTCGGCAATGCGGTCGACCTCGATCCGGTTGTGCTCCTCGGGCATCGAGAGGTCGCCGCTCCGGAGTCCCGCCTCGACGTGCGCGACCGGCGTACCCGTCGCGACGGCGGCCTGCGCCCCGGCCAGGGTCGAGTTCGTGTCGCCGAAGACGAGGACCGCGTCGGGTCTTTCGGCGCCGGTCCGTTCCTCGAGGAGCTCGCGCATCCGATCGACATCGGCCGTTCGCAGGTCGAGGTTGACCGGTTCCACGAGGCCGAGCTCGTCGAAGAACACCTGTGACAGCTCGGAATCGTAGTGCTGGCCGGTGTGGACGACGACCTCCTCGATGCCGGCTTCGCGTAGAGCGACGGACAGCGGCGCCGACTTGACGAACTGGGGGCGGTTGCCGACAACAGTCAGGACTCGCATCCGTCTCAGCCTAGAGAGGCATGAGGTCGCTCGCGCTCGCCATCGGGATCCTCGCAGTTGCGCTTGTCGCCACGCGCGCGGGAAGCGCCGCCGCCGGACTGCCTGGAGCCCACGCGTGTCCCGGACAGACCGGCTTCGAGTGCTCGACGCTGACCGTCCCGCTCGACTACTCGGGCCGCATCGGCGGCACGCTTAGGCTCGCCGTCGCGGCGCGGCGCGGCGGGTCGGCACCTCGCGGCGTCCTGCTCGTCCTCACGGGCGGGCCCGGCCAGCCCGGCGCCTCCTTCATCTCACGCGTATCGAGCCGACTCGGCGCCGTGGCGGGGCAGTACCGGGTCGTGATGATCGACCAGCGCGGCACGGGGATCGAGGCGCTCCGGTGTCCTCAGCTACAGGCCCAGATGGGCTTCTCAGACCTGCAGCCGCCGACGGCCGCCGCGGTTCGTGCCTGCGCGGCCGCGATCGGGCCCAAGCGTGCGTTCTTCGGCACCGACGACGTCGTTCGCGACCTCGATCGCCTCCGCCAGGCGCTCGGGGTCCAGCGGATGGCGCTCGACGGCACGTCGTACGGGACCTACGTCGCCGAGCGCTACGCCCTCGCCTATCCGGGCCATGTCTCCCGGCTCGTGCTCGACTCCGTCGTCCCGCACGCGGCAAGCGGGCAGCTCGAGACCCAGGCGTTTCCGCGTGTTGCTCAGGTGCTGCGGAACGTCTGCGGCGTTTGCGCCGACGACCTTCGCGCAGTCGTCGCCCGCTACCACGACGGGCCGAAGCTGCTCGACGCGATCGTCGTCTACAGCGTTCTCGACCCGACGTACCGCGGCCTGCCGCAGGCGCTTCACTCTGCCCGCCTGGGAAACCGCGGCCGCCTGGATCGGCTGCTCCGCGACGTGCAGGGGGCGGAGGCGTCGGAGCCTGCGTCCGACCTGAGCCAGGGCCTTCATGCGAGCACGCTCTGCGGCGACTGGCTCTTTCCGTGGGGAGACTCGTCGGCGCCGCTCGCGGGTCGGGCAACCGCACTGAAACGCTACGCGGCGTCGCTGCCGAAGAGCGCGCTCGGGCCGTTCGACCGGGCGACGGTGGTCGGCAACGGGATCATGCAGCAGTGCCTCTACTGGCCGCCGACTGCGCCGACTCCGCAGCCCGCCCGTGGCGCGAAGATCCTCGCGCCGGCCCTGCTCCTCGCCGGCGACCGCGACCTTTCGACACCGCTTCCGTGGCCGAAGGCCGAGCTCAAGCTCCTCACGAACGGCAAGCTGGTGCTGATCAGGGGCTCGGGCCACTCGACCCAGCGGTCGGCGACCGCGCAGGCCGCCGTCCAGCGCTTTCTGCTCGGAGGCTAGACTGGTCGGCCCGCGGGCCGTTAGCTCAGCTGGTAGAGCAGGGGACTCTTAATCCCAAGGTCGAAGGTTCGAATCCTTCACGGCCCATCCTCCGAATTGCCTGCACAGCCCCGCTTTTTTGGCGGGGCGTTCTCTTGGTCTGCGCGCCCAGAACTGCTAGGGGGCCACAGACGGGGCCACACGCGGAGCACAGCCCCTCTCTTCTTTGTTGTTCAAGTTCCGGCGCAAATGCGTTATCAGTATCCATCTCGCGATCGGCGCTGTGAGCACCACCGTCAACACGACGGCACCGAATACGGCGATGTAAAACCCGACCGCGTACGCCCCCCGATCAGCCCAGTCAGTACAGCGCCCGCGACAAAGAGCCCGACGACAGCCTTGCGGACAGCTCGCCGAGGCCGACGAGAGTCGACGCCGCCCCCGTTTTTGCGTCTCAGACCGGCGGTTACCTCGACGCGTCCAACGTCGCGGCACGAGTCTTGAAGCCCGCCGCAAGGTGAGCTGGCGTCCCCTGGGCAGGTTTCCACACCTTCCGTCACACCTTCGCCACGATGCTCTTTCGTCACGGCTTGAATGCGAAGCAGGCTCAGATGTGGCTCGGCATCACTCGCCAGCCTTTACCCTCGCAACCTACGTTCACTTGCTTCCGGACGACCTTCCTGACCCCGGTTTCCTTGACAGCCTCACATGCACCGACGCGGCTGAACAATCGCCTGGTTCCACAGTGGCAACCTCGATCTCTCCGGTCGCCGAGGTCGGAGCAGTACACATGTAGCCGCTCTCCCGCTTTGGCCCGCGTGGCGGCTAGTGGTGCACGGTGGGCGCCGTGTTCATGCGCTCTGCGTGTTGTCGGATCGACGTGGCGATGGCCTCACCGTGGGTGTGGAAAACAAAGTGACCCTCGCCATCGAGGAGGTGAGGTTGTGCGTTCGCCAGTTCTGCTGCGGTTCTCTGGGCGAAGCTGATGGGGGCGGCTGGGTCGTCCCGTCCGTGCCAGATTTCGACTCGCGTGGAGAGCTTGCTCAGCTCGAAGGGCCAGGGTCGGACATAGCCTGCGAGATCGTTGATGATCGCGCTGGTTGCCCGCGTGCCTGCGGCCCAGTCATTCAGGTCGCTCCGCAGCTCCTCGGGCGTGCACGTTCGGACGTAATCAGCGATCGCAGCGATCTGCGCTCCCTGTGCCGGGCCTTTGAAGAACCAGAGGGTTGCCTCGGCCGGTGAGTCGAGCCGCTTCCTCAAACTCCGCCTCAGCAGTCGGAACACGCCGGCAAGCAACGGACGCGACACCACGGGCACATTGGCGATCAGTTTGAACGAGAGGCGCCTCGGCCAGGCCAGATCGCGCCAACCGTCACCGGCCAATGAACCAATGCCACCCCCGATGTGCACGACCGTGACCTGGTCTGGTGACACATGCGCAGTTGCGAGAGCGTAGCCCGCGCCTCCGGAGAACCCGACGACTGCGAATCGGCCCAACTGCAACGCGCTAGCGACAGCGACGACGTCCTGAGCAACGGCGATGAAAGAGGGAGTTGTGTGCGGCTCCGAGTCCAAGTAGCCGGGGCGATCCAACGAGACGATCCGTACGCCCTGCGCGAGTGCAGCCCTGTGCAGCCAACGAGCCTCGGTCGCAGATGACGGAGTTCCGTGCAGGTATACGGCCGAGACTCCGGCCGGATCGCCGAACTCCAAGTAGTCAATCCGAAGTCCGTTCGCGCCCCGTAGCTGCTGTCGCGTCACGTCGCCGCCCGAGCCTTCATCGTGGGGCCTCCACCACCGTCCCAGGAAATGTCGAGCAGTTCGCGTATCCGCCATCCGAACATCGGGAGGATACGGTCGACCGGCCGCTCAAGTTCGGACTGAAAGGCGTGCGGGCCGGACCGAGTGAGTATCTCGAAGGCTCGAGTGACCTGCCGACGCGGGCGGCGACTGCTTTACACTGCGGCCCGCCCGTGAGGTTCAAGCTCAAGCTCAACCCACAGAACCGCGCGTTCTTCGACCTGCTTTCGCAGTCGTCGGCGAACGCCGTTCAGATTGGGGGGTTGCTGGTTGAGTTGCTTGACCGCTTTCCCGACGACCACGCCGGGCTGGTCTCTCGCATCAAGGACGTCGAGCACGAGGGCGACCGGCTGACACAGAACGTCGTCGACATGCTCAACCGCACGTTCGTGACGCCATTCGACCGCGACGACATCTACCGCCTCGCGGGAGCTCTCGATGACATCTGCGATCACGTCGACGAAGCGGCCGACAACATCGGCTTCTACGGAGTCACCGTCATACCACCAGAGGCGAAGGCTCAGGCATCCGTGATCCAGCGTGCAGCAATTGAGCTTGCCGAGACCGTCGAGCTCCTCGACGGCTTCAAGGACGCAAGCCAGCACCTGGTGGAGCTGCGACAGCTCGAGGACGATGGCGACCGGCTCCTCCGCGAAGCTGTGGCAGGACTCTTCCGCTCGAGCCACGATCCGCTGACGATCATCAAGTGGAAGGACATCCACGAGCAACTCGAAGAAGCCGTCGACGCCTGCGAGAACGCCGCCGACACGCTCGAAGCGATCCTCGTGAAGAACCGCTAGCGCGCTGCCGTGCAACTCGCCCTGGTCGTCATCGTCGTCGTGGTAGCCCTTGCCTTCGACTTCACGAACGGCTTTCACGACACGGCGAACGCGGTCGCGACCTCAGTCTCGACGCATGCGCTCTCGCCGCGCGTCGCAGTTCTGGTTGCGTCGGTGGCCAACCTCGTCGGCGCGTTTGTGACGACCGCGGTCGCGACGGTGATCGGCAAAGGGATCATCGACGCGAACTTGGCGACCACGAAGACGGTCTTCGCTGCGCTTCTCGGCGCGATCGCGTGGAACCTGGCCACCTGGTGGCTGGGATTGCCCTCAAGCTCGTCGCACGCCCTGATCGGTGGACTTATCGGAGCGGCCATCGCGCAGAGCGGCGTGAGCGGCGTCCAGTGGCACGGCGTCGTCCACAGCGTGATCATCCCCGGCCTCGTGGCACCACCGATCGCCTTTGCGGGCGCGTTCGTCCTCCTGCTTGGCGCCTTCTGGCTCTTTCGGAAAGCTGCGCCGCGGCGCACCAACAGGGGGTTCCGGCTCGGCCAACTCGCCTCGGGAACGTTCATGGCCTTCACGCACGGCGCCAATGACGCCCAGAAAACAATGGGCGTCATCGGCCTCGCCCTCTTCTCGTACGGATCGATCAAGACGTTCTACATTCCCGACTGGGTGAAGGTGTCCGCCGGGCTCGCGATCGCGCTCGGCACCTACACGGGCGGCTGGCGCATCATGCGGACGGTCGGCCAGCGCCTCTACAAGATCGAACCGGCTGCAGGCTTCTCAGCGCAGACCTGTGCGGGCCTGACGATCTACCTGGCCACCCGGCTCGGGTATCCGCTCTCGACAACCCACGTCATCTCCGGCGGCGTGCTCGGGGCGGGCTCGACGAAACGGCTCTCCGCGGTGCGCTGGGGCGTAGCAGGCAACATCGTCGTCGCCTGGCTACTCACAATCCCGGCCGCGGCTCTCGTTGCAGCAGCCTTCTACTGGCCGATCCAGGCGATCTTCTAACGCGTGTCATCTCACGCCTGACAGGGGACCCAGGCCAGCCCGCGAACGCGGGAAAGGAGCGGGACTCTCGGATCTGTCGAGCTACGGGGCCACAAAGGGGCCACACAACCCACCGAACCCAGCCGAAACTCGGAAGCCTCAGAAGCCTCTCAAACGCGCTTGAATCCAGCTAGCCCCAGACCGGCCGAAACCGCCTGCTGCTTCTCTTAATCCCAACGTCGAAGGTTCGAATCCTTCACGGCCCATCCCCGCCAGAGCGGTCATGGAGCCGAATCGTAGTTCGTTTTGTTGCCTGATGTGCTCACGAGAAGCTCCAGGGGACAACAGACGGGGGTCGGGCTCGGCACGGGGAGGCGAGCGATCGCTTCCCACGAGGACGCGGGAGTAGACCAGCCCTCTCGGACGTCCGACGTTGACACGTTGGCCACGACCGAGTAGGTTCGCCGCGTTGAGGCAGGGTAGGCGTTTAGCAGTGGGTGTTGCCGGGCTTGCTGTGGCGGTGTCCTGTGCGTGTGCGCTTGAGGCACAGGCGGCTGCAATGCGGGCGCGGATCATGTCGGTCTCGTTCACCGGGACCGTGGCGAATCCGACCTTGACGATCGTCGGCACGGGATTCGGCTCGCGGCCTCGGCCCTCGCCGCCGTACAAGCCGACGCCTCCGAAAGGCACGACCCCGCCGTACGGGTGCACGGCTACGGGGAATGTGGGCTACGACTACGGGACGAGCCTGTGGTTGGCAGATCTCGTCAAGGCCCATGTCTGGTCGGCGGGTCGCTACCGGCCGGCGATCAACGAGCTCGACTGTGTTGGCCTGTTGATCGTGTCCTACACGCCCACCAAGGCGGTCTTCCATCTCGGTGTCGACTACAAGGTTCATCATTATCAGCTGACGGAGGGGGACCCGTATCAGGTCGCCGTCAGCGGTGCGGTCAAACGAGGGATCGTTCACTACGTGCGAGCGTCCTAGGCGGGCGGTGCCGCTAATCCGCAGGGCAACAGACGGGGCAACACACGGCAGACGAGCGCCCCTCTATCTTTCTTGTTCAAGTTCCCCGCGCGCAGGGGAAAGGGCGCGCGTGCGAGTCGATGCCTCGACCGCGTGCTCGCTGAGGCGTCAGTGAACAAGGGGACCGCGCCATCCCAGCGGGCGGCTCGCCGCATCGGTCGGCGGTGCGGCCAGAACCCGCCGATCCAGACCGGAGGACGCGGGCGCTGGATCGAGGCGGGCAACAAGGTGACGTCCCGAACCTGATAGTGCCTCCCGTCATGATTCACCGCCTCGCCTGACCAAAAGCGCTCCAGCAAGTCGAGGCCCTCGTCCAGGCGCTCGGCCAGCACGACCGGATCGGTCGGCTCGCCAAAGCTGCCGTACTCGTCCTCGATCGGCCCGCCCAGACCCGCAGCGAAGATCACCCTCCCGCCGCTGACAGCGTCCAGGGTGGCCACCTGGCGGGCGAGTTGCTGCGGGCGCCTCCGGCCGACCGGGGTGACCAGCGTCCCCAGCCTGATCCGCGACGTGGCCAGCGCCGCAGCGGTCAGCAGCATCCAAGGGTCCCCAAAGGGACGATGATGGCGTCTGTGCAGCACGTGATCCCATACGAACAGGCCGTCCCAGCCCGCCTGCTCCGCTGCTGAAGCCGCTGCGGCCACCGTCCTGGCATCAGCGAAGTCCCCGAAGTTCGGAATGTTGATCGAAAAGCGTATGCCCGCATGCTGCCGCACCGCGGCCCGGCCGCACCAACCCAAACAGACCGAGCGCCGCCGAAACCCGCGAGGACTTCTTTAATCCCAAGGTCGCTGGTTCGAGTCCAGCCCGGCCCCATCCGCACCCCAGCAGCCATGCCGAATCCGCATGGCTACACGGGTCAGCGTCGCCTCCGACGGCCTGAACGCTCACGGCGTGCGTCCCAGGTGCGGTCCTCGAAAAGCGGCGTCGAATCGCTCGGCGACCCAGCCGGCGACGACGGCGCCCCGGGCGAGCCCACTGCCACGCTCAGCCGACCCGGCGCCACAAATCGGCCCGTCCTCCAACCGGCCGGCCGGTGTCAGGCGGCAAAACCGTGAAGGAATCCAGGCCGTGCTGACCCCCTTGTTGGAGGCTTCCGATCGGAACAACCGGCGCGCGGTGGCGAGGTGTGCCCAGTTGGCATCGATCGGCCGGTCGGCTGACCAGCACCATGAGCTCGTCGCGCCGGAGGAGGGTGCCCGGCGTCGCGCTTCGTTCGGCCGTTGGACAGCTTAGAGTCAGCGAATGCGCAAGTGGCTGCCTCTCGGGATCCTCGCTGCGGCCCAGTTCATCATGGTGCTCGACTCGAGCGTGATGAACGTCTCGATCTCCCAGATCGTGGCCGACCTGAACACGACGGTCACCGGCGTGCAGAGCGCGATCACGATGTACACGCTCGTGATGGCGGCGTTCATGCTCGTCGGCGCCAAGCTCGGCGACATCCTCGGGCGAGACCGGGCCTTCGGCCTCGGCCTGGCCGTGTACGGGCTCGGCTCGCTGATCACGGCGCTGAGCCCGAACCTCACGGTGCTGCTGATCGGCTGGTCGGGTATCGAGGGGCTCGGCGCGGTGCTGGTGATCCCGGCGATCGCCGCACTGACCGCCGCCAACTACGAGGGCAAAGAGCGCGCATTCGCCTACAGCATGATCGGCGGCGCCGCGGGCGCGGCGATCGCGGCCGGCCCGCTGATCGGCGGCTACGTGACGACGACCTGGAGCTGGCGGTACGTCTTCGTCGGCGAGGTTGTGGTCGTGATCGCGGTGCTTGCCGTCCACCGGCGAATGAAGCGCGCGCCCAAGCCCGAGCACCCGCCGAAGCTGGACTACGGCGGCGCAGCGCTCTCCGCCGTCGCCTTCGGCCTGATCGTATTCGGGATCCTGAAGAGCAGCACGTGGGGCTGGATCAAGCCGCTCGACGCGCCGACGATCGACGGGCACGACATCACGCCGCTCGGGTTCTCTCTGGTGCCGTTCCTGATCATCGGCGGCTTCGTCGTGCTCGGCTGCTTCCTGGCGTGGGAGGAGCGCCGTGAACGGCTCGGCAGGAGCACGCTCCTCAACCGCGCGCTGCTGAAGGTCAAGACGCTGCGCGCCGGGCTCTCCTCGCTCTGCGCGCAGCAGCTGATCGTGATGGGCACGTTCTTCGTCCTGCCGGTGTACCTCCAGGTCGTGCTCGGCCTGGACGCGTTCGAGACGGGCAAGCGCCTCTTCCCGATGTCGATCTCGATGCTGGCCGCTGCGCTCGCCGGGCCAAAGGTGGCAGTGCGGTTCGGGCCGCGGGCCGTCGTCCAGGTCGGCCTCGGCGCGATGGCGATCGCCGCGCTCGTGCTCGTCGGGACGATCGACGTGAGCCTGAACGGGACGGCCTTCGCAGTGTCGCTCGTCTTCTTCGGGATCGGCGCGGGACTCCTGATGTCGCAACTCGGCAACGTGATCATGTCCTCCGTCTCGCCGGACCAGACCAACGAGGCCGGAGGGCTGCAGGGGACGGCTCAGAACCTCGGCGCGTCTCTCGGCACGGCGCTGATCGGCTCCGTGCTGCTGCTCGGCCTGCTGAACGGGTTCAACTCGCGGATCCAACAGAACCCGGCCGTCCCCGACGACGTGAAGACCCAGATCACGGCCGCCACCGAGAAAGGCATCCCGATCGTCACGACCGAGCAGGCGCACCAGGCGCTGGTCGACGCCGGGCTGAAGCCGGCCGAGGCGGACGCGGTCACGGCCGACTACGGCAACGCGCAGCTCGACGCGTTGAAAACGTCGATGCTCGCGGTCGCGTTCCTGGCGGTGCTCTCGTTCTGGTTCACGCGTCGGTTACCTGGAAGGCGGAAAGAACCCGCCTGACTATCACGGGCCCTCGCGCCCTAGCCCCAGACTTGGCGCTCGACGTCGGCGGGGTCACTGCGAACCTCGGCGTTCCTGGCGACGAGGACGTGTCCGTCGCCTGCGACTACGGTGGGAGCGAACGGAAGGGCGTCGTTCAGCGAGGCGTTGCTCCAGAGTGCGCGTCCCATCCGGTCCCAGTGCCGGCCGTTCAGGCATGAGAACGCGATCGGGGGCGTCAACATCACCTCGCACGACTGATTCTGCACGGAGAGCGCGTAGAACCCCTGCGGCGCGTGGACCAGAAAGGCCCCGCCGACTTTCGTGACCGAGGCGACGGGATACGAGTCCGCCTGGTCCGCGACGAGGTAGGGGGCCTCGCCTGTCGTCTCGCCGCGCCGCAGCGGGCGCATGTGGAGCGACCGCACCATCCTCCAGACCGCGTCGCGGTCGGCCTTCCCCGCGCGCCGACCGATCCAGACGCCGGCGGTGAGGTTCCAGCCGTTGCCGACGAAAGGCGCCGCGGCGAGTCTCGTCCCGGGACGCTGGCGGAAGCTGGTGCGGGCGAGCGGCAGCCCGGTGTCGTGCCCCGACGCCGGTAGGGGCGGAGGCGGTCCGCCGGCACTGTGCTCGACGAGCAGGACGACAGCCCGGTCTCCCAGCGTCGATGTCGGCCCGTGGACGAGGCGCTCGGGATGCGGAACGTTTCCAAAGGCAGCCGCCGAGAGCGACTGGTTGGGAGGCCGGGTCGTGTAGTCAACCGGCACGACGTGGAACGTCTTCGGGTACGTGACGACGAAGCCGAAGCTCGAGTCCCGGTACACCCGGGTGGCCGGGCTTCCACCGGAGGCGACGAAACCGAGAGCGGCGACCACTATGGCTACGAGTCGTGTCGTCATCGCAGCAGGGTCAACACTGGATCGAGCCCCGAGAATTCCTTCAACACGGAGGTAGTATCGAGTGGGGCGCCAATACGACGCTCATACCGGCGGGCCCGGCCCCCGGTTACGCGGCTCGAAACGTCTTGGTTCTCGTCAACGTGGTTGTCGAGCCCGCGATGCTCAGGGTGACGACCAGCTTGAGCGGCGCGCCGTGCTTGACCGTCGAGGGGACGATCAGGAGGGCTTGTTCTCGCGTCGGGTTGTCGATCAGGATGTTGTCGGTCACCGAACTGTGGGTCGCGATCGGCTTTGTGCCCGCGAAGAGCTTCTCCGAGACGTTGACGTTGCGTACATTCGCCTTGAAGGTGAGGGCTGCGAAGACTCCGTTCCCCGCCTCGTGGAGCTTGAGCGAGCTCGAGGTGATCACGGCCCTGACCGTGAAGGGAGTCGCCGGGCTGAAGAAGAGACGACCGCCGGCCACACCCTGCGAGCTGCCCTGGAAGGCGAGATGCCACCAATACTTTCCGGCAAACAGCGGTTGCGTGGATGTCCAGCTGTGCTTGTCACCGTGCAGGATGCCGACGATCGTCAGCTTGGCGAAGTCCCCCGACAGGCCGATCGCGGGGGACGTCGAGACCGAGACGGACTCAGCGACCTCGGTCGGGGCCAGCCGCCAGCGGAACGTCGGATGCGACGTCGAGATCGTCGACCCGGAGGGAGGATAGAGCGGTGCGGCCGCAGCGACGACCGTCGCTGCGAGCATTCCCGCGGCGACAGCGCCTACACCAGCGAGAAACGCGGTTCGCATGGTCAGTTCATCGGCTCGGCGGCCGACCACCGACAACCCGAACGAGGGACGATGTACCTCGCTCACGCGTGCGCGAGGGCGGTGGCTGCGTGCGCCGGAGGTGAGTCGTTTGCCGTCTTCAGAGTCCGACGGTGACGCGCAGGAACGTTGCCGGGATCGAGGTGGTTCCGTCCAGGTTCTCGTTCTGGGCGTCGAAGAGCTCGACGAGCTCTGCTCGGAGCTCTGCGGCTCGTCCGTTCGCCTCGGCCGCCTCGAAGGCGTTCATGGTCGGCCCGTAGTAGTCGCGAAACTCAGAGACGAGGTCGGCCGGCGGGCTGGGAAAGTCGAACCGGTAGGTATCCCGATGAAACGCGATGTTCTCCGGCTGCGCTCCTGCCGCTGTAAACCTTTCGATGACCTCGCTCTCGACCCCCCAGGTCATCGGGCTGACGAAACCCTCGGGCGGTGGAGGAGAGTACGCCGAGCTGATCTTGAGGATCTGGGCGACCAGCGTGGGGTCGTTGGGGATCCAGTTGCCCATCACGATCCGGCCGCCGGGCCGCGTCACGCGCATCATTTCCTTCGCCACCTCGAACGGCCTCGGGGCGAACATCGCTCCGAAGATGCTGACGGTCAGGTCGAACGAGTCGTCGCCCAGGTCTTCGAGGTTCGAGGCGTCGCCCTCCTGGAACCGGCAGTTGTCAAGGCGTTCTGCTTTCGCTCGGCGGTTCCCTGCGTCGACGAGGTTGCTTGCGATGTCGACACCCAGCACGTTCGCGCCCAGCCTCGCGGCGGGCAACGCGGTGGTGCCGTCCCCGCAGCCGAGATCGAGCACGTCGAGCCCTGCGGTGACTCCCAGACTGTCGACGAGCGCCTCGCCGCTCTCCCGCATGCTCGCCGCGATCCGGGTGAAGTCGCCCTTCTCCCACAACGCCTTGTTCGGATTCATCGTCGCTCCCTCCGCAAAACACCGAAACTGGCTACCTGACGGTGCAGAAATGCCCGACTCTGACGGCGACACGCTTGGTCTCGCGACCCCGCGAACCGCTGCCTCGGTCGGGCATGGAGACTTTCTCATCCGGGCGCCTCCGCAGTCAAGAGCGACGCGTCCGACAGTCGGTTTCGATCGAGCCGGGGGAGGTCGCAGTCCCACTAGCTGCGTGCTCGGGACGCAATGAGATCCGCGTTGTCAAGCGTCGCCGCCTCGGTGCTTTATCGTTGACTGGGTGCCCTTGGGTGCGGCGCACCCTCGCGGATGTTGCGTCAACGGCTCGAGAAATCTAGGCCAGGGAAGGGGTGACCACTGGATGTTCGGTCGGCGCGTTGCTGCTGGGGTGGCTGTGGTGTTGTTCGTGGCGGGTGTCGTCGTCGCCGTCGTCGAGATCGTCCTGGAGTTTCCGCGCGGCCTGGTGGTGGTGGCCCTGCTGGCCGGGGGTCTTGCCGCGGCATGGCACGCGGTCCGGGGCCGGGGCCACGTCCGGCACGTCCTTCTCGTCGCAGTGGCGCTGCTGCTCGTCGCAGCAGTCGTCGTCGTAGTCACGGGGGACCGCTTCGGCGTCGGTCTCGCCGCCGTCGCGCTCCTGCTCGCGAGCGTGTCGGCTGCCAGGCGCGCGTTCAGGGTCCACGAGGTGCTCCCCGCCGCCGACCCGCCTCGGCGTCCGATCGTGGTGTGGAATCCGCGGTCCGGCGGAGGCAAGGCCGTCAGCAACAACCTCGCCGACGCGGCACGCGCGCGAGGGATCGAGCCGATCGAGCTGAAGCCCGGCGACGACCTCGAGCAACTGGTGCGCGACGCCGTGACCCGAGGGGCCGACGGGCTCGCGGCGGCGGGCGGCGACGGAACCCAGGCACTCGTGGCGTCGATCGCCGCCGAGCACGACCTGCCGTTCGCCTGCATCCCCGCCGGCACCCGCAACCATTTCGCGCTCGACCTGGGAGTGGATCGCGACGACGTCGTCGGGGCTCTCGACGCGTTCGTCGACGGAGGGGAACGCCGCGTCGATCTGGCCGAGGTCAACGGTCGTGTGTTCGTGAACAACGCGTCGCTCGGGCTCTACGCCGAGGCGGTCCAGCGGAAGGGGTACCGCGACGCGAAGCTGCGCACCATCCTCGACACCGCGCCCGACGTGCTCGGCTCGCAGGCGAGCGGGTCGACGAGCGAGCTGAGCTGGCGCGACGAGGACGACAAACCCCACGAGTCGGCGGCGGTGATCCTGGTCTCGAACAACTCCTACCGCCTCGGGCGCGCCGTCGGATCGGGCACGCGGCCGCGGATGGACGAGGGCGAGCTCGGTGTGGCGGTGCTGAAGGCACCGCCGCGGGACTCGTCGTCGCAGGGAGCGGGCCGCCGCTGGCGTCAGTGGTCGACGCCCGCCTTCGAGGTCACTTCGTCACAACCGGTGCCCGTGGGCGTCGACGGGGAGGCGCTCGTCCTCGACCCGCCGCTTCTCTTCGTCAGCCGCCCGGGTGCGTTGCGGGTGCGCATCGCGCCCACGCACCCCGGGGCCTCACCGTCGGCCGCGCTGCCCGACCAGCTGCATCACGTGCTCGGACGACTGCTCGCTATTGCCGCCGGCCGGGCGTAAGGCTCCGGCGCCCGGGCCGACGATGCCGCCGACGCTCTGGACGCGGTTGCTCGAGCGGCGGGAGGGGTTCTTCGCCCGCCCCGTCAGAGCCGTCGGCTGCGCGAGTGCACTGCTGGCGCTGGTGGTGCTGGCGGCGTTCCTCGTCCCGACCGGCCCGCTCTCGCTCGACAGCAGCTGGTCGGAGCTGATGCAGGACATCCAGACACCGTTCCTCAAGCACCTCGCGCTCGTCTTCGACGCCCTCGGCCGAGGAGTCTGGCGTGGCGTCACGCTCGCCGCGATCGGCATCGTGCTCCTGGTCGCGCGCCGCTGGGTGGCGCTGATCGCGTTCGCCCTCACCGAGGCCCTGACACCGTTTCTCGGCGACGTGATCAAGGCGCTCGTCGACCGGCCGCGTCCCTCCGAAGCGACGCTCAGCCCGCACGGCTCGTCCTTTCCCTCCGGCCACGCCGCCTACGCAGGCGCGACCACAATCGCGCTCGTCCTCCTCTTCAGCAAGCCCGGCCCGAGGCGACCGCTCTGGTACGCCCTCGCAGCCCTGGTGACGGCCGGAATGGTCTGGAGCCGGACCTACCTCCAGGTGCACTGGCTCTCCGACGCGCTCGCCGGCGCGATCCTCGGCCTCGCGGTCACCCTCGCAAGCTTCGGCGTCGTCCAGCTCGCCTTCGCACGAGCAGCCCATCGAGGCGGACGGACACTGCCTACCACCTGACCCGACGAACCGGCGCGCCACAGCTGCGTTCGGAAGCGCCGCAAGTCAGCGCCCAGCACTCGACAGGCGATGGCCTCGAGGTTAGGAATGCGCCTCGGCGATGGAGCCGGACGGCAGGAGATGGCTCGAGTTCGGCGTACGGCGAGGCAATGAGCGTCGATACCGCGGCTTGCGCCCTTCCCCGGGTCGCCGGGACTGCGACCGTCCGTTGAGGAACAAGGAGCGTCTCCGCCCGGCGTTGGTCGCTGCCCTGCTGCTAGCGACGGCCTTGGCGGGCCAGGGTGCTCGGGCAGCCGGGGACGCCGCCCCGCCGCCGGACCTGTCACGGCTCGTCCCGTCGAACTACCGCGTGCTCAGGGTGTTGCACGCGAGGCTGAGCGGCCAGACCGTCCCCGAGGTCGTCGTCACATCGGTGGGGCCGCTGAACCGGTACGAGTTGCACCCGTCGGATTTGCAGGTGCTCTCCTGGGACGCGCTCGCGTCCCGTTGGAATGTCGTCTTCGACGCCCAGAGGGTCCGGTTCGGGCCGGCCCCTCTCATCGACCCCAGAGCGCAGGTATTGATCGGTCGCATCGCCTTCGCTCATCTCTTTCCCGGGACCCGTCACCAGCTCGTGTTCGCGGCGTCGAGATACGGGGGTTCCGGCGACCTCGCCGAGCTGGTCGTCGTCGACTTCTGGAACGCGGAGGCGGGTATCGACTATCTCTGGTCCGGAGAGTTGGGCGCCACCTTCCGGATGGCGGGGTCGCGGGCGAAACCGGAACTGGTTGCGACCGCTCCGTACCGCACAGTCATCGATCCGCCCCGCCAGCCGGTCCGCTCGTACCAGTTCACAGTGGGAATTCGGCGCGGCTTCCTCCGGGTAGTGCGCGACGACCGACCGTGGGTCGGTCTACTCGTCACCGGCTCGGACCGGTCCCCTCTCACTCCGGTCGGAGCGCCTCGATCGCATCTGCGCGTGGTCGACGTGGTGGCACATTCGCCGGCAGCCGCCGCATTCCACCCGGGTGATGTGATCGTCGGCGTGACGACGCCGCGAACGGCCGTGAAGGCCGGCCCTTTTGGACCCGCGCTCATCGACGAGATCGCAACGCACCACGCGGGTGACTGGGTCCGGTTCACGGTACGCCGCGGTGCCCGGTACCTGAGAGTCACGCTCAAGCTCGGCTCACGGATCGATCCATCCGCGGCAGCCACGTTGCCCCCCACCGACGACAAGATCGCAGTCGTCTGAAACCGGCGCGCCAGGGAACGCGAGAAAGCGCTAGCCGTACCCCAAACAAGAGCGTCGTACGATCCCGCCCCCCATCTCCTGAGGTGAGGGCTTAGGATCGCCGTGTGACCTCCTGGGGGCTCGCAGCGATTGCTGGAGTCCTGCTCACGTACGCGGGCCTCTCCCGGGCGCTCGAACGGACGCCGGTCACCGGCGCGATCTTTTTCCTCTCGGCGGGTCTGATCGTCGGGAATGAAGGCCTCGGCTGGATCGATTTCGGGCCGAAGAGCGAGCAGGTTCGCCTCCTGGCCGAGCTGACCCTGACCCTGGTGCTGTTCGCCGATGCCGCGCGCATCGACGTGTCGGCCCTGCGACGCGAGTACACGGTGCCGGCGCGGCTGCTCGGGATCGGCCTGCCGCTCACGATTCTGGCGGGCTGGGCGCTCGGGGCCGGCATGTTCGGCTCGGTCAGCGCCGCGGAGGTGCTGATCCTCGCAGTCATCCTGGCTCCGACCGACGCCGCTCTGGGGCAGGCCGTCGTGACCGATCCACGCCTTCCGTCCCGCATCCGGCAGGGACTGAACGTGGAGTCGGGGCTCAACGACGGCATCTGCGTTCCGCTTCTGTTCATCGCGCTTGCGTTAGCCGAGGCCGAAGCCGGGACCGTGAGCGCGCACGGCGCCCTCGTGCTCGTGGTCGAGGCGATCGGCTACGGCGTGCTCTTCGGGGCGATCGCAGGAGCCGTCGGTGCCCTGGTGACGAGACTCGGGTTGCTGCACGACCTGATGGACTCGGCCTGGAGCCAGGTCCTGCCGCTCGCCACCGCGACGCTTGCCTACGGGCTCGCAGTGCCACCCGGTGGGAGCGGATTCATCGCGGCGTTCGTTGCCGGCTTCGTGTTCGGTGCCTGGCACCGCGACACCGAGGGGGAGACCACGTATCTCCTCGAGGAGGTGGGGGGGTTGGCGAACGGTGTGACGTTCGTCGTCTTCGGCGCGGCTGTGGTCGGGCCGGTGCTCGCCTTGCTCACCTGGAGGGAGGCGCTGTACGGCGTCCTCAGCCTCACCGTCGTGCGCATGGCACCGGTGGCCGTCTCGCTGCTCGGCACGCGGGCCAGCTGGCGGACGGTTGCGTTCGTGGGCTGGTTCGGTCCGCGCGGGCTCGCGTCGATCGTCTTCATGATCATCGTCCTCGAGGACGGCGACCTTTCGCACGTCTCGGGGATCACGGCCGCCGTGGTCTTCACCGTCGTCCTCTCCGTGTACGCGCACGGGCTCTCGGCGCAGGCATTGACCGATCGCTACGCGCGCTGGTACCGAGCGCACGCGCACGACAGGCTGCCGCAGATGGAAAGCGTCCACGCCGCGAGCCACCGTTGGCGACACCCCAAGGCCTTGCTCCGGCCACGGCACGCGCCGGCTCGCGCGACGGACGAGTGAGGACGGGCCGCCGGACCCCGCCCACCAGGCGCGCCCCGTAAGTCTGGATGAGCCGGGTGGCACATCGGGGCCACCGCCGCGTTTGAGGGTCCTGGGTCAGGGTCAACCCGCCCGGCCTGGCAGCATGCCCCGATGCGTACCGGCTCCCACGGGGCATGGTCGGCGCTTCCCGGTGTGCGGATGCTCGCCACGTACCGTGCCGGCTGGCTCTCACACGATGTGGTCGCGGGGCTCGTTCTGACAACGCTGCTCGTCCCGCAAGGGATGGCGTATGCCGAACTGGCCGGACTGCCGGTGATCACCGGCCTCTACACGTCGGTCCTCTGTCTGATCGGCTATGCGGTCTTCGGGCCGTCGAGGATCCTCGTGCTCGGGCCCGACTCGTCGCTCGGGCCGATGATTGCGGCCACGATCCTCCCCCTCCTCGGATCGGGCGGCGACCCGAACCGCGCGGTCGCGCTGGCGTCGATGCTCGCCCTGCTCGTGGGCGGTTTCATGGCGCTCGGAGGAGTCTTCAGGCTCGGATTCGTCGCCGACCTGCTGTCAAAGCCGACGATGATCGGCTACATGAACGGCCTGGCCGTCACGATTCTCGTCGGACAGCTACCGAAGCTGTTCGGGTTCTCGACTGACGCCGACGGTCTTCGCGCCGAAGCGAAGGCGTTTGTAAACGGGGTCGCCGACGGCAAGACGGTGGGCGCCGCTCTGGCGGTCGGCCTCTTCGGGCTCGCCGTGATTCTCGTGCTGGAACGGTCCCTCCCGAAGATCCCGGCCATCCTCGTCGCGGTAGTCGCGTCGATCATTGCAACAACCGTGTTCGACCTCGAGCAGCACGGCGTGTCGCTCGTCGGCACGCTGCCCGAGGGATTCCCGCCGCTCACGCTCCCCGACATCAAGCTGTCTGACGTCCCACTGCTGATCGGCGGGGCGCTCGGGATCGCACTCGTCGCCCTCGCAGACACGATCTCGACGGCCTCGGCGTTCGCCGACCGCACCGGCCAGGAGATCGACGGCAGCCAGGAGATGATCGGAATCGGCGCCGCCAACATCGCTGCCGGCTTCTTCCAAGGCTTTCCGGTCAGCACCAGCGGCTCACGGACCGCGGTCGCAGAGCAGTCCGGCGCCAGGACGCAGGTCACCGGGGTGGTCGGAGCGCTCGCGATCGTGCTCATGCTCCTCTTCGTTCCGGGGTTGATGAAGAACCTCCCTCAACCGGCCCTGGCCGCCATCGTCATTGCCGCGGCGCTGTCATTGGCCGACGTCGCCGGCACGCGCCGGCTCTGGCAGCAACGCCGGGAGGAGTTCGCGCTCTCCATGGCCGCCTTCCTCGGCGTGGCTCTGCTCGGTGTGCTGGCAGGAATCGCGATCGCGGTCGCCCTGTCGGTGGCGAGCGTGTTCCGTCGCACGTGGTGGCCATACCAGACAGTGCTCGGACGCGTCGATGGTCTTCCCGGCTACCACGACATCCGCAGCTACCCGGGCGCCGAACAACTGCCGGGCCTCGTCGTGTTCCGCTTCGACGCGCCCCTGGTCTTTGCGAACGCCAGAACCTTCCGCGAACAGATCAGACGACTTGCTGTCTCCGATCCGAAGCCAAAGTGGATCATCGTCGCCGCCGAGCCGATCACGGACGTCGATACGACGGCAGCCGACATGCTCGAGTCGCTCGACGAGGCGCTCAACGCGAGCGGTATCTCGCTGGTATTCGCCGAGATGAAAGACCCGGTACGGCGGAAGATCGAGCGCTACGAGCTCACCAAGACCATCGATCCTCGACACTTCTACCCGACCCTCGACACCGCTGTCGACGCGTTCCGCCGTGCGACGCTCGAGCCAGGAGAAATGGCGCCGTGACAAGGATCGCGGCGCCTCTCGCCGGGCGACAGAGCCCGGGAGACGCCGGCGCTTACCCAATTGTGTACGCTCGTGTCGTGGAGGAACCGGCAGTGCCCGGCCGTCGCATCAAGCCCAGGCGCATTGCGGCGCAGCTCTCCGTCGCAGCGATCCTCGGGCTGCTCGGGCTGCTCGCCTCTGTCCTGTTGTTTGCTCACGCTGGGAGGGCTGCGAGCTTCGACGCTGTCGCCACGCTGACGAGCCCCGCCTCGGCAGATACAGGCCCTGTTACGGTCACCGCTCCTGCCGAGACACTCACGGAGACGCTCCCCGGCGAGACGATCCAGAGGATCGTCCCGGCCGAGACCGTTACGATCGCGCAAACCGAGACGACCACGGTGTCGGAAACGTCCGCGGTCGCGATCGTGCGGCCGGGCGCGGTGGCGGCGGCCGGTGCAGCCGCCGCGAGCCAGGAGGAGTCGGACACGAGCAGCACGCAGTGGGGCTGGATCGCTTTCGGGATCCTGGCGTTTGCCGGTGTCGTCGGCGGCGTCGTTTGGTGGATCCGGCGCTCGAAGGGCCACAAGGCGCCCACGAGCCCGCCGCCCGCCGAAACATAGTCGCCTCCGGGACTGCCCGGCGGTCACGTTCGAGGCATGGCGCCGAGAGGTGCCGGCAAGGGTTTCCAGGCTCTGGAGGACGAACGTGCTCCCGAGAAGATCGTCCTCGAGGATGACCTAGAAATCGCCTGAGCGACCGATGCGGTCGGCCAGCCCGTCGGCTACCGTCAGCGACATGACGAGGACTCTGCAACGGCTGTGGCCGGTCGCGAAGCGGTACTGGTTCGACGCGTTGCTGGTGGCCGGCATCGGCGTCTCGATCGCCGTTGCGGTCGCCGATCAGCACACCAAGAACGGCCCCGACGGCCCGCTGTGGTTCGACGTGCTGGCCTCGGTCGCGTTCCTCGTGCCGTTCTTCTTCCGGCGGCGCTATCCGTTCGGGGCGCCGGCCGCGGTGGGGGTGCTGATCGCGGCGATCAGCTTCATCGACTCGGGGTTGATCAACGACGAGTTCGTGGCCTTCCTCTCCGGCATCACCGCCGCCTTCATGTTCGGGATGCTCCGAGACCGGACGCAGGCTCTGAGCGGTGCAGCGGTTCTCATCGGCGTCATCGCGGTCGTCGGCCACAACCAGGGAAACCATCCCGGCGACTTCGTCTGGCCCCTGGTCGTCTTCGGCATCGCCTGGATCGTCGGGTTCGGCCTCGGCCAGAAGCTCCACGAGGCGGACGAGGCGAAGGAACGGGCAGATCGCCTCGAGCGGGAGCGTGAAGAGCAGGCGCGCCTCGCCGTCGCCGAGGAGCGGGCGCGAATCGCTCGCGAGCTGCACGACATCGTCGGGCACAGCGTCAGCGTCATGACCGTGCAGGCGGCGGGGGTGCGCAGTCTGCTCAAGCCGGAGCAGGAGCGTGAACGCGAGGCGCTCCTCATCATCGAGCAGACCGGCCGGGAGGCGCTCGCCGAGATGCGACGCATGGTCGATGTTCTGCGCCGTCCCGAAGAGGCTCCTGCGCTCGCGCCCCAACCGAGCCTTGGACACGTGGACAGGCTCGTCTCCCAGGCCCGCGACGCCGGCCTACCCGTAGAGCTTCGGATCGAAGGGGATCCCGTACAGCTGTCCGCCGGCGTCGACCTCACCGCGTACCGGCTCGTCCAGGAGGGGTTGACCAACGCAATCAAGCATGCCCGGGCGGGGCACGCCGAGGTCGTCGTGCGCTACAGCAACAGAAACGTCGAGCTGACGGTCAGCGATGACGGCAGTGGGGACGGCGACGGTGAGAAGGGCGGGAACGGTCTCGTGGGCATGCGCGAACGGGTGTCCGTCTACGGAGGCGAGCTCGACGCAGGCCCGCGACCCGAGGGCGGCTACCGCCTGCACGCGACGCTTCCGCTCACCTAGCCCCACACCGGGCCGCGCCGCGTGTAACGCTTCGTCCGGCGGATGGAACCGACGAGCGGAACGTTCACCTTTCTCCTCAGCGACATCGAGGGCTCGACGCAACTGGCAAGACGCCTGGGTGACGGATGGGGCGGAGTGCTCGCCGATCACCACCGCTTGCTACGGACAGCCTTCGAGCAAGCCGGTGGGGAAGGGATCGGCACGCAGGGGGACGCGTTCTTCGTCGCGTTCCGCCGCCCGAAGGACGCCGTGCTCTCCGCGCTGGCTGCGCAGCACTCGCTGGCAACGCACCCCTGGCCCGACGGTGTTGCGCTCCGAGTGCGCATCGGCATCCATACGGGTGAAGGATCGATCTCGGACGGTGAGTACCACGGACTCGCGATCCATCGGACAGCCCGGATCTGCTCGGCGTGCGAGGGCGGCAAGATCCTGCTCTCGCAGGCGACATCCGCGCTCCTCGACGACGAGGAACACGACGGCTCGGCCTTCACGCTGATCGACCTGGGAGAGCAGCAACTGAAGGACTTCGATCGCCCGGTGCGGGTCTATCAACTGGTGGCCCCCGACCCGTCGGAACCTCCGGAGACGAGGGACGGCGGCGTCATCCGCGTGCTCATCGTCGACGACCAGGCACTCGTCCGGGCCGGCTTCCACATGATTCTGGACGCCCAGGAGAACATCGAGGTGGTTGGCGAGGCTCAAGACGGCGAGGGCGCCATCGCGGAGGCGCTCCGGTTGAGGCCGCACGTCGTGCTGATGGACGTCCGCATGCCTGTGCTCGACGGCATCGAAGCGACTCGAATTCTGCTCGATCGCGAACGCTCGGACTCGAAGGTCGTGATGCTCACGACCTTCGACATGGACGAGTACCTGTACGAGGCTCTGCGCGCCGGCGCCAGCGGTTTCCTGCTCAAGGACACTCCCCCCGAACAGCTCGTCGCGGGCATCCGTGCGGTCGCGAGCGGAGAAGCGCTGCTCGCTCCAGCCGTCACCCGCCGAGTGATCGAGGAGTTCGTACGCCTACCCAGGGGAGAACCACCGCGCACGCTCGCGCCGAAGCTCGAAGAGCTGACATCCCGAGAGCTGGAAGTACTGAAGCTGATCGCGCGGGGCCTCTCCAACGCCGAGATCGCGGAAGAGCTCGTCGTCAGCCAGGCCACCGTGAAGACACACGTCGCGCGCGTACTCGGCAAGCTCGACCTGCGCGACCGGGTGCAAGCCGTCGTACTCGCCTACGAATCGGGCCTCGTCGTCGCCGGTGGAACGTAGAGCGATCGCGACAGGTCGACGTCTTCACGACCCATCCTCGAGAAGCGGATGCCGGGCGCGGAGGAGCAAGCTGACGTTCTGATCATCGGCGCCGGGCCTGCGGGGCTGGCTGTCGGCGGCTGTTTGCGGCGGGCGGGCGTGGACCGGGTCACGATCCTCGAACAGTCGGCCGAAGTGGGTTCGGCCTGGCGGCGTCACTACGACTGTCTGCACCTGCACACGAACAAGAGCAACTCGTGCCTTCCGGGTCTCGGGTTTCAGCGGGACGCACCGCGGTATCCGAGTCGGCAGCAGGTGGTGGAGTACTTCGAGAGGTATGCGCTGGCGTTCGATCTGACGATCCGGTTCGGTCAGCGCGCCGTGTCGGTCGCGCAGACCGACGGCGCCTGGTGCGTGTCCACCGAGGATCGCCGCTACGTGGCACGGAGTCTCGTGATCGCTACCGGTTGGGCGGGGATTCCGGTGATGCCGTCCTGGCCCGGCCAGGAGACCTACCGGGGCGAGGTTCTCCACAGCTCGCGGTACCGCAACGGATCGGCGTATCGCGACAAGGACGTTCTCGTGGTGGGCTTCGGGAACTCCGGTGGCGAGATCGCCATCGATCTCCACGAGCACGGTGCGCGCACGGCGATCGCGGTGCGTGGCCCCGTCAACGTCATCCCACGCGATCTCCTCGGCATCCCGATCCTCTCGATCGGGATCGCCATGGCCCATCTTCCCCGCCGCGTGGCCGACCGCCTCTCGGCCCCGATTCTGAGCATCGCCGTCGGCGATCTCACCCGGTTCGGCCTCCAGAAGCTCCCGTACGGGCCGATCACGCAGATCCGCGAGCACCACCGGTACCCGCTCCTCGACATCGGGACGATGGCCCTGATCCGAGAGGGGCACCTCCGGATCCGTCCCGGCATCGAGACGTTCACGGAGGACGGGGTGGAGTTCGTCGACGGGACACGCGAGCCCTTCGCAGCCGTGGTCGCAGCCACGGGGTTCCGGCCGGACCTTGGCCCCTTCGCCGAAAGCCTCGGGGAGGTACTTGCCGACGGACGCCCGCTCGTGAGCGGCCGGAGGACATCGCTGCCCGGGATCTACTTCTGCGGGTTTCACGTCTCCTCGACCGGCATGCTCCGCGAGATCGGCATCGAGGCCCGCCAGATCGCCCGGGAGATTCACCGCAACACCGAGTACTCCTCACCGGCCGGTGCCGCCGGCGGGAGAGGCTAGCCGTCCAGCCCGAGGCGGGCACCAGCATGTGCGACTCTGAGCGTCGCCCGGTGCAGTGAGCCAGGGCGCCGAGGAAGTCAGTCTTGGCGAGGCGACCGTTTAGCCGAGACCGAGCAAGCGCGCCGCGTTCTCCTTCAGCACGAGGGGGCGCACCTCGTCCTTGAACGGGGCCTGCTCGAAGTCGGCGAGCCAGCGGTCCGGCGTGATCAGCGGGAAGTCGGAGCCGAAGAGGACCTTCTCGCGCAGCTGCGTGTTCGCGTACTGGACGAGCTGCGGCGGGAAGTACTTCGGCGACCAGCCGGAGAGGTCGATCCAGACGTTCTCCTTGTGCAGGCAGATCGAGATCGCCTCGTCCTGCCAGGGAAAGGACGGGTGCGCGAGCACGATCTGCAGCGTCGGGAAATCCGCGGCAACGTCGTCCAGGCACATCGGGTTCGAGAACTTGAGCCGCAGGCCGCCGCCGCCCGGGACGCCCGTGCCGATGCCGCTGTGGCCGCTGTGGAAGAGCGCGGGCAGGCCGGCTTCGGCGATCACCTCGTAGAGCGGATAGACGCTCCGGTCGTCGGGGAAGAACGCCTGGAGGTTCGGGTGGAACTTGAAGCCCTTGACGTCGTGCTCGTCGATCAGGCGGCGCGCACGCTCGACCGCGTCTGGCCGCGCCGGGTCGACACTCGCGAAGGGAATGATCACGTCCGGGTTCGCGGCGGCGACCTCGGCGACCTCCTCGTTCGGGATCGGCGCGAGCCCGCTGCGCGACTCCCAGTCGACGGTGAACAGCACCGCGACCATGTTCCGCTCGCGGTAATAGGCGGCGACGTCGTCGACGGTCGGCAACGGCTCGTTGCTCCGGAAGTAGCGCGCGGCGGCCTCGCGCAGCGACGCGGGCATCGGGTCGTGGCCGTCGCGCGAGAGCTCCGTGTGCACGTGCACGTCGATGGCGGTGACGGCGGCGAGGTCGATCACAGCGAAACCGTATCGAGCCTGTCCTGCAGCGAGGCGCCCGCTGCGAGCAGGTCCCACTCGGAGCCCGGCGCGCCGATCAGGGAAACGCTCACCGGCAGCCCGCTCCGGCGACCGACACCGGACGGCAGCGAGACCACCGGGAAGCCCGTCCAGTCCCAGTAGTGCGTCAGCGAGATCTCCGCGTAGTCCGTGAACGCCTTGTCGTAGCCGTGGCCGCGCGCTCGGGCGACGAGCGGGACGGTCGGCTCGACGATCGCGTCGATCCGGTGCTCGGCCAGCCAGTCGCGCCACGCGGCCGTCGCCTCGGCCCTGCCGCTCTGCGCGGCGACGTACTCCTCCGCCGTCATCGCACGCTGCTCGCCGTGCTCGAGGAACTCGCGTGTCGACTGCCGGTAGAGGTCGCGCCGTGCGTCGAAGCGGCGGTGATAGGGGAGCATCTCGGCGCAGAAGAGGTCGACGAGCTCCGTGCCGAGATCGAGCGGCGCCGGCGGGGGCGGCGGCTCGACGCGCTCGGCGTCGAGGGCCGCGAGCGCAGCGTCGAACCCGTCCGCCACGTCCGGGTCGAGGTCGGCGACGCGCGGCGAGACCACGATCCGCCTCAGCGGGCGCCGCTCGTCCGGCGGCGCGACGCCGGCCATGGCGGCCAGCAGCGGCTCGCAGTCGCGCACCGCTCTGGTCATCGGCCCGGCGTGGTCGAAGCTCTCGCAGAGCGGGACGATGCCGCGCATCGGGACGATGCCGCGGGTCGGCTTGACCGTCGAGGTGCCGCACATCGCCGAGGGGATGCGCAGAGAGCCCGCGGTGTCCGTGCCGGTGGCCGCGGGCGTCATCCGGGCGGCGAGGGCAGCCGCCGAGCCGCCGCTCGAGCCGCCGGCCGAGCGATCGAGCGCCCAGGGGTTGCCGACCTGGTCGGTGGTGCCGCCGGCTGCGAACTCGTGCGTGTGGACGTGCCCCAGAAGCACCATGCCCTCGGCCGCCAGCCGGGCCCAGGCATCGCAGTCGCGCCCGGGCACCTCGTCGAGGACGCGGCTCGAGGCGGTCAGCGGCTTGCCGGCCGCTGCATAGATGTCCTTGAGGCCGATCGGGATCCCGCACAGGACGGGCGCGTCACCCGCCGCGAGGCGCTCGTCCGCCCGGTCGGCCGCCGCCAGCGCGTCCTCCTCGTAGACCCGTACCCAGGCGTTGACGGAGCCGGGATCGCCGTACGCGCTCCGCGTTCCGTCGCGCTCCCGGATGCGCGCGAGGCACGCGGTCACGAGCTCGCGCGACGACAGCTCCCGGCGCTCGAGCGCAGCGGCCGCGTCCACGACGCCGAGATCGGCCGGGTCGCTCACGGGTCCCAGGGGAACCGGGAGGTTCCCCTAGCCAGGGCGGCCTCTGGAAGAAGGGGATTCGTGGGGGAAACGTGGTTTCCCCCACGGGAGCGAGTCGAAGGCGAGCGACCGATCACGGCGCGATCATCGCACGACCCCCATGGAACCTCGGGCGGCGAGCGTGTATACACGAGAGCGATGGCGCCCGGTACCGCCTCGCCGAGGACCGTTCGCGACGCCGCGTTCGACGTGTTCCGACGGCGCGACCTGACCACCATGTTCGCGAACCCCGGCTCGACCGAGGTGCCGTTCCTGGCCGGGCTCCCCGACGACATCCGCTTCGTCCTCGGCCTGCACGAGACCGCAGTCGTCGGGATGGCGAGCGGGTACGCGATCGGCCGCGACGCGGCCGCGCTCGTCCTGTTGCACACGACTGCCGGGCTGGGGACAGCGGTGAGCGCCCTCGCGACCGCGCGGGTGAACCGCGCGCCCCTCGTCGTCGTGGTCGGCCAGCAGGACCGCCGCCATCTCGCGTTCGAGCCGTTCCTGGCCGGGAAGCTCGCGGGCCTCGGGGGCGAGTATCCGGTCAGCGTCGACCAGCCCGCGTGCGCGCAGGACGTCCCGGCGGCGATCGAGCGCGCGTTCCACTCGGCGACTACGCGGCGCGGGCCGGCGCTCGTGATCGTGCCGATGGGCGACTGGGCGGAGCCGGCCGACGAGGAGCGCGAGCCGGCTGCGGCCGGCGGCGAGGTCCATCGCGCTGCGGCTCCGGCGCCCGAGGCCGTGGCCGCGCTTGCGGACTTCCTCGCAGGCGCCCGCTCGCCTGCGCTCGTCGTCGGCGCGGGCGCGGACGATGCCGAGACGTGGGCGGGGCTCGTCGAGCTTGCCGAGCGGCTCGTGGCGCCCGTCTTCCAGGAGCCCTTCGGCGCCCGCGCCGGCTTTCCGCAGGATCACCCCCTCTACGCGGGCGTGCTGCCCGCCGACAGGCCGCGGCTCCGCGAGGTGCTGGCGCCGCACGACGCCCTGCTCGTCGTCGGAGCGCCGGTCTTCCGGCAAACCGTGTACGTCCCGGGGCGGCTGACCGAGCCGGGAACGCGGATCGCGTTCGTCGGCGACGACCCGGACGAGGCGCACCGCAGCCCGGCCGAGCTGACGGTCCTGGCGCCGCCGGCGGCCGTGTGCCGCGACCTGGCCGCCCGCGTCCCCGCCCGCGACGGCTCGCCGCCGGCTCCGCTCGCACGGCCGCCTGCGCCGGAGCCGCCCGCGCCCGGGGAGCCCCTGCTCGCGAGCCACGTGCTGGCGGCGCTCGCCGAGCGGCTGCCGCGCGAGGCGATCGTGCTCGAGGAGGCGCCGGTCGACCGGCCGGACATCCACGCGAGGCTGCCCGCACGCGAGCCGCTCGGCTATCTGAGCGCGGCGCAGGGCGGGCTGGGCTTCGCGATGCCCGCGGCCGTCGGCCTGCGGATGGCGCTGCCGCACCGACCCGTGGTCGCGGTCGTCGGTGACGGCTCCGCGGTCTACGGCGTGCCTGTGACGTGGAGCGCCGTCCACTACGGCGCCGCCCCGCTCTGGATCGTCCTCTCGAACGGTGGCTACGTGGTCATGGACCGCCTGGTCGAGAAGCACGGCGGCGGCGAAGGTCCCTGGCCCTCGTTCGGCGACGTCGAGCTGGCGACGATCGCGCGCGGCTTCGGCTGCCCCGCGCGGCGGATCTCGACTCACGACGAGCTCGTGTCCTCCCTCGACGAGGTCGTTCCCGCGCTTGCGGGCCTCGAGGAGCCCTTGCTTCTCGACGTCGAGATCGCGCCCACGACGACCTTCGCACCCTGACCCGGGAGGCGCCTGCCGACGATCCCACTATTCGGAACAGTGTCTTGCATAATCGCCGTCAATGGAGAAAGATTCACCCGGCCCGGCGCTCGGGCGGAACGCGCCGCGGCATGCCCAGTCAACGGGAGAGTCGGACGGAGAGGACTCGAGATTCCAGAAAGGGAGGAGGAGGTATGACGCTTCGGAAGGCAGCCTTTGCGCTTGCCGTTCCCGCCGCATTGATTGCCACGGCCATGCTCGCCAGTGCGGCGAGCAGCAGTCCGGCCAAGGTCGGATCAGGCAAGGCGTCGGCGGTGACGGCCGTGTGCGGGCTCGGAAACGGCAAGAAAGCGACGGGGGCTCCGATCAAGCTCGGAGCTATCGCCACCAAGCAGCCCGGGACGGACTTCACGGACATCCCGAACATGGCCGCCGCGTACTTCAAGTGCGTGAACGCCAACGGCGGCATCAACGGCCGTCCGATCCAGTACATCATCCAGACCGAGCAGACCGATCCGGCTCAGCTGGCGGCGGTTGCGAGGAAGCTCGTCGAGAGCAACAAGGTGGTCGGGCTGGTCGGGAACACGAGCATCATCGACTGCTCCATCAACCACAAGTACTACGAGAAGAAGGGCCTGTACGTGATCGCCTCGGGCATCGCTCCCGAGTGCTACGGCAAGGACACGAACATCTCGTCCGTGAACATGGGCCCGCGCTACAGCTCGGACGGTGCGGTGCAGTACGCGATCCGCGCCGGCGTCAACAAGATCGTCTTCGACCAGTCGAACGTCCCCGGCACGGGCTACATCGCGGCGGGGCCGAACGCCGTGGCCAAGGCCGCCAAGGTCCCGATCCAGGACTTCACGGACACCGTGCCGATCCAGGACGCGAACTCGGTTGCGCTCAAGCTCGTCCAGGCGGCGGGGCCGAACGGCGGCGTCGTCCTGAACTTCACGCCCGACCAGGCGCTGTTGATCCTCCAGGCCGTACAGAAGCAGGGCCTGACGAACAAGGTCAAGGCGTGGGGATGCTCGACGCCGTGCAACTCGGACTTCGTCGCGGCGGCTCTCGGGACGGCCTGGGACGGCATCTTCGGCGTCAACGCCGAGCTGAACCTTCCGTCGGCGGCCGGTCCGGACAGCGCTCTCTACCGGCAGCTCGCCAAGACGGCGACGCTGGCGTTCGGGCTCGGGAGCTTCAGCCAGATGGGCTTCGTGGAGGCGAAGATCGCAACCGCCGCGATGCTCAACATGAAGCCTCCGTACACGCTTGCGAGGGTCAACGCCGCCTTCCGGGCTGTGCGGAACTTCCGCACCGACATCCTCTGCTCCCCGTGGTACTTCGGGAAGGTTCCGGTGCACATCCCGAACAACGTGGATCGCACGGTCACGCCGAACAACGGCAAGATGGTGGTCAAGGAGCCCTGCTTCAAGATCTCCGCGGCCGATCCGGACATCGCTGCTGCCCGCGTCGTCGAGAAGAGGAACCCGCAACTGACCAGCGGCAAGCTGTATCCGACCTGGGGTCTGAAGAAGTAGAGGCCAAGGAGGCTAGATAGGTCCAATGTCAGGGCGCTCGTAGAGTCCGATGTTCCCGAGCCTCGTCGAGTTCAAGCCGTACATCGTCACGGGTCTGGCGCTTGGCGGCGTGTACGCGCTCTCGGGTGTCGGCATCGTCGTGCTCTACCGGGCAACGGGTGTGCTCAACCTCGCCTTCGGCGCCATCGGAGCTATGGGCGCCCTGATCTCCTGGACACTCATCAACCACACGGCGTTTCCGGACTGGGCGTCGTACCTCATGTGCGTGGTCTTCGGAGGGCTTTGCACCTTCGCGTACGGCCTTGTCTTCGGGCCGCCGCTCGCCCGCCGTGACCCCCTGGTCAAGGCCGTGGCCACCTTAGGATTGGCCCTGATCCTGCTCGGGCTCATGTCCTATTTCTGGCCCCCCTTCGGCCGGACGCAGCTGCTGCCGACGAGCACGCCGGAATACAGCTACCACGTCGGCTGGGCGGGAGTCGACGTGACGCTGACGCAGATCATCGGGCTCGCGTTCGGCGTGCTGGTGACGCTCCTCGTCGCCGCCTTCCTCCGCTTCACGCTGCTCGGCACGGCGATGCGGGCGCTGGCCGACGACCGCGAGATCACCTCGACGTTGGGTGTGCCGGTACGGCGGGTCGAGGCGGTCGCCTGGCTCGGATCCGGCCTGATCGCCGGCGCCGCCGGGCTCCTGCTCTCCGACCTCGTCGGCCTGGACGCCGTGAACCTGACCTTCCTGATCATCTCGTCGCTCGCCGCGGCGCTGATCGCGCGCCTGCGGTCGCTCGTGGCGACGCTCTTCGCCGGCCTCGCCGTCGGTCTCTGCACCGCGCTCTTGACGCCGATCACGTCGTGGCCGAGCGAGACGAACTACCAGTTCTCCCTCTCGAGCTACCGGGGCGGGGCGCCGTTCGTGATCGCGATCGTCACCCTGCTCTTCCTGGCTCGCCGCCGCGTCGTGTCGGTCTCGCGGACGGACGGGTAGCGGGTGAGCGCAACGGGAGCGCCGGGCGGGGCTCGGGCCGCCTGGGCCCGGACGGGGTGGAACGTCGAGCGCCCGACGGCGGCTCGCGTGATCGTCATCGGCGGCGGGCTGCTGTTCGTGCTCCTGGCGCTGCCGGCGTTGCTGAGCGCCTACTGGATCAACGTGTCGACCGGCGTCGCGGTCTTCGCCGTCGTGGCGCTCGGGCTCAATCTGCTCTTCGGGCGGGTCGGCCTCGTCTCGCTCGGCCAGATCGCGCTGCTCGCCGTCGCGAGCTGGATCGCGGCCCGGCTCTTCTTCCTGACGAGCCTGCCGTTCCCGATCGTGCTCCTGCTCGCGGGGTTGTTCACCGCGGTCATCGGCACGCTGCTCGGCCTGCCTGCACTTCGCCTCGGCGGTCTCCATCTCGCCCTGATCACGTTGATGTTCGCCGGCCTGGTTGCGATCGTCGTGCCGACGACGAACTTCCCCAACGGTGGGAGCGGCGTGCTGGGTCACACCGAGTCGTCGTCGGGAGGTCTCGTCGTCCGGCGTCCCGGCATCGCCGAGGGAGACAGCGCCTACTTCCGCTACACGGTCATCGTCGCCGTGATCATGTTCCTCGTCGCCCTGGCGCACGTCGGCTCCAAGGCGGGCCGGGCGTGGGCTGCGATCCGCCAGAGCGAGTCGGCCGCGCTCGCCGCCGGGGTCAACACGACGTTTTACAAGCTGTACGCCTTCACGCTGGCCTCGTTCATGACCGGTGTCGCGGGAGGCCTCTACGCCGGCTACGCGGGGAAGCTCTACAGCTACCAGTTCTCGGGCGCGAAGACGATCGACTCGGTCACGCTGCTGGCGGTCGTGTTGATGGGCGGCATCTACAGCCTGTGGGGAGCCGTGGTCGCTGCGGTGCTGCAACAGCTCCTGCCGCCGGTGCTCGAGAACTGGTTCGCGTTCTTCGAGAAGAATCCCGACTTCCTGCTCGTCCTGTTCGGCGTCGGAGTCCTGCAGGTGCTGGTGACGGCACCGGAAGGAATCGTGACGCAGTTCCCGCGGGACATGAGAAAGCTCGGCGGGTTGCTGGCGCGGGCGGTCAGACGGGTCGTGCCGCGGAGCGAGGCCTCGTGATCGAGGTCGAGAAGCTGACCGTCCGCTTCGGCGGTGTGACTCCGCTCGACGACATCAGCGTGGACTTCCCGAAGGGAACCTGCGGGCTGATCGGGCCCAACGGCGCCGGCAAGACGACGTTCTTCAACGTCCTGAGCGGGTTCGTCAAGCCGGCGGCGGGCACGGTGCGCATCTTCGGTGAGGATCTCCTCGGCATGGCCGACTACAAGCGTGCCCGCTGGGGGCTGAGGCGCACGTTCCAGCAGGAGCAGGCGATCGAGAGGCTCTCCGTGTTCGAGAACGTGGCGATGATCCACGAGCACTCGGGCCGCAAGCGTTCCTCCAGGAATCAGGACGTGTTGGAGGCGCTCGCCTTCGTCGGTCTCGACGTGGCACCCACGGCCAAGGTCGGGGTGCTGGGCGCGCAGGAGCGGCGCCTGGTGGAGGTGGCGCGGGCCGTCGTCGGCGAGCCACGCGTCGTCCTCCTCGACGAGCCCGCCGCCGGGCTGCCCGATCAGGAGACCGAGCACCTCGGCGAGGTCATCCGGCGGATTCCGGAGGAGGTCGGCGCGCTGACGATCCTCGTCGACCATGACATGAGCCTCGTCTCGAAGTGCTGCGCGACGACGGCGGTGCTCGACTTCGGCAAGCTGATCGCGTCCGGGCCGACCGCGGACGTCCTCCGGGACGAGCACGTGACGAGGGCCTATCTCGGCTCCGAGGACGAGGTATGAGCGCGACCACCGAGACGACCCTGAAGCTCGACGCGGTCTCCGTGGAGCGCGGCAGCCGCACGGTGATCCACGAGGTGACGATCGAAGTGCCGCCGGGGGAGATCACGGCGCTGCTCGGCCCGAACGGTGCCGGCAAGTCGAGCCTCGTGCTCGCGGTCGGCGGCGTGCTCCGCACGACGGGTGGACGTGTGCTGGTCGGGGACCGCGAGCTGACGCGCGGGCGTCCGGAGGCGATCCGCAGCGCGGGCGTGGCGATCGTCCCCGAGGGGCGCCGCCTCCTGCCCAACCTGACCGTCGAGGACAACCTGCGCGTGGCCACGTACTCGCTCACCCGCGAGGACGCGCGACGCGGCATCGAGCACGCCGTCGAGCTCTTTCCGCACCTCGAAACCCGGTGGAAGGCGACCGCGCGGACGCTCTCGGGCGGCGAGCAGCAGATGGTCGTACTCGCCCAGGCGCTCGTCTCGCGACCGAAGTTCATCCTGGTCGACGAGCTTTCGCTCGGGCTCGCGCCGGTCGTGGTCAAACGCCTGATGCCGACGCTCGAGGCGGTGGCCGAGGAGGGCGTGGGAGTGCTGCTGATCGAGCAGTTCGTCCACGTCGCACTCGGCGTCGCCAAGACGGTGTACGTACTGGAGGGGGGCCGGATCCGTCTCCGTGGCAGCGCCCAGGAGCTCCGGGACCACCCGGAACGGCTCCACTCCGCTTACCTGCTCCGCGAGCAGCAGGACGCCGTCGAGGCGCTGACGGAAGCGGGGGACTGACGTGGCGCTCCGTGCACTCGACGAGCAGCGGACGGCGACCCTCGAGGCGCTCTGCGAGCTGATCGTTCCCGGGTCGGGCCGGGTCGGGCCGGTGGTCTACGTCGACGCGCTGATCGCGGGCATGCCGCCGCCGGTGCGCGACCACGCCCTTCAGGCGATCGACGCGCTGGCTCCCGCGGCCGGGAGCGCCGAGGCGCTCGCCGGGCAGGAGCGCACGCCGGAGTTCGCGTTCGTCCGCGCGCTCGCGATCGAGGCGTTCTACAGCGACTTCGTCGCGCCGGGCAGGGACGCGCAGGGCGCCTGGGCCGAGATCGACTTCAACACCCCGCTCGCGACCCGCCTGAACAAGGACTGGTCGTACCTGGGAGTGGCGTGAAGGAGCGCCTTCGACGTCGTGGTGGTGGGGTCGGGCGCCGGGGGCGGCGTCGTCGCCGGCGAGCTGGCGCGGCGCGGCCGGGACGTGCTGCTGCTGGAGATCGGTCCGCACCTGACCGCGGCCGACTTCTCCCGCTGGGAGGCGAAGGCGACGCACGACCTCTTCTGGCCGATTCGCTTCGCGCACCTCCCGGACGGCGACGTCGTCGCGTTCCTCGCCGGACGCTGTGTCGGCGGCACGACCACGATCAACACCAAGGTCGCGCTGCGCGCGCACGAGCGCGACGTCGCCAAGTGGCACCAGGCGACCGGCCTCACGAACGACAACGGCGAGCCGTTCGGCGTCGACGACCTCGCCCCGTACTACGACCGGGTCGAGCAGGCTCTCGGCGTGCGCGAGCGGAGCGACTGGCAGAAGTGCGTCCACACCGTGGATAGGGGCTTCCGGGCGCTCGGCCACGAGCTCGAGCCCGTCACCTCGTACACCGACGGCAACTGCCGCCACTGCGGCTCCTGCATGCAGGGCTGCCCGACCAACGGCGGCAAGTCCACGATGAACACGTACATCGCGGACACCTGGGCGCGCGGGCTGCTCGAGTTGCGCGCGGACGCGAACGTCGAGCGCGTTCTCGTCGAGGACGGGGAGGCGACCGGCGTCGAGTACGTCGACGGCACGGGCGAGCGGCAGACGGTGCGCGCCGGAGCGGTCGTCGTCGCCGGCGGCGCGCTGAACACGCCGCAGATCCTCCGCCGCTCCGGGCTCGACGCGCCGGCGATCGGCAAGTACCTCGGCATCCACCCGGTGCGGCTCGTCTACGGGCGCTTCGACGAACCCCAGGACGCGCACATGACCTATCCGATCTCGTCGCACTTCATGGGCTTCCAGCACGACGAGGACGGCGGCTTCGTGATCGAGGCGTCGACGATCCAGGACCCGATCTCGTTCGCGACGACGCTGCGCGACGAGGACGGGCCGATGTGGGGGCCGAGACTCGTCGAGGCCGTGCGCGGCTTCCGCCACTGGGTCGGCGTCCTCGCCATGGTCAACGACGAGAACAACTGCACGGTGGTCGTGGACGAGGACGGCGGCGAGCGCTTCGACGTCGACTTCCAGCCGAGCGAGCTCGAGCGGATCGACGCGTCGTTCGACTTCAGCCGCAAGGTGCTCGAGGCTGCGGGCGCGACGCAGGTCTGCTGGACCGGCCTCGCCTCGACGCACGTTCAGGGGAGCTGCCGGATGGGCGACGATCCGGAACGGTCGGCCGTCGACCGGAACGGCGAGGTGCACGGCGTCGAGCGCCTCTTCGTCGGCGACGGCTCGCTGATCCCGCGCACCCTCTCGGTCAACCCGTCGCTGACGATCATGGCGCTCGCGACGCGGCTGGCCGACCATCTCCATGCCGACCCGGCCGGGTATCTCCGGTGAAGGCGGCGCTCCTGAGCGAGTACCACCGGCCGCTCGAGCTCGTCGACCGACCCGAGCCCGAGCCGGTCGCTGCGCGAGACGTCGTCGTCCGGGTCGGCGGCGCCGGCGTGTGCGCGACCGACCTGCACGCGATCGACGGGCTGATGGAGCCCGCAGGCCTCCGCCCGCCGGTCGTCCTCGGCCACGAGAACGCGGGCTGGGTGCACGCGGTGGGGGACGACGTCACGGCGGCCTCGGTCGGCGACGCCGTCCTCGTCTACCCGGCGTACAGCTGCGGCCTCTGCGTCGCCTGCCGCCGGGGGCAGGACATGTTCTGCGAGCGCCACCAGTTCACAGGTCTGACGCGCGACGGCGGCTTCGCCGACTTCGTGCTCGTCGACGAGCGCTCGCTCGTGCCGCTGCCGCCGGGCGTCGAGCCGGTCGACGTGGCGCCGCATGCCGACGCGGGCATCACCGCCTACCACGCCGTCAAGAAGCTGCTCCCGCGGCTCGTTCCGGGCACGAACGTCGGTCGTGATCGGCGTCGGCGGCGTCGGGCACATCGCGCTGCAGCTCCTGCGCGTCCTCGGCGGCGGCGCGGTGATCGCGGTCGACACCGACGAACGGCGGCGGGGACTGGCGAAGGAGCTCGGCGCCGACGAGGTCCTCGGCGCAGAAGGCGACGTGACGGCTGCCGTGCGCGAGGCGACGAACGGAGCCGGCGCAGACGTCGTGCTCGACTTCGTCGCCACCGACGCGACGCATGCAGCTGGGCTGGAGATGCTCGCGCGGCGCGGTCTCTACTCGACGGTCGGCTACGGCGGCCTGCTGACCGTCCCCTCGGTCGCGCTCGTCGTCGGCGAGACGGCGATCACCGGCAATCTCGTCGGCAGCTGGATCGACCTCTGGGAGCTGCTGCAGCTCCACGGCCGCGGCGACGTGATGCTGCGCACCGAGACGCATCCGCTCGACGACGTGAACGACGTGCTCGACACGCTGCGCGAGGGCGAGGTCACCGGCCGGGCCGTGCTCGTTCCCTAGTGCGAGACCCCGTCTTCACCGGGACGCTGCAGGTCGCGGTCGTCGTCCCGGATCTCGACGTGGCGATGAAGACCTACGTCGAGGACTACGGCATCGGCCCCTGGGAGATCTACGAGTTCCATCCCGGAAACGTGAGTGGAATGCACGAGGGCGGGAGCCCCGTCGAGCGCTCGTGGCGGCTCGCGATCGCGATGGTCGGGGACGTCCAGTGGGAGCTCGTCGAGCCGCAGGATGACGACAGCGTCTACGCGCGCTTCCTCGCCGAGCACGGACCGGGCGTCCACCACGTCGGCGTCGCCGTCTCCGACTTCGAGAGGACGCTCGCCGAGCTGGGCGCACGAGGGCAGGAGGTCCTGCTCGGCGGGACGTACAACGGCGTGACGTTCGCCTACCTCTCCACCGACCGTGACCTCGGCGTCGTCACGGAGATCTTCGACCGTGCGCCCGGCCGGGACCAGCAGCCCGACGCGACGTACCCGCCGGACCGATGACCGTCTCGCAACAGCGGCCCTTCTCCGCTGGACAGGTCGTCTGGACGCCGACCGACCGCGCCCGCAACGACTCGGTGCTCGCCCGGTATATGGCGTGGCTGCGCCGGCAGCGCGGGCTCGACTTCCCAGGCTACGACGAGCTGTGGCAGTGGTCGGTGACCGACCTCGAGGGGTTCTGGTCGTCGATCTGGGAGTTCTTCGAGATCCGGGCGCATGCGCCGTACGAGTGCGTGTTGCGCGGGGGCCAGATGCCGGACGTGGACTGGTTCCCCGGCGCGCGGCTGAACTTCGCCGAGCACATGGTCGGGCGCGACGAGGACGCGGACGCGGTAGCGGTGGTGGCGCGCTCGCAGTCGCGCGAGCCGTTCGAGGTCACGTTCGGAGAGCTTCGCGAGCAGGTCGCCCGCGCCCGCGCCGGCCTCCAGCGGCTCGGAGTCGGACCGGGCGACCGGGTCGTCGGCTACGTCCCCAACATCCCGGAGGCACTCGTCGGGCTGCTCGCGAGTGCGAGCCTCGGTGCGATCTGGGCGACGTGCCCGCCCGAGTTCGGCGTCCGCAGCGTCATCGACCGCCTGGGCCAGCTCGAGCCGAAGGTCCTGCTCGCCGTCGCCGGCTACCGGTGGGGCGACCGGCTCGTCGACCGCCGCGAGCAGGTCGCCGGCGTGCGCGAGGCGCTCCCGAGCCTCGAGACCGTCGTCCACGTCCCCTACCTGGGCGGCGAGGGCGACGCGCTGCCGGGGACGGTGAGCTGGAACCAGCTGCTCGGCGAGTCGGGGCCGCTCGAGTTCGATCCGCTGCCCTTTGCACACCCGCTCTACGTGCTCTTCTCGTCGGGCACGACCGGCCTGCCGAAGGCGATCGTGCACGGTCACGGAGGCATCCTCGTCGAGGCGCTGAAGAATCACGGCCTCAGCTGGGACATGCAGCCCGGCGATCGCCTCCAGTGGTTCACGACGACCGCCTGGATGATGTGGAACGCGCTCGCCTCGACGCTGCTCCTCCGGGCGTCGATCGTGATGATCGACGGCAATCCCGGCTATCCCGACCTCGCCGCCCAGTGGCGGCTCGCCGAGGAGACGCGGCCGACGATGCTCGGGCTCAGCCCCGCGTTCATCATGGCCTGCCGCAAGGAAGGGCTGGAGCCCGGGCGGGACTTCGACCTCTCCCGGCTCCGGTCGCTCGGCGTCGCCGGCTCGCCGCTCCCGGTCGAGGGCTTCGAGTGGCTCTACGACCAGCTCGGACCGGAGATGTTCCTCAACAACGGCAGCGGCGGCACGGACGTGTGCACCGGCATCGTCCAGGGCAACCCGCTGATTCCGGTCTACGCCGGCGAGATCGCGGGGCGCTGCCTCGCCGTCGACGCTGCGGCCTTCGACGCGGACGGCAAGCCGGTCGTCGGCGAGCTGGGCGAGCTCGTGATCAGGCAGCCGATGCCATCGATGCCGGTCTCCTTCTGGAACGACCCCGACCGCTCGCGCTACCGCGCCGCCTACTTCGACTACTTCCCCGGAGTCTGGCGGCACGGCGACTGGATCATGTTCACCGAGCGGGGCAGCTCGGTGATCACCGGCCGCTCCGACGCAACGCTCAACCGCGGCGGCGTTCGACTCGGGACCAGCGAGCTGTACTCGGTGGTGGAGGAGATCGAGGAGGTGCTGGACAGCCTCGTCGTCCACCTCGAGGCCTCCGACGAGCTGCTGCTGTTCGTCGTCCTGCGGCCCGGCGTCGAGCTCGACGACGCGCTTCGCGCCCGTATCGCCGGCGACCTCCGCAACGGCCTGTCGCCCCGCCACGCGCCGGATGCGATCGTCGCCGTGCCCGCGATCCCGCGGACGCTCACGGGCAAGAAGCTCGAGCTCCCCGTCAAGCGCATCCTCACGGGCACCGACGTTGGAGACGTCGTCAGCCGCGATGCGCTCGTCGACCCGGACGCGATCGAGCCGTTCGCCGCCTACGCCCGCTCACGGCACGTGCAGTAGGCCGCGGTCGAGGTCCTGGTTCGCTGAGTCCTACTGTGCGCTCGCAGGGCCGTCCGCGCGGGCGGCCCCGCCGGGGGGCGCCTTCCCACGGATCAGGTCGGACGCCTTCTCGGCGATCATCACGGTCGCCGCGTGCGTGTTCGCGCGCGTGATCGTCGGCATCACCGAAGCGTCGACGACGCGTAGGCCCTCGGTCCCGTAGACACGCAGCTCCGGGTCGACGACCGCGCCGATGGCACAGGTCGAGGTCGGGTGGTAGACCGGCTGCGCGTTGCGCTCGATCCAGGCGACGACATCCTGCTCCGAGTCCGAGTCGGGCACGCTGTACGCCGAGGTCGTGACCGCCTTCAGCGCCGGTTGCGAGGCGATGTCGAGGGCGATTCGGACGCCCGCGACGAGCGTCCGCCGGTCGTCCTCGTCGGTGAGGAAGTTGCAGAGCACGAGCGGCTTCGAGTCAGGCATCGGCGTGCGCAGCTTCACCCAGCCGCGGGCGTTCGGCTTGATCAGCACGGGTCCGAAGGCCATCCCGGGATCTGTCGGGGCGTTCAGGCCCTCGTCGTAGAAGAGCGACGGCGCGAAGTGGAACTCGATGTCCGGCGCGGGCAGATCGTCGCGCGTGCGGACGAACCCGCCGGCCTCCGGGATGTTGGAGCTGAGCGGCCCGCGGCCCTCCTTCTCGAGCAGCTCGAAGTTGTCCGGCGTGAGGATCCCGAACAGGGCGGGTCGGTCGGTCACGAAGTTGACGTTGACCATGCAGTGGTCCTGGAGGTTCCGGCCGACCGGAAGGTTCTCGCGCACCGGCATGCCGAACAGCGCGAGGTCCTCCTCCGGGCCGATCCCCGACAGCATCAGCAGCACCGGTGACTGGTAGGCGCCGGCGGCCAGAATCACCTCGCGCTCGGCACGGATCGTCTCGGTCTTGCCGTCCCGGACGACTTCCACGCCGGCTGCGCGATCGCCGTCGAAGACGATCCGCTGCACGAGCACGCTCGTTCGCACCTCGAGGTTCGGCCGTCCGCCTACGGGATGGAGAAACGCGTCCGCGGTCGAGCAGCGCTTGCCGTTCCGCTGCGTGAGCTGGAAGCGCGCGACACCCTCCGGACGGTCGATATTCAGGTCCGGAATCCGCTCGTAGCCTGCTTCGACGGCCGCGTCGAGCATCGCGTCGACGAGCGGCTGCATGGAGCGGCTCTCGGAGACCGACAGCGGGCCGCCGGCGCCGTGGAACTCGTCCTCGCCGCGCTCGTTGTCCTCGGAGCGCTTGAAGTATGGGAGCACCTCGTCGTATGACCACCCGTCGGCGCCGTCCGCGGCCCAGCCGTCGAAGTCGAGGCGGTGGCCGCGGAGGTAGATCATGGCGTTGATCGACCCGCAGCCGCCGACCATCTTCCCGCGCGGCAGGTACAGGCGCCGGCCGCCGAGCCCGGGCTCCTTCTCGCCGAGGAGGTCCCAGTCGTGGCTCGACTTGAACAGGGCCGGGAACGCGAACGGAATGCGGATCTCGGGCGCGACGTCGGGCGGGCCCGCCTCGAGCACGAGCACGCTCACGTCGGGGTCCTCGCTCAGCCGCCCGGCGAGCACGCACCCCGCCGAACCACCCCCGACGACGACGTAGTCAGCCACGAGCCGGGAGCTTAAACTTGTTCGGTGTCGATGAACAGCCGCGACGCGCTACTGGCGCTCTACTGGACGACGTCAGGGCCGGTGGAGGTACACGGCGGGCGCGAGTGGAGCCTCTTCGACCTCGCCGACCGCTGCCAGCAGGCCTCGCGCGCTGGGTTCAAGGGCATCGGGCTATGGCACGCCGACCTCGAGCACGTTCTCGAGTCGCGGTCGCTCGCCGACGTCAAGCGGCTCCTCGAAGACAACGGGCTCGAGTACCTCGAGCTCGAGTGCCTACTCGACTGGTTCCTCGACCCGGACGACGAGCGGCGGCAGGCGGCGGACTCGACCCGGGAGCTCCTGTTCGAGGCGGCCGCCGCGCTCGACGCCCACCACATCAAGGTCGCCAACATCTTCAGCCGGGCGTGCGAGCTGCCGCTCCTGACCGAGCGCTACGCCGAGCTGTGCGCCCAGGCGGCGGAGCGGCACGGCGCGAGGATGGTCTACGAGTTCATGCCCCCGGACGTGAACGTGCAGGACCTCGACACGGCCCTCGCGATCGTCGAGGGCGCCGGCTCGCCGAACGCGGCCGTCGCGATCGACACCTGGCACATGGCCAAGCTCGGGATCCAGCCGGACGAGCTCGGACGCATCCCGCCGGGCCTGTTCGGCTGGTTCGAGCTCAGCGACGGGCACTACCGGAACCTCCCCGATCCCGTCGACGAGACGATCAACCACCGCGCGCTCCCCGGCGAGGGCGAGTTCCCGATCGCCGAGTACGTGGCCGCCGCGCGGGACGCCGGCTACGACGGGCCGTGGGGCGTCGAGGTCCTGTCCGAGAAGCTCCGGGTGCTCCCGATCGACCAGATCTTCGACCGCGCCTACGAGACGGCGAGCGCGCAGCTCGCGCTCGCGCGGCCGGGCGCCGGCGTCTGAGCCCGCCGGTCAGGCGTTCGCCGCGCGCCAGCCGCCGGGCGCGTACGACGTCCGCACCGCTTCGACGTACGGCACCGGGCTGACCACCGCGCGGATCTCCGTCTGCACGTGAGGCTCGACCGTCGGCTTGGCGGAGCCGCCGTCCTCCTCGCCCCAGACGAACGTCACCTCGGTCCCGGGCTCCGCGTACTCGGGCTCGACGACCGCCAACGTGAGCATCCTGCCCTCGTTGGCGCTGTAGCCGACCCACGTGGACACGCCCACCGTCTCGCCGTCGACCGTCACCCGGTCGAAGGGATGCATCGAGTAGACCGCCGACGGCCAGTCGATGAACTTGGCGCGGTCGGTCTTGTCGAACATCGTTCCGATCGTGCGCGTCACGTCCTCGTCGTCGAGTGCCAGTGTCACCTTGCGGCGGTGCTCGTCGTCCGCCTTCTGCTCCAGCGCGTCCCTGCCGACGAAGTCGTGGTCGAACTTGACGTAGCTCCCGTAGCCAAGGTCCCAGGGCGTGAAGTAGTAGTCCTCGATGCGCTCCGAGGTGAAGCTGCCGCCGATCGACGCCGACCCCTCGTAGCCCTGCGCCGGCAGCCACTCGCGATACGGCTTCAGGCTGTCGCCGGAGTACACGGCCGGAAGCGGCGAGGGGATCCAGCCGGACTCGAGCGTGTTCGACGAGTACGCCCGGCCGCCGACCTGCCGGAGGCCGAAGTCCTCGCCCGCTGCGACGATCGCCTCGCGTACCGCCTCGCCTTCGTCCCACGGCCCGAACAGCTCCCAGCCCGGCTGGCCGGCCATGCCGTGGCGGAGCGCGCGGACCGTCTTCCCGGCGATCGAGACCGCGGTCATCGTGAAGAACCTGAGCTCCGGCGGCGGGCCGCCGAGCACCCGCTCGATCACGGCCATTGCGTTCGGGCCCTGGACCTGGAAGCGGTACGACTTGCGCCGCCCGTCGGTGCGGAGCGCGCTCCGCTGGTCGAGTTCGACCTTCACGTCGTAGCCGCCGGTCTCGGCGTGGTACGTGACCCAGTTCAGCGCCGGCGCACGGCCGACGAGGTTGTACCGATTCTCCGCCAGCGCGAACAGGATCACGTCGCCGATCACTTGACCATCGGGCGTGCAGGGCACGAAGTGCTTGGCCCGGTTCACCTCGAACCCGTCGAAGCTGTTCACTCCCAGGCCGGAGAGCAGCGCCGGTGCGTCCGGACCCTCCACTGCCAGATCGGACATGTGGTACGACTGGTCGAAGAGGACGCAGGTCTGCTGCCAGGCCGTCTGCTCGTCCCGCCAGTTGGTGAACTCGGCCGGGACACCGGGGTAGACGTTCGGACCGGCCTGCGAGTTCCGCAGGAGCTCGACCGGGCTCCCGGATTCGACGAGCAGGTCTTCCAGACTGCGATCGCTCACGGTCACTCCCTTCTCAGCCCGCCTCGACGGCGGCCGCCTGAACCCGCTCGCCGAGATAGCTCGCGACGAGCAATTGCCGGTTGGCACGCAGGTGCTCCGCGTCGTTTCGGAGCACGATCTCGCCGTGGGACAGGACGTAGCCGCGGTCGGCGACCTCCAGCGCGAGGTGGACGTGCTGCTCGACGAGGAGGACGCCGCACTGGCGCTCCTGTGCGACCTGGCGGACGACGGGCAGGAGCTGCTCGACGATCAGCGGCGCCAGGCCGAGACTCAGCTCGTCGAGGAGCAGGAGTTTCGGCCGGCGCGCGAGCGCCCGTGCGACCGCGAGCATCTGCTGCTCACCGCCCGAGAGGAGCCCGACGCGCCGCCCCTGGAGCTCCTCCAGCTTCGGGAAGTACTCGTACGCGAGCGCGACGTCGAGCTGCTCGCCGCGGTAGGCGACGCGGAAGTGCTCGGCAACGGTCATGCTGAAGAAGAGGCCGCGCCCTTCCGGGACGTGCGCGATGCCGAGCCGCGCCCGGGCGCTCGGCGAGACCCGCGCGAGATCGGCGCCCTCGAAGCTGACGGATCCGGCCATCGGCTTGACGAGCCCGGAGATCGCGCGCAGCGTCGTCGTCTTGCCGGCGCCGTTCGCCCCGAGCAGTGCGACGACCTCGCCGGCCTGCACCGTGAGGTCGAGGTCGCGGATCGCCGCCGCCTGGTCGTAGCCGGCCGTCAGCCGCTCGAGCGCCAGGACGGCGTCAGCCACGGTCGCCCTCGGCGAGGCCCGCCGACGTGAGCTCGGAGGCCGCCTTGCCCAGGTAGGCGGCGACTACCTCCTGGTTCTGGCGAACGACGTCGGGCGCTCCGCGGGCGATCACCTTGCCGAACTCGAGCACGACGACCTCGTCGCAGATCCCGAGCACGAGCCCCATGTCGTGGTCGACGAGCAGCATCGACTGGCCGTCGTCGGCGAGCCCCCGCAGCCGCCGCCCCAGCTCGTCGCTCTCCCGGGTGTCGAGACCGGCCGCCGGCTCGTCGAGGCACACGAGCCGCGGGCCGGCCGCGAGCGCCCGGCCGATCCCGACGAGCTTGCGCTCGCCTTGCGAGAGCTCGCTCGGCGCCTCGTCGGCGACGTCCTCGAGCCCGAGCAGCTCGAGCACGGCGCCGATCTCCTCGGGGTGGGCGTCGGGCGTCGAGACTGTTTCGAGCATCGTCCGCCAGACGGACGGCCGATGCGAGGCGACGAGGAGGTTCTCGCGGACGCTGAGGTCGTCGAAGAGCTCGATCGACTGCCACGTCCGCGCCAGCCCACGGCGTGCGCGCGCATGTGGCGCCATGCGCGTCAGGTCCTCGCCGTCGAGCAGTACACGGCCTCGCGAGCGCACGAACCCGCTGATCGCGTCGATGAAGGTCGTCTTGCCGGCGCCGTTCGGGCCGATCAGCCCGACGAGCTGCCCGTCGCCCACCTCGAGGTCGACCTCGACGACGGCGTGCACGCCTCCGAAGCTGACCGAGATCCCCGTCGCCTGGAGAACCGGCGGAGCCGGCCCGTCCGCCGTCACGCGGACGACGCCGTGACGACCGACACCCCGGCGAGTCCCGCACCTCCGTGGGCTCCCTGGAGCGCCGGATGCGGGCTCCTGCCCGCCCCACGCCGGTAGTCGCTGGGCGAGCATCCGTACGTCGCCCGGAACAGGCGGCTGAAGTGCTGCGGCCCCGTCAGGCCCCAGCGGCTCGCGATCTCCAGGATGGTCTGGTTCGCCAGCGCCGGATCGACCAGATCCCGCCGGCAGCGGTCGAGGCGCGCGGCGCGGATCCACTGGCATACGCTCATCCCCTCGGCCTCGAACAGCTTGTGCAGGTACCGCGTCGAGATGAAGCTCCGTCGTGCGATCTGCTCGGGCGCGAGGTCCGGGTTGCCGAGGTTCGCCTCGATGTAGGACTTGATGTTGAGCAGGATCTCTGCACGCGACCGCAGCGTGGTCGGCTCGTGCGCGCACATCGGCCCGGCGTGGAGCCCCCGGACGAGATCGAGGATGCAATCCACGGCCGCAGGGGTGTCCTCCGGAGTGATCGAGCCGTCCTCGAGGCCGCTGAACAACCCGCGCAGGAAGCCCACGGCTGCTCTCGTGATCCCCGCGCTGCCCGGAAGCCTGAGCGCGGTGTGCTTGCTGATCTGCTCCGCCTCGCGGCCCAGCAGGTGGCGCGGCACCCTCGTCACCAGCACCTCGAAGGGCTTCTCCGCTCGGACGATCGCCGGATGCGACGTCTCGTAGCTGACCATGTCTCCCGCTCGCACGACCGCGCAGCGGCCCTCCTGGGCAGCGTCGAGCTGCCCTCTCTGGATCACCGAGACATGCAGGCACTCGGGGTCGTAGGCCGCGATCGCCCGCGACGTCCGCAGCATCGTGTTCGGTGCGGCGGCGATCCGGAAGAAGCTCAGCGGGCCAAGCTCGTAGGCCCACATCTGGGCGAAGAACCGCTCCCGGGCCGCGCTCTCGATCTGGAGCGGGTGGAAGGCGTCGCACGACTCTTCCCACCAGAAATCCAGCCTCTCGCGGGCCGGAACCACCGCCGTGTCGATCAGCAGCCCCATGGGCGCAGGAATCTTCGCGCCTGCACTCGCGAACGGCAAGGGCCATCGCCACGGCCGCACGGTGCCGCTCCTCGTTCGTGTCTGACGGCCGCAAGCCGCTATGCGACCACTTCAGCGCCGAAGAGCTGTTTCGTCGCGATTTTCGCCCCCTCCGCGAGCGCCTGGAGCTTCGCCCACTGGATCGTCGGGTGCACCCGCTGGAGGAACGCGCCCTGGGCGAAGCCGCAGTCGGTGCCGCCCATCACGCTGTCGCGGCCGACGACGTTGGCGATCCGCACGATCCGGTCGGCGACGAGCTCCGGATGCTCGACCACGTTCGTGTGGTGCGTGACGACGCCGGGGACGAGCACCTTCCCCTCGGGCAGCTTGACGTCATCCCACAGCCGCCACTCGTGCTCGTGGCGCGGGTTCGCCATCTCGATCAGGTAGTAGCCGGCGTTCACCTTCAGGACGAGGTCGATCACCTCGTGGAGCGGCGGGTCGAACACGTGCGGGCCGTGCCAGCTCCCGAAGCACACGTGGTAGCGGACGCGGTCCTCGGGCAGTCCGGAGAGTGCATGGTTGAGCGCCTCGACGCGCAGCTCCGCCCAGCGCCGGTAGTCCTCGACCGAGCCGCCGAGGGAGAGGATCGAGTCGTACTCGTGGAGCAGCACGGCGTCGTCGACCTGGAGCAGGAAGCCCGCGTCGACGATTCCCTTGTACTCCTGGTGCAGCACGTCGGCCAGCGCGAAGACGAATTCCTCCTCGGTCGCGTAGTGCTCGTTCTCGAGCCAGTAGGCGCTCGCCGGCGCGACGACGGGCATGAACGCGTCGACGACCTCGACGCCGTCGAGCGTCTGCTTGAAGTTGGCGATGTCGCGTTGCAGAGCCGAGTTGTCGTACTCGAGCGGCGCAGTGACGAAGTACTTCTTGGTCAGCTGCGGGCTGTCCCCGTCGGGCTCCTCGGGCATGACCATGCCCATCACCTCGAAGATCTCCTCCGCCTGCTGCCGGTCGTGCCCGACGTAGAACTCCGGGAACGCGATCCGGTCGCGGCTCGGCGGATAGACGCGGCCGCCCTCGGTGTCGACCATGCGCGGCTCGATCCCGCTCGTGCGCTCGTACAGGTATGTGATCCACGACGGCTTGCCCATCTCGCCGTCGTCGACTACGTCGATTCCCGCCTCCGCCTGGCGCCTGACGACGTCCGAGACGGCGTCGGTGAGGGCGCGCTCGTACGCCGCCTGGTCGTAGTCCTCGCCACGCTCCATCGCGATCAGGAAGTCGAGGATCGCCTGCGGGCGGGCGAGGCTGCCGGTGTGGGTCGTGAGGATCCTGTCCATCAGAGCTCCTTTCCGGTGAGTGCGAGGACGCGGCGGCGGGGAGCGGAGGCGCCTCGCCGCTTTCGCCGGTGTCGTTTTCGATAGATGGCGCCGGCGACGCCGTCCGGGTTCTGGACGAGCGTCAGGATCAGCGTCACCCCGGCGAACAGGAGGGCCCAGTTGCCGGAGATGCCGAACCACTTCTCGAACGCGTACGGAAACAGCGCCTCGACCGAGATCAGCCCGGCGAAGATCGCGCCCGAGACCATCGTCACGCCGCCGACGTAGGCGAGGGCGATCAGGCTGAGGGCGGTCAGGGCAGAGAAGCGCGTGACCGTGACCGAGCTGAAGTTGTAGCCGTAGAGCGCGCCGGCGATGCCCGCGATGAACGAGCTGATCCCGAACGCGGCCAGCTTGACGTTCCGGACGTTGATTCCGGCAGCCGCCGCGGCGCGCTCGTTCGACCGGATCGCCAGCATCCGCTGGCCCAGCGTGGAACGGCGGAGGTTCGCGACGAACAGCCCGAGCGCGAGCACGAGGGCGACGACGAAGAAGCCGAAGACGGGGCTCGGGATCTTGCCGTCGACCCCCCGGAACGACCCGTACGGCCCGAGGTCGATTCCGAGCTTCGGCTCGGGGACGGGCGAGCTCGACGTCCCGCCGCCCCACGTCGAGTTCAGGAACACGAACTGCTCGATCGCGACGGCGGCGGCGAGCGTGACGACGGCGAGGCTGACGCCGCGGACGCGCAGCGACGAGAAGGCGATCACGAGCCCGAGCACGGTCGCGCCGGCCGCCCCGATCAGCATCCCGGCCGGGAAGCCGACGCCGTGGTCCTGGGACAGGTGGGAGAGGATGAAGCCCGAGATGCCGGCGAGCGCGAGCTGGACGATCGAGATCTGGCCGACGAAGCCGGTGATCACGACGACCGACAGGCACATGATCGTGGCCAGGAGCGACGTGATCAGCGCCTGCCGGAAGTCGTACGGGAGGACGATCAGGGCGACGACCGCGACGGCCGTGCCGACGAGCGCCGTCTGCCAGAGCCGCTCGGCCCGGGGTGCGAGCGGCAGGCGCTGCTCGACGAGCTCGCCGCGGCTCGGCAGGCTCGTGCCGCGCACGAACATCGCCACGACCATGAGGCCGAAGACGAGGAGCGGCTGCACGCCGGGCAGGGCGACGCCGTTGTCGGTCGGGAACCAGCTCTGCGTCTGGAGGTAGTAGAGGATGTTCTCGAGGCTCCCGATCGCGAGGCCGACGAGGCAGGCGATCCAGAACGACGTGAAGCGGGCGAAGAGCGCGGCGGTCAGCGCCGGGACGACCACGAGCGGGAGAGAGGTCGGGTCGAGCTGCGTGATCGAGGCGGCGAGCACGCCGAGCGCTCCGGCCAGGAAGGTGGCGAGCAACGTGCTCGACAGGGCGAGTCGGTTGGGCGAGAGACCGGCGAGCATCGCGGCGACCTCGTTCTCGGAGGCCGCGCGCGTCGCGAGGCCGTAGCGGCTGAGCCGGTAGAACAGCGAGAGGGCGAGCGTGGCCCCGAGGACGATTCCCGGCAGGATGAACCGGTCGATCGGGACGTTGGAGCCGAAGACCGTCACCGTCCCGCCGGGCAGCACCGTCGGCTGCGGCTTGGTCCCGATCCCGAACGCGAGCGACACCGACGCCTGCGCGACGAGCAGCACGCCGAGCGAGGCCGCGAGCTTCGCGAGCGGCGCCGCCGTCCGCAGCGGGCGGAAGGCGCCGAACTCGATCAGCAGGCCCATGGCGAGGACGACGAGAAAGGTGATCACGAGCGCCGGCACCGTCGGCACGTCGACTCCGTAGCTCCCGGTCTTCAGCGACCAGTACGAGTAGCCGGCGACCATCGCAACCGCACCGGTCGCGAGGTTGATGATCCCCGAGCCGCGGTAGCTGACGACGATGCCGAGCGCGACCCCGGCGACGAGCGACCCCGCCCCGAGGCCGAGGATCGCGAAGAGGGCGATCTGCTCCCAGTCCATGCGCGGCGGCTCACCCCGGCCGAGGCGGGGTCGCCGTGGCGACCCCGCCTCTTGAGGAGGGCGACGTGGCTAGCCCCCGAGCTTGAAGGTGCTCGGCGGCCGGAGGAAACCGGTGATGCGCTTGAACTTCCCTGCGCCCAGGTACTGGAAGAACTGCGCCTGGTCGTTGCAGGCCGCGGGCTCGGCCGGGTACTTCCCGCACTGCAGGCTCGGTGCCCCGAGTGCCTGCGGCCCCCTGAACGCCCGGATCGCCGACGTGAACTTCGCGGCGGTCAGGTGCTTGAGGCCGATCTTGTTCATCAGCTTCACCGTCGTCAGGATCTGCCCCCAGGCGACGATCACCCAGGCGTCTGCGGCGAGCTTCGGCTGCCCGACCAGCGTCAGGCCCTTGACGAACGGGGGCACGGCGGGGTCGGTCGTGTCGAAGCCGAGCGACGACGCGATTCCGTAGATCCATTTCGGCAGGTCGCCGCCGAGACCCGCGGGAACCGCCGGGTCGAGGCAGAGCGGGTTGGAGACCACTGGCGTCGAGCTCTTCCCGAGCGCCTGGAGCGCCTTGGCGATGTTGACGCAGCCGGCTGCGTTCGACTGCGGGACGATCATGTCGGCGTTCTGGGCTCCCGCAGCCGTGAGCGGGCCCGTCAGGTCGGTCGCGTTGGCGTCGAAGCCGACGAGCGTCGTCTTGATCCCGGCCGACTCGAGGCTGGCCTTCTCGACCTTGGCGCCGTAGTCGATCCCGGGGATCTGCGGGTAGACCACCGCTGCCGTCTTCGCGTGGAGGACGGACTTGCCGAGGGTGCCCCAGGGACCGAGGACCGAGTCGTTCGTCCCGAACAGGGCGAAGCCGTTCTTGCGCTGGGCGTCGACCGGAAGCAGCTCGACGCCGCCGACCGTCGGCTTGTTCTTCCCGAGCGCGGCGTAGAACGACTGGTTGCCGACGGCGACCGCGCCGAACTCGACGACGTTGATCTTCCTGTTGTTCGCGAACTGCTGGCCGCACTTCGTACCTTCCTCCTCCGCGGAGGTCGTGAAGCAGTAGCTCGCGACGAGCGGGTGGCCCTGCACGCCGCCGAGGTACCTGTTGACGTACTGGATCGCGGTCTTGATGCCGTTCGTCCAGCCTGGGCCGACGAGGACCTGGCCTCCCTGCGTGTTGATCGCGCCGACCACGACCGGCGAGAGCTTCGGGTTCGCCTTGCCCTTCCCGCCGACGTAGACGGCGTAGTTGGTGACCGGACGGCCCGCCGACTCCCGCCCCAGGGCGATGGGGACCGTCACGGCGAGTGCGAGTGCGACGACTCCGAGGACGATCGCGAGATGTCCGAACGGGGATCGGGCTGTTGACCTCATGGGCGTTGCCAGCCTCCTTCTTCATTGTGCTCCCGTGCTCGAGCACGAATTCCTGTACCGCCCACGGGCTGTCCGGTCCGCAAGCGGCCCTGAACCCGCGATCCTGACGCGAACGGCGCTGCGGCTCTTCGCAGTCGGCGCACACTCGCTTCGGATGTGTTGATCAGGAGTGCACAGTCGGGGCCGGTCGAAGGAGAACGTGCACGGGAGCGGGTCACGCGTTACATTGCGGCACTTGGTGAGTCGCGCGGCGGCGTCGAGCACGAGCAGTGTTAAGTCCGCTGCAACGCAGGGAAGGAGCACGGGTGACTGAGAGCGGCCTGAACAGCGAGCGGCTGATCTGGATGTTCACGCAGATGGTCCGCGTCCGCGAGTTCGAGGAGCGTGTCAAGCGCACCTTCGAGGAGCATCCCGGCGTCATCCGCGGGCACACGCACCTGGCCGACGGGGCCGAGGCCTCGATCGTCGGCTCGCTTGCCGCGCTTCGCCCTGACGACCAGTTGCTCGCGACGTACCGCTGCCACGGCTACCCGGTCGTGCTCGGCACCGATCCGAAGGCGATGATGGCCGAGATCTACGGCCGCTCGACCGGGCTCTGCAAGGGCTACGGCGGCTCGATGCACCTGACGGACGTCGAGCGCGGCTTCCTCGGCACGTCGGGCATCGTCGGCCAGGGCATCCCGCACGCGGCCGGCGCTGCCTACGCGGCGCAGATCAGCGGCCGGGGCCAGGTCGTCCTCTGCTTCTTCGGCGACGGCGCCTCCAAGCAGGGCGCCTTCCACGAGACGCTCAACATCGCCTCCCTCTGGAAGCTCCCGATCGTCTTCGTGATGGAGAACAACTCCTACAACGTGCACACGCGCGTCGAGCAGGAGGACGCGAACGCCGCAGCCGGAGAGCCGCTGGCCGTCAAGGCGCAGGCGTACTCGATGCCCGGCACGACCGTCGACGGCGGCGACCCGGTCGCCGTGTACGACGTGGTCGCGCCCGCGGTCGCTCGCGCGCGGTCAGGCGACGGCGCGACGCTCGTCGAGTCGCGCGTCTACCGGCTGAGCGCCCACGGGAACATCATCGCGCCGCCCGGTGTGCCGCTCCACTTCCCCGAGCACGAGGCGATCACCACCTTCGGCGCGCCCGAGGAGTACGAGGCCGCGCTCCGGGGCGACCCGGTGCCCCGCTTCCGCGGTCGGCTCGTCACCGACGGGACGCTCACAGCCGAGGAGGCGGACGCGATCGCCGAGGCCGCGCGGGCCGAGATGCAGGAGGCGGTCACGTTCGGCGTCGAGAGCCCGTTCCCGGCCCCGGAAGAGGCCGTCAAGTACGTCTACGCGTAGAAGGAGCACCAGCCATGGCACGTGAGCTTCCCTACATCGCCGCCATCTCCGAGGCGATCCGCGAGGAGATGGAGCGCGACGAGACGGTCCTCTACTTCGGTCAGAACATCGCCAACACGGAGGACGACCCGTTCGTGCAGGCGTTCGGCGCCGATCGCGTCCGCGTGACGCCGATCTCCGAGACTGCCGAGATCGGCATGGCCGTGGGCGCCGCCTTCGCCGGCTACCGGCCGGTGGTCGAGCTGTACATGGCCGAGTTCATGCTCGTCGCCATGGACCAGGTCGTGAACGAGGCGCCTCGCTTCCACTACATGACCGGCGGCCAGGTGAAGGTGCCGATCGTGCTCAAGGCCGGCTACGGCTTCACCGCCGGCTGGGCCGGGCAGCACACGGGCTCGATCTACGGGATGTTCATGGGCGTGCCTGGGCTCAGGGTCGCGATCCCGGCGACGGCCGCGGACGCGAAGGGCCTGATGACCGCGTCGATCCGCGACGACAACCCGGTCGTCTTCTTCCACCACTACCTGCTCACGCTCGAGCACGGCGAGGTCCCCGAGGGCGAGCACGTCGTCCCGCTCGGAGAGGCGGTCGTCCGGCGGGAGGGGAGCGACGTGACGATCGTCGCGCTCGGCTGGCTGGTCGGGAAGGCGCTCGCCGCGGCCGAGCAGCTCGCGGCCGAAGGGGTCAGCGCCGAGGTGATCGACCCGCGGACGCTCGCGCCGCTCGACGTCGACACCATCCTCGCCTCAGTCGCGAAGACGGGCCGGCTCGTCGTCGTCGACCAGTCGACGCGGCACGGCTCGGCGGCTGCCGTGATCGCGGCCGAGGTCGCGTCCGAGGGCTTCTCGTCGCTGAAGGCGCCGATCAAGCTCGTGACGGCTCTCGATGCGACGATCCCGTACAGCGAGCCGATGGAGGAGTACCTGCTGCCGAACGAGGCACGGATCGTCGAGGCCGTGCAACAGGTGGTCGGCTCGGCTCCGGTGCCGGCCTAGACGGCTGGCCGCCCGGTGGCGCCTGCGCACGAGGCCGCAACGCCGTTCCGGTTCTACGACAACCGGCAGAAGTACCTCGCCTTCATCAACACCTGCAACGAGAAGCAGGTGATCGCGGCCAAGGCGGCGGCCGAGGTGGTGAAGGTGCGGCCGCGACCGCCCGCGCTCAGGATCTTCGACGCCGGCGTGGGTGACGCGACGGTCCTGTCGCGCCTGCTGCGCACCGTCCACCGCGAGTTCCCGACCGTCCCGCTGCTCGTCGTCGGCAAGGAGATCAGCCTCGAGGACGTACGCCTCGCGCTCGACAAGCTGCCGGACCGCTTCCACGAGCACCCGCACACGGTGATCGCGATCACGAACCTCAAGTACGCCGACGCCCCGCAGCTGCAGCCGGGCGATCCCGCCGAGGCGGCCCGGCTCGGCTGGCACGTGGCCGCGCTCGAGGGCACCTCGGCCTCGGAGTACTACGAGCAGATCGAGGCGCTGGCGCCCGTCCTCGCCGAGGGCTGGCGGACGCGGCCGAGCCCCGGGACCGGCAACCCGATGATCGTGCAGCCCTCGGTGCTCGTGCTCTACCGCGAAGGACCACGAGTTCCTGCTCGACTCGGTCATCCCCCGCCCGGGAGCGGCCCGGCGCGAGTACGACTTCATCCTCGCCTCGCAGCCGTGGCGCGCGAGCATGCCGGCGTCGTTCAAGGCGGAGAAGATCCTCGCGCCGCTGGCACGGAGCCTGGCCCCGCACGGACGGCTCCTGACGATCCAGTCGTGGGGACGCGACCCGGGCCTGGAGGTCGTGCAGCGCCTCTGGCCGGACGAGAATCCGTTCCAGGTCGACCGGCACGCGCTTCTGGACGCGCTGCGCGACGCGCTCGGCCCCGAGGCCGGCAACTTCGACCTGACGGTGCCGGCCGACCACGAGGCGGTCTTCCGCTACCGGATGCACACGCTGCCGTCGGAGATCAGCGACCGGATCGGCACGTCGACCCTGCTCGCCGCCTGGAACGCCGTCATCTACGTCAACCAGGTCGAGGACGAGAAGCTCGAGCAGGTGATGCGCGACGGCTCCTACCTGGAGGCGACGCAGGAGGTCCTGAACGAGCACGGCGGCCTGTGGTTCAACGACGAGGCCTTCGTCGTCACGCGAAACGGGACCGGCGGCTAGCCGACCGCGTCCGCGAGCGCGGCGAGCAGGGGCTCGTACTCGGGCTCGTGCGTGATCTCGGGGACGACCTGCGCGTAGGTGACGGTGCCGGCGGCGTCGAGCACGAAGACCGCGCGCGCCAGCAGCTGCGACTCCTCGATCAGCACGCCCCAGTTCGTCCCGAAGGAACGGGTCTTCCAGTCCGAGAGCGTCTGCATCGTCGAGACGCCCTCGGCGCCGCACCAGCGCGCCTGCGCGAAGGGCAGGTCGAGGCTGATCGTGTACGCCGCGACGGCGTCGCCGAAGTCGGCGAGCCTGTGGTTCAGCGTCACCGTCTCCTTCGAGCAGACGGGCGTGTCGAGCGACGGGACGGCGCTGAGGAGGCGAGGCTTTGCCGGCAGGTCGGCCAGCGTCACCGGGACGATCCCGGCTTCGGGCGAGAAGCTGTGGACGACGAAGTCGCGCGCGGGCTCTCCGGCCTGCGGCGGTACGCCCACCAGATGCATCGGCTTGCCGAAACGGAGGATCTCGGCCATGCCGAGAGTGTAGAACGTAAGCGCACGAATGTTTCCTCTTACTGAACACGCTGTTGTAGGCTCGCGACCATGAGCGTCGTTCGCCTCCGGCTCTCTCCCGCGGGTGAAACCGTGTTTCCCCCGCGGACCCCCTTCTTCCAGAAGCCTTTCCGGTTGGGGAACCTCCCGGTTCCCCTGGGACCCCTCCCCGCTCATGGGGCATGGTTCGGCCCATGAGCATCCTCGGACACCGTGTCCTGCGGAAGGAGGACTCGCGCTTCCTCCTCGGTGCAGGCGACTACATCGACAACAAGCAGCTCGAGAGCGCGCTGTCGGTCACCTTCGTGCGCTCGCTCGTCGCGCACGCGCGCATCGACGGTTTCGACGCGTCGGCGGCCCGGGAGCTGCCGGGCGTGCAGGTCTTCACCGGCGCCGACGTCGACGCGGGGCCGTGGGGGCCGCCGCCGCTCCCCGGCCTGGAGAAGGGCATGGGCCGGCCCCTCGTGGCACAGGACGTCGTGCGCTTCGTCGGCGACATCGTCGCGATCGTCGTCAGCGAGGACGCGGTCACCGGTGCGGACGCCGCGGAGCTCGTGTACGTCGACTACGACCCGCTCCCCGTCGTCGTCGCGCCCGGGGACGCCGCGAAGGACGAGACGCTCCTGTTCCCGGACGTCGGCACGAACGTCGCCGCCCGCGCGGGTTCGCCCGACTTCGACGGGAGCTTCTTCGACGGCTGCGAGGCGCTCGTCTCGGGCACGCTTGTCAGTCAGCGCATGGCTCCGTGCCCGCTGGAGCCGCGTTCCGCCGCCGCCGAGGTGGGCGCCGACGGCCGCATCACCGCCTGGCTCTCGACGCAGACGCCACACCAGGACCGCTTCGGGCTCGCGGGAACGCTCGGCGTCGACCCGGGTCAGATCCGCGTCGTCGCGCCCGACGTCGGCGGCGGGTTCGGCGCCAAGATGCTGGGCGTCGAGGAGATCCTCGTCGTCTGGCTCGCGCGCCGGCTCGGGCGGGCTGCCCGCTGGACCGAGTCCCGCAGCGAGAGCATGGTCGCGCTCGGCCACGGACGGGCGCAGGAGGTGCGCTACACGCTCGGCGGGACACGCGACGGCAAGGTGCTCGCCTATCGGCTCGAAGTGCTCCAGGACTCCGGCGCCTACCCGGCGCTCGGTGCCTTCCTGCCGCACCTGACGCACCTGATGGCGAGCGGCGTGTACGCGATCCCGAAGATCGAGTTCTCGAGCGTGTCGGTGGTCACGAACACGACGCCGACGACCGCGTTCCGCGGCGCCGGCCGACCCGAGGCGACACAGACGATCGAGCGTGCGCTCGACGCCTTCGGCTCCGAGATCGGCATGGATCGGGCGGAGGTGCGCCGCGTGAACTTCATCGACGGCGAGTTCCCGCACAAGACCGCCTCGGGGGCGACGTACGACTCGGGCGACTACGAAGGCGCGCTCGACCTGGCGCTGCGGGCGGCGGACTACGACGAGCTCCGCGCCGAGCAGACGCGGCGCCGCGAGGACGGCGGGGCGAAGCAGCTCGGGATCGGGGTCAGCTCCTACGTCGAGGTGACGAACGGGATCGCCGAGACCGAGTTCGGCGACGTCGAGATCACGCCGGACGGCGGCGCGATCGTCCGCACGGGCTCGTTCTCGCACGGCCAGGGCCACGAGACGACGTTTGCGATGATCGCGGCCGAGCGGCTCGGGCTCCCGATCGAGAAGGTCACGGTCGTCAAGGGCGACACGGACGACATTCCCAAGGGCACCGGCACCTACGGCTCGAAATCGACGCAGATCGGAGGCATGGCCGCGGCGCTCGCCGCGGAGACGGTCGTCGAGCAGGCGAAGTCGCTCGCCGCCGACTACCTCGAGGCAAGCGCCGACGACGTCGTGCTCGACGACGTCCACGGCCGCTTCCACGTCGTCGGTGCGCCCGAGCCCGCGATCTCCTGGGCCGAGCTCGCGTCGCGCGGGGCGGAAGACGGGAGGCTGGCCGAGCTCAAGGCCGAGCACGAGTTCCAGGGCATCCCCACGTTCCCGTTCGGCGCGCACGTCGCCGTGGTCGAGGTCGACACCGACACGGGCGCGGTCGAGCTGCTGAAGCTCGTCGCGGTCGACGACGCCGGCACGCTGATCAACCCCTTGCTGGCCGAGGGGCAGGTGCACGGCGGCGTTGCCACGGGCGTCGGCCAGGCGCTCTTCGAGGCCGTGCTCTACGACGCCGACGGCAATCCGCTCACCGGCACGTTCACGGGCTACGAGTTCCCGTCCGCCGCCGAGCTGCCGTCGTTCGAGGTCGTCGAGATGGAGACGCCGACGCCCGTGAACGCGCTCGGCGCCAAGGGGATCGGCGAGTCGGGCACGATCGGCTCGACGCCCGCCGTCCACGGCGCGGTGCTCGACGCGCTTGCGCCGCACGGCGTGACGCACGTCGACATGCCCGCGAACGGCGAGAACGTCTGGCGGGCGCTGCGAGAGGCTCGGTGACGCCTCCGGTCGTCGCGCTGCTCGGTCTGGGCGAGGCCGGAAGCCGTCTCGCCGCCGACCTCGAGGCCGCGGGTGCCGATGTGCGCGGCTACGACCCCGACGGCGAGGCCGGCGCCGACCTGCCGGGGCGAGCGTCGGAGCCCGAGACAGCGGTCGCCGGTGCCGACATCGTGCTCAGCGTCAACTCGGGACGGGCTGCGCTCGGGGCAGCGTCGGCCGCGCAGCCGGCGCTGCGCGCCGGGGTCCTCTACGCCGACCTGAACACCGCGCCGCCCGAGCTCAAGCGCGAGCTGGCGGCGCTCGTCGAGCCCGCCCGCTTCGCGGACGTCGCGCTGCTCGGCCCCGTTCCGTCGCGCGGTCTCGGCACGCCGGCGCTCGCGTCCGGAGCCGGAGCGCACGCGTTCGCGGACTCGCTCGGGCCGCTGGGAATGCCGGTCGAGGTCGTCTCTGACACGCCGGGGGACGCAGCGGCGCTCAAGCTGCTTCGGTCCGTGTTCATGAAGGGCCTCGCCGCTGCGGCGATCGAGAGCCTGGACGCGGCCGAGGCTGCGGGCCACGCGGAGTGGCTGCGCGGCGAGATCGCCGAGGTGATCGGCGAGCCGTTCCTCGACCGCCTGCTCGAGGGCAGCCGGCGACACGCGGTGCGGCGGGTCGACGAGATGGAGGCGGCGCAGGCGCTCCTCGTCGAGCTCGGGATCGAGCCGCGGATCGCCTCTGCCACGGCGGCCCTCCTCGCCGACCTTGGGAAGGCGCACGCCCGGTGAACGCCACGGAGCCCAGCGACCGCGCCCGCACGCTCGTCGAGGGCGCGTACGACCTGCACGTGCACGTCGGCCCCGACGTGCCGACTCGGCGGATCGACGACCGTACCCTCGCCGGGCGCTTCGCCGAGCTCGGCCTCGCCGGCTTCGCGCTCAAGTCGCACTACACGTCGACCGCCGAGCGCGCGCGAGATCGTCTCCGCCCTCGTCCCGGGAGTCCAGGCGATCGGGACGCTGACGCTGAACCAGGCGGTCGGCGGCATGAACGCGCTCGCGGTCGAGATCGCCGCGCGTGAGGGCGCGCGGATCGTCTGGATGCCCACGGTCGATTCGGCTGCGGAGACGGCCGGCCGCACCGAGCCGAAGCCGGGCGACAGGGTGCCGCAGTGGGCGAAGCTCCAGCACGAGCTCCGTGGGCTCGGCCTCGGCGTCGACCCGGTGGACGTCACCGACGGCGACGGGCAACTCCTGCCGGAGACGCGCGACGTGCTGCGCGCGATCGCGCGGCACGGCCTGATCCTGGCGACCGCGCATCTCTCGCGCGACGACACGTTCGCGGTCGTGGACGGCGCGATCGAGGAAGGTGTGGCGCACATCGTCGTCACGCACCCGGAGTTTCCGTGCCAGGACATCTCCGTCGAGGACCAGGTCACGCTCGCCGGGCGCGGGTGCCTGATCGAGCGCTGCTTCACGACCCCGCACAGCGGCAAGACGACCTGGGAGCACGTCTTCGACGGCGTCCGTGCGGTCGGCGCCGAGCGGACGCTCTTCTCGAGCGACCTCGGCAATCCGGACTATCCGGCCGTCGAGGACGGGCTCGCGCTCTGGGCCGATCGACTGCTCGGGAGCGGCTTCGACGAGGATGCGGCGCGCGAGATGATCGTCGGGCAGTCCCGTCGCCTCGCGGGGGCCGAATGAGCAGGCGGCTGATGGTCGTCGGCGCGCACTCGGCCGACTTCGTCTGGCGGGCCGGCGGCGCGGTCGCGGTCAATACGAGCGGTGGCGGCACGGCTCAGGTGCTCGCGCTCTCCTATGGCGAGCAGGGCGAGTCGGGCGAGCTCTGGAAGGAGCCCGGCATGACCGTCGAGCGCGTGAAGGAGGTCCGCCACGGGGAGGCCGAGCGCGCTGCTGCGGCACTCGGCGCGACGTTCGACTGCCTCGACCTCGGTGACTACCCGCTCGTCGTGGACAGGGACGGGCTGACCGCGATCGCCGCGAAGATCCGGGAGTTCGCGCCCGACGTCGTGCTCACGCACACGGACCGCGACCCGTTCAACCCCGACCACGCCGAGGCGTTCATTGCCGTCGAGAAGGCGCGAGCTCTCGCGGCCGGTGCGGGAACGGCGAGCGCGTTCGGCGGGCCGTTCCAGCCGCCGGAGCTCCTGCTCTTCGAGCCGCACCAGTCCGAGCTCTGCAACTTCACGCCGACCACGTTCGTGGACATCACTCCGGTGATCGAGCAGAAGCGTGCGGCGATGGCGGAGATGCAGGCGCAGGCACACCTGCACGCGTACTACGGCGCACTGGCCGAGCGGCGCGGCAACCATGCGCGGCGCTCGTCGGGGAACAAGGCGATCGAGTTCGCCGAGGCGTTCCAGCGCGTCACTCCCCAGGTGGTGAGTTCCCTGTGATGTCCACCTTCGCGGAGCTGGCCGAGCTGGGGTCGGCGACCGTGCACGAGGCGGGCGGCCGACTGGCCGTGGTCGACGTCGACCTGGTGCGGGTGATCGCCGGCTCGCGCGCCGCAGGCCCGGCGAGGACCGTTCGCTGCGCGCAGGACGACAACCTGATGGTGCACGCGGCCGTCGCCGAGGCCGAGCCGGGCGAGGTGCTCGTGCTGACGATGCCCGAGCCTCGGGCCGTCGCCCTGGTCGGCGACCTGCTCGCCACGTCAGGCGCAGGGCCGCGGCGTGGCTGCGCTCCTCGTCGACGCCGCAGTCCGGGACGTCGAGGAGCTGCGCGAGCTCGGGCTGCCGATCTGGGCGCGGTTCGTGCGCGTGCGGGGCGCCGAGAAGAAGACGCCGGGCACGATCGGCGAGCCCGTGACGGTCGGCGGCGCCGGGATCCGCCAGGGCGATGTCGTCGTGCTCGACGCGGACGGCGCCGTCGTCGTCCCGCAGGAGCGCGTCGGCGAGGTACTCGCCGCGGCGCGCGAGCGGGCGGAGCGCGAGGTGGAGAAGCGCGCGAAGCTCAAGGCGGGAGCGCTCTCCTACGACCTCGACGGCCTCAGGCAGCTCGTCGAACGGTGACCGAGCAGCTGCACGACGTGGCGCACATCGGCCACGCAGAGCTGCTGACGCCGCGGCCGGACGAAAGCCTGCGCTTCTTCGTCGACGTCCTCGGGATGGAGGAGGAGGCGCGCGACGGCCAATCGGTGTTCCTGCGCGGCTGGGGCGACTACCTGCGCTACAGCCTGAAGCTGACCGAGTCGGAGCAGGCCGGCCTCGGGCACATGGCCCTGCGCACGTGGAGCCCGGAGGCGCTCGAACGGCGCGTGGCCGCGATCGAGGCGAGCGGGCGCGGTCTCGGCTGGATCGACGGCGACGTCGGCCACGGGCGCGCGTACCGGTTCACCGACCCGGACGGCCACGTCTTCGAGCTCTTCTACGAGGCCGAGCGCTACTCGCCGCCCGAGCATCTGCGCCCGGCGTGGCGCAACCAGCCGCAGCGCTACGTCGGGCGGGGCGCCGCCGTCAAGCGGCTCGACCACGTCAACGTTCTCGCCGCCGACGTGCGCGCGAACCGCGAGTTCGCGCAGGAGCTCCTCGGCTACCGCCTGTACGAACGGATCGAGCGCGACGACGGCTCCGAGGCGGGCGCGTGGCTCAGCCTGTCGATCGCGGCCCACGAGCTGATCTACGTCGCGGACGCCTACGGCGCAAACGGCCGGCTGCATCACCTCGCCTTCTGGGTCGACACGCGGGAGGAGTGCCTGCGCGCCGCAGATCTGTTCGTCGACAACGGCGTCTACATCGAGGCGGCGCCGTCCAAGCACGGAATCGCGCAGGGCTTCTTCCTCTACGGCTACGAGCCGGGCGGCAACCGGGTCGAGGTGACGACGGGCGGCTACTTCGTCTACGACCCAGACTACGAGCCGGTCACGTGGACGGGAGCCGAGCGCGCCCGGGGCCAGTTCTGGGGCGTCCACACGGTCGAGAGCTTCCACACCTACGGCACGCCGGACGTGGGTTCGCCGTGAAGCCGCAGTTCGAGGTCCTCCCGTTCGGCCGCGCCGTGGAGGAGGCCGCGCAGCTGCCGGAGCCGGTGCGGCTGACGGTGACCTGCTCGCCGGCGCACGGTCTCGACCGGACGGTCGAGACGGCCACGCGCCTGGCCGCGCTCGGGCACGGCGTCACCGTGCACCTCGCGGCGCGGATGGTTCGCGACCGCGCCCACCTCGACGAGATCCTGGCGGCGATGGCCGAGGCCGGCATCGACGACGCCTTCGTCATCGGCGGCGACGCGACGCCTCCGCTCGGCCCGTACGCGGCGGCCGGCGAGCTCCTCCCGCTCGTCCACGAGCACCCGAACCGCCCGCGGACGATCGGGATCGGCGGCTACCCCGAGGGGCATCCGCTGATCGACGATGCGACGCTGGCCCAGGTGCTGCAGGAGAAGAGCCGCCTCGCCGACTACATCACGACGCAGCTGTGCTTCGACCCGGACGCGCTCCTCGCCTGGGTGCGCCGGACGCGCGTGGCGGGCATCGAGCTACCCGTCGTCGCCGGCGTGCCGGGGATCGTCGACCGGCGCAAGCTGCTCGAGATCTCGATGCGCGTCGGCGTCGGGCCGTCGCTGTCGTTCCTGCGCAAGCAGGGTGGGCTGCGCGGCCTGCTGCGCCTCACGGGCGCCTCGGCGGACAGCCTGTACGACGCGCTCGCGCCGCACGTTGGCGACCCGGCGCTGAACCTCGCCGGGTTCCACTACTTCACTTTCAACCGGCTCCTCGAGACGTGGACGTGGGAGCAGCGAAAGAGCGGCGCCCGGGAGACCCCGGCCGGCGTGAAATAAGATCGTTTCCAGCAACTTCGTCGAGGAAGGAGCGCACGAGATGGCCTACGAGAACCTGGAAGAGAAGCTGAACGCCGTCGGCAATCCGGCCGACATGGCGCGGAACTCGCAGATCGGGCCATACGTCTATCCGAAGGTGCCCGCCGAGTTCTCGAACTGGCGCGACGAGCAGGTCGCCTGGCGCGAGACGTGCGCGCTCTTCGATCAGTCCCACCACATGACCGACCTCTACCTCGAGGGGCCGGACGTGATCAGGCTCCTCTCCGCCGTCGGCGTCAACAGCTTCGAGAACTTCCAGGTGAACAAGGCCAAGCAGCTCGTCGTCTGCAACCACGACGGCTACGTGATCGGCGACGGGATCCTCTTCTTCCTCGACGAGAACCGCGTCAGCCTGGTCGGGCGCCCGTCGGCCCACAACTGGGTGCAGTACCACGCGGAGACGGGCGACTACGACGTGACGTTGGAGCGCGACGAGCGCACCGCCGCCAACCCGACCGGGAAGCGCAAGATCTACCGCTTCCAGGTGCAAGGGCCGACCGCGATGGAGACGCTGCAGAAGGCCGCCGGCGGCTCTCTGCCGGAGATCAAGTTCTTCAACATGGGCGAGATCACGATCGCCGGGCACGAGGTGCGCGCGCTTCACCACGGCATGTCCGGCGTCCCCGGGCTCGAGCTCTTCGGGCCGTGGGACGAGGCCGAGGACGTCAGGGCGGCGATCGTCGCGGCGGGCGAGGAGTTCGGCCTGCGCCAGGTCGGCTCGCGTGTCTACGCGACGAACACGCTCGAGTCGGGTTGGATCCCCTGCCCGCTGCCGGCCGTGTTCACGGGCGACGAGATGAAGGCGTACCGGGCGTGGCTCCCGGCCGAGGGGTACGAGGGAACGGGCTCGCTCGGCGGCAGCTTCTACTCCGACGACATCTCGGACTACTACCTGACCCCGCACGACCTCGGCTACTGGCCGTTCGTGAAGTTCGACCACGACTTTGTCGGTCGCGACGCCCTTGAGGCGATGGGCGACGAGCCGAAGCGCCGCAAGGTCACGCTGGCCTGGAACGGCGAGGACGTCGCGCGCGCTATGGGCTCGCTGTTCGAGAAGGGCGACGCCGCCAAGTACATCGACCTGCCGCTCTCGAACTACTCCACCTGGCCGAATGACAAGGTGATCGGCGAGAGCGGCGTCATCGGCGTCTCGACGTTCTCCGGCTACAGCTACAACGAGCGCTCGATGCTCTCGCTGGCCGTCGTCGACGTGGACGTCGAGGTCGGCGCCGAGGTGATCCTGGTCTGGGGCGAGGAGGGCGGCGGCTCGGCCAAGCCGGTCGTCGAGCGGCACGTGCAGACCGAGATCCGCGCGGTCGTCAGCCCGTGTCCGTACGGCGAGGTCGCCCGGACGTCGTACGCCGAGGGCTGGCGGACGAAGGCCGCGGTCTAGGCGGTCGCCATCGAGTCCAGGGCGGCTACGAGCTCGTCCGTCCTGGACAGGTGGGGCGCGTGGTCGGTGTCGAGCTCGACCACGCTCCGGCACGGGTGCTCGGCGATCATCCGCCGCTGGAGGGCGGGCATGATGCACCTGTCCTGCTCCGTGAGCACGTAGGAGCGCGGGATCCTCGCCAGCACCTCGTCGTCGGCCTGGATCGGTGTCGCGAAGACCGCCACCGCCTGCGGCCGGCGCCGCGGCAGCACCGCCTCGATCTGATCGGGCGTGCAGCAGTTGTAGACCGCTGCCGCGGTCGCCTGCTCCGACAGCGACGCGATCGCCGGCTCGCCCTCGACGACGATGTTCGCCTGGATCATGTCGCCCTCACCCTCGGGAAGGCGGCTCAGGTCGAGCAGGCTCTGGCCGTTCGAAGGCATGAAGGAGGCGACGAAGATCAGCGACTCGACGCGCTCCGGGCAGTTCGCCGCCGCCTGCGTCGCGACGATTCCGCCCATGCTGTAGCCGACGAGCACGGCCGGCTCCGGCCGCCGCGCCAGGACCGAGCAGACGCGGTCGGCGCAGGCCGGGAGCGTGATCTCCTCGACCGGCGTCTCGTCCGAGCCGCCGCCGGGGAGGTCGAAGGTCTCGACCGTGTGGCCGAGCGCCTCGAGCTTGTCGACGATCGGCTCCCACGTCCAGGCTCCGCCGAAGGCGCCGTGGACGAGGACGAAGCGGGCCATGGCGCGGGAGGATAACCCGCCTAGAGGGTCAGCACCAGCTTGCCCTGCGTGCGTCCGGTCTCGCCGAGCTCGTGCGCGCTGGCGGCGTCCGCGAGCGGGAACGTCTGCTCGACGTGGGGCCGAAGCCGGCCCGCCGCCACGAGGTCCGCAATCGCCTCGAGCCCGGCTCGGTCGGGCTCGACGAGGATGCCGGTGACGCGCACCCGGCCGGCCGCGGCCTCGCGCAGCGCGTCGAGGCCGGAGCCAGACGGGACGGAGATGAAGATGCCGCCGTCGCGGATCGTCTCGAGCGCGCCGGCGCTCGACTCGTCGCCGACCAGGTCGAGCACGACGTCGACGTCGTGGACGCGATTCTCGACGGACTCGGTCGTGTAGTCGATCGCCTCGTCGGTGCCGATCCCGGCCAGGAACGCGTGCTTGGCCGCGCGGGCAGTCCCGACCACGTAGGCGCCGCGAGCCTTCGCGATCTGCACCGCCAGGTGCCCGACGCCGCCCGCCGCCGCGAGGACCAGGACGCGGTGGCCCTCCTCGACGCCGGCGGTCTCGACCAGCGCTTGCCACGCCGTCAGGCCGGCGAGCGGCAGTGCGGCCGCGTGCACGTCGTCGAGCTCCTCGGGCGTGCGGGCCAGCTGCCGTGACGGCGACGTGACGTACTCGGCGTAGGCGGCCGCCTCGCGGGGAAAGCGCGGCATGCCGAGGACGCGATCGCCCGGCTCGAAGCGCGTGACGCCGCGGCCCACCTCCTCGACGACGCCCGCGACGTCCCAGCCGACCGTGAACGGCGGCGAGCCGAGGAAGCCGCCGCGGGTGCGCGTCTTCCAGTCGACCGGGTTGACGCCAGCGGCGGCGACGCGCACGAGCACCTCCGTCGGCGCGGGTTCCGGCCGCGGGACGTCGACGAGCTCGAGCACCTCAGGCCCGCCGAGCGTCTGCTGGCGGATGGCGCGCATCGGACAGGCATATCATCACGGCGTCGCCGATGGCTGCTCCTGCGCAAACGAGCTCCGCGTTCCCGAGTCCGTACGAGATCGCGACGCCGCCCGGCTGCGAGGGCTGGGAGGAGATGTATCCGTACTACGCGGTCTTCACGGAATCCCGGCGCGAGACCGACGAGGCCCGCTTCTGGTTCTGGAACTCGATGCACTTCCCGGTGCCGATGCCCGCGTTCGACGTGGCCTGCATCGACGCCCCGTACCAGGCCGTCGGCGCCTGGCAGAACCGCGTCTTTGCGGTGCCGCCGGCGATGGGCATCGACTACCGCATCGTCAACGGCTACGTCTACATCTCGGGCAATCCCGTCACCGACCCGGCCAAGGTCGTCGAGCGCGTCGAGTTCTTCCAGCGCCGTGCCGGCCACTACTACCAGCACTGGGACGAGCTCTACGCCCGCTGGCGCGAGAAGATGGTGGCGCTGATCGCCGAGATCACCGAGCTGCGCGTGCCCGAGCTGCCCGAGTACGAGCCCGACGAGGTGATGTTCGACGACGACCGGCAGACCGCGTTCTACGAGGTGCTCGACGCGTACAGCCGCACGCTCCGCTGCGGCGACCTGATGTGGCAGCACCACTTCGAGTTCCTGCTCCTCGGCTACGGCGCCTACATGACCTTCAGCGAGTTCTGCAAGGCGCAGCTCCCGGACATCCCCGAGCAGCACATCGCGCAGATGGTCGCGGGCATCGACGTGCTGCTCTTCAAGCCGAGCGCCGAGCTCGCCCGCCTGGCGAGGCTCGCGATCGATGCCGGCGTCGACGGCGCGTTCGTCGAGGGCCGCACCCCGGCGGAGATCGACGCCGAGCTCGAGGGGAGCGATGCCGGCCGCGCCTGGCTCGACGAGCTCGAGCGGATCAAGGACCCGTGGTTCAACATGGCGGTCGGCGACGGGCTCTACCACTTCTACGGCAGCTGGTACGACGACCCGAGCATCCCGTACGCCTCCGTCGTCGGCCACATCCGCGCGCTGAAGGCGGGGGAACGAGTGGAGCGGCCGAGCGAGGAGATCGCCCGCGAGCGCGACCGGCTGGCCGAGGAGTACGGCGCGCTGCTCGACGAGGAGGCCCGCGGGACGTTCCACGAGCTGCTCGGGCTCTCGCGCACGGTCTTCCCGTACGTCGAGGAGCACAAGTTCTACTGCGACTACTGGTTCCTGACCCGCTGGTGGAACAAGCTGCGCGAGTTCGGCGGGCTGCTCGCGGACAACGGCTTCCTCGCCGACCGCGAGGACATGTTCCACCTGACGCGGCACGAGGTCGCGGAGGCGCTCGACGAGCTGCTGCTCACGTGGGCCACCGGCGGTGCTCCGGCCGGGCCGAGCCACTGGCCGCCGATCGTGGCCCGCCGCAAGGAGCTGCTCGAGGGTCTCGCCGCGTGGACGCCGCCGCCCGCGATCGGAGTCACGCCCGAGTCGATCACTGACCCGATGTCGATCATGCTCTGGGGCGTCACGACGCAGCGCGTGCAGGAGTGGGCGAGCGCGGACAAGGACAGCTCGCGGCTCTCGGGTGCGGCCGCATCGCCGGGCGTCGTCGAGGGGCCCGCGCGTGTCGTGATCGGCATCGAGCAGCTCGCCGACGTTCGGGACGGCGACGTGCTCGTCTGCCCGATCACCTCGCCGGCGTGGGCGCCGATCTTCCCCAAGGTGACGGCCGTGGTCACCGACATCGGCGGCGTCATGTCGCACGCGGCGATCGTCTGCCGCGAGTACGGGCTGCCCGCCGTCGTCGGCACCGGTCGCGCGACCGCGGAGATCAGGACCGGCCAGTCGATCCGCGTCGACGGCTCGACCGGCGTCGTCACGATCCTCGACGCGTGACGCTCTCACGCGCCCGCTTGCCGAGCTGCGCCGGACGGACGCGGAGGCGTTCGGCGGCAAGAGCGCGAACCTGGGCGAGCTGCTCGCCGCCGGGCTCGCCGTGCCGGACGGCTTCGCGCTCGGCGCGGACGCCTACCGCGACTTCGTGGCCTCGACCGGTCTCGACGCGGCGATCTCCGCGACCCTTTCCCGCTCCGAAGACGACGCGTCGAAGGCAATCGGCGAGGCGATGCGGTTCGCGCCGCTGCCGGAGGATCTTCGGGGCGAGCTCGAGCGGCGCTACCGGGAGCTGGGCGAGCCGCCGGTGGCCGTCCGCTCGAGCGCGCTCGGCGAGGACGGCGAGGACGCGAGCCACGCGGGCCAGCAGGAGAGCTTCCTCTGGGTGCGCGGGATCGAGCATCTCTGCGACGCGGTGCGCGACTGCTGGGCGAGCCTCCACACCCCGCGCGCGATCGCCTACCGGCGCCGGCTCGGCGCGCCCGGGGAGGCGATGGGCGTCACCGTGCAGCGGATGGTCGACGCCGAGGTCTCGGGCGTGCTGTTCACGTGCAACCCGGTCAGCGGCGACCCGAGCATGGTCGCGGTGAACGCGAGCTGGGGCCTCGGCGTCGCGGTCGTCGGCGGCGAGGCGACGCCTGATGACTACCTCGTCAGCAAGGTCACGGGCGAGGTCGTGCGGCACACCGTCGGCTCGAAGGAGGTCGAGTACGTGCCCGACGCCGCCGGACGCGGAACCGTACGGCGAGAGGTGCCCGCCGAGCGACGCATCGCGCCGTGTCTCGACGGGGCCGGCCTCGCTGCGCGTCGTCGACCTCGGCCGGCGAGTCGAGCGGCACTTCGGCTCGCACCAGGACGTCGAGTGGGCCTCGCGCGCGGCAGGACCGGCGCCCTGCTCGTCCTCCAGGCGCGACCGGTGACGACGCGGAAGGAAGCGCCGACACTCTCCGGCTCCGCGCTGTCGCTCGTGATGAGCACGTTCGGCGCCTCGACCGAGACCCCGACCGACCCCTGAGATGCCGCTGACCGACGACGACGTCCGCGAGATCCTGCGGCTGATCGACGAGTCGGAGACCTGCGAGGAGCTCCGGATCGAGACCGGCGAGATCTCGCTCTACGTCCTGCGCGGAGACGCGCCTGCCGCGGCCCAGGGCCGGCCGCGAGCCGGCGCCGCCGCCTCCGGCCGACGGCCTCGTCACGGTCGCCGCCCCGATGCTCGGAACGTTCTACCGCGCCGAGGCGCCCGGCGCGACGCCGTTCGTGGACGTGGGCGCGCGCGTCGAGCCCGACACGGTCGTCTGCCTGATCGAGGTGATGAAGATGATGAACTCGATCCCCGCGGGCGTCGCCGGCACGGTCTTCGAGGTGGTGCGCGACGAACGCCGAGCCCGTCGAGTACGGCGAGGCTGCTCTTCCAGGTCCGGGCAGCGCGTGAGCGTCGTCGACATCGTCGACACGACGACGCGCGACGGCAACCAGAGCCTGTGGAGCGCAACCGGCCTGAGACGCCCGACGTGCTCTCGATCGCGCCGACGCTCGACCTCGTCGGCTTCCATGCGTGCGACTTCTCGTCCAGCACGCACATGGCCGTCTCGGTCCGCTTCCACCGGGAGGACCCGTGGGAGCGCTTCCGGCTCGTGAGCGCGGCGATGCCGCGGACGCCGCTGAGCTTCATCACCACGGGCATGCGCTTCATCTCGTGGGTGCCCGCCGACGAGGACGTGATCCGGCTCTCGTTCCGCTGCGTCGTCCGCAACGGGATCCGCCGCTTCCAGATCGCCGACCCGTCCAACGACCCCGATCGCGCTCAGGCGGCTCGCGCGCATGGCGCGGGAGGAGGGCGTCGAGGAGATCGTGATCGGGCTCACCTACTCGGTCAGCGAGGTGCACACGCACGAGTACTACGCCGAGCGCGCCGCAGCGCTCGCGGGCTGCGCCGAGATGGACCGCCTCTACCTCAAGGACCCGGGCGGCCTGCTCACGCAGAGTGCCGTGCGAGAGCTGGCGCCGCACTTCCTGCGCGCGGCGGGCGAACGCACCGTCGAGCTGCACAGCCACTGCACGATCGGGCTCGCCCCGTTCGTCTACATGGAGGGCCTGCGGGCCGGGTTCCAGGTACTGCACACGGCCGCCGAGCCGCTGGCGCGCGGCACGTCCAACCCGGCGGCCGAGACGACGCTCCGCGACCTCGAGGCCGAGGGCTTCTCGCACCGGCTCGATCCCGATGCGCTCGCGGCGGTCTCGCGAGCACTTCCGCGAGCTCGCGCGCGACAGGGGCCTGCCGGTCGGGGAGCCGCAGGAGTTCGACGCCGACGTACTACCACCACCAGCTCGCGGGCGGCATGGTCTCGACGACGCGGCGGATGCTCGAGGAGCTGCGCCGGCCCGAGCTCTTCCCCGCCGTGCTCGAGGAGGTGGGCCGCGTCCGCGCCGAGATGGGCTACCCGATCATCGTCACGCCGGTCTCGCAGCTCGTGGCCACGCAGGCGGTACGGAACGTGATCGACGGCGAGCGGTGGTCGACCGTCTCCGACGAGACCGTCCGCTACTTCCTCGGCCACTACGGCGAGCCGGCGGCGCCGGTGGACCCGGCCGTCGCCGAGCGCGTGCTCTCGCGGCCTCGCACCGAGGAGCTGCGCAAGCTCGAGCCGCTCCACCTCGACGGCGCGCGCGAGCGCTTCGGCGCGAGGATCTCCGACGAGGAGCTGCTGCTCAGGCTGACGATGCCCGAGGAGCAGGTGGACGCGATGCTGGCCTCCAGGCCACGCGAACAGCGGGCGAGGCCGGCGCGCGGTCCGGCCGGGCGCCCGGTCGTCACCCTGCTGCAGGAAGTCGCGAAGCGCCGGGAGATCACGCACCTGCGCGTGCAGAAGGGCGACGAGCTCGTCGAGTGGCGCCGTGCGACTTGACCAGGTCCGGGGCTTCGTGCTCGACATCGACGGGACGCTCGTCCACCGGGCGGGCGACGTCGCTCACGTCCAGCCCGGCGCGCGGGACGTGCTCGAGCGGATCCGCGCCTCCGGCCGGCGCTCGTCCTGTTCACGAACGGCAGCCACGCATCGCCGCGACCTTCGCGGCCGGACTCCGCGCCGTCGGTCTCCCCGTCGAGGACGACGACGTCCTCACGCCGCTCGACAGCGTCCAGCTCTACCTGCGCGCGCGCCACCCCGGCGGTTCGGTGCTGCTGTTCGCCGACGACGCGGCGCGTGAGTACCTCGCGGGCGCGGGCGTCCGGATCCTCGACGGCGAGGGCGATCCTGCTGCCGTCTTCGTCGCGCACGCCGACACGGTCGATTTCCCCCGGCTCGAGCAGGCGGCGCGCGCCGTGCTCGGCGGCGCGCGGCTCCTGACGGCGAGCTACCAGCCCGCCTACGCAGGGGCGAACGGGCCGATCTTCAGCCGCGGCGCGATGACCGCCGCCGCGATCGCGAAGGCAACCGGGCCCGGCCGGTGATCGTCGGCAAGCCGTCGCGGGCCGCCGTGCAGGCGGTCACGGAGCGTCTCGGCGTGCCGTCGGCGAGCTGGCCGTGATCGGCGACGACCTCGGCATGGACGTCGCCCTCGGCCGGCTCGGCGGCTCGCGCACAGTCCTCGTGCGCAGCGGGATCAGCGGCGCGCGCCGGCCTCGACGGCGTGCCCGAGAGCCGCCGCCCGGATGCGATCGTCGACGGTGTGGCGGAGCTGCTCGACTGGTTGTGACGTCGCGCACGATCGCGGAGGCCGAGGACACTAGGATGCGCGCGTGACCCCTGCGCACACGGCGGACGAGATGATGGTCGTGTCGGCGGCGCGCCGGCTCCACGACGGCACCGTCTGCTTCGTCGGGATCGGCTTGCCGAGCCGCGCTGCCAACCTCGCCCGCACGACGCACGCTCCCGGCTGCGTGCTGATCTACGAGAGCGGCACGATCGGTGCCAAGCCGACGACGCTGCCGCTGTCGATCGGGGACGGAGAGCTGGCCGATACGGCGGACGCGGTCGTCTCCGTGCCGGAGATCTTCGCCTACTGGCTCCAGGGCAACCGGATCGACGTCGGCTTCCTCGGCGCGGCGCAGATCGACCGCTTCGGGAACCTGAACAGCACGGTCATCGGCGACTACGACGCACCCGACGTGCGGCTGCCCGGGGCGGGCGGGGCTCCCGAGATCAGCGCGTTCTGCAAGGAGACGTTCGTCATGCTTCGCCAGACGTCGCGCACGTTCGTCGAGAAGCTCGACTTCCGCACGACCGTCGGCTTCGGCGACGGCGCCGGCTCGCGGCAGGCCTCGGCTTCTCGGGCGCCGGCGTGACTGCGGTCGTCACCGACCTCGGGGTCCTCGAGCCCGATCCCGAGACGAGCGAGCTGACCCTCACGGTGCTGCATCCCGGGGTCGACGTGGACGCCGTTCGCTCCGCCACCGGCTGGGACCTGCGTGTCGCCGACGAGGTCGTGACGGCCGAGCCGCCGACCGAGGACGAGCTCCGCGGCCTGCGGGCGTTGCGCTCGGCAGCCGACAAGGCGTCGGGCGAGTAGCGAGCTCAGGACTTGCCCTGGTCGTGCGGGACGGCGACCGTGGTCGCGCACGTCGTCTTGTTGCCGGCGTTGTCCCTGCCCTCGTAGGTGAGGGTGTAGACACGGCCGTGACCCGAGCCGAGCCGCGATGCCTGGAGGAAGCCGCTCGTGTCGGGCGTTCCGGGCACCCAGCCGCTGCTCTCCGCGGCGGCGTCGCCCTCGTTCGACGTCACGGATACGAGCGAGAAGCCGGCGGCGCCCGATCCCGAGTCGCTGACCGTGGCCTTGGTCGTGACCGGGACGAGCTTGTTGTTCGGTGGCCAGAGCACGTTCGGGGACGCCGAGCACGTGACGCTGGGCGGCGTGGTGTCGCCCACGGTCTCCACCGTCCAGCCGAGGACGTCGAAGTCGGCCCAGTTGGCGCCGGTGCCGGCGGTGAACCCGGCGTAGGCGGCGGGCCCGACCGTGGCGGCGAGGTCGATGCTCGCCGAGACGAGCGGCGTCGGGGGCTTCGTCGTCGCCTGGCCCACGAACACCGTGACCGCGTGGGCCTTGGCGTCGTAGTCGACCCAGACCGAGAACGGCTGCCCGTAGAGGAGCACGCTGCTCGTCGCCTTCGCGAGCGGCGCCAGCAGGTTGCCGTTCGACACCAGGCTGAACTGCTCGTTGCCGCCGTTGAAGATCTGCGGGAAGAGCGACACGTCGACGGCGACGCTCGGCGAGATCGCGCCGAGCCCCGCGTACCCGTGTGCGCCGCCGCTGTCCCCGATCGCCAACAGGCTCTTCGACTGGATCGCGAAGGTCATCCCGTCGGCCGGCGAGGGCAGCGATCCGTCGTGCACGTCGGCGCGGAACCGCGACTCGAACGACTGCGTCGTGTCGATCTGCGTCTGCGCCCAGGCGCTGCCGTGTTGGACCTGCGGTTCGCGGCGAGCCTGAGCGCGGTGCCCGATTGCGCGGCATTCCCGTTCAGCGTCAGGCCGGCGACGCTCGAGAAGTCCGGGTAGGCGATCGGCGTCGTGCCCGCGCCTGCGCCGGCGGCCAGCGAGCACGCGACGAGCACCGCGAGCGCCCAGGCGCCGGCTGCGCTCGCCCGTCCGGGCCGGCGAATCCTCGAGGCACCCCCTGCCTCCATGACGGAGGCTTCGGCATTCCGGAGTCGCACGACAGCCTCGCCCGAGTGATCGGCAGGCGCAAACCCTCGTGGAGGGTCATCCGATCGAGGGACGAATCAGGGCATCTCGACGACGAGGAGCGGCTTGTCGTCCTCGTCGCGGAAGCAGAACTCAGTGACCGGGCCCCGTGTCCACCTTGTCGTCGGGCTGGTACTGCGTGCGTGGGCATGCGCCCCAGAGGCCGAGGCGGTGCTTTCGCGCCTGCCTCGCGAGCGTGTCGAGGAGCGTCGCGTAGCGGCCGTGCCGTCCCCGGTAGAAGTACGGCGCCGCCGCGCCGACCGCGACGAGCCGCACGTTCACGTCGAGCCCGTCCCTCACCCTGACGACGTACCTGAGCCAGCGTCCGTACTGGTCGACCCGATCGGTCGCGGGCTCGGCGAACAGCACACCCGCGTCCCGGCGGAAGCAGTCGCTTCGTGATCGCCGAGGCGGCGTGGCCGTAGCACTCGGGCGCGCCGTACACCTCCGGCGTGTCGATCTGGACGAGCCGCACACGGACGCCGTTCGCGAGCTCGACCGTGTCCCCGTCGATCACCCGCGCGATCCGGTAGGAGGGAGGCGCCGCGAGCCCTGCCGGGACGAGGGCCAGCGCAAGCGCGAGGAGGGCGGCCGCGCGTTTCACTGCACGACGAGCGTCCGAGTACTCCCGCTCTTGCCGCAGCCGACGGTCACGGGCCGGCGCCCTGCATGGGTGCTCGTTCCGACCCGCCATTGCCAGGTGATGCTCGAGCCCGTCTTCGCACCCAGGCCTCTGGCGTGAGAGACGACCGTGTCGTAGACCACGGTGATCGCGCAGTGCGCCCGCGGCGAGACCTTGACGGTGATCGAGGCGTAGTCCCCGGCCGCCACGTGTCCGGTGAAGCCCGCGACGCGGATCGACGCCGCAGCCGCCGATGCGATCGCCAATGCGGCGACGAGGCTCACGAGGACGATCAGAATCCGACGCACGGAGTCCATGCGCCGCAGTCTCGCCGGTTACGGCCCGGGCTTCAAGGGCCAGGCTCGACGCTACGCTCAGGCGGCGTCGCCGTTCGCCGCGCGGCGCAGGGCTTCCTCGTGCGGCGTCGACGGGTGGGCTTCCCTGAGCGTTACGAGCAGGAGCTGCGTGAGCTCCTCGCCGAGCTCGGCGTGCAGGCGACCCCTGGCAGACGGCCGATCGCTCTCGAGCGAGAGACCGATCGTCTCGCAATCCCAGAGCAGACGCGTGGCTCCCAGTTGCGATGTAGCTCGGCTGGTCATGGACGAGGGACCGACCATAACGCGCCGACCCGGACGCAACAACCGCCCCGTGTGCTCTCTGCGAGCTTTCTTTGCTGGGGCCGTCTTAGACGTCGACGAGCTTGAGGTCAGGCCGCGACGGTTCGGGGTTGCCGGTCCGCGGGGGTGGCCGACGGATCGACGATCCTGAGCTCCGGGCGAGGGGCGAGCGGTCGGCCGGCGAGACGACGCTCGAGGAGATCGCAGATCTCCTTTGCGCGTCGCCACTGCTCTGCCCAGTAGCGCTCGAGCTCGGCCGCGATCGTGACGAGCTCGTGATCTCCTTTGCCGTCCACCGCAGGCTCTCATCGTCATCTCGCCGAAAAACTTGAGCCTCGTCCGTCACCCCAGCTACAAGCAGTGCAGTGACGCTGCTCGTGCTCACCGCGCTGGTCGCGCTCGCCGCGGGCCTCGCGCTCGGCCGGATCCGCTCGGGGCCTCGCTCCTCCCGCCGCGACCGGAACTCGCGCCTCGCCGCGGAGTCCTTCCCGAACGGGGTACTCCTCCTGTTCGACCGGCGGCTACGTCACTCGTTCGCGGCCGGCCGAGGGCTGCGCGCGATCGGCCTCTCCGCCCGCGAGAGCGAGGGGACGACGGTCCGGGAGCTGTTCCCGGACGAGACCTGGACCGTGCTCGAGCCTGCGTACCGCGCGGCGCTCGAGGGGAGCGAATCGGCGTTCGAGCTGCCGCACGGAGAGCGCGACCACCTGCACCGCGTCGTCCCCGTGCGCGACCGGGCGGGCGCGATCGTGGGCGGGATGCTGGTCGCCCAGGACATCACCGACCGCAAGACGCGCGAGCACCGGTTGAAGCAGTGGGCGAGCCGAGACGGGCTCACGGGACTCTGGAACCGCGACCGGCTGGTCCAGGAGCTCGACCGCGCGCTCGTCGAGGGCCGCCGCAGCGACGACCGCTCCGCGTCGCTCCTCTTCGTCGACCTCGACGGATTCAAGGCGATCAACGACGCGCTCGGCCACGCCGCCGGCGACGATCTCCTGCGCGCGATCGGCCGCGAGCTCGAGGGGCGCGTCCGCTTCACGGACACGGTGGCGCGTGTCGGCGGGGACGAGTTCGCCGTCCTGCTCCCGGGCGCGACGGCCGAGCAGGCCGAGCGGGTGGCCGAGAAGATCACCGCCGCCGTGCGGCCGTCTGGCCGAGGGGCCGCGTCGGGGGCGCGAGCGTCGGGGTCGCGGTCGTCGAGCCGGGTAAGCGATCTGCCGCCGACGTCCTCGCCGCCGCCGATCGCGAGATGTACGCGGTCAAGCGCGCCCGCCGTGTCCGGCGCGCGTCCTAAGCCGCGAGCGTGGCCCGTCCCCCCCCCCTCAGCGAGATCGACCGGCGCCGGGCGACGTCGACCGCCGCCTCGCGGCCGGCCTCGACGAGCGCCGCACGGGCCAGTCAATCCCCGCGGTCGCCTCCTCGAGCCTGAGCCGGTCGGGCGTCGCGAGCGCGCGGGACACGGAGCGCTCGACCTCGCCGAGCCGGCGAACGGCGCCGGTCAGCTCGATCCTGCCCCTCCTCGACAGGGCCGGCCGCAGCGCGGTCGACGCCTCGCCAGTTCGCACGCCGCCGCCAGGAAGCGGGCGTAGGCACGCATCCTTCGTCCGCTCGCCCCAGCCTAGCGCGTCCCGTCTGCGGTCTGAGGCCGGGAGTACGATCCCGCCCGTGGAGGGGACGCCCCCGGTAACGTGCCGCGTCGTTCGCCACGACGGCTCGCGCGAGGTGCAGTTCGACCGGGAATCGGTCGAGAAGCTGCTCGGAGAGGGCGAGTTCTTCTGGCTCGACCTCGACCAGCCCGACGCGGTCGACTTCGAGATCCTCAAGGACGTCTTCAAGTTCCACCCGCTCGCCGTCGAGGACTCGGAGAACTTCGGGCAGCGGGCGAAGCTGGACGAGTACGACGACTTCGTGTTCATCGTCGTCTACGGCGCGGCACCCGACGAGGACCGCCTCGTCGAGGTCCACTGCTTCTACTCGGAGCGCTGCCTCGTCACCGTCCATCGCGACGACTGCCCGGCGTTCTCCGAGTTCCGGGAGCGCTACGAGAAGCGCAAGGGGCCGGCGGAGCGACCGTCGATGCTCCTCTACCGGTTGATCGACGCGCTGGTCGACAGCTTCTTCCCGATGCTGACCGAGTTCGACGATCGTATCGACGAGCTCGAGAACGCGATCTTCACGCGGGCCACCGACGAGCAGCTGCAGGAGATCTTCCGGATGAAGCGGCTGCTCGTCGGCATGCGCAAGGCCGTCTCGCCGCAGCGCGACACGTTCGCGCGCGTCTCGGGCGGGCTCGGCGACGTCCTCGGCTTCACGCCCGAGGACGCGCGCTACTTCCGCGACCTCTACGACCACCTGATCCGGATCAGCGACCTGATCGACAGCTACCGGGACCTGCTCACGGGCGCGATGGACGTGTACCTCTCGACCGTGTCCAACCGGCTCAACGGCGTCATGAAGGCGCTCACCGTGATCGCCACCATCTTCCTGCCGCTCGCCTGGATCACCGGCTTCTTCGGCCAGAACTTCGGCTGGATGGTCCGCAACATCGGCTCGTGGGAGGCGTTCTTCGTCCTCGGCTTCGGGCTGGAGCTGGTCGCGGTGGTCGGCATGCTCTCCATGTTCCGCCGCCGCGGCTGGTTCTGAGCCCGGGGGAACTGCCGGTTTCCCCCGTGGCCCTCCTTCGCTCAGCCCGCGCGGCCCGCGGCTCGAGCTACGCCCGGGCAAAGCCCGGGCTTCGCAGCGTGTTCGTGGCGCATAGGCGCCGGTGAGACCTTTGAAGTGCCCGAGGAGGTTCAATCACTCTCTGCGCAAAGCCGATCGACGGGCCGGCTGGCGACTCCTTGACGACGTCGGCGCAACCCCCGCAGCCGGCTCGCCCGGCTGCCCGGCCGTGCCGACCACGAAGGAGGGGCTCCGCGGGAACCGGCGTCCCGCCTGGCGGCTGCGGTACGCCTTCGTGTTCGTCCGGTTGCCGCAGACCGAGGTCGCGCACCACTTGCTGGAGCCGTTCCGCGAGCGGTCGTAGAAGATCCACAGGCAGGCCTCGCGGCAGCACGCCTTGAGCCGCGGCAGGCTCCCGTCCACCGAGGCCTCGTGGACGATCGCGAGCAGGCGGCCGAGCGCCCCGTCGACCCCCGTCGCCGTCGGCACGAGCCGCGTCCGCGTGCCGTCCGCGACCGTGAGCGTGAAGCGGGCCGCGTCCGCCGCCCGCTCGAGCGGCTCGAGCGCCGCCGCGCCGGCCGGCACGCCGTTGTTCGCGAGGAGCAGCGCGCGAAGCCCCTCGCGCACGCCGATCGCAACCTCGAGATCCGCGGCGTCGAGCCGCTCGCCCGGCTCGAGGACACCTGCTCGGACGAGCGCCTGCCGGAGCTCCTCGACGCTCGTCAGCTCCTCGATCACGTTCTCGCTGTCGATCGTATTGACGAACAGCTGCACGGCGCGCAACGGTTCGGGCGCCTGTGCGCGACCACCCGGGTCAGGCAACATCGACAGAAGCTTAGTGTCTTTGCTTCTGCTGTGCTACCTTCGCGATCGTGCGTAGCTGGATCGAGTCTCCGCGCAAGCGCCGGCGCTTGATGTGGCTCGGCGGGCTCGTCGTGGCGGCGGCCGTCGCCGTCGGCGTGATCTTCGCGATTCCGAGCCCGAAGAAGGAGAACGTCAACCCGACGGGAGCCGAGGGCCTCGCTCAGACCGTTCCCCAGACGAACCTGCCGTTGAAGCCCAGCGATCGGCGCGCGATCGACGCGGTGCTCGCGAAGTTCATCCCGGCTGCGGTGGGGCGGCGCAACGCCGACCAGGCTTGGACGTTCGCCGGCCCCGGGCTCAAAGCGGCGTCGACGCTCGCGGAGTGGAAGAAGGGCAACTCGCCGGTGCCCTACTACCCGGTCAGGGAGCGGACGTTCACGGGCTGGCCGACCAAGGACGTCGAGCGGAAGCTGGTGGTGCTGAGCCTGCTGGTGCACCCGCTGCCGGGGTCGAAGCTCGGCGACTACACCTTCTCCGTCACGGCGGTCAAGCAGCGCTCGCAGTGGCTGATCGACCAGATCTACACGATCGCGATCAACAACCCCGTGCGCGGCTCGCAGCACGAGGTCGGGCCGCTCGACTTCGGTGCGCCCAGCACTGGATCGAGCTCCTCGTCGACGAAGCCGCGGCTCGGCAGCTCGTGGCTGCTCCCGATCGTCGGCATCCTCTCGCTCGTCATCGTGGTCCCGCTCTCGCTCGGGATCGTCCTGTTCGTCAGATCGCGCCGCCGGCGGCGCAAGCTCGCGGCGACCGGGCAGAGCGAGCTGCCGCCGCTCCCCTCGACCTTCAAGTCGAAGTAGGACTAGCGGCCGGTTGCCCGGCCGCTCGAAGGTGCCGGGACGCCACTCGAGCGTGAGCTCGGCGGCACGGCGGACCGGCCTCTCGAAGACTCGCCGGTCCGCGGCGGTCGTATCCTGGGAGCGAGCGACTCGATGAGCGGCTGTCGAAGACTCGCTGGTCTCGCGGCGGTCGTATCCTGGGAGCGAGCGACTCGATGAGTTCTCGCAACTCAGCGGCCACGCCCCGACGCTCTGCGTCGTGGACGGCGGCCGGGCTCGTTCTCGGTGGGCTGCTCGTCGTCGCCGTCACCGGAGTGATCTTCGGGCTCCGGGAGGTGGCGCCGGTGCTGAGCCTCGGTGTCCTTTACCTGCTGGCCGTGGTGCCTGCGGCGGTGGTTTTCGGTCTCAGGGCGGCGCTCTTCGTGTCGGTCGCGAGCATGCTCGCCTTCAACTTCTTCTTCCTCGAGCCGGTGCACACGCTGCGTCTGCGGGAGGCCGAGAACTGGGTGGCGCTCGCCGTCTACCTCGCCGTCGCGATCGTGGTCAGCCAGCTCGCCGTGCGGGCGCGGCGCCGCGCCGAGGACGCGGAGCAGCGCGGCCGCGAGGCGGCGTTCGCGGCGGAGGTGTCGGCGATGCTGCTCGAACCGGGCTTCGTCCAGGACAAGCTGGGCGAGATCGGGTCGCGCGTGGCCGCCGTGCTCGGCGTCGGGCGGGCCTGGATCGAGCTCGAGTCGTTGCGGCGGCCGCAGCCGGACGAGCTGGCACATCCGCTAAAAGCCGGCGATCTTCGCATCGGTCAGCTCGTCCTCGACCGCTCGGCCTCGACGGATCCAGCCGTGCTCGCCCGCGTCCTGCCGTCGCTCGCCTCGCTGCTCGCGTCGGCAGTCGACCGCGAGCGCCTGGCGCTGAAGGCGCTCGAGGCCGAGAGCCTGCGCCGCAGCGACGCCGTCAAGACGACGATCCTGCGCACGCTCGGCCACGACCTGCGCTCGCCGCTGACCGCGATCAGCGCCGCGAGCGAGGTGCTCGACCAGGACCGCGGCGAGCTTCCGGCCGGAGACCGGGCAGAGCTCGTCGCGTCGATCCGCCACGAGGCCGCGCGACTCGGCCGGCTCGTCTCGAACCTGCTCGACCTGTCCCGGCTCGAGGCCGGCGCCGCACGGCCCCGGCCCGAGCTCTGGACCGTCGACGGTCTCGTCGCGCGTGCGCTCGGCGCGGTCGGGCCGGAGAGCTCGCGCGTTCACGTCGCTCTGCCGGCCGACCTGCCGCCGCTCCGGGTCGATCCCGCGCAGATCGAGCGCGCGCTCGTCAACCTGCTCGAGAACGCGCTCGAGACGTCGTCTGCGTCCGACCCGGTCGAGGTGACGAGCGAGCTGACCGGAGGCCAGGTCGTCGTGCGCGTCGCCGACCACGGCCCGGGGCTCGACGGGCGCGACGTCGAGCGCATCTTCGAGCCGTTCGAGCGCGGCACGGGCGAGACGAAGCAGGGCACCGGGCTAGGGCTCGCGATCGCGAAGGGCTTCGTCGAGGCGAACGGCGGGCGGCTGTGGGCGGAGACCGTGGCCGGCCGCGGCGCCGTCCTCGCGCTCGCGCTGCCGCTCGCAGACGTGCCCAGCCGGGCCGAGGTATGACGAGTAACGGAACGCGCGTCCTCGTCGTCGACGACGAGCCGCAGATCCTGCGCGCGCTCGAGATCACGCTGCACCGCGAGGGCTACGACGTCGACACGGCCCGAAGCGCCGGTGAGGCGCTGGCGGCGGCGGCCGCACGGCCTCCGGAGGCGGTGATCCTCGACCTGCTGCTTCCCGACGGGCGGGGGACATCGGTCTGTCGCGAGCTCCGCGAGTGGAGCTCCGTGCCGATCCTCGTCCTCTCGGCAGTCGAGGACGAGGCCGAGAAGGTCGCTGCCCTCGACGCGGGGGCGGACGACTACGTCACGAAGCCGTTCAGCGTCGAGGAGCTGCTCGCCCGCCTGCGGGCCGCGCTCCGCCGCTCGACGCCCGAGCGCGAGCCGGTGATCGAGATCGGAGAGCTCCGGCTCGACGTGCGCAAGCGCCTCGTCACCGTCGGCGGGAAGCCCGTGTCGCTGACGCCGACCGAGTACGAGCTGCTGCGGCTCCTGGCCGAGAACGAGGGGCGGCTCCTGACGCACCCGACGATCCTCAAGCGCGTGTGGGGCCCGGCCTACAGCCGTGAGTCGAACTACCTGCACGTCTACGTCTCCCACTTGAGGCGCAAGATCGAGCCCGATCCCGCGCGCCCGAGCTACATCCTGACCGAGCCTGGCGTTGGCTACCGGCTCGTTCAGCCCGCCGCTTGAACACCGGTGTCAGACACCACCGTGAGGCTGGTCAGGAGAAGCCGGTGGCCGATCTGCGTGGGCTGGGCGAGGAGCGAGGCGAGGAAAGCGATGAATCCGACGCTGACGACCGTGGATGAAGAGTCACACTTTTGTCACAGATTCGCCTTGACAGATTCGGTGTCTGACACCGCCGTTTCGACGTGGCAGCCCTGGACGGGGGTGGCGCGGCGGCGTTAAGACCATCTTGAGGCGCCCGCGCTGAGCTTTAGCGGGGCGTTCAGCCGGCCCTGCCTACGGTGAATTCGGGATGGTACGCATCTCGCCCGCCGAACATCGCCGGATCGTCGTCGCGGTCACCGACTGCGACGCGTCGATGCATGCGACGGCGGTCGCGGCGCAGCTCGTGGCGCAGAAAGGCGAGCTCGTCTTCGTGCACGTGCTCGAGGTCCCGCTCGAATTCCCACTCGACGCGCCCGCTCCTCCCGGCGAAGAAGCGGCCCGCCGCCGGGCTCGCGAGCTGCTCGCCCGCTGCGAGGCCGCCGCCGATCGGTACGGCGTCACGAGCCGCCGCGCCCTTCGCCGGCGCCACACGGCCGGTCCGGCGATCCTCGACGTGGCCGAGCATGTGGGCGCGAGCCTGATCGTGATCGCCGGGGAGCAACACTTCGCGCGCTCCGGCCGCCTGCGGCTCGGCACGACCGCGACTCATGTCCTCAAGCACGCGACCTGCCGCGTCATGGTCATCTCCGCCGAGCAGGCCGCCGCCACGGTTGCCGCGAAAGTCGCGTGACCACCGGCGATCGGCAGGCGCTCCGTCCGAACCCGCCGGGACGGAGGCCGATCCGGCGCGCGATCGTCGGCCGCCCGATGGCAACCGGCGAGATGGAGGAGACGCTCCTCCCGAAGTTCCTCGCGCTCCCGATCTTCGCGTCCGACCCGCTCTCCTCCGTCGCCTACGCCACCGAGGCCGGGATGGTCGTGCTACTCGCGGCGGGCACGGCGGCACTGCACCTGATCCTGCCCATCTCGATCGCTATCGCCGCGCTGCTCGCGATCGTCGCGCTTTCCTACACGCAGACCGTCAAGGCCTACGAGACGAGCGGCGGCGCCTACGTCGTGGCCAAGGACAACCTGGGGACGCTGCCGAGCCTCGTCGCCGGCGCCGCGCTGCTCACGGATTACGTGCTGACGGTCGCCGTGTCGGTCGCGGCCGGGATCCTCGCGATCACCTCGGCCGCGCCGTCGCTCTCGCATCTCAAGGTCCCGCTCGCCCTCGGCTGCATCCTCGTGATCATGCTCGTCAACCTGCGTGGCGTCCGCGAGTCGGGGCTCCTCTTCGCCTTTCCGACCTACGCCTTCCTGGCGGCCCTGTACGCGCTCATCGGCGTTGGCCTCTGGAAGATCGCGACGGGCGACACGCCGCCGGCGGTGAACGTCCATCCTCTCGCCGCCGGGACGGGAACGGTCGGTGTCTTCCTCGTCCTGCGTGCCTTCGCGTCCGGCTCGAGTGCGCTCACGGGGGTGGAGGCGATCTCGAACGGTGTGACGGCGTTCCGGCGCCCGCAGTCGCAGAACGCGGCACGGACGCTCGTGATCATGGCCGGCCTCGCGATCAGCCTCTTCCTCGGCGTCTCCTACCTGGCCGTGAAGATGCACGCGACGCCGAGCTCGACCGACTCCGTGCTGTCGGAGATCGCGCGCGGCGTCTTCCCCGCCGGCAGCACCGGCGCGGCCATGTACTACGTGGTGCAGGGGACGACGCTTGCGATCCTGATCTTCGCCGCGAACACGTCGTATCAGGGCTTCCCGCGACTCGCGGCGCTGCTCGCGCGCGACCGGTTCTTCCCGCGCCAGTTCGTGAACCTCGGCGACCGCCTCGTCTACTCGAACGGCATCGTCGTGCTGACGGGCCTCGCGGCCGCGCTGATCGTCGTCTTCCAGGCCAACGTCAACTCGCTCATCCACCTGTACGTGATCGGCGTCTTCACGGCGTTCACGCTCTCGCAGTCCGGAATGGTGCGTTACTGGCGGCGTACGCGGGGTCCGGGCTGGCGCCGCCGCGCGGTGATCAACGGCATCGGGGCGGCGGCGACCGGGATCGTGACGCTGCTCGTGATCCAGACGAAGTTCACCGAAGGAGCCTGGGCGGTGATGGTGGCCATCCCGGTGCTGGTGCTCGCGTTCTACGGGGTGAAGCGCCATTACCGGCGGATCGGTCGTCGGCTGCGCGCGGGGGCGATCGCGATCGCGTCGGCTCCGCCGCCGACGAACACCGTCGTCCTCTACGTCGAGGCCTTCGACGCCGCGACGCGGCTCGCGAACTGGTACTCGCGAGAGATCGCGGGCGCCGAGTTCCACCCGATCCACGTCCTCGGCTCGAGCGGACGCGACCTGCGCGGACGCTGGTGGGACTGGTCGGGCGGCGGGACGGTGATCGAGGCGCTCGAACGGGAGGACCGGCCCGCGGACGCGGTGCTCGACTACGTCTGGCAGCTTCCGCGCGGCGAGTCGTCGTTCGTCACGGTCGTCGTCCCGGAGCAGTTCCGCCGCGCCTCGCTGCTCACGGCGATCAGCCGCCGCACGGCCCTCTCGCTGAAGCTCCGTCTGCTACGCGAGCCGGGGGTCGTGGTCACCGACGTGCCCAAGGTCGGCGAGGGGGAGTCGACTGCCGAAGCGGCTCGTCTGCCGCGTGTTCGTGTCCGGCGGCCACGCCGCGTCGCTCCGTGCGGCCAACTACGCGCAGACGCTCGGCATCCAGGACACGTGCGCGGTCACGTTCGCATTCGACAGCGCCGAGGCGCAGCGCATGCAGTTCGAATGGGCCGCCCTCGGCACGGACGTCCCGCTGGAGATCGACGAGGCCCACTACCGCGACATCGGAGACCCGTTGCTCGACTACGTGCGCGAGCTGACCGCCGACCCCGACGTTGCCGTCGCCGTGATCCTGCCCGAGATCGTGGTCAGCGGCCTGAGCCGCATCCTGCACAACCAGCGGGCGCTCTACCTGAAGCGGCTACTCCTCTTCGAACCCCGCGTGATCCTCTCGTCGGTGCCGTACCAGCTCGGCTGACCCCGTGGGCGGCGAGGGGCGCCGGAGCCGCTACGAAACGGAAGTGGAGTCAGGGGCGACACCGGCGGTTTCCCTCGTGTACGACCAGAGCTGCTCCCGCTGGCCGTCGCGAAAACGGACGATCTGGAGCTGCTCCGGGTCGCGGTCGTCGATGAGCTCGAACGCGACGTCCGCGGCGTCGAGAAACGACGCCGCCGTGTGGAGCGGCCCTGGGACGCCCGCCTCGAACAGCAGATAGCTCTCGCCGGACGGTTCGTGCCCCGGCTCATCGTCAAGCCCGATGTCCGGCGTCTCGGGTCCGGCGTGCCCGTCGTTGCTTTGACCCGTGTCGCTTTGACCCGTGTCGCCCGTGGACAGTCGCTCGCGCAACGTTCCCGAGAAGTCGAAACCATGCTGCTCGGTCAAGGTGCGGGCGAGGTTCTGCGGTGTCAGCTCTCCTGCCGCGAGCAGGATCTGTCCGAGCGGTCTCCCGTCGACTTTCTGCTGCTCGAGCGCGGCTTCGAGCGCCTCGTCGGAGATCAGGCCCTTGCCGACGAGCAGCTCACCGAGCGGCTTCCGGCGCCGCGGCGCGGTCGCCTCGAGCTCCTCCTCGGGCGCAGCCTCCGGCATCGGCTCCGGCTCGGGCAGAGCTTCGGCCTCGCGGATCTGGCGCAGGCGGCGGCTGAGTGCGTCGTCCGACATCGGCACAGGCGTATCGGCAGCGAGCGAACGTTGCTTAAGCCACGTTCGAGGGGGTGGGGTACCGGTTCCGGTTCTAGTACGCTGCGACCGCCCGTGCGGAGGAGAGCGTTCGTCCATCTCGCCCTGCTCGCGGCCGTGATCGCGGCCGCCACGACGGCAATAGCGGTACTGATCCCCTGGTTGCCGGTGTCGGCGTCCACGCAGCGCGACCGGATCGACGACACGTACTGGCTCGCGACCGGCATCGCGATCTTCATCTTCTCGATCGTCGCCGCCGCGATCATCTACTCGGTCTGGCGGTTCCGCGCCCATCCCGACGACGACTCCGACGGCCCGCCGATCCACGGCCATACGGGGCTCGAGATCGTGTGGACCGCAATCCCGACCGCGCTCGTGACGGCGATCGCGATCATGAGCGCGATCGTGCTGCACGACAACGGGGACGTGCCCAAGAATGCGCTGCACGTGAACGTCACGGCGGAGCAGTTCACCTGGGTCTTCGAGTACACGGACGGCCCGGCGAAGGGCATCACGTCCCCGAACCTGTACATGCCGGTCAACCGGGCGATGGAGCTCGAGATCACGGCCAAGGACGTGCTGCACTCGTTCTGGGTCCCGCAGTTCGGCCAGAAGCAGGATGCCGTGCCGGGTCGGATCAACCCGCTGCTGATCACGCCGACGAAGATCGGCAGCTACCCGGTCATCTGCACGGAGCTCTGCGGTCTCGGCCACGCGCTCATGCGCCGCACGGCGATCGTCATGAGCGCGAACGACTTCGCGGGGAAGAAGTGGGCGACGGGCCTTCCCGGGGCCCCGTCCGCGGGCGGCGGAGGCTCGGGCGGCGGCTCGACGGGCGAGACGGTCTTCAAGTCGAACGGCTGCGCGAGCTGCCATACGCTGACCGCCGCGCACGCGACGGGCACCGTCGGCCCGGACCTCGACAAGCTGCCCGAGGAGGCGAGAGGCGCCGGCCAGCCGCTACGGCCCTTCATCCACCAGTCGATCGTGGACCCGAACGCCTACATCGCGCCGGGCTACCCGGCGGGTGTGATGCCGGGAAACTTCGGACAAGTGATCTCGAAGCCTGACCTCGCCGCACTCGTGCAATATCTCGTCCAGTCTTCCGAGGGGGGTGGGAAGTGACGGCCGTGACGGCCGGGCACGACATGCACGCGCCGCCGCCGGCATCGTCGCCGCCGCGCGGAATCCGTCGGCTGCTCGCGCCGGGCTACGTCCGCTGCCTGTGGACGATCCCGCTCCTCTTCGGCTTCGGCGCGCTGATCATGGTCGCCGTTCGCGCGCTCGAGGGCTGGCACCCGATCTGGGACGGGACGGTGATCACGACGATCAGCCTCGTCACGATCCCGCTCGGGTTCCTCGCCGGCATCGGCGGGTTCGACTACTGGCTCGGCTACGCCATCGGCCAGCCGACCCGTCCCGAGGACCACTCGGGCCACGGCGCCAAGAGCTGGAAGGACTACTTCCGCGTCAACACCGATCACAAGGTGATCGGGATCCAGTACATCTGCACGACCTTCGCCTTCTTCATCCTCGGCGGGCTCCTGGCGCTCGTGTTCCGCGCCGAGCTCGCGCAGCCGGGCATGCAGTACGTGGACACGCAGACCTTCAACGGTCTCGTGTCCGTGCACGCGACGCTGATGATCTTCCTGTTCATCATCCCGGTCTTCGCCGGGATCGGGAACTACGTGATCCCGCTGATGATCGGCGCGCCCGACATGGCGTTCCCGCGGCTGAACGCCCTGTCGTACTGGCTGCTGCCGATCGCCGGGATCATGTTCGCCTCCTCGATGCTGGTGCCCGGAGGGCCGTTCGCGACCGGCTGGACCGGCTACGCGCCGCTCGCGAGCCACCAGCCGCTCGGGCAGGTCTTCTTCAACATGGGCGTCCAGTGGGCGGGCGCGTCGTCGATCATGACCGCGCTCAACTTCCTGGTCACGATCATCACCATGCGCGCGCCGGGCATGACGTTCTGGCGCATGCCGCTCCTCGTCTGGGCGAACTTCACGACCTCGCTGCTCGTCGTCCTGGCGACGCCGTTCATCGCCGGCTCCCAGTTCTTCGCGATGTTCGACCGGGTCATGCACACCCACTTCTTCGACCCGGTAGGAGGCGGGTACGTGCTGGGCTACCAGCACATCTTCTGGTTCTACTCGCACCCGGCCGTGTACATCATGATGCTGCCCGGCTTCGGGATCGTCTCCGAGATCATCTCGACGTTCGCGCGCAAGCCGATCTTCGGCTACCGGCTGATGGCCTTCTCGCTCGTCGCCATCCTCATCCTCGGCTTCTCCGTCTGGGCGCACCACATGTTCGTGGCCGGAATGGCGCCGTGGCTACGCGTGCCGATGATGGTGACGACGCTCCTGATCGCGATCCCGACAGGCATCAAGGTCTTCAGCTGGCTCGCGACCTTATGGGAGGGGCGGATCAGGTTCACCACGCCGATGCTGTTCGCGCTCGGCTTCGTCGCCAACTTCCTGATCGGCGGCCTGTCCGGGATCTACCTCGGCTCGGTGCCGATCGACATCCACGCCTCCGACACGTACTTCATCGTCGCGCACATCCACTACGTGCTCTTCGGCGGCTCGCTGATGACGATCTTCGCCGGGCTCTACTTCTGGTATCCGAAGATGACCGGCCGGATGTACGACGAGCGGCTCGGGAAGTGGCATTTCTGGCTGACGCTGATCTTCTTCAACGCCACGTTCTTCCCGATGCACTACATCGGCCTGCAGGGGATGCCGCGCCGCGTCGCCGACTACGCGCCGCGCTTCGCGGGCATCAACATGTTCATCTCGATCTGTGCGTTCGTTCTCGGCGCCTCGACGCTGCTGTTCCTCTACAACATGATCACGAGCTGGGTGCGCGGCCCGCTCGCGCCTCCCAACCCCTGGCGCGCCCACTCCCTGGAGTGGCAGGTCACGTCGCCGCCGCCGGTGTTCAACTTCGACGCGATCCCGACCGTCGTCGCCGGGCCGTACGAATACGGCGTCGAGGGCGCGAGGCACGCGATCATGGCAGAGGAGGCGGAGACGGCCGATTCGGTCCACGCCGACAAGGAGGAGGTGCACACGTGAGCACCGTGCCCAAGCACGTCCTCGTCGTCGCCAACGAGACAGTGGCCGGGAAGAGCCTGATCGAGGCGCTCGACCGCCGGGCAGCCGAGGGTCCGATCCGAGTCACGGTCGTCTGCCCGATCACCTGGCCCTCCGACGGCTACGTCGTCTACGAGGACACTCGCCGCGCGTCCGCCGGACGGCGGCTGAACAAGACGCTGGAGCTGCTCCGGTCGCACGGCGTCGCCGCCCAGGGGTTCGTCGTCGGGACCGACCCTGTGGCGGCTGTCCGCGATGCATTCGCACAGCTCGTACCGCCCCCGGACGAGATCGTCGTCTCGACGCACCCCGAGGCACGCTCGGGCTGGATGCGCCGCCACGTCGTCGAGCGCGTGCAGTCGGCGGTCGGCGAGATCCCGGTCGAGCACGTCGTCGTCGACCTGGCGAGCGAGGGCGGCCCCGCCAACGTGCTCGTGATCGCGAACGAGACCGTCGTCGGGGAGCCGCTCCTGGACAGGATCCGCGAGCGGGCGAAGCGGTCGCCGGCGGAGTTCCTGATCCTGTCGCCGCAGAGCGATCCGAGCGTCTCACCCCATCCCGACGCAGAGCGCCGCTTGCGCCTGGCGGTCGGCATCCTCCGCAGCGAAGGCATCGAGGCGCACGCCGAGATCGCGCATCCGGATCCCTACACGGCCGCCGTGCACGCGGTACGCGACGAGCGCGTCGACGAGATCATCGTGTCGACCTTCCACGGTGTGAAGCAGTCGAAGTGGCTGCGTGGCCACGTGGTCGAGCGGCTGCGCAAGGACACGAAGCTGCCGGTCGAGCACGTCGAGGTCGAACGGACGTCAGAAGGGGTCAACGTCTAACCCGTGGAAGCGCACGCCGCCGAGCACCATCACCACGGGCCGCCGACGGCGAACGTCAGCTCGCGCATCGACTCGCGCGTGCTCGGGATGCTGCTCTTCATCGGCTCGGAGATCATGCTCTTCGGGTCGTTCTTCACGGCCTACTTCTTCATCCGGGTCGTCAACCACGATCCGTGGCCGAACCCGGGCGACAACCTGCCCGTCTTCGTGGCCGGGATCAACACGGCGATCCTGGTCACCTCCAGCTTCACCATGCACTGGGCGCTGACGTCAATCAAGCGCGGCAACCGGGCGGGGCTCAAGGCCGGCCTCGTGCTGACCTTCGCCATGGGCCTGACGTTCCTCCTGACGCAGATCGCCGAGTACGCGCGGATCGGGTTCTCGCCGAGCGACAACGCCTTCGCCACCGTCTTCTTCTCGCTCACCGGCCTGCACGGGATGCACGTCTTCGTCGGCCTGATGCTGCTCCTCTTTGCGGCGATCCGCAGCTTCCGGGGCCATTACTCGCCGGAGCACCACCACGGCGTCGAGCTCCCGGGAATCTACTGGCACTTCGTCGACGTAATGTGGATCGTGGTCTACACCACGGTGTACATCCTCTAGTTCACCGCCCCCCGAGAAGGGGTATCAGCGGGAGGTGCAGCACATGGACGAACGCGCGACGTGGAATCCGCTCAGGAGCGAGCACGAGGCGTTCCAGTTCCTGATGGGCGCGATTGCGTACTTCGCCGCGATCGTCGTCGCCTCGGTGCTCGGAGGCGTCTGGGCCGGCGTGGCGGTGTTCGCTGTGCTGACCGCCGCCGCGGTCGCCTGGTTCCTGAACCGCTATCGGCACCCGCCGGCGGTCACGGAGTCGGTGGGCTCGCGGGCGACGCCCGCCCACGAGCACCGGGTGCTGGTGGTCGCGAACGAGACGGTTGCCGGGCGCAGGCTGCACGAGGCGGTCCGGCGAGCGACCGAGGGCCGGCCCTCGCGGGTGCTCGTCATCTCACCGGCGCTGAACTCCCCGATCCGGCACTTCGTCTCGGACGAGGACGGCGCCCGCAGAGCCGCGCAGGAGCGGCTCGACCGCAGCCTGCACGCGCTCGGGGACGAGGGCATCGGGGCGAGTGGCCAGGTCGGTGACGCCGACCCGGTGCAGGCGATCGAGGACGCGCTCCGCACCTTCGGCGCCGACGAGATCATCATCTCGACCCACCCCGAGGGCCGCTCGAACTGGCTCGAGAAGGGCGTCGTCTCGGGCGCGAGGAAACGCTTCACGGTCCCGATCACGCACGTGGTCGTCGATCTCGACGCCGAAGCCGCCGCCCGCTGATCCCGTCCTCGCGGGGCTACTTGCCGGCGACCGAGGAGACGTAGTCGGCGACGGCCTGGATCTGCGCGTCGCTGAGCTTGCCCTTGAACGAGGGCATGACGTTCTTGCCGTTCGTGACGCGTTCGACGACCCGGTCCTTCGACGGCTTCACCTGGTCGAGGTTCGGGCCGATGGTCCCGGTCGCGCCTGCGTCCTTGAGCGTGTGGCAGTTCACGCAGCCGGCCTGCTGGAAGATGTCCTTGCCGGCCGTGGCGGTGATCTTGCCTCCCGAGGCGCGGCAGGCAGGGTCGTTCGGGTTGCCCGCGCACTGGGCGACGAACGCGGACACGTCGGTCAGGTCCTTGCCCTGGACGAGGTTCGCCGGCATCACGGTCGTGCCGGTGGGAGTCACCTGGGAGCCTTGGGCGCACTTGGTCACGCCCTGCGACGTCGTCGACTGGCTCTCGGGCGCCGGGCACGAGATGCCCTGCAGCGGCACCCGGATCTGGTCGGCGACCACCTGCTGGATCGTGCTCTGCTCGAACCCCTGGTCGCGGACGGCGGAGAACGCGTTGTCGAGGTTCGGCCCGACGATGCCGCTCGCCCCTGCCGCCGCCATCGTGTGACAGCTCGCGCACTTCCCCGTGGTGTTGAAGACCACCTTGCCGTGCGTTGTGTCACCGCCCGTCACGAGGCCGCCGGTGCCGCAGGCTGCAGCCGCAAGGGCGATCGAGGCTGCCAGCGCGCCGGCCAGGGCGGGACGCGGCAGCTTGACCGAGAGAGCGGCGCGCACGCGCGCGAGTCTAGCCTGACGTGCCGGGGGACGTCTGGGCCTGAGCGATGCTCTTCTCGAGCGACGTGATCTGGCGCTTGACGTCGGGGACGAGCGGATCGCCCGGGAACTTCTTCAGAAACTCGTTGTAGATCTTGAGCGCCCCGACGCTGTCGCCGTCGGCCGTCGCCACGTTCGCGATCTCGAGGAAGGCGCCCGAGTCCTGCGGCGTCTTCGCGGCGAGCGTGCGGTAGACACCGAGGTGCTGGTCGATGACCCTGCCGATCTGCTGGTTGAGCTGGTCGGTGTCGCCCTGCTGCAGCGACGTGACGCCGAGCTCCGTCGGCAGCTGCGCCGCGAGGGCGGTGCCGAGGATGCTGTTCTGGTTGACCGGCAGGAACGTGTTGACGATCGAGAGCGGCGGGGTCGGCGGGCTCTGGATCTGCGCCTTGATCTCCGAGATGCGCGTGCTGTAGAGGGTGCCGAGCTCGGTGAGCGCGCTCGTGTTGCCGGGCTTGAGCTTGAGGTACGCCTTGTAGGCCGCGATCGCCGGGACGGTCTGCGTCGCGTCCGTGTCGCTCTTCGTCTTGAGCGCGTTCGCGAGCTTGAGCCGCGCCTTCGGATCGGTCGGGTTCTTGGCGACGTTCTTCTGGAGGCTCTCGATCGAGGGGCCGCCGCCGCTTCCGAACAGGTGGATGTTCCCGTTCAGGAAATCGGTCAGCGCGCTCCCACCCGAGCCGACGCCGAGGAACACGAAGCTGAGTGCGAACACGACCGCCAGGAAGGCGAAGACCCACTTCGTCTTCCGGCGCAGGCGCCCGAAGAAGAGATCCTGCTCCCACTCGGGGTGGCCTCTCCTCGCGGCTGCCGAGTCGGCGGCTACGCGCTGCTGGGACCGGCTAGCAGCCTGTTTCGCGCGCTGGTTCCTCTTCGTCGCAGCTCGTGCCAATCGAACGCTCCTCGGTCGTAGCGTACCTCGCCGTCCACCAGGGTAGCCGCGACGCGCGCAGGGGAGCCGCCGAGCACGACGGCCGCCGCCGGGTCCTCCCACGGGAGGAACGGCGAGCCCTCGAGCGAGACGACGGCGAGGTCGGCGCGCTTGCCCGGCTCGAGCGATCCGACCTCGTCGGAGAGACCGAGAGCGCGCGCCGATCCGAGCGTCGCGAGCTCGAGCGCCTCCGTCGCGCTCAGCGCCTCCGGGCTCCGCTCGCGGGCGCGCGCGAAGAAGAGCGCCGCGCGAAGCTCCTCGAAGAAGTCGAACGACGGCGTCGACGCCGGGCTGTCCGTGCCGAGGCCGACGGTGATGCCCGCGTCGAGGAGCTCGCGCACTGGCGCGATGCCGCAGCCGAGGAGCGCGTTCGAGCGCGGACAGTGCGCGACCGCGACGCCGTGCTCGGCGAGCAGAGCGATCTCCTCGTCGTCGACGGTGACGCAGTGCGCGGCCACGGTCCCCCGCCGGAGCAGGCCCCTGTCGGCGAGGAGGCGGATCCCACTCGTCCCGGGCGGCGGCGGCAGCGCGTCGGCGACGGGCTTCCACGGCCCCTCGCCGCGGCGCATCCAGGTGTCCTCGTCCGCGCTCTCGGAGAGATGCGTGGCGACGGGCAGGCCGAGCTCGAGGCAGGCGGCGTACAGCTCCGGCGAGACCGTGTACGGCGCGTGCGGCGAGATGCCGAGGCGGACGCGGTCGGAGAACGAGCCGGCCACGCGTTCGCGGTTCGCCTCGAAGCGCGTCTCGAGCTGCTCGTCGGTCGTCCCGAAGACCTCGAGGTACACGATCGCGCGCAGGCCGAGCGCGTCACAGGCGCTCGCGGAGGCGCCGACGAAGCTGCAGTCGCCGACCGTCGTGATCCCCGAGGCCAGGCACTCGGCGGCGCCGAGCCGGGCGATCGCCTCCATTTCCTCCAGGCCGATCCTGGCCTTCCGTTCGACGTGGATCAGAATCCAGGGCGCGAACGGCTGGCCGTCACCGAAGCCCGCGTACACCGCGTACTCGAGGTGCGAGTGCGCGTTGACGAAGCCGGGGAGGATGACGGCGTCCGGGTAGTCGATGCCGCGTCCGAGGTCGTCCCGCGTGCCGACCGCCGCGATGCGGCCGTCCTCGATCGCGACCGCGCCGTGGCGGATCGGCGGCGAGGAGACCGGGAGGACCCAGTCCGCCGAGAGGACCGTGCTCACCGACTAGCCACTGCGCGGAGTGACTGACGTCAGTCTGTCACCCGCTCCTTGTTACAGGACGGTGTCGTGCTCGCGGTGATCGACCTGCGGCTGTGCCTGCGGCTGAGCCGGAGGTGCAGGTGGCAGTTGCGCCGGCTGCGTCGTCTCGGCCTCTGCCTCCTCGTCCTGCTTGTCCATCCGGTGCGTGACGGAATCCTTGAACTCGCGGATCCCGCCGCCGATCGACTTGCCCATCTGCGGCAGTCGCTTCGGGCCGAAAATCAGCAGCAGGACGAAGGCGATGATCAGCAGGTCCCAGAAGCCGAACGCGGGCACGCGACAAGCCTAGCCGATTCCTGCCCACAACACGGCCCCGGCGGCCGCCTGAATGGCCGGGACCGCTAGGATCGAAGGACTGTCAGGACGGCTGTTTCGGGCGTATCCTGAGCCCTCGAGACGAGAGAAAGGCAACGTTGGCTCTCCTTGAACTGAAAAACCTCCATGTTGCGCTGGCCGACGACGGCACCGAGATCGTCAAGGGCGTCGACCTGGCCGTGTCGCCGAACGAGGTGCACGCCGTCATGGGGCCGAACGGATCCGGCAAGTCCACGCTCGCCTACGCCCTGATGGGCCATCCGGGCTACGAGATCACGGAGGGGCAGATCCTCTTCGACGGCGAGGACGTGACCGAGATGGGCGCCGACGAGCGTGCTGCCCGGGGTCTCTTCCTGGCTTTCCAGTACCCGCATGCGATCCCCGGTGTCACCGTCACGAGCTTCCTGCGCGCTGCAATGAACGCGCTACGCAAGGCTCGCAACGACGGCGTCGACGACCCGATCAAGATCCCCGAGTTCCGCAAGGACATGTTGGAGGCGATGGAGCAGCTCAAGGTCCCGCGCGAGCTCGCGTCGAGGTATCTGAACGAGGGCTTCTCGGGTGGGGAGAAGAAGCGCGTCGAGATCCTGCAGATGGCGATGCTGAAGCCGCGCATCGCGGTGCTCGACGAGACCGACTCGGGCCTCGACATCGACGCGCTGAAGATCGTCGCGAACGGCGTCCAGTCCCTGATCGGACCGGACATGGGTGCGCTCGTGATCACCCACTACCAGCGCATCCTCAACTACATCGAGCCCGACTTCGTGCACGTCTTCGTCGACGGCCGGATCGTCGAGGAAGGCGGTCCCGAGCTCGCGCACAAGCTCGAGGCCGAGGGGTACGAGGCATTCACACCGGCAACGGTCGGAGAGGAGTCCTGATGGCCACAAGTGAGACAGAAGTCGTCCAGGGCATCGGCTCGGACTACGCGATCAAGTACGGCTTCCACGTCCCCGAGGACTACTTCTTCAAGTCGGGTCGCGGACTCTCACACGAGCTGGTCGACGCGATCTCGAGCCACAAGAACGAGCCCGACTGGATGCGGAAGCTCCGGCACAAGGCGCTCGACTACTTCACGGCGCGTCCGCTGCCGACCTGGGGCGGCAACGTGGCCGAGATCGACTTCGAGAACATCTACTACTACATCAAGCCCACGGAGAAGCAGGCCAAGTCCTGGGAGGACCTGCCCGCGGACATCAAGGACACCTGGGACAAGCTCGGCATCCCGGAGGCGGAGAAGAAGTACCTCGCCGGCGTCGGTGCCCAGTACGAGTCCGAGGTCGTCTACCACAAGCTGCGCGAGGACCTCGAGAAGCAGGGCGTGCTCTTCCTGGACATGGACTCGGGCCTACGCGAGCACGAGGACATCGTCAAGAAGCACTTCGGCAAGGTCATCCCGCCGAACGACAACAAGTTCGCCGCACTCAACTCGGCCGTCTGGTCGGGCGGATCGTTCATCTACGTGCCGCCGGGCGTCAGGATCGAGATGCCGCTCCAGGCCTACTTCCGCATCAACGCGGAGAACATGGGTCAGTTCGAGCGTACGATGATCATCGTCGACGAGGGCGCCTACGTGCATTACGTCGAAGGCTGCACGGCGCCGATCTATTCGACCGACTCGCTGCACTCCGCAGTCGTCGAGATCATCGTCAACAAGGGCGGCCGCTGCCGGTACACGACGATCCAGAACTGGTCGACGAACGTCTACAACCTGGTCACGAAGCGAGCCGTCGCCTACGAGGACGCCACGATGGAGTGGGTCGACGGCAACCTCGGCTCGAAGCTGACGATGAAGTACCCGGCGATCTGGCTGATGGGCGAGCGCGCCCACGGCGAGGTGCTCTCGATCGCATTCGCCGGCAAGGGCCAGCACCAGGACGCGGGCGGCAAGTGCGTCCACGTCGCGCCGAACACGACCTCGGTGATCACGTCCAAGTCGATCTCCAAGGACGGCGGACGCGCGGGCTACCGCGGGCTCCTCGAGGTGGCGAACGGCGCGACCGGCTCGAAGTCGAAGGTCGTCTGCGACGCGCTGATCCTCGACGATGCCTCCCGCTCGGACACGTACCCGTACATCCGCATCGACGAGAACAACGTCGACATCGGCCACGAGGCGACGGTGTCCAAGATCGGCGAGGAACAGCTCTTCTACCTGATGTCGCGCGGGCTCTCGGAGTCCGAGGCGTCGGCGATGATCGTGTCCGGTTTCGTCGAGCCGATCACGAAGGAGCTTCCGCTCGAGTACGCAGTCGAGATGAACCGCCTGATCCAGCTCCAGATGGAAGGGTCAGTGGGTTGATCGTCGAGCGGACCGACTTCGTCTCCGTCCCCGTCACCGATCTCGAACGCTCCACCCGCTTCTACGGGGAGACGCTCGGCCTCGAGCAGATCGGCGAAGGCGCATGGCCCGAGTTCCAGCTAGGCGAGAACGTCAGCCTCTATCTCCTCGACCCGACCAACATCGGGCAAGAGTTCCAGGGGCAGCACACCTCGTCGATCGCCCTGCGCGTCGCCGACGTCGAGAGTGCGCGCAAGGAACTCGAGGGGCGAGGCGTCGCGTTCCGCGGCGACACGTTCGACACCGGCGTCTGCCACATGGCCTTCTTCAGCGATCCCGACGGCAACGAGCTCATGCTGCACCGCCGCTACGCCCCACATGAGTAGTCGCGCCGCGCTCATCGAGCGCTATCAGGCCCTCCCAGTTCCGGACACGTCCATGGAGGCCTGGCGCTTCACCGACCTGGCCGGCTTCGACCCGGACGCCTTCACCGTCCCGAACGGCCACGCCCAAACGGCGGCGTCAGACACCGAATCGCGTCCGGAGCAGACGATGCTCGACATCGACGCGGCCGCCGTGGCCACGGTCGGGGAGGGCGGCATCGAGATCTCCGATGTTCCCGAGGGCGTCACGTTCGAGGCGCTGACCGACGACGCCGAGCGGCTCGGCACACTCGTCGGGAGCGAGGACAAGTTCACGGCGCACAACGCGGCACTCTGGAAGCACGGGCTCCTCGTCCGCGTCGCGAAGGGCGTCGAGCTCGAGAAGCCGCTCTACGTGCGCATCGCGAGCACAGGCGACGGCGACTCCGTCTTCTGGCGCCTGCTGGTCGTGGCCGAGGAGGGCAGCCGCTTCAGCCTGATCGAGGAGTACGTCTCGGGCTCGCCCGACCTCGCCGCCTACTCGAACGCCGCCGTCGAGCTCTTCGTCGAGCAGAGCGCGAAGCTCGAGTACGTCTCGCTGCAGAACTACTCCGCGGCGACGTGGCACTTCGCGACGCACCACGCGCGCGTCGAGCGCGACGCGGAGCTCGACTGGGTCGCCGGCGGCTTCGGCTCCCGCAGGGGCAAGGTGCGGATCCAGAACGACCTCGCCGGCCCGGGCGCCACCTCGCGCGTAACGGGCGCCTACTTCGCCGACGGCACTCAGCACCTCGACTACGACACGTTCCAGGAGCACATGGCGCCGAACACGACGTCCGACTTCGCCTTCAAGGGCGCGCTGCGCGACGAGGCATCCGTCGTCTGGCGCGGCATGATCCGGGTCGAGAAGGACGCGCAGAAGACGAACGCGTATCAGGAGAACCGCAACCTGCTGCTCTCCGAGCAGGCGCACGCGGACTCGATCCCCGGCCTCGAGATCCTCGCCAACGACGTCCGCTGCACCCACGGCGCGACGCTCTCGCAGGTCGACCGGGACCAGCTCTTCTACGCCATGGCCCGCGGACTGACGCGCGCCGACGCCGAGCGGCTGATCGTCCGCGGGTTCTTCCAGGACGTGCTCGACCGGATCGAGCTGGCGCCTGTGCGCGAGGCGCTCGCCGAGGCGCTGGAAGCACGCATTCCGCAGACCTAAATCCGGACGAATTCCTGATCGTGCGCTGACAAGTCGGCGTTAGCTTCGGCGGGATGAGGGTTCTCGGCGCGCTGGCGGCGGCCGTGGCGCTCGTTGCGCTCCCCGGATCGGCGGGGGCCGGTTTCCCGGGACGGAACGGGGCGATCGTCGTCTCGAGCGCACAGTCGACGGTTGCGTCGGGTGAGGTCTACGCCGTCGCGACCGACGGCACCGGGCGCGTGAACCTGACGCGGAACCCGGCCGCCGACTCCGACGCCGTCTGGTCGCCGGACGGGACGAGAGTCGCATTCGAGCGCGACAAGTCCGTGGCGGTGATGGATGCCCACGGCTCGAGCCAGCTCGTGCTCGGAAGAGGCGCGGAGCCGGCCTGGTCGCCGGACGGCCGCCGGCTGGCGTTCGTCCGCGACGGCGCCGTCTGGACGTCGAGCACGACGGGCACGGGTGCGCAGCAGGTCACCGGCGCGGACGTCAAGGCCTCGTGGCCCGCCTGGTCGCCGGACGCGTCACTGATCGCCTTCGTGAAGGCAGACTCGTTCCTCGAGGTCGTTCCCTCCGGAGGGGGCGCGGTGCGCGAGCTCGCGCGCGGCGTCAGCACCTCCAGGAGCGGCTTCGTCTGGGCGAAGGACGGCAAGTCGATCCTGTACGGGAACTCGTTCGTGCTCTACCGCGTCTCCGCCGACGGCGCCTCGGACGACGTCGAGCTTCGCGCCCCCGCGCCGATCGGCAACCTCGCGCTGGCGCCGCGGGGCGACGCCGTCGCCTTCTCGGTCGCTCCGTACGGCCCTGCGGGGAGCTCAGGCGTCTGGACCCTCGCGCTGCTCGGCCCCCCGGTCGCGAGACAGCTGACGACGAGCGGCGACCAGCAGGACTCGCTGCTCACCTGGTCCCCTTCCGGCGGGGAGATCGCCTTCGTCCGGTCGCCCGACGCGCGCATCCACATCGTGGTCGGGTCAACCGGAGGCGCGCGAACGCTGCCGCCCGAGCACCCCGGGACGGTCTTCGACTCGCTGGCGTGGTCGCCTGACGGCACGACGCTCCTGTTCGCGAGCACGTTTCCGGACGACACCGAGCTCTACTCGATGACGCCGTCAGGAGGGCTGAGCGGCCCCCAGACGAGGCTGACCACGAACTGGGACGAGGACGCCGACCCGGCCTGGTCGCCGGACGGCTCGACGATCGCATTCGCCAGCGACCGGAGCGGCAACTTCGAGATCTACACGATGCGTCCGGACGGGAGCCGCGTCCGCCGGCTCACGCACGACCCCGCCTCTGACCGCTACCCCGCCTGGTCGCCCGACGGCTCGCAGGTCGTCTTCTCGAGCGAGCGCCTGACCTCCGCACAGGAGCTCAGAGCGAAGCGGGACGGCTACGCCGTCGCCCACCTCTACGTGATGCGCGCCGACGGCACTCACCTGCGGCGGCTGACCCTCGGCGCCCAGGTCGACGACTTCACGCCCGCCTGGTCGCCGAACGGGCGGCTGATCGCGTTCTCCAAGGGCGACGATCCGCCGAAGCTCGAGACCGTCCGTCCCGACGGATCCGCGCGACGGGACACCGGCCAGACAGGCGCGTATCCCGACTGGGCTCCCGACGGCAAGCTCCTCGCATTCCTCCACATCTACTATCCGGACGGCTTCCGCAATCGCCCTGCCTCGCCCCCGCCGCAGCAGGAGCTGGCGCTGATGCTGCCGAGCGGCGCGCAGATCGGATCGCTCGGCGATCACGCCGAGGCACGCTGGTCGCCCGACGGAACACAGCTCGCGAGCGCCGACGGAACGGTGCTCGACCCGAGCGGCTCGCAGGTCGCGACGATCCCGTCGGGCGACTCGAGCTGGCAGCCGCTGTGCACGGTGAGCGGTGACAGTCGCGCGAACGTCCTCCGTGTGCGGGCGGCGGGAGCGCTCGTGTGCGGGCTCGGCGGACACGACCGCATCGTCGCGACGCGCGGCGGCGACCGGCTCTTCGGCGGTGCAGGAGACGACACGATCGACGCCCGGAACCGACGTTTCGACGTGATCGGCTGCGGCCCTGGAACCGACACCGTGCACGCCGACCCGGGCGACCTCGTCGGCGTCGACTGCGAACGGGTGTCGCGATGAGGAAAGTTGCCGTCGCGGTCGGACTGCTGCTCGTGGCCGCGACGCCGGCGACTGCAGACTTCCACGCCGTGAACGGCCGGATCGCCTACGAGCGGGTCGGCCACATCTGGCTCACGAACCAGGACGGCTCCGATCAGCGCAACGTCGCCGCCGGGAACCAGCCTGCCTGGTCGGCGGACGGGACGCGCATCGCGTACGTAGAGAGCCCGTTCAGCAGCCCGGTCGGCGAGCTGAGGGTGATGAACGCGGACGGCTCGGGCCAGCGCTCGGTCGACGACGACCTCGGCCCGAGCATCACCACCCCGTCGTGGTCGCCGGACGGCACGCAAATCGTCGTCGCGGCCTTCGGCGACCTCTATGCGGTGCCGGTCGCCGGCGGGCGGTCGAAGCTCGTGGCCCAGAACGGCTCGAATCCGGCCTGGTCGCCCGACGGGAGCCTGATTGCGTTCACGCGCGGCTCTCACGACGATCATGCTCGTCGAGCCCGACGGGAGCGACCTCCACCCCCTGGTGCCGTCCGGCACGGCCAACACGGCGAATCCGCCCATCTCCTGGTCGCCGGACGGGAAGCGGATTGCGTTCACGGGAGTCTCCGACGGCGGCATCGACGCGGTGAACGTCGACGGCACCGGGTCTCGTGCAAATCCTGCCGCACGGCCAGTTCGGCCGCGGCGGGCCGGCCTGGTCACCGGACGGGACGCGCATCGCCTTCCTCGACAACGGCGACCTCTGCACCGCCGCGATCGGCGGGGCGGACGTCGCGCGCCTGACCTGGACGCCGATCACGACCCAGCCTCCGGGCCGTCCCGCCTGGCAGCCCGCTCCCGGCCGGCAGCACCGCGGCCGGCCTACCCGGCCGCTCGGTCGGCCCGCCGCCCGGCTATCCACGCGGGACGCCGTGGTACCCGAGTTGCGACCTGCCCGACGACCACGTGACGATGTCGACTTCGGGGCCGGCGTTCGCGCTCCTCGGCTCGCTCGTCCGGTACACGCTGACGCTGAAGAACGAGGGGAACGCGCCGATCCTCGTCACCCTCGCCGACCGGCTGCACGGCGGCGTCCCGGCGGCCGGCTCCTCGAGCCAGGGACGCTGCGACCGCTTCTCGCGGCGCACCGGCGCCTGGGTCACCGAGTGCACGCTCGGCGGCCTGCTGCCCGGCGACGTCGCGACCATCGTGCTCCCGGTGCGCTCGAGCCACGTCGGCACGCTCGAGAACGCCGGTCTCCGGAGCCTCGATCCGAGCGGAACGCAAGTACAGACCGCCACGACGCGGACGGACGTCGTCCGCTGCTCGCTTCGTGGGACGCCGCGGGCCGACCGGCTGCACGGCACGCGGCGCGCCGACGTCGTCTGCGGGTTCGCAGGCGACGACCGCATCGAGGTGCGCGGCGGCGGCAAGGACACGGTCTTCTGCGGCCCTGGCCGCGACACGGTGCTCGCCGACCCCGGCGACCGGATCGCGCCCGACTGCGAGGTCGTCCGCCGCTCATCCGCCTAGGCTCTGCGCGTGCGGCGGGCGCGGGGAGCGTTCTGGATCCTCGTCGGCCGACAGCCTCGACTGTCGAGCGCAGCGGCTTTGGTCACAAGGCCCCCGGGTACGATAGCCGCATGGCTGTGACGGCACGTCCGAAGCTCGATGCGTACACCCTGCGTCGGGACTTCCCGATCTTCGAGCATCCCATCCACGGGAAGCCGCTCTCGTATCTCGACTCCGCGTCGAGCTCGCAGAAGCCGCGTCAGGTGCTGGACGCGATGCGGGAGTTCTACGAGACGTCGTACGCGAACGTGCACCGCGGCGTCTACGACCTCGCCGAGCGCGCCACCGCGGGCTACGAGGCGGCGCGCGAGAAGACGCGCGCGCTGATCAACGCGCCGACGACCAGCGAGGTGATCTTCACGCGCAACGTCACGCAGGCGCTGAACCTGGTCGCGTACGCCTGGGGGCTCGACAACCTCGGGCCCGGCGACGTCGCCGTCGTCACCGAGCTCGAGCATCACGCGAACTTCGTGCCGTGGCAACAGATCGCGAAGCGGACCGGCGCCGAGTTCCGTGTGATCGGGATCGACGACTCGGGCGAGCTGCGCTTCGACGGTCTGGACGCGATCGCGAGCGCCGGCCGGGTGAAGGTCGTCGCCGCGAACCTCGTCTCGAACACGCTCGGCACGATCAACCCGATCGAGCGGCTCACCGCCTGGGCGCACGACCAGGGCGCGATCATGGTGGTCGACGCCGCACAGGCCGTCCCGCACCGGCGCGTGGACGTACAGGCGCTCGGCTGCGACTTCCTCGGCTTCACGTCGCACAAGCTCTGCGGCCCGACCGGTGCCGGCGCCCTTTACGGCCGCCGCGAGCTGCTCGAGCGCATGTCGCCGTTCGAGATGGGAGGCGAGATGATCCGCAAGGTCTCGATCGAGGAGACGACCTGGAACGACCTCCCGTACAAGTTCGAGGCCGGGACGCCCGCCTTCGTCGAAGCGTTCGGCATGGGCGCCGCGATCGACTACATCACGGAGGTCGGCCTCGAGGCGATCGAGGAGCACGAGCATGCGCTGGCGGTGCAGGCGATCGAGCGGCTCTCCGAGCTCGACTGGATCACCGTCTACGGCCCGCCGCCGAGCCGGCGGGCCGGCATCGTCTCGTTCAACGTCGAGGGCGTCCACCCGCACGACGTCGCGCAGATCCTCGACTCCGAGGGCATCGCGGTGCGTGCCAGCCACCACTGCACGCAGCCGCTCATGCGCCGGCTCGGCATCACCGCGACGGCGCGCGCGAGCTTCTACCTGTACTCGATTCCCGAGGAGATCGACCGGCTCGTCGACGGTCTCCACAAGGTGCGGAAGGTCTTTGCCTGATGGACGACCAGCTGTATCGCGAGATCATCCTCGACCACTACAAGAACCCACGCGGGCACGGGGTGATCGAGAATGCAGACGCCGAAGCGGAGGGAATGAACCCGCTGTGCGGCGACGAGGTCACGATCTACGTCGCGTTCGGCGAGGACGGGGAGACGATCGACGAGGTCAAGTTCTCCGGCCGCGGCTGCGCGATCAGCCAGGCGGCGACGTCGATGCTGATGGAGATGGCGCAGGGAAAGACCGCCACCGAGGTGGCGACGATGCCGCGGGACGAGCTGCTCGAGGAGATCGGCGTGCCGCTCCAGAACAACCCGACGCGACTCAAGTGCGCTCTGCTCGGCCTGACGACCCTCAAGGTCGCGCTCCACAAGGCGAAGGGGACGCCGCTGCCGGACGGCCTCGCCGGCTTCGACGAGCTCGAGCTGAAGTAGTGCCGGAGATCGAGGTCTGCCCGGCCGACGAGCTGCCGCCCGGCCGGACGAAGATCGTCCATGCGGGGTTCGTATCGGTCTGCGTCTACAACCTCGACGGACAGCTGTACGCCCTCGAGGATCGCTGCTCGCACGACGACGGCCCGCTTTGCGAGGGTGACTGGGACCCCGAGGAGGGCGTCGTCATCTGCCCGCGCCACGGTGCGAACTTCGACATCCGCACGGGCGAGGCGCTGACGCTGCCGGCGTTCGAGCCGGTCGCGACGTATCCCGTCCGCGTCGTGGACGGAATCGTCACCGTCGAGCTGCCCTGACGGCGACGAGCACGGAGGATGCCCTTCGGGCCAGCCCGCGTCGTACCACGCACGATGCACGTGCCTGGCACTGCCCTGATAACACTCCGCAACGGTGTCCGGCGCGACTCTGGCACCACTCCGTACCAGTGTCTGACACCGCTCCGGAGTGGTGACAGACACTGACCGGGCGGCGCCAGGTACGTTCTGGCCATGCTGGACGAGCGGGTGCGAGCGGTCATGCGCCGCCTCGAGGAGGAGGACGCCCGCGAGCGGGCAGACGGCCTGCCGAGCGCCGTCCGGGCGCGTGCGATCGCGCCCACGACCGGTCGACTCCTGTTCGGCCTCGTCGCCCACCACCCGGGCTGCGACGTGCTCGAGCTCGGCGGCTCGCGCGGCTACTCGACGCTCTGGCTCGGCGCCGGAGTCCGCTACCTCGGCGGCCGCGTCGTATCGCTCGAGAACGATCCCGTCAAATGCGAGGCGCGCCGCCGCAACATCGGTGAGGCCGGCCTCGACGAGTGGGTCGAGCTCGTCGACGGCAACGCGCTCGAGATCGTGCCCAGCCTCGCCGAGGCGTTCGACATCGTGTTCATCGACGCCGAGAAGGACGACTACGAGCAGCTCTTCCACCTCGCACGCGAGAAGGTCGACCCGGGCGCGGTCTTCGTCGCTGACAACGTGCTCTCCCACGAGGAGACGCTCGGCGCGTACTCGCGCGCGCGCCAGGCAGACCCGACGCTCGAGAGCGTCACGGTCCCGCTCGACCGCGGTCTCGAGCTCACGACCGTGCTGACCGTCACAAGTCCGTCTTGACTGCACCCGTATAGTTGGACTACCGCGGAAAGGAGGTGGTCCGAGTTGACAGATGACTGTTCGGGCAGTGGAGGTACCAGCGGGTAGGGGCGTGTCCCTGAGACCTGATTGGGAACCGCCTAGCCAGCGTGGGGGATTCGCTGCAAGCGCCGCCGGCAGGAGCTGAACCGCCTGCCGAGCTGGAAGCGCCCTTACCACTACGACGCTGGTAACCGGAATCGGGGGTCGCGTGAGCGGCCCCCGTTCTTTGTCCAGGATCGATGCGAGGCCTCCTGGGCTGACGCTGCGCACGCTGTCGACGATCGAGCTCGACTAGTCGGTCTGCGCCGCGCGCTCGATCCGGTCGAGGCGGCGTGCCAGCCGCTCGAGCGGTTTGTCGAGTACGTCGGCCAGGCTCCACGGCACGCTGCCCTGCAACGCATACGCGAGCTGGCCCACCAACCCTTCGAAGAGCGGTCTCAGTGCAGTCGCCTGCTCCAGGCCGATCTCGCGGCACGCGGAGTCGGCTCGCCGGAGCCGGGTCATGACGTGCATCCCGAACGCAACGTGACGAGACTCGTCGCGGCGGACGAGTGACAGACCGTGCCGCAAGCCGGGCATGAGATCTCGCGGCTCCAGGAGCTCGTGGTAGATGCGATGTCCCATCTCGGCGAGGACGCCTTCCACGCACAGGCAATACGTGACGAGCGCCCGGGTCTGAGCCGTCGGGCAAGGGTCGGTGTAGAGGGCGTTCATCGCCGACGGCAGCTCGTGGTCGAGCAATTGCGTCCCGGGGGCCGTCCGGTACCCCCGAAGGGACGGCTCCCCGACGAGGACCTGTTCCTCGAAGCGATGGAAGAGGTCTGCATGCTTGCCCTCCTCCCAGAGCCAGGCCGTCAGGAACAGCTCGTCGTCGAGTCGCCCTTCGTGTACGAGCACCTCCGCGAGCGGGAGCAGGTCGCGTGTGACGGCTTCCTCGCCGTCGACGAACAGCGAGGTGCCCCAGAGCAGGAGCGACTGTTCCTCGGCGGACAGACGTCGCCAGTCTCGAAGGTCGCGCTCGAAGACGATCCCGGCCGGGTCCCATGTGCCGAGGCGCTTGGCCTTGTCGTACAGACGGCGTACGACCACGTCGCGTCCGCGGTCGGCGCGGGTGCGCGGGCGGATCCCGGGCGCCGTGGCCCTGGCCGCTCGCGTGATCGTCTCGGCAGGTGTGAAAGCGCTCTGCGCAGGTGTGAAGCTCAATCCGGCCGCTCGTCGAGAACGATCTCGAGACGCTCGCTGCCCGCGATCACGCTCAGCCCCGTTCCTTCGGAGGCACCTTGGAGCTCCTGCCCGATGATGCGGGCGCTCGCATGCATGTTTTCGACGCTGTCCCACAGCGTGATCACGAGGGCTCGGTTCCGGTCTTGGGTCGCGAGTGCCATCGCTCCCTTCCACCCCGGGGCATCCCGCGACAGCGGAACCACCTGGTCGACAACCACGCGTAGCGCAGTCTCGACGTCCCCGGATTCCTTCGACTCGAACGTCGTGACTCGCGCCCAGGTCCGCGTGTCGGGAGTGTCTCGGATCAGGTCGTGATCGAACACGGTGCGAGGATAGTCGTCCGGCGCGGCTCTAGCTCGCGCGACGGATCTGCTCGTCGAGCCCCACGAGCTCGACGTCGAAGGTCTCGAGCGCCGGACGGTTGTCGCACACGTTGTCGCCACCCTTCGTGAGCATCGTCAGCTGGTCGCGCGTGATCGGCGCGCCGGGGAGGTGCTCGAGAATCGCCGCGCCCGCGCGTACGAGCTCGACCGGCATGTGGATCGTTCCGCGGCGGATGCCGAGGATGCGCTTCACGCGGGCGTAGAAGTCGTTCCAGGTCACGGCGTCAGGGCCGCCGATCTCGAACGTCTGCCCGGCCGCTCCCGGCGTGTCGACCGCCTGCGCGAAGAGCTGGCCGACGTCCTCCACCCAGATCGGCTGCAGGCGCGTTTCGCCGCTGCCGACCACGGGCGTCAGCGGCGCCAGCCGCACCTGGCGGACGAACATCGGCAGCGCGCCGCCGTCCTTGCCGAACACGAAGCTCGGCCGAAAGACGACCCGCTCGAGCCCCGAGCCGGCAAGCGCCTGCTCCATCGCCCACTTGGAGCGGAAGTACGGCACCAGCTCCCGGTTGCGCTCGTTCGTGCCAAGAGCGCTCATGAGCACGAACCGCCCGACGCCGGCTCCCTTCGCGGCGCCGATCAGGTTCTCGGTGCCGCCGACCATCACGCGGTCGAAGTCGCCGGGCGAGCCCTTGATGATCGCGACGAGGTGGACGACGGCCTGGCAGCCCTCGACGGCGCTGCGAAGGCTCTCCGCTTCGGTGACGTCGCCCTCGGCGAGCTCGCAGCCCCAGGTCTGGAGCGTCTTCGCGCGGCCCGGATTGCGCACGAGCGCGCGCACCTCGTGGCTGCGCGCGCGCAGCGCATGCACGACCTTCGGCCCGACGAAACCGGTTCCGCCGGTGACGAGGACCTTCACGACTCGGTCTCCTGAAAGTTTTTCCAGTACCGGCTCGGGGTCGGGCCACGCTGGCCCTGGTACTTCGAGCCGAGGCCGTCGCTGCCGTACGGGTGCTCCGCTGCCTCCGTCAGCTGCACGAACGACAGCTGGCCGATCTTCATGCCGCGGTAGATCGTGATCGGCAGGTTGGCGACGTTCGAGAGCTCGAGCGTGACGTGGCCGTCCCAGCCCGGGTCGATGAAGCCGGCGGTGGAGTGGATCAGCAGGCCCAGCCGGCCGAGAGAGCTCTTCCCCTCGAGGCGTGCGACGAGGTCGTCCGGGAGTCGAACCCGCTCGAGGGTCGAGCCGAGCACGAACTCGCCCGGATGGAGGATGAACGGCTCATCGTCGACCTCGACCATCTCGGTCAGGTCCTCCTGCTCGGCCTTCACGTCGATGTAGGGGTAGAGCGAGTTGCGGAAGACCCGGAAGTAGCGGTCGACGCGCACGTCGACGCTCGACGGCTGCAGGAGCCCCGGGTCGTAGGGATCGATCTCGATCCGGCCGGCCTCGATCTGCGCGCGGATCGTCTTGTCCGAGAGGACCACGAGGCGATTCTACGAGCCGGGCCGTGGGCGGGCCCGATCGGCTCCGATTGAATACGAGCTATGCACGTATTCATGCCTACCGGGAGCTGCGTTATGCTGGGCGGCGTGGCCACGATGAGGACGATCGCGCTGAAGACGGCGGTTCCCGGGCCGCGGTCGCAGGAGGTCCTGCGGCGCAAGCGCGAGGTCGTCGCCGACCCCCTGTCGATCTACGTGCCGGTCGTCGTGGAGAGCGGGCGGGGAGCGACGGTCACCGACGTCGACGGCAACACGTTCATCGACTTCACCGGGGGCGTCGGCTGCCTGAACGTCGGGCACGCACACCCCCGCGTCACGGCCGCGGTCCAGGAGCAGGCCGAGCTCTTCCTCCATACCGACTTCTCGATCGTCCCGTACGAGCTCTACGTGACGCTCTCGGAGCGGCTGTTGCCGCTGGCGCCGATCTCGGGGCCGACGAAGGTCGCCTTCTTCAACGCCGGCACCGAGGCGGTCGAGAACGCCGTCAAGTTCGCGCGCTCGTATACGAAGCGGCCCGCCGTGATCGCGTTCGAGGGCGCGTTCCACGGCCGCACGCTGCTCTCGCTCTCGCTGACCTCGAAAGTGCATCCGTACAAGGCCGGCCTGGGCCCGTTCGCACCCGAGATCTACCGCGTGCCGTTCCCGAACGACTACCGCGGCCCCGACTCGTCCACCGCGCTCGCCGCGCTCGAGCGCGCGTTCGAGACGCAGGTGCCGCCGGAACAGGTGGCCGCAATCGTGATCGAGCCGGTGCAAGGCGAGGGCGGCTTCGTCGTCTGCCCGCGCGACTACATGGCCGGGTTGCGCGGGCTCTGCGACCGGCACGGCATCGTGCTCGTCGCCGACGAGGTGCAGACCGGCGTCGCCCGCACGGGACGCTTCTTCGCGATGGAGCACTACGGCGTCGAGCCCGACCTGGTCACGGTCGCCAAGTCGATCGCCGCCGGGCTGCCGCTCTCGGCGGTGCTCGGGCGCGCGGAAATCATGGACGCACCGCCCGACTCGGCCATCGGCGGCACCTACGTCGGCAACCCGGTGGCGCAGGCCGCGGCGCTGGCCGTGCTCGAGATCGTCGAGGACGAGGCGCTCTGCGAGCGCGCGGCGTCGATCGGCGAGCGCATCCGCAGCCGCATGGTCGGCTGGGAGTCGCGGTTCGACGCGGTCGGCGACGTGCGGGGGCTCGGCGCGATGCTCGCGATCGAGATCGTGCGCGACCGCGCGACGAAGGAGCCTGCCCCTGAGCTGGCGACGGCCGTCGTCGAGCATGCCGCCGCGCGAGGGCTGCTGCTCCTCAAGGCCGGCGTCTACTCGAACGTGATCCGCGTGCTGGTGCCGCTCGTGATCGCAGACGGAGAGCTCGACGAGGCTCTCGACGTCTGGGAGGAGTCGCTCGAAGCGGCTTTCGCCGACGCGGCAGGTGTCGTGCATCTCGGCTCGGGCCAGCAGGACTAGAGGACCCCGCGACACGATCCGCCGGATGACGGCGGGCGCCCCTTTTCGCTGCAGTGCGTAACGGTTTAGACTTGCGGGCCATGTTCAGCAAGAACCGGAAGATCGAGCTCCTGAAGAGCGTCCCGCTCTTCTCGGGGTGCTCGAAGAAGGAGCTCGAGCGGATCGCGACGATCGCGGACGAGATCGACTTCAGGCCCGGCAAGACGCTGATCAGGGAAGGCGCTCCGGGCCGCGAGTTCTTCGTGCTCGCCGAGGGGACGGCCGAGATCACTCGGGAGGGCAAGAAGATCGACACGGCCGGAGCGGGCGACTTCTTCGGCGAGATGGCCCTGCTCGCTAACCGGCCGCGGAACGCGACGGTCACGACCACGTCGGACGTGGACGTACTGGTCCTCACCTCGACCAACTTCCGCGACCTGATCGAGGTCAACCCGCTGATCGGCCTCAAGGTCATGCGCGCGGTCGCTGACCGGCTGCCGCCCGACTCGTTCTAGAACTCGAGCAGGCTGCGGCGTTCGTGCCGCTCGACCGCGAGGCCGATCAGCCGCTCGAGCAAGTCGGCGTACGGGATGCCGGAGGCCTCGAAGAGCTTCGCGTAGACGCTCGTGGCCGTGAAGCCGGGGATCGTGTTCAGCTCGTTGACGAGCACGTCGCCCTCGCCGATGACGAAGCAGTCGACGCGGGCCATGCCCTCGCATTCCGCGGCCAGGAAAGCCGCCACCGCGACGTCCTGGACGCGCCGGGACACGTCCTCGGGGATCCGCGGCGGGACGATCAGCTCCATCCCACCTTCGTCGTACTTCGCCGACCAGTCGTACCAGTCGGTGTCCGTGAAGCCGTGGGCGACGATCTCGCCGGGGAGGGAAGCCTGCGGCGGCGGCGTCCGGTTGCCGAGGACGCCGACCTCGACCTCGATCCCGTCGACGAACTCCTCGACCAGGATCTTCTCGTCGTGGCGGAACGCGAGCTCGACTGCCGACGCGAGCTCGGACGCCGCGCGCACCTTCGTGATGCCGACCGACGAGCCGAGCCGGGCCGGCTTGACGAAGACCGGGTAGGCGTACGGGTGGTCGACGGGCTCGCCGCGGTGGCAGGTGACGCTCCGTGTCACCGGGACGCCGGCGCCGCGCATCATCACCTTGAAGCGATCCTTGTCCATCGCGAGCGCCGAGCCGAGGACGCCCGCGCCGACGTAGGGGATCCCGGCGAGCTCGAGCAGCCCCTGCACGGTCCCGTCCTCTCCGAACGGGCCGTGCAGGACGGGCAGCACGACGTCCACCTCCGCCAGTGTCGCCATCACCCCGCCTGACGAGACCGGTACGGGCAGCGTCTCGGTGGGTCGGTCCGGGACCCGCGCTTCGAGCTCGGGCGCGGGCGTTCCGGCCTCGAGCGCCCAGGTGCCGTCACGGCCGATCTCGACAGTCACCACCTCGTAGCGGGCCGGATCGAGCGCCTCCTTCACGGACCGTGCCGAGGCGAGCGCGATCTCGTGCTCGCTCGAGCGGCCGCCCGTGACCACCGCGACCTTCTGCCGCCGCGCCGTCACGGGGTCGGACCGGCCGCGCCCGACGGCCCTGTGGGGCCGGTGATCACGGGCGGGACGTAGTGGCCGACCGAGATCGTGACCGGCGTGCCGAGCGTCGCCTGCGTGTTCTGCTCCGGGCTCTCGCTGAGCACGACGCCGTCCTGGGCCTGGTCGCTGACGTCCTGCGACTGGACGACGGCCTTGAACCCGGCCGCCCTGATCGTCTGCACCGCGAGCGCGACGGCGAAGCCTCGCACGTCCGGCACGAAGGCCGTCTGCGGCCCCTTGGAGACGAGGAGCGTGACCTGCGAGCCGCGCTGCACGGACGATCCCGGCTTCGGGTTCGTGTCGACCACGGTCCCCTGCGGCTTGGTCGAGTCCTGCGGTTGCGTCGACACGTTGAAGCCGAGCCCCTGGAGCTCGCTCGTCGCATCCGACTGGGACTTGCCGATCAGATCGGAGGGGATGATCACGGGCGGCAGGCCCTGCGAGACGTTGATGCGGACCGTCGTGCCCTTCACGACCTGCGTTCCCGGCGCCGGCGACTGGCCGGTCACGGTTCCCGGCTCCTGGCTCGAGGTGACCTCGTACTCCTTCGGGTTGAGCCCGCGTTTCGTCAGCTCCCCGACAGCGTCCTGGACCGACTGCTTTCTGACGTCCGGCACCTCGACCTTCGGCTTGCCGAGAGAGACGGTGAGCACGACCTGGTCGCCCTTGTTGGCGTGGTTGCCGCCCTCGGGGTTCTGGTCGAAGACGATCCCCAGCGGGACCTTCTCGCTCGGCCGCCGCTGGACGATCGGCTCGAGGCCGGCGTTCGTGATCTTGTCGCGTGCGAGGCCCTCGGTGATCCCCTGGACGAAGGGGACCTGGACGGTGGCGTTCGCGGACAGCCGCTTGTCGACTTCGTGGTAGACGAAGTAGCCCGCGACGCCCGCGAGGCCGAGCAACAGGGCTGCGAGCAGCCATGGCCACAGCGGCCGCCGCGGCCTGGCGCCGCCGTAGTAGGGCGGTGGCAGGCGCGTCCCGGCTCCGCGCGACGCGGTCGGCACGACCTGCGTCGCGGCCTCGAGGCCGGCGCCCGACAACACGGCCGTCGCCGCCTCCTCCGTCTCGTGGGCGACGGGCAGGCCCTGCGCGACGCGGCCGAGGTCGGCATCCATCTCGCGCGCGGTCCGGTAGCGGTCCTCGGAATCCTTGGCCAGGGCGCGCAGCACGACGAGGTCCAGCTCGTGCGGCACCTCGCCGATCCCGGGCGGCCGCTTCTCCGACGGCGGCTCCGGCACCGTGTTCAGGTGCTTCATGGCGATCTCGAGCGCCGTGTCGCCGGAGAACGGGACCGTGCCCGTCAGCATCTCGTAGAGCACGACTCCGACCGAGTACAGGTCGGATGACGGGTGCACCGGCTTGCCCTGCGCCTGCTCGGGCGAGAGGTACTGCGCCGTGCCGATGATCGAGCCCGCCTCGGTCATCTGGCTCGAACCGGAGCGGGCGATCCCGAAGTCCGTCACCTTCAGACGCCCGTCGGGTGCGACGACGACGTTGTGCGGCTTGATGTCGCGGTGGACGATCCCGTTCCGGTGGGCGAAATCGAGCGCGGAGAGGATCTGCCGCGTGTAGTCGATCGCGACGCGCACCGGCGTCGGGCCGCGCGAGACGAGGAGCTCCTTGAGGGTCTTGCCCTCCAGGTACTCCATCGCGATGTAGTACGTCCCTCCGGCCTCGCCGCGGTCGTAGATCGAGACGACGTTCGGATGCGAGAGGCCGGCGGCGCTCTCTGCCTCGCGGCGGAAGCGCTCGATGAACTGCTCGTCCTGGGCGTGCCGCTCGTCGAGGAGCTTGATCGCGACCCGCCGCCCGAGCTCCTGGTCCTCGGCCAGGTAGACGCTCGCCATGCCCCCCGTGCCGAGCTTGCGCTCGATGCGGTAGCGGCCGTCGAGGATGGTGCCGATCAGCGGGTCGAAGGAGGCCAAGAGGGGGTTCGCGGGGTCAGGGCGTCGTCTGCCGGAGGAGAGCTTCCATGACGGTCTTCGCGATCGGCGCCGCCACCTCGCCGCCCGTCTTGTGCAGCTGGTTCTCGAGCGCGACGGCGACCGCGTAGCGGGGGTTGTCGGCAGGCGCGAACGCGACGAACCAGGCCGTGTTCACGCCCGGCTTGCTCGTCTCCGCTGTACCGGTCTTGCCTGCCACCCGCACCCCCGGGATCTGAGCCGCCGTGCCGGTGCCGCCGGTCACGACCGATTCCATCATCGTCGTCAGCTCGGCTGCCGTCTGGGGCGAGATCGCGCGTCCGCGGGGCTTCGGCTTCGTGGTCTGTAGCACTCCTCCTCCGGGCTTGAGGATCCGGTCGACGACGTAGGGCTGCATGACGACGCCGCCGTTGCCGATCGCGGCCGCGACCATCGCCATCTGCAGTGGCGTCACGCCGAGGCGCTCCTGCCCGAAGGCGAGCCGGCCGGGGTCGACCTGGTAGTCGTGCTGTGGGTAGAAGAGCCGGCCCTTGTCGTAGAGGCCGCTCGCCGACTGCTCGTCTCCGGGAGTCTCGAGGCCGGGTGACGAGTAGAAGCCGAACTTCTTCGAGTACTCGAGGATCTTCTTCGCGCCGAGCTTGATCCCGACGTTGCAGAAGACCGAGTTGATCGAGTGCTGGAGGCCTTCGGCGAGCGAGACGTTGCCGAATCGCTCGGGCCCGCTCTGGTCGGCGAAGTTCAGCACCGGCTTGCCGTACTCGACGCAGTAGCCGGGGTCGTTGAACCGCGACTCGGGCGTGAACGTCCCGGAGTCGAGCGCGGCGGCGGCGGTGACGAGCTTGAACGTCGAGCCGGGCTGGTAGAGGCCGGTCGTGGCGCGGTTGACGAGCGGAGCGGCGGCCGAGAAGCAGGGCGCCTTCGTGTTCGCGATCCTGTCGAAGTGGTGCTCGACGAGGTTCGGGTTGTAGGTCGGCGAGGTCGCCATCACGAGCACCTTGCCGGTCTTGACGTCGAGCGCGACGACGGCGCCGCACGAGCCCGCGAGCGCCCGACGGGCCAGGAACTGGGGCCCGAGCCGGAGCGTCAGGACGAGTGAGTTGCCGCGCACCGTCTTGCCTTCGAGCGAGTTGAGCGTCGAGTGCAGCACGGTGTCGAGGCTCGAGTTCGAGCCGGTCAGGTAGTCGTTGTACGAGCGCTCCAGGCCCGCCCGCGAACGGCCCTGCGTCGAATAGCCGACGACGTTCGCGACGAGGGGTCCGGTCGGGTAGTGGCGGAGGTAGAACGTGTTGCCGTTGACGTGCAGGACGCGGTTCAGCGCCAGCGGGGTGCCCGTCTCCGCCTTGATGTCGCCTCGGTCGATCTTGAACTGCGCCACCCGCTGCAGCGCGTTGTCCTGGCGAGCCGCCAGGTCGCTCGTCGCCCACGCTTGCCAGTAGGTCGTGCCGATGATCAGCGCTGCCAGGAGCACCATCCCGACGACGGCAACGGAGCGAATGCGGGCGTTCACCCGATTCTCGACTGGGCTCGGTTCGACACGAGGAGGAGGCCCGCGAGCATGATGAAGTTCGCAACGATGCTCGACCCTCCGTAGCTGACGAACGGCAGCGTGATGCCGGTCAGCGGGATGATCCGGACGACGCCGCCGACGATGATGAATGTCTGCAGCACGAAGCCGAACGTGAGGCCCACCGCGAGCAGCTTCGAGAATCCGTCCTCTACCGTCATCCCGATCCGGAACCCGCGCAGGGCGAAGACCATGTAGACGAGGAGGAAGGCGGAGATCCCGATCAGGCCGAGTCCCTGGGCGAGTGCCGAGAAGATCATGTCGGTCTTCAGGTCGGGGATCAGGGTCGTGCCGGCGGTGTCGGTGAAGATCTCCTTGCCGAAGCCCGTCCCTCCGAAGTGTCCGTTCGCGATCGAGTAGAGCCCCTGCGCCGTCTGGTAGCCGATCGTGTGCACGTGGTTCCACGGGTCGAGCCAGGCGTCGACCCGGTCGTGCACGCGCGAGGGGCCGAAGCGGTAGACGGCGGTCGCGCCGGCGACGAACAACCCGAGGCCGCCGATGACGAACAGCGTCCGGCCGGTCGCGACGTAGGTCATGGCCAGAAAGATCCCGAAGTAGAGGAGCGCGCTGCCGAGGTCGCTCGTCTCGAGCAGGACGAGCATCGCGATGCCCCAGATGAGCAGGAGCGGCCCGACGTCCTTCAGCCGCCCCTGCGCCAGCACCTCCCGCTTCTCGCGCAGGTAGCCGGCGAGGAACACGATCAGGAGGATCTTGGCGAACTCGCCGGGCTGGATCTGGAAACCGCCGACGTGGATCCAGAGCCGGGCGCCGTTCACGCGCTGGCCGAGCTTCGGCAGCGCCGGCAGCACCAGCAGGACGATCGCGGCCACGCCGCAGACGTACTTGTAGCTCTCGAGCCTCCGGTAGTCGCGTCGAAACAGGAACAGCGTGGCGGCGAACGCGACCAGACCGATCACGATCCAGGTCGCCTGACGGAGCGCGTCCTGCGTGTCGATCCGATAGATCTCGATGACTCCGATCGCCGAGAGCAGCCCGGCCAGCGGGAGCACGTACGGATCCGCCCAGGGCACGGTGAGCCTGGTGACCACGTGCGCGATCAGATAGAGGCCCAGGAAGAAGACTCCATAGGTCAGAGACGACGTCGAGACGACGTCCTGCCGCGCGATGTAGACGCTCGCGAAGCCGAACCCGGTCATCACCGCGACGACGACCAGGCTCGCGAGCTCTCTGTTGCGATAGCTCATTGCGACCCCACCACGTAGCGGCCGTACTGCTTGATCAGGCGCTGCGCCTCGCTGCGCCCGCGGAGCGTGTGGTCGAAGAGCTTGCGCCGTTCCTGCTCGGACAGCTCTGCCGCGAGCAGGCGGCTCGTGTACACCTCGCGGTAGAGGTGGATGCCGAACGGCAGGTCCCAGGGCACGCCCTGGTAGACCGCCACGTAGCCGTTGTCGTCCGACCCGACGAAGTTGGCCCGCGAGAGCCCGTACACGGCGCCGCCGACGAGCGCCGCGAGCAGGACGGCGGCGAACACGAGACCGATGCGCCAGGAAAGGCGCCGCCGCTTCTTCGGCGGCGGCGGGGCGATGGGAGGTCCGGGCGTGGCGGCCGCGGACTGCACCGTCGGCACCTGCTCGAGACCGCTCAGCGTGTCCTCGTCCACCGCCCCGTCGGCGGGAGCGGTGCTGACGAGCGTGCCCGGCAACTCGATCGTGTCGTCGAGCGTTGCGATCGTGAACAGCACGACGGTGATGTTGTCGTCGCCGCCGCTCTCGTTCGCCTCGGCGATCAGCGCGCGTGCCGTGCTGTCGATGTCGCCGCGGTGCTCCTCGATCACCTCGAGGATCCGCGCGTCGTCGACCATGGCCGTCAGCCCGTCCGAGCAGAGCATGAACAGGTCGCCCGGCTTCGTCCCGACCGAGAGGGCGTCGACGTCGACCTCGGGATCGGTGCCGAGGACGCGCGTGATCACCGAGCGGTGCGGGTGGTCCTCGGCCTCCTCCGGCGAGAGTCGGCCCGAGCGGACCAGCTCGCCGACGAGCGAATGGTCCTCGGTCAGCTGCTCGAGCTTGTGGTCGCGGACGACGTATGCGCGCGAGTCGCCAACGTGGCCGATGCGCACCGTCTCGTCGTCGAGCAGCGCGACGGTCATCGTCGTTCCCATGCCCGAGGTGGACGCGTCCGTCCGCGCCCGCTCGTACACGCTGCGGTTGGCATCCTGGATCAGCTGCTTGACCCGGTCCTCGTCGGCGGGGCCGCCGTGGTCGGAGTGCTGCAGGGACGTCGCGGCCAGGTTCGAAGCGATCTCGCCGGCCTGAGCGCCACCCATCCCGTCCGCGATCGCGAACAGCGGCGGGTCGCAGACGAACGCGTCCTCGTTCTGCCGGCGGCGCCGGCCGGTGTCACTGAACGCAGTTGCGCGCGCGAGCGTCATCGCTCGAAGCGGAGGTCGGTCTGGCCGACCCGGATCACGTCTCCGGAGGAGAGCTTGCTGGGCTTGGTCAGGCGCACGCCGTTGACGAAGGTACCGTTGGTCGACCCCACATCCTCGACCCAGACGCCGTCCCGGCGCGGCTCGATGCGGGCGTGGCGGTTGGAGGAGAACTCGTCGCGCAGCAGCGGCACGTCGTTCTCGGCCTCTCGGCCGACGAGGATCGGCGACGAGTCGATCGTGAGCTCCTCGCCGGTCGTGAGCGCGGGGCTCGTCACGACGACGAGCCTGCCGACCGGCTTGGCCGCGGCCTTCGCCTTCTGGCGCTGCCGCTTCTTCTGCTCCTGCACGCGCTGCGGCGCCAGGATCATGCTCTCCTGGGGCGCTCCGCGAAGGTCGCGGCTCGCCGTCCTGACCACGCGCCAGATGAACAGGTAGAGCAGGACGAGGAAGCCCACCTTCAGGAGGAGGAGGACCTCTTCGACCGCGATCGAGCCGAGCGTCATGGAAGCCCGCGCTCGAAGACGACCTCGGTCGAGCCGAGCACGATCCGGTCGCCGTCCTCGAGCTTCGACTGGCGCAGGCGCCGGCCGTTCACTTCCATCCCGTTGGTCGACCCGAGATCCACGATCCAGTAGCTCGTTTCCTCCTGGCGCACCTCTGCATGCCTCCGCGAGACGTTCGGGTCGGCCAGCTGGATGTCGCAGTCCTGGGAGCGCCCGAGCACCACGACGCGCTTGTCGATCGGATAATGCTCGCCGTCGAGCGTCAGCGAGGCGAACTCGCGTTCGGGCAGAACCGCTGCGCCGTCGTCGGGCGCGGCGTCGGTCGTGGGGCGGTACACCATCGTCGCGCTCGCCTGCTTCGGCGGCGGGGAGTCAGCGGGCTTGCGGCCGCGCTGCACCATCCGCGTGGCGATCCCGAACACCCCGAGCCCGAGGTCGGCGTCGGTCTGGAGCACGACCGCGGGCGGCGACAGCATCGCGTAGCCCTCTCGGCGCGCGTGCTCGGCCAGGTAGTCCTGCAGCTCGAGCTTGAGCGAGTCCTCGTACGGCTGGAACTGGGCGCGGTCGTGCTGGGAGAGGAAGATCGTGTACTCGTTCGGGACGTAGACCCGGGACACCGAGACCGTCCGGTGGTCGTCCATCTCCTTGACGAGCTTTCGCGCCAGCTCGACCGGCTGGACGTTCGTCCTGAAGGCACGTCCAAAGACGCCCTCGACGAGCGCTTCGATCTTCTGTTCGATCCCGCGGAGAACGCTCAAATACGGGGCCCTCGGCCGCTTCGAGTCTAGCGGCGGCCCACGGCGGTCCGGGCCTCTGGCGCCGCCGTGACGGTGGCAGTCGTCTCTTCGACTGGCTGCACCGGCCTGGGCTTCCGCGGCCGCGTCGCATAGGGCTCGACGGCCAGCGCGAGACCGGTCGCGGCCGTGACCGCTAGGACAGCGACATTCGGCGTGTGCGGCGCGGGCACGACGGTCAGGCCGCCGACGACGAGCGCGTACGCGGCCGCCGCGAGCGGGCCGCGGCGGCGGGCGAGGGGGAGGACGGCCGCGCCGAGGGCCAGCGCGGCCGCGAGCGCCAGCAGTTGCGGATCGTGCGCGAGCTGGGAGCCGACCGCACGCCCCGCGGTGAGCAGGCTGCGCGTCGCCGGAATGCGCAGCTGGCCGATCCTTGCCGCGCTTCCAGCTGCAGCCGCCACGAGCACGGCGCCCGCCACGCAGATCGCGCGGCGGGCGGGCCAGCGCACGGCGAGCGCCATCACCGGGAGGAGCGCGAGCGCGCCGATCGCACCGAGCCCGGCCCCGAGTGCGACGAGCAGACCTGCCCTCGCAGTCCGCCGGAACGCGATCAGCGCGGCCGCCGCGACGATCGCGTACAGGGCGGCGAGCCCGAGCGAGTAGTTCCCGACCGGGAGGACGGGTACGGCGAGGCAGAAGGCGAGCCCGGCGGGCTCGGAGAGGAACGTGATCAGCGCGGCTGCCGCGGCGATCCCGAGCGGCCAGCCGCTGGGGAAGAACGGAAGCGCGTGCGTGACGATTCCGGCCGCTGCGCCAGCTCCCGCTGCTACGGCGACCCGTTGCGCGGGCTCCTGCAGCTCGTGCACGGTCCGGGGTGCGCGCTTCGGTGCTGCTTGCGCCGCGGCCGGCCGGCGCACGGCGAGGCGCAGCTTGCCTGCCGTCCTGCGCACGGGGCGGCGCTCGAGCCCGCCCGCCGCCTGGCGCAGCGCGCCCGCGAGCGAGGCGGCGGTGGGACGGCGGCCGGGCGCGACCGACAGCGCGCGGTCGACGCACGCGGTCAACGGGCGCGGCAGGTCGGGTCGCTGCTCGCGGAGCGACGGCGCTCCCTTGCCGATCGCCTTGGCCGTGTCGATCAGCGTGCCGCCCCAGAACGGGTGGACGCCGGCGAGCGACTCCCAGAGCAGGACGCCGACCGCCCAGACGTCTGCCGGCGGGCCGGCCGCGTCGCCGCGCAGCCGTTCGGGCGAGATGTACGCGAGCGTCCCCGGGATGTCGCCGTGCGCCGTCAGGCCCTGCTCCTCGTGCATGAGCGCGAGCCCGAAGTCGAAGAGCTTGACCGAGATTCCGCGTCCGTCGACGAGGAGGACGTTCGCCGGCTTGACGTCGCGATGGACGATGCCGTGTGCGTGTGCGTGTGCCAGGCCCTCCAGCACCTGCGCCGCGGCCTCGAGCGTCGCGGCATCGCCGAGCTCACCGGCACGCATCGCCTCCCGCATCGTCTTGCCGGCGACGTACTCGTAGACGATGTAGACGTGGCCCGCGTCGCGCGCGAGCGCGTGTGCGCGCAGGCAGCGCGGGTGCCGGAGCCTCGCGGCGGCGGCCGCCTCACGCTCTGCCCGCGACCCGGCCGTGCCCTCGCGCGGCACGATCTTGAGCGCGACCTCGCGATTCGTCTCCACCTCCCGCGCGAGCCAGACCGAGCCCGAGCCGCCGGTGCCGAGCGGGCGCACCGGCAGGTAACGGTTCAGGACCAGGCTGCCAGGAGCTCCAGCGGCGGCAGGTCGAGACATCCACCGATCTGTTTGGCGCCGACAGGAGAAACTCCTGCGCGCGGCGAACAACTGCGCTCCCCCAGCAAACCGTTCGACTAGAGTGAATCCGGGTCTCGCCCGGGCCTTGGCCACATGAGCGAGCACGACTCAGATATCGAATTCGACTTCTTCGACGACCTCGAGACGGACGAGAGTCCGCCTCCATCTGATCGTCCCCGCTCGCAGCGTCCTCCCGGGCCGCCGCCGAAGCGCCCACCCGAGCATCGCGGGCTGCCGCCAGCCGCGCGTCTCGCGGGCCTGATCGCGTTCGGGATCCTGATCATCGTCCTGCTCGTGCTCTGGGTCCAGAGCTGCTCCGGGTCGAGCCAGAAGTCCTCCTACGAGAACTACCTCGCCAAGGTGCGCGCGCTCGGCCACGACTCGACGCAGCTCGGAACGCAGCTCTCGCAGGCGATCGCCACCCCGGGGATCGCGGCCTCCCAGCTGGCGAACAAGATGGACACGCTGGCCGCGCAGCAGCAGGGCGACGTCGGCCTGGCGCAGAAGCTGAAGCCGCCGCGCGGGCTCTCCGACCCGAACGCGAGCATGATCGAGGCGCTCCAGTTCCGCGTCAGCGGCCTGCGCGGCCTCTCGCAGGCGCTGCGCGCAGGAGCCGGCTCGACGAAGGTGGCCGAGACGGCGACGGCGCTCGCGCTCCGGGGGCAACGGCTCGTCGCTTCGGACGTGATCTGGGAGGACAAGTTCCGCCAGCCGACGCTCTCGCAGATGACGCAGCAGAACATCACCGGGATCGCGGCGCCGGTATCGCCGTTCGCCGAGGACGGGATCGACAGCCAGACGTTCTGGAGCCCGGTCGTCGAGCGGCTGAACGGCAACCAGACGTCCGGCGGCAACACCAGCGGCAAGGCGATCGGCACGCAGCTCCTCGGCGTCACCGTGCTCCCGAAGGGCACGCCGCTCGACCCGAACCAGCTGAACACGATCGTCGACAGCACCGACCTCGGCTTCGTCGTGTCGGTCAAGAACTCGGGCGACGTCCAGGTCGCGAGCGTGCAGGTGACGATCACGCTGAAGCAGTCGCCGAAGCCGATCTCGGCCACCGTCACGATCCCGTTGATCAACCCCGGCGCCACGCAGACGGCCACGTTCAAGAACCTGCCGCAGCCTGCCTTCGTGACGAGGACGACCCTCGAGGTCGACGTCCAGCCGGTCAAGGGCGAGACCAACCCGAACAACAACTCCGCCTCGTACCCGGTCATCTTCTCGTTCGGGTAGTCGCGGGGTGGGCCTCTCGAGCTCGACGGCGGGCTGGATTGCGATCGGCGCGGCGGTCGGACTGCTCGTCCTCGCGGTGCTCCTCGTGCTCGTCTGGCTGGACTCTCGCCGCAACCGCGGCAAGCGGGAAAGCCTGATCGGAGAGACCGGCAGCGGGCGCGATCTCGTCGACTTCGCGATCAACCTCCAGGGCCGGGTCGACGATCTCCACCGCGCAGTGGACGAGATCGCGGCGGCCGTGGCCCGCGTCGACCGGCGCATGGACGCGACGCTCGCGCGGACGGCGATCGTCCGTTACGACGCCTACGAGCAGGCGGGCGGGCGCCAGTCGGCGTCGGTCGCGCTGCTCGACGCGAACCGCACCGGGATCGTCCTGAGCGCGATCCAGGGCCGCGACTACGCGCGCGTGTACGTGAAGGAGCTCGACCAGGGCAAGGCGTCCGTCGCCCTGTCTCCCGAGGAGCAGCAGGCGGTCGAGCGCGCAATGGCTCGATAACGGGGAAACGGCCGGTTTCCCCCGTTGGCCCCCTTCCCTTTCGGGTCGCGTCCCGCGCGGGCTGAGCTCGACCCGGGGGCACAGCCCGGGCTCCGCGGCGTCTTGGTGCCGTCTGGCGCGAGCTTTCCCACCACTTGAGGTTCGGGTAATTTTCCCGCGGGGTGCAGCAGGTTCTCGTCCTGAACGCGAGTTTCGAGCCACTGAACGTCTGCTCGGTGAGGCGTGCGCACGTCCTCGTTTACAAGGGCAAGGCCGAGGTGGTCGAAGGGCTCGACAACAAGCAGCTCCGGTCGGCTGCCGCGAGCTTCGTCTGGCCGTCCGTGATCAGGCTCAGCTCCTACGTGCGTGTCCCACGGGCGGCGCAGCGGAAGATCTCGCGCCGCGCGCTCTTCGCGCGCGACTCGTGGACCTGCGTCTACTGCGGCGCCACGGACGTGCGGCTGACGCTCGACCACGTCGTCCCGCGCAGCCGCGGCGGCGACTCGGTGTGGGAGAACGTCGTCACCTCGTGCGCTCCGTGCAACCTGCGCAAAGGGAACCGGCTGCTCGAGGAGATCTCGATGGCGCTCCGCCGGCCGCCGCGGCCGCCTGCGCCCGCGCTCTTCATCCGCCTGGCGGCGCCGACGATCCCGTCGCGCTGGCGTGCGTACCTCGAGCCGTACGGCGCCGCGGCCTAGCGCTCCCGCGCCCCTGGACGCGTCGTGACGCACGCGAGGCGCGGCGGCGTAGACAAGGCGTCAACCCAGGGAGGTCACGATGAAGCTCATCCGTCTCGCTGCGATCGGCGCCGCGGTCGCCGCAGTGGTGGTGTTCGCCGGCGTCGGCCGGCCGGAGTCCGCGAGCAGCGACACCACGCCGCCGCAGACTGCGCGCTCGATCACCGTGTCGGGTAGCGGCACCGTCTCGGCCACGCCGACGCAGGCCATGTTCGGATTCGGCGTCACGACGCGCGGCAAGACGGCCGTGCAGGCGTTGAACGACGACTCCGCCCAGATGCGCAAGCTGATCGCCGCCCTCGATGGTGCGGGCATTCCCGCCGCGTCGCTGCAGACGAGCTCGGTGTCGCTGTCGCCGGTCACGAGCGACGACGGCGCCGCGATCATCGGCTACACCGCGTCGAACTCCGTGTCGGCCACGGTCACGGATCTCTCTCGCGCCGGCTCGATCGTCGACACCGCGGTGGCAGCGGGCGCGAACCAGGTGGACGGGCCGAACCTGACCGTCGCCGACCAGTCAAGGCTCTACAGCTCGGCGCTCAAGGCTGCCGTCGCCGACGCGCGCGCGAAGGCCGACGTGCTCGCCGCCGCGGGGGGCCTGCAGGTGGGAGCGGTGACCTCGATCGAGGAGAACGGCTCCTTCGGACCGATCCCGTTCGCCGACGCGAAGGCCGCCGCCGAGCCGACGCCGGTCCAGGCCGGCACGAGCCAGATCACGGCCAACGTGACCGTGGTCTTCGAGGGGAGCTAGAACGCGGCGCGCAGCGACGCCACGTACTCGCGCAGCGCGTCCGGTCCGTTCTCGGCGACCTCCACGGCTCGCGAGCCGACCGCGATCCCGTCGACGAGCGCGGCGGTCTCGCGGGCGTGCTCCGGCGTGGAGATGCCGAACCCGGCGTAGAGCGGGGCGTCGGTGACGCGCCGGACGCGCTCGACCAGGCCGGGCAGCTGTGAGGACGTGCTCTCGCGGGTGCCGGTCGTGCCGGTGACGGTGACGAGGTAGAGCCAGCCGTCGGTCTGCTCGGCCGCGAGGCGCAGCCTGGCGTCGGTGGAGGTCGGCGCGACGAGCTGGATGCGGCGCAACTCGGGGCGTTCCCCCGCGGGCAGGTCTACAACGATCAGACTGGTCGCACCGGCGGCCCGCGCGTCGGTGACGAACCGGTCCCAGCCGTAGGCCTCGAGGATCGACGCGTACGTCATCGGCACGAGCGGCACGTCGACGAGGGCGCGCGTCCGCTCGAGCAGCTCCAGGCATACCGCAGTGCGCATCCCCTGCGCGAGCGCCCGCTCGCCCGCGCGGCGGATCACCGGCCCGTCCGCGAGCGGATCGGAGAACGGGATCCCGATCTCGACGATGTCGGCGCCGCCGTCGACGGCGGCCGCGGCCAGCGCCGGCGTCTCGGGCCCGGTCATGAGGTAGACGACGAGCGCCTTACTGCTCACGCGCGTCCCAGATGCTCGAGCGCCTGGTCGAGGTCCTTGTCGCCCCGCCCCGACAGGCAGACGAGGACGAGGTCGCCCTCCAGCTCGGCGGCCCGCGCCAGTGCGTGGGCCGGCTCCAGTGCCGGGATGATCCCCTCGGTCTCGGCGAGCCGGCAGAACGCCCCCAGCGCCTCGTCGTCCGACGCGCTCAGGTACTCGACCCGCCCGGCGTCCCGCAGCGCCGCATGCTCGGGGCCGACACCCGGGTAGTCGAGGCCGGCCGAGATCGAGTGGGCATCGAGGATCTGGCCGTCGTCGTCCGCGAGCACCGCGGAGCGCGCGCCGTGCAGGATGCCCGGCTTCCCCGCACCGAGGCTGGCCGCGCCGCGGGCCTCGACGCCGACGATGCGCACCTCCTCGTCGTCGAGGAAGCCCGAGAACATGCCGATCGCGTTCGAGCCGCCGCCGACGCACGCGACCACGACGTCCGGGAGCCGCTCCTCCGCGGCGAGCAGCTGCTCGCGCGCCTCGCGCCCGATCACCGACTGCAGCTCGCGTACCAGCGCGGGATAGGGGTGTGGGCCGACGCAGGATCCGATCAGGTAGTGCGTCGTCTCGACGTTCGTGATCCAGTCGCGAATCGCTTCGCTCGTCGCCTCCTTCAGCGTCTTCGTGCCGAACTCGACCGGTCGCACCTCGGCGCCGAGCAGGCCCATCCGCTCGACGTTCGGCCGCTGGCGGCGCATGTCCTCGGAGCCCATGTAGACGACGCACTCGAGCCCGAAGCGCGCGCAGACCGTGGCTGTCGCGACGCCGTGCTGGCCGGCCCCCGTCTCGGCGACGATCCGGTGCTTGCCGAGCCGGCGCGCGAGCACCGCCTGGCCGAGCGCATTGTTGAGCTTGTGCGCGCCGGTATGCAGGAGGTCCTCGCGCTTGAGGTAGATGCGCTTGCCGGGGGCGAACCGCTCTGCGAGGGTGAGCGGCGTCGGCCGGCCGGCGTAGTCGCGCCCGAGCCGGTCGAGCTCCGCCCGGAACCCGGGATCCGCCTGCGCCTCCGCCCAGCCGGCCTCGAGCTCGTCGAGCGCCGGGATCAGCGTCTCCGGGACGTAGCGGCCTCCGTAGTCGCCGTAGACGCCTGACGTCATCGTGCCGCCTCGACGAACGCGCGCACCCGATCGTGATCCTTGATCCCGGGTGAGGCCTCGAGGCTCGAGCTCGCGTCGACCGCCCAGGGCCACACGGCTGCGATCGCCTCGCCGACGTTCTCCGGCGTCAGACCGCCGGCCAGCACGACGCGCCCCTCGGTCGAGCGCGCGCGGTCGAGGTGCGTCTCGTCGCGCTCCTGCCATGGAAGGTCGACGACGGTCGCCACGCGCTCGCCGCGCCGGAGCAGCGCCGCATCACGTCCGCGCACGCTCCCCTTCTCAACCGGGTAGAGCTGGACGAGGTCGGTGCCTGCCTCGACCGGCTCGCCGACGAGCACGGCTACGGGGAGCACGCCGTCCGGCACGGGCAGGACGCGCCCGGCGCGACGCGGGCTGGCGTCGACGAGGATGAAGCCGCACAGATCGGCGCCGGCGTCAGCCGCGACCGCAACGTCCTCCTCGCGCGTGAGCCCGCAGACCTTGACGAGCGGACGTGAGATCAGCTCGCGAAGCCGCGCGGCAGGGTCGGCTGCCCTCATCAGCGCGGTTCCGACGAGGACGGCGTCCGCGCCCGCCAGCTCCGCCTCGGCGCCGTGGGCGCGCGAATGGATCGCGCTCTCCGCGATCACGACGCGGTCCCGGGGTGCCCGGCCGACGAGATCGAGCTGCGCGCTGCGGTCGATGGCGAACGTGGACAGATCGCGGGCGTTGATCCCGATCGGGTCGGCTCCGAGAGCCGCCGCACGCTCGAGCTCAGTCGCGTCGTGCGCCTCGACGAGCGTGTCGAGCCCGACCGTCCCTGCGTAGGCCATGAGCGCGGCGGCCCGCCGGTCATCGAGGTCGCGCAGGATCAGAAGCGCTGCGTCGGCGCCCGCGTCCTTCAGGTCGTCGAGCTCCGCCTCGGTCGTGAAGAACCCCTTGGCCAGGAGCGGCAGCCGGGCGGCGGCGCGCGCAGCACGAAGGTCCTCGACGGTGCCCGCGAAGCGCTCGTCGACGAGGATCGAGACGGCTGCCGCGCCGGCCTGCTCGAACTCCGCCGCCAGCCGGGCAGGATCCGCGTCGGGCCGGAGGTCACCCGCCGAGGGCGATCGCCGCTTGACCTCGGCGACTGCCGCCAACCCGCGACCCGCGAGCGCGTCACGAAACCGTCCCATCAGGCCGAGCCCCCGGAGACCATGGGCGAACCGGCCGGGGCCGTTTCGGCCCCCACCCGATATGGGCGGGGCGTCGTCCCGCCGCCCGCGCCGATGACGATACCGGCGAAACGGTGCCCTGTCTGTGCCGATTCTGTGCCGATTGCGAGCGCCTGACCGGTCATGCGCGCACCCCTTCGGCGCGCGAGAAGGCGACCAGTCGGTCGAGGCGATCGGCGGCGGCGCCCGAGTCGACCGCGCTCCGCGCGAGCTCGAGCCCTTCGCGGAGGTCCTCCGCGTGCCCGGCCGCGGCAATCGCGCCCGCGGCGTTGAGCAGGATCGCCTCGCGCGGCCCGCCTCCGGCGCCGGCGAAGACGTCGCGAACGGCCTCGGCGTTCTCCGCCGGCGAGCCGCCTCGGAGATCTTCGGGCCGGCACCGCACCACTCCCAGCTCCTCCGGGTCGACCGTCCGTTCACGCACCCTCCCGCCTGCGACCTCGCACACCTGGTTCGGGCCGCACGGCGACAGCTCGTCGATCCCGCCGGCGCCGTGGACGACGAACGCGCGCTCCGATCCGAGCTGCAGCAGCACCTCGGCGATCGTCCGGACGAGCCCGGGTGCATAGACGCCGACGATCTGCGCGCGGGCGCCGGCCGGGTTCGTCAGCGGACCGAGCACGTTGAAGACCGTTCGCGTCGCGAGCTCGCGTCGCACGGACGCAGCGTGACGCATCGCCGGGTGATGGGCCGGTGCGAACAGGAAGCCGAAGCCGAGCTCGTCGATCGACCGTGCGATCCGCTCCGCCGGCAGCTCGAGCTCGAAGCCGAGCGCCTCGAGCACGTCCGCCGATCCGGACGCCGACGAGACTGCCCGGTTGCCGTGCTTCGCGACGCCCGCGCCCGCGGCCGCCGCAACCAGCGCCGCCGCCGTCGAGATGTTGAGAGTCCGAGCCCCGTCTCCACCGGTTCCGGCGGTGTCCACGAGGTCCTGCCGCTGCGGGTGGACGGGGAGAACGTGGGCGCGCATCGCGTCCGCACAGCCGGCGATCTCGTCTGCGGTCTCGCCCTTCGCCCGCAGCGCCACGACGAAGCCTGCGATCTGCGCGTCCGTCGTCTCGCCGCGCATGATCGACCCCATCGTCTCGCACGCTTCGTCGCGGGTGAGGTCGTGCCCGTCGAGCACGCGGTTGAGGCTTGCCTGGATCATCGCTCCAGGAAATTCTCCAGCAGGTCACGGCCCACGGGGAGCGTCAGCACCGACTCCGGGTGGAACTGGACGCCGTCGACCGGCAGCTCGCGGTGGCGAACGCCCATCACCTCGCCGTCGTCGCTCGTTGCCGACACGGTCAGGCAGTCCGGCACGCGCGTCGCAGCGAGCGAGTGGTAGCGCCCGGCCGGGAAGTCCTGCGGCAGTCCGGCGAAGAGGCCCTCGCCGTCGTGGTGGACGAGGCTCGTCTTCCCGTGGAGCAGTCGCGCTGCCGGGCCGATCTCGCCGCCGAACGCCTCGACGACCGCCTGGTGCCCGAGACAGACGCCGAGCGTCGGGGTCGTCGACGCGAGGCGCCGGACGATGTCGAGCGTCGCGCCGGACCGCTGCGGTCGGCCCGGGCCGGGCGAGACGACGAGGTGGGACGGCGCCATCGCCTCCGCCTCGTCCGCGTCGATCTCGTCGTTTCGCCGCACGACCACCTCGGCCCCGAGCTCCTGGAGCAGGTGCACCAGGTTGTAGGTGAACGAGTCGTAGTTGTCGACGAGCAGGATCATCCGCCGCTCTCCGCCAGGTCGATCGCCGCCTCGATCGCGGCCAGCTTGTCCAGGCATTCCTGGTGCTCTGCGGCGGGGTCGGAATCGGCCACGACGCCGCCGCCGGCCTGCAGGTAGGCGACGCCGTCGCGGAGCACGAGCGTGCGGATGGCGATGCACGTGTCGAGGTCGCCGTCAGGGAGCGCGTAGCCGACCACACCCGCGTACGAGCCGCGGCCGTGGCCCTCGAGCTCCGAGATGATCTGCATGGCCCGCACCTTAGGCGCGCCCGACACCGTGCCGGCCGGAAACGTCGCGCGCAGGAGGTCGAACGCGTTCCGGCCGGGCTGGATCTCGCCGGCCACCTCCGAGACGAGGTGCACCACGTGCGAGTAGTGCTCCGGCTCGAGGAACCGCTGGACGCGAACCGTTCCCGGGCGGCAGACCCGCGAGAGGTCGTTGCGCCCGAGGTCGACCAGCATGACGTGCTCGGCCCGGTCCTTCTCCGACGCCAGCAGGCTCTCCTCGGCTCCCTCGCCGGCGGCGATCGTGCCGGCGATCGGGTTCAGGCTGGCGCGGCCCCCCTCGAGCTTCACGTGCGTCTCGGGCGACGAGCCGACGAGGCTGACGTCACCGAGCTCGAGCAGGAACAGGTAGGGGGACGGGTTGATGCGCCGGAGCGCGCGGTAGAGCGCGACGGCGGACGCGTCGGTGCGGCGGACCGCCCGCTGCGAGAGCACGATCTGGAACGCGTCGCCGGCTGCGATGTGCTCCTTCGCCTGTCGAACGCGCCGCTCGTGCTCTTCGCGGTCCGGTGAGCGTTCCGTGGGATGGCTCTCGAGCGGACCGGCCGCGGGCTCGTCGGCGTGTTCGGCCAGCGCGGTCGCGATCGCGGCCGGATCGCCGGCCAGCACCTCGGCAACGCTCGACACGTGGTCGATGCGGACGAGCACGTCGGCGACGACGAAACGGCTCTCCGGCAGGTCGGGACGCTCCGAGGGGAGCGACACGGTCGGCTCGATCTTCGCCACGTAGTCGTAGCCGAGGTAGCCCACGACCGGCACCGCCTGCTGCTCGGCCTCCTCGAAGGAGACGAGCCGCGATCCGGAGCCGACGAACGAGTAGCGGCCGAGGCGCCCCTGCTCGACCGACTCGAGCAGGAAGCTCGCCGTCCCGAGCCGTCGCAGCCGCAAGTAGGCCCCGAGCGGGGTGACGAGGTCGGTCGGGATGCGAGCGGTCGCGTTCATGTCCTCCAAACGAAAAGACCTCCCGGCTGGAAGGTCTGGCGAGCGGGACGGGATCGAGGTCGGCTCAGGCGACGCTCCCGCCACGCTCGCGGCGCCACCAGGCCCAGAACGCGGTCGGGAAGGTCACGCCGTGGAGAGTAGCGCGTCCGCGAGCGCCACGCGGCCGCTCCACAGGGCGCTTCCCAGAACGGCGCCTTCGCAGCCGAGGGCCTTCAAGCGCCTCAGGTCGTCGAGGGAAGCGACCCCGCCCGCCGCCAGCACCGGGAGCCCGGACGCCTCGATCACACCGGCGAGCAGCTCGAGGTCGGGGCCCGCGAGCGACCCGTCACGCGTCGCGCTCGTCACGAGCAGCCGGGCCACGCCCGCTGCCGCGCAAGCTCGCGCGAGCTCGGTCGCAGCGAGGGACGACGAGCGTGCCCAGCCCTCCGCCACGACGAGCCCGTCGCGGGCATCGACGGCGACGACGAGGCGCTCGCCGAGCCGCCGGGCCGCTTCTACGAGGAAACCCGGTGAGAGTGCCGCCGTGCCGACCATGACCCGCGACGCTCCGGACGCGAGCGCCCTCTCGATCGCCTCGATCGTCCGGTAGCCCCCGCCGACCTGGACCGGCGTGCCTCCTGCCGCAGCCACGACCGCTTCGACCAGCCCGGGCGTGGACGATCCGGAGAACGCGCCGTCCAGATCGACGAGGTGCAGAAAGGTGGCGCCGTCCGCGACGAACCGCGCCGTTGCCTCCCCCGGGTCGCCGCCCTCGATCGTCACGCGCTGCGGGTCGCCGCCCGCGAGCCGGACACACCGGCCGTCCAGGACGTCGATTGCCGGCAAGATAGTGAATGCCTCGCCCAACGTGTTAGCATGCTAACATGGCGAGAATGGCAGACGAGACGATGAGCGAGCCTGCGCATGTGGTCGAGGACGTCCCCGGGCTGGATGACCTCGCCGACGCACTGCTCGTGCTACGCACCCGCGATGAGGCGCGGCGCTTCCTGCGCGACCTCTGCACGCTCGGCGAGCTCGAGGCTCTCGCGCACCGCTGGCAGATCGCACGACTCGTCGACTCCGGCCGCGCCTATCTCGACGTCGCCGAGACCGTGCACACGAGCACGGCCACCGTCACGCGGGTCGCGCACTGGCTGCGCCACGGCGCCGGGGGCTACTCGCTGGCGCTCGAGCGCACCGCGAGAGATCGGGAGAGCTAGATGACCGCGCGGTTCGAGCGGGCCGGCGAGAACGGCCGGCTGACCGTCGCCGTGCCCTCGAAGGGCCGGATGCTGCAGCCGACGCTCGATCTCTGCGCCGCGGCCGGGCTCTCGTTCGAGACGACCGAGCGGGCGCTGCTCGTCCCGTGCCTGAACGCGCCGGTCGATCTCCTGCTCGTGCGGCCGCACGACATCCCCGAGTACGTGCAGGATGGGGTCGTCGACGCGGGCATCACCGGCGCCAACCTGGTCGTCGAGAGCGAGGCGGACGTCGAGACGGTGGCCGAGCTCGGTTTCGCGCGCTGCACCCTCGAAGCCGCGGTGCCGGTCGATGCCTCGCAGGCCGCGCTGGCCGACCTCGAAGGCCTCCGCGTCGCGACCGCCTATCCGACGTCGACCCGAGCCTGTCTCGACGGGCTCGGAGTTTCGGTGGAGCTCGTCACGATCTCGGGCTCGGTCGAGGCGGCGCCGCGACTCGGCCTCGCCGATGCGATCGTCGACCTCGTCTCGACCGGCTCGACTGCGAGCGTGAACGGCCTTCGGCGGATCGGTCGGCTGCTCGACTCGCAGGCCGTCCTTCTTCACGGCCGGGAGCCGGATGCCGGGAAGACCGAGCACGTCGAGCGCCTGAAGCTGATGCTGGAGGCGGTCGTGGCCGCCCGCCAGCGCCGCTACGTGATGATGAACGCGCCGGCGGAGGCGCTCGACGAGATCCGCTCCGTGCTCCCGAGCATGGGCGCGCCGTCGGTTCTCGAGCTCGCCGATCCGGGGCAGATCGCGATTCACGCGGCGATCGAGGCCGACCGGGTCTGGGATCTCCTCGCACCGCTCAAGGCCGCCGGGGCGACGTCGATCCTGGTCGTGCCGGTCGAGAGGCTCGTTCCGTGACGCGCGTCGACGTCGCCGATGCCCTGCCGCGCGCCGCCGAGATCGTCGCCGATGTGCGCGACCGCGGTGACGAGGCGGTCATGGACTGGACGGAGCGCCTCGACGGCGAGCGGCCGCCGGCTCTACGCGTTCCCGCGGACGCCATCGCCGGCGCGGAGGCCGAGCCGGCCTTCCTTGCTGCGCTCCGCCGGCTCGCGGTCGCCGTACGTGCCTTCCACGAGCCGCAGCGTCCCGCCGACACGACCGTGTCGACCTACCCGGGAGTCGAGAGCTCGCGCCGGTTTCTGCCGATCAGAGCGGTCGGCGTCTACGCCCCGGGCGGTCGCGCGGCGTACCCGTCGTCGCTGGTGATGGCCGTCGTGCCCGCGCAGCTCGCGGGAGTCCAGCGGATCGCGGTCGTCTCGCCGCGGCCGCCCGCCGTGCTGCTCGCGGCGGCCCGTGAGCTCGGGATCGACGAGATCTACGCGGTCGGCGGCGCGCAGGCGATCGCGGCGCTCGCCTACGGCACGGAGACGATTCCGGCGGTCGACAAGATCGTCGGCCCGGGCAACCGCTGGGTGGCGGCCGCCAAGCTCCTCGTCTCGGGACGGGTCGGCATCGACCTCCCGGCCGGGCCGAGCGAGGTGCTGGTCGTGGCCGACGAGACGGCCGACGCCGAACTCTGCGCCGCCGACCTGCTCGCGCAGGCCGAGCATGGGCCCGACTCGGAGTGCATTCTCGTCACGACGAGCGCGGCGCTCGCTGCATACGTCGAGCGACTGACGGCGGGCTGGGAGCAGGTGCAGATCGAGGTCGTCGGCTCGCTCGACGAGGCGCTCACGCGCTCCGACGAGTACGCGCCCGAGCACCTCGAGCTCCACGTCGCCGATCCTCGCGCGGCCGCGGCGCGGGTGCGGAACGCGGGCTCGATCTTCCTCGGACCGTCGGCCCCCGCGGTCGTCGGCGACTACGCGGCGGGGGCCAACCACGTGCTGCCGACGGGCGGTCTCGCGCGCGCCGCCGGCGGGCTGGGCCTCGAAGCGTTCCTGAAGTCGACCCAGGTCGTGTCGGCGACACCCGAGGGGCTCGACGCGATGCGCGAGACGGTCGCCGCGCTCGCCGCAGCCGAGGGCCTGCCGCTCCACGCGGCGGCGGTCGAGGCACGGTTCGCGCAGGTGGCGGGGTGACGCTCGCCCGCCCGCTCGCGGACGGCTTCGCGCCGTACGTCTGGGCGCGGACGGCGACGGAGGTTGCGGCCGCGAACGGTCTCGGAGTCGCGGAGGTGCTGCGCTTCGACGCGAACGTGCCGCCGCTCCCCGGGGTTCCGGTCGTGCCGCTCGGCGAGAGCTTCGCGGCGCTGAACGAGTATCCGGAGGGCACCTATCGCGAGCTGTGTCAGGCAGCCGCATCGTATGCGGGCGTCGACCCGGAGGAGATCGTCGTCGGGGCCGGCGCCGACGACCTGATCGGGCTCGTGGCCCGGACGTTTCTCGGCCCCGGTCGAACCGCCGCGGTGCAGGTCCCGACCTACCCGCTGTACGCGATTGCCGCCGGAATCGAGGGCGCCGAGGTGATCGACGCGGCGCTCGATCCCGACGCGCTCGCAGGCGTCGACGTCGTCTGGGTCTGCAACCCGGCGAACCCGACCGGCCGGCTGGTCGAGCCGGAGGTCGATCGCGGCGCTCGCGGGCGCGCTGCCCGACGCGGTCGTCGCGGTCGACGAGGCGTACTTCGAGTACGCGGGACGCACGGTCGTCCCGTTCGTGCGCGAGGTGCCCAACCTGGTCGCGCTGCGGAGCCTGTCGAAGGCGTTCGGCTTCGCGGCGCTGCGGGTCGGGTACGCGGTCGCGTCGGCGTCCCTTGCCGCCGAGCTCGACCGCAGGCGGGCGCCCGCCCCGGTCTCGGCGCCGGCCGCGCGGATCGCGGCCGCGGCGCTTCGCGAGCCCGAGCTCGACGTCGAGTCCGAGGTCGCCGAGCGCGAGCGGATGCGAGACGCGCTCCTCGCCGCCGGGTTCGCGTGCCCGCGCTCGTTCGCGAACTTCGTCTACGTGCCGGTCGAGGATGCGCCCGAGTTGGCCGACCGGCTCGAAGCGCAGGGGCTCGTCGTCCGCCGCTACGACGACGCGATACGGATCACGCCGCGCTTGCCGGCCGAGAACGACCGCCTGCTCGCCGCGCTCGGGGCCGCCGCCGAACCATCGGCCGTGCGCTCGGCGCTGGTCGTGCGCACGACGGCGGAGACGGCGCTACGCGTCTCGCTCTCGCTGGAAGGAAGGCGGCGCTCACGCACGCGCACCGGTGTCGGCTTCCTCGACCATCTGCTGGCGCAGCTGGCCTTCCACGGGGGCCTCGACCTGGAGGTGATCGCGGGCGGCGACCTCGGTGTCGACGAGCACCACACCGTCGAGGACGTGATGGCGGCCGTCGGCGTCGCGCTGCGCGAGGCGCTCGGCGGCCGCGAGGGCTTGACCCGGTACGGCGCAGCGACGGTGCCGATGGACGAGGCTCGTGCGACCGCCGTCGTCGACCTCGTCCGCCGGCCGCATGCGGAGATCCGCCTCGAGTTCACGGGCGACCGCGTCGGCGGGCTCGCGCTGACGCTTCTGCCGCACGCGCTCGAACGGTTCGCGATCGAGGCCGGCTGCACGGTGCACGTCGAGGCCGCCGGCGAGGACGACCACCACGTCGCCGAAGCCGCGTTCAAGGCGCTGGGCCGCGCACTCGCGGAAGCGTGCGCTCCTGCCACGACGCCGGCGGGCCCAGGCTCGACGAAGGGCGCGCTGTGACCCATCGAGCCGGGTCGACGCGAGCCATGGCCTGCGCGGCCGGAAGGGCGCGCATTCCCCACCCAGGGTGGGGAGGAAGACCACCCGCCACCCGCGTTCAGCGTATCGCCGCAGGGCGCGCGAACCTGTGCCGGCTTCGTGTCGATTGTGGGACTTCTCGCCCACAGCGTCGGGAGCGGACGTGAGGGTCGCGGTCGCCGACTACGGCGCCGGCAACCTGCGCAGCCTCTGCTCCGCGCTCGAGCGCGCGGGGGCAGAGCCGTTTGTGACCACGGATTCGCACGACGTCCGTGAGGCGCCGATCGCATTCGTCGCCGGGGTCGGTCACGTGGCGAGCGCGGCCGAGGGGCTCGCGCGAACCGGTGTCGCCGAGGCGCTGCGAGAGCGAGCAGACCAGGGGCGTCCGCTCGTCGGCATCTGCGTCGGCATGCAACTCCTGTTCGAGGACAGCGAGGAAGGCGGCGCCGGGCTCGGTCTTCTCAGCGGGCCCGTGCGACGGCTCGAGGCGCGCCGCGTGCCGCACATGGGCTGGAACACGCTCACGGCGCGGCCCGGGAGCACGGTGCTCGCGGACCTCGACGGCGCCGACGTCTACTTCGCCCACTCCTACGCTGCACAGCCCGCCGACGACACCGCGACTTCGGCCGAGGTCGATCACGATGGGCGCATCGTCGCGGCGGTCGAATCCGGGCTCCTGGTCGGCTTCCAGTTCCATCCCGAGCGGAGCGGCCCGGCCGGCGCCCGCGCGCTCTCCGGGGTCCTGCGGTGGTCAAGAAGCGCGTGATCCCCTGCCTCGATGTCGCCGACGGCCGTGTCGTCAAGGGCGTGCGGTTCGAGAATCTGAGGGACATGGGCGATCCGGTCGAGCTCGCGACGCGCTACTCGGATCTCGGAGCCGACGAGCTCGTCTTCCTCGACATCACGGCGACGCTGGAGAGCCGCGGGCCGCTGCTCGAGCTCGTCGACCGCGCCGCGGCGGAGCTCACGATCCCGTTCACCGTCGGCGGCGGTGTCGGCTCGGTCCCCGACGGACTCGCGCTGCTCCGCGCCGGCGCCGACAAGGTCGCTGTCAACCGTGCGGCGCTCGACGAGCCGGGCCTGCTCGAGAGCCTCGCCGACGCGTTCGGCTCCCAGGCGGTCGTGTGCGCAATCGACGCGCGCGGCGGCGAGGTCGTGACCCACGCGGGCCGGAACCCTCGCGGCATCGACGCGGTCGCCTGGGCAGCGGAGGCCGCAGCCCGAGGCGCAGGCGAGCTGCTTGTCACCTCGATCGACGCCGACGGCACACGCGACGGCTATGACCTGGAGCTGACGGCAGCGATCGCCGGCGCGGTCGGCGTGCCCGTGATCGCGTCGGGCGGCGCGGGCTGTGCAAGGCATCTGTCCGAGGCCTTCGCCGCCGGGGCCGAGGCAGCTCTGCTCGCGTCCATCGTCCACGAGGATCCGGAGCGGCTGCCGGTCCTGAAGCGCGAGCTCGAGGAGGACGGATGGCCGATCCGGACCTGACTCCGGCGATCGTCCAGGACGCGGACGACGGGCGCGTGTTGATGCTGGCGTGGATGGATGCCGACGCGCTTCGGCGCACCCGCGAGACAGGCGAGGCCTGGTTCTGGAGCCGCAGCCGCCGCGAGCTCTGGCACAAGGGCGCGACGTCCGGCAACACGCTCGCCGTCGAGGAGATCCGCGACGACTGCGACGGCGACGCGATTCTGCTCCGTGTGCGGCCGGCCGGGCCGGCCTGCCACACCGGCTCGCGCTCCTGCTTCGCGCCGTGGCTGTGGCGCCGCGTGGCCGAGCGCGCGCAGGAACGTCCGGAGGGCTCGTATGTGGCAGGCCTCCTGGAAAGGGGCCCGTCGGCGGCTGCGCAGAAGGTGGGCGAGGAGGGTGTCGAGGCGGCGCTCGCGGGCGCGACGGAGAGCGACGAGCGGCTGGTCGAGGAGCTCGCCGATCTCTGGTTTCACTCCTACGTCCTGCTCGCCGCGCGTGGGCTCGACCCGGACGACGTCGAGGCCGAGCTCCGGCGCCGGATGCGCTAGTGGCTTCCGAGCTCGCGCTTGACGAGGTCGAGGATTCCCCGGAACAGCCGCTCGACTCCCTCGGCCGAGAGCGGGCCGCCGTTCTCGTCGTGCAGCCGCGCCAGTAGCCGCTCCTCCTGGCCCGGGTCGAGGAAGGCAAGCCCGTGTGCCTGCTTGTGTGCCCGGATCTCGCGGACGAGCCCGAGCCGCCGGTTGACCAGCCCGAGAATCTCGCGATCTGCCGCGGCGACCTCCCTGCGCAGGCGATCGAGCTCCGCGTCGGTCACTCGTCCTCCACGTCGCGACGGGCGGGGTAGGAGCCGAACACCTGCAGCCGCCGCGTGCGCTCGCGCAGCTCGCGCAGCGCCTCGCTGACGATCGGGTCGAGCGGGTGGCCGGCGAGGACGGCGTCGAAGCGGTAGCGCCACGGCGTCTTCGGAATCGGGCGCGAGACGAGCTGGTGCAGGTCGATGCGCAGGCGCCCGAACGGCTCGATCGCTCGGTAGAGCGCGCCCGGAGAGTGATCGGTGACGAAGGTGAACGCGGTGCGCCATTCCTCGGCTTCCCGGTCGATGCGCGTGTACGTCGAGAGCGAGACGAAGCGCGTGTACGCCTCGGGGTGGTCGCCGACGTCGCCGGCGACCACGGTCAGGCCGTGGAGCTGTGCGGCGCGCTCGCTGGCGATCGCTGCCTGCGCGGGATCGCCGCTCGCTGCGACCTGTCGGGCGGCGTCGGCCGTCGTCGCCGCTGCGATTGCCGTCGCCCAAGGCATCCCCGCGACGAGCGCGCGGCACTGGTCGAGCGCGACCGGGTGCGATCGGACCACGCGGATCTCCTCGAGTGCGACGTCGCCGAGCGCGACGAGGCAGTGGCGGATGCGAAGCGCGGTCTCGGCCACGATCGAGAGCGGGTACTCGTGGAGCAGGTCGTGCGTCTCGGCGACCGAGCCGGCCAGCGAGCTCTCGATCGGCAGCACGCCGAAGTCGACCTCGCCGCCCGCGGTCGCCTCGGCGACGGCGAGGAAGCTGGGCAGAGGCCGCAGGTCGGCGCCGCCGGGGAACAGGCGCTCGCAGGCGGCGGCGCTGTGGGCGCCGTCCCGGCCCGGATAGGCGACTGCAACTGGTCTATCGGTGACGTTCATCGAGGCTCCAAGCGTCGAAGGGCTCCGCGGAGATTGCTAGCCGGCGTGTGCGGAAGGACGGCGCGCCGGCTAGCGCATAAAGATGCGCGCGACGAAGAACGAGAGCTGGTCGCGGCGGAGCGCCATGAGCGCTACAGGGTACGCGCGGTCGGTGAGCCCGTCAACGCGCCGAGGACGGCTCCGGTCAGCTCCTCGGTGGTGGCCGAGCCGCCGAGATCGGGCGTCGGGGCTGCGAGCAGCGCCGCGTCGACGGCCGTCTCGAGCGCTGCCGCCTCGTCAGGCCTGCCGGCTGCGTGCTCGAGGAGGAGCGCCGTCGACCGGAGCATCGCCGCCGGGTTGGCGATCCCGCGGCCCGCGATGTCCGGCGCCGAGCCGTGCACCGGCTCGAAGAGCCCCGGTCCGGAGTCCGCGAGGCTGGCCGAGGGCGCGAGCCCGAGCCCGCCGGTCACCGCCGCCGCGAGGTCCGAGAGGATGTCGCCGAACATGTTGTCGGTGACGATCACGTCGAACTGCCCGGGTTCCGACGCGAGCTGCATCGCGGCGTTGTCGACCAGCATGTCCTCGAGCGTCACGTCCGGATAGGACGTCTCCAGCTCGTGCACGACCCGCCGCCACATGCGCGACGTCTCGAGCACGTTCGCCTTGTCGACCGACGTCAGCTTGCCTCGCCGCGATCCCGCGAGCTCGAAGCCGCGGCGCGCGATCCGCTCGACCTGCGACGGGTGGTACTCGCACGTGTCGAAGACCGTGCCGTCGTCGCGGACGCCGCGGGCACCGTAGTAGAGGCCGCCGACCAGCTCGCGCACGATGAGAAGGTCGACGCCGTCCGCGCGCGCGGGCCGCAGGTTCGCGTAGACGCCGAGCTCGGCGCGGAGCCGCAGCAGGCCCTGCTCGGGCCGGATCTCGGCGGCGTCGAACTCCGGGTCGCCGATCGGGCCCTTGAGGACGGCGTCGGCGGCGAGACAGGCCGCGAGCGTGTCGTCGGGAAGCGGCGTTCCCGTCGCGCGGATGGCTGCTGCACCGAAGGAGTGCTCCTCGAGCTCGACGTCAGGCGCGAGCTCGGCGAGAACGCGCCGGGACGCGGCCGCGATCTCCGGCCCGATGCCGTCTCCGGGCAGGAGCACGACCCTCATCGCCCGAGCCTAGCCGAGCACGGCACGAATGCCGCGCACGGCCTGCTGGATGCGCTGCTCGTTCTCGACGAGCGCGAACCGGACGTGGCCCTCGCCGCCCGGGCCGAAGCCCGCGCCGGGGCTGACCGCGACCTTCGCCTCCCGCAACAGCCGTAGCGCGAAGGCGTGCGAGCCCTCGTCGCGGAAGCGCTCCGGCACCTCGGCCCAGACGAACATCGTCCCCCTCGGCGGCTCGACCGGCCAGCCGGCGCGCTGCAGGCCGCGGCAGAGCGCGTCCCGGCGCGAGCGGTAGAGCTCACACACCTCGAGCGGGTAGTCGGGCGCATCGTTCATCGCCACGATCGCCGCGATCTGGATCGGCTGGAAGGTGCCGTAGTCGAGGTACGACTTGAGCCGCCCGAGGCCGGCGAGGACGTCCGCGTTGCCGACCGCGAAGCCCACGCGCCAGCCGGCCATCGAGAAGCCCTTCGTCAACGAGTAGAGCTCGATCGCCACGTCGCGGGCGCCCTCGGCCCGGAGGATCGACGGCGGCTCGTGGCCGTCGTAGGCGAGGTCGGCGTAGGCGAAATCGTGGACGACGACGAGGTCGCGCTCCCGCGCGAAGTCGACGATCTCCTGCATCAGCTCGGGCGTCGCAACGGCTCCGGTCGGGTTGTGCGGGAAGGAGACGACCACGGTGCGGGCGCGTCCGCTCGCGCGTCGATGCGCCTCCTCGAGCCGGGCGCCGAGATCGCCGTCGAGCCGGAAGCCCTCGACCTCCGCACCTGCGAGCACGGGCGCGAAGCGATGGATCGGGTAGCTCGGGTCGGGCACGAGCGCCACGTCCCCCGGCTGGACGAGGAGCCACATCAGGTGCGACAGACCCTCCTTGGCGCCGATGGTCGTGATCGCCTCTCGCTCGGGATCGAGCTCGACGCCGAAGCGCCGCCGGTAGAGGTCGCAGATCGCGCGCCGGAGGTTCGGGATGCCGCGGCTCGCCGAGTAGCGGTGGTTGCGCGGATCCTGCGCCGCCTGGGTGAGCTTCTCGACGGCAACGTCCGGGGACGGCACGTCCGGGTTGCCGAAGCCGAGGTCGATCACGTCCTCGCCGGCGCGTCGCAACTCGAGCTTGACTCGCTCGACCTCCGCGAACGCGTACGGCGGCAGCGCAGTGACCCGACGGAGCCGGATCGGGGACGACCGCTCTAGCGGAGCGCCGGGCGCACGATGAGAGCGTATCTCAGGCTGCGACCTGCTCGGCCAGCCCGGACAGGAGCGGTGCGAGTGCCACGACGTCGCCGATCACGACCAGCGCCGGCGGGTCGAGGTCTGCTGCAGCGCCTGCGATCCGATCGAGCGGGGCGACGACGACGCGCTGCTCGGGCAGCGTGCCGCTCGCGATGACCGCGGCGGGCGTCGAACCGGGGCGGCCGTGCAGCGACCAGGCCGGCAGCGAGCTCTTCGAGCCGGGCGAGGCCCATGAACGCCACGAGCGTCCCCGGGGTCGCACCCAGCGCAGCGAGGTCGAGCGGCCCGTGGCCGTTCACGATCGTCACCTGCGACGAGACCCCGCGGTGCGTCACCGGGATCCCCGCGGCGGCGGGCACGGCTGCGAGCGACGAGACGCCGGGCACGACCTCGAACGGCACGCCGGCCTCGACGAGCGCGAGCGCCTCTTCGCCGCCGCGGCCGAACAGGAACGGATCTCCGCCCTTCAACCGGACGACGTCGAGGCCGCGACGGGCGAGCCGCACGAGCAGGCGGTTGATCTCCTCCTGGCTCAGCGGGTCGCGGGCAACCCGCAGTACGTCGGCGGGCGCCTCGTCGACGAGCTCCGGGGCGACCAGCCGGTCGTAGACGACCGCATCGCAGCGGCGCAGCGCCTCGAGGCCGCGCACCGTGATCAGCCCCGGTTCGCCGGGCCCCGCGCCGACGAGCCAGACTCTCCCCGTCATGCCCGCTCCCGGCGCCGGCAAAGCCGGCGCCTCCGCTCATCGGTGAGCTCCGTCGAGCCTACGCTCACGCCAGCGCCTCCTCGACGCGCCGTTGGAAGAAGTCCTTCCGCGCCTCGTAGGTCGGCAGGTTCTCCTTCGCCCAGGGCCTGAGCGCGCGGAGCTCCTCGGCGAGATCGGCGTGCTGCGGGCCGACGACCGCGGCGACGTCGTCGCGGATCCGCTGCGCGAGCGCCGGCGAGGCGCCGCCGGTCGACACGGCGACCGCGATCGGCCCCTCGCGGTGGACGGCGGGAAGGATCAGCGAGCACAGGTCGGGGACGTCGACGACGTTGCAGAAGACGCCCCGCGCCTCGGCGTCGGCGAAGACGCGCCGGTTGAGCGGCGTGTTCGATGTCGCCGCGACGACGAGGAACCGACCCCGCAGGTCGGACGAGTGGTAGCCGCGCTCGACCCACTCGACCGGGAGCGAGAGCAGCTCCGGGGCGGCCTCCGGCGCGACCACCGTCACGCGTGCACCGGCGTCCAGCAGGCCGTGCACCTTCTCGAGCGCCACCGGGCCGCCGCCGACGACGAGCACCGAGCGCTCGTCGAGGTCGAGGCAGGCCATGTAGTACTGCTTGCTCACGGGCCGACCCGTGGGAGCGAGCGAAGCCGGGCGACTCATACGCCCACCGAGTGCAGGCGCGCGCCCTGCCGGTCGAGCCGTACGGTGATCTCCGCCGAGCCCGCCGCGAGCGAGAGCGAGAAGGCGCCCGGCCCGATCGCCTCGAGCGAGACCGACCGCAGCTCCTGTCCTGCGAGCGCAGCCAGTGCCTCGGAGACCTCCTTCGCGCTCTGCGCGACGGCGGCGCCGTTCGGCAACTTGCGGTACGTGGCCAGCGCGGCGCGTTCTCCGCCCGGCCCGTAGAGCGCCCGCAGCCGGCCGCTCTGGAGCCCGAGCTCGAGCAGCTCCTGCAGGGTCTCCGCGTCCTCGCCTGCGACCTCGCCCTCCGTAGCCGCGGCCTGGAGCGAGGCGAGTCGTCCGCGATAGTCGTCGTCGCGGGCCATGACGAGCACGGCCTGCGTCTCGGCGAGCGCCACCTCCTGCGCCTCGCCCTGCAGTGCGACGCTACTCATCGTGCTCTCCGATCAGGGCGTGCAGCTCGTGCTCGAGCCCGCCGGTCTCGATCGCGCAGTGGATCCCGCACTCCTTGGGCGCGTTCGTCTCCCACCACCAGCGCCCGTCGCGGCCCGCCTCGCCGGGTGCGATCGCGCGCGTGCAGGGCGCGCAGCCGATCGACGTGTAGCCGCGCTCGTACAGCGGGTGCGTGGGGACGTCGTTCTCGCGCGCGTAGTCCCAGACCTCGTCCTCGGTCCATTCGGCGAGCGGGTTGAGCTTGACGACGGCGCCGTGGTCGTGGTCGATCTCGATCTTGCGGATGTCGGTGCGCGAGGCCCACTGGTCGCGGCGCAGCCCCGTGATCCAGGCGTCGAGCGAGTGCAGGTGCCGGGTCAGCGGCAGCACCTTGCGGACCTGGCAGCAGAGGAGCCGGTGCTCGACCTGGCGGTAGAAGAGGTTCGGCCCGTGCTTGCCGACCATGCGCGAGACGTGCTGGGCGTCCGGCGAGAGGATCTCGAGCTCGATGCCCGGATAGCGGTCGCGAACCTGCTCCATCAGCTCGAACGTCTCGCCGGGCAGTCGCCCCGTGTCGACGGTGAAGACCTTCACGCCCGGGTCGATCGCGTAGGCCATGTCGATCAGGACGGAGCCGTCGATCTGGAACGCCGTCGAGATCGCGATCCGCGGCGAGAAGCGGTCGAGCGCCCATTCGAGGAGCGCCTGCGGCTCCTGCCCCTCGAACTCGACCGAGAGCTCACCGGCCTCCAGCTCGTCGAGGACCTCCTCGTAGAGGCTCACACCCCTGTCCTTCCTTGCAACACAGTGTTGCTTGTCCTCACGCTGCCTCCTTCTCCCTGGCCCTCGCGGGCTCGCGGCCCGCGAGGATGCCGAGCTCGTCGTCGGCCGACCGGTCGCAGAACGCGCGGAACGACTCGCCGGGCTCCCGGGCCGCGAGCCATCCGGCCACGAGACCCTCCACGGCCGCGTCGAGCTCCTCGGTCGGAACGCGGCGGAAGACCGGCCGCGCGATCGCGGCGCCGGCGCCGAGGCCGCCGCGCAGGAACACGTCGTACGCCTGGCGGCGCTTTCCCTGCTCGTCCCGGGCGGTCGTGCCCTGGAAGCCGAGATCGCCGACCCAGTGCTGGGCACAGGCGTGGGGGCAGCCGTCGAGGTGGAGCCGCAGGCCTGCGATGTCGTCGCCGAAGCGGCGCTCGAGCGCCTGGATCAGCGCGTCGGCACGAGTCTTCGTCTCGGTCACCGAGTAGTTGCAGTGCGGCTCGCCCGTGCAGGCGAGGGAGGCAGCGCGCACGTGGTTGAGGTCGAGCGGGAGGCCGAGCGCGCGGAGCTCTGCGACGGTCTCGTCGGCGCGACCCTCGGGCACGTTCCCGACGACGAAGTTCTGCAGCCGCGTGATGCGGATGTCGCCGCCGAGACGCTCGGCCAGGTCGGCAACCGCGGTCATCTGCTTTCCCGAGACGAGCCCGAGATGGACCGGAACGCCGACGTAGACGAGCCCCGGCTGCTTCTGCGTGTGGAGGCCGATGTGGTCGGCGAACCCGTCCGGCGGCGGGTCGAGCGCGAAGTCGTCGAGCTCGCGGCCGATGCGCTCCTCGATCGCGGCGCGCACGCCTTCCGGCCCGTAGTCGTCGACCATGAACTTCATCCGCGACTTGACCCGCGAGACGCGGTAGGTCAGGTCCTCGCGCCACACGTCGAGGAGCGCGCGCGTGACCTCGAGCGCCTCCTCCTTGGGCACGAAGACTCCGAGGTCGCGGGCCAGGCGTGGCACGGACGAGAGCCCACCGCCGGCCAGGATCGCGAAGCCCTCACGGCCCTCGTGCACGACGCCGACGAGGGAGATGCAGTTGATCTCAGGCGCGTTGCAGCGGTCGCGGCAGGCCGAGATCGTGATCTTGTGCTTGCGCGGGAGGTCGGAGTAGTCCGGGTGTCCGTAGAAGAACTCGGCCGCCTCCTCGACGAGCGGCGTCGCGTCGAAGAGCTCGTCGTGCGCGATCCCGGCGACGGGGCAGCCGGTGATGTTGCGCACCGTGTCGCCACAGGCGCCGGCGGTCGTCAGGCCCGCTGCCTCCAGCCGCGCGAACACGTCCGGCAGCGCGGCGAGCTCGATCCAGTGGAGCTGGACGTTCTGCCGCGTCGTCAGCTCGCCGTCGCCGCGCCCGTGCACGGTCGAGATCTCGCCGATCGCGCGGAGCTGGGCCGGTGTCAGCAGGCCGCCCGGCAGCTTGATCCGGAGCATGAACGTCCCGACCTTCGGCTTGTCGTGGTAGAGGCCCCACCACTTCAGGCGGACCATGTCCTCCTCGGGCATGCGCTCGTAGCCGTTGGCGATCAGGGCGGGCAGCTCTCCGAGGATTCCGAGCGGGCTCTTCTCCTGCTTGAGCCGTTCGACCGGGTTGCGCTTGAGGACGAGCTCCCAGGTCGCGTCCTTTGTGACTGCCATGGGCGGACGCTATCAAAAGGAAAGCGACTTCTAAAACGGAAGCCTTAGGATTTACCGATGGAGCTGCGGGAGGAGATCGAGCGCGAGGCTCACGCTGCGAAGCGCGCTGCGGCGAGCCTCGGCGACGAGGCGGTCGCAGGCGCGCTGCGCTCGGCCGCCGGGCTCGTGCGTGAGCGACGGGCGGCGATCCTGGAGGCGAACCGGGCAGACCTCGCCGCCGCCGCCGACCTGACGGAGGCGATGCTCGACCGGCTCCGCCTCGACGAGGCTCGCGTCGACGGCCTGGCGGCGCAGGTCGAGGCGCTGGCCGATCTCGAGCCCCTGGCGCGCGAGGTCGACGTCTGGACGCTCGAGAACGGCCTGCGGATCAGCGAGCGCCGGATTCCGATCGGCATCGTCGGCGCCAATTTCGAGGCCCGGCCCGGTGTCGCGCTCGACGTCGCGGGCCAACTCCTGAAGAGCCTGAACGCCGCAGTGCTGCGGACGGGCGGCGCGGCGTTGAGGACGGTCACCGTGCTGGTGGACGAGGTGCTGCGGCCGGCGCTCGACTCGGTGGGGCTGCCGCGCGAGGCGGTCGGTCTCGTCCGCTCGCCCGAGCGCGAGGGCGCCCGCGCGCTCGTCTCGCTCCCGCAGGCGATTCCGCTCGTGATCCTCCGAGGGAGCGGAGAGACGACCGCCGCGCTGGCGCGGCTCGCCGCCGAGAACGGCGTGCGGACGCTCGCGCACGCGGAGGGCGGCGGCGTCCTCTACGTCCACGCGGAGGCGGCTCGCGACAAGGTGCTCGCGATCGTTGCGGCGAGCGTCGACCGGCTCGGTGTCTGCAATCGGCTCAACCTCTGCCTGGTCGACCGGCGTGCCTCCGCGCTCGTCCCCGATCTGGTCGCGCTGCTCGAAGAGCGCGGCCTCGAGGTGCGCGGTGACGTCGAGGGCGCGCGGCCGCTCGACGTCCCGATCGGCCACGAGTGGGCGAACGACCCGAACCCGAGCCAAGTAACAAGTTGTTACGTGGATTCCCTGGACGAGGCGGTTCGGACCGCCAACGAGGAGACGTCGGCGCTTGCGGCCGCGATCGTGACCGAGGATCCCGTCGCCGCGCAGGTCTTTCTGGACGCGTATCGAGGAACCGCGGCGTTCTGGAACGCGACGACGCGGTTCACGGATGGGTTCGCGCTCACGGGCGCGCCGGAGACGGGGATCAACGTCGACTGGACGCCGGGTCCGCGCGGGCCGGTCACGTACCGCGATCTGTGGCTACGGCAGTACCGCGTGGTCGGCGACGGCACGCAGACGCGGTGAAGCGCGCGGTCGTCGTCAAGTTCGGTTCGTCGCTCGTGGCCGGGCCGGGAGGGCGCGTGCGGCGGTCGGTCGTGCGGGCGCGCGCCGCCGAGATCGCCGGGCTCGTCCGCGGCGGCACGCCTGTCTGCGTCGTCTCGTCCGGGGCCATCGCGCTCGGCCTTCCGCGCCTCGGGCTCGCCTCTCGCCCGCGGAGCGTGCCGAAGATGCAGGCCGCCTCGGCGCTCGGGCAAGCGCGACTCCAGCGCGTCTGGGACGAGGCGCTCGGTCGCGAAGGGCTGGCCGCGGCGCAGGTCCTCCTGACCGCGATCGACGTGGCCGATCGCGCGGCGTACCTGAACGCCCGCAACGCGCTCGCGGCGCTGTTCGGGCTCGGCGCGGTGCCGGTCGTGAACGAGAACGACGCGACCGCCACCGACGAGATCACCTTCGGTGACAACGACGCGCTGGCGGCGCAGGTCGCGATCCTCGTCCGCGCCCGGCTGCTCGTGTTGCTGACGGAGGTCGGGGGCGTCTACTCGCGGGCGCCGGGAACGCCCGGGGCCGAGCTGCTGCCGTTCGGGGCCGACGCGGGCGCCGCCGAGCTCGGCGCGGGCTCGCCGCTCGGGAAGGGCGGCATGCAGAGCAAGGTCCTGGCGGCGGAGCTCGCCGCCTCCGCCGGCATCCCGACCGTGATCGCCGCCGGCACGGACGCCGACGTGCTCGGTCCGATCGTCGCGGGCGAGCCGCGCGGCACGCGTTTCCAGCCCGGCGGGCGCTCGCCGTCCGCGTTCAAGCTCTGGCTCCTCCACGGCAAGCCGGTCGCAGGCCGGATCCACGTCGACGACGGTGCCCGCCGCGCTCTCTCGGACGACGGCGCAAGCCTGCTCGCGGTCGGCGTGGCCCGTGTCGAGGGTCGCTTCGAGCCGGGGGACGCCGTCGAGCTCGTCGGCTCCGACGGCTCGGCGTTCGCCAAGGGTATCGCCGGCGCCGCCGCGGGCGAGCTCACGGACCGGCCGCGCGGCGTCGAGGCGGTGCATCGCGACCGGCTCGTTCTCTATTGAGCCGCGCTCCGCAAGGCGGCGGTGTGCTGAAGGGCGCGGCCGGGTGACCGCGCCCTTCGTCTCTAGCCTGCTTCCGGCAATGGATCGGGCCGGATCGTCGGGCCGTGCGAATGGTGTCCGTGCGACAGCCCGAGATGGCCGTGCGCTTCGGTCCCGTAGCCGCCCGGGACCGGGATGTAGAACTCGGGGTAGCCCCACATGCCGTGCTCGGACACGTCGAGACCTGCCGTCTCGACTTCGGGCTCGACGCGGATGCCCCACAGCTTCTTCATCACCCACAGCGCCCCGAACGAGGCCGTGAACGTGAATCCACCGACGGCGACGAGGCCGAGCGCCTGCACGCCGAGCTGGTGGAACGAGCCGCTGTACACGAGCCCCGGCGTTCCCGTGGCGAGGTTCTTCGACAACACGGGGACCGCGAAGAGTCCGGTGGCGAGCGTGCCCCAGACGCCCGCCATGCCGTGCACGGACACCGCGCCGATCGGATCGTCGATCCCGATGCGCTCGACGAGGATCACGCCCGTGACGGCGATGAAACCGGAGACGAGCCCGATCACGATCGCCGCCCACGGCGCGACGAACCCGGACGCGGCCGTGATCGCGACGAGCGCCGCGAGCACGCCGTTCAGCATCATCGAGATGTCGGGCTTCTTGAGGACGACCCAGGCGACCGAGATGCCGGCGACGGCGCCTGAGGCCGCAGCCAGGTTCGTCGTCAGCGCGACGTACGCGAAGTAGCCGAAGCCGCCGTAGTCGACCGAGAGCGTCGAGCCCGGGTTGAAGCCGAACCAGCCGAACCAGAGGATGATCGTCCCGAGGACGGCGTACGGCACGTTGTGCCCGGGAATGGGGTTGGCGCGGCCGTCGGTGCCGAACTTCCCGATCCGCGGCCCGAGCAGGAGCGCCCCGGCGAGTGCGGCGAGCGCCCCCTGGTAGTGGACGACGGTGGAGCCGGCGAAGTCCTGCATCCCGCGCTGGAACAGCCAGCCGTGCGGGCTCCAGATCCAGTGCGAGACGACCGAGTAGACGATCGTGAAGTAGACGCCGAACGCGAAGTAGACCCACAGCTTCGCGCGCTCGGCCATCGCGCCCCAGACGATCGCGAGCGAGACGCCGGCGAACACGACCTCGAACAGGTAGCCGGCGGCGCCCGGGATCTCCGAGAACCAGTCGAACGGCTTCTGGCCGACCGAGACGAGCTCGTTCACGGACGGGAAGAACCCGGCGGTGCCGACCAGCGAGCCGCCGTCCCCGAAGGCGAGCCCGAAGCCGACCGCCCAGTAGACGAGCGAGCAGATCCCGAAGATGAGCACGTTCTTGCCGGCGATGTGCGCGGCGTTCTTCATCCGGGTCAAGCCCGCCTCGAGAAACGCGAACCCGGCCTGCATGAACATGACGAGAACGGCGGTGACGACGACCCAGATCGTGCTTGCCGCGATCAGGAGATCGTGGTTCTTAGGCATTGAGCTCCGCCTCCTCGAGCCGCAGGGCCGTCCGGTTGTGGGTCACGTTGCCGACCGGGGTCGTCCAGACGATCCCGTCGCCCGACTCGTTGCCGCTCCGCGCCGCGTCGGCGATCGTCGCGACGACGGCGTCGGCCTGCTCGTCGGCGACCACGAAGATCAGCAGCGCCTTCGGCAGGAACCGCGACTCGAACACGCGGCCGCGGTACTCGTGCGTGATCCCGCGCTGTCGCCCGTGCCCGACCGCCTCGATCACGGTCACCCCGACGTGGCCCGTCGCCTCCTCGACGGCGTCGATCACGGTCTCGATCCGCTCGCGGATCACCACCGCCTCCACCTTGACCATCTCGCCACCCCTCCCGTTGGAGCCGGCGACCCGGCTCGGACCAACAAAAAAGCCCCAGGAGCTCATGGCTCCTGAGGCTTCAACGCCTCTGCGGCCGCCTGCACCGGCGGTCCGCTTCCAAAAAGATAGTGCATGTCCCGGCGGGACGCAAAAGACGCCCGTTTGCGGGCAGATCGCCACGTTAGTGTCACAGACGTGTCACGATTTCGCAGCTACGCTCACATCGGGGGGTCAGGGCCGAAGGCCCCGGGGGGAAAGTCAACAGAGCTAGAGCCCGGAGGCCCCGGGGGGAAGCCATAGAGCAGGACCCGGAGCCCCGGGTAAAGGTGCGCGTCGCCCCGGCGGTCTAGCCGGTGTTTCGAAGACCTGCGGCGATCCCGGCGATCGACCTGAGCAGCGGCCGGCGCACCGCCTCGCGCTCCGCGGCGGTCGCAGACGGGTCGCGGTGGCGCCGCAAGAGCTCCACCTGGATCGCGTTCATCGGGTCGACGTAGGGGTTGCGGAGGCGGATCGACCGCTGCAGTACCGGGTGGCGGTCGAGCAGCGCTTTCGCCCCGACGATCGCCTTCACTGCCTCGACCGTGCGCGCGTGCTCGGCCGCGATCGTCGCGAGGCGCCGCTCCGGCTCGAGCTCCGCCGGCACGAGCTCGAGATAGCCGCGTGCAATCTCGAGGCTCGACTTCGCGAGCGTCATCTCCAGGTTCTCGACCAGCGAGCGGAAGAACGCGAACGAGCTATAGAGCCGCCGCAGCTCGCGCAGCCCGCCGCGCGTGCTCGCGAGCGGCTCGAGCGCCGCGCCGCAGCCGTACCACGCGGGCAGCAGGCACCGATTCTGCGTCCACGCGAACACCCACGGGATCGCCCGCAGCCGTGGCAGGTAGTCCTCGGCGCCGGGCCGCCTGGCCGGCCGCGAGCCGATCTCGAACAGCGCCAGCTCGTCGACGGGAGTGAACGCGCGGAAGAACTCGACGAAGCGCGGGTCGTCCCAGACGAGCGCGCGATACGCCAGGTGCGCAGCCGCCGCCAGCGTCGTGAGCGTCTCTCGCGTGCCCTCCGGTGGGGCCGACTGCGACACGGCCGGAAACGCCGAGACGATCGTGGCCGCGAGCGCGGCCTCGAGATTGCGGTAGGCAAGTCCGGGCAGCCCGTACTTGAACGAGATCGTCTCGCCCTGCTCCGTCAGCTTGAGCCGCCCGGCCGGATAGCCCGAAGGCTGCGCGAGGATGGCCGCGTATGTCGGGCCGCCGCCGCGGCCGGCGCTGCCGCCGCGCCCGTGGAAGATCGTCAGCTGGACGCCGCGCTCCTCGGCGAGCGCGGCGAGCGCCTCCTGCGCCTCGAAGATCCCCCACTGCGCCGCCAGGTAGCCGCCGTCCTTGCCCGAGTCCGAGTAGCCGACCATCACCTCCAACCGGCCGCCGCGTCGCTCGACGACGTCGGCGAATCGGGGCTCGTCGAGCAGTTCGCAGACGATCGCCGGCGCCGCCGCGAGATCGGCGACCGTCTCGAACAGCGGGACGACCGAGAGCTCGACGCCGGCCTCCGCAGCGAGGTCGAGCGCGCGGAGTACATCCCCGGCGCTCTCCGTTCCCGACACGATCAGCGTGTCGAGTGCCCGGGCGCCGTGGCGCTCCCGGGCTGCACGCACCGCGGACAACGTCTCGTGTACGCGCTCTCCCGGTTCCGCCAGGTCCGCCGCGTGGAGCCGCACGTCGAGCTTCCCCAGGTGGAAGCCGAACACCTCGACGCGTGTCCGCAGGTCGGCGAACCTGCCGTCGGCGATCCTCTGCCCGCGGTTCGCCCGCAGGCTGCGGTCGACGAGGTCGAGGTCGTCGAGCAGCGCGGCGGCCGACGGATAGCCGGCAGGGCCCTCGGCAAGCGTCTCGCCGAGGCGCTGCCAGACGAACGAGAGCTTGCGCCGGTAGGGCTCGCCGGCGTTCTGCGCGCCGATCCCGGCCGCGTAGCCGGGAAGCTCGGCCTCGTCGCGGGCGATCGAGTCCGAAAGCTCGGGCAGGACCGGGACGAGCGTGCTCGCGATGCCGACGAACTCGGCGAGACGGCGCACCTCTGCTCGGTAGTGCGCGAGCGCCAGCTCGCGGGCGCGGTCGAGCGCGGCCGCGATCGTCTCGGGCCCGGCGGCGGGGTTGCCGTCCTGGTCGCCGCCGATCCACGTCCCGAAGCTGAGCGGCGTCCCGACTCCGGGCAGCCGGCGCCGCAGCTCGCGCGTCAGGTCGGTTGCCTCCTCGAGCAGGCTCTGCTCGAAGAACCACAGTCCGTGCCGGATCTCGTCGACCACGCGCGGTCGCAGGGATCGCACCTCGTCGGTCTCCCAGAGCGCGGTCACCTCCTCTGCGATCGCATCGCCGATCCGGTTGCGCCCTGCCGCGGAGAGATCGGGGTCGTCGAGCTCGTGCAGCAAGCGACTCAGACGTAGGTGGGCCGTGAGGATCGTGCGGCGCGTGGCCTCGGTCGGGTGCGCCGTGAGCACGAGCTCGAGCGAAACCCCGGCGGCGGCGCGGGCGAGGCTCTCGTCGTCGATCCCCGCCGCGGCCAGCTCGGCGAACGCGGCATCGAGCGACTCGCGCGAGAGCTTGCCCTCGTGTTCGTGCTGACGTCGGCGGCGCAGTCGGTGGTGCTGCTCGGCGAGGTTGGCGAGCTGGAAGTAGAGCCCGAAGGCGCGGAGGACGTCTCCCTGCCGCTCGAGCGGGAGCGCCCGCACCGCAGCGGCGAGGTCGGAGCGCGGCCCCGGCCGACCGGCACGCCTGGCCTTGCGCGAGAGCCCGCGAATCCGCTCCTCGTCGGCGAGGAGTTCCTCGCCTTCCTGCTCGACGAGGACGCGCCCGAGGATCTCCCCGAGCAGCCGGACGTCCCGGCGGAGCGGTGCCTCGGGGTCGCTCACGGCGTCAGGGCCGGGTGATCGCGCCCTCGCTGGCGGACGAGACGAGCGCCGCGTACTTGGCCAGCACGCCCGTCTCGTAGTGCGGCTCGGGCGGCTTCCAGTCGGCGAGCCTGGCGGCGATCTCGTCGTCCGACAGCTCGACGTGCAGCGAACCGGCCTCGACGTCGATCACGACCGTGTCGCTCTCCCGCAGGGCCGCGATCGGGCCGCCGCGGAATGCCTCCGGCGCCACGTGGCCGACCATGAAGCCGTGCGTCGCGCCCGAAAAGCGCCCGTCCGTGATCAGCGCGACGTCGTTTCCGAGTCCCTCGCCGATGATCGCGCCCGTGACCTGCAGCATCTCGGGCATCCCCGGTGCGCCGGCCGGGCCCTCGTAGCGGATCACGACGACGTCGCCGGCGACGATCTGCCCGGCCTTCACCGCCTCGAAGCACGCGGGCTCGCCGTCGAACACGCGGGCAGGGCCGCGGTGCAGCTTGCGGTCGACCGTCAGCTTGACCACGCAGCCCTCCGGGGCCAGGTTGCCCCGCAGGATGCGGAGCGAGCCGCTCGGCTTGATCGGGTCGTCGATCGACCGGACGACCTCCTGCCCGGGGCGCTCCTCGACAGCCGTCGCAACGTCCCCGAACGTTCGGCCGTCGACCGTCGGCGCATCGACGTGGACGAGGCCCCGCTTCGCCAGCTCGCGCGCGACGAGCGCGACGCCGCCGGCGCGGTCGACGTCGACGGCGTGGAACCGACCCCACGGCTTCATGTCGGCGAGCACCGGCGTCCGCGCGGCGACCCGATCGAAGTCGTCGATCGTGAACGGGATCCCGAACTCGCGCGCGATCGCGAGCAGGTGCAGCACGCCGTTGGTCGAGCCGCCGGTGGCGGAGACCGAGGCGGCCGCGTTCTCGAGCGCCTCGCGCGAGACGATCTGGCGCGGCCGCACGTCGCGGCGGACGAGGTCGACCGCCAGCCGGCCCGCGTCCTCGGCCGCCTTCACCTTCCGTTTCGAGAGCGCCGGGATGCCGTTCGCGCCGGCCGGAGAGAGCCCGATGAACTCCAGGATCGTGGACATCGTGTTGGCCGTGAACTGCCCGCCGCATGCGCCGGCGCCCGGGCACGCGACCGACTCCAGCTCGTGCAGCTCCTCGGCCGTCATGTGCCCGGCCGCGTAGGCCCCGATCGCCTCGTACACGTCTCCGACTGTCACGTCGCGGCCGCGGAAGACGCCCGGCGCGATCGAGCCGGTGTAGAGGACGAGCCCTGGGATGTCGAGCCGCCCGAGCGCCATCACGGCGGCCGGGTTCGTCTTGTCGCACGCGACGAGACAGACGAGCCCGTCGAAGAGATGGCCGCGCGCGACGAGCTCGATCGAGTCGGCGATCACCTCGCGCGAGACGAGCGACGCGCGCATGCCCTCGGTGCCCATCGCGACCCCGTCCGAGACCGCGATCGTGTTGAACTCGAGCGGCGTGCCGCCGGCCTCGCGGATCCCGCGCTTCACGTCCTTCGCCAGCTCGCGCTGGTTGAGGTTGCAGGGCATCGTTTCGATCCAGGTCGTGGCGACGCCGATCAGCGGCTTGGCGAGATCCTCGTCGGTGAACCCGACGCCCTTCAGCATCGAGCGGGCGCCGGCGCGGTCGGGCCCGTCGGTGATCGCGCGGCTGTGCCGCTTGGCCGGATCCGAGGGCTGGTCGTACGGTGTCGTCATCTCATCCTTTCTCGGCGGGGAGGCCCTTGCGGGACCACTCGCTCCAGGAGCCGGGGTAGAGGCGGGCGTCGGTGCGGCCGGCCCGGTGCAGCGCGAGGAGCGCGGCCGTGGCCACGACGCCGGAGCCGCAGTAGACGACGACCTCGTCGGCGGTGAGCGCCTCGGGTGGGAGCTCGATCAGGCGACCGGTCGTGCTCGGGGTGTTCAGCGCGCCGGGGATGTGGCCGGCGACCGGATCGGGCCCGAGCTGCTCGCCGCGGAAGCGGTCGGCGGGGCGCGCATCGAGGAGTAGGAGGCCCGGCTCGCCGAGGCGCTCGAGCAGCTCGTCCGTTCGTGCCGTGTCTCCGGTGCGCTCGCGCGGCGTGAAGACGGCAGGCTCGATCTCCTCCTCGCCGCTCGCGAGCGGGCCGACCCAGGACTGCAGGCCGCCGTCCAGCACGGCCACCTGCTCGTGACCGAAATGGCGCAGCAGCCACCAGAGGCGCGCGGCGCCGCCCGTCATGCCCTCGTCGTAGGCGACGACGAGCGTCTCGTCCCCGATGCCGGCACGGCTCATCGAGGCGGCGAACTGCTCGGCGCCCGGCAGCGGGTGCCGGCCCGCGACCTCGGCGGGAACGGACAGGTCGGAGAGGTCGGTGTCGAGGTCGACGAAGGCCGCACCGGGAATGTGCGCTTCGAGGTAGCGCTCGCGCGCGCGGGACGGCTCGGTGAGGTCGTAGCGGCAGTCGGCGAAGCTGACGTTCACGGGATCGCTCCGCGCGAGCTTACGTCGAGGGGCGTCGCCTGGACGTTCCGCCAGCGGCTCTGCAGCTCCGACGCACACGTGTCGCGCTCGCCTCGGCGTGCCCAGACGATCACCGTCGGCCCGGAGCCGGAGAGCGTCGCACCGAGCGCGGAGGCGGGCAGCTCGGCCCGGACGTCGGCGAGGAACGCCGAGCGGTACGGCTCGTGCAGGCGGTCGTCGAGCGCCGCAGCGAACAGCTCCTCCGAGCCCGCGGCGAGCGCCGCCCCGAGGAGCGCAGCCCGCCCGGCGCTGAACGCCGCGTCCTCGTGCGGCACGCTGATCGGCAAGAGCGACCGCGAGTGCTCGGTCGAGACCTGCTCGGCCGGCGGCCGAAGCGCGATCGGCTCGGCGGGCACCGAGTCGGCCACCCGTTCGATGCGCCCGTCCCAGGTCAGGCAGGCTCCGCCGACGAGCGCGGCCGCAAGGTTGTCGGGATGGCCCTCGAGCGGCAGGCCCTCGGCGAGGAGCGCCTCCGCGTCCGGCTGGACGCCGGCGGCGAACGCTCCCGCGACGAGGCCCAGAGCGATCAGCGACGCCGAGGAGCCGAGCCCGCTCGACCTCGGAATCCTGTACGTGAAGTCAAAGCGCCAGCCGTCGACGGGCGCGACGCGCGCGAACGCGGCGATGCCGAGGTGGTGGGTGTCCGCCGGCGGCGTCCCGTCGCTCTTGACGGCTTCGAGCTCGTTCCAGAGGTCGAGCGCGACGCCGGCGCAGTCGAAGCCCGAGCCCAGGTTTGCGCTCGTCGCGGGCGCCCGGACGTGAACGGTCGTCATCCGAGCGCTCGCGCGATCGCGTCGGGCTCGGGATCGACGACGATGGGCGGCGGGGCGTGGAAGTCGGCCGCGCCCGGGTCCTTGAGCCCGTGCCCCGTGATCGTGACCACGACACGGGCGCCGCGGAGCTCGTCGTTGCCGCGGAGAAAGGCGAGCCCGGCCGCAGACGACGGCTCGCAGAACAGGCCCTCCTCGCGCGCGAGCTCGAGCCACGCCGCGACGATGTCCTCGTCCGAGACCGCGTGCACGCTCGCGCCGCTCGCGGAGACGGTCTCGGCGTGGGCCGGGGTCTCGATGCGAATTGCGCTCGCCAGGGTGCGTGGGCGGTCGGCGGCCTCCACGGAGTGGACGGCTGAACCGAGGGCCAGCTCTGCGATCGCTTTCGTGTACGCGGTCGTGTTGCCGCCCCCGCCGTACGGGAGGACGAAGGCGTCCGGCGCGGAGTCGAGCTCCTCGACGACCTCGAACACCGCCGTGCGCTGGCCCGCGACCCGGTTCGGGTTGAGCGAGTTGACGAGGACGTAGTCGCCGCTCTCGACGAGCTTGCGCGCTCCGTCGAGGGCCTGGTCGAACGTCCCGCGCACCGCGAGCACCCGTGCGCCGAGCGCCCGCGCCTGGATCAGCTTGCCGCGGGCCGCGCTCTCGGCCACCAGCACGATCGCCTGCAGACCGGCGCGCGCGGCGTACGCGGCCGCCGACGCGGAGGTGTTCCCGGTCGAGGCGCAGACGACGGCGCGGGCGCCGTCCTCGACCGCCTTGGAGACGGCGACGGTCATGCCGCGATCCTTGTAGCTCGCGGTCGGGTTCGAGGCCTCCCATTTGAGCCAGAGCTCGACCCCGAGCCGCTCGCCGAGCCGCGGCGCGCGCAGGAGCGGCGTCGACCCCTCGCCGAGCGAGACGACCGGCGTCGCGTCCGAGACGGGGAGCCGATCTCGAAACCGCTCGATCAGCGGCGCGCTCATGGCGAGACCGGCCGTGTCCGAATCGGCCCCCCACCCAAAAAGGGCGGGGCGTCGTCCCGCCGCCCTCGCCGATGACGATACCGGCGCAAAGCGCGTGTGTCTGTGCCGATTTCGTGCCAATTGGCTGCACTGCCGGCGGCTTGGCACGACGCACGCGTCCTCACCAGACGAGGGCTGGGGGTCAGCGGCGACGCGGCGACGGTCGCCGCGGAGCCGTGGCTTCGCCGCGGCGCAGTTCGGGCGGCTCGAAACACACCGCGTGGGGGAAGGGGGCCCACGGAGGAAACCGGCTGTCTCCCCCGTGCCCTCATGCCCAGTCCGAGCCGGGGACGCCGCGGTCCGAGATCACGGGCAGCGCGGTCGGCCGCCGGCGCGTGCCGGGAAGCCGGGCGATCTCGACGAGCGCGTCCGACAGTGCGCCCGAGCGGCACTCGTGCAGCACGACGTGGAGAGCCGCTGTCCCCTCGCCGGTCTCGTGCTGCACGAGGCGCGCGACCGACACCTCGTGCGTCGCGAGCCGCCGCGCGACGTCCGCGAGCACGCCCGGCCGGTCGTCGACCTCGAGATGGACGTAGAACGGCGAGACGACGTCGCCGTGCGGGAGCCGTTCGAGCTCGCGCCAGCAGGCGTCGTTCTGCAGGAAGCCGGTGCCGGTCGTGCCGATGACGCTGATCATGTCGGACACGACTGCGGAGGCCGTCTCGAGACCGCCCGCGCCGGGGCCCTCGAGCGTGATCTCGCGGATCGCGTCGCCGTGCAGCATGACCGCGTTGAACGGGCCCTCGACGGCGGCGAGCGGATGGTGCCGGTCGACGAACGCCGGCTGGACGCGGACGTCGTAGCGTCCGTCGACGATCGTCGCCGCGCCGACGAGCCGCACGGCCATCTCCAGCTCGCGCGCCGCGCGCATGTGCAGGGGCGCGATCTCGGTGATGCCCGGTGTGCCAGACGTCGTCGATCGTCACGCGTGTCCCGAAAGCGACCGTGGCCAGGATCGCCATCTTCGCGGCCGCGTCCGCCCCGGACACGTCATCCGTCGGATCGGCCTCCGCGTAGCCGAGCCGCTGGGCCTCGGCGAGCGCCTCCGCGTAGTCTGCGCCGCGCTCCATCCGCGTCAGGATGAAGTTGGTCGTGCCGTTCACGATCCCGAGCACGCGGTGCACGCGCGAGAACGAGAGCGACTCGCGCAGCACCTTGATCACCGGGATCGCCGCGCAGACGCTGGCCTCGAAGCGAAGCTGGACTCCTGCCGCCGACGCGGCGGCGAACAGCTCGCCGCCGCTCCGCGCCACGAGCTGCTTGTTGGCCGAGACGACCGAGCGGCCGGACCGCAGCAGCTCGAGGACGTGTGCGCCCGCAGGCTCGAGGCCGCCCATGACCTCGGCGACGAGCCGGACCGACGGGTCGTCGGCGATCGCCCGGAAGTCGTCCGTCAGGATCGAGGCGTCCGGCAGATAGGCGCGCTCCGCGGCCGGGTCGCGGACGAGCGCGCGCACGACGCGCAGGCGATGGCCGCTCGCCCGCTCGATCTCGTCGGCGTTCTGATCGAGCAGCCGGTTGACTGCGGAGCCGACCGTCCCGTAGCCGAGCAGCGCTACGGGGACGTCCACACTGCTCAAGCAGGCTCCCCGGCCGGTGCCTCCCGTTGCATGAGCCCCCGTAGCTCGGCGCCGACCGTCTCGATCCGCTCTTCGCTCGCCTTCTGTCGCAGCTCGGCGAGATGCGGCTCGCCCGAGTCCATCTCCTCGATCCACTCGCGTGCGAAGCCGCCTTCCCGGATGTCGGCGAGGAGGTTGCGCATGTTCTCGCGCACGTGCTCGTCGACGACTCTCGGCCCGCGCGTCAGGTCGCCGTACTCCGCCGTGTCCGAGATCGAGTAGCGCATGCCCGCGAGGCCGCCCTCGTAGATCAGGTCGACGATCAGCTTCAGCTCGTGCAGGCATTCGTAGTAGGCGATCTCCGGCTGGTAGCCGGCCTCGACGAGCGTCTCGAAGCCGAGCCGGACCAGCTCGGTGACGCCGCCGCACAGCACCGCTTGCTCGCCGAACAGATCGGTCTCGGTCTCCTCGAGGAACGTCGTCTCGATCACGCCGGCACGCGTCGCCCCGATCCCTTTCGCATAGCCGAGCGCCAGCTCCCGCGCGCTGCCGCTCGCGTCCTGGGCGACGGCGAACAGCGCCGGCGTCCCGTAGCCCTCCGTGAAGATCCGCCGGACGATGTGCCCCGGGCCTTTCGGCGCGACCATGACCACGTCGTGCCCCGGCGGCGGCGAGATGCGGCCGTAGTGGATGTTGAAGCCGTGCGCGAAGAGGAGCGCGGCGCCGGGGTCGAGGTGTGGCGCGACCTCCTCGTAGACGGCCGGCTGCACCTGGTCCGGGAGCAGGAACGCGACGAGCTGCGCTCCCTCCACCGCTTCAGCGGGCGACGCCACCGCCAGGCCGGCCCCCTCGGCGGCCGCGCGTGAGCTGCTTCCGTCGCGGAGCCCGACGACGACGTCGACTCCGGAGTCGTGCAGGTTGAGCGCGTGCGCGTGCCCCTGGCTGCCGTAGCCGAGCACGGCCACCTTGCCGGAGAGCAGGCCGAGATCGCCGTCGCGGTGAACTGTCGCCATGAGTGGGATCCTCTCTTATCGCAGGACGTTTTGGCGTCGCTTGATGCCCTTGCGGTCGGACGCGCGGGTGAGCCCGATGCGGCCGGTCCGGACGAGCTCCTTGACGCCGTGCGGCCGGACGAGCTCCTCGAACGAGTCGATCTCCTCGGGCGAGCCGACGACCTCGAAGACGAGCGCCTCGGGCCCGAGGTCGCCGACACGTGCGTGGAAGACGTCGGCGAGCGCGAGCAGCTCGGCGCGGCGCTCGGGCGGCGCGGTCACCTTGATCAGCGCCAGCTCGCGCTCGATCGACTCGCCGGGCACGAGCTCCGCGACCCGGAGCACGTTCACGAGTTTGTGCATCTGCTTCTCGATCTGCTCGAGCGGGTGCTGCTCGCAGTCGACGCGGATCGTTACGCGCGAGACGTCCTGCCGCTCGGTCGGGCCGACGGCGAGCGAGTCGATGTTGTAGCCGCGCCGCGCGAACATGCTCGCGATCCGCATCAGCGCACCCGGCTTGTTCTCGAGGAGCACGGCAATCGTGTGCTTCACGAGGTCACCTCGACGTCCATGTCCTCGGACCACTCGATCAGCTCCAGCGCGGCCGCGCCGGCGGGGATGATCGGGAAGCACTGCTCGCGCGCGTCGACCCGGCAGTCGACGACGGCCGTGCGCCCGAGCGCGAGCGCCTCGGCGAGGATCGGCTCGAGCTCGTCCTCGGACGAGACGGTGAAGCCGGCGGCGCCGTACGCCTCGGCCAGCATCGCGTAGTCGGGCACCTGGTGGGTCAGGTGGACGTGGGAGAGCCGATCGTCGAAGAACATGCTCTGCCACTGCTGCACCATGCCCAGGTAGCCGTTGTTGACGATCACGACCACGATCGGCAGATCCTCGAGCACCGCCGTTGCCAGCTCCTGGCAGGTCATCTGGAAGCAGCCGTCGCCGTCCACGCAGACGACCGTCGCCTCCGGCCGAGCGGCCTTGGCGCCGACGGCAGCCGGGAGCCCGTAGCCCATCGTGCCGAGCCCGCCCGAGGTGATGAACGTGCGCGGCCGGTCGCAGACGAGGTACTGCATCGCCCACATCTGGTGCTGCCCGACGCCGGTCGTCCAGACGACGTCGTCGCGACCGGCGGTCAGGTCGCGCAGCGTCTCGACCACGGTCTGCGGCTTCAGCGTGTCGCCGTTCTTCGCGTACCGGAGCGGTGACTCGTCGCGCCACTCGTCGAGCTGACGCAGCCAGGTCTCGGTGCGCGGGGCATGCTCACGGTCGCGAAGCTCGGCTGCCATGCCCGCCAGCACCTCGGGCAGCGGGCCGACGACCGGGATGTCCGCGGCGCGAAGCTTGCCGATCTCGGCGGAGTCGATGTCGAGGTGGATGACGCTCGCGCCGGGTGCGAAGGCCGAGAGCCGCCCGGTGACGCGGTCGTCGAAACGCGCGCCGACGGCGACGAGGAGGTCGCACGTGTTCATCGCCCAGTTCGACCACTTCGGCCCGTGCATGCCGGGCCAGCCGAAGAAGAGCTCGTGCGTCTCCGGGAACGCTCCTTTCCCCATCAGCGTCGTGACGACCGGCGCCCGGGCGGTCTCGGCCAACTCGAGGAGCTCTGCGCAGGCCTCGGCGTTGAGCGTGCCGCCGCCCACGTAGAGCACAGGCTTGTCCGCGGCGGCCAGTGCCTGCGCCGCGGCTGCGACCTGCCGCTGGTGCGCGCGCCGTGGCGGCCTCCAGCCGGGCAGATCGGGCTCGTCGGGATAGTGGAAGTCGATCTCGGCCTCCTGCACGTCGCGCGGGATGTCGACGAGGACGGGGCCGCAGCGGCCGGTGCGCGCGACGTGGAACGCCGCCTTGAGCGCGTGCGGGATCTCCTCGACGTCCTGCACGAGCCACGAGTGCTTCACGATCGGGATCGTCACGCCGACGATGTCGCACTCCTGGAAGGCATCGGTGCCGATCAGGTGCGTGCGCACCTGGCCGGTGATGCAGACGAGCGGCGTCGAGTCCATCCACGCATCCGCGATCGGCGTGACCAGGTTGGTCGCGCCCGGGCCCGACGTGGCCAGCGCGACCCCGACCTTGCCGGATGCGCGTGCATAGCCCTCGGCCATGTGACCGGCGCCCTGCTCGTGGCGGGCGAGAACGTGGCGGATCGTCGTCCCCCGTGCGATCGCGTCGTAGGTCGGCAGGATCGCCCCGCCGGGGAGGCCGAACATGACCTCGACGCCCTCGGCCTCGAGGCACCGCAGCAGCGCATCCGCCCCGTTCACGCGAGACCTTCGCCCGCTACGGCACCGGCGTAGCCGGTACCTGCGCTCCTGGGCGGCTCCGTCGAGCCTACGCCGCCGGGCACGAACTCGGCGTTGCGGTGCACGGCGGGGAGCATCTTGACGACCGCGTCGCCGAAGTCGCGGGTCGAGGCCTGGAGCGTCCGCCGCACGGCGGCGAGAGACCCCGAGCCGTCCGCGCGGGCCTGCCGGAGCGCCGAGGCGAGCGTGTCGGCGGCGTGCTCCTCGCCGAGCCCCTCGCGGAGCAGCATCGAGACGGCGAGCAGCATCGAGCCCGGGTCGGCGACACCTTGCCCTGCACTGTCCGCGGATTGGGCGCGGGCGGGGGCGAACACCGACGGCCCGTTTCCTGCCAGGCGGCCTGTCGCCGCGAGCCGGCGGTCGCCGTCGCCGCCCACGGCCAGGTCGCCGAGCGCGGAGGCGACCACTCCGGCCGCCACGACCACGTCGAGCCGCTCGGGCTCGAAGGCGAGCATGCGCACCGTCTCGGCCAGGGTGAGCCGATCGAGCGCGACGTCTCGACGCGAGTCGACCTCGTCGACGAGTGCCGCCCACTCGGCGTCGTGGTCGACGGCGACGAGGCGTCCCCGCCGCCGACGTGCGAGGTCGAATGCGCGTTCCACGGTCCAGTTGTCGGCGTCGGGTGCCCCCGGTGTGAGCACGACGAGGTCGCCGCGCTCGACGAGCACCTGGGTCAGCCCCGCGCGCAGGTCGAGGTCGGGCTCGATCCCGCCCAGGGCGGGATCGGCTGCGTCCGCGAGCAGCACCGCGTCCGCGTCGAGCACCGCCGTGCGGGTCGTTGCCGGCAGCGGGTGCCCGGAGCGGGTCAGCGCCTCGCTCCCGAACGGCGCGTGCACGTCCTCGACCTCGAACCCGTGCATGCGCGCCACCTTGCGGAGCGTCCGCGACGCCTCCGCCATCAGCTCCGGCCCCAGGCCGTCACCGGCCAGGCAGGCCACCGTGTACGTCTGTCTCATCGGACTGCAACCCCCTCCGTCTCGAACACGTCGGTGAGCGTGACCGCCGGGCGAGCGTCGGCCAGCTCCTTGAATCGCGCAAAGGCGTCGTTCAGCTCGTCGCGGGTCAGCTGGATCCCGGCCTCGGAGCACGCGCGCGCGAAGGCGTGCCGGCCCGAGTGCTTGCCGAGCGGCAGCGTCATCGTCAGGCCCAGCTCCTCGGGATCCATGATCTGGTACGTCGAGACGTCCTTGAGGACGCCGTCCTGGTGGATGCCGGCCTCGTGCGCGAACGCGTTCGCGCCGACGATCGCCTTGCAGCGCTGCACCGAGTAGCCGCTCAGGCGCGATACGAGGGCTGACGCGCGGCCGATCTCTCCGACGACGACGCCGGTGTCCGCATCGGACGCGTCGGCGCGGACGCGCAGTGCCATGACGATCTCCTCGAGCGCGGCATTGCCTGCCCGCTCGCCGATCCCGTTCACGGTGCACTCGACCTGGCCCGCCCCCGCCTCGACGCCGGCGAGCGAGTTCGCGACGGCGAGACCGAGGTCGTCGTGGCAGTGGACGGAGACCGTGACGCGATCGAGCTCGGGGCAGCGCAGTCGGATCTGCCGCAGGAACTCGGCGTGCTCGGCCGGGAACGAGTAGCCGACCGTGTCGGGCAGGTTGACGGTCGTGGCACCGGCGGCGATCGCCTCGCGGCAGACTCGGGCCAGGAAGACCGGGTCGGAGCGCGTCGCGTCCTCGGCCGAGAACTGCACCTCGTCGGCCCGACCGGCCGCGTAGGCGACTGCGAAGCGGACCTGCTCGACGACCTCGTCGGGCTCGAGCCCGAGCTTGCGTTCCATGTGCAGGGCGCTCGTCGCGATGAAGACGTGGACGCGCGAGCGTCTCGCGCCCGCCACCGCCTCGACCGCCGCGTCGACGTCCTCGCGGCGCGTGCGGGCAAGCGCGGCGACGGTCGGACCGTCGACGACCCGTGCCACCTCGCGCACGCCTTCGAAGTCTCCGGGGGAGGACGCGGGGAACCCGGCCTCGATCACGTCCACGCCGAGACGCTCGAGCTGCTCTGCGATCTCCGCCTTCTCGTGCGGCTGCAGCGCGATGCCGGGCGACTGCTCGCCGTCCCGCAAGGTCGTGTCGAAGATGGTGATCCTGCGTCGTTGCACGTCGCTCCTCCAGTTCCGATCGGCCGGTACGCGGACGCACCGGTGGTGTGATTCGGTCGGTGTGTGCGGCTACGAGCGCCGCGTGAGCGACATCTCCCCCTTAGCGGGGGAGAATGACGAGAAGGGAAATGATCGCGATCGCGACCGCGGCAGCCCAGAGGGGCAGGTGCTTCGCGGTTGCGGTGCGGGCCTTCATCGGAACATCCAGTGTGCGGGAGCGGACCTGCGCTTGTCAAATCCGCGGGGCAGGCGCCGGCCGCAGCGGCGCCTGTCCGCGGCGGTGTTCAGTTGATCCCGCCTACCTGGATCGCGCTCAGATAGCCCTGCGTCACCGTGCCGTTGAAGGTGTCGCAGGAGAGTCCGATCGTGGTCGGGCCGGCGAACGTCTCGGAGTCCGAGACCGGGATCGTCGTCAGGCCCATGCCCGGGAGGTCGTCGGTGTGGAAGACGGCAGGGTCAGTGGTCAGCTCGCAGTCAGTTAGTAGCAATCGAGGCGAGCCGCCAGGGCGGAGGCATGTATTTGCGCCATCCGAATATGCAGCCTAAGGTGAATATCTCTCATGGCCGTGCGCGCGAACCTTCCGAGCACTTCGCTCAAGGCGATCGTCTTTCTCGCGCGCATTCGTACGCGCTAGCCGGCCACCCCTCTCCGCCGCCGCCGACTAGCTCACACCACAGGCGGAGGTTCTGCTGAACCCTGTCCAGCTCTCCGAGAGGAGCAACGTGGTTTCGCATCCCACGCTGTACGACCGCACCGCCGAGCTCGATGCCTGCGGCATCGGCTTCGTGGCGGACGCACGCGGCCGTGCCTCTCGCGAGATCCTGGACGCACTGCTCGAGGCGCTCCGCCGCGTCAAGCACCGAGGCGCGGTCGCAGCCGACGGAAAGACGGGAGACGGCGCCGGCCTGCTGATGCCGATCCCCTCCACGCTGCTTCCGTCTGTCGGCTGCGGGATCGGCATGGTCTTCCTCCGGGACGATGCCGACCGGGAGCGCCTCGCAGCTTCCTGCCTCGAGCAGGGCCTCGACGTGCTCGGGTGGCGGGAGGTGCCCGTCGACCCGGATGCGCTCGGGGCGGAGGCGCGGGCGAGCCTGCCGCGGATCGAGCAGCTCCTGATCGCGGCGCCGGGTCTCGACGCGGACGAGGCCGAGCGGCGTGCCTTCCGTGCCCGCAAGCTCGCGGAGCGGTCGCTCGCGTCCTACGTCGCCTCGCTCTCGTTCCGGACGGTCACGTACAAAGCTCTCTGCGCCGCCGACCAGCTGGCGGCGTTCTACGGCGACCTCCGCGACCCGGCCGTCGAGGTTCCCTTCGGCGTCTTCCACCAGCGCTTCTCGACCAACACGGCGCCGTCGTGGGAGCGCGCCCAGCCGTTCCGTCTCCTCTGCCACAACGGCGAGATCAACGCGATCCAGGGGAACGTGAACTGGATGCACGCGCGCGAGGGTCGGCTCGGCTCGGACGACGACGCCTTGCTCGCGCCGGTCGTAGACCCCCGCGGGTCGGACTCGGCGATGCTCGACAACGTCCTCGAGCTGCTCGTCCGGGGCGGCCGCGACGTCCGCCACTCGCTGGCGATGCTCGTCCCGGAGGCGTGGGAGGAGAACGCCGAGCTCGACCCGGCGGTGCGCGACTTCTACCGCTACCACTCCGGGCTCTGCGAGCCGTGGGACGGGCCGGCCGCGCTCGTCTTCACGGACGGCCAGGTCGTGGGGGCGACGCTCGACCGGAACGGGCTGCGTCCGCTCCGCTATGCGGTCGGAGGCGATCTCGTCGTCTGCGCGTCGGAGGCAGGCGTGGCTGATCTGCCCGAGGGACCCGTGCGTCGTGGACGGCTTGGGCCGGGGGAGATGATCGCGATCGATTCCGAGCGCGGACTCGAGGAGAACCGCGCTCTCAAGCGGCGGCTGGCGGCGCGCGCCCCGTACGGCGAGTGGCTCGAGGCCGGTCTCGTCCGCGGCTCGTGCGGCTCGCCGGTCGGGGCGCCCGGGACCGACCTGACCCCGCGGCAGGCCGCCTTCGGCTACACGCAGGAGGACCTGCGCGCGATCCTGCGGCCGACCGCGTCGCACGCGCACGAGCCGACCTCGTCCATGGGCGACGACACGGCGCTGGCGCCGCTCGCCGGTCGCGCGCGGCCGCTCTACTCCTACTTCCGCCAGCGGTTCGCGCAGGTCACGAATCCGCCGATCGACCATCTCCGCGAGCGATTCGTCTTCTCGCTGCGCACGCTGCTCGGCGGCCGCTCGCCGATCCTGGTCGAGAGCCCTGAGGCCGCAGGCGGCATCGAGCTGCCGAGCTTCCTGCTCTTCCCGGACGGCGTCGAGCGGCTCGACACCGAGCGTCTCGACGCCACCTTCGCGCCCGGCGAGAGGCTCGAGCCGGCGCTCGACCGGATCGTCGCGGAGGCCGAGGCGGCTGTCCGCGCCGGCCGCGGGATGCTGCTGCTCTCCGACGCCGCCGCAGAGCTCGACCGCGCGCCGGTGCCGATGCTGCTCGCGGTCGGCGCCGTGCACGACCGGCTCGTCGCCGAGGAGCTGCGCACCTTCGCGACGCTCGTGGTCGAGAGCGACGAGCCGCGCGAGGTCCACCACGTCGCGTGCCTGCTCGGATACGGGGCAGAGGCGATCTGCCCGAGGCTCGCGCTCGAGACGGTCGCGGCTCTCGCAGCCGGTGACAAGCTGGGCGGCGACCGGCCGTCACCGGAGGAGGCTCAGGAGCGCTTCTTCCGGGCGATCGAGGACGGCGTTCTCAAGGTCATGTCCAAGATGGGGATCTCCGACGTGGCGAGCTACTGCGGCGCGCAGCTCTTCGACGTCGTCGGGCTTGCCCCCGAGGTCGTCGACCGCTGCTTCGAGGGCACGAGCTCCGCGATCGGAGGCCTCGGCTTCGCCGAGCTCGAGCGTGACGTGCTCGACCGCCACGCGCGGGCGTGGGAGGCCGGCGCCCGCCTCGAGAACCCGGGCTTCGTCAAGTTCCGCAAGGGCGGCGAGCGGCACGCGACCGACCCCGAGGTCGTCGAAGCGCTCCACGAGACGGCCGCCGCCCACGCGCTCCGCAAGGCCGTCCGGGACGAGGACCGCGCGCGCTACGCACGCTTTGCGGAGCTCGTGAACACGCGCGAGCCGCTCGAGCTCCGCGACCTGCTCGAGCTCGTGCCTGCCGCGGCGCCCGCACCGCTCGACGAGGTCGAACCGGCAGCGTCGATCGTCCGGCGCTTCTCCAGCGGTGCCATGTCCCACGGCGCGCTGTCCGCCGAGGCACACGAGACGGTTGCGATCGCGTTCAACCGGGTCGGCGGCAAGGCGAACTCCGGCGAGGGCGGCGAGGACCCGGAGCGCTTCGCGGACGAGCGCAACTGCCGGATCAAGCAGGTCGCATCCGGCCGTTTCGGCGTCACGCCGGAGTATGCGGTGGCGGCGGACGAGCTCCAGATCAAGATCGCGCAGGGCTCGAAGCCGGGCGAGGGAGGGCAGCTCCCGGGTCACAAGGTGACTGCGGAGATCGCCCGGCTCCGGCACACGCAGCCCGGCGTGGCGCTGATCTCGCCGCCGCCACACCACGACATCTACTCGATCGAGGACCTGGCGCAGCTCGTGTTCGATCTCCGCCAGGTCAACCCGGACGCGGCCGTGTCCGTCAAGCTCGTCTCCGAGGCGGGCGTGGGGCTCGTGGCTGCGGGCTGCGTGAAGGCGCTCGCGGACGTCGTCCACATCGCCGGGGCCGACGGCGGCACGGGAGCAAGCCCGCTCTCGTCGATCAAGAACGCCGGTGTGCCGTGGGAGCTCGGCCTGGCTGAGTCGCAGCAGACGCTGGTGGCGAACGGCCTGCGCGGACGCGTCCGCCTGCGCGCGGACGGCGGGATGAAGACCGGCCGCGACGTTGTCGTGGCGGCGTTGCTGGGCGCGGACGAGGTCTCGTTCGGGACGGCCGTGCTGATCGCGCAGGGCTGCCTGATGGTGCGCTCCTGCCACCTGGACACGTGTCCGGTCGGGATCGCGACACAGCGGCCCGACCTGCGCGAGAAGTTCGAGGCCACGCCGGAGCAGGTCATGGCGTACCTGCTGTTCGTCGCCGAGGAGGTTCGCACCCATCTCGCCGCGCTCGGCTTCCGGAGCTTCGACGAGGCAGTCGGTCGCGTCGACCGGCTCGCCAGGTCGTCCCGTGGCGGTGAGCGAGCCGCGCTGCTCGATCTCGCTCCCCTCCTCGCGTCCCCGGGAGACGGGCCGGTGCGCTACGCCGGCGAGCCGCAGCTACGAGCCTCGGGCGGAGAGCTCGGTGAGCGGCTTGCCGGCGAAGCGCACGCGGCGCTCGAGGGCGCGAGCATCGTCGAGCCCGCCTACGCCGTCTGTAACGACGACCGCGCCGTGGGCGCGCGGCTCGGCGGCCTCGTCGCCCGCCGCTTCGGCACCGCCTTGCCTCCCGGCCGGATACGAGCGCGCTTCGCGGGGAGCGCCGGCCAGAGCTTCGGCGCCTTCCTCGCGGCCGGTGTTCAGCTCGAGCTCGTCGGCGAGGCCAACGACTACGTCGGCAAGAGCATGGGCGGCGGCCGCATCGCGATTCGCCCGCCCGAGGGCGATGCCGGCGATCCCGTTCTGCTCGGGAACACGGCCCTCTACGGCGCCACCGGCGGCGAGCTCTTCTGCGCCGGCCGGGCCGGGGAGCGCTTCGCCGTCCGCAACTCCGGCGCGACCGCCGTCGTCGAGGGCGTCGGGCAACACGCCTGCGAGTACATGACGAGCGGGACAGTCGTCGTCCTCGGCAGCTTCGGCCGCAACGTCGGCGCCGGCATGAGCGGCGGCGAGATCTACGTCCACGACCCGGAAGGCGTCCTCCCGCTGCGCCTGAACGGCGACCTCGTCACTGCGGTTTCGGTCAGAGGCGGGGACGAGCTGCGCCGTTTGCTCGAGAAGCACGTCCGCCACACGGGCTCCGAGCGTGCCCAGGCCCTGCTCGACCGTTTCGCCCAGGCGCTCCGCGAGTTCCGCCACGTCGTCCCGAAGGCCGACGTCGCCGCGGTCGAGGACGAGCACGAGGGCACCCTCCCCGGCGGCAAGCACGCAAACGACGAGTCCGGAACGGCCGTCGCGGCTCCGTAGCGTGCCGGACGCAGGTGCCAGGCACAACAACTTCCTTACAACGACAGGGCCTGCGGGGACGGTGTCTGCGGGTGACTGGTCCGACTCAGCAGCTGCGCAGCTGCTGGCACATGCGGGCGATCGGGACTGCGAAGCTCAGGCCGCTACCGAGGATGCCCGAGACGAGCACTCCGACGACGTGGCCTGACGCGTCGATCGCCGGGCCGCCGGAGTTGCCGGGGTTCGCGGCGGCGTCGGTCTGGATCAGCTTCGACGTGACGCGGCTGACGATGCCTTTCGTCACCGTGCCGGAGAGTCCGTAGGGGCTGCCGACGAGGAGCAGCGAGTCGCCCGGCGCGGGCGGCCTGGTCAGCGCCCTCTGCCACAGCGGCGCGGCACCGGCAGGATGCCCGTCGAGGCGGATCACGGCCAGGTCGTTCTTCGCATCCTCCTGCTGGATCTCGCCCTGCCACGTGCCGCCGCCGGAGCGCTGCAGGGTCACGAAGCCGCCGAGGTTGTTCTTGACGACGTGCCGGGCGGTGATCAGATAGCTCGAGCTGTCGTCCTGCCAGCCGACGAAGCCGGTGCCGAGCTCGTTCCCGGAGAAGACGGTGAAGACGCTCCTGAGCACGCGCTTGGCAAGTACGGCGAGGTTGCCCTGCTTCGTGTTCAGCGCCTGGATCTGGGCGGCCGCCGAGCTGTCCTTCCCGCGCAGATAGTTGACCTCGTGCTGCAGCGTGGCGACCTGGGCGACGCGCGCGTCGTGCTCGGCCTGGAAGAGCGTGTGCTGGTGCTGGTACGTGTACCAGGTGAAGGCGAGCGCGCCGATGCCGACGGCGAGGACGCCTGCGACCGCGAGCTTGAGCCCGGGCGAGGAGGTGTAGCTGCGGTCGTCCCAGTCGGACATCTCGGACTCGATATCGGCAGGATCGGCCCGGTTCTTCAGCTGCTAAGGTGCAAGCAGTATGTTGCGCCTCGGTTGACACCTGGATCCCCGCGCGCCGCCCGGCTTTCCGGGAGCGCTGCCCGTGTCGATCAGTCCCGATCCGGGGCTGAACCACGTGAGTCGAGGAGCATCGCGTGCCAGCTGTTGAAGTTCACAATTTGCGCCAGGAGTTCGGCCGTAGCTCGCTCCGCCGCGGGCGCAAGACGACGTGCGCGCTCGACGGCGTCAGCTTCGAGGTCGCGCGCGGGGAGTGCATCTCGATCCTCGGGCGGAACGGCTCCGGCAAGTCGACGCTCGTCCGGATCCTCTCGACACTGATCCTCCCCGACGACGGCGAGGCGCGCATCTTCGGGCACGACGTCGTCAAGGAGGCCGGCGACGTACGTCGGCTGGTCAACCGCGTGTCGGTCGAGGCCTCGTTCTTCAAGAAGATGTCGCCGGTCGAGAACCTCTCCTACGCCGCCCGGTTCTACGGAGTCGGGATCGCAGAGACACGGACGCGCATCCCGGAGATCCTCGACCGGGTCGGCTTCCCGCGCTCGCGGCGCGACTCACGCATGGAGCAGCTCTCCCGCGGAACCCAGCAGAAGGTCGCCCTCGCGCGCGCTCTGCTCACCACGCCGGTCCTGCTGCTCCTCGACGAGCCGACGACGGGGCTCGACCCGCGCTCGAAGCTCGACGTGCAGGCGTTCATCGAGGACATCCGCGAAGAGCACGACACGACGATCCTCCTCTGCACGCACGACATGCGCGAGGCCGAGGTGCTCTCGGAGCGCATCGGCATCCTCGAGCACGGCCGCCTGCTCCACCTGGCGCCGGCCGGGGAGTTGCTGGAGCGTTTCGAGGCGGAGACGCTCGAGGAGGTCTTCCTGGCGTCCACCGGCCGGTCGGTCGAGGACAGCGACGAGCTGCAGCCGCAGGAGGTGAGGGCATGACGCGGGCAGCCATTGCCGTTCGGCACGAGCTGATCGGCCTGCTCGGGGTGGTCGAGCGCAACGCCTACCTCGTCAAGCGCTACGCGATCTGGGAGGTCACCTGGTTCGTCTGGACGGTGGCGAACACGCTGACGATCGTCTTCATCGCCAAGGGCATCGAGGCATCCGGCGGCACGCTCGACGTCCGGCGCGAGACGACCGTGCTGCTGATCGGCGCGGTCATCTGGTCGTACCTCGGGATCCTGTTCGAGATCCTCACGCAGACGGTGGGCTGGGAGCGCTGGGAGGGAACGATCGAGTACACGTTCATGGCGCCGCTGTCGCGGGCCGTGCACCTGCTCGGGATGGGGGCGTTCGCCGTCGTCTACGGGCTGATCCGGACGGCTCTGCTGTTCTTCGTCGTCGCCTCGTTCTTCACGCTCGATCTCGGGCAGGCCGACTTCTGGGCGGCGTTCGTCGTGCTCGTGATCGCCTCCGTCTCGTTCCTCGGCGTCGGCGTGATGACCGCAGTCTTCCCGCTGATCTCGCCGGAGAAGGGCACCCAGCTCGGCTTCATCGCCCAGGGCATGCTGCTCGTCGTCTCCGGCGTCTACTACAGCGTCAGCATTCTCCCCGACTGGATGCAGGTGATCGCGAAGATCTCGCCGGCGACCTACGCGCTCGAAGGGATCCGGAAGGCGCTCCTCGACGGCGCCGGCGTGAGCGACCTCTGGAGCGACATCTGGCCGCTGCTCGTCATCGGTGTGGTGTCGATCCCGCTCGGGTTCGCGGTCTTCCACCGCGGCGAGGTCTACGCCAAGCGCAACGGCCTCCTGAAGAGGTCGGGATGATCCGCCGGGCCGAGACCGATGCCGACCTCACGGCCTATGCGGCGTGCTGGGCAGCCGTCTGGCCCGAGGATCCCATCTCCGTCGACTTCGTCCGCGAGCGCGTCGCCCGCGAGCCCGAGCGGCTGTACCTGCTGGCGGAGGACGGGCCTCGCGTGGTCGCGACCGGCTGCGTCGCCCGCTCGTCGCGGTCCGGCGTCCGGCCGGTCGCGGTCGCGGTCGTCCCCGAATGGCGCGGGAAGGGGCTCGGCGGCAGGCTTCTCGATCTCTGCCTCGCCCATGCCCGTGGCCTGGAGGCCGCGAGCGCACTGGGATGGGTTCGCGAGGACGACGAGCCGTCGGTCGGCTTCGCGCACCGGCGCGGCTTCGTCGTCATGGACCGCGTCGTCTCGCTCGCCCTCGACATCGAGCCCGGTCTTCCGGCTTCGGAGCCGCCCGAGGGGATCGAGATCGCGGCGGTCGCCGATGCGCAGCTCGAGGAGGCATATGCGGTGTTCTGCGAGGGCGCCGCCGACATTCCCGCTACCGAGACGCAGGAGGCGCGCCCGTTCGACGAGTGGGCGCTCCAGCTCCCGGCCAGCCCGCTGACGCTCGTGGCGCTGGAGTCGGGCCGTGTCGTCGGCTACGCCGACCTCGAGCTGCGAAATGCCTCGATCGGCCTGCTCGACAACAACCTCACGACCGTGCTGCGGAGCCACCGCGGGCGAGGCATCGCCGAGGCGCTCAAGCGCACGCAGATCGCCTGGGCCGCCGAGCATGGCTACCGCCGCATCGTCACCGCGACGCACGACGCCAACGAGCCGATGCGCCGCCTGAACGAGAAGCTCGGCTACCGCGAGCTGCCGGCCCTGCTCGACCTGACCCTCGGGCTCGATGGCTGAAACCTGGCACTACGGGCTCGTCGCCCGCTGGTGGGCCGAGAACAACCTGGACGGGCCGGAGATCGACTTCTTCCGGCAGTTCGTCGAGGCGGGCCGGCCGGCGCTCGACGCGGGCTGCGGCACCGGGCGGCTCCTGATTCCGTATCTGAAGGCGGGCCTCGACGTCGACGGCGCCGACATCTCGGGGGACATGCTCGCGCTCTGCCGCGAGCGCGCGGAGCGCGAAGGCCTACGGGCGCCGAACCTCTACGCGCAGGCGCTCTCCGCGCTCGACCTGCCGCGCCGCTACCGCACGATCCTCGTCTGCGGCGTGTTCGGCCTCGGCAGCGAGCGCGCCGATGACTTCGAGGCCCTGCTACGCCTGTACGAGCACCTTGAGCCCGGCGGCACGCTCGTGCTCGACAACCACTTCCCGTGGGCAGCCGGCCACTGGGACTGCTGGCGAAAGGACGCCCGAGCAGAGCTTCCCCACCCCTGGGAGGAGGAGGGCGAGCCGGAGCTCGAGGGCGACCTCGAGCTGCGCACGCGGCTCGTCGCGCTCGACCCGCTCGAGCAGACCGTGACGCTCGAGATGCGCGCTGCGCTCTGGGAGGACGGACGGCGAGCGCGCGAGGAGGAGCATCTCCTGACGATGAGGCTGTACTTCGTGCACGAGCTCGAGCTGATGCTCGAGCGCGCGGGCTTCGTCGACGTCGAGCTCCGCGCCGGCTACCGCGACGAGCCACCGACGGCAGACGACGACTTCGTCGTCTACGTGGCGCACAGGTCCTGAAGACCGGCCGAGGATGTAGACTGTGACCAGTTGTGAGGCGACGTGGCCTCGGGCGGACGCCGCCCGGGGCTTTTTGTTTTTCTGGAAGGAGGAATCGATGGCAGCAGTGGAGTCGGCACCGAGGGCGACGAGCGATCCGGAGCGCCGTGCCGAGGTGCTGGGGCGCATGAAGGAGGAGTCGGTCGAGTTCGTCCTGCTCTGGTTCACGGACATCGAGGGCCACCTGAAGAGCTTTGCGATCACCCCGGCGGAGCTCGAAGACGCACTCGACGACGGGATGGGCTTCGACGGCTCGTCGATCACGGGGTTCAACGCGATCGAGGAGTCGGACATGGTCGCGATCCCCGATCCCGAGACGTTCCAGCTGATGCCGTGGAAGGAGGGCGAGACGAAGGTCGCGCGGATGATCTGCGACGTGGTCACGCCGGACGGCAAGCCGTACGACGGCGACCCGCGGCACGTCCTGCGTCGCGCGCTCGACCGGATGGAAGCGATGGGCTTCGACACGTTCAACGTCGGGCCAGAGCTCGAGTACTTCCTGTTCAAGACCAACGAGGGCACGGAGACGCTCGACGAGGGCGGCTACTTCGCGATGACAGCGATGGATGCTGCGACCGAGCTCCGGAACGACACGATCCGCGCGCTCGAGTCGATGGGCATCCCGATCGAGTACTCGCACCACGAGGTCGGCCCGTCGCAGCACGAGATCGACATGCGCTTTGCGGGCGCGCTCGACATGGCCGACTTCGTCCTCACCTACCGGCTGATCGTCAAGGAGGTTGCGGCCAAGAACGGCGTCTATGCGACCTTCATGCCGAAGCCGATCTTCGGCGAGAACGGCTCGGGGATGCACACGCATCAGTCGCTCTTCAGCGAGGGCCGCAACGCGTTCTTCGACAGCGACGACAAGTGGCACCTGTCCGACGTGGGCAAGGCTTTCATCGCCGGCCAGCTGCGGCACGCGCGCGAGATCTCGGCTGTCTTCGCGCAGTGGGTGAACTCGTACAAGCGGCTCGTTCCAGGCTACGAGGCGCCGGTCTACGTCGCCTGGTCGCAGCGGAACCGCTCTGCGCTGATTCGCATCCCGCTCTACAAGCCGGGTGCCGAGCAGGCGACCCGCGCCGAGATCCGCTGCCCCGACCCGGCCTGCAACCCGTACCTCACCTTTGCGGCACTCCTGCACGCTGGGCTCGAGGGGATCGAGAAAGGCTACGAGCTGCCCGACGCGATGGAGACGAATCTCTACCACCTGACGGCCGAGCAGCGCCGGGAGCGGGGGATCGTCTCGCTGCCCGAGACGCTCGGCGAGGCGATCGACGAGCTCGCGCAGTCCGAGCTGGCGCGCAAGGCGCTGGGGCCGCACATCTTCGACCGCTACATCGAGCTCAAGCGCAAGGAGTGGGACGACTACCGCGTCCAGCTGACGAGCTGGGAGATGGAGCGCTACCTGCCGACGCTCTAGCTCCCGGGGGGTGGATCGAGCAGAGAGGGGTTGCCCTCGCCGGGCAACCCCTCTAGAATCGCACCACGCTCCGCTCGCTGCGGCCTGCGGAGCAGACTGACGGCCGACTACGAGCTGCTTCTCTGGGCAGCTCGTGGTCGTTCAGCGGCCAAAAGTCCGTCGACTTTCGGCCGGATGGCCGCGTGGCAGCGAGCAGCTGTCTGGCGCACGCCGTCCGGGCCGGCATGCACCTGCGAACGCCTCGGGCTCGACTTTGCAACACAGTGTTGCTTGGCCGAATCGGGGCGCCGAAAGAGGACCGGCCCCTCCCGGTCTCCTTCCAGCTTCTCCGGCCCGACGGCTAGAGGAAAGTTGGGATGGACTCGCGCTCGACCCGGAGGCCGATCACGCCGGTCGCGCCGTCGATCGAGTCGATCGTGTCGGCGGTGACGAGGCGGCGCGAGAACAGCCCCGCCTTGACGGCCAGTGCATCGGGCTCGTCGGGGGCTGTGCCGTACATGGGACACTCGACGCGTCCCACCACTTCCCCGTTCCTGTCGGCGACGAGAAAGCCGGAAGTCGCAGCGAGGTCGATTGCGAAGGCGCCCATCTGTCAGCAAGGTATTCCCCCTGAATGAGGAAAAAACCTTCCTGGCGGTAAGCCTTTTGTAAGGAGAGCCGTGACGTGATCTGAGGCCTGCCCGGCTTCGCGGCCATCACGAACGCCGTCGCGAGCGCGACGAGGACGAGCGTTACGGCCAGTACCGCGAGCGGTCGGCGGAAGCGGGCCTGCGAGTCTGCCAGCCCCGCGAGCACGGCCAGCGCCGCGCTCCCGAGCAGCAGGCCGAACACCGTCAGGCCGCGCGACGCGTCGAGCCAGGACCCACCCGCGCGCTCGTCGGCCGCCACGCCCTCGCCCAGCCCGATCGCCGCGATCGTCGCGGCCAGCGCCCCGATCGCGGCGCGGCGGGCGAAGCAACGCAGCAGATCGCCGGGATCATCGTCGCGTCCCCGCGCCGCGACGGCGGCGACGGCAGCCGCGATCAACGTCCCGGCGAGCACCATCGCGACCAGCACGTGGAAGAAGAACAGGGTGCTCAAGCGCCGGGCCGCCAGACCATCAGTGCCAGGATCGCGAGCGCGGCCAGGAAGCTCGCGTAGTTGAGCGACTGCGTGGCCGGGCTGACCAGTGCGAGGCGCAGGTCCTCGCTCGGCGCGTCGCCGGCCGCTGCGAGTTCCTCGGCGAGGTAGCGGGCGTGACGGGCCGAGCGCCCGCCGATGCCGCCGAGGAGGACGCTCGCGATCCACAGCGCCAGCGAGGCCGAGATCCACGCGTCGCCGAAGGAGAAGCCGCTGCGGCGGACGAGCGACGTGCCGAACGCGAGCGCGGCCAGCGCGCCCAGCCCGACGGCGACGACGGCCCACCGCGTCAGGCCGAGGAGGAACGCGACCTCGCTCGGCCGCTCGCGCCGCACGGCCGACGCGCGCAGGAGGCCTACCGCCACCGCGCCCGAGACGAACAGGAACGCCCCCACGAGATGGAAGCCGAGCAGCCACTGCGTGGTCGTCACGGGCGAGACCCTACTCCGGCCCGCTCCTACACTTCGGCGCGTGGAGGAGTCCGCACGCCACCTGCGCCTCCTGACCGAAACGATCGCGGCGGTCAACTCGACGCTCGACCTCGAGGAGGTGCTCGCGCTCGTCGCGCGGTCGGTCGCTGAGGCGCTCGAGGCCGACGCGTGCTTCGTCTACCTCTACGAGGATCGCAACGACGAGCTCGTCCTGCGCGCGACGCACGGGACGGGCGTCGACCAGATGACGCGGAGGCCGCGGCTTCGCCCGGGCGAGGGCATCACGGGTGCCGCGGCCGCCGCGCGCGAGCCGATCATGCTCCCCGCGCAGGCGCACCTCGACCCGCGTTTCAAGGCGTTTCCCAACCTGCCCGAGGACGAGTACCAGTCGATCCTGGCCGTCCCCATCCTCGCGCGCGAGAAGCTCGAGGGGGCGCTCAACGTGCGCACGCGCGCCGAGCGGGAGTTCTCCGAGGCGGAGATCGACCTGCTGGTCGCGATCGCGTCGCAGGTCGCCTTCTCGCTCGAGCACGCGAAGCTCTACTCGCAGGCCCAGCGGCGCGTGCGGGAGCTGGAAGCGCTCACGACGATCTCCGAGGCCGTGTCCGAGTCGCTTTATGTCGAGGAGTCGCTCGAGGCGATCGTCAAGACGACGATGGAGGCGCTGTCGGCGACCGGTGCCGCGATCGTGCTCGAGGACGGCGCCGTCGCCTGGCCCGAGGGCCGCGCCGGAGCGCACGCGGTCCGGATGCCGCTGCGCTGGAAGCGGCGGCAGATCGGCGAACTCGTGTGCGATCGCGACGTTCCGTTCAGCGAGGACGACCGCCAGCTCCTGGCCTCGATCGCCCACCACGCAGCCGTGGCGCTCGAGCACGGGCGGACCGTCATGCGCGGGGTGCTCGCCCAGGAGATCCACCATCGGGTCAAGAACAACCTGCAGACCGTCGCCTCCCTGCTGCGGCTCCAGGCGCAGGCGGACGGCGTCGACCCGCACCGAGCGCTCGAGGACTCCGTCAATCGCATCCTCGCGATCGCAGCCGTCCACGAGGTGCTGACCGAGCAGCGCGACGATGTCGTCGACCTCGGCGAGCTGCTCGAGCGGTTGCGCGCGATGCTCGTCCAGGGCCTCGCCGCAGGGAAGCACGTCGAGTCGGCGATCGAGCCCGTCTCGCTGGCCGGCTCGCGCGCGACCGCGCTGGCGCTCGTGTTCTCCGAGCTCCTGCAGAACGCGCTCGAGCACGGCGGCACCGTCGTCCGCGTCGAGCTCCGCAGGCGGAACGGTGACGTCGTGCTCGCGATCGCGGACGACGGTGCCGGCCTCGCGGGTGAGCCGGACGTCGGCACCGGCCTCTCGATCGTGCGCGCCCTCGTCCGGGACGAGCTCCGCGGCACGCTGCGGATGGAGTCCGGTGTCGGGCTACGGGCCGAAGTCGTCTTCCCGGCTTGACATCGCTAACCTTGACATAGCTAACATCGTTAGCCATACTCGGCTAACAGTGTTAGCTCGATACGCAACCACCAGAAGGGAGCGACTCGTGAGCACGCTCGTCGTCACACGTGGGAAGTCCGTGCGGCGCATCGCCTACGGCGTTGTCGCTGCGCTTCTCCTGGCCGTGGCCGTGCTGGAGGCGGTGAAACACGGCACCGGGTACTGGCAGCTCGCGGCGTTCGGCTTCGGCCCGGACATCGCGCTTCTCCTCGGAGTGGGCAAGGGACTCGAGAAGGGCAGGCTCCACCCGCGGGCGGTGCCGCTCTACAACCTCGTCCATCGGTTCTGGGGGCCGCTCGTCCTGGTGGCTCTCGGCGCGGCCGGGGTGATCGGCCTGGGCTATCTGGTCGGCGGGCTTGCCTGGGCGTTCCACGTCGCCCTCGACAGGTCGGTCGGCTACGGCCTGAGGACGCGCGATGGCTACCAGCGTCCGTAGGGAGCCGACCCCCCGGGCGCGTGAGATCGCCGCGGTCGCTCTCGATGCGCTCGAGACGGAGGGGCCTGACGGCCTGTCGATGAGACGAGTGGCCGAGCGTCTGGGGATCCGCGCGCCGTCGCTCTACAAGCACTTCCCCGACAAGAAGGCGCTCGAGGCGGCGATCATCTCGACGGGCTTCGAGCTCCAGGCCGCGGCGTTCGAGGGTGCCGTCGACGGAGCTGACGACCGGCTCGACGCGATCGCCGGCGCGTACCGCCGGTTCGCCGCCGAGCATCCGCACCTCTACCGTCTGATGACGGCGCACGAGCTGAATCGCGAGCTGCTGACTCCCGGCGTCGAGGAACGCGCGGCCCGGCCGGTGGTCGAGACCGTCGGCGGTGACCGCGACCTCGCCCGCGCCGCCTGGGCGTTCGCGCACGGCATGACGATCCTCGAGCTCGACCGCCGCTTCCCGCCCGACGCGGATCTCGACGCGGCCTGGAGGCGCGGCCTGGACGGGTTCCGGCGCGGCTAGCCCCGCGCGAGCTCCGTGAGCGGCGCGCGCAGCGGCTCGGCGGCGCGGGTCAGCCGGTACAGCGTCGAGGGCGGGAAGCCCTCCGTGATCGTGCGTTCGACGAGGCCGGTGGCGACGAGGTCCTTGAGCGCGAGTGTCAGGGCCCGCGCGGTCACCTCCGGCAGCGCGTCGCGCAGCTCGGAGAAGCGCCGCGGTCCGCGCGCGAGCGCGTGCACCACCGGCATCGACCACTTGTTCAGCCCGGGCTCGGTCGCGCCGAGCCGCCCGAGCGCCTCGACGAGCTCGACGCTCGGGTGGATCAGCGCCGCGCCGGCCGGCAGGACGAGGTACTCGGGGCGCAGGGGATGCCCGTAGCCCTCGTTCCGCGCGAGCAGTCCCAGCTCGACGAGCTCCCGCAACGCACGCACGAGCGACTCGCGGCCGGCGCCCAGCGCGTGCCCGAGGTTCGCCGTCCGTCCTGGAGTCCGCTCGAGCGCAGCCAATACCGGGACCGCCCAGCGATGGTGGAAGAGCCGTGGAAGCCTTGACACGGAAGTAATCTAAGTATAAAAACAGGTCACCCGGACGAAAGGAGCAGACGATGAGCGAGGCAACCTCCGACACCGCGACGAAGAAGAGGCCGTTCGAGTACGCCGGCCACCTCGTTTGCGCCGTCAACGTCGCCGACCTCGGCAAGGCGCTCGACTGGTACCGAGACATGCTCGGGTTCGAGACCGTCTACCGGCTCGACGACTACGGCTGGGCCGAGATCGAGACGCCGGTCCCGGGCCTGTCGATCGGGCTCGGACAGGTCGAGGACGTCGGCGGCCAGGGCGCGATTACGCCGACATTCCGGGTCGTCGACATCGACGCTGCGCGCGGCCACCTTGAGGGGAACGGGGTCCGCTTCGACGGCGAGACCAACGAGGTGCCGGGCATGGTCCGGCTCGCCACCTTCTACGACCCCGACGGGAACCCCTGGATGCTGGCGCAGGTGCTGCAGGAGGTCGCCGAGTAGCCTTCGGGCGTGAGGCTGCCCCACGAGGTCTTCGTCTTCGTCCGCCGCGGCGAGAAGTACCTGATTCTCCGCCGTTCGGAGCAGCAGGGTGGCTACTGGCACTGCGTCGCGGGCGCGCTCGAGGCCGGCGAGACGTACGGCGAGGCCGCCGCCCGCGAGTTGCTCGAGGAGACCGGGCTTGCTGCGGCGCCGCGTGACCTCGGGCGCCCGTACGACTACGACATCGAGGGCTGGGAGTCGCACTACGAACCGGGTGCGGAGCGCGTCCACGTCGAGTGCTTCGTCGCCGAGGCGCCGCCCGGCTGGGAGCCCGACCTCGACTGGGAGCACGACGACTACCGCTGGTGCCTGGTCGCCGAGGCCACCGAGCTTCTCTACTGGCCCGAGCCGCGCGAGGTGCTCGAGGAGCTGGTTGCCCAGATGAGGCCGACCGGGTGAGGATCCTGATCGCCGAGGACGAGACGATCATCCGCCTCGACCTGCGCGCCCTGCTCGAGAAGTCCGGACTCGAGGTCTGCGCGGAGGCGCGCGACGGGGCCGAGGCGGTCGAGCTTGCGCGCTCCGAGCAGCCCGACCTGGCGATCATGGACGTGAAGATGCCGCGGCTCGACGGCATCGAGGCGGCCCGGCGGATCCTCGACGAGCGCCCGATCCCGATCGTGATGCTGACGGCCTACGGGCAGGACGAGCTCGTGTCTCGTGCCGTCGAAGCGGGCGTCTTCGGGTACCTCGTCAAGCCGTTCCGCGAGTCGGACCTCCTGCCGGCGATCGCGACGGCGCGGGCCAGGCACGAGGAGCTGGTCGCGCTCCGCGAAGAGGCCGAGTCGCTGTCCGAGGCGCTCGCGGCGCGGAAGGTGATCGAACGCGCCAAGGGGCTTCTGATGGCGAAGGAGGGGCTCACCGAGAGCGAGGCCTTCGACCGGCTTCGCCGCGCGAGCCAGGTGTCCGGCAGGCCGCTGAAGGTGATCGCCGAGGCGGTCGTCGCGACGCTCGACGCCGTCTAGTTGCAGAACCCCTTGGCGGCGACCGCCGCGCGCGTCATGCCGGCACGGGCACCGCGAGCCCGTCCGCGCCCGGTTCCGAGGTGGCGGGCTCGTAGCCGGAGCGGGCCAGGAGGTCGAGGCCGAGCCGCGCGCGTCGGACGCGCTCGCGCGAGAGCCCGACCGTCGTCGCCTCGAGGTGCGTGCCGGCGGGATAGACGTCCGGCGCGTTGCGGAGCCCGAACTTCACGTAAACCGGCGACGCCACGCGGATCAGCTCGGGGATCTCGTGCATGCGGACGAACCCACCGACGTTGTCGGGCGCCTCGACGTAGATGTCCAGCGGACAGTCGACGGCTGCCCGGATCGCCGCGATCTGCGCGAGCGACAGGTCGGTCGGCAGGTTGATCGTGCTCGCGCCGAGCTCGACCAGCACGCGGGCTGCGGCCGGGTTCGCCGCCGGCAGCATCACGGAGATCTTGGCCTGCATGTCCGCGGGCAGCTCGTCCGCCCGCTTCATGGCCGTGAAGGCCGAGAGGACGCCGAGGTCGGCGATCAGGACGCTGCGAAAACCGTGGTCGGCGGCTCGCCGCGCGTCGTCGAGGCACGCGACGACCTGCTCCTGGCCGTGCGCTGCGGGCGCGACGACCGCGCCCGCTGCCGAGCGGGCCATCGCGGACGTGCCCCACGCCGCGTTCGGGCGAGTGAACAGCGAGACCTCGACGCGTGCGGCAGCGGCGGTGCGCGCCATTTCGTCGAGCTCCGAATCGGTGTGCAGGAAGACGCCGCTGCCTTGCGAGACGCGATGAACGCGGACCCCGAGCCGCCCGGCCTCCTCAAGCACGGCCTCGAGGCAGCTCGGGCCCTCCGTGCTTGGGATCTCGATCCGATATTGCGCGCCGTCGGCAAAGCGCTTGCCCGAGTCGGGCAACCCGTTCAGGTCGCCGGGCGGGAGGCCGATCGAGCGCAGGAAGTCGCGCGTCGCGCTCACGGCATCAGATACCACAGGAGCGCGGTGAGCGAGAAGCCGTCGGACACGTCGCCGCTCCTGATCAGATCGCGCACGCGGTCGAGCGGAATCCATTCGACGCGATCCGTCTCGATACCGTCGGGCTCGCGCTCCCGGGTTGCATCGTCGGCCGCGAAGACGTAGAAGGTCTGGTCCGTGAATCCGTTCGCGGGGTGGTAAGTGCCGATCGGGCGGAGCGGCCCGGGTGCCCAGCCCGTCTCCTCGAGCGCCTCCCGCGCCGCGGCGTCCACGGGTGCCTCTCCAGGCTCGATTCGGCCGGCCGGAACCTCCCAGCCCCACGTGTCGGTGATGAACCGATGGCGCCAGAGCATGAGCACGCCGCGCCCGGTGTCGTGGACGACGACGGCGGCGGCCTGCTGCGGGATGCGGACGAGATGGTGCTCGAAGCGGCTACCGTCCGGCAGTTCGACGTCAGCGAGCGCGAGCGTCACCCAGTCGCTCTCGTAGACCGCTCGCTCGCCGTGAACCGTCCAGCGCGTCACAGGCCCGGGTTCTCGAGCAGGCCGGCGAGGAGCTGTGCCCTGACCGGCAGCGCGTCAATGCGGATCTGCTCGTTGTGGGCATGTGCGCCTTTGCCCTCCGCGCCGAGCCCGTCCAGGACCGGGAGTCCGAGCGCCCCGACGAGGTTGCCGTCCGAGCCGCCTCCCGAGGACGCCTCCTTCAGGTCGAGCCCCAGGCCGAGCCCGATCTCCCGCGCGCGGGCGAACAGTCGACTGCTCCCCTTCGTGCGTTCGAGCGGCGGGCGCGTCCAGTCGCCGTCGACCTCGATCGACGTCCCCGGGACCGTCGGCTCGAGGCTGCGCAGGATCCGCTCGAGGCGCTCGAGGTCGGCGCGCTGGGACACCCGCACGTCGAGCCGCGCATCGGCGCAGGCGGCAACGACGTTCTCGCGCGTGCCTCCGTGCACGACGCCGACGTTGACGGAGATCCCCCGCTCGTGGTCGGTCAGCGCGTGAAGCCGGAGGATCTGGTGGGCGAGTTCCTCGACCGCGCTCGCGCCGTCGACGAGGTTCGTGCCGGCATGGGCGGGGCGGCCCGTGATCGCGACGTGGAAGCGGCCGAGCCCCTTGCGCGACGTCTTCAGGTGGCCGTGGTTCGTCGGCGGCTCGACGACGAATGCGGCCACCGTCCCCGCGGCGGCCTCCCCGATCGCCTCGCGCGCGGTGCGGCTGCCCTGCTCCTCGTCGGCGGTCAGGAAGACGCGAAGCGCACGGCGATTTTGTGCAGCGCGGCGCATCGCGTCGAGCATCACGATCAGGCAGCCCTTCATGTCGTAGACGCCCGGCCCGAACGCGAGCCCGTTCTCGATCCGGAACGGCATCGTCGCGAGCGTCCCCTGCTCCCAGACCGTATCAGTGTGGCCGAGCAGGAGCAGCGGCCCGCCTTCGCCGTCGAGGTCGGCGACGACGTGGTCGCCCTCGAGCATGCGGACGTCGCCGCCGAGCCCTTCGAGCTCCTCGGCCATGCGCGTTGCCACCAGGCGCACCCCCGGCGAGTACGTCGGCGACTCGATCTCCACGAGCTCGCGGAGCAGCGCGAGTGACTTGGTCGGCATGCCTCAGCTTTCTACAGATTTGTCACACCCGCGTCACGGACACGTGACACTTTTCGGACTACGATGAAACGTGGGTGGTGGGCCGGGGTGCCCCGAGCGACGGGCCCGTCGCAGCCGAGGCGGTTTCAGGCCTGGGCCGACTCGACCAGCGACTCCCAGCGCTCGAAGAGCGCCTCGAGCTCCTCGCGGGCACGGCGGTAGGCCGTGACGGCGTCGACGTTCGCCCAGTCGTCGGCGAGCTTCCGCTCGAGCTTGGCCACCGTCTGCTCCTTTGCCTCGATCTCCGCCTCGAGGCGCGCGAGCTCGCGCGGCCGTTGCGGCTTCGGTTTGGTCGGCGGGGGCGAGGGTTTGACGCTGGACTGTCGTTCTTTGCGGACAGGCTCGAGGGACTGTGCCTCGGGCACGGCCCGGGCGGAAGCGAGCCGCTCCTCCCGGCGCCGGACGTAGTCCGCCCAGCCGCCGTCGTAGGCGTTCAGCCGCTGATCCTCGATCGCGAGCGTGCGCTCCGCCACCGCGTCGAGGAGCGCGCGGTCGTGCGACACGAGCAAGATCGTCCCCGGGAACGCTCGCAGTGCATCCTCGAGCGCCTCCCGGCTCTCGAGATCGAGGTGGTTCGTCGGCTCGTCGAGCACGAGGAAGTTCGCGCCCGACGCGACCACCGCAGCCAGCGCGAGCCGCCGCCGCTCGCCTCCCGAAAGCACCAAGACCGCCTTCTGGTGCTCCTCCCACCCCGAGAAGAGGAACCGGCCGAGCAGGTTCTGCGCGTTCGGCCGCGTCAGGCCTGTCATCGACTGGACGCAGTCGAGCACGGTCCCCCGCTCGTCGAGCTCCGCCTCCTGCTGCGAGAAGTATGCCGGGACGACGCCGTGCCCGACCCGGCCGCGGAGCAGCGCCTCGAGCAGGGTCGTCTTGCCCGAGCCGTTGGGGCCGACGAGCGCGACGTGCTCGCCCCGGTCGAGCCCGAACGAGACATCGGACAGGAGATGCTTGTCTCCCGCGGACAGGTCGAGCCCGGACACGTCGAGCACCACGCGTCCGCTCCGCGGCGGGTCGAGGAACTCGAACCCGAGCGCCCGCCCCTGAAGCGTCAGTGCGTCGAGCTCCGCAGCCTTCTGCGCGCGCTGGCCGCTGAGCCGGCCGATGTGCGTCAGCTTGGCCTGCGCCTGCTTCGCCTTGGATTTCTTGTAGCGGAACCGCTCCACGAATCGCTCGAGGCGCGCGATGTCGGCGTCGTAGCGCTGGATCGCCTTCCCGGCGGAGAGCGCGCGCGAAGCCTTCTCGCGCCGCCACTCGTGCCAGGGGCCTGCGAAATAGAGCGAGCGGCCGCCTTCCAGCTCGAGGACGGCCGTCGTCACCGCTTCGAGGAACCAGCGGTCGTGCGCGACGAGGATCACGGCCGCGTCGAGCGAGCTCAGCGTGGTCTCCAGCCACTCGAGATTGGCGACGTCGAGGTGGTTCGTCGGCTCGTCGAGCAGCAGCAGGTCGGGATCGCCGGCGAGCGAGCGGCCGAGCGAGGCCCGCGTCAGCTCGCCGCCCGAGAACGTGTCGAGCCGGCGATCGAGGTCGGCCTCCGTGAAGCCGAGCCCGCGGACCACGGCGGTCGTGCGCGACCGCCAGTCCCAGCCGCCGGCGTGCTCGAGCCGCGCGACCGCCTCCGAGTAGCTGCGCATCGTCTTGGCGTCGTGCGAGCCTTCGCCCATCGCGGTCTCGAGCCTGCGGAGCTCCTGCTCGAGCGCGACGAGGTCGGCCGCGCCGCCGAGCACGTAGTCGCGAAGCGACAGGTCGAGGTGGAGCGGCGGCCGCTGGTCGTGGAGCGCGATTCGGGTGCCTTTCGAGAAGGCGAGTTCGCCGCCGTGCAGCTCCGTCTGGCCTGCCAGGATGCGAAGCAGCGTGGTCTTCCCGGCCCCGTTCGGCCCGGACAGTGCCAGACGTTCCCCGCGCTCGACCTTGAACGAGACGCCGTCGAACAGCACGGAGCCGCCGAGCTCCTTGCGCAGGTTGGACGCGATCACGACTGCCATGCCGGTTCAAGCGTAGTGCAGTCGAAAATCGTCGCGGCTCGATCTTGCTCTTGCCGCGGCGATGTCTTCGACGCGGTTCCGGGGCGAGAAAAAATCGGCGCGGGCGGTCTTGCTCTTGCCGCGGCGATGTCTTGGACGCCGTCCGCGGCGAGAAAAATCGGCACTGAATCGGCACGGACACGACACGATTTCGACGGTATCGTCCCCGGCGAGGGCGGCGGGACGACGCCCCGCCCGTTGGGTGGGGGCCGGTTCGGACGCGGCCGCACCGGCCTGCCCTGCAACCGTCCGAGAACCACGGGTGAGCGCGTATCGTTCGCGGTATGGCCCAGTCCGATCTCGAGCGGCGCTCGATCGACACCATCCGCGTGCTCGCGATGGACTCCGTGCAAAAGGCGAACGCGGGGCATCCGGGCACCGCGATGGCGCTCGCGCCCGTTGCCTACCTGATCTACACCGAGCTGCTCCGGCACAACCCGGAGAACCCCGCCTGGCCCGACCGAGACCGGTTCGTCCTCTCAGCCGGCCACGCCTGCATCCTCCAGTACGCCGCGCTCCACCTGACCGGCTACGACCTGTCGCTCGACGACCTGAAGCAGTTCCGGCAGTGGGGGTCGCGCACGCCGGGCCATCCCGAGCACTTCCTGACGCCCGGGGTCGAGACGACCACGGGCCCGCTCGGGCAGGGCGTGGCGAACGGCGTCGGCTTCGGGCTCGCGGAGCGCTTCCTCGCACAGCGCTACAACCGGCCGCACCACGAGATCGTCGACCATCGGGTGTTCGCGATCTGCTCCGACGGCGACCTGATGGAGGGCGTCGCCGCGGAAGCAGCCTCGATCGCCGGCCACCTCGGCCTCGGCAAGCTGACCTACCTCTACGACGACAACCGGATCACGATCGACGGCACGACCGCGCTCTCCTTCTCGACCGAGGACAAGGGCGCCCGGTTCGAGGCCTACGGCTGGCACGTCCAGCACGTCCACGACGTGAACGACCTCGACGAGTTGCGCGCCGCCTACGCCGCAGCGCACGCCGAGGCCGACCGGCCGAGCCTGATCGTCGCCCACACGCACATCGCCTACCCGGCGCCCCACGCGATCGACACGGCCAAGGCGCACGGCAGCCCGCTCGGCGAGGACGAGGTGCGCGCGACCAAGGAGGTGCTCGGCTGGGACCCGGACGAGCACTTCGTCGTCCCCGACGGCGTCTACGAGCACATGAGCCAGAAGGCGCGCGGCGTCGAGCTCGAGGCCGACTGGCGCAAGCGCTTCGACGCGTGGGGCGATGCGTTCCCCGACGCTCGTGCCGACTGGGACCAGGTACACACGGGCAGGCCGAGGCCGGGCTACGAGGACGCGCTCCCGACATTCGAGGCCGGCGTCGACATCGCGACGCGCGACGCGGGCAAGAAGGTCATGCAGGCGCTCAAGCCGTTCGTGCCGACGATGCTCGGCGGCGCCGCCGACCTGGTCGAGTCGACCAAGACCGAGCTCGAGGGCGGCGGCGTCTTCTCGGCCACGCACGCCGGTCGCAACATCGCCTTCGGCATCCGCGAGCACGGCATGGGCTCGATCGTCAACGGCCTCGTGCTGCACGGCGGCATCGTCAAGCCGTACGGCTCGACCTTCCTCGTTTTCTCGGACTACATGCGGCCCTCCGTCCGCCTGTCCGCGCTCATGCACGCGCCGGTCGTCTGGGCGTGGACGCACGACTCGGTCGGGCTCGGCGAGGACGGCCCGACGCACCAGCCGGTCGAGCACTACGCGGCGCTGCGCGCGATCCCGAATCTCTGGTTCATCCGTCCGGCCGACGCCAACGAGACCGCCTACGCCTGGAAGGTCGCCCTCGACCGGGAGGACGGGCCGGTCGCCCTTTCGCTGACCAGGCAGAAGGTGCCGACGCTCGATCGCTCCGCCCTCGGAGCTGTTTCGGGCGTCGAGCAGGGCGCCTACGTGCTCTGGGAGTCGGGCGACCCGGACCTGATCCTGATCGCCACCGGCTCGGAGGTCGCCCTCGCGCTCGAGGCCGGACAGAAGATCGCCGCCGAGAACGGCACCGCCGTCCGCGTCGTCTCGATGCCGTGCTGGGAGCTGTTCGCGGCGCAGCCGCAGTCCTATCGCGACGAGGTGCTGCCGCCCGACGTCCGGGCGCGGCTGTCGGTCGAGGCCGGCGTCGCGCAGGGCTGGGAGCGCTGGGTCGGCGACCAGGGGGACTCGCTCGCGCTCGACCGTTTCGGAGCCTCGGCTCCCGGCGACATCGTGATGAAGGAGCTCGGCTACAACGTCGACAACGTGGTCGCCCGTGCGACCGCGGTGCTGGAAAGGACGAAACAACATGTCTGAGTCGAACCTGCACAAGCTCTCCGGCCTCGGCCAGTCGGTCTGGATCGACTCGCTCTCGCGCGAGATGCTCGAGTCGGGACAGCTCGCGCAGCTGATGGCCGACGACGCCGTCACCGGCGTCACCTCGAACCCGACGATCTTCCAGAAGGCGCTCGCCGCGGGGACGCGCTACGACGCTCAGCTCAAGGAGCTCCTCGGCTCCGAGGACGACCCCACGCAGATGTTCTTCCAGCTCGCGGAGCAGGACATCTCGAACGCCTGCGACCTGATGGCGGACGTCTGGGACAACGGCGCCGGCCTGCGCGGCTACGTCTCGATCGAGGTCGACCCGACGCTCGCCTACGACACGGAGGCGACGTACGACCAGGCGAAGCGGCTCCACGCCGAGATCGACAAGCCGAACCTGTACGTGAAGATCCCGGGCACGCGGCCCGGCCTGCCGGCGATCGAGGACATGATCGCCGCGGGCAAGTCGATCAACGTCACGCTGATCTTCTCGCTGCAGCGCCACCGCGAGGTGATGGAGGCCTACGTGCGCGGGCTCGAACGCCTCGTCGCCTCGGGCGGCGATCCCCGCAAGGTCGCCTCGGTCGCGAGCTTCTTCGTCTCCCGCGTCGACAGCGAGGCCGACAAGCGGCTCGAGGCGATCGGCTCCGACGCGGCGCTCGCGCTGCGCGGCAAGCTCGCGGTCGCGAACGCTCGGCTCGCCTACCAGAACTGGCAGCAGGTCTTCTCGGGCGAGCGCTGGCAGTTCCTCGCCTCCAAGGGCGCGTCCAAGCAGTGGTGCCTGTGGGCATCGACGTCCACGAAGAACCCCGACTATCCGGACACGCTCTACGTGGACAGCCTGATCGGGCCGGAGACCGTGAACACGATGCCGCTCGAGACCGTCGAGGCTTTCCAGGACCACGGCACGGTCGCGCTGACGCTCGAGGAGGGGATCGAGGAGGCCCGGTCGCTCCTCCGCGAGCTGGGCAAGGTCGGCGTGGACGTCGACGACGTCACCGAGACCCTCGAGGAGGAGGGCGTCCAGAAGTTCGCCGACTCCTTCCAGGAGCTGCTCGACGGCATCCGCGCCAAGCGCGGCGAGCTGGTCAGCGCCTGATGCACATTGGGCTGGTGGGTCTCGGGCGCATGGGCGCCAACATGGCCGAGCGCCTGCGCCGCCACGGGCACGAGGTCGAGACGTACGCGCGCACCGACCCGGCGCGGACCGTCACCTCGCTCGAGGAGCTCGTCGCGAGGCTCGAGCCGCCGCGAGTCGCGTGGATGATGGTCCCCGCAGGCGACGCGACCGAGCAGAGCTGCGAGGCCCTGCTCGGCCTGCTCGAGCCGGGCGACGTGCTCGTCGACGGCGGCAACTCGAACTTCCGCGACTCGCAACGCCGGGCCGCGGGGGCAAAGGAAAGGGGCATCCGCTACCTCGACGCCGGCGTGTCCGGCGGCATCTGGGGGCTCGAGGGCGGCTACTGCGTCATGGTCGGCGGCGAGCCCGACGCCTTCGCGGTGATCGAGCCGCTCTGCCGCGACCTCACCGAGCCGGGCGGCTACGCGCACGTGGGCGCCCCGGGCGCCGGCCACTTCACGAAGATGGTCCACAACGGCATCGAGTACGGGCTGATGCAGTCGTTCGCCGAGGGGTTCGAGATCATGAACGCGTCCGAGTTCGAGCTCGACCTCCGGCAGCTCGCGGCGCTCTGGCAGCACGGCTCGGTCGTCCGCAGCTGGCTGCTCGAGCTGCTCGAGCTGGCGCTCGCGGACGACCCGGGCCTCGAGCAGATCCGTGGCTACGTCCAGGACTCGGGCGAGGGGCGCTGGACGGTGCAGGCCGCGATCGACGAGAACGTGCCCGCGCCGGTGATCACGATGTCGCTGTTCGCGCGTTTCGCGTCGCGCCAGGACGAGTCTTTTGCGGCCAAGGTGAACGCCGCGCTTCGCAATCAATTCGGCGGCCACGCCGTCAAAAGAGCGAGGGAAGAATGACGACGAGGAAGTTCACCATCGCGGTGCTCTGCGGCGTGCTGCTCGTGCTCGCCCTGGCGGCCGCGGCCGGAGCCCGCTCGGAGAAGATCATCCGGATCGGGCTGCATGACGAGTTCGCGGTCAGGAACACGCACATCCTCTGCGAGGTCGAGATCTCGCACACGCTCATCCCCGGGCAGGAGCTCGTCGGCTGCGCCTTCCTGAGCGCGAACCAGCGGCCGGTGCCCAAGACCTACGCGGTCGCGCTCGCCGTCAACGGCCAGGTCGTCCTCGCCAAGGTGCAGGCAAACGGCACACCGAAGGTCGTCTACCGCCGGCCTGCCGTCGTCAGGCACACCGATCCGAGCCTCCACATCGTCTCGGCGGGCGACGGGATCATCGTCCGCGGGACGTCGATCACGTGCTCGGTCAACAAGCAGAAGGCCGCCTCGAACACGTTCATCGTCGTCTCCTGCTTCAAGATCGACCTCAAGACCGGCAAGGCGAAGCCCAACTCGTACGGCGTCGGGATCACGGACGGCGGCGCCTTCGTCGCCCAATTCGACGCGAAGTCGAAGGCCGTTCCGGTCAAGGTCGTCGCGCACGGCAGGTAACCCGGACGGGCGGTCACAGGTGACGCGGGCGGCGGCGGCGCCGTAGAGGAGGCATGCGCGCCACGCTGAGCCGCCGGCCGGATGTGGATTTCGCCGCCGTCTGCGAGGAGAACCTCGACGGCGTCTTCGGCTACCTGCTCTACCTGACCGGGAACCGCACGGTCTCGGAGGACCTGACCGCAGAGACCTTCGAGCGGGCGCTCCGCCGCCTCAAGCGCTTCGACCCGCGCCGGGGGACGGCGAGGACCTGGCTGCTCACGCTGGCGCGATCGACGGCTCTCGACCACTTCCGCTCCGAGCAGCGGCGCAGGCGCCGTGAGGGGACGTACGCGCTGCTCGAGACGGAGGTGGGCGAGGGCGACGTCTTCGGCCACGGCTTCTCGCCCGCGCTCGAGGCCGCTCTCCGCAGCCTGTCCGCGGGCGAGCGCGAAGTGGTCGCGCTGCGCGTGCTCCTCGAACTCGACGGGGAGACGGTCGCCCGCCTGCTCGGGATCAGCCCGACGGCGTGCTCCACGCGGCTCCACCGCGCGCTGCAGAAGCTCGAGGAGAAAGTGAGGGACGATGTCCGGGCCTGACCTGATCGACGATCGCTTCGACGACCTCGTGCACGAGCTGCGCTCGGGGGAGGCGACGGCGAGCCCGGAGCTCCGGGAGCGGGTTCGCGGGATCGCGCAGGGACCGACGACGTCCTCGCCGCCGGCCGCCCGCTTCGGGCGGTTTCGCCGGCGCCGGGTCGCGCTCGTGCTCGTCCCGGTCGCGGCCGTGCTCGCCGCGGCGGTCGGCGTCGGCGTCTTCGGCTCGGGCACGACGTCGAAGCCGGAAGCGTTCAGCCCGAGCGGCGGGCTTGTCCAGCAGAGCCCGCACAGCCTCCCGATCACGCCGTCCACCTCCCGCGACCGGGGCGTGCCGGGAAAGCGTGCTGTCCACGGCGCATTCAAGGCCGCCAGCCCACTCCCGCCGAGCGGCTCGCGCGCCCAGCTCTACGCCGTCGCGCTCGAGCTCCGCGTGAACAGCCTCTCGTCGACCACGAAGCAGGCGATCCAGCTCGCCCGCAACTGGGGCGGGTACGTCGTGACGGTCGACTACGGCTCGGGCCAGAAGTCCGGCACCGCCTATCTCGTCCTGCGCGTCCCGATCGTCAAGGTGCAGACGGCGGTCGCGAGGCTGTCCGCGCTCGGCACGATCGCGGACGAGCACGTCTCGATCAAGGACGTGCAAGGCCAGCTGAACACGCGCTTCAGCCGGATGCAGGACCTGAAGGCGACGATTGCCGGGCTTCGCGTCAGGCTCACCGACACGAGCCTGACGACGAGCACCAGGGCGTTCTTCGAGGCGACGCTCGCCCGCCGCGTCGCCCAGCTCGCGGAGCTGCAGGACCGGCAGACGGCCCAGAAGGCCAGGGCCAGCTTCGCCACCCTCTCGCTCGACCTGGAGACGAAGAAGGCCGCGGCGGTCGTGCCGTCCAGGCCCGGCAAGATCGGGCAGGCCTTGCACAACATCGGCCGTGTGCTCATCGCCGAGGCGGAGATCCTGCTCTACATCCTGCTGATCGGCGCCCCGTTCATCGTGCTCGCCGCGCTGATCATCGGCGTTCTCCGCACGCTGCGGCGGCGGTCGGAGGACCAGCTGCTCGCCCGTTGAGGGAGGACCGTCCGCGCGGTCGCGCTACCATCCGACGAGGCCTCGCCCGGGCCGCCAGACATGGGGAACAAGTTAAGGATCACCGGTCTGATCGCCGTCGCTTCGCTCGCGGCGGCGCTGGCCATCCTCTGGCCGGTCGTCGGAGCCGCGTCGCCGAAGGTCACTGGCGCGTCCTCGAGCTACACCGACGCGAGCGGCGACAACCAGGCCGACGGCCCCGACGTGACGACGGTCGCCGTCTCGGACGACGCCTCCGGGAAGATCAGCTTCGCGGCGACGATCGGAAATCGCCCGGCGTTGACCGACGTCGACGCGGTGCAGGCGTACCTCGACACGGACAAGAACGGGAGCACCGGCTCGGGCGGCTACGACTATGAGGTCGCCTGGATCCAGGGCCAGCAGCTGTTCATGCACTGGGACGGCAGTCAGTTCGCGACCCAGCAGTCCAGCACGTTCACCTCGGCCTACAAGGACGGCAAGGCGACGTTCAGCGTCGACAAGGCCGATCTCGGCGGCTCGACGGCGTTCAACTTCATCGTCACGACGACCGGCGACACGGGCGATTCCATGTCCGACCGCGCGCCCGACGGCTCGGCCGTGTGGACCTACCCGAACGGCTCGGGATCGGGGACGCCGCCTCCACCGCCTCCGCCCGGATCGCCGCCTCCGCCAGGATCACCCCCGCCTCCGCCTTCGCCCGCAGGCACCCTGAAGGCGACGAAGTTCACGGTCAGCGCGGCGCACGCGGGCAAGCGGTTCACCGTCTCGATGAAGGTCAGCGTCACGGCGACCGGCGTCGGCGTGAGGACGAAGGTCGCCTGCTCGGCGAAGATCGCCGGGAAGGCGGTGCCGGTGAAGGCGAAGGGGAGCGTCCAGAGCGGCCACGCGTCCTGCACGTGGACGCTGCCCAAGAACACAAAGGGCAAACAGCTCAAGGGCTCGATCACCGCGACCTACCAGGGCGCGAAGATCACGAAGTCGTTCTCGAAGCGCGTTTTGGCTTAGTTAGGGCCGGCGCTCAGTCTGCGGCCAGGTAGATGAAGGCGACCGCGACGGTCGCGCCGAGGATCATCAGCGCGATCGCGAAGAGCCACCAGCCGAGCACGAGGTTCTTGCGGCGGAGGACGGGATCTTCGGGATCGACCATGTTCGACATCTAGACCACCGAGCCGACGGCCGCTGCCACGAAGAGCAGCGCCAGGTAGAGGAGCGAGTAGTGGAAGAGCGACGACGCGTGGCGCGGCGTCTGCTCGCGGCGCAGGCGCACGGCCATGAGCACGAAGACGGCGCCGAGGGCGACAGCGGCGGCGAGGTAGACGGCGCTGAACCAGCCGAGCGCGAACGGCACGGTCGTGAAGCCGACGAGGACGAGCGAGTAGAGGACGATCTGCCGCGTCGTCTCGCGGTCGCCGCGGACGACCGGCAGCATCGGGATCTTGGCGGCCGCGTAGTCACGCTTGATCAGGAGCGCGAGCGCCCAGAAGTGCGGCGGCGTCCACAGGAAGACGATCAGGAAGAGTCCGAGCGCGGGCCAGGCGAGCGAGCCCGTGGCGGCGGCCCAGCCGACGAGCGGCGGCACCGCGCCGGCGGCCCCGCCGATGACGATGTTCTGCGGCGTCGTGCGCTTGAGCCAACGCGTGTAGACGACCACGTAGAAGAGGTTCCCGACCAGGGCCAGCGAGGCGGTCAGCACGTTGACCGTGCTCGCGAGGAGCGCGAACGAGAAGGCCGAGAGGGCGAGCCCGAACTCGAGCGCGTACGTCGGCGGCACGCGCTCGGCGGCGACCGGGCGGCTGCGCGTGCGTTCGCCCATCAGCCGGTCGATGTCGCGATCCATGACGTGGTTGATCGCGCTCGCTCCGCCGCAGGCCAGCGCCAGTCCGACCATCGCCGCGACGGCCACGTTCCACGGCGGCAGGCCGTGTGCGCCCGCGACCATCCCGCAGAAGCCGGTCAGGAGCAGCAGCGTCATGATCCGCGGCTTCGTGAGCGTCACGTAGTCGCGGACGCGGCCGAGCGGAACGCGCGCGGGCCGGTGGACGAGCGCGCAGACGACGACCGTGGCTGCGAACGCGAGCGCCGCGAACGCCAGGTGCGCGCCGCGCATGGTCACGAGCGCCGCGACGCCGAAGAGACCCGTCGCGACGAGGACCGGGGCGAGCAGCCGCCGGTGCGAGAACCAGGCCGCGACGAGGAGCGCCGCGAGCGGGGGCAGCGCGAGTGCGGCGAGCAGGCGGTGGGCCGTGTCGAGCCCGGCGGCGCCGGACACGACCGCGAGCAGGGTCGCCGCCGAGGCGGCGAGCGCCGTCAGGCGGAGCCACGGCCCGGGTGCGGTCTCAGAGTTCACTTCGGGACGACCCGCCGTTGTCGAGCCGCAGGCGCAGGTCTCGCAGCGGCCGGTAGCTGGTCACGTAGGGGACGCTGTCGAAGTTGTGCTCGGGCGGCGGCGACGTCGTGTACCACTCGAGGGTGTTCGCGAGCCACGGGTCGTTGCCGACCCTGGGCGCCTTCCGCGACTTGATCATGGCCACCAGGATCAAGAGTATGCCGACGGTCATGATCCCGGAGCCGATCGTCGAGGCCAGGTTGTACCACTCCCACCAACCGCCCTCGGTGTACGTGTAGATCCGCCGAGGCATGCCGAGCAGGCCGACGAGGTGCAGCGGCATGAACGTCAGGTTGAAGCCGACGAAGATCGTCCAGAACGAGATCTTCCCGAGCCTCTCGTCGAGCTTCTTCCCGAACATCTTCGGCCACCAGTAGAAGAGCGCGGCGAAGATCGCGAACATCGACCCGCCGACGAGCGTGTAGTGGAAGTGGGCGACGACGAAGTACGTGTTGTGCACCTGCCAGTCGAGCGGGAAGGCGGCGAGGTAGATGCCTGTCAGGCCGCCGATCAGGAACAGGGCGACGAAGCCGAGCGCGTAGAGCATCGGCGTGTCGAAGATCAGATTCCCTCGCCAGGTGGTCGCGACCCAGTTGAGGATCTTCACGCCGGTCGGGATCGCGACGAGTAGCGAGGCGATCATGAAGAAGCTGTTCAGCCCGGTGCCGTACCCGACCGTGAACAGGTGGTGTGCCCAGACGAGCATCGACACGAATGCGATGCCGAGCGTCGCGAACGCGATCGCCTTGTAGCCGAAGATCGGCTTGCGCGAGAAGACCGGCAGGATCTCGGACACGATCCCCATCGCGGGCAGGATCATGATGTAGACCTCGGGGTGGCCGAAGAACCAGAAGACGTGCTGCCAGAGGAGCACGTTGCCGCCCTCGTTCGGCTTGAAGAAGTGCGAGCCGGGGAAGTGCCGGTCGAGCAGGAGCAGCGTCAGCCCGCCGGACAGCACCGGCAACACGAGGATCAGCATGGCGGCGTAGGTGAGGATCCCCCAGACGAAGAGCGGGATCCGCATGAAGCTCATCCCCGCGGTGCGCATGTTGGCGATCGTGCAGACGAAGTTGATCGCCCCGATCAGCGACGCGATCGAGAGGATGTGCAGCGACAGGATCCAGAGGTCGACGCCGTTCCCGGGGCTGAACTCGGTCTCGCTCAGCGGCGGATACGCGGTCCAGCTCGCCGCCGACGCGCCGCCCTTCGCGGCGAAGCTCATGTACAGCACGATGCCGCCGAACAGGAACAGCCAGTAGGAGAGCGCGTTCAGCTTCGGGAAGGCCATGTCGCGCGCGCCGATCATCAGCGGCACGAGGTAGTTCCCGAACCCGGCCAGGATCGGCACGACGACGAGGAAGACCATCGTCGTCCCGTGGATCGTGAACAGCTGGTCGTACGTGTTCGCCGAGACGACGTGCTCCTTCGGCGTCGCGAGCTGCGCCCGCATGAGCAGCGCCAGGATCCCGCCCGCCCCGAAGAAGACGAGGCTCGTGACGATGTAGAGGATCCCGATCCGCTTGTGGTCGGTGGTCGTCACCCACGAGGTGACGCGACCGCGGCGCCAGTCGGCGGTGACCGGCTGCTGCTCGACGCTAACCGCCACTCGGCGGCCCTCCGTGGATCTTGCGCAGATACGCGATCTCGGCCGTGATCTGGGCCGCCGTCCAGTCGCTCCCGACGGCCGGCATGCGTCCCTGGTTCCCCGTCCGCCCCTCCCGGAGCAACCGCGTGATGTCGCCGGTCTCGAACGTGCGTCCCTGCAGCGGCGGGCCGTACGCGCCCTGTCCCTGGTCGCCGTGGCACTTCGAGCAGACCCCGACGTACGCCTCGGCCGCGACGACCGGGCTGCCGGGGCTGTGCGCCGCGAGGAAGCGGCGGTAGTCCGCCTCGCTGACCACGTCGACCTGCGCGGTCATGTGCGCGTGCTCGACGCCGCAGAGCTGCGTGCACTGGCCGACGTAGGTGCCCGGCTTGCTCGGCGCCTCGAACCAGGTGTGGTTGGTGCGGCCTGGGATCGCGTCGATCTGCCCGCCGAGCGCCGGGATCCACCAGCCGTGGATGACGTCGGCCGCGTTCACGGTCAGCGTGACGACCGAGCCGACCGGAACGACCATCCGGTCGATCGAGACCCGCCCGCCGGGGTAGGTGTACTGCCAGTAGTACTGGTGGCCGTCGATCTTCACGTTCAGCGAGTTCGCGGCGCTCGCCTTCGGTACGTCCTGGACGTCCGGGAGCTTGACGAAGACGAAGGCGATGATCGCGAAGACGATCAGGACCGGGATCACCGTCCAGACGATCTCGGTGCGCGTGTGGCCGTGCACCTGCGCGCCCTCGGCCTCGCGCGAGCGGCGGCCGCGGCGGTACTTGACGACGAACAGGATCAGCGCCGCCTCCACGAGCACGAAGATCGCGCCCGTGATCCCGAGGATCAGCCAGTAGATGTCACGGATGGCCGAGGCATTGGGGGACGCGGGCGCGACGGGCGCGACGCCGCCGTTCCCCGCCAACGCCGTCCCGGCCGTGACGAGGGCGAGCGGCACGGCGAGAAGGGCGGCTCGCAGCGTCACGCGCATCGGAGGCGGATTCTATGAGGAAGGTGGGAAGGAGGAGCGCAGGTGTGGGGAGCGGGCATGCTGTGGGGGTGGCCCAGGGTTCGGAGAGCACGGCAAACCCGTCGCGCGTGGCCCTGCCGCGAGGGGTCGGTTCCTCGTTCGAGGTCTACGTAAACGGCGTCCGCCAGCAGGAGGGCAGCGACTTCGTGCGTGAAGGCGAGGAGATCGTGTTCCGCCGCGGCCTTGCAAGCGAGGGAAAGCTCGGCTTCTGGCGCTGGACATCCCTCTTTTTCGGGATCGCAGGGACGTACCGGCAGAACGATAGTGTCGATGTCGTCTACGACGTGGGCGGCCGGCGGTTCGTGGCCACGGGCCTGCCGATCAGCGCAGGCGAGACTGGGGACCAATCTGTCGATTCGGGCGGGCCACGAGCGGACACCGGGGGCGGCGCGTCAAGCCCGTAGCCCGCACCTCGTCCTCTTCGTCGTCGCCTCGGCGCTGGCGGTAACGGCTGCCGCGCTGGTCGCGGACATGGCCGGGCTCGAACAGGTCCAGCGTGTGACGTCGCGCCTGGACGCGCGCTGGCTCGTCATCTGTCTGGGCGCCGAGCTGCTCGGCTACGTGGGCTACGTGCTCGCGTTGCGGAACATCGCTCGCGTCGACGGCGGCCCCCGGCTCTCGTTCGCGCTCGCTGCCCGCACGGTCGTCTCCGGCTTCGGCGTCTACGCCGTCGCGCACGCCGCCGGAGGTTTTGCCGTCGACTACTGGGCTCTCCGACGCGCGGGCCTCAAGCGCGATCAGGCGATCGCGCGCGTCGCAGGCCTCGGCGTGCTCGAGTACGCGGTGCTCGCTCCGGTCGCGCTCGTGTGCGCGCTGATCCTGCTGGCCGACTCGAACGAGCACGTCCAGGAGTCGATGACGCTGCCCTGGCTCGCGGTCATCCCCGGCTCCCTCGTGGCCGTGTGGATCTCGTCGCCGAAGCGACGCTGGTACGAGACCGGCTTCGAGAAGAGCGGCAGGTTTCACGAGAGCCTGGCCCATGCCGTCTCCGGTCTGATCACGCTGCGCTTGCTCCTCCGGCGGCCCGTCCAGCACCTGCCCGGCCTGCTCGGGGTCGTGTTCTACTGGTTCGGCGACATCGCCTGCCTGTGGGCTGCGCTTCGGACGTTCTCGGTTCACGTCTCCTTGCCCGCGCTCGTCGTCGCCTACGCCACGGGCTACGTGGCGAGCCGCCGCTCGCTGCCGGCGGGCGGCGCCGGGATCATCGAGGTACTGATGACCTTTGCGCTCGTCTGGGTGGGACTGCCACTTGCGCCCGCACTCGCCGGCGTCCTGGTCTACCGGCTCTTCAACTTCTGGCTGCCGATCGTCCCGGCGCTTGCCCTGCTCCCGAGCATCACGCGGCTCCGCCACGCAAACGAACAGGCCAAGCCGGCCTAGCTCTCCCGTCCGGGCGGGACCCCGGCAGCGCAGCACTGGCCTAACTGCGGTGTCAGACACCGAATTTGTCAAGCGCCACGTGTGACAAAAGTGCAACAACTCGTCCACAGGCTTTGCGCGTTGCGGCGAGCCAGACCGGCGCAAGATCTGTGGACAGGTTGCTCGCTCCCGCAGGCGAGTCCCCTTCGGTCGCCGCTAGCTGCGGTGTCTGACACCGGGGTCGTGAGGAGCCGGCGACGTGTCCGGTGGTGCAGTGGCTGGCCGGTCTAGGATCGGTCCATGCGCGTCGACGAGGTCTGCGAGCGCCTCTGGCCCGGGCGCGAGACGCGCGTCGAGCGGCTCGGCGGCGGGCTGACGAACCACAACTTCAAGGTCACGGTCGGCACGGAGGCGTTCGTCGTCCGCGTCGGCGGACAGGACACCGATCTGCTCGGGATCGACCGGCGTGCCGAGCACGGGGCGGCGCTGGTCGCGGCCGAGGTGGGCGTCGGGCCCGAGGTGATTGCCTTCGTCGAGCCCGAGGGCTGCCTGGTGACGCGCTTCGTCGAGGGCGCGCCGGTCCCGGCCGACGAGCTCGCGGCGCCCGCGGCGATCCCCCGCGTGGCGGCGGCCTTGCGCGCGGTCCACGACGGGCCGCCTGTCCCCGGCCGCTTCGACTCGTTCCGGGTCGTCGAGGAATACCGAGAGACCGTGCTCGCGCGCGGCGGCCGCGTTCCCGGTGCGTATCCGCGCGCGCAGGCCGTAGCCCGCCGCATCGAGGACGCGCTCGGCCCGCGCGAGGAGCGACCCTGCCACAACGACCTCCTGAACGCGAACTTCATCGCCGACGGTGACCGTCTCTGGATCGTCGACTGGGAGTACGCGGGCATGGGCGACCCCTTCTTCGACCTCGCCAACTTCTCCGTCAACAACGGGCTCGACGAGGCGGGCGACGAGGCGCTGCTCTCGGCCTACCTCGCCGACGCCGACGCCGACGACGCGACCACGCGCGACTCGCCGTCATGCGCTTCATGTCCGACTTCCGCGAGGCGATGTGGGGCGCCGTCCAGGAGGCCGTGTCCGCCCTCGACGTCGACTTCGTCGCCTACGCGGACGAGCACTTCGAGCGGCTCGAGGCGACGGCCGCGAGCCCGCGCTTCCGCGCCGCGCTCGACTCCCTGATGAGAGGCTAGGGCGGTGAGAGATCGGGCGCGGGCAGTCGTGATCGGAGGCGGCGTCGGCGGCTGCTCGATCCTCTACTGGCTCGCAAGGCTCGGCTGGAGTGACGTCGTCCTCGTCGAGCGGGCCGACCTGACGAGCGGCTCGACTTTCCACTCGGCCGGGCTCGTCGGCCAGCTCCGCGGCTCGCTCAGCCTGACGAAGATGATGATGAGCTCGGTCGACCTCTACCGGACGCTCGGCGACGAGGTCGGCCTCGAGACGGGCTGGCGCGAGGTCGGATCGCTCCGGCTCGCGTCGTCCGAGGAGCGCATGGAGGAGCTCCGGCGCCAGGCGGGCTGGGCCAGGACGTTCGGCCTGCCGCTCGAGCTCGTCTCGGCGGAGGAGGCGGCGCGGCTCTTCCCGCCGATGTCCACCGACGGGCGTGCTCGGCGCGGCCCACCTCCCGACCGACGGGTACATCGACCCCAGCCAGCTCACCTTCGCGCTGGCCGAAGGCGCGCGCCGCCACGGCGCCGAGATCGCCACGGGCACGCGGGTGACCGCGATCGGCGTCGAGCGCGGTCGCGTCACCGGCGTCGAGACCGACCGCGGCTCGATCGAGACGGAGATCGTCGTGAACGCGGGCGGGATGTTCGCCGCCGAAATCGGGCGGCTGGCGGGCGTGACCGTGCCCGTCGTGCCGATGGCGCACGAGTACCTGGTCACGAAGCCGAGCGGGCTCCCGCTCGAGATGCCGACGATGCGCGACCCGTCACTGCTCGTCTACTTCCGGCCCGAGTCGGGCGGGCTCGTGATGGGCGGCTACGAACGCGACCCGGCGCCGTGGGGGCTCGACGGCATCCCGGCCGATTTCAACGGGCGCCTGCTGGATGAGGACTGGCCGCGCTTCGAGGAGCTGATGACGAACGCGATCGTGCGCGTGCCCTCGCTCGAGGACGCCGAGGTGGTGAGGCTGATCAACGGCCCCGAGGCGTTCACGCCGGACGGCGAGTTCATCCTCGGGCCGACCGACGTCCGCGGCTTCTGGGTCGCGGCCGGCTTCTGCGCGCACGGGCTCGCCGGCGCCGGCGGGATGGGGAAGCTCGTCGCGGAGTGGATCGTGGAGGGCCGCCCGAGCCTCGACGTGTGGGAGATGGACTCGCGCCGCTTCGGCCCGCACTATGCGAGCCTCGACTACACCCTCGCGCGCACCGTCGAGATCTACTCGACCTACTACGACGTCAAGTACCCGGGCCACGAGCGGCGGGCCGGGCGGCCGCTGCGCCTCTCGCCGACATACGAGCGGCTCCGCGCCTTGGGCGCCGTCTTCGGCGAGAAGTCCGGATGGGAGCGCGCGAACTGGTTCGCACCGAACGAGGCGGCCGGTGACGAGTCGCTGCGACCGCGCGGCTGGGCCGGCCGGCTATGGTCGCCCGCGATCGGCGCCGAGCACCGCGCCTGCCGCGAGACGGCGGCGCTCTTCGACGAAACCTCGTTCGCCAAGCTGGACGTGACCGGGGCCGGCGCGGCCGACTTCCTCGAGCGCCTGTGCGACAACCGCGTCGCCCGCGAGGTCGGACGCGTCACGTACACGCAGATGCTGAACGAGGCGGGCGGGATCGAGTGCGACTTCACCGTCACCCGCCTCGCCGAGGATCGCTTCCGCATCGTCACGGGGACGGCCTTCGGCCGCCACGACCTCGCCTGGATCCGGCAGCACATGCCCGGGGACGGCTCGGTGAGCGTCGAGGACGTGACCTCGCGCTACGCCTGCCTCGGGCTCTGGGGGCCGGCGGCGCGCGAGATCCTGCAGCCGCTGACCGGCACCGACCTCTCGAACGAGGCGTTCCCGTACATGCACGCGCGCGAGCTCGCCGTCGGGCCGGCGCCCTGCCTGGCCGTTCGCGTCACCTACGTTGGGGAGCTCGGCTGGGAGCTCTATTGCCCGACCGAGTTCGGCGCTGCGCTCTTCGACGCGCTCTGGGACGCGGGCCGGTCGCACGGCCTCGTCGCCGGCGGCTACAAGGCGATCGACTCGCTACGGATCGAGAAGGGCTATCGCGTCTGGGGCGCGGACATCACTCCCGACGACACGCCCTACGAGGCCGGCCTCGGCTTCGCGGTCAAGCTCGACAAGGGCGAGTTCCTGGGACGGGCGGCGCTGCTCGAGCGGCAGGAGCCGGAGCGGAAGCTCGTCTGCGTCGTCCTCGCGGACCCGGGATCGGTGGCGCTCGGCTCGGAGCCGGTGCGGGTCGACGGCCGCCCGATCGGCCGGGTGACGAGCGGCGGCTACGGCTACACGGTCGGGCGCTCGATCGCCTACGCCTACGTGCCGGCGGAGCACGCCGGGCACGGGCAGCCGGTCGAGGTGGAGATCTTCGGGGAGCTGGTTGGCGGAGAGATCGCCCCTGAGCCGCTCTTCGATCCTGCCGGAAAGCGGCTCAGGAGCTGACAGTCGCTAGGTCGTCTTGTAGGCCGTGTCGGCCGGGAGCAGGAACTGCTTCTCCTGCTGGGCCTCCAGGGCTTCGAGCTCCTCGTCGGTACCCATCCGCACGGGTCCCTCGAACCACTTGTGCGCGGAGAGGACCCACCAACCGCCGAAGAGCAGCAGCGCGCCGCCGATCGTGAGCGGCGCGTAGTTGGCGAGGTTCCAGTCCCACGCCTTGTTCCAGGGAATTCCCCCGGGGCCGGTCGGGAGCATGAAGATCACCGAGATGAACGCGACCCAGACGATCGCGATCCAGTTGATCCACTTGTGATGCTTCCCGAGGCTCCAGGCCCCGTGCTCGAAGCTCGTGCCGGCCCGGAGGCGAAGGATCACCGGCAGGATGAAGGCGATGTAGAGACCAGTCGTCCCGACGGACGTCCCGACGTAGTAGCCGGCCAGGTTGTTCCAGTAAGTGGGCACCAGGAGCAGGAAGCCCAGGAGGCTGACGGCAAGGCAGGACCAGACGGGAACGCGATGCCGCGACACCGAGCGCCACACCTGATGACCGGGAACGGCGCGGTCGCGCGAGAACGCGAACATCATCCGTGAGCCGGACGTCTGGCACGCGATCAGGCAGTAGAGCTGCGCCATCACGACGATGAACAGGAACACCTCGGCCCAGTGCGTGCCCATCGAGCCTTGCCAGATGTACGTCGTGATGAACGCGTACTGCGACAGAACTCCGGTCTGGCTCGGAATCGCAAACGTGATCGCGGTCAGCAACAGGAAGCCGGCGACGACCGAGACGACGACGGCCCAGACCATTCCGACCGCGGCGGAGCGCGAAGCCTTGTGCGTCTCCTCGGCCATGTGCGCAGACGCGTCGTAGCCGGTCAGCGTGTACTGGGCCATGCCGATCGACCCGATCGCGAAGACCATCCAGAACAGGCCGCTCCCCCAACCGGAGCCCGAGAACCCGGAGTTGTTCACGGTCTGCGTGAACACGTAGCTCGCCGACTGGTGGCTGTCCGGCACGATCATCAGCGCGAAGACGATGATCAGGGTTCCGGCGACGTGCCAGTAAGCCGAGATCGCGTTGATCAGCGACGTGATCCGGACGTCGAAGACGTTCACGAGCATGGCCAGGGCCATGAACGCGGCGAAGAGATAGAACTGATGGTGTCGGTCGGTGACGGCGTTCCCGGAGGGATTCCAGTCCCAGACCAGGTTGAAGAACGCCGTCGCGAAGGTCGCGAGACCGTATCCGACCGCTCCGATGATCCCGATCAGCCCGATCAGGTTGAACCAGCCGGTGAACCATCCCCAGCCCGGGTTGCCGAGCTTCGACGACCAGTAGTAGAGGCCGCCTGCGGTGGGATACGTCGAGGCGATCTCGGCCATCGAGAGCGCGACGAACGTCGTGAAGGTTCCGACGATGATCCAGCCCCACTCGACGGATACCGGGCCGCCCCACTGGAACGCGAGGTAGTAGGACGTCAGACACCCGGCAAGGATCGAGATGATCGTGAAGCTGATGGCGAAGTTCCGGAACACGCCCATCGCGCGCAGGAGTTCCTGGGCGTAGCCGAGCTTGTGAAGAGCCTTCTCGTCCTCCGAGGTGTGGAACTCGGGAACAGGCGCTGCCGTGGTACTCAACTGAATCCTCCTTCCACCTTTGAGAGCTGGCGTATTCACCTTCAGTTGCCGCGTAAAGTCAAGGCGACTGGCCGAGCGTGTCGTAGGATCGGCTCGTGCTGACCCTGGAGCAGCTTCGCGAGGACGTCGAGCTCGGCGTCGTCGACACCGTCGTCGCTGCGTTCACGGACATGCAGGGCCGGCTGATGGGCAAACGGCTCGACGCCGATTTCTTTCTCGAGGAGGTCGACGCCGGCCACGCGGTAGAGGGCTGCAACTACCTGCTCGCGCTCGACATGGAGATGGATCCCGTCCCCGGGTACGAGATGGCGAGCTGGGAGCGCGGGTACGGCGACTTCGACCTCCGCCCCGACCACGCGACGCTCCGCCGCCTGCCGTGGCTCGACGGGACGGCGCTCGTGCTCTGCGACGTGCTCTGGCACGACGGCACGCCGGTCGCGCCGTCGCCCAGGCAGGTCCTGCGCCGCCAGATCGACCGCGCCGAGACGCTCGGCTTCACGCCGATGGTCGGCTCGGAGCTCGAGTTCTTCCTCTTCCGCGAGACGTACGAGGAGGCGCGCGAGCTGCACTACCGCGACCTGACGCCGTCGGTGGCGTACGTCCTCGACTACCACATCCTGGCCTCGACCTACGACGAGCCGCTGCTGCGGCGGATCCGAACGGAGATGAAGCAGGCCGGCATGCGGGTCGAGAGCTCGAAGGGGGAGGCGGGGCCGGGGCAGCACGAGATCAACTTCCACTTCGCTGACGCGCTCCGGGCCGCCGACGATCACGTGATCTACAAGAACGGCGCCAAGGAGATCGCCCACCAGGAGGGGTGCTCGATCACCTTCATGGCCAAGCCGTTCCACACCGAGGTCGGCTCCTCGTGCCACATCCACTCGAGCCTCTGGCGGGACGGGGAGAACGCGTTCGGGGCGGACGACGCGGTGTTCTCGGCGTACCTGGCCGGGCAGATCGCCTGCGCGCGCGAGCTGGCGATCTTCTTCGCGCCGACGATCAACTCGTACAAGCGCTTCGTCGCCGGGAGCTGGGCGCCGACGACGCTCGCCTGGGGGCACGACAACCGCACGTGCGGATTCCGGGTCGTCGGCCACGGCGGTCGCGGCGAGCCGAGATTCGGATTCCCGGCGCTGACGTGAACCCGTACCTCGCGTTCGCGGCGCTGATCGCCGCGGGCCTGCACGGGATCGAGCAGGGCCTCGAGCTCGGCGAGCCGCTCGCGGGCAACGCGTACGTCTCCGACGCGGAGCGCTTCCCGTCGACGCTGCGGGACGCGATCTCCGTGCTCGAGACAGGCCAGGTTGCCCGTCCCGCCCTCGGCGCCGACGTCGTCGACCACTACCTCAACTACGCCCGCACGGAGCAGCAGCTGTTCGACGCGGTCGTCACCTGCTACGAGCGCGAGCGCCTCTTCGAGCGCGGCTAGCCATGGCCCTGACGGTTCTCAACCCGGCCACCGAGGAGCCGATCGCGGAGCTCGAGCAGGCCGGGGTCGAGGAGACCGACGCGGCGGTCGCGCACGCGCACGAGGCGTTCCCGGCCTGGCGGGACGTCGCGCCGCAGGACAGGACGCGCCTGCTGCGCCGCGTCGCGACGCTCGTCGAGGAGCACGCCGACGAGCTGGCGCGGATCGAGTCGCAGAACGTCGGCAAGCCGATCGCGGGCGCGCGCGGCGAGGTCGGCATGGTCGCCGACGTCTTCCACTTCTACGCCGGCGCCGTCGACAAGCACCACGGCCAGACGATCCCCGTCGCCGGCGGAGTCGACATGACCTTCCGCGAGCCGCTCGGGGTCGTCGGGCTGATCGTGCCGTGGAACTTCCCGCTCAACATCGCCTCCTGGAAGCTCGGCCCCGCGCTCGCCTGCGGGAACACCGTCGTGCTGAAGCCGGCCGAGCTGACGCCGCTCTCTGCGCTGCGACTCGCGGAGCTGATCCTCGAAGCGGGCATCCCCGAGGGCGTCGTCAACGTCGTCGTCGGCAAGGGCTCCGTCGTCGGGCAGCGGCTCGTCGAGCACCCCGACGTCGCCAAGATCGGCTTCACCGGGTCGACCGAGGTCGGCCGCTCCGTGATGGAGGGTGCCGCCGGCACGATCAAGCGCGTCACGCTCGAGCTCGGCGGCAAGTCGGCGAACGTCGTCTTCGCGGACGCGGATCTCGAGCGCGCCGCGGCCGCCGCGCCCTACGCCGTTTTCGACAACGCCGGCCAGGACTGCTGCGCCCGCTCCCGGATCCTCGTCGAGCGGGAGGCATTCGACGAGTTCCTCGACCACCTCGTGCGCGCGACCTCGGCGCTCAGGGTCGGCGACCCGGCGGACGAGGCGACCGAGATGGGGCCGCTGATCTCGGCCGCGCACCGACAGACGGTCGCGTCGTTCCTGGACGACGATGCGGAGATCCTCTACCGGGGCGACGCGCCGGACGGCGCCGGCTACTGGTTTCCGTGCACGCTCGTCAAGGCGACGAACGACGACCGCGTCGCGCGGGAGGAGGTCTTCGGCCCGGTCGCCGCGCTGATTCCTTTCGACGGCGAGGACGAGGCGATCCGGATCGCCAACGACACGCCCTACGGCCTCTCGGGCTCCATCTGGACGCGCGACGGCGGCCGGGCGCTGCGCGTCGCGCGGGCGCTGGAGACCGGCGTGATCTCGATCAACTCGAACAGCTCGGTGCGCGTCTCGACGCCGTTCGGCGGAATGAAGCAGTCAGGCTTCGGCCGCGAGCTCGGCATGCACGGCCTCGACGGCTACTCCGAGGTCAAGAACGTGTACTACTCGACGCAGGGTTAGGAGGGCTCGTGGGACGGCTGGACGGGAAGGTGTGCGTGATCACCGGCGCCGGCGGCGGCATGGGACGCGAGGCGGCGACGCTGTTCACGGCCGAAGGAGCGCGGGTCTGCGCCGCCGACGTCGTGCTCGACGCGGTCGAAGAGACCGTCGAGATGTGTACCGGCGAGGCGTTCGCCGCGCGCATCGACGTCTCCGACGAGCATGCCGTCGAGGAGATGATGGTCGCGACGGCCGAGCGGTTCGGCGGGATCGACGTCCTCTACAACAACGCGGGCATCTCGCCTGCCGACGACGCCTCGATTCTGGACACCTCCGTCGAGGCCTGGCAGCGAGTCCAGGACGTGAACGCGAAGGGCGTCTTCCTCTGCTGCAAGCACGGGATCCCGCACCTGCTCGAGCGCGGCGGCGGGTCGATCGTCAACGTCGCGTCGTTCGTCGCCATCCTCGGTGCGGCCACATCGCAGATCTCGTACACGGCGTCGAAGGGCGCCGTGCTGGCGATGACGCGCGAGCTCGCCGTCCAGTTCGCGCGCCAGGGCCTCCGGGTGAACGCGCTCTGCCCCGGCCCGGTGGAGACGCCGCTCCTGCTCTCGATCTACGGCTCCGATCCGGCGGCACTCGAGCGGCGGCGCGTGCACTGGCCGACCGGACGGCTTGCGACCCCCCGCGAGATCGTCAACGCCGCGCTGTTCCTCGCGTCGGACGAGTCGTCCTACGTCAACGGCGCGGCGTTCGTCGTCGACGGCGGCCTGACTGCTGCCTACGTGACACCCGAGTAACGGCCCCGTTTTCGGCCGTTTTGCCGGCCGTTTTGCCGCCCTTTTACGTTCGTGGGGGCGGTTGCGAACGCCAAACGGGTAGAGAGGTGCCTAGGCACGTATGTGCTGTCCCGAAAGGGGGAAGAACATGAGCAAGCTCTCGAACCAGTACCGCGCGTTCGCTTCGCTCGGCGCCGCACTCGCGATCGTCGCCACCGGCATCGTCCTCGGAGTCGGTACGGCGGCCGCGTCACGCTCCGCCGTGCATGCGGCGGCGTACCGGCTGACGGCCACGCTGACGGCAAGCCAGGAAATTCCGGCGGTCCAGGCGCCCGGCGCCTCGGGCCACTTCCGCGGCGTGCTGTTCAGGACCGGGCTCGGAACGGCCAGGGTCGCCTCGCTGGCCGGCTGCAAGGTCGTCGCGCCTCCCAGGCGCAGCGGCCTGCCGACCCGGATCAACTGCGGCGGTGCCTCCGTGAACCTGCCGGGCGCGTCCGGCCAGTGGCGTCTCGTCTGGCGGTTGACGGTCAGCGGGCTGAGCGGCCCGGCGACGGCTGCCGACATCCATCTGGCGTCTCCAGGCTTCGCGGCTGCAGTCGCGTTCACGCTCTGCGGGCCGTGCGCCTCGGCGACGCACGGGATGGCCGCCGTTTCGAGCGCCCAGGGCAACGCGCTGGTCAGCAGCGACTCGTACGTGAACGTCTCCACGGTCGCGCACCCGAGCGGTGAGATCCGCGGCCAGATCACGCGCACCACGATCGGCTTCTCGGCCGGTCGCTAGCTCCTCGCCCGGAGGGGGACGGACTCGCACCGTCCCCCTCCGCGTCTTCAGCCCGTCGGCCGGTACCCGAGCCGCGCGGAGATCTCGGCCGCCGTCCGCATCATCGCCGGGCTCAGGCGCTCGACGAGATCCTCGATCGAGGCTGCCGTGCGGTGGACGGCGAGGTTGATCGCCGCCACCACCTCGCCGCCGTGGCCCCAGACCGGCACCGCCATCGAGCGGAGGCCGTACGCGAGCTCTTCGTTGTTCAGCGCGACTCCACGCTGGCGGACGCGCTTGAGCTCGGCGGCGAGCCCGGCCTTCGTCGTGATCGTGTTCGGACCGCGGTCGACGAGCTGCATGCGGCCGATCAACCGGGCCTGCTCTTCCGGCGGTAGGAAGGCCAGCAGCACCTTGCCGAGCGATGTGCAGTACGCGGGGAGCCGGGAGCCGACGTGGAGCGCGAGGTCGATCTCGCGCTGGCCTGGGCCCGACGTCCGGCAGCGCTCGATGTAGACGATGTCGGCGCCGTCCAGGATGGCCATGTTGACGGTGCGGCCTGTCTCGTCGGAGAGCTGCTGGAGGTGCGGCGCGGAGATCTGCCTGAGCTCCATGGAGTTGATCGCCGAGAAGCCGAGGTCGAGCACCCGCGGTCCGAGCCGGTACTTCCGCGTCTGCGGGTTCTGCTCCAGGTAGCCGAGACGGGCGAGCGTGGCGACGTAGCGGTGCGACGTGCTGCGGCTCAGGCCGAGTGCGCGGGCGAGATCGCTGATCCCGCGCTCGGGCGCTTCGGGCCGGAACTCTGCCAGGATTGCGAGACCGCGCTCGAGCGATTGCGAGCTGCTGACACCGGCCGCTGCCATGTCCTGAATACTAAAACAGTGTCTTGACAAGTGAGAAACGCCGGGTTAGGTTCGCGCCCTCGTTGCAAGCGACAGGAGGACCGACCCCATGGCTGACGAGCCACACGTTGGCAGCACCCACCTCACGAGACGGGAAGTCATCAAGCGTGGAGGCGTCGGCGCCGGTGGGCTGCTGATCGCCGGGAGCCTGGCCGACAGCGCCCTTGCGCGCCCGGTGCGGGTCGTCCACGAGAGCGCACCGGAGGCGAACACGCTCAGGATCGGATTCCTGAGCCCTCTGACCGGCCCGCTCGGTTCCTTCGGCGAGGCCGATCCATGGATCGTCTCGCAGTTCCGCAAGTCTCTTGCGAAGGGCGTCAAGATCGGCGGCAAGCTGTACGCGGTCTCGATCATCGCCAAGGACACGCAGTCCGATCCGGCCCGTGCAGGCCAGCTCGCGAAGGCGTTGATCAACGGCAGCAAGGTCGACCTGATGCTGTCGACGTCGACCCCCGAGACGAACAACCCGGTTGCGGACGCCTGCGAAGCAGCCGGAGTTCCGCAGGTCTCGACCGTGCAGCCGTGGGAGGCGTTCTACTTCGGCCGCGGCGCCAAGCCGGGCGGCAAGAACCCATTCAGGTGGTCGCATCATTTCAGCTTCGGCGTCGCCGACTTCGCCGGGGCGTACATCTCGCAGTGGAACGGCCCTGTGAAGACGAACAAGAAGGTCGGCGTCCTCTGGCCGAACGACGCGGACGGCAACGCGATCAGGGCCCTGCTCGGGCCGGCGCTCACTAAGGCCGGCTTCACGATCGTCGATCCAGGCCCGTACGAGGACGGCATCACCGACTTCTCGTCGCAGATCTCCAAGTTCAAGACGGAGAACTGCCAGATCTTCAACACGTTCCCGCTCCCGCCCGACTTCGCGACCTTCTGGCGCCAGGCGACGCAGCAGGGCTACGCGCAGCAGGTCAAGATCGCCCAGATCGCGAAGGCGGGCCTGTTCGCATCGGAGATCACAGCGCTCGGGAACCTGGGCTACAACCTCGCCACGGCGATCTACTGGGGCCCGACCTGGCCGTATCGCTCGGCCACGCTCGGCCTGAAGAACCAGCAGCTCGCGGACGCCTACACGAAGGCGACCGGACGGCAGTGGCTCCAGCAGATCGGGGCGACCGCCGCGGTGTTCGAGGTCGGGCTGGCGGCGCTCCGGGCGAGCCGCAACCCGAAGAGCAAGGCGGCGGTAGCGAAGGCGTTCAAGAGCCTCGTCGTCGCGACGCCGCTCGGGGCCGTGAACTTCGCCAAGGGGCCGATCCCGGGCACGATCGCGAACGGGCCGATCATCGGCTCCCAGTGGGTGAAGACAAGCGGCAAGTTCAAGGTCGAGGCCAGGGTCACGGAACACCACGACGACAAGAGAGTTCCGGTCGCGGCGCAGCTGAAGCCGTACAGCTAGAAGCGGGATCCGTGAGCACGCCCTCGGGGACGCCGCTCCTGGCAGCGCTCGGGGTTCGCAAGCGCTTCGGAGCGTTGGTGGTGCTTCACGACGTCGACTTCGCGCTCGGGGCCGACGAGGCAGTCGGCATCGTCGGCCCCAACGGCGCTGGGAAGACGACGCTGCTCAACGTCCTCGCCGGCTCGCTGCAGGCGACGAAAGGCTCCGTACGTTTCCGCAACGCCGACGTCACTCCGGCGGGGTCGGCGCGTCGCTGCCGGCTCGGGATCGCACGCGCACACCAGGTGCCGCGGCCGTTCGGCGGCATGACCGTCTTCGAGAACGTGCTCGTGGCGGCGACCGCCGGCGGCGGGCGCAAGCGCGCGGACGCCTACAAGCGGTCCGTCGACGCCCTCGAGATCTGCGGCATGCTCGGCGCCGCCAACCGCCGCGCGGAGACGCTCGGCCTGCTCGACCGCAAACGGCTCGAGCTGGCGCGGGCTCTCGCAACCGACCCGGTCGTGTTGCTGCTCGACGAAATCGGCGCCGGCCTGACGGACGCAGAGGCGGGCGAGCTGGTGAAGACGATCCGCGAGCTGCGGGGTGAGCAGATCTCGATCGTCTGGATCGAGCACATCGTTCACGTGCTCGTCCAGGTGGTGACGCGGCTCGTGTGCATGGACGCCGGGCGCGTGATCGCCGACGGCGACCCGGACGCGGTGATGGCCGACACCGCGGTCATCGACGCGTACCTCGGCAGCGGAGCCCGGTCGTGAGCCTCCTCGCGGTCGAGTCGCTCGACGCCCGACACGGGCTCCTGCAGGCCGTGCGCGAAGTGTCCTTCGAGCTGGAGGAAGGGGAGACCCTGGCGCTCGTCGGCGCGAACGGGGCCGGTAAGACGACGCTCCTGCGAACGATCGCCGGCGCCCACTCCCCGGCCGCCGGCCGCGTCCTGTTCGAGGGGCGCGACATCACGTCGGTGCCGGCCTACCGGCGAGTCCGTTCGGGGATAACGCTCGTGCCCGAGGGCCGCCGGCTGTTCACCGGGCTGACCGTCGAGGAGAACCTGACGCTCGCCGCGCGCGCGGGGCGGCCCGGGCGGTGGACGGTGGATGCGGTATGCGAAATCTTCCCGATGCTCGAGCCGCTGCGCCGGAAACGGGCAGGCAGCCTGTCGGGCGGAGAGCAACAGGCGACCGCGATCGGCCGGGCGCTGATGACGAACCCGCGCCTCCTGCTGCTCGACGAGGTGTCGCTCGGGCTCGCGCCGATCGCGGTCGACGGGGTCTACCGGTCGTTGCGGACACTGATCGAGGGGGGAGCGACGATCCTGCTCGTCGAGCAGGACCTGGCCCGCGCGATGGAGGTTTCGAACCGCATCGTCTGCATGCTGGAGGGCCGGATCGTCCTGGAAGGGCGTGCCGGGGACCTGAGCCGCGATCAGATCGTGGAGGCGTACTTCGGCCTCGGCCGGGCGGCGCGAACCGGAGCCGGCGCGTGAGCTTCGCTCGCGTGTGGCTCGCCCCAGTGGGGGAAACCCCTCCACATGCTCATCGGCCACAGGTCGGCCCATGAGCGTCTGGGTCAACCAGGTCGTCCAGGGCGTGCTCCTCGGCGGGTACTACGCGATCCTCGCCTCGGGGCTGGCGCTGCTGTTCGGCGTCATGCGCATCATCAATCTCGCCCACGGCGACCTGGCCGTCCTCGGGGCGTTCCTCGTGCTCGTGTGCACCGACCACGGCATCAATGCGTTCGTCGCGCTCGCGATCGTGCTGCCGCTGATGGCGATGGGGGGCTGGGGCCTGCAGCGAACGATTCTCGAGCGCAGCCTGCGGTCCGGAGCTCTCGTCCCGCTCCTGAGCACGTTCGGGCTCGCGATCGTGATCCAGAACCTGCTGTTCGAGAGGTTCGGCGCGGACGAACGCTCGCTCGGCCCGAGCATCGGCACACTCTCCTACTCGAGCTGGACGATCACGAGCCAGATCTACATCGGGAAGCTCTCCGTGCTCATCTTCGTCGTCGCGGTCGGCGTCCTCCTCGGGCTCCAGCTCTTTCTCTCACGGACGTCGATGGGGCGCGCGATGAGGGCGACTGCCGAGGACCCCGACACGGCGGAGCTCGTCGGCGTCAACTCGCGAGCCGTCTATGCGCTCGCTGCCGCGCTCGCGCTCGCGATGGCCGGGCTCGCGGGCGCCTTCCTGGGGATGCGCTCGACCTTCGATCCGTACTCGGGACAGTCGCAGCTGATCTTCGCGTTCGAAGCCGTGGTGATCGGCGGAATGACCCTCTGGGGGACCCTCGTCGGGGCGATCGTGCTCGGGGTCGCTCAGACCGTCGGCAGCCAGATGGCCGCGGAGGGCTGGATCAAGGACGTCTGGGGTGGCCCCGGCGCCGGGGACGTCGTCTTCCTCGTCGTGCTCGGCGCGCGGCTCGTGCTCGCGGCGATCGACGGGCGGGGCGGGATTCGCGCCCTGGTGGGGCAGCACACGTGAGCGTCGTCGCAGAGCAGCCGGCCTTCTCCGTCCAGCGCTGGACGAGGACGTCGGTCGTGTCTAGCGGCGGCCTGGCCACGCTCGTAGGTGCGCTCGTCTTCGTGCCGGTCGTGCTGAGCGCGAACGCGACGGACAAGCTGACGACGCTCTACGTGTACGTGATCCTCGCCGTGATGTGGAATGCGCTCGCCGGGTATGCCGGGCTGGTCTCGGTCGGCCAGCAGGGGTTCTTCGGCCTCGGGGCCTACGCCGCGGTCAAGCTGTCGGACGCCGGCGTCAGCGTCTACCTGGCGCTGCTGCTCGGAGGCCTGGTGGCGGGTGCCGTGTCGATCCCGACCTCACTGTTCATGCTTCGCCTCCGCGGCGGTGAGTTTGCGATCGGCATGTGGGTGGTCGCCGAGGTCTTTCACCTGTACGTGAACGGTGATCGCTCGATCGGCGGCGTGACCGGCACCTCGCTCGACGCCCTCAACGCGTACAGCCCGTCCGACCGTCAGGACTACACGTACTGGCTGACGCTGGCTGTCATGGTCGCGCTCCTCGGCGCGGTCTTCGTGCTGCTGCGGAGCCGCCTCGGCACGTCGTTGCAGGCGATCCGCGACGACGAGGAGGCCGCGCGGTCGGTCGGCGTCCGTGTGCTCTTCGGAAAGGGGGTCGTGTTCGTCCTGGCGGCGGTCGGCTGCGGTGCTGCAGGAGCCATGTGGCTCGCCTCCTTCCCGACCTTCCAGCCGAACGACTTCTTCAGCGTCAAGTGGACCGCGTACATGATCTTCATGGTCATCGTCGGCGGGCTCGGGACGTTCGAGGGCCCGATCGTCGGCGCGATCATCTTCTTCGTGATCCAGGACCGGTACGGCGACCAGGGGGTCTGGTATCTCGTCGGTCTCGGAGCCGCAGCGATCGTGTTTGCGCTCGTCGTGCCGCGGGGGATCTGGGGCACCATCGAGGAGCGCTTCGGACTGCGGCTGCTTCCGGTCGGCTATCGGTTGAGGCGCCTTGGGCCGGGAAACGGATCGAACGCGGAGGACACTGCATGAAGATCACGGCCGCCGTCACCGAGGACAAAGGTGCACCGTTCGCTCTGCAGGAGCTGGAGTTGGGCGAGCTGCGGCAGGATGAGGTGCTCGTCGAGGTCGCGGCGGCCGGGATCTGCCACACCGACCTGATCTGCCGCGACCGGTGGTACCCGGTGCCGTTTCCCAGCGTCTTCGGCCACGAGGGTGCCGGCGTCGTTGCGCGCGTCGGTGACGCGGTCACCGGCCTCGGCCCCGGCGATCGCGTCGCGATGTCGTTCCACTCGTGCGGGGCCTGCCGGAGCTGCCTCGGCGGACTGCCCTCGTACTGCTTCTCGTTCTTCGAGCACAACTTCGCCGCGACGCGGCCAGGTGACGGCTCGAGCGTGCTCTCGCGGAACGGCGAGACGATCCATGCGCACTTCTTCGGGCAGTCGAGCTTCGCGACGCACTCGGTCGCGAACGCGCGGAACGTCGTCCGGCTCGACGCCACGATGCCGCTCGAGCTCGCGGCACCGCTCGGCTGTGGCATCCAGACAGGCGCAGGTGCCGTACTGAACACGCTGCGCGTCCCGGCCGGCGCCTCGATCGCGGTCTTCGGCGTCGGCACGGTCGGCCTGGCCGCCGTGATGGCAGGCGTCATCGCCGGCTGCGAGCGCATCATCGCCGTCGACCTGCGGACGTCACGCCTCGAGCTGGCGCGGGAGCTCGGGGCGACCCACGTCGTCGACGCAGGCAGTCAGGACGCCGTCGACGCGATCCGGACGATCACGGGCGCGGGCACCGATTTCAGCCTGGAGGCGACGGGCTCACCGCAGGTCCTCCGACGGGCCGTCGACTCGACTGCGCCTCTCGGCATCTGCGGGATCATCGGCGCGCCCGCGTTCGGCACAGAGGTCTCGCTGGACGTGAACACCCTGCTCGTCGCCGGCCGGACGGTGCGCGGCGTCGTCGAGGGAGACAGCGTCCCGCAGCTCTTCCTTCCGCAGCTCGTCCGCTTCTGGGACCAGGGGCGCTTCCCGGTCGAGCGGCTGATGACCCACTACGACTTCGATCGGATCGAAGAGGCGGTCGCCGATGCCGAAAGCGGTGCGGTGGTCAAGCCGGTCCTGAGGATGCACTGACATGGCCAGGCTGCTCGCACTCCACGATGCGGTCGCGGAGCTCGTCCAGGACGGCGACACCGTTGCGCTCGAGGGGTTCACGCATCTGATCCCGCACGCCGCCGGCCACGAGCTGATCCGGCAAGGGCGCCGGGACCTGACGCTCGTGCGCATGACGCCGGACGTCATCTTCGACCAGCTGATCGGGGCGGGAGCGGCGCGGAAGCTGATCTTCTCGTGGGGTGGGAACCCCGGTGTCGGCTCGCTCCACCGGCTCCGCGAAGCGGTCGAGCACGGCTGGCCTCATCCACTCGAGCTCGAGGAGCACACCCATGCGGGCATGGCGGCGGCGTACGCGGCCGGCGCGGCCAACTTGCCCTTCGGCACGCTGCGCGGCTACGTCGGCACCGACCTCGTGGCACATACCCGCGTCGGCCGGGTCGTCTGCCCGTTCACGGGCGAGGAGCTCGCCGCCGTCCCGGCGCTGCGTCCCGACGTCGGGATCGTCCACGCTCAGCAGGCTGATCGTCGCGGCAACGTCCAGCTCTGGGGCATCACCGGTGTGCAGAAGGAGGCCGTCCTCGCGTCGTCGCGCTCGCTCGTCACGGTCGAGGAGGTCGTGCATGAGCTCGAGCCGCGGCCCGGGGGCGTCGTCATCCCGGGGTGGATCGTCGATGCGGTCTCGCTCGCACCCGGCGGTGCGCACCCCTCGTATGCCCACGGCTACTACGACCGCGACAACGCGTTCTACGTGGCCTGGGATGCGATCAGCCGCGACCGCGACCGCTTCACGGAGTGGATCCGGCGCTATGTCCTCGAGACGGCGGACGTGACCGGCTACCGGGCGAGGCTGGCCGAGGCGGCCGAGGTCATGTCGTGATCAAGCGCGCCTATGCGTCATGCTTGGAAGGAGCCGACGTGACCGACCCCCCGTACATCTACCAGGACTACCGCTCGACGCAGCTCCGCGGGCCGAAGAAGCCGCTCGTCATCCTGCCGCACACGCTCTCGGAGCTGACCGGCCCGGTGTTCGGCGAGGACGCGGTGTCGGACGGGGACGCCGATCTGACGCTCGGCCATGCCGGCGAGCCGCTCGGGGAGCGGATCGTCGTCTCGGGACAGCTCCTCGACAGCGACGGGCGACCGATCCGCGGCGCCCTCGTCGAGGTCTGGCAGGCGAACGCAGCCGGGCGCTACCAGCACCGGAACGACGTCCATCCCGCGCCGCTCGACCCGAACTTCACCGGCTGTGGCCGCACGCTGACCGACGACGACGGGCACTACCGGTTCACGACGATCAAGCCGGGCGCCTACCCGTGGCAGAACCATCCGAACGCATGGCGGCCCGCGCACATCCACTTCTCCGTTTTCGGACGCGCGTTCACCCAGCGGCTGGTGACGCAGATGTACTTCCCCGGCGACCCGCTCTTCGGCGCCGACCCGATCTTCAACTCGATCCGCGACCCGAAGGCGCGCGAGCGGATGGTCAGCACCTTCGACTGGGAGACGACGACGCCCGAGTGGGCGCTCGGCTACCGCTTCGACATCGTGCTCGGCGGACGGGCGGCGACCCCGCTCGAGACGTGAGCTCGCGCGCCCCGACCCCGTCGCAGACCGTCGGACCGTTCTTCTCGATCGGGCTTTCCGACCGGCGTCTGGACGAGCTCGTGCCGGCGGGAACGGAGGAGGCGATCCGGGTCGAGGGGCGTGTGCTGGACGGCGCGGGCGAGCCCGTGGTGGACGCGATGGTGGAGATCTGGCAGGCCGACCGGGGCGGCGAGTACGGCCCGGGCTTCGGCTGGGGCCGCTCCGGGACGGACGACCAAGGGCGCTTCGGGTTCCTCACGGTGAAGCCGGGCTCGGTCGACGGCCAGGCGCCGCACCTCCTCGTGCTCGTCTTCGCGCGCGGCCTGCTCCGGCCGGTGCTGACGCGGATGTACTTCCCCGACGAGGCGGAGGCGAACGAGGCCGACACCGTGCTCGACACGGTGCCGGGAGAGCAGCGCGCGACGCTGGTCGCGGCCGCGGACGGCGACGTCCTGCGCTTCGACGTCAGGCTGCAGGGGGACGACCAGACCGCGTTCTTCGACCTGTGACGTTCGATGCCGTCTTCGTCCCGGACGAGCTCCGGGAAGCGGTGTCGGACAGCGCGTGGCTGCAGGCGATGCTCGACTTCGAGCGCGCCCTCGCGGCCGCGGAGGCGAAGGCCGGGGTGATTCCCGCGGCGGTCGCAGGGGTGATCGCCGCGTCCTGTCGCGCGGAGCTCTTCGACCTCGACGCGCTCGTGCCGGGCGCACGCGCCGCCGGCGCTCCGGCCGAGCCGATGGTGCGCAGGCTGCGAGAGCTCGTCGGCGGCGAGGCGGCGAGCTGGGTGCACTGGGGCGCGACGAGCCAGGACGTGATGGACACGGCCGCGATGCTCGTGGCGGGCCGCGCGCTCGGGCTCGTCCTCGGCCACGTCGACCGCGCCTTGACGGCGTGCGCGGAGCTGGCGCGCACGCACCGCGGCACGGTGATGGCCGGCCGGACGCTGCTCCTGCAGGCCGTCCCGACCACGTTCGGCGCCAAGGCTGCGGGCTGGCTCGTCTCGCTCGTTGAGGCCCGTTCGCGGCTGCGGCAGGTCCGCGAGGAGCGGCTCGCGGTCCAGCTCGGAGGCGCGGCGGGCACGCTCTCGGCGCTCGGGGACAAGGGCGTCGAGGTCGTGCGCCTGATCGCGGAAGAGCTGAAGCTCGCCGAGCCCGCCGTCCCCTGGCACACGAGCCGGATCCGGGTCGCCGAGCTCGGCGGCGGGCTCGCGGTCACGGCCGGCGTGCTGGCGAAGATCGGGCTCGACGTGGCGCTCCTCGAGCAGACCGAGATCGCCGAGGTCCGCGAGCCCGCGGGCAAGGGCGGCTCCTCGACGATGCCGCACAAGCGCAACCCGATCGGCTCGGCGCTCGCGATCGCCTGCGCGCGGCGCGTCGACGCGTGCGCCTCGGTGCTCACCGGGTCGCTCGTGCAGGAGCACGAGCGCGCACTCGGGGCCTGGCACGCGGAGTGGGCACCGCTCTCCGACGCTCTGGCGCTCACGGGCGGGGCCGCCTGGCACATGCACGAGGTGCTGGCCGGGCTCGAGGTCGACGCCGAGCGGATGCGCGCGAACATCGACGAGCTGACCGGGGCCGAGCGCGCGTCGTTCGCCCTCGCGCCCCGGGTCGGCAAGGAGAAGGCGCACGAGCTCGTCGGCGAGGCGGCGCGGGGCGGGTCGTTCCGCGAGGGGCTTGCCGCAGCCGGGCTCGCGGACGAGGAGCTCGACTGCGTACTCGATCCCGCAACGGCGCTCGGCTCGGCGGACGCCTTCGTCGACCGCGCCCTCGCGCTCTACGAGGAGGCGACGTGACCGATTCGGCCCATGACCGCGGCATGGAGATCCGCCGCGAGGTGCTCGGGGACGAGCACGTCGACCGGGCGCTCGAGCACACCACCGAGTTCACCGCCGACTTCCAGGACCTGATCACGCGCTACGCCTGGGGCGAGATCTGGGCGCGGCCGGGGCTCGACCGCAGGACACGGAGCTGCATGACCCTCGTCGCCCTCGTCACGCTCAACCGGATGGACGAGCTGGCGATGCACGTGCGCGCCGCGCTCCGGAACGGCCTGACGCCCGACGAGATCAAGGAAGTGCTGCTCCACTGCGCGATCTACTGCGGCGTCCCCGCGGCCAACGCGGCGTTCCACGTCGCGCAACGCGCGCTCGACGAGGCAGCGCAACGCGCGCTCGACGAGGCAGCGCAGCGCACGCTGGACGAGGCAACGGCGGACTCGGGCGACTGATGCGCACGCAGGTCGGGATCGTCGGCGCCGGCCCGGCCGGCTTGACGCTCGCGCACCTGCTCCACCTCGAGGGCATCGACTCGGTCGTCCTCGAGGACCGGAGCCGCGAGTACGTCGAGCATCGCGTTCGCGCGGGGGTGCTGGAGCAGGGCACCGCAGACCTCCTCCGCGACACCGGCGTCGGCGTGCGTATGGAGCGCGAGGGGATCGTCCACGGGGGCGTCGAGCTGCAGTTCGACGGCGAGCGCCGTCGGATCGACTTCGCGGCGCTGACCGGCAAGTCGATCGTCATCTACGGGCAGACGGAAGTCGTCAAGGACCTGATCGAGGCGCGGCTCGAGACGGGCAAGCCGCTCCTGTTCGAGGTCGAGGACGTCTCGGTGCACGAGCTGGAGTCCGACCGGCCCCGCGTCCACTTCCGCCACGAGGGCGAACCGCATGAGCTCGAGTGCGACGTGATCGCCGGCTGCGACGGCTTCCACGGGATCTGCCGCCCCAGCATCCCCGCCGGCGTCCTGCGCGAGTTCTCGCGGGAGTATCCGTTCGGCTGGCTCGGCATCCTCGCGGCGGCGCCGGCCTCGAACGACGAGCTGATCTACGCGCACAACGAGCGCGGCTTCGCCCTGCTCAGCCTCCGCACCCCCGAGCTCGCGCGGCTCTACGTCCAGTGCCATCCCGACGAGGACATCGCCGGGTGGCCGGACGGGCGGATCTGGGAGGAGCTGCAGGCGCGGCTCGGGCTCCCGGGGTGGACGCTGACCGAGGGGCCTGTGCTGGAGAAGGGCGTGACCGGGATGCGGAGCTACGTCGTCGAGCCGATGCAGTTCGGCCGCCTCTTCCTCGCCGGAGACGCCGCGCACATCGTGCCGCCGACGGGCGCGAAGGGGCTCAACCTGGCGATCACGGACGTGCGCATCCTGGCCGAGTCGATCGCAGACTGGTACCGGACGGGCAGGGCGGGCGCGCTCGAGCGGTACTCGGAGCGCTGCCTCAGCCGCGTCTGGCGCTGCGAGCACTTCTCCTGGTGGATGACGACGATGCTCCACCGCGCGCCGGACGACGACGAGTTCGGCCTGCGCCTCCAGCTCGCGCAGCTTCGCTACGTGACGAGCTCCGAGGCAGGTGCACGCTCGCTGGCCGAGAACTACGTCGGCCTCGATCTGGCTTGAGTGCGACCTTGCAACACTGTGTTGCAAGGTACCGCGCGTGCCGCCGCTCAGCACTGCGGCGTGACGCGCACGGCTGAAGGGCCGAGCGGCACGCCGTACGACCTCGCCGTCGCGGCGAGCTTCGAGCGGTAGACGTCCATGTCCGCCCGCGTCCAGTCGCCGTGCGTCTGGCAGCGCCAGGGCGCGTAGAGCTCCTTGTGGTACGGGCTGGTCAGGCTCTCGTTGTGCCCGATCACGTTGCGGAGCTGGATCCGTTCGGCCTGCATCAGCCAGAGCGTGAGCCGCAGCGATGCACGCAGCTGGCGCGGGTTGCCGAGGATCTCGCGGTCGCTCGTCCCGACGTGCTCGATCCCGATCGCCGTGTAGTTGAGCCCGACCGTGTGGCGGCACATGATCGTCAGCGCGACGAGCTGGTAGATGGTCCCATCCTTGTCGATCACGAAGTGCGAGCAGACACCCGGCAGCTCGCCGAGCTCGACGTCGGGTGTGTCGCCGGCGAAGTAGTTGTAGGTCGACGAGAACGACTCGTCCGCCGTGTAGTGCTCGACGATCACGTGTGGCGTGAGACGCCAGCTCGCGATCCCGTAGTGGCGGATCGCGTAGGCGCGCATCTCGGCCTTCCGCTTGGCGCCGAACGCGATCGGCTTCCAGACGATCGGCGGCTTCGGCACCGTCCGCGTCGGCACCGCTCCCGTGGTCCCGGCCTGGACGAGCAGACCCGCAGCGACGAGCGCGGCGACGAGGGCGACGGCGGCGGCGCGACCTCGGGTCACGCCTTGAGGGTAGAGGCCGGGGGACCGGCTGCGTCGTTTGCCTAGGCTTGGGCACGGCCAGGGTGGCGGTGGTCGGGAACGTCTCGCGCGACGTCGTCGACGGCGGTTCGCCGACACCCGGGGGCTGCCCCGAGTTCGCGGCCGCCGCGCTACGGCGTCTCGGGCACGAGGGGCAGATCGTCACGCGCTTCGCGCCGGCCGACGCGCGGCTGTTCGAGGATCTCGGCCCGGGCGTCACCGTGCTGTCCGCCGCGTCGACGAGCGGCTTCGCTCTCGACTACGCCGGCGACGAGCGCGAGCTGGCTCGACCGGTCGACGCCGCCCGCGCGGCTACCCGGCTCGTCGGCGAGCTTCTGCGGGAGCGCCGCCGGGCCCGGTAGCTCTCCACTTCGAGTGGTGGGCGCGGGCCCAGTCGGCCCGCACCGTGCCGAGCGTCATGCCGCGAAGCGCGTGCCGCGTCGTCGGGTGGACGAGCGACAGGTAGAGGTGGCCGACCACGATCACGATCGACAGGTACATCAGCGTGTCGTGGAGGAACACGGTGCCGGCGAGCCGGAAGCGCGTGTCCCGCTCCCCGTACCAGAGCAGGAGGCCCGAGACGAAGAACAGTGTCGCAAACGCCGCCGTGAGCACGGCGTTCACCTTCTGGCCGGCGTTGAAGCGCCCCTGGGGCGCGTGCGTGTGGCCGGCGAGGAACCGGCGGTCGTCGCGGTCGAAGACGTCGATCTCTCGCACGGTCTCCCTGAGCGCGCGCCGGTTCCCGAGCAGCGCGACGAGCAGGATCGCGCCTGCCCAGGAGATCCCCGTCCAGAAGTGGATGTCCTTGATCAGCGGCCGCCGCGCGATCGCCTCCGAGAACGAGGGGATGTAAAGGACGAGACCGGAGCCGAGCAGGACGAAGAAGGCGCTCGCGTGGATCCAGTGCAGGAGCCGCTCCGTGAGCGTGAACCGCACCACATAGCCGGGCTTAGTAGCCGTTGGAGCGCCCCACCCAGGCGTCCTCGTCGTAGCCGCGCTGCTCCCAGTAGCCCGAGCCGGCCCGCGCGACGAGCTCGATGCGCTCGACCCACTTCACGTTCTTGTAGCCGTACATCTCGGGGATCACGACGCGGACCGGCGCGCCGTGCTCCTGCGGCAGCGGCTTGCCGTCCATCTCGTAGGCGAGCATCACGTCCCGCGGCGATACCTGCCGGAGGTCGAGGTAGTCGTCGTACGGCTTCTCAGCCGAGACGAAGTGCAGCGCGCGTGCGGATGGCAGCGGCCCCGCGGCGGCGAGCAAGTCGTGGAACCGGACGCCGCCCCAGTGGACGCCGTCGACGACCCAGCCCGTGACGCAGTGGAAGGTCGACACCTGCGTCGCCCTCGGCAGGGCGAGCAGCTGGCGATGGCTGAGCTCGACCGGCCGGCGCACGAGCCCGTCGATGCGCAGCCGCCAGGTCGCGGGGTCGAACGAGGGCATCGAGTCGGCGACGGTGTAGATGCGCCAGCCGCTCGAGGGGATGAACCGGGTCAGCCCGGTGGCGTCGGAGACCGGGTTCGTCACGTTGCTGACGACCCGCGAGATCTCCTTGCCGTAGAAGAGCGTCGCCACGCCGGCGCCGACGACGCCGAGGAACGCGGCGCGTCCGAGCCGCCGCGCTCCGGCGTTGACCTCGCGCGGCGACTCGGGAAGCGGGTCGCGGTCCTCCACCGGCTACATGTGCGCCATGCCGGCGAACAGCTTGCCGCGGAGCTCGCCGGGATGGCCCTTCGTGTCCACGAACACCCAGTACGTGCCCGGCTTGGTCTCGAGGTGCTCGAGTGTCATCGCCGGGGCCTTCGTGCAGCCCTTGGCGGTGTACGACTTGCCGAGCTTGATCAGGACGGGACCCTTCGAGCCGGTGTGGATCGACGTCCCCGTGATGCCCGTCGTGGTCGGGAGCTCGAAGGTCCAGCAGAGCTGGCCCGACTTTGACTTCACCTGGAGATTGGCGACTCCGTGCTCGCCCATCCCGGCGAGGTGGGCCCCGAGGACGGGGTGCATCTGCGAGGCCAGCGCTACGGGGACGGCGATCGCCGCCGTGGCGGCAACGGCGGCGAGGCCGCCAAGACATCTCGATCTCATCGCTCCGGAACCTCCCTGGTCGACTGCCTCTCGACCGTAGTCCCGGGGGCAGGCGGGCACCATTACGACTCTCTGACGTAAGCGACTGTTAAGGAGCGCCGCGAAGCCGATGCCCGACAATGAGGCGATGAGCACGGTTCTCGTGGTCGACGACGAGCCGGTCGTCCGCGACGTCGTCGTCCGCTACCTCGAGCAGGCCGGGTACCGGACGTTGCAGGCGGCCGACGGCGACTCGGCGCGCGAGCTGCTCGAGCAGGAGACGCCGAGCCTGGTCGTGCTCGACCTGATGCTCCCCGGCGACACCGACGGGCTGTCGCTCTGCCGTTGGATCCGCGCGCGGTCCGGGCTGCCGGTGATCATGGTCACCGCCCTCGGTGAGGAAGCCGACCGCCTGGCAGGGCTCGAGCTCGGCGCCGACGACTACCTGACCAAGCCGTTCTCCCCGCGGGAGCTCACTGCTCGGGTGGCCGCGGTGCTGCGCCGCGCGCAGCCGGCCGCCGAGGCCGACCGAATCGAGGCGGGCGATCTCCTGATCGACACCGCCCGGAGGGAGGTGCTGAAGCGGGGGGCGCCGCTCAGGCTGACGGCGCTCGAGTTCGACCTGCTCCGGTTCCTGGCCGCCAATCCCGACCGCGTGTTCTCGCGGCGGCAGCTGATGGACAGCGTCTGGGGGTACACGTCGGCGCTCGACACGGGGACGGTCACGGTCCACGTCCGGCGGCTGCGGGAGAAGATCGAGGACGACCCGAGCCGGCCCCGCCAGCTCGAGACCATCTGGGGCAGCGGCTACCGGTTCACGCCGTGACCGAGGTCGCGCTCTTCCTGGCGATCGGGACGATCGCCGCGGGCGTCCTCGCCGCACTGCTCCTGAGGACGCTGCCGACCATCCGGCTCCAGCTCGTCGGGCTCGCGCTGCTCGCGGTCGTGCTGCCGCTCGGGGGCGTGCTCGCGTCGGGCTGGGTGATGTTCCACATGCACGACGACGCGAAGATCCTGGCGGTCTCGTCCGCCGCCGCCCTCTCGGCCGTCGTGGCTGCGCTCCTGCTCGCGCGGTGGATCCTCGCGCCGCTCGACCGGCTCCGCGCCGTGTCGGCCGAGCTCGCTGCGGGAGACCTCGCCGCCCGCGCCCCCGAGCAGGGCCCCGGTGAGGTCGCGGAGATGGGCAGCGCGCTCAACGCGATGGCGGAGTCGATCGAGCGGCTGTTCGAGGCGCGGCGCGAGCTCGTCGCGTGGGCGAGCCACGATCTGCGGACGCCGCTCGCGTCGATGCAGGCGATGCTGGAGGCGATCGACGACGGTCTCGCCGAGCCGGAGGAGTACCTGCCCGCGCTCAACGACAGGGTGCGCACCCTGTCCGGCCTCGTCGACGACCTCTTCGAGCTCGCCCGGATCGACGCCGGCGTCCTCACCCTGAAGGTGCAGGAGGCCGATCTCGATCGTGTCGTGGGCTCGTGCGTGCGCGGGTTCGAGGCCGAGGCCCGCGCGAAGGGCGTCGCACTGGAGACGAGGCTCGGCGCAGGATCGCCGGTGCTGTGCGCTCCCGACAAGGTCGAGCGCGTGCTGCACAACCTGCTCACGAACGCGCTCCGGCACACGCCGTCCGACGGCGCGATCGCCGTGGTCGTGCGGCGCGCGGGGGCGGACGTCGAGGTCGACGTCGAGGACACGGGCGAAGGCGTGAGCGACGAGGTCGCCGAGCGCATGTTCGACCGCTTCTGGCGCGGAGAATCGTCCCGCACGACGCCGGGATCCGGGCTCGGCCTCGCGATCGCCCGCGGGCTCGTGGAGGCCCAGGGCGGACGCATCTGGACGGAGAGCCGTCCCGGCGGCGGCGCGCGCGTCTCGTTCAGCCTGCCGGCCAAGGCTCGCTAGGGCCGCCGGCCGGGTAGCTCCCCCGGGCTGGCTCCCCCGGGCCGGTCCGGTCTGCTAGATAACCCGTGCAACGCACAGCTATCCGAACTGAAGCAAGGAGGAGTGACAGATGGCGCTCTCAATCGGCGACACCGCACCGGACTTCCAGGCCGAGACGACGGACGGCCCGATCAGCTTTCACGACTGGATCGGCGACTCGTGGGCCGTGCTGTTCTCGCACCCGAAGGACTTCACGCCGATCTGCACGACGGAACTCGGGTACATGGCGAAGATCAAGCCCGACTTCGACGCGCGCGGCGTCAAGGTCATCGGCCTCTCGGTGGACCCGATGGAGCGGCATTCGGACTGGGTGAAGGACATCGAGGAGACGCAGGGGTACGCGCCCAACTATCCGATCATCAGCGACAGCGACTTCAACGTCTCGAAGCTGTACGGGATGCTCCCGGCGAGCGTGGACGGCGACCCGCTCGAGCGCACGCCGGCCGACAACCAGACGGTTCGCAACGTCTTCGTGATCGGCCCCGACAAGAAGGTCAAGCTCGTCCTCGTCTACCCGATGACGACCGGCCGGAACTTCGACGAGGTATTGCGCGTGATCGACTCGCTGCAGCTCACGGCCAAGTACAAGGTGGCCACGCCCGTGAACTGGAAACAGGGCGAGGACGTGATCATCGCCGGCTCGGTGTCGAACGACGAGGCCAAGGAGACGTATCCGGACGGCTGGAAGGAGCCGAAGCCGTACATCCGGATCGTCCCGCAGCCGCGCTGAGCCAGGCGGGCCCGATCTAGGCCGAACCGAGCCTGCGGCCGCTCTTCCTGAGCCGCTTCCAGGCAGCAGGCAGGCGCTCGACCGCGCGTTCGCGGCGGGCGCGCTGCCGCTCGGTGATGCGACCTGCGACGAACGCGGCCGCCGTGGGCCCGTCGACGACGGTGGCCGCCCGCAGTCGCTCCTCGGCGACGACCGCGTCCTGGTGCTCGCCGAGCAGCGTCTGGAGCGCGCGGGCGTCGGCGAGGAAGCGCCGGCCGGCCTTGCCGCCCGGGTCGGAGAGCTCGGCGGCGTACCGGGCGCGCTTGAGCGCCATCCGGAGCCGGTGAATTGCCTCGTCGTCGGGGCGCTTGCCGAGGCGTCCGACGGCGCGGGCGAGGCGGCGGAACTCGTCGCGGGCGAGCTGCGTGAGGGGGATCTTCCCCACTCCTTCGGCGAGCCGGGGCGGGAGCGCGAGCCGCCCGAGCAGTGCCCGATGCGCGTCCGTGTCGAGGAGCTCCACGAGCGGGCGCCTCGCCGCGCGACGTTCCGTCTCGAGCATGCCGACGAGGATCCGGCCCCCCGCGGGGTCGGGCTCGTCGAGCGAGTCGAGCTCCTTGCGGACGTGCTCGAGGACGACGTCGAGGTCGCGGACCGGGCCCGTCAGCGCGCCGAGGTCATCGAGCGGGGCGGTGAGGAGCTCCTGCCAATCCCCGTCGACGAAGTCGCGTGTCGCGCGGAGGAAGGCGCGGGTCCGCCGTGCGGCGACGCGGTGCTCGTGCAGGTTCTCGGGGTCGGTTCCGAGCCGGACCCCCGGCTCGTGAAGCAACAGCTCCTGCCGCTGGACCTGGATCATCGCGCGTAGCCGGCTCGCGCCGGGATCGCGGGAGACCGGCGGTGCCGGGACGAGCGGCTTGCCGGCGACGACGCTCTCGATCAGGCGCATGACCTCGGCGGGCGGCGCAAGCCCCGTGTTGCCCGGCTCCCAGGCCTCGACGCGCTCTCCGCGCGGCAGCTCGAGCCGCCAGAAGGCACCGGCCTCGAGCGGGAAGCGCGACACGGTCATCCCGAGCTGCTCCAGGTCACGATCGGCCGTGTCGTACTCGTGGACGACCGCGAGCTCCCGCTCGGCGCGCCGCCAGTTCTCGTCGGGCGAGCCGGCGCCCTGCCGCTGCGAGATCTCGTAGGCGCGCTCGCGAACGTTCTGGTCGTCGTGCTGCTCGGGCTCGTCGGTCAAACCAGTCTCCTCGATCGGCATCGCACCTGCTCTTATCGGCAGGCGCCGCCGTGACCTTCGCCCGGGCGGCCGGCATCCCTGCGCCGGCGGGGGCGCTCAGCGCGCGCGTTCCTCGAAGCGATCCTCGTACGCCTGCCGGGCCTCTTCCTCGCTCCGGAACACCGTCACGCGCGAGATCAGGCCCTCGTACAGCTCGTCGAGCCAGTAGACGTTGCCCTCCGCGAACCCACCGCCCTCGAGGGCGTAGCGGGCGAAGGCGAAGGTCAGAAGCGTGTGCTCGTCGAGCCATTCGAAGCGGTGGACCCGGGCACGGTAGATCGCTGCCTCGCGGCCCTTCTCGAGCGCGTCCACGATCTCCGTCCGCCCGTGGAGCGGCTGGCCGAAGCTCACGAGCAGGCGCATCTCGGCCTCGGGGTGGATGAACGCGGCGATCCTGTCCATCGATTCGTCGGTCGAGTGCTCGTGCAGCGCGCGGAGCATGACCTCGGCCTCGTTGGTGGTCGCGTCAAACATCCTTCGTGTGCCCTCTCGTTTCTTCTCGCTCGGGGTCAGGGATGCTCGGCCGCTCGCGAATTGGACCACAGCCGTCCCCGAGCGACAAGTGGACTGGGATCAACGCTTCCCGACGGCGTCGACCACGAGGGTCAGCGTCGTCGTCGCCGGCCGGTCGCGGAGGCTCGACGTGGTCACGGTGACGCGGTACGTGCCGCGCTTGAGCCCGGCACCGAAGCGGATCGTGTTCGCACCGGCACGCGCCTTGCTCGCGAAGGCGAGGACGGTGCGGGTGCCGTTCCTGACGCGCAGGCGGAGCGTCACCGCGTCGTCGACCGTGAGCACGAGTGCGGCTGCGTGGCCGCGGCGCGCTCGGAGCGTGCGTGTCTTCGGACGCAGGAGGAGGATGCGGCGCAGGTCGACCGCGACGAGGCGCACCCGGCTGTTGGCCGCGTCGGCGAGCAGGAAGCCCTGGTTGTCGGGGAGCACCGCGATCGCCTTCGGCTGGTTCAGCTCTGCGGCTGCCGGTGGGCCGCCGTCGCCGGAGAATCCGCTCTCCCCGGTGCCGACGACGGTCGTGATCGTTCCGTTCGGCCAGACCCGGCGGACGCGGTTGTTGCCCTCGTCCGCGATCAGGAAGCCGCCGTCGGCGAGGACGGCGAGGTTGTGCGGGCTGTCGAGCGCCGCCTGCGTGGCCGGGCCGCCGTCGCCCCCGTAGCCGCGGATGCCGTCGCCGGCGACCGTGGTGATCGTCCCGTCCGGAGCGACACGGCGGATCCGGTCGTTACCGGTGTCCGCGATCAGGAGCCCGCCGTCGGCGGTCGGCGCGACCGCGAACGGAAGGCTGAGCTCGGCCTGCGTCGCCGGACCGCCGTCGCCGGCGAAGCCGCGGGTCCCGTCGCCGGCGACCGTCGAGATCGTCCCGTCCGCCGCGACGGCACGGATCCGCTGGTTGCCGCTGTCCGGGATCAGGAAGCCGCCGCCCGGAAGCGAGGCCACCCCGCGCGGCGCGTCGATCTGCGCGCTCGCCGCCGGGCCGCCGTCGCCCGCGAACCCCGCGACGCCGGTTCCCGCGACAGTCGTGATCGTGCCGCCAGGGTCGATCGCCCGGATGCGGTTGTTGAGCGCGTCCGCGACGAGGAGCGTTGCCCCGGTCGTGAACGCGACCCCGTGCGGAAGGTCGAGCTCCGCTGCCGCCGCCGGGCCGCCGTCGCCGGAGAAGCCGGCCGTCCCGGTACCTGCGATCGTCGAGATGTGGCCGTCCGGCCAGACGCGCCTGACCGTGTTCGCGAACGCGTCGGCAAAGACGTAGCCGCCGCCCGGCGCGACCGCGATGCCGCGAGGGTGATCGATCTCCGCCGCGCTCGCAGGCCCGCCGTCGCCGGTCTGACCCGTGAGGCCCGTGCCCGCGACGGTCGTGATCGTCCCGGGCGTGCCCGTTGCGGCCACGGCGCCGCCGACCGCGGCGAGCGCGCCGACGACGAGCGACAGGAGAGCGACGCGCCTCGCAGCCACGCTCCGAGGGTAGCGGTAGCCTCGCGGAGGTGGCCGGCCCGCCTCCCTACCGGATCGAGACCGAGCGGCTCGTCGTCCGCTGCTGGGAGCCGCGCGACGCGGCGGCGCTGACCGAGGCGATCGACGAGAGCGTCGAGCACCTGAGCCCGTGGATGCCGTGGGTGCACCACGAGCCGCTGACCGTCGACGACAGGGTGGAGCTCTTGCGGCGCTTCCGGGGCGAGTTCGACCTGGGTACGGACTTCGTCTACGGGATCCTCGCGCCGGACGACGTGCGGGTCGTCGGCGGCAGTGGGCTCCACACGCGGGTCGGCGACGCCGCGGTCGAGATCGGCTACTGGATCAGGGTCTCCGAGACGAGGAAGGGCTACGCGAGCGAGGCGGTGGCCGCGCTGACACAAGCGGCGTTCGCGTGGTGCGGCGTCGACCGGGTCGAGATCAACGTCGATCCCGAGAACGAGCCGAGCCTGGGCGTGCCGCGCCTTCTCGGGTTCGTCCAGGAGGCGAGGCTCCGCCGCCGCCAGCTGCCGTTGACCGAGGGAGCCGAGCGGCGCGACCTCGTGGTCTTCTCGATGCTGGTCGAGGAAGCTGCCGGCTCGCCCGTCGCCGCCGTCCCGTTCACGGCGTACGACGCCGCGGGTCGTCCGGCTCCTCGTCCTGTCTGACGAACAGGCCCAGCACGCCGCGTTTCACCTGTGTGAGCACCGGCGGCCCGCCCTGCAGCGACGGCCGCGACCAGGCCGCCGCGACCTCTGCGCCGAGGAGGAGCGCCGACGAGTACAGGTACGTCGAGTAGAGGAAGAGGAGCCCCGCGGTCAACGACCCGTAGACGACGCTGAGATTCGTCGTCTTGTCGTAGATCACCCCGGACAGGAAGGAGATCAGCTGCAGGCAGAGCGCGGTGACGATCGCTCCGGCGAGGCCGTCGTGGAAGCCCAGCCCGCGCGCGGGAACGAAGCGGTAGACCAGCAGCACGATGCCGACGACGAGCGCGAAGCTCACGAGCCGGAGGAGCAACCCGCCGAGTGTGCCCGTCCCGAGGGCGGCAGCGTCGGAGAGATCTCCCGAGGCCCGTTGGACGAGGTTCCCGAGCAGCGTCAGGCCGACGGTCACGAGGATGAGGGCGGCGGCGCCGACGATCAGGACGAGGTCGACGAGCTTGCCGCGCGCCATCGGCCGCGAGACCGTCACGCCCATCGCGGTCTCGAGCCCCTGGCGGATCGAGGTCATCATCCCCGTGGCCGCCCAGGCGAAGACCACGAGGCCGAGGAGCCCGGCGGTGCTCGCGGGCGTCGCGATCGTCGTCAGCGCGTGCTCCACGTCCTTGCGGCCTCTGGCGGAGACGGGCAGCCAGTCGACGATCCGGTCGACGACGTCGTTGCGGACGGCCTCGTCCTGGAGCACGAGGCCGAAGATGGCCACGAGCACGATCGCGAGCGGCACGATCGAGAAGAGCACCCGGTACGAGATCCCCGCAGCCTGCTGCGGGCAGCGGTCCGAGAAGTAGCGTTGCACGGCGTCCGGGAGCACCCGGGCGACCTTCCTCGCGATCGGGACGGCTCTCACGACTGGCCCCGCACCCTACGGTGAAACGCGCCTCCGGTCGTCAGTGCGCAGTCGGTGCGACGCCGCGGCCGACTCGGCTCAGGACCCGGCTCGCGTGATCGCCCGGCACTGAAGGAGGTAGAGCTGCCCGTCGGCGAAGGCCCATTCGATGTCCCGGTCGGGGCCGTAGACCTCCTCGCACCGGTCGGCCAGGCGGTTCAGCTCCTGAAGCCCGTCGTCGTCGACGCAGAGCCGCTCGACGAGCTCGGCCGCGATCGGCTCCTCGAACGTGCCGCCCTCCGGGAGGACCCGGACCGCGACCTTCTTGAGCCCCGGCGTTCGCTCCAGAACCTGGCCCGAGCGGTCGAGGCGGAAGTTGTCAGGGATCACGAGGCCGGCCACGACCGCCTCGCCGAGCCCCCAGCTCGCCTCGATCATCCGCTCGTCGGCGCCGGTGACCGGGTTCCGGGTGAACATCACGCCGGCGCTCTCGGGATCGAGGAGGGACATGACGACGACGCCCACGCTCGGACGGGTGAACAGGCCGACGCGCTGTCGGTAGGTGATCGCCGAGTCCGAGTTCGCCGACCACCAGATCTCCCGGAGCGCCTCGGGTACCTCCTCGCTCGACGGGACGTTCAGAAGCGTCAGGTGCTGACCGGCGAAGCTCGCCTCCGCGCCGTCCTCGTCCACCGCGGACGATCGCACGGCCAGGGGTCCCTCCAGCGGCCGGACGAGCTCGTCGACCTGCGCGATCGCGGCTTCCACTCCGCTCGCAACCGCTTCGACGATCGGGCCGGCGAGGGCGACGCCGGGCGGGAGCGGAAGCCCCGCCCGGGCCGCCTGCCCGAGCCCGACGGCCTTCGAGCCGAAGACCGAGTCGTCGTGCGCGTCGACGAGGAGGACGACCTCGCTCACGCGAGCACCGTCACCTCGCCGGCATCGCCGTCGACGCGCACGCGGGTCCCGTCGGCGATGCGCTCGGTCGCCTCGCGCGTCCCGACCACACCCGGGATCCCGTACTCGCGGGCGACGATCGCAGCGTGGGAGAGCAGCCCGCCGCTATCGGTCACGATCCCGCCGAGCAATGGCAGGAGGATGTTGAACGCCTCGCTCGTGGACTCGGTGACGAGGACGTCGCCCTGCACGATCCGCGCGAACTCGGTCGGGTCGGAGACACGCCGCGCCGGGCCTTCGTAGACGCCGCGACTCGCCGCCAGCCCGCGCAGCATGTGCTCCTCGTGCTCGGCTTCGGAGCTCTCGAACATCTCGCCGACTGCGATGCCGGCTGCCCGCGCCATCCTCGCAGCCGCCGGCGGCAGTCCGGACGGGTCCGGAGGCGGCGGCGGCGGTGGGCCGAGGAGCGGCGGGGCGTCCTTGGCGGTCATCGACATGCGGGATGTGAACCGCTCGGCAAGCTCGTCGGCGGACGGTCCGTTCGTGCTCGTGAGCAGCGAATGCATCTCGTCGAAGCCCGCGTCGAGGAAATGCTCCGGCTCGTGGATCCGTCCGTTCGCAGCCTGTCGGCGGCCGCCCTCGAGCACGGCGCGGCGCATGATGCCCGCGGCCCAGATGTCGCTGAAGACGCCGCGTTCGTCGCGGATCCGGTACATGAGCCTGGCCTCGCCGAGCAGCTCGTCGAACTCGGCCCGGTGCTCCTCCGGCACCTGTGCGCGCACGTCGGCGATCTTGCCCTCGACGTCGGAGTCATCGACCTCGGCGCCCGAGACGGCGGTGCGGATCGCGCGCAGGAGCGCGTCCGGCAGCTCCAGCGCGTACGGGTTCGAGATGTCGAAGCCGTTGATGAGTCGGTACCCGACGAGATCGAGATACGCGGCCGCGGCCGAGCCCGCGTCGCCGTCGAGCGAGCGCAGCCGCACGAGTACCTCGCCGGGATCGTCGTCGGAGTCCAGCAGCTGCTGGGCAGCTGGATCGGCGGCGATCGCCGTCTGCAGGCGTTCGAGCTCGGTCGACGCGCCTGCCGACACGGGAGCAGCTCCCCGCATCAGGCCGAGCAGGTCGGCGGGCGGCAGGCCGGTCCAGTCGCCGACGTGCGCGAGGAAGTCTCCGATCGCCACCATCGCCGCGCCCGTGTGGCGCATGTGCTGGTAGATCATCTCGATGTGGTGGTCGCGGCAGCGTGTCAGATACGCCGCGAGCTGTTCGTCCGACAGCTCGTCGGGGTCGACCGCCTGGAGCTCCAGGTGAGTCCTGATCGACATCGGCTTGAACGTCTCGTCCCACTCGCGCAGCTGGTCCCGCCACAGCTTGTTCTCGAACACCTGCTCGGCGCGCTCGAATCGCTCGGGCACCTCGGACTCCGCGACCGGCACGAACGACCTGTACGCAAAGCCGCTCAGGTAGGCGTAGTCGAGGGTGTCGATCAGCATGCCGTAGTAGCGGGTGAACTCACGGAAGCCGCGCTGGAACGGCTCCGGCTGCATCTCCGTCCAGTAGCGCGTGGCCGGCCGCGGGAAATGGACCGCGTCCAGGATCCACGAGCCGGGGCCAGGAGGATCGAATCGAAGGTCGGTCGACGTTTCCGTTGAAGTCAAAGGAACCCCTTTCTGTCTCTCTTCAGCGCGCGCCGAGCAGGTGCTCAGCGTCACGCAGCTCTTTCGCAAGTGTTTGGAGGAGCTTCCAGCCGATCACGCCGTTCTGCTCGACGAGTGGGCGGAACTCCCAGAGCGTGAGTCCGTACACGTGGAGGTCGGTGTTCGCGACGATGCTCGCGATGCGTGCACCCTCGTCGATCAGGGCGATCTCGCCGAAGTAGTCCCCCGGCCCAAGGGTAGCGCGCGCCTCGCCTCCGATCGTCACGGTCACCTCGCCCGTCTCGATGACGTAGAACGCCGCTCCGCCCGAACCCTCCTTGATGATCGTCTCCCCCGGGGGAAAGCTCCGCTCCTTGAAGAGGAGCGCGATCTGCTCGATCTCGTTCGGGTCGAGGTCGGCGAAGAGCCGGACCCGCTGGAGGACGTCGACTGGAGCGCCTGGCACCGGCGCGATCTTAACCCGGTTGCTGAGCCGCTAGCCGGGTGGTGCGATCCGCACGCGGAAGCCCAGCCTGCGTGAGGCCTGTTCCGCGTACGCGACGGCTGCGATCAGCACGACGAGGGCGAGGAGGCCGTGGAGGCCGTTCACCCAGCCGCCTTGCTTGTCGGTATCGCCGATCAGCACCACCTGCAGGACCGACACGACCAGGAACAGCGCGGCGAGACCGACCGCTCGCCAGTTGCCCCACCAAGCCCAGATCGCTCCGACCACCACCGCGAGCTCCCCGACGTGCACCACGTCCGCGACGTCTTTGTGCATGTCCAGGGCACCCGGCCCTGCACCTCGAATCCAGGCCACGATCGAGAACGCCTGCAGCAGCACTCCGATCACGACCACGCCCGAGCCGACCAGCAGCAACCAGAGAGGAAGACGACGCATCAGAGCGGCAGTCAAGCAGCAGGCCCGGCCGGCGCGGGCCGAGACCTAGCCGGCGCTCATGTCGATCGCGCGGACGCGAGCAGGTTCGAGCGTGACGGCGTAGCGTCGCTGCCCGGGTGGGTCGAAGGTGGAGAGGTCGACGCCGTATTTGCGGCCGACCGCGTCGCGCAGCGCATGGGTCTCGTCGAGTGTCAGCTGAGCGCGCGCCCGAATCTCGAGGTACCGCGCCGGGTTCGACGTGTCGAGCACGAGGAGGGTGCACTCCGGTCGGCTGAGGAGGTTCTTCGTCTTCCGGCGCGTCTCGTTCAGCGACAGCTTCAGCTCGCCGTCCGCGTACAGGAACCACACGGCGGTGACCTGAGGAAAGCCGTCGTCGCCGATCGTCGCCAGCGCTGCCACCGGCGCCTCGAGGAGGTCGCGATGGCTCTCGGGCACGTCGAGCGGCACGTCGCGAGTATATGGCGATGCGCGGGCGATTCAAGAACACGCCGGTACAACCGCTCGTTTGTGGGGAGACGTACGTCAGGCGGGCTCGTGCGCCGGTATCGGACGTACTACGACACCCACCCATCCAAGGAGGTCGAGATGAGCAGCAGCAAGATCGGCGGCGAGACGTCAACCGCGACCCCGAGGAAAGGCACCGTCGACTTGAAGTTCGAGGTCGTCGTCATCCCCGTCTCGGATGTCGACCGAGCGAACGAGTTCTACGGGACGCTCGGGTGGAGGCTCGACGCCGACTTCCTGTTCGACAACGGTTTCCGGATCGTCCAGTTCACGCCGCCCGGCTCGGGGTGCTCGGTCCAGTTCGGCACGAACATCACGTCGGCCGCGCCCGGCTCGGCCCGGGGCCTTTATCTGATCGTCTCCAACGTCGAGGCTGCGCGCGACGAGCTCGCCGCCCGCGGTGCAGAGGTTAGCGAGGTGTTCCACGCCGAGACGCCGGGCGCTCAGTTCCAACCCGACGGCACCAGCGGTCGCGTCAGCGGGCCTGCGCCGGATCACGCCACGTACAGCTCCTTCGCCACGTTCAGCGACCCGGACGGCAACGGCTGGCTGCTTCAGGAGATCACGACGCGGCTGCCCGGCAGGATCGACGCCGCCGAGACGGCATTCGCATCCACGGCCGACCTGGCGGGCTCGCTTCGGCGTGCGGAGGCCGCCCACGGTGAGCACGAGAAGCGCACCGGCCAGCGAGACGAGGACTGGCCCGACTGGTACGCCGCGTACATGGTGGCGGAGCAGGCGGGCGAGGAACTGCCGTTGTGAGCGACGACCACGATCTCGTCGAAGGCGCGGAGGATCAGGCACGACGTACCACATCGACGGTGGCCAGCGGCTCGTCGACTTCAAGCCTCTAGTTGACGGGAGTTTTTCCGTCCCCAGGGAAAGAAAGAGGCGCGCGGCCATACACCCGTGCGGATGGAGGGCTGTGTGCGCCAGCGTGTGCGCCGGTCGCGATGCTCTCGCACGGGGAGGCGGAGTCTCCGCAGGCGTTCCGCAGGCTCGCGGATGCGGCGCATCGTCGACGGCGCCACGCTTGGGATAACTCTGAGAAGACGCGGTTGCTGCTCGACGACGAGTCGAGCTTTTTCGAAGTCCGGGGAAACGGAGGAAGCCATGACGAGCCTGCCCATTCGCGATCAGTCGAAAGACCAGCTGCTGACGCCGCAGAACTGTGCGCTGATCGTGATCGACTATCAACCGGTCCAGGTCGGCTCGATCGCGTCGATGGACCGTCGCGATCTGGTCATGAACATCGTGGCGGTCGCCCGGACGGCCAAGCTCTACGGTCTGCCGATCGTGCTCTCGACGGTGAACGTCGAAACCGGCGCGAACCAGCCGACCATCCATCAGCTGGCCGATGTGCTCGGCGACATCGAGGTCTTCGACCGAACGACGATCAACGCCTGGGAGGACGACGAGTTCGTTCGCGCCGTCAAGGCAACCGGGCGCAGGAAGCTGCTCATGACCGCGCTGTGGACGGAGGCCTGCCTGAGCTTCCCGACGCTCGACGCGCTCCGAGAGGGCTACGAGGTCTATCCCATCGTCGACGCGGTCGGCGGCACCTCCGTCGAGGCGCACCGGGCAGGGCTCGACCGCGTCGTCCAGGCCGGCGCGAGACCGACGAGCTGGGCCCAGGTGCTCTGCGAGTTGCAGCGCGACTGGTCACGCACAGAAACCGCCGGGCAATTCGCCGAGATCCTCTTCGCAGTCGAAGGCCGCTAGATGAATGCGTCCATTCCGTCGTCGGCGCTGGCGAAGCTGATGCGGAAAGCTGGTCGCGGCCGAGGCAGTGTTCTATTCGGCCGGCCGCCAGGGAGCCACCGACGACCTCGACCTCGACGCGGCGGGTCTGTCGGCCGACGAGCGCGGACGAATCGAGGTCGGCCCCGAGTTCCGAACCGAGGTCGAGCACATCTTCGCCGTCGGGGACGTGATCGGCTTCCCCAGCCTGGCGGCGACCTCGATGGGGCAGGGACGGCTCGCAGCGCGAGCCGCCTGCGGGCAGCCGAGCAGGCACGCCAGAGCTGTTGCCGTTCGGCATCTACCCCATCCCCGAGATCAGCTTGGTGGGCAAGACCGAGGAGGAGCTCACGGCTGCGGGAGTGCCGTACGAGGTCGGCATCTCCCGGTACCGGGAGCTCGCCCGGGGCCAGATCCTGGGAGACACGCACGGCTCTCGCGCGGTTGCACGCCCTCTAGGGTCTCGGCCGTCGCCGTTGTGAAAGCCTGTGACGATGGAACTCGGGCTGGGTGGGAAGGTCGCCGTCGTCACCGGGGCGAGCAAGGGGATCGGCCTGGCGGTGACGCGCATGCTCGCGGACGAAGGAGCGCTGGTCGTCGCCGGTGCCCGGTCGACCGAAACGCTGGTCGGGATCGAAGGCGTCTCTACGGTAGCCGTCGACCTGGTGCAGGCCGGTGGGCCGGAGCGGCTCGTGACCGAAGCGGTGGACCGGCACGGGCAGGTCGACGTGCTCGTCAACAACGTCGGCGGCGTCAAGCTGCGCCTCGACGGGTTCCTGCAGACGACAGACGCCGATTTCGAGGCGTCGATGCAGCTCAACTTCTTCGCGGCGCTGCGGGCGACTCGCGCCGCGGTCGCAGCCATGGTCGAACGGCGTCAGGGGGCGATCGTCAATGTCGTCTCCGTCAACGCGTTCTTCCAGCCCGACGGGCTGGTGATCGACTACGGCGCGGCGAAAGCGGCGCTGCTCAACGTGTCGAAAGCGCTCTCGCAGGAGCTCGGCCCGCAAGGCATCCGCATCAACTGCGTCTCGCCGGGCCAGGTCGCCACGGACCTCTGGCTCGGAGACGACGGCGTTGCGGCGACCGTCGGCCGGGCCTCCGGTGTCGACCCGGCCACCGTGCGTGAGCAGGCCGTGGCAGGTATCCCCTCTGGCAGGTTCACGACGCCCGAGGAAGTGGCAACCCTCGTCGTCCTGCTCGCGTCACCCCGGACGGCAAATGTCACCGGCGCCAACTACGTGATCGACGGCGGACTGATCAAGACGACGTAAGGGGCTCGAGGAGCCGTGCGTCGGCTCACTCGGTCGGCGCCCCGTCTCGGAGCGCAGAGAGGTACCAGTCGACGAAGGCGATCACGTTGGCTTCACGGGACGGTGAATACGGCCCGGGCCGATACACCGCGGAGAGCACGCCTTGCTGGTTGCGCTCGCAGAGCGCCCAGTCCTGCTCGCTCGTCACCTGCCAGAACGGAAGTAGCCGGTCGAGCTGAAAGTCGCGTCCCTCCACGGCGGTTCAGGTCTACTCTTCGTGATGTGAGCTCGAGCCAAGCCGTCGAATCGGGGAAGCAGGACGTCGTCGTCGACCCCGGCGCGCCCGGCATGGCAACGGTCGCCGAGCTAGGCCGGAATGCGTGGCTCGACCGGGACCTGAGCTGGCTCGAGTTCAACCGCCGGGTGCTGCAGCAGGCGCTTGACGAACGGAATCCGTTGCTGGAGCGCGTCAAGTTCCTGGCGATCTTCTCCTCGAATCTGGACGAGTTCTTCATGAAGCGGATGGCGCTGATCCGGCCGGCGTCGGACGACCCGAGCCTGGCTGCAGGGGAGCGTCGGGACTTGTTGGCGCGCAAGCGCGAGGTGATCACGTCGATGCTGTCGCAGCAGGCAGCCTGTTACAGCGACGTGATCCGCCCGCAACTGGCTGAGCAGGGCATCTATCTCGTCGGCTGGGCCGACCTCACAGGCGAGCAGCGTCAGGAAGCAGCGAGCGTCTTCGACACGGAGATCTCGCCGGTGCTGACACCGCTCAGCCTCGATGCGGCTCATCCGTTTCCGTTCGTCTCGAACCTGTCGACCTCGTGGGCGTTCCGCCTGGATGACCCCGTCACGGGTGAGTCGGTTCTCGTGCGGGTCAAGGTGCCGAGGGAGCTTCCGCAATGGCTGCGCCTGCGGGCCGGCGTGGAGCCGCCCACACGGGTCTTCGTCGGGCTCGATCAAGTGATCGCGGCCAACGCCGAGCGCTTGTTCCCGGGAATGAAGGTCGAGAGCGCCAACCTGTTCAGAGTCTCCCGTGACGCGGAGGTCGAGGTCGAAGACGACGAGGGCGAGAGCAAGCGCGCGCTGGTCGAGCGTGAGGTTCTGCAGCGCCGATTCGAGCCCGTCGTGCGTCTCGAGGTCCAACCAGACGCCGATCCGGGCATGGTGTCCGAGCTCAAACGTCGATTCGCACTCACATCCGAGGACGTGTACGAGATGCCTGCGCTCCTCGACTACACGACGCTGTTCGAGATCGCCGGGCTGGAAATCGCGCCGTTGCGCGACTCACCGTGGGCGCCGCTACCCCCGATCGGCCTCGAGGCCCTGGACGGCGACATCTTCTCGGCGATCCGTGGCGGCGACATCATGCTCCACCAGCCATACGACAGCTTCTACGCAGGAGTCGAGCGATTCATCCGAGACGCCGCCGACGATCCTCTGACGGTCTCGATCAAGATGACCGTGTACCGGGTCGGAGACGACACCCCGTTCGTGCAGTCGCTGATCCGGGCGGCCGAGGCGGGCAAGCAGGTGGCCTGCGTGATCGAGCTGAACGCCCGCTTCGACGAAGAGCGCAACGTGCATTGGTCACGCGAGCTGGAGAAGGTCGGTGCTCATGTCATGTTCGGAGTTGCCGGCCTCAAGACCCACAGCAAGACCGCGCTCGTGGTGCGCAAGGAAGACGCCGGCATGCGCTGCTACGCGCACATCGCGACCGGCAACTACCACACGCGCACCGCCAGACTGTACGAGGACGTCGGGCTACTCACTGCCGACCCGGCGATCACCGGCGACGTCGTCACGCTCTTCCACTTCCTCACCGGCCGCTCACGCACCCCTGCGTTCCCCACCCTGGTCGTCGCGCCGATGCATATGCGCTCCCGGTTTGCAGAACTGATCGAACAGGAGATCGAAAACCACCGCGCCGGGCTCCCGGCCCGGATCGTCTGCAAGATGAACCAGCTCGAGGACGGCGACATCTGCCTGCTGCTGTCAAAAGCGTCGCAGGCAGGCGTGCCGGTGGATCTGATCGTCCGCGGTCTATGCTGCCTTGCTCCCGGGGTGCCGGGCTGGACGGAGAACGTCCGCATCCGCTCGATCGTCGGCCGCTTCCTGGAGCACTCCCGGATCTTTCACTTCGCAGCCGGCTCTGCCGACCCGCTCGAAGGGAGCTTCTTGATCGGCTCCGGCGACTGGATGCACCGGAACCTCTCCGAGCGGGTCGAGGCCGCCGTCCCGATCGAAGACCGGCGGCTGCGTGCGCGGCTGTGGGAGATCCTCGAGGTTTGCCTGGCCGATCGTCAAAACGCCTGGGAGCTCCAACCGGACGGAAGCTACACGCTCCTCTCGCCCGAGTCCGACCACGACCCCGTCGCGGGTGGAACGCACGCGACGATGATGCGCCTCGCGCTAGCCCGGCACGGCCTCTAGCACGAGCCTCCCCGCTTCTTCGACCGAAACGGCCGGGATTCCCCGGCCCTTGCTCGTCGCGATCCGCTAGGCAGCGAGCTGTTCTGCGCGCAGGCGCAAGAGATCGGCCAACGGGCCACTCGCGGAGAACGGATTCGCGACAGCGGCGCTGCCGTCGAGCGGTAGAGCAGCCTCGATCCGGTCGTCGACCACGGCGACGAGTGTCGGCCCGGCTGATGAGGGCGTCTCCTCGAGCTCGGCCAGCCGGGCGATGGCCAGAGAGTCGGCGGGCCGGCCAGCCGAATCACGACAGTCGTCTTCGCCCGTTCGACCTCTGCCGACCTGCGTCGGCGGACGCCGTGCGCGAGGTGGTCCGCCGTGAAGACGACGGCTAGGCCACCCTCGCCGACTGCCGGGGTGCTGGCCATGAGCTCGCTGGTTCCCGGGCCGGGGGCACCCGCTAACCGACGAGTTCAGCTTGTGGCCCCTCCGCGATCGGCCTCCGCCAGGTTCCCTTGAACGGTTTCAGACCCCCGCCTTGACCCAAGGTGAAATACTCGCCCGGTCGCTGACTTTCCTCGAGCATGCCTTGGCGCTGAGGCTCTCGCCAGGACGGCGGTCAGCGAACGCTCTCGACGCGACGCGCTCTCCCCTCAGCGTCGAGGGCTGCCCCGCCCGATCCGGATCGATGGACGGGGCCAAAGTAGGTTCGGTCGAGTCCCGGGCCGTGCCGTTCCAGCGGCCGGCTCGGGGCGTATGCGGGGGAAGCACTGCGTGTACGCCCGCCGACCTCGCGGGAACCTCGTAACCGCGTCGCCCTGGCTAGTGACTGTAGGGCGCGAAACCTGCGTTCGACAGCATCCGCCGCACGTCGACGAGCAGCTGCTCGTCGACGTTCTTGCCGCGCGGCGGCTGGAAGACCTCTGTCTCGTGGCCGATCGTGACCCGTACCTTTCCGTTGTGCGCGTGGCTCGTCGTTCCGACCGCCTCGAGGCCGGTGCGGTGCTGAAACCGATGGATGCCTCCGTCGGCCGCGAGCGCGTCGGCGGCGGCGGCCGTCCGCGTGTCCTGCCAGGTGATCGCAGGTGCGACCGGGCGTCCCGTCCGCCGATCCCAGAGCACGACGGTCTCCCGCTCGTTCGCGATTCCGACCCCGACGACGTCCGCCGGCGAGGCACCCGCCGAGCTGAGCCCTTCGTGGATGCACTCCTGGGTTCGCTGCCAGACCTCGTCCATGTCGAGCTCGACCCAGCCAGGCTCCGGGTAGTGCATCGTTTGCGTGCGTTGTGCCGTCGCGACCGGGGCGCCTTTCCCGTCGAAAAGGATGCAGCGCGTACTGCTGGTGCCGTGGTCGATCGCTGCTACCAACTTGTTGGCCATCGCTCAGCCATCCTTCCGAGCCAGCCGGCCGGCCGCGTGACATTAGCAACGCGACCGTTCGAACGCGGCTCTCCGCTTCCTTCCGCGTTCCCGTGCGCACGCTCGCGCCTACGCGCGCGGAGAGGAGGGTGTTGCGCTCGCGGTTCGCCGCTGGGGAAGGCTGCAGTAGGCTCCTCGTGTGGAGTCGGAGGAGCAGGTCGTCGTCACAGTCGTGGCGAGTGGGACTGAGGCCGACATCGTCTGCGGCCTGCTTCGCTCGGCGGGAATCGAGTGTGGCTACCGCGACACGGAGGCGATCGACCTATCTCTCGAGGAGTTCACCGCGGCCGGTCCTCGCGAGATCCTCGTGCACCCGTCCGACCTCGACGCTGCGCGCGAGCTCCTCGCCGCGAACTCGTCCTCCGACAGCTGACCCCCGGCTCCTCGCGTACGCGCGCGGGTGTGCAGCGGAAGGGGAGCGTGTGTGCTCGAGTTGGGCCGGGGCCCCCGCGAGCGCCGAGCGTCGATTCGCCCTCCCCGCCGGCCCTCCACGCGCACGCGAGTGTGCGGGGGAGGGCATGCGTGTGCGACTGGATGCCCATCGCGCGGTTCGAGGCCGAGAGTGCCTGGCTGTCATCGGCCGGTCGCGTCTGCGACGAACGACGCGATCGCCTCGGTGAAGTCCCTCCGACTCGTTTCCCACGCGTAGAACATGTGCCCTCCGCCGAAGTGTCGGACCGTGAGGCGTTCGGTCATCTCCGAATCGAGCCGCATCAGGTTTCTCAGTCGATCCGTCGCGTAGTAGGGAGTGACGAGGTCGTACCGCCCGTGGGTGATGAACGCCTTCATGTGCGGGTTGAGCGACATGCCGTAGCGGAAGTCATCCGTCGCGCCGACGGGCGGGACGAAGAAGTGCTGATCGGTATCTTCCTTCCAGGCCTTGTTGACCTCGAGGCTCAGAACCGTGTACTCGCGATCGGTCTCGACGCCGATCTCGGAACGGAGCAGCCTGTTGATCGCCGTGGTGTAGGCAGGGCTGATCCCCGAGAAGGTCGGATCGGGGCCGGCGAACGAATCGCGATCGGGAAATGGATCCGTGGCCGTGATCGTCGAGTCGTAGAGGCCGAGCACCTTTCGTTGGTCGCGGAGCAACTCGCGCGAGAAGGTACGAATCGTGATGCGCCCTTCGGCGCGGGAGACGATGTCCGGTCGGAGCCCGACCAGATCGCCCAGCCTGGTGAGGATTCGATCGCGCTCGATGGGCGCCATCGAGGCGCCGCGGGTGAGGAAGGACGCGTAGTCGCCGGTCGCGAACGCCTCGGCTTCGAGCAACACGTCGTCGAGCGCAGTGCCGGCGGCGAAGACGCGTGAGCGGCCGTGATGTGCAGCTGCGGCAGCCATCGTCGGCAGCGTGTCGATCCAGGCCAGCACGTCGTAGTCGTTGGGGACCAACCCGGACAACTCGAGCGCGGGCGAGATCAGGATCGCCCCGCTGAGCCCGATGCCCGTATCTTCCTGGAGCATGCGCACGAGGCGTCCTACTCGATAGCCGCCGTAGCTTTCGCCCGCGATGAAGACGGACGATCCCCACCGGCCGTGCTCCGAGAGCCAGCGGGCCATGAACTCGGACAACGACTCGAGGTCACGCTTCAGCCCGAAGTACTCCTTCGGATCGGTCGCGTCGTCCTGCTTGTCGTGCTTCTTGTCGTCCTTCGTCACGTCGCCCTTCTCGGCCTCGATCACACGGCTGAACCCCGTTCCGACGGGATCGACGAACACGAGGTCGGTGAACTCGAGCCACGACGCCTCGTTCTGCACGAGTCGAGGTGGCATTTCCGGGAGCGTGCCGTCCGCCGGAAAGGCCACGCGCTGCGGGCCGACCACGCCGAGGTGCAGATACGCCGACGAGGCTCCCGGACCGCCGTTGAAGACGAACATCACCGGCCGATCGCCGGCGCCACTCGTGGCGACGTAAGAGACGGAGAAGATCTCCGCAGCAGGTTTCTCCTTCTTGCGCAGCACCAGCCACTTCGCGCTCGCCGTGTAGTCGATCGGTGCTGCTCCGCCCGTCCAGTTGGCGGACGTCGCCGCGCCCGGGGGCGGCTCGTGCTCAGCCTTGACAGGCATCCCGTCCTGATGTCCCTTGTCGCTCATGGCAGAGACGCTAACGAACCGAGGCCCGAGGAAGCGGCAGACCCACGGAACCGGCCCTCAGATGGAGTACGGCGCGAGCACCGTCCCAGCAACCCGGAGGCTCGTCCACCCTCCGCGCCGGCCCCCCTGTTGACCCCCTCGCGCCTGCCTACGCGCGATGCGTGCGCCGCCCGCTCAATGCCCGCGCAGGCGATGCCTCCGCTCGACCAGGGCGCGGAGCGTGTCGCGGATCGGGTCGATGTCGCCGCCAGGAAGGCTTCGCAGACACGAGACTGCCAACTGCACGTCATCGAGAGTCAGGGACTCGCACTCGGCCAGGAGCAGGCTGAGCCAGCGGCGAGCGGCTGGCTCGTAACGGTTGGGCGCATCAGCGGCAAGCAGCGTGCAGAAGTCGAGTGCGTCCAGGAGCCCAACGCGAGGCATCTCGCGCATCGCCATCTCGGCCTGGGAGACGCTCCGGACCTCGATCGACCGGCGGAACCGCGTGTAGGCCGTGCCGTCGGAAGTCATGCGCCAGGCTAACGAACACGTGTTCGCCACACAGCGCAACATCGGTAGCCGCGGCTAGCCGCCGATGATGTAGAACCCGCAAGAGCACCCGCGTCGCACTAGGCCCTCACAGGCAAGCCGGCGCGGGTGCATAGACACCATCCCACGGTGCTTGTTGCGAGGCATCCCCCACATCGAACGAAGGGCTCGCAACGGCAGCGGCGAGAGGCTTTCCCAGGACGGGGTGCGCGCCCAAGTGTGCGCCCAGGTGCGCCCAACGAGCCCGCTGAGGTCCTCTGGCTTGCCCTTGTTGACACCATGGGGCTTTCTAGTGAGAATCGCTTCAAACGACGGACAGGCAGATTCGTCAGGAGGCAGGCATGCATCACCCAGTCGGCCCGAGGCTGGCTCAGCTGAGGACGTCGGAGCGTGGCTGAGCGGCCAGAGTTCCTGTTGCACCAAGAGAAGGTGGTTGTGCCTCATTGGGCTGGTTGTGGGGTGCAGTTCAATCAGCACGTGTTTGCGCCGATCACGGGCGTGCGGGAGGAGAGGTTTGCCGACCTCGAGCAGAAGCTCGGCGTGCTGTCGCCGCAGCTTGTTCGGATTTTCTACAGCGACGCGGACGAGGGTACGCCTGCTGACGGGGACCACCAGACGGGTACGCAGCAGCTCAAGTGGGACTCGTTTGTGCGCACGGTCACGCTTGCCGACAGGGTGGCAGCGACGATTAACGTCACTTGGCAGTCAGGCCGGGAGTTCTTTCTTACGCCTCAGGGCCGGGAGAGGGCGATGTCGCGTTTCGCGGACGTGCTGGACAGACTGGTCACGACCAGCGGCGTCAGCAAGCTCGACTGGGTGACGATCCAGAACGAGCCGAACACGAAGCCGGCGCCGGGCACGACGAAGGCGGTCACACCGGAACGGCTCGCAGATATGTACCAGCGGCTACATGAGAAGCTCGTAGCGAAGGGTCTGCGCCAGATCCGGCTGATGGGGGGCGACCTGATCGAGGGTGACAGCCATCCGGAGAGCCCGCTTCACCACAGCCGGTGGTTTGAGTTCATGTCTAAACACTATGCGGACATCCTCGGTGCCTACTCGGCTCACATCTACTGGGACTACCAGACTCCCGATAGATTTCAGTTTCGGCTCAAGGACACCCATGACATCGTCGCCGGCTTGACGAACCGCAAACCTCTCTACATCACCGAGTACGGGATACGCAGCGCGGACCGAAACCGCCTCGTGAACGGCAAGAAACCAATCGACCCGGGAAACTTCAAGGATGGCACTTCTCTGGGGCGAACGAACATTGCCGCCTTCCAGCAGGCTTGGTTCCAGATTCGGGCGGCGCAAATGGGTTACGCCGGCGTCATCAAGTGGGATGGTTATTTCGGTAAGTACGACAGAGGCACGTCGGCGTATTACGCGATCGGACCGCCAGGCGCGGACGGATGGGAACCCTACCCGATGTCTTTTCTCCTGCGGCTGTTCACGACGACAACAGAGACTGGTTGGCGAGTGCTCAGCATCGAGCAGAGTAAGTCCTCGCCGGCCACCAAGCAGCTCACCGCGTTCGGAGGGCCCGCCGGCGAACTGACGATAATCGGCCTCGATAGTCGCGGTGCGAGCGAAAACAAAGCCGTCAAGGACAAGATCTCCTACACGATTGGCGGTCTGCCACCCCACACATCGTTTGCGCTCGTGCTCTGGAACCGAGCTGGCGGCGGTCACGTCGTCGTCGACAGCACGATCACCACAGGCGCCGAACGCGTCAAGACGATAGAAGTGCCCCTCCACAGCGTCTTCGCCCTAACGACGAAGACGCTACCTCCCCTCTAAGCGCGGTCAGCCGTGTCTGCTCTGAGGGCAACCAGATCTGGGCACTCGGCTTCGCTCTTGCTCTCGACCGCTGATGTTCAACGGGTCAGCGCAGGTTCGTCGTCTCGCTCGGCACCGGCCAGGCCAAGTCCCCGATCCACTACCGGCAAGCACGCGGCTGGGGCCTGATCGGCTGGGCACGCCCGGTAATCGACGTGCTCATGGACGGTGTCGCCGACACGGTCGAACACCAACTCACGTTCTTGCTTCCCGACACGGGCGGCCAGCCGCGCTACTTCCGCTTTCAGATCAGCCTGCCGCCCGGCATGGGGGCGATGGACAACGCCAGCCCCGACCACATCGCAGACCTCAAACGAGAAGCCCGGCAGCTGATCGATTCCGACAGGGCCAAACTCGACGAGCTCTGCGCCTTACTCAACACCAGGAGGTGGCAGCACAGCCCCGAAGAGCACAGCCCCAGGGAGCACTGCCTCGAAGGACACAGCCTCGAAGAGCACGACGAGGCCGAGAAGGACGAGGCCGAGAAGGATGGGGCCGAGCACGACAAGCACGACCGCGACTAGCGGCAGAAGGAAGCTTTCCGGCAGCGAGCGCAAGCCGCTGCCGGGCGCGCCGGGCCGGGACGGTGGCAGCGCGCCGGGCGGAGACGGCAGGCTTCGGGTCAGACCTGGAAGCGATAGACGTGCACGTCGTGCGGCGCGAACCAGTCGCGGAACGAGCCGCCGTCGACGCTGACGCCCCGGAACGACTGCTGGACGGCTCCGGCGGGCGCGTGGTTCGGCACGGGAAGCGGATCCTGCGTGTACTCGAACAACACCTGCCCGCCGCCGATCTTCTTCGGCAGCCCCGAGAACGTGACCTGGCTGGTGGGGCCGCCGCGCCTGACGGCGACGACGTAGAGGAAGCCGCCGTCGCGGCGCGCGACCAGGTCGATGTCCTTCGAGTTGACCGCGATCTTGTCGTTCGAGTTGGGTGCGACGAGGATCGGAGCGACCGCCGTCGACCGGAGCTCCTCGAGTAGCGGCCGGAGCACCAGGTCCCAGAACGTCCAGTTCCAGCCGGTCTTCGCGTCTCGCGGACGCATGACGTCCGTCACGTGACCGCCGAAGAACGTGAGGCCCCGCGCGCCGCACACGATCGCGTGGTACGCCATGAACCGCTCGTCGAACAGGCTGGGGAACCGGGGCACGAGCCCAGGTTGGGAGGCGGTGGGCGAGACTCCGCTCCAGGCGATCTGGAGTGTCATCCAGGTCATCTTCTTGGGCCCCGCGGCCTGCACGATCCGGTCGGTGAGGTCGCCGACGAGGCTCAGGTCGCGGTTTCCCTGGTTTGCCGGTGTCCGCGGCATGTACGCGTGGGCTCCGGGCGGATAGGAAACCGGGTATATGTCGGCGCCGAAGACGTCGCCAGACGCGGCGTAAGGCTTCAGGTCAACGAGCTGGCTGACTGGCTCGTGGATGATCACGACCGGGTGGCCGGGATCGAGCTGCTTCACGAGCTTGTAGGCCTTGGCCATGCCCTGCGGGTCGACGGGGTTCGGGACGACCTTCCCCTGCACCTTCTTCTTGCGGCCGACCGGGTTGTGCGGCTCGTCGATCCCCTTGTAGGCACCGAGCCCCGGGTGGTTCTTGAACCGGTTGACGATCTTCGTGATCACCTGCTGGTTCGTGGCAGCGCTGGGGCCGGAGAGGACAGGTTGCTCTCCGAGCCAGAGCCAGACTCGCATGCCCGCGTCAGCCGCGGCCTTGAGCCACTTCTCGGTCTCGTCGAGCTGGGCGTCGATGGTGGCCAGGTCCCAGTTCGACTGGCCGACGCGCATGAATGTGACACCGCCGCTTGCCAGCTCCTTGAACGCGTCCTGGCCATCGACGGTCTTCCCGCCGAGCGGCGGCGGCTGCGAGACGTTGATCGGAAAGACCTTCTTCCCGTCGCTGACGAGCACACCAGTCGAATCGACTGAGACCACGGCCCCTGCAGCATCACCGACCTGAGACCGAAGCGCAAGGACGGTTCGCGGGCCGGCGCGCGCATTGCCGAATCAGCCGACGACCCGTAGGGTTCAAGGCGTGTCGCCGTCAGGCACGAGTTACGGCTGGCCTGTCGAGCCGTTCGATTCCCCGCACCCCGTCCGGGCGCACCTCGGCGATCCACGCATGGTCTTCGAGGATCCGCCCACGCCCCAGGCGCTGATGTCCGGCGGCGGATCGTTCACGTTCCACTTCGGCGTCGACATCTCGGCGCCGGACGGGACGGCCGCGTTCCCCGTCGTCTCCGGGAAGGTCACCCACGTCGAGTCGGACTGGATCGGAGTCGACACGGGCGGCGGTCGGTCGTTCCAGTATTGGCACCTCGACGCGACGGTCGCGACCGGCCAGCAAGTCCAGGCACGCACCACCAAGCTCGGGACGATCAAGGCCGACGCCGGGCACGTGCATCTGACCGAGATCTCCGGAGGGAAGATCGTGAACCCACTCGCCGCCGGCCACCTCACGCCTTACGCGGACAACACCGATCCCGAAGTGAGGTCGATTCTGTTCAGAGTCCAGGGCGGCGAGCTGCTGCCGAACTTCCTCCGCGGCCTGGTCGAGATCGTCGCCGAGGTCTACGACTTCCCGACAATCCCGGTTCCGGGCGCGTGGCAGGGCATGCCCGTGGCGCCGTCACTTCTCACCTGGCTGATCCAGGATCTCGACGGCAACGCCGTCGTGCCGGAGACGATCGCAGTCGACTTCCGCACGACCATCCCCGACAACACGCTGTTCTGGCACTACTACGGCCGCGGCAGCTACCAGAACTTCTGCGTGTTCGGGCCGCACTTCTCGTGGGCGCAGCCCGGTCGCTACCTGTTCGCACTGACGCGGAAGCCGTTCGACACGAAGAACATTCCGGACGGCGTCTATGACCTCGTAGTCACCGCGACCGACATCCGCGGAAACCAGGGCTCGCTGTCGCGGCGATTCACGGTTCACAACCGTCCGGGCTGGATCGGGTCCTGACTGCGTTAGCGGACCGGCCGCTCTCCATCAGGGGATCATCGATCCGGCGAGTCTGATCGTCACCGAAGGGCGTCCCATGAAGGTCGAAGCGCCTTCGCGTTCACGCCTGGGACGATCAGCAATGATGCGAACGTGTGTCGGCTTCGTGCAGCGTGATTGGCTCCAGCCGAAGCGTCTTTCCGGACAACATCGCCCACCGGCCCTCTCGCGGCCAACGTGTGGCCGGACTCCGTTCTGTGGCGGGTCGACCGAAGCATGCACGGCACGCTCGCGTTCGCGTACGCGTTGGGAGCGGGGGAGGAGGGTGATTCCGTCTGAGCCGTTCGGCGTCGGGCTAGCAGCTATGAGCTCGCTCACCCTCCTCCCCCTACCCCCTCGCGCGCGTAGGCGCGTGCGTGCGCACGGGAAGTCCGAGCGTGCTTCGGTCGACCCCGCTTTAGGACGGGGGGGTTGTGGTGCGGAGGGCGCGTGTTTGTGTGCGGGCTTCGCGCCACCAGATGAGCTCGTAGGCGTGGAGTCCGATCCAGGTCGCAGCGACTGCGGCGAGGGCTGCGATCGCTGGCGTTACGAGTGCGATTGGGAAGAGCGTCATGAACACGATGGAAGCGATCAGCCGGCCGCTGCGGACGTTGCGTGTCACTCGCCAGCGTATGGCGACGTAGCTGGCGATGTAGAGAGCTGAGCCGCCGCAGAGGGCGAGGGCGGGAACGGTGGCGAGGTCGTGTCCGATCCGGGCGACGGCTTCGCGGAGAGCGAAGGCCGAGAGGATGATGCCGGCGACCATGGGGAGGTGGAGGTAGGTGTAGGCGTCGCGTGCCAGGGCGACCTGCGCTGCGCCTTGTTGCTCGGTGAGTAGGTGTCGGAAGCGGAGAGCGAAAAAGTCGAAGTAGGCGACCCAGAAGGATGTGGCGACGGCGAGCCCGAGGAGCGCGGCGATGATGACGGTTGCGCCGAGTGATGTCTGCCTGGTGCCGATGCCGACGGCGATCAGCGACTCGCCGAGTGCGATGATGATGATCAGGCTGTGGCGCTCGACGAAGTGCGTGGGTTCGAGCCGCCATCCTCCCATGTCTCCGAGCAGTGGCCCGAATAGGCCGACTACCAGGGCGGCCAACCAGAAGAGTGGTCTGAGGTCGCTGGGCACGAACGCGGCGACGAGGATCAAGGCGCTGCCCGCGAGGCTCGTGCGAGCCACCCGTCCGACAGCGGTCAAGAGGTCGGGGTCGTCGCGTGCGGCCAGGGTGTAGAGCGCTATGTGCATGAGATTGACGATCAGGAAGGCGACTCCGAATAGGAGGCCGTGGCTGCTGAACGCGGTCGGGACGATGAGCGCCGCGACGAACATCGCCGCCATCGCGACCAGCATTGCCGCCAATAGGGCGTCCTCGTCCGCGTCGATGGTGTTCGTCAGCCACGCATAGGCCGCCCATGACCACCAGAGCGCTCCGAGCAGGAGCAGCGCGCGGCAAAGCCCGTGCCAGGTCGGATCGTCCGCGAGGAACGTCGTCACCTCGGTCAGCCCGAACACAAACACCAAGTCGAAGAACAGCTCGAGCGGCGTCACCCGATGCTCCGCCGCGGCTGGACCCTGGCGCTCGAGCATATGAGGACGGTACTCGGTCAGAGATCCCGCGTTGCCGAGCGACTCCAGCAGCCTTCGATCAGCTCGGCGCCCAGGCAGCTTTCGCCGAACTCCTCGCCCATCACAGGTCACGAGTCCCATCGCCTCGTTCGGTTTCGGAGGGGTGGGTTCCGGTACCGCGTAGGAGTCCCATCGCTTGATTCGTTACGGGAGGGGTAGGCACTGGGGGCGGCGCGGGTCTCGACAAGAGGCGGAACTCAGCCCCATCCCCGCGGCGTCATCTGGTTTGCTACTCGCATGGGATGGGTGGTCGGGGGTGTCCTCGCGTGATCCGGTCGGAGCGGTTCGACGCGGTCTATCGTCGGTCGCTTGAGGACCCGGAGGCGTTCTGGGCGGAGGCGGCGGCCGCGATCGACTGGGTCGAGCCGTGGCAGCGCGTCCTCGACGACTCGCGGGCGCCGTTCTTCCGCTGGTTCTCGGGCGGGAGGTTGAACACGTGCTGGAACGCGCTTGACCGTCACGTCGAGCGGGGGCGCGGGGACCAGGCGGCGCTGATCTATGACTCGCCGCTAGCCGGGACGAAGGCGGTCTACTCGTATGCCGAGCTGACCGAGGTCGTTGCCCGTTTCGCCGGGGCGCTGCGCGGCCTCGGCGTGGAGCGGGGCGACCGCGTCGTCGTCTATATGCCGATGGTGCCTGAGGCGCTGATCGCAATGCTGGCGTGCGCGCGGATCGGTGCGGTCCACTCGGTTGTCTTCGGCGGCTTCGCGGCGAACGAGCTGGCGAGTCGGCTCGAGGACGCGGAGCCGAAGGTCGTGGTCTCCGCCTCCTGCGGCCTCGAGCCCGGCCGCGTCGTCGCGTACAAGCCGTTGCTCGACGCCGCGATCGGGCTCGTAGAGCGCAAGCCCGCGCGGTGTGTCGTCCTCCAGCGCCCGGAGCTCGAGGCGGAGCTCGACTCGGCCCGCGACGTCGAGTGGCAGGAGTCGCTTCGCGACGCCGAGGCGGTGCCCTGCGTCGCGGTCGAGGCGACCGATCCCCTCTACATCCTCTACACGTCGGGCACGACCGGCCGGCCGAAGGGCATCGTCCGCGACAACGGAGGGCACGCGGTTGCGCTCGAGTGGTCGATGACGAACGTCTACGATGCCCGGCCCGGCGAGGTGTACTGGGCGGCCTCGGACGTCGGCTGGGTTGTCGGCCATTCGTACATCGTCTACGCGCCTCTTTTCCACGGGTGCACGACGGTTCTCTACGAGGGAAAGCCTGTGGGGACGCCCGACGCGGGGGCGTTCTGGCGGGTGATCGCCGAGCACGGTGTGTCGACGATGTTCACTGCGCCCACCGCCTTCCGTGCGATCCGCCAACAGGACCCGGGCGCCGGCCAGCTTGCGCGCTATGACCTGGCTGGCTTGCGGACGCTGTTCCTCGCCGGCGAGCGCTGCGATCCGGAGACCCTCGCCTGGGCCGAGCAGAAGCTCGAGGTGCCCGTCGTCGACCACTGGTGGCAGACCGAGACGGGCTGGCCGATCGCCGCGAATTGCCTCGGCATCGAGCGCTTGCCAGTGAAGCCGGGATCGACAACACGAGCCGTTCCCGGTTGGGACGTCCGCGTGCTCGGCGCCGACGGCCGCGAGCTCGAGAGCGGCAAGATCGGCGCGATCGCGATCGGGCTCCCGCTCCCGCCCGGGGCGACGCCGACACTCTGGAACGCGGAGGAGCGTTTCCGCGAGACCTACCTGTCGACCTTCCCCGGCTACTACGAGACGGCGGACGCGGGTTACATGGACGCGGACGGCTACCTGTTCGTGATGTCGAGGACGGACGACATCATCAACACCGCCGGCCACCGCCTCTCGACCGGAGCCATGGAAGAGGTGCTCGCGTCGCACCCCGACGTCGCCGAGTGCGCCGTCTTCGGCGTCGCGGACGCGCTGAAGGGACAGGTTCCGGTCGGCCTGCTCGTCCTGAAGGCGGGTGTCGAGCGGGACGAGGCAGAGATCGTCGGTGAGGTGTGCACGCTGGTGCGAGAGCGGATCGGGCCAGTCGCCTCGTTCAAACAGGCCGCGATCGTCGAGCGGCTACCCAAGACGCGTTCCGGAAAGATCTTGCGGGGGACGATTCGGTCGATAGCCGACGGGGAGACCTACACGGTACCCGCGACGATCGAGGATCCCTCCGCCCTCGCAGGCATCAGGGAAGCGCTGCACCGGCTTGGGTACAACCTGGGGACGGCCACCGAGTCGCGCTGAAGGGGCACCGTCGGGATGGCAGGGAGGCGCGGGGGAGTCCCGTCGCCTGATTAGGGACAAACCCGTCGCCAGCGCGAGTGTTCAGGAATCTCCCCTGGCTCTCGCGTCCCGGCAGGGACTGAGGCCTACTAGGCTGAGCTGCTTCAGCGACCGGTTCCAGGTTAGAAGATGAACGGCACGAGCATCTTCGTCGCGTGCTTGTAGGCGGGGTAGTTGTCTGGGAACTGCTCGGTCATGTAGCGCTCTTCGAGCGTCGCGCTGTAGAGGAAGTAGATCCCGGCGAGAGCGACGTCAGTCAGCCACAGCCAGCTCAGCGCCACGGCGGTGCCCGCCCCGTGATCAGGATGCCCGAGTAGATTGGTTATCCAGGCAAGAGACGGCGATCGGTGATGCGTTGAAGGCGCCACGTGATCTTTCCGACACCGCCGACTGGGCTGCCAACGGGACCGATGGGGCAATGGGCGGCAGCGTCTGTTACCTCTCGGTTGGGCTGGCGGGCACCACCCGAGCGGTAACTGACCACTTCGTTGGAGACGCCCGTCTTGCCTTTGCGCCGGCGGGCTTCGGCCGATGTTGTCGACCTCCTTGCTTCGCTCAACCCCGAGCGAATCTGCGCGCTGTACTACGCGCTCCCGCGCGAGAGGCGCGCTTCGATCCTCAAGCACGGCGACTGGGCCTGCTGCGTCAACCGAACCAACGAAGACAACATGCAGCAATCCTTGATCGACATCGAGGACTTCATCGAGGACTTCCCGACTACGGAGCTCTCCCGCGCGATCGCCGTGGCCGATCTCGGGCGCGAGTTCGAGGTACCTACGTCCCTGAGGGTCGTCGCCTAACGCCGAGAGGTGCTCGCAAGAGCGGTCACTTCTGGCGTTCGGTGATCTCCTCGGCGATGTCCTGGGCGAGCTTGGTGTCTCGCTTCTTTTGCCCATGCTTCTAGGAGCGCCAGAACCCGAGCGGCGGCGCAGCCGCCCACAGCGCGCCGCGGCGAGCCTTAGTCACCGATGGTCACTATTGACAAGATGGTCTTTGCTCCGGCGCACTTCAGGGGCTGAGGCGGAATGGCGGGTATTGGTCGGTGACGAGGGTGAAGGCGTACCCGACGACTCGGTTTGTCCAGCGGAACACGCCGAGCACGAAGTCGAAGAGGCCGCGTGGGTAGTGGCCGGTGAAGATGATCGCGAACCAGGCGATGACCACCGCAACGACGGCTGCGAGCCAGAGGAAGACGAGCAGGATGTAGTGAGGGATCGCGAGCAGCCACTTGACGAGTGGCAGCCAGCGGTTTAGGCCCTGCTTGGCATCCGGGTAGGGGAAGTCGAGCGCGACCGCCTGGTGCTCGTCGGTGGAGGGGTAGCGGTCTTCCATCAGGGCGAGATAGACGCCGATCCGGTTCGAGAACCTGAGCAGCTCTAGGTTCCAGTCGAACCACCAACGCGGGTACTTCTGTCGGAACACGATCATCAGGAGCGGGGCGAGAAAGAGCATCCCACTCGTGCCGCCCACGATTCTCCAGCCCTGCTCGCCCGCCGCATAGGTGCCTTGGTTGCCGATGCTGGCTGCGAGGATGAGGATCGGGATCGCGACGATCAGCCGAAACGCGCTCGCCAGCCGGTTGAGCTCGCGATCGGGATACTCGACGGAGAACTGCACCGGATACGCCGGCCCGCCTGTCGTCTGAGTGCTTGACTCCATAGCTGCCACCTCCAGTCGCTCGAAGAATCAAGCCTCTCGAAGAGGCCGAGATCACGCCGTGAAACGTAGAGCAACAAAAGGCGGCTCGCAGCACGCCCGACTTCACCACGGAGGAGCCCGACGAGCACGCGATCAAGCGCAAGCCGCGACGGCAACCGGTTCCGGCCCGTTGACGAACGTTTCCGAAGGCGGATGTCGTGATTGGCGGTCCACCTTGCCAAGGCTTCAGTCCGCTTGGTCGCGACCGTGACCCGCATTCCCGGGCCGCGCTGAACAGTCTCTGGCGTCATTTTGTGGAGGCTCTCGAGCAGGCAGAACCTTCGGTCTTCGTGATGGAGAACGTCCCCGAGCTCCTTCGATCAGCGGAGTTCGCCAGGTTCAAACAGGAGGGGGGCCTTGACGGGCTCGACGTGTCCTCATCGACAGCCTCGCCGACCTGCAATTCGCATGCCGCGACGAGATCCGCTTCCGCGAGTTCATGTACTCCGTGATCCAACGCTGTGCCCGTCAGGGGATCAGCCTGTTCATGACCACCGAGCTCCCCGAGTTGTTCCGCGTCGACAGACTGTCCGAGTTCGGCGTCTCCCATCTCTCCGACAACGTCGTCGTACTCCAGTACGTCCGAAGCCAATCACTGATCGAACGCGCCCTCACAGTCATGAAGACCCGGGCAAGCCGCCACGAAGCCGAAATCAGACGATTCAAGATCACCCCACAAGGCATCCTGCGCGGAGACAAGTTCGACCCGGACCAACAGTTCGCCTAGCGGATCGACTCAGCCCCAGTTGGCCGTCTGTGCGCCTCACTCCTCGGACAGGGTGAGCTTATGGAGCGTTTGCAGCGCTGGGCCGGTCTCGCGGCGGGCGGCGGGACGGCTGATGGTCACCCGGGCTGTCCGCTCGTCGAGCTCGAGTTCGCCGATCGAGTTGTCGAAGGTCGGCCCGTTGACAAGCGTCCAGACTGCCGTTGGCGGAGCGACTCCGCACGCGCGCGCCAGGAGCGAGAATACCGCGCCGGCGAGGCGCGAGCCGGTGACGCGGACGACGCGGCGTTGCGACGGGGTGAGTGGATTCCGAAACGGCGAGCAGACGATCTGGTAGACGCGGCTCGGTCCGGCGTCTGTGCCGAGCGACACCTCGGCCACGTACGCGGTGTGGACGTCGCCGCCGAGGACCGTGATTGTTGCGGGTGGCTTCCCATCGAAGCCGTGGCTGACAATCCGTAAGAGGTCCACGAACCGTTCGAAGGAGTCGTGGAACGCGGGCCAATGCTCCAGGTCGACGGCTCGTCTGAGTCGTTCGCTGACGCGTGCCGACGTGCGTCCCCAGACGCCGTTGCACACTGCCTGGTTCCATGACTCGAGGTGGTGGAGGCCGTGGGACATGAATACCGGCAGGGTGCTGGCCACGATTAGGTGGTCGAACGAGCCGCGGCTGTGCTCGACGATCCAGTCCCACTCCTCTTCGTCGATCATCTCGCGTCGCCCCGCGGCGAGGACTCGGGCCGCCCGGGAGTCGATCACGAGGAGGCGTGTTTGGCCGAAGTCGCGGTGATACGCCCAGCGGCTTGCGGCCGATTCGCGGTCGCAGAGCTGAGCGAACGAGCGGAGGCGCGGACCGGCGTCGCTGTCCCCTCGGACGAGGTGGAATAGCTCGTCTTGGGCGAGCTCGGGCGGTGACAGGTTGCCGAGATGCTGGTAGAGCCAATATGACATGAACGCCCCGGTTATCCGGTCCTCCCACCAGGGGAGCGCGCGCATTTCCTCTACCCACGACTGGGAGATGTTCCAGTCGTCGTTCACGTCGTGGTCGTCGAAGATCATCGTCGTCGGCACGGTCGAGAGCAGCCAGCGGATGTCCGGGTCAGACCACGACTCGCGGTACAAGTGGGTGTACTCCTCGAAGTCCGCGATCTCCTTGCCCGGCGGCTCCGCGATGTCCCGCCTCGCCTGGATGAAGGCAGTTGTCTCGGGCGGCACCTCGTCTGCGTAGACCTGGTCACCGAGGAGGATGAGCCCGTCTGGCCATCGCGACGGGTCGGCTTGGAGTTCGCGCGAGTATGCCCAGAGCGCGTCCACACCCAACCCTGCCGGGTCGTCCGCCGGAGACGAAGTGTACGGGGCGCGTTGCGGCGCGCCGACCCGGCAAGAGCCGAAGATCAACAGCGATTGGCGCTCGTTATGACGCGTGTGAATGGCACTCGGAGGACGACCGTCGGCCGGCGGCCAGGCGACACTTCCATTCACCAGAACTTCGTACGGCGTGACGGCGCCGGGCTGCAGTTCGTCGACGACGACCAGCGCGTAATGGTGGCCCGAGACATGGAACGTTCGCGCGCGCCGGCCGAGCACGTCCACCTCCGCCGGAGCGTCCGTCTCTACCCAGACCGTCGCGGTCTCCGAGCCCACATAGCGCAGCAGAGGTCCAAGAATCAGGGTGGCCGCCATCACGCGATTGTTCCAGCCCGCCAGATCTACCGGGCTGGGAATCGAATACGTCAGCTCGCCGTCCGCCCGGTCTTCGCGAGCGACGCACCACACGTCACCCGGCTTTCGTCCCGCCTGGCCGGGAACGAGTGCTCCATGCCCTTGCCTGGGTCCGGGCTCGCCACGATCCGTCGAGTTGCTACATCAACGCCCGTATGACTGTTAGCCAGGTACGGCGGCGAGGTGTTGTGTCTGCTGTGCGGTCGAGGCGGCTGCGGGTGCGGCGATTGTGATCGCGCTTGGCCGGATCTTGATCTTGAGCCGTCGGACCTTTGTGCGGGCGCCGCCATCGAGTTCGTAGAGCACCTTGCGGCTGAGCGTGATTTTGACGGTCCGTGCGCTGGTTGTATGGACGAAGGGGGAGGCTTCCGGTGTTCCGGCGACGGTGCGGGCGATTGTTCGCGCCCAGTCGACTGGTCCGTCGGCGCTGACTACAGCCAGCTCGAGCAGTCCGTCGTCGGGTCGCGCTTGCTCGAAGACCTCGATGCCGGCGAAGAGTCGCCCGACGTTGCCGAGCAGGATGCAGCTCGCTGCGCCGCGATACCAGGAGGAGCCGTCGACTTTGACCTTGGCGGTGAAGGACGGGGCGCGCAGGTTTCGTGCTCCCGTCCAGACGTATGCGAGCCGTCCGAGCGTGTCTTTGAGCGTTCCGTCGGCATTGTCGATCATTCGGGCGTCGACTCCGACGCCGGCCATCACGGCGAAGCACTCGCCGTTCACGGTGCCGACGTCGATCCTCCGGCGTATGCCGGAGAGCCCGATTTCGACGGCCGCGCGGATCTCTTGGGGAATGCCGAGGTTGGACGCCAGCAGGTTGGCGGTGCCTGCGGGCACGATCGCAAGGGTGGCGTCGGTGTCGGCGAGGGTGTCGATACAGCGTTGTGCCAGCCCGTCTCCGCCCCAGGCGAAGATCACCTCCGCGCCACGGGCGACGGCGCGGCGCACTTGCTTGGGGGCCCGCCGGCTCTTGGAAACCTCGTACCAGAGCGGATCGTTGATGCCCTCGCGTGCGAGGACGCGCCGTAGCTCGGGCAGGCCGCCGCCGATGCTCTTGCCGGCATGCGCGACGACCGCGACGGTGCTCATGCTGCCGTCCGGGCGACTCGGCGGTCCCGCCGCGCGGCGACTACGCCGGTTGCCTGGGCGGCGAACAGCGCGATCAGGAGCGCCCCGAGTCCCATCGTGACTCCGCCGAGGACGTCGAGCGGATGGTGCATGCCGCGATACATCCTCGAGATGCCGACTGCAATCGGCAGTGCCACCGCGAGTGCCCAGATGACGCTGCGCAGCCATGGATTCCTGTAACGCGAAGTCAGGAGCAACGCCAGGCCGACGTAGACCGCGACTGATGCAGCCACATGTCCCGAGGGGAAGCTCGCATTGACAGGCAGATGCTCCAACCTGTGGACGGCGGGTCGGTGGCGGTGGACGAGCAAGGTCGTCACTCGATAGCTCGTGACTTCGACAAGGATCGCTGCCAGCACGAACGCCGCGGCCCTCCAGTGACGTCGCAGCGCGAACCAGACGACCGCGACCGCGACGACGGCGGGGATCACGAAGCCGCTGCCGATCTCCGAGCCAACGCTGGAAGCCTGCGTCAGTCCGGAGGTTCGGTGAGCCGCAAGCCACGTGTTGACGTGTTCGTCGGCGCGCGCGATCGCGTGGATTGACAGAATCCCGTCCACGAGCAGGAAGCCAAAGCCCACCGTCGCCGCGGAAACCAGAAGAAAACCGCAGAGCACGAGCGCCGCGAAGACCGGCGCGGGATGATGATCCGTGAGTCTGCGCATTCCGAGGCGCTGGGCGTAGCTTCCCCGGCGGGCAGTGAGCACGGGCGGCGCATCCTCGCGGTGCGCGGGAGGTCGCTCGTGGCGAGTTGCGTGGACGGTATCTGCAGCGGCGAGGCTCGTTTCCATTCGGGCCGGTTACCCATTCACGGCAGCGGGTAACCAACCCCGTCATTCCTCTCTCCGTCCTCGCACTCGCGTCAATCACGGTAGGAGGCTGCGTCCTCCTCCTCGGCCTGCTCCTGCCCCAGCACGTGCTGCCCCGGTCCACCCTGGCCGCAGCCCGGGATCTCGGACAGGCTGCCAACGAGCACCGAAGACTTCGTCGAGCCCTGCGTTCCCGGCTCGATCCTGCCACCGCCACCGGGCTCATGCTCTGCGCCGCGCTCGCCTTCATCCTGGCAAGCGGAATCCTGGTCGGAGTCCTCGCGCTCCTCGTCCGAGAAAACAGCGGACTCCTCAGCATCGACCGAAGCGTCGCCGCCTGGAGCCACGATCACTCAAGCGGCCTCGTGACCAGCAGCCTGAACCTGATCACCGACCTCGGCGCTACCTGGGCCGTGGTCGCGCTCGGCCTCGTCCTGGGCACGATCGAGTATCTGCGCACCAGGAACCCATGGGTCGCGCCGTTCCTGTTCGTCCTACTCGCCGGAGAGGGCCTCTTGACCCTGTCGGTCAAAGACGTCGTCGATCGTGTCCGGCCGACACTCAACCCGGCTGCGCATACGCTCGGGCCGTCATTTCCGAGCGGACACTCTGCAACTGCCGCGGCCTTCTACGCAGGCGCGGCATTTCTGCTCGGACGACACCTGCGACAAACAGGCCGCGCCGTGCTCGCAGCACTCGCCGCCGCGATCGCGGTCGCCGTCGCAGCCAGCCGCGTACTCCTCGACGTCCATTGGTTTTCAGACGTGCTCGCCGGCCTCGCCCTCGGCTGGTCATGGTTCCTCGTCTGCACGGTCGCCTTCGGCGGCACCCTGCTCCGCTACGGCGCAACCGCCAAGACCCTGCGCCAAGCGACAGCGTCCGGGGAACCTCAGGGCCAACGACCGGCGACCAGATCACTCGATACAGAGCGTCGCTGAGAGTCTCCGCCCCGGTGGCGGCCTTGGGGAGTTGCACGGCGCCAACCACATCTCGGCCCGATCTGCGAAGCGTGGTTAGAGCCTGCGTAGTTCGGGCTATAGATCGACGGTCTCGAAATACATGCGTCTTGCGCTACCGACGAGAGGAGCTTGAGTGAGTGTGCATGTGGAGCGATCGCGTGGCCTCGGATCAGGGTCGGCTGGCGACGTGCAGGCCTCAGGTCGCCGCGGGTTTGAATTGCTTGCCAGAGGCGGCTTCGTCGCTCGCGGAGCGGTGTACGGGATCATCGGGATCCTGGCCCTCAAGCTTGCTTTCGGTATTGGCGGCAAGGCGACCGATCAGAAGGGCGCCCTGGAAACGCTCGCGCAGCAGCCCTTCGGAAAGGTCCTGCTGATCCTGGTGGCGGTCGGCTTGGCCGGCTACGCACTATGGCGATTTGTCCGGGCCGCACTTGGGCACGGTGTCGAGGCCACGAACGACAGTGGTTTTGATCGGGTGGCGGCGTTGGCGAGCGGAGTCGTCTATGCGGGACTCTGCGCGATCGCCATCACGATTCTGGTCGGCTCCGCGCAAGCTGGCTCGAGCTCCCGAGCGAGCCGCAAAGCAGCCGGCGGCGTGCTCGGATGGCCCGCCGGCCAATGGCTTGTCGGGTTGGCCGGAGCCATCATGATCGGAGTCGCCATCTATCAGGGCTATCGAGGCGTGACGAAGGATTTCCAGAAGGATTCAAAGACAGAGGAGATGAGCGCCTCAATGCGGCACTGGGTAACGCGGATCGGTGTCGTGGGCCATCTCGCCAGGATGATCGTATTCGGGCTGATCGGCGTGTTTCTCATCAAAGCCGCGGTCGAATACAACCCCAACACTGCTATCGGATTGGACGGCGCCCTGCGCAAACTCGCGGCACAAACCTACGGGTCGGTCCTCCTCGGTCTCGTCGCAGCCGGCCTGATCGCGTTCGCGCTCTACTCACTCAGCGACGCTCGCTACCGCAGAATCTAATTCGCTCTACGCGAGCGGTTCAAAGACAGGCTTCACCGTCTGCATCCGCTGGGGCCGAAACTGGGTACTCACGAGCCACCAGGAGCCGGTTGAGTTCCTCGAGGACTTCGACGATCGGTTCCGAGGTGAAAGCAACATCGGCCAGCTCGGCAGTGCGGGTTTCCTCTCCGCGTTGCTGACCGAGCAGCTGTTGACCTACAGTCGGCAGCTCGAGCCGACTGTCAAAGAGATCGACGATCTCGAGCAGCTCGTGCTGCGCGAACGCGTTGATGAGGGAAAGCTGCTGCGTCAGCTCGTCGCGATCACGCAGCGGACCGCTCGCCTGCGCCGCAAGCTCGCGCCACATCGAGAGATCTACGAGCGGCTCGCACAACCGAACTTCTCACAGCTCCTTCCCGACTCTGCCACTGAAGAGCTGTTCCCGCCGCTTGTCGATCGTCTTGACCGGACGCTCGACGACATGGACACGACCCGCCAGATGGCCGCCGGCTCAATCGATCTCTACACCACGCCCGCCGGCGAGGCTGGATCTAAGCTCACCGTGGGAACGGACTGCTGGGCCGATCTCCTTGGTTAGCCGTCGACCAGGAGTCCGTTGAGCGGGCCGAGTAGGCGCCCTGATCGTTTTGAGATGTTGGGGAGGCGGGCGAGTCGGTGGGTGAGGGGCTGGCCGTCGTTGCGGCGGGCGAGTTGCTCCGCGCTGATCGGCTTCCAATAGCTGTCGACGGCCTCGATGGGGTCTGCGGGTAGCTGGTCGAGGTGGAGCTCGAGGTGTTCTGCCCATAGGCGCCGCCGGGTCTGAGTGGCGAGTTCGGGGTCGTGGGTGACGATGTTCATCTCGGTGTCGTTGAAGAGGGAGTGTTCGTTCAGGTTGGCAGAGCCGAGCGTCAGCCAGCGGTCGTCGACGATCCCGATCTTGGCGTGCACGTAGACATGGTCGTGAATCGTTCCCGCCCGGGCATACAGCGTGCAAGCGACCAGGCCGCCGCTGTCGGCGTCGGCTTCGACCAGTTCGCCGAGCACGCCGCGAGTGTCGTCGGCGCCATTGTTCGGCTTCGCCGGGAGGAGCACGACGAGCCGGAAGTCGCAGCTGGGTGGGTTGGTGAGCTTGTCGATCAGGACGGTCGCGATCTCAGGCGACCAGAGAAACTGGTTTTCGAGGTAGATGAACCGTTCCGCTGCCTTGAGGGCCCGCAGGTAGGACTCGAGGATCCGGAAGTCCCCATTGGGGACCGCCTTATAGATCCGCTCTGGAACCGTCCGGACGATCTGGAGCTCGGTCTCACCGACCGGCTGCTGCGGGGAGACTGGCGGCAGAGTCTTGCCTGTGACCTCGTGCCAGCGCATCCGAAAGTGCTGGGCAACGTCCATGACGGCTGGCCCTTCGATGCGGGCGCTGGCGTCGTGCCAGCCGACTGTCGCCCGCGCCGGGTGATCGCTCGAGTCGTAGCGGTCGCCAGCCTCGGAGGTGAGGTCGATGCCACCAACGAACGCCACCCGGTCGTCGATCACGATCGTCTTTTCGTGATGGCAGTGCATCGGCCGCTCATGCGCGTCGAGGCCGCACTGAATCTTCGTCCCCGCGATCAGGCGATCCCGCATCTCCCGCACCGCTTTCCGAGACGGCCGGAACAGCGGCAGCGGTGCCCCAGCCCAGACGAGCACTCTCACCTCGACGCGCTCGGCAAGCTCCGCCAACAGATTCCGAACCACCGAGGGCGCGCCCTCGCGGGCAAGCGCAAAGTCAGCCGAGAAATACCACCCGGCGATATGAACATGCGACCGAGCCCGCTCGAGCTCGGCCGCGATCCGAGGCAGCGCCTCCGCCCCATCGATCAACACCTCCACCGCGTTCCCCGCCCGAGGCACAGGCGACTCGGCCGCCCAACCACCAGCAGACGGATCCAGAGCGCCTGACCAGCCGAGCCGACCCAGCCGCCGCCGATGGTGCCGGCAAACGCCCTCCGAGACCCCGTCACCAAGCCAGCGATCAACCCGGAAGAGCAGATCACTCACCCGCGTCGATCCCTGCGCGGCCCCGAGCGACGCTCGCCCGAGAGAGCCCCGAGCGACGCTAGCCCGAAAGAACCCTGAGCGCCGCCCGCACGAGAGAGGCCGCCCGCACGAGACAGTGAGCGCGACCCGGATCGATTCGCCGAAGGCGGACCGGGAACACGGGCGCGGACGATGCCGCAGAAGAATAGGCCGGTGTCCGGCCAGGATCAGGTCTGGAACGCGCTCCTCAATTTTAAGAACGGCGCCCGCTCCAGTCTTCGCCACGATGGGATTGAAGCCGGCAATCGCCACATGCTTTTGCCAATACTCGGTCGCATGCGGCTGACTCGCAATGATCAAAACATTCCTGTTGCCTTGGATAGCCATGATCGAAACCTGTTCCAAGAAAGCTGCCAAAGCCACACCCAGGGCCGCACGCCACGCCGTTATTGCCAAAGGCGCGAATGCCGGGGCTGAGAAAAGACGGGAAAGAAGGGACTCGCGCCAATTTCTGGCGGTACAACTGAAGTATACTAGGCAACGCCGGCGCCGCGCAACTTTACTTGGAGAAAAGTTATCAGAGCTAGCGCGCGCCCGGAGAGATTTGAACTCCCAACCCCCAGATTCGTAGTTCACTCCAATCCTGAACAGCACCGATCTAGCTCTAGAATATCCGCCAAGTTATGGCGGAAAGTCAATATGTTTTTTGGCTTGGTCGGTGCTGCTTTCCACGGCATTGTGGAAAAACACGCATGGAAACAAATCTAGGTCGTTGGTTCAGTCCGCTCTTCAGAGATGGAGATAGCTGGCGTGGTGAAAAAGTCATGGCCACAGTGTTCACACTTGAGCGCTGCGCCGTTGACGCTCTTCGCACAGTGCGGACACTGTTTGCGCGAGGCGATTCTGGAGACCAGCCAACCGACGAGCATCATGCTCAGTCCGGACAACATTAAGATGGGCCCGGCACTGGATACGCTACTTAGCATTAAACCACCGAAGGCCACTAAAGGCCCAAGTGGAAAATGAACACGCCGATAACGTCTGCAATGGTGCGCATAAGTACTTACCTCCCGTTGTTTCTCTCTGCACCTGAAGCAGCCTGTGTCTATCAAACCAGTGCCGGCCTGCCAAGGGGCAGGGTGCTAGGCGCTAGGCGGATTCAAAACGAACGGCAAACCGTCGAACGTGCAGAGTCTGGCGTGCAACCGACCAATCCAGCGGAGGCGAATGAGGACATTGTTTCGGACGAACTGAAACAGACCAATCAACGCGGTTTGCCTTTGAACTTGGCACAAGACCGGAACGTTTTTTGGCACATTTTTCTTGGGCCCTTTCCTAAGCTCTCCACAACCCGTGGGCACAATGTGGTAATTCCTCCCATTAATAGCCTCCTCCTCATACCCAGATAGCCTTTTTACAGCTACGGCCACGGGTGTGATTCAAGAAACCTTCGGATTCCCGATCTTCAATAATAACAAGTAGTTTTTGTGGAAAAATTCGACCGTCGTAAAGTAGTGATTTGGGGGTGAAGCCAAATGGACTTCGCGGCTGCATTCTTTTTATTGGAAGTGTTGGACTCATTTATTCCTCATTTATCTTGCCTTACAACCAGCTCAGGGGAAGAAGGGAAAAGCGCAGCAAAGCCAACCTGTCGTACCGCAAAAGGCCGTGACTCAGCAGCATTCGAGCGAATTGCCGGTGCCACGGTCTTTTTAGCAAAAACGAGCAAGAATCGTTCAATGCTGACATTTTGCATGTGGAAAGCGATGATCCGCAACATGCCAAGTTGATGCGAGAGTTACAACATTTTGTCTATACGGTTGCTGAACACTATAAGTTACCGGCTTTACCCGTGGCCGTGACTCAGGCTTTAGGACTGATACAGAAAGAGTCGTTAGATCTCCGTGAAATTTGTCGTGTTCTCTCGACTGATGTTGCGTTGGCGAGCCGTGTCTTGATTATGGCGCGTTCTCCAATCTACAACCTACGACAGTCACCAAACACTTTACAGCAGGCAGTGAAGGTCCTCGGTATTCAAACGTTGAAACGCATATTAATCACAGCGGCGACCCGTACGTTGTACGCCGGACCGTCAGAGGCGGGGGCCGCAGCATGGCGTCACTCATTAGCTACCGCTCTCGCGTGTCAGGTACTAGCGGACCATAACTGCCATATCGATAAGGATCAGGCGTTTATTGTTGGTCTGCTACACGATGTCGGGTCGTTGGTGCTGTTTCCCCAGCAATAGGGCGCAGTTCGATAAAATGTGGAATCTAAGTCAAAAAAAGCGTGGAGTTTCACTTGACTGGGAACGTGAATTTTTCCCATGTGACCACGTTTGGGTTGGCGCGTCGGTATTGTACCGTTGGCATATGGACACCAAAATGGTGATGGCAGTGCTCTCTCACCATGATGGTTCTGGGATGCAACAACCAGAATCCATGCATGCTTTAGTGAAAGTGGGCGACTGGATTGCCACTCGTCTTGGGGCTGGATTTATTTTGGAACCAACCACACCAACCGCAGAAGTGCGCGCATATTATGGCTGTGAAACCGAACAAGAAGTAGACAATATTACAAGTCGAGTCGCTCAGATTTTTGAGGAACAACGAAAAGCGCTCGAAGGCAAGGAGGCGGCTTGACGGCACCTGATTTGGCACCAAACCGGAACATTTTTTGAAAATTGTTTTTATCCTGGGTGTCCTGTATTCGCCGCCCGAGATACCCTAGGCGGCACCCTTTTTAGGAGTCTCCCTTGGCTGCGACCTGTACTTAAACCTCGACACCGATAGTACTACTATGCACGGTCGGGGATAGTGTGCTTCACGGTCGTGTTTGTGCGGATTTGAAGCCCTTTGACCGCTTGGAATACCTCCCGACAAACACGCGGCACAAAGCCGTTTCTAACCTTCGCTGCATAGTTAAGTTTGCCGTCTTGATAATATCCAACGATGAGCGCGTCGAACGGGATTACCCGGGGTATAGCCCCCGATGACAAGCTCTTGGCCGCGGTTGATTCGGTATTTGAGCCAAGCTTCGCTGCATTTGCCCGGCTCGTATAAAGAATCGTTCCGCTTGGCGATGACCCCCTCAAGCCCCAGTTCTTTGGCTGCACGGATTAGGTCGAACGGCTGGTATCAAAGCTTTCGGAGCGAATAAGCGGATCTTTCAGCGAAGACATTGCTTCGTTCAGCTTCTCGCCTCGCCGAAGTCCTAAATGAGCAGCTATCCAAGCGGCGCGCGGAAGCTCTCCGAAAAGAGATGGAGAAGCCGGCAGAGGAACGCAGGGACGCCGCAATGGTGGTCAATGCGGTTATGGAAGATTGGCTGTTCCAAACCCCGAGAACAACCCCGAAGTCAGAAGACGCGGTCTCACGTGGCGGAACACAGATCGACCCGAGCAATCTACGGAAGGTCTTTAATCGGGTTCTTGCCGACGCCAAGCTAAGGCGAGTACGCTTCCATGACCTACGACACAGCTTTGCTTCGCTGCTGCTCCAAAATGGTGAAAGCTTAACCTACGTCAAGGAACAGATGGGCCATAGCTCTATCAACGTAACGGTCGATATCTACGGGCATCTAGTACCAGGCGGCAACCGTCAAGCCGTAGATAAGCTCGATGACATGCCGCTGGTAGCAGAGAAACAGCAAGCAACAGCTTGAAAAACAGCCAAATAAAGAGGTTTGGAAACAAAAAGTGGAAACAATTGGAGATAGGACCGGATTCGGGGGGCGTAACTTGTTGAATTTGCTGGCGCGCCCGGAGAGATTTGAACCCCCAACCCCCAGATTCGTAGTCTGGTGCTCTGTCCAATTGAGCTACGGGCGCATAGCACCTAGCATGCGGCGCAACGGCTGCCGCTCCATGAACCTTAATAGGTAGCATAGACCGATTCGCTTTTCCAGAAATCCGTCCTACCACAACCAATAAAATACTGCTGCGATCCATGCGCCGCACCGAATGGTCATTGGCGAAACCAGGGCAACGGATCAATCGAGCGGCCATCCTTGCGCATCTCGAAGTAAAGCAATGCGCCGGAAAGCGAGTCGCTGTCGCCGACCAATCCAATGGGCTCGCCGCGCCGAACGACATCGCCATTTTTTTTGGAAAAATCCGCCAGATGCGCATAGATTGTATAGTAACGCTCGCCGTGGTCGACAATGACCATTTTACCGTAGCCGGCTAACCGGTCGGCAAACACGATCCTGCCCTTCTCTACCGCATGAATCGTTTCACCGAAGGGAGCTTCGATGTCGATGCCGTTGCGAAAAACTTCGGTGGCAAATTCGCGGTGTTTGCTTTTGCCGAATTCCCGCTTCAATTCGCCGCGCACCGGCCATTCAAGCCTGCCGCGCAAGCTCGCGAGACCGCCGCCCGATGGGAATTCCGGCGGGCGGATGCTGGCTTGCTTGGACAAATCGTTGATCATTTGCTGGAGCCGCGCCGCCGCTTGTTCCAATTCTTTGAGAGCGCGCACTCGAGATTCCTTTTCTTGCCGAACGCTGGCGAGGACCTCTTTTTTCTTTTCCGCTTCCTGGCGCACGGCATCCTGGGCGTCGCTAAGCTGCTGGCGAATTCCGTCGAGCTCGGCTTTGCGTTGTTCCAAATCGCCCTTGAGGGATTCCCGTTGTGCCGCCGCAGCGCCGAGCTGTTCAACCAGCGCGCGATCATAGGACAGAGTGGTCTGGAGGTAGCGCTGGTGCTGCAGAAATGCGCCCAGCGATCCTTCGCCATTCAACAGCACCAGCACATTGCCACCGCCCCGATGCCAGCGGTAAAGAGCCGCAGCGCGCTTTTCAAGCAATCCCTTGCGCTGTTGAACCGATTCCTGAATCCGTTGTTCCTCCGCCTCCAGCCGCTCAACCTCATGGGTAATCGTTGCCCAATTGGCATTGGCCCGTTTGAGGTCGCGGTTTTTCTTTTGGAGATTGCTTTCGATCTGGCTCAAGGCCTGCAAAATCGATCCTTCCTGATTTTGCACCTGCGCCAGCCCTTGTCGTTCCCGTTCGATTTTATGCTTCAGACCATCGAGATCTTTTTCTGCCGCGGCGCAAAACCCTAGCCTGGGCAGCACCAACAGCACAAAGACGAATCCTAAGGCAAATACGATCGACTTTACCATTTGCGCAAAAACCTGCGTAGCGACACTAAACTTCCCAACGAGCCCAGCACCCAGCCAACTGCGAGGATCGACAGCATGCCGCGAAGATCAAGAAACTTAAATGAATTGAACGGCCCAAAAAGTCCCACCGATACCGGCACGCCGTCGCGTAAAGAATAAAACAAAAGCCACAGGCAGCCTAGCGCGAGCAGGGCGCCCGTCACGCCTTGAATCATTCCCTCCAGAACAAACGGCGCTTGAATCATCTCCGCGCCGGCGCCGACCAGCTGCATAATTTCAATCTCATCTTTGCGCGCCACCAGCGCCAGTTTGACGGTGCTGCCGACAATGAAAAGCGTCGCGCAGAACAACACGCTGCCCAAAATCCATTTGGCCCACTGAACCGCCAGGATGATAAGCTGCAGGCGGTCGACCCATTCCTGGGGGTATTCGACGCTGGCGACCCCCTTTTCATTTCTAATACGCGCCGCCACCGCCGCAATTTTTGCACCGCCGCGGAACTCGGGCTTTCACTGCGATCTCGATCGATGCCGGCAACACATCCTGGGGGAGTCCGTCGAGAATCCCCGCCTGGGACCCCAAGGCCGAGCGGAACTCTTTCCATGCCTGCTCCTGGGAAATCAATCGGGTTCGTTGCACTTCGGGGTAGGTTTGCAAGCGCTGCGCCAGGACTTGGCTGGCATCGCCAGTGATGTCCTTATCAAGATAAGCGTTGATCTGAATCTGCTCGCCCCAGCCGCTGAGCAGCGTCTCCAAGTTGCTCTGTAACACCATGAACGCGCCGAAAACAAATAACGTCATCGCCATCGTTCCCGCGGTGAGCATATGGCTCCAGCGCAGATCCACCAGGCTCGAGCGCACGCGCCGCGCGATGTAATGTAACTGCGCCCCGGTCATGCCGAAACCGCTCCCGCTTGCCGGTCGATTTTGTTGTCCACCCTTTGCAAATCGTCGACCAAACAGCCGCGGCGCAACGACAGGATTCTTGTGCCAAATCGGCGGATCAAGCCGATATCGTGGCTGGCGATCATGATGGTCGTGCCGCGGTCGCGGATTTGCAGAAACAGCCGCATGGTTTCTTCGGCCATCTCGGCATCGAGATTTCCCGTCGGCTCATCGGCCAAGACCAACAGGGGATCGTTGACCAGGGCGCGGGCAATGGCCACTCGCTGTTGCTCGCCGCCCGAAAGCATCAGCGGCTGGGCATCGTATTTTTCGCGCAGACCCAAATCGAGTAAAAGCCGATAGGCTTTGGCGTAGCTTTCTTGCTTGGAGACGCCGACGACCTCTGCCGCCAGGGCAACATTTTCCAGCGCGCTCAAGCGCGGCAACAGTTTAAACTCCTGAAACACCAAACCGATATTGCGCCGCAGCCGGGCCACGCCATGGCGGTTCAGCAGGCCGATGTTCTTGCCATCGATGAGGATCTGTCCTGCGGTGGGCTCTTCTTCGCGAAACAACAGTTTCATCAACGTAGTCTTGCCCGCCCCGCTCGGGCCGGTCAGAAACACAAACTCGCCGCGCTCGATGGCCAAATTGATGTCGACCAGGGCGTGGGATCTGGGTGGAAATGTTTTCGAAACGTGGAAAAGTTGGATCATGAAAACTGCCGAAACCGCGCAGTTAATATCGCCGCCAACTCGGCAAGTTGCTTGACATGAAATAGGCTGGCTGCTAGAGTCCCGGAATCCTCAATCTATTCACCTATCTATAAAAGATGTTGCATCGACATACAAGCCCGAGGGAGGCCGCGATGGCGATTGTTAAGCGCATCGAGCGATTCCACATTGTCTTGATCAAGCCTTCCAAGTATGACGATGACGGCTATGTCATTCGTTTTTGGAAGGGCGTGCTGCCGAGCAACACCTTGAATGTGCTTCATGGTCTCACTGACGACATCAAACAGCGGCGATATTTCGGCGATCTGCCAATTGAAGTAACAGTCTTCGATGAGACCGCGGAAAAGATACCGATGCGGCAGATCATTCGCTGGGGCCAGGAGGCCGGCACCAAGCTCTTGGTTTGTCTCGTTGGGGTGCAAACCAACCAGTTTCCACGCGCTTTCGACATGGCGAGAATTTTCCGGCTGAAAAACATTCCGGTGATCATCGGCGGGTTTCACACCAGCGGCACGATCAATATGCTGGGCGAACAGGAGCCTGATATTCAGGAACTTGTCCGCGAAAATATTTGCGTGGTTTCCGGCGAAGTGGAAGGCAAATGGGAAAGCATCCTTGAGGATTTTCTCCACGACCGGCTAAAACCTATCTATAGTTTCGCGCAGGACTTGCAAAGCCTGGTGGATATCGGCGAGGCGCCCCTGCCAAAGACCAGCGCCAAGACCATGAAACATTTCGCTCACCCGGCATTTGGCACCGCCGACACCTCCCGCGGCTGTCCATTTGCTTGCACCTTCTGCACGATCATCAACGTGCAAGGGCGCAAGATGCGCGAGCGCAGCCCGGAGAGCATTGCCGCCATGATCCGGCGCAATTACGACCATGGCGTCAATTTTTATTTTTTCACCGATGATAATTTTGCCCGCAAGAAGCTCTGGCGTGAGACTTTCGAAGAGATCATCAAATTGCGCCAGGAAGGCATTAAAGTTTCGTTCATGATGCAGGTCGACTTGGCGCGCAAGCCCAAGGACTTCGTCACCCTGGCCGCCAAAGCAGGCTGCACCCAGGTTTTCATCGGCATGGAAAGCGTCAACCCGGAAAACCTCAAAGCCGAAGGCAAAAAACAAAACAACGTGGAAGAATACCGCGGGATTATTAAAGAATGGCACGACCACGGCGTCGTGGTTCATACCGGTTATATCATCGGCCTGCCTTGGGACTCCAAAGAGCAGGTGCCCCAGGATATCAAATTCTTGATGGAAGAAGTCGGCCCCGACCAGGCATCTTTTTTTATGATGACTCCCCTGCCCGGTTCCCACGACCACCGCGAAATGCGCAAGCGCGGCGAATGGATGGACCCCGACTTCAACAAGCGCGACTCATTTCACGCCACCATCAAACATCCGCTCATGAGCGCCGAGGAATGGACCACTGCGTACGATGACGCCTGGAAAAGCTTCTACAGCAAAGAGAACATGATCCGCATTTTGTCGCGCTGGAGCGACCAGCCGCGCAACTACTGGAATCTGATGTCGATCTTTTTCTGGTATAAGAACGCGGCGCTGCTCGAACGCGAGCACCCAATGGTCGCCGGCTTTTTCCGCTTGAAAGATCGCAAAAACCGCCGTCCGGGCTACGCCGTCGATTCCGTGCCCGCGCATGCCTGGAAGCGCTCCAAGGAGATCACCAGGCTCGCCGTATCGTGGGCCAAGTTTCTTAAAGAAATGGAAGAGGTTTGGCTTCAGACCCGCAAGAAGAGCGACACCGAGGAGCGCTGGCTTGGACAGATCCAAAAAGTCCAAGGCGAAATCTGGCAAGCGCTGCGCATCAGCGAACTGCAAAAACTCTATGGTAACGCCAAAGAGACATTGTCGGAGACCTCGCGAGCCTTGCTCGATCCGCTCGAAGAACTGTCGTCGAAGATCCTTTTCAGCCGCCGCGATCTAAACCGATTCCTGAAACAATGGGAAAGCTTGTCTAATGGCATCCAGGAAGTGCGCCAACGCGAAGGCGAAACCGGGCGCCGCTGGTTGGATGAGATGCATACCCTGCTAGTCAACATTCGCCTGAGTGACCGCATCGACGAGTGGCAAGAAAGCTACGGCCGCTTGCGCGCTTCGCTGCCGGGAAAACCCCAGTTGGGTTTGCTCAAATTCGACGCCGTCACCAACCAAGTTGTCTTCTCGCGCCAGGAGCTGCAGCGTGTCTGGTCCCAAACCCTATCCAACTTCCGGCAGCTAAAGTGGTGGGAAATCCACCCGTGGCAGGTGTCTCGCGCCATGGTCAAAGATTTTTTTCTGACCACCTCGTTTGCCGTGACCATGCGCGAGTTCTCTAAGTAGTAGCCGGGATTAGTTGATCAGACTCACCTGCTTGGTGAGCTCGATGATTTTTTCGCGAATCGATTGCGCGTCGCGCGCTTGCGGCGCCAATTGCAAATAACGCTGCAAATCCTCCAACGCTTGCTGAAAGCATTCCAGCCGCAAATAAACAACCCCTCTATCGTGGACATCCTCAGCCGAGGCAGGATCGAGGATCACCAGCCGGTCTAAAACCGGCAACGCCTTCAGCGCCGCCTCCTCGCGCAGATAGATCACTTTAAGATTGTTGAGCATGCGCTTGAGAATCTGTTTTTTACTCGCGCCTTCAAGAAACTCCGGCTGCATGGCGAGCTTGCCGCCGTATTGCGCGTCAAGCAGCCGCTCCAGATTCTCCTGTGATTTGATTTCGCCGCCGTTGAAGGGGTCGATCACAATCTCCTCGTCCGCGCTCGAATATTTTACTAGGAAGTGGCCGGGGAAACTGACGCCGCAAAGCGGCAGCCCAACGCGCAGCGCCACTTCCATGTAGAGCACCGAAAGCGTGATTGGAATACCGGTCTTGCGCTCCAGCACTTCATTCAAAAAACTGTTTTTCGGATCGAAATAATTATCCCGGTTGGGACCGAAGCCCTGTTCTTTGAAGAGCACCGTATTGAGGGCGGCAATCAAACGGTAAACGTTCGACTCGCCACCGGCACGACCGGCTACGCGAACGGCCAGTTCGTCGATCCGGGAGAGGCACGCGGCAATGTCGAGATTGGGATATTCGTCCAAGGCAATCGTCAGCGCGGCGCGGCCGAGGTCGATCAATTCTTCCGGCCGGTCGACGGCCTGGCGAAATTCGCGGTAGGGATCGTTAGCCAATGTGCAGATTTTGCGGTTTTATGACTTCGGTGCGAATCCAATGCCGCAGTCAAATATTTTTTTTCACCACGAAGGCGCGAAGGGTTTGAATTTAGACTTCCGAACTTCGTGCGCTTTGTACTACTATAGTTGATAATTTGCGCGGCTTGCGAAAACTCTCGGAACACACACACGGAGGGCATGGAGGACACAGAAAGAAAGACAGAGAAAAGAGTTTTGTAAAAAATCCTCTGTCTTCCCTCCGTGATCTCTGCGCCCTCTGTGGTTAGTCTCCGAAATCTTTGGTTGCGGCTCTGCCGCGCTGGGCCTTCGTGGTGAATCATTCTTCTAACGTGGCTCGGCTATGACATCGACCAAATACGGCAACTGTTTTTCTTTAACGTATTTGACGCCGCGCTCGATGGCCGGACGAAGATCCGCCGGATTGCGCACCGGGCCTTCGCCGTTGACGCCGAAGGATTTTGCCATCACGGCGAAATCGATCGCCGGGTCGTCGACATGGGTGCCGATACCGGCGTTACCCACTTCGCGTTTGCGGAACTTGGCGACTTCGATGCCGTGTTCTTCCGAATTGTAGTACGATTGGTTGTTGTGCATGACCATGAGCAACGGGATGCGATGTTTGGCCGCGGTCCAGAGCGCGCTCGAAGTCATCAGCATGTCGCCGTCGGACTGGATCGCCACGGCGAGCTTGCCGCTGCCCTTGAGCGCCAACGCCGCGCCGATGGACGCGCCCGGGCCGTAGCCTAAGCCGGCGCCGCCGCTGCCGCCAAGGGACTGATTGGCCTTGGAGAAATCCCACAGCCGGCGCGTCCAGCCGTTGGAGGTGCCGTTGACGCACACCCAATCCTCACGCTTGATCGCTTCGCCGATTTCCAACGCGAGCCATGCCGTGGAAATATCTTTTTGCGAGCCTTTGGCCTGGGCGTCGGCGAGCCACTTGCCGCGCCGAGCTTTATGTTTCTCGGCCAATTCTTTTTGCCGCCCTTCGATTACCGATTTTTTCTTGCTGTCATTGCCGATTAACTCGCGGCAGAGCCGGGTCAGTTCCGGCACCGCAATCGAGGTATCGGCGGACATGGGAATATCGATCGCTTGGAGCGCTTGGAAATCGTTGGCCCAAGAGTGCACCAACATGTCGTTCATCGAGATGCTGGCGATCTTCACGCCGGCGGAGGTGATGTATTCGCTCTCGCGGGTCTGCTTGCTCACCGTGGTTAACGCGCCGAACAAATCGCTGACGTCGAGGGCCAGAATAAAATCGGCTTTCTGGAGTATATCGCGGGCGCCGTCGGTCACGTCCAATGGATGCACCGAGGGAAAATTGAAACGCGCGCCTTTGTCGATGACCGGCAGCGCGAGCAGTTCGGCGAGCTCGATCAACGACGCCACCGCTTTGGGATTGCGCCCGAGCATGTCGGCGACGACGATCGGCATCTGCGCGTTAACCAATGCTTCGGCGGCGCGGCGCAGCGCCTCCGGGTTGGCCTGGGCCGGCGCCGGTTTGCCGTGACGGCTCACGTCCGGC
>CAWJXV010000008.1:0-279360 GCA_963846915.1 uncultured Actinomycetes bacterium | reverse complement strand
CGGCCGCCGGCTCGCGCGCCGCTAAACCGTGATGGCGAGTCAACGTGTTCTCGTGGTTGTCACCGACCCCGTGCCGGCATCGGCTCTTCAACGGGCGGTTCGCGGCCATGTCGATCCCGGGGCCGATGTCCGTCTGGTTAGCCCTCCTTCGCTGTCGTTCCTTGAGTGGCTGACAAGCGACGAGGCCGACGCACGCACCGACGCCGAGGAACTCGCTGAAATCGGCGGAAGCGCACTCAACAAGCCCGGGCCAGTGACTCGAACTCGGCGACGCCGACCCAGTGCAGGCAGTCAAGGATGCGCTGCAGACGTTCCCAGCCGACGAGATCCTCCTCGTCTCCCCAACCGGGAGCAGCATCACACAGCCCGAACTGGACTCGTTTGGCGTCCCGGTGCATTCCGTGTCGATCCAGGCTTCCTAGGCGCGCGCCGGTGATCGCCCCGCGGAGACCACCTGTGCCATCGGATCCGAAAGCCAACGATGAATGACCCGAAACCCGCTCGAAGCCCAGACGCGATCCTGGGGATCGGGCGAGAGCAGCTAGCCCGACTCAGCGAGGTCGAGTGGGAGCGCATTCTCGAGGACTGGGAACGCGTCTACCAGACCACGAAGCAGACCGACCACCCGAGACCAGTTTCAGCGTCTCGGGCTAGGACAGCGTGAGCCCCCAAACACCACGGCTGACTCATGAGCAGCGTGCGTGGGTGAAACGCCAGGTTGACCGGGGAAGTCGAGACCGGCTCCGAAGCGGTCTACGCACCGACCCCAGGTTGTCGGAGCTGAAAGGAGACAAACGGCGAGCCGCTGACGACCCGCGAACCGCCTGATACCTCCAGGCCAAGTCGAAGACATCCGTCGGCGAACACGCGCCGAGCGCAAGCTCCTCCTTTTTGTTCAGGTCCCGCCGGTGCATAGACGCGCCAGATGCGACTCGCCTTTGGCGTGTCAGGCGGGGAGTGTCCCCTCGACCCTCGCAGCCGCCCCGTCAACTGACGGAGTCGCCGACGGCAGGAGCAGGAGGTGGCTTTTGACGATTGCTTCGGCGACGTTGACGATTTTGCGTCCGTTGTGTTGGGAGTGGGTGCGGAGCATCTCGAACGCTTTTCTCCTGGTTGATGGCGTGGCGGGCCATCAGGATCCCTTTGCTTGTTCGATCACGGCGCGGCGTCCGAAGGCGCCTTCCAGGTTGTGGAACTCGGCGAAGCGGCGAAGGACGATGTCGATCGCGCTCTCGAGGTCGTTAGGGCTGGTGTCGGTGATGTAGGCGAAGACGCCGCGCTTGGCTGCCTCGTGCACGTAGGCCTGGTCGTTTGCTTCGAGCAGGGTGATCACGGGGCAGGCGGCTTCGTGGACGATCTTCGAGATCAGCTCGAGCGCGTGCTCGGAGCTGGCGCCGAGACCGACGAGCGCCACGTCGGGTCGCTCCTCCCGTGTGACCTGACCGACCTCCGACACTTCGAGCTGGCGTGCGATCACCTCGTGTCCGAGCCCGGCGACGATCACCGCGACACGCTCTAGGCGGTCAGGCCGCTCGTTCGCGATCAGAACACGCAGATGCTCGACTGGATCGCTATGCATAGCTCCTCGACCAAACGCTATCGACGCTCCCAACCGTACTGGGTAAAACCAGTGGGGCGCTCAAACTGCGGCGGTGGCGACCAGGGGCGACGCCTTCGCCGTCTGCTCGCCTCAGCGTGTTCCCTGATACGGGGCCGCCGCTGTTGTGCAACTGTCGTGGTAAGAGGCGCGCGAGTCGGACAATCTTGTCTGCTGCGCGCTCGGTAGACCGCCGCACCGGTCGTGTTCCCTCAGAAGTTCAGCCGTATGTGGGGATGGGCGGGCGCGGGGTCGGGAAGGAGCGTTATGTCCCTGTATATGTCGACCTTCGAGTACAAGCCCGAGGTCTGGTCCGAGCTGATCGGCACACCGGAGAACCGCACCGAGACTGTCGGCCGTCTGCTCGAGAGCGCGGGCTGCAAGCTTAAGGGTCTCTGGTATGCGTTCGGCAAGAGCGACGGCTTCGCCCTGATCGAGGCGCCGGACGACGTGACCAGCGCCAGCCTGATGATCGCGATCAGCGCCAGCGGAGCCTTCGGCGAGTTCGAGACGACCGTTCTGATGACGCAGGATGAGCTGCTCAGGGCGCTCGAGAAGGCGCAGGACGTCGAGTACGTGGCGCCCGGCACCGCCGTTCACGCCTAGTAGCTGACCGCCAACGGGGGCCGGGCCGTAAGAACCCGGCTCCCGTCTTGACACCAAAGGAGCAAGAGAGATGAAACGGAAGATGATGATGTTCGCGGTACTCGCGGCAGCGGCCTTGACGGTCGGCGTGGCAGCGGCGAGCGCCTCGCAGACGTTCACAGCCTCGATCTACGGGAACACGACGTTCACGTGTAGCGCCGGCAGTACCGACACGTCCGGGGCAAGGTACGGAACCTTCGTGGCGATCGAAACACACAACGTCCAGTGGGTCGACGCGTCAGTCACAGTCGACAACCTGTTCCCGAACCGGACCTACACCGTCGATGTGACCGAGTTCGGCCACTCGTGCCTGACCGACCACAACGTCACCCAGTTCACGACCGACGCCAAGGGCAAAGCGTTCGTCCACTTCCTGTTCCTGGCGCACACCGGCGAGACCTCAGCATGGTTGACGCTGCGGCACGGGACGACGAGCGACATCCGTCGGAGCACCTCCCTGCCGATCAACAGGTGACCTAAAACAAACACGCTGAAGGGTAAGTAAGCGCCAGTCCGTGCCGGCCCTCTGAGAGATCTTGGGGGGCTGCACGGGCGATCCGGCGTGCCGCGGGTGGTCCAGCACGGTGCCACCGATCCGAGGCGATCGCCCGGCCGGTCTTACGACCCCGCACCGTGATCAGATACGTGTGTTGTCCGGCGAAGCCGAGCAGCGCGAGCCGCCTGAAAGACGCAGAAAGCGAGAATGCCGTGAGGACCGACGCCCAGCCGCGTCCGACTGCATCGGTCAACTGTTCGACCTCCGTTCGCAGGCCGACGGCGACCAAGTCGCCCCGGCGGGGCAGACGAGCTCGATGCGCAGGCTGCCCTTCCCCCGGTCGAGCATCGAGAACCTTTAGGTGGTCGGCCGCGAACCGACCCGTCAACACCGCGACATGATCCGTGAAGCGGGCCTCCGCGAGAAGCTCCTCGGAGACACTCGCGACCTCCCGGTGCACGACGTCCGCAGGCAGCCTCGAAAACTGTCGGATCAGCTGCTCGTCCACCATCTCGATCTGGTGGCGGGTCTTAGCTGCTCGATCAGTCTTGGACAGAGCCGTCAGCATGCGTCCCTTCCCTCAGCGTTGAAGGGTGTGTGCCTGGCTTCGCGCTGCTGCGAGACGCGGCAGAGAGTCGAACTAGTCTGGCGTCCGGTACGCCCGCCCGGGGTCGTTGATAGCGAGGGCCGAATGGGCCATGTTTCCGGCTTTGCTCGATCATGATCTGACCTCTCTTCGAGTCTGGTGGCGCACGACGGTGCTGGTCGTGATTCCGAGCAGCCAGCCGAGCACTGCCGAGGCGAGGATGATCCAGACGAGCGAGGCGTGGGTCGAGCCGACGACCCAATCGAGCTTGACGGCGGCCGTGTTCGCGGCAGCGAGAGCGATCAGTACGACGATCAGACCGACGAGCAAGCAGGCCCAGGTGTAGAGGCGCGCCCGTTTGCGGTGTCGAGCCGCCCGTTGTCCGCGCGGCTCTGTGGCAGGTGCGTCCGGGACGGGCGGGATTCCATCAACCATCACCGGAGCCGGGGTGCGTTGCGAAGTGGTCATGCGCTACCTCCTGATCTGTGGCGCCGGTTTGCTCTCGGGCACCGTCACAGAGTGTTCGCGGTCTGCCCCTGGCCGACCAGCGTGTAGGAGCGGTCCCCGATCGAGAGCGAGGCCGACTCAGCGCCGTGGGCCGCGAGCCACTGCTGGACAGCGTCGATGACCCCGTTGATCGCATGCTCCGACTCGACCTCTGCGTGAACGCTGACGCTGTCCGGGTTTCCTTCCAACCAGATCGAAGCAGGCTCGATGATGCCGGCGAGTCGATTCGCGAGACTGCGGATCTCCGACAGATCCAGCTCTGCCAGTCCGATGTTGATGACCATCGTCCGTCCTCCCAGCAACGCGAAGCCTTCGTCGCCGACCAAGGGCGCTGCGGTCGGCCAGGAATGCTTCCGACCTACGCTGCTGAGGGCGGGTCTCCCGAGGAGCCGATTGCTACGGCGCACCGAATGACGTCCAGCGCCCACCAAGCGACGCTACACCGACAGCTTAGCACTGCACCCACGGCGTGGATTGACGCCGCTGACGCGGTCGTCTATGCGGTCGCAGACGAGCCCTCTGCGACCGGGGGTAGGGAGCACCAGGTGGCTCTCGACGATTGCTTCAGCGACGTTGACGATTTTGCGTCCGTTGTGTCGGGAGTGGGTGCGAAGCATCTCGAAGGCCCGTTCCTGGTCGATGGCGTGGCGGGTTTGGCGTTTAGTGATCGGTGCTACAATCAGTGGAGAGGGAGCCTAATCTCCCGGTTCCTCAGATCTTTCTAGAGCTGAAACGCCAGCTCGGCCAGAAGTCCCCGCCCACACAGCGGAGGCCTACTCGAACACTGATGAACCCGGGAGGAACGGAAGATGCGCAAGGTATTGGAAATCGGAGGGATCGTCGCAGCGGCGGTCCTGATCGCGTTCGGCATCGCCGCGATCGTGATGGCCGCCAACGGCCGTAGCACGGTCAGCGCGAATCTCAAAACGCAGCAGATCACCGGCACGCCGGACATGGCGTCCAACTCGAAAGCGATCGCCGGCGAAGTGGCGGCGATCACGGCCAGCCAGAACACGCTGGTGAAGAAGTTCAAGGCGGTCGGCATCACCTTCACGCCGTCGGCCGTGACCGTTCCCGGCTGCTCCGTCGCCGGCCAGCAGGTCGCGAGCGGCAGCTCGGCCCGCTGCTTCGCCCAGTACATGTTCATCCACGCCATGGGTGGGACGAACGGGCTCGTCTACTCGCAGATGAGCCGCTACGTGGCCAAGCCGGACACACCGTTCAAGTACACGGACGGGAACGGCGGCATCTCGCCGAGTGCCTCCAATGCAATCGTCGCGAAGTACGCGGTCACCGATCCTGCGACCAAGCAGCCCGTCTCCAACGGATCAAGGAACCTCTGGATCGACCAGGTCGCCCTCTCGACGGCGCTTAACGCGAGCTACATGGCCGACCAGATCTCGCTGTTCGGGATCGTCGTCGGAATCGCACTGCTCCTGTCGGGAATCGGATTCGGGATCCTCGCCATCGGGGGAGCGCTCCGAAACCCGCAAGGCATGTTCAGCCTCGCTAACAAGCCGAAGCGCACGGAGGTTCCGACCCCCGCCTAGATCCGCTCCACCGCCGACGCCGAAGTCCCTTCGGGCAACAGGCTCATTACCGACCGCATCAGCCGCGAGTCCGCGACGCGACAGAAAGCGAGAGCGTACTGTCGGAACCGCACGACGACGATGCAACGCGAACCGAAGCGGAAGAGCACATCAAGGAGCATTCCCTCGGTGAGGCCGCCCGGATCGGGCGGCTCTCGCGTATCCGCGAGTTCGTGCTCGGCGCCCAGGACGGCCTTCTCGTCCCACTCGGGGTAGTCACCGGCATGGCGGCAGCGCATCCCGCCCGTTCGCTGATCATCGTCGCCGGCCTCGCGGAAGCGGTCGCCGGGGCGATCTCGATGGGCGGCGGCTCCTACCTCGCCAGCCAAGCAGAGGAACAACTGTATGCCTCCGAGATCGCCTCAGAAGGAAGAGAGATCGACGAGTTCCCAGAACGCGAGACAGCCGAACTCGCCGTCGTCCTCGAGCGCGAAGGTCTTTCCCGCCAGCGAGCCGAGACGGTCGCACTCGGACTCGCATCGAACCCGAACGTGTTCCTCCGCACCAAGGTCGAGAAGGAACTCGGCCTCTCCCCAGACTCGGGCGGGGCCGCACTCGGAGACGCGGTCGTCGTCGGCGCCACCTACCTGGGCGCTGCGATCGTGCCGCTTTGGCCCTACTTCTTCTTCCCCCTGAACGTTGCGCTCGCGATCAGCCTCACCTGCACGCTGCTCGCCCTGTTCGCCGTCGGAGTCGCCAAGGGCCGCGTGACCCGACTCTCGCTCTTGCGCTCAGGCGTCCAGGTGATGATCGTCGGCTCCATTAGCGCCGGCGTCGGATACGCAATCGGACACCTCGTCACCACCATCGCCGGCTAGCGAACCACCGCGACCGGGCCGCCCTCGAGATCTAACCTCTGCTGAGCCAGCAGTAGACAAGCCAAGAACATCGAACCGCCTAGCCGGCGAAGGCCCGCGCCATCGCTTGACTTCGACCGAGCAAGATGAAAGAGTCGTCTTGCCCGACCGACACAGCGGTTCGCAGGGTCGCAAGACCAAGCGTGTCGCAGTCGAGGTCGGGCATTTCTTTGTGCCCGGAAAGGAACGGACTCGCAGCCACGACGCCATGGCGAGAGCGGAGACACGGGGCGGGCGGAGTGGTTAGGTGGTGGCTGAGGCGGCTGCGATCCGCTCGAGCATGCGTCGGAAGATGTAGTCGTGGATCGGCCAGAGCGTGTACCAGTAGGTGAGCCCGGCGACGCCGGCGGGGTCGAAGATCGCCGTCTGCCTGATCGTCGAGCCGCCCTTCTCGTCGGGGTCGACTTCGAACTGGAGCCAGGCGCGTCCGGGCAGTTTCATCTCTGCGGTGAGCCGTAACAGACGGTCCTGCTCGAACTTCTCGACGCGCCAGAAGTCGATCGTGTCCCCGACCTGGACGCCGACCGGGTCGCGGCGCCCGCGCCGAAGGCCGGGTCCGCCGACGAGTGTGTCGAGGGCGCCGCGGAGTTTCCACAGGTCGTCGCGGATGTACCAGCCGTTGTCGCCGCCGATCCGCTGGATAGGCGCGAACGTCTCCGCGGGAAGACGAGGGAGGGTGATGCTGCGCGAGTCGACGAGCCGCGAGCCGTAGCGGACACCGCCGTAGCCCGGGCTCGGAGCAGGTGTCTCGTCCGACCAGCGGGTCTCCGCGACCTCGTTGTCCTCGTTCGCGAGCGCCCTGGCGACCGCCTCGGCCGATGTCCGCGGCCGCACCGGGAAGTCATCGAGTGCCCGGGGATCGTTGACGACGGTCTCGTTGCGCAAGCTGTCGACAAGCTCGCGCCCGATCCCCGCGTACACCGGCGTGACCAAATGGAGCCAGAGGCTCGACAACCGGGGCGTAAGCACCGGCACGGGCACCATCTGCCGCCGAAGACCACGCTGGTCGGCGTACTCATGCATCAGATCGAGGTAGGAGCAGACGTCGGCGCCGCCGATCTCGAACACCTCGCCCCCGTCCGGCTCATAGTCGAGCGCTGCGACGAGGTAGGCGACCACGTCCTCGATCGCGATCGGCTGCGTGCGCGTGGTCACCCAACGCGGCGTCACCATCACCGGCAGCCGCTCGACCAGCGCGCGAAGCATCTCGAACGACGCGCTCCCCGAGCCGATCACGATCGAGCAGCGAAACTCGACCGTAGGCACACCCGACTCGCGCAGGATACGACCGACCTCCTGCCGCGAGGCGAGATGCTCGGAAAGATCGCCCTCACCAAGCCCGCCCAGATAGACGAGCCTACGCACACCCGCCGCACGCGCCGCACGCCCGAACGCCGCCGCCGCCTTCCGATCAGCCTCAACGAACGAGCCACCCGACCCCATCGAATGCACGAGGTAATAGGCAGTCTCGACCCCCTCCAGGGCCGGGCGCAGCGTCCTCGGACGCGACACATCACCACGAACAACCTCGCAACCGGGACCGACACGCGCCTCCAGGTACTCCGGCCGGCGCGAAAGGCAACGCACACGCTCCCCCCGCGACTCCAGTGCGCTCAGGAGGCGGCCCCCGATGTAGCCCGTCGCACCCGTCAACCCGACCAACCCACCCACGCAGCCAGGCTAACCAAGCGGCACCAATCTGCGCTCAGGCAGCGCCTTCCGCGAGCGCCGTCGACTGACTGCTCCGGGCGGACCAGCCCCTCTACGCAATGCTGTACCACGCACGGCCGACCCGCCAAACCGCTGCTCGAACGAGCCGGAGTGCGCGGCCAGCGTCGCCTCGACTGATGACCGCTTGAGCGGTGCCCGAGAAGATCCTCTATGGGATGGTTTGTTGGGGAGATCTGGGGCGGCATCTTGTTCCGCGACCCGGTGGGGAGTTACCTCGGGGCGAATCCGTAGTTTCCCTGGCTTGGTCGGAGACGGACTCTGATGTTTGGAGTGCGTGATGCGTGCGACGCTCTCCGGGTGTTCGCTGACGATTTTCTTCCCGTCTACGACGTGTCCGACGAGGTCGCGATCGTCGTCGACGCTGACCCGCAGACGGTTTGGGAGGCACTGACGGACGTTGACCTGCTTGAGGTCGGCAAGCGTGTTCCGCTCGCGGGTGTGCTCGGGGCGCTGCGGATGCTGCCGGAGATCGTCAGCCACCTGCTCCACAGCGAGTTGCCCGCGAAGCCGCCGAAGTCGATGCGTTTGCGCGAGACCACGGAGATGCCGGCCGGGCAGGGAGGTTGGGTTCTGCTCGGCGAGCGTCCCGGCGAAGAGCTGGCGCTCGGGCTGGTCGGCAAGTTCTGGCGGCCGGTGATCGAGTACGCGCAGGTGAGCGCGGATGCCTTCCGGGACTTCGCCGAGCCCGGCTACGCGAAGACGATCTACGACCTGTCGATCCGGCCGCTCGCCGACGGCAGATCCCTGCTCTCAGGGCTGATGCGGACCGCGACCACCGACGAGCACTCCCGGCGCTGGTTCCGCCGCTATTGGACGTTCGGTGTCGGCTCGGGCGCGCACGTGCTCGTCCAGGCCCTGCTCGAGACCGTGCGCGACGCGGCCGAACACGACCAGACCCACGCGCGACAATCGAAGATCGAATGCCGGGAGGCCGAATGACCGGAGCGTTGAGCGGCATCGACCTCTACTGGTTACCGCTGGGTGCGGGCGGTCACTCGGTACGGCTGAACGGACAAGTCTACGAGGCGGTTGCGGCGCGGCTGGCGCGGCGGCCCGCCTGCGACCTCTACCACTCCGCGCTTGAGGTGCGCGTGCCGGAGGGTCGCTTCGTGATCGAGTCGGCGCCGATCAGCGACAGCGACGGCCCCGACCGTGGCGTCGTCGGCGAAGGCGCGGTCGGCAGCCGCTGGGCGGGAAGATTGCGGATCTTCCGCTACGAACTGCGCTGCTGGCGCGACGGCGCCATCCCCGACATCGCCGAGGCCGTCGATAGCCCTCGGCGCTTGACCGGTAACCCGGAGCAGGCCCGCAAGCTTCTCGCCCTGATGCCCTACGTGCCGACGCCCGTCTGGGGACGCGACGAGCTACACGCAGGCGAGATGTGGAACTCGAACTCGTTCATCGCCTGGCTGATCGCCCGCACCGGCCTCGACGCAGACGCGATCCGGCCGCCGGCTGGTGGCCGTGCTCCGGGCTGGGAGACCGGCCTCGTCGTCGCGCGGCGCCAAGAGGCAGACATTCGTCGCGAACGGCATCTGGGCGCGCTGACCGGCGTCGCGGTGGGCACCTAGGCGGTTTCGACGGATGTGATCTCGCCGCGCCAGTCGAACGCGTCTGAGGATGCGTGCAAGGCGGCTTCCGAAGGCATTCTGAGACACCGCGCGGCACGGGGATCGGGCGCCTTAAAAATCAGGTGTCTCTGGCCCGGAAAGTGTTTCGCTCCCGTTCCGGTAGACGGTAGGTAGACGCGGCGACCTCACCGCTGCTGAGCGCCACCATAGAAAGCACACGCCAGTCCGCGTCCCGTCCCGGCTTACTGGTAGATGCCCCCGGCAAGAATCGAACTTGCGCACGCGGTTTAGGAAACCGCTGCTCTCTCCACTGAGCTACGGGGGCGATTTATGCCCTTTTGCAGGAGTTTCCCGAAGAAGGGCGCCTGGCCAGTCTATACCGCGGTCAGCCCGTCGCAGGACGTGTGTTCCATTCACGGATGGTTCAAGTTCCAGTTCTATGTCCCGAGGTTTTCGGCCGTCGAAGGTCGGTCAGGCAGTTGCGCGGCCCACCATTCGGGCGGGACGATCCGCATCGCGAGTTCGAACGAGCTTCGATCGAGCGACTCAGCGAGCTGCGCGATAGCTACGAGATTGTCGCGTAGCCACTCGTCCTCGACCGGCCCGCTCGCTTGAGTCGCTGGGCTGAGACGGCTCAGTCTCGGCCGATTCAGGTGCTCTTCGAGCGGGTCGGATTCGTCGAGTACGCTGCCCCACCAGTACAGACGGCTGTAGAGCTCGACGTGGCGATCGACGATCTCCGCGTACGTGCCCGAGTTGACCATCACATCGGCCCAGCGCCCGAGCACTTCTTGGCCGTGAGCGCGCAGCCTGGCGATCAGCCGGTGGAGTTGTTCGCGGCGGTCAGCGCTGGCGAGCATTTCGTCGATCGCCGCGGCGAGACGCGGCGTATCGAGCAGTGCCTCAGAGCCGGCCGCGAGCGCCCCGTCCTCGAGCTCTCCGTCCGGATCAAGACCGGCGAGCTCGAGCAAACCGGTCCAGACGAGTCGAGCCGTGTGGACCAGGTCGAACAGTGCGTACTGTGCGAGCACGGACCAGCGCTCTCGCTGTCGATGCTCGAGCACTTCGTTGAGCACCGCCGCGGTCACCGCGACGACGATCAGGCTCGCGACAAGGCCCGTGAACAGCGCGTGGCGCGACCAGAACCCATCGTTGGCGAGGTCCCAGACGACCGCCCCGGACAGGACGAGCACACTGAGGCCGCCGATGATCCGTGTCGAGCGCACGTACGTCCGAAGCGAGTCGGAGCGGCGCGGACCGACAGTGCGACGAGCCATCTCCTGCCGAGCATATTGCGGCAAAGGGCGGGCGGCGGAAGAAAGTCGAAGGCGCGAGAGCCGGTGCAGAAGCTGGCGCCTTGGCAGGAGTGGCCGATCACGAGCGCGTGGCGTCCCGCGACTGCAGGAACCGATCAGACTGACAAGGTGGGGGCCTGGACGCCGGTTGTCCGTTGTGCCTGGGCGGTTTTCGACTTCGCCAGCCGGAGCTTTCAGGATTGTGCGACTGCACCTCCCGGTGAGAGCCATGAGCTCGGGCTGGCAGTGTTCGACGTCAACGACGAAAGGAGCGTCGACGATGGCAGCTGGGAACCCCGATACGCGTGTCGCGGTGATCTATTACAGCGCGACGGGGAACGTCCATGGGCTGGCGCGAGCAGTTGCCGAGGGCGCGGAGCAGGCGGGGGCTGAGGTGCGTCTACGTCATGTCGAAGAGCTGGCCTCCGAGCTAGAGATCTCGCAGAGCCAGTACTGGGGTCGGCACCGCTCGCAGGTTGCTGAGGCGCCGGTGGCGACGCTCGAGGATCTCGACTGGGCCGACGGGGTCGCCTTCGGCACACCGACGCGGTTCGGCAACGTGGCCGCCCAGTTGAAGCAGTTCATAGACCAGGCCGGGAAGCTCTGGCAGCAGGGCAAGCTTGCCGACAAGGTCGCGACGAGCTTCACCTCGTCGCAGACGACGCACGGGGGCCAGGAGTCCACGATCCTCGCCCTCAACAACACCTTCTACCACTGGGGGATGCTGATTCTGCCGCTGGGCTACACCGTGCAGGAGGTCTTCGCTGCAGGCGGCAACCCGTATGGCGGCTCCTACACGGCCGGGCACATCGTCACCGGTCCTGACCACCAGGCAGTGGCACTGGCGCGCTATCAGGGACAGCGGCTCACCCGCTACGCGACTGTGATCGCAGCCGCCCGCCGCGAGGGCGCCTTCGACGTCAAACGACCCCCCGCCGAGAGCTTCACCGGGCCGGCAACCACTTGACGTGGTCGGTCTGCCTCCATCCCTCACCTGAATCGTCGGTTCCCGAGCCCAGACTGCTCTCGCTGGCCCCTGATGTAGCGATCGAGATTCGGGGCGACCCAGGCTCAGAACCCTGGGTAGATCCCCTCCACGTAGTCGTTCAGCATTCGGCTCGCGCTGAAGCGCGGGGCGCAGGTGACGAGCGCGTGCTTGATCCGCTCGCACCACGCGGTTGGAACGCCGTGATCGTCCCGCTCGTAGAACAGCGGGATCACCTCTTGCTCGAGCAATTCGTAGAACCGAAGGGCGTCGCGGGCGTCGGCGGCCGCGTCGTCAGGATCCTCGTCGCCTGGGATCGCCCAGCCGTTCATGCCGTCATATCCCTCCGCCCACCAGCCGTCGAGCACACTGAGCTGGAGCGCGCCGTTGAATGTCGCCTTCATCCCGCTCGTACCGCTCGCCTCCATCGGCCTGCGCGGAAGGTTGACCCAGACGTCGCATCCGGCAACGAGCCGTTTGGCGATGTCGAGGTCGTAGTCCTCGACGAAGACGAGCCGCTGGGCCATTCCTCGCTCGCGCTTGAGCTGGAACAGCTGCTGAAGCGTGTCCTTGCCGCCTTCGTCGCTCGGATGCGCCTTTCCGGAGATCAGGAACTGGACGGGACGGTCGCCGACGACGAGCGATCTGAGCCGCTCCGGGTCATGGGTGAGCAGGTTCAGTCGCTTGTACGTGGCCAGGCGCCGTGCGAACCCGAAGGTGAGCACGTCCGGATCCATCGACTCGGCAATCGCGCGGACGTACTCGATCTGCTCGCCGCGAAGCAGCCGATCCTGCTGTTGTTTCAGCCGTACGTATTCCAGCAGCTCGGCGCGCGCGTCGCAGCGGGCCGCCCAGATCTCCGCATCGGGTATCGAGCGGACCGGCTCCCAGCGCGATGTGTCCGCGACATGGCTCTGCCATCCCTCCCCGAGATGTCGGTCGAGGAGCTCGCGGAACTGCCTGCCCAGGAACGTCGGGAGATGCGCGCCGTTCGTCACGTGAGTGATCGGAACGTCCACCGTCTCGAACATTCGCCGCCACATTGCCCGGGCGACCGTGCCGTGCAGCTGACTGACCGCATTTCGCCGCCGGCTCATCCGCAGCGCGAGCGGTGTCATTCCCGGCTGCTCGTCCGAATCGTTGGGATCGACGCGGCACAGGCTCAGGAACCCGTCTTCGTCCGTGCCGAGGCGATGAGCGAGATCGCCGTATGCGGCTACGAACTCGTCGGGCGGGTACGTCTCGTTGCCGGCCGCGACAGGCGTGTGGGTCGTGAACACGACCCGCTGGCGAGCTGCCTCGAGCGCCGCCTCCAGACTTGCCCCGGATGCGACCTCGTCGGCCGCGAGCTCGAGCGCCGCCAGGGCCGGGTGTCCCTCGTTGAGATGCAGGACCGCGGGCCGGATGTCGAGAGCGCGCAGGACGCGCACGCCGCCGAGGCCGAGCAGACCGTATTGCGCAAGGCGGACCGCCCGGCTCGCCTCGTACAGGCGGCCGGTCGTCCATCGCTGAACCGGGTCGTTCTCCGGCACGTCGGTGTCGAGGAGTAGGAGCGGTACCCGTCCGACCTCCATCCGCCAGATCTGGAACACGAGATCGGCACCGAAGAGCGGGACGCTCAGCCGGAGCGGAGCTCCGGCTGGAGTCGTGACGCGGGCCACCGGCAGGCCGTGCTGCTCGTTCGTCAGCCAGTACTCCTGCTGCCTCCCGTGGACGTCGAGCCGTTGACGAAAGTAGCCGCGGCCGTAGAACAGCCCGATGCCGACCATGGGCAGCGCCTGGTCGCTCGCCTCCTTGACGATGTCTCCGGCGAGAACGCCGAGTCCGCCTGAATAGAGAGGCATGGACACGTGGATCCCGTACTCGGAGCAGAGGAACGCGACAGGGCCACCGATGCCTGGCCGTGGAGCGTCGGGCCGGCGCAGGTCGGCCTCGACCGACTCGGCTAAAGCTCGGATTCTCGAGACGAGAGCAGGGTCCCGCTCGGCTACGGCCTGCGTCGTCGGCCAGAGGTCGTTCAGGAATCGCACCGGGTTTCGCCCGGAGCGCTCCCACCGAAACGCGTTGATGTCCCGGAAGACCGCTGCTCCCTCCGGATGCCAGCTCCAGCGGTAGTTGTACGCCACCCGCGCGAGCGGCTTCAGGCTGTCGACGAGGCGATCCGACAACGCCGCTACGCGCCGATCGAGATCTTCCGAGCCAAGCTCGCACACCGAGGCCACGACAATCGTCTAGCACACTCCTTCGACCGGCGCGGACGGGCGGCGGGAACAGCGAGTGCAAAATGGTGAAAATCTCGCAACAACTCGAGCGGGCGCCGGTGCCGAATCGCCGGCGAGGAGTCCGTCGACGCGCAGCGCGAGGGCGAAGGGTTTCGCTAGCCGGCTTCGCCGCGGCCGACTACGGACGTCTCCTTCTTCTGCGCTGCCTTCGGAGGCGGATCGCTGCTACCGGCCGATCGTTCCGGGTGTGAACGAGACGCCGCGGAGGACTTCGCCCGATTGTCCGGCGCGAACCTCGCCGGCGCCAACGTCCAGCAGGCGACTGGTAGAACACGACCTGCCCCGACCACGCACGGCTCTCAGGACGGCAGGGGATCCTCCAGCGATCCGAGCACGTAATCGGCGCCTGCTGCACGCAACTGCTCGACACCAAAGTGCCCGCTTGCAACGCCGACACATTTGAGGCCGGCACCGTGGGCCGCGGCAACGTCGAGCGGCGTATCCCCCACTGTCAGACACTGTCCGGGATCGATCGACTCACCGAAAACCAGTGCAGCACGCTCGATCGCCCGCTTGGTCAGTTCCGAGCGGTCGTCTGAGTCCGACCCGTAACCGCCGAAGCTGAAGAAGCGGTTGAGGCGGGCCCGATGCAGTTTGATGTGCGCGGCCGCTTCCCCGTTCCCGGTCACCAGGCCGAGGAGATAGCCCTGCTCGAGCAGTAGTGGCAAAAGCGTCTCCACGCCGGGAAGGACGCGGTATCCGGCCGAGTCGGCGACTGTCTCGTAGAGGCGGCTCAGCCGTCGCTCGAGCAGGCTGGAGAGCTCCTGACGAGAGGGCGCATGACCGACCACTGCCTCGAACGTACGGCGGGCCACCTGTGAATCGGTCATCCCAGCGTCCGTGAACTTCCCGATATCGGCCGGGATCCCATAAAGCTCATCGAATGCCAGCCGCCAGGACGCAGCCCCGGCCCCACCCGAGTCGATCAGCGTCCCATCGATGTCGAAAAGGAAAGCGACGTGACCGGCGGAAGTCTCAGCATCCATGCCAGCGACCAGGCTCATCGTGATGATCGAGACGCTACCGCAGAAGTCGGCACGTCGATCCGTTTCAGTCCGCGCAGGTACCGAAGAACCTCAACGGGGTCTTCGGTACAGCAGAGAGAGAAATGCGAGACAAGTTGCTCTGCCCGGAGTTACCTACCTCGCTGCGCGTGCGCTACCCGGATCTCGAACGCCCTAAACCGGGCGCATGGCTGGAAACGAGCGCGGCGCTTCGGTGACGCCGCCCCTGCGTCGTGCCCTTGCGTCTAGTGTTGTCTGGTGCCCGTTCCCGCTGACAGGCTGCTGGCGCTGCCGTTGTTTTCGACTCTCTCCGAGGAGGAGCGGGGGGCTGTGGGTCGCATGTTCGAGCAGCGCCGGGTTAGTCCCGGGACGAGGTTGACGCTGGAGGGGGCATCCGGCTACAGCTTCTTCGTGATCGAGGAGGGCACGGTGCAGGTCGAGCGTGCCGGCAGACTGTTGGAGACGCTCGGGCCTGGCGACTTCTTCGGGGAGGCGGCGATCCTCACGGGCGAGCGCCGAAACGCGAGCGTCACCGCCGCCTCCGACACCAACCTGTTCGTGCTCTTCGGGACGGAGTTTCGCGTCCTCGAGCGCGACTATCCGGATGCGGCCGAGAAGATCACGCAGAAGATGCTCGAGCGAACTGCCGACGCGCCGCAGACGTAGTCCTAAGCGCAAGAAGCCACAGCGGTACGCCAGTCTGTCACCAGCCGGTGACCGCAATCACACCGTGTGCGCACTTAGCCTCGACCCTCGCTGAACTCCTGCCTCAGGAGCTCCGTGGGGGGCCGGGCACGATGGGTGGGGCCTTTCAGCCCGGCCCTCTGTCGGAGCCAAGCACAGTGAGAGCGTCGCCGCGCTCGACGCCGCGAACACCCTTGCGCGCATGAACGCATGGGCAGTAGGCAGAGACGGAACCGGCCCCACACTTTGCGGAGTCTGCTGCGAGAGGTTCCGGCCCCGAGACCCGGAAGGGCGGTGCCTTCAGCTCCATCCCGCTGGCACTAGGGCGGCGGGGAATGCTGAACGATGCGTATCCGGAGACGCCTCGGGGCCGAGACAAACCATAGGCGGTCTGGTTCCGAGCCCACTCTGACGAACCCAAAGTGACTCCAAATTGAATCCGGACCGAACGATTCCATCGATTCACGGAGCTGCGGAGCCCTTTTCGGGGAGCGAGCTCAGATCTTCTCAGCGCGGCGAGCAACCGGCCGACACGGTCGGCGCCAGATTCGTTCCGCTCGACGTGACCGACGACGCATCAGCGGCTGCAGCGGCCGAGAGGGTCGGAGCATTGGACGTGCTCGTCAACAGCGCAGGCATCAGCGGCGGACGCACCAGCCCCAGCGAAGCGACGGCCGACGATATGCGGACGGTCTACGAGACGAACGTGTTCGGGCCGGTCCGCGTCCTCCGTGCATTCATCCCATTGCTCGAGCGGTCTCGCGTACCCCGTGGCTGTCAATGTCTCAAGCGGGGTCGCTACCTGCGCTCGAGGCGTTGCTGCCGTCGCTGGATTTCGTCGATCCACCCTGGTCTACCGCCCCGACTTTCTCGAGGAACGTGGTCACGGTTGCTGTCCAGCCGGTCTGGTGGCTGGCGCCGACGCCGCGTCCCGTATCTCCGTGGAAGTACTCGCTGAAGAGCACGAGATCCTTGAAGTCAGGATCGTGTGCGTACCGTGGATCGCCGCCGTGGCACGGTCGGGCGCCCTCAGGCCCGGGAAGGAAGATCGACGCGAGGCGGCTCGACAGATCGGCGGCCACCTCGCCGAGCGTCAGCTGCCGACCGGAGCCGGTTGGATACTCGACCGTGAGCGAGTCGCCGTAGAAGTAGTCGTAGCGCTCGAGCGCTTCGACGAACAGGTAGTTGATGGGGAACCAGATCGGCCCGCGCCAGTTGGAGTTGCCGCCGAACAGGCCTGCCGTCGACTCTGCAGGATCGTAGGCGACGCGGTGCTCCTCACCGGCGATCCGCAGGAAGTAGGGCTCGCGTTCATAGCGCTTGGACAGCGAGCGGATCCCGTACGCAGAGAGAAACTCGTCCTCGTCGAACACGCATCGGAGAGTCCTGACCAGGCGATCCCGAGTTGGCACCGCGAGCAGTCGCCGCTCCCCGCCCGTCACCATGCTGGAGACGTAGCCTGCGAGATCGGGGCGGTGATCGAGGTACCACTGCATGCGGCGCTTGAAGTCGGGTAGTGCGTCGATCACGTCGCCGTCGAGCACCTTGACCGCAATCAAGGGCAGGACGCCTACGAGCGAGCGGAGCTTCAGCGGCACTGTACGACCGTCGATGTTGAGGCGGTCGTAATAGAAGCCGTCCTCGTCGTCCCACAGACCTGTCCCGCCGAAGGTGTTGATCGCGTCGACGATCCAGATGAAGTGCTCGAAGAACTTCGACGCCAGATCCTCCGCGCCGGGAACGTCGTGTGCGGCCAGTTCGAGCGCGATCGAGAGCATCGTCGCGGAGAAGAAGGCCATCCAGGCAGTGCCGTCGGCCTGCTCCAGGGTCGCGTTGTTCGGCAGCGGGGCCGAGCGATCGAAGACGCCGACGTTGTCGAGGCCGAGGAAACCGCCGGCGAACAGATGGCGTCCGGCGGCGTCCTTGCGGTTGACCCACCAGGTGAAGTTGATCAGCAGCTTGTCGAAGACGCGGGCGAGAAACGCGATGTCGCGCTCACCGCGGGGGGCGCTGATCTTGTAGACACGCCAGGCCGCCCAGGCGTGCACGGGCGGGTTGACGTCGGAGAACGCCCATTCGTAGGCCGGGATCTGGCCGTTCGGGTGCATGTACCACTCGCGCAGCAGGAGCACGAGCTGGCGCTTCGCGAACTCCGGATCGATGCGGGCGAACGGGAGCATGTGGAAGGCGAGATCCCATGCCGCGTACCACGGGTACTCCCACGCGTCCGGCATCGAGATCACGTCCCGGTTGAACAGGTGCGGCCAGTCGGTGTTGCGCGTTCGCTGCGGCGGTGACGGCTGGGCCGGGTCGCCGTGCAGCCAGTCACGAACCGCGTAGTAGTAGAACTGCTTCGACCAGATCAGGCCGGCGTAGGCCTGCCGCGACACGAGGCGGGCCTCCGGGTCGATCGTTCCCCGGCGCCCGGACGCATAGAAGGAGTCGGCCTCGGCGATGCGGGCGGCGAAGACCCTGTCGAACTCGTTCCCGAAGGAGGGGTAGGCGCCGCCTTCGTCCTGGCGAAGGCGAACCCGGATGGTCGCCGACTCGGCGCCGTCGAGCTCGAGCACGTAGTGAGCGGCGGCTTTCGTTCCCCGCAGCTCGGGGTCTACGGCATCGGAGCGCCCCGCAACGAGGAACTCGTCGAAGGCGTCCTTCGTGAACGGTGACGCGCTTGCGAACCCGAAGAGCCGCTCCGCGTTGGTTTCGTTGCCCGTGAACAGGAGCTTCGGCCGGCCCGACGGGCCCTCGTCCACGTCGACGCGGTAGCGTCCGAGCGTGGGATGGTCGACGAGGAACCCCCAGTCGCCGTCGGCCGTGATCTCCGGCTTGCCCCAGTCCGCTTCGTAGCCGCCACCCCAGCTCCACGTATTCCGGCACCACAACGTGGGTAGGACATGGATCCGGGCCGCATCTCGACCGCGATTCGAGACCGTGACCCTGAGGAGGACATCGTCAGGGGCGGCCTTTGCATACTCCGCCGTGACGTCGAAGTAGCGCCCGTCGTCGAATACACCGGTGTCGACGAGCTCGAACTCGGGATCGGCCTTGGTGCGACGTCGGTTCTCGTCGACGAGCCAGGAGTAGGGATATGCCGCCTGCGGATACTTGTAGAGCGCCTTCAGGTACGACGCCGTCGGAGTTGCGTCGAGGTAGTAGTAGAGCTCCTTGACGTCCTCGCCGTGATTTCCCTCGTGACCGCCGAGGCCGAACAGACGCTCCTTGAGGATCGGATCATGCCCGTTCCAGAGCGCGATCGCGAGAGCGAGCCGGCACTCCCGATCGCAGATGCCGAGCAACCCGTCCTCTCCCCATCGGTACGCGCGGCTGCGCGCGTGATCGTGAGGAAATGCCTCCCAGGCGTTGCCGTGAGGCGAGTAGTCCTCGCGCACTGTGCCCCACTGGCGCTCGGACAAGTACGGCCCCCAGCGCCTCCAGTCCCGGTCTCGGCGTGCATGCTCCTGGAGGCGTCCGTGCTCGGCGCCGACGTGCTCCTCGGTCAAGTACGCGAGATTCCAGCTGGTCGTCCGGGCGGAGAGGCGCGGCTCGCTAGGCATGCGCGCTCGCACGAACGACGCAGGCGACCGCGTGCGAGGCGGTCGGGACGAGCCGCCCCGAGCGAACCAGCCTGTGCTTGGGCCTTCCGACGAGCACGCTCGGCGCCAGTCTGACGGAAACCGCGGCGCCGAACGCCGGTGCAGTGCGTCCGAGATCGCACATCTCCAATCGAGCACGATAGGCTGCGGCTTCTCTCATCCCAGTGAGGTCACGTGGTGGAGTTGTTGACGTCCGAAGCGAATCCGCTGCTCGAAGGGTTGCGACTGCGACGGCGGCCCGAGCCGTGCATCGTCGTCATCTACGGAGCATCTGGCGACCTCGCGAGCCGTAAGCTCATACCGGCGCTCTACGCGCTCGGCCTCAGGCAACTCCTTCCGGAGAAGTTCGCCATTCTCGGTGTCGCCCGCTCCGAGGGCTCGGACGAGAGCTTCCGCGCGGAGATGAGGGAAGCGGTCGAGCGGTTCGGGCGGGACGGGCTGGATGCGGACGCCTGGGCCCGAATGGAGCAGGGGCTGTTCTACCTCCCGGCCGACTTCGGCGAGCCTGACACCGGCCCGCGGCTGGCGGAGCGGGTGCGTGAGATCACCGCCGATCGCGGCACCGAAGGAAACTGTGTCCACTACCTGTCGGTGCCGCCGAGCGCCCTGCCCGTGTTGGTGGAGCAGATCGGGAGCCACAAGGGCGCTCTGGCCGGCGGCTGGACGCGCCTGATCGTCGAGAAGCCCTTCGGCCACGATCGCGAGAGCGCTCGCGAGTTGAACGACCAGCTCTCCCGGTACTTCGTCGAAGGGGAGATCTTTCGGATCGACCACTATCTGGGCAAGGAGACCGTGCAGAACATGCTGGCGCTTCGGTTTGCGAACGGCATCTTCGAGCCGATCTGGAACCGGCAGTTCGTCGACCACGTGCAGATCACCGTGGCCGAGTCGATCGGGATCGAGGGCCGCGCCGCCTTCTACGAGGAAGCCGGCGCGATGCGCGACGTGTTCCAGAACCATCTCCTTCAGCTCGTCGCGCTGACCGCGATGGAGCCGCCCGCCGACTTCACGGCCGACTCGGTCCGAAACGAGAAGGTGAAGGTGCTCCGTGGCATCCGGACGCCCGGCCCCGAAAGCGTCGTTCGCGGCCAGTACGGGCGGGGCTTCATCGAGGGGCTCGAGGTTCCCGGGTACTCGGAGGAGCCCGGTGTCGCGGCGGCCTCGGAGACCGAGACGTTCGTGGCCGCGAAGCTGTTCGTCGAGAACTGGCGCTGGGCGGACACGCCCTTCTACGTCCGGGCCGGCAAGCGGCTGCCGAGGCGTGAGACGACGATCGCGATCCAGTTCACCCGCCCACCGCATCCACCGTTCGAGGAGACGGCGAGCGAGGGCCTGCAACCGAACGTGCTCGTCGTCCACGTCCAGCCGGACGAGGGCGTCTCGCTGGCGATCGGGGCGAAGGTCCCGGGCCAGGGGCTCACGCTGCGGACGGTGACCATGGACTTCCTCTACGGCGGCGCTTTTCGCAGCGACGTTCCCGAGGCGTACGAGCGGCTGATCCTCGACTGCCTGCTCGGCGACGCGACGCTCTTTACCCGCGCGGACGAGGTCGACGAGCAGTGGTCCCTCGTGGACGCGATCCACTCGGCCTGGGCAAGGGAGCGACCCGCCTTCCCCAACTACTCGGCCGGCACCTGGGGACCGCCCTCGGCCGACGACCTGCTCGCACGCGACGGGCGGGCGTGGCGTCGCCACTGATGTCGATCACGGTCGACATCGAGCGGGCGCTGGCGGCTCTTCGGGAGGAGGACCGCGGCGCTTCGCTCGTCCGGACGACCACGATGAACCACATCGCCTGGGTCCCCGAGGAGTGGCTGGATGCCGCGCTGACGACCCTCTCGGGGCTGAGCGAGCGTCATCCCTCACGCACCATCCTCCTCGTTCCTGCTCCGAGCGCCGTCGACGGTGTCGAGTCGGACGTGCGTCTCGAGAACGTCCGGCCGGCGAACCTCGGACGGGAGGTGTGCTCCGAGGTGATCACGCTCCGGCTCGGCGGGAGCCGCGTCAGGGCGGCGGCGAGCCTGGTGCTGCCCTTGCTTCGGCCGAACCTCCCCGTATTCCTTCGCTGGCGTGGACGTCCGCTGTTCGGGGAGCAGGAGTTCGAGAGCCTCGTGGACGTCGTGGACCGGCTCGTGATCGACTCGAGCGAGTGGCCGGATCTGCCCGAGGCCTATGCCCGGCTCGTCTCCTACTTCGAGAAGGTGGCCGTGTCCGACATTGCCTGGGCCCGGACCGAGGGCTGGCGGCAGGCTCTCGCGGACCGCTGGCCCGGGATCACCGATCTCAGCGATCTCTCCGTCCGCGGCCCGACAGCCGATGCGCTCCTCCTCGCCGCCTGGCTCAGGGCGCGGCTCGGCCACGCCGTCCGCCTGGAGCTCGACGCCGCGCCGACGATCGAACGGGTGGCCGCCGACGACCTCGATGTCTCGGTTCCCGAGTTGGGGGAAGACGAGACTCCGAGCGAGCTTCTCTCGCGTGAGCTCGACAGACTGGCGCGAGACCCGATCTACGAGCAGGCCGCCAGGGCCGTAGTCGATGCCGCCGGCCAGAAGATCGACGAACGTCCCTCGTCTGCGACGTAGAGTCACGAATCGCGTGGCTCGCAATCTGTACATCACGGCCATGGAGCCTCAGAGCGGCAAGTCAATCGTCGCGCTCGGCGTGGGCGAGCTTCTCTCGGGACGTGTCGAGCGGCTCGGGTTCTTCCGGCCCATCGTGGCGTCACCGGACGAGCCCGATCCGCAGATCGAGCTCATGCGCAGCCGCTACAGGCTCTCGGCTTCGCCTGCGGAGATGTACGGGCTCACCGAGGCCGTGGCGAGCGCGACCGGAGACTACGAGGTGCTGCGGGCACGCGTTGTCGAGGCCTACAAGGCGCTCGAGCGCACGTGCGATTTCGTCGTCTGCGAGGGGACCGACTTCACGGGCGCCGCTCCGGCGCTCGACTTCGGGCTGAACGCTGACCTGGCGAACGAGCTGGGCGCGCCTGTCCTCGTCGTCGTCAAGGCAGGGTCGACCCCCGCGGCGACCGACGCGGCGGTGCGTGTGGCGAGAGAGTCCCTGGCGCACAAGGGGTGCACGATCTTCGGTGTCGTCGTCAACCGAGTGAACCCGGACGACATGGACGAGGTCGCCACGCTGCTCGAGCAGGGCGCGGCGGACGGAGCCGAGCCCGTGTTCATGATCCCTGAGGATCCGGCCCTCGCCTGCCCGACCGTCGCGGAGGTAGCACAGGCGCTCGGCGCCACTCGGCTATCGGGGCGGCCGGAAGCGCTCCAGCGCGAGGTCCAAGACGTCCGGGTCGGAGCGATGAGCGTCGAGCACTTCATCGACGTCCTGATCGAGAACGCCCTCGTGATCGTGCCCGGCGACCGCCCCGACATCCTCGTCGCGACGATCGCTTCGACCGTGTCGCCCGAGATTCCGAGCGTGGCGGGTGTCGTTCTGACCGGGGGATATCCACTCGGCGACTCTGTCCGGCGGCTGCTCGAGCGAGCGCCGTTCGCCGTTCTGGAGTCGCCGCAACTCACGCACGAGGTGGCCGCGGCGGTCGAGACCGTCAGGCCGCTGATCCGGTCCGGTGACGAGCGCAAGATCGCGAGGGCGCTCGGACTCTTCGAGGCCAGCGTCGACAGCACCGAGCTCGGCCGACGCATCGCCGTCGAGCGACCGCGGCGGATGACGCCGATCATGTTCGAGTACGAGCTGATCGAACGTGCAAGGGCCTCGGTCAAGCACATCGTCCTCCCCGAGAGTGACGACGATCGTGTCCTGTCCGCCGCCGACATCCTCCTGCGCCGGGGAGTCGTGCGCCTCACGATCCTCGGCGACCCGGACCGGGTGAGAGTGCGCGCCGCCGAGCTCGGAGCAGACCTCGAGGACGTGGAGATCCTGAACCCGCTGGACTCGCCGCTCCGCGAGGAGTACGCGGCGGCCTTCTTCGAGCTCCGCAAGCACCGCGGAGTCACCGAGGAGGCTGCGCTCGACGCGCTCGCCGACCCGAGCTACTTCGGCACGATGATGGTGCAATCGGGAGCAGTCGACGGCATGGTCTCGGGCGCTGCACACACGACCGCCGAGACGATCAGGCCCGCGTTCCAGATCATCGGCGCCCGCGATGGTGTCTCCGTGGTCTCGAGTGTCTTTCTCATGTGTCTCTCCGATCGCGTGCTCGTGTACGGCGACTGTGCCGTCAACCCGAAGCCGGACCCCGATCAGCTCGCGGACATCGCGATCAGCTCCGCGGAGACGGCAGGCGAGTTCGGAATCGACCCGAGCATCGCGATGCTCTCCTACTCGACCGGCGAGTCCGGGAAGGGCGAGGACGTCGACGCCGTCCGGCGAGCGACCGACGTCGTCCGCGAGCGCCGCCCCGACCTCAAGGTCGAGGGCCCGATCCAGTACGACGCCGCGGTCGACGCGACCGTCGCGAAGCTCAAGCTGCCGGAAAGCGAGGTCGCGGGACATGCGACCGTCTTCGTCTTCCCCGACCTCGAGACGGGGAACGTGGCGTACAAGGCGGTCCAGCGTTCGGCCAACGCCGTGGCCATCGGCCCCGTGCTGCAGGGGCTGCGCCGGCCGGTGAACGACCTGAGCCGGGGGTGCACCGTGACGGACATCGTGAACACGGTGGCGATCACGGCGATCCAGGCCCAGGGCGGCGGGTGAGCCGGTGACCGACGCCGAGCCGGAGCCCGAGCTGCTGGACGGGCTCTCCAGGCTGGCGCTCTTCGCCGGCCTCGACCGCTCCGAGCTTCAGACTCTCGTCGGGATGACCGGCGAGGCCACGTTCGGTGAGGGGGACTGGATCGTCCGACGGGGGCAGGACGAGGTGGGCCTGTACATGATCGTGGAAGGCGAGATCGGCGTCGTCTACGACGGCGAGGAGCTCGCAGTGCTCTCGCGCGGGAGCTTCTTCGGCGAGATCTCGGCCCTGCTCGGAGAGCCGACGGTCGCCGACGTCCTCGCACGCGCGCCAACGCGTTGCCTTGTCGTTCCCGCGCAGGACGTCAGACGCTTCCTCCTCGGGTTTCCTCTGGTGATGCTCCACGTGCTGCAGACCGAGGCACGCCGACTCAAGACCGCCGATGAGTCCCGCGCATAGCGGCGCGCGGAGCGCGACGGCCGTCATGCGGACGGTCAGAGGACTCGACGAATACCTGCCGATTGCCGAGCACGGCGTCATCGGCGACCTCCACACGGTGGCGCTGATCGACACGGACGGGACCATCGACTGGTACTGCTGCCCGCGCTTCGACTCCCCGAGCGTGTTCGGCGCGATCCTGGACAAGAGGCGTGGCGGTTACTGTCGCATCGCTCCGGCGACCGGCCACTGGACACCGAAGCAGCTCTACCTCCCGGACACCAACGTGCTCATCACGCGCTTCCTCGCGCCGACCGGCGTGGCAGAGGTGCAGGACTTCATGCCGATCTCGAGCGGCCAGGCGGCTCACCGGCACAGGCTGATCCGGAGGATCCTCGGCGTTCGCGGCGAGATGCGCTTCCTGCTCGAGGTCGAGCCCCGTTTCAACTACGCGCGCGACGAGCACGAGACGGTGTTCCACGAGAAGGGCGCCGTCTTCACGTCGCCGAGCCTGTGCCTGGCGCTTCAGACTGCGTTGCCCCTCGAGTTCACGGGCACCGGCGTTGCGTGCGAGTTCACACTCCTCCCCGGCGAGAGCGCGACGTTCGTGCTCGAGCAGGTGCCGGAGACCTATATCCCACGGGGCTACTCCGAGGTCGAGACCCGCGAGGCCTTCGAGCACACCGTCGACTACTGGCGGCGCTGGCTCTCGCAAAGTCGTTACCAGGGGCGCTGGCGCGAGATGCTTCACCGCTCGGCTCTCACCCTGAAGCTGATGACGTACAAGCCGACAGGGGCGATCGTCGCGGCCCCGACCACGAGCCTGCCGGAGCAGATCGGCGGTGGCCGGAACTGGGACTACCGCTACACCTGGATCCGTGACTCCGCCTTCTCGCTGTACGCGCTCCTCCTCCTCGGCTTCACCGAGGAGGCTGCGGGATTCATGGAATGGCTGACGGAGCGCTTCCGAGAGCAGAGATCCGCGCAGCAAGGCCCGCTGCAGATCATGTACGGGATCGACGGTCGTGCCGACCTCGAGGAAGAGGTGCTCCACCACCTCGAGGGCTACCGAGGTTCCAGCCCCGTGCGCATCGGCAACGGAGCCGCCGACCAGCTTCAGCTCGACATCTACGGCGAGCTGATCGACTCGGTCTACCTCTACAACCGGCACGGAACGTTGATCCACTACGACGCCTGGGTCGACCTCGCGCGGATCGTCGACTGGGTCTGTGAGAACTGGGATCAGGCCGACGAGGGCATCTGGGAGGTGCGCGGCGGCCGCCAGCGCTTCACGTACTCGAGGCTGATGTCGTGGGTCGCGCTCGAGCGGGCGATCCGTATCGCCCACGGCCGGGCGCTGCCCGCAGACATCGGCCGCTGGCAGCAGGCCCGCGACCGGATCTTCGGGGAGATCATGACCAGGGGTTGGAGCGAGAAGAAGCAGGCCTTCGTCCAGGCCTACGACAGCGACGTCCTGGACGCGAGCGTGCTGCTGATGCCGCTCGTCCACTTCATCGCGCCGACCGACCCGCGCTGGCTGTCGACATTGGACGCGATGTCCCGCGAGCTCGTCTCGGACAGCCTCGTCTACCGCTACAACGTCGAGGCCTCACCCGACGGGCTCGAGGGAGACGAAGGGACGTTCTCGATCTGCACGTTCTGGTACGTCGAGGCGCTCGCTCGTGCCGGCAGGCTCGACGAGGCGCGGCTCGCCTTCGAGAAGATGCTGACCTACGCCAATCACCTGGGCCTCTACGCCGAGCAGATCGGCGTCACGGGAGACGCGCTCGGCAACTTCCCGCAGGCGTTCACGCATCTCGCGCTGATCAGCGCCGGCCACTTCCTCGACCGCCAGCTCGGCTAGGAAGCGCCGTCCCGCCGCGTCTACCGAGCCGCGGAGGCGGTGCTAGGTTGCCGGGTGCCCGTCACGGGACGACACGCTCGATCGACGCAGCTGCCAGAATCCACGACCACGAACCGATCGCGAGGAGAGGGAGGGACAATGGCCAACGAGATCCCCAGCATGGATGTGCCCCCGCACGTGCTCGAGTACATACACGAGCAGAAGACGATGACCCTCGCGACCTCGTCCCCGGGAGCCGTGCCGCTCGCGACGACGCTCGTCTACGTGGACGACGGCTCGGCGCTTTATGTCTGGACGCGGCCGGACACGACGACCGCCCAGCACATGGGTCAGAACCCTCTCGTCTCGTTCGCGATCGACGAGTACGCCTCGGACTGGCAGCAGACGAAGGGCATCCAGGGCGCCGGCAACTGCCAGGTCCTGCTCGACTCGGCCGACATCGACCGGATTGTCGCCACCTTCGAGCAGAAGTTCCCGTCGCTCGCCGGGTCGCTCTCGACCGAGCTCGCGTTCTTCAGGATCATCCCGACCCGGCTCCAGTTCATCGACAACACGTCCGCGGCCGGCGACGAGGGCCCCGGCATCGCCTACCACCGGGATCTGGTCTACAGCATCTTCCACGACCTGCCGCAGGAGGAGGTCGAGACCGTCGAGGCGCAGCTGCGGACGCTCGAAGTTCCCGAGGGCGACGTGATCGTGCGCCAGGGCGCGCCCGCCGACAAGTTCTTCATCGTCGTCGACGGCGAGGTCGAGGTCGTCCGGGACTCGGATGGCAAGACGCGCCGGCTCGCGACTCTCGGGAAAGGGCAGTTCTTCGGCGAGATCGCCATCCTCAGGGACGCACCTCGCGTGGCGACCGTGCGCGCGGTGAAGCCCACGACGCTGTTCGCGATGGAACGCGACGTCTTCCGCTCGCTGGTCGCCCAGTCGATGGGCACGACCGGTGACTTCGACCGCGTCATCCAGCAGCGTCTGGAGGAACGCGGCCACACGATCGTCGGCTGAGGAAGGGACGGGAGAGTGGCCTTGCCGGCAGCCGACGCACCCGTCGCGCGACAGGAGTTCGGCGGGGGCGAGTTCAGGAACACGATCGGGGCCTTCGCGACCGGGGTGACCGTGATCACGACCTGCGGCGAGGGCGACGACGACGTGTACGGGATGACGGCCAACGCCTTCTCGTCGGTCTCGCTCGATCCGCCGCTCGTGCTCATCTGCGTGATCAGCGGGACGGTCGGAGCCGAGACGATCGAGCGGAACGGGGTCTTCGCGGTCAACGTCCTCGGCCAGCACCAGGAGCCGATCTCGCGCTTCTTCGCATCTCGCGAGCGGCCGTCAGGTCGGGCCGCGTTCACCGAGTTGCCGCACTTCACGGCCGTGACCGGGGCTCCGATCCTCGAACGGTCGGCGGCGTACCTCGACTGCCGGGTCACGAGCAAGCACGAGGCGGGCGATCACCTCATCTTCATCGGCGAGGTCCTCGGCCTCGGCGCGGACTCTTCGGTCCGTCCGCTCGTGTTCCACGGCGGCCAGTACGCGGCGCTTCACGACGACTGAATCGACACGCGGCGGGCCGGTCCGGTCGCGCCGCCTGAACCGGAGGTCTCCATTGCCAGAACAGGTCTCGAAGCAGTCCCCTCGCGTCGTCTGCATCTCGCGCGCGTTTGGCGCAGGCGGCGAGGTCGTCGGCCGGACGGTCGCCGAGGAGCTCGGCTTCGCCTACGTAGACGAGGAGATCGTGCAGCGGGCCGCCGCGCTCGTGGACGTGCCGACCGACCTCGTCGCGAACGCCGAGGAGCGCAAGTCGCTCGCCGGCCGGATCCTCAGAGAGCTGGCCGGCGGCATGGCCGGGGCCTCGATCTTCGTCGGAGGCATGCAGCCGCCGGAGGCGCTGTCCGCGAGCGACGACTACCGCGAGCTGATCCAGCAGGCGATCCACGAGACGGCGGAGCGCGGGAACGTGGTCATCGTCGCCCACGCCGCCTCGTTCGCTCTCGCGGGCAAATCCGAGGTCTTGCGCGTGCTGATCACGGGCTCGCCGGCCCCGCGCACGCAGCGGCTCACGGAAGAAGGCCTGAGTGAGACCGAGGCCGCGAAGCTCGTCGAGCGGGGGGACCGGGCGAGAGCCGACTACCTCAAGCGCTTCTACGGGGTCAAGGAAGAGCTGCCCGCACACTACGACCTCGTCGTGAGCACGGACACGCTTCCGCTCGACGCCGCCGCGAAGCTCGTCGTGGCCGCCGGCGAGGCCCTGGCGTCCGCCGGCTCTGGACTGCGATCGTGATTGCACCTATGCTCGCGGGCTAATGGCGACGGCGAGCGACCCGGTTGCCGATGATGCGCGCGCGAGCTACGACACGGGCGACTTTCGGGGCGCGCTCGACAAGGCAGTGGCGGCCCTCGCGGATCGCCCCGACGATTCCGAGCTGCTCCGGGTGGCAGGCCTGTCCGGGCTCGAGCTGGACGACCCGGAGGCGATCGGCTATCTGGAACGCGCCGCCGAGGCCGCTCCGGACGACCCCGATGCCTGGCGCGAGCTCGGCGGCGCGCTCACGCTCTCGGGCCGCCTCCAGGAGGCCGGTGCTGCGTTTCGCCGGGCGACCGAGCTCCGGCCGAGCGACACGCGTGTGCTCGTCGACCTCGGCCACGTCGTACTCGGAACGGAGGGGGTCGAGGAGGCGCTGCCGTACTTCGAGCAGGCCAGGGAGCACGAGCCCGGCAACACGGAAGCCCTGCCGGCGCTGGTCGAGGTCTACCGGCGCGCAGGGCGGCTCGAGGACGGCCTCGCAGTTGCGAAGGAGCTGAGCGATGCCCGTCCCGACGACGTGGCCGCCGCGCTGGACGTCGTCGATCTCGCGCTCGACCTCGATCGGCTGGACGACGCGGAGGCCGGGTGCCGCCGCGCGCGCGGAGCCGACGACGATCCCGAGCACGAGGTGTATCTCCTGCACGCGCTGATCGAGATCGAGACCCGTCGTGAGCGCTGGCGCCGGGCTCTCGATCTCGCGGTCGAGGCGACGCGCGTCGACCGGCTCGGCCGGACGACCGACGTGCTCGCCTTCGTCGTCGCGCAGGTGTTCGGTGAGCCCGACCGGCAGGCTCCCCCGCGAGAGGAGGTCGAGCGCGCACTCGCCGATTCGCGGCTCGAGCATCGGAGACTGCATCTGGAGGCCGTTGGCATCTGAAGCCGTAGCCCCGCCGACTCCCGGCACAGACGTCCAGTGGACGAAGTGTCCCAACTGTGACGCCTTCGTCTACTACAAGCGCCTCAGGCGCAACATGGGCGTGTGTCCGGAGTGCAACCACCACTTCCGCCTCCCCGTGGAGACGCGGCTCGAGCTGCTGCTCGACGCGGACAGCTTCGAGGATCTGAGCGGCGACCTCGAGCCGCTCGACGTGCTCGGGTTCGCCGACTCCAAGCCGTACGCGCAGCGGATCGAGGACGCGCAGCGGAAGACCGGCAAGCGTGAGGGCGTCGTCTTCGGCACCGGGACGGTCGACGGGCATCCACTCGTCGTCGCGGCCATGAACTTCGCCTTCATCGGCGGCAGCATGGGCAGCGGTGTCGGTGAGGCGATCACGCGAGCGGCCGAGTTGGCACTGGAGCGACAACAGCCGCTGCTCGTGATCTGCACCTCGGGCGGGGCGCGGATGCAGGAGGGCTGCGTCTCTCTCATGCAAATGGCGAAGACGAGCCAGGCGTTCGCACGCTTGCACGAGCAAGGCGTGCTGACCATGTGCCTGCTCACCGATCCGACCTACGGCGGCGTCAGCGCGTCGTTTGCGACCCTGGGCGACGTGTTGATCGCCGAACCGCGTGCCTACGTCGGTTTCGCAGGGCCGAAGGTGATCGAGCAGACGATCCGGCAACAGCTCCCCGAAGGATTCCAGACGGCCGAGTTCCTGCTCGAGCACGGCATGCTCGACGTGCTCGCCCCGAGGGAGAACCTGCGCGGTGTCGTCGCGAAGCTGCTCGAGCTCCATACCCTCTCGGGCGACGGCCTGCCCGAGCCCGAAGGGACTCCGCCCGTCTCGGACGCCGACGGCCTGGAGCGGCGTCCGGCCTGGGACGTCGTCCAGCTGGCCCGCAACCAGGAGCGCCCGAACACGCTCGAGTACGTCGGATTCGTCTTCGACGACTTCCAGGAGCTGTACGGCGACAGGCTCTTCCACGAGGACGCCTCCATCGTCGGCGGCATCGCGCGTCTCGGCGACCTGGCCGTCGTCGTGATCGGCCACCAGAAAGGCCACACGACGAGCGAGATGATGGAGCGGAACTTCGGCATGCCGAACCCGGAGGGCTACCGGAAAGGCGTGCGCCTCATGCACCACGCTGCCCGGTTCGGGATGCCGGTCGTGACCTTCGTGGACACACCGGGCGCCTACCCCGGCATCGGCGCGGAGGAACGCGGTCAGTCGATCGCGATCGCCGAGAGCATCATGGAGCTGTCACGTCTACCGGTTCCGGTCGTGGTGCTCGTGACCGGAGAGGGAGGGAGCGGCGGGGCGCTCGCACTTGCGGTCGGCGACCGCGTTCTGATGATGGAGAACTCCTACTACTCGGTCATCAGCCCGGAGGGGTGCTCGACGATCCTGTTCAAGGACGCGGCCCAGGCGCCGCGTGCCGCCGAGGCGCTGCGCCTGACCGCACCCGACCTGCTTCGTCTCGGGATCATGGATGCGGTGGTGCCGGAGCCGGAAGGCGGTGCGCACACGGATCCGGTCGCGACCGCGGCGAACGTCAAGGCCGCCATCCTCGCGTCCCTCAACGACCTGCTCGGCGTCCCGCCGGACGAGTTGCTCGAGCGCCGCTACGACCGGTTCCGAAAGTTCGGCACGCCGGGCCGCCAGCCCACCCTGTCACCGATCGAGGAGAGCACATGAGCGACCCTGCTCCGAGCGGCGGCTCCCAAGACCAGGACTTCGTCCGGGTCGTCTGGGAGGAGGCCAGAGACCTGATCAAGCGCCTCGAAGGGACGACGGTCCAGCGGTTCTCCGTCGAGGCCGGGGGAACGAGAATCGAGATCGAGCGCCGCCCCGGCACGGTGGTCGCCCCGCTTGCGTCCACCGCCGCAGCGGCTGCGTCGAGCGGCGACGGCGCCGCGGATGCGGACGCGGCTGCTGACGGGCGAACCAAGGTGATCGCGCCGCTCGTCGGCACCTTCTACCGATCACCTTCACCGGGTGCGAAGGTATTCGTCGAGGAGGGCGACGTCGTCGACGCCGGCCAGACGGTGGCGATCGTCGAGGCGATGAAGCTCATGAACCAGGTGACGGCCGAGCAGGGCGGGAAAGTGGCCGAGATCGTCGCGAAGGACGGCGACTGGGTCGAGTTCGAGCAGGTGCTCATGTACCTCGAGCCACTCGCCGAGTGAGGTAGCCCGGCGTGTTCAACAAGGTCCTGATCGCGAACCGCGGCGAGATCGCGCTGCGTGTCGCGCGTGCATGTCGCGAGCTCGGCATCAGATCCGTCGCCGTCTACTCGACGGCCGACGCCGAGTCCGCCGTCGTGCGTTTCGCCGACGAGGCCGTGCAGATCGGCCCGCCCGCGACCGGCCGCAGCTACCTCCACATCCCGAGCCTGATCGGCGCCGCCAAGAAGACGGGCGCCGACGCCCTCCACCCCGGCTACGGCTTCCTCTCCGAGGATCCGTACTTCGCCGAGATCTGTGCGAGTGAGGGCATCGCCTTCATCGGCCCGCGGCCCGAGGTGATGGAGCGGGTGGGCGACAAGGCGACCGCCCGCGACCTGATGCAGAAGGCAGGGCTGCCGCTGTTGCCGGGGACGGTCGATCCGGTCAACACGGTCGACGAGGCGCGGGAGATCGCCGACGGCATCGGCTACCCCGTGATCATCAAGGCGGTCGCCGGCGGCGGCGGGCGCGGGATGAACGTCGTCTACACGAGAGCCGAGCTGCCGACGCTCTACCAGACCACTCGCGCGACGGCGCAGACGGTGTTCAAGGACTCGGCCGTCTACATCGAGCGCTACCTCGAGGCGCCGTACCACACCGAGGTGCAGCTCATCTGCGACTCGCACGGCAACGGCGTCTACTTCGGGGAGCGCGACTGCTCGGTGCAGCGGCGCCACCAGAAGCTGATCGAGGAGGCCCCGTCAACGCACCTGACGCCGGAGATGCGCAGGGACATCGGCGAGAAGGCGGTCGCTGGTGCGCTGGCCGTGGAGTACACCGGCGCCGGAACGATGGAGTTCCTGCTCGACCACGAGGGCAACCTCGCCTTCATGGAGATGAACGCGCGCATCCAGGTCGAGCACCCGGTCAGCGAGATGATCACGAGCTGCGACCTGATCCAGGAGCAGATCCGTGTGGCCGCCGGCGAGAAGCTCTCCGTGTCCCAGGACGACGTCCAGATCAGGGGGCACGCGATCGAGTGCCGGATCAACGCCGAGGATCCCGACAACAACTTCGCACCCACGGCCGGGCGACTCGATGTGTACGTCCCACCGGGTGGGCCGTGGACGCGGGTCGACTCGCACTGCTACCCGGGCTGGACGGTCAGCCCGTTCTACGACTCGCTGATCGCGAAGCTGATCGTGTGGGCACCTGACCGCGCAGGCGCCATCAATCGGATGCAGCGTGCGCTGTCCGAGTTCGAGATCTCGGGGCGGGGCGTCAAGACGACGATTCCGTTCCACCAACGGATCCTGGCCAACGAGCAGTTCCGGTCCGGCGACGTGACCACGGACTTCGTCGAGGAGTTCATGGCCGCCGAACGCGAGCTGGCCGGGGCAGCCGCGCACTAGGAGAGGAGACCGAGATGGCAAAGGACAGAGACGTCGAGACGCTCGAGCGGCTGCTGGAGATCTCCTCGCTCCTGAACTCGACGCTGAAGCTCGACGAGCTGCTGGCCCAGATCATGTCGTCGGCGACCGAGCTGACGAACGCGGAGACGAGCTCGCTCATGCTGCTGGACGACGGGGGCGACGAGCTGACCGTCCAGGTCGCGACCGGGGCGCCCGGCGAGGCCGTCGTGCGTGAGCACGTCCCGGCCGGACGCGGGATCGCCGGCTGGGTCGTCGAGCACGGCGAGCCGGCCGTGGTCGCCGACCCGAGGTCGGACGAGCGCTTCTATGCCGGAATGGACGAGAAGACGGGCTTCGAGACGCGCTCGATCCTGGCCGTCCCTATGCACACCCACGACCGCACGATCGGCGTCCTCGAGGTGATCAACAAGCGCGAGGGGAGCTTCGACGACGGCGATCTCAAGCTGGCGACTGCGCTCGCGAACCACGCGGCGATCGCGATCGACAACGCCCAGCTCTACGCCCGGCTCGCGGACGCCGTGGTCACCTCGCGAATGTCCTACCGGCTCTGAGCCGGCTCGTCAGCCGATCGCCACTGTCTGCGCACGGAAGAACTCGCTGAGCCGGGCCGGGGAGTCGGCCGAGAAGACGCTCGTCCCCGGCTCGATCTGGCGCACGAGCCCGGCTAGCACTCGCCCGGGGCCGAGCTCGACGAAGGCGGAGCAGCCGGCGGCGAGAAGCGAGCCGATGCAATCGACCCACCGGACCGGCCTCGCGATCTCCGCGGCCAGCGCCTCGCGTAGCTCCTCTCCCGACCGGACGATCCGGCCGTCGGCGTTGACGGCGACCGGTACGAGTGGGTCGCCCCAGTGCACGTCTGCCATCGCTTCGCTCATCCGCGTTTGCACCGGCTGCATCAGCTCGCTGTGAAAGGCGGCCCCGGCCGCGATCGAGACGATCCGTTCGGCGCCTGCCTGCTCGGCCAGCTCGGCCAGCTTCGCAACCGCCGCCTGCTCGCCGGAAACGACGATCTGACCGGGCGCGTTGACGTTCGCGATCCCGATCGCTCCGGCCGCCGAAGCAGATCGGCAGAGCGGCTCGAGCTCGTGCTCGGAGAGGCCGATCACGGCCACCATCGCGCCCGGGTGTTCGGCCTGAACCTCCGCCATCAGCCGGCCGCGGAGGCAGACGAGCTCCATCCCGTCCTCGATCGACAAGGCGCCCGCTACCACCGCGGCCGTGTACTCGCCGAGGCTGTGCCCTGCCACGTAGGCCGGTCGCAGGCCCTGCGCTCTCGCCGCGTCCGTCAGTGCGAGGCCGATTGCGAACAGCGCCGGCTGTGCAACCTCGGTTCGGGTCAGCTCCTTCATGGGGCCTTCGAGGCAGAACCGCTTGATCGGGAGGCCCGAGGCGGCCTGCGCCTGGGCGAAGTAGTCCTCTAGATGAGGCTCGGCGTGGATCAGCTCGGCGCCCATCCCGACCTGCTGCGATCCTTGCCCCGGGTAGAGAAACGCGAGGTTCACGTCGCTCCCACTGGCCTATGCGTGCGCCGCGACGAAGCTCTCGAGCTTCTCCGGCGAGTCGGCTGAGGCAGCGTCCGTTTCCATCCCGAGCGTCTGGCGCGTGAGCCCACCGAGCACGCGGCCCGGCCCGAGCTCGAGGTACCGGTCCGCGCCCGCGGCGCTCAGGGCGTGGGCGCAGTCGACCCAGCGGACCGGGCTGGCGATCTGGGCGACGAGCGCCTGCCGGACCTCGTCGGCGGTGGTGACGAGGCCGCCCGACGCGTTCGACGCCATCGGCACGCCCGGATCGCTCCACGCCACGCCCTTCATCGCCTCGGCCATCTTCGCCTGCGTCGGCTTCATCAGCTCGCTGTGGAAGGCGGCGCCGACCTGCAGCGGAACGACCTTCTCCGCCCCGGCCTCCTTCGCCAGCTCCATCAGCCGCTCGACGCCGGCCACCTCGCCGGAGACGACGATCTGCGCAGGAGTGTTCAGATTCGCAGGCGCGACGACGCCGGCCTCGGATGCCTGGCTGCAGAGCTCGGCCAGGCGGTCCGACTCGAGGCCGATCACGGCCGCCATCGTGCCCGGCGTCTCCGTCTGAGCCTCGTTCATCAGCTTGCCGCGCAGCGCCACGAGCCCCATACCGTCCTCGAGCGAGACCGCTCCCGACGCGGCGGCCGCCGTGTACTCGCCGAGGCTGTGCCCGGCGACGAAATCGGGCTCGATCCCGAGCTCGCCCGCCGCCTCCGCCAGCGCGAGCGACAGGGAGAAGAGCGCCGGCTGCGCGACGTCCGTCCGGGTCAGCGACTCGATCGGCCCTTCGAGCGCGTACCGGCGGATCGGCAGGCCCGAGGTCTCGTCCGCGAGAGCGAAGTACCGGTCGAAGAGGTCGGGCCTCGCTTCGAGCAGATCGGCACCCATGCCGACCTTCTGCGAACCCTGGCCCGGAAACAGGAACACGAGCTTGCCCATGGCGGACTCCCCTTCACGTCGTCCTGCGTTGAAGCTGGGAGTATTCCAGCGGGGGACTGCCCCGACAAACGTGCTCAGCGGCGGACGACCGGGAGCAGCAGGTGAGACGGGCGATCCGGATCGTGGAAGACCTTCTGTCGTGCCGGGCGCGCCTGGCCGGGGCCGTCCTCTGCGAGTGGACCTCCCGTGTTCGGGTTCGGGTCGAAACGCGGGAACGAGCTGCTCGTGATCACGAGCCGGACACGGTGCCCGGCCTGGAAGACATTCGCCGTCGCGACAAGGTCGATCGTGTACGCGTACACGCGCCCAGGCTCGACCGGGCGGCGCCGGTCGTAGCCCTCCCGGAAGGACGCGCGGCGGATGCCCTCGGCAAGGATACGAGAGACCCCGTCCGGCCAGACGTCGCAGAGCTTGGCGACGAAGTCCGTGTCCGATCCGCTCGTGGCTGCGTACAGCGTCACGCCGAGCGGGCCGACGACCTCGAGCGGCCGTTCGAGCGGGTCGGAGGTGTAGACGAGGACGTCCGGGCGCTCCTCGACGCGGCGCTGGTCGAGCGGGCCGGCGTTCGGTCTCGTCATCGGCCCCGGGAGCGAGACCGGGCCGCCGACGGTGGGTGCGGGTGCCGTCGGGTCGAAGACGAACTCGTCCGGCTCCTCGGTCCCGGGGGCAAGGCGTGACAGCGAGCCGCGTGCGCCCTCGCCGCCGTGGAGGTACCAGCGCTCGTCGTGCGCCCGGGCGAGCGGCCATGTGGGCTCGTCCCGCCAGCGGTTGTCGCCCATGACGAAGATGCGGACGGGATCCGTCGCCACCTCCGGCCCGTCGCCGTCGAGGCAGCCGGAGAAGAACCGCAGCTGGAGTCCGGTGAGGTCGATTCCCGATGAGGGCCCGCAGACGTCGAAGCCGTGGTCGGGGTAGGGGCCGAACGTGCTCCCATGCGACCAGGGGCCGATGAGGAGCCGCTGCCCCCGGCGGGCGCGCTCCGAGCCGGCCTCCTGCTGCATGCGCACGAAGTTCTCGAGCGTGCCGCGGAGGAAGATGTCGTACCAGCCGCCGACGTTGAGGACCGGTACGCGGACGCAGTCGTAGCGGCGGTTGATCGAGAGCGTCTGCCAGTAGGCGTCGTCGGTCGGGTGGTCGAGCCACTCGCGGTAGATGCTCGCGTACTTCGGGTCGGGGATCGACACCGTGGCGAGCGGTCGCTGCCGATAGAGCTCGTCGATCTTGTTCGCACTGCGGGGGTCGGCCATGAGCTGCGCCCAGAACAGGTTGAAGCCGAGCTGGAAGGCGCCGCCCTGGTAGATCCAGCCCTCGTAGTAGTCGCTGCCCGTGACGACCGGTGCGATCGCCGCGAGATGCGGAGGCTGCTCGGCGGCCGCCAGCCACTGGCACGCCCCGGCGTAGGATCGCCCGACCATGCAGACAGCGCCGCTCGACCACGGCTGCGAGGCGGCCCACTCGACGCTGTCGTAGCCGTCCGTGCCCTCGCGGACGAAGGTGTGGAACTCGCCCTCGGAGCCGTACTGGCCGCGAACGTCCTGGCAGACGACCGCGAACCCAGCCTCCACGGCCGCCTCCGGGTCGACGCCGGAGTGAGGGATCAGCGGGTGCGTTCGGTCGTACGGCGTCCGCAGCAGGAGCACCGGCACCGGCGCCGTCGTGTCGGGGCGGTAAACGTCCGCCCGGAGAGCGACTCCGTCGCGCATCGCCACGGCAACGTTCGTGTCGACCCGCACGTTCCGCCCTCGTGGGCTACTGGGAGCGCGGTTCGGCACCGGCGCCGGCCAGGGGGCTGCCGGCCGGATGAGGAGCCGCGGTCCAGGGGAATACCGTCCCTGCGTACTTCCACTTGCTCGTCTCGATCGCGAGCAGCATCACCCGGTCTCCCTGCTTGACCTTGCCGGTCTTCCAGGCGTGATCGAGGCAGAGGGGCGCCGCCGCCGAGCCGGTCGCCCCGACGAGCGCGAGATTCTCGAAGATCTTCGGCTCGAGGGCGAGCCACTCGGGCGTCAGCAGGCCCGCCTCGCGGAGCTCGTCGGTCATGTACGGCGCGTTCCCCTCCGGGATCAGGCAGAGGTCGATCGACTCGGCTGCCGCACCGGTCCTCGCCAGGATGGCCGCCAGCGCCTCCGTGAGCACGTAGGGCGTGAACTTCCCTGACTCGATCACGTCGACGCGGAGCTCGACGAGGCGCTTCGCGGCCAGCTGCTCGTGCAGGGGCGCGTGCGTACCCCCGCCAATCACCTGCATGCCCGGCTTCCTGCCTCCGCCGACGCACGCCATCGCCGAGCCGAGGAAGCCCTCGCCGTCGTCGGACGCCCGCAGCAGCGCCGCCGCGCCCGCGTCTCCGAAGCCGTAGACGACGACACGGTCTCGCATCCGGATCGACTCGGGATCCTTGTCGCGGAAGATCGGGTAGAGAAGAGGGGATATCGCCTCGCTGCCGATCACGAGCGCGGTTTCGTACTCCCCCCGTTCGAGATACATCCGGGCGACGTCCATTGCCTCGACGTATCCGCAGCAGCCGGACCGGATCTCGACGGTCGCGCAGCGCTCGAGGCCGAGCCGGTCCTGCACGAAGGTGACGAGCGGCGGCAGGTGGTATTCCGGGCTCGCCGTCGAGAGGACGATCAGGTCCACCTCGGACGCGTCGACGCCGCCCAGCTCGAGCGCCTCCTTCGCCGCCTTGGACGCGAGGTCGGAGTTGCTCTCGAGGTGCGCGCCGGTCTCGGGGTCGATCAGCCAGTGGCGTTGCTTGACCTGGATGCCCTCGAGGATGTCGTCCGGAACGGGGCCCGCCAGCCGCTCCATGTCCGCGTTCGACAGCGGCTCGCCCGGCAGGTACGAGCCGGTGCTGACTATGCGTGCGGTTTTCATCACTCGGATCTCCCCACAGAAGACGGAGACGGATCATGCCAGCGCGGCCTCCGGCTGTCGACGGCCACGACGGTCGGGCGGGAGGGGCGAATTGACAGGGCAGGCCGGGTGCGGTAATCAGCACTGGCCGACGATCGCTCAGGAGGTCGAGATGGAAGCTTCGGGGAACGGGCACGACGTGGCAGTCCTCGGCGGAGGCCTGGCCGCTCTGACGCTCGCGCTGCAGCTCAAGCGCCGGCGTCCGGAGACGTCGATCGCGGTTGCGATGGCGCGCAAGGGCCTCGCGCCGGAGGCGGCCTTCAAGGTCGGAGAGTCCACCGTCGAGATCTCCGCCGACTACTTCGCCCGGGTCTGCGGGCTCCGCGACCACATCGAGAAGGAGCAGCTGCACAAGGCCGGGCTGCGGTTCTTCTTCCCGGCCGGGGACAACACCGACATCACGAAGCGCGCGGAGTGGGGAGACCGCGCCTTCGCGCCCGTACCGACCTACCAGCTCGACCGCGGTCGCTTCGAGAACGAGCTGACGACACGCTGCGTCGAGCACGGCGTCGAGCTCCTCGACGACTGCCTCGTCCAGGACGTGGAGCTCGGCGCCGATGAGCACGTCGTCTCGGTGACGCGGGGCGGAGAGCCGGACGCGATCCGCGCGCGCTGGGTCGTCGACTGCGCCGGCCGCGCCTTCATCCTGAAGCGGAAGCTCGGCCTGGCGAAAGAGGTCGAGCACGACGTCAACGCGGCCTGGTTCCGGATCGGCGGCGGGCTGCTCGACCTCGAGGAATGGGGCGCGCACGACCCGGACTGGATGGCGCGGATGGAGCGGCCGGGTATCCGCCAGTACAGCACGAACCACCTCACGGGCGAGGGCTACTGGGTGTGGCTGATCCCGCTCGGCTCGGGGGGCCACAGCATCGGCATCGTCGCCGACCCGCGCTTCCATCCGGTCGAGCGGATCTCGAGCTTCGACGACTCGCTCGGGTGGCTGCGCGAGCACGAGCCCCAGCTCGCGACCGCGGTCGAGGCGCGCCGCGACGACGTCCAGGACTTCCTCCACCTGGAGAAGTTCTCGCACGGCGCCGAGCGCGTCTTCTCGCCGCAGCGATGGTGTCTCTCCGGCGAGGCCGGCGTCTTCATCGACCCGCTCTACTCTCCGGGCTCCGACTACATCGCCGTCTCGAACACGTACATCACCGACCTCGTGGTGCGCGACCTCGAGGGCGAGGACGTGACGCAGCGGGCCGAGGCGTACAACGGCGCCTACCTGATGCTGTTCGAGCAGGTCCTGAGGAGCGTCTGGCAGGACCACTACCAGGAGTTCGGCGACGCCGAGGTGTTCGCGGCGAAGGTGACGTACGACTACGTCGCCTACTGGGGCACGCAGGCGCCCCGGATGTACTACGACAAGCTCTGCGACCTCGCGTTCATGGGCAGCGTCATCCCGGATCTCCAGCGCTCCGGGCAGCTTGCCGGACGCGTGCAGCAGCTCTTCCGCGACTGGCATGCGCTCGGGCAGCCGCCCAACCCGACCGGCATCCACGCCGTCACGAGCACCTTCCCCGCGATGTGGGACCGCCTCAAGGAGCTGAAGGCAGGTCTCGACGAGGAGACGCTCCGGTCGCGCTACCGGACGAACGTGGACATCATGGAAGGGATGGCGGTCGTCTTGTTCCACAAGGCGGCCAGGCGACTTCCCGACGGCCCTCCGGATCCCACGGCTCGGGTCAATCCGCATGCCGTCAGTCTCCAGCCCGCACGCTGGCAGGAGGACGGGCTGTTCGACGACGAGAGAGGCCTGACGCTCGCCGAGGCGTTCGCGCGGGCACCCGGCTTCGAGAACATGCTGCTCGACGAGCTCGCCGCCCGCTCGCCCGAGCCGGCGGCGCCGTAGGTCCGCTCCGGGCAGGACGGCCGCAGTCGCCGACGCGCCGAAGCCCGCGTCAGAACCTGTGCGACTCGAGCCAGTCCGAGATCACGTGCCTCGTCAGCGGCGCGTGGCGGTCCAGCATCAGCATCTGACCGTCCGGGATCCCGACCAGCGTCCGATCGCGGGTTCCGGTGAAATGGGCCAGCTGGGCCGGCCACGCGGCTGGCCCGTATAGCACGTCGTAGTCGCCGTAGACGACGAGGACAGGGATCCCGACCCGTCGGAGTGCCGGCTTGGCGAGGCCGCCGAACCACTGTCCCGCGCTCAGGAACTGCCCGCACGCGTCCAGCTCCTCGTTCTTCGCGAACAGCGGCCTGACCCGTGGGTCGGCCTGCGGCGAGACGAGGAGCGGCACCTTGCTCGCCGCGACCGTCCGGAAGTATCCGACACGCCCGGACGGCGGCTTCGCGAGCCCGGGCTTGCAATGGGCCAGGACGTACGGAGTGGCCGCGGCGTAGCTGGTGAACCCTTGCTCGGCCCAGCCGATCGTGACGAGCGAGCTCGCGTCCCTGAACGAGGCGGCCTCGATCTCGTCGACGAGACCGCCGAGGGAGTAGCCGGCGATCGCGACGCGGGCGAAGGCTCTCGGATGGGGCCCGGACGATCCGACCACGGTGTAGCGACCGGTGCGAAGCTCGTCGACGACCTGGTGCAGCATGTCGGCCTGCGCCCCCATGCAGACGCTCCTTCCGTCCGCCGGATACGGACGGGTCTTGCCGTAGCCGACTCGGTCGATCACCACCGACGTGTGGCCGAGCGTCGCCAGGTCGCGGGCGAAGTCGTAGCCGGGGAGGAGGTCGTTGTGGAACTCGAACAGGCTCGAGAAGATCACTCCGGACATGTAGACCGTCGCCGCGGAGCCGACCGGCGAGTGCGGCTCTACCAGTCGCCCCGTGAGGCGGTAGGTTGAGCCCGAGGCCGCGCACGGGAGCACGGACCGGTTCTCGTCCTTCACGGTGAACTGCACCGGGACGTCGACCGGCGACGCGCTCGTCGAGCTACCCGACGTGAGGAGGTAGGCGACCAGCCCGACCGCGATCGCCGTTCCGACCGCGGCCGCAGCGACGACCGGACGGGACGTGAGCCGACCCCGGTCGAAGCGTCTTGCCGACCCGGCCCTCGGCGCCGGCGGCTGCTCTCTGGGCGCGGGAGCCGCCGCTGCCTCGCTGACGTGGTCCAGCCCGGAGTCGAGCTCCCCCGCGGCCGCGACCTTCGTCGCGTGCGGGTCCACGGGCCCCGTGATCTTGGTCGTACCTGCGGCGTGGCTTTCCACGACCAGCTCGGTGGTGCCGATGGTCAGCTTCGAGCCGTCCTCGAGGGCGGTCGGGGCGGCGATCCGGGCGCCGTCGACGAACGTTCCGTTGGAGGAGCCGAGGTCTTCGATCTGGAGCTTGCCGGCGGCCTGGCGGACGATCGCGTGGCGCCGTGAGACCTCGGCGTCGTCGAGGGTGAGGTCGGCATCGGCGCGACCGATCACCAGTTCGCCGGTGACCTCGACCATGGTTCCTGCGAGCTCACCTGTGACGACGCGCAGGCTCGCCGCCTGTGGCGGGCTCACGACCGTCGCCGCGACAGGCTGCTCGTCCTTCACGACCAGCTCGGTGGTGCCGATGGTCAGCTTCGAGCCGTCCTCGAGGGCGGTCGGGGCGGCGATCCGGGCGCCGTCGACGAACGTTCCGTTGGAGGAGCCGAGGTCTTCGATCTGGAGCTTGCCGGCGGCCTGGCGGACGATCGCGTGGCGCCGTGAGACCTCGGCGTCGTCGAGGGTGAGGTCGGCATCGGCGCGACCGATCACCAGCTCGCCGGTCACCTCGACCGTGGTTCCTGCGAGCTCACCTGTGACTACTCGCAGGCTCGCCACTTGCGGGGAGCCTACAACGCTCCCCGGCACGCCGGACCGCCGCTTGACTCGACGAGGTCTTCGGCACTACGCTTGGCCACCGGCTGGAGTCGAGGCAGTCGGGCGTCGCCACTTCGCCGGAGAGGGAGAGTTGGTGAGGGATACGGAGGGCAGGCGATGCACGTCCTGAATGTCGTCTCCGGGCCCGCGTCGGGACGATCGCTCGAGCTCGAGCACGATGTCGTGATCGGACGGGAGGGATGCGATCTCGAGATCGATGATCGCCAGCTGTCACGTCGCCACGCCGTCCTTCGCGTTTCGGGCGACAGCGTCGTCGTCGAAGACCTCGACTCGCTCAACGGCACGTTCGTGAACGGGGTGCGTATCGCCGAACCCACGCCCGTCACGAAAGAGGACAAGCTCACGCTCGGCACCTCTGAGATACGGGTTGAGTGGCAGGCAGACCCGACGGTCCTGTCTCCCGCCATCGCCGATCCGGAGGTCACCCGGCTGTCCGGCTCTCCAATGGCAGACGTCCAGACGACGCGCGTGGCGGCTACCGCGAGTCCGCCCGCCGATGTGGCCGCATCAGCCGCGGCCGGGGGGGCTGCCGCCGCTTCGACAGCCCTCCCGCCGTCGGATGGACAGGTCGCCGACTCAGGATCAACTGCTCCGCGCCGACCCCCGACCAAGGTGCTCGCCGGAGGCGTGCTCGTAGCTGCGCTCGTCGGAGCGGGCGTCGCGATCGGGTGGTTCGCAGGCGGCTCCTCGACGACCAAGACCGTGACGGTCACGCACGCCGCGTCTGCCTCCAACGGCGGCGGCGGAGGTCAGGTGCCGCCGGTGTCTGTACGGTACGTCGGCGCTGGATTTCTCTCGGCGACCTCCGATGTCACGGGGGCGCTGGCGGCAGCAGGCGCGACCCACCGCGACCTCGGCGGCCACACCTCGATGGGCGTATCGATCACAGGGCATCCGTTTGCAGTGCTTGGCTTGGTCACCCTCCAGCCAGGAGCTCAAACCGGGTGGCATATCCACCCGAACGGCCTCGACGGCTTCATCCTGGTGTCGCAGGGGACCATCACCATGTACGTCGCGAAGGACCCTCGGTGCCGTCCGCACACGCTGACGAAAGGTCAGGTTGCCTTCATCGGGGGAACGGTCGAGCACGACATTCGCAACGAAGGCTCGATTCCGGCGAAGGTGTTCGCGCTCTCGTTCTTCGGGCATCCCGTGCAACCTCAGAACGCGTTCGCGCCTCGCCCGAAGCCGTCGTCCTGTCCGTTTTGATCGGCCCGCTCGCCGGCGGCCGAGCGCCGCTCAGCAGCCGACGTTCTTGTTCCAGAAACTGAGGACCCCGTCCGGACTCTTCCTGTACACCCAGGCGTGCAGCTCGTAGTGCGAGCCCTGGTTCGGCAGCACGCCGGGGAGCGGTCCTTCCATGTGCCCGAGAGGCGTCAGCGGCGGGCGCTGGCCGTGGGCGTGCTCGTAGTACCCGACTCCGAGCAGCTGCGAACTCCCGTGAGCCGGGTTCAGGTCGTAGAACAGCTCCTGCGGGTGGACGAGATCGACACGCGTACCGGGGTCCGTGAGGTTGAAGAACAGCGTCCCCAGCGCGCCGGAGCCGTCGCTCGACTTGATGCACCCGGGCACCTGGAAGTAGCCGCGCGCGAGAGCCGTGTCCGGATTCTGGTAGATCTGCGTCGCCTTCCGGATCACGTCCAGTCGCTGGCTCTGGACACGATCGACTGACCCGGACCCGCACCCGGCGAGGACGAGAGCGGCGGCGGCGAGCACCGGCGCGATCCTCGCAGCGCTCACGACGGCTCTCCTGCGGCCACGGGCGGCTCGGCCGTGGCCGGCGGCGGCGGCGAGGTCGTCGGCTCGACGTCGATCGTCGTCGAGCCGACATGGATCTCGTCGCCCGGCGTGACGATCGTCGGAGCGTGGATCCGGTGGCCGTTGACGAACGTGCCGTTGGTCGAGCCGAGATCCTCGACGAGCACCCGGCCCGGATCGAAGACGGAGAAGCTGGCATGACGGCGCGAGAGCTCGGGGTCCCCGTCGAGCCGTCCGTCTCCCTGCTCGGCGCGGCCGACGATCAGCTCCTCGGGGACCGGGATGCGCTTCCCGGCGGCCTTGCCCTCCTCCACGCGGAGCACGAAGCCGCCGGTCGCCGCCGTCGCGGGAGGGGAGGCGAGGCTCATTCGTGTCCGCTTCTCGTGGAGCCGCGAGTGGGCCGCTCCAAGCGAGCGCGGCTCGCCGGCAGGGGCCGCGACGACGGCGAGCTCGCTGCTCCCGAGGCGGATCGTGTCGCCTGCCGAGAGGGCGACCGGCTCCGTGATCGCGTTGCCGTTGACGAATGTGCCGTTCGTCGAGCCCAGGTCCTCGATGAGCGGCCGCCCGTCCGGCTGCGGACAGAGGCGTGCGTGCTCCCGCGAGAGCTCCGGGTCCCGCATGAGGTTTCCGGGCCCCTCGGCCGCGCGGCCGATCAGGAACGGCGCCGGGGGGTAGGAGATCTGCATGCCGGTGGCCGGCCCGGAGACGACCTGGAACTGCAGGCCGGCCCGGGCTCGAGGCGCGGCGCGTGCGAGCGGGCGAACGACCGACGGTGCGGCGACGGCCCAGCTCGCTGCCGGTTTCAGGTCGAGCTGGTCCGGCGCCATCGCCTCGGCGGCTGCAGGCGCCTCCCGCGCGAGGGTCAGCGCAGCGACGACCGCGCCTGCCGCTGCCACCCCGGCCGCCACGAGCATTGCGATCTGGAAGCCGTGGACGAAGGAGTCGGGCCGCGAGTGGCCGTCCGAGAGCCACGAGTTGAGCGCCGCCGTCTGCACCGCCACGACGATGGCGAGCCCGATCGTGCCGCCCACCTGCCGCGTGGTGTTGATGATCCCCGAGCCGATCCCCGCGTAGCGAACGGGGACGCCGACGAGCGCCGCCGTCGTCACCGCCGTGAGCACGAGGCCGAACCCGAGGCCGGCCAGCGCCAGGGAGGGCAGGACATCCCAGAACGTCGACTTGAAGCCGAGGCGCGAGAACAGGACCAGCGAGTTCGCGAGCATGATCATCCCGGCGGTGATCAACCAGCGGGGGCCGACGCCGTTGCTGAGCAGCCAGCCGACCGGCGGCGACACGACCATGATCAGCAGCGTGAGCGGCAGGAGGGCAAGCCCCGTCTCCAGCGCGGAGTAGCCCATCACCGTCTGGAGGAGCAGCGAGCCCAGGAAGAGCTGTCCGAAGAGGATGAAGCCGGCGAAGATCGCGACGATGTTGGCGCCGGTGAAGGTCGCGCTGCGGAACAGCGTCAGCGGCAGCATCGGCGCCGTGCGGGTCCGCTCGACTCTGACGAACAGCAGGAGGCCCCCGACACCGATCGCGAGCAGGATGAGTGTTCGGGGATCGGTCCAGCCGAAGTCGTTGCCCTTGAGCAGGCCGAACGTCAGCGCGAACAGCCCAAGCGACGAGACGGCGACGCCCGGGAGGTCGAGGTTGCGGTCTTGGGTCGGAGCTCGCGACTCCTTGACCCAGGTGAGCGTGGCGGCCGCGCAGGCGATCCCGATCGGGACGTTGACAAAGAAGACCCAGCGCCAGCTCAGCTCCTCGACGAGGATGCCGCCGACGAGGGGTCCGAGAGCGACGCCGACCCCGAGCACGCCCGACCACAGTCCCATCGCGAGGCCTCGCTCCTCGGGTGCGAAGGTTGCGGTCAGGATCGACAGGCTGCAGGGTGTGATCATCGCCGCACCCACTCCCTGAACGGCCCGGAGCCCGATCAGCACGTCGATGTTCCCCGCGGCTCCGCAGCCGATCGAGCTGGCGGTGAAGACCACGAGACCGAGCAGGAACACTCGCCGCCTGCCGAAGATGTCGCCGAGCTTTCCCGCCGTGAGCAGCGCCGACGCGTACGTGAGCGCATACGCGTTCACGACCCACTGCAGGTCGGAGACCGACACCTGCAGGTAGCCGAGGTCGCTGCGGATGTCCGGGAGCGCGACGTTGACGATGGTCGCGTCGAGCGACGTCATCAGCGCTCCAAGGGCGACGATCGCCACCGTCAGCCGCTTGCGCCGCTGCTCGGCTGCGCTCGCCGCCGACCCGGGCTGTCCCGCTACAGCCCCTTCTGCCACGTCTCGAACAGACCTTTCCGTCGTCCGCTCAGTACTCGATCGTGCCCAGGGCACGGAAGGTCGAGAGCGAGTTGGGCTTGTTGAGGCCCGTCACCTTCGCGGTACCCGACGCGCCGGAGTAGCTTCCTGTTCCGCCGGTGATGGTCGCGTTCGAGTTGATCTTGAAGCTGCCGTTTCCTGCCGGCGCCGCGACGCCGGATGTCTTGATGAGGATGCTGCCCGTGTCGAAGAAGAGCTGCACGCTTCCGATCACGGTGCCCCCTGGACCGATCGTCACCTTGTGGAGCCCGGTGCCGTCGCCGCCGGGAGAGCCGGAGACCTGGGAGACCTCGACCTGACTGCTGCCCGGCGCACCCACCCCGCCGATCTGCTCGATCACCGCGACCACGCCGCTGATGTCGAGACGGTGGCTCTTGGCGCCGCTCCTCGTGAGCAGGACGGCGGCGACGACGGCACCCGCGATCACGAGCAGCGCCACCGCGACGATCGTCACGAGTCTGCGCTGCGGCTTGCGACCGGCCGTCTGGCGAGGCGGACCCGGCGCCGACGGTGGGGGCGCCTCCGCTCCGGCGGCCACGGCGGGCGCCGAAGCCGCGGCAGGCGTCTCCGCGGCGGGCCGTTCTCCCACCGCTCCGTCCGCAGCGGCAGGCTGGAGGCGCGTGAGCTGCTCATCGGCCGGCATGGGCGGTGCATGTGGCCCCTGCGACGCGGGAAGCTCCAGGGTCAGCTCGGTCTTCCCGAGGAGAATCGAGACCGGGCCCGTGATCAGTACGGGCTCGGTGACCCGCTCCCCGTTTACGAACGTGCCGTTCGTCGAGCCGAGATCTTCGATCACCACCCCGTGGGCCGTGCGGTGGAGCGCGGCGTGGCGCCGCGACAGCTCCGGATCGGCGATGTTGACGTGGGCGTCCTCACGTCCGATCACAGCCTCGCCCTCGACCGCGAACGACTGCCCGGCGGCAGGGCCGGTGACGACCCTGAGGAGGACTGCTCCGGTGGGCTCGTCGCTCACGCGGCCAGTCGCCCCCTCGTCGTCATCGGCCCTGGCCCGGGATCGGGGGAAGCGTCACCGACGCAGCGCCGGGCTGGATCCCGTACTGCATGCCCAGCTGCTGCGCGAGCTTCGGGTTCTGGCTGAGCGCCTTGAAGAACTGCTCCAGGCCGGCCGGCACTGCGAGCAGGAGCACGCGGGCTGTGCCGCTCGTGACCTCGTAGGCGTGCTGGAGGCCTCGCGGGAGGAAGACAAGGTCGCCCGCCTGCGCCTGGAACGGTGTCGCGCCGGCGCTGAAGCTCATCGTGCCGGAGAGCAGGTAGAAGACCTCCGACTCGTGATGGTGGATGTGAGCGGGCGGCTCGCTGCCGTGGTGAAGCACGATGTCGAGGAACCCGAACGCTCCGCCGGTCGCGATCGAGTCGGCGAGGATCGTGTACGTGCTCCCGCGGATCTTGACCGTGACGCCCTTGCCCGCAGGGGTGATGAAGGGGATCGAGCCCGGCGTCGGGGCACCGCCGGACGACGCGCCGCCGGCCGAGGCGGGCGGAGCGCCGCCACCGCCCGGCAGGAGGGGCTGGATGCCGAACCGCTGCCCGAGTTGGCGCGCGAGCGCGGGCTGATGGGCGAGCGCGACGAAGAATCGATCGAGCCCGCCCGGGACGGCGAGCAGCAGGACCTGCGCCACCCCGCTCGTCACCGTGTACGCGTGCTCGACGTTGTGAGGCAGGTAGACGAGGTCGCCCGGTCGCGCATGGAACGTCGCGCCGCCCGCCTGGAAGGTCATCGCTCCGCGCAGGAGGTAGAAGGCCTCGCTCTCTCGGTGGTGCGTGTGCGGCGGGGGCTCGCTCCCGTGATGCAGGTCGATCTTGATCAGGGTGAACGCTCCGCCGGTGCCGCTGCTCGGCGCGATGATCGAATAGCTGCTCCCTCGTATGACGACGGTCTCGCCGCTCCCGGCGTGGGTGACGAACGGCACCAGCGCGGGCGGAGGCAGGCGAATCCCCGGGCCGGACGCGAGCTTGGTTCCGCTCGAGGACGACGTCGCGAAGGCGGTTGCGAGCACGGCGACGGTGACGACCCCGGCGACGACCATGAGGACGGCTCCGACTTTTTGCAGCGAGCGGCCACCTTCGGGTTGCGGCCGGTCGGCAGCCGGCGTGATCGGCTCGACGTCCCCGGCCGGCGGGGCTGGCGCTGCGGCGATGGGCGCGGCGGCGGTTTCCGGCTGCAGGTCGAGCTCGGACGAGCCCATCCGCAACCTGGCGGCTCCGGTGACGCGTACCGCCCCACGGATGCGTTGGCCGTCGACGTACGTCCCGTTCGTCGACCCGAGGTCCTCGACCTCCACGCCTCCGTCGAACGGTCGCAGCACGGCATGCCGGCGCGAGAGCTCGGTGTCCCGGATGGTGAGGTCAGCGCCCTCTCGGCCGATGACGATCACCCGGTCGACATCGACTCGCATGCCGGCCGCAGGTCCCGAAACGACCTGGAGAGTTACCGTGACTCGGGGCGTAATCGCACAGTTCTATCGGACCGATGGGAACGGCGGGCCGTGGAGAGACGAGCCCGAGGCCCCTGGCGAGTCGCGCGACTCGATCGCCGCCAATTGACAGGCTTTGCCTCGCTAGTAATGCTTCCTGACCCCGAGAGAAAGGCTCCCGGCATGACCGAGGAAGAAAGAAACAAAGCCGTCCTCACCAGATTCTGGACCGAGGTCTGGGATCAGGGGAAGCTCGAGGTCGTCGACGAGATCTTCCATCCCAACTTCGTCGATCACGGGCTCGCCCCCGGGCTGACGAAGCAGGGGCCGGACGGGGCGAAAGAGGCGGTGCTGCAGTTCCGCACCGCGATCCCGGATCTGTACCTGAAGATCGAGCACATGGTCGCCGAGGGGGACAAGGTCCTGACCCGCTGGGAGTCGGGCGGAACGCAGAGCGGCCCGCTCGCCAGCGCCCGCGGCACGATTCCCCCGACCGGGAAGAAGGCCGTCGTCCGCGGCTTCACGCTCAACCGGCTCGAGGACGGCAGGATCATCGACGCCTGGGACAACTTCGACATCATGGGGATGCTCCAGCAGCTCGGCGTGATCCCGAGCGGAGGGCCGCCCGCCTAGCTCGTCGACCTGCGTCACCTGACGCTTCGCCTCGTCGCTGCGCGGGAAGATTGCCCGACCGGGCGCATTGCTGTGCTGCGACCACGTAGGCGCCGTCGCGGGAGTCCACGGTGCGCCCAGGCGACCGACCGTCCCCGCCTGGAGCGCCCAGGCGGCCGACCGCGCCCTACGCCTCGGGAAAGGTGAGCACCTTCTGGAAGCTCTTCAGCACCTGGCCGGTCGGGGCCAGCCGGAAGCTGAGGTCGCGGGCCAGACGCATCACGGCGTTGTCGCCCTGCATGAGCTTGCCCTGCGCCCGAGCGCGCTTCACGATCGGCGCCGTGCGGGCGATCCGCTTCGCCTCGTAGGTCCGCAGGGCCGACATGGGATCACCGTCGGCCGAGATGCACTTCGCCAGCACCACGCCGTCCTCGATCGCCTGGCACGCCCCCTGGCCGAGCGCCGGAACCATCGGATGCGCCGCGTCGCCGACCAGCGTGACCCTTCCGCTGCCCCAGGCGTCCCGCCTGTCGAGGTCGTAGATGTCCGATCGCGGAATCTGGTCGGTCGCCTCGATAAAGGCCGGGACGACCTCGTGCCAGTCGCCGAACAGCGCGAGCAGATCGCGCTTCGTGTCCTCTTCGTGCTCGCCCTCCGGCGCCGTCTTGCTCGCGTACCAGTAGGTCTTGCCCCCGCCGACCGCGTGGGCTCCGAAGATCGAGTGCTCGCCGTACCACTGCGTGTGCGTGTCCGGCTCCGGGCTCGCGAGGTTCGAAAGGGCGAGCCAGGTCGTATAGCCCGAGTACCTGCGGCGCGTCTCGTCGAACCGCGCGCGAACCGTGGAGTTCGAGCCGTCCGCCCCGATCAGCATCGCCCCGCGCTCCTCGGCTCCGTTGGCGAAGCGGGCCGTCACGCCCGAATCGTCCTGGTCGAGCCCGGTCAGCTCGTGCCCGAACCGGAAGTCGCCCGGGTCGAGCGCCTGCGAGAGGATGTGCTGCACGTTCGGCCTGCTGACGCCCAGGATGGGCGCGCCGAGATTCCGCGCGATGTTGCCCGTCGGCCAGCTCGCGAGCAGCTTGCCGCTCCAGGTCCGGTGCGCGAAGTGTTCGAGGACGGCGCCGTTCGCCTCGAACTCCTCGCCCAGGCCGATCTGGCGGAGGGCGGTGACGGCGTTCGACTGGATGGCGAAACCGGCGCCCAGCTCGAGCAGCTGGGGCGCCCGCTCGAAGACCGCGACCTCTCGCCCCGCACGCTTGAGCGCGACGGCTGCAGTCAAGCCGCCGACGCCGGCACCCACGATCATCACCCTGTCGTTGCTCACGTCCGCTCCTCCCGGCGACCCGGGGACACTAACGACTGACACCTCCGACTGACAACAGCGCGCGCCGCGAACGCGGTTGACGGGAGCGGCGCGTCTCTGTCATCGTTGCGGTACCGACCCGGGAGGCATGGTGTCCATCGAGGAGAACAAGCAGCTCGTCAAGAACTTCTTCGAGGAAGTCTGGAACAACGGCAACCTCGACTACATCGACGAGGTCTACACACCCGACTTCACCCTGCACGCTCTGTGGCAGAACACCTCCGCAGGCGGCGCCATCGAGGCGACCGGACGGGAGCCGGCGAAGAAGGTGATCGGAGGCTGGCTCGCGGGCTTCCCGGACATGACCGTGACGGTCGACGACCAGATCGCCGAGGGCGATCTCGTCGGCTCGCGGCACACGTCGACGGGGACGCACACGGCGGTGTTCCAGGGCATCCCGCCGACCGGCAAGTCCGCGACGATCACGGGCATGACCCTGACCCGCGTCGAGAACGGGAAGATCGTCGAGGCGTGGACGTGCTGGGACGCGCTCGGGATGTTCGAGCAACTCGGCCTCGCCGGCGGAGGCCCTCCCGGCGGGCCGCCGTCCGACTAGCGCGTCGGGACCGGCTCCGTGCCTGATGCGCCCCGCGAGGACGCCTACGACGTCGTCGTCATCGGCAGCGGGATCGGGGGTCTGAGCGCAGCGGCTCTGCTCGCGCACGCGGGGCGGAAGGTGCTCGTCGTCGAGCAGGCGGACAGCCCCGGCGGCTACGCCCACTCGTTCAAGCGCGGGCCGTATACCTTCGATCCCGCCATCTCGGTCTTCCCGCAGGGGCACGACGATGCTCTCCCTGTCGCGGTCCTCGACTACCTCGGGGTCCGCGATCGCTGCCGTTTCCTCCCGCTCGAGTCGAACTATCGTGCCGTCTACCCCGACTTCGAGATCACGACCCCGTTCGGGATCGACGAGTTCGTCGACGTGCACTGCGAGCGGTTTCCGGGTGGCGCAGACCGGCTCCGGGAGTTCTTCCACCTCTGCCGGAAGCTCCACAAGGAGGCCCACGAGCTCCCGCCCCAGGTCGGCCTGGCCGGCCTCGACGAAGCGGCGCGGCGCTTTCCCGTGCTCTTCAAGTACATCAAGTCGACGACGCAGGAGGGGCTCGACGACTATCTCGACGATCCGCTTCTGAAGAGCGTCGCGTCCGTGGCCTGGCCGTACCTCGGCCTGCCGCCCTCGCGGCTCGATTTCGTCACGTTCTCGACAGTGCTGAGCGTCTACCTGGAAGGGTGCTTCTTCCCGGAGGGAGGCTTCCAGTCGCTCGCCGACGCGCTCGTCGAGGGCATGGAGCGGGCCGGGGGAGAGCTCGTCCTCGGGCGGCGCGTGACCCGGATCGTGGCCGACGACGGACGCGTGCGGGGGGTCGAGCTCGAGGGCGGCGACCGCGTCCGCTCCGACCAGGTGGTCTCGAACGCGGACGCAAGGGCGACGTTCGTGGACATGCTCGGCCCCGATCATCTGCCCGCCCCGTTCGTCAAGCGCGTGGGGCGGATGACGCCGTCCGTGTCGGCGGTCGTCGTCTTCATCGCGACGAGTCTCGACCTGGGGGCCGCAGGCGCCGTCCACGAGGTGTTCAGGCCGCTGCACGTCGATCACGACCGGACCTGGCAGGACATCCAGGAGGGCCGTCCGGGGGGCATGTTCGGCACCGTGCCGACCCTCGCCGATCCGGGGCTGGCACCGGAGGGCGAGCACGTCCTCGTCGTCCACTCGCTCGCCGCCTACGACATCGGGCGGCCGTGGGAAAGCGTCCTCGACGACTACGTGAGCGCAGTCGTGGACGCGTTCGAGGTCGCATTCCCAGGCCTTCGCGACTCGATCACGTTCCTCGAGGCGGCGCCGCCGCCGGCCCTCGAGCGGCACTCTCTGAACCAGCGCGGCGCGGCCTACGGCTGGGAGAACATCCCGACCCAGACGGGAGGGAAGCGATCCCCCCACGTGCCCCCGATCGACGGCCTCTACCTGTCAGGGCACTGGACGCAGCCGGGCACGGGCTCGCTGCGGGCGTTCGTCTCCGGCATGCACACCGCGCAGCTCGCGCTGCGCGGCGCGGGCCTGCCGGGAATCCGGTTCGACCACCCCGACTTCCCGCCGGCCGACTGAGCTGAAGCAATGCTTGACGAACGTCTCGGTTTCCAGGACTCAAGCAGATAAGTCGGAAGTGAACACCAACACAAACCTCAATCGGCTCGTGCGCCATGAGCTTGGGTTTGCACTCAGCTCAGCTCTTGGAGGTCTGCGCTTCGAGTCCAGGCATAGCTTCTGCTACGTGGGGGCCTCGATCGCGTACTGCCCGTAACCGTCGACTGTCTCGAGCGCCCGCTTGAGCCGGTCGAGGTCAGCCAGTTCGCGCCGCATTCCCTTCGCGACGAACGGGACGATCAGACGCGCTATCCCGGCGGGCGTCCACGTGAGCGTGAAGCTCAACCGGGTGCGGCCGCCATCGAGCGGCTCCAGCGTGAAGACAGCCCGGGGACGCGCGGGACCGGTCGTGACCTCATATGCGTAGCGGTGTGGCACCTCGCATTCCGTCACGCGGAAGTCGGCGTCGATGCGCCTGCCGAGCGGTCCTCTCTCCCCCTGACGATAGGTCGTGCCGACACCCCCGTCGCCGGAATCACGGGTGATGTCGGTCACTCGAGTGCGCCAACGGGGATTGTTCTCGCCTCGTTCGATGAATGCGAACACTGCGGTCGGCGGACGGTCGATGGTGAGAGTCCGCTCCGCGCTTGTCAGGCCTCGGCGCGGGAGCGGGTCGGCCGGAGATGTCCCGGCGTCGGCTGCGGCGAGCGAGACGTCGTCCTCGGCCTCGTACCGGACATGGCGAGCCCGCACGAGCACGACCGCGGCGATAGCGCCGGCGCCGGCGGCGGCGGCGGCGAGCACGAAGGCACTCCTGAGCCCGGCGGCGTAACTCAGGTGCGCTGTACGCTCGAGGCCGGTCCGCAGTGACTGGGGTGTCTTGGCCAGTAACTGCTGCGTGCCGCCGACGGAGATCGTGTTGGCGATGCTCCTGGTGTTCGGGGCAAGGAACGTGTCGGCGAGTGAGGTGTTGACGTGAGTGCGGACCTCGTGCTGGAGAATTGCCCCGAGCACAGCGATGCCCACAGTCGCGCCTCCCTCTCGACAGGTGCTGTTGATGCCCGAGGCCATGCCTCCGCGCCAGGGTGGTACCACAGCCACCGCGGTGGAGGCCAGTGTCGGGTTGAGCAGGCCCAGGCCGACGCCCGAAAGGCACAGGCCCGGGAGGATCACCGTCCAGGATGAATCCGTGCCGATCCTCGTCATCGTCAGGATTCCGACGGCTATGAGGCCAAGGCCGAGCGTGAGGGTGATCCGAGGACTGACCTTCGAAGTCATGCGCCCGGCGAGCGGTGCAACGAGCAGCACCATGCCTGTGAACGGCAGCATCCGAAGGCCGGCGTTGACCGCCGAGTACCCGAGGATGGACTGCAGCCACGTGGTGAGGAAGAAGATGAGCGCGAGCACCGAGAACGACATCGTGATCGCCGTCGTCGACGCGCCGATGAACGTGGGGTTACGGAGGAGGCCGAGATCGAACATCGGCTCGCGGCAGCGTCGCTCGATCTCGACGAAGGCGACAAACAACACGACGGCCGCGCCGTAGCAGCCCAAGATCAAAGGGCTCGTCCAGCCGTCGTCGTTCCCACGGATGGTCGCAAAGATGGCGAGGAAGAACGCGGTCGTGAATGTGACCAGCCCGCCCCAGTCGATTGTCGAAACCGGCCCGGGCAGATTGACCACCTTCTTCTGGAGCACGATCAAGGCGGCGATGCCGATCGGGATGTTGAGGTAGAAGATCGCCTGCCAGCCGAAACCTTCTACCAGCAGGCCGCCGATGATCGGGCCGACGGCGATCGACACGCCGTTGACAGCCCCGTAGACCCCGAACGCGACGCCACGCTCTCCAGCCGGGAACTCCTGCACGATCAGCGCCAGCGAACAGGCGAACATGATCGCGCCGCCGACTCCCTGCACGCCGCGCGCGAAGTCGAGCACGATCGCGTCCGGCGCCTGGGCACAGAGGACCGAGGCCGCCGTGAAGGTCACGAGGCCGACGGCCAGTACGCGCTTACGCCCGAAGATGTCCGCCATCGAGCCCGCGGTCAGCAGCATCGCCGCGAGCATGAGCGTGTAGGCGTCGACGATCCACTGCAGCGACGAGAAGCTCGGATTCAGCGCCTTGGAGATGGACGGCAGCGCGACGGCAACGATCGTCATGTCGAGCAGCAACATGAAGGTGGTGGTGACGACGACGGCCAGTGTCCACCACTTGCGCGTTCCCGACTCGGCGCCGAACAACTTCCCCGGCTGAGTGACGACCTCGCGGACAGTGGTTACTTGCGGAGGCAGGGTGCGCACGGCTGTGCCCTGGAACACCGGTGAAGTCAGCTCGATGATCGCCTCGCCGATCTGGATCCGATCGTCAGGGCCAAGCTCCTGGGGAGCGAGGATGCGGTTGCCGTTGACGTACGTGCCATTGGCCGAATGCAGGTCCTCTATTAAGGCGACGCCACGACGCACAGTCACCTTCGCATGGCGGCGAGACACCTCGCTGTCAAACACCTGAAGGTCGCATTCAGGCTCTCGTCCGATCGTGGCGCTGCCGCCGCGAACGAACGCCGAGCGACCGCCCCCAGGGCCGCGCAGGATCGTGAGTTCGCCGTCACTCGCGGTGTGCGACTCGTCAACCTGAGCAGGCCGAGAATCGTGAGCCGGCTGAAACTCGAGCGTACTCGTGCCGATCCGGATGCGATCACCGGCCTGGAGTCGGCGGGCGCCGGTTACTCGCTCGCCGTTGACGAACGTACCGTTCGTGGAGCGGAGGTCTTCGAGCATCGCGCCGCTGCTCTGTAGCCAGATCCGTGCGTGGTGGCGTGAGACCTGGCCATCACCATCGGCGAGCACGACGTCGGCTCCGCGATCGCGGCCGATCACCGCCCCCTCGCCCAGCGCGATCGTTCGACCGGCGTCGGCGCCTTCGATGACGCGTAGCTCGCCGATGAGACTGCCGGGACCGGCGCCCTCGGGCGGGCTGCCGGTCGATCCGGCCATCAAGAGCTACCGTCGGCGATGTTCCAGCGCCCGTCCTCCAAGCGAAGATGGAGGGGCTCGCCGCCCTGCAACACGATCTCAACATCCCCTTGCTGGGCGCCGATCGAGACACGAAGCTCAAATCGCGGACCCTCTGCGGTCGGCTGCGTGGGCTCTGCGGTTGACTCTGCCTCCGGGAGGTCGCTCGGCCGCGGTGGTGCCTCGAGCACACCGGCCACGATCGTGGGCGCGCGCTCGTCGACGGCTGCTGCCGGGGCCGCGGGAGCTCGCACGACTTCCCGAACAACGAGCGTGGTGCCTCCGACCTCGATCGAATCTCCCGGCGACAATCGCACCGACCCCTCGAGACGGACGCCGTTGACAAAGGTGCCGTTCGAGGAGGAGAGGTCCGTAATCGCGTAGTCCCCGGTGGCATCGCGCGTGATCTGTGCGTGGTGACGTGACAGCTCCGGGTCGTCAGCGAGGCGCCCCGGACCCTCGGAGCTGCGACCGATTACCAGTCGATCGCTCACGTCGAAGGCGAAGCCGCTCGCATTCCCGGCCACCACATCGAGGTGAAGTCGACCCTCCCTCGTCGTTCCATGATCCACGGTCCTCGTCCTGCTTTACAGCGAGCAGTTCGGCGGCTTCGACGTCGGGATCACGGGCTGATTGTTTCCGACCGGGTCGAAGCTCATCACGTCGATCACCACGGGCACCTTCCCGACGTTGATGAGCGTGTGGGATTCGTTGCCGCCCTCCCAGCGCGTGTATCCCGGAGTGTGGATCTCCTTGTGGCAGCCTGATCCCACCGCGGTAACCTCCTCCGCCTTCCCCTGGGTCAGCACGACCAGGGCCGAGCCAGGGTGCCTGTGCCAGGGAAAGACCGCACCGGCCGCGATCGTCTGCCTGCGGACACTGACGACGACGGGACCACCGATGGAGATCGTCATCAACGGGCCGCCCAGCAGTTGGCGGGCAGCACTGAAGGGTTTGATGACGCCGGCGCCGAGCGTCGTGAGGCAGACGCCCTTCGAGGGGCAGATCGTGGGGCCGCTCTTCGATGTGGCCGGAGCTATCGCCACCGTGCGGGTGACGGTCTTCGTGCTCGATCCGTGGGTGACGGCGAGGACAATCGCGGCCGCGGCGCCGGCGGCCGCGAGCACCCAGGGTACGGCGGCCGGAATCCGCCGCGTCTTGCGAGTTGCCGGCTGCTCGGCGACGGGTGCCGCGGCCACGGCTGCACCTGGCTGCGGCGACTCCTTCGCCGGGACCGGCGCTTGGCGTATCCGCGTCGCGTCCGGGACCTGCCCTCCAGGCGGTTGCAGGAAGGGTTGCTCCGCGTGTTGGTCGAGCGCGATCTCCAGCGTGGTGTCGCCGATTACCACGGTGCCGTTGCTACCCAGGACTCGAGGCGCCGTGATCCGCTGCCCGTCGACAACCGTCCCGTTCGTCGAGCCGAGGTCTTCGATCAGCACGCCGCCGCTGACCGGGCGGATCACGACGTGGTGACGCGAGAGCTTGGGATCGGGGATCGTGAGATCCGCTTCCTCGCGTCCAATCGTGAGCTCGCGGTCGAGCCTGACCGATTCCCCCGCAGCTGGACCGGATGTGACTCTTACCGTCGTCACGTGACCCACCGCCTTCTCGTGGTCCCGCCGAGTGTGTCGAAGGGCCGGAGTGTACGAGGTGCGAGATTGGGCGTCAACGAATTTCGCAGCCGGCCCCCAGAACTCAGGCAGACGCCCTTAGCTCCGCCACGACCGGCGGTCGCTTCGTCGGCGCCAACCCACCGCTAGTGATGTCCGGCGATTCGGAAGACAGGATGCGTCGGCACCTGCGCCGCGAACGCCTCGTCCGACCCGTCGGGGCCGACGTCCACGTACGGGCGCACCATCGCCACCCGGCGCACGTACTCGCGCAGGACCGGAGCGCCGGCATTGGGATCGACCTCGACGAGGCTGACGCGCTCGCGCCGGCGCCCCCGTCGCAGCTCGACCCAGCCGGCCGCCCGGGCGTTGCGGACCCAGCGGGTGACGCCGTAGGGCGCGACGAGCCACCGCTCGGACGCGTGGTCGATCACGGTCACCGGAGTCGACTGCATGCTCCCGCTCTCCTCGTCGGGCACGGTCAGGAGCGTCATGCCCTTGCCGCCGACGCCGAGCAGGATCATGCGGGTCATGAACACTGTGCCGACCCGCTGGACAGGCGTCTTCCGGAACGTCTTCGCCATTTCCCACCGCACCGGTCCCGCTCGGGCTAGCCCGGCTGTGCGACCACCTCCATCCAGCAGCTCTCGAGGCCCCCGGCCGGGCCCTGGCGCGCCTCGGCCGCCGACAGCCCGTTCTCGTCGAACAGTCCGTCGGCCTCCCACCGGTCGGGGTCGAGGCCGACCGCGTACGGGTCGATCTTCGTCGTCTCGTCCGGGGCGACGTCGCCGAGCGTCCGGGACGCCTTGGCGAAGATCAGCACGGCGATGGCCTCGAGCAGGTCGGCGTTCGCCGCGATCTTCGCCTTCAGCGTCTCGTCGTCGAAGCCGCCGGCCAGCTCGACGTGACGCTGGATCAGGGCTCGGAAGTCGGTCACACCGACGTACCCCCGGTGCCACGACTGGGGCTCGAGCTCCTGCCAGCGGCTGTAGAGCTGCTCGAGGCGCCTGTTCAGCCGCCAGATGCGGTCGACGTCGGGGCGCACCGCCGCCATGAATTCGAGGTCGGCGAGCTTGCGGTGGAAGAACAGGAGCGCGTTCGCCCCCCAGTAGAGGATGTTGTTCGAGGTGATCTTCGCCGCCATGATCTGCGGGTTGCCCCAGAAGGCGTACTGCCCTTCGTAGAACGTGAGGTGCGTCTCGTAGGCCCGGAGGAAGAAGTCGTCGTGGGCCTCCGCCCGCTCGCGCACGTCCTCGCCCGCGAGGTCGCGGACGACGAGGTCGGTGATCAGCGTGTTGGCGATCGCGATGAAGTCGGAGCCGGGAGAGTAGAACGGGTCGAGGAACACCCCCGCCTCCCCCGAGAGGCACCACCGATCGCCGGAGAACACCTGCGTGCAGCCGTACGAGATGTTCTGCACGTTGAGGAAGTCTTCGACCTGGTCGCGGCGTCCGTCGATCGCCGCCGAGAGCTGCGGCTCGTGCTCGGCGAGCCACTCGAACACGCCGTCGAGGGTGTCGATCTGCTCCCACGGGTGGAAGCGGGGGTCGGCGACGACGCCGATCGAGATCGGCCCGGAGGCGAGCGGGATCAGCCAGACCCAGTAGCCCTCTCCGCACAGGTGGTTGGTGCTGAACCGGCGCAGTCCGGGCTGCTGCATCCGTGCATACCAGTCGGGATCGTCCGGAACCCACTCCTCGATGTCGAGGCCGCCTGCGAGGCGGAACCAGGCCGCGTTGACGTCGTGTCCGTTCTCCTGCTCGAGGCCGAGCTTGCGCTTGAGGAGAAAGGCTCGTCCCGCGGTGTCGACGACCCAGCGGGTCGACGTCGTCCACTCCTCGTCGCCCCGGACTCCTCGCACGACGTGCAGGTCGTCGCCGAGCTCGACGTCGGACACGGTGGAGCCGTCGACGATCTCGATCCCCGCCTCCAGGCTCCGCCTGACCAGCTCGTTCTCGAAGCGGCCCCGGTCGAGCTGGTACGACGGCACCGGCGGGTAGAGCGGCGGTCCGAGCTCGACGCGCTGTGCGATGTCCGTGTTCCCGTCGGCCGGGAAGAAGAAGCGCAGGCCGCACTTGTGGATGTGGTCCTGCTCGAGGTGATCCTTCATCCCGATCACCTCGCCGAAGTAGTTGCAGGACAGCTCGACCGTCGACTCGCCGACCTTGAACGCCGCCTCCGGGGCAAGACCCCTTCGCTGCACGGGAACGAAGATCGTGGTCTCGGGTCGCGCCAGCTTCAGCTGGAGGCCCAGGGTCAGGCCGGCGAGCCCGCCGCCGAGGATCGCGACGTCGTAGTGGTCGCCGGGTCGCGTCATCGCATCCACCTCACTCCTCCCTCCTTCCGGGTGGCGGCCCGCCCGCTCCCGGCGGCCCTCCGGCTCCGGGCGGCGGTCCTCCCGGCCCGGGCGGCCCGCCGGGCCCTCCGCCTCCCGGCGGCCCACCGGGCGGGCCGCCGGGGCCGCCTCCGGCGAACCCGAGCCTGCCGGGGCCGGTTGCGAACTCCATCCACATCGTGTCGATGCCCTGTGTCCTCTCCTGCGCGTCCGCGAGCGACAGTCCCGAGTCGCTGAAGAGGCCGTCTTCCTTCCAGCGACCCGGATCGAGGCCGACCGCGTACGGGTCGATCTTCGCGTCCGGCGCGGGTGCCCGGTCTCCGAGCGCGGTCGCCGCCTTGTGGAAGATCGCGACGGCCACGGCTTCCATGATCGCCGCATTCTCTGCGATCCTCGCCTTCAGCGCGTCGTCGTCGTAGCGGTTCTGGAGATCGAGATGCCGGCCGCCGAGATTGCGGAAGCCGAGCGGCGTCGCGAAGCCTCGGCGCCACTCGCGGGAGTCGCGCTCGTGCCACTCGCGGAACAGCCCCTCGAGCCGGGTGTTCAACCTCCAGATGCGGTCGACGTCGTCGCGAACGGCGCTCATGAACTCGAGGTCGGTGACCTTCTCGTTGAAGAAGAGGAGCGCGATCGTCGACCAGTAGAAGATGTTGTTCGCGCTGATCTTGGCGCACATCACCTGCGGGTTCCCCCAGAACACGTACTGGCCCTCGTAGAGGGGCAGGAACGCGCCGTAGTAGCCGCGGAAGAAGTCGTTGTGGGCATCCGCCCGCTCGCTCACGTCCTCGCCGGCGAGGTCGCGGACGACGAGATCCGTGATCAGGGTATTGCCGACTCCGATGAAGTCGGATCCCGGCGAGTAGAAGGGGTCGAGGAACGCTCCCGCTTCCCCGGCCAGACACCAGCGCTCGGGCGAGTAGACCTGCTTGCAGCTGTAGGAGAAGTTCTCGAGCATGAGGAAGTCCGCCACCTGGTCGCGGCGCCCGTCGATGGCGGCGTGGAGCTGGGGCTCGTGCCGGGCGAGCCAGCCGAGCACGTTCTCGAGCGAGTTGATCTGCTCCCACGGGTGGAAGCGGGGGTCGGCGACGACGCCGATCGAGATCGGCCCGGAGGCGAGCGGGATCAGCCAGACCCAGTAGCCCTCGCCGCACAGGTGGTTGGTGCTGAACCGGCGCAGGCCCGGCTGCGACATGCGGCCCATCCACTCGGCGTCGTCCCCGGCCCACTCCTCGATGTCCAGGCCGCCGCCCAGGCGGAACCAGGCCGCGTTCATGTCGTGCCCGTTGTCGAGCTCGAGCCCGAGCTTGCGCTTCAGGAAGCCGGCGCGGCCCGTCGAGTCGACGAACCAGCGGGCCCGCGTCTCGAGCGGCGTCCCGTCCTGGGTGAGCCTGACGACGTGACCGTCCTGGCTGAGCTCCACGTCCTCGACGAGCGACCCCTCGAGCAGCTCGACCCCCGCCGCCACACTGCGGCGGACGAGCTCGTTCTCGAACCGGCCGCGGTCGAGCTGATACGACGGGACGGGCGGATAGAAGGGGACGCCGTACTCGACACGCTGCGCGATGTCGTCGTTGTCGCCGGCGGGGAAGAAGAAGCGGAGCGCGCACTTGTGCAGGTGCCGCTCCTCGATGTGGTCTTTCATACCGAGCACGTCGCCGAAGTAGTGGGCACTTACCTCGACGGTCGACTCTCCGACCTTGTACGCGGCCTCCGGGGCGAGGCCCTTCTGTCTCATCGCGGTCAGGACCGACGCCTCGGGACTCGCCTGCTTCAGCTGCAGTCCGAGCGTCAAGCCTGCGAGGCCGCCGCCGACGATGACCACGTCGTACCGCTCGCGGAGCTCCGTGTTGTTCGCTTCAGCTGCCATGTCCCCTCCAGTCGATCCGTGATCCAGTCGCGAATGTCCTCACGTCGATCGGTCGCGCGGTCTCACTCGTCGAACGGCGCCAGCACGAGCGCGATGTTCGTCCCGCCGAGCGAGAGGCTGTTGACCACGACAGGCCCGCGCGGACTGTGCTGGTCGTCGCCGCGCGACCAGCCTTCGAGCGCGAGTGCCGTGGCGAGCGCCGCCCCGGCGCCCATCGGCTCGCCGAGGAGGAGCTTCGGCGCGAGGACGGGTACGGCCGGGCCGAGCAGGCGCTCGATCGCCCTGGCCTCGGCTTCGTCGGCGACCTCGAGGCCGTTGCGGTTCGCCCACACGGCGACGATGTCGGAGGGAGAGACACCGGCCCGCTCGAGTGCCAGACGCATCGCGCGCTCGATGCCCTCGCCCTCGGTGTCGATCTTGCCGACGCCCGCCGCGTCGCACGTGATCGCGAAGCCGCGGATCTCGCCCAGCGGCTTCGCGCCACGGGCCCGGGCTGCTCCGAGACGCTCGACCACGATCGCGAAGCCGCCTTCCGCCAGCGCGAAGCCGCCGGATCCGTTCGCCGACGTGGCCACCACGCCCAGCTCCGTGTACGCCTCGACGACGGTGTCCGTGAGCGTGTCGACGCCGAGTGCGACGATCGCGTCGGCATGGTCCATCGTCGTCAGGTCGAATCCGTAGCAGAGGGCCGAGGCGCCTGCCGCGTGGCCGGCCGTGACGGTCGAGGCTGAGCCGAGGATCCCGTTCTTGATCGCGACCTGTCCGCCCGCCGCGTTGTACACGGTGTTCGGGAAGACGGCCGGGTTCGCTGCTCCCGCGCCCTCGGCGATCACCGGGGCCGCGAACTCCTCCATGCTCTCCATCGGCCCGACTCCCGTGCCGACGACGGCGCCGACGCGGTTGCGGTTGTCGTCGGTCAGCTCGAGCCCTGCGTTCGCGAGCGCGAGCCGGGAGGCGATGATCGAGAACAGACCGAGTCGGTCGACGCGCTTGCGTTCCTTCACGTCGAGATAGGCGGCCGCGTCGAGGTCGACGCGTGCGAGCTCGACGCCGTTCTCCGCGCTCGTGCACCGCCGCCCTGCCGCGTATGCGTCGTAGAGCGCCGCCGGATCCGTGCCGGCCGCGCTCAGGGCGGCCAACCCGGTGATCACCGCACGGTCGACGTTCCGCTCCGGCGGAGCGCCCGCGCGCGCGCCCGGACGGGCGAACAGGACCGACGCATTGGCCCCGCCGAAGGCGAAGTTGTTCGAGAGCGCGATGTCGATCGACATCTCGCGCGCCTCGTTCGGGACGTAGTCGAGGTCGCACTCGGGATCCGCCTCGGTGAAGTTGGCGGTCGGCGGCGCGACCTGGTCGTCGATCGCCTTCACGGTCACGATCGCCTCGGCCGCTCCGGCCCCGCCGAGGAGGTGCCCGATCATCGACTTCGTGCTCGACACTGCGACCTTGTAGGCGGCGTCACCGAGGCCGACCTTGGTTGCCGCCGTCTCCGCCGTGTCGTTTTTCGCCGTGCCTGTCCCGTGGCTGTTCACGTAGTCGACCTCGCCCGGCTCGACGCCGGCCTGGCGGAGCGCCGTCTGGATCGCGCGCGACGCGCCCCGGCCCTCGGGGTGGGGCGCCGTCGGGTGGTACCCGTCCGCGGACAGGCCGTAGCCGACGATCTCGGCCAGCACCGGGGCGCCGTGCGCGGCAGCCACCTCCGAGTCCATGAGCACGAGCACGCCCGCGCCTTCGCCGAGGGACAGGCCCTTGCGGTCGAACGAGTAGGGAGCGGCCGGCTCGGGGGAGAGGGACTCGAGCGAGTTGAAGCCGGCGATCAGGATGTCCGAGAAGGCGTCGGCGCCTCCGGTGAGCATCGCGTCGGCATGACCTTCCCGGATCAGCTCGGCTGCGTAGCCGATCGCGTTCGCACTCGCAGCGCAGGCCGTGTCGACCGAGAGGACGGGACCCTTGAGCTCGAAGGCGCTCGCGAGGGCCTCGGAGAACGCCTGCGGCTCGACGAGCAGCAGAAGCCGTGGATCCGGCTGCTCGCCGCGCTTGCGCCTGGCATACCACTCCTCGCCCGCGAGGAGGCCTGCGTTGCAGGTTCCGATCACGACACCCCAGCGTTCGGCCGGCACGGGTCCGACGCCCACGCCGCAGCGCGCCATGGCCTCCTCGGCAGCACGCATCGTGAAGTCGATGGCGCGGTCGTGGAAGCCGTCGGGGTTGAGGTACTCGTGCTCGGGCGTGAAGTCCTCCTTGACCTCGCCGCCGAGTTCCGTGCGGTAGCCGTCCATCGGCAGGTGCTCGACCTTCCCGATTGCGACGACGCCTCCACGCACGCCGGCCCAGTAGGCGTCGAGGCCGACGCCCTCGGGCGTGACGGCGCCGAGACCGGTCACGACGACGCGCCTGACCTTCTGCTCCTCAGCCATGACGTCTCCTTCCCCTCATGCTGCGCGCAACGCGAGCGCCACGTTCTGGCCTTCGAGGCCGCGGGCGAGGGCGAGTGCGACCTCGACCCTCGTCTCCCGCGCCTCCTTCGCGATCCAGTCGATCCCCTCGCAGGCCGGGTCCACCTGCTCGAGATTGAGCGTCGGAGGCGCCGTCCGACGGGAGAGTGCGAGCGCCGCGACGGCGGCGCCGAGCGCTCCCGCGGCGCCGACCAGGTTTCCGGTCGCCGGCTTCACGCTGCTCGCCAGCAGACCGTCGCTCCCGAACGCCTGACGAAGACCGGCCGCCTCGCTCGCATCGCCGTCTCTCGTCCCGTCGCCGTGCGCGGCGACGTAGTCGACGTCGCTCCCGGCGATGCCTCCCGCGGCCAGGGCTCGCTCCGCGGCGGCGGTCACGGCGCGACCGGAGCCGTCGGGAGCGGACAGGCCACCGGTGTCGAACGCCGCGCCGGCCCCGACGATCTCGGCGTAGATCGACGCGCCGCGGGCCCGGGCCGCGTCCAGTTCCTCGAGGAGCAGGAACGCGCCTCCCTCGCCCATCACCGTCCCGTCCCGTCCCACGTCGTACGGAGCGCACGCGGCGGGGCCGAGCTCGTTCCGGGTCGTGAGCACGCCGAAGGAGTCCCAGGCCGCCATGTGCCACCAGAAGATCGGCGAGTCGGAAGCTCCGCAGAGCGCCACCTCGGCCTCCCCGCGGCGAACCGCCCGGTAGCCTCGTGCGATGGCGAGCAGACCCGCCTCCGCCGTCCCCGAGAAGTACGTGTTCGGGCCCCGGAGGCCCCATTGCTCCGAGATGTAGAAGAGCGACGCGCCCTGGATCCCCTCCAGGTAGAAGAGCGGATGGACAGAGCTGTAGGCCAGCTTGCCGAACTGTCTGATATCGGCCTTCCCGTCCGCGTCGCGCGCCGCGACCGACGACTCCGCGAAGTAGTCCGGGTCTGAGACCTGCTTGTCGCCTGCCGTGAACAGCGCGTTTTGCGCCTCGGGGTCCTCGCCGAGATCGAGGCCGCTGTCCTCGATCGCTCCCTTCGCGGCCACCATCGCATAGATGTCGTGCCGCGTCATCGTCCGGAGCGAGCGGCGGTTCGCCACGTAGTCGCGGGGCTCGAGCCCGTCGACCTCGGCACCGATCCGCGTCTGCAGCGAAGCGGCGTCGTACCCGCGGATCGGGCCGACGGCGCTCCGTCCCTCGACGAGTGCGGACCAGGTCGACTCGGTGTCGTTCCCGAGCGGCGTGCACAGCCCGATCCCCGTGATCGCGACCCGACGCACGGCGCTCACGCGTCCTCTGCCGCCGCGACCGGGACGGCACGGAGGAGGCGGGCGCGCGTGACCACCTTGCCCTCGACGGCGGCCTCGCCCGCAAGCGTCGCTTCCTCGTCTGAGAGCTCCGCGAGCTTGACCGTGAAGACGAGCTGGTCCCCGGGCTGAACGAAGTGCCGGAAGCCCACGCGCTCCGCGCCCGCTAGGCGCCAGGTCCGGCCGGTGCGGCGCTGGAGGAGCTCGACGCAGAGCGAGCCGAGGCTCCCGAGGATGAGGACGCCCGGAAGCACCGGAAACCGCGGAAAGTGACTGTCGAAGATAGCGAGCGTGTTCGGAACGTTGCGGATCGCCTCGCCCTCGTCGTCCGTCACGCGGACGATGCGGTCGAGCGTCGTCCAGGCGCTGCCGCTCATGTCTCGTGCCGCTTCACGGCGAGCGCCCCGTTCGTTCCGCCGAAGGCGAAGCCGTTCACGAGCACGACGCCGACGTCGAGCTCTCGCGCTTCGTTAGGGACGCAGTCGAGATCGCATTCGGGATCCTGGTTGTCGACGTTGATCGTCGGCGAGACGACGCCGTCACGCATCGCGTAGACGCCCGCGAGCAGGTTCAGGGCGCTCGCCGCGCAGGTCGTATGGCCGGTCATGCTCTTCGGAGACGTGACCACGATCCGGCGGGAGTCGTCGCCGAACACGCGCTTGATCGCGACCGTCTCGGACACGTCGCCCGCCGGCGTCGAGGTCGCGTGAGCGACCACGTAGTCGACGTCGCCCGGTCCCAGGCCGGCCTCGCGCAACGCGGCGTTCATCGCGATCACGCCGCCGCCGCCGTCGGGTGGGGGATCGGTCATGCGGTAGCGGTTCAGGCTCGACCCGTAGCCGACGAGCTCTGCCAGGATCTTTGCTCCTCGCGCTTCGGCTGCTTCCTGCTCCTCGAGGACGACGACGACGCCGCCCTCGCCGAGGACGAACCCCGAACGGTCGCGGTCGAACGGCCGGGATGCGTGCTCGGGGTCGTCGTTGTACTGGGTGGTCAGCGCTCCGAGCAGCGAGAACCCGAGCAGGTCGCACCACGTCGTCAGCGCGTCGAAGCCGCCGGCGACCATCATGTCGACCTCGTCGTCCTGGATCAGCCGGAACGCCTCTCCGATCGAGTGCGCCGATGCCGTGCACGCGGTCGAGATCCCGATCACGGGGCCGTCGGCTCCGGCGACGCGGGCGATCTCCGCGCAGGCGGTGTTCTGGCTGTTGAGCAGCGTCTGGATCGGGGGAAACCGGTGCAGCTCTCGGCCTTCCGACGTCGCGCGCACGGCGAAGGCGTCGGAGAACTCCTGGAGCTCCGGCCGGTCGACCGATCCGCCGATCGCGATTCCGACGCGCTCGGGCGCGTACGTTCCGGGCTCGAGCCCAGCGTTGCGGAGTGCCTCGACGGCGGCCGCGACGCCGAAGCGCTCGCCGCGGTGGAGATAGCGAGCGGCTTCCTGATCCGGAAGCTGGGAGAGGTCGAAGTCCTCGCAGATGCCGGCGATCTGCACGGGGAACGTGCTGACGTCGTAGTAGTCGATGCGCCTGACGCCGGATCGTCCGGCCTTCAGGGACTCCCAACTCGACTCGGCGTCTCGCCCGACAGGCGTGACCGCACCGATTCCCGTGATCACCACGCGCCTCACGGGGCCTCCTCGCGCGTCAGCATCAGCTGGAGCCGCTCGGTGTCGTCGAGATCCGCGAGGCGATCTGCGTCCATGAGAGCGCACATGATCTCACGCGCCTCCAGGACGACCCGGTCGTCCACTGTCACGCGGCCCGAGATCACCGCCACCTCGTCGTTCATCGAGTCGACGGTGCCCTCGAGCTCGAGCACGTCGCCCGGGACGATCGGGCCGAGGAACTCGACGGACGCGATCGAGAGGAGGGCGGCGCGCTTGCGCCGCTCGGTCGTGATCATGATCAGCCACGTGCCCGCCTGGCACAGCGCCTCGAGCGCGAGCGGCGGAGGCATGCGTGGGCCGTCCTCGGTCTCCTCCCAGTACTCCTCGGCGAGGGACGTGAGCTTGCGGCCGTGGACCGACTGACCGGGCTCACAGGAGACGATGCGGTCGATCAGGTGGAACCGCACGAAGCTCCTTCGCTGCCCTCGCACACGGCCGCGGCCTGCGCCACGGCCAGGCCGCCCGAGTGCGACAGAGACACGTCGATCTCGCTGATGCCCTGCGCCCCGGCGAGGGCCGCCGCCCTCCCGTGCAGCTCGACCCGGGGCCGGCCGGCACCGTCGCGGAGGATCTCGACGTCGGTCCAGCGCAGTCCCCGCGCGACGCCGGTCCCGATCGCCTTCAAGACGGCCTCCTTCGCGGCGAAACGCGCAGCGAGATGCTCGTCCGGCCTGGCCCGCCGCGCGCAGTACTCGATCTCGCGGGCCGTGAAGACCTCGTCCTCGATGCCGGCGTTCTCCCGCAGGAGCCGCGAGACTCGTTCCACCGCCAGGATGTCGATGCCGACCCGGATGCGGGGGTTAGGCCGCACCACCGGCCCGACGGGCGACCATGTCTCCGAGATTCGAGACGGTGAAGAGCTTGATGACGTCGTTGGCGTTGAGATTCCCGGCCAGGGCCGCCGTGTCGATCTGCGGCATGATCTCCTTCAGGTGCTCGAGTCCCTGGTCCGTGATCGTCTCGTTCGCGTCGCTGAACTGGTCGTCCGGGATCCCGCCCTGGATGTAGTCGCCGAGATCGGATGCCTGGATCTTCACGCCCGTGCTCCGCTCGATGCGAAACAGGATGTCCAGCAGGTCGATCGACTCGGCACCCAGGTCGTCCATGAGCGTCGCGTCGGGGCTCGCCTCGTCCTCGCTCACCCCGAGTGCCCCCACGACCGCCACCTGCACGGCCTCGTGAAGCTCGGATTCGGTCATTGCCATCTCGCACCTCCGCTGTTGTCTCTGGGTTGACTACGCCAGCGGGGCGCCGACTCCGACCGTCGTACTCGCTCCGCCGTCCACGACCAGAAGGGATCCTGTCATATAGCTCGATCCAGGGCCGGCCAAAAAGACGATCGTCGACGCGACCTGCTCGAGCGTCGGGAAGTCCCTGAGCGGGATCTGCCGAAGGATAGGCTTGCCGCCGTCCTTCTCCACGATCCCGGACACCATCTCCGTCGGTGCGAACCCGGGGAGCACCGCGTTGACGCGAATCCCGAACCGGGCCAGCTCGAGCGCGGAGCAGCGCGTGAACGCGTTGATTGCGCCCTTGGAGGCGGCGTAGTTCGACTCTCCGGTCCAGCCGCGCTCCCCCATGACCGACGAGACGTTCACGATCGCTCCGTCGCGCTGGCTCATGAAGTGTCCCATCGCCGCCTTGGTGCAGTTGAAGACGCCCCCGAAGTTGACCCGCATCACGTCCAGCCAGTCGCCGGGCTCCATGTTGAAGATCAGCGAGTCGCGAGCGATGCCCGCGTTGTTGACGAGGACGTGGAGGCCGCCGAGTTGGTCGATTGTCTCCTGGACCATGGCCTGCGCCTGCTCGTATTCCGAGACGTCGCCGCCGACCGCGATCGCGCGTCCTCCGGCGGTCTCGATCTCCGAGACGACCTCGGCCGCTTGCTCCGCGCCCGAGCGGTAGTTGACCGCCACCGCGACACCGTCCGCGGCGAGCGCAGTACAAACAGCCCGGCCGATTCCCCGGGAGCCCCCCGTCACGAGCGCGACGCGACCCTCGCCTTCCATCCCGTGCTTTATGAGGGTCGCCCGTTCGCTTGTCAAGCTGACGCCCGGGGTTCGGGCCGTGTTTCCTGGCAGGATGACGGCCGGGATGGCGGTGTATGTCGACGACGCGAACATCCGCTGGCGCGGCCGACAGTGGTCTCACATGGTCGCCGACGACGCGGAGGACCTGCACCGGGCCGCCGAAACGCTCGGCCTCCGGCGTGAGTGGGCGCACGACCGCGGCCGAACGCTCCACTACGACCTTCCGGCGGACATGCGGGAGCGGGCGATCGAGCTCGGCGTCGCCCTTCCGATCTCGTGGCGCGAGCTCGCACGGAAGCGAGCCGAGAGCGAGCTCTAGCGACGTGCGGATCGGCCCACCGGGCGTCAGTAAGATTGGCGTGCTGCAGACGCGAAAGCGGGGGTTCTCGACGTGTTCGTGCTTGTGATCAAGAGCGGCCCGCTCGCCGGCCGTCGAGTCGAGCCCGGCTCCGAGCTGACCATCGGTCGTGCAGCCAACGACCTGTCGGTCGACGATCCGGCCATCTCGCGCCGTCACGCCGTCTTCAGGCTCGTGGGCGACGCGCTCGAGGTCGAGGACCTCGGCTCGCGGAACGGCACGCTGGTCAACGGGGAACGGATCGCCGCGACCAGGCCGCTCGCGGCGGGAGACACGGTGGAGCTCGGCAGTACCGTCATCGAAGTCGAGGCCGTGCCGACCGGGACCGAGCCGGTCGAGGAGAACGATCGGTCTGCTGCACTCACCCGGGTCGCATCGGCAGGTCTGGAGCCGGCTGCCCCCGCCAAGTCCGACCTGCTCGAGGAAGCGGACGAGCTACGGCCCGTGACTGCGCTGTTCGCCGACGTCGTGGGCTCGACCTCGATCGGCGAGCGGCTGGCTCCCGAGGAGGTCAAGGCCCTGATCGGCGAGTGCGTCAGCCGAATGTCACGAGCAGTCGAGCAGTTCGGCGGCGTGGTGGACGCCTTCATGGGCGACGGGATCGCGGCCTTCTTCGGTGTCCCGGTCGCCCACGAGGACGATCCCGAGCGGGCCGCCCGGGCGGCACTGCAGATCGTGCAGGTCGTGGGTGAATACGCACGCGACATCGAGGCGGCCTGGGGGATCTCGGACTTCAACGTCCGGGTGGGTCTGAACAGCGGGCCGGTGGCTGTGGGCTTCGTCGGCGGCGCGAAGCGCCAGTCCGTCGCGCTCGGGGACACGGCGAATGTCGCCGCTCGTCTCCAGGGCGTCGCGGAGCCCGGCTCGATCGTGGCCGGTGCGTCCACCGTACGGCGTCTCGCCGACCGGTTCGTGTTCGAGCCGCTCGCCGACGTCTCGGTCAAGGGACGCGAGGAACCCGTCTCCGTCTGGCGTCTCAGCCGTCCGATGCAGAGTCTCGAGGCCGCCGCACCAACGCCGCTCGTCGGCCGCGACGACGAGCTCGAGCGGCTCGCCGTCGCCCGCGACGACCTGCTCTCGGGTCGCGGGCAGGTGCTCCTCGTGCTCGGCGACGCCGGTCTCGGCAAGACGCGCATGCTGGGCGAGCTTCGCGGTCTCGCCGGGGATGCCGTCGTCTGGCTGGAGGGAAACTGCGTCTCCTACGGAGCGGAGTTCCGCCTTCTGCCCGTGGTCGAGGCGTTGCGCGACTGGCTCGGGCTGGAGGAGGGCGCGGCAACGCTCGCGGTCCGTACCCGGCTCCGGATCAAGCTGGAGCCGCTCCTCGGCGACCGGGTCGACCGCATCCTGCCGCATCTGGAATCGCTGCTGTCGGGCCCCGGCGACGAGCGGGGCACGCTCGCCGAGAGCCACGCCGAAGATGTGCGCCGGGCCTGCTGCGAGTGGATCGAGGCGCTCGCAACGACGATGCCCGTCGCGCTCGTGTTCGAGGACTTCCAGTGGGCCGACCCGTGGACATGCGAGCCTGGCACACGATCTGCTGCAGGTCGTCGAGCGCGCTCCGCTGCTCCTCGCTGCGAGCTTCCGGATCGCGCCCCAGTCCGACGGCTGGCGCTTTCGTGTCAGCGTGCTCGCCGAGCACCCGCACCGGTCGGTCGAGCTCCTGCTTGCTCCGCTCTCGAACGATGAAGCGGTCCAGCTCCTGTCGGTGCTCGCCCCGAGCGGGCTCGGCGACCCTTCACGGGACGAGATCGTCCGCCGCGCGGAGGGGAACCCGCTCTACCTGGAACAGCTCCTGCAGACGGTGCTGGAGCAGGGTGGGCTCGAGCAGCAACGGCAGTGGACGCTGAGCCCGAGCGCGACACGGGTCGTGCCCGCCGCCCTCGAGAGCCTGCTCCTCGCGCGGATCGACAACCTGCCCGGCTCGGCTCGTCAGGTCGCGCAGGCGGCGGCGATCATCGGCCGTAGCTTCCTCTACTCGGTCCTGAAGCGCGTCTGCCCGGGCGACTCGCTCGAGGGCGACGTCAACGTGCTCGTCCGTGCAGGAGTGATCCGGGAGCGGCGGCGATACCCCGAGCTCGAGTACACGTTCACGCACGGTCTGCTGCGTGAAGCCGCGCTCTCGACCCTGACCCGGGCGAGCCGACGAGAGCAGTACCGGCGCCTTGCGGCGGCGCTCGAGGAGCTGTACGAGGACTCGATCGACGAGCATCTCGAGCTGCTCGCCCACTTTTACGGTCGCAGCGACGACCTCGCGAAAGCGTTGGAGTACCTCGAGCGCGCCGCGGACGACGCCGTCAGATTGAACGCCGACTTCCAGGCGTCGGAGCTCTGGCGCCGAGCCGGCCGCGTGGCGAACGAGCTCGGTGACGCCGAGGCCGAGGCTCGGATCGCAGCTCGGCTCAGCGAGCGCGGGAGCTAGCCTCTAAGCGCGCTGCGCCTACTTGGCGCTCGCCGTGCATCCTTCCTGGAGGCACTTGCCCATCAGGTGGATCCAGAAGTTCCACCAGCTGTAGAGGCGCGAGTGGTCACTGCCGCCTTCGCGCGCGATCCCGAGGAAGTCGACGTGGCTTGCCTGGCCGAGCTTCTCGTGCGCCCAGACCATCACGGCGTTGTTGCCGTCGAAGTAGCAGAAGCGTCGCCCGCCGGGCTTGGGCGGAGAACCGGGGTGGACCCAGGGCCCCTCTCCGCCCCAGGACGTCCGGTCGCACCTGCCGAAGTTCATGCCGGCTCCGGCATCCGCCCGTTGGGCGTTGTAGGCCTTGAGCAGCGCGGGGGTCGTCGTGTAGGTCGAGAGCTGGAGATGATCCGGATAGAAGCTCTGCGAATTGCTCGGCGGGACGCATTCCGCGGTCTGAACGGCTCCCGCCTCCGGCGTCGGCTGGATCGTGCAGCTCTTGAAGATCCCGTTCGGGACGATGCCGGCGATTCCCACGACGTGCTGCGACGTCGATCCTGTCGGGCCCACCTTCGACCCTCCTCCCACGAGCTGTCCGCGAACTGCACCGTCGGGGTACTTCTGCGAGTGCACGTTCACGTAGTACGTCGCAGGTGAGGCGAGAATCGCGTCGGTGACGTTCGAGGACGCCGTCGTGCAGCCGCTCTGCGCGAACGCTGCGCCTAGCGGCACGACGACCGGTCCGGAGACGGTCGGCCCGCCGTTGTGGATATGCGCGGCGTTCGGGTGATCGACGCCGCGCAGTGTGAAGGCCCAGCAAACCTTCTTCCCGGTGATCGTCATCACTCGCCGTGCCCGAGCTCGTCGCCGAGATCGAGGTCGGTACCTCGGCCGAGCTCGAGAGGGGGACGTTGAAGGTCGTGCCCTTGTCGTTCCCGGAGGCCGAGCTGCTGCCACCGCCGCGCGTGGCGAGGACAGCTGCCAGCGCGGCGACGAGCGCGACGATCGCGACTACGAGCGCGCCGACGAGCAGCCGACCGTGCTTTCGGGGCGGGTGCGGGCCTCCACCCGGCGCCCCGGCGACGGCACTCTGCGGGGGCGGCTCGGCGGGAGGTTCTGCCGATGGTTGGCCGGGAGAGGCGTCGGACGGCGGTTCCCCGGGAGGTGACGTCACCGTTGGTGTTGGGCCGGGCGCCGCGGCCACCGCCGCCGCAGAGACCGCGGCCGTCTCTCCGGCCGACGCGGCGGTCTCCGATGCGAGGACCGTGTCCGCCGGATCGGCGGACTCGTCTGCCTCGGGTTGTTGCGAGGCGAGCACCGTGCCCTCGACGACGGGCTTCGTCGAGCGATCGTGCGCGGCCGCTTCGGCAGCCGACAGCAAGTCGCCGCAGCTCTCGTACCGGTCGTCCTTGGACTTCGCCATCGCCGTGGCGATCACTCGGTCGAGGCCTCTCGGGAGGTCGGGCCGCTGGTCCTTGAGCTTGGGCGGCGGCTCCAGCAGGTGAGCCTGGAGGACGGCGACCTCGGTGTCGCGCGCATACGGGGCGAGGCCGGTCAGGCAGGAGTAGAGCATGCCGCCGAGCGCGTAGACGTCCGTGCGCGCGTCCACGTCCTTGCCCTCGATCTGCTCGGGCGACGAGTAGTCGGGCGTGCCGATAAAGAACCCGGTCCTCGTCAGTCCCGCCGAGGTGGTTGGCTTCGCAACGCCGAAGTCCGTCAGATAGACGCGGTCGGTGTTCCCGACGAGGAGGACGTTGGCCGGTTTGACGTCACGGTGGACGAGTCCGTGCTCGTGCGCGGCGTCGAGGGCGCCGGCCACCTGATCCAGGATGAAGAGCGTACGTCCGAGGCCCAACGATCCTTCCTCGCTCATGACCTGCGCGAGATCTCGGCCCTCCACGTAGCGCATCGCGATGTAGAGGCAGTCCCCGTCCTCGCCCGCGTCGTAGATCGGGATGATGTTGGGGTGATCGAGCGCAGCCGCCATGTGCGATTCCTGGAGGAAGCGGTTCCGGAAGTGCTCGTCGCGCTCGAGCAGTCCTGACGCCAGGATCTTCAGCGCCACCTTGCGCCCGAGCCGCGTCTGCTCGGCGAGATAGACCACGCTCATCCCGCCGCGGCCGAGCACGGACTCGATCCGGAAGCCGGCGATCTCGGTGCCGATTCGGGTGCCTGAGGACTCCATCCGCGCTCGAAAGGTTCGCAGCGATCCATCCTCTGCGCAACACGAACCGGCATCGCCGCGTTCGAGCGCGCGGTTTTCCGGCTGTCGACAAGCGCCCGACGGTGCATTAGACTCGCCGCGTTTCTCGCTCCGACAGGTCGCCAGGGAGGGGAAGTGTCGAACAGCGAACCGGTGGCAGCCTCCGGGCGATCCGCTCCCTTCGGTGGCAGGCGGCTCGTGCTCGGGTACGCGGTCGTCGGGGTGCTGGTCGCCGTCGCGGCAGTCGTCTCGATCCTCGCCGGTCGCGACGAGCATCCTGCGCCTGCGTTCGCGGGCTTCTACACGTCGGCGTCCGCCTGTCTGGGGACGAACTTCAAGGTCAGCCAGTCCGGCCAGTTCGTCGATTTTGGAAGCGGCCCCGAAGCGAAGTTCCGGCTCAGTGACTCGCAGCTGAAGGGCGACGTGACCTGCGTGACGGGTGGGTCGAAGGCGGCCGATCTCAGGGTCGACGGAAAGGGCACGTCGGCGAAGCTCGTGGGCACGATCGGCGCGGAGCACGTGACCGCGAAGTTCGGCGCGCCGCTGCCGGCCCCCGGGACGTCGGCGAAGCCGCCGCCCAAGCGAACGAGTGAAGAGACCTTCGGCCGGCTCATGCTCGCCATCGCGGCCGTGATCCTCGCGGCCCGGCTGGTGGGCACGTTGACCGCGCGGTTGAGTCAACCGCGGGTCATGGGCGAGGTCCTCGCCGGCATCCTGCTCGGCCCGACCCTGCTCGGCGCCGTGTGGCCCGAGGCGAAGGACTACCTCTTCCCGCCGGACATCGTGCCGCTGTTGAGCGCAGCGGCATCGATCGGGCTCGCGTTCTACCTGTTCCTGGTCGGGATGGAGCTCGATCCCCGGACCCTGCGTGAGCGGTACAGGCAGGCGGCGTTCATCTCGAACACGAGCGTCGCCTTCCCGATGGCGCTCGGCTTCCTGGTCGCCCTGCCGCTCTACCGCGTCCTCGCGCCGGACGTGCGCTACGTGCCGTTCGCCCTGTTCATGGCCGTCGCGATGTCGATCACGGCGTTCCCGGTGCTTGCGCGCATCCTCACCGAGCACCGGATGTTGAAGCGCCCGGTCGGGGCGTTGACGATGGCCGGTGCGGCGATCGACGACGTCACGGCCTGGGGCCTGCTGGCGCTCGCCACTGCCGCCGCGACCTCGGCCTCGGGCCTGCACGCGCTCTGGGTCATCCTCCTGGCTGCCGCGTTCACCGCGGCGATGATCCTGATCGGCCGTCCCTTGCTCGGCCGGGTCTCGCGTGCGTACGACGAGGTCGGGCGGGTGCCGACGCTCTGGCTCGGCATCATCTTCGTAGCCGTCCTGCTGTCCGCCTACGTCTCGCAGTCGATCGGTATTGCCGCGATCTTCGGCGCGTTCCTCGTGGGGCTGATCATGCCCCGCAACGCCGGCCTCACCGAGGACGTGCGAGGCAGGTTCGAGGACTTCGTCGTCGCCGTTCTGCTGCCACTCTTCTTCGTCGTCACCGGCCTGAAGACCGATGTCGGCTCGCTCAACCGGCCGATCCTCTGGCTGATCACGCTGCTCCTCATCGCCGTCGCGATCGTCGGCAAGTGGGTCGGGGCGATGGCTGCTTCCAGGTACAGCGGTTTCAGCCTTCGCGACTCGACGGCGATCGGCGTGCTGATGAACACCCGGGGACTGACGGAGTTGATCGTGCTCAACATCGGCCTCAGCCTCGGGATGATCTCGCCGGCGCTGTTCACGATGCTCGTCGTGATGGCGCTGGTGACCACGTTCATGACAGGTCCGGCGCTCCGGTTGATCGACCCGCGGCGCGAGCTCTCCGAGCCGCCCGAAGAGGAGCTACGCCGGGCTCCGCGCGCGAGCGAGGCCGAGCTCGCCGCACCGGCACCGCTTCGCTCGATCCTCGTCGCCCCGCAGGACAGAAGCAATCTCGATGCCCTGCTCGCGCTCGCCTTGCCGCTCGCCAAGTCGACGCCGCCGCGCGAGTTGATCCTGGCCGAGGTCGTCGTCCCCAACCGTTACGTGACAGGCGTGCTGTACGACCAGCGAGACACGCACGAGGTGAGCGAACGCCTCAACGGAAGGCGCAGCGAGCTGATCGCGCAGGGTGTGGCGACGCGGGCCGTTGCGTTCAACTCGGTGCAGCCGGGTCGTGACTACGTACGCATGGCTTCAGAGGAAGAGGTGGACCTCGTCCTGCTGGACGGCCGCCAGCGGCTGCTCGGAGACGGCGTTCCGGGCGGACAGGTGGGAGAGGTCCTGCAGAAGGCTCCCTGCGACGTCGCGGTGCTCGTCGAACGGGAGGGAGTTCCCGAGATCGGGCCGGAGCGACCGGTCTACGTCCCGTTCGGCGGTGCCAGCCACGACTGGGCGGCCGTCGAGCTCGCCGCCTGGATCGCGAGCCTTCGCAAGGCTCCGCTGCGCCTTGTCGCAACCGGAGCCGGCCTCGATGACGAGGCGAGCCGCCGGCTCGCGCAGGTGGCACTCGTCGTGCAGCAGCTCGCCGAGATCCAGGTCGAGCCGGTCGTCGTCGATTCGGCGACCGGTGTCGTCCGCGCCACGGCCGACGCCGGGCTGCTCGTGATCGGGCTCTCCGAGCGGTGGCGAACCGAAGGGCTCGGCGAGGTCCGATCTCTCATCGCCGGCAAGGCTTCCGCGCCGATCCTGTTCGTGCGGCGCGGGACACGCCCCGGCGCGCTCAGCTCCGAGGAGGCGGGCGTCACGCGCTTCTCGTGGTCGCGGGCCGGGGGTGTCGTCTCCGCCTGACGGCTGCGCGCTGACGGCTGGACCGTATCCTGTGGGCTCGATGGAGTCGGCTCGAAGCTCGGGCGGCAGCGAGCTCCAGGTCGGCGGGCGGCTTGGCCCGTACCGCCTGGAGGAGATTCTCGGCGAGGGAGGGATGGGGATCGTCTTCCGGGCCGTGCGCGACACCGACGGGGAAGAGGTCGCGCTCAAGGTCCTGAAGCGCGTCTTCGTCGAGGACGAGACGTTCAGGCGCCGATTCGTTCACGAGGGCCGTGCTGCACAGGAGGTCGAGCACAGGCACCTCGTTCCAATCCTGGAAGCCGGCGAGGTCGAAGGCCGCCAGTATCTGGCAGTCGCGTATATCCGGGGCCGGTCGCTCGCCGATCGAGTCAAGGAGGGCCCGCTCGAAGTCGACTTCGCGCTCGACGTCGCTGCCGGGGTCGGCTCGGGACTCGACGCCCTCCACGAGTTCGGCATCGTCCACCGGGACGTGAAGTCGGCAAACGTCCTGCTCGACGAGAACAGGACGGCGCTGCTCACGGACTTCGGGCTCGCCAAGGGGCGTGCGTACACGGTCCTGACCAAGGCCGGGCAGGTGATGGGGACCCTCGACTACCTCGCGCCGGAGCTGATCAGGGGCGAGCAGGCGACCAAGGAGACGGACCTCTACGCGCTCGGCTGCGTCGTCTTCGAGTGCCTGATCGGGAGCCCGCCGTTCGCGGGGAAGCCCATCTACGAGGTCGGCATCGCCCATCTCGAGGAGCCGCCACCGGATCCATCCGAGCTGAGACCGGAGCTCCCGAAGACCCTCGGATGGGCGGCACTCCGGGCGCTCGAGAAGGATCCCGCGCGACGCCCGACCTCCGCGACCGCTTTTGCGACGATGCTTCGTGTCGCGGCCCGGGACTCGTGACCCGGCGTTCATCGCAGACGCGGCGCGCGGCTCCGGCCTGACGGTCTACCACCGGCCGGGCGTTCGCAGACGTGGAAGACCGGGTTCGTCCTTGATAATGCTTCGGTGTGAGGGAGATGCAGCCCGCTCCCATCCACGGCGTGGACGACGAAGATCGAGAGAACGGAGAAGCTGATGGCAACTGCCGCACCTGACCTAGAGGATCGCGCGCTTCCCGACGACGAGCTCCAACGGTTGGACAGGTACTGGCGTGCGGCGAACTATCTATCCGTCGGCCAGATCTACCTCCTGGACAACCCGCTTCTCCGCGAGCCGCTGACACTCGAGCACATCAAGCCCAGGCTGCTCGGCCACTGGGGCACGACTCCCGGTCTCAACTTCATCTACGTCCACATGAACCGGATCATTCGGAATCACGACCTCGACGCCATCTACGTGTGCGGGCCGGGGCACGGCGGGCCGGGCATGGTCGCGAACGCGTATCTCGAGGGCACGTACAGCGAGCTCTACTCGGAGATCTCCGACGACGCCGAGGGGATGAGGCGGCTGTTCAAGCAGTTCTCGTTCCCGGGAGGGATCCCGAGCCACGTCGCACCGGAGGTGCCCGGGTCGATCCACGAGGGCGGCGAGCTCGGGTATGCCGTCTCGCACGCGTTCGGCGCCGCCTTCGACAACCCCGACCTGCTCGTCACCTGCATCGTCGGCGACGGCGAGGCCGAGACGGGTCCACTGGCGGCGTCGTGGCACTCGAACAAGTTCCTCAATCCGGCGCGGGACGGCGCAGTGCTGCCGATCCTCCACCTCAACGGCTACAAGATCGCCAACCCGACCCTCTTCGCGCGCATCGATCGCAAGGAGCTCGAGAGTCTCTTCGTCGGGTACGGGTACCGGCCTCACTTCGTCGAGGGCGACGACCCTCACACCATGCATCGCCTGATGGCGTCCACCCTCGACACCGTCGTCGCCGAGATCAAGGAGATCCAGCGCGAGGCGCGGGAGAACGGGAACACCCGGCGGCCGGAGTGGCCCATGATCGTCCTCAGGACGCCGAAGGGCTGGACCGGGCCGAAGGAGGTCGACGGCAAGAAGACCGAGGGTTCCTGGCGCTCGCACCAGGTGCCGATGGCGGAGATGGCGTCCCAACCGGAGCACGTCGCGCTTCTCCATCAGTGGATGAGCGGATACCGCCCTGACGAGCTCTTCGACGAGAACGGGAAGCTGTTGCCGGAGCTCCGGGAGCTCGCGCCGAAGGGAGAGCGGCGCATGTCGGCCAACCCGCACGCCAACGGCGGCCTGCTCCTCAAGGATCTCCGCCTGCCCGATTTCCGGGACTACGCGATCGACGTCAAGGAGCCGGGCGCGACCATCGCCGAGGCGACTCGTGTGCTGGGCGACTTCCTCCGCGACACGATGACGATGAATCTCGAGAGCGCGAACTTCCGCGTGTTCGCGCCGGACGAGCTCGCCTCGAATCGCCTCGGTGCGCTGCTGGAGGTGACCGACCGATGCTGGGTGGCGGACACGGTTCCGGAGGACGACCACCTCTCACCGGACGGGCGGGTGATGGAGATCCTGAGCGAGCACACCTGCCAGGGCTGGCTCGAGGGGTATCTGATGACCGGGCGCCACGGCCTGTTCACGACGTACGAGGCGTTTGTCCACGTCGTCGACTCGATGTTCAACCAGCACGCGAAATGGCTGAAGGTGACGCCGCACATCCCGTGGCGGCGCCCGATCGCCTCGCTCAACTACCTGCTGAGCTCACACGTCTGGCGGCAGGACCACAACGGCTTCTCGCACCAGGATCCCGGCTTCATCGACCACGTGGTCAACAAGAAAGCGGAGGTGATCCGCGTCTACTTCCCGCCGGACGCCAACTGCCTGCTCTCCGTCGCCGACCACTGCCTGCGAAGCCGCCACTACGTGAACGTGATCGTCGCGGGCAAGCAGCCGTCGCTGCAGTTCCTGGACATGGACAGCGCGATCAAACACTGCACGGCGGGGATCGGCATCTGGGAGTGGGCGTCGAACGACCGCGGCTCCGAGCCGGACGCGGTCATGGCGTGCTGCGGAGATCGCCCGACGCTGGAGACGCTCGCCGCCGTCGACCTGCTCCGCCACTACTTCCCCGAGCTGAAGGTTCGCGTCATCAACGTCGTCGACCTGATGCGGGTGCAGCCGGAGAGCGAGCACCCGCACGGTCTGTCGGACAAGGAGTTCGACACGCTGTTCACGACAGACAAGCCGATCGTGTTCGCCTTTCACGGTTATCCGTGGCTCATCCACCGCCTCATGTACCGCCGTGCGGGGCACGTGAATCTTCACGCTCGCGGATACAAGGAGGAGGGCACGACCACGACACCCTTCGACATGGTCGTGCGGAACGATCTGGACCGCTTCCACCTCGCCGAGGACGTCATCGACCGGGTGCCCGGCCTCGGCGCATCCGCCGCGTACGTCAAGCAGGAGCTGCGCGACAAGCTCGTCGATCACCACCACTACGTCCGCCGGTACGGCGACGACATGCCGGAGATCCAGGAATGGAAGTGGTCCTCGAGCTAGCGAGCAGACCGGCAGGACACGAAGGAAGGAAGGCCTGATGCCGATCGCGACCCACGCCCAGTACGTGGAGATGATCGATGCCGCGAAAGCCGGACGGTTCGCGTTCCCGGCCGTGAACGTCAGCTCGTCCGAGACGCTCAACGCTGCTCTCCAGGGGTTCGCCGAGGCCGGCTCGGACGGAATCGTCCAGGTGTCCACGGGGGGCGGCGAGTTCGCCTCCGGCCTCGCCAGGGACATGTCGCTCGGCGCCCAGGCGCTGGCCACGTTCGCCAAGGTCGTCGGCGGGCGATGCCCGGTGCTGGTCGGGCTGCACACGGATCACTGCACCGCCGACAAGCTCGACGGATATCTGAGGCCGCTGCTCGCGATCTCGCTCGAGCGCCGACGTCGCGGCGAGAGCCCGCTCTTCAACTCGCACATGTTCGACGGCTCCACGTTGCCGCTCGACGAGAACCTCGAGATCGCCTCGGCACTGCTCGACGAGTGCGTGGAGGCTGACATCATCCTCGAGGTCGAGTGCGGTGTCGTCGGCGGCGAGGAAGACGGCGTCTCCGGGGAGGACGCCCCGAGCGAGAAGCTCTACACGACGCCCGAGGACCTGCTCCGCGTCGCCGAGGTGCTGGGCACCGGCGAGCGCGGCCGCTATCTGCTCGCCGCGACCTTCGGGAACGTCCACGGCGTCTACGCGCCGGGGAGCGTCAAGCTCCGGCCGGAGGTGCTGCTCGAGGGTCAGCAGGCGCTCGCCGGGCGATACGGAGAGGGCGTTTCCTTCGACTTCGTCTTCCACGGAGGCTCGGGCTCCGAGCCGGAGATGATCGCCGAGGCGGTCTCCTACGGCGTCGTGAAGATGAACGTCGACACCGACATGCAGTACGCCTTCACGCGGCCGATCGCCGGCCACATGCTCGAGTCGTACTCCGGCGTCCTCAAGGTCGACGGCGGCGTCGGGGACAAGAAGGCCTACGACCCGCGGGCCTGGGGGCGGAAGGGCGAGGCGTCGATGGCGGCGCGCGTCGTCCAGGCGTGCGAGGAGCTCGGATCGGCGGGCAAGTCGATCGCGGCCCGATGAGCGTCGTCCCGCAAGTTCGAGCCGCAAACCAGGCGTACGCGTCGACCTTCGCGAACGGGGGCCTGGCGGCTCCCCCCGTCCGCCGCTTCGCCGTCGTCACCTGCATGGACGCGCGCCTCGACCCGGCGAGGTTCCTCGGGCTCGAGCCCGGCGACGCGAACGTCATCCGCAACGCCGGCGGACTCGTCACCGACGATGCGCTGCGCTCGCTCATCATCTCCCACTGGCATCTCGGTACGCAGGAGGTCGTCGTCGTCGCGCACGAGGGCTGCGGCATGCTCGCGTTCTCGAACCACGATTTCCGCCGGACGCTCCAGGAGCAGACCGGCCACGACGCAGGCGACATCGACTTCCTGCCCTTCGACGATCTGGAGCGAGCCGTGCGCACGAGCATGCAGCGAGTTCGGGAGTGCCCGTTCCTGCCGGACTCGTACGGGGTGACCGGCTTCGTCTACGACGTGGGGAGCGGTGCGATCCGGGAGGTGTCGTCTGACTGAGCTGCTGACGGCCGACTGGGCGGCGCGCGCCGGAACTGACCACGGAGGGTCAGGGCGCCCGGGCGACCGGGCGATGCTCGACGATCTCGGGTTCGAGATCGAGGACTGCGCCCTCCAGATGCCCATGTCGGATTCCGCCGAATCCGCCTCGATCATGGTAGGTTCTGGCTCCGTTCGTGAGAGAGGTCACATGAAGTCGAGCCGGATTTGACGCTGACGGAACCACGGACCGGTAGTCGCATCCGGACATTCGACCGCCTGTCCGTCGGAGCTCTCGACGTCCAGTCTCAGCTTGTCCTGCTCGCCAATCGTCTGCCGGTCGTGAAGACACCGGCGGGCTGGCGCACCGCCCCAGGCGGTCTCGTGGCCGCTCTCAAGCCCGCGTTCGAGTCGAGACGCGGCGTGTGGATCGGCTGGGCGGGGCATCCCTCCGGTCCTCCGCGAAAGGTGCCGGGCCTCGGCGCGGAGCTCGTGCAGGTGCCGTTGACGCGGAAGGACGTCGAGGGCCACTACCACGGCTTCTCGAACAGCACCCTGTGGCCGCTCTTTCATTGCCTGCCAGACCGGGTGACGATCAACGGACGCTGGTGGCACCAGTACCGCGCCGTGAACCTGCGCTTCGCGGAGCGGGCGATCGAGACGGCGTCCCCGGACGCGGTCTTCTGGGTCCACGATTACCAACTCGCCTGCGTCCCGCTGATGCTCCGGACGCTAGGGGCGACCCAGCCGATCGGTTTCTTCCTGCACATTCCGTTCCCGGCCCAGGAACTCTTTGCACGCCTGCCGTGGCGCGAGACCTTGCTCGAGGGTCTTCTCGGGGCAGATGTCGTGTCGTTCCAGACCGAGGAGTATCGGGAGAACTTCCTCCGAGCGTGCCTGCGGCTGCGGCCGGACGCCACGGCGGAGGGCGCGGTGCTGCGTCTCGGCGACGGACGATCGGTCCTGACGGCGACGCATCCGATCTCGATCGACGCGCACGGGATTCGTGCCCAGGCCCAGTCGGAGGCGGTCGAGCGCGCGGTCGAACGACTGCGGGCACAGTTCGCCGGGAGGCGCGTCCTCATCGGCGTCGATCGCCTCGACTACACGAAGGGAATCGTCGAGCGGCTGCGCGCGATCGAGCTACTGCTCCAGGAGCGACGCGACCTGCGCAGCAGGATCGCCTTCGTCCAGATCGCCGTGCCGAGTCGCGGTGACATCCGCGAGTACCGAGAGTTGCGCTCCGAGGTCGAGGAGATGGTGGGCCGGATCAACGGACGCTTCACGCGGTCCGGCGAGGACGTCCCCGTCCACTACCTCTATCGCGGCGTTTCGCCGACCCGGCTGCTCGCCTACTATCGCCTGGCGGATGTCTGCCTGGTGACGTCGTTGCGCGACGGGATGAATCTCGTCGCGAAGGAGTTCGTCGTCTGCCAGGGTGCGGGGCAGGAGGCGGGTGTGCTCGTCCTCAGCGAGTTCGCAGGCGCTTCCGAGGAACTGCTCGAGGCGCTGCCCTGCAACCCGTTCGACGTCGAGGGCCTGGCCGGTGTCCTGGCCGAGGCGTTGATCCTCGACGAGGACGACCGCCGGACGCGCATCGAGCGCATGGCCGAGCGGGTCGCCCGGCACGACGTCTTCGCCTGGCTCGGCGACGAGATGGACGCGCTGGAGCCGGCTCCTACGAGCGTCCGGGGAGACATGCAGGACAGGCTCGAGATTCGCGCTGCGGGGACGCTGCTGGCAGACTAGGCGCGATGGCGGGGGTCGCATCCGGGCTCGAAATCGGAAGTGTCTTCCGTGGATACCGCATCGATTCCGTGCTCGGCCACGGCGGCATGGGCGCGGTGTATCTGGCGACGCATCTCCGGCTCGAGCGCAGGGTTGCGATCAAGGTGCTCCTGCCGGAGCTGGCCGCAGACGAGAGCTTCAGGGAGCGGTTCATCCGCGAGTCGCAGCTCGCGGCGTCGCTCGAGCACCCGAACATCGTGCCCGTCTACGACTCGGACGAGGAGGACGGCGTCCTCTACATCGCGATGCGGTTCATCGAGGGCGAGGACCTGGGATCGATGCTCCGTCGCGACGGCGCGCTCGACCCGGCGCTGGCCGTCTCCGTGATCGGCCAGGCAGGCTCGGCACTCGACGCTGCACATGCGTCTGGCCTCGTCCACCGCGACGTCAAGCCCGCGAACATCCTCATCGCGGGTGGCGGGAACCACGTGTACCTGACCGACTTCGGGGTGGCGAAGCGGCTGGCGGCTCCGGGGCTCACGCGCACCGGGTTCTTCGTCGGGACCGTCGACTACTGCTCGCCCGAGCAGATCGAGGGCAAGACCATCGATGCCCGCTCGGACATCTACGCGCTCGGGGGAGTGCTCTTCCACTGTCTGGCGGGGCGGCCCCCGTATGACAAGGACTCCGATGTCGCCGTGATCACCGCGCATTTGCTCGATCCTCCGCCGACGATCTCCTCGGTTCGCGGGAACCTGCCGCCGGCTATCGACGCGGTTATCGGCAAGGCGATGGCCAAGCGGCCGGACGATCGCTACCAGACGGCGGGCGAGCTCGTGACCGCCGCCCACGAAGCCATGACGGCACCGCAGACCGAGACGGTCGCTGCGCCCACCGGTCCATCGCGGGAGGCTGAGGCCACAGAGACGGTCGAGGCCGTCGTGCTGCCTGCGCCTGAGACGGTGGCGGCCCCCGAGACGGCTCTACCGACCGAGGCCTCCCCTCTGGTCGAGGGCGAGCAGGCGGAGCCGACGGTCGCGGGCAAAGCCGCTCGTCGACTCCCGTTGTCGCGCCGAACGCTGATCGTCGTCGGCGTCGTCGTGCTCGCGGCCGTGGCCGCCGCCGTCGCCGTCCTCGCCACGCGGGGAGGCTCGAGCAGCTCGACGCCGCCGCCGCCTCCCCCGGCGGGTACCGGCGCCGGTGCGGTCGTCCCGACGACGGCTCGGCCCTGGCTGGCGAGCGCCGGCGGCTCGCTGTACGCCACGAACCCGAAGGGGGCGATCGCGCAGCTCGATCCGGCCACGCTCCGTCAGGTCAACGCGATCCCGGATCCCTCCCACCCGCGGGCGATGGTGGCGAGCGGCAACAGGATCGTCACCGCCAACGACCAGACGGTCACCGCGTACCGGACGCCCAACTTCACGCCGGTCGGCGCGGCGGGCTTCGGGTCGAAGCCGATTCTCGCCGCGGGAGCCACGAACGCCCCGATCGCGATCGCCCGGACGACCGGACCGGCGGGCGGTCGCATCTGCGTCGTCCACGCGACCGCGACCGATCCCACGAGGATGCTCGAGCCGTGCGTGGACACGGCCGGCTTCGCACCGGCGGGCCTCGGCGTCGCCTCCGGCGGCCGCGTACTCGTCGCCGACCGCGACGGCGGCATGGTCGAGCAGCTGACCGTCCGACGTGGACAGCTCGTGGCCGGCTCCGAGCACGCCGCGGGCTCGCAACCCGCCGGCAGGCTGATCGCGTTCCGCGACAACCTGTTCGTGCCGGTCGCCGGCGGCGTCGCGGTCCTCGATCTCACGAGCGGGAGCCTCAAGCGGACGATCAAGCTTCCCGCACGCCCGAGCGACATCTGGGTCGCCACGACGGGGCGCCTGTTCGCCGCCCTCCCGAGCCTCGGCAAGGTCGCCGTCGCCGACGTGACGGCACCGTCGCTCCGGCCCCGGCTGATCGTGGTCGGGAAAGGAGCCGCATCGCTCGGCGGGGGCCGGCTCGCCTCCGGCGACGAGGCGGTCTATGTCGCCAACCAGGCGAACGGGCGGGTCGCGCGGCTCGACCCGCTGACGGGCAGGGTCGTCATCTCGAGGGTGGTCGGTGCGCTGAAGCAGGCGACGCCGCCTGCCCTGAAGGTCAGCGACGTCACGTTCACGAGCGCCGGCCGGAAGGTGACCGCCGTCATCCACCTGGACGGTGGCACCCTCGCCGCCCAGGGTCTCGTCACCAAGGACGACCGGATCAACCTCGGCAACGCCACGGTCGCGATGTGGCAGGGCGGCATCGTGACGAAGGTCGGCCCTCGGCAAGGGTCCGGGGTGAAGATCGCGTTCGCGCCGCAGCCGGGCCGGCTGATCGTGACCGCCGCGGCGAACAAGGGAGCCTTCACCCACCTGGCCGTGAACCTCGCCCCGGACCGCCGGTCCGTCGCGCTCGTGTTCACGAAGGCCGCAGCGCCCTCGCCGCCGCCCCCGCCCGTGTCCCCGCCCGTCTCCCCGCCTCCGACTCCACCGCCCGTGTCCCCGCCTTCCCCTCCACCACCCGTGTCTCCTGCCGCCGCCTCCGCCGCCGACGACGCCGACGATCGGGTAGATTGCGGCGCTCAGAGTTATGACGCGATTCGAGTTCACCAGGCTCGAAAAGCTGCGGCGGGGGATCGGGGGGAAGGCCTCGCGGGTGCGCCTGCTCGGGCTCGTGCTCCTCGCCGGACTCGTGGCGTGCGCGTTCTTCCTGTCGCCCGCGTCCGCCCTTACGCACGCAGCCTGCTTCCCAGCGGAGCAGCTGTGCTGCCAGGGTCGCCGTCACGGTAACGGCGTGCAGCAGCGTCTTCTGACGGCATACTGGAAACGTGACCGACGACGCACAGATCACTGTCCGTCCCAGTGCTCCGACCTCTACCAGTTCGGCGTGCACGCTCATCACGCGTCTCCCGACTCGGGCTACGACCTTCGCGGGCTGGGGCGGGGACTGCTCGGGCTCGGACTGCACCCTGTCGACTTCGGCAAGCTCGATGGGCCTGACAGCGACTCCGTCACCGCGACGTTCTGCAAGCGACGCGAACGCTGACGGTCAACGTCAGCGGCGACGGCACCGTGGCGGTCCGCGGATCAGCTGCCCGGGGACGTGCCAGGCGAGCTATCCGCAGGGCAGCTCGGTCACGCTCACCGAGACTCCGAGCACCGGCGCGTCGTTCACCGGCTGGGGCGGCGCCTGCTGAACTCCGGGACGTCGTCGCAGTGCACGGTGCAGATGAACTTCGACCTGATCGTGGACGCGTCGTTCTCGACCGCAGGATCGCCGCCGCCTCCGCCCCCGCCCCCGCCTCCTCCGCCCCCGCCGCCGCCTCCGCCGCCGCCTCCGCCTCCGCCCCCGCCGGGATCGAGCCGGCTGACCGTCCACACGACGGGCGCGGGCAAGGGATCCGTCTCGAGCAGCCCGGCCGGGATCTCCTGCGGCGGCACGTGCACGGCCGTCGTTCAAGAACGGTCAGGCAGTCGTGCTGACGGCGACGCCGGAGTCGAAGGCGTTCTTCTTCGCGGGCTGGAAGGGCGACTGCTCGGGAACGACGTCGACGTGCAGCCTGACGATGAACGGGAGCAAGGACGTGACGGCCGACTTCGAGCCCGCTCCGACGATCGGCGACGCCCAGACACCGCAGCTGCCGCCGAAGTATCCGCCCCCGAGCTCGGCTCTGTCGGTGAACGTGTCCGGTGACGGCTCCGTGGTCAGCGTGGCCTCGCGCAACCTCTCGGTCGCCGGCCGGGCGTCGGCGGCTCCCGCCCCGGTCAAGTGCGGGCTGGCCGGCTTCCAGTGCTACACGACGGTGACCCCCGGGGCCGTCCTGGTCCTGCTGGCCAAGGCGGGGCCGGGGTACAAGTTCGTCGGCTGGAGCGGCCCGTGCACCGTCAAGGGCGTCTCGTGCCAGGTCGGGCTTGCCGGCGCGCGGACGGTGTCGGCGCACTTCGCTCCCAAGGTCGCGTCGAGCACGTTCGCGGCCGGCCTCGCGCCCGCGCCCCGGTTCCGGGTCGCGTGGAGGGCGAGCATCGGCCGCGGCCTGCTCAGGGTCTCTGGGGCAGTCGGAAAGCCGGCGCTCGCGAAGGTCCAGCTCCGCCGCCCGCACGGCGGGGCGCTCCTCACGGAGACGCAGACGCTCGACGCGGGGAAATTCGTGCTCCTGCCCAAGCTGCTCCCCGGTCTGCTCGCCCACGGCGCCAAGCTCTTCCCGGGCGGTTTCATGATCTCGCTGACGGGCACGAGCGGCAGGCTGAAGATGCCGCTGCAGATCCAGACCGTGACGCTGCCCGCGCCGCCCGAAGGCGTGGTGCGAACCGCCTACCTGAGCGCGGCGCAGGCGACGAAGCCGCTGAGGTCCGTCCCGGCGAGCGGGCGCCAGGCGTATGCGAACTTCGTCCTCCAGACCCAGCCCGTGCGCGGCAAGGCCGTGACGGTGCGCTGGTACTGGCCGAACGGCAAGCTCCTCGGCTCGATCAAGAAGTCGAACCGCCCGACGATCGTCAGCTTCATCCGGGTGCCGGCCGCCGACTCACTCCCCAAGGGCAACTGGACGGCCGAGCTGCGGGCCGGGAGCAAGATCGTCCAGCGGCTGCTGATCCGGGTCCGCTAGACCGGCGCGCCGGTCGCCCGGCTCAGCTCCTCGATCCGGTCTGCAGCCCGTTCGAGCGACACCGCGTCGAAGAGGAAAGGCTTTGCGTTCGGAATCGCGTGCGCCGGACCGTCGAGGTTGGTCGAGCCCGCCGCGGCGTTGAGCGCGTATCGGATCGGAATCTCGTGGCAGACGACGAGCGCACAGCGCCGGCCGCTTCCGAGCAACCTCCGGTAGGCCTCCGCGTAGCGGCGCGCCGCGTCGTCGAGGCTTTCCCCGCCGGGGAATCGGTCCGCGCGAGTGTGCTCTGCCTTCCACGCACGGAACTCATCGAGAGACACGCCCTCGAGCTCGCCGACGTACACGTCGTCGAGCAGCGGGTCGACTTCAACCGGGACATCCCGGCCGGCCAGGGCCAGCGCCGCCGTCTCCCGTGTGCGCCCGAAGCGTGTGTGCACGCAGAGATCGAACGGCAGGTTCGAAAGCTGAAGCCCGAGCACACTGGCCTGTTCCCGGCCCTCGTCGGTGATGTGCACCGGCAGCGACGGGTCGCCGTTGACTCGATGCTCGACGTTCAACTCCGAGTACGCGTGCCGGGCAAGGACGATGAACACGACGGCGCTACCCCGGAAGACAGTCCAGCAGCTCGTCGACGGGGATCAGCTCGCCTCCAGCGTCAGGCTCCCGCGAGGCCCGGGGACGGCGAGGATCCGGGTGATCACGGTCCATCCCGGGAGCTTAGAGCGTGTAAGAGACGAGGGGTCGAAGTCCCGGCGGGGTCAACTGTCGATGGACATCTCGGTGTGGCCGCCGAACTCCTTGCGCATCGCCGAGAGCAGCTTGTCGGCGAACTGCGCCTCGCCGCGGGACGAGAATCGCTCGTAGAGCGCGCTCGACAGCACCGGGACGGGTACGGCTTCCTCGACGGCGGCGAGCACGGTCCAGCGGCCCTCGCCCGAGTCCGACACGAACCCCCCGAAGTCCTCCAGCTCGGGCGACTCGGAGAGCGCGTGCGCGGTCAGGTCGAGAAGCCACGAGGCGACCACCGAGCCGCGTCGCCAGACCTCCGCCACGTCGGGCACGGGAATGTCGTACTGGTAGTACTCGGGCTGACGAAGCGGTGTCACCTCTGCGCTCGCCTCTGTCGGCTGGAGCTTGCCGGCGTTTGCCTTGTTGAGCACGTTCAGCCCCTCTGCGTAGGCGGCCATGATCCCGTACTCGATGCCGTTGTGCACCATCTTCACGAAGTGGCCGGCGCCGTTCGGCCCACAGTGGAGATAGCCCTGCTCGGCCGGGGACGGGTCGCCCGTCTTGCCCTCGGTGCGCGGCGCCGTATCGACGCCGGGCGCGAGCGACGCGAAGATCGGCTCGAGGCGCTGCACGGGCTCGTCGTCGCCGCCGATCATCAGGCAAAAGCCGCGCTCGAGACCGTGGACACCGCCGGAGGTGCCGACGTCGACGAGGTGAACGCCGTTCGGAGCCAGCAAGGCGGCCCGGTCGATGTCGTCGCGGTAGTAACTGTTGCCGCCGTCGATGATCGCGTCGCCGGGCTCGAGGTGGTCCATCAGTTCGTCCACGACTCGGCCGACGAGCGCCGCCGGCACCATGATCCACGCCGAGCGCGGCTTTTCGAGCTTCGAGACGAACTCCGCGAGGGAGGCTGAACCCGCCGCGCCCTCCGACTCGAGCTGCGAGACGGTGTCCTGGTTCACGTCGAAGACGACGCAGTCGTGGCCGTCCTTGATCAGGCGCCTGACCATGTTCGCACCCATCCGCCCCAGACCGATCATCCCGAGCTGCATACCAGCCTCCCGTCTATTGCACGTCTGACTCGAGTAAGACCATCCGAACGGGCTGAGGAGGACCGCGACTCTCAGGCATCAGACGAACCGGGACCTCAGACGTAGGCCGGAGGCTGAGTCGCTTCACGCGCACGAACGGGCTTCCGCGTGCCTACCCGCGAGGTGTTGCGCGACGGCGCATGAGGCTTCGCGCTTCGGCCGAGCGCAATGCTCTGGATCGCGCTGTCCAGATCCTCGAAGATCGGGACGCGGCGGTTTGTGCGCACGACCTCGAACAGTCGCGTGACATTCCCCGGCGGGCAGACGAGCGCCGTCCCCGCACGTCGATCGCGCAACAAGACGTCCAGGCCCGCCGACGAGATGAAGTCGACCCCACTCAGATCGATGATCACAGGCCGGCCGTCTTGGCAGCCGTCGATTGCATCGTCCAACTCCGCCGCAGGCGCCGCGTCCAGGTCGCCCCGGACGACCACGATCTGGAAACGCTTGCGCGCGCCTGTCGAAACCGAGAAGTGGTGTTCCAACCTCGCCTCCCGTCGGGCACGTCCGGACTGTCGCCTCGGCTCCAGAGAAGACTGCCGAGGCCAGGATCTTACGCCGGACCGCCAATGAAAGGAAGTCGGGCGTCAGGTGCGCCGCTGGAGCCGAGCGCTGCGCGTACGCTGGCTTGCGTGCGGGTCCTGGTTGTGAACGCCGGCTCGAGCAGCCTCAAGCTGTCGCTGCTCAGTGCGGAGGATCGACCGCTGTTCTCGAGCAGCCTGCCCTCGTCGAGCGGACAGGTCGACGAGCAAGCGCTACGCGCGGAGCTCGACCGGGCCGGAGGGGTCGATGCCGTCGGTCACCGGATCGTTCACGGAGGCAGCGAGTTCGTCGAGCCGGTTCTGATCGACGAACCGGTGCTGAGCCGACTGCAGGCGCTGGTTGATCTCGCTCCTTTGCACCAGCCCAAGTCGCTGCGCGCGCTGGAGCTGGTCAGCCGGGTTCTTCTCGATCTTCCGCAGGTCGGCTGCTTCGACACCGCCTTTCATGCACACCTCCCAGCCGCCGCTTCGACCTACGCGCTGCCGCCCGAGTGGCGCAATCGCTGGGACCTGCGCCGCTTCGGCTTCCACGGCCTCTCGCATGCATACGCCTCCCGGCGCGCCGCGGAGCTGATGCAGCAGCGCCTCGAGGGATTGAGAATGGTCATCTGCCATCTCGGTGCGGGCGCCTCGCTGGCTGCGGTCGAATACGGGGTATCGGTCGACACCACCATGGGCTTCACGCCGCTCGAGGGGCTCGTGATGGCGACCCGCTCTGGTTCGCTCGACCCAGGGCTGATCCTCTGGCTGGAGGAACACGTCGGCATCCCTCCAGCAGAGCTTGCCGTTGCGCTCGAATACCGCTCCGGCCTGCTCGGGCTCGCCGGCACTGCCGACATGCAAGCGATCCTCGCGGCGGAGGAGAACGGTGATGCTGACGCGACACTCGCAATCGGCGTCTACGTCCACCGCCTTCGCGCAGGCATCGCCGCGATGGCGGCCGCGATGGACGGCCTCGACGCACTCGTCTTCACCGGTGGCGTCGGCGAAAACGCCCCGGCGATCCGTGCCCGCTCCGCGGCCGGTCTTGGCTTTCTCGGCGTCAGGCTCGACCCTGCGCGAAACGGCCGCGCCGCAGCTCGACACAGAGATCGGAGCACCAGACGCACCGGTGCGCGCCTTCGTCATCAAGGCTCGCGAAGACCTCCAGATCGCCCACGACGTCCGGCGAGTGCTAACGAATCAGTGACGCGCTGCGCACAGATCCGCACCGTCGAGCTGGCGAGCTCGTCAGCCCGCGGACTCGAGCCGTTGCTTCAGGAGCGCGAGGTCTTGCGGGACGAGCTTCTTCGCGTCGCGGTTCACGATCGGCAGGAGCAGCACGCCGAGGCCGTGCCCGTGGAACTCGATCTCGAAGTCGACCCGCGTGCGCGTTCCGCCGTCGAGCGGCGCGAACGTCATCGTCCCTTCCGGCCGAACAGGCCCGCCGGTCACCTTGAAGCTCGTGCGGCTCGGCGGATCGTGCTCGGTCACCTCGAACGGGAACGTCCGGGTGGCGCCGGGCACCTTCCGGGTTTCGACCGCCCTGGTGCCGACGCGTGTGGGGCCCTCCGTCTCGACCTCGACGCTCACGATCGCCTCCTGCCACTCGCCCTGCCGCTCGATGTCGGCCACGTAGTCGAAGACGTCCTGCGGCGTCCGCGCGATCTCGATCGTTGCCGTGATGGGGGCCATGGTGCTCCTTTCATTCGGTTCATCGGTTCGCCACCGCTGCGGCTCTTTTCCGCGTCTCCGGCCTTCCGGGGCTGCTGTTCAGCTAGCGTCAATCGTATGGCCACGACGACGCCGAAGCCGCCTGCCGACGGCGTCCGCGGCTCCGAGCCCGAGACCTTCGACGCGATCCTCGTCGTCGCGTTCGGCGGACCCGAGGGGATGGACGACGTGATGCCGTTCCTCGAGAACGTGACGCGGGGGCGGAGCGTTCCGCCGGAGCGGCTCGAGGAGGTCGCTCATCACTACGCGCGCTTCGACGGCGTCAGCCCGATCAACGAGCAGAACCGGGCGCTGATCGAGGCGCTCCATCCGGAGCTCACCGGGCACGGGATCGACCTGTCGATCTATCTCGGCAACCGCAACTGGCGCCCGTTCCTCGCGGACACGCTGCGCGAGATGCGGGACGACGGGGTGCGGCGTGCGCTCGCCTTCTTCACGAGCGGCTTCAGCTCGTACTCGAGCTGCCGTCAGTACCGCGAGAACATCCTCGCCGCGCAGGCCGAGGTCGGTCCGGACGCGCCCGAGGTCGCGCGGACGCGCATGTTCTACAACCACCCGGGATTCGTCCAGGCGAACGCGGAGCACGTCGCGGATGCGCTCAGCTGCCGTGCCCGAGGACCGGCGTGCGGGCGTGCACCTCGCCTTCACTGCGCACTCGATTCCGCTTGCGATGGCGAGGCAGTCCCGGTACGAGAGCCAGCTCGAGGAGGCGTCCCGGCTGGTGGCGGACGAGGTGGGCGTTTCCGACCGGGCGGTCGTCTACCAGAGCCGCAGCGGCTCGCCGCGGGCGCCGTGGCTGGAGCCGGATGTCTGCGACCACATCCGGGGGCTCGCCGAGCGAGGCGTTCGCGACGTCGTCCTCTCGCCGATCGGCTTCATCTCCGACCACGTGGAGGTGCTGTTCGACCTCGACGTCGAGGCGCGCGAGGCGGCAGAGGAGGTTGGCGTCGGTCTCGTCCGCGCGCCGACGGCCGGCACGCACCCGGCCTTCGTGGCGATGATCCGCGAGCTCATCCAGGAACGGCTCGACCCGCAGGTTCCGCGACGCGCACTCGGCCGCTTCGGCCCGAGCCACGACGTCTGCCAGCCCGGCTGCTGCCTCCCCGGGTAACACGCTCTCGAGTCCCCTCCGGCCAGGTCTCTTCCAGGCCTGCGCCAACCGGTGTCTGACACCGGGTGAGGGGTGTGCGCGGACGGCCGCAGCGCCCGCGACGGGCTAGGCGAGGGCGGCCGAGCGAGCTGCCATGTCGCGGTCGCGGTCGGTGATCGCGTCCGCGGAGTGGGTCCGCCAGCGCAGGAGCACCCGGCCCCAGCCGAGCTCGATGTCTGGATGGTGGTTCTCGGCCTCCGCCAGCTCGCCGACGCGGTTCACGAACGCGAGCGCCTCGGCGAAGTCCGGGAATCGGAATTCGCGCTGCAGCGCCCCGTCGACCTCGCTCCAGCCTTCGGGCGTGCTCATGCGGACCAGTATGACGCGCGCTAGGCTCAGTGCGTGAGCGAGTTCAGCATCCGCACGCTCATCGAGGAGGGCGAGGGCAGCGAGCTGGAGCTGCACGGGCGCACGATCAACCCGCAATTCCTGCGCATGCTGCGCACGATCGGCTTCGACCGGCACTGGGCCCGCGGCGAGGGCGCCTACCTCTACGACACGGACGGCAACCGCTTTCTGGACATGCTCGGCGGCTTCGGGATGTACAACGTCGGCCGCTCCAACCCGCGTGTCCGGGCGGCGTTGCACGAGACGCTCGACCTCGAGCTCCCCGGCCGGGTCGCGCTCGGGATCACGCAGCCCGCGGGCGCGCTCGCCGAGGCGCTGATCGAACGCGCGCCGAGCGGGCTCGGACGCGTCCTGTTCACGAGCTCGGGCGCCGAGTCGATCGAGGCGGCGCTCAAGATCGGCCGCGCCGCCACCGGGCGCTCGCGCGTCGTCTCCGTCGAGCACGGCTTTCACGGGCTCACGCTGGGAGCGCTCTCCGCGAACGGCGGCGACGCCTTCACGTCCCGCTTCGCGCCGCTCGTCCCGGGCTTCTCACAGGTTCCCTTCAACGACCTCGACGCGCTCGAGGCGGCGCTGCGCACCGAGGACGTGGCGATGTTCGTCACCGAGCCGATCGTCGGTCACGGCGTCCGGCTCCCCGAGCCCGGCTACCTCGAGGGCGCGCAGGCGCTGTGCCGACGCTACGGCACGCTCTTCTGCGTCGACGAGGTGGCGACCGGCTTCGGCCGCACCGGTCGGCTGTTCGCATGCGAGCACTGGGGGCTCGAGCCCGACGTGATGACGGTGTCGAAGGCGCTCTCCGGCGGCTACGTCCCGATCGGCGCGACGCTGTTCACGCCGGAGGTGTTCGACGCCGTCTTCGACTCGATGGAGCACGCGCTCAGCCACGGGTCGACGTTCGCGCCGAACGACCTCGGCGTCGTCGCCGGCCTCGCCACGCTCCACGAGCTCGAGTCGGAGGGGCTGGTCGCGCGGGCGGAGCGCATCGGCGCGCTGCTGCTCGAGCGCACGCGCCCGCTGATCGAGCGCTACGGCGTCGTCCGCGACGTCCGCGGGCTCGGCCTCTTCTGGGCGATCGAGTTCGGCGAGCCCGGGAGCTCGACGACGTGGCGGATGCTCGAGCGCCTGCAGCCGGGGATCTTCTCGCAGCTCGTCGTCGTGCCGCTCTTTTCCGACCATCGCGTGCTGATCCAGGTCGCGGGCCACAACATGAACGTCGTCCGGGCCATGCCCCCGCTCATCCTGTCCGAGGAGGACGTGGACTGGTTCGCCGACGCGCTCGACCAGGTCGTCGCCCGCGCGCAGAAGATGCCCTCGGCGATGACGCGCTTCGCCCTCAAGGCCGCGCGCGCCGGACGCCCCCGCGTCCGGGCCGCGCGCTAGGAGCCTTCGTCGCGCTACCGCCGGCGCGGCTCGTCCGGGAACAGCTCGATCACTTCGGCGTGGCGGGCGTCGAAGCAGCTCTGCGTCCAGCGCTCGGCCAGCCTGAGGATGCGGTCGCGCGTCCACTCGGCCTCGGCTGTGTCGACGGGCAGCGCGGCCTCCGGGATGTCCATCCGCACCTGGTGGAGCGACGTCTCGCTGTCGCGTTCGAGCTCGTGCCGGTGCTCCGAGACCAGCGTCACGTGCTCGACCTCGGCCATGACCGCGCGGCCGAGCTCGTCCAGCTCGGCCGGCGTCGCCTCACGGCCTGCGAGGACGCCGAAGTTGATCCGGATCTCGAGCTCCGACGGCTCTCCATCCGGCGCAACGAACGCAATCGGGACGTCGGTGCGCAGCATGGGGGACCCGGTTCCCCGTCCCAACGGCTTCTACGCCTCCCGCGGCTCCCAGCGGAAGCGGCGGAACGCGACCAGCGCGCCGAACGCGCCCCAGGCGGCGATCACGGCCACCGCCTCGGGCTGATCCCAGATCTGCTCACCGTGCAGCAGGACGTCGCGCACGAGGCGGATGAAGTAGGTGAGCGGCAGCACGTCCGCGATTCCGCGCAGGAACTGCGGGAACGAGTGCGGCGAGAAGAAGGCGCCGGCGATGAAGGCCATCGGCAGGTAGATCGCGTTCACGAGCGCCGACGAGCCCTCGGCCGAGCGGATCACGGCCGTCAGGCCGATGCCGAGCGCCGCGAACGCGACCGCCCCGAGCAGCAGGGTCAGCACGAGCGAGAACCAGCGGTCCGGGAACGGGACGTCGAACAGCGCCCTGCCGAGCACGATCAGCGCCGCAGCCTCGATCGCATAGACGGCGATGGTCGAGCCGAGCACCCCGCCCACGTATGCCCAGGCCGGAAGCGGCGTGCCGCGGAGGCGCTTGAGCACGCCCGACTCGCGCCTGATCGTGATCGTGATCGCGAGCCCCGCGAAGGCCGTCGCGACGACGCCGTACCCGAGCATGCCCGCCAGCAGGTAGCTGGAGCCCTTCACGTGCTCGATCTTGTCCGTGCCGTACACGGATCCGAGGAGGACGAAGAAGATGATCGGCAGCAGGAAGGTGAAGAACGCGAGCTCGCGGCTGCGCCAGAAGAGGAGCTGCTCGGTGCGGAGCTCGTGGAGGAGGTCGCTCATTCGTCGCTCCCCGTCAGCGAGAGGTAGATCTCCTCGAGCGTCGGCCGCCGCACCTCGAGCGACTCGAGCTCCTTGCCCTCGGCCAGCGCCCGGCCGGTCAGCTCGTGGAGCAGCTTCGTCGGCTCGTGCGTCTCGACGACGACCTCCTGGCCGTCGAGCCGGTACCTGACCTCGGTCGCGACGCGCGCTCCGGCGAGCTCCGACGGCTTCCCGAGCGCGACGATCTGGCCCTCGCGCAGCACGGCTACGCGATCGGAGAGCTGCTCCGCCTCGTCGAGGTAGTGCGTCGTCAGGAGGACGGTCTTGCCGAGCTCCCGCAGCGAGCGAATCATCTCCCACGCGGCCCGCCGGGCCTGCGGGTCGAAGCCCGTCGTGGGCTCGTCGAGGAAGATCAGCTCGGGGTCGCCGACCAGGCCGAGGGCGAGGTCGAGCCGACGCTGCTGGCCGCCCGAGAGCGTCTTCACGCGCGCGCTCCGCTTCTCCTCGAGCCCGACGAGCGCGATCACCTCGCCCGGGTCGCGCGGCCGCGAGTAGTAGCCGGCGAACACGCGCACGTGCTCGTCGACGGTGAGGTTCGGGTACATCGCCGAGGACTGGAGGACGATGCCGATCCGCTCGCGCCAGTCGCCCCCGGCGTGCTGAGGGTCGACGCCGAGCACGGAGACGCTGCCCCCGTCGCGCTTGCGGTAGCCCTCGAGGACCTCGACGGTCGTCGTCTTCCCGGCGCCGTTCGGGCCCAGCAGCCCGAAGACCTCGCCCTGCTCGATCTCGAAGCTGACGCCGCGAACGGCCTCGACCTGGCCGTACGACTTGCGCAGGTCGCTGACGGTGATGGCTGGCGTCATGCGTCGGCGAGCTCGATCACGACCGTGCCGGCCGTGTGGAAGCGCGGCTCGGGGCCGCCTGTCAGCTCCGCGGCGATGCGGCCGCAATCGGGCTGGTGGCCGACCGCGACCACTGCGTCGCCGTGCTCCTCCTCGACGGCCTCGCGGACGCTGCTCGCGGTTGCGCCGGGCGCGAGCCGCTCGTCGGGGCGGGCTTCTGTGCCGAGCGCCCGAGCGATCTCCTCTCCCGTCTCGCGGGCCCGCAGGAGCGGGCTCGTGATCACCGCGGCACCCGCGGCGCCCTCCGCGGCGAGCCTCGCGCCGAGCTCCCGCGCCTGCCGGCGGCCGGTGGCGGTCAGCGGGCGCAGGTCGTCGGGCTCACCGGCCGCAGCCTCTGCGTGACGGACGAGATAGAGCCGCACGAGCCCAGGATAGTTTCGCGCCGGGCAGGATGACCTTTAGCCGCGTCTAAACTTGTGTGCATGACGACCGCGCCGCTCAGCCAGACGGCCGAGGACTACCTCAAGGAGATCTACAAGCTGCAGACCGAGCAGGGGCGCGCCACGACCTCCGCCCTGGCCGAGCGCGTGGGCGTCTCGCCGCCGTCGGCGACGGCGATGCTGAAGAAGCTCGCCGAGCTCAAGCTCGTCCGGCACGAGCGGTATCACGGCGTCACGCTGACCCGGGCCGGTGAGAAGGCGGCCATCGAGGTGATCAGGCACCACCGTCTGCTCGAGCAGTACCTGTCGGAGACGCTCGGCCTGCCCCTCGACGACGTGCACGCCGAGGCGGAACGGCTCGAGCACGCGCTCTCGGAGGAGCTGGAAGCCCGGATCGACGAGTCGCTCGGCTTCCCGACGCGCGATCCGCACGGCGACCCGATCCCGGGCGCCGACCTGAGCTGGCCGCCCGAGCAAGACTCGTAAAGCCTCGCCGCGTTCCCTCGTTCGGCGTCCTGATCAACATCGTGCTGCCTGGCAACCACCTGATCGGATCGGCCAGTGCCACGATCCCGATCATCAACGCCGGCTCGCAGTACGACCTCGGCGGCGAGATCGGCTTCGTCGGCGCACCGGCGATCTCCAGGCTCGAGGTCGATCCGGGCGGCCGCGCGAAGTCGGCAGCGGCTACTTCAAGCTCCTGCCCGGCACGCGCGCGTTCTTCAAGATCACCGGCGGCCTCGACCCGATCCCTACAACGAGGCGGCATCGGTGTCGATCTCGATCGTGCCGCAGTACGAGCAGTCCGCCATGCCGTAGCCAAGGCTTCCGGATTGGCTCCGGGGCCGGACAGTAGATTGCCCGCATGGCACGGTTCCGCTACGTCGTCTGCGACGTCTTCACGGACACGCCGCTCGAGGGCAACCAGCTCGCGGTCTTCACCGACGCGCGCGACCTGCCCGAGGACACGCTGCAACCGCTAGCGCGGGAGATGAACTACTCCGAGACGGTGTTCGTCTATCCGGCCGAGAACGGCGGGCACGCGCGTATGCGCATCTTCACGCCTGCGGTCGAGATCCCGTTTGCCGGGCATCCGACGCTCGGCACCGCGTTCGTGCTCGGCGGCCCGCTGCAGCTCGTCGAGATCCTGCTCGAGACGGGCTCCGGCGTCGTTCCCGTCCTGCTCGAACGTGAGGGTGCGCGGATCGTGTTCGGGTGGATGTCGCAGCCGCTCCCGTCGGTCGAGCCGTTCGACGACGCGGAGGCGCTGCTCGCCGCGGTCGGCGTCGAGCGCTCCGAGCTCCCGGTCGAGCTCTACGACAACGGCATGCGCAACGTGTACGTGTGCCTGCCGTCCACGGACGACGTTGCGGCGCTGCGACCGGACATGTCGCGCCTGGCCGAGTTCGGCAAGGTCCTCGGGATCAACTGCTTCGCCGGCTCCGGCAATGCGTGGAAGACGCGCATGTTCGCGCCCGGCGCCGGCGTCTCGGAGGATCCCGCGACGGGCTCGGCGGCAGGCCCGCTCGCCGTCCACCTCGTCCGCCACGGCCGCGTCGAACCGGGCGAGGAGATCGAGATCACGCAGGGCGTCGAGATCGACCGGCCGTCCAGGCTCTACGCCCGGGTCGAGGGCACGCCGGATGCGATCGCGCGCGTCGACGTCGGCGGCAGCGCAGTGATCGTCGCGCGCGGCGAGTTCTCGCTGCTAGCCCTCGGCGGCCGGAGCCGCAGCGGGCGTGTTCGCGAGGCGCCGCTCGACGAGCCGCGCGGCCGCGTGGAGTGACCGGCGATGCCCGGACACGGCGGCGAGGAAGGTCTCGCGCTCGAGCGCGTACAGCCGGACGCGGCCGACGGCGGTGCAGGTCGCCGTCCGGGGCACGTCCTGGAGGAGCGCGATCTCACCGAAGCCGTCGCCGCGGCCGAGCCGGCCGAGCTCCCTGCCGCCGGCAGTGCTCTCCACCTCGCCATCGGCGATCACGTAGAAGCGGTCACCGACGTCGCCCTCCGCGATCAGCACGTCACCGGGGGCGGCGTCGATCGGGATCAGGCTTCGCGCCAGGCTCTCGACCGTCGGCGCGGGCAGCTGCTGCAGGAACGCCACGGACCGGAGCAGCGCGATCTCCACCACCGGCACCGTCGCCGAGGCGTCGACCTCGAACAGCGACTTGCCGCAGAGCAGGACGGCCAGCGGCAGCACCGCTCCGGTCCCGATCACCGCCGCCTTCGTGCCGAGCACCGACACGAGCACGGGTACGAGCAGGGAGCCGGCGGCAATGCCGGCCGCCGAGACGCCTTCGAGCAGGCCGAAGATGCGCGAGACGACGTCGGCGGGAGCACAGCGCTGCAGCAGCGTCCGCCCGGCGACGTCGAAGAGCATGTAGCTGACGCCGGCCACGATCAGCAGGAGCACGGCGCCGGCCACCGTCGGGCGCAGGCCGAGGACGAGGAACGCGCTGCCCCAGGCGATTGCCGCGCCGACCAGCCAGGGGATCAGCTTCTTGCTGCCCACGAACGTCGCCGTCAGCAGGATCGCGAGCACACCGCCGAGGCCGAAGACCGCGTTCAGGTAGCCGGAGCCGCCCTGGCCGAGGTGGAGGACCGAGAGCGCGATGACGACGGTGATCACGTCGAGCGCCCCGATCGCGGCGAACTGGATGCCGAGCAGGATCACGAGCATCCGCGCCGCCCGCTCCGTGCGCAGGACGTGGATGCCGGCGGCAAGCTCGGCGCGTACGCTCGCCTGCGCCTCCTCGGCGGGCTCGTCCTCGTCGTCGTGCACGGCAGCTGTGGCCGTGTCGAGCGGCGCGACGAGCAGCGACGAGCCGAGCGTCGCGACGGCCATGACCGCGAACACCCAGCCGGGGCCCGTGGTCGCGAGGAGCACGCCGGCAACGGCCGGTGCGGTCAGCATGGCGACGCTCTCCGTCCACCCCGAGACGACGTTCGAGGCGGTCAGCTCCTCGGGCCGGCGGGCGAGATGCGGCACGAGCGCCGTCTGTGCGGGGCGCGTGATCGTCATGGCCGTTGCGGCGAGGGCCGCGAGGGCGTAGACGAGATAGCGGTTCCCGCCGGCGATCAGGACCGCAGCCACGATCGCCATCAGCGTGGCCTGGACGAGGTAGCCGCGCCGGAGCGTGTGCGCGGGCGACTCGCGGTCCGCGAGCACGGCGAGGACGGGGCCGAGGATCGCCGCCGGGACGAGCTGGATCACCGCGACCAGGCCCGCCTCGGTCGCGCCTCCGTGGTCGTAGGCGTAGACGAGCATCGCGATCCAGACCGCCCACTCCGACGCGTTGAACCCGAAGAACGCAAGCTGGAGGCGCCGCAGCTCGGGGTTCCTCGCGATCGTTGCGAAGACCTGGACGACTCGTGTGGATCGAGCTCTGCCCAAGCAGGCAGGCTCTCACACGGCAGGGACGAGGGCCTGAGGCTATTCGGCGAAGGCCACGTTCTCGATGTCGGGCAGCTCGATCTCGAGCGAGCGCCAGAAGCGCCCGCCGTCGGTCGAGAGGTAGAGGCGGTTGCGGGCGGCGTAGAGGAGCCGGTCGGGATCGTCGGAGGAGACGGCGACCGCGTGGCCGGGCGGCAGGCCGCGACCCGAGTCCTTCCACGTCACGCCGGCGTCGTGCGAGACGAGGAGCGGGGGCCTGGCGTCGACGACGGCCGCCACCGTCGAGCCGACACTCGACGCGGCGACCAGGCGAGGCAGGAACGGGCGCGTCGCCTGCGCGGGCGGCGGATCGAAGACAGCGTCGGCGGAGGGGCCGAGCACGGTCGCGTCCTCGAGGTCGACGAGGTAGACGCCCTCGACGGTCAGCACGGACGCGCTCGCCATCTGGCTAGCGGCGTGCGGTCGCGAGCCGGGTGATCAACGCGAGCGCGAGGACGGCGGCGACCACGCCGCCGCCGGTGAGCGCGACGCCGCCGCTGATCGGGATCGACGCGGCGCCGATCACGAGCGCTCCGATTCCGACGGATGCGAGGATGACGACGGCGAGCGCGATCGTCCGCGCCAGCACGGCGGTCGACCTGAGCGAGCCGATCTCCGGCTCCAGCGAGTCGAACGCGAGCTCGGCCGTCAGCAAGAGGCCGGCGCCGACGATCGGCGCGCGTTGGTCGAGCGCGTGCGTCCCGAGCTCGAGCCAGACGGCGTACTCGGCGCCGAGGAGGACGAGTGCCCAGACGAAGAGCTGGCCACGCCGGAGGACGAGGCCGACCGCCAGCGTTCCGAAGGCGATCACGCCGAGCGTCGCGAGCATCCAGCCGAGTCGCGCAGTCGCGGCCGCGGGGTAGGCGGCGAGCGCGCCAGCGCAGGCGAGCGCTCCGGTCGCCCGGCTGAGGCGCGGCCAGCGGAAGCTCAACCGCGGCCGGCGAATGCGTGGCGCCTGAATGCGCCCGCCTCCTCGATCCCGACTGCCAACGGCATCCCCTCCTGCCACTCGACCACCGCCACCCCGCCCTGGCGCAGCCGGTCACGCAGCGCGTCGCGGCGCAGCCGCCAGAGACGGAACGCGAGCCGCTCCGCCGCCGTCCGCCCCGGATCCATGTACGGGACGGGCGACGTCTCGATCACCGCGATGTCGTGGCCGCGCGCCCGCAGGTCGAAGAGGGCGCCGACGCTGCGCTCGTCGAGGAGCGGCGTCAGGGCGACGACGAGCGACTGCGGCGGCAGCACGCGGGCGGGCACGATGGCGATGTCGCGCCACGCGTAGTTGAGCAGGATCTGCGTGTCGAGCAGCGCCTCGCAGATCCGGTAGAGCTGCGCCTCGCCCGTCCCCGGCTTCAGCCAGCGGAGTGCGCCGCCGAAGCTGACGAGCCCGACCCGGTCGCGCGAGCCGATGTACCCACGCGCGAGCGTGGCGGCTGCGCGCAGCGCGTGGTCGAGCGTGCTCGCGCTGCCGCGGCGCGCCTCGGTAAACGTGTCCAGGAAGAGCACGATGTCGCTGTTCCGCTCGGGATGGCGGTCGTTCACCCACAGCTCGCCGCGCCGCGCCGTCGCGCGCCAGTTGACGCGCGTCACCTGGTCGCCGAACGCGAACGGGCGGATGTCCGAGAACTCGATCCCGTCGCCGCGCCGGCGCGCCACCTCGTCGCCCGCGTACGGCTGCGTGTCGCGCGGGCGCAGCAGCTTGCGCAGCTGCTCCTCGCGCGGGAAGACGCGTAGCTGCCGGTCACGCGGCAGCGCCTGGTCGAATCGGAACACGCCGAGCGTGTCGTGCCCACGGAGGAGGACGTCGCCGAGGAGGTAGGCGCCCCAACGGCTCGCCCGCAGACGGAGCTCGACCGTCTGCGGCTCGCGCGGCTCGAGCCTGATCGACACCGGGTTGCGCCCACTCTCGACGACGAGGCCTTCCGGCACGCCCACGAGGATGTCGAGCCGCGGGATACCGCGCACCGCCCACACCTCGAGCTCGAGCACGATCTCGTCGCCCTCGAGCACCCGTTCGCGGTCGAGCTCGACGCTCGCGCGCAGCCCGGGATCGTCGCCGAGGATCAGCCCGCCGACGAGGACGAGGGCGAACGGCGCCGCCATCGTCACGAGGAGCGGCTGTCCGAGGACGAGCGCTGCGAGCAGCCCGAGCCCGGCGAGCGCCGCGTACGCGCCGAGCTTCGGCGCGGCGGAGCGCCTCATCGCGTACTCGGCGAGACGTCCTCGGCGCGCGGGGTCGGCACGGTCTCGAGCCGCTCGGCGACAACGTCCTCCGGGCGGATGCGCTGCACCCACAGCTCCGGCCGGAGCGAGAGCCTGTGGGCGAGCGCCGGCACGGCGACGAACTTCACGTCCTCGGGCGTGACGTAGTCGCGGCCTTCGAGCACGGCCTTGCAGCGCGCGAGCTTCATCACGGCGAGCGAGCCGCGCGGGCTCGACCCGACCTGGACGCTCGGGCTCGTGCGTGTGGCGGCGACGATGTCGACGACGTAGTAGCCGATGCTCTCGGCGACGTGGACCTGCTCGACCGCGCGCTGCATGGCGACGAGCGCGGCCGCGTCGACGATCGGCTCGAGCTCGACCTCGTCCTCGCGGCGGTCGATGCGTGCCGCGAGCACGCTCCACTCGTCCTCCCGGGTCGGGTAGCCGACGCCGATCCGCAGCAGGAAGCGGTCGAGCTGGGCCTCGGGCAGCGGATAGGTGCCCTCATACTCGATCGGGTTCTGCGTGGCGAGGACGAGAAACGGCCGCGCGAGCGGTCGCGTGATCCCCTCGATGGTCACCTGACGCTCCTGCATCGCCTCGAGGAGCGCAGCCTGCGTCTTCGGCGGTGCGCGGTTGATCTCGTCCGCGAGGAGGAGGTTCGTGAAGATCGGGCCCGGCCGGAACTCGAAGTCCGAGATCCGCTGGTCGAAGATCGAGGAGCCGGTCACGTCCGCCGGCATCAGGTCGGGCGTGAACTGGATGCGCCGGAACTCCATGGTCGCGACCTGCGCGAACGAGCGGGCGATCAGCGTCTTCGCGAGACCGGGATAGTCCTCGATCAGGATGTGTCCGTCGGCGAGCAGGCCGAGGAGGACGAGCTCGAGGGCGTCGCGCTTGCCGATGACTGCGCGCTCGACCTCGTCGAGGATCCGCTCCGCGAGCTTCCCGACCTCGTCGAGCGAGAGCTGCGCGCTCATCGGCCGACCCTGGCCGATGAGGGTGGGGGTCCAGGGGAACCGGAAGGTTCCCAGCGAATCGGCCTCGAGGGTCGTGGGGCGAGCGACAGCGAGCGACGCTCATCGGCCGACCGCTTCCAGCGCATCGATCGCGCGCTCGATCTCCGCCAGGCTGGCCCCGGGAGCGTGGTGGTCGGCGGGGCGCTGCGAGTCCGGACGGACGAGCGCCCACGCGTCGGGGCCGAGCAGCTCCTCGGCGCGGCTCCCGGGCCGGTCGAGCTCGACGGCGCTGTGACCGAGCCGGCCGGCGGCGATCTCGCGGAGGATCGGCCGCAGCCGGTAGTGCGTGTCGTAGGCGCTCTGCGTCGACATCTCGAGCTCGCGCTCGAGCCGCTCGAGCTCGGGGACGCGCCGGACCTTCGGGCGCCGCGGGCGCAGCGCGACGGCAACCTGCGACTCGGTCGGCGCCGCGAACGCCGTCGACGTCGCGCGGGTGAGCACGGCTGCGCCGAGCGCGCCGAGGAAGAGGACGAACGCCTCGGCCGCCAGGCTCGCGTCTCCGGGCCGGACGACGAGCGCCACCGTGAGTGCGACGGCGCCGAACACGCAGACGACGGCGAGGCGGACCCAGGGCCGCTTCGGCTTCTCGTTCACGCCGCGGTCGCCTCCGCCCGCAGCTCGTCGCGAACCGCGACGAGTGCGTTGATCGCGTCGCGCTTCATGGCGCTGTCGATCTCGTGGGGGCTGAACTTCGCCCGCTCGAAGAGGGCGGTCAGCCGCGCGACCGCGTCGGCGCTCGCGTGCAGGAGCTCGCGCAGCACGCGCCCGAGGTACTCGAGCGGCGTCTCGGACGCCTCACGCGGCAGGCCGGCGCCGGCGAGCGTCCGCTCCATCCGCGCGTAGGTCGCGATCACCGCCCGGCGCGGGTCCCTCTCGGCGCGCAGATCGTCGAGCGAGTCGTCGAGTACCGCAGAGAGCTGCGCCGCGAGCTCGGCCTGGGTCGGCACGCGCCTGTAGGGCTTGCGGAAGAGCGTGTAGCCGACCACGACCCCGCCGACGCCCGCGATCGACAGGATCACGATCGCCGGCAGCCAGTCGAACGGAACCTTCTTGCCGAGCTTGTTCGGCTTGATCGGCCCATTCTGGAGCAGCTGTTGCTGCTTCGGCTGCTTGTTTCCATGGTTGTTGTTTGCGTAATAGCGCTCCGCCGCGACGACGATCGCGAACAGGAAGATTGCAAGGGCGATCGCGATTCCGACGGTGCGGTTCTTCTTCTTCCTGCGATTCGGCGGCGCGTCGAGACGCGTGGTGACGACGACCCAGATCGCCACGGGCAGGCAGAGCAGGAACAGCCCGAAGAAGCCGATCAGGATGAACTCCCAGATGAGGTTGGAGTCGACCCCGTGCGTCCCGCCCCCGCCGGCCGGAGAGTGCCCGCGACTCGCGACCGCGACGAGCACGACCAGGCCGAGCAGCGCGCCCGCGAGCCAGAGGTTCCGGCGAGTCGCCATGCCGAGAACTTAGACGACTCGCGGGCGGTTTAGTCCGCTCAGGCCTCGGCCAGCGCGCTGCGCGTGCGGACGCGCCGATAGACGAACGCGCCGGCCGCCGCGAGCGCGAACGAGGCTCCGAAGGCCGGTAACGAGGCGGTGAAGCTCACGTAGCCCGGATGCGTGTGGGCGACGAGGTGGGTCCACCAGTTCGGCCCGACCGGCGACAGCCACTGGTAGAGGCAGAAGCCGACGACCCACGCCGCGATCTGCTCGAACCGGAAGGCGGGCGCGCCGAAGATGTCCTGCTCCCGGTAGTGCGCGCCGGCGACGAGCCAGTCGGCGAGCAGCACGCCGAAGAGCGGGACGAAGCACGACCCGAGCAGGTAGAGGAAGTTCTGGTAGTTGCCGAGGTCGAGCGCGAGCGCGAGCCCGGTCGCCGCCGCGGAGACGAGCGTGATCAGGAGCCGCTGCGACACGCGCGGGAGCAGGTTCTGGATCGACACCGCGGTCGAGTAGATGTCGGCGAACGCCTTCTCGCTCTCGTCGATCGTGATCGCCGCGAGGGCGACGAGCGCGACACCTCCCGCCGCCGCGACGCCGGCCGGCAGCGACTGCGCATCGGCGATCCCCCGCGCGAGGACGACGAGGATGCCGAGCCCGATGCACCAGATCGTCGGCACGACGTAGCCGAGCCCCGCGCCCCAGAAGGCGCCGCGCCGTGAGCGCGAGAAGCGTGTGTAGTCGGCGGCGAGCGGTGTCCAGGAGACGACGCTCGCGATCACGAGGTCGATCGCCTGGCCGAACGTCGGGAAGCCGCCCTTGCCCGGCTGCGCCCAGAACGCATGGAGGTTGGCCTTCTCGATCGCCCAGTAGGTCAGGTACGCCATCGCGAAGATCAGCGCCCACGACGCGAACTTCCGCACGTAGCGGCGCACGAACCCGATCGGCCCGAGCATCCCGAGCGCCCAGGAGAGCAGTCCGAACACGATCGTCCAGAACCACGTGCCCTGCCAGCCGAACAGGTGCTTCGAGAGCGCGCCGGCGGCGGCGGCGATGATGATCAGCTCGAAGGTCGACCAGCCGACGTTCTGCGCGATGTTGAGGACGGTCGGCGCGTACGAGCCCTGCCTCCCGAGCGGCGCGCGCAGCAGCACCATTCCCGGCACGCGGCCGTCGGCGCCGATCAGCGCCGCGGCGGCCAGGAGTGCGCTGCCGGCGATCGCGCCGACCACGATCGCGAGCAGCGCGTCGCGAAGCGAGAGCGCCGGCACGAGCAGGGCGCCGATCACGATCACGAGCAGCGAGACGGAGAGGTTCCCCCAGAGCAGGAGCGAGTCGAGGAAGCCGAGGACGCGGAGCCTGTCGGGGACGGGCTCGATGCCCCACGGAGGCGTTTCCGAGCTCATTCCCGCTCCCGGCGGCGGCAGAGCCACCGCCTCCGCTCTTCTGTGAGCTCCGTCGAGCCTACGCTCATGCCCGCTCCCGGCGGCGGCGGAGCCACCGCCTCCGCTCTTCTGTGAGCTCCGTCGAGCCTACGCTCATGCCCGCTCCCGGCGGCGGCGGAGCCACCGCCTCCGCTCCTCCGTGAGCTCCGTCGAGCCTACGCTCATACGCCTCCCTTCGCCGGTACGAACCGGATCAGGTTCAGCGGGTGTGATCTCAGCCCCGGACCCGCCGGGGCACCCCGGTGACGAGACTCTAACCGACGCTGCCGGGAGCGAGCGCATCGCGCAGGAGGCGCAGGCCCGCCGTGAGCGGGCGCCGCGTTCGGGCACCCGCGACCGCGCGGAGCAACGTCGGCTCCTCGTCCGCGGTCAGCGTGATCGGCCAGCCCCTCGCGAGGCCCGTGACCATGCGCTCCCTGAGCGCCGGGGCCGCCGGCCAGCGTGTCTCAGGGAGGCGGGCGAGCTCTGTCACCAGGAAGTGCGCGTCGGTCGCCGAGATGAGCCGGCGCTGGGTGCGGAGCGACACGATCATCGGCCGCGCCTGGAACGCCGTGAGCACGTCCTGCGAGCGCCGGTGAGCGAGGTAGACGAACGTCACGCCACTCCTCAGCATGGACCAGCCGGCCACGGCCCGGCATCCCTCGATCCAGGGATGGGGAAGTTATGGTCTCTCCGTGGCCGAGAAATCGCTGGGCGCCGGCGCGTGGGCCGTGCTCGCGCTGACCGCGGAGGGCCCGACGCACGGGTTCGCGGTCGCGAAGGCGCTCGGCTCCGACGGCGAGATCGGGCGCGTGTGGTCGCTCTCCCGGCCGCTCGTGTATCGCGCGCTCGACGAGCTGGTCGAGGCCGGGCTCGTGGAGAAGGGAGCCGTCGAGCCGAGCGATCGGGGTCCGGACCGGAGATCGATCCGGGCGACGGCGCTCGGACGCCGCCGTCTGGGCCGGTGGTTGAACGAGCCCGTGGAGCACGTGCGCGACGTTCGCTCGCTGCTGATGCTCAAGCTCCTCTTCCTCGACCGCTCCGGCGGCGATCCGGCGCCGTTGCTCGAGGCCGAGCAGGCGCTGCTCGAGCCGGTTGCGGAGGCGCTGGAGGAGCAGGCGCGCGAGCTCGAGGGCTTCGAACGGACGCTCGTGGAGTGGCGGCTCGAGTCCACCCGCGCCGTCCTGCGCTTCCTGCTCACCGCCCGAGTGCGATAGTCAGCCCAGGGCAGTAGTCAGTCTGTTACTATCCTGCGCCTGTAGCCAGGCATTGCCTAGGTCGTGGGAGAGGAGAGCGGGTGACAGGACTGACTCGGGGTCAACTGCTGGCTCGGACCGCGGCAGGGGGCGCCGCCTTCGCGCTGACCGGCGGCGTCTTTGCGTCCGAAGCAGCGGCCGGCGCCGAGGCGATCGGCCCGGGGGACATCCCGGTGGTGACGCTGGCGCTCGCAGCGGAGCTCCTCGGAGCCGAGTTCTACACACAGGCACTGGCTGCGAAGGTCTTCGGCGGGAACGAGACCCGATACCTGAAGCGGGCGCTCTCGAACGAGGGCGAGCACTACACCGCGACCGCCAAGTTCCTGACCGACGCCGGCCAGACGCCGGGTCAGGCCGGCGACTTCGACTTCACCTTCCCGGCCAAGGCGTTCGCGACGAGGCGCAGCACGGCGCAGCTCGGCCTCCAGCTCGAGACGGCGTTCCTGGGCATCTACCTGGGCGGTGCAGGATCGCTGCAAGATGCCGGCACGCGCGGCGCGTTCGCGCGCATCGCTGCTAGCCATGCCCAGCATCTGAGCGTGTTTTCGCGAATCGTCCTCGACAGACCGATCGGGCTGTCGTTCCCGGTTCCGCTCAGCGTCGAGGACGGCTCGGCGGCGCTCGATCCTTTCATCTCGTGACCGTCCGAGGCCGGCTGATAGGTTCTAGGCAGTGCCTAAGCAGCAGTATTCGATCGGCGAGGCCGCCCGTGCACTCGGTGTCAGCATCGACACGATCCGGCGCTGGGACCGCGACGGCCGGATCGAAACGAGCCGCGATCGAGGCAACCGGCGTGTCGTCGCCGCGGCCGAGATCGAGCGCATCCGCGGAGCTGACGGCGACGGAACGCTCAGCGCCCGCAACCGGTTTCGCGGCATCGTCCGCGAGATCAAGGTCGACGGGCTGCTCGCCCAGGTCGACATCGAGGTCACCGAGCCCGGTCGAGTCGTCTCGATCATCACGCGCGAGTCACTGGAGGAGCTCGGGATTCGCCCCGGGATGGATGCGACCGCGGTCGTCAAGGCGACCTCGGTCATGGTCCAGCGCTAACCGTCAGAGGAGGGGGTCGACGTGAGAAGTCCTGTCCGGTGGCGGCTGCACGTCGCCGCTTCAGTCCTCGTTCTGGTCGGAGTCGCCTCTGCCTTCGCCGGTGCAGCGAGCGCCGGCCCTGCCCGGTCGGGCAAGGCGAACTCGGGACTGACCGTGCTTGCGGCCTCCTCCCTGACGAACGTGTTCCCGCAGATCGACTCGGCGAACAAGTACTCGTTCGGCGGCTCGGACACGCTGGCGGCCCAGATCCAGCAGGGTGCGCCGGCCGACGTGTTCGCCGCGGCGAGCCCGAAGTACCCGGAGCAGCTGTTCCAGAAGGGTCTCGTGCTCAAGCCCGTCGTGTTCGCGACCAACCGGCTGGTCCTGATCACGCCGACCTCGAACCCTGCCGGGATCAGGAACGCCTACGACCTGTGCAAGTCGGGAGTCAAGGTCGACATCGGCGACAAGGCCGTGCCGATCGGCTCCTACACGCGGCAGGTCCTGACCAACCTCGGCCTGCAGTGCGTGCTGACGCACGTCGTCTCGAACGAGCAGAACGTTCGCGACATCCTCACGAAGGTCTCGCTCGGCGAGGCCGACGCGGGCTTCGTCTACATCACCGACGCGAAGACGGTGCCCGGCAAGGTGAAGACGATGTTCCTGCCCGGGTGGGCGCAGCCGCACGTGAAGTACGAGATCGCCGTCCTCAAGAGCTCGTCGAACCAGACGGCGGCGGCCGCGTTCATCGCCAAGGTGCTCTCGAAGCCGGGGCAGAAGCTCCTCAAGGCAGCCGGCTTCGGCGGCCCGAAGGGGACGGTCAAGAAGTAGCGCCTACGCTCAGCAGGCGGCTGTTCAGCTTCGGCCTCTTCCTCGCCACCGGGATAGCGGCGCTGTTCCTGCTGCTGCCGCTGCTCGCGATCTTCCTGCGTGTCCCGCCCGGCAAGCTGATCGGACAGCTCGGCGACCCGGTCGTCACCGACGCGCTCCTCGTCACCCTGAAGACGAATGCGATCGCGATGGCGCTGATCCTCCTGCTCGGCACACCGACGGCGTACCTGATCGGGACGCGGCGCTTTCGCGGGCGGAGCTTCGCACTCACGCTCGTCGAGCTGCCGCTCGTCCTGCCGCCCGCCGTCGCCGGCATCGGGCTCCTCGCAGCGTTCGGCCGCGTCGGTCTGCTTGGGACTCCGATCGACTGGCTCGGCGTCCAGATCCCGTTCAGCCAGGTCGCCGTGGTGATGGCGATCGCCTTCGTCGCCAGCCCGTTCTATCTGCGCCAGGGAATCGCCGCATTCGAAACCCTCGACCAGAATCTGATCGACGCCGCCCGCACGCTCGGAGCATCACCGGCCCGGGTCTTCTTCCGGGTGGCGCTGCCACTCGCGATGGCCGGTCTCAGCGCCGGTGCAGCTCTGGCGTTTGCCCGCGGTATCGGCGAGTTCGGCGCGACGATCATGTTCGCAGGCAGCTTCCAGGGCGTCACCCAGACCCTGCCGCTCGCGATCTACGCGGAGTTCGACGTCAACTTCGACGTCGCCCTGACGATCAGCGCCCTGCTCGTCCTGATCAGCGCCATGATCCTGCTGGCAGTCAAGCTCCGGCCCGCATGGACACGCTCCGATTCGACATCTCCCTTCCTCTTCGCTCGTTCGTCCTCGAGCTAGCCCTCGAGGTCGGGAACGAGACAGTCGCGCTCGTCGGGCCTTCGGGGGCCGGGAAAACCAGCGTGCTGCGGGCGATCGCGGGCCTCGCGCGGCCCGAGCGCGGGCGGATCAGCTGTGGCGGCCAGAGCTGGTTCGACAGCGAGCAGGGTGTCTTCCTGCCGCCCGAGGAGCGCTCCGTCGGCCTCGTCTTCCAGGAGTACGCGCTGTTCCCGCATCTCGACGTCCGCCGCAACGTCGCCTTCGGCGGCGACGGCAACGTCGACGGGCTCCTGCAGCGGTTCCGGATCGACCACCTCGCAGGTGCCCGTCCGACCAAGCTGTCGGGGGGCGAGCGCCAGCGGGTCGCCCTCGCGCGTGCCCTGGCCCGCGACCCGGCGGTGCTGCTCCTCGACGAGCCTCTGTCGGCGCTCGACGCGCACACGAAGACGCGCGTTCGCGGAGAGCTGCACGAGCTGCTGGAGAACTGCGGCCTGCCGACGATCCTCGTCACGCACGACTTCGAGGACGCGGCGACGCTCGCCGACCGGGTCGGCGTCGTCGTCGATGGGAAGCTCGTCCAGCTCGCGTCGCCGGCCGAGCTCGTGGCGTCGCCTGCCGACTCGTTCGTGGCCAGCCTGGGCGGCGCCAACGTGCTGCGCGGCGTCGCCAGGCGCAGCGGGAACGGCCTCGCGGAGGTCACCCTCGCCGGCGGCGAGCGGATCTACTCGACCGACGAGGTGGAGGGAGACGTCAACGCCATCGTCTACCCCTGGGAGATCTCGATCGCCCACGAGCCGGTCTCGGACTCGGCGCTCAACCACATCTGGGCCGAGATCACGTCGCTCGTCCCGGTCGCCAACCGCGTGCGGGTCGGGCTGGGGCCTCTCGTGGCCGAGGTGACGGCCTCATCGGTGGAGCGCCTGCAGCTCGCCACCGGGCAACGAGTGATCGCGTCCTTCAAGGCCGCGGGAACACGCCTGATCCCGATCCGGTGAGCCGCCCGGCTCGTCTGGATGGCAGGGCCGGAAACCTTGCTCGTCCACATACGCCACGGCCCAGCCACGCTCCCGGCACGTCCGCATTGCGTCACCCAGGTCGAACATGTCGATCGGACAGCCTGGCCAGTGAGGATCCCCGAACATCGCCCCGCAGCCCTGACACGACGATACGACGGCGCTGAACAGGTCGGCCCGCGCCCGGAGACCGTCCTGACCTTCGTGAGGCGAGGCACCCACGTCTCCCGGACTTTAGTCAATTCTTGACTACCATCCCAGACTGTGGCCGGCGAAAGGAAGGATCCGGACAACGAGCCTTCTGCGGCGTCGAGACGTTTCTGCGTCGTTGTCGGCCTGCATCCGGGAGCCGACGACCCGGAAACAGACTCGCGGCTGCTCACGGCGCTCGCTCAGGCTGGGGCCGGCAGCCTCAGCATCGCGATCGAGCAGGAGAGGCGTTACTCGCTCGAGCTCAGGTCGGACAGCGTCGATGAAGTCCTGGCGACCGTTACGAGAGTGTTCCGGTCCGTGTACGGGCCGAGGTGGTGGGCCGAGGTGACCGAGATCCAGTGCGACGGTCACCGGACCGTCGCGGATCACGCTGGTCGAGCGAGCCGGAACTAGAGGCTTCGCGCGGGCGACCTGCTCAGCGCCGGTCGTCGAAGCGACCGTCGGCTCTGACCTCGTGCACCCGATCGGTCTTGCCGGCGAACCAGCCGATTCGCTCGGCAACGATGCTGTCGAAGGCAGGGACATAAGGCTTGAGGTCGATGACCGGCGTGCCGTCGAGGAGATCGAGGCCCGTGACGTGCAACGTTGTTCGCCCCACACGGTCGAGCCGGACCACCGATAGCCCAACCGGGTTGGGGTGTCGCGGCGACCGGGTCGCGAAGACGCCGCGTGGAGTGTCGTCGAGAAACGGCGTGACCATCAGGCCCTCGGGCCGCGCTCGATGGAGATGGCTGAGGACGTAGAGGTGCGAGAAGCCGTCGAGGTCGCGGAGGCCGTCGGCGAAGGCGGGGTCGATCTCGATCGTGCCGCGGACGTCCTCGGCCGCAACTGATTGGAGCGGCATTCCTTCGAGCGCCGTGAAGGGAGATCGCACGACGCCGATCGGCCGGTAGACGACCTCGCTCACGTCGCAGCGAACGCGACCGGACCGGCCGTGCTGATGGTCACGGCTTGGTGCAGAACCGGGTGCCGGTCGTGTTCAGGCAGACGAGTCCGAGGAGCCTGGCGCCGTCTGCGTCGAGGACGACGAGGCGTCGCGACGCAACACCCCGAAGCGCCGCGAGAGCGTCCTCGACCCCGGCGTCCGGTGAGATCGTCGGCGTGTCGGCCGCCGCGTACTCGAGCGCGCTCACTCCGTCGGGAGCGTCGGCGGGCAGGCCTCCGCGGTCGATCGCCCCACGAAAGTCGCCGTCGTCGACGAGCAGCGCCGTCATGACGTGTGGGTTCTGGAAAAACGCGCGGACGTCTCCCACCGTCGCGCTCGAGGGCAGGGTCTTCGGACGGCGCAGCATCACCTCCGTCACGCGTTCGCTCTCGGCAGCCACCCTGGGATCGTACTCACCGAGCAGTGCGCTCATCGCCGATAGTCAGTGGATGACTAGCAGCCTATGATCCTCTTCGATCGGCAAAGGAGAGACAAGCATGGAACTGAGCGCTCGCAACCAGCTCAAGGGAACGGTCACGGGCATCCTGCTCGGAGGGGTGATGGCCGAGGTCACCGTCGACGTGAACGGCCAGGAGCTCGTCTCCGTGGTCACCCGGAAGAGCGCCGAGAATCTCGGCCTGAAGGAGGGCGACACGATCACGGTGGTGATCAAGGCCACCGAGGTGCTGCTCGCGCGCGAGTAGGCGACGGGAGGAACGGGGAGGAGCGCGGGGCCGCAGTCCGCGCTCCGTCGCCGTGTGCTAGTAGCCGGCCTCGCCCAAGATGTCCGGCCGGGCCCGCTCGCCTGTGGACTGCCTGGTTCGAAGGCGTGCGGTCATGCTCTGAGCTTGAGACGGTTTCTTCCCTTCGGGAATCCCCCGTTCGAGGGATGCTTTCAGCGCGTGCGCGTGAAGCGGTGGACGGCGTCGAGGAGCTCCTTGCTCTTCGCGTCGGCCTCGGCCGCGTCGCCTGACGCGAGCGCTCCCGCCACGCAGTGCTGGACGTGGTCGTCGAGGATCCGGAAGGCCACGCTCTCGAGCGCGGTCGTGACGGCGCCGAGCTGGGTGAGGATGTCGATGCAGTAGCGATCCTCCTCGACCATGCGCTCGATCCCGCGCACCTGGCCCTCGATGCGGTGCAGGCGCTTGACGAGGGCCTCCTTGTTCTCCGCATACCCGTGCGTCATCGCGTTTCCTCCCGTCGGCTCCGGAACCGCTTCAGCCGGAGCGAGTTGCCGACCACGAACAGGCTCGACCCGGCCATCGCCGCCGCCGCCACGATCGGATTGAGCAGGCCGGCGACGGCGAGCGGGATCGCGGCCACGTTGTACGCGAAGGCCCAGAACAGGTTCCCCTCGATCGTCCGCAGCGTCCGCCGCGCGAGCCGGATTGCGTCGGCGGCGGCGCGCAGGTCACCCGAGACGAGCGTCAGGTCGCTCGCCTCGACAGCGACGTCCGTGCCCGTGCCGATCGCGATGCCCAGGTCGGCCTGGGCGAGCGCCGGCGCGTCGTTGACACCGTCGCCGACCATCGCGACGACCTCGCCTGCGGCTTGCAGCCGCGCGATCTCGGCGAGCTTGTCGCCGGGAAGCGCCTCGGCCACGACCCGCTCGATCCCGACGGCGCGGGCGATCCGGTGCGCGCTCTCCTCCGCGTCGCCGGTCAGGAGGACCGGCGTCAGCCCGAGCTGCTCGAGTGCGCGAACGGCTTCCGCGCTCGTCGGCTTGACCGTGTCCTCGACCACGAGCTCGGCGCGTGGCACGCCGTCCCAGCCGACGACGAGGCGACCGTCGGAGCGCCCGACCTCGACGTCATGTCCTTCGACCCGCCCGGAGACGCCGGTGCCCGGCCGGTTCAGGAAGGACTCGACCTGGGGCAGCGCGCCGACCTCCGCGCGGGCTGCGGTCGCGACCGCCCGCCCGATCGGATGCTCGCTCGCGTCCTCGAGCGCCCCGGCGAGACGCAGCACGTCCTCCCGGCTGGCGCCGTTCAGGGGCTCGACGCCGGTCAGCACCATGTGGCCCTCCGTGACCGTGCCGGTCTTGTCGAGCACGACCGTCGTGATCCGGCGCGTCTGCTCCAGCACCTCCGGCCCGCGGACGAGGATGCCGAGCTGTGCGCCGCGGCCGGTCCCGGCCATCAGTGCAACGGGCGTCGCCAGGCCGAGCGCACAGGGGCAGGCGATGATCAGCACCGAGACGGCGGCCGTGAAGGCGCTCGACGCGTCGCCGGTCACCGCCAGCCAGCCCGCGAGCGTCGCGAGCGCGATGCCGATCACGATCGGCACGAACACCGCCGAGACGCGGTCGGCGAGCCGCTGCACGCTCGCCTTCCCTGCCTGCGCGTCGGCGACCATCTGCGCGATCTGCGCCACGGCAGTCTCGGCCCCGACCCGGGTCGCGCGCACGACGAGCCGGCCGTCGGCGTTGATCGTCGCACCCGCGACATCGTCTCCGGGCTCGGTCTCGACGGGGACGGGCTCGCCGGTGAGCATCGAGCGGTCGACCGACGAGCGGCCCTCGACGACGACGCCGTCGGTGGCGATCTTCTCGCCGGGCCGGACGACGAAGACGTCGCCGACCTCCAGCCGGTCGACGGGCACGCGGACCTCGACACCGTCGCGCAGCACGCTCGCGTCGCGTGCGCCCAGCTCGAGCAGCGCGCGCAGTGCCGCGCCCGCGCGCCGCGTCGCGCGCGCCTCGAGGTAGCGGCCGAGCAGGATCAGCGTCGTGATCACGCCGGCGACCTCGAAGTACGTGTCCGCGTCGAGCGAGGCGAAGAGAACGACTGTCGACCAGCCCCAGGCAGCGAGCGTGCCGATCGAGATCAGCGTGTCCATCGTCGCCCGGCCGTGGCGCGCCTGCATGAGCGTCACGCGGTGGAAGGGGAAACCGCCGACGAGGACGACGGGCGTCGCGAGCGCGAAGGCGAACCACTCCCAGCCGGAGAAGTGGAGCGCCGGGATCATCGCGACGAGCGCGAGCGGCAGCGTCAGCGCGGCGGAGAAGACGAGCAGGCGGACGTCGGGGCCATGGTCGTGCACGTGCGCGTGGTCGTGCTCGCCGGGCAGCGAGGCGCCGTAGCCGACGTCCTCGACGGCGGACACCAGCCGCCCCGTGTCGACCTGCGCCGGGTCGAAGGCGACCGACGCCTCGTGCGTGGCGAAGTTGACCGAGCACGACTCGACGCCGTCGAGCGTGCCGAGCCGCTTCTCGATCCCGGCCGCGCACGAGGCGCAGGTCATGCCCTGGATCTCGAGCGTGGCGCGCTCCATCGTCTGCAGTATACCCCCTACGGGTATGAACGGAAGGAGACGGCCCTTCCGCGTCGCACCTTCGACCCGTGTGGTCCTCGATCTTCCACCTGGGCATCCCGGCGAGCGAGCGGGTCATCCGGGCCGTTCTGATCTACGCCTTCATGGTCGTCGCGCTCCGCGTCGTCGGCAAGCGCGAGCTCGGCCAGTCGAACACGCTCGACCTGATCGTGCTGCTCCTCGTCGCGAACGCCGTGCAGAACGGGATCATCGGCAACGACAACACGGTCACCGGCGCCGTCATCGCGGCGTCCACGCTCTTCGCCGTCAACGAGGCGCTGAACCGGGCCGAGTACACGTTCCCGTGGCTGTCACGCGTTCTCGAGGGCGACCCGACGCTGTTGATCGAGAAGGGCAAGCCGGTCGAAAAGGCGCTCTTCCGCGCGGGGATCTCCCTTCCGGAGCTGCGCGCGATCGCGCGCCGGCAGGGCTACGACGACCTCGGCGAGGTGCACACGGCGATCCTGGAGACGAACGGGACGATCTCCATGTTCAAGAAGGACGAGCCGCAGATCTACCATCCAGCCGAGCTCGGCGGCCTGCGCATCGGCAAGCGCCGTCGCAGCAGTCACTGACGCGGGGCCGAGCCGTACGGTTGTGCGAAAGTGACGCCGTCATGCTGGCGTTGCGGAAGGTCGAGTCGGGGCCCGGGCTGGAGCTCGCCGAGATTCCGGACCCGGTCGCGGGGACGGGGGAGGTCGTCGTCGAGGTCGAGGCCGCGTCGATCTGCGGCACCGACCTGCACATCAAGAAGTGGGACGAGTGGTCGCAGCAGCGCATCCATCCGCCGCTCACGCTCGGCCACGAGTTCGCAGGCACCGTCGTCGAGATCGGGGACGACGTCGACCACGTCCAGGTGGGCGACTACGTCTCGGCCGAGAGCCACATCACCTGCGGCATGTGCTTCCAGTGCCGCACCGGCCAGGCGCACATGTGCGAGCGGACGCGCATTCTCGGCGTCGACCGCGAGGGCGCCTTCGCACGCTACGTCGCCGTCCCGGAGTCGGTGATCTGGCAGAACGACCGGACGAAGCTGCCGCCCGAGATCGCGACGCTGCAGGAGCCGTTCGGCAACGCCGTCTTCGCGACGAGCGAGCAGGACCTCGCGGGGCGCTCGGTCGCCGTGCTCGGCTGTGGCCCGATCGGCCTGTTCACGATCGCGATCGCCCGCGCGTCCGGCGCTGCGGTCGTCTCTGCCTCCGACCGGACGCCGTTCCGGCTCGCGTTGGCCGAGACGATGGGGGCGCACACGACCGTGAACGTCGAGGAGACGCCCGACGCCGCGACGTGGTTCCGCGAGCGCAACGAGGGCCACGGCTTCGACGTCGTCTTCGAGATGTCCGGCTCGCCGCGCGCGATCGCCGACGCGTTCCGGATCGCACGCAACGGCGGCCGGGTGCTGCTGTTCGGCATCCCGTCGCGCCCGGTCGAGATCGACGTCGCCGAGTCGCTGATCTTCAAGAACCTCGACGTGCTCGCCGTCAACGGCCGCCGGATCTTCGCTACCTGGTACAAGACCCGCTGGCTTCTCGAGAGCGGCGTCGTCGACCTGAGGCCGCTGATCACCGACGAGATCCCGCTCGACGACTTCGAGGAGGCGTTCGAGAAGCTCGAGGCGGGCGAGGCATGCAAGATCGTGGTCTATCCCGGCGGCCGCCCGAGCGCGGTCCAGCCCGCCGAGAGCCCGGTGCGCGAGCCGGTCGAGGCGACGTCCGGGCCGGGGAGGTGGACGCATAGGTGAGCGCTGCCGGAACAGGGCTCGACCACGCGCTCGGCGCGGAGCTCGACGGGCTCCGGGAGGCGGGCACGTACAAGCATCCCAACGTGCTCCGGTCGCCGCAGGGGCCGGTGGTCGAGATGGAGGGGCGCGGCGAGGTGCTCGTGCTCTCCTCGAACAACTACCTCGGCCTCGCCGGGCATCCCGAGGTGGTCGAGGCGGGGATCGAGGGACTGCGCCGCTACGGCGCCGGTACGGGCTCGGTGCGCTTCATCTGCGGCACCTTCGAGCCGCATCTCGAGCTCGAGCGCGAGCTCGCCGACTTCTCGGGCACCGACGCGTCGCTCACGTACGTCTCGTGCTGGAACGCGAACGAGGCGTCGATCCCGAGCCTGACCGACGAGAACACGGTCATCCTCTCCGATGCGCTCAACCATGCCTCGATCATCGACGCGATCCGGCTCTCGAAGCCCGCGCGGAAGGTGATCTACAGCCATTCCTCGATGGACGAGCTGCGCGCCGGGCTCGTGTCCTGCGAGTCGGGGCAGCGCAAGCTCGTGATCACGGACGGTGTCTTCTCGATGGAGGGCGACCTGGCGCGGGTCCCCGACATCCTCGAGCTGGCGCGCGAGCACGAGGCCGTCGTCCTCGTCGACGACTCGCACGGGACGGGCGTGATGGGCGAGACGGGCCGCGGCGTGGCCGAGCACTTCGGCGTCCTCGGCGAGGTAGACGTGATCACGAGCACGCTCGGCAAGGCGCTCGGCGGCGCGGCCGGTGGGTACGTCGCGGCCAGCGAGGAGGTCTGCGACGTGCTCTTCCAACGCTCGCGGCCGCACCTGTTCTCGAACGCGCTGCCTCCGACGGTTGCGTGCTCGGCACTCGAGGCCGTCCGCGTCCTCCGCCGCGAGCCGGCGCTCGTCGAGCGGCTGCAAGAGATCACGGCGCGCTTCCGGCAGCAGCTTCGGGAGATCGGCTACTCGCCGCTCGACGGCGAGGCGGCGATCATCCCCATCATCGTCGGCGAGACCGCGTTCGCGATCAGGATGTCCCGGCGGCTGCTCGACGAAGGGATCTTCGTCACCGGCTTCGGCTTCCCGGTCGTGCCGGAGGGAACGGCGCGGATCCGGGTGCAGATGTCGGCCGCGCTCGAGGACGAGCACCTCGACCGGGCGCTCGAGGCATTCGAGCGCGTCGGTCGCGAGCTCGGCCTGCTCTAGGCACGGGTTCAGGGCGTGACGGTGAACGACCCCTTCATGTTGGGGTCTACGTCGCAGTGGTATTGGTACGTGCCTCCCGGCAGCGGCACCGTCCACGTCTCGGACTGGCCGGTGTTGAGTATCGCGCCCGCCTTGATGCCCTCGAGGTCGAAGCTGCACTGATCGGAGCAGTGGTTCGTGATCACGAACGTGACCATGCCCGACGGCATCGTCGTCTGAGAGAGATCGATGCGGCCGGGGAACCTGATGTCGGACAGTGTGACGGTGACCGTCGTGCTGGCCGTTCCGACCGGCCCGGTCGGCGGGGCGTACGGAGGGGGTGGGGGTGGTGTGGGTGTGGGCGCGACCGCGGCCACAACCGTGAAGACACCGTTCATGCCGGCGGTTGCCTGTCCGGTAACGGTGGAGAGGTAGGGGTACCGGCCTTTCTTCGAGAACGTGACCCGCAACGTCGCGGAGTGCCTGGGTGCGAGGAGAGGAGTCTTCTTCCCGGCGATCTTGAAATCGTGGGAGATCTTGCCCTTGTTGGTGACGGCGAAGATCACCTTTCCGATGGGGGCGCTGCGCCTCGAGAGCGTGAACCTGGAGTCTCTGGCAATGACCGTCACGCGGGTCGTCGCCTCCGCATGGGATCTCGCGTGCGAGGTTGTGGAGCCAGCCTCGCCGCCCGGTACGAACACTCCCGCGGCAAGACCAGCCACCGCCAGAGCTGCAAAGAGGACGACCCTTACACCACCACGCATGGCGCCTCCTGATAAGCGAACCGGTCAGGTTGACCCAGCCCGAAGTCCCAGCCCGGAAATGTAACGATTGACACCACCGTATCGGACCTGCGCTTGCTTAGCTGGCGAGCGGCGTGAAGAGCTCCGGCCAGTGGCGCATCGCGCCGCGCAGGGGGATGGGCGCGCCCTGGCCGAGCCCACAGATCGAGCCCTTCTCCATCGCGACGAGCCACTCCTCGAGCTGCCAGCCGGGCATCGCCGGTCTGCCTTCCTCCAGCTCGTGGAGGACGTGCTCGAGCCCGCGCGTGCCGATGCGGCACGGCGTACATTTCTGGCACGACTCCTCGGCGAAGAACCGCATGGTCTCGCGCAGGAGCCGCAGCACGGAGTAGGACGCGGGGAAGACCTGGAGGCCGGCCGAGCCGGGGCCGGAGCCCCACGGCGCCAGGCCCTCGCGCGTGAGCGGCGCGTCGAGCGCAGCGGGCGGGACAATCCCGGACGCGGCGCCGCCCGGTACGACGGCGCCGATGTCCCCGGTCGCGCCGCCCGCGTAGTCGTCGATCAGCTGCCGGGCGGTGGCGTCGACCGGCGCCTCGTAGCAGCCCGGCTTCGCGACCGCGCCCGAGACCGACCAGAGACGGACGCGCGGCCAGACTCGCGCCGCCGAGGCGCAGGACGGCCGGGATGTGAGCGAGCGTCTCGACGTTGTTGATCAGCGTCGGGCGGCCGAGGAAGCCGGCCTCGACCGGGAACGGCGGGCGCAGGCGGGGCATGCCGCGGCGGCCCTCCATCGACTCGAGCATCGCCGTCTCCTCGCCGCAGACGTACGAGCCGGCGCCGGTGACGATCGTGACCGGGAGCCCACGTGCGGCCAGCGCCGCGGACAGGCGCTCCCGCGCCGTCGTGTACTCCTCCCGGAGGTAGACGTAGCCCTCGTCGGCCTCCGCGAACCGCATCGCGATCTCGATCCCCTCGACGAGCAGGTGCGGCCGCAGCTCCATGACGTAGCGGTCCTTGATCGTCCCGGGCTCGCCCTCGTCGGCGTTCACGATCACGACGCGCGGGCCGGGGTAGTCGCGCACCGCGGCCCACTTCCGGAAGGTCGGGAATCCGGCGCCGCCGTAGCCGACGAGCCCGGAGGCCTCGAGCTCGGCCACGATCCGGTCGGGATCGAGCGCGGGCGGGTCGCGCGGCTCGTCCGGCGCGAGCAGGTCGATCGACCGACCGTGATTCGCCGCGTGCGTCACGCCGGGCACGACCTCGTCGCCGCGCATCATCGCGGGAGCGAGGTCGCAGTGGCCGATGCACGGCACCTCGACCGCGCCCGGGCTCTGCTCGAGCAGCGCGCGGCCGCCGAGGCAGTCGCACACCGGCCCCGTGCAGACCCGGACGACGTCGGCCGGCAGGCGCAGGTACGAGTAGAACGAGGCCACCTCGGCCACCTCGCCGCGGCGGATGTTCATGTGGTCGGCGAGCGCGTCCGAGAGCTCGGGCGTGACCGGGCCGAGGTTCCGGCGGATCCAGCCGAGGTTGTCGAGGAGCTGCGTGCGCTCGCGCGGAAGCTCGTTCAGCCCGGTCGTCACGCGCCGGACGATAGCCCGTAGCGCAGGAAGAGATGCGCCTCGTCGCGGCGGACGCCCAGCAGGCGCGCCTGTTCGGCCCGGCCGGGGAGGAGCTCCTGTCCTTCGACCAGCCCGAGTCGCTCGGCGAGCGGCGAGCGGCCGGCGAGGAGCGGCGAGACCGTCAGGAACATTTCGTCGACGAGCCCTGCCGCGAGCAGCGAGCCGAAGACGTGCGGGCCTGCCTCCGAGAGGATCGACCGGCGTTCCCGCCGTCGCAGGACGTCGACCGCCTCGGCCGGGTCGATGGCCGACTCGCCCTCGAGCACGACGATCTCGACCGCGCTGGAAAGCCGCCCCCGGCAGGTGGATGCGCCGTGCTTCGTCGTCAGCACGACCGCCCCCCGCTCGAGCGCGGGATGGTCTGGGTCGAGCGCGCCGCTCGCGGTGATCACGGCGAGCTCGGGTTCGGCGGGCAGCCCGAGCCGGCGGCGCAGCTCGGCGAACGCGGCGGCCCCGTCGGGGTAGGCGCGCTCCGCCGTCCAGACGGACTTCGGCGACCCGTGCAGCGTGCCCGAGCCGAGGAGCACGCAGTCGGCGCACGCCCGCAGGAGGCCCATCACAAAGCGATCTGCGTCGCTGTTGCCACTCACGAGCCGGTTCGTGAGCGGCTCCGAGCGGATCGCGACGACGCCGTCGAGCGTCTCGACGAAGTTCGTGTAGAGCAGCGGCGGCGCGATGCCGAACCGCCCGCCGTACTGTTGCTCGAGCTCCTCGGGAAGGTCGAAGGCGGGGAGGCCGTCGATTTCGTAGAGGAGCTCGAGCGGATTCACGAGCGCTGGACGAGCGCGAGGAAGTCCTGTCGCAGCGCCTGGTCGTCCGAGTAGCCGCCGCGCCAGAACGTCGTCACGGTCCGGGAGTTCTCCTCGCGCACGCCACGCATCTGCGTGCAGAGGTGCGCCGCCTCGAGGTGGACGGCGACGCCGTGCGGCTCGATCAGGTCGACGAGCGAGTCCGCGATTTGCTCGCCGAGCCGCTCCTGCACGGTGAAGCGCCGTGCGTAGAGCTGGACGAGCCGCGTCAGCTTGGAGATGCCGATGATCTCGTCCCGGGGGACATAGGCGACGTGAGCGGCGCCGAAGAACGGCAGCGCGTGGTGCTCGCACAAACAGTGGAACGAGATCGGCCCCTCGACCACCTGGCTGACCAGGCTGTCGGGGCCGCCGCGGCCCTCGGCCGGGAAGGCTGTCAGCAGCTTCGCGTCGCCGTCGTAGCCGGCGGTCGCGTCGTAGAGCGCGCGCAGGAACCGGGCCGGCGTCTCGCGGGTGCCGGGCGTGTCCGGCTCCATGCCGAGCGCGGTGAAGATCTCCTGCATGTACTCCTCGTAGCGCCGCCACTCGTCGGAGCCGATCTCTCGCGGCGCGGGCTCGGCCCGGTGGGAGATGGCCTCCCGAAGATCGACGACGTTCTCACTCTGCACTCGTTACCTCCTCGTGGTCGATACGCGTCCGGCCCGGTGTGCGAGCAGTTCTCTCCGCAGAAGGAGCAGCATGGCCGCGACACCGCAGCCGAGCACGACGTACAGGTAGATCTCGGGACGCCCGATCGCCAGGCAAAGACCGAGCGCGGCGAGCTGCGTCGAGAGCCCGAAGTTGGCCAGGACCTGAAGCGTGGCGCGGTCGTGGTAGGCGAGGCGCTCGGCAGGGCCGGCGCCGCGCAGCCGCCAGTCGACGAAGCGCTCGATCAGCCGGTCCTGCGTGCCGTAGACCACGGCGTAGACGCGCGCGAGCAGGCCGGCCAGGCCTTGCGTGGCGGGCGGCGCCGGGTCGCGCTCGTCTCCGTGCTCGCGCCGGAACAGGCGCTCGAGGTCGAAGTCGAGGCTGAGCACCATCGTCAGTACGACGAACGCTGCGAGCGCGAGCAGGGGGCCGTCGACCGCGTAGCCGACCGCGGCGAGGACGGCGGCGTTCACGAGCAGGTCCGACTCCGAGTCGAGATAGCGGCCGAGGACGGAGACGCGGCCGGTGGCTCGCGCGAGTTGACCGTCGGCGTTGTCGAGCAGCGTCTTCGCCTGCAGGAGCAGTGCGCCTGCAACCAGGTTCCCTCGCGCGATCGCGACCGCTCCGGCGAAGCCGCAGGCGGCGTTCGCGAGCACGACCGCAGGCGGGGCGACCCGCAAGGGCCGCAGCGCGAGCACGACGAGCTGCGCCGCGGGCCGGAAGACGTACTCGCAGACGAATTCGGTTCCGGGCCGGCGCTTGATCGAGCGCCGGTAGAGGTCGGCGTGGGCAGCGACCGTCACTAGCCGGCGAGCTCCCTCACGGTCGACTCGTCGACCGGCTGCGCGGCGCGGATCAGGTCGCGGGCGGCGTCGACCTTGCCCCAGACGTTCCAGAGCAGGAATCCACGCGGCTCGAGCCGGTCGTCCACGTACGCCACAACGCCTTCGCGCCCCGGCTCCTTCCAGTGCTCGACGGTGTCGTGGCGCGAGGAGACCTCGCCGACCGCCTCGTAGCCGAGGTCGAACAGGTCGGAGTAGAAGAAGGGCAGATGGTCGTAGGGCGTGTTCGCGCCGGCCATGTTCGCGCCGACCGCCCTGCCGTGAGCGCGTGCGTGGTCCTCGTGCTCGACGCGCATCTCGGTGCCGAGCGCCGGGACGGGGAACCGCGCGACGTCGCCCGCTGCGTAGACGTCGTTGCGGCCGACGCGCCCGTAGCTGTCGACGACGATGCCGTTGTCGACCGGGAGGCCGGCCTCGGAGGCGAGCGCCGTGTCGGGCTCGATGCCGAGCCCCGCGACGACGGCCTCCGCGCCGTCGAGCCGGGAGTCGCCGGCCTGGACCCGCTCGCCCGTCAGCACCTCGACGCCCTTCTCGCGGTAGTAGTCGGTGACGAACTGCGAGAGCGCGGCGGGGAAGAGGCGGGCGCAGATCCCGTCGTCGGGGAAGAGCATGGTCACGTTCGCGCCGCTCGACTGGAGCGCCGCCGCGATCTCGGAGCCGATGAAGCCGCCGCCCACGACGACGAACCGCCCGTCGTCGCCGGAGAGCCGGCGAAGGCGCTGGTAGTCGTCGAAGGTGCGGAAGTAGATCGCATCGTCGAGGCCGTCGATCTGACGCGGCTTGCCGCCCGTCGCCAGCAGGATGCGCTCGTAGCCGTATTCGTCGCCCTGGTCGTCGGTCGCGGTGCGGCGTTCGAGGTCGAGCGAGACGATCCGGCGGCCGGCGTGCAGCTCGGCCCCGAGCTCCTCCGTCCCGCGCCAGATCGAGCTCTCGTCCTTGCCCTGCCAGAGCGCTTTCGAGAGCGGCGGCCGATCGTAGGGCGGGTGCGGCTCGGCGCCGACGAGCCCGATCGAGCCGTCGCCGTCGTACTCGCGGATCCCGCGGCAGGCGGCATCGCCGGTCATGCCTCCTCCGACGATCAGATAGCGGTACGAGCTCACGGGTTCTCCTTCCTCGGGCTTCTTACGAGTGCCGGATGGTATTTGGACTGTCGGTCTCGAACCTGAGTAGGACCCGGCACGATTCGTGGCTGTCGAGACATCCTCGCGTCTCGCAGCTCACGCTGCAGGGCCGGCTGCGCGGAAGGTAGGCGTCGAGGAGCCCCATCCACATGCCCCGGTCGACGATCGCTGCTTCCGGGTTGGCGACGACGAGCGGGCGCAGCGGACACGTCGGCGTCGCGATCGTCACGCTGTCCTCGGTGGACTCGGCCACGGAGGCCTGGAAGCCGAGCTTGCCGAGCGCCGCGCAGGCCCGCTCGGCCGCCGAGCGGATGCCCTTTGTGCGCGTGAGGCCGGCCGTCTCGGCGAGATCGGCGCCGAACGAGACGCCGGCTCGGGTGAGTGCAATTCGGCGCTCCTCCTCGGGTATCGCGTCGACGAGGTGCCCGAGCAGCCGGTCGTAGTGGCGCTGCGGGAACTCGATCGCGCTCGTCTCCGGCGGCACGCTGTACAGCTTCGTCGGCCGGCCCGCTCCCGGGCCGGACCTGCCTGAGCGCCGCTCGAAGGAGACGGTGAGGAGCCCGGCCGCGGCGAGTCGCTCGAGCCGGGCCCGCGCGACGGTGCGATGGATGCGAAAGCGCCCTGCGACGTCGTCCGCGCTCACGGCGTGCGCCTGTGCGCGCGCGAAGAGCACCATCTCCCGCAGTTCCGGCTGTGCGATCCCCGACAGAGCGTCCACTAAAAACACCTTAGCACGATTTAGACCGAATCGGTGCCAGGCACCTGCCTGGCACGTGCCAGGCACTCGACCGAGGCGCTCGGATCCCCGAGGAGCCCGAATCGCAGTAGGTTCTCTCGATGGCGACCGCGACGACGGCTGTGGCGGTGCCGCCGAGCGGGCTCACCGAGGCCGAGGCGGCGCGGCGCCTCCAGGCCCGGGGGCCGCAGCGGAAGCTCGCGACGAGCCGGTCGTACGCGAGCATCGTCCGCGCCAACGTCTTCACGATCTTCAACCTGATCCTGGCCGTCGCCGGGGCGGTGACGATCGCCTTCGGCGAGTGGCAGGACGCCCTCTTCCTCGGGATCCTGTTCTTCAACACGACGATCGGGATCGTCCAGGAGGTGAGGGCCAAGCGGGCGCTGGACCGGCTGGCCGCGCTCGTCGCGCCGACGGCGTCCGTTGTCAGGGACGGCGCTGCCCGGCACGTCAGCGTCGACAAGGTCGTCGTCGGCGACCTGCTCCGCGTGCAGGCAGGCGACCAGATCGTCGCGGACGGGCACGTCAGGACCGCTTCCGGCCTCAGGGTCGACGAGTCGATCCTGACGGGAGAGTCGCGACCTGTGGATCGTGGACCCTCGGAGGAGGTGCGCTCCGGCTCGTTCGTGGCCGAAGGCATCGGCGAGTTCGAGGTGACGGCTGTCGGCGAGGAGAGCTACGCGTCGAAGATCGCCGGCGAGGCACGCTCGTTCAGGCATCCGCGCTCACCGCTCGAGCGGGCCCTCAACAACCTGCTGCTCATCCTCGTCGCCGTGATCGTGCCGCTCGGCCTTCTCCTCGGCTACGCGCTCTACCACCGGCACACCAGGCTGAGCGATGCGGTGCCGACTGCGGTCGCGGCCACGGTCACGATCGTGCCGGAGGGACTGATTCTGCTCACGAGCCTGACCTTTGCCGTCGCAGCGCTGCGAATGGCACGGCGGGGAGCGCTCGTCCAGCAGCTGAACGCGCTCGAGTCGCTGGCCTCGGTCGACCTCGTCTGCACGGACAAGACGGGCACGCTGACCGAGCCGGAGCCGAAAGTGCTAGGGACCGTGCCGGCGCCGGGAACGACGAAGGACGAGCTCGACCAGGCGCTCGCTCGCTACGGGTCGAACGCAGCGAGCCGGACGTCGACGCTCGAGGCGATCCACACGGCGTTTCCGGCCGCGGCCGAGCGCCCGACGACCGAGGTGCCGTTCTCGTCCAGCCGCCGCTGGAGCGCAATCGAGATCGGGGACGACAAGTACGTGCTCGGGGCGCCGGAGCTGTTCCCACTCGACGGACTCAAGCAGCGGGCCGAATCCGAAGCGGCGGAGGGGCGCCGAGTGGTCGCGATCGGCACCACGACGACCGACCTCGAGCACGCGAAGCCCGAGGACGGGCCACCGCCCGACCTGCGCCCGATCGGCATCGTCTTGATCGGCGAGGAGTTGCGGCCGAACGCGCGCGAGACGGTCGAGTACCTGCTCGCGCAGAACATCGAGCTGCGCGTGCTCTCCGGCGATCGGCCGGAGACCGTGGCCGCGATCGCCCGCGAGGCCGGCGTGCCGGAGAAGGGCCCGCCACTCGACGGGAGCGACCTGCCGACGAGCCCGCCCGAGCTCGCGAGGGCGGTGCTCGGGACCTCGGTCATCGGTCGCATCTCACCGGAGGGGAAGAAGAGCGTCGTCGAGGCGCTGCGCGCCGAGGGCCGGTACGTGGCGATGATCGGCGACGGCGTCAACGACGTACCGGCGCTGAAGGCGTCGCGCCTCGGGATCGCGCAGGGCTCGGGGTCGCAGATGGCGAGAAGCGTCGCCGACCTCGTGCTCGTGCAGAACGACTTCGGTGCCGTGCCGGACATGATCGTCGAGGGGCGGAAGGTGCTGCGCAACCTCACGCGCGTCACGAAGCTGTTCGTGACCAAGTCGGCGTTCGCGGTCTTCCTCGTCGTGTCGATCGGGCTGACGCCGATCGCCTACCCGCTGCTGCCGCGTCATCTGTCGCTGGTCGCCTCGCTCGCGATCGGGATTCCCGGTTTCTTCCTGGCGCTCTCGCCGAGCGTCGGCGACTTCAGGATCAAGGGCTTCCTCCGGGACATCGCACGGTTCGCGATTCCGGCGGGAACAGCCGCCGGCCTCGGGGTGCTCTCCAGCTACCTGTTCGTCCACGAGGTGCTCGCCCACTCGTTGAAGGAGTCGCGAACGGTGGCTGCCACGGTCCTGCTGATCGTCGGCCTGTACCTGATCCTCGCACTCGAGTCGACGACGGCGCGGCGCGGCGCCTGGGTCGGAGCGCTCTGCGCCGCGCTCGGCGGCGTCTACGCGGCCGTCCTGATCTTGCCGTTCGGACGGCACTTCTACGCGCTCGAGGTTCCCGGCCTGCTCTCGTGGCTCGCGATCATCTGCGGCTCCGCCCTCGCGATCTGCGGCCTGGTCCTCACGGACAACCGCTTCATCCCGGGCTGGGCGCTGCACCGCTGGAGCCGGTTCTTCGGCGACGACTGACTGCTAGAGCAGGGCGCCCAGCCGCTCGGCGAGCGTGCCCACGTCCACAGGACGGCTCGTGTCGAGCTCGATCAGCTCGCCGTCGAGGTCGAGCGGCCCGTTGCGGCCGCTCTCGTACCGCTCGACGAGCTCGTCGGCGCGCACGCCGTCGAGGTGCCCCGGATGGCGTTCGGGTCGCGCGCCGTATCGCTCGAGCAGGACGTCGAGCGGCGCGTGGCAGTGGATCTGGACGACGCGGTGCGGGGGCAGCTCCCGGAAGCGGGGCTCCTGATCGCCGCGGAAGAAGTTCGCCTCGGCGATCACCGGGCGACCCGCAGCGAGTACGTGGCCCGCGAACAGGAAGATCAGCGGGTAGACCGCGCTCCCGAGCCGTCGCGACCAATCGACGTCGCCGACGCCGAGCGTGTCGAAGAGCGACTCCTTGATCTCGTCCTTCTCGACGAGTGGCAGTTCGAGGCGCGCGGCGAGATCGCGCGCGAGCGTCGTCTTCCCGGCCGCCGGCATGCCCGTGACGACGACGAGCAGCGGCGGGTCGCTCATCCGAACAGCCGCCCGCGCGCGCGGTCGAGCGCGGCCGGGCCCGCACCGGCGTCGAGCAGGTAGCCGCGCACATCGCCGTGGCGCTCCTCGAGCGCGGCCAGCACGTCCGTCATCACGCGCGGGGGAGACGAGCCGATCCGGAACCGCAGCGCGCGCTCTCGGTCGTCCGGCGCGGCGTTCGCCCACGGCTCGATCAGCGGGCGGATGTTCTCGCCCGAGAGCCCGTAGTCGGCGGCGATGTCCTCGATCCCGACGCCCGCGAGCCGCAGGAGCATGGCGCACGTCAGGCCGGTCCGGTCCTTGCCCGCGTAGCAGTGGACGACGACCCCGCCCGGAGGCGCGTCGGCGACGGCCTCGATCGCCTGGACGAACTTCGGCGCGAGCTCCTCCGTCATCAGCCCGTACGCGGCCCGGACGCCGGCCTCGTCGTCGCCCTCGCCTCGCCAGACGAGGTGGATCGCCTCGTGGTGCCAGTCGTCGAGCGGGACGTGCACGAGCTCCACGGGCAGCTCGAGCGGCACGTCGCGGGTTCGCTCGTCGTGGCGGCGCAGGTCGACGATCGTGCGCACGCCGTAGTCGAGCAGCGCACGCTGCCCCGCCGCCGTGAGGTGCTGGACGCTGTCCGCCCGCACGACGGCGCCGAAGCTCGTCACGCTGCCGTCGGCAGTCGGATGCCCGCCCAGGTCGCGGACGTTCAGGCAGCCCTCCCAGTTGAGGACGCGCTCGGTCAGGAGCCGAGGAGGCGGCGCAGGACGAACGGAAGGATGCCGCCGTGGCGGAGGTACTCGCGCTCGCGGGGGGTATCGAGGCGGAGCCGCGCGCGGAAGATCGTGCCGTCCGCGCGAACGGTGACCTCGCTCGCCTCGGCGTTGTCGACGCCCTCGATCGCGAACTCCTCGCGGCCGGTCAGGCCGAGTGAGGCAGCGCTGTCCCCGTCCATGAACTGCAGCGGCAGGATCCCCATCATCAGCAGGTTCGAGCGGTGGATCCGCTCGTAGCTCTCCGCGATCGCGGCCCGCACGCCGAGGAGCAGCGGGCCTTTTGCCGCCCAGTCGCGCGAGGAGCCCGAGCCGTACTCCTTGCCCGCGATGACGACGAGCGGCGTGCCCTCGGAGAGGTACCGCTTGGACGCGTCGTAGATCGTCATCTCCTCGCCCGACGGGACGTGCACCGTCCAGGTGCCTTCGGAGCCGGCGACGAGCAGGTTCCGCAGGCGCACGTTTGCGAACGTGCCGCGGACGAGGACCTCGTGGTTGCCGCGGCGTGAACCGTACGAGTTGAAGTCCTTGCGCTCGACGCCGTGGGCGAGCAGGTACCGGCCGGCCGGGCTCTCCGGCTTGATCGAGCCCGCCGGGGAGATGTGGTCAGTCGTGACCGAGTCGCCGACCATGACGAGGCAGCGCGCGCCGTGGACGTCCTCGACCGTCCCCGGCTCGCGGGGCATGCCCTCGAAGTACGGCGGCTGGCGCACGTAGGTCGAGTCGGGCTCCCAGGCGAACAGGTCGCCGGCGGGCACGGGCAGCGAGCGCCAGTGCTCGTCGCCCGCGTAGACGTCGCTGTAGGTGTGCGTGAACATCTCGCTGCGAACGGTGCGGGCGATCACCTCCTGCACCTCCTCCGGCGCCGGCCAGATGTCCGCGAGGTACACGTCGTCTCCGTCCCGGTCGCGGCCGATCGGCTCCGTCTCGAGGTCGAGGTCCATGCGCCCGGCGAGCGCGTAGGCGACGACGAGCGGCGGCGACGCGAGGTAGTTCGCCTTCACCTCGGGATGGATGCGAGCCTCGAAGTTGCGGTTGCCGGAGAGCACCGCGCAGACGACGAGCTCGCCCTCCGCGACGCCCAGCGAGATCGGCTCCGGCAGGGGGCCTGAGTTTCCGATGCAGGTGGTGCAGCCGTAGCCGACGAGGTTGAAGCCGAGCTCCTCGAGCGCGGGCGTGAGCCCGGCGGCGTCGTAGTAGTCCGTGACGACCTTGGAGCCCGGTGCGAGGCTCGACTTCACCCACGGCTTCCGCGCGAGCCCGCGATCGACGGCGTTCTTCGCCAGCAACCCGGCGGCGATCATCACGGACGGGTTGGAGGTGTTCGTGCAGCTCGTGATCGCGGCAATCACGACGGAGCCGTGCTCGAGCTCGAACGTCTCGCCGTCGAGCTCGACTGCGACCCCGCCGGGCCTTTCTGCGACCGCGACCCCCTGGACGTCCAGCTCTGCCGGTAGCTCGATTTGGGCCGCCACGCGGATGTCCTCGTGGCCGGGCGCCTGCTCGGAGACCGGATCGCTGGCCGGGAAGGTGTCGGCGACGCCTGCGTCGTGCGAATTGCCGTAGTCGACGCCGAAGGTCGGCAGCTCTTCGAGGAACGCCTGCTTCGCCCGTGCGAGGGGGACTCGGTCCTGCGGACGGCGCGGCCCCGCCAGGCTCGGCTCCACCGTCGAGAGGTCGAGCTCGACGACCTGCGAGTAGTCGGGCTCGCCGTCGGCCGGGTCGTGCCAGAGGCCGTTCTGCTTGCAGTACGCCTCGACGAGCTGCACGCGGTCGTCGGGCCGGCCGGTCAGGCGCAGATACTCGATCGTGCGCCCGTCCACGGGGAAGAAGCCGCAGGTGGCGCCGTACTCGGGGGACATGTTCCCGATCGTCGCGCGGTCGGCCAGGGGGAGCGCCGCGAGGCCGTCGCCGAAGTACTCGACGAACTTCCCGACCACACCCACCGAGCGGAGGATCTGCGTGACCGTGAGGACGAGATCCGTCGCTGTCGCGCGCTCGGGCAGCCGGCCGGTGAGCTTGAAGCCGACGACCTGCGGCACGAGCATCGAGATCGCCTCGCCCAGCATCGCCGCCTCGGCCTCGATCCCGCCGACACCCCAGCCGAGCACGCCGAGCCCGTTGACCATCGTCGTGTGCGAGTCGGTGCCGACGAGCGTGTCCGGGAAGGCCTGGACACGTCCGTCGACCTCGCGCACCTCGACGACTCGCGCCAGAAACTCGAGGTTCACCTGGTGGACGATGCCCGTCGACGGCGGGACGACGGAGAAGTTCTCGAACGCCTGCTGTCCCCAGCGCAGGAACGCGTAGCGCTCGCGGTTGCGCTCGAACTCGATCTCGGTGTTGCGGAACAGCGCGAGCGGGCTCGCGTAGACGTCGACCTGCACCGAGTGGTCGATGACGAGCTCGGCCGGGAGCTGCGGATTGATGCGGGCCGGATCGCCGCCGAGGTCGCGCATCGCGTCACGCATGGCGGCGAGGTCGACGACCGCGGGCACGCCCGTGAAGTCCTGCAGCAGCACGCGGGCCGGCGTGAAGCCGATCTCGCGCGACGGCTCGTCGGCCGGGCGCCAGCTGCGGACAGCTTCCGCGTCCTCGGCGCTGCTCGTCCGGAGAACGTTCTCGAGCAGGATCCGCAGCGAGAACGGGAGGTGCGAGACGTCGCCGAGGCGCCAGGTCGCGTAGTCGACGCCGCCGACGGAAAGCGTTGTCGCGTCAGCGGACATCCCTCGATTCAATCAAAACGCGGTCGGTGTCCCGCCGCGGGCGCCTACGGTGCGCGGAGGGTCTTGCTCACCGTCGCCTTCGCCGTGTCGCCCTTGGCCGTGAGCGTCGCGACGAGGCGGAGCTTCGTGCCGCGCTTGACCGACGTCGGAACCGTGAACACGCCTTGGTCGCGCGTGGGCGCGTCGACGAGGAAGTTGTTCGTCGTCGCCCTGTGCGCACCGAGCACGCGCGTACCCGCGAGGAGCTTCACCAGGACATTGACCTGCTGCACATTCGCCTTCAGCGTCAGCGTCTCCAGGAACTGGCGGCCCGACCACTGGAGCTGGAAGGACTGGGCGACGACCGAGGCGCGGATCGTCAGCTTCGCCGCTGCCGTGAACGTCTTCGCGTTCGAGCCCGGGGTCGTGTCGATCGAGCCGACGTGCCAGTAGAACGTGCCGACGGGCAGCGGCCTCGTCGGCGACCAGCTCGTGGCGTCCTCCTCGAGGTCGGCGACGTCGACGATGTTGGCCGTGACGAACTCGCCGCTTGCCGTGAGCCGCGGCGACTTCGCGATCGCGATCGAGTCGGACACCTCGGGCGCCTTCACCGTCCAGCGGAAGGTCGGATGCGTCGACGTCGTCGAGCTCCCGGGCGCAGGCGAGAGCGGCGTCGGGGCGGCGGCGGTCCCGGTCGACAGGATCGCGGCGGCCCCGGCGACGAGAGCGATCGAGGCGAGCTTCACGTCCCGGATATCGGCTCGAGGCCCGGGGTTCCACTACCTCGAGCGAGGGGTGTGCTCGCGCCCGTGACCGGGCTCGAGCTGCTGGCGGAGCACGTCGAGCGCTTCAACACGGGCGTGCGCTCGGGCGACTTCGCGGCGATGGTGGAGCTGTTCGCCGACGACGCCACGCTCGAATTCGAGGGCGTGCCGGTCGGCCCGTTCCACGGGCGAGAGGCGATCGCGGCCGCGTACCGGGAGCAGCCGCCGGACGACGAGATCGAGGTGCTGGAGGCGTCCGAGGAAGGCGACGAGGTCGTCGCGCGCTACGCGTGGTCGCGCGACGAGAGGCGGGCTGCAGGCGATCTGCGGCTGACCCGGGACGGGGACCGGATCGCGCGGCTCGTCGTCACCTTCGACGCCGCCAGCCTAGGCCGGGCCGGGCGCCGGGGCCGCTCGCGCACCGTCGCGCTGCCGCTCGACCGCGACGGTTGCCAGCGTGATCGCCGCCCACACGATTGCCGCCGCTGCCCAGCCTCGGCCCTCGCTCCCCGCGACGCCGGGGTAGAGCAGGCACGACACGCCCCACAGGCACGCCGCGAGCCCGGCCAGGCTTCCGAGGAGTAGACGCCCGCGGACGCCGAGCCCGGCCGCGACCGTGAGCAGCACCACGGTCGAGGCGAGCGCCCCGAGTGCCGGCCAGTGGGGGATGCCGAGCGATACGGCATCGGTGGGAGGGAGATGCTGCCTAGCGTTCGAGCTCATGCGCACCGCGTAGAGACCGGCCGGCACCGTCGCCGCTGCGCCGAGGAGCAGCAAGGGAGGCAACACCGGGACGCGCCGGCGCAGGACGGACGCGCGCTCGCCGCTCAGCGCGACGAAGAGCGCCGCGAGGGCGACTGTGGCCGAGCCGAGCACCAGGTAGCCCCACGCCTCGCCGGCGGCGCCCCAGGCGGCGAGTGAAATCCCGGCGATCAGCAGCACGTGCACCCCCGCGACTCTCGAGGACGACCGCAGCTGCGCGAGGAGGCCGACGGGCAGGACGATGCCGAAGAGAATGCCCCAGCCGGCGTCCAGCGCGGTGTTCCGGCCGCCGTCGACGAAGCCGCTGAACCCGTCCGCGAGATCGCTGAGCCCGAAGAGCGCCGTCCAGCAGACGAGCGTGAACAGGACCGCCAGGCCCTGCGCCGATCTCGTGCGGATCCGCCTGCCCGGCAACTGCGCGAGTCTATGCGCATCGTGGGCGCCGGCCCGGCGGAGTACGATCAGGCCGTGGTCGAGTTCACCCTCGACGGGAAGCGGATCTCGGCCCAGGAGGGCGAGCTGCTCGTGCACGCCGCCGCGCGCGTCGGCACCTTCATCCCGACTCTCTGCCACGACGACAAGCTCGACCCCTACGGGGGCTGCCGCATGTGCCTCGTCGACCTCGAGGGCGCACCGCGTCCCGTGCCCGCGTGCGCGCAACGGGTGCGCGAGGGAATGGTCGTCTCGACCAACGGCGAGAACGGCGCGCTCCGGAAGACGCTGACCGAGATGCTGCTCGCCGAGCATCTGAGCCCGAGCCCGGGCGGGCGGCCGAACGAGCTCACCGACCTTGCCGAGGAGCTCGACGCGCAGGCGCCGTTCCTGCTCCCCGACGCAGGCCGCGAGCAGTACTCGGACCGCAACAAGCTCATGGGCTACGACCCCGACGCGTGCATCCTCTGCAACCGCTGCGTGCGCTACACGCAGGAGGTCATGCAGTGCTCGGCGCTCGTGTTCGAGGGGCGCGGTGCCGAGGCCCGCGTCGTGCCGACGCACGGCCACTCCTGGCTCGACACCGAGTGCGAGCTCTGCGGCGGCTGCCTCTCGGTGTGCCCGACCGGGGCGATCCACGAGCAGTTCCTCGCGGGCGCGCCGGCCGGGCACGAGCAGGCGCTCGTCAAGACGAAGACGACCTGCACGTTCTGCGGCGTCGGGTGCCAGATCGACCTCAACGTCGACCCGAAGACCGAGCGAATCGTCAAGGTCACGTCCGACCCGGGCTACGTCTCGAACGACGGCAACCTCTGCGTGAAGGGCCGTTTCGCCTTCAACTTCGTCCACCATCCGGACCGGTTGACGCAGCCCCTCGTCCGCGGCGAGGACGGCGAGCTCCACCCGGCCGACTGGGACACGGCTCTCCGGGCCGCGGCCGAGGGTCTGTCCCTCGTCCGCGAGCGACACGGCCCGCAGTCGATCGGCATCCTCGCGTCGGCGCGCCTGACGAACGAGGAGAACTACCTGCTGCAGAAGCTGGCGCGGGGGGTGATCGGGACCAACTCGATCCACTCCTGCGAAGCCACCTGACACGCGCCGACTCTTTACGGCCTGGTCAGGTCGTTGGGCAGAGGAGCCAGCACCAACTCGATCCCGGAGATCGAGGACTGTCGCTTCCTGCTCGTGATCGGCTCGAACACGACCGAGGCGCACCCCGTGCTCGCGCTGCGAATGAAGAAGGCGGTGCGGAGGGGAGCGACGCTGGTCGTGGCCGACCCGCGGAAGATCTGGCTGACGAAGATCGCCAAGCGCCACCTGCAGCTGCGGCCGGGCTCGGACGTCTGGCTGATCAACGCGATGCTGCACGTGATCTTCGAGGAGGGCCTGCAGAACGACGAGTACCTCGCCGAGCACACGGAGGGCGTCGACGCGGTACGCGAGATCGTCCGGCGCTACACACCGGAGGCGGCCGAGAAGGTCACGGGCGTGCCGGCCGAGGACATCCGCGCCACGGCGCGCGAGTACGCGTCAGAGCGGTACGCGGCGATCTTCTACACGCTTGGCATCACCGAGCACGCCTGCGCCGTCGACAACATCTGGTCGCTCTCGAACCTGGTGCTCGCGACCGGCCACCTCGGCTACGAATCGACCGGGCTCAACGCGCTGCGCGGCCAGAACAACGTCCAGGGCCTGAACGACTCGGGCGCCAACCCGGCCTATTACCCCGGCTACCAGGCCGCTGACGACCCGGAGGTACGCGCCAAGTTTGCTGCGGCGTGGGGCGTGGACGTGCCCGAGACGCTCGGCTACCGACTCGACCAGATGATCTCCGGCCTCCACGACGGACGGATCAAGGCGCTGTACCTCGTCGGCGAGAATCCCGCACACACGGAGCCGAACGCGAAGCACGTCGAGGAGGGCTTCGAGCATCTCGACTTCGTCGTCGCGCAGGATCTCTTCCTGAACGAACTCACGGCCGCGCACGCCGACGTCGTCTTCCCGGCGTCGAGCTTCGCCGAGAAGGACGGGACGTTCACGAACACGGAGCGGCGCGTGAACCGCGTCCGCGCCGGCGTGCCGTGTCCCGGCGAGGCGCGGGTCGACCGGGACATCGTCGTCGGGCTGGCGCGTGCGATGGGCGCGTCGTGGCCCGCGTACCCGGACGCCGAGTCGGTCTGGAACGAGCTCGCCGACCTCTCGCCGAACTGGTACGGGATCCGCTACGACCGGCTCGAGGAGCAAGGGATCCAGTGGCCGTGCCTCGACCGCGACGACCCCGGGTCGAAGATCCTGCACGCGCCGCGACCGTCACGGCCGAACGGCAAGGGCAAGCTCTGGCCGGTCGAGTACCAGCCGCCGATCGAGCTTCCCGACAACGAGTATCCGCTGACGCTCTCGACCGGGCGCACGCTCTACCACTACAACTCGGCCACGATGACGATGCGGGAAGCGGGCATCACCGACAAGCAGGAGGATCCGTTCTTCGAGATCTCCGCCGAGGATGCGTCCGCCCTGGGCCTCGCCGACGGGGACTGGGCGCGGCTGGTGTCTCGCCGCGGCGACCTCGAGGCGCGCGCGAGCATCACCGACCGCGTGTACCCGGGTCTCGTCTGGATGGCGCTCCACTTCGCGCAGGCGAAGGTGAACTGGCTGACGCACGACGTGGGCGACCCGCTGATCGGCACGCCCGAGTACAAGGTCAGCGCCGTCCGCGTCGAGCCGATCTAGCCTGGCTGGCGCCAATCCGGCGCTGCGCCTCTGGGGTTCCCCCAGACCCCGTAGCCTCGCCGCAACGAGCCGCGCCCGTCACGCCGGTCGCGGCGGCCAACGGTTGGCGATTACGCTTGGCACCGTGAGGATCCGCGCCGCGGTGCTGGAGGAGTTCGGCCAGCCGCTCGTCGTCCAGGACGTCGAGCTGAACGAGCCGAAGGCTGGTGAGGCGCTCGTCCGGCTCGCCGCCTGCGGCGTCTGCCACACCGACCTGTACACGGCATCAGGCGCCGACCCGACCGGCTACGCGCCGTGCGTCCTCGGGCACGAGGGCGCCGGCGTCGTCGAGCGCGTCGGCGAGGGCGGCCGCAGCCTTGTCGCTCCCGGCGACCACGTCGTGACGCTCTTCGCGCCCGAGTGCGGCGAGTGCGTTCACTGCCTGAGCCCGCGGACGAACCGCTGCGTCGCGATCCGCGACCAGCAAGGCCTCGGCTTCCTGCCCGACGGCACCGCGCGGCTCGAGCGGGACGGCGAGCCGCTACGCCACTTCATGGGCACGTCCACGTTCGCCGAGTACGCCGTCATCCCCGAGATCGCGCTCGCGAAAGTCAGCGGCGAGGCGCCGCTCGCCGGCTGCGCGCCGTTCGCGTGCGGCCTCTCGACCGGCATCGGCGCCGCGCTCTACACGGCGAAGGTCGAGCCCGGCTCGACCTGTGTCGTCTTCGGCTGCGGGCTCGTCGGGCTCGGCTGCGTGATCGGCTGCCGCCTCGCCGGCGCCGAGCGGGTCGTCGCGGTCGATCTCTCCGAGGGTCGGCTTTCGGAAGCGCGCCACCACGGAGCCACCGACACGCGTGTCGCCGCCGAGGACACGGTCGACTGGATCCGCGGCGAGACCGGCGGCTTCGGCGCCGACTACACCTTCGAGGCGACCGGCAACGTCGCGGTGATGCGGCAGGCCGCCGAGGCGGCGCGCGAGGCCTGGGGTCTCGCGACGATGTGCGGCGTCGCCGGCAAGGGCGAGACACTCGACGTCGTTCCGCGCCTCCTGATCACGGGCCGCCGCGTGGCCGGAACGTCGTTCGGCGGCGTCAAGGGCCGCTCGCAGGTCCCGCAGCTCGTCGACCGCTGGCTGGCCGGCGAGATCGACGTCGACCGCCTCGTCACGAGCCGGGTCGCCCTCGACGACGTGAACGACGCCTTCCACGCGATGGAGCGCCAGGAAGGCATCCGCACCGTGATCGAGTTCCACTGATGGCGGACTCGCTCGCTCCGCCGGCCGTCGAGCCGCTGCTCACGGGACGCTTCGGCCGGCCGTACCGCTACGCGGGCGAAGCCGAGACGACGCAGGCGCTTCTCGGCCTGGACGACGAGGAGGGAGCCGTTGCGGCCGCCGACCACCAGACCGCGGGCCGGGGCAGGCTCGGCCGCCGCTGGGCGGCGCCGCCCGGCACCGCGATCACCGCCTCGGTGCTGCTCCGCCCGCCCCGAGGCGCGCCGATCCAGCAGCTCTCGCTCGTCGGCGGCCTCGCCGTCGCGGAGACCGTCGAGGAGGCGCTCGACCTCTCGGCGCAGATCAAGTGGCCGAACGACGTCATGGTCAACCGGAGCAAGGTCGCGGGCGTGCTCGCCGAGGCGCGCGACGGGATCGTCGTGCTCGGGATCGGCCTCAACGTCAACCAGACGCGCGAGCAGCTTCCGGAGGACGCGCGTGTTCCGGCGGCCTCGCTTCGCACCGTTGACGGCGTCGAGCGGGATCGGGCTTCGCTTCTCGCCGATCTGCTCACCCGCCTCGAGGCGCACTACGACGCCTGGGTGGCGGGCGGGCTCGACGCGGTGTTCGACGGGATCGGCTCGCGTGACTTTCTACGTGGCCGCCGCGTCTCGGTCAACGGCCTCGAAGGCGTGGGCGGCGGGCTCGACCGCGCGGGCCGGCTGATCGTCGACGGCCGCCCCGTCGAGTCCGGCGAGGTCGAGTTCGTCCGCTGAACGCGGCGCCGGCCGACTGCCGGCCGACAGCGAGGGCAGCCAGTCGAGCCAGCGGGGCAGGTACCAGTTCCAGTCGCCGAGCAGCTTCATCCCCGCCGGGAGCAGCACGGCGCGCACGATCGTCGCATCCAGGAAGACGGCGATCGCGAGGCCGACGCCCATCTGCTTGATGTCGAGCGAGCGGAGTGTGGCGAAGACCGCGAAGACGGCGACCATGACGACGGCCGCGCTCGTCACCGTCCCGGCCGTGCTCTTGACGGCGCGCTCGACGGCCTCCTCGGTGGGCACGCCTCCGTCGACGAGCTCCTTGACCCGGGTGAGGATGAAGATGTGGTAGTCCATCGACAGGGCGAAGAGGACGACGAACAGGAACATCGGAAGCCACGAGACGACGGCGCCGTTCGAGCGGAAGCCGAGGATGCCCTCCGCCCAGTGGTGCTGGAAGATCAGCACCAGCGCGCCGTAGGCGGCGAAGACCGAGATCAGGTTGAGCAGGATCGCCTTGATCGGGATCACGATCGAGCGGAAGGTGAGCAGGAGCAGGCAGAACGCCAGCCCGAGCACGAACGCGAAGATGAGGGGCGCTCGGCTCTTCATCTGGTCGTTGAAGTCCTTCGTGCCGGCGGTGATCCCGGTCACGGCGGTCTCGACGTCCGGCACTTTGCCAAGCGTCTCGGGGATCAGCTTCCCGCGCAGCAGCTGGAGGGCGCGGTCCGAGCTCGCGTCGGTGCCGTTGCCGACGAGCGGGATGTTGATCCGGGCGACGGTTCCGTCCGGGCTGACTGTCGCCGAGACTGGCAGCTTCATGTCCGGCGTCGCGAGCGCCCGCCTGACCAGCTCCTCCCCGGCGGCGACGACCTTCGGCGCGCGCACGTTCGGCGCCTTGACGACGATCTCGGCCGGTGTCTGAGCGCCCGGGAAGGCCGCCTGGATGTCCGCGTAGGCCTTGATCACCGGCAGGTTCTGGGGCAGGTCGGTATAGCTCAGGAGTCGGGTGTGCATGCCGGTCGCCGGGAGGGCGATCGCGAGCAGCGCGGCCACGGCCAGCAGGAGCGAGACGAGCGGGCGCCGCATCACGGCCGAGACGACCGCGCCCCAGAAGCGCGACTCGCCGTCGGCGCGGACGAACCGCGAGACGTACGGAACGCGGCCGCGGTCGACCCGGTCGCCGAGCTTCGAGAGGAGGGCGGGAAGGATCGTCAGCGAGCCGACGATCGCCACCGAGATCATGATCATCGTCCCGATCCCGATCGACGTGAACACGGGGTTGCCCGCGAGCAGCATCCCGGCCATCGCGATCAGGACGGTCAGGCCCGAGACGAGCACAGCCTGACCCGACGTGGCCGCGGTCACGCTGAGCGCCGAGCGTGGCGACCGCCCGCGCGCCCGCTCCTCGCGCTCACGCCGGAGATAGAAGAGCGAGTAGTCGACGCCGACCGCCATGCCCATGAGCAGGATCACCGAGCTGGTCGCGTCCGAGGACGGCTGCAAGTGGCTGACGACGGCGGCGAAGCCAAGCGCGCCGAGGAAGCCGGTGAACGCGAGGCCGACCGGGAGCAGTGCGGCGACGAGCGCGCCGAACGCGAACAGCAGGATCACCAGCGTGATCGGCACGGTGAGCTGCTCCGCCTTGCGGAAGTCGTCGCCGACGGTCTTGTTCAGGACATGCTGCGAGCTCGCGAGGCCGAACTCCTCGATCTTGAAGCCGGGGTGCGCGTTCTCTTCGGCGGCGACCGCGTCGAGGATCGGCTGGACGTGCTTGCGCGCGACCTGGCCGACCTCGCGCATCTCGAACTGGACGAGCGCCGAGTGGCGGTCGGCGGAGACCATGCCCTTGCGGCTCGGGTCGAGCGGCGAGCGGATCAGGTCGATGACCGGGAACGTCCGTAGCCGTGCCTCGACGTCGCGGATCGCCCGGCGGAACGCGGGCGAGCCGACGGTCAGCGCCGGGCTCTGGACGAGCACCTCCTCGGTCGCCCTCTGCGTGAAGTTCGCGTGCTTGAGGATCGACTGCGCCCGTGCCGTCTCACCCGAGCCCGTGTCCGCGTCGGCGAGCTTGACCGAGCCGACGGCGTTCCCGAGGAAGTAGAAGACCGCGGCGAAGCAGATCCAGGCGACGAACGCGGTCTTCCAGTGGGCGGCGCTCCAGCGCCCGGCTCGCGCGGCGAGATTCACCGCACCAGTCTGCCGTCCGGATCAGGGTTGGAGCGTCAGTGGAATGTCGACCTCGTGTACGCGTTTTCCCGTCGCGGCGCTGTTCTCGTAGACGCCGAGCGTGCCGTCCTGCACGCCGGCGACGGTGAACGGGATCGTGACGTCGAACGTGCCACGGACGCCGTTTCCGGACGTCGCCGTGACGAAGTGCTTCGCGAGCACCGTGCCGGACGCGTCCGCGAGCTCGTACTGGAACGTCGCCTCGAACGTGTTCGACGAGCCGGCGAGCCGGAGCTTGCCTGCGACCCGCTCGAACGGCAGCGGCAGCTCCACCAGGATCGCGGGGGTCACGTCCTCGAAATCGTTGCGCGTGTGCTTCGTGCCGTTCACGACCACCGTCTGCCGCCCGGGGAACTGGGTCAGCGTGTAGACGGCCTGGGCGAGCGCCGCGCCTGCGAGCGGGTCGGAGTCGAGCGTGAGCAGGCCGTCGCTGCCGATCCCGATCTTCCAGCCGCTGCCCGCGTCGGCCGGCATCGACGTGGTCAGCCCGATCCCCGTCTCCTGCAGCGTCGGTCCCTTCACGAGCTCCGTGTACGCGGCGGTCGCGACGGCCCTCGTGCTCGGCACCGTGCGCGCGACCGGCTGCACCTTTCCGTTCAGCAGGAAGTAGACGCGGAAGCTCGTCGTTCCGGTCGGAGTCGTTGCCGTCGTCGTCGTCGGGGTCGTCGTCGGCGAAGAGGTGGTCGTCGTCTTCGACCCGCCTCCTCCTCCGCACGCGGCCGCGACGAGCACCAGGGCGATCGGCGACAATCGCAGGATGCGGCCGGTCATCGGGATCACAGCGTATGCCGAGGAGGCGACGTGGGGTGTCTGGACGCTGCCGGCCGCGCTGATCCCGCTCTCGTACGTGCGCTCGGTGGAGCTCGCGGGCGGTCGGGCGCTGCTGATCCCGCCCTCCGAGGACGGCGTCGAGGAGACGCTCGACCGGCTCGACGGGATCGTCTTCTCGGGCGGCTCCGACATCGACCCCGAGGCGTACGGCGCCGATGCGCACCCGACCACGCTCGGCACGCGGCCCGGCCGCGACCGTGCCGAGCTGGCCCTGCTGACGGCCGCGCTCGAGCGGGACATGCCCGTCCTCGCCGTCTGCCGCGGCTCGCAGGTGCTGAACGTCGCGCTCGGCGGGGATCTCGAACAGCACGTGCCCGAGCGTGTCGGCCACGAGGGCCATCGCGAGGTGCCGGGCACCTTCTCGGAGCATGGCGTCGAGGCGGTGCCAGGCACGTGCCTGGCACCGTTGATCGGCGAGCGCCCGACGGTCAAGTCCCACCATCACCAGGGCTACGGTCGGCTCGGGGACGGGCTTCGTGAGGCTGCGCGGGCGGAGGACGACACCGTCGAGGCGATCGAGGACCCGTCTCGACGCTTCGCAGTCGGCGTGCTCTGGCACCCCGAGGAGGGCGAGGATCTGCGCCTCTTCGAGGAGCTCGTCGAGCAGGCACGGGCCTACCGCGGCGACCTCTAGTCGAGCCGGTAGGCTCGGCGAATGGCCCCGAAGGGCATCGAAGCACGGTCGCTTGCCCGCGAGTACAAGAGCGGCGTGGTCGCGGTCGCCGGCATCGACCTCCACGTCGACGAGGGCGAGATCTACGGCTTCCTCGGCCCGAACGGCGCGGGAAAATCGACCACCGTCCACATGCTGACGACGCTCCTGCCGCCGAGCTCGGGCACGGCGACCGTCGCGGGGTTCGACATCGTCAAGCAGGGCCCGGCCGTCCGGAAGGCGATCGGCGCTGCGCTGCAGGAGGCAGCGCTCGACCCGATCCTGACCGGCCGCGAGCACATGCGGCTTCAGACGGCTCTCCACGCCCTGCCGCGCGAGGAGCGCAAGCCGCGCGGCGACGAGCTGCTCGAGCGCGTCGGGCTCACGGCCGCCGCCGACCGCAAGGTGAAGACGTACTCCGGCGGGATGAAGCGCCGCCTCGACCTCGCGCTTGCGCTCGTCCACCGTCCTCGCATCCTCTTCCTGGACGAGCCGACGACCGGCCTCGACCCGCAGTCGCGGAGCGCGCTCTGGCAGGAGGTGGCGCGACTCGCCAAGGAGGACGGCGTCACCGTCTTCCTGACGACGCAGTACCTCGAGGAGGCCGACGTCCTCTGCGACCGCGTGGGCATCATCGACCGTGGCCAGATCGTGGCCGAGGGGACCCTCACCGAGCTGAAGGCGACGATCGCACGCTCCACGGTCGACGTCGTCCCCAAGGATCACGAGCAGCGCGACCGGGTCGCCGACGTGCTCTCGCAGTTCGGCGAGCTGACGCAGGGCTCGCCGCACGGCATCGCCGTGCTGCTCTCCGCCGACGACATCGGGCTCGCCGAGGTGATCCGCGCGCTCGACGCCGAAGGCCTCGAGGTCGAGCAGCTCCAGCTGCATGCGCCGAGCCTCGACGACGTGTTCCTCGCCAAGACGGGTCGAACGCTCGAAGGCGCGGAGAAAGAGCAGGAGGAGGAAGAGGAGCAGAAGGCCGAGCTCGTCAAGTGAGCTCGACCAGGACGCAGATCGGCAATCTCGCGCGGCGGAGCATCGTGCGTACCCTGCGCCAGCCCGCCTACGTCATTCCGCCGCTCGTCTTCCCGACCCTCCTCGTGGCCGTGAACGCGGCGGGCCTGCGGCCGTCGACGGCCCTCCACGGATTCCCGACGAACTCGTTCCTCGCCTTCGCGATCGCCGTGCCCTTCATCCAGGGCGCGCTGTTCTCGACGATGAACGCGGGCACCGACCTCGCGCGCGACATCCAGACGGGCTTCCTCAACCGGCTCGCGCTGACGCCGATGCGGGGAAGCGCTCTGCTCGCCGGGCACATGGCCGGCGTGATGGTGCTCGGCCTGCTGCAGTCGATCTTCTACGTCTGCTTCGCGCTGATCGTCGGCGTGCGCTTCGAGGCGGGAGCCGCCGGGGCGTTCGTGATCCTGGCGCTCGCGACGATCATCGCCGCGTCGTTCGGGATGCTCGGCGCCTTCCTCGCGCTCCGCACGGGCTCGGGCGAGTCGATCCAGGCGACCTTCCCGTTCCTGTTCGTCTTCCTGTTCATCTCGTCGATGAACACGCCGCGGAACCTGATCGCCGTGCACTGGTTCCAGATCGCCGCGACGATCAACCCGGTCTCCTACCTGATCGAGGGCGTGCGCAGCCTCGTCATCACCGGCTGGGACGCGACCGCGCTCTGGCGCGCCTTCGCCGTCGCGCTTGCGATCGGCACCGTGTCGGTCGTGCTCGCGTCGCGCGCGCTCGGCCGGAGGATGGCGCGGACGTGACCGCCCCCGAGCTCCGCGCCTACCGGTCGGTCGTCCTCGGCGTCGCCTGGCGCACCGTGCACAACGCGCTGACGACACCGAACCTCGTCATCCCGTCGCTGGCCTTCCCGTTCTTCTTCTTCATCGCGTTCGCCGGCGGGCTGTCGCAGCTCCAGCACCTGCCCGGCTTCGACTATCCGGAGGGCTATACGGCCTTCCAGTTCGTGTTCATCATGATCCAGTCGGCCGCGTTCGGCGGCGTCTTCACCGGCTTCGGGATCGCGCGCGACTTCGAGTACGGCTTCGCGCGCCGGCTGATGCTGGCCACGCCGCATCGGAGCGCGCTCGTCGTCGGCTACGGGCTCGCCGCGATCGTCCGCTGGCTCGTCGTGGCCGCGCTCCTGACCTGCGCGGCGTTCGCCGTCGGGATGAACGTCGGCGGCGGCGGAGTCGAGGTGCCGGGTCTCTACCTTCTCGCCCTGATCGTGAACATGTCGGCCCTTCTCTGGTCGGCCGGGATCGCGATGCGTCTGCGGACGATCCAGGCCGGCCCGGCGATGCAGATGCCGGTCTTCCTCATGCTCTTCTTCGCGCCGGTCTACGTGCCGCTGAAGCTGCTCTCCGGCTGGATCCACCACGTCGCGCAGGCGAACCCGGTGACGTACTTCCTCGAGGCGGGGCGTGGCTTCGTCTCGGGCAACTCGGTGCACGCGGGGATCGCCTTCGGCGCCGCGGCCGGACTGGCCGTGCTGTTCACGATCTGGGCGCTCCGCGGCCTGAAAGACGCGGAAACCTCCGGCGCCTAGAACGCCGCGAAGTGGATGGCGAGCCAGATCACGGTCGCCCCGAGGATGTTCATCAGTCCCGTCAGCACCTTCGGGTGTCGGTGGTGGCTCTCGGGTAGCAGGTCGCTGGCACCGATGTAGAGGAAGAACCCGCAGAACACGGACAGCACGATCCCGAGCTGCGCGTCCGTGAGCGTGAAGAGGTAGGTCGAGGCGACGCCCAGTACCGGCGCGACCGCGTCGAGCAGCAGCCACTTCAGCGCGCGAATGCCCTTGCCCCGGTTCTTCAGGATCACGCTGACGGTGTTGACCCCGTCCGAGAAGTCGTGCGCGAGCACCGCGGCGGCGACGATCGCGCCGACCGTGGTCGAGACCTTGAAGGCGAGCCCGATCCCGACCCCGTCGAGGAAGCTGTGCAGCGAGAGGCTCGCCGCGCCGAGCGATCCCTGGCGGTGATGCCCGTGGTCTGAATGCTCCTCGTCCTCGGGGTGCAGGAGCAGGACGCGGTTCAGGAACATGAAGGCGAAGAAGCCGACTGCGACGAACAGCGTCACCGTCGCCGCGGCGTACTGCTTGCCGGCGAGAGAGAACGCCTCGGGGAGGAGGTCGAACAGCGCCACGCCGAGCACCGCGCCGGCGCTGAAGCCCAGGATCAGGTGGAGCTTGTCCTGGTACCTGAGAGCGAAGAGGCCGCCGAGCAGCGTCGCGCCCAGAGCAGCGAAGCCGAGAAGGAGAGCCATCGTGGCTCAAGAGTGCGCCGCATCGAGCCTTGTTGCAAGTAACTTGCAACTAATGCGGAAAACGCGCGCCGGCCAGCTCGTGATCGACCTGCTCCAGACCTACGCCAGACCGCTGTCCCTGCAGGAGCTCCACCAGCATGTCCGGGAACGGCTGCCGAGCACGGCGTACTCGACGGTGTACCGCGTGATCTCGCGTCTCGAGGCCGAGGGCAAGGTCACCCGGGTCGACTGGCGTGAGCGCGGGAGCCGCTACGAGTGGGCGGAGCTGCCTCACCATCACCACATCGTCTGCGGGATCTGCGGTCGGAGCGTCGACATCGACGACGGCGACCTCGGCTTCAGCGAGGACCGGATCCGTGCGGCGACGGGCTTCCTCGTCAACTACCACTCGATCGAGCTCGAGGGCATCTGCCCCGACTGCCGCGGGTCGGACTAGCTCACGTCCAGCAACCCCGCGTCGATCGCAGCCACGAGGCCCGCGACGACGCCGCAGCGGGTCGCGAAGCTGGCCGTCTCGACGTACTCGTCCGGCGAGTGGTCGTCGCCGCCGACCGGGCCCAGCCCGTCGAGCGTCGGGATGCCGTGGCTGGCCGTCCACGAGCCGTCCGAGACGCCCCCCGCGACGGCCTCGCCGAAGTCGTGTCCGAGCGCGGCGCCGAGCGCGACCGCGGACTCCGCGAGGAGGGCGACGGGAGGCGTGCGCTCGAGCGGCGGCGGCCCGCCGAGGTCCTCGTAGCGGAGTGCGATCCCATCGTGCGGCGCGAAGTCGCGGATCCGGGCCGTCACCTCGTCGAGGTCCGACTGCGTCGCTGCGCGCACGTCGGCGGAGAGGAAGCCGCGGCTCGGGACCGTGTTGAGCCCTTCGCCGGCCTCGAGCTCCGTGATCTGCACGGTCAGGCCGTCGGCGCTCGCGTCGAGGTCGGTGAGCCGGAGCGCCTCGCGGGCGAGCGCGACCGCGACGTTCCGCCCGGCCTGCGGCGCCTCGCCGGCATGCGCTGCCCGTCCCTCGGCGTGGACGCGCAGCCACGCGGCTCCCTTGCGCGCCGACACGACCTCGCCGCCCGGCCGGCCGCACTCGAGGCACAGCACCGCGTCGAAGGAGGCGAGCCGGTCGAGCGTCGCCGGTGGGCTCGGCCGCGACTCCTCGTCCGGGACGGACACGACCTCGACGAGCGCGAACGGCCGCGGGCCGGTCGCGAGGGCCCGCGCCGCGTGCACGGCGACTGCGATACCGCCCTTCATGTCGGCGACCCCGGGGCCGTAGCAACGCTCGTCGTCGCGGCGAAACGGACGCGCCGCGGCGGTGCCGAGCGGGAAGACGGTGTCGTGGTGACAGAGGAGCGCAACCCGCGCGCGGCCGGGCCCGCTCAGCCCCGCGTGGACGTAGAGCCCCGCCGGCGAGGCGACGAGCTCCGGGTCGAGCCCGTACCGCTCGCAGACCCCCGCGAGCAGACGGGCGACGCCGTCCAGGGCCTCGACGTCTCCGCCCGGCGTGTCGACGTCGACCCATGCGGCCAGGTCCGACAGGAGCAGGTCGAGCCTTGCGTCGACCTCCGCGCGCACGCGTGCGGACTCCTCCAGCGAGATCGGCGTCAGCTCCGGGGCCATGCTCGCGACAGTCTGTTGCACGGGGAGGCCGTCGGGCCGTTGTTAGCATCGAGGCCGTGACGCGGTTCTGGCATCCCTTCGCCGACATGGGCCTCGTCGAGGAACGCGGCGAGCTCGTGCTCGAACGCGGCGAGGGATCGAGGCTCTGGGACGAGCAGGGCCGCAGCTACATCGACGCCACCGCCGCGCTGTGGTACTGCAACGTCGGTTACGGGCGCGAGGAGATCGGCGAGGCGGTCGCGGCACAGATCGCGAAGATCCCGAGCTACTCCGCGTACGCCGATCTCGCCACCCGGCCCGCCGTCGACCTCGCCGAGCGTCTCGCGGCGCTGTCGCCGCTGGACGAGCCCCGCGTCTTCTTCACGAGCGGGGGCGCCGAGTCGATCGAGTCCGCGGCCAAGCTCGCGCGCCGCTTCTTCAGCCTCACCGGCGAGCCCGAGCGCACGATTCTGATCTCGCGCCAGCGCTCCTACCACGGCGTCGCCGGGTTCGGCACGAGCCTGGCCGGCGCGGACGTGTTCCGCGAGGGCATCGACGCCCCCGTGCCCGGCGTCGTCCAGGTGCCCTGGGATTCCGCGGAGGCGCTGCGCGACGCGATCACCGAGGTCGGCGCCGAGCGCGTGGCGGCCTTCTTCTGCGAGCCGGTGATCGGCGCCGGCGGCGTGCTCGTCCCGCCTCCCGGTTACCTCCCCGAGGTGCGCGCGATCTGCCGTGACGCGGGCTGCCTGCTGGTCGCCGACGAGGTGATCACGAGCTTCGGCCGCTGCGGCCACTGGTTCGCGAGCGAGCGCTTCGAGCTCGACCCCGACCTGATCGTGTTCGCCAAGGGCTCGACCTCCGGCTACCTGCCCCTCGGCGGCGTGATCGCCTCCGGTCGGATCGCCGAGCCGTTCTGGAAGCGGGGCGGCGGCGTCATCTTCCGGCACGGGTACACGTACTCGGGTCATGCGGCAGTCGCGGCGGCATCCCACGCCAACCTCGACATCCTCGAGCGCGAGGGACTGAACGCCCGCGGGCTCGAGCTCGAGGCGGAGCTGACCGAGGCGCTCGAGCCGCTCGCTGCCCACCCGCTCGTCGCCGAGGTTCGCTCGGGCACCGGCGTCCTGGCCGCCGTCCAGCTGGCCGACCCGACGCTCGCCGATCGCGCTTCCCTGCTCGCTCGTGAGCACGGGGTGATCACGCGCGTCCTCCTCGGCGGCGCGCTTCAGGTCTCGCCGCCGCTCGTGATCACGCGGGAGGAGCTCGACGAGCTCGCGACCGGCCTCGCAGCCGCGCTCGACGCGTGCCCGGCGGCGAGCCCGGCCCCCGCTTAACACGGGCCCAACCACCCTTAAGCGGCGGCCAACTGCCTGCAAACGAGGCCTGGCTATAACCAGGCCGTGGACCGCGCCGTCTTCGTTCCCCGCGCCGCCGCCCTCGTCGGTGCGGGAGCGGCCGGCGCCGGCGTCGCGCTCGCGGTCGCCTTCGCGATCGGCGGCTTCGGGGCGACGAAGACGACCCAGATCCGCGAGATCACGATCCCGACCACGAGCGTCGCGAGCGGGACCACGCCGATCCGCTACGGCGAGCTGACGATCGGCGAGATCTACCACGACGTCGCGCCCGGGGTCGTGCAGATCACCGCCACGAGCGAGGTCGTCACGCCCGCCGACCCGTTCGCGAACCCGCTCGGCCCGACCGTGCAGACGGAGAAGGCGCTCGGCTCCGGCTTCGTCATCGACAAGGCCGGGCACATCGTCACGAACTACCACGTCGTCGCCGGGGCCGGGTCCGTCCAGGTCAGCTTCTCGAACAACGAGAGCTTCAAGGCGACGATCGTCGGCTCCGACCCCACCACCGACCTCGCCGTCCTCCGCGTCAGCGCGCCTGCTCGTGCGCTCACGCCGCTCACCCTCGGCAACTCCGACCGCGCCCAGGTCGGCGACGAGGTCGTCGCCATCGGCGACCCGTTCGGCCTCGCGCGGACGGTCACCGCCGGCATCGTCAGCGCGCTGCAGCGCCAGATCATCTCGCCCAACCAGTACACGATCGACCACGTGATCCAGACCGACGCCGCGATCAACCACGGCAACTCCGGCGGCCCGCTCCTCGACATGGAGGGCCGCGTCATCGGCGTCAACGCCCAGATCGACACCGGGAACACGGGCGAGCAGGGCAACGTCGGCATCGGGTTCGCGATCCCGTCGAACACGGTGCAGACGATCGTCGGCCAGATCCTCAAGACCGGCCACGCCGAGCACCCCTTCCTCGGCATCCAGCCGGAGACGATCACGCCCGCGCTCGCCCGGATCCTGCACCTGCCGGTCGCAAACGGCATGCTCGTCGGCAAGGTCGATCCCGGCAGCGGTGCCGCGACGGCGGGGCTGCGGGGCGGGACGACGCAGGTGACCGTGTCCGGCGAGTCCTACCTCGTCGGCGGCGACGTGATCGCACGTGTCGACGGCCGGACGGTCGGCTCGCTCGCCGTCCTCCGCGACCTGATCGCGGCCAAGGCGCCCGGCGACTCGGTCACGCTGACCGTCTACAGAAGCGCCAGGCGGACGGCCGGTTGGAAGCAGATGACCGTGCGCGTCAAGCTCGAGCGGCAGCCCTCCTCTCCCTCCTAGCGTGGGGGAAACCATGTTTCCCCCACGAGCTTCTCGCGCCGACGGAAGGCCGGTTCCGGATCGCTAGCCTGGGGGCGTGCAATCGGAGCCGGAAGCCGGCCAGATCGTCTTCGAGAGCGTCGAGCTCCTCCACGAGGAGGAGCTCTGGACAGACGAGTCGGCCCAGGATCACGAGGGCTGGCACTGCGTCTCGACCAATCCGTTTCCCTGCCCCGCAGCGGGGTGCGTCTTCGTCGCCGAGTTCATGACGGCCGCGCACCTGATCCTCGTCTGGGAGGAGCGGGACGACCCGAACCTCCTCCGCCACGCCGAGCGCGCGAAACGCGTCGGCCGGAACCCGCGCGTCGTCGAGTACGTGCCCGGCTACGGGCCGAGCGCGTCGTACTACGCCTGGGAAGCGGCCGGACGGCCCGTACACGGCATTCGCGGCAAGTGAGCTTCGGCGACTCCGCGCCGGGATCGATCGGCGTGGAGGAGGAGCTGTTCCTCGTCGACGCGGAGTCGTTCGAGACCGTGCCCCTCTTTCCCGAGGTCGTGCCCGATCCCGGCCCGCGCCTGAAGCCCGAGCTCTTCGCCTGCATCGTCGAGATCACGACGCCGGTGTGCGCGGACGCGGACGAGGCGCTCGCGGAGCTCGTGCGGTTGCGAGGCGAGGTCGCGTCGAGGGCGGCCGAGCACGGCGCGACGATCCTCGCCGCCGGCACTCATCCCACCGCGGTCGGGTCTGGTCAGCCGATCGTCCCGGAGCAGCGCTACCTCGACCTGGTGGCGAAGGCGGGCGAGCGGATCCACCGGCAGCTCGTGTGCGGGCTCCACGTGCACGTCGGCGTGCCCGACGCCGAGACGTGCCTCCGCGCCTACGAACGCATCGTGTCCTGGCTCCCGACGCTGCTGGCGCTGTCCGCGAACTCGCCGTTCGACGACGGCCGCGACTCCGGGATGCGATCGGCGCGCGCCGGCCGCCTGTCGGAGCTCCCGCGGGGCGGGCCGCCGCCGGTGTTCCGCTCGTGGCAGGAGTGGGAGCTGGCGACCGGGCCCGACTACACGCGCTACCACTGGGACGTGCGCCCGCACCCGCGTTTCGGCACGCTCGAGGTCCGGATCCCCGACCAGCAGACGGACGTCCGCCGCTCGGCGGCGTTCGCCGCGCTCGTCCAGGCACTCGTCCTCGGGGTCGGAGACGGCGAGCACGAGCCGTACGACCGCGACCTCTACGCCGCCCGCCGGACCGCCGCCGCGGCCGGCCCGCCCGCCGCGGACGAGCTCCAGGCTCTCGCCGCGCTGGTCCAGCCGGCGGCGTGCAAGCTCGGTACGTGGCATGCGATCGAGGACTTGCTCGAACGCCCGCCGGAAGCCGAGCGCCAGCTCGAACTGGGCCTCCCCGCGGCCGTCCGGGACCTGGCCGAGCGGTCGCTAGCATGGCCGCCGTGACCACGGAGACGATCCAGGTGAGCGGCATCCGCTGCGAACGCTGCGTCGGCCGGCTCGCCTCCGTCCTGACCGGTCACGAGGGCCTCGAAGCGGCGAACGCGACCCTGATGGGCGAGGTCACGCTCTCGTGGGACGAGGGGCGGACGAGTCGCGAAGAGTTGCTCGAAGCAATGGCCAGAGGGGGCTTCTACGAGCTCCCCGTAGCGGCCTCCGCGGAATAGCTCACCGGTCCGGGCCGTTTCAGGCTCCGTGACGGGCACGCTGCTAGGGTGGCGCCGCGATGAGCGGAACCGAAGAGGAGATGGGGGCCCGTCGAGCCGCCACGGAGGCGCGAAACCGCGTCCGCTTCGAGGAGGAGGCGCTCCAGTTCTCGGATCAGGTGTACCGAGTTGCGCGCCGGCTGGTGTCGACGCGCGAGGAGGCGGAGGACCTCGTCCAGGAGACGTACGCGCGCGCGTTCCGCAGCTGGCGCTCCTTCACTCCGGGCACGAACCTGCGCGCATGGCTCCTGCGCATCCTCACCAACCTGAACATCGACCGCGGCCGGCGCAAGCAGCGAGCGCCCGACGAGCAGCCGCTCGAGGAAAGTGACTACTTCCTGTACAACCGCCTCGAGCAGGCGTCGCGCGACGGCAACGCCGACGAGGAGCGCGTGGTCGAGCGACTGTCGCAGGACGACATCGTCGGTGCCCTCGCCGGCGTCCCGCACGACTTCCGCGACGTGGTCGTGCTGGTCGACATCGGCGACTTCACCTACCAGGACGCGGCCCAGATCCTCGACATTCCGATCGGCACCGTCATGTCCCGCCTTCATCGTGGGAGGCGTATCCTGAAACAGGAGCTCGCAGATCGGGCGACTGGAGGAGCGTGATGGCCGGGTACGAGATCGATCCGTGCGAGAAGTGCGAGGAGGTCATGCAGCCTTACCTCGACCGCGTGCTCAGCGACGCCGAGCTTCGCGAGGCCGAGGAGCACCTCGCCGGCTGCTCGTTCTGCGCCAAGCGCTACCGCTTCGAGGAGAGCCTGCGCCAGTTCGTGCGCAAGTGCTGCGAAGAAGAGATGACGCCGGAGCTGAAGCAGAAGCTCGCTTCGCTCAGGACTCCTCTCTGAACCGCCCCGGCAGGTCGTCCGGATAGTCGACATCGCCGGGCGGCCCGAGGTCGTCGCACGGCACGAGGAGCGGCGCGAGCGCACGTGCGCCCTCGTCCGGGACGGTGTCCCAGGCGGCGCGGGCGATCAGCACGGGATGGCTGCGCTCGCCGCCGTAGCTCGCCGCCAGCACGTCGTCGCCGTGTGCGCGCCACGCGTCGACGACCCGCAGGATCGTCGCCGGCGCGAGGTCGGGGCCGTCGGCGAGGACGACGATCGCCGCCTCGGCGTCCGCGGGCAGCGCCTCGAGGCCGCAGCGAAGCGACGCGCCCGGGCCGCGCTCCCACTCGGGGCAGTCGACGACGGTCGCGCTCGTATCGAGCCCGTACGCGCCGGAGACCACGACGACCTCGGTGACTCCGGCCGCCCGCACCCGCTCGAGCACGTCCTCGACCAGCAGCTGCTGCTTCGGCGATCCGAACCGCGTCGCGGCGCCGGCCGCGAGCACGACGGCCGCGATCACGAGCTCGAGATCGCGATGTGCTTGACGACGACGACCCGTGTCGGCTTGCCCGCAGGATCGTTCACGTCGCCGTACTTGCCGATCTTCAGCGCCACGGGCAGGCCGCTGACGACGCGGCCGAGCACGGCGTAGTCGGGCGTCAGGAACGACGCGTCGCCCGTGACGACGAAGAACTGGCTCCCGGACGTGCCCGGCGCTTCGGTGGGCGTCTTCGCCATCGCGACCGAGCCGAGCCGGTACTTCGTCGTCCGCGGCGGCGTGTCGACGACGGAGTAGCCGGGGCCGCCTCTGCCCGTCGCGGTCGGGTCGCCGCCCTGGATCACGAACCCGGGAACGACGCGGTGGAAGATCGTGTTGTCGAAGAACCGCGAGCGGGCGAGCGAGACGAACGAGGCCGTCGTCTTCGGCGAGACCTTCACGGAGAGCAGGATCGTGAACGAGCCGCAACTCGTCCGCACCGTCGCCTTCCACGTCTTGCGGGGATCGAGGCGGGTCTTGGGCGGCTTGCGGCTCTCGCTCCGCGGCTTCGGCGCCTTGACCTTCGGGCAGCCGCTCGCGTGCGTGGCGGCACTCGTCGACGTGCCGCCGAGCGTCGCCGCGAGCGCGGCGAGGACGACGAGGACGAGCGCGCCGCGGGCCATCGGCTCAGCGCACCGCGCGGATCGCGCCGGACGCGTGCCCGTTCTCGGACAGCGCGAGCCCGACGCCGCCGGTGACGGCGACGATGTCGGCGATGTGCAGCAGCTTGAAGGTGATCCTGCCGGCGCGGAGCCGGTCGCTCTCGTCCTCGATGTCGCCGAGGCTCTGCCACAGGTCGCGCGCGGCCGTCAGCGTGTCGCGCAGCCGCTCGAGCTCCTCCGCCTGGCCGCCGCGCTCGTCGCAGGCATTGAGCGCGAGCCCGAGCACGCCGAACGTGTCCGGCTGACGGAGCCAGAGCAGCGAGGTCGCCATCGACAGGTAGCCGTGGATGCGGGCGAAGACCATCGGCTGCGTCAGCACGTCGCTGCCGCGCGGCGCCGTCGTCGCGAGCGGCGCCTCGCCGTCGGCGATCCGGCTGGCGGTGCCCGCGAGCATCGCCCTGATCTGCGCGTCGTCGAACCCCGCCGTCCGTGCGGTGCGTACGGCGATCAGCAGCGAGCTGGGCTGCTGCCCGTAGGGATAGTCGGAGGCGTAGACGACCTGCTCGGGCGAGACCTGCCGGTAGAAGTCGAGCAGGTCGACGGGGCTCCAGACGGACGTGTCGAAGAAGACACCGGGCCTGCCCGCGAACGCCTCGGCCAGCCCGGCCAGGTCGGCGATCCCCGCGTGGGCGATGATCAGCTGCGTCTCGGGGTAGGCGTCGTGCAGCCGGCGCAGGCCGGCGGCGATCGGCGGCAGCCCGCGCCCGCCGTGGATCAGGATCGGCACGCGCCACTCGGACGCGACCGCGAACACGGGCGTGAGCCGCTCGTCGTCGAGCAGGAAGCCCTGCGCTCTCGGGTGGAGCTTGATCCCGCGGGCGCCGAGCTCGAGGCACCTGCGCGCCTCCTCGATCGGGCTCTCCGACAGGTCGAGCCGGACGAACGGGAGCAGCCGGCCGTTCGACCTCTCGGCCGCGGCGAGCGTGCGGTCGTTCGGCGCCCGGAACCCGGGATGCCGGTCAGGCTCGTCCATGCAGAACATGTTCGCCCGGGCGATGCCGTAGGCGTCCATGAGCCCGAGCAGCTCGTCGAAGCGGCCCTTCATGCCGTCGATGTCGTCGCCGAGATGCGTGTGGGCGTCGAAGATCTCGGCGCCGTTCGGCAGCTCGGAGCGGAGCTCGTCGTCCCAGAACGAGCTCACCTCGAGCGCACGATCGACTGCAGCGTGCATCGGATCTCACTGTAGCCGCCTCGCTCCCGGCCGCCACCTTGTACCGCGTTCCGCCTCGGAGTAGGGTCTGGGCGCGCAAAGGAGGAACGCCTGGCCGTCGAGCTCTCGTTCGGTGTCCTCGGCCCGTTGGAGGTGTGGCGGGACGGGGTTCGGGTGGAGGTAGGCGCCGCAAAGCAGCGGGCAGTGCTGGGGCTGCTCCTGATCCGGCGCGGCGAGTTTCTGCGGGATGTGCTGGTGGAGGCGTTGTGGGGGGAGCGGCCGCCGAGTGGTGCGCGGAACACGTTGCAGGTATACGTGTCGAGGTTGCGCTCGGTGCTCGGCCGGGAGGTGATCGAGACGACGCCGGCCGGTTACCGCCTTTGCCTCGCATCAGGGCTGGTAGATGCGGAGCAGTTCGAGGACTTGTTTCGTGAGGGTCGTGATCTGCTTGCCGGTGGTGATGCCGACGGAGCGTACGCGGTGCTGGCCGAGGGTCTGGCGTTGTGGCGAGGGCCGGCGCTTGCCGATTGGCGCTATGAGGCCTTCGCGCAGGCGGAGGCGGGGAGGTTGGACGAGCTCCGGCTAGCGTGTGTAGAGGAGCGGATCGCGGCCGACCTGGCGTTGGGCAGAGCCGCGGAGCTGGTCGGCGAGCTGGAGGCGCTGGTGGTCGAACAGCCGTTGCGCGAGCGGCTTCGCGGCCAGCTGATCCTGGCCCTGTATCGCTCGGGCCGGCAGTCCGAGGCGCTGGCCCAGTATCAGGCGGCCCGTCGGATGTTGTCCGAGGAGCTTGGTCTGGACCCGAGTCCGGAGCTGCGTGAGTTGGAGCGGATGATCCTCGCCCACGACCCGGGGTTGGCGGCGCCGGCACCAGCCTCCCCTCGGTCGAATCTGCCGTTGCAGCTGACCCCGTTCGTCGGACGTCGGCAAGAGGTCGCTGACGTCGTTGGGCTTGTCCGCGGGGGCACTAGGCGCCTGGTGACGCTGACCGGGCCGGGAGGTTCCGGCAAGACGCGTCTGGCGGTGGAAGCCGCCGAGGAGCTCGCGGACGACTTCCCGAGCGTCCACTGGGTCGCGTTGCAAGCGCTGCGCGACCCGAAGCTCGTGCTGTCCACTGTTGCGGGCGCTGTCGAGGCCAGGGGCGAGTTGACGAGGCACATCGGGGAGAAGCAGATGCTGCTCGTGGTCGACAACTGCGAACACCTTCCGGAAGCCGCGTTCGATCTTGCCTCTTTGCTCTCGGCGTGTCCCAATCTTGTGGTGCTGACGACGAGCCGCGAGCCGTTGCGCGTCGCCGCCGAGCGTGAATACGAGGTGCAGCCGATGAGCCGCGAAGACGCGGTCTCGCTCTTTTGCGAGCGTGCCTACCGCGTTCAGCCGAGCGAGACGGTCGTCGCCATCTGCGAGAAGCTCGACCGCCTTCCGCTAGCGGTGGAGCTCGCCGCCGCCCGCACGAACACGCTCGACCTCGACGACGTGCTGGCCCGGCTCGACGAGCGTCTCGACTTCCTTACCGGCGGCCCTCAGGACGCGCCTACGAGGCAACAAACACTCCGCGCCACGATCGATTGGTCGTATGACCTGCTCTCGTCGGAACAGCAGCGCGCCTATTCGCGATTCGCCGTGTTCCGGGGCGGCGCCACCCTTGCGGCGGCCAGGATTGTTTGCGACCCGGATCAAGAGACGCTCGACTCCCTGTGCGAAAGGCACCTCCTGAACGCCTCCGGCGGCCGGTACTCGATGCTGGAGACAATCCGCGAGCACGCCAGGGAGTGCCTCGAGCGAAGCGGCGACGCGGAGACGATCCCTGCGGCGCACGCCCGGTGGTTCCTCGACTTCGCGGAAGAGTTCGCAGCGGACGTGCCGAGTGCGCTCATGGCCACGTTGGAGACCTACCGGCGCTGGATCCCGCGAGTCGAGGCCGACCTCGACAACTTCCGCGCTGCGATGCGCTGGTCGATCGACCACGGTCAGCGGGAGCAGGCTCTCCGCCTTGCCTGCGGTCTCTACCCCTACTGGGCCCGAGGCGGGCGCCATCTCATCGAGGGAGCCGGCTGGCTCGCGGAAGCGCTTTCCGTGACAGGCGATGCGGGCGACCTGATCGTGGCACGGGCCGAGTACCAGCTCGGTATTTCGATGCTCTTCATGGGACGGCCGGCCGAGGGCGTGGCGCCGCTCGAGAGCGCGCTCGAGTCCTATCGCGCAGCGCAGCTGGGCGAGCGGGTGTCCCACTCGCTACGGGGGCTCGCGATGATCGCCGTGGAGTTGGGCGAGTTGGAGCGGGGGCGGAGCCTGTGGGCGGAGGTGGCGGCGCGCCAAGCCGATGGCGTTGCTCATTTGATCGAGCTTGGGCTAGGGGAGCTGGAGCTCGATGCCGGCAACCTCCCACGGGCACGGGAGCTGTTCGAGCATGGCCTGCAGCAGGCGATCGAGTTGGAGCAGCCCAGGCTGGCCGGTGCACTCGTGTCGGGCATCGCTGATGTCGATCTCCTCGAGGGCCACCCTGATCGGGCAGCGTGCGGCTACCGAGAAGCGCTCGAGATCCAACGGGCGTACGCATGGGACGCAGCCATCGTGTTGGCACTGAGCGCGCTCGCCGCAGCCAGTGCCGAGCAGGGCGACCTTCGACTGGCCGGCCTACTCTGGGGCGCCGCGCAAAACCAACTGGCACAGGGAGTCCACTTCGATCGGGAACGCCAGCACCGCTACACCCGACTGGTCGAGTGGCCACCGAGCCCGACTATCTCCAAGCCCTCGAGGAAGGTAGAGGGCTCAGCCTGGACGAGGCCGTCGCCTTCGCGCTCGAAAAATCCGCTTAGCTCCCCTCGTCGCGGTCGTCGAGCGTGAGTGCAAAGGCTTGTCGGGACGTGTGGCGGGAGTACGCTCGCTCGGCCGAAGGAGGCAGGTGTGGCCGTCTCGCTCGAGGTTCGGATGTTGGGGCCGTTAGAGGTCTGGCGTGGCAGGGAGCGAGTGGCGTTGGGCGCGGCGAAGCAGCGGGCGTTGCTCTCGTTGCTGTTGATCCGTCGTGCAGATGTTTCACGCGATGTGCTGGTGGAGGCGCTGTGGGGTGAGATGCCTCCGTCGGGCGTGCGGAACACGTTGCAGGTGTATGTCTCGAGGTTGCGTCAGGTGTTGGGGCGGGACGTGATCGAGACAACGCCGTCCGGCTACCGGCTTTGTCTCGCGCCGGGGGCGGTGGATGCCGAGCGGTTCGAGACGCTGTTTCGGGAGGGGCGCGATCTGCTCGCATGCGGCAACGCCGGCGGGGCACTCGGGCTGTTGTCGGAGGCGCTGGGCTTGTGGCGGGGACCGGCTCTCGCTGACGTGAGGTACGAGGCATTTGCGCAGGCGGAGGCGGGCAGGTTGGAGGAGCTTCGGCTGGGCTGCCTCGAGGATCGCTTGCAGGCAGCGCTCAAGCTCGGTCGCGATGCAGAGCTTGTAGGCGAGCTTGAGGCGCTGGTGATCGAGCAGCCGCTCAGAGAGCGCCTGCGCGGCCAGCTGATCCTGGCGCTCTACCGTTCGGGTCGGCAGGCGGAGGCGCTGGCCGAGTACCAGGCGGCACGTCGGATGCTGTCGGACGAGCTGGGGTTGGAGCCGAGCCCGGAGCTGCGGGAGCTGGAGCGGATGATCCTCGCTCACGACCCCGGCCTGGCAGCGCCCGAACCACCCCTGCTCCAGAACCTGCCCTTGCTGCCGACACCGTTCGTCGGCCGCGAACGAGAGTTGACGGAGTTGATGAAGCTCGTGCGCACCGGGTCGCGGCGGGCGGTGACAGTGACCGGACCGGGCGGCTCCGGCAAGACACGCCTGGCGATCGAAGCAGCGTCCCGGCTACACCCGGGTTCGAGCACGGTGTCTGGTGGGTGCCGCTGCAGTCGCTTGCCGATCCAGAGCTCGTGCCATCGACGGTCTCGGCTGCGATCGGAGCCAAGGGATCGGCGGAGCGGTTCATCAAGGACAAGGTGATGCTGCTCGTGGTCGACAACTTCGAACACGTGCTCGACGCGGCCAACGGGATGGGACTCTCCTCGCCTCGTGTCCGAATCTCCGGTTGCTGATGACGAGCCGCGAGCCGTTGCACGTCGCCGCGGAGCGTGAGTACCACCTGGATCCGATGTCCGAGGGAGATGCCGTCGCACTATTCGACGAGTGCGCGGCCGAGGAGGCTGCAGGTGACCTTGTCGCGGAGGTCTGCCGCCGCGTGGATTGCTTGCCTCTTGCGGTCGAACTCGCGGCCGCCCGCACACGAACATTCTCGGCGGCAGAACTGCTCGAACGGCTCGACGCACGACTGGACTTCCTGGTCGGGGTCGCGCGATGCTCCCGCTCGCCAGCACACCCTCCGAGCCACGATCGAGTGGAGCCATGACCTGCTGAGCGCGGAGGAACAGGCTGCGTTCGCTCGTCTCTCCGTGTTCTGCGGCGGTTGCACGCCCGCCGCCGCCGAGCAAGTGACCCGGGCAACGCGCAACCACCTGGACGCACTTACGGAGAAGAATCTGCTCGTGCGCGGCGATGGCCGCTACGCGATGCTGGACACGATCCGTGAACTGGCCAACGAGCAGCTCGAGGCAAGCTGCGAGGCCGATGCGATCAGAGCGACACACGCCGCGTGTTATCTGCAGCTCGGCGAACAGACGATGCCAGAGACGAAGGCTCTGCAGGGGCTGAGCCACGAGCGCACCGAGCAATTGGCAGTGCTAATCGGTTCCGAGCTGGACAATCTGCGCGCGGCCTTCAGGTGGTTCGTCGATCACGATCAACCCGAGCAAGCGCTCCAGGTACATCTCGGCATGAGCTTGATCTGGGCGCAGGGCGGACGCGATGACGAGGCACAGCACGGTTGTCGGGAAGCTCTCGCCGCGAATGGAGATCTGAGCGATCTCACGAAGGGGCTAGCACTCCTGTTGTACGGCTGTAACCTGGTCCTGGGAGACAGAGGCCTAGAAGCGGAGCCCGTTCTGTTCGAGGCCCTAGACGTCGTCCGCCGACTCGGTGCGAGGCGGGAACGGCAGCGAGGGACAGCCCTTGTACTAAGGATGTTGGCACTCGTTGCGAGTGGGGCCGGAAACCTCGATCGGGCACGGCATTTCTTCGAACAGGCATTGAGCATCGACCCTGAGGACGAAGACGTGGCCAACATGCTCCTCTACGGGCTCGGAAACGTCGAGATCGATGCAGGGAACCTCTCGCGCGCGCGGACCCTGATTGCGGATGCATTGACACGGGCCCGTAGGAGCCAACAGTTCCTGAGCGAGCTGTGGTGTCTGAGTTTGTTGGCAGATCTCGATCGGCTGGAAAGTTCACTCGACCGTGCAGAGGCGGGTTACCAGCAGAGTCTCCGCCTCGCGAATCGATCGCCTGGCATCGAGCGATCTGGCCATGCCTAGGAGGGTTGGCAGCCGTCGCACTGGCGCGCGGCGACCTACAACGCGCCGGTCGGTTGTGGGGTGCGATGCAAGAGAGCCTCGAAGAACAGGGCACGAAGCTGTTCCGAACCTTTCGCCACAGGTACGAACCGCTCCTAGACACTCGATGCGAGCCGCCATTCCAACGCGGTCTCGACGAGGGCCGAAAGCTCAGCCTGGACCAGGGTATTGCCTATGCGCTCGGCGAATCGTCGTAGACCCATCGTCTTGACGACAGGTACGTGGCGAGTGCAGCGGCCGGTAGCACGGTTGTAACCGAAACGCCAATCGGTTATGGTCTCAAGGCGTGAGATTGCCTCGTTTGTCACTTGCTCTGGTGGCGACGGCATGGTCTGGGCCTCGGCTGGTCTTGCGTCGGCTGGCGGCGGTCCGGTGAAGGACGGCGGCACGCTTCGACTGAACTTCTCCAACACGGATCTCGTGTCGGACGATCCGGCGCGCAACGTCCTGTTCGCGACGACGCAGATCTGGGTGCCGACCTGTCTCGAGCCGTTGAACTACCCGGATAAGTCGGGCAGAGCCGGGCAGACGCTGGCGCCGGAGGCTGCAGAGACGATGCCACTCGTCTCCCGTGACGGGCGGACGTACACGTTCACGTTCCGGCCCGGGCTTCGGTTCAACACCGGGGAGCGTGTGACCGCTCGGACGTTCGCGCATGCGATCGAGCGCATTCTCGACCCGAAGATGGTCTCGCAATACACCCCCGTGTTCGAGGACATCGCCGGCGCGAACGCGTTCCTCGCAGGGAAAACCTCGGCGGTGTCGGGTATCAGCGCGGCCGGGAAGACGCTCCGGATCACGTTGGCCGCTCCTTCCCCTGACTTTACGTCACGGGTTGCGATGGGCGCGTTTTGCGCCGTCCCGGTCGGCTACCCCGTCGTTCCCACCGGCCCGCCGGCGAGCGCAGGGCCCTACTACATCGCCGCGCACGCAGTGGGCCGGGCGGTCGCGATCAAACGCAATCCCTTCTATGCAGGCTCACGGCCACATCATCTTGACGGTTTCGACATCTCGCTCTTGACCGATTCCAACGCGAGCTACCTGCAGGTGCGTGCCGGCCAGGCTGATCTCGATCTCAGCAACGTGATCCGGACGGCGTACCCGACCTCGTCAAGGACTTCGGCGTCAACAAGTCGCGGTTCTTCATCCACGCACTCGACGAGACCGACGTCTACGCGTTCAACATGAGTCGCCCTGAGTTCGCCGACGCCAACCTGCGTAAGGCTGTCAACTACGCGATCGACCGGCAGGCTCTGGAAACCTGGGAGGCCTCGGAGGAGCGAAACCGACCGACCAAGCCCTGCCGCCGCTGATGCCGGGCTTCCGGGATCAGCGGATCTACCCGAACACCCCAGACCTGGCGAAGGCACGCGCGCTGGCTGGACCGGGCGACCACGGCACCGCGGTCTTGTATTTCCCGGGCGACGTCCCGAGTTCGCGGCCCAGGCAAACATCCTGCAGGCGGACCTCGCCGAGATCGGCATCAAGGCGATCATGCACCCGCTGCCCTTCAACATCTATTACAACGTGCTGGGAAAGCGGGACGAGCCGTACGACATCGCTTTCGCGGGGCTCTTCCCCCCTACCCGGACCCGACCCAGGTCCTCAACTTCAGCCTCGACGGCCACAACATCACCGACCAGGCGAACAACAACTTTTCGCACATCAACATCCCCGCGATTAACCAGCAGTTGGAAAGAGCCGCAAGACTCTCCAACTCAGCGCGCTACAACACCTACGTGGACCTGGACGCGTCGATCATGCGGAACATTGCTCCCTGGGTTCCGTTCGAGAACCGCAACTTCAAACAGTTCATCTCCGCCCGCGTCGGCTGCGCCTTCGTCCAGCGCATCTTCGAGACGATCGACCTGGCCGCGCTCTGCCTAAGTAACCGCGCCCAGCGATCCCCCAGTCGAGTTCGGAGTCCTCGGCCCGCTGGAGGTATGGCGGGATGGCGAGGTTGTCCGCTTGGACGCTTCGAAGGAACGGGCGTTGTTGGGCCTGCTGTTGATCCGACGGGGCGAGGTGAGCTCAGACGTGCTGATCGATGCACTCTGGGGGGAGCGCCCACCCAGGAGTGCACGCAACACGTTGCAGGTGTACGTGTCGCGCATGCGGAAGGTGCTGGGGAGAGGGTTGATCGAGACCTCAGCGGCTGGGTATCGGCTCGCGCCCACGTTTGGAGCTTTGGATGCACTGAGGTTCGAGGAGCTGTTCGCGTCGGGCCGGGAGCAGCTGTCGGGTGGGGATGCGGCCGTGGCAGCGGACACGCTTGCGGGCGCGCTTGGCTTGTGGCGGGGCCCGGCGCTTCGCGGATCTGCGTTACGAGCCGTTCGCGCAGGCCGAGGCAGGTCGGTTGGACGAATTGCGTGTGGCGTGTGTGGAGGAGCGGATCGAGGCCGAACTGCAACTCGGGCGACACGCGGGTTTGGTTGGTGAGTTGGAGGCGCTGGTGGTCGAGCAGCCGTTGCGGGAGCGTCTGCGCGGCCAGCTGATCCTGGCTCTGTATCGATCGGCCGGCAGGCGGAGGCGCTCGCTCAATACCAGGCAGCGCGGCAGATGCTGGCGGACGAGTTCGGGTTGGAGCCGAGCCGGGAGCTCAGAGACTGGAGCGGATGGTACTCGGGCACGACCCGCGGCTCACCGCACCGCACCAGCAAAGTCGAGTCTCCCGTTGCAGCCGACGCCGTTCATCGGCCGGGAACGGGAGCTGACCGAGTTGATCGATTTGCTCCGAAGCGGCAGGCGTCGGCTGGTGACTCTCACCGGCGCCGGGGGTCCGGAAAGACCAGGATCGCGATCGAAGCCGCCCGCTCGCTAGAGGACGAGTTTTCGGACGGCGTCCATTGGGTTCCGCTGCAGTCACTTCGGGATCCGCGGCTGGTTCTGCCGACCGTCGCGGCCGCGATTGGCGCCAAAGGCGCACCGGACCGGTTCGTCCGGGACAAACGGATGCTGCTGGTGCTCGACAACTTCGAGCACCTCCTCGACGCGGCGCCCGAGACCGGTGCACTGCTCTCCGCGTGTCCGAACCTGATGCTGTTGGCGACGAGCCGTGAGCCACTGCACCTGGCCGCCGAACGCGGGCAGGCGGTGCCACCGATGAACGAGGCCGATGCCGTGAAACTCTTTGTCGAGCGTTCGGGAACGCCTGGGCGGTCGGAGACGATCGCGGAGCTCTGCCGTCGACTCGACTACCTGCCGCTCGCCGTGGAGTTGGCCGCCGCCCGGACCGAGCTCTTCGCTCCCGAGGAGATTCTCGAGCGTCTCGACCGGCGACTGCAGCTACTAACCGGGGGGCCGCGCGACGCACCCGATCGACAGAAGACCCTCAGAGCCACCATCGAGTGGAGCTACAGCCTGCTCACCCCAGCCGAGCAAACAGCGTTCACCCGGCTCGGCGTGTTCGTGGGGGTTGTACGGAACAGGCGGCCGGAGACATCTGTCGCGTCAATCCGGAGTCGCTAGGCGCTCTTACCGCGAAGAACCTCCTGGCGTACCGGAAGGGCCGATACACCATGTTGGAGACGATCCATGACCTGGCAGAAGAACAGCTCGAGGCCAGCTCGGACCGAGGCGAAACTCGGGCTGCACACGCGGCCTGGTTTGTGGATCTCGCTGCGCGGGCCAGGTCCGACATCCCGAACCTGCAAGCAGCAAGGCTGGAGCTGATCCGTCGGTGGGCCGAGACGCTAGAGGAGGAGTTGGACAATCTTCGCGCTGCCAGTCGATGGTTGATCGACGACGCGCAGAGAGGGGATGCTCTGCGTCTGGCCGATGCAATGCCTTTGCTTTGGGGACGCGGGGGCCACGACGCCGAGGCTGAACGATTTTACGCCGAGGCCTTGAATGCAGAAGGTCCTGCTCGCGACGAGGTCGAAGCGCGCGTGCTAATGAACCGAGGTCTCCTTCTCGTGATGGCAGACCATATGACCGAGGCGGAACCATGCCTAGAACGAGCGCTACGGACCGGCCGCTCGATTGGCGACGGGTGGCTAACCGACGGGTCGCTCAGAGGCCTCGCGTGGATTGCCCATGGCGCCGACGATCTCGATGGCGCGCGAGTGTTGTTCGAGGAGGCCCTGGCCGAGACGCCTGACGACTCCGGTCTGATCAACACCCTCTTACAGGGGCTCGGATCTGTCGAGACCGACGCGGGCAACCTCGAACGCGCGCGAGAGCTTCTCGGCCGAGCCGTCGCTGACTCTCGCCAGGCGGGCCAATTCCTCGTCGGCGCGTTCTCTTTATGTTGCCTTGCCGACGTCGACCGCCTCGAAGGGTTCCTCGATCGAGCGGACGAGGGCTACAAGGAGAGTCTCAACCTCGTTCGCGCCGTCACCTGGAACCGCACCACATGGACCTGCGTTGCCGGCCTTGCCGCAACCGCGCTGGCGCGAGGGAATCTCTATCGGGCCGGTCGCTTATGGGCAGCAACCCTCAGCGGTCTTGACGAGCACGACACCAAGATGTTTCCGCCTTCCCGCCGACGACTCGCATCTCTCCTCGACGGCCGCACCGAAGCCGAGTATCTCCGCGGGTTCGAAGAAGGTCGCATGCTTATCCCTGAGGAGTCGATTCAGGACGCCCTCGAGAACTGAACGGCCACCGACGCGCGATGAGACTGAAGATGTGCCAGCGCTTCTGGCCGGCGCTCGATAGCTCGTTCTCGTCCTCCTCCCGGAGCAGCTCGATCCGGAAGCCGCTCAACAGCCTCGTCACCTGATCGGGCCCGAAGACGGTCACGCGCGGATCGCCGGACCAACTGTCGCGATCGCCGAGCAGGTGGCCGACGAACCACCCGCCCGGCCGGATCGCTCGGACGATCCGTGGCCACAGCGCGGCGAACTCGACTGGCGAGCGGAACGGGAGAACGGCGCCGGAGTAGATCATGTCCGCGCGCGGGAAGACTGCGCCGCCGATGTCCGTTCTGTCGATCGTCAGGCGGGCGACAGCCGGCGCTCCGCTCTCGCGCTCGTCGATAGCGGCGACGGTCCAGCCGCGGCGCAAGAGCTCGAGCGGTTCGGTCCCTCCGCCGGAGCCGAAAACGAGGGCGAGCGGCGGGCATGCGAGGTTCTCGGGCGTGGGCAGCAGCGGCAGAGCCTCGACGAGCAGCGAGCCGGCCTGGCCGCGTCGGCCGGACGGGTCGCACCCGAGCCGAAAGAGAAGATCGGCAGGGCGGCCGCTCCCGGCCGCCCTGCCTGGGTCGAACACCCGCGCTTCCCTCCTGCCCACTAGTTGTTGTGGGGGCAGCCGTGGATCAGGTCGCACTTGACCGTCGGCCCGCCGGTCGGCGCCGCCGAAGCGGGTCCGGCCGCCACCGCCGAGCCGAGCAGCGAGGTGAGGAACAGGGTGACGAGCACCTTCTTCACTGGTGACCTCCTCGGTCTTCCCGGAGGGCCGATCCCTCCGTTGCCCAGAAGGTGCGCCACGCCTCTGTAGCGACGCTGACGCGACGCTGAACTCTCAGTTCAGCCCCACGCACTAGGATCACGCCATGACCGACATCCTCATCTACGGCGACACCGTGCGCTCGGCCGAGCTTCGGCACGAGGTGCCTCTGACCGTTCCGGACCCGTTCCTCTACGCCGAGCGCGACGGCGTGCGATCGGTGTACGTCCACTCGCTCGAGATCGCGCGCATCCGCGAGCTCGGCGGCGTCGAGGCGCACACGCTCGAGGAGGTGGGCTACGACGAGGTGATCGCCTCGGGCATCCACCGCGAGGACATGTACAAGCCGCTCGTCACCAACGCCTGCCGCGCGCTCGGCATCACGAGCGCGGTCGTTCCTCCCACTTTTCCGCTCGACCTCGCAGACCATCTGCGCGGCGAGGGTCTCGAGCTGACGCCGCAGCGCGAGCTGTTCGCGGGGCGCCGTCGCGTCAAGTCGTCCGTGGAGCTCGAGGGGATTCGCCGGGCGCAGAGCGCCTGCGAGGCGGCCATGGACTCCGTGCGCGAGCTGCTCCGGGCCGCCGAGCAGAACGGCGCCGGTCTCGAGGTCGACGGCAAGCCGCTGACGTCCGAGCGCCTCAAGCGCCGGATCGGCGAGGTCTTCAACGAGCACGATATGCTCGCCGACGAGTTCATCGTCGCGCACGGCCCGCAGAGCGCGGTCGGGCACGAGATGGGCTCCGGCCAGCTCCGCTCGGGCGAGCCGATCGTCGTCGATCTCTGGCCTCGCGACCGCGAGACGGCGTGCTTCGCCGACATGACCCGCACGTACGTCGTCGGTGACCCGCCCGCCGAGCTCGTCGACTACCAGCGGCTCGTCCATCAGGCGCTCGAGGACGCAGTCGGCGCGATCAAGGCGGGCGTGCCGGGCCGCGATCTCTTCGTCGGGACGTGCGAGCTCTTCCAGGAGCACGGCTACAGGACGTTCCTGGACAAGGAGGCGGGCGAGGTACTGGAGGAGGGCTTCATCCACGGCCTCGGGCACGGCGTCGGGCTCGAGGTCCACGAGGAGCCCGGAATGGGCATCGCGAGCCGCGATCCGCTCGTCGCCGGTGATGTCGTGACGGTCGAGCCCGGTCTCTACCGGCCCGGGTTCGGCGGCTGCCGCCTCGAGGACCTGATCCTCGTCACCGAGGACGGCGCCGAGAACCTCACGGACTACCCGTACGACCTGACGCCTTGACCGACGTCCCCCCGGGACAGGCGATCGACACGCTTCTCGCGGAGACGCGCCGCTACCCGCCTCCGCCCGACTTCGCCGCGCAGGCCAACGCGAGGCCGGAGATCTACGAGCGCGGGTTCGACGAGCTCTGGACGGATGAGGCCGAGCGGGTGACGTTCTTCGAGCCGTGGCAGGAGCTCTACGAGTGGGAGCTGCCGAGCGCCCGCTGGTACGTCGGCGGCAAGCTCAACGTCTGCTTCAACTGCGTCGACCGGCACGTCGAGGCCGGGCTCGGCGACCGCGTCGCCTACCACTGGGAGGGCGAGCCGGGCGACACGGAGGCGATCACCTACGCCGAGCTGCAGCGACGCGTCGTCCGGTTCGCGAACGCGCTCCGCGAGATCGGCGTCGGCAAAGGCACCGCCGTCGCGATCTACATGGGGATGGTTCCCGACCTGCCGGTGGCGATGCTCGCGTGCACGCGGCTCGGCGCACCGCACACCGTGGTCTTCGGCGGCTTCTCGGCCGATTCGCTGTCGAGCCGCATGAACGACATGGGCTGCGAGGTGCTGGTCACCCAGGACGAGGCCTGGCGGCGAGGCTCGACCGTGCCCCTCAAGCGCACGGCCGACGAGGCGATGGCCGATGCCTCCGGCATCCGGGCCTGCCTCGTCGTTCGCCGGACGGGCGGCGACGTGCCGATGACCGAGGGCCGCGACCGCTGGCTGGACGAGGTCGGCGCCGGGGTCTCCGACGATCCCGCGTCGTGCCCGTGCGAGGCGATGGACGCCGAGGATCTGCTCTTCCTCATGTACACGAGCGGCACGACCGCGCAGCCGAAGGGCATCGTCCATACGACCGCCGGCTACCTCGTCGGCGTCGCGGCCAGCCACTACTACATCTTCGACCTCAAGCCCGACCGGGACGTCTACTGGTGCGCCGCCGACATCGGCTGGATCACCGGCCACTCGTACATCGTCTACGGCCCGCTCGCGAACGCGACGACGAGCGTGATCTACGAGGGCACGCCGGACTTCCCGGACCAGGACCGCTGGTGGGCGATCGCCGAGCGCTACGGCGTGACGATCCTCTACACGGCGCCGACCGCGATCCGCGCGCACATGAAATGGGGACCCGAGCACGCCGCCACGCACGACCTCTCGACGCTGCGCCTGCTCGGCTCCGTCGGCGAGCCGATCAACCCCGAGGCCTGGGTCTGGTACCACGAGAACATCGGCGGAGGCCGCTGCCCCATCGTCGACACCTGGTGGCAGACCGAGACGGGCATGGCGATGATCACACCGCTCCCCGGAATCACGACGGCGAAGCCGGGTTCGGCGACGCGGCCGTTCCCGGGCGTGGACGTTGCCGTCTACGACGAGGCCGGGAACGAGGTCGGCCCGGGCGGCGGCGGGTATCTCGTCCTGCGCAAGCCCTGGCCGGCGATGACGCGTGGCATCTTCGGCGATCCCGAGCGCTTCCTGGCCACGTACTGGTCGCGCTACCCGGGCGTGTACTTCGCGGGCGACGGCGCGCGCATCGACGAGGACGGCGACTTCTGGCTCCTCGGGCGCGTCGACGACGTGATGAACGTCTCCGGCCACCGCATCTCGACGATCGAGGTCGAGAGCGCGCTCGTCGACCATCCGGCCGTCGCCGAGGCGGCCGTGTGCGGGCGTGCCGACGCGCTCACGGGCCAGGCGATCGTCGCCTTCGTGACGCTGAAGGGCGGCCAGGAAGGCTCGATCGAGATGCTCGAGGAGCTCCGCAACCACGTGGCCGAGGTGATCGGCCCGATCGCGAAGCCGGCGAACATCCTCTTCACCCCGGAGCTGCCGAAGACGCGGAGCGGCAAGATCATGCGCCGCCTGCTCCGCGACGTGGCCGAGAACCGCCCGCTCGGAGACACGACGACGCTCGCCGACCCGACCGTGGTCGAGGAGATCCGCGAGCGCTCCGTCTCCGCCCCCGCCGAGGAGTGACATCGGCAGGAGCCTTGCGCCCGGTGCCGTAATCGGTTAGGTCCAGGTTGAATCCATCCGATCAGGATGGGAGACTCGAACCTCACGTCCGGGTCGACGGCACTCTGACGGGCGAAGCCGGCAAAGGTGTCGATCACGGCTCGCCGACCAGGGACGTTCGAATGGGTCTGCAGTCGGAGCCCTCCGGGGTTCCGGCGTGCGCCGTCGTTGTAGAGTCGCAGCCCCAGTGCACGTCGCTCTTCCGTCGCTTCGGCTCGTAGCCGTCACGCTCTGCCTGTTCCTGCTCGCCGGGGCCGCGGCGTTCGCGCTCGTCGGGCGCGCGCAGGCGGCGGCGCCCGTGACGGTTCGCGTGACGATGCTCGACTACCGTTTCGTGCTCTCGCGGAGGCAGGTCCCCGCGGGAACCGTCCATTTCGTCGTCACGAACAGGGGCGGGACGTTCCACGACTTCGCCGTCGGCAAGGCGAAGACACGGCTCCTGCGGCCGGGCCAGCACGAGACGATCACGGTGCGCTTCCCGACGGCGGCCCGCGTCGCGTACCGCTGCACCGTCGCGGGCCACGCGGCGCTCGGCATGAAGGGCACGCTCGTCGTCGGGAAGCCGAGCACGCCGCCTCCGCCTCCGCCGACCACGACCGCTCCACCGGCGCAGACGGCCGACCTGGCCCTGACGCCGGTCGGCACCTTCGACCGGCCCGACTTCGTGACCTCGCCGCCGGCCGACCCGGACCGGCTCTTCGTCGTCGAGCAGCGCGGCGTGATCCGCGTGATCGACCACGGGACGGTCGAGCCGACGCCGTTCCTCGACATCTCGGACGAGGTGCAGAGCGCGAACGAGACCGGGCTCCTCGGCCTCGCCTTCGCCCCCGACTACGCGGAGAGCGGCCTGTTCTACGTCTTCTTCAACCGGCACGAGGCCAACGGCAACCTCTATCTCGAGGAGTTCCACGTCTCCAAGAACGATCCCGACGTGGCCGATCCGTACAGCGCCCGCGTCGTGCTCGAGATCGTCAAGCCGTGGGAGAACCACAACGGCGGCATGCTCCAGTTCGGCCCCGACGGCTACCTCTACGTGGCCGTGGGCGACGGCGACAGCGGCGTGCTCAACCCGCCCGGCGCCTTCGCGCAGACGCTCGACGACCTGCTGGGGAACATCCTGCGCATCGACCCGAGGGCGACAGGCGACGAGCCGTACACGGTGCCCGACTCGAATCCGTTCGTGGGCGTCGCCGGCGATCGCCCCGAGATCTGGGCGTACGGTCTGCGGAACCCGTGGCGCTTCTGGGTCGACTCGAAGACGGGCGACCTCTACCTCGGCGACGTGGGCGAGGGCGTGCGGGAGGAGATCGACTACGAGCCCGCCGGCAAAGGCGGCTTCGACTTCGGCTGGCCCTGCCTCGAAGGGACGGTCCCGTTCGACGCGACGGCGACGTGCACGGGGGAGGTCGCTCCGATCTACGACTACAACCACAACACCAACCTCTGCGCCGTCGTCGGCGGCGTCGTCCTGCACGACCCGCGACTGCCGTCGCTCGACGGCTTCTTCCTCTACTCCGATCTCTGTGGCGGCGAGGTGAAGGCGCTACGGGTCGACGCCGGCGTCGTGGCCGAGAACGACGACCTGAAGCTGAACGTGCCGGGCCTCGACTCGTTCGGGATGGACGCGCTCGGGCGCGCCTACCTCGTGTCGGTCGACGGGCCTGTCTACCGGCTCGACCCGGCGCCGGCGCGCTAGTCGAGCAGCTTCTGGAAGCGGTCGGCGTCGTCGAACGGGCCGATCAGCGCCAGCCGGAACGCCTCCTCGCGCATCAGGTCCTGCCCGACGCGCTGTACGTCCTCGGCCGTCACCTTGTCGAGCTCGGCGAGCACGTCGGTCGGCTCGGTCGCCTGCCCCTCGAGCACCTCGCGGCGCAGGCCGAACAGGTTCGTTCCCTGCGGGCTCTCGAGCGAGAGCACGAACCGGCCCTTGGCGAACGAGCGCGCCTTCTCGAGCTCGTCGGCGGGCACCGGCTCGGCCGCGATCTTGCGCAGCTCGTCGAGGATGGTCGTCACCGCCTCGTCGACCCGCTTGAGGTCGACGCCGGCCTGCGAGTAGAGCGTGCCGGAGTCCGTGTAGCCCTGGTTGGCCGTGAAGACGTAGTACGCGAGACCGCGGCGCTCGCGCACCTCCGTGAAGAGACGCGAGGACATTCCGCCGCCGAGCACCGTGCGCAGCAGCTCGAGGACGTAGCGGTCTGGATGCTGGATCGGATAGCCGGCGACGCCGAGGCAGAGATGTGCCTGGTCGGACACCTTCTCCTGCACGCGGACACGTCCGTTGTCGGCGAACGGCGACGGCGACGGCGCCTCCGTCGTCTCGGCGGGGAGGTCGCCGAGGAGCTCCGCGACCTTCTCGAGCGGGGCGTCGCCGAGGTTGCCGGCCAGGCCCACCACCATCCGCTCGGGCGAGTACCAGTGCCCGACGTAGTCGCGGAACGTGTCGCGCGAGACCGCCTGGATCGTCTCCTTGGAGCCGAGGATGTTCCAGCCGAGCGGCTCGTCGCCGTAGACGAGCTCGTCGTACACCCGCGAGATGTAGTCCCGCGGTGTATCGACATACATGTTCATCTCCTCGATGATCACGCCCTTCTCGCGCTCGATCTCCCCGGCGTCGAACCTGGCGTTGCGGAGCATGTCGACGAGGACGTCGAGGGCGACGTCGCGGTACTCGGTCGCACAGCGGACGTAGTAGCCCGTGTACTCCTTGCCGGTGAAGGCGTTGAACTCGCCGCCGATCGCGTCGATCTCGGCCGAGATGTCTCGCGCCGTCGGGCGCTTCTCGGTGCCCTTGAAGAACATGTGCTCGGAGAAGTGCGCGATGCCGTTCGTCTCCGGCGTCTCGTAGCGCGAGCCGGCCGCGAGCATCACGAAGCACGACACGGACTGGGCATGGGGCATCGGCGCCGTCAGGACGCGGAGCCCGTTGTCCAGCGTCTGTCGCTCGAACGTCGCCACTCGCCCGATGGTATAGACAGGCCTATGAGCAGCGGAGAGAAGACCCGGCAGGCGATCGCGGCGCAGCCCGACTGGCTCGCCCGCGTGCCGACAGACCGCCGGCTGCCGGCCGGCCGGGTCCTCCTCACGGGCTGCGGGACGTCGTTCCACGCGGCTCAGACGGGCGGCGACGCCGTGCAGGCGCTCGAGCTCGTCGTGCGGCCCGAGCGCGACGCCGACCTGCTCGTGTGCGTCAGCCACGAGGGCTCGACGCAGATGACGGTCGAGGCGGCGCGGGCGTGGGGCGGGCCGATCTGGCTCGTGACCGGTGCTCCCGCGAGCCCGCTGGCAGAGCTCGCGGACGAGGTCGTGGTGTGCGCGCCCGAGATCGAGACGAGCTGGTGCCACACGGCGAGCTACACGGCGGCGGTCGCCGCGCTCGCGGCGCTGCGCGGGGAGGACGTGTCCTGGCTGCCGGCCGCGGTCGCGGGCGTGCTCAGGGGTCCGCGGCTTGCCGTCTCCGAGCACGAACGGTGGCTCGTCGTGGGGGCCGGGCGCGATTGGCCGACGGCGCAGGAGGCCGTGCTCAAGCTGCGGGAGGGCGCGCACGTCGCCGCGGAGGCGCTGCACACCGAGCAGCTTCTCCACGGCTACCTGGCGGCGGTCGACGAGGGTGTCCGGGTATTCGTGCTCGAGGGGGAGGGACGCGCCGCGGAGCGGGCGCACGGCGCGGTCGCGGCGCTCGGCGAGATCGGAGCCGACGCGACGCTCGTTCAGACCAGGCATCCGGTCGTCGACGTCGTCGCCTTCCAGCTGCTGACCGTCGACCTGGCGGAGGCGCGCGGCGTCGACCCGGACCCGATCCGTCGTGACGACCCGCGCTGGGCCAGCGCGCGCGAGGCTTACTCGTGAAGCTCGAGCAGGCTCTCCGGATCGTGCGCCACGTGGTCGAGTCGGCCGGTGGGCCCGTCTCCGTCTACATCGCGGACGACCACGGGGAGCTGGTCGCGGCCGCGACGATGGACGGCGCTTCGCCGGACACGCGCCTGAACGCCGAGCGCAAGGCGTACACGGCGGCGCGGAGCGACGCGGAGACGACGGGGGCGCTCGCGGCGAAGGTGCGCGACGACCCCGCCGAGCTTGCGAGCTTCGATCCGAAGTTCTCGTTCTTCAAGGGCGGCGTGGCGGCCCTCGAGAACGGCCGCCGCGTCGGATCCGTCGGCGTGAGCGGACTCGCCGGCGACGAGGACGAAGCGCTGGCCGTCGCCGCGATCGAAGCCGCGGGTCTGACGCCGGGCGGCCGCTGACGCGCAGTTTGCTTTACCCCCCGGGGCCTGCGGCCCTTTGCCCCCGTTTTCGACGGTAGCGCGGAAACCCGCACGCGTGTGTCACGCCTTCGTGCCGATCCCTGCGCCGCCACCTGGCCCGAAGACGCTGACGGGGGCCTGCGGACCCCCGTCGTGACAGCGTCGGCGACGGCCGCGCCTCAGCCGCTCGTCAGCTCCTTGTGGGCGCCGCGAAGCGCAAACGCGATCAGGAAGCTGTTGATCCCACGCAGCAGGGCGAAGGCACCTACCCAGGCGACGAGTAGGGTCGCGCTCCGCGAGAAATCGCCTGACGCCCAGAAACCGAGGAGGATGCAGGCGATCCCGACGACCAGCCGCACCCACCAGACTCCCCTTCGGTCGGCGAGCGCGACGATGACGTCGAGGATCCCGACGAACAGGAACATGAAGCCGGTGATCGACGCCACCGCCACGAAGGCGTTCGAGGGGTGGATGAACGACAGGATCCCGCCCACCACGAGCAGGACGCCGAGGATCGCGTTCAGCGCCTTCCACCAGCCACCCTTGACCACGGCAGTCATGGCGAACTCGAACAGGCCCGCGATCAGGAAGACGATCCCGGCCAGGATGCCGATCGACTTCGCCGACGTGATGTTGAACCGGAACAGGATCAGCGCGAAGAACAACCAGGCTGTCCCGGTGATCAGAAAGATCCACCAGTGGGCCCCGAAGGCCTCGTCGTAGACCTGATCGTCAGGGCCCGCTGTCGACGCAACCGCGGTAGTCACGATTCCCTCCTTGTGTCGGCACGGCCGGGGAGAGGGCCCGGTGTACGGACACTACTCCAGCCGCGCCAGCTCGTCCATGAGCCGATCGACCTCGTCGACGGTGTTGTAGTGGACGAGCCCGACGCGGACGGCACCGCCGTCCTCGAGCCCGAGACGCGTCATGATCTCGAGCGCGTAGTAGTTGCCGTGCCAGACCGCGAATCCGCGCTCGCCGAGCCGCGAGGCGACCTCTGCCGGACGAGAGGCCGTCGACGGTGAAGGCGAAGGTCGGAACGCGCCCGTCCATGCTCGGCAGCCCGTGAAGCCGGCAGCCGTCGGGAAGCCCGTCCAGGAATCGCTGCCCGAGCTCGCGCTCCCAGCTCACGATCGCGTCCCAGCCGATCGACTCGACGTACTCGATCGCCGCGACCATGCCCGCCAGCAGCTCGAACGGCTGCGTTCCCGTCTCGAACCGATGGCCGAGCGGCTCCTCGGACTGCGGGCGCACTTTGTAGGGCCGCCAGCGAGCGAGCAGCTCCGGGCGCCCGTAGGCGAGGCCGAGGTGAGGGCCGAAGAACTTGTAGGGCGAGCAGACGAGGATGTCGACGCCGAGTGCGGCGACGTCGATGCGGCCGTGCGGCGCGAAGTGGACGGCATCGGCCCAGGCCAGCGCGCCCGCATCGTGGGCGAGCCCGACGATGCGCTGTGCGTCCGTGACCGTGCCGACCGCGTTCGAGGCCAGCGGGAAGGCGACGACGCGCGTTCGGTCGGAGAGCTGGCGCTCGAGGTCGTCGAGGTCGAGGCTGCAGTCCTCGTTGATGTCGACGAACCGCACGACGAGGCCCTTGTCGTGCGCGAGCTCGAGCCACGGCGAGATGTTCGCGTCGTGGTCGAGGCGCGTGACGACGATCTCGTCGCCCGGCGCGAAATCGCGCCCGGCCGTGCGCGAGAGCGCGAAGTTGAGGGTCGTCATGTTCGGGCCGAAGACGATCTCCTCTTGCGCTCGAGCCGAGGAAGCGCGCCGCCGTCGAGCGGGCGTTGTCGAAGAGCACCTCCGTCCGGCGGCTCGTCTCGTAAGGGCCGCTGACGTTCGCGTTCGACTCGCGCAGGTAGCCGGCGACGGCGTCGATGACCGAGTCCGGAACCTGCGTGCCGCCGGGACCGTCGAAGAAGACGAGATCGCGCTGAAGCGCCGAAAACCGGGCCCGTGTTGCCTCGAGGTCGAACGGCGCGACGGCGCTCACGCCGGGTCCTCGCCCGTTGACCCGCCAGACGTAACGGGTCGGCGCGACGAACGAGGCGGCGACGAAGCAGTCGCGCTCTGCCTTCGAGAGCAGGTCCTGTCGCTCGTCGTCGGCGGGAGAGGGCTCGAGCTCGACGTCGAGGCGGCACTCGAGGTCGACGAACGCGTACCGGCCGTCGACGGGTCGCTTCGTGACCTGGCCGGTTGCGACCGCCGAGGAGGACGAAATCGCGATCCCGGCGCGCTCCGCGTGGTAGGCGAGACTCGTCAGCGTGCACCGCGCGAGCCCGGCGAGGACGAGGTGCTCCGGTCCGAAATCGCGCGGCAACTGCTGGGGGTCGCCGCCGTCGGCGGCGACGCGGTAGCGACGGTCGAGCTCGATCGAGTAGTCGAGGACCTTGGCGCGCGGGTCGCTCATCGTGCGGCAACCCTATGTCATCCGGTCCCCGCACTACCGTGCCTGCATGGATCGGCTGCGGCCGCTTACCGAGAGCGATTGCTACACCCGTCTCTACGGCCAGCGCGACCCGACCGTGACGGTCGTCTCCCGCGCTCCGCGCGTTCCACCATGGCCGACGATGACGGGGGACGAGCTGCGCGACGCGTTCGACGATCGGCTCGACGCCCGCGAGCAGCCGGGGTTCGACGCCGAAGCGGCGTAGTGCTCGCCGGCCGCACGTGCGCGCGCTGGCGAGGGCTCGGACGTGCCGTGAGACTGCGCCCGCGTCCCAGGTCCCGAGGAGCGTGGGCCTGTGCCCGGACCGCCGCCGCGCGGCGCGGCTGACCGGCCGTCGTCCGCGTCAGCCGTTCCCGACGTCCTTGCGCCGGGGCTCTCGGCAGTCTTCTGCGGGATCAACCCGGGTCGAGTGTCGGCCGCCGCTGCCGCGCACTTCGCAAACCCGCGCAACGACTTCTGGCGGCTCCTGCACGACGCGGGCTTCACCCCCAGGCTGCTGGCGCCGGCCGAGCAGCACGAGCTGCCAAGGTACGGCTACGGGCTGACGAACGCGGCCTTCCGCACGACGCCGGGGTCCGGTGACCTCCGCAAGGCGGACTTCGAGGGCTCGGCCGCTCGCCTGGAGCGGATTGCGGCCGAGCTTCGCCCGACCGCCTTCGCATTCGTCGGCAAGGAGGCGTATCGCGGCCCGTTCGGCGAGCGGCCCGAGCACGGCCTCCAGGGACGGCGGCTGGCGGGAACGTTCCTCTTCGTACTCCCGTCGACGTCGCCGGCGAATGCCGCCGTGCCCTACGCGGAGCGGCTGCGCTGGTTCCGCGAGCTCCGGCGGCTCCTGCCGTGAAGCCGTGGCGCGACGGCGTCCGGGCGCTCGTGCTCGACCCTGCCGACCGTGTCCTGCTCGTGCGCTTCTCGTTCCCGCCGTATCCGTGGGCGCCGCCCGGTGGGGGGCTCGACCCGGGCGAGTCCGACGAGCACGCGCTCCGGCGCGAGCTGGCCGAGGAGCTCGGCCTCGACGAGTTCGAGCTCGGGCCTCTGCTCTGGACGCGCGAGCACGAGTTCGACCATGCCGTTCGCTTCCGAGGACAGCGCGAGCGCTGTTACCTCGTGCGCGTCGAGCCCTTCGAGCCCGCCCCGCGGCTCGACCTGGCCGCCGAGTACGTGAGCGACCTCAGGTGGTGGACGCCGCATGAGCTCGAATGCTCGGCAGACGTGTTCGGCCCTCGGAAGCTGCCCGCCCTCGTCCGCGATCTCCTCGAGAACGGTCCACCCCTGGAGCCGCCCGCGCTCGGGGTGTAGATGCGCACACATCCCCACCCAAGGGTGGGGAGAGGACCGCCCGCCACCCGCGGTGAGCGTATCGCCGCAATGCGCACGAAGGTGTGCCCGAGGTGTGACAACTGTGCAACGTTCCGTCCACAGCCGGCCGGAAGGGCCCGAGGTGTGCGGTCAGCCGCGCCAGCGGTTCGTGATCGGGGTGCGCCGGTCGCGGCCGAAGGCCTTCGGGCGGAGCTTCACGCCGGGAGGCGCCTGGCGGCGCTTGTACTCGGCGCGGTCGATCAGCGCGATCGCACGCTCGACCGCGTCGCGGTCGAAGCCGTCCGCGAGCAGCTCCTCGCGCGAGCGGTCGTGCTCGACATAGGCCTCGAGCACGGGGTCGAGCGCGAGATACGGCAGGCAGCGAGTCCTCGTCGAGCTGGTCGGGGCGCAGCTCGGCGCGTCGGCGGGCGATCGATGATCGACGCGGGGATCAGCTCGCGGCCGGCCCGCTCGTTCAGGCGCCGCGAGAGCCGCCACACGTCCGTCTTGTACATGTCCTTGAGGAGCGCGAACCCGCCGGCCATGTCGCCGTAGAGCGTGGCGTAGCCGACCGAGAGCTCCGACTTGTTCCCGGTCGCCAGCACGAGCCAGCCGAACTTGTTGGACAGCGCCATCAGCAGCGTGCCGCGTGCCCGTGCCTGCACGTTCTCCTCGGTCAGGTCGCGCGCGGAGCCCGTGAACGACGGCTCCAGCGCCGCCTCGAACCCGCTCACGACGTCGTCGATCGCGATCTCCCGGAAGTCGGCGCCGACCGACTCCGCGAGCCGCCGCGCGTCCTCCCGAGTGGCCGAGGACGAGAACTGCGACGGCATCGAGACGCAGTGGACGCGCTCCTGCCCGAGCGCCTCGGCCGCGAGCGCCGCCGTCAACGCCGAGTCGATGCCGCCCGACAGCCCGACGACGACGTCGCGGAAGCCGTTCTTGTCCACGTACGCGCGCAGCCCGAGCTCGAGGGCGAGCCGCATCTGCTCGAGGTCGTCGACGAGCGGCGCGACGCCGCCCGCTGCGGGCGGCGCGTCGACGGGCGCGGTCTCGAGCGGGACGAGAGTCGGCGCCGGCGCCTCCTCCAGCTCGCGCGCCAGCGCGCGGCGGCGCACGTCTCGGAGCCGGCGCCCGATCGCCGCGGTCGGATCGACGTCGACGACCAGCAGCGCCTCCTCGAAGCCCGGAGCACGGGCGATGACGCTCCCCCTGTCGTCGAGCACGACCGAGTGGCCGTCGAAGACGAGCTCGTCCTGGCCGCCGACCATGTTGCAGAGCGCGACGAACGCCGAGTTGTCGCGAGCGCGCGCGGCGAACATCTCCTCGCGCTCGCGGTCCTTGCCGACGTGGAACGGCGAGGCGGAGACGTTGACGAGCAGCTGCGCTCCGGCGAGCGCCAGGTCCGTGGCAGGCGGGCCCGGCTGCCACATGTCCTCGCAGATCGTCACGCCGACGAGCGTCTCGCCGAGCCGCAGCAGCACGAGATCGCGCCCCGGCGCGAAATAGCGGTCCTCGTCGAAGACGCCGTAGTTGGGGAGGAAGCGTTTGCGGTATATCGCCTTCACCTCGCCGCCGGAGCAGACGCCGCACGCGTTGAAGAGGTCGCCGTCGTAGTGCGGCGTGCCGACGAGCGCGACGAGTCCCTCGGTCGCGCGCGCGACCTCGCCGAGCGTGCGTTCGGCCGCCTGGATGAAGCCGGGCCGGAGCAGCAGGTCCTCGGGCGGATAGCCGGTGACGGCCAGCTCCGGAAACAGCACGAGCTCGGCGCCCGCCTCCCGCGCCTGCTCGAGCCGCGTCAGGATCCGGTCGCGGTTTCCCTCCAGGTCGCCGACGACCGAGTCGATCTGGGCGAGCGCGAGCCTCATGGTTTTAGCCTAGCAGTCGAAAACCCGGTCGAACACCCGCGGTCAATAGCGCTCGACCCACTCGGCGCGCCAGGCCGGCGGGTCGCCCGTCGGCGGGTCGACCCAGTAGTCGGTCCCGCGGACGATCTGCCCGTCGCGAACCTCGAAGAACGATGCCGCGTGGAAGGTGCCGTGGTCGACATGGTCGACCGCCACCTCGGAGACGGCGACATCGCCCTCCTGGAGGACTCGCAGGACGCGGATCGTCCACCCCTCCGGGTAGTTGCGGTTCACCGCGATCACGTTCGCGCGCCCGCGCATCCGCTCCCGCGTCTGCGGCCACTCGACGACGACGTCCTCAGCCAGCAGCTCGGCGGCCGCGTCCCAGTCGCGGGCCTCGAATCGGGACCAGAGAGCGCGCACGACCTCGGCCGGATCAGACATGCGCGGCGATCTCCTCGAGCACCTCGGGGTTCTCGACCGAGGACATGTCGCCGGGATCGCGGCCGAGTGCCGTCGCTCGCACGGCGCGGCGCACGATCTTCGCCGAGCGCGTCTTCGGCAGGCCGGAGACGAAGACGACCCGCTCGGGCGCGAACGCCTTCCCCAGGTCGTCGGCAACGAGCCCGCGCAGCTCGCCGGCCAGCTCGTCCGAGCCGACGGCGCCCGGCGTGAGCACGCAGAACACCCAGATCACCTCGCCCTTCACCTCGTGCGGGATGCCCACCGCGGCCGCCTCGGCCACTGCGGGATGCGCGACGACTGCCGACTCGATCTCGGCCGGTCCGATCCGCTTGCCCGCGATGTTGAGCGTGTCGTCGGAGCGCCCGTGCAGGAACCAGTAACCGTCTGCGTCGACCGAGGCCCAGTCACCGTGCGTCCAGATCCCCGGGAAGCGGCGCCAGTAGGTGTCGAGGAAGCGCTCGCGGTCGCGCCAGAACCCGCGGGTCATGCCCGGAAACGGCTGCCGGCAGACGAGCTCGCCGACCTCGCCCGTGCCCATCAGCGAGCGGCCGTCGTCGTCGAGCACGTCCATGGCCATCCCGAGCGCGGCGAAGCCGAGCGAGCACGCCTTGATCGGAATCGCCACCGACGGCGAGAGGAAGCAGGCGCCGATCTCCGTGCCGCCCGAGGCGTTGATGATCGGGCAGCGGCCGCCGCCGACCCGCTCGTGGAGCCACATGTACGGATCGGGGTTCCACGGCTCGCCGGTGGTCAGGAAGAGGCGCAGGCTGGACAGGTCGGCGTCGGGGTCGCCGTGGGGGAGCAGCGCGCGAATGAGGGTCGGCGAGCAGCCGAGGATCGAGACCCGCTCCTGCTCGATCAGCCGCCAGAGCCGGTCGTGCGGCCAGTCGGGCGCGCCCTCGGTGAACACGATCGTCGAGCCCATCGCGCCGCCGCCGACGACGGTCCACGGGCCCATGATCCAGCCCATGTCGGTGGCGAAGTGGATCACGTCCCCCGGCCGCGCATCCGCCTGGTAGCAGGCCTCGCGGGCGATCGAGACGAGAAAGCCGCCGTGGACGTGCACGACGCCCTTCGGCTTGCCGGTCGTGCCGGACGTGTACGTGAGCAGGTACGGCTGCTCCGAGTCGACGGCGAGCGACTCCGTCAGGCCGGGGCAGTCCGCGGTCAGCTCGTCCCACGGCGCGACGACGACGTGCTGGAGCGCCGGCGCCTCGCGCCGCGCCTCCTCGAGGATCGCGAGCATCGGTACCTCGCGGCCCCGGCGGCTGGAGACGGTCGTCGTGATCGCGACCGTCGCCTCCGAGTCCTGAAGACGCTGCGCCACCGCCGGGGCCGCGAAGCCCGAGAACACCGGCACCTGCACCGCGCCGATGTGCGCGCAGGCGTGCGAGGCGATGGCGACCTCGGGCGACATCGGCAGGTAGATCGCGACGCGGTCGCCGGGCTCGACGCCGAGCCGGAGCAGCGCCTCGGCGAGCTTGATCACCTCGTGCGAGAGCTCGGCGAACGTGAGCGAGCGCCGCGAGCCGTCCTCACCGAGCCCGATCGCCGCCTCGGTGCCGGCGAGCGGTCCGGCCGCCCAGCGATGGACGCAGTTCCAGGCGATGTTGAGCTTCCCGCCCGTGAACCAGGTCGCCCATTCGGGGCCGCGCGAGAGGTCGACGACCTGCTGCCACGGCTCGAAGAACTCGAGGCCCATGTCCTCGATCGCAGCCGGCCAGAACCACTCGCGCTCGTCGACCGAGCGCCGCACGAGCTCGCGGTAGTCGGCGATGCCGTGGCGGCGCATCAGCCTGACGACGTTCGAGCGCTCGAGCACCTCGTCGTCCGGCGTCCACACGATCTCCGTCACCGGCGGAAGGGTAGTCCTTGCCGAGCAACGCCAGTTGCTAACTTAGTGAGGACTAACAAGTAAGGAGGCCCGCCCCGTGAAAGCCAGGATGCTCGAGATCGCGCTCGCGAAGGAGAACCGCAAGTGGTGGACGCTGCTCGCGGTCTCGTTCGGCCTGTTCATGATCATGCTCGACAACACCGTCGTGAACGTCGCGCTGCCGTCGATCGCGAGGACGTTCCACGTGCAGCAGAGCGAGCTCGAGTGGGTCGTCGTCGGTTACGCCCTGTCGTTCGCGACGTTCATGCTCACGGGGGGCAAGCTGGCCGACCGCTACGGCCGCAGGCGCCTGTTCATCATCGGGCTGATCGTGTTCACGGGTGCGTCGCTTGCGTGCGGGCTGGCCACGGACATCAATTTCCTGATCGGCGCCCGCATCGTCCAGGGCGTCGGCGCCGCGATCATGAACCCGGCCACGCTGAGCATCATCACGGCGACCTTCCCGCCGCGGCAGCGGGGGATGGCGATCGGTATCTGGGCTGGCGTCTCCGCGATGGCGCTGGCCATCGGCCCGCTCGTCGGGGGAGCGCTGACCCAGTACGCCCACTGGAGCTGGATCTTCTTCATCAACGTCCCGGTCGGCATCCTCGGCATCGTCGTCACCCGCTGGGCCGTCGACGAGAGCCGTGACACCTCCCAGGAGCAGCGGCTCGACCTGCCCGGCCTCCTCACCTCCGGCCTCGGGCTGTTCGCGCTCACCTACGGGCTGATCGAGGCCAACAACTACGGCTGGACCTCGCCCCGCATCGTGGCGCTGTTCGTGCTCTCGGTCGTCTTCCTGGCGGCATTCGTCCTGCTCGAGAAGCGGCAGCGGCTGCCGATGCTCGACCTCTCGCTCTTCCGCAACCGGAGCTACACGGGCGCCAACGTGGCCATGCTGCTGATCACGCTGGCGATGTTCGGGATCTTCTTCTTCAACTCGCTCTTCTTCCAGAACATCCTCGGCTACAGCCCCACGCAGACGGGCGCGATCTTCCTGCCGATGACCGTGCTGATCATCCTCGTGGCGCCGCAGGCCGGCCGCCTGTCCGACCGTATCGGCTCGCGCTGGCTGATCGGCGCGGGGTTGAGCCTGGTGACGCTGTCGCTGCTCCTGTTCGCGCAGCTCGACCAGAGCTCGAACTTCTGGAACGTGCTCCCCGGCCTCCTCACCGGCGGGTTCGGGATGGCGCTGGCGATGACGCCGACGACCGCGACGGCGATGGGATCGGTGCCGGTGGACAAGGCGGGTGTGGGCTCGGCGGTGCTGAACGCGTTCCGCCAGGTCGGCGGCTCGCTCGGCATCGCGATCATGGGCGCGGTCGTCGCGAGTCAGATCAGCGTCGGGCCACAGAGCCCGGCGTTCGCCGGTCAGTTCATCGACGGATACCACCTCGGCCTCTACGTCGCCGCCGCGATCGCGTTCACCGGCGCGCTCGTCGCCGTCGTGATGATCCGCAACGTCCGGCACGTCGAGCCCGCCGAGGCGGCCGTCGCGGCATGAGCGCGGTCCCCGCCCGCAGCCGTCTTCCCGCAGTCGAGCGCCGCGCGGCGGTGCTCGACGCCGCCCTGCGCGTGTTCGGCGAGGGCAGCTACGGCGGTGCGACGACGGCCGAGATCGCCCGCGCCGCGGGCGTCAGCGAGCCGATCCTCTACCGGCACTTCGGCAGCAAGCGAGATCTCTACTGCGCCTGCCTCGACGAGATGTGGCGGCGTCTGCGCGAGACCGTCGAGCAGGTGGTCGCCGACGAGCCCGACCCGCGCGAGTGGCTGTTCGCCGTGCCCAAGGCGATCGGCCTGCTGCGGGCGAAGAGCGTCCATCCGAACCAGCTCTGGATCCAGGCGCTGAGCCAGGCCGGGGAGGATCCGGAGCTCCGGCGCTACGTGCGCAAGCACATGCGCGAGGTGCATGACTTCGTCGCCGACCTCTATCGACGGGCGCAGGCCGAAGGCGCCATCGCCCCGGAACGCGACGCCTCGGCGGAAGCCTGGATCGGCCTCGGCATCGGACTCCTCCGGTCGGTGCAAGACAGCCTCGGCGGCCTCCTGACGCCGGACGACTTCACAGCGATCCTGAACGCCCGCAGGCAGTCTCTCGTCGTCTCCACCTAATTGCTACGCGCCACGTCTCCGCCGCGAAGCCCGGCTTGGCCCGGCGCGTAGCTCAGGCGGCGCTTGCATGCGCTGCGAAGAAGGAAGGGAGCCCGCGGGGGAAACCGGCTGTTTCCCCCGTGAACGAAGTGAGACCCCCGGCTGCGGCCACCCGGGGGTCTCACGGAGTTGCGTGCTCGCCGGTGCCGCGGCGACGCCCCTGGAATCGACCCTGCGGCCCGGTCGATCCCCGAACGTCGCGCGATCTGTCCGACGCGCCCCTCGCTTCAGGCCGATGGCCCTGCAAGGTGACATGACTGTACGTCCCATGTCCAGAAAAGTCAAGTAGCACCGTGAAGCGGATTCCGCTACAGTCACTTGACTCCGAGTGGGGAGAGGCGAAGGATGGATCGAGCGAGGCGGGGCGCAGGACTCGAGGCATCGGACGAGATCGCGGCACTGACGCGGCCCGCCGACGCTCCTGCCACCGACTCCGGCCCCGGTTCCGCCGAGCTCGGTGAGCGAGTGCGCCGCCTTCGGATCGACGCCGGCCTCTCTCAGACGCAGCTCGCCGCCGGTCGCTTCTCCAAGGAGTACGTCAGCCAGATCGAGCGAGGGAAGACGCGCCCGACGCCCGACACGCTCGTGTGGCTCGGCGAGCGGCTCGGCGCCGACACCGAGTTCCTCGCGACGGGTGTCTCCTCCGTCGACCGTTACCGCTGGGAGGCCGCCCTGGCGCGCGGCGAGGCTCTGGTCGAGCAGCGCCGCTACGACGAAGCGGTGCTCGAGTTCGAGACATCGCTCGAGGCGGCTCGCGAGCTCGCCGTCTCGAGCTTTGCCGTGCGGGCGCTCGCGGGACTCGCCTGGGCGCGGATGGAGCTCGGGGAGCTCCAGGCCGCGATCCAGCTCCTCCTCGATGCCCGCGCCCTGGCCGAGGGCCCGGCGTCGAGCGACGTCGAGCGGGCGGACATCCTCTTCCGGCTCGGCGTCTGCCGCTACAAGCTGTCGAGCATCCAGACCGCTGCGGGCCTCCTCGACGAGGCCCTGCTGCTCGCCGAGCGATCAGGCCATCCCTGCGACCGCCTCCGCGCAGAGATCCTGCTCTGGCGCTCCCGCTGCTACCGGCACCAGCGCGACTTCCTCGCCGCGCGTGAGAACGTCGAGCGCGCGCTCGAGCTCGCCGAGGCGCTGAACGACCCCGCGACCGCGGCGAACGCCTATTTCCAGGCGTCGCTCGTCGCCGACCGCGAGGGCCATCCGGGGCTCGCCCGCTCGTATGCCGAACGCGCTCGTTCGCGCTACGAGGAGATCGCGGACCGCGCCATGGTCGGCCGTCTCCTCAACAACCTCGGCGCATTCACGCACCTGCTCGGCAGGTCCGAGGAGGCCGTCGAGTACCTCAAGGACGCGCTTCGCGTGCTGCTCGACCAGGGAAGCGACGTCGAAGCAGCCCACGTCGTGTGCTCGCTCGCCGAGATCCACCTCGGCATGGGTCGATTCGAGGACGCCGAGTCGGAAGCCCGCACATCCCTCGACCTGCTCGGCGACCGGGTCGACTACATCCAGGAGATCGGCACAGCCCAGTTGGCGCTCGGCCGCTCCCTGATGGAGCAAGATCGCCTGGACGAGGCTCAAGACATCCTCCGCGCCGCCGATAGGAGCTTCGAGCAGTTGGCTTCGGCCGGACACCGGGCATCCGCCTGGGTCGCGCTCGGCGATCTCGCCTCCAAGCGGGACGACGATCGTGGCGCGGCGGGGCTGTACCGGCGGGCGGCAGAAGCGCTGCAGGACGTTCGCTTCTAGCAACGCCCCGCCCCGGGGCCGAGAAGGAGGATTGCGATGAGCAAGGCGAGGATCTGCTTCATCCTCACCACCGTCGTGCTCGTCGCCGGGCAGTTCGCGATCATGCGGCCGCTCGGCCTGTTCGACGGCAACTAGACGACGGCACCGGGGCGAGAGCGGCCGGCCCCGAGCCCAATCGCTCTCGCCTCTTTCGCCTCTCCGGCGGCCCTCTCGAATGGCCTGGCTAGACTCGACGTGTGCGCGCTCGAGGGGTCGCAGCGGCGCTCGTCGCCTTCGGAGCCGTACTCGCCGCCGGCTGCGGCGGCTCGGCATACCAGGCTCAGCCGTCCACGACGACGCCAGAGCCGGACTCGATCGCGTCGGTTCTCGCCCGTCCCGGGCCGAACGTCAGCGTCGTCCCCGGGACAGAGGACTACTCGCCGGGGCCGATCCGCTTCTCGTTCCTCCTGATCGACAACCAGGGCGCGCCGGTGAGCCGGGCTGCCGCCCGCGTCTCGGTGGCGACGTCGAAGGACGCCAGGCCCCTCGTGGTCGCAGGCGCCTCGCTCGAGCCCATCGGCGTGCCCGGAGTCGACGCCGCTGCCGGCGATGTCACGGAGCTCTACGTCTCGCACTTCGACGTTCCGGGCGCCGGGACCTACCAGCTCGGGATCCACACGCTCGGCGCGAAGCCCGTGCAGGCGGCGTTCCAGATCGACGTCCCGGAGCATCCGAAGGCGCCCGCGGTCGGCTCGAAGGCGATCGCGTCCGAGACGCCGACGATCGCCAGCACGCACGGCAACTTCCGTGAGCTGACGACGAGGGTGCCGCCGGACACGGCGCTCCTGCGCTACTCCGTCGCCGACTCGATCGCCGCGCACAAGCCGTTCGTCGTCGTCTTCGCGACGCCGAAGTTCTGCACGAGCAGGACATGCGGGCCGGTCGTGGACGTCGTCGACACCGCTCGCAAGCAGCTCGCACGCAGCGATGTCCGCTTCATCCACGTCGAGGTCTACAAGAACAACAACCCGGGGCTCGGCTACAACGAGTGGTTCAAGCAATGGCACCTGCCGACGGAGCCGTGGACGTTCCTGGTCGGCAAGGACGGGCGCATCAAGCAGCGCTTCGAGGGCTCGGTCTCGGTCGGCGAGCTCGTCGGCGCTGTGCACCGCTACCTCTCCTGAACCGCCGGTCCCGCGGCGCGGAGGCAGCTAACGTGTCCGGCGTGGAGACGAGCGCCGAGGCGGTGCAGCTGACCAGCCTGGCCGTCGCCGGCGGCTGCGCGGCGAAGTACGCGGCCGGTCGACTGGAGGAGCTGCTCGCGGGGCTCGTTCCCGCCGACGCGGAGAATCTGCTCGTCGGGCTCGATCCGGCGGACGACGCCGCCGTCTACCGCCTCGACGACGAGCGCGCGCTCGTGTTCACGGTCGACTTCTTCCCGCCCGTCGTCGACGATCCGGCCGACTTCGGCGCGATCGCCGCCGCGAACGCGCTCAACGACGTGTTCGCGATGGGCGGCGTCCCGCTGCTCGCGCTGTCCGTGGCCGCGTTCCCCGAGGAGCTCCCGACCCAGTTGCTCGCCGCGATCATCGGCGCCGCGGCCGAGACGGTGCGTTCCGCGGGCGCGATCCTCGCCGGCGGTCACACGATTCGCGACGACGAGCCGAAGTACGGGCTCGCGGTCGTCGGCACGGTCAACCCGGCGGCCGTCTGGCAGAAGTCGACCGCCCGCCCGGGCGATGCGCTCTTCCTGACGAAGCCGCTCGGCACGGGGCTCGTCCTCCACGGGCACAAGCGAGGGCTCGCCGGCGACGAGGAACGCGACGCGGCGGTCGTGTGGATGCGGACACTGAACCGGGCGGCCGCGGACACGCTGCGGCCGTTCGGGCCGAGCGCCGTGACTGACGTGACCGGCTTCGGGCTCATCGGTCACGCGTACGAGACGGCGTCGCGAAGCGGCGTGCGGATCCGGCTCGAGGCCGACCGGCTCGTGCCGCTCGCGGGGGCGCTCGAGGTCGCGCGAGCGGGCGAACGGACGGGCGGCGACCCGCGGAACCGGGCCTTCGTGGGCGAGCGCGTGTCAGTCGACGGCGTGCCGGACGAGCTCGTCGCGCTGGCGTTCGACCCGCAGACGTCGGGCGGGCTCCTCGTGTCCTTGCCGGCCGAGCGCGCCGCCACGCTGCAGGCAGCGTTCGACGGTGCCGGCCTCCACCTGACGCGGGTCGGCGCCGTGGAAGAGGGCGAGGGCGTCGTCCTCGCCTGAGCTCAGCGTCGCGCCCGGCCGTACGGCGCGCTTGCGGGCGCTCGTCGTCAGCCCTCGCGTCTTCGTGTGGCTCGCCGCCGCGTCGGCGTTCAGCCTCTACCTCATCCTGATCACCGGCGCGACGGTGCGGCTGACCGGGTCCGGGCTCGGATGCGACAACTGGCCCGGATGCCAGGCAGGCCAGCCGTTTCCGGAGAAGGGCTACCACTCGTACATCGAGTTCGGGAACCGGCTCGTCGGGGGGATCACGATCGCGCTGACGCTGATCGCGGCCCTCGGGGCATTCCGCGTGACGACGCTGCCCCGCTCGGTGCGCCGCCTCGCGGTCGCCGTCTTCCTCGGCACGCTCGCCCAGGCGCCACTCGGGTACCTGACGGTGCGTTTCCACCTCAATCCGTATCTCGTCATCTCGCACTTCCTGCTCTCGGCGGTCGTGCTCGCTGCGGCGGTGATCGTGCTGCTGCGCGCGCTCGAGCTCAGGGGAGGACGTGCAGAGCAACTCGTCCCGCGAGAGCTCCAGCACATCATTGCCCTGGCCGCGCTCGCTGCCCTCGTCCTGCTCGTCACGGGGACAGTCACGACCGCTTCAGGTCCGCATCCGGGCGACTCGTCCAAGGTGAAGCGTCTGTGGCGGCTCGGGGACGCGATCTACCTCCACGCGGGGGCGACGGCCGTATTCGGGGTCTGCTTCGTGTTCGCACTCGGCTACCTGGCCGCGCGCCGCGGCCGCTCGCCGCGCCTGTTCGGCCTCTCGCTCGCCGTACTGGCGGTGCTCCTCGCACAGATGGCGATCGGCGAGACGCAGTACCGGACGCACCTTCCCTGGTGGCTCGTGCTGGTCCACGTCGCCCTCGCGGGTGCAGTCTGGGCGGGGATCGTGGCGCTCGCGACGCTCTTCCGTAGGCCGCTCAGCTGGCTCGCACCCAAAGCCGGTTCAGCCCGGGCGTAGACTGGACGGATGAGCGACGAGCTCAAAGTCGACCAGCGGCCGGTGCTCGAGCATCCGGTGCTGATCGCCGCCTTCCGCGGCTGGAACGACGGGGCGCAGGGCGCGTCACTCGCGGGCGGCTATCTCGCGAAGGCCTGGGGTGCGGAGCAGTTCGCGTCGATCGAGCCGGAGGAGTTCTACGACTTCCAGGCGACGCGGCCGATGGTCACGCTCGTCGACGGGCTCACGCGGCGGATCGACTGGCCCGAGAACGACTTCTACCATGCCTCTCCCGAGGGCCTCGGACGGGGCGCGGTCCTGCTCCTCGGCGTCGAGCCGAGCCTGCGCTGGCGGCGCTTCTCGAGCATCGTCGTCGACCTGGCGAAGGAGTACGAGGTGGAGATGGTGGTGACGCTCGGCGCGTTGCTCGCCGACGTGCCGCACACGCGGCCGGCACCAGTCACCGGGACGGCGAGCGACCTCGATCTCGTCGAGCAACTCGGGCTGCAGGCGTCGCGCTACGAGGGCCCGACCGGGATCGTCGGTGTCCTCCACGACGCGTGCCGGGAGGCGTCGCTTCCGTCTGTGAGCCTGTGGGCGGCCGTGCCGCATTACGTGTCGCTCGCGCCCAGTCCGCGCGCCGCGCTCGCGCTGTGCCAGCGACTCGGCGACCTGCTCGACACGCAGATCGACACCGCCGAGCTGGAGCAGGCCGTCGACGCCTATACGCAGCGCGTCACCGAGGCGGTCTCGACCGACGAAGAGACTGCGGAGTACGTCCAGGAGCTCGAGCGCCGCTCGGAGATGATCGACGAGACGTCGCTGCCGAGCGGCGATTCGCTGGCGGCTGAGCTGACGCGCTTCCTGAAGGAGCGCGACGAGCAGGACGGGCCGCCCGACGTCGCCACCGACCAGTAACGAACGGTCGCGCTGCGGCTGGGCGAGCGCGACCGATCCGCTCTATCTCGCGTACCACGACGAGGAGTGGGGCGTTCCGTCGCGCGACGACCGGCACCTGTTCGAGCTACTCGTGCTCGAGGGCGCGCAGGCGGGGCTGTCGTGGTCGACGATCCTGCACAAGCGCGAGGGGTATCGCCGTGCGTTCGCAGGGTTCGACGCCGAACGCGTCGCGCACTTCGGCGAGCGCGACGTGGAGCGTATGCTCGGCGACGCGGGCATCGTCCGCAACCGGCTGAAGATCTCCTCCGCGGTCGACAACGCGCGCGCGGTGCTCGCGCTGCGCGAGGAGCGCGGGAGCCTGGCCGACTACCTGTGGGAGTTCGTCGGCGGCGAGCCGATCGTCGGCCGCTTCGGCTCGCTCGCGGAGGTCCCGGCGGAGACCGACGAGTCACGCGCGATGAGCAAGGATCTCAAGCGCCGCGGCTTCCGCTTCGTCGGCCCGACGATCTGCTACGCGTTCATGCAGGCGACCGGCCTCGTGAACGATCACGTCACGAGCTGCTTCCGCTTCGATGAGCTCGCCGCCTCGTCCTGAACAGCCACGACCCGGTGTCTGACACCAGGCACCGGCGTCTTTGGACAGTGAGGCACGGCTTGCGGGGACATCGTGGAGCGATAGCCCGCTCGGTTCTTTGCTCCATGTCTCGAGCGAATCGGCTGCGGCGGACACGGCCAGGTGTCTGACGCCGCAGTTAGCACGTGCCCGCACGAGGCTAGGACGCTTTGCTCTGGTCCCAGGCAAGCCAGTGGACCGGCGTGATCTCGACCACCGTCCGGCCCTCGAACCAGAGCGCTTCCTCGAACTCCGGCGGGACGGCGCCGAGGTAGCGAAGCTCGAGCTTCTCGGTGAACTCGCGCACACGCGGTTCGTCGTCGACCAGCTCCGCGGTCCCGAAGCAGACGACCGAACGCGGCGTCTTCGTCGGGTCGTCGACGCGCGGGTCGACGTCGACACACATGGTCGCGTGCGAGTCGCGGCGCAGGTTCCCGAGATGCCGCCGGCTGTTGCCGAGCGAGAGGTGGAAGCGGCCTGCCTCCCACACGTACCAGATCGGCGTCACGTGAGGCCAGCCGTCCTCGCGCTGCGTCCCGAGCCGCGCGACGAGCTTCCTCAGCAGGAACTCCTCCCGTTCCTCGGGCGTCAGCGCGTTCCGCCTGGTCGCCGTCGTCAGGTCGAGGAGATCGGCGCGCCCGGTCACGCCGCAGACTCTACGGCCGGGCTAGCCGAACGTAAAGGCGTAGGCCGAGACGCCCGGCGTGAAACGGAGATCGAGCCGGCCGTCCCCGTCGCTGCCCTGGTCGAGCAGCGTGTACAACCGGTCCTGGGTCACGCGCACCGTGCGGACGAGCTTCCCGTTCAGGAGCACCTGCACCGTGCCAGTGCCGCCGAGGACGAGGTGCACCTTGCGCGCGAGGAAGTGGAGGCGCAGTTGCGCGTCCTTGCCCGCGACGATCCGCTGCGGGCCGACGTTCCAGTATCCGCCGTAGGCCAGCTGGCTCTGGTCGAGCACGAACGGGAGGGTGTACTTCGCCATCCGGTTCGCCTTGACCGGGGAGCCCTCGTACCGCTCCAGCCGGTCGGTGCCGAGGTACGACTCCGGCGTCGTCCCGTAGTCCGGGGTGCGGTCGGCGAGATGGAGGGCCTTCGGGAGGGCGGCGTCACGCTCGGCGAGCAATGAGCGGATCGCGTTCTCCGTCTTCGAGTAGTCACCCTCGCCGAACTTGGCCTCGCGGACGTGGCCGCGCGCGTCGATCAGGTACTCGGCCGGCCAGTACTGGTTTCCGTACGCGTTCCAGGTGCCGTAGTCGTTGTCGACGGCGACCGGGTAGCGGACGCCGTATTCGTGGGTCGCCTCGCGGATGTTCGAGACCTCGTGCTCGAAGGCGAACTCGGGCGTATGCACGCCCACGACCACGAACCCGTCCTTGCCGTAGGCCCGGTACCAGGCCTCGAGGTAGGGCAGCGTGCGGAGGCAGTTGATGCAGGAGTACGTCCAGAAGTCGACGAGCACCACCTTGCCGCGAAGCTGCGCGAGCGTGAGCGGCATGCCGCCCGGTGTGTTCAGCCACGTCTTGATCCCGGTGAACTCGGGCGCTGGGCCGTAGTCCTTCAGGCCGCTGAGCGGCGGCGTTGTTTGCTCGACCGGCCTGCGTTGCGTGACGTTGGTGCCGCGCGCGAGTGCGTCTTTCCCCGCGGCGCTCGCCTCGGTGTGGTCCTGCAGGAAGTGCGTCCAGTTCGGGAGCGACGTCTGGAGCTTCGTGTCGAGGTCGAACACGAGCGCGAACGCGGATGCGGCGAGCACGACCCCGAAGGCGATCCTCAGGCGGTCGACGCCGCCGCGAATCCGCCGCGTCACGCGCTGCCCGCCGATCGCGATTGCGAGCAGGACGACGGAGACGCCGAGCGTGTAGGCGACCGCGATGCCGATCGTCTTCGGGCCGAAGTCGCGTGCGGCGGCGGCGCTGGTCACGAACCCGATCGCCGGGCCACCGCAGGGCACGAACACGAGGCCGAGCGCGCAGCCGAGCAGGAACCCGCCGCCGAGGTTGCCGGACGGGCGGCGCGAGAGTCGTGCCAGCGGCTGCTCGATCCAGGCGCCGAACTGGGGGAAGAGCAGCGTCCCGGCGAGGACGAACAGCAGGGCGATCGAGATGTTCCGGAGCAGATCCTCAGGAAGCCCGAGTGCGTCGAGCAACCACGAGGCGAAGAGGATCGAGAGCAGGAAGCAGGTCGCGAGTCCGGCGATGACGGCGTAGGGCCGGCGCCGATCGTCGCCCACGCCGCCGCCGAGGACGATCGGGAGCACCGGCAGCACGCACGGCGAGATGGCCGTGATCAGCCCTGCGAGGAACGCCAGCGGGATCGCTACAACGACCATTCGACCGTTATTCGGTCGAGTTTGCCTGGTCGGTTGTTACAGGTGGATTACCGTTCGTCTCCGGCTCCGGCTCCGGCTCCGGCTCGGCCGCCGGCGTCGCGTCTCCCTCGGCGGTCGTCGTGGCTGCCTCGCCGCCGCTCCCGGCCTTCTTCTTGCGCCTCCGCCGGCGCCGCGAGCGGCGCGGCGGCTTCGGCTCCGGCAGGTCCTCGGCGAGTGCGGCCGCGATCTCCTGGATCGATCCGATCTCCTCTCGCGCCGCCTCGAGCAGCTTCGTCGACCGCGGTGTGTAGCCGTCGGCCGAGGCGAGGAGGGCAGCTGCGACGGGCAGCGGCAGATCGCGCACCGCGACGACGAGCCTGGCGGCGTTCTCCTCGTGCCGGTGGCCGCGTGAGTTGGCGAGCGCTCCGAGGAGCCGCTTCGCCTCCGGGAACTCGCCACTCGCCTTGCGGTCGAGCGCCTTGCGGGTTGCGCGAGCGAGCCGCCACGTCCAGCGGGCGAGGATCTGATCGGGCGCATCCGGCTTGCCTGCACCGATGGCCTGCAGCAGCGTCCGCACTCCGGGCTGGCGGTCCTTCTCCCACGTCGGAGCCTGCGTCACGAGCGTGACCAGGTCGTCGAAGCTCGCGCGGTCGACCGTCATCGAGACCCGGTCGGCGAGCGCCATCATCCGCAGCCGCCGGTTCGGGTTCTCGGCCGCGCACGTGAACAGGAACTGCTCCAGCGCCGACTTGCTCGCCCGCCCGTCGGTGAACTTCTGCACGAAGGCCTCGCGCTCCTCGAAGCGCAGGTTGCGGCCCGCGAACGTCGCCCAGTAGCGCTGCTCCTCGTCGTCGAGGTAGCGAGGGTCGATCCGCTGCCATTCGCGCGCGATCACGCTCAGCCGCCGCTTGACGTCGGGCGTGACCGGGACGAGCCACGGCGCCGGCGTCAGCTTGCGCCGCGCCCGGCGCTGCATGCGCCGCCGCGGCGTCGGGATCACCCGCGCACCCTCGCGGTAGAAGTCCGCGTCGAGCAGGGAGTGCAGCGTGACCACACGCTCCGAGTGGGTCGCGCCCTTGTTCACGAAATCGACGACGATGCCCGCCTCCTTGCGCGGATGTATGCGCATGATCCGGCCGATCCGCTGCTGGTAGACGCGACGGCTCGCGGTCGGCGCCAGGTGCATGACGACCGTTGCGCGCGGCGAGTTCCAGCCCTCGGCGAGCAGCATCGCGTTGATCAGGACGTTGATCTCGCCCCGCTCGTACGCTGCGAGCGTTTCGGCGAGTTGCACCGGCGGCGTGCGGCCGGAGACCGCGACGGCCTTGAGCCCGGAGGAACGGAACTCCTGCGCCAGGTTGTACGCGTGGTCGACTCCGGCGGCGTAGACGATGCCCGGCGTGTCGCCGAACCGCTCGCGATAGAGGCCGGCGGACGCCTGGTTCAGCGCCTGGTGGTCGAGCACCTTGGCCAGCTCCTGCTGGTCGAAGTCCCCGCCGACGATCGGCACAGAGTTGATCGCGGCGACGGGCGGAACGCGGAGGGAGCGAAGGGAGGCGATCAGGCCGCGCCGCGCCGCGTCCTGCAGCGGCAGGTCGTCGACCGAAGCCGGGAAGACGTCCGCGACCTGTTTCGCGATCAGCTGCTCGGTGGCCGTCATCCCGATGTACAGCGGCTCGGGCAGGCTGCGGATCGCGGCGCTCGTCTTCTCGCCGAGCGCCGTGTGCGCCTCGTCGCAGATCACGAGCTGGTACGCGTCGCGGCGTAGGTCGCCGACGTGCCGCGCGAACCAGGCGTAGGTCTGGATCGTGATCGGGTTCGAGACCGGTAGCGGCTTCGAGTCGAGGATCTCGGGCTGGAGGCGGCCGCCGTAGCCCTCGTCGGTCAGCTCGCGCCGGAACTGGTTCACGAGCAGCCGGCGGTGCGTGAGAATCAAGACTCCGATCGACCGCGCCGCCTCGACGAAGCCGGCGGCGGCGATCGTCTTGCCCGACGCGGTCGGGTGGCGGAAGCGGTACCGGCGGGCGGCGCCCGGGTCGGGCACGGCATCCTCGATCTCCTCCTCGAGGTGGCCGTCGAGCTCGTCGTCCTCGTCTTCCTCGTCGTCGAGGGCCGGCTCGGCGTGCCCGTTGTGGCCGTTGCCGTTCTCGTGCTCGCGCTGGTTGGCGGCGATTAGTTCGGTGAGCATCCCGGCGAGCGCGTCGATCTGATGCCTGCGGAGCTCCGTGCCGGACGCGAGGTGAGGTGGCTTCTCGCTGAGCACGCGCTCGAGCCCGAGCATGAGCGCGAAGTGGACCTTCCAGTCCGGCGTCGGCTCGGCCCGGCCGGACTCGATCTCGGTGGTCGCCTCGTCCAGCGCCCGTCGGCGAGCCGTTCCGGGCGCGAGCACGGCTGCGGGATCCTCGCCTTCGTGGAGGAAAGGCTCGCCGGCCCAGGCCGTGGCTCGGATCGCCATGGCCTCCAGGCCGTCCGCCCCGGACGGGGCTTTCGTCGGCTGGTCGATGATCTTGTGCATGCGCGCAGCACGCGCCGGTGCTGCTACTTCGAGAAGGTGCGCCCGCGACAACCTGCAGGCGGCGCACTACGAAGCATATCGGATCGAGCGGCGACCGCCCGGGTTCCGGCCGCGGGGTTAGCCGCCGAGGCCGCCGAAGATCGCGAACGGGTTGTGGGGCATCGCTTCGTAGACGACCTCGCCCCCCGCCTCGACGGTGCCGTGCAGCCGCTTGGCGAGCGCCTTCGCCTCTTCCTCGCTCGACGCGCCGACGACGAGGTAGCGCCAGCGCCGGGCAACCGGGAGCCCCTCCTGCTCGAGCTCGTCCGCGACCTTCTCGGCGTCCTCGTGGGACGCGAGCTCGACCCGCACCTCCCAGGGGGAGTAGCCCTCCTCGAGCACCTCCTCCTCCCACGTCTCGTGCTTCGGCTCGTCGTCCCAGCGCTCCTCGTCGGCGAGCCAGTGCTCGAGCTCGACGGTGCGCGGCTCGATGCCGGCCTCCTCGAGCTCGGCCTCGATGATCTTCTGTGCCTGCCGAGCCTGTTCTCGCGAGGCCGCGTAGACGAAGAGCGTGTCGTCGTCGCGCGAGACTGCCAGCTTGTCCGCCTCGAGCTCCTTCGCAAGGTCGCGGGCGCGAGAGCCGAGCCCGCCGCCGAGCCGGTTGAGAAAGCCTCCCGCGTGCTCCTCCTCGAGCTCGATCCGGATCCGCCAGTCGTCGCGCGCCATCGCAGCCTGCAGGCTACCGGCGACCTGTCTGCGAGGTCACACGATCGGCACACCTGCGTCTCACACTCGTCACGGTTTCCACGGTACGCTCAAAAACGGGGGCAAAGGGGCCGAAGGCCCCGGGGGAAGACAAACGGTGGGAGCGCCGGGGCTGCGGAGGGCAGATGGCATCGAGTTGGGCCGCACACTTCGAACGCGAGCGGGCCCGGTACGCGGACGGCGAGGGGCGCGTGGAGGCTCTCGCCGACGCCGACGAGCGCCAGCGGCAGCTGACGCGGATGGGGAACGCCGCCATCGGGGCGGGGCTGGCGCTGCTCATGGACGGCCGGAGAGCCGACGCCGCCGACTGGCTCTCGCAGGCGGCTGACCGCTACCGCGAGAGCTTCGCCGACGCCCCGCCGGGAAGCTGGGGTCGCCCGATCGGCGCCGTCAAGGCGCGCGTGCTCGCACACGACTGGAGCTCGGCGGCCGACGATGCGCGCTGGACGCTCACGATCGGCGCGGCGGAGAGCGACTCGCCGATCGGTCGGTATGCCGGCTGCCTGGCGCTGCTCGTGCTCGGAAGGGACGAGGTCGCGCATGAGCTCGCCGGATCGTTCGTCGATCGCGACGATTTCCCCGACGCTGTGGGACGAGCGCTGGTGGCCATTGCCGCGGCCGACCGACCCGGCTACGCGGTCGCCGTAGCCGAAGTCCTCGGCTCGTTCGAGACCCGCGATGCCTACCTCGAGGACGTGGCGGTCGCGGACACCGTGATCGTGCTCCAGGCGTTGGCGCGTCGCCGCGGTCTCGACGCCGAGCTCCACTCAGCGCTGCTGCCGGCCCGACGCTGATCTCGACGGGCCGCTCGCTCGCATGACCTTGTGCCGGCGTCGAGCGAGGCCACGCTGCGCCCGAAGCGCGCTCCCGCGCTAGTTGTGCCCTGACGCGAGTTCCTGCGAGCGCTCCATCGCCGCCTGGATCGCGTTCAGGAACGCCGCCCGCACGCCTGCCTGCTCGAGCTCTCGGATCGCCCGGATGGTCGTCCCGCCCGGCGACGTGACCGCCTCCCGCAACTCGACCGGGTGCATGTGCTCGTCACGGAGCAGCACGGCCGTGCCCAGCATCGTCTGGACGACGAGCTGCGTCGAGATCTCCCGTGAGAGGCCGAGCAGGATCCCCGCCTCGATCATCGCCTCGGCCAGGAGCGCGAAGTAGGCCGGGCCGGATCCGGACACGGCCGTGACGGCGTCCATGTACGGCTCGGCGACGCGAACGACCGGGCCGAGATGAGCCAGCACCTCCTCGGCCGCCGCGACGTTCTGCTCCGAGGCATGCGCGCCCGCGCAGAGGCCCGTGATCCCCTCGTGGACCGTCGCCGGCGCGTTCGGCATCGCCCGCACGACCGGCACCTCCGGGCCGAGCCGACGCTCGATGAACGCGGTCGGAATCGCTGCGGCAACCGAGAGCACGGTCTGGTCCTTCTTGATCGCCCCGCGCACGCTGTCGAGGAGCTCCTCGAAGTCCTGCGGCTTCACGGCCAGGACGACGAGACCCGCGCCCACGACGGCCTCCGCGTTGGAGAGCGTCGTGTCGATGCCGTGGCGCTCCTTCAGCTCGGCGGCGCGCTCGGCACGGCGGGCAGTGGCGATCAGGTCGGTGGAGCCGGAGCTGAGCAGGCCGGCGAGCAGTGACTCGCCGATCTTCCCGCAGCCGAGGATGGCGACGCGGCCGTTCACGTCGCGGAGTCTAGGCTGCCCTGCGCTCGGCGGGGCTCACCGGCAACAGCCCCCGGGCCCACCCGGAAAGCAGGTAGACCCCTGCGAGGCCGGCCCATTCGCCGTACGGGGCCAGGAGCTCCTGCGTCTCCCAGCCCTCGACGCGACGGCCGCGCATGACCGAGAGCAACTTGATCAGTCCCAGGTCGCCGACGAGGCCCAGGTCGTAGCGGCCGAGGCCCTCGAGCGCGACGACGCCGACCGACCACGGTCCGAGCCCGCGCTCGCGGCCGAGCCGCGCCGCGACGGTCGGCGCGGGCAGCTCGCGCAGGCGGTCGAGGTCGAGCTCGCGGCAGACGCGGACGAGCGTCGCGCCGCGGCGGGCGTGGAGGCCGAGGCGGCGCAACTCGGCGGGCGAGACGGCGCACAGCGCCGCGGCCGTCGGCGGCGCGTAGAAGCCATCGTGGGCCGGCATCACCGTGCGGACGATCGCGCGCTCGATCGCGCGCGCCCGCCTCGACTCGATCAGCTGGCCGCACAACGCGCGGAGCAGGGCGTGCGCCACGGTTGGGAGGCGCATCTGGCGCAGCCCGGCAAGCCGGCGCGTCGCCTGACCCAGCATCGGGTCGTGACGGAAGCGGCGCAGGAACTCGCTGTGGTCGTCGTCGAGCGCGAGCGAGAACCGCAGCCGCTCGATCGCCTTCTCGCTGTCGGCGACGAGCCGCAGCGACCCGTCCGGATGCTGGCGGGCGGCGCCGCGCTCGACCCGGTCATCGATCTGGAGCAGGCCCTCGAAGACACCGTCCCGGAATCGCCGCGTCGCGTCTCCCGCGTGCCGTGCCGTCAGCGCGAGCGAGTACGGGCCCCGGGGCCGCATGACGACGTCGACCATTTCGCAACCCTAAAGATTTCCTTCGGATGGCCCCGTTACGCTCTCCTGGCGTGGGCGAGGGGATGCGGACGACCTGGGACACCGCCGCGGCCTCCGACCGCGTCGAGCACTACGTCGGCGATCCCGCGACCGCGAAGCGGGAGCTCGACTCGCTGTTCTCGCGGCTCGGCGAGGACCCGCACGGAGGGGCCTGCGTCGAGGTCGGGTGCGGCTTCGGCCGGATGACCGGCTTGCTCGCGCAACGCTTTGACCGAGTGGTCGCCGTCGACGTCTCGCCGCTCATGCTCGAGCAGGCACGCGCCCGGGTGCCCGATGCCAACGTGACGTTCCTGCCCGTCTCGGGCACGACTCTCGAGCCGGTGGAGTCGGCGAGCGCGGATGTCGTCGTCTGCTACCTCGTCCTCCAGCATCTCCCGGCGCGCGACGTCGTCACGGCGTACCTCCGGGAGTTCGGGCGGGTGCTCGCGCCCGACGGCCGCGCGTTCGTGCAGCTCCCGGTGCTCGGGCCCGGCTTTCGCGCCCGCCTCTGGCGCGCCGGCCGCGGCTTCGCCGTGCCGATGCTCAGCGGTGCCGAGGTGGCGAGCCGGCCGGAGTACCGCGGCTTCCGCCTCACCGACTCGGAGCTCGGCCGCGCGCTCGCGGACGCCGGCCTGCGCGCGGCGGCGCGCGACGAGAGCCCCGGCTCTCCGTATCGGTACGCCCGCGAAGTGTTCTTGCGGCTAGAGCGGACGTAGTGGCGACGGCGTTCGCGCTCGCAGTTTTTGCCGTCGCGATCGGTGCGGCCGCGGTCGCCGTCTGGCGTCGCCCTTTCGTTGCGCTCTACCTGTTCGTCGTCGGCCTCGCGGCGCACAACCTGGTGATGGCGCTCCTCTGGGGCGCCGGCGTGCGGGGCGCCTCGCTCGAGCTGATCTCGGCGTGGAAGGAGATCCTGCTCGCCGTGGCCTTCGCGAGCGTCGCCCTTCCGGCCGTTCGTGCCCGCCGGCTGCCGTTTCGGCCCGGGGCGATCGACGCGCTCGCGCTCGCGTTCGCCGTGCTCGTGCTCGTCTACGCCGTGATCCCGCAGAGCGCGCTCGACGGAAACGCGGGCCACAGCGCCGTGCTCCACGCGATTCGGCACGACCTCGTCCCCGTCGTCGCGTTCTTCCTCGGCCGCGCGGTCGGCGTGACCGGGGCGCAGATCCGGTCGGTCGCCTGGACGATCCTCGGAACCGGCGCGGCCGTCGCCGGCTTCGGCCTGATCGAGGAGTACACCGTGAGCGTGGGGTGGTGGCACCGCTCCGGCGCAGTCGGCTACTTCCGACACCAGCTCGGCTTCGACTATCACGGCCCGGGAGGCATGCCCGAGAACTTCGCGTTCAACACGGGCAACAACCACCTGTTCCGGCGGCTGATCTCGACGTTCATCAGCCCGCTCGCAGCCGCATACATGCTGGTGGTCTCGCTCCTGGTCGCGCCGCTCCGGCGCCTCGCGCTGCCGCTCGCCGCGCTCGTCTTCGCCGGGCTCGTGTTCACGATCTCGCGCTCGGCGCTCACCGGTCTCGTCGCCGGCCTGGTCGTGCTAGCGATCGCGCGGCGTCGGCTCTGGCCGCTCGCCGCCGCGGTCGTCGTGATCGGCGTCGGCATCGGCTTCGACCGCGCGTACACGCATGTCGCGCCGACGACTCACTTCCTGCCGGCGGAGCTGAAGGAGCAGGAGCAGAACGCCCACGAGCATCCCGGTGCGAAGAACCAGCTCTTCAACTTCAACGAGCCCTCCTGGCGGAGCCACCTGTCGAGCCTCAGTCACGGGCTCGGGACGGTGGTCCACCACCCGCAGGGCTACGGGCTCGGGAACGCGGGAGCGACCGCGGAGCGCTTCGGCGTCGAGCTGAAGGCCGGCGAGTCGAACTACACCGAGATCGGCGTCGAGACGGGCCTCGTCGGGATGATCCTGTTCGTCGCGTGGAGCCTGGCGCTGCTCGCGGGGCTCGTCCGCCGCGCGTGGTCGGAGCCACCCGGCGACCTCCGCGACGGCGCCGCCGGGGTCGCCGCGGCGCTCGCCGCTGTCCTCCTGATCGCCGTGCAGACCGACGCGTACGGCATCCCCTGGCTCGGCTACTGCCTCTGGTGGCTCTGCGGCTCGCTGACCGCCGCGTCCTTGCGCTCGGCGAGCAGCGTCAGGCCCTGAAGGCCGCGGACGACGACGGTCTCGCCGACCTCGGCGCCGGCCTCGCAGCGCGCGTTCCAGATCTCCCCGCGGATCGCCGCCTTTCCGCACGGGCTGCAACGCTCGATCACCCTCGCCTCGACTCCGATCAGCGATTCGGCGCCGACCTGCGCGCGCCTTCGCTGCGACCACCAGATACCGACGCCGGTCTGCGTGACCTCGAAGACCGCCGCGCAGCCGATTGCGACCACTCCCCAGGGCGAGGGAAGGACGAGGATCGCGAGCACGATCGCCAGGATGATGGTCAAGACTGGTGCCGTCGCCGCATGCGCTATACCTAACCGGACATTGGCGAAGAGCGTCCAGCAGGTCGAGCAGGTCACGATCCGCTTCGCGGGCGACTCCGGCGACGGCATGCAGTTGACCGGAAGCCGCTTCACGAGCGAGACCGCCGCATTCGGCAACGACCTGTCGACGCTTCCCGACTTCCCGGCCGAGATCCGCGCGCCCGCCGGCTCGCTCCCGGGCGTCTCGGGCTTCCAGATCCACTTCGCCGACCACGACATCCTCACTCCGGGCGACCAGCCGGACGTGCTCGTGGCGATGAACCCGGCGGCGCTGAAGACGAACCTCAAGGACCTTCGCTCGGGCGGCGCGCTGATCCTGAACCGTGACGCGTTCAGCGAGAAGAACCTGCAGAAGGCGGGCTACCCGACGAACCCGCTCGAGGACGGCTCGCTCGACGACTACAAGGTGCACGCGCTGCCGCTCACGAGCATGACGGTCGAGGCGCTCAAGGGCATCGAGGGCGTGACCTCGCGCGAGGCGGAGCGGTCGAAGAACTTCTTCGCGCTCGGCCTCATGTCCTGGCTCTACGGCCGGCCCGTCGAGTCGACGCTCGACTACATCCAGGTGAAGTTCGGCAAGCGCCCCGAGCTCGCCGAGGCCAACTCGCGCGCGTTCCGGGCAGGCGTCAACTACGGCGAGACGAGCGAGGACTTCGTCGTCTCGTACGAGGTCAAGCCGGCCGAGATGGCTCCGGGCGTCTACCGGCAGATCACCGGCAATCAGGCCCTCTCGCTCGGCCTCGTCGCCGCCAGCGTGCAGAGCAAGCTGCCGCTCTACCTCGGGGCGTACCCGATCACGCCGGCCTCGTCGATCCTCGAGGAGCTGGCGCGCTACAAGCAGTTCGGGATCCGGACGTTCCAGGCCGAGGACGAGATCGCTGCAGCCGGCGCGGCGCTCGGAGCCTCGTTCGGCGGGGCGCTCGGCGTCTGCACATCGGCCGGGCCGGGCGTCGTCCTCAAGGCGGAGACGGTCGGGCTCGGCGTCATGCTCGAGCTGCCGCTCCTCGTCATCGACGTCCAGCGGGCAGGCCCCTCGACCGGCATGCCCACGAAGCCGGAGCAGGCCGATCTGCTGATGGTGCTGTTCGGCCGCAACTCCGAGTCGCCGGTGCCGGTGCTGGCGGCGTCGACCCCGGGCGGCTGCTTCGAGATGGCGATCGAGGCCGTGCGGATCGCGCTCAAGTACCGGACGCCCGTCTACCTGCTGTCGGACGCGTATCTCGCGAACGGCTCCGAGCCATGGCTGATCCCGGACGCGGCGAACCTTCCCGACCTGACCGTGGAGTTCGCGACCGGCCCGAACTCGGGCGACGAGTTCCTGCCCTACCTCCGCGACCCGGAGACGCTGGCGCGGCCGTGGGCGATCCCGGGCACGCCCGGCCTCGAGCACCGGATCGGCGGCCTCGAGAAGCAGGACGTGACCGGGAACGTCTCCTACGACCCGGACAACCACGACGCGATGGTCAGGCTGCGCGCTCAGAAGGTGGCCGGTATCGCCGGCGACATCCCCGAGCTCGAGGTCGACGACCCCTCGGGCAACGCGCGGCTCCTCGTCCTCGGCTGGGGCGGCACGTACGGGCCGATCGCCGCCGCGGCACGCCGGGTGCGCAAGCAGGGCCGCTCGGTCGCTCACGCGCACCTGCACTACCTGAACCCGTTCCCGCGCAACACCGGCGAGGTGCTGTCCCGGTACGAACGCGTGCTCGTTCCGGAGATGAACCTCGGGCAGCTGCTCAAGCTCATCCGGGCCGAGTTCCTCGTCGACGCAGTCGGCTTCAACCGTGTGCGCGGCATCCCCTTCCGTCCGAGCGAGCTCGCCGAGGCGATCGAGGCGATGTTGTGACCCCAGCCTCGACGGAGGTCATCAGCGAGCGGAGGTGCCGGCTTCGCCGGCGCTGGAGCGGGGCGTGAGCGAGAACGCGCTCGAACGGCAAGAGTGGACTGACGCTGACGGCGAAGGACTTCAAGTCCGATCAGGAGGTCCGCTGGTGCCCGGGCTGCGGCGACTACGCCATCCTCGCCTCGGTGCAGAGCTTCATGCCGGAGCTCGGCTTCCCGCGGGACCGGATCGTCTTCGTCTCGGGCATCGGCTGCGCCGCCCGCTTCCCGTACTACATGCAGACCTACGGGATGCACTCGATCCACGGCCGCGCGCCGGCGATCGCAACCGGGTTGGCCACGTCCCGGCCCGACCTGTCCGTGTGGGTCGTGGGCGGCGACGGCGACATGCTCTCGATCGGCGGCAACCACCTGATCCACGCGTTGCGTCGCAACGTCAACCTCAAGCTCCTGCTCTTCAACAACCAGGTGTACGGGCTGACGAAGGGCCAGTACTCGCCGACCTCGCCGCGCGGACAACGGTCGGGATCTACGCCGATGGGCTCGATCGACGAGCCGTTCAACCCGCTCGCCGTCGCGATCGGCGCCGAGGCAACGTTCGTGGCGCGCGCGATCGACACCGACCGCAAGCACGTGACCGAGGTGCTCCGCCGCGCGGCCTCCCATCGCGGCGCGGCCTTCGTCGAGATCCTCCAGAATTGCAACATCTACAACGACGGCGCGTTCGACGCGGTGCGAGAGGACGCCGCCAACCGGATCTATCTCGAGCATGGGCAGCCTGTCCGTTTCGGCGCCGAGGGCGAGCGTGGCGTCGTCGCCCGCGGTGACGGATCGATGGAGATCGTCGACGTGTCGGACGTCGGCGAGGACGGGCTCCTCGTCCACGACGAGCACCATCCGCAGCCGAGCCTGGCATTCGCGCTCTCGCGGCTGACGCTGGCCGAGGTCGGCGTCGCCCCGATGGGGGTCTTCCGCGACGTCGAAGAGCCCGTCTACGACGACCTGATGATCGAGCAGATCCAGGCGACGGTCGAGCAGCGAGGCGAGGGCGATCTGACCGCGCTCCTGCACGGCAACGACACCTGGACGATCTCGTAGCGCCGCTCCCGGCCTCGCCGGAGCAGGCGAGATCCTCCTCGGCGCGGGAGTCGCACGATGCGCGCACCCCCACCCTCAGTGGGTGGGGTACCACCCTCCACCCACGCCGTGAGCGTAACCGCGAAGCTCGCGCCAAGGTGGATCTCGGCTGTGCCGATTCGGTGACTCTTCGTCCACAGCCGTCGGTAGCGGACGGGCTACCCGGCCTGAAGCGCCATGATCGCCTGCCGCAGCTTGCCCCCGAACGGCGCCACCGCCAGTGAGTAGACCGGCACCGCGCGGCCGCCGACAAACGACGTGGAGATGTAGTCGCCGAAGAAGCGCCCTCCGGCGAGCGGCAGCCAGTCGAGCCGCATCGGCTGTGCGTCCAGCCGCTCGGGTCGAGACCACGTGGCGCCGCCGTCTCCCGAGCGCGTGAGCCACACGTCGATGCCCACGCAGTCCACTCGGGCGGCGCACGCCTGCGGCATCGAGTAGTACGCGACCGCGAGTCGCTGCCTGCTCCCCGACGTGGCCGGATCGGCCGCGAGCCCTGGAACGACCTGGTCGCCTCCGGGCGTCGCAGGGCCGACCGCCGTCGGCGCGCTCCACGTCTGTCCGTCGAGGGAGGTCGCGAGCACGATTCGATCGCGACTGCAGGTTGGGTCGAAGCGGCAGTCCTCCCACGAGACGAACAACCTCCCGTCGGCGGCCACGTCTGCGGAAGGCAGCGGCGGCGCTCGCAATCCGGGGGTGTCCGAAACCGACAGGCTCGAGATCTCGACGCTCGTCCCGAAGGTGGCCCCGCCGTCGAGCGACGTCGCGGCCAGGACCTCGGCCGACAACGGCGCCTCCCTGTACCCCTCTCCTCCACCCTCCTCGTCGTCCTCGGCTGCGCCCACCGCGTACACGACGACGAGCGATCCGTCCGGGCGCGGGAGCGGCTGTGCGCCGTTCGGTGCCAGGTTCGAAGCGGGATGAATCGACGTCGTTACGGGCGCGGCCCAACTCAGGCCGCCGTCCACGGACGACTGAGTCACGACCAGGTTGGCTCCGACCTCCAGGTACGACAGGTAGCAATGGCCGCGGTCCGGGCTCGTTGCCCAGTTGTCGCAGGCGACCCACTCCTTGTCCAGCGCGCCGCTCGGCCCGGTACGGGCCGCGATCGGGCGATTCCACGTGATTCCGTCCGTCGACCGGCTGACGAGGATCTGAAAGCTGTTCGACGAGATGCCGAGCGCCGTCGCGAGCCACACGCCGTGCGCGGCGTCGAAGCCGACGGTCGGGTCGCTTGCGCGCGGATCGGTTCCCGGCTGTGGTGAGAGCGAGGTCATGCCCGGAAGGAGCCCGGATCGCCAGTGGCTGCCGGCATCCGCGGACGTGGCCACGCCGATCGCGGTTGCGCCCCCGTTCTCGATCCGTCCGACCTGGAACACGGCCACGATCGTCTTCCCGAAGGCGAAGCTGTCCGGTTCGACCTCGGTCGCGTGCTGCCCGCCGCCGCCGGTCAGCGTGTCCGTGGAGATCTGGCGGCTCGTCACCTCGCAACCGGCGCCCAATGAATCGCCGAGATCCGCGTTCACGACGTCCACTCCGGAGCCGCACGAGATCGTGTCGCGCGCACCGTCCCCGTTCGCGGCGATCGAATCGTTGCCGGCGCCGCCGACGAGCGCATCGTGCCCGGGGCCGCCGCGGAGCACGTCGTTTCCACCCATTCCGAGCAGTGTGTCGTTGCCGGCGAGGCCGTCGATCACGTCCGATCGCGCCGTCCCGACGAGCCGATCGGCGCGGCTCGTTCCCGTGATCCGCGCGGCGAACGCGGCGGTCGGCGCGAGGACGAGGAGCGCGGTCAGCGCGACGACCAGCCGGGGGCGCACCAGGGTCACGGTAGCGAACAGGCCCGGGCGCCCGGGCCTGCTCGCGTCCCGTTGGGGGAGGAGACCGGCTAGTCGCCGGTCTCCTCGGTGAGCTGGTCCGGACTGGGGACGATCCAGTTCCGCACCTCGCAGCCGCGGATCACGTACTTGCCCTTCTCCGCGGCGTTGAGCCACGCGACGTCGTGGCCGGCGCCGCAGTCGACGATGTCGAGCTGGTTGTCGTCGGCGAGCGCGTGCAGGACGTCGTCGCCGGGTCCGCCGTACTCGGCGTCGGCACCGCGACCGACCCACATCACGTCGTTGCCTTGGCCGCCGTACTCGACGTCGTTGCCGTCGCCGCCCTTGATGGTGTCGTTCCCGCGATCTCCGTAGATGACGTCGTTGCCGGATCGGCCGTGCAGGCTGTCGTCGCCGGCCTTGCCGTAGATCACGTCGGCAGTCGGCGTGCCGTTGATGACGTCGGGGCCCGATGTGCCGACGAACACGGCCTTGGTCGCTCCCATGGCTGCGCCGGCGAGCACGAGACAGCCGGCCGCCGAGACAGCGAGTGCGCGGTACTTGCCCTGCATGCGATTCACCTCCGTCGGGTCGCTAACGAATCGCTCACATCTGTGCTCGACGAAAGTCAACGCCGCGTCGGCGCCGTGCAAGGCGTTTCGCAGCTGGCTGTAAAGCGGGCTGCAGCCGGCGGCGGTTTTACAGCTTGAGGTTGAGCAGGTGCGCGAGCCGGACCGCGGGCCGCTCGGTCGACCGCAGCACCACGATCCCGATTGCGCCGAGCGTCACGACGCCGCCGACCGCGAACGCGAGCCCGGTCCCGCCGGTCGCGGCCAACCAGCCGGAGAGGATCCCGCCCACCGGCCCGGCACCGTTGAAGGCGTAGTAGTAGAGACCGATGACGCGTCCCCTGAGGTGCCCGGGAGCCTCCAGCTGCAGCGTGGAGTTCGCGTTCGCCGTCCACATCGTGAAACTGAGCCCGACGAGGAAGAGCATCAAGCCGGTCGCCGGCGCCGTGTGCAACGGGGCCAGCAGCAACTCGGCGAGGCCGAAGCCGGCCATACAGATCAGCAGCATCCGCATGCTCGCCCGGCCGAGGGTGGCGGCGATCAGCGCGCCGACGAGGGCACCCGCGCCGAAGCAGCCGGTGATGACACCGAAGGTCGCCGGGCCCGCGTGCAGCGTGTTCTTGGCGAGCACCGGCAGCAGGACGTTGAAGTTGAACGCGAACGTGCTGACGACGGCGACGAGGATGAGCACCGTCCCGGCACGCGGTGTGCGGCGGACGTAGGCGAGCGCCTCTCGCGTTCCGGCGAGGATGCGAGGCCGGATCTCGGCGCGCTCGCCGGGGAGGAGTTCGTTCGCGCGCATCGCGAGCAAGCCTGCGAGTACCGCGAGAAAGCTCACGGCGTTGAATGCGAAGCAGAAGCCGGCGCCGGCGAGCGCAACGACGATTCCGCCCAGCGCCGGGCCGACGATCCGGGCCCCGTTGAACAGGCTCGAGTTGAGTGCCACGGCGTTCGGAAGCTCGCGCGGGCCGACCATGCGGTAGGTCAGCGCCTGGCGGGAGGGGGCGTCGAGCACGAGCACGGTCCCGCGCAGGCCGGCGAGGAGGTAGACGATCCACGGCTCGATGAGCCCGAGGAGCGTCAGCACGGCGAGCGCGGCGGCGAGCACCATCGAGGCCGCCTGCGTCCCGATCACGAGCCGCCGGGCATCGAGACGGTCGACGATCACACCGGCGAAGAGGCCGAAGACGGTGAACGGGAGGAACTGGCATAGCGCGAGGGCGCCGACCGCGAGGGGGGAGTGCGTCAGCTCGAGGATCAGCCAGGCCATCGCGATGTTCTGCATCCACGTGCCCGTCACGGACACGACCTGGCCGGCGAAGTAGAGCCGGTAGTTGCGGTGCGCGAGGCTGGCGAACGTGCGCCGGTTCAGAGCTGCGATCGCAGCCGTCACGAGCCCGCCGTCAGCAGCGCGGTCAAGGGCTCGATCGCGTCGTCGATCGCCGCCAGAGCGTGCTGGTCGAGCTGGTCGAGCCTGGACGCGAGCCAGGCCGTGCGCTGCGATCGCACTCGGCGGAGCACGCGCTGTCCCTTGGCGGTCAGCTCGATCTCGATCCGGCGGCGGTCGCCGCTGGCGCCGGGCACACGCTTCACGAGCCCGGCGTGCTCGAGGCGGTCGATGTGCTTGGACATGGCCGGCGCAGAAACGCCTTCGCGAGCCGCGAGCTCTCCCAGACCGATGCGCCCCTGGCCCTCGACGACGGCCAGGAGAGATGCCTGTCCACCTGTGATCCCGAAGGCGTGTGCCTCACGGCGAAGCTCGCGTGCGACGCGAAGCAGCACGGGCCTCAACCGGTTCGCCACCAAGATCGCTGTCTCTTCGTCCGTTGTCACTGACATTTACTTAACCAGGTTAACAAAATCTCCCTACCACAGCGCAGGTGAGAGGGCGTAGGCTTCGCGCGACCCAATGGCCATGCGGAAGCAGAAAAGCCTCGTTTTGATCCTGGCGCGCGAGTTGGCGACGAACCTCGCCACGCCGATCTACATCGCGGACGCGGTCGGCGACCTCGTCTACTTCAACGAGCCCGCCGAGCAGATCGCCGCCGGCCGGTTCGCCGAGCGCGGCGAGACGTCGATCAACGACTGGGTGCGCTCGCTCGTCCCGGAGACTGTCGACGGCAAGCCGATGGTCCGCGAGGAGATGCCGGGCGGGATCGCGTTCGCCGAGCGGCGGCCCGCGCACGGAACGATGCGGGTTACCGGACTCGACGGCGAGAAGCACACGGTGGAGACGACCGCGCTCCCGCTGTTCGGCCCCGACGGGGAGTTCCACGGGATCATGGCGATCTTCTGGGAACTCAGCTAGAGGCCGATGCTGTTTCGAATCTGGGGTTGTCGCGGCTCGCTTGCGACGCCGGGCGCCGAGACGCTTCGATACGGCGGCAATACGTCGTGCGTCGAGGTCGTTTGCGACGACGGGACGCGGATCATCCTCGACGCCGGCACGGGAATCCGGACGCTGGGCCGGCAGTTGGCGGGCAATGGCCCGGGGCCGATCCACCTCTGCCTCACCCATCTCCATCTCGACCACATTGAGGGGATCGGCTTTTTTGCGCCGATCTTCGACCCGAGCATCGAGGTGCACATCTGGGGGCCGCCGTCCTCGGTGCGTAGCCTCGACGAACGGCTGGCCAGATACCTGTCTGCACCGCTGTTCCCGGTCGAGCTCAGCGACCTGCCGGCCACGTTTGTGTTCCACGACGTTCAGGACGAGCCGTGGGAGATCGGCAGCGCCCGCCTGGATGCGGCGCCGATCTCGCACCCGGGCGCGACGCTCGGGTACAGGATCGAGGCCGACGGCGGCACGATGGCGTATCTGCCGGACCACGAGCCCGCGGTCGGCGTCGACCTCGACCGCCTCACCAGTGACTGGATCTCCGGCTTCAGCCTCGCCGAGGGGGTCGACGTGCTGATCCACGACGCCCAGTACACGGACCTCGAGTACCTCGATCACGTCGGCTGGGGACACTCGAGTGTCTCGCAGGCGTTGTCCTTCGGTTCGATGACGAGAGCCCATCGGCTGCTGCTCTTCCACCACGACCCACGCCATACCGACGAGGACCTGGACACGCACCAGGCCCGGGCGCGCGAGCTCTGGCAGGGCAGTGGGGCGCCGCCAGAGCTCGCGTTCGAGGGCATGGAGGTCCGGATCTAGCGGTCTCCTTCGCCTCTTACGACCCGTTCGTCGCCCTGGGGGTCGGGGGCGTGGCGACGGTGAAGTCGGCGGAGTTGTCGTTCGTGTCGTGGCCGTCCGGCTCGCGCACGTCGCTCGAACCGGGTGCCGCGGTCATGGGCGGCGCCGGGGCGAACGTGCCCTCGACGAGCCCGTTCGCCGCCGTCGAGCCCCAGCCCACCGAGTCGACGAGCGTGCCCTCCGAGTCCCGGATCCCCACACCGCCGGCGGTCGATGCCAGGCCGGTCGAGAAGGACTGGTCGGCCGCGGGCGGGCCGGCGTAGCCGCTTCCGCCGAAGAGGTAGAAGGCGCCGGGCGCGAGCGTCGTGCCGTTCGGGATCGTGTCCAGCACGGTGTCGCTCGAGCCGGTCGCCGACCGGTACACGAGCTTCCAGCCGGACAGGTCGGCAGGCGCGCTACCGGCGTTGACGATCTCCACAAACTCGTTCGTGGCGGCGCCGGTGACGCCGGTCATGAACTCGTTGACACGGATCGCCGCCTGCACGCTCGACGCGACACAGGTGATGACTGCGTGATGCGACGCGTCGTACGAGATCGAGATCGCGCCGGGCGTGCCGTCCGTGCACGGGAGGCCGTCGAGATCCTCGAAGGTCGACAGACCCGAGCCGGGATCGCCCTTCGGCCCCGCCGGCCCCTGCGGCCCGGCTGGTCCCTGCGGCCCTGCCGGCCCGGGCGCGCCTGCCGGCCCGGGCGCGCCTGCCGGACCTTGCGCGCCTGCAGGGCCCTGGTTGCCTGCTGGACCCTGCGGCCCCGGCTGTCCCTGCGCGCCTTGAGCGCCGACCGGGCCGGCGTCGCCCTTGGGCCCCTGCTGTCCCGTTGGGCCGGCGGCACCGATCGGGCCTTGGATGTTCCACGCGAGCGGGAGCTCCCGCCTGGTGCACTTCGATGGATCGGCGACCACCCGCAACAGGCCGGTGATCTTCTGCTTGCACGCCTGGATGACGGAACTGTCCTTCACGTCGGTCGCGGCCAGCGCGGCGATCGCGCCTGCACCTGCGAGTGCGGCGACAATCAGCGCAAGCGCGAGCAACCGGGGACGAGGGACACGAGGAACCTGGGGCATTGACGCTCCTTTCGCGTTTGGGCTTTCAGTGGTAGCGGCCCAGGTGTGACGTGTCTGTCGCGAATGCGTGTCAAAAGTGCAACTTCTGAACGAGGGGTCTTGACGTGCGCCCTTCCTCCCATGTTCTCTAACAAGACAACGAACGAAGGAGGCGCGCATGATCGATTTCTCAGGCGGGAGGCCCGGACGGCGGATCGTCTGGGGCGCTGCAGTCGGAGCGGCGCTCGTCGCGATGGCGGCGATCCTGCTGACCATGTCGGCCACAGCTGGGGCGGGGAAGCACCGCGTGGCCGCCGAAGATCAGTTCCTGAAGGCGATCTCGGTCCCGATCAAGCTCCGCGCACCCGGTGATCCTCCCGGGATCCGTTTTGACATCTCGTGCCTCCCTCCTGACGGCAACGCCGAGGGAGCAGGATCGTGTGACGGCGGCGGCACGGTGTACTTCCGCACGAGCTCCGGTATCTCGGCGAGCGCTCCTTTGGTGCTCGATCCGAGCGCGCAGGTGGGCCGGTACGTCGCGTCAGTCCCAGCGAGCATCTGGGCCGCCTCCGCATTCACCTACTACGCCGTCATCCGGGACAACACGACCGGGCGAACGATCGTCGTCCCGCCCGGCGGGAGCACCGCGCCGCAGGTCAGCTTTGCGATGAGCGGCTCGTCCATCGACCTCGGTGCACACACGTTCGGCTCCACCCGTCAGGCGTCTGCGCGTGTAGCAAGCGCTGGCTGGGGTGGCGGTGACCAGCAGGTCGGGCTCGAGGACGGAGTCGACATGCCCACCGGTGCCGCATCGTTCGACGTCGACTCGTCAGGGAATGTGTACCTCCTCGACGAGACCCACGCTCGGATGCTCGAGTTCCCGGTCGGCGGCTCACCGCAGACGATCGCGTTACCGGGCCTTGCCGGCGTCAAAGCCGATCTGCGGGTGAGCGACGCGTCCGGCACGGCGTACGTGCTCGAGGTGGCGAATGTAGCCGCGCCCAGACCGCTCCTGCGCTCGTTCACGCTCCAGGGCGGAGCTCTGACGACGACCACCGTAGCCGACGATGCCGCGGCACAGGTCAGGCTCTCGGGCAGCACGGCGTACGTGTCCGAGTACCCGTCGAGCATGTGGGCGCCTGTCCTGCAGGCGAACGGGCTGACGCCGGTCGACCCGTCCTTGCAGCTGGCGCGGGCCTTCCCGGGCGCTCCGGCCAAGGACGGAAACGTCGTCGTGCTGAGCACCGGCAACGAGATTCGGGTCGCCACGTACTCGGTTTCGGGCGCCATTTACCGGTTTTCGTCCGTTCGCCTCACGAGCACGACGCCGGTCGCGGACATCCAGCTCGCGCAGCGGCTGCCGAGCGGACGTCTGCTCGTGGTCTTTTCCGTGTACACGGACAGTGAGCACGAGTACGAGGCTGTCGTGATCGACCCATCGGGACGCCTCGTCGACCAGTTCTCGCTCCCAGCGCCCGAGTGGGCCCAGTCGATGCCGCTCTCGCGGTTTCGGCTGGCCGGCTCGTCGATCTACGAGCTCGGCTCGACCGACCAGGGGGCATTCGTCGACCGCTACGACCTGGGGGTGAGCTAGATGACGTTCTTCGACCGCTCGAGACGGGTCTACCTCGCGCTCGTGCTGGTGCCGGCCGTGCTCTGCCTCGTACTGACCGACACCGCGGGCGCGAGCAGCAGGCACAGCCAGGGTGTGCCCGGATGGGGTGACCCGGGCGGCTGCTACTACGGCGCGAACTCGAAGTGCTGGGTCTACTCGCACGCGGCAGACCAGGGTCGGACGAGCTGCCAGATTGCTGACGTCGACTTCGATCCAGGACATGTCGGCCCCTTCGGCTACACGCGCTCGGCTGCCACCGACATCGCCAACATCGCCGTGGGCGAGGGCTATCAGTGGGCAGGAGGCTGCTACGACAGCGACGATCGGGACGACAGGCCCAACGCGTATCCCCGCGAGACGAAGTCGACACTCGGCGAGGGGCCGGACTGCTCCGGTCTCGTCTGGCGCGTGTGGCGGGAATCCAACCGGGCCTACCCCGGCGACAACTCGTTCTACTTCTGGCAACGCTCGATGTACGACCACGGCCCGTACAACACGACCGGGTTCAAGTACGCGACCAGCGGCTCTGGCGCGCCCCACGTGAAGTACGACAAAGGGAGCATCATCATGATGGACGCGCTTGCGAGCGATACCCACATCGCGCTCGAGCAGTTCCGGATCGACAGCGGAAGTGACTTCGTGTGGGAGGCGCTCGGCGAGGCGTACGGGACCAACGAGTGGATCGAGTCGTACCGCTCGCAGTCGCGGTTCAGCGGCGTCCGGAGACTGGCCTGGGGATGAGCCGGTCCGGCCGGATCGTGAGCAGAGGGGCGCGGCTTGCGTCCCTCTGCGCGCTCGTGAGCGCCTTTGTCGCCTCGGCCGGTGCGGGAGCCGCCGAACAGACGGTGCCCATTCACCTCGTCGACGGGTCGAAGCCGGCGCGGCTACATCTGCCGTTTCGGAGCGTGCACCGGCCGCTGGTCTTGACGCGAGTGAGGCTCCTCAGAGCGAGACAGTTGCGGTCCGAGATCGCCGCGTGCGTCCCGGGGGACCGGGTCCCAGGCGGGCAAGTGGTGGTCGAACGCGTGGGGGCGAGCGGGCGGACGTTGACGTTCGTGGGGCCTTGGCCCTCGGTCGATGCCTGCGATCGCAACGCGCGCGCGTTGCCGAAGCCGTGGTGTGGTCGAGCAGCCTGGCCGCTCGTCCGCGGTCGAGTCTCTGACCCCCGGCTGTCGATCTGCACCGACGGGAGCGGACGGGCTGTCGTCGCCTTCGCGTGGATCAATCCTGTCCGGGGGACGGCGTGGGTCGTCGTCGACCAGCCGGGCTTCGGCGAGGTCTACCCGGTCGCAGGCCGGCTGCCGGTACGCGTGTCGACGGTCGCGGGCATCGAACACGGACGCGCGACGTTCCGGTACCGGCAGTACGACGCACAAGGGGTGATGCTGGCGAGCAGGTCGATCACACCCGCGATAGCCGGCTGAGCCTAGGGAAAGCGCCGTGGCGCCGGGCCGTTTGGAACGAGTGCTCCGAGACGGTCGCGGTTGCGTGCGACGAGTGTGTACGCACGCTCGGCCAGCGGCTCTGCTCGTCCCGCGGCGCGGGCCAGCCGCTCGTGGCCGAGGGCCTCGAGCAGTTCGATCCCCGCTGCGCCCCGCGATGCGATCCGGCCGCCCGTCCGGACGAGGTGCCAGGACCCGAGCCGCTCAACCTCGGGCATCGTGGCCAGGAGCGGGTCGGCAGCCTCGTCTGCGAGGGGCAGGAGTGCGATCCGGCCCCGTCGATCGGCGGAGTCGACGATCCGCGCCGCGAAGCGGCACAATCGGCAGTCGCCGTCATAGAGGAGCACGGGTCGCGGGATCATCACCATCCGACTAATTGTGACGGGTGGGCCATCCCTAGACTGACCCCGTGTCGCACCTGATCGAGCACCACCAGTCGTGGGCTCTCGTCCTGCTGTTCGTGCTCATCGGCGTCGAGTCCTCCGGGATTCCGCTTCCCGGCGAGACTGCGCTCGTTGCCTGCGGCGTCCTCGCCTCGCAGGACAAGCTGAACATCGTCGAGGTGATCGCGATCGCCTCGGCGGCGGCGATCATCGGGGACAACATCGGCTACTGGATCGGGCGCCAGGGCGGTCGCGCGCTGCTCGAGCGCTGGTCGTTCGTTTCGCGACATGCCAACAAGGTCTTGCCCAGGGCAGAGCGGCTCTTTGCCAAGCACGGAGGAAAGACCGTCTTCTTCGGGCGCTTCGTCGCCGTTCTTCGTATCACCGCCGCCTGGATGGCCGGCATCTCCCATATGACGTGGTGGAGATTCCTGCTCTACAACGCGGCCGGCGGCATCCTCTGGGCGACCCTCGTCGGCCTCGTCGCCTACTACCTCGGTGGCGCCGCGGCAGATGCGATCCAGACGTACGGGCTGTATGCAGCCGGCGGCATCGTGGTCGCGACGGTCGGTGTCGTCTTCGTGATCCGCTGGTGGGAGCGCCGAATGCTCGCGAACGAGGAGTAACCGGCGGGTCACCCGGCCCCGTCTGGCTACCATGGCCGGCGGGTGGGTCGTTCCTTGGCCGGCACGTTCTGGCGCCTTGTGGTCGTCGTCGCGCTCGTCGCGTCTGTGGTCGGGGCGTCGTCCGCGCTGCCCGCGACGAGTGCTGCGCCACGCGTCACGATGTTCGGAGACTCGGCCGCCGAGGTGCTCGACTACGTCCCGGACGCCAAGCAGTACCTCGCCCAGGGGCTCGATCTGAACTGGCAGCTCAGGGTCTGCCGGCGGCTCGTCGAGCTCAGCTGTCCGTACCAGGGCGTTCGCCCGCCGACCGTCCTCGACGTCGTGCGCGCCGCACCGAGCGGCTCGCTCGGATCGATCGTCGTGATCGACGTCGGTTACAACGACTACGTCGACCAGTACCAGAACGACATGGAAACGGTCATGAAGACGCTCGCTCGCCAAAGGGGTCGAGCACGTCATCTGGACGACGCTGCACGAGGTCCGACAGGACTATCGGTCGATCAACGCGACGATCCGCGCGGAAGCGGCGCGATGGCCGCAGATCGTCGTCGCCGACTGGAACTCGGCCGGCCAGGGCCAGTCCTGGTTCAACTCCGACGGCATCCACCTGAACTCGTCCGGTGCCTGGGGGCTTGTCCACCTGCTTCGGCCACTCGTGCTGGCGGCGTGCGCCGACCCCTGTCAACCTCCGCCCCCGAAGGCGGCGGCCCGGCCGTACGTGATCAAGGCCGGAGCGAGCTCCATCCAGGTCGGCCCCTACTCCGTCCTGAACTCCAAGGCGCGCGGGACGTATGCGCAGGCAACCGCCGTCTTCGGGCGGGCGACGAGCTGCCGGCTGGCACCCGGGAAGAAAAGTCGCGCCACCTGGTCAGGGCTCGGCCTGGCCATGCAGTTCATCGTCGCGCGCGGCGGCCTCTGCTCGACCTCGACCGGCATGCTCGTTCAGACGCTGACCGTGATCGGCTCGCGCTGGAAGACGTCGAACGGCCTGGCCGTCGGCGATCCGGTCGCGAAGCTCGAGCGTCTCTACCCGACCGCCACGGCGCATCCCGGCGAGAACCGGCTGGCCACGATCGACCACGGCGTGGAGCACGCGCTGCTGACGGCCGTCGTCCACGGCGGGAGCGTCACCGGCTTCTCGGTCTCGGTTCGCACCGCCTCCTGACCTGGAACCGGCGCCCGGCCGGTCCGAACCGATCGCGAACGGCCCACGAATGGGTCGCGACACGTCGGTGTCGACCAGGAGGCCGGGATATGCGATTCAGGCAGTGGACGGGAGCGCTGACACGGGACGAGTGGTGGCGTCTCGGCGGCTTCGGCGCGGCCGTCGGGTTGCTGCATCTCGTCGGCTGGGGCCTGTTCGTCTACTACTCGCGCAGCTATCCGGGGCTCGCGGGGCTCGGCACCCTCGCCTACACGTTCGGCCTTCGCCACGCGTTCGACGCCGACCACATCGCGGCGATCGACAACACGACCCGGAAGTTCCTCGCCGACGGCAAGCGCTCGCTCGGCACCGGGTTCTTCTTCTCCCTCGGCCATTCGACGATCGTCTTCTCGCTCGCCGCCGGCCTGGCGATCGCTGCGAAGACGGTGAACTCGAAGATCGGCGCCTTTCACGACTACGGCACGTACGTCGGCGCCGGCGTTTCGGGAACGTTCCTGTGGATCATCGGGATCCTCAACCTGCTCGTCCTGCTCGACATCGTGCGTATCTACCGCGACATGAAGCGAGGGAGCTACGACAAGGAGCGGCTCGAGCAGCGGCTGCTCGACCGCGGGTTCATGAACCGGTTCTTCGTCGGACGGTTCGCGGCCAGGATCAAGTCGAGCTGGCAGATGTACCCGCTCGGCGTGCTGTTCGGGCTCGGCTTCGACACCGCGTCGGAGGTCGGCCTGCTCGCGCTCGCCGCCGGCGTTGCCACGCACCACGTGCCCTTCCTCGCGGTGATCTCCTTGCCGATCCTGTTCGCCGCCGGCATGAGCCTGATGGACACGGCCGACGGCGCCTTCATGAGCCAGGCTTACGGCTGGGCGTTCTCGAACCCGATCCGCAAGGTCTACTACAACATCACCGTCACGACGCTCTCCGTCGCGGTCGCGCTCGCGATCGGCACGGTCGAGCTCCTACAGGTCTTCGCGACCAAGCTCGGCCTCGACGACGGTTTCTGGGGCTGGCTGAAGAGTCTCGACTTCGGCACGATCGGCTACGGCGTGGTCGGCATCTTCGTCGCCACCTGGCTGATCTCCGTCGTGATCTGGAAGACCCGCCGCATCGAGGAACGCTGGAACGCGCTCGTCGAAGACACCGGCTGAGCCCCTGCCGCTAGATCCGCGGCCGGTGGCGCTCGACGATCGCGGCCGCGTCGAGCCCGGCCGGCATTGTCCCGTAGGCGAGCCCGCCCTCGCCGGCGAGGCGTGACGCACAAAATGCCTCGGCCACTGCTGCGCCGCCGTGCCGCACGAGGAGCGAGGCCTGGAGCGCGAGGCCCATCCGCTCGACGACGCTGCGGGCTCTGCTCTCGAGATCGTCCGCGTCCCCGAGGTCGCGTTCGAGCTCCTTCAGCCATGCGTCCAGGCGTCTGTCGGCGCCGGCTCCCTCGCGACACTCGCCGAGAAAGGCATCGCGGGTCTCGGGTGAGCGCCGAAGCGCCCGCAGGACGTCCAGGCAGATCACGTTCCCCGATCCTTCCCAGATCGACTGCAGCGGCTGTTGCCGGTAGATGCGGGGCATGATCGATTCCTCGACGTAGCCGTTGCCGCCGAGGCATTCGAGCGCTTCCGCGGCATGCCCCGGCCCGCGCTTGCAGACCCAGTACTTCGCGACCGCCGTCGCGACCCGGGCGAACGCGATCTCGCCGCGGTCGTAGGCGCGTGCGAGCCGAAGCCCGGTCAGCGTCGCGGCCTCCGACTCGATGCACAGGTCGGCGAGCACGTTGCGCATGAGCGGCTGGTCGACGAGCAGGCTGCCGAACGCCGAGCGGTAGGCAGCGTGGTGGGTCGCCTGCTCGACCGCGGCACGCATGGCGGCGGCGGTCCCGAGCACGCAGTCGAGACGGGTGTGGTTGACCATCTCGATGATCGTCGGAACGCCGCGGCCCTCCTCGCCGACGAGCCATGCCCACGCGCTGTCGAGCTCGATCTCGCTCGACGCGTTCGAGCGGTCGCCGAGCTTGTCCTTCAGGCGCTGGATCCGGAAGCCGTTGCGCGTGCCGTCGGGGAGCACGCGCGGGAGGAGGAAGCACGACAGCCCGTCCGGCGCCTGCGCGAGCACGAGAAACGCGTCGCACATCGGCGCCGAGCAGAACCACTTGTGTCCCGTGAGCTCGTACTCGCCGGCGCCGAACAGCCGCGCGGATGTGGTGTTGGCGCGGACGTCCGAGCCGCCCTGCCTCTCCGTCATGGCCATGCCGCAGAGCGCGCCGGGCTTGTCGGCGGCCGGCTTGAGGCCGGGGTCGTACTCGACAGAGGTGAGCAGCGGCTCCCAGACGTCGGCCAGTTCGGGCTGCGCGCGCAGCGCCGGGACGGCCGCGTGTGTCATCGAGAGCGGGCACGTGTGGCCGGCCTCGACTTGCGCCGCGAGGTAGAACAGCGCCGCACGCGCGACCTGCGCTCCCTCGCGAGGCTCGCGCCAGGAGAGCGCATGGACGCCGTGCTCGATGCTCGTCCGGAGCAGCGAGTGCCAGGCGGGATGGAACTCGACCTCGTCGATGCGGTTGCCGAAGCGGTCGTGCGTGCGGAGCTTCGGCGGGTGCTCGTTCGCGAGCCGCGCCCACTCGACCGGCTCGCCCGCGAGAAGAGCGCCGAGCGAGGTGGCCCGTTCGACCGCCCAGGCCGCGTCTTCGCGCTCGAGTGCCTCGACGAGCGGGCGGTTCTGCGCGAACAGGTTGTAGCCGGCGAGCGGCGGCGGCTGGTTCAGCGCCCCGGAGGCGGGGCCGGGCCGGGCGGCGATCCCCACCGGCTCATGGTAATCCTGTCGTGTGCGGGTGTTGCTGACCGGGATGTCCGGAACCGGCAAGTCGACGATGGTCGCCGAGTTGGCTGCCCGGGGCTACCGGGCGGTGGATCTCGACTGTGACGACTACTCGGAGTGGGTCGCGGTCGCCGACGACGAAGGCACGCCGGGATCTCCTGTCGAGCCGGGGCGGGACTGGGCCTGGCGGGAGGACCGCGTTCGCGACCTTCTCGCGAGCGACGACGGCGAGCTGCTTTTCGTGAGCGGGTGCGCAGCGAACATGGGCCCGTTGCTGCCCCGCTTCGACCGCGTGGTGCTCCTCTCAGCGCCGGCCGACGTCATCGTGGAGCGGCTGGCCGCACGCGCGCACGGGGAATACGGCAGGCGTCCAGGCGAAGTCGCCCGCGTGCTCGACAACCTGGAGACGGTCGAGCCGCTGCTGCGGTGCGCCGCCGGGTACGAGATCGACACGAGCGCTCCTCTCGAAGACGTCGTCGCGGCGGTCCTGGAGCTCGTGCCAGCGGACGCAGCCGACTCGGGCTAGTCACAGATCCGGCACACGAGCGGCACACGTCCTCTGCTCTCATCTGAGCATGGCCACGCGCCTCCAGCAATTGCGAGCGGAGGCAGTCGCGGCGAGGCTCGATCTCGATCTCGACGCGGGCATCTGCGTTGCGTGCCTCGGCATCGTGGCGATTGCGCTGGAGCAAGGCGACCTCGCCGGGATTGCGCGTGAGCTCCGGCGCGTGACACCGGACTTGTGGGCAGACGGCCTGGCCGAGCAGGCGCTCGCGGCCCTCCGGGATGCCTGCGACCGGGGCGTTTTCGACGCGCACGCTGCGCTCGAGGATCTCGAGCGCTGCGGCGGCCGAGGCGTTACCGCGCGCGCGATCGTGCGAAGCCTGGCCGAAGAGCTGCGGCGGCGAACTCGTAGAGAGATGCGAGTTGCGGAGGTCGCGCGCGAGCGTCTCGCGCTCGCTCCACCCGAGCTCAACTGAGACTGCGGACTCGCGTCAGTCGTCGGCGAAGCCGCACTCCAGGCAGACATCGCTCGGTTCTCCGCCCTCGACCACGATGCCCATCGTCACGCCGCAGCCGGGGCAGATCGGCGGGCGGTCGTCGCCGGCCTCACGAACGTCGTCGTCCGGCTCCACTGCGGGAGACTAGATCGGGCCGTCGGCTGGGCGCCTGTACCCTCGACAGATGCCCGCCCGCTCCGGCATCCGCAACGTCGCGATCGTCGCCCACGTCGACCACGGGAAGACGACGCTCGTCGATGCGCTCCTCTGGCAGTCGGGCGCGTTCCGCGCGAACCAGGACGTCGCCGAGCGCGTCCTCGACACCGGCGACCTCGAGCGCGAGAAAGGGATCACGATCCTGGCCAAGAACACTGCCGTCCGCTACGGCGACGTCAAGATCAACATCGTCGACACGCCCGGGCACGCGGACTTCGGCGGGGAGGTCGAGCGCGGGCTGACGATGGTGGACGGCGTCCTGCTGCTCGTCGACGCGAGCGAAGGCCCCCTGCCGCAGACCCGGTTCGTGCTCCGCAAGGCGCTGGAGGCACGGCTCCCCGTCGTGCTCGTCGTCAACAAGGTCGACCGGCCCGACGCGCGGATCGCCGAGGTCGTGGACGAGGTGTACGCGCTCTTCCTCGATCTCGACGCCGACGAGAGCCAGATCGAGTTCCCGATCGTCTACTGCAACGCCCGCGCCGGGCACGCCTCGCTGGAGCAGGACCCCGACGGTCTCGGCCCGGACCTGCAGCCACTTCTCGACGTGATCCTCGAGCACATTCCGCCGCCCGTCTACGACGACGGCCATCCGCTGCAGGCGCTCGTCACCAACCTCGATGCCTCGCCGTACGTCGGCCGCCTGGCACTCTGCCGCGTTGTCCAGGGAACGATCCGGCGCTCGCAGCAGGTGGCCTGGTGCCGGGCGGACGGGACGATCGAGCGGATCAAGGTGACCGAGCTGTACGTGAGCGAGGCACTCGACCGGGTCGACGCGAGCGAGGCCGGCCCGGGTGAGCTGATCGCGGTCGCAGGCATCCCCGAGGTGATGATCGGCGAGACGCTCGCCGACCCCGTCGATCCGCGTCCGCTGCCGGTGATCTCGGTCGACGAGCCGTCGCTCTCGATGACGATCGGCATCAACACCTCGCCGCTCGCCGGACGCGAAGGAGAAAAGGTGACGGCGCGGCTGATCGAGAGCCGGCTCGCCGCCGAGCTCGTCGGCAACGTCTCGCTCCGGGTGCTCCCGACCGATCGGCCCGACACGTGGGAGGTCCAGGGCCGCGGCGAGCTGCAGCTCGAGGTGCTGATCGAGCAGATGCGGCGCGAGGGGTTCGAGCTGACCGTGGGCAAGCCGAAGGTCCTGACGCGGACGATCGACGGGCGGCTGCACGAGCCGGTCGAGCGGGTCTCGGTCGACGCTCCCGAGGAGTACCTGGGCGTCGTCACGCAGCTCTTCGCGCTGCGGAAAGGACGGACGGAGGCGCTCGTCAACCACGGCACGGGCTGGGTGCGGCTCGACGTCGTCGTCCCAGCTCGCGGGCTGATCGGCTTCCGCACCGAGTTCCTCACCGAGACGCGTGGCACCGGCATCCTCCACCACGTCTTCGAGCGGTTCGAGCCCTGGCACGGCGAGTTCCGGGTGCGGCCGAACGGGAGCCTCGTCGCCGACCGTGGCGGTAAGACGACCTCGTTCGCGCTCCTCAACCTGCAGGAACGCGGGGCATTGTTCGTCGGCCCGGGGGTCGACGTCTACGAAGGGATGATCGTCGGGGAGAACTCGCGCTCCGAGGATCTCGACGTCAACGCCACGAAGGAGAAGAAGCTGACCAACATGCGCTCGTCGACCTCCGACGAGCTCGTGCGGCTGATCCCGCCCAGGCCGCTCGCCCTCGACCAGGCGCTCGAGCTGATCGGCGAGGACGAGTGCGTCGAGGTCACCCCGGCAACCGTGCGCCTGCGTAAGGTCGAGCTCTCGGCGCAGCGACGACAGACGGCTGCGAGCCGCAAGGCGCGCGGGCTCGCGGCGGTGTAGCCGTGGGCGATGAGCTGACACAGGGGCAGCACGCGAGGCTGGTCGCCGAGCTGGCCGAGCTCGAAGGGCCGAGACGCACGGAGATCGTGGAGGCGATCAAGGTCGCGCGTGCCCACGGCGACCTGTCGGAGAACTTCGAGTACCACGCGGCCAAGAACGAGCAGGGCCTGCTCGAGCGCCGGATCACGATTCTTCGCGACCGGCTCGACCACGCGCAGATCGTCGAGGCGGCCGCTTCGGACGTCGTCGGCATCGGCTCCCGCGTCGTCGTCGAGGACGAGAGCGGCGAGCGGTTCGAGGTCGAGCTCTCGGCGCTCGGCGGGTCGGGATCCGTCTCGCCCTCGTCGCCGCTCGGCGCCGCCATCCTCGGCAAGCACGTCGGCGACTCCGCCACGGTGACCGCGCCGCGCGGCTCGTGGTGTGCGACGGTCGTCGCGATCAACGCGAGCTGATCCTGAAGGCAGGGGACGCTGTTTCCGGCGTCTTCCGGATCCGTATCGGGATTCCCGTGAGGCATGCCACTGGACACGGGCAGGTGGGCGCGTGAGACTCCGCGTGATGTCGCCACGCCGTGTCGCTCTGGTGCGGGATCGGCTCGTGAGTCGGCCCGGCGCTGCGGCGTAACTGGTAATGCGGGCTGTCCTTCTCCGCGAGACGGGCGGCCCGGAGCGGCTCGAGCCGGCGGAGGTGCCCGAGCCGCAGCCGGGTGAGGGACAGGTGGTCGTGCGCATTCGCGCGGCGGGAATCAACTTCGTCGACCTGCTCGTGCGCTCGGGGAACTACCCGCAGGCGCCGCCGCTGCCCGTCGTGCCCGGGGTCGAGATCGCGGGCGAGGTGGAGGGCCGACGCGTGATCGCGCTCCTGCCCGCGTCGGGCGGCTATGCCGAGGCGGCAATAGTCGACGAGCACCGGCTCTACCCGCTGCCGGACGGCGCCTCCTTCGAAGAGGGTGCGGCGTTCCTGCTCACGTTCCTCACCGCCTACATCCCGCTCACGCACCTGGTCCGTGTCGGGCCGGGCACGACGGTGCTCGTCCACGCCGGCTCGGGCGGGGTCGGCTGCGCGGCGATCCAGATCGCCCGGCACCTAGGCGCGCGGGTCGTCGCCACCGCGAGCAGCGAGGAGAAGCGTCGCTTCGCCCTCGAGCAGGGCGCCGAGGAGGTCTACGGGTACGAGGACTTCGCCGAGCACTTGCGGCCCGACGTCGTCGTCGATCCCGTCGGCGGCAAGCTCCTGACCGAGACGCTGCCAACCCTGGCGCCGCTCGGCGCCCTCGTCGCGATCGGCTACGCGGGCGGCTGGTGGGAGGAGTTGAGCCCGGCGCTGCTCGTCGGCCGCAACATCGGCATCCACGGCTTCTACCTCGGCCGGCTGACCGAGCGGGACCCGGAGACCGTGAGGGCGGCAGCCGGCCACCTGCTTCGTCTCTGGACCGAGGGCGCGATCCGACCAGTCGTCGGTGCGAGCTTCCCGCTCGAGCAGGCGGCCGCGGCACACACGCTGATCGAGGAGCGGCGCCATGTCGCCAAGGTCGTCCTCGTTCCCTAGGACGGCGCTCGTGACGGGCGGCGCATCGGGGATCGGCGCGGCGACCGTCGAACTCCTCGCGCGAGACGGCGTCGACGTGCGGGCCCTGGACATTCGAGACGGCTTCGACGTGGGCGATCCGGCCGCCTGGGAGTCCGTCGGGCCCGTCGACTTCGCGTTTCTGAACGCCGGCGTGGCCACCGGCGCCACGGACGTCAGCGCACTCACGGACGAGCTCTACCGCCGCGCGCTGGCCGCGAACGTCGACGGGGTCGTCTTCGGCGTACGGCGGCTCGCGTGCGTGATGGCGCCCGGGAGCGCGATCGTCGCTACAGCGTCGCTCGCCGGCCTGACGGCGATGCCGCACGACCCGATCTACACGCTGACGAAGCACGCCGTCGTCGGCTTTGTGCGCTCGGTCGCGCCGCAGCTCTCGGAGCGCGGGATCCGCGCGAACGTGGTCTGCCCGGGCTACGCCGACACACCGATCGTCCCGTCCGACCTGCGGACGGAGCTCGAAGAGCAGGGTCTGCCGCTGCTCGCGCCGGAGCAGGTCGCGGAGGCCGTCCTCGCCGCCGCCCGGTCGCCCGAGACGGGTCAGGCCTGGGTCGTCCAGCCCGGTCGCGAGCCCCTCGTGTACGAGTTCCGCGGCGTCCCGGGACCGCGATGAGCGTCCACCGCACGCCCGACGAGCGCTTCGCGGGCCTGGTCGGCTACGACTTCGAGCCGCACTGGCTGGAGCATGACGGGCTGCGGATGCACTACGTCGAAGAGGGGGCCGGCGAGCCGGTTCTCTGCCTCCACGGCGAACCGACCTGGTCGTTCCTCTACCGGAAGATGATCCCGCCGCTTGCGCGGGCCGCGCGGGTCGTCGCGCCCGACTACGTCGGCTTCGGGCGCTCGGACAAGCCGACCGAGATCGGCTGGTACACCTTCGACCGCCATTTCGCCTCGATCCTGCGGCTCGTCGAGGCGCTCGACCTGCGATCGTTGACGGTCGTCGTCCAGGACTGGGGCGGGCCGATCGGCCTGCGGCTCGCGGTCGAGCAGCCCGACCGGGTCGAGCGGCTCGTGATCATGAACACCGGCGTCGGCGGCGGGAGGGCGCCGAGCGATACGTGGCTGCGCTTCCGCGAGGTGGTGCGCGACCGCGGCGGTGACCTCGACATCTCCCGGCTGGTCGCGGCCGGCTGCGCGCGCGGTCTTGCGCCAGAGGCGGCTGCCGGGTACGAGGCGCCGTTCCCGACGGGCGAGTCGAAGGCCGGGGCGCTCGCCTTCCCCGAGCTTGTCCCCACGGAGCCCGACCACCCGAACACCAAACCGCTTCTCGCGGTGAGAAATGCCCTCGGAAGCTGGCGCAAGCCGACGCTCGTCCTCTTCGGCGACTCCGACCCGATCTTCCCGCCACGGGTCGCCGAGCGGATCGCCGACCTCATCCCCGGCGCCCTTCCCGCCGAGACGATCGCGAACGCAGGCCACTTCGTCCAGGAAGACGCCGGCGAAGAGGCAGCCGAGCGCATCGTGCGCTTCCTTGGCACCGTGGGTGAGCGGTGACAACGGGATCACGCGAGCCACCAGGCGTCGGGCTCTACCCGTGGCATGCAGAACGGGCGATTGACCTCCGACAGTGATCGAACGCTTCGACACGCGCGACGAGTCCGCGCCGCCTTCCGGGCCTTCGGCCGGAGGTACAACCAACATTTGGTTGATCGAGCCACTACGGGGCGCTGCTCGACGGAGCGCACGACGTCATCGCCCGGTAGGGGACTGCTCCGGGGGACCTGGTTCCTGGTCTACCAATCTGGATTTCGCAGGCAGTGCGAAGAGCACGTGCATGAGTCTCGAGGTTCCGCGGGTGCGCGTCCCGACGAGCCCTACAGACGCGAAACCTTGCGCTATCCAGGGCGATCGTTGAGCGGGAGCGACGGGACTCGAACCCGCGACCTCCGGCGTGACAGGCCGGCGTTCTAACCAACTGAACTACGCCCCCGAGCGGGAACAGTCTAGTGCAGCACCTCGAGGGCGGCGAGGGGTTTCCGGAACGGCGCCACCACGTAGACGCCCGCGGCCTTCTCGCGCGATTGTGCGTACAGGCGGCGCGTGTGCTCGAGCCCGATGTCGGCGGCGTCCGCGCCCGCGTCGAGTAGCGCGGCCTGCAGGCCCTCGGGGACGACGATGCCCGGCACCTCGTTGTGCAGCCGTACGGCGAGGCGGTAGCTCCAGACCGGAAACAGGCCGACGAGGAGCGGAATCGGCGAGCTGCCGCCGAGCTCCTGCAGGAAGCGGTCGAGATGCTCGAGGTCGAACAGGATCTGCGTCATCGCGAACCGCGCGCCGGCGGCGACCTTCGTGTGGAAGCGCGTGGCCTCGAGCTCGAGATCGTCGGCGGTCGGGTTGACGGCGACGCCGGGGAAGAACGAGGTCGGCGCGTCGATCGCCTTGCCGTTGTAGTCCTCGCCCGCATTCAGGTGCGAGACGAGTCTCGTCAGGCCGATCGAGTCGACCTCGTAGACGCCCTGCGAGCCCGGGTAGTCGCCGACCTCCGGAGGGTCGCCCGTGACGGCGAGGACGTTGCGGACGCCCTCGGCGTGCGCGCCGAGCAGGAGCGATTCGAGCCCCATGATCGTCGAGTCCCGCGGCGTCAGGTGCGGGATCGTCTCGATGCCGGCGGCGCGCTCGATCGCCGCGGCCATGATCACGCCGCTCATCGCCGCGCGCGCCGTGGCGTTGTCGTTGATGTCGACGTACTCGGCGAGACCCGACGCCTTGATCTCGCGCGCGACGTCGAGCATCCCGGCGTGGCTGCCTCCGAGCGGCGGGTCGAGCTGGATCGACACAACCCAGGTGCCCTCGCGCAGGTCGCGCGCCAGCCGCGTCTCCTCCTCGACGGCCACGGCGGCGACGGCCAGCTCGCGCTCGGCCACGTGGAACGGCGCGCGCGGCCTGCGCCCCTCGTCCACGGCGGAGCGGATCGCGGCGATCTCGGTGGGCGTCGTCCCGCAGCAGCCGCCGACGAGCGCGGCGCCGAGCTGGATCGCCTCGGCGGTGAACTCCGCGAAGTACTCGGGCGTGGCGTGCGGGAAGATGATCCTGCCGCCGGCGAGCCCGGCCAGGCCGAGGTTCGGCAGCGCGGCCAGCGGCGGGCCGTCCGCGCCCATCCCCTCGAGCGCCGCAAGGCACGCCTGCGGCCCCGCCCCGTGGTTGGCGCCGAGCGCGTCCACTCCGAGCTCCCGGAGCCGCAGTGCCGCCTCCCGCGCCGGCACGCCCGCGAGCGTCTGCCCGTCCTCGTCGAAGGTCAGCAGGGCGACGACCGGCAGCGACGAGATCGTGCGGACGGCGTCGATCGCCGTCTCGAGCTCGCCGAGGTCGTAGAACGTCTCGACGAAGAACAGGTCGACGCCGCGCGCCGCGAGCAGTTCTGCCTGCTCGGCAAAGAGCGCGCGCCGCTCCTCCTCCGCGTCGCGCACGTCGCCGAGCGGCCCGATCGCCCCGGCGATGAACACCTGCTGCCCGGACACCTGACGGGCCTCGCGGGCGATCTTGACCCCCTCGGAGTTGATGCGCTCGACGTCGTCATCGAGGAAGCGCGCCGCGAGCTTGAGGCGGTTGGCGCCGAAGGTGTTCGTCTCGATCAGCTCGGCACCCGCGCGGATGAAGCCGAGGTGCAGTGAGAGCACGCTCTCGGGTGCCCGGATGTTGGCCTCCTCCGGGCAGCGCAGGCGCGGGACGGCGCTCGTGATCAGCGACCCCATACCCCCGTCGCAACAGATCGCCGGCCCCGCTGCGAGTCGCTCGATCAAGGGATCTGCCACGCGGCCACTCTAAAGCCGGCGGCAGGAGGTGCCGATGCGCGGGGCGAACTCCTCCGACCGAGAGACTAACGGCAGAGTTTCCGGACGCGCAGGGGATCTCAGGCGGCGGGCTACGGCCCGCCGCCTTTGTTTTTCGGGGTTACGCGCGTCGCGTGGACGTTGGTTGCTCCCCATTCACCAGGTGCAGGAGGCGTCCGTCGAAGCCGTGTCCCGCGCGGCGGCATGCCCGTCTTTGACGCGGTCCGCACGAGTTCGTTAACCGTTCGGTCCGGCGGCACAACGGGACCTGTCCAGCTGTAATATCCGCTTCCCCCCGAAGGTGAGCCGGAGGAGCGTGACCGGCTCTTTGCGTTTCAAGGTAGGTAGAGGTACCGAGCTCCACCAAAAGCGCGAAGAAAACGGAGGTCACGTGCTCACCGTCGACATCTCACTGCCGGAGATCGAGGAGCTCCACAAGCTCGTCCAGGAGGGGCTCGACAAGGGGGTCCTCAACTACGACGAGATCGTCCAGGGACTCGAGGACGTCGATCTCACCAAGGAGCAGGTCGAGGATTTCTACACGTACCTGATCGATCACGGCATCGAGCTCGTCGAGGGCGAGCAGCACAAGCATCCGCCGCACGAGCAGCCGCTCGTCGAGGAGGAGAAGGTGACGCCGAAGCTCGACCTCTCCGTCGAGCCGTCGCTCGACTCGCTGCGGCTCTACCTGCGCGAGATCGGAAAGGTCCCGCTGCTGACGGCGGACCAGGAGGTCTACCTCGCAAAGCGCATCGAGCGCGGCGACATGGAGGCAAAGCGGCAGATGACCGAGGCCAACCTCCGCCTCGTGGTGTCGATCGCAAAGAGCTACCTCGGCCGCGGACTCTCGTTCCTCGACCTGATCCAGGAAGGCTCCCTCGGGCTGATCCGCGCCGTCGAGAAGTTCGACTACCGCAAGGGCTACAAGTTCTCGACGTACGCGACCTGGTGGATTCGCCAGGCGGTAACGCGGGCGATCGCCGACAAGGCGCGGACGATCCGCATCCCGGTGCACATGGTCGAGAAGCTGAACAAGGTCGTGCACATCGAGCGCCAGCTCGTGCAGCGCCTCGGCCGCGAGCCGCGGCCCGACGAGATCGCCGCCGAGCTCGAGTTCGAGACCTTCGAGGTGCGCGAGATCCTGCGGATGGCGCAGCACCCGGTGTCGCTCGAGAAGCCGATCGGCGAGGAGGAGGAATCCGAGCTCGGTGACTTCGTCCAGGACGACGCTGCGGAGTCGCCCTACGACTCGGCGACGCTGTCGCTGCGGCGCGAGGACATCGAGCGCGCCCTCGGGTCGCTGCCCGAGCGGGAGCGCAAGGTGATCGAGCTCCGCTTCGGGCTGAACGGCGAGCCGCCCTGCACGCTCGAGGAGGTCGGCCGGGCGTTCGGCGTCACGCGCGAGCGGATCCGGCAGATCGAGAACAACACGCTGAAGAAGCTCGAGTCGCTCCCCGAGGCCCAGGGCCTCAAGGACTGCATCTCGTAGCTGCGCGGCTTCGGTTTTCGGCTCGCAGGCAGTGCCGGGTCCCTGATCGGCCGCACCCGTCGCGGAGCTGACGTTCCGGACTCTTCACAAACTCCTTACAACCGTCTTTCCGGCCCATGCTGTGCCGGGCCGATCCTCCGCCAGACCACGTTCTGGGAAAGGGGTTCGAAACCATGAAGAGGAAGGCAACAGGCTTCGTGCTCGGGGTCGTCGGGCTGGCGTTCGTCGCCGTGATCGCCGTCTCGGCTGCGACGGCGGCGGGTGGCGGCGGGAGCACGCCTGCCGCGAAGGGCGGGCGCGTGCTGGCGGGCGTCAACTTCGTCAGCGAGTGCAAGTTCGTCCACTTCCTGCCGGACGACCCGATCGTCTATCCCGGGCAGCCCGGCAAGTCGCACGACCACACCTTCGTCGGCAACACGTCCACGGACGCGGGTTCGACGCTCGCCTCGCTGCGAGCCGCCGGGACGACCTGCCAGCGGCCGAACGACACGGCGGCCTACTGGATGCCGACGCTGATCGTCGACGGGCAGCCGGTGACGCCGCTCGGCGCGACGATCTACTACCGTCGCAACACGATGGCGCGCGTGCATCCGTTCCCGGCCGGGCTCGAGATGATCGCAGGCGACTCGAAGGCGACGACCCCGCAGAGTAAGCGAATCACGTACTGGAACTGCGGCGTCGCGGGCGGCGTCCCGCCGTCGGATGCTCCGCCCGCCTGCCCGAGCGGACGCGGCCAGGGCCTCCGGCTCCACGTCATCTTCCCGAGCTGCTGGGACGGGACGAGCCTGGACAGCGCCGACCACAAGAGCCACATGGCATACGCCAGTGCCGGCGCCTGCCCCGCGGACCACCCGGTTGCGGTGCCGGCGATCACGCTGATCTACCGCTATCCCGTGTCGGGCGCCCACGAGCTCGCACTCTCGTCGGGCGGCGTCTACTCGGCGCACGCGGACTTCTTCAACGCCTGGAAGCAGGCCGCGCTGACGAGGCTCGTCAACGTCTGCCTGAACGGCCTCCGCCACTGTGGGAGGCTCTGAGGCTCACCACGGGGGGATACCGAGGTGGCGCGAGGGCCGGCGGTGACGCCGGCCCTCGGCGTTGATGTCCGTGTCCGGAAAGGTTCCCGGCAGCTCTCGGCCTGAACGCGTTTGGCCCTGCGCAGAGCCGGGAACCTTCAGATCAGAGTCGGATGAGTGCTCGCGCCACAGCGATCCTCCATCCCCGTGCCCGGGCCAGCGTGGCCGGCGCCCCGGCTTCGGTCGTCTCGTCGAAGGTGCTGATGGCGATCGTGAATGCCCGCGGGGTGATCGATGCAGGCAGCGTTGCACCGTTCGCTCGCGAGCTGGCGTCGGCTGTCGAAGCGGGCGCGACAAAGGTGCTCGTCGACCTGACACAGGTGGACGACCTCACCACGGCCGCCCTGAACAGCCTGCTCGCGGTTCGCCACCGGCTCGTCCGACGCGGCGGCGAGGTCGCCGTCGCGCTGCCGCCGCGCCTGGAGCGGCAGTTCGCCACGCTCGGGCTCGACCGCCGGTTCCTCCTCGCCGCGGATCGGGCCGGCGCGGCGCGGCTCCTCGGCCTCGTCGGCGGCAGCTCGCCGGAAGCCGGCTCGCCTGCGCCGCGGCACGCGCACGCGGCGTAGCCCTGCTCGGGGCCATTGCCCCGGAGTGTCACGCAATCGGCACGAACGCGTCACACACCGGTCAGGATTTCCCGGCTACGCTCAAACCGGGGGCCAGGGCCGAAGGCCCCGGGGGCAAGGCAAACGGCATGATGGCGCGCGGGTCGCCCGTCAGACGACGTAGCTGATCTCGCCCGGGAGCTCCTCGAAACGGGGCACGTCCTCGGCCGCCTGGGCCAGCCTTGACACCGCCCCGCGCAGCGTCGCGGACGGGAGCACGAACGGCAGGCGCAGGAAGCGCTCGAGCGTGCCGTCGATCCCGAACCGCGGCCCGGGCACGATCCGGACTCCTGCTCGCGCCGCCGGCCCGACGAGCGAGGTGCTCGAGCGATCGAGTGCCGCCCAGAGGCAGAGCCCGCCGTCGGGCGCGGCGAAGGTCCAGCCGGGAAGCTCGTCGGCAAGTGCCTCGGTGAGTGCCTCGAACTGTCGCCCGAGCCGACGCCGGCGCTCGGCCAGGATCCCGTCGAGCTCGGGGAGGAGCTGCAGCGCGACGAGCTGCTCGAGGAGGGGGTTGGCGATGTCCATGCTCGGCCGCGCGCCACCGAGACGCTGCACGAGCGACGGCGCGGCGCGGAGCCAGCCGATCCGCAGGCCGCCCCAGGCGCTCTTGCTCAGCCCCCCGATCGAGATCACCCGCTCGGGATCGTGGGCGGCGAGCGGCTCGACTGCCGGGAGATCGTCGGCGAGTCCGAGCCCGAGATAGCTCTCGTCGGCGATCAGCATCGTCTCCGTACGACGCGCGGCGCGGACGAGGGCGGCACGGTCGTCGGTGCGCATGAGCCGCCCGGTCGGGTTGTGGAAGTCGGGAGTGAAGTACGCGAGCCGCGGCAGTGCCTGGCGGAAGCTGGTCTCGACGAGCTGTTCGTCCCAACCGGCCTCGACCGGCACCGGCACGAGGCGAGCGGACGCGGCCCGGAAGGAGTCGAGCGCATTCGGATAGGTCGGCGACTCGACGAGCACGGCCGCGCCTGGCGATGCGAACACGCGGGCGGCGAGCGCGATCGCACCCTGCGCGCCGCTCGTGATCATCACCTCGTCGGCGCTCGTGTCGAGGCCGCGCCGCCGGTACTGCTCGGCGACCGCCTCGCGCAGCTCCGGCAGGCCGAGCACGCGGTAGCCGTCGCCCACGAGCCATCGGGGCAGCTGCTCGAGCGCCGCCGTCGCCGCCGCGAGGATCCGCTCGGGAAGCGCGCTCGGGGCGGCGACGCTCAGGTCGATGATGCCCTCGTCGGCCTCGCCGAGCCAGGGAAGGCCGGCGTTCTCGGGCTCGGCCGGGAAGGCGGCGAACGACCCTGCGCCGCGTCGGCTCGACAGGTAGCCCTCGCGCCGGAGCAGGCCGTACGCGGCACTCGTCGTCGTCCGGCTGACCCCGAGCGCGCGGGCGAGCTCACGCTCGGCCGGAAGGCGCGTCCCGAGCGGTACACGGCCGTCCAGGATCAGTGCGCGCAGACCGGCGCCGAGCCGCCGATACGCCGGGCCGCGTCCGGGCAGGCCGGGAAGGAGCCGCCGCACGTAAGAGGCGCTGACCTGGCGCATCGAGAGCCATTATGGCGAGATTGGCTCTGGAGTACGGCGTGCGACAATGCCAATCTGATGCCAATGGCAATGGATCTCGAGCACGCGATCGAGGGCTGGGACGGCGAGCAGGTCGCCGTCCGCTTCGATCGGCCCTCGGGAACCTGGATGTTCGTCTGCATCCACTCGCGCCGCCTCGGCCCGGCCGGCGGCGGCACGCGGATGAAGGTCTACGCGAGTCCCGGCCGAGGCGCTTCGGGACGGCATGCGACTCGCGGCCGGGATGACGGCCAAGTTCGCGGTCGCCGGACTGCCGTTCGGCGGCGGCAAGGCCGTGCTCGCGGTGCCACGGCTTCCCGACGGCGCAGGGAGGCGAGAGCTCCTTCGGCGGTACGCGGATCTCGTCTGCTCGTTCGGCGGCAACTACCTGACCGGCTGCGACATGAACACGACTCCCGCCGACCTGGACGTGATCGCCGAGACCTGCCGGCACGTGTTCGGCCGCAGCGCAGGCTCGGGCGAGCCGGGGCCGTTCACCGCGCGCGGCGTCTTCCACGGGATCCGGGCGAGCATCGACCACGTCCACGGCTCGCCGGCGCTCGACGGTCGCACCGTGCTCGTGCAGGGAGTCGGGAGCGTCGGCGCCCGGCTTGCTGCGGCGCTGGCGGAGGACGGTGCGAGCGTGCTCGTCACCGACGTCGACACGGCCCGAGCCGAGGCCCTGGCGGCGAAGCTCGGGGCGCGCGCCGTCGATCCCGGCGACGCCCCGTCGACCGAGTGCGACGTCTACGCTCCGTGCGCGACCGGCGGCACGCTCTCGGCGGCGACGATCGCGGGCCTGCGCTGCCGGATCGTGGCCGGGGCGGCCAACAACCAGCTCGGCGAGGCTGCCGACGCCGATCGCCTCCGCGAGCGCGGCGTCCTCTACGCGCCCGACTTCGTCATCAACGCGGGCGGCGTCTTCCACAACGTCGGCCGCGAGTCGCTCGGCTGGGGCGACGCCGAGGTCGAGCAGGCGCTGGCAGGCATCGGGGGCACGCTCCAGACGATCTTCGAACGGAGCGAGGCCGAGGGCGTCTCGACCGGGCAGGTGGCGCTCGATCTCGCCGCCGAGCGGCTGGCCAGAGGCTAGCCGAGCCGCGATAGACTCGGCTGTCCCGAACTCCAAGGAGGCGCTCGTGGCCACGCAGACCGCCAGGCTGTCGAGGGAGCAACTCGCAGCCCTGCCCGACTCGTACTTCAAGGCCGTGGACGCACAGGACGTCGATGGGATCCTGTCCCACTTCGCCGACGACTGCGTCATGACCGTCCAGACCGCAGGTGCCGTCTTCACCGGTGTGGACGAGATCCGGCGCATGTTCACCGACTTCTGCGCCAACTCGGTGTCGATCTTCCACGAGATCAAGAACATCGTCGTCGAGCCCGACGCGGGCAAGGTCGCGACCGAGCAGAGCTACATCGGCGAGTTGAACGACGGCACGAAGAACGACATGCACAACTGCAACTTCTTCGACGTCGACGCCGACGGCAAGTTCAGCCGCGTCATCATCTGGATGGCGGGCACGAACCCGCTCACGTAGCCGACGGGTGCAGCAGCGGGACCGCGGCCGGCTCCCAGCCGGCGCGCAGCACCGCGACGAGTGAGGGCGGCGTGATCAGCGTCGTCCGCTCGCGCGCCCGGCGGGCCGTGCGCATCGTGTAGCCGGCCGGCGTCCACAAGAGCAGCGAATCGCCGAGGACGAGCCTCGGCACGCCCTCGTGCAGCACGAACGCTCCGTCGGGCAGGTCGTCGAGCCGTGCGTCGTGGAGGCGGTGCGTGCGCGTTGCCGGATCGACCCGCTCGGTGTGCAATCGCTCGTTGATCTCGGTCGCGCCGCTCGCACCGAAAGGCTCCTTGAAGCGTTCGTAGTCCTCCCGTCGGCACAGGGCGCACGGTCGGTGCCCGGCCGCGAGCGCGGTCGCCTCGTCGAGGAAGAAGAGCTCCGTGAAGCGCCCGGGCTGAAGCAGCGGATGCCGCCGCCAGTCCTTGAACTCGAGCCGGCAGGCGATCCAGAGCTTGCCGTTGTAGCGCCGTCGGATCCGTCCGTGCTCGTCGTGGAGGCAGCCGCGGTTGCCGTAGACGAGGCCGCGCGCCGGGTCGGCGACGAGCTCGCCGAGCGGTGTGACGCGGTTACGAAGCGGCATCCGCGGGTGCGAACGCGGCCGTGCGCTCGGCGCAGAGCTGCCAGAGCCGGGCTGCCTGCTGCGCCTCGTCGGGACGCCGCGGCAGGCCGAGGCGGTGCTTCGCCCGCGGGCGCCGGTCGAGGAAGAAGAGGCCGCTCAGCTCCGTCGGCTCCGGCGCCGAGGCCAGCCAGACGATCGTGTCCGCGCCCTCGGCGGGCGTGCGCAGGAACGGCCCGACGATGCGGCTGAAGCCGGGCAGCGCCTCGCGGATCCCGGGCGTGTCGGCCCAGCCCGGGTGCATCGCGTTGACGGTGACGCCGGTGCCGAGCAGGCGCCGCGTCCACTCCTCCGTCAGCGCGACCTGCGCTCGCTTGCAGCGCGCGTACGCCTTCGTGCCGTCGTACGAGGCGGCGTCCGGCTGGAGCAGGTCGACGTCGAGCGGCTGCGTGTACATGCCTCCCGACGACGTCACGATCACGCGCGACGGCGCCGACTCCTCGAGCAGCGGACGCAGCGCCGCCGTGAGCAGGAACTGCGACAGGACGTGCGTCGCGAGGGTGACCTCGTTCCCCTCGGGCGTGACCGTGAAGTCGTGCGTGAGGAGCCCCGCGTTGAGCACGAGCACGTCGAGCCGGTCGTGCCGCTCGGCGAAGCGCTTCGCGAGGGCGGAGGTCTCGGAGAGCGACGAGAGGTCGGCCAGCTCGGTCTCGACCTCGGCGCCGGTCGCGGCGGCGATCTCCTCGCGGGCGCGCTCAGTCCGCTGCGCGCTCCGGCCGACGAGGCAGAGCCGCGCGCCCTGGCCGGCCATCGTCTCGGCGGCCGAGCGCCCGAGCCCGGACGTCGCGCCGGTCATGACCACGACCTTCCCGTCCAGCCCGAGCGGCGGGGGCGGTGTCCAGTCGAACAGACGCCTGCGCACGTGGAAGCCGATCCGCGTGAAGCTCCCGACGACGGTCGCCTCGAGCAGCCAGTCGACGAGCCCGGCGCCGGGCGCGGCGCTCACGGGTTCAGCTCGGCCCGGAGAACGGCGCTCGCGCGCTCGCGCAGCGAAAGACGGGGTCGAGGCCCGACTCGATCGTCGTCACGGAGCGCGCCATGGCAGGATCGTTCACTCTAGATACGGCGTGCTCGGAAGCGCGCGGCGGCCCGTCCGGCAGGCGCAGCGGTCATATACTCGCGGGCTCCGGCCCGACCTACTCCGGGAGGTTCCCCGTGTCCCTGACGCTTCCCCCAACGGTCTCGGAGAGTGCGCTCTCCGCCGCCCTCCGGGAGCTCGAGCGCGCCGTCGGCGCTGAGCACGTGCTCACCTCGGAAGAGGACATGCTCGAGTTCCGCGACCCCTTCTGGTACTCCGGCTGGGACGACTTCGAGGCCTCTGCCGTCGTGCAGCCGGACTCGGTCGAGGAGATCCAGGCGATCCTCAAGATCGCCAACGAGCACCGGGTGCCCCTGTGGGTCTCGGGGGTCGGGAAGAACAACGGCTACGGGGGCTCGTCGCCGCGGGTGCGCGGCTCGATCGTGGTCAACCTGCGGCGCATGAACCGCGTGCTGCACATCGACGGGGAGCTCGGGTACGCCGTGGTGGAGCCGGGCGTGAGGTGGTTCGACCTCTACGACGCGATCGAGGCGGGCGGCCACAAGCTGCGGCTCTCCGTCGCCGACCTCGGCTGGGGCAGCGTCATCGGCAACACGCTCGACCACGGCATCACCTACCTGCCCTACGGACAGGACCAGATGATGCAGTGCGGGATGGAGGTCGTCCTCCCGAACGGCGAGGTCATGCGGACCGGCGGCTGGGCGCTCCCGAACGGCAAGGCGGCCCACGTCTACAAGCGCGGCCTCGGTCCCACGCCGGACCAGATGTTCATGCAGTCGAACTACGGCATCGTCACGAAGATGGGCGTCTGGCTGATGCCGACGCCGGAGTGCTACATGCCCTGCTGGCTCCGGGTCTGGAACGACTCCGACCTCCCGCAGGTGATCGACACGCTCCGCGAGCTGATGCTCGACAAGGACATCGAGGGTGTGCCCCAGGTGCTGAACACGCTCGTCCTCGCGGCCGTCCTGACGTCCGAGGGCCGCTCCAAGTGGCACGCCGGCGACGAGCCGATCCCGGACGACGTGATCGACCGGATCGCGCGCGAGCTGGAGATCGGGCGCTGGATCATGCGCTTCGCGGTCTACGGGCACGAGGACGTCGTCGACCTCAAGTTCAAGCGCGTGCAGGAGGCGTTCTCGCGGATCCAGGGCGCGGACGTGTGGGGCACGAAGTACGCGGCCGACGAGTACGACAAGATCGAGCACCCGGTCGAGCTGGTCGAGATCGGCATCCCGAACCTCGGCATCAACACGATGACCGGCTGGTACGGCGGCGAGCAGGGCGGGCACGTCGGGTTCTCGCCGGTCGCACCAATGACCGGCGCGCATGCCGTCGAGGTCTGCGGCCTCTTGCGAGACCGGATCGAGAAGAAGGCGAACCTCGACTACCTGGCCGCGTTGCTGCCGATCAACGCGCGCAGCTTCGTCCACATCACGATGGTCATCTTCGACACCACGAACGAGGAGCAGGTGCGCGGTGCCTACGACGCCTGCAAGCTGCTCGTGCGCGAGGCGGGCGAGGCCGGCTACGGCGAGTACCGCGCGCACCTCGACTTCATGGACCTGGCGTCCGAGCAGTACTCGTTCAACGACCACGCCTACAAGCGCTTCACGGAGACGATCAAGGACGCGCTCGACCCGAACGGGATCCTCATGCCCGGCCGCCACGGCATCTGGCCCGCGTCGATGCGGAACGGCGGGCGTGCCTAAGGGCGCGCTCTCGGCCACCGAAGCCGGGCAGAAGCTCGGCGAGCACGCCAAGCACACGTCGCACCACGACCACGACCGCGCGATCACGATCGTGGAGGCGTTCATGCTGGCCGTCGTCACGATCGTCGCCGCCTGGTCGGGCTACTCGGCCGCGAAGTGGGGGACGGAGTCGTCGCTTCACCTCGCCAAGGCGTCGGCGACGCGCACGGAGGCGAACCGCGAGTTCCAGGAGTCGCTCACCTTCCGCGTCCGCGACGCGTTGACGTTCAACGCCTGACTCGGCGCTCATGCGACCGGCGACGCGAACGAGATCCGCGTCGCCGAGAGGCGATTCTCGCCGGAGCTCCGCGTGGCTTTCGATGCGTGGCAGAAGACGGATCCGTTCACGAGCCCGAACGCGCCCGCAGGCCCGCAGGCGATGCCGCAGTACCACGCGAGAGGCGAGAAGCAATCGGGCGTGCTCGACGCGAAGGCGGACGAGGAGTATTCGAAGGGTCAGGAGGCGGGACACACGGCGGACGACTACGTGCGGACGACCGTCATCCTCGCCAGCGTGCTCTTCCTCGTCGGCATCTCGACCCACTTCCGTCTTCGCGGCGTCCGGATCGCCCTGCTCTGCGTCGGCTCGGTCCTCCTGCTCTTCGCAGCGGTCGAGATCTTGACGCTCCCCTTCGCGGTGTGAGCGTCATTACGCCGTGGGGTGGGCCAGGAGCTTGAGCTCGACGAGGCCGATCCCGCAGGCCGTCAGCGCGGCCGACCACAGCAGCGAGCGCACGAGCGTGAGGCCGGCGGCACGCGTGGCGGCGAAGACGTAGATCCAGATCACCGCGACGCCGGTCCACTCGGCGATCGAGAACGCATGGTCGAGGCTCAGCACACCGACGGCGGCGAGGACGAAGAAGATCGCCGGCACGAGCGCCGCCCCGAAGCCGAACGCGACGTTGGCGCTGACCTCCAGCCACTCCTCGCGGGTCAGAGGGCGCGCCGCACGGAACGTCGAGCCGATCCCGTCGGCGTAGATCTGGGAGAGTGCGACCGCAATCGCGAGCCCGACGATCGTGACCAGGCTCTCGCGCGGCGTCGCCGAAGCCTCGTCGAGCCCGGTGATCACGGCGAGCACGATGATCGACCCGTAGACCGCGTGCGACGCCCTCGAGGCGGTGAGGAAGTGCCGGTCGGGCATCGGCCTGACGCTACACAACCGCCGGCTCGGATTTCGCCGGTGATCCGCGGCGAAGCGGTCTAGGCTCTGCGGCTTGGAGGCGCGCGAGCTCCCGATGCGTCCCGTGAACGTGACGCTCGTAGCCGGCGTCGCGTTCACGGCCGGCGCGGTGGACGTCGGCCGGGGCGTGGTCGACCTCGTCGACGGCGGCGACTCGAGCGGCATCGCAGCCGGAGCGACCCTCGTCGCCCTGGGCGCGGCGGCGATCCTCTTCGGCGTCGGCGCCCTGCGCATGCGCCGCTGGGCCTGGGCGGCGTTGATGTCCTGGGCGGTCGTCGGCCTGATGGACCAGCTGCTCCGCGAGTTCTTCTTCGACCATCCCGACCACCTGGCGATGGCGCTCGACGCGTTCGTGGTCTTCATGCTCACGCCGATCGGCGTGCAGCTCGCATTCGGAACGCGCCTGCCCTTGATCGAACGGACCGACGGCGAGCCGGTCGGCGACCCGGCGCCGCCGGCCGGCGTCGAGTCGACGGCCGCCGACCTCGAGATCCTCCAGGCATTCGAGCCGGTGGTGCACTACACGCAGGGAGAGAAGTTCTTCCCGATGGACGTCGAGCCGTACGTGCGCGGGAGCAGCCTCCGGCTCCACCTCCCGGACGGCTCCGACCAGGAGATCGTCGCCGAGGGCTCGTTGACGCAGGACGGTCTCGTCGAGCGTCGCGACGCGCCGTTCGGCTCGCTGTTCTACCTCAGGTTCGTCAGCCCGCTGGGCCTCCAGGAGGGCGCCCGCGCCCTCGCCGCAGAGCGCCGGCTGGCGAAGGAGCAGGGGAGCGAGTTCCACGCGGGCGTCGGCCGGCTCGCCCGCGGAGGCTTGCTGCCGAGGCTCGCCGACGCGCTGTTCTCGCTCTCGCTCCTGCTCCGTGGGACAGTCCCCCATGCGACTGCCGCCGCCGCGGCTCTGAAGTACGCGGCGATCCACGACCAGGACCGGCGCTACGTCTACCAGGGGCGGGTGGTTCGGCAGGGCGGCTGGACGATCTGTCAGTACTGGTTCTTCTTCGCCTACAACCCCTGGCGCTCCGGCTTCAACGGGGTCAACGATCACGAGTCGGACTGGGAGATGATGTCCGTCTACCTCTACGAGGAGGGTGACCGGCTCTTCCCCGAGTGGGTCGCCTACGCGTCGCACGACTACCACGGGGCCGATCTGCGCCGGCGCTGGGACGATCGCGTCGACCTCGAGGTCGTGGGGCAGCACCCGGTCGTGTACGCGGGCGCGGGGTCGCATGCCTCGTACTTCCGGGCCGGGGAGTACCAGGCGGAGGTGGCGATCCCTTCCCCGGCGCGGTTACGAGGCCTGAGCAGCGCGCTGGGACGGTTCTGGCGGACGACGCTGGGTCAGAGCGCCGCGACGCAGAACCCGCTTCGCATCCCCTTCATCGACTTCGCGCGCGGTGACGGCGTGGCCGTCGGGCCGGGGCAGGAGAATCGATGGACGCCGAAAGTCATCGACGAGACGACACCCTGGGCGAGCCGCTACCGCGGGCTCTGGGGCCTGTTCGCGCGCGACCCGATCTCCGGTGAGAACGCGCCGGCCGGGCCGATGTACGAGCGCGACGGCTCGCCCCGCCCGTCCTGGTTCGACCCGCTCGGGTTCGCCGCGCTCGACCGGGTCCCGCCGCCGCCGCGCGAGCTCGAGGCGCTCGAAGGCGAGCGCGCGCTGCTGCAGGGCCGCCAGAGCGAGCTCGAGCGGCTGATTCCGCAGGCGAGCGCGAGGCTCCAGGAGCTCGGCGTCCGAATCCGCAGCCTGCGTGGGAGTCCACATCTCGCCGCGGAGGCGGAGCGGCTCGAGGCGCTCGTCGCCGACGAGGCGGCGAGCCTGACCGGCCTGCGCCTCGAGCGCTCGGCGAACGCGGCCGTCCTCGAAGGGCTCGACCGGCGGATCGACCAGCGCCGGCAAGGGAGAGCGGAGGGTGCGCGGGCGCACATCCGGAATGCCGCCGAGCCCGTGTCGGTCGCGCAGATGCGTTTCGACCGCGCCGCCGAGGTATGGGCGGCGATCTCGCTGAGCGCGCTCCTCGTCGGGCTGGCCGTGGTGATCCTGGTCGTTCCCGACCGGGCCTGGGCGGCGCTCGTCGTGATCGTGATCGCCTTCGTCATCGGCGAGTCCGTGCTCAGGGGCACCTTTCTCCGGACCGCCAACCAGGTCGCCGTGATCCTCGCGCTGATCGCCACCACCGTTCTGCTCGTGCACTACTGGGTGACCGTGTTCGTCGCCCTCCTCGTCGGCCTCGCTGCGTTCCTCGTCTATCAACGGCTCCGTGAGTTCCGGCTCTGAGCCGCGGAGCAAGGTCACCGCCTCGTCGGGGTGGGCCAACTTCTACTCGTCGCCTTCGAGCGGGCCGACGTCGCGCCGCGCGACCGACGTGCTCATCCTGGTCGCGGCGCTGGCCGGGCTCGGCCTCCTCGTCGTCGCCTACCCTCCCGGCCACTTCGAGCGAACCTTCGCGGCCTTCCTCGGGAGCTTCCCGGGCTGGCTCGATCCGGTCTGGCGATTCCTCGTCGACCTCCTCGTCCTGTGGGCGATCGTCCTGGTCGTTCTCGTCGGTGTCAGCCGTCGCGTCCGGGTGCTGGCGCTGGCCGTGTCGTCGTTCGCCGTCGCCGCCGCGCTCGCGATCGTGTCGGCCCGGCTCGCGCTCGGCCACTGGCCCGACATCGGCCGCGCGATCGTCGGCGGCTCGGACTCGCCGACCATTCCCGTCACGCGCGTCGCCGAGGCGGGCGCGGTCGTGCTGACGGTCGGAGCCCAGCTCGTCCGGCGCCTCGAGCGCGTCGGTCACTGGCTCCTCGGGCTCGGCCTGCTCGGCGGCCTGGTGGTGCATCCCACGGTGCCGAGCGGAACCCCGGCTGCGATCCTCGTCGCGGTCTCGGCGGCCGCGGCCGTCCGGCTCGCGTTCGGCACCTCGCTCGGGCGTCCGGGAGTGGCGGACGTGGCGGCGGCCCTCCAGGAGCTCGGCGTCCGCGCGTCCGGGCTCGAGGCGGCCGAGCGTCAGGTCGCGGGGGTCTTCGAGCTGGACGCGAGGGACGAGAGCGGCCGGCCGCTCGTCGTCAAGGTGTACGGCCGGAACGCGTACGACAACCAGCTGCTCGCGACCTTCTGGCGGACGCTGTGGTACCAGAACGGCGGCCCGGCACCTGGGCTCAGTCGCGTTCAGGCAGTCGAGCACGAGGCTCTGGTCACGCTGCTCGCGACGGAGGCCGGCGTGCCGACGCGGAAGGTCGTCAAGGCGGGAGCGACGCTGGGAGGAGACGCGCTGCTCGTTCTGAGAGGAGCCGTCGAGCCGCTGTCGGAGCTGCCCACCCCCGACCGCGCCGCGCTCGGCCGCTTCTGGCACGCGCTCACGGCGCTTCGCGGCGGCGGTATTGCGCATCGGGAGATCTCGCCGTCGACCGTCGCTCTCGTCGACGGCGAGCCGGGGCTGGTCGACTTCGGCCAGGCGACCGTCACTCCGACGCCCGACCAGCTGCAGAGCGATTCGGCGCAGCTGCTCGCGTCGACGGCGGCCGTGGTCGGCGGCGAGCGGGCGATCGAGGCGGCCGTCGACGCGCTCGGCACCGACGGTGTCGCCGCGCTGCTCCCCTACCTCCAGCCGCCCACGTTCTCCGGCCAGCTGCGAAGCGCGCTGAAGGCGGGAGGGATCGACAGCGACGAGCTGCGAAGCGCCACGGCGGCCGCGGTCGGCGCGCCGGAGCCGGAGCTGGCCAGGCTCCGGCGCGTGACCTGGGGCTCGGTGATCCAGATCGCCCTGCTCCTGCTGGCGGTCGGGGCCGTGATCAAGGTCGCCGGCAACGTCGACTACGACCAGCTGAAGAGCGATCTCTCGAACGCGTCGTGGGGGTGGATCGTCTTCGGCTTCGTGTTCGCCCAGGTGCCCCGGCTCACGCAGGCCATGGCTGCGCTCGGATCGATCGCCGCCAAGCTCCGCTTCGGCCCTGTCTACGTCCTGAAGCTGGCCACGTCGTACCTGAACCTCGCGGTGCCTTCGAGCGTCGCTCGGATGGCCGTGGACATCCGGTTCTTCCAGCGGCAGGGGCTGCCCGGGGCCGCGGCCGTCACGGCCGGCGCGATCGAGTCGTTCGCAGGGAACGTCCTCCAGGCCGTACTGGTGCTCGTCCTCGTGGCGTTCACGAGCGCCGACCTCTCGCTCGACCTGTCCTCGCCGGGCTCTAGCTCCCTGAATCTGCTCTGGATCGTCATCGGGATCGCGGTCGCGACCGTGCTCGTCGTCGTCCTCGTGCCACGGCTGCGGCGCGGGATCGTCGACCGGCTACGCGTCTGGCTGCCGGAGATCAAGACCGCACTCGGTGCTCTGCGCGCGTCGAACAAGCTCGTGCTGCTGATCGTCGGCAACCTCGCCACCGAGGTGCTGTTCGCAACGGCGCTCGGGCTGATGTGCCGGGGGCTCGGATACCACATCCCGCTCAACCAGCTGATCGTGATCAACTCGGGGATCTCGCTCTTTTCGAGCTTCATCCCGGTCCCGGGGGGGATCGGCGTCGTCGAGTTCGGGCTCGAGGTCGGGCTCACCTCCGCCGGCATGACGAGCTCGGCGGCGGCCGCGGCCATCATCCTCTACCGCCTGGCGACGTTCTACCTGCCCCCGATCTGGGGCTTCTTCGCGCTGCGCTGGCTCCAGCGCCACAGCTACCTGTGACGGCGGCCGGCTAAGCCAGGATGTGGTCCGAGGCGGCTGCGTCGGCGAGCGCCGCATGGTCGCGCTCGTTCTGGTCGGCTACGCCTCCGCGAACGGCACGAGTGCCCGGTCCACCTCGTTCGCCTGAACCTTCTTCGCGCATCTCCGTCAGCTCACCTCGTGGCTGCGGCGGGCCAGTCTAGACCCCTTCCCCGGCCTCGATCGCCTCCAGCTTCTCGATCAGCCCCTCCTGGAAGGCGACGTTGGCGCGGTGGAAGCCGATCAGGAACCGGAGCTCGTCGTCGGAGTAGACCTCGAGCGCCTTCGCCCCGTCCTCGGGCGTCCCGTAGAGCCGTTCCGCCATGGCGCGCATCGCGGGGGTCGCCTCGACGAGCACGCGCCGGCGGTCCTCGGTGTCACGGGTCCGGCGGGCGAGGCCCTTGCGCTCGAGCCGGTCGAGCGCGGTCGTGGTCGCGCCCGGGCTGATGCGCGCGCGCTCGGCCAGGCGCCCCGCGGTCATCGGCCCCTCCTGGTCGAGGATGTCGAGGCAGCGCGCGTCGGTCCGGTGGATGCCGAGGCGGTTCGCGACCGCCTCGTCGAGCATGTCGGTCGCGACCTGGGAGGCGCGGAGTGCGGCGATGAACTCCTCGATCAGCTCGGCTCTCGAATGGTTTGACATGGGCTGGACGCCATCGAAGCATGGAACCTGCGGCAGATGTACAACCAGTACTTGGAGCGATGAGTTCGAGCGGCCGCGACGGTCTACACCCACGACGACCCCGACCGGAAAGGAAGGGCCATGCGCGACATCACTCCCTGCCTGTGGTTCGACACCGAGGGCGAGGAAGCGGCGACGTCTTACACGTCGATCTTCCCGAACTCGAAGATCCTCGAGGTCGCCCGTTACGGCGAGGCCGGCCCGCGTCCCGCCGGAACCGTGATGACCGTCAGCTTCGAGCTCGACGGGCACCGGTTCCTGGCGCTGAACGGCGGTCCCGAGTTCACGTTCAGCGAGGCGATCTCGTTCCAGGTCGACTGCAAGACGCAGGACGAGGTCGACATGTTCTGGAGCAAGCTCTCCGAGGGCGGGGAGGAGGGGCCGTGCGGCTGGCTCAAGGACCGGTTCGGCGTCTCGTGGCAGATCGTCCCATCGCGGCTGCCCGAGCTCCTCGGGGATCCCGACCGCGAGAAGGCGCAGCGCGTCATGAAGTGCATGCTCGGCATGAGGAAGATCGACATCGCCGAGCTCGAGCGCGCGGCCGAGGCGGCGTAGCCGTGCTGGCCGGGAAGTGCGAGTGCGGCGCCGTCCGGTACAGCGTGCCGGACGAGTTCCTGTACGCGGCCAACTGCCACTGCTCGAACTGCCGCGCTGGGACCGGGTCGGCGTTCAAGCCGTTCGCCGGCATCGAGCGGGAGAAGCTCGAGGTGACGGACGGCCGCGACAGCCTGCTGGTCTTCGGCGAGGAGAACGGGAACCACACGCGCTGCGGCGTCTGCGGCTCCCTCCTCTACTCGGTCGTCCGCGACGGCGCCTACGTCCACGTCGCGATGGGGTCGCTCGTCGACGAGCCGACCATCAGGCCGGCGGGCCACATCTTCGTCGGGTCGAAGGCGCCGTGGTACGAGATCACCGACGACCTGCCGCAGTTCGAGGAGTACGGCTAGCGCTTCGCCGGCACGCGCGTGCTGGAAGACTCCTCGCGTGGCCCCGGGCGATACCGCGCGTCTCTATCACCGGCTGACGTCGTACGACCTGACCTCGTGGGACCCTGCGAGCGACTGGGTGACGCCGGTCGACGACCCCCGCGTGCTCCAGGACTTCGAGCCGAACGACCTGGCAACGTTCCCGGCACTCTGCAAGGCCTACCCGCCCGGGCTCCCGACCGTCGAGCTGCCGCGCAGCTGGCCTGCCGGCGGTGGCACCACGACCGCCGTCCTGGCGGGCCGTGACGCGGCGCCGCCCGCCACGCTCGATCTCGCCCGCCTCGCGCGCGTCCTGCACCTCTCGGCCGGTGTCGTGCGCGTCACCGAGCGCTCCGACGGGCGGCGCTACCTCTTCCGCGCGGCGGGGTCGGCCGGTGGGCGCTTCCCGCTCGACCTCTACGTCGCCGCCCGCGGCGTCGAGGGCCTTCCCGACGGCGTGTACTGGTTCGATCCCCCGAACCACGCGCTGCTGCAGATCGGCCCGCCGCCGGAGGGCGAGAGGACGACGCTCGTCGTCACAGGGCTTCCCTGGCGCACCGGCTGGCGCTACTCCGAGCGCGGCTTCCGCCACATCTACTGGGACGCCGGCACGATGCTGGCGCAGACCCTCGTGGTGGCGGCGGACGCCGGACTGGCCCCGCGTCTGCGCACGGTCTTCCCGGACGCCGCCGTGACGCGGCTCGTCGGCGCCGACGGCGTGCAGGAGTTCCCCGTTGCGATCGTGACGCTCGGCGACGGCGAGCCGGCGATCCGCCCGACCGGCGAGGCTGCGGCCGGCGAGGTCGATAGTCGACCGCCGCTCGAGTTCCCGCTCGTCACGCAGGCGCAGCACGCGGGCGACGGAGACGATCTCGGCGACCCGTGGCCCGCAGGCACCCCGCTCGAGGGCCGGCCGCCGCCGTCGGCGGGCGTCGACGAGGTCATCCTGCGACGCGGCTCGATGCGGATCATGGACGCCTCCCGCTCCGTCGGGCGCGAGCTCTTCGAGTGGTCGCTCGCGGCCGCGCTGCGCGGGAGCCGGGTGCCGCACTTCGTGGCCGTCCACGCTGTCGACGGGATGGAGCCCGGCATCTACCGCTGGCCGTCGCTCGACGTCCCGGTGCGCGCGGGCAACCTCCGCGACGAGCTGTTCCGCGTCTGCCTCGACCAGGACCTCGGGCGCGACGCCGCCTTCGTCGTCATCGCCGCCGTCGACGGCGAGCGGCTCGACGACCGCGGCTACCGAGAGGCCCAGCTGGATGCGGGCATCGTCGAGGGCAGGCTGCACCTCGCGGCCTACGCGCAGGGACTCGGCGCGTCGGGCATGACTTTCCTCGACTCGGAGATCCCCGCGCTCGTGGGCGAGCCGCTGATCGGCCTGCTCTTCACCTGCATCGGCGTCCCGACCTATCGCACCCGACCGGGCGGCGCTCCCGGCGAGCCGATCGGACCGAAGGAGTCCAGGCGCGTGTCGGCCTGAGCCTCTTCGGTCAGGCAGGCCGGGGTGGCGTACGATCGCCGCGACGTCGACGCGGAGGTAGAGGGTGAGTCAGGGGCTGGGACTCGGGTCGGCCGGCTTCGTCGATCGCCACGGGCTGTACTCGGACGAGCAGGCCCAGGCTGCCGCCGAGGTCGCCGCTCGGATCGAGGAGCTCGGGCTGCGGACGATGCGCCTGATCCTCGTCGACCAGCACGGCATCGCGCGCAGCAAGCACCTCTCCGGCGAGGGCGCGATCGCGGCGATGCGGAGCGGTGCCGACTTCTCCGGAGCGATCTTCAGCCTCGACACAGGGAATCGCGTATTCCCGCCCGTGTTCGTCGAGGGCGGCGGCTTCGGCATCGACGAGTTCACGGGCTTCCCCGACGTCGTGATCGTTCCCGACCCGGGCACGTTTCGCGTGCTGCCGTGGGCGGATCGCACCGGTTGGATGATCTGCGACGCCTACTTCGGGAACGGGCGGCCGCTGCCGCTGGACGGACGTGCGCAGCTGCGTACCCAGCTCGGGCGCCTGCGCGAGCTCGGCTACGCGTACCTGGCCGGCCTCGAGGTCGAGCTGTACATCACGCGCTTCGCGCAATCGGGGATCGGGCTCGACGAGACGGGCTCGCCCGGCCCGGCGCCCGAGGTCGAGGTCTTCCAGCGCGGGTACCAGTTCCTCTCCGACGCGCGGCTCGATGGCATCGGCGACACGCTCGAGGCGATCCGCGACGGGCTCTGGGACGTCGGCTTGCCGCCGCGCTCGATCGAGGACGAGTGGGGCCCGGGCCAGATCGAGTTCACCTACGGGCCGATGGAGGGGCTCGCCGCCGCGGACGCGCTGATCCTCTTCCGCAGCGCCGTGAAGGCGATCTGCAGGCGTCGCGGCCTGCTCGCGTCGTTCATGTGCTGGCCTGCGCTCCCGAACTTCTTCCCCTCAGGCTGGCACCTGCATCAGTCGCTCGTCGACGCCGAGACGGGTGCGAATGCGTTCGCGTCCGAGAGCGACCTGCTGAGCCGGGTCGGGCGGCAGTTCGTCGCCGGCCTGCTCGACTCGGCGCCGGCGATGGCAGTGTTCGGCGATCCGACCGTCAACGCCTACGCCCGGTTCCGCCCCTATTCGTTCGCGCCCGACCGCATCGCCTGGGCGGTCGAGAACCGGGGCGCGCTCATCCGCGTCCAGGGCGGGCCCGGCGATCCCGGCACGCACGTCGAGAACCGCCTGGCCGAGCCCGCCGCGAACCCCTATCTCTGGCTCGCCGCGAACGTCGCTGCCGGCCTCGACGGCATCGCACGCGAAGCGGAGCCGCCGCCGCTCGTCACCGGCGATCCTTACGCCGCCGACGCGGCGCTGCTGCCGCAGTCGCTCGGCGAGGCCGTCGACGCACTCGCGGCGAGCGAGGTCTTCCGGGCCGCGTTCGGGGACGCGCTCGTCGACTACCTGGCGATGATGAAGCGCGCCGAGGTCGCGCTCCATGCCCAGGCCGAGGACCAGACCGCCTGGGAGATGGCCGAGTACTTCGAGACGTTCTGAACTGCTCTATGCCGCCCCGGCGCCGGGCCATGATTCCGGCACGAGCACGACCCGGAGTGTCGAGTCAAGCGCACCTGCATGCTCTGCGCCGTCACGCCTGCGGTCGGTAGGCCAGGTAGACCACGCCGTTGTCGTACGACTCGCTGGCGGCGAGCGACAGCTTGCCGGGCGCGGCGCGGTCGGGGAAGAGCCGCGGGCCGGCACCACGTGTGAGCGGATAGACGAGCAGATGCAGCTCGTCGACCAGGCCGTCGGCGAGCATCGCCCGCACGAGGGTGCCGCTGCCGCTGACGTAGAGGTCGCCGTCGACCTCGTCCTTGAGGGCGCGGATCGCGTCGGGGTCGTACGGCCCGACGATCCTCGAGTTCCGCCACGTCGTGTCCGTGAGCGTGGCGCTGACGACGTACTTGGTCGTGTCGTTGAAGAACGGCGCCCCCGGATCGTCCTCGACGGTCCGCGTCGACCACGCCGGCTCGAACATCTCGTAGGTCGTGCGCCCGAGCAGGATGCCGCGGCAACGCTGGGTGAACGTGCCGATGGCCTCTCCCATCCTCGGGTCGAAGCCGTAGTCGACCGTCCACGTCGGCGCGTCGATCACCCCGTCGAGGCTCATGAACTCGTGCACGTGTATCGCAGCCATCTCCCACCTCCGTCTCGCTGTTGCTCTGTAGACCTCGGCGCCGCGGCGAAGTCATCGGGGCGGGAGCGCCGGATCGACGCAGTCCTCGAGGCGGCTACGCCGTCGATCCTCCCTCCATTCACCTCGCCGCTTTCTTCACGAACGCGGCGATCCTTCCCTCATCGGCGGCGGTCAACTCGGTCAGAGCGAAGGCGGTTGGCCACATCGAGCCCTTGTCGAGGTTCGCCTTGTCGCTGAAGCCGAACGTCGAGTACCTCGTCTTGAACTTCTGCGCGCTTTGGAAGAAGCAGACGACGTTGCCGTCCTTGGCATAGGCGGGCATCCCGTACCAGAGTCTCGGCGAGAGGGCCGGCGCGCTGGATTTGATGATCGCATGGAGCCGTTCGCCCATGGCGCGATCCGGTTCCGGCATCTCGGCGATCCTCGCGAGCACGGCGCTTTCCCCGTCCGCCTTGTCCGCGCGCGGGCCGCGGCGCGCGGCCGCCTTCAGCTCTTTGGCGCGCTCCTTCATCGCAGCCCGTTCCTCGTCCGTGAATCCCTGGGGCGTCGTGTTTTTCTTGGTGGTGCTCTTGGCTGACTGCTTCGTGCCTTTCTTTGCGCGTTTCCTCTCAGCCATTGCGTTGCACCTCCCCCGGCTCGCTCCCGGATGCGGATCAGGTTGCCAGCAGGATCGCAGAAGGCGGACCCGGTACGGCTGCTAGGTCGGCTCCTGGACGACGTCGACGGCGCTGGCCGGCATCAAGGCGGCGATCGTCAAGGACCGCTACGCCTACTTCGAAGACTTCCTCGACAACTTCTACAACGTCGACGTCTTCCGCGGCAGCCGTATCAGCGACCGCGCCTGGCAGGCGAGCTTCAACGTCGCCGCCGGCGCGTCCGCGTTCGCGACCTACGCGTGTGTCGAAACCTGGCTGACCGACTTCCGCGGTGACCTGCCGAAGATCGACGTCCCCGTGCTTGTCGTACACGGCACCGAGGACCGGATTCTCCCGTTCGACTCGACCGCCGCGCGGCTGCCGGCGCTGATCGCGGATTGCACCCTCGTCCCGGTCGAGGGCGGCCCGCACAACATCGGCTGAACGCACCCCGACGAAGTGAACCGCGCTCTCCTCGAGTTCATGGTCGCGAAGGTGCCGGTGGCGGCGTGACCGCGTACGAGTCACCTGGCACGACGTCGCGAAGCCCTCTGACGGACTCGAACCGTCGACCCCCTCCTTACCATGGAGGTGCTCTGCCAGCTGAGCTAAGAGGGCGTACGGAGCGATTCTAGCCTGGTGCTCTACCTTCGCTTGGCTCGGGGCTAGAATGGCCGTCCCGAGGGGGTGTACCCGAGTGGCCAAAGGGGACGGGCTGTAAACCCGTTGGCTCAGCCTACGGAGGTTCGAATCCTCCCGCCCCCATTAGGTTCAAGAGTGCTCCGCTGTCCTCGAGGCTGCGCGGCAGGTATGAACCCGCCGCCCCTGACGTTCGATTCCAGTTACGGGCGGCCGTCGTTGCAAGAGACAGAGCGAGCTGCTGGATCTGGGGCTCGGTATGGTCGCTCCGTGAGCGAGGGGCTCGATCGCCGGCTGGCTGCGGTGATGTTCACCGACATGGTCGGGTACACGGCGCTGATGCAGGCGGACGAGCGCCTGGCCGTCGACCGGCGAGATCGGTATGTGACGGCGCTCGATCGTTATCACGACGCCTTGGGCGGGACGGTGGTCCAGCGGCTTGGCGACGGGAGCATGAGCATGTTCCCGAGCTCGCTGGCTGCGGTGCTCGCCGCTGTCGCGATCCAGCAGGAGCTTGTGGCGAAGGACGTTCCGGTGCGAATCGGGATCCATGTCGGCGAGGTGATCATCGAGCCGGAGCGGCTCACCGGCGAAGCGGTGAATATCGCGGCCAGGATCGAGTCGTTCGCTGTGCCCGGTGGGGTGATGTTGTCCGACGCCGCGTACGACCAGATCAAGAATCGGAGCGACGTAGAGGTCGTCCCGCTGGGGCGGTTCAGGCTCAAGAACGTCGGGCGGCCGTTCGAGCTCTACGCGGTTTCCGCCGACGGCGTCGTCGTGCCGGACCCGGTGGTGCTGGAGGGCAAGGGCGAGCGGTTCGCGAGCCTCCCGAGCAACCTGCCCGACCCCACGACACCGCTGGTAGGCCGTGCCGTCGATCTGGCGTCGCTCGTCGAGCTCGTGCGGGAACATCGGGTCGTCACGATCACGGGTCCCGGCGGTGTTGGGAAGACCCGGACCGTGGTCGAGCTCGGCCGGCTGCTGACGCCCGAGTTCCTGGACGGTCTCGCGTTCGTGGCGATGGCCGATGTCACCGAGCCCAAGGCATTCCTGCCTGTGCTCGCGGAGGCGCTGGACGTGAAGGAAGCCGAGGGACGGACGCTCGGCGAGGGGATCCTGTCCCTGATCGGCGACAGGACGGCGCTCTTGCTCCTGGACAACCTGGAGCAAGTTGTGGCTGCGGCTTCCGACGTAGCCGGGCTGGTCGAGGGCTGCCCCGGACTCCGGATCGTGACCACCAGCCGGACACCGCTCAGGATCGCCGCCGAACGGGAGTACACGCTCGCTCCGCTCCAGCTCCCTCCGCTGTCGGACCGAGACTCAATCGAGTCGCTCATGGCGTCTCCGGCTGTCGCTCTCTTCGTCGACCGCGCCACCACGGCGAAGGGCTCGTTCGGGCTGACGTCCGAGAACGCCGAAGCCGTTGCGGCGGTCTGCCGGCGGCTGGACGGCCTGCCGCTGGCGCTCGAGCTCGCCGCCGCCCGACTGCGGCTCCTGTCTCCGGAGGGGCTGCTCGAGCGGCTCGACCGCGCGCTCGACGTGCTCACTTCCGGCGCCCGCGACGTTCACGAGCGGCAGCAGACGCTGCGCGCCACGATCGACTGGAGCCACTCGCTGCTCGAGGAGTCCGAGCAACGCCTGTTCCGGCGCCTGGCCGTGTTCGCCGGAGGCGGCACCCTCGAGGATGTCGAAGCCGTCTGTGCGGACCCAGGCGATACCTGCCTCGACGAGCTGGAGTCGCTCGTCGACAAGGCGCTCGTCGAGGTGGACGGCCAGGGCGGGCGGCTCCGGATGCTGCAGACGATCGGCGAGTACGCCCGTGAGCGGCTCGATGCCGCCGGGGAGGCGAGCGAGATCGCACTGAGGCACGCTCGCCGGTATGCGGAGGTCGGGCGTGAGATCCGCGATGGCATCGAAGGCACCGATCAGGTCGGCGCCCTCGCACGCGGCATCGCCGAGGATGTCAACCTCCACGCCGCGCTGGACACGCTCCTGGCCGCGGCGCAGCGCGGTGATACGTCCGCGATCGAGCAGGGCCTTCAGCTCTGCGGCGACCTGTATTTCTACTGGCACATCCGCGGAAAGAACATCACGGCCCGTGAGTACGCCGCCGCCTTCCTCGAGGTCGACACCGGGGGCGCGCCGAGCGTGAGCCGTGCTGGAGCGCTGCTGACCGCCGGGCTGGCGTCGTGGGTGTTGGGTGAGTTCGAGCGCGCGGCCGGCGAGTGCGCCGAGGCGAACCGCGTCGCCACGGAGGTCGGAGCCGATCACGAGCTCTGCGTCGCCTCGTTCCTGGGCGGTATCGGGCTGATCGGGATCGATCCCGAAGCCGGGCTCAGGTGGACCGCCGAGGGGATCGAGCGGAGTCGTGCCCTCGGCTACGCCTTCGGCGAAGGGTTCGCCTCGACCGTCGACGGAATCCTCCACACCGTCGCGGGTGACCTCGACACGGCGCAGACGAGGTACTCCCAGGCGCTCGAGATCCAGCGGCGAATCGGCGACCAGGAAGGCGCCGGTCTGTCGCTCGGCGGCCTCGCCCAGCTCGCCTCAGTGCGCGGCGACCTGGCCGGCGCCCTCGACCTCTACCGCCAGTCTCTCGCCGCGTTCGAAGTGGTCGGCGACCGGGCGGAGGAAGCACGAATCCTCTCCGAGATGGCCTGGACGCACCTCCGGCACGAAGAGCCTGCGCTCGCGCGCCGGTACTTTTTCGACTCGGTGCAGGCCTACGACGACGTGGCGAGTGTTCGTGGAGTCGGCCTCTCGCTCATCGGGCTCGCGGCCACCGAGGCAGTCGAGCAGCGGCCCGAAACGGCCGTGCAGATCGCCGCCGCAGCGGAGGTCTACGCCCAGCAGGAGGGCATTGTCAACGTCTACTCCGACGAGACGCCGGGGCGCGAGTTCGTCGAGCGGGCGCGGGCAGCCCTCTCGGCCGAAGACGGCGCCCGCGCCACAGACGCCGGCCGGATGCTCACGATCAAGGAAGCGCTCCACCTGGCCAGAGTCCCTCACGCAGCCGCGGTCTAGACACACCGGGGCCTCGTGGCCGAGTGCTCGCTACGTGCGGCGTTCGTAGACGCCGTAGCGCAGGCGCCGGAAGCGTGGATTGCGTCCGCCGGTGTGTGTTAAAAGCGCCTCGTTCACAGAAGAGAACGGTATGGGCGCGGCGAGCAACTCCTCGACGCGGGCGTGGATGTCCCGCATCCGCAACGGTTGCCCGGCCCCCTCAAAAACGGTTGTCACGGCTTCGAGCACAGAGCCCTGGCGTCGGCGATGGGCATGACGGGCGGGACGTTCGGCGGTGTTGCGTCCAGCGAGTTCCTCGCGCAGCCGGGCCAGCCGACGGAGCTCAACGTGGAGTCGAGGGTTCAAGAGTGCTCCGCTTAGTTCCATCCTCGGTAGTCGAGCTTGATCTGCTCGATCCCGGCCTCGCCGACGGGGCCCGCCGGTGCCTTGAAGGAGACGACACGGCAGCCCTGCGGGTTCACGCCCTGCATTACGGCCTGGATCACGTCGTCCTTCCCGGACGCGTCCATGCCCTGGATCACGAGCAGCACGCTGCGCCTGCTCGGCGAACAGACGCGCATGGAGGCGCTCGAGCCTCTCGTGGAGCCTGACGAGCCGATCATTCGCGTCGGCCTTGTCCTCGAGGCCAAGCGTGTCGCGAGGATTGCGCTCCGCGATCCTCGGCTCGTGGCCCGGCTCGACGCGGATGCGGTCGATCAGCCGCGCCGACTCTACTGGCCGACTACGATCCGCGCCGATGGAACATTTCGACGCGATCGTCGTCGGTGCCGGGCCTGCGGGCTCGACCACCGCCCACCGGCTGGCCACGGCAGGGGCGCGCGTGCTGCTCGTCGACAAGGCGCGTTTCCCACGCGACAAGCCCTGCGGCGGCGGGCTGACGGTGCGAGCGGTGCGGCACCTGCCGATCTCGCCCGATCCGGTTGTCGAGCACGTCGTCGACCGCATGGGCTTCCGCCTTCGCTACGGCGCCCGCTTCGAGCGGACCGGCCGGGAGCCCCTCGTCTACATGACGCAGCGTTTTCGCCTCGACCACTACCTCGTCGAGCAGGCTGTCGCGGCGGGGGCAGAGTTTCGTGACGGCGTCAAGGTCGACAACGTCCAGGTGGACGGGCACGGCGCGCGCGTGACCCTCGCCGGCGCTCCGGTCGAGGCGTCCGTCCTCGTCGGGGCCGACGGCGTCAACGGGACCACACGCCGTGTGCTCGGCCTCGGCGGCGAGTACGTGCTCGGGGTGGCATTCGAGGGCAACGTCTCGAAGGAGCTCGTCGGCGACCGTTTCGACGGCCTCGCCGAGTTCGAGCTGGGGACGATTCCCGGCGGCTACGCCTGGATCTTCCCCAAGGGCGACCACGTCAACGTCGGCGTCGGCGGGTGGGAGAGAGTCGGGCCCACCTTGCGTGACCATCTCGCCATCCTCTGCCGCGCCCACGGGATCGCCGAGGAGTCCGTCTCCGACCTGCGCGGCCACCGGCTGCCGCTGCGGCGCTCAGGGTCGGTCGCGGCGAGGGGCCGGGCGCTCCTCGTCGGCGATGCGGCCGGCCTCGTCGACCCGCTCTCGGGCGACGGCATGTACGAGGCGTTCGCGTCGTCACGGCTCGCATCGGAGTCGATAGTGAACCTGCTCGAGGGCAAGGCCACGAGCCTCGAGCCCTACAACGCCAGGGTCACGAACGTCCTCGCGCTCAACGCAGCGGCGTCGTGGGGGGCGAAGATCGCCCTCGACCGCTACCCGTGGCTCACGTTCAACGTCGGCCGGCTTCCGGTTGTCTGGGGCGCGGTCGAGCGGATGCTGAGCGGCGATCTGAAGGATCCCGGCTCCGAGCGCGGCCCGGCCCGGTACGCGCTGAAGGTGATCGAGAGGCTCGCCAGGTGGGCGGGCGACCCCGGCGCGGCCTACCGGGCGGAGGCGAACACCGCTTAACTCGCGCGGCGCGGCTGCCGAGAACACCTCGGTGGGCCTGTTCGCCGCAGTCGTCTCCTACACCCTGCCCGACGTCGAGCGGGAGCCCGGCAAGCTCCCCGCATGGGTCTACCAGTCGCTGCCGTTCGTGGGCCTCGCGCTCGTCGCGGGCTGCCTGGTCGAGTTCGGCGCGACCCTCCGCGGCTTCTGCGCTGCGGTGTTCTGCCTGGCACTCGTGATCGTGACGGCGACCGATCTCGAATACCGGCTGATCCCGAACCGCGTGGTCGGGCCGGCGTCACTGATCGTCCTCGTCGGCATGACCATCGCCGAGCCGAGCCCGCGCTGGGCGATCGCAGCGTTCGGCGCCTCCCTGTTTCTGCTCGTCTTCAGCCTGATCTCCCCGCAGGGGATGGGGATGGGCGACGTCAAGCTCGCCTTCCTGATGGGCGCCGCGCTCGGCCCGGCGGTCGCGGTTGCGCTCGTCCTGGCCAGCCTGTCCTCGCTCGTCCCGTCGATCGTCATCCTCGTCCGGCACGGGCGTGCCGGGCGGAAGGTCGGTTTCCCGTTCGGCCCATTCCTCGCCCTCGGCTCCGTGGTGACGCTCTTCCTCTACTCATCGCTCTGAGCGTCGTTTGGCCAACCCGGCTCGGCGTCCCCCGTTCGGGTGTGGCCCCAACGGGGGACTACGGCCAATGGTCGACGGCGCAGCTCTCCTCGCCCGCACACCCTCGCTGAACCGGCTCGAGCTCGGGCGGGAAGCGCTCGAGAATCCAGCAGGCGTCGAGCGGCTCGAGGTGGTACGGCTTGCCGCCGACCAGCACGAAGTCGCCGCTGCGCGGGTCCATCGGCAGCCGCGCCTCCGTCGGGTACCAGCGGTTGTGCCGGTCGATCAGGTCGTTGACGGCGGAGAAGCTCCAGCGCGCCGCGGCCGCCCGCCAGCGGCGTTCGAACTCAGCCGAGTCGCCTGCGCACTCGGCGGCGAGCTCGTGCCGGGCCTCGTCGAGCCGCCGTTCGTGGGCCTCGCTCTCGAGCTCGACCTCCCGCAGCCGAAGCATGTACGGAAGCGGCCCGCCGAGCGAGGCCACGTAGCGGTCGACCGCGGGGCGGAAGTTTCGCAGCCGTCGAGGCAACGGCTTGCCGTTGAGGGGGCTGCCGTCGAGATCCAGCTCGAGGAGCGCTTCCTCCGCGGACTCGCGCGGGGTCTGGTCGCGGATACCCCACTCGCCGAGGATCGCCTCACGGTCCTTCCGGTGCACGGCCCCATTCTCGCGGACGCGGGTCGCGTCACATTGTCTCGAGCGTCGCGCGCCGCCGGCCCTCGAGCTCGAAGAAGCGGATCATCCCGTAGGCGACGATCGCCCAGGCCACCCCGACCGCGGCTTCCTTCCAGACGAGCGTCGACACGTCCGCGAGCGAGGCGCCCGCCGCCACGTCGCGGGCCGCGGCGATGCCGTGCGTGAGCGGGAGGCCGCTGCCGATCGTCGCCATCCAGTCGGGGAGCCGGTCGAGCGGCACGTTGACCCCGCAGAGGAGCAACATCAGGAAGTACGCGGGGTTCGCGATCATGAACACGTCCCGGAAGCGCAGCCCGAGCGCACCGACGGCGAGGCCGAAGGCCGAGCAGGTGATCGTGCAGAGGAGGACGAGGAACGCGATCGCCGGCACCGCGCCCGCGGCGGGCTTGTAGTCGAGGAGCGCGCTCGAGATGATCAGGCCGAACGCCGACACGAAGACGCCGTTGACGATGTTCGGCAGCGCCCGGCCGAGGAAGAGCGCGGCGCGGTTCGCCGGCGTGGCGAGGATCGAGCCGAGCGTCTGCGTCCAGCGCTCGCCGCCCACCGTCAGCGCCATGCCGAAGACCGCGCTCATCGCGCAGACCTGGATCCCGTTCCCGATGATGAAGAACGCGTCGGACTCGGTTGCCGCGAACCGCCCCAGGTAGGTGAAGAACAGGATCTGGAAGAGCGGCCCGGCCAGCATCGTCGGGATGTACTGCGCCGGCGCCATCCAGTTGAAGAGCGCACGGTAGGAGATCAGCCCGCCGATCGTGAAGACGCGGAAGGTGCTCATGGGCCGACCTGCGGGCCACGACGGGGGAGGTTCCCCGACCGGGTCGGCCTCTGGAAGAAGGGGGTCCGTGGTGCAAACACGGGTTTCCCCCACGAACGGGCTGGCAGCGAGCGAGGTCATACGAGCGAGAGCGTCGCCCGCTCCCTGGCCCGCTTCTCGAAGACGTCCATCAGCCAGGCGGCGATCACGAAGTAGACGGCCGACAGGGCGAAGCACATGCCGATCGACGGCCAGACGGGGCCGCCGAAGACCGAGTTGCGGACGGCGCGAAACCCCCAGGTCGGCGCGAGCACCCAGCCGATCACCGACGTCCAGCCCGGCAGGAGCGACAGCGGCACGATCACGCCGGTCGCGAGCCAGACCGGGAACTCGAGCATGTTCGAGAGCGCGTTCGCGTTCCGGTAGAGCACGAAGCTCGACGCGATCACGAGCCCCAGCGCGCCGAGCCCGAAGATCAGCGACGGCAGGGCGACGACGAACTGGAACGGGTGCACCGGATCGAACGGCAGCCCGAACAGCAACCGCTCCCACAGGAGCGTCGCCGTCAGCGAGTAGAGCCCGATCGATGCCGAACCGAGCGTCAGCGGGAAGATCACGAGCAGGAACGGGGGAGGGGAGGCGACGAGCAGCTCGAGCGTCCCCTGCCAGCGCTGCCACGAGATCGCGCCGCCGGAGGCGAAGAGCGTCGTCGACCAGATGCCCATCATTCCCGCGCCGAGGGCGGAGTAGACGACCGTCTCCGGCTTGCTGCCGGCGTTGAACAGGTAGTAGGTCAGCGTCGCGAAGATCAGCGGCTCGATCACGGACGTGAAGACAAACAGGCCCGACCGCGTCATCTCCTTGACGCGGAACGTGAAGCCCACGCGGACGATCCTGGCGGTCGAGACTGCGTTCATGCCGTCTCCAGCGTCGCGAGGCGCCGGCTCTGCCACTCGAGCGCGCGCAGGAGCGCGTAGCCGATGACCCCGTAGACCGCGCCGATCAGCGCCTCCTTGCCGACGAGGCCTGCGACGTCCGAGAGCGACTGTCCGGCCGCGAGATCGCGCGCGGCCTCGATGCCGTGCGTGAGCGGCAGCCCCGCGGAGATCGTCTGCATCCAGCCCGGCAGCTCCGAGAGCGCCACGTTGACGCCGCAGAAGACGAGCAGGAGGCCGAACACGATGTTGTTCAGGGTCGCCGTCTCGCGCACCCGCAGCCCGAGCGCCGCGATGACGAGGCCGAGGCTCGTGCAGGACGCCGCGGTGACCGCAATGACGAGCACGAGCGCACCGATCGAGCCCGCGGGCACGCTGATCCCGACGATCGCTCCGCCCACCGCGAACGCGAACACGGAGACGAAGATCCCGTTGCCGATCACCGGCAGCGATCGCCCGAGGAAGAGCGGCAACCGGCCCGCAGGGGTCGCGAGGACGTACCCCAGCGTGCGTTGATAGCGCTCGCCCGCGATCGTGTTGCTCATCGCGAAGATGCACGGGATCGCGCAGTACTGGAGCGCGTTGCCGATCACGTAGAAGCTGTCCGACTGCACGCCGGCCGAGCGGCCGATGTAGACGAAGAGCAGGATCTGGAAGATCGGCGCCACGAGGAAGGTCGGGATGAAGATCCACGGCGAGAGCCAGCCGAACAGTGCGCGGTAGCTCATCAGCCCGCCGACGAAGAAGATCCTCGTGCCGTTCACGTCAGTGCCAGGGTCGCCCGGCGCCGCGCGGCGTCGAGCAGACGTCCGACGACGAGGACGCCGATCGCGGTGTAGATCGCCCCCAGCAGCGCGCACATGCCCAGGTCGGTGAGCGCCGGCCCGCCGAGTGCCGCTTCGCGGATCGCGCGCATCCCCCAGGTCGGCGCCAGCACCCACGAGAACGGAAGCACCCAGCCCGGGAAGAGCGTCAGCGGCACGAGGAACCCGCAGATCAGCCAGACCGGGTACTCGAGCAGGTTCCCGAGCGCCCAGGCGGTCCGGTAGCGCACGAACGTCACGGCGAGCAGGAAGCCGCACATCCCGACGGCCACGATCGTCACCACGACGGCGACGCAGAAGACGAACAGATGCTCGATGTGCAGCTCGATCCCGAACACGAGCCGCCCCCAGAGCAGCGTCGCCGCCATCGAGTAGACGCCGATCGTCGACATCGCCAGGGTCACCGGCAGCATCACGAGCGAGAAGTGCGCCGGCGCGGCGACGAGCAGCTCGAGCGTCCCGTGCCAGCGCTCGCGCTGCAGCGCGCCGCCCGCCGCCGTGCTCGTCGTCGCCCAGATCCCCATCACCGACGCGCCCAGCGACGCGTAGAGCAGCGCGTGCGGGCTGCCCTCCCGGTACATGAAGAACGCGACGGTCGCGAAGAACAGCGGGTAGACGATCCCGAGCACGCTGTTGAACGAGGAGCGCGACAGCATCTTGAAGTGCAGCCGCCAGCCGACGAGGAGGAGCCGCGCCGACCTCACGCCGTCTCCACGAGCGCGACGTACGCGTCCTCGAGCGTGGGCTCGCGGGCGGCGACGCGGCCGACGGTGGTGCCGTCGAGCATCCCGAGCAGCTCCTGCGTGAGCTCGAGTCCCCTGGCCGACTGCACGAGCAGCACCTGCGCCTGCTCGCGCTCCTCGATCGACAGCGAGGTGACGCCCGGGGCACGCCGCACCCGCTCGATCGTGTCCTCCGAGATGCCGAAGGTCTCGATCTCGACGATGGTGCGGTCGGCGACGATCGACTTCAGGTCGCTCGGCGTCCCCTCGGCAACCACCTGGCCCTTGTTGATCACCGCGATCCGCTTGCAGAGGCTGTCCGCCTCGAACATGTAGTGGGTGGTCAAGAGCACGGTCTTGCCCGACTCGGTGAGCGCGGCGATCGTCGCCCGCAGGTCGCGGGCGCCGACCGGGTCGACGCCGATCGTCGGCTCGTCGAGGAACACGACCGGTGGGTCGTGGAGGATCCCGCGCGCGATGTGCAGGCGCTGGCGCATGCCGCGCGAGTAGCCCTCGACACGCTCCTTCTCCCGGCCCTTGAGCCCGACGAGGTCGAGGAGCGTGTCGATCCTCTGCTTCTGCTCCCGCGGCGGCACCGCGTAGAGCTCCGCGAAGTAGCGCAGGTTGTCGAGCCCTGACAGGCGCTCGTAGAGCCCGCGCTCGCCGCCGAAGACGTAGCCGATCCGCTTCCGCACCTCGCGCGCGTCCTTGACGACGTCGAGCCCTAGCACCCGCGCCGAGCCCGAGGTCGGGATCAGCAGCGTGATCAGCATCTTGATCGTGGTCGTCTTGCCCGCTCCATTCGGGCCGAGCAGGCCGAACAGCTCGCCCTCGGCGATCTCGAACGAGACGCCGCGAACGGCTTCGATCTCGACGCTGCGGCGGCGGAAGACGCCTGTAGAGGTTCGGTAGGTGCGCCGGAGGTCGCGAACCTCGACTACCGGCGTCACTCGCCCTCTCCGGGTGGGCCCTGCTGGGCGTCGAGCGTCTCGGCGACCAGCATCAGGCGGCGCAGCAGGTTGTTGAGCTCGTCCTTCTCCTTCGCGTTCAGGGCCGACGCGATCAGGCCCTCCTTCGCGGCCTGGGCGGCCGTCGACTCGCTGTAGGCCTGCGAGCCGGCCTCCGTCAGCTCGACGTGGATCGCACGCCGGTCGCTCGGATCGGGCAACCGCCGGATCAGCCCCGCCTTTTCGAGATTGTCGAGACGGTTCGTCATCGCCCCGCTCGACAGCTCCGCATGGACGGCGAGGTAGCCGGGCGAGCGTCGGTGGCCCGGAGAGCGGCGGAGCAGGCCGAGCACCTTCCACTCGCCCCACGTGAGCGAGCGCTCGTTCAGCGTGTCGTCCATCATCCGCTTGATCCGCCGGCTGAGGCCGTTGATGCGGTCGACGATCCCCTCGACGGTGAGGTCGAGCTCGGGAAGCTCTTCGCGGATCGACTCGAGGAACCGGTCGACGTGATCCCTCTGCGCTTCCGTCGCGCGAGCCATATCGTCACCATTCTTTCACATCAAATAGCTTGACGTCAAGAGGAGTTGTTGCTAGTCTCTCGACATCGAACTATTCGACATCGAGAGATAAAGGGAGGTGCCCGATGTTCGCTCCCGACGTCCACGCCCAGATGCTCGTCGCCCAGGACCGTGTCGATTCGTTGGCCGCAGCCGCGTCCCGCGACGGCGTCACCGATCCGATCAACCGCGTGGAGGCGCAGACGCCTGCGTCGAGGCGGCGCAGGACTGCGGTTCGCCCTCGCAGCACCCCAGCTTGAACCGGCAGCGAGGACATTGCCAGGTGCCGTGCACCCACCGCATATCGGCTCCGCAACGCCAGCAGGACTCGACCTGAGTCACGACACGAATCTACGAAGAAGGCCGGATGCTCCCTGCTACACTCGGACGGCGAGGCGGCGTAGCTCAGCTGGTTAGAGCAGCGGAATCATAATCCGCGTGTCGTAGGTTCGAGTCCTACCGCCGCTATCGTCCCCTGTCGGAGTCGGAGAGAGATGGCAACCGGAGTCAGAGTCGCAATCACGCTCGCTTGCACGGACTGCAAGCGCCGCAACTACCAGACGCAGAAGTCCAAGCGGAACACGCCGGACCGCGTCGAGTTCAACAAGTACTGCCGCTGGTGCGGCTGTCACACGCTGCATCGCGAGACGAGGTAGTCGTGGCACGGCAGACGAGGGCAGAGCGGCGCGCACGGCGCCAGCAGCAGGGTGAGCCGGCGCTCGCAGGGGCGGGCGGCGGCGGCGGCGGCGACAAGCCGCCGGTCGCACTCGCTCCCGAGCCGCCGTCGCGGCCCGAGCGCGGCAAGCAGCCGTCAGAATCCACGGAGCGGGGCGGCCTCAAGCTCATCCACGGCGCCTGGCGCTTCTTCGGCGAGTCCTGGGGCGAGCTCCGCAAGACCGAGTGGCCGAGCCAGAGCCACGTCATCCAGGGCACGGTCGTCGTGCTGATGGCGTGCGTCATCATGGGCACCTTCATCTGGCTCTGCGACATCGCGTGGAAGCACCTTGTCCAGGACGTCCTGATCAAGTAGGCGGGGGGACCAGAACCGAGATGTTTCGCTGGTACGTGATCAACACGTATTCCGGGCACGAGAACAAGGTCAAGGCCAATCTCGAGCACCGGATCGACTCCATGGGGCAGCGCCTGCGCTTCCGCCGCGTCGTCGTCCCCACCGAGCAGGTGATCGAGACCAAGGACGGCCAGAAGGTGCAGATCGAGAAGCGGATCCTGCCCGGCTACGTCCTCGTGAACATGGACCTGAACGACGACAGCTGGGCCGTCGTGCGAAACACGCCCGGCGTCACGGGCTTCGCGGGGCCGGGCGGCAAGCCCGTCCCGCTGGCGCAGTCCGACGTCGACCGGCTGCTGCACACCGGCGCCGCCGCGGGCGACCGTCCGCGCGCGCAGGTCGAGTTCACCCTCGGCGAGTCGGTCAAGGTAACCTCAGGGCCGCTCTCCGATTTCGACGGCGAGATCGTCGAGGTCAATCCGGAGCAGCAGAAGCTGAAGGTCCTCGTCGACATCTTCGAGCGCCAGGTTCCCGTGGAGCTCGGATTCGACCAGGTGAAGAAGATCGACTGATGGCCAAAAAGGTCCTGACAATGATCAAGCTGCAGATCCCCGGCGGGCAGGCCAACCCGGCGCCGCCGGTCGGTCCTGCGCTCGGCCAGCACGGCGTCAACATCATGGAGTTCTGCAAGGCGTTCAACGCCCAGACCCAGGCCGAGAACGGCCGGATCATCCCCGTCGAGATCACCGTCTTCGAGGACCGCTCGTTCACGTTCATCACGAAGACGCCGCCGGCGGCCGTGCTGATCAAGGAGGCGCTGTCGCTCGAGAAGGGCTCCGGCGAGCCGAACCGCGAGAAGGTCGGCCGCCTGAGCCAGGCGCAGCTCCGCTCGATCGCCGAGGCGAAGATGCAGGATCTGAACGCGCGCGACGTCGAGCAGGCGATGAAGGTGATCGCCGGGACGGCGCGCTCGATGGGAGTGGAGGTGCCGAATGCGTAGGCTCGACGGAGCATTCAGAAAGGCGGAGGCGCCGGCTCGTACGGCGCCGGAGCAGTAATGGCGCACGGCAAGATCTACCGCCAGGCGCGGGCGCAGATCGACCGCGAGCAGGCGTATCCGCCGGCCGATGCGGTCAAGCTGCTCAAGGACCTGCCGGGAAAGAAGTTCGACGAGACGGTCGAGGTGCATTTCCGCCTGGGTCTGAACGTCCGCCATGCCGATCAGCAGCTCCGTGGGACGCTGATGCTCCCGAACGGCACCGGCAAGGAGCAGCGGGTCGCCGTCTTCGCGGAGGGCGAGAAGGCGAAGGAGGCAGCCGACGCGGGCGCAGACGTCGTCGGCGCGGCCGATCTCGCGACCAAGATCGAGGGCGGGTTCGACGATTTCGACGTCGCGATCGCGACGCCCGACATGATGGGCACGGTGGGCAAGCTGGGCCGGATCCTCGGCCCGCGCGGCAAGATGCCGAACCCGAAGACGGGCACGGTCACCTTCGACGTCGGGAAGGCAGTGCGCGAGGCGAAGGCGGGCAAGCTCGAGTACCGCACCGACCGCGGCGCCAACGTCCATCTCTCGATCGGCAAGAAGAGCTTCGCCGAGAAGCAGCTCCTCGAGAACTACGCGGCCGTCGTGGACGAGATCGTCCGCGCCAAGCCGTCGGCCGCCAAGGGCCGTTACATCCACTCGATCACGCTGACGACGACGATGGGCCCGGGCGTCCACGTCGATCCGACGCGGACGCGCGACATCGTCCAGGAGCATCAGGAGGAAGTGGCCGCAGGCTAGGCTGTTTCAAGACCCCGTTCGCCGAAGACAGCTGGCAGCCGCTGGGTTGACCAAACCCGGTGCAGAAGCCCAGCCGAGGCGGTACGAGCAAGACCGACGTCTTCTCCGTGCCCGCCTCCGTGCGGGCGTTTTCGTTCGAAGGACGAAGGAGACGTATGCAGAGACCCGAGAAGGAGCAGATCGTCAGCGAGCTGACCGAGCGCCTGCGCTCGTCGGACACGCTGATCGTCGCCGACTACCGCGGGTTGTCCGTGAAGGAGATCGACGATCTCCGCACGAAGCTGATCGAGCAGGGCGCGGATTTCACGGTCGTCAAGAACTCGCTGACGCGCAGGGCGGCCGAGGCTGCCGGAGCCGACGCGCTGCTCGCGCTGCTCGAGGGCCCGACCGCGATCGCGTTCCTCGAGGAGGGCGGCGATCCCGTCGCCGTTGCGAAGGCGCTCGCCGATTCCGCGAAGACGACCAAGATCCTCGCCGTTCGCGGCGGCATCATGCAGGGCCGCACTATCTCGGCCGAGGACGTCGAGGAGCTCGCGAAGCTCCCGCCGGCAGACGTCCTGCGCGGGCAGGTGCTCGGCGCCGTGGCGGCGCCGCTGTACACGATCGTCGGCCTGTTCGCGGCGCCGCTGCAGAACCTGCACGGGCTGATCCAGGCCAGGATCGACCAGCTCGGCGGGGAGGCGACGGAGGAAGCACCGGCCGAGATGTCGGAGCCGGAGCCCGCGGCGGAAGCCGCGCCGGAAACCGAGGCGGAGGCCGCGCCCGAGGCCGAGGCCGATTCCGAGGCCGCCCAAGAGCCGGTCGCCGAAGCGGCGGCCGAGGAGACCGAACCAGCTGGAGACACCGAGGCCGACGCGGCCGAGGAAGACAAGGAGGAGTAATGGCAGCGACAGGCGTTGACAAGGTGTTCGACGAGCTCGGGAAGATGTCCGTGCTCGAACTGGTCGAGCTGAAGAAGAAGATCGAGGACGAGTGGGGCATCACCGCCGCAGCGCCAGTGGCCGTCGCCGCGGCGCCCGGTGCGGCCGCCGCCGGCGGCGACGGTGCCGCTGCCGAGGAGCAGACCGCCTTCGACGTCGTGCTGACCGGCGCCGGCGACAAGAAGATCCAGGTGATCAAGGTCGTCCGCGCGGTCACCGGCCTCGGCCTCAAGGAGGCCAAGGACCTCGTCGACAGCGCGCCGAACGCGGTGAAGGAGGGCGCGGCGAAGGAGGAGGCCGACTCGATCAAGGCCCAGCTCGAGGAGGCAGGCGCGAGCGTCGAGCTCAAGTAGCCCGAGCACGAGACCGGAGAAACGCGAACGAGGGGCCGAACGGCCCCTTTTTCGTCAGCTACACTGTCCCTCCGGGACCGGAGCCGGGAAGAAAAAGCCGGATCCAGGCGTTTTCTTGCGTAGCCCAGGGCGCTTCCGCTAGTCTGTGGGGTTGCGCCGACCTCCGGCCGTTTCGCCTGCCATCTCCACCACCTTTCGTAACGGAGGCTGTTTCATTTGACCAGCAGGGTTGCTGCGCCTCGCGCGCGCCAGGGTTTCTCGCGGCTCAAGCACGTACTCGATCTACCGAACCTCATCGACATCCAGAAGGCCTCGTTCGACTGGTTCCTCGAGGAAGGCCTCCGGGAGACGATCGACGACATCTCGCCGATCGAGGACTACACGGGCACGCTCGCCGTGGAGTTCGGTGACTACGAGTTCGGCCAGCCGCAGTTTTCGATCAAGGAATGCCGGGAGAAGGACCTGACCTATCAGGTCCCGCTCTCGATGACGGTCCGCTTCGTCAACAAGGACACGGGCGAGATCCGTGAACAGCGGGTCTTCATGGGCGACTTCCCCATGATGACCGACCAGGGCACGTTCATCATCAACGGGACCGAGCGTGTGATCGTCACACAGCTCGTTCGCTCGCCGGGCGCCTACCTGATGGAGCCGAAGGACCCGACGAAGCAGGTCTTCACCGCCAACCTGATGCCGTCTCGCGGCTCGTGGCTCGAGCTCGAGATCGACAAGAAGGGCGTCGTCTACGCCCGCATCGACCGCAAGCGCAAGCTCCCGATCACGACGCTCCTGCGGGCGCTGCCGGCAGAGGATCCGTCCACCGGCTTCCAGCTCGACACGTCCTCGAACGAGGCGATCCTCGCCCTGTTCGACAACTCGTTCTTCATCGTCAACACGCTCGAGAAGGATCCCTCCACCCGCGAGGAGGAGGCCCTGATCGAGGTGTTCAAGAAGCAGCGCCCGGGCGAGCCTCCCACGCTCGACAACGCCCGTAACCTGCTCCGCTCCCTGTTCTTCGACCCGAAGCGCTACGACCTGACCAAGGTCGGCCGCTACAAGCTGAACCAGCGCCTCGGCGTCAACGTCCCCGACGACACGCGCGTCCTCACGACCGAGGACATCCTCGCCCTCGTCAAGCGCCTGATCGCGCTCCCGACGAACCTCGGCGTCGATCCCGAGTCCAAGGACTTCGCGGCCGACGCGATCTCGCTGTCGCGAGATCCGATCCGGACCGAGCTCGACGAGTACGAGGACTTCGGCAACCGGCGGCTGCGCACGGTCGGCGAGCTGATCCAGGAGGCGTTCCGCGTCGGTCTCTACCGCATGGAGCGCGTCGTCCGCGAGCGAATGACGACCGAGGACGTCGATGCGATCACACCGCAGACGATCATCAACATCCGCCCGGTCGTGGCGGCGTTGAAGGAGTTCTTCGGCTCCTCGCAGCTGTCCCAGTTCATGGACCAGACGAACTCGCTGGCGGGACTGACGCATCGGCGCCGCCTGTCTGCGCTCGGTGCCGGCGGCCTCACCCGCGAGCGCGCGCCGATCGAGGTGCGCGACGTCCACGTGACGCACTACGGGCGCATGTGTCCGATCGAGACCCCGGAAGGCCCGAACATCGGTCTGATCGGCTCGCTGGCGTCGTACGCGACCGTGTCCGAGTTCGGCTTCATCCAGACGCCGTACCGGAAGGTCGCAGGCGGCAAGGTGTCGGACGAGATCATCTACCTGGACGCGGCGGAGGAGACGCAGTACACGATCGCGCAGGCCTCCGAGCGCTTCGACCACAAGACCGGCAAGTTCATCCACGGGCAGGTCCTGTGCCGCTCGAAGGACGGCGAGGCGGTCATGGTCGACGCGCGGCAGGTCGAGTTCATGGACGTCTCCCCGGCGCAGATCGTCTCGGTCGCGACCGCGCTGATCCCGTTCCTCGAGCACAACGACGCGAACCGTGCGCTGATGGGCTCGAACATGCAGCGGCAGGCCGTGCCGCTCCTGATCACGGATCCGCCGCTCGTCGGAACCGGCCTCGAGTATCGGGCCGCGATCGACACGGGCGACGTCGTGATCGCGAGCCGGTCGGGCACCGTCGCCGACGTGGACGCGGAGCGGATCGTGGTCGAGGGCCGCGAGGGCGACCGCGACTCGTACGAGCTCGTGAAGTTCATGCGCTCGAACCAGGGCACGCTGATCCACCAGCGGCCGGTCGTGAAGCTCGGCGACAAGGTCAAGGAGGGCGACGTCCTTGCGGACGGCTCCTCGACGCACCACGGCGAGCTGGCGCTCGGCAAGAACATGCTGGTCGCCTTCATGCCGTGGGAGGGCTACAACTTCGAGGACGCCATCGTCATCTCGGAGCGGCTCGTCAAGGAGGACATGCTGTCCTCGATCCACATCCACGAGTACGAGATCGACGCGCGCTCGACGAAGCTGGGCGACGAGGAGATCACTCGTGACATCCCGAACCGGTCCGAGGAGTCGCTGAAGGACCTCGACGAGCGCGGCGTCGTCCGCATCGGCGCCGAGGTCGGCTCCGGCGATTTGCTGGTCGGCAAGGTGACGCCGAAGGGCGAGACCGAGCTGACCGCCGAGGAGAAGCTCATCCGCGCGATCTTCAAGGAGAAGGCACGCGAGGTCCGCGACACGTCCCTCAAGGTCCCACACGGCGAGGGCGGCAAGGTGATCGACGTCAAGACGTTCTCCCGCGACGCGGGCGACGACCTGCCGCCGGGCGTGAACGAGCTCGTCCGCGTCTACGTGGCGAAGAAGCGCAAGATCGCCGAGGGCGACAAGCTCGCCGGCCGGCACGGCAACAAGGGCGTGATCTCGAAGATCGTGCCTACGGAGGACATGCCGTTCCTCGAGGACGGCACGCACGTCGACGTCGTGCTCAACCCGCTCGGCGTCCCGAGCCGGATGAACATCGGCCAGATCCTCGAGACGCACCTCGGCTGGGCCGCCTTCCACGGCGTGTTCGGGGAGGACGGCGCCAAGGCGGACGGGCCGACGCCGGTCGCGACCGCGGTGTTCGACGGCGCCACGCCCGAGGACGTCGACGGCGCGTTGATCGAGTGGACGAAGCAGAACGCCGAGTCGCCGATCAAGATGAACGTCGACGAGTCCCGGCCGCCGGGGCGGCGCTGCTCCGGCAAGGTGCGGCTCTTCGACGGCCGCACCGGCCAGCCCTTCGAGCAGAAGGTCACCGTCGGCTACATGTACATCCTCAAGCTGCTCCACCTGGTCGACGACAAGATCCACGCGCGCTCGACCGGCCCGTACTCGCTCGTGACCCAGCAGCCGCTGGGCGGCAAGGCGCAGTTCGGCGGACAGCGCTTCGGCGAGATGGAGGTGTGGGCGCTCGAGGCCTACGGCGCCGCGTACACCCTTCAGGAGATGCTGACGATCAAGTCCGACGACACGGTCGGGCGGGTCAAGGCATACGAGGCGATCGTCAAGGGCGAGAACATCGCCGAGCCGTCGATCCCCGAGTCCTTCAAGGTGCTGCTCAAGGAGATGCAGTCCCTCTCGCTGGACGTCCACGTCCAGAGCGAGGAGGGCCATGAGGTCGAGGTGCGCGAGGAGGAGGACGAACTGCTTCGTGCGGCCGAGGAGCTCGGCATCGACCTGTCGCCCGGCTCGCTCCGGGCGGCGGCCCGCGAGCCGACCGCCGAGGAGGTCGAGGAAGGAGCCGAGCGCGCCGACGAGACCGGCGAGCTCTCGCTCCCCGCCGACGAGGTGCTGAGCGAGCTCGACGTCGAGGTCCCCGCCGACTCGGAGGAGCCGGAGGAAGAGGGAGAGGCCGAGCCGCTGGAGCTCGATCTGGCCGACGTGGACAGCGAGGAGTGACGGCTCGACCAGCTGTGAACGCTCGGCTAGCCGTGAACGCTCGGCTAGCTGTGAACCAAGTGACGACTGACGGAAGAAAGAGGGCGCGACTTACGTGACACAGATCGACATCAACGAGTTCGACGCGATCCGCATCGGCCTCGCGTCGGCAAAGCAGATCCGCGACTGGTCGCACGGCGAGGTGACGAAGCCGGAGACGATCAACTACCGGACGCTCAAGCCCGAGCGTGACGGGCTCTTCTGCGAGCGCATCTTCGGTCCGACGAAGGACTGGGAGTGCTACTGCGGCAAGTACAAGCGCGTCCGCTACAAGGGCATCATCTGCGAGCGGTGCGGCGTCGAGGTGACGCGGCAGAAGGTGCGCCGCGAGCGCATGGGCCACATCGACCTCGCAGCTCCCGTCTCCCACATCTGGTTCTTCAAGGGGGTCCCGAGCCGGATCGGCTATCTGCTCGACATCGCTCCGCGCGAGCTCGAAAAGGTGCTCTATTTCGCCGCCTCGATCGTCACCTACGTGGACAAGGAGGCTCGGCAGAAGGATCTCGCCGACCTCGAGGACAAGGTCCGCGCCGAGTACGAGCAGACGACGGTCGACCGCGACGAGCAGCTCGCCACGCTCGAGGATCGGCTCGGCCGCCGACGCGACTACCTGGCGAAGGGCAAGGAGAAGAACTTCGACGAGGACGACGAGTTCTGGGCCCGCGGGCTGAACAACTGGGCGGAGGAGCAGATCATGCCGCCTCTCGCCGATGCCCGCGACCTGGTCGGCGGCATGTTCGCCGAGCTGGCCCCGAAGGTCTCGACCGAGGACTCGAAGAAGATCAGAGAGCTCGTCCGGAACACCGCGATCCGCGACGACCGTCGGCTCACTCCGCGCGAGCTCGAGGCCGTCGCCCAGACCTCGATCGAGATCCGAGACGCCCTCGCCCCGCTCCGCAAGGAGCTCGGCAAGGCCACCGGCTCGAAGAAGGGCGCGATCACGAAGCATCTGAACCGCGTCCTCGACGGGCTGCTCCAGGGGGCCGAGTTGAACGAGGAGGACGCCGCGATCGTCGCCGGCGTCGACCAGAAGCGCCTCGAGACGACTCGCGGGCTCGGCAACGGCCTGCTCGCCGAGCTCGTCGGCCAGCTCGAGGGCCAGAGCGACGACGAGGTCCGCGAGCTCGCGAACGACCTCTGCCTGCGCACCGACGGTCGGATCCAGAAGGAGGATCTCGACGCCGTCATCGCCTGGCTGATGAAGGCGCGCGAGATGTACCAGGACATCGAGCAGCGGCGCGAGGACGCCCGCGAGGCGGCCGTCGAAGCCCGCAACCGGCTCGAGCAGACCTGGCTCCTGTTCAAGGACCTCGACCCGAAGATGGTCGTCAACGACGAGCAGATCTTCCGCGAGATGAAGGACCGCTTCGGCTCGCCGTACGGCTTCGGCGTCTACTTCCGGGGCGGTATGGGCGCGGAAGCGATCCGCGACCTGCTGCGCGACCTCGACCTGAACGCCGAGGCCGCATCGCTCCGCGAGACGATCGCGACGTCGAAGGGGCAGAAGCAGGCCCGGGCGATCAAGCGGCTCAAGGTCGTCAACGCGTTCATCAAGTCGGAGAACAAGCCCGAGTGGATGGTGCTCGAGGCCGTCCCCGTGATCCCGCCGGAACTGCGCCCGATGGTCCAGCTCGACGGCGGCCGCTTCGCGACGAGCGACCTCAACGACCTCTACCGCCGCGTGATCAACAGGAACAACCGCCTGAAGCGGCTGCTCGACCTGGGCGCGCCGGAGATCATCGTCAACAACGAGAAGCGGATGCTGCAGGAGGCCGTCGACGCGCTGTTCGACAACGGCCGCCGCGGCCGCGCGGTCACCGGCCCGGGCAACCGGCCGCTGAAGTCGCTGTCCGACATGCTCAAGGGCAAGCAGGGCCGGTTCCGCCAGAACCTGCTCGGCAAGCGCGTGGACTACTCGGGCCGCTCCGTGATCGTGGCCGGACCGAATCTGCGGCTGCACCAGTGCGGCCTGCCGAAGCTGATGGCGCTCGAGCTGTTCAAGCCGTTCATCATGAGCCGGCTCGTCGAGCGCAAGATCGTCCAGAACATCAAGGCGGCGAAGAAGTACGTCGACTCGATGGAGCCCGAGGTCTGGGACATCCTCGAGGAGGTGATCGCCGAGCATCCTGTGCTGCTGAACCGGGCCCCGACGCTCCACCGTCTCGGCATCCAGGCCTTCGAGCCGGTGCTGGTCGAGGGCAAGGCGATCCAGGTGCACCCACTCGTCTGCCACGCGTTCAACGCCGACTTCGACGGCGACCAGATGGCGGTGCACGTGCCGCTGTCCGCCGAGGCGCAGGCCGAGGCGCGAATCCTGATGCTGTCCTCGAACAACATCCTGTCGCCGGCGGACGGGCGCCCGCTCGCAACCCCGTCGCAGGACATGGTGCTCGGGCTCTACTTCCTCACGTACTCGCCCGCAGGCGACATGGCCTCGATCGACCCCACGAAGCTCAAGCCTCGCCCCAAGCGGTTCGCCTCCGAGGAGGAGGTCGAGCTCGCCCTCGAGGCCGAGCAGGTCCATCTTCAGGACACGGTCGAGTACCGGCGTGGCGACGAGCTGATCATCACGACGCCGGGTCGCGTGATCTTCAACGAGGAGATCGCGCGCGCGGTCAATGAGCTGATCGGCGCCGAGACGGTTCAGGACGTGCCGTTCATCAACCGGACGATGGCCAAGAAGGAGTCGAGCGAGTTCATCTCCGAGCTCGTCAACGAGTTCGGTGCCGCCACGATCGCGGCCGTGCTCGACACGATCAAGCGGCTCGGCTTCAAGTACGCCACCCAGGCCGGGATCACGATCTCGAAGAACGACATCGTCATCCCGTCCAACAAGGACGAGATCCTGAGCGGCTACGAGGAGCGGGTCGCCGAGGTCGAGGGCCAGTACGAGCGTGGCCTGATCACCGAGTCGGAGCGGCACGAGTCGATCGTCAACATCTGGACGGAGGCGACCGACACCGTCGCCGACGCGATGGAGGCGACGCTCTTCGAGCTCAATCCGGTGTTCATGATGGCCAACTCGGGGGCGCGCGGATCGTTCAAGCAGATCCGCCAGCTCGCCGGCATGCGCGGCCTGATGGCGAATCCGAAGGGCGAGATCATCGAGCGCCCGATCAAGGCCAACTTCATGGAGGGCCTGTCGGTGCTCGAGTACTTCATCTCGACCCACGGTGCCCGCAAGGGCCTCGCCGACACCGCGCTGCGCACTGCCGACTCGGGCTACCTGACGCGCCGTCTCGTCGACGTCGCGCAGGACGTCATCGTTCGTGAGCTCGACTGCGGCACCGACGACCACATCGAGCTGCCGATCTTCCTGCCGGACGGCCTGAACCGCAGCGCCGCCGGCCGGGTCCTCGCGCAGGACGTCTTCAAGCCGCTGCCCACCGGCAAGCCGGGCAAGACGAAGCTCGCCTCGAAGGGCGAGGAGCTGACCGTCGGAGGCCTGCGGATGGTCGCCGAGGAGCTCGGCGATGCTGCGGCCGAGACGACGCTCGCCGTACGTTCGGTGCTCAAGTGCCGTGCCGAGGTCGGTCTCTGTCGCGCCTGTTACGGCACGTTCCTCGCCACCGGCGAGATGTGCGAGATCGGCGACGCGATCGGGATCATCGCCGCGCAGTCGATCGGCGAGCCGGGCACGCAGCTGACCATGCGGACGTTTCACACCGGCGGTGTCGCCGGCGCGGACATCACGCACGGCCTCCCGCGCGTCGTCGAGATCTTCGAGGCGCGGAACCCGAAGGGTGCCGCGCGCCTCTCGGAGGTCGCCGGCGCCGTCCAGATCGAGCAGACCGACCGCGGCCCACGCGTCCTCGTCCATCCGGACGCGGACCCGAAGGCCGAGGAGGCTCCCGAGCCGATCGAGTACCAGCTCCCGCGGCGCACACGACTGCTCGTTGCGCAGGGCCAGCGCGTGGAGCCGGGCGATCCGATCGACGAGGGCTCGCTCAACCCGACCGAGCTGCTCGAGCTGCACGCGAGGTCGTCACGCGGCTCGACGCCGACGGAGCTCTACCTCGTCGGGGAGGTCCACAAGGTCTACAAGTCGCAGGGCGTGGACATCCACGACAAGCACATCGAGCTGATCGTGCGTCAGATGCTGAAGAAGGTCCGGATCGAGAACTCGGGCACGACCGACTTCCTGCCCGGCCAGATGGTCGACAGGGTCGCGCTCGAGCGCGAGAACGCCCGGGTGAAGAAGGAGAAGGGCGACCAGGCGACGTACGAGCCGCTCATCCTCGGGATCACGAAGGCGTCGCTCGCCACCGAGTCCTTCCTCTCGGCGGCGTCGTTCCAGGAGACGACGAAGGTGCTCACGGACGCTTCGATCGAGGGCAAGATCGACCGGCTGCTCGGTCTGAAGGAGAACGTGATCATCGGCAAGCTGATCCCGGCGGCGACCGGTCTCAAGCGCTACCGGACGATCGACATCGGCCCGTCCGACTCGGTCCCGAAGGAGGCCTACCAGCGCGAGGCAGTGCTGGCGGCTCTCGAGGAGATCGGCGACGGCGCGGCCGGCATCGATCTCGGCTCGCTCGGAATCGACTTCGGCGGCAAGACGGGCGGGGACGGGACGAGCTCCCACGCGGCCGGCGAGGCCGGAGAAGTGCCGGAGGTCGACGCGCCGCTCGACGGCGAGTAGCAACGGCACGCAACGGTTCGCGAAGGGGGCCTGCGGGCCCCCTTCGCGTTACTGCGTGCCATTCGTGGGCGGGTCGATGTCCGAGACGGCGGAGTTGAGGTCGCCGCCCGAGAGGAGCCGCGCGGCGCTGACCGCCTCCGCGACCTGATCCTTGCCCGCCCACTTCGCCCGGTACAGCGCGTCGTCGATCCGCATCAGGAACGTGTCCCAGCTCTCCTGGCCTTCCAGCTCGCCGATCCCGCACGACAGGCTGATCCGGCCGACCGGCTCGAGCGCCTTCTGCGAGACGTGCTCGCGCAGCCGCCCGTAGAACCTCTTTGCCTCTTCGAGCCCGGCCTCGGGGAGCACGACCGTGAACTCGTCGCCGCCGTAGCGCGCGGCGACGTCGGCCCCTCGCAGCACCTCGCGGAGCCGGTCGGCGACTGCGGCGAGCGCGGCGTTCCCGACGAGGTGATTGAAGCGGTCGTTGATCCGCTTGAAGTCGTCGAGGTCGAACATCACGAGCGCGAGGCGGCGGTTGTAGCGGCGCGCGCGGGCGACCTCGCGCTGGAGCGTCTCTTCGAAGTAGCGCGCGTTGTGCAGGCCCGTCCGGGCGTCGAGGTCGGCAAGCCGCCGCGCCTCGAGGTAGCGCCGCGCGTTGTCGAGCGCAGGACCGGCGCGGGCGGCGATGTCCTCGAGGGCGCTCACCGTCTCGTCGGGGAAGGGCCTGAACTCGTCACGCGAGAAGACGCTGACGATGCCGATCGTGTGCGTGCGGGCCACGATTGGCACCTGCAGGCTGAGCGCGACGGGCTGCGGGTCGCCGGCGGCCGACCCCGGCGGCGTCGCGTAGGAGATCGTCAGCGACTGCACGCGCCCGCTTCCCGTGCGCTGGTCGAGCTCGAGCTGCGCCAGCTCCTCGTCCGAAAGCCCCGAGCCCTTCGTCATCGGCTGTCCGGTCTCGTCGAGCGCGGTCACGAGCGCCGCTTCCACTCCCTCGAGCCCGGCGGCGGCGTCGAGCGTCCGCCGCATCACCTCCTCGAGCTCGATCGTCCACGCCAGCTCGCCGAGGTAGCGCGAGCGGCGGCTCTCCTCTTTCGTGCGCTCCAACTCGTCGGAGAGGTCCTCGCCCAGCTGTCGCATGCGCAGGTCGAGCTCGCGGACGAGGGCAGACACGCGCTCTTCGGGGCTTCCGCGCCGGTTGCGGTAACGACGCATGACGAGGACGGCGATCCCGATCGAGAGCAGGCTGGCGCCGATCGCGAGACCCACCGCGATCCCGACCGTCTCCCACGTCGAAAAGGCCAGCCGCAGCCCCATCACACCCCGTTTCTCTCGTGGCCGCCCGCGAGGATGGGGGCCCGACTCACTGTAGTAGGGAAACGGCGACGTTTCCATAGGCGCGATCCACATCTCGCCAGAGGTGCGCCAAGGCGTCGCGCAAGGTGCGCCAAGGCGTTCGCGCCCAAGGGTCGCGCCGGAGGCGCCCTAAGGGATCGTTTGCGGCTGCAGACGCGGTTTCGCTACCATGCAGAGTCCTGGGGTTGGCGGGGTTCCGCCCTGCCGACTCTTGTTGTGCGTAAGGAGACTGAACGACTCACCATGCCTACCGTCAATCAACTCGTGCGCAAGGGCCGCGTCTCGAAGAAGGCGAAGGTCAAGACGCCTGCGCTCCGCGGTGCTCCGCAGAAGCGCGGCGTCTGCACGCGCGTCTACACGACGACGCCCAAGAAGCCGAACTCGGCGCTGCGCAAGGTCGCGCGCGTCCGTCTGACGAACAGCATGGAAGTGGGCGCCTACATTCCAGGTGAGGGGCACAACCTCCAGGAGCACTCCGTCGTGCTGATCCGCGGTGGGCGCGTGAAGGACCTTCCAGGCTTCCGCTACAAGGTGATCCGCGCCGCGCTCGACGCGTCGGCCGTCCAGGATCGCCGGCAGGGCCGCTCCAAGTACGGCGCGAAGAGGAGCTAGCGTGCCACGGAGAGCAGGAGCCCCCGTCCGGACGCTCGATCCGGATCCCGTCTACAACTCGCGCCTCGTCTCGCAGGTCGTGAACCGCCTGATGACCGACGGCAAGAAGTCGACCGCCGAGCGCGTCGTCTACAAGGCGCTCGACCGTGTCGGTGAGAAGACCGGCCGCTCGCCCGTCGAGGTGCTCGAGCAGGCGATCAAGACTGTCACGCCCGTCCTCGAGGTCAAGAGCCGCCGCGTCGGCGGAGCGAACTACCAGGTGCCCGTCGAGGTGCCGCAGCGCCGCGGGCGCACGCTCGCCGTGCGCTGGCTCGTCACGTACTCGCGCGAGCGGCGCGAGAAGCACATGGACGAGAAGCTCGCCGGCGAGATCATCGACGCGCTCGAGCAGCAGGGCGGCTCGTTCAAGAAGAAGGACGACATGTACCGCATGGCCCAGGCAAACAAGGCATTCGCGCACTACAGGTGGTAGCAGTGGCGACGCAGACGACAAGGACCGAAGTCGCGCTCGATCGCGTCCGGAACATCGGGATCATGGCCCACATCGACGCGGGCAAGACCACGACGACCGAGCGGATCCTCTACTACACCGGCCGCACGTACAAGATGGGCGAGGTCCACGAGGGCGCCGCCGTCATGGACTGGATGGTGCAGGAGCAGGAGCGCGGCATCACGATCACATCCGCTGCCACGACGGCGTTCTGGCGCGATGTTCGCATCAACATCATCGATACGCCCGGGCACGTGGACTTTACGGTCGAGGTGGAGCGGTCGCTGCGTGTCCTCGACGGCGCGATCGCCGTGTTCGACTCGGTCGCAGGCGTCGAGCCGCAGTCCGAGACCGTCTGGCGCCAGGCCGACCACTACGGGGTGCCGCGGATCGCGTTCATGAACAAGATGGACCGCGTCGGCGCAGACTTCTTCGCGTCGGTGCAGTCGATGATCGACCGTCTGGGCGCGCGAGCGGTGCCGGTGCAGCTCCCACTCGGGCGCGAGGACGAGTTCCGCGGTGTCATCGACCTCGTCGAGCTGCGTGGCCTCGTCTGGTCGGACGAGCTGGGCATGAACGCCGAGTCGATCGACATCCCTGCCGAACTCGTCGAGCAGGCCGAGGAGTACCACCACCAGCTGATCGACGCGGTCGCCGACCACGACGACGAGCTGATGGAGGCCTACCTCCTCGACGAGAGCTCGGTTACGCCCGACATGCTTCGCCGCGCGCTGCGCAAGGCCACGCTCGACATGAGCGTCGTCCCGGTGCTCTGCGGCACGGCGTTCAAGAACAAGGGCGTCCAGCCGCTGCTCGACGCTGTCGTCGACTACCTGCCGAGCCCGCTCGACGTGCCGCCGGTGCACGGCATCGACCCGCGCACGGAGAACGAGCTTTCACGGCGCGCCTCCGTCGAGGAGCCGTTCGCGGCACTCGCGTTCAAGGTCATGTCCGACCCGTACGTCGGCAAGCTGACCTATGTCCGCGTCTACTCGGGCCAGCTCCAGTCGGGTGACCGCATCCTCAACACGACGACGGGCAAGACCGAGCGCGCCGGGCGCATCCTGCAGATGCACGCGAACCACCGCGAGGAGCGCACGGAGATCGCCGCCGGCGAGATCGCAGCCGTCGTCGGCTTCAAGAACACGACGACCGGCGACACGCTCGCCATCGACACGGCTCCGATCAGGCTCGAGTCGATGCAGTTCCCGGAGCCGGTGATCTCGGTCGCGATCGAGCCGAAGACGAAGTCCGACCAGGACAAGCTCGGCACCGGGCTGCAGCGGCTCGCCGAGGAGGATCCCACCTTCCGCGTGAGGACGGACGAGGAGACCGGGCAGACGCTCATCTCCGGCATGGGCGAGCTGCACCTCGAGATCATCGTCGACCGCCTGATGCGCGAGTTCTCGGTCGACGCGAACGTCGGCCGGCCGCAGGTCGCCTATCGCGAGACGGCCGGCAAGGCAGTCCAGAAGATCGAGGGCAGGTTCGTTCGGCAGACCGGCGGCCGCGGCCAGTACGGCCATGCCGTGATCGACCTCGAGCCGGCTGGACCCGGCGACGGCTATGAGTTCATCGACAAGGTCGTCGGCGGCAAGATCCCGCGGGAGTACATCCCGGCGGTCGACCTCGGCATCCAGGAGGCGATGGAGTCCGGGATCCTCGCGGGCTATCCCGTCGTCGACGTGCGAGTGACTCTCGTCGAGGGCTCGTACCACGACGTCGACTCGAGCGAGATGGCGTTCAAGGTCGCCGGCTCGATGGCCTTCAAGGAGGCCATGAAGCGCGCGAAGCCGAAGCTGCTCGAGCCGGTCATGTCCGTCGAGGTCGTGACTCCCGAGGAGTACCTCGGCGACGTGATGGGGGATCTCAACTCACGCCGCGGGCAGGTTCTCGGGCTCGAGCCCCGCGGTAACGCCCAGGTCATCGCGGCGCGCGTCCCGCTCGCCGCCATGTTCGGCTACGCCACCGATCTGCGCTCGACGACGCAGGGGCGTGCCACGTTCACCATGCAATTCGATCGCTACGAGGAAGTGCCTCAGTCGATCGCGGGCGACATCGTCGACGCCCAGGGCTAACAAGGAGAAAGAGGGAATGGCCAAGCAGAAGTTCGAGCGCACCAAGCCGCATCTCAACGTCGGCACCATCGGTCACATCGACCACGGCAAGACGACTCTGACGGCAGCGATCACGAAGGTGCTCGCCGAGCAGGGCGGGAACACCGTCGCGCGAGACTTCGCGTCGATCGACAACGCTCCCGAGGAGCGCCAGCGCGGCATCACCATCAACACCGCGCACGTCGAGTACGAGACGGAGAACCGCCACTACGCCCACGTCGACTGCCCGGGGCACGCCGACTACATCAAGAACATGATCACGGGCGCCGCCCAGATGGACGGCGCGATCCTCGTCGTATCGGCCGCCGACGGCCCGATGCCGCAGACGCGGGAGCACATCCTCCTGGCCCGCCAGGTCGAGGTGCCGTACATCGTCGTCGCGCTGAACAAGGTCGACATGGTCGACGACCCCGAGCTGCTCGAGCTCGTCGAGCTGGAGGTGCGCGAGCTCCTCTCCAAGTACGAGTTCCCGGGCGACGACATCCCGGTCGTGCAGGTCTCCGCGCTGAAGGCGCTCGAGGGCGATCCCGAGTGGACGCCGAAGATCCTCGAGCTGATGGAGGCCGTCGACTCCTACATCCCGGAGCCGACGCGCGATGTCGACAAGCCGTTCCTGATGCCGATCGAGGACGTGTTCACGATCACGGGCCGCGGCACCGTCGTCACCGGCCGCATCGAGCAGGGCCAGATCAAGTCGAGCGACGAGGTCGAGATCGTGGGCATCCACGAGAAGACCGAGAAGACCGTCGTGACCGGGCTCGAGATGTTCAACAAGATCCTCGACTTCGCGCAGGCCGGCGACAACGCGGGCGCGCTGCTCCGCGGCGTCAAGCGGGAGGAGGTCGAGCGTGGTCAGGTGCTGGCGAAGCCGGGCTCGATCACGCCGCACACGCACTTCAAGGCCGAGGTGTACGTCCTTTCGAAGGACGAGGGCGGACGCCACACGCCGTTCTTCAACGGCTACCGGCCGCAGTTCTACTTCAGGACGACCGACGTCACCGGCTCGATCAAGCTCCCGGAGGGCCAGGAGATGGTCATGCCGGGCGACAACACGAACATGGAGATCGAGATGATCCAGCCGATTGCCATGGATCAGGGCCTCCGCTTCGCGATCCGCGAGGGTGGTCGCACGGTCGGGGCCGGCGTCGTCACGGAAGTCATCGCGTAGCAAGGCTCAAACGAGTAGGAAGGCAGACAGGTCTTGGCGCAACAGAAAATCCGTATCAGGCTCAAGGGCTACGACCATCACCAGGTCGACAAGTCGGCGCGCGACATCGTCGAGACGGCGCAGCGCACCGGCGCGACGATCACCGGTCCCGTGCCCCTGCCCACCGAGAAGAACGTCTACTGCGTGATCCGAAGCCCGTTCAAGGACAAGGACTCGCGCGAGCACTTCGAGGTGCGCACGCACAAGCGGCTGATCGACATCCACAGCCCGACGCCGAAGACGGTGGACTCGCTGATGCGCCTCGACCTCCCTGCCGGAGTCGACATCGAGATCAAGCTGTAGGGGAGAGATGAAGGGGATCGTGGGGAGAAAGCTGGGCATGACCCAGGTGTTCGACAGGGAGACCGGCGTCGTGACGCCCGTGACGGTGATCGCGGCCGGTCCCTGCCCCGTGGTCCAGGTCAAGACGGTGGCGACGGACGGCTACGACGCCGTGCAGCTCGCCTTCGACGCCGTCGCCGAGCGGAAGCTCTCGAAGGGCGAGGTCGGGCACCTGCGGAAGGGCGGGGTCGATCCGCACCGGCGCCTGGTCGAGTTCCGCGGCGGGTCCGAGCTGACCGTCGGCGAGACCGTCACCGTCGAGGCGTTCGAGCCCGGCGACACGATCAAGGTCGCAGGCATCTCGATTGGCAAGGGGTTCGCCGGCACGATCAAGCGGCACCGCTTCCATCGCGGGCCGAAGACGCACGGCTCTCACAACATCCGCAAGCCGGGCTCGATCGGTGCTTCGGCGACCCCGTCCCGCGTCTTCAAGGGCATGAAGATGGCCGGCCGGCTCGGCGGCAAGCGCGTTACTCAGGTCGGGCTCGTCGTGCACGAGGTCGACCCCGAGAACGGGCTGCTGCTCGTCAAGGGCGCCGTCCCGGGTCCGAAGAACGCCATCGTCGAGGTCAGGGAGGAGAAGGCGCATGCCGGGCGCTAAGACGGCCCCGCTCCTCGACGCCGCGGGCAAGGAGACGAAGCAGGTGACGCTGGACGACGCCGTCTTCGGCGCCGAGATCAAGCCCCACCTCGTCCACGAGGCCGTGCGCGCCGAGTTGAACGCCGCGCGCGCCGGCACTCGCGGGGCCAAGAGCCGTGGCCAGGTCTCGGGCGGACGCGCAAAGCCGTGGCGTCAGAAGGGCACCGGCCGGGCGCGCATCGGCACGACCCGCGCACCGCACTGGACGGGCGGCGGCCTCGCCTTCCCGCCGACGATGCGGAGCTTCGCGTTCAAGGTCAACCGCAAGGAAAAGCGGGCCGCGCTGCGGGCCGCGCTCTCCGCGCACGTGTCCGAGGGGACGCTGGCACTGATCGACGGAGGCGTCTTCGAG